>NZ_JBFLUK010000019.1:0-17063 GCF_050470685.1 Trinickia sp. NRRL B-1857 | reverse complement strand
AATACGATGCAGTCGTGGTATCTGCCTGTCGGCCAGGTCGGCGGGGCGGCCGTGCTCTTCGATATCGGCGCGCAAACGATGCTCGGCGGCTATCTGATGGCTCGTGTACGTGGAACCTCGACAACACCGCGGGCCTGAATCCGTACATCATCTTCGTCACTTCGACCGGTGAGGCGGTGGCATATCAGGGCTCGGACCCGTCGCAGAGCTCGAGCTTCTCGATCGCCGGACGCTTTCGCATCGGCGCGCCAACAGGGCGCCCGCTTCTTCGAGAAGGTCGGCTCCGATCTCTATTTCATCGGCGCAGACGGCCTGACGCCATTTAGCAAAGCGCTCCTGACGGATCGATCGGAGCGCGGGATCACCCTCACGGAGAAGATCAGTCCCTCGGTCAATGCCGACGTGCAGGCATACGGGAGCAATTTCGGGTGGCAAGTCGTGCTCTACCCGGACGGCAATAAGCTCATCGTGAACGTGCCGGAGCAGAGGATGGCACCTCTCACCAGTACGTGATGAATACGATCACGAAGGCATGGTGCCGCTTTAACCGGCTGGAATGCCTTTTGTTTCGCGTACTTCAATAACGCCCTGTGGATGGGCGGCTTGAACTTCGTCGCGCAAGCGGACGTCGGCAACGACGATGGCGGCCTCGCAATCAATGCCGATATCAAGCGGCCTTCAACTATTTCGGCATGCGCGGTCAGGAGGAAGTATTTCAAGATGATGCGCCCCGTCTTCTTGACGAACGCGCAGTTCTCACCTCTCATCGATCTGTCGGTCGACTTCAGCAATGTGGTGCCGAGTTCGTCGCCATCGTTCACGAGCGGAAATGTCACGCCGTGGGATACGACTCCCTGGGATGCCGTTCCGTGGGGCGGTAGTCAAACCGTTCAGACCGACTGGGAAAGTATTGACGGTATCGGGTATGCGGCAACGTATCGGATGCGCACGCAAACGAAGGGCATGCAGTACTCCATCCAATCGGTCGACTTCATGTTCGAGCCGAAACGCACGCCTTCCCTCTGATTTTCCCGCTGCCTAGAATCGCTCCTGACCATCTCCATGCACGTCGGCCCGGCTGGGCCGCTGTAAAGGTGCGCACAGCTTAACGCGCGCCTTTTCACGTGCGATCCGCAGTGCGCACCAGGGACACCCTGATGAAGCGCATAGTGTGGAACGAACCCGAACGCGTCGCCCGATTCGTCGCCGCTCTGACTGGCGAGGATGAGTATCGCGCCTCGGTCGCGATCGGCCTCGAGTGCGACGGCGAGCTCGTCGCTGGCGTGGTTTATCAGCTCTATACAGGCCCGGGCGGCTCCCTGCTGATGCACGTCGCATCCGACGGCACTCGTCGCTGGATGACGCGGGCCTATCTCTCCGCATGCTTTCGCTATCCGTTCGTGCAAATGCGTTGCCGCCGCGTAACGGGCTCGTGCGCACCGATAACCTCGAGGCGCAACGCTTCGACGAACACCTCGGGTTCAAACGCGAAGGGCTGCTGCGTCAGGGCTGCACTGATGGAACCGACATGATCGTCTACGGCATGCTCGCAAGCGAGTGCCGATTCCTTGAAGGATAAACACCATGCGGCACTTGCTCGACCTGCCTGATCTGCCGGCGCTCGCCTTTCGTAAGGCGTTCGGCAAAAATCGACCGCCACGCTCGAGGGCGGCAAGGGAGGGGGCGGCGCGCCGAGCCCGCCCGATCCCTATACAGTCGCGGGCGCGACTACGCAAACGAACGAGAACACGGCGGCCTATAACAAGACGCTGAACCTCAATAATTATTCGAATCCGTTCGGCTCGCCAAAACTCGCAAGTGGTCGGCACGACCCGTCGACGGGCGCGCCATCTATCAAACGTCGATCAATGCAAGCGGCGGCCTGCAAAATCTCATCAATCAGTCGATGGGGAGCGCTGGTCAGGCCACGGGCTATGTCAACAATTCGCTATTCGGCCTGGGCGGAGTCAACAATCAGTTGGCGGGTGTGAATGCCTCGATCGACCCGAATGCCGCGCAAACCGCTGGCCAGAACGGCCAGAACGCAGCGTATGCGGCGCAGACGCAGTACCTCGACCCGCGCTTCTCGCAGGAACAGACGAGCCTCGAATCGCAGCTCGCGAACCAGGGCCTCACGTCCGGGTCGCAAGCCTACGACAACGCGATGAAGAACTTCAACTTGTCGAAGAATCAGGCCTATAGCGACGCAGCGAATCAATCGGTGCTCACCGGGCAGCAGATCGGCTCTCAGATGCTCAACAACGAGTTGTCGACGGCCGGCGAGAAAGCGAACATCCTGGGACAGCAAGGCGCGACATACGGCCAACAGGCATCGCTCGCTCAGTTGCCATATTCGCAACTCGGCTCGCTGGCGGCACTCGTGCCCGGCAATACCGGCACCGCCCAATCGGCCGCGCAACCCGCGAACATTGCCCAAGCGTTCCAGAATCAGTACCAGGGGCAGCTCGATCAGTACAACGCGCGCACGGGTGCATCCAATTCGATGATGGGCGGCCTGTTCGGTCTCGGAGCGCCGGCATGCTCGCCTATGCGATGTCAGATCGGCGCACGAAGACGGATATCGAAGCGGTCGGGGCATCGACGGCCGACGGCTTGCCGCTCTATCGATTCCGGTATCACTGGGATGCGCCGCACGTGCGCCATATCGGCGTAATGGCGGACGAGGCGCGCATGGTGCGCCCGGATGCGGTCGCAATCCACCCGAGCGGCTTCGACATGGTCGATTACACCAAACTCGCGGAGGCTCGCCATGCTGGGTGATATCGGCGATTTCGTTAGCGCGACCGCCCAAGAGATCGGCCACCACCCGTTGCAGGCGGCCGGGGCGGCTCTCGGCGTGCCCGGCTATGACCCGTTCTTCGGTGGCCTCTTCAACAATCATCCGGGCGGTGCGCTCCTGAGCCCTACGGGGAATTTCACGTCGAGCGCATGGGGCGATATGTACAAGGATAACCCGAATAGCACGGGTGCCTTGGACGCCTTCCACCGCGTAAATTCTGTCGCCGACGTCGTCGCGCCCATGATCGCGGGCGGCTACGCATCGGGCGCATTGGGCGGCACGGGGGGATCCTCGGGCTTTGCGAACGTGTTCGGAAATTCGGGCACCGATGCGCTCGGCCCGAGCAGCATTCAGGGAAGCGGGCCGCTCTTCGGCCTTGGCTCCGGCATGGGCGGTAGCACCTTGACGGGTACCGCGGCGCCCGAGATGGCTAGCGCCAGCCCGTATGCCGCATCGTTCGGCGGCTCTTCGATGGCTTATCCGTTCACGATGCCGACGAGTGATATGTCGCCGTGGCTGCGCATGGGCTCGCAACTCTTGCAGCAGCAGAGCCAGCAAGCGCAGCAGCGCGCACAGCAGTCGTCGAACCAACCTAACGGTATGCAGGGCTATGCTAATCCGCAGGCCGTGCTTCTTCCGTCCACCCCGGCGCCGACGATCAATCAGCAAATGATCGGCCGAATGATGCTCGCCAATGCTGCGGGCGCGATGGGAGGGTATTGATATGGCCGGTCCCGCCATGGGCTTAAACGTCCTCGCCAATCCGCTGCTCGCGACGCTCGATCCCGATCAGCAGCAAAGCCTCATGCAGTTGCAGCAGCAGCAAGCCATCGGGCAGGCGATGCTCGGTCAGGGCTTGCAGCCGCTCGATACGAGCAACCGCCAGGTGGGTGGCATGGGCTATCAAATCAGTCCGCTCGAAGGCGTCTCCAAGCTGCTCAATGCTTACCTCGGCAACAAGCTGATGATGGGCTCGCTCGGACAGCAAGCCCAGCTCATGAGCGGTATGTATAGGGGCGCCTTCGGCGGTTCGCCGCAGCCGGGCGCAGCATCGTCCCCAACCGGCGATTCGGGCGGCACGTTCTCCATGCCGCAGCCCGCGGGCGCCGACACAGCGACGCTGCAAGGGCCCAGCGCGGGGATGGGGATCGGCCAGCCGACGCCTGTTCAACTTGGGCAAGCGATGGTGGCGCAGACGCCCCAGGCTGCGGGATCGGGCGCTGGTCCGATGACGCTGCCCGGCTATACGCCGCAGGATTCCATGCTCCTCTATGCGATGCTTGGCCCGCAGGAATACGGAAAACTGCTCGAGGCGCGCACGGCGCCCACTGACGCGACCCGGATGGCATGGGCGGCGGGCGTCGATCCGCGCACTGCCAATGCAGGCGCGCTCTTCAAGAATAACTTCGTTGCACCGATTACCGGCACCGGGATCTTTCGCGATCCGCAGACGATGCAGCCCACGGCGTTCAATCCTGCGGTACCTGACGGCGCCACGCCACTCTTCGATGCGTCCGGCAACGTTGCGGCCGTGCAACCGTTGCAAGGCGCCGCTGGCGTCGCTTCAACGATGGCAGCAGCCAAGACGGCGGGCGAGGGTAGCCAATTGCCCTATGCCGGCGTCGATGCGGCCGGAAACCCGGTACCGGTTACGAATCGGACTGCTGCCGCGAATCAAGGCAGCACGCCGGCGGCCGCGCCAACGCTTCCCGGCATCTTCGCCCAGCAGGAATCGAGCGGCGGCAAGACGGCGCCTGACAACCCGTATCAGATCCAGCAGGCGACTTTTAATCGATTTGCGCAGCCTGGCGAATCGTGGGGGAACCCGGCCGATCGGAGCGCCGTCGCGCAGCGCGTTCTCGCGTCCTATGACCAGAAGTACGGCGGCGATCTCGGTCGCATCGCAACGGCCTATTTCTCTGGCGAGGGTAACGTCGCGCCCGCTGGCAGTCCCACGCCGTTCATCAAGAACACAGCCGATGCGAGTGGCAAGACTGTCGCGTCGTATGTCGGCGATATCCTCGGCCGCGCCGGAGGTTCGGGATTTGGGGGCGCCCCCGGTGGTCCCATCTACGCATCGGCGCCGCTCGGCGCGGGCGCGAAGGCCACGGCCGATGCGACGAATCAGTCGAACGAGCTTTCGCAAAAATGGACGGCGCTTGAAACCGCAAATAGCAAAGCGCAAAACACGATCTCATATCTTCAAAACATCAAGACGCTCGCGAGCAACGCCGCTGTCGGGCCGCAATCCGATCGCCTGAACTACATCAATGGCCTGCTCTCCCTCGCGGGCAGCGAGAAAGCCACCGACATGGTGACGGCCAACGACTTGCTCAACAAGTACAGCGGCCAGATCACGGCGGGCTTGAGCGCGAACGGAATGGGCACCGACGCGGCGCGCGCCATTCTGCAATCGGCTTATCCGAGCGCCCATATGAACCTGGGGGCAATCAACGAGGCGGTCGACAACCTCGTGGGCGCCCAGCAAATGACGCAGGCCAAGGCCCGCTTGCTCGCGCCGCTGCGTAATGCGAACGATTCGGCAGGCTATACGAACAAGGAACTCGCGTTCGATCAAAGCGCCGATCCGCGCATCTTCCAGTACGCGAACATTAAGGACCCGTCCGCACGGCAGGCATTCGCGAAGACGCTGATCCAGCAGGATCCTACGATCCCGCAAAAGATCCAGGCGCTCCAGCAGCTCGGGGTATTCAAATGACCGATCTCGCGGCTCAGTTTCTTGCCGATGCCGGAGCCGCTCCGGCGGCCGCATCAAGCGCGCCCGCAGCGGCGCCCACGGGGCTCGCAGCCCAGTTCATTGCCGATGCATCGGCCACGCCCGCGCCGGCCGCTCCTGCGCCTTCTGCTGCGCCCTCGGCGGCGAGCCAGGTTGGCCGCCAAGTCGGGTTGACCGCGCGTGCGGGCGTGACCGGGATTATGGCGCTTCCCTCCATGGTCGGCGACGCGCTCAATGCGGGCGTCAATTTCGGCATTCGTGGAATCAACGATCTCGCCGGCACGCAAATTCCGCAGCTCGCGCCCGTCTCGCAGTCCGTGCAAAACATCGAGACGGATGCGGGCCTTCCGGTGCCGAAGAACGCAACCGAGCGCGTCGTGCAGGATGCCGCTAGCGCCATGGCCGGCGTCTCGCCGTCGGTCGGCATCGGAAAGCTTTTGCTCGGCGCCGCGTCGCCCGTTGCTCAAGCCGTCGGCGCGGGTATGCAAGCGGTGCCCGGCGCCCAAATCGCGGGCGCGGCGGGTGCGGGGGCCGGGAGCGGCACGGCGCGCGAACTCGGCCTCGGGCCCGGCTATCAGATCGGCGCGGCACTTCTTGGGGGCGCGGCTGGTGTCGGCGCCGGCTCGCTTGCGTCGGCCGGCGTGCGCGCCGCGGCGAATCGCATGATGCCGGCGCCTTCGATCCCGCCGGCGGCCGCAGCTTCGCGCGCGGACAGCGCCGTCGAGCGAATGCTCAATGACCTCGGCCCGCAGGCGCGTCAGGCCTACGCACCGATGCAGCAGCCCGAGCCTGTTCCAGTAGGCCCCGCGCTTGGAGCGCCTGCGCCGAGCGATGGAGTGCAGGCGGCCGCGCCTGGGGCGCCGAATGTTCCAGCGCCGACGCAGCCCGCTGCCGCCCAGCCGATGCCCACCGCATCGAGCCAGTTCGGCACGTTTCAGCCGCTCCAGCAGCGCATTGCGCAAGCGATTCAGGAAAACCCGCAGGTAGATCCGGCGGCCGTGATGCGGGCGCAGGACTTTCAAACGCTCGGCATGCAGCCGACGCTCGGACAGATCACACGCGATCCGATTCAGTACGCCCAGGAAATGAACATTCGCGGCGCTCCGACGGGCGCGCCGATCGCAAATCGATTCAATCAGCAAAATGCGCAATTGCAACAGGCGCTGATGGGACTTACCGGCACACCTGCGGATGCCTATCAGGCGGGCGGCGCGATTAAGGGGGCACTCCAGTCGATCGATAATCAGATGGGGCAGCAGGTCAGCGACGCCTATGCGGCCGCGCGCGCCTCGAGCGGCAAGAATCTCGACGTCCCGCTGCAAGGTGTCGCCCAGGATTACGCGCAGGTCTTGAACGATTTCGGCGACAAGGTGCCGAGTGGCGTGCGCAACAATTTCAATCAGCTCGGGCTCATGGGGGGCACGCAGCAGAAGACTTTCTCGATCGAGAATGCCGAAAACCTGCTCAAAGTCATCAACGCCAATCAGAGCAATGATCCGGCGACTAATACAGCGCTCGGGCAACTCCGCAATAGCGTGAAGAACGCGATTCTTTCGGCCGACGACCAGGGCGGAGTATTTGCACCGGCCCGCGCGCTCGCTGCGCAGCGCTTCGCCCTACAGGATCAGATCCCGGCGCTGCAAGCCGCATCCGCCGACACCGTCGCGCCTGATGACTTCGTGAAGCGCTTCGTCGTTGGCGGCAAGACGGACGACGTCTCGGCGATGGCGCAATTGCTCCAGCAACACGCGCCGGATGCCTTCCAGGAGATGCGCAGCCAGATCGGCGCGCAACTCGCCGCGAAGGGCTTCGGCGCCAATCCTGCGGGCGATGCGCGGTTTAATCCGTCGCCTTATATGCAGCAGATGCAGGCTTTCGGCCCGACTAAGCTCGCGGCCTTCTATACGCCCGACGAACTCGCTCAACTGAACGCGATCGGGCGCGTCGGCGCGTATATGAATGCCTTCCCGTCTGCGGCGCCCGTCAATACGTCGAACACCGCCTCGGCGATCGCGTCGCTCGTAGGCGCGGGGGTGAAGAAGATTCCGTATGTGGGGGGCCTAGTCGACAACGCACAAAACCGCATGTTCGTGAATCGAGCCCTAGCCGCACGTCTATCGGATACGGCCGTCCAACAGCCCGGCGGTGCGCCGGCGCAGAGCGCGCTCGGCTCGCTTCTCTTGAACTCGGCGCAGCGAACGCCAAGCGGAAACCCCTGATTTGAGGATCACGTAAATGGCCACACACATGATCGGTGCGAGGGCAGTGATGGAATTTTGCATAGGGGGTCACCATGCCGTTTAACGGTTCGGGGCAGTTCAACTTGATCTACAACTGGCAGAACGACGCTGCCCAGGGTTTAGATATTAGCTCATCGCGCATGCAAGGCCAGGATGCCGATATTGCGTCGGGCCTGTCGAACTGCATTACGAAGGACGGCCAGCAAACGGCAACGGCGAATCTGCCGATGGGCGGCTTCCGGCATACGAATGTAGCGAATGCTCAATATCCCACCGAGTATGCGACGGTTTCCCAAGTGCAAAGTGCCGGGCTGACGTTACTCGGAGGGAGCGCCGGAAGTGCGACCTTTCCGTCACTGGAAATTTCAACGTCATCCGGCTTGACGCTTAGCACCATTTCTGGCGGCAACACAGCCCCCATCAAGTTCGGGGATGGCACCGGCTGGAAACTGCCGTTTCAGATAGCGACGGGGGCTAATGCCGGCAATACGTTCGCGACGATATCTGACCTGGGATCGCTGTCGCTTGACGGAAACGCCTCGTTGAATTCCACCGGATCGACAAGCCCTAGCCTCATTTTGAATGCGAACGGCTATTCACCGTCCATGCGATCGAACTCGGGAAACGCGACGATCCAGTTTCTCAATTCAGCGGGTTCGCTGGTTACGCTGTCTATCGACAACACGGGCAACGTCGTGGCAAACGGCGTTGTCAGCGGGTCAAATATCACGGGCAGTTCTGACGAGCGTCTTAAGGAAGATTGGCGCCCGATGGCGCGCGACTTTCTGGAGCGCATGGCCGGCGTGCTGCATGGCACCTTTTCATGGAAGAAAGACCGGATCAGGAGCGCGGGCGTCGGCGCGGCGTCGCTGCGCGAGGTGTTCCCAGAGGCGGTGCATGAGGATGCGGAAGGCATGCTCTCGGTCGCATATGGCCACGCCGCACTCGTCACGGTGCTCGAGCTTATCCCGTGCGTATTGCGCTTGCTTGAAGAGCACGGAGAAACGCCGTGACGCTTCCAGCCTCGTTCCCGTTTTCCATGTCCGATGTCGCGACCGAACTCGGCCTTACATTGCCGCTGTCGATAAATCACCCTTGGGTGATCGCGCTGGCATTCAAAAGCGCACTGCCTGTCAGTTTTAGCGACCTACTCGGCCAGTCCGGCCATTTCGACGGAAATGTCACCGGAAATGGGGGCGGCGGCACCAGTTCGGCTCCATTTCCGACCGGATCTAAATTCTTTGGCGGCACGCTTTCGGTGATAACCGATCAGTCCGGTTCGATCACGCTCAGTTTTCTCATTCCGCCTGGCGGCGTCTATCCGAACTGGACAGGAAATATCAAAGTGGTGAATGTGACCGCGGGCCTTAGCGTCGTGCTCACAAAATCAAATCTAAGCACTTGGGTCGGGACCGGAAGTGCGAGCCTGGTCCCGCCGAACGGCACCGCTAATCACCTGACGGTTTATCCGTCAACCTAACGGGGAAAATATGCATAAAGAAATGGTCGCGGCGGCCACGAACGGCACAGCGAGTGCGGTCGGCGTAACAAGCTCGTGGTGGCTCTGGCTCATCGATCCCAATTCGGCGCATATCGTGACGCTGCTCACGGTCATCCTCATCCTGTCGCAGCTCGTATGGGGATGGCGCAAGTTTTTCAGCGAGGCCCGCAATGACTAGCTTCGACGACGCTTTCGATGCGCTCATCGGCAACGAGGGCGGCTTTGTAGATAACCCGAAGGACCCCGGCGGCGCGACCTGCTGGGGTGTTACCGAGCGCGTCGCGCGTGCGCAGGGCTATGCCGGGCCGATGCGAGATCTGCCCCGCGACACCGCCAAGGCGATTGCCAAAAAACTCTATTGGGATCCGTTGCATCTCGACGAGTTCGACCCGCGCGTGGGGTTCCAAATCTTCGATGCGAACTACAACGGCGGCCACCCCGTGATCTGGATGCAGGGCGCGGCGGCCACGCCCGTCGACGGGCTGCTCGGGCCCGCGACGATTTTCGCCGTGCGCGCAACCGATCCGCTCAAGTTCATCTTGCGCTGGAACTCGCTGCGCCTGCGCTACTACACGTCGCTGAAAACGTGGTCGACGTTCGGCAAGGGCTGGACCAATCGCATCGCCGACAACCTGAAACGAGGAGCAAACTGACATGCCGCTTATCCCTATCGCTATGGCGCTCGCCCAATTCGCGCCCATGATCGCGGGCCTCTTCGGTGGATCCAAGGCCGAGGCGGTCGCGCAACACGTCGTGGGCATCGCTCAGACCGTCACCGGACAGTCAGCGCCGGATGCCGCACTCGCAGCGATCCAGGCCGATCCGAATCTGGCCATGCAGTTCCAAAAGGCCGTGCTCGAGCAGCAGGCGCACCTCGCCGAGATCGCGGCCGACGTCGAGAAAGCCGAATTGGCGGCCGACACGGCGAATACCGCAGCCATCAATCAAACGATGCAGACCGAGGCGAAGGCGGATCACTGGCCGACGTATAGCTGGCGTCCGTTCGTCGGCTTCTGCTTCGGGTTACTCGGGTTGGCATCCGGTGTCACTGTCGCGATCGCATATCTCGGCGTGATGTTCTTTCGCGTCAATCCCGGAGTACTCGGCCAGTTGCCGGGGATGCTCGGCGCCGAGGCGGCCGTGATGGCTACCATGGCGCCGGTGCTCGGGATCGCCAGCTACTTCCGCGGGAAGATGCAGGCGAACCCGTTACTACCTACCGATAATCGGGGCTAGCGCGCCCCGTTAGTGCGTGCCGGCCGATTGGCTGGCGGCACACGTAGGCGCCGTCGGCCCGGTCGTCTCGCATGGCCGCAGCGGGATAGGGTAGACGGCCTTCGGGACGACTTCTTGGCCGCTGCCGTCGCTGCCGCCACCCCCGCAGGCCGATAAGGCCGCGGTGGTGAGAATGAGAACGAGGGTGAGGGTGGTCTTCTTCATTTGGTATGGTCCTGTGTGGCATGTGACCAAAACGTGACCGCACCGATACAATACGGTCCCGAAAGGCCCTAAAAATCTGAAAGTCGGTCAAATCCCGTTTGCTGACCGGCGCGGGGTTTGTGTTTAAAAATCATTGTGTTAGCTGATATGCCTAGCTCTTGTGGGGCGATAGGCTAGCTGAACACCTACTTTCCTGTGCTTCCCGCGAGGCCTTATGCGACAAGGCTTTGCGGACTTTCTTCATTCACCTCCTTCGGGTTCTGTGCCCAAATTGTGACCGTCGCGGCGTGCTCTGCCAGATGGTCCGGCGCCAGGTGCGCGTACCGCAAAACGTGCTCATACTTTGACCAACCGCCTAGCTCCATCAAACGATTTAGCGGCGTGCCGCTTTGCACATGCCAGCTCGCCCAGGTATGCCGCACGTCGTGAAATCGGAAGTGCTCGAGTTCGGCCCGCGCGACGGCGCGATTCCACTGTGCCAAATCCCATCTAATGATCGGCTTGCCTCGGCGCGAGAAGACCCGCGTTTGATGCTTGCCGATCTGCCTACGGATAACCTCGACCGCCTCGTCGTTCAGTGGAATACCGATCGATTTGCGCGCCTTCGCCTGGTCCGGGTGAATCCATGCGCGGCGCTTGATGAGGTCAACCTGTGACCATTCGAGGTCGAGCAGGTTGGATTGCCGCAGCCCAGTCGCAAAGGCCAGCGTCGTTACGTCGCGCATCCACGGCGAGTGGATTGCCTGTAAAAGCCGCTGCGCTTCCTCCCGGGTGATCCACCTGATGCGCTTATTGTCGACGGCCAGATTGGGCAGCTTCGGCGCGCTGGCGATCCACCCCCACTCGTCGGCGGCCATGTTGAACATCGACCGGATTGTGCTCAGGTAGAGATTCTTCGTGGCCCGGCTGACTGGCGAGACTTCGCGTTTCTTGCGTTGGTTCACTTGCGGCAGTGCTTCGTAGATTTCATCGCGTGTTATCGAGGCTAGATCGCGGCCCGAAAATTTCTCTCTGAAATGCCGCATATGTAACCTCTTGTTCCTGAAATCAGGCTGTTCCGCCTTCTCATTCATGAACCGTACTACCGCCTCGCCGAACGTTCGCTTGGGCTTTTCGCCCATTTTCGAGACGCGCCACAAGTCGTGTTTCAGCTTGTCGTGATACTCCTGAGCCTCCTTTCGGTTGGTCGTCCCAGTAGTCTGTCTAACTCGGCCTCCACCTGGCGCGCGGATGTCGACATGCCAGATGTCCGAGCCTTTACGCTTACGGATTGACATTTGTTGCCCTCCTGTTCCGTCCGCGCCGGTCGGTCGGAATTGTACTCTGTCGCCGATTTGAGCTTTTCCAGCCAGATCCGCCATTGCGACCCGACCCGGAAGAAGCCCATTTCTTCCTTGTGTGCGTAGATGGTGGAATAGGACACGCCTAGTAGGGCGGCCGCTTCCTTCAGGCTTAGGGCGCGCTCGGTCATTGCTTGATCCTTTTGAATTCAACTACCCATACGAACGGATTAGCGTCCCAGCCGTGGCCGCGCGCGGCGTTCAGGCTGTCCCAAAGCTCGCGGTACTTCGCGACGCAACCCTCGACCGGATCGACTCGCCACGCGGCGCGGCGCGGATCACGAATGCCCTCGGCGATCGCATCTTCCCAATCGATTGCCTGCAACCGCTCGATGCGCACGCCAGTCACTTCGAGCGTGATGCGCGAGGCCCAGCGCGGCATGAACATCGCGGGCCGATATTTGCCGATCCATGGCGCATCGACCGAGATGTCATCGAACACCGCCCAATCGTTATCGTCGTTGCAGGCATGGCCGCCGGCCTCATACATGACCGTCATCGTGCGCACGGGCAGATCACGCGGCGCGGTGCCGTTCCACTTTTGCGAGACGCGCCACGGCTCTCGACCCCAAAGGCGATCGCCGGCGTAGCCATATGGGCTCAGACCGTTCTCAGGCTTTGCCACAAACTCAGGCGTGAACACTCCGGGCTGGAGCCATTCGAGCGCCGTTCCTCGCACGACGCGCCGCGTCTGCGTCTTACGGCCTTCTACGACGGCGAGCGCCATTTCGACATTGAAAGGGATAGGCCGCTCCTTCATCGCCCCCTCCCCATCATCGCGAGCTCGACGCGCGTGCGAATCAGCGCGTCATAGCCGAGCATTGTCGAGCGCAGGTCGGGCGGGTATGCCGGGCCGGCGACGCTCGTCGTCAGTTTGACCGGCGCGCGGCGGATGATTCGAGCCCAGCAGTACGTGCGATCTTCCTGCCGGATGCGCTCGATCTGACCAGCTTTGCGCAGGCGGCATAGGAGGTCCTGCATGTATTGCTTCGGCACTTTGAACGCAGCTGCGAGGTCGGGGGACGTATAGAGCCGGTCGGGCTCCATATGCTCGAGCACGTGATCAATCGACGCGTGCGGGTATTTGATGGGCATCATGACGAGGACCCCTCCTTCTTAGCGATAGCACGGATGTGCGTCGGCGCAAAGACGGGCACCAAATTCCATACCAGTGTCCCTTTTGTGAGCGATCTGCTCCCGTCGCAGTGCTGACAATTAATCGTCACGTCACGCGAGTCCGGGCCGCTGTCGCTTTGCGTTATCTCTTCGCCCGATCCCTCACAACGAGGGCAAACTGCATCGCAATCCTGTGGGTCGGTCGATCGTGCAACGTCCTGCGCGCCGTCGGCAGGCTCATATGTCGCTGCGAAGATATCGGGCTTGCAGGGGTAGTGCTCGCCTTTAATGCCAGTGATGATCCAATCCCCGGGATTCACCACGTGGCCGCCTTCGAGCGTTTTGACCCAGCCACAGAGCTGCCATGGAACTCCCGGCGTAATGCCTGCGGCTTGCTCTAAGGTCGCGGGACGCACGGCCGGATGATCGCCATGCTGCCGCCATTGCGTGGCCTCGATGACAACCGGCTTCTTACGGTACTGGCTCATCTCTATCCTCATTTGAAAAAGTCGCGCTGCCGCTCACCGCCGGTTTCTGCGAGGTGCGTCGGACAGAAATGCACGTCGCCTCCGATCTGATGCGCGTGCGCCGCGCACAGGTGCCGATCGCAGGTCTTGCCGCCCTTCACGCGGTGATCGCATTGAAAGCCGCTCGGCGCGTTGCAGCCGGGTACCGAGCACCGCGGCGCGCGGCGCTTGCTCGTGCATACGATTCCCGTGATGCCGTCGCGCGTGCGAAAGGGCGTGCAGGGCATCGCTATCGCGCCAGTTCAAGAAATGCGTGGAGCGCGAGCACTTGCGCATCGCTCAGATCCACGACGTTGTCGTTGGCGCGGATGGTCAGATTTCCCGCGGCCCATTGGATGATTTGCAGCGCTCCGACACATAGCGAAGCCGACACAGTCGCGTCATTGCCCGCGATCTTCGGCGGCCTCGGCACGCGCTTCGGCTGTTCGATTGGCTTTTCGGTAGACGGCTCGGCCGGCGCGGGTTGCCTGCTTTCTCCCGCCTTGAGCATCGTGCCATCGCGCACGATGCGGCCATCTTTCAGCGCCGTTTTCAGGTACGTGCTGACGTGGTCGCGCCTGATACCAAGCATTTCCGCGACGCGTGCCGCGTCCGATGGGCCGTTTTGGCGAAGAAATGCAATAGCTCGGTCGACCTTCGTTCCGGTCGCGCCGAGTTCCGCGCCGACCTCTCGCAACTCATTGACGACGCTGACCTTGCCGAACGCTGACGCCGGGGGCGCTGACGGAAATCCGCCCGCGCTTTTCTGCTGGCTGGGTTGATCGTCGTCCAGATCGGGCGCCCCTGGATCGGCGCTCGGAAAAAGGTTGGCAGCAGTCGCCATGAGAATCTCCAAAAAGCTGGCCGTCGTGCTGACCGGCCATCAAGGACCGCGCGCCTAATCCGAGGGCCAACGACGCGCGGCTGAGAGGTGGTTACGCTTCTTCCGGTTCGCCTTCGATGGGATCGCCGTCGGGATTGCTTTGCTCTTGGGCGATGCGCTTGTTGTATTCATCGGCGGGTGAGCCGGGCTGTGCATTCGGGAACGGCCAAGCGGCCTCGGGCGGCAAGCCGCGCGATTTCTTCGTGCTTACCTTGGCGTCGCTATTGACCTTCCCGCGCGCTAGATCGCTGCCTGCGAACGGGTCTTCTCGCGGCTCGTTGCCGCTTTGCTCGCGTTCGTCGCCCTCGTCACCATCGGTGGATTGGCTATCGCCCTCGGCATCGCCGCCCGACTGCTGCGACATACCCGGCAAGTTCTGTTGATCGCCCGTGTCGGGCGGCTGGATCGAAACCGGCACGTCTGTTTGCAGCAGCTCGTCGATCTTTCCCTTCTCGTGCGCCGTCGGGTGGACGATCGCCTTGCATTTGACGAGCACGATCGCGAGGTCCTTGGGAAGCACCTGGAACGCGCTGACCTTGGCATCGTCAAGCACAATGTGCGACCGCTCCGTGTTGCCGGTATGCAGCGTGAGCACCCAGCCGGTGAGTTCGCCCGGCACGTCGATCCATTGCTGCCACCATGAGAACCGCAATTGCGAGATGCCGTCGGTCACGCTCGACGTATCGATCTCGGTCTGCCCCGCCTTGTTCACGCTGGCCGATGTGGGCTTGCGATAGAACGAGTCGCGCAGGCCCTCGACCATGCGATCGAGGACGGTATTCGACATCGCGAACTCGAAGATGATCGAGTGCGCCGGGCGCTTCTTTTTCTTGCCATGCTTCTCCATGATGGGCGTCACCGAAGTGATTTTCGCCATCGCTTTTTCGATCTGGACATACATGCGGGTTCTCCTAGGGAGGGGCGGCACTTACTTCGGCAACCGGCCGTCGATATCGCGAATACGCGCGACGAGGCGGTCGGGCACGTGGATGACTTCTACGTCGTTCTCGATCGCGCGTATCGCCGGGCGCAGTGATTCGCGGTCAATCGGGTCGAGCGTTTCAAGATGCGGCGCGATGCGTGCGAGCGCTTGGCGCAGGGGGCAGTCAATGGTCACGCGGCCACCTTCGCGCGATGAGCCAAAATGCCGAAGTAGACCGCTTTGCAAGCTGCTAAATCGACCGCTGCGTTGTGCGCGCCCTCGAGCTTCGTGCCAGTGAAGAACTCGTAGGCCTCGCCGAGATTTGGCGACTTGGGCTTGTTGAACCCGGCGGCGATCATCTTGGGCGTCGGCGCAAGGTTGAGGATGCCGATGCTGTTCGCTTGCGTGCAAAACACTTCTCCCGCTTTCCAGTCTTCGTGGAATCCGTGATCGCCGCCGAACAATCGAGATGCTTCGATACGCACGAGACGCTGATCGAACGACTCGTTATGCGCAACGCGCAACTCGGCCGCGCTCCACATGAGAATGAAGGTATTGAGCGCGCTCGAGATCGGGTGGCCGAAGCGCTGCGCGAGCTCGTTCGTGATGCCGGTTAGCTTCTCGAGTTCGGCCGGGATCGTCCAGCCTTCCGGCTCGATCAGAACGTCCATGAATGCCAGCGTGCGGCCGCTATCCGCGTCGCACAGCTCGGCCGCGAGTTGCGTGATATGCGGCTGGCCCGGATGGTTGGACGGCTCGCGCCACAAGGGCAAGCCGTTCGTCTCGGTGTCGTAGAAGAGAATGGGTTTCATCGCTTAGGCTCCGAGCAAAGCTTCTTTCCGGTCTTGGAATGCCTGCTCGAGCTTCACGTATTGATCCTTGGAAGATCGCGGCCGCTATCGAGCGCGAGCGCGGCAAGCTCCACGTCATTGGCCTTCTGAATCTGCGCAAGCAAATCGTCATACGCCGGTAGTGTGTTCTCGGCCTGCTGCGCACGTTGGTCGGTAATCTCTCCGGTTGACTGGTCGACAGCGCTCGATTCGTCGTCGACGGTCGTGAATTGGCCGTCGATGATGGCGCCGTTATCTTGCGAGAGGCCCGCTTCGGCGCGCTCGTCCAGACCCACAGCCATTTGGATTTCGATGCTCACGGGCAAGAACTTGAACAGGCGGCGCACTACCGTCTTGAGCGCCATTGCCGAATAGTCCGTTTTCCAGGGGCCGTTATCGGATGCCTTGCTCCGAGCGCGGATTGCATCGATCTCGGCGCGGCTCATTACATCGAATTGGATGCCACCATCTTTGAGCTTCGCTACTGCGTAGACGAATTGCAGCTTGGCGGGGTCGGCCCGGTTCGCGTTGTTCCAGTCCGGCTCATGCTCGATGTGCGGATCAAGCCCGAGGCGACAATCGAACTTGTCGCCCTCGTAGACGGCGCGGGCGTCGATGCTGATGATTTGCCCGAGCGTCGCGCGAGATCGATCATGCCGCGGTAGCCGATGATGAGTTGCGCCTCGGTATAGGCAGTTTTCCATTGATTTCCGTCCTTCACCCGCTTGTCGTACGGGAGGATATAGGC
>NZ_JBFLUK010000018.1:0-13133 GCF_050470685.1 Trinickia sp. NRRL B-1857 | reverse complement strand
ATTCGGGCGAACCATTGCGGCCCGGGCCCGGCAGCTGTTCGACCGGGCGGGCAGCGCATCACGCAGCGCACGCTGCGTATCGGCGTGTCGGCGCGGATTTTCCATCCGGAACCCGGCGCGCGCGGGCTGCGCGGCAAAACGCTGCAATACCTCGAGGAATCCGTCGCGCACTGGGTCATGTCGCGCGATGTCATGGTGTTCATGATTCCGACCGTCGGTCATCAAGGCATGCTCCATCCGAGCAACATTCGCTTGCGCGATTACGCCAAGCACCTCGACGGCCTGCTGCTACAAGGCGGCGCGGACGTTTCGCCGCAAACTTACGCGGCGAGCGACCATGCGGCCAGAGTGGCCCGGCGATCGAGTGCGCGATATGTACGAACTGGAGCTGCTCTACGAGTTCATCGAATCGGGCAAGCCCGTGCTCGGCATCTGCCGAGGTTGCCAACTGATCAATGTCGCGTTCGGCGGCACGCTCTACCAAGACATTGCCACCGAGTTCCGACGGCCGGCGTGCATGTGAGCGAGTTCTACGATCAGCATCGGCACTCGGTGCGCTTCCCGGACGGCTCGACGCTCGCGAGCATGTTCCCGGGACGGCGCGAAGCCGTGGTCAACTCGATCCATCACCAAGCGTGAGGACGCTCGGCCGCGATCTGAATATCGAAGCCGTTTCCGCGAACGATGGACTCATCGAGGCGGTTCGCTACCGGCGGGCGCCGTTCGTCGTGGGCGTGCAATGGCACCCCGAATTTCATCGAGCGGGCGGGCCCGAACTGCTCGACTGCACGCCGCTGTTGGACACGTTCTTGCGTGCGTCGCGCGAGACCCGGTTCTAACGATGGAGGGCCCCTCAGTGGCCCTCCATCGCGGTCGATGCAAAAAGTGTTGACACGTTTCAGCGCTTTATACATAATCTCGCTTCTCCGATGCACGCGGTTAGCGAGCGAGTCGGATGAAGCAAAAAGCAGCAAACTGCGGGAGTAGCTCAGTTGGTAGAGCGCAACCTTGCCAAGGTTGAGGTCGCGAGTTCGAGACTCGTCTCCCGCTCCAGTTTCGATGCGTTATCTCATGCGAAGTAATTGATTGAGATGGCGCGAAGTAGTAGGTAGGATACGCGGGAGTAGCTCAGTTGGTAGAGCGCAACCTTGCCAAGGTTGAGGTCGCGAGTTCGAGACTCGTCTCCCGCTCCAGTTAAGGGGGAAGCTAAGCTTCCCTTTTTATTTGGCTGCCTGTTGTCAGGGTTGCTAAATCGATCAGCCGGAACGTTGCGCGTTCGCGCGGCGTCGATACTCCGGTGAATCCGCTTTTGGCGCGATAGCAAAGCGGTTATGCAGCGGCCTGCAAAGCCGTGTAGGCCGGTTCGACTCCGGCTCGCGCCTCCAAATTGAAACCCTGACCAGCGTATGCTCGTCAGGGTTTTTCTTTTTCCGTCAGTGTTTTTCGTTTGCGGCGGCGCTATACATCGCCAGCGCACCATCCCCATACTCGCGCATGACCTTTGCGATCACGACGCGATAGCCGTCGAGCCAACGCGATTGCTGCGATTTGGCTTCCTGATGCGAAGGGTGGTGAATCAATTCCAGCAGCGCCTGCTCCGTCTCCCAGTAGTAAATATTCTGAATGAGCCCGCTCTGTGTATTTTCCAAGTCTCTTCGCCTAAATAACCGGAATGGTTCGCGCGACTTCGGCAATGCGTTGGTCAAGGCGATGGGAATCCTCGTCGTACCGGCCGGCTCGGAAAATAAAGGTTGAAGAGTACATGGGCGATAGGATTGAAGGGCGGTATGCCGCCCTAGTCAAAAAATATCGTTTAAGGGTCGCCCATTTTATGGCGCGAGTTAAGTCGAGGACCACGCGAGAAGCGCACGCCCGCGATTCCAAAACGACAGCGAGGCAGCCTTCTAACACGCGGCGCGTGCGCTTGTAAATACGCCGAGCCGATTCGATCGAAAACAGCATCGCGTATCCGCTGAAGACGAGTGTGCCGATCATTGCGCAGCCCGGGATAACGGCACCGTGCGTGGCCCCCGCGCTATTCGACGAGAGCGCCACGATCGACACCCACACCAAGATTGCTTTGGATTCGTCAAATGCAGCAAGACGCCTTTCGTATAAAGTCCCTTCAGCGTAGCGGGCCGATCGTTATTCGACGAAGCGGCGACCGATGCCGAAAGCGCCGTACGTCCCGATTTAAAAGGCGAGCCATAAGAGATAGACGCCGCGAAGATTTTGATGCGACGATAAAAATGCGAATAGGCGATCAAGGCCGCCGAGATTCCCAAGGTCGCGACGCTAGCCCAAAACATCGAGCCTGAAATAACGCCCGCGGCGAAGGCGAGCGCTGCCTTGCGTCCATGATGAGCAGCGATCGACATGATGGCGAGGTTGCTCGGCCCAGGGCTTGCCGTACCGACGAAATACGCGGCGTAGGCGAGCAGTAGATTGGCCGAAAAGAAAGTGGTGCCGGACATAATGGCTCATGAAGTTGAGGGCGAAACACGATTGTTGCCGACTGGGCGCCGTCGCCATGACCAATTTTCCCAAGTTTGACCGGGCCAGTCGCGCGAATCGGACCGGGCTACTTTTGCTTGCGCGCGGCCTCGGCGAGCATCGCGTCGCCGATTTGAAACTGGTTGCTCGCACGCAGCGCTTCGCCGGCGCCTTGAATGTCGCGTACGTCTTTGTTCTGACCGAGCTTGCTTTTACCGACCAAGCGAGTGATCTCGATTTCGAGGCCGACGATCTGGCGCAACATCGTTTCGATGTAGTCGCTCGGCGCATCCCCCATCTTCCACGGCTGAGCTTGCGAGGCTTCGTGCGTGCGCGTGAGCCGCGCGACTAGACCGCGGACGAATTTTCGTCGTCGCGAATCGTGATTGCGCCCGTGGGCGTGAACCACCATGTAATTCCATGTCGGCACTTGCGGTGCGCCACCTGTTTGGTCGGGTACCAGTTCGGCGAGATATAGGCATCGCCGGCCTGGAAGACGACCAAGACCGTTTCGCCATCGGCGACGTCCTGCCATACCGGGTTGGCCCGCGCGACATGCGCGTGCAATACGCCGAACTCGCCTGCTTGCGGGTCCAGTTCGAACGGGATGTGATTCGCGTCCAAGCCGCTCTTGCCATGGGTGACGAGCGTTCCGAACGGATGTTGCGCGATGCGCGAATGCAAAACGTCGATGCGAGGCTCGTTGAAATCGGCTGGGATATACATGGTGGTTCTCTAGGGCAACGGGTGGCAGACGTCGGCGCGTCGGATGAGCTATCCGAATTGTGGAAGAGAACTGGCTTATCCTGTAGGTCCAATTTGGATTGATTTTTGTGGACCAGAATCATGGCGAGGACAGGCACGGGTCGCCGACATTCCTTCTCTCGGCACATTGAACCCCGCAGCGGAAACCTCAGTCGCCAGGTGATGCGGGCATTGCGCGAGGCGGTGCGCAAGGGGGAGCTTCGAGCCGGCGACGCATTACCCTCCACACGGTTGTTGGCGGCCGCGCTCGACGTCTCGCGCGGTACGGTGCTCGGCGCGTATGAACAGCTCATTGCCGAAGGTTTTTTTGATCGCCAAGCCGGGTTCGGTACCTGTGTCGCGCCGACATTGCCGGGACCGCATCGAGCCGAATCGCCGCGCTCGAGCAAGCCGCGCGGTGCGAGCGAACGCGAAGGGCATCCCGGCCTTCCCGAGCCGGCCGCGTCGTTCGCGCGGATCGCCGCCGAATTCAGGCCGCTTGCTCCCGTACCGTTCGCTGTCTCGGTTCCCATGGATTTAACGGCGCCCGCCGACGTCTGGCGCAAGCTCGGCAATAAGGTGCGCGCGAAGGGCCCCGGCGCGCCGGCGGGGTACGGCGATCCGCTCGGTGCGCGGCCCGCTGCGCGAGGCGATCGCTCATTACGTTCGCATGTCACGCTCCGTGCGCTGCGAACCGGGACAGGTCATCGTGACGAGCGGCACGCAGCAAGGCCTGTATCTGGCAAGTCAGGTCTTATTGGCGCCGCACGATCAAGTTTGGGCGGAAAACCCGGCCTATCGCGGGGTGACGGCCGTGCTCGAGAGTACGGGCCATCGCGAGACGATGGTTCGCGTTCCGGTGGATGCGGAAGGCATCGATGTCGAAGCTGGGATGGCAATGGGACCGCACGCTCGCGCCGCGTTCGTGACGCCGTCGCATCAATATCCGTTGGGGATGCCGATGAGCATGGCGCGCCGTAGTGCCTTGCTCGAGTGGGCGCGGACCCCGCCATGCCTGGATCGTAGAGGACGACTACGACAGCGAGTTGCGATACCAGGGTTACCCATTTCCGTCGTTGCAAGGACTCGAGCCGGAACGGGTCGTGTATCTCGGCACGTTCAGCAAGATTCTGTTTCCGTCGTTGCGCTTGGGCTACGCGATCGTCCCCGATGCGCTGGTCGATGCGTTTTGCGGGGCGCGCGTGCTGATGGATCGTCATCCGCCCAACGCCGATCAATACGTGCTCGCCGCCTTTTTGGCCGAAGGGCATCTGGAGCGTCACGTTCGCCGGGTCCGCAACGTCTACGCGGCCTATCGCGCCAAACTGATCGAAACGCTCGGCGCGCTGCTGCCGGACGACCTAGCATGGGTCGAGCCGGGCGACCAAGGCATGCATCTCGTGTTGTGGCTCGCGCCGAAGATCGACGATCGGTTCGTGGCCGCGGCGGCGGTGAGCGCCGGGGTGTCGGTGCGCGCCGTTTCGCCGATGTTCTCGCCGGGTACCGCGCGGCCCGGCCTGGTGCTCGGCTTCGGAGGGTTCGGGCATGAACAGATGGTGGAGGCGGCGCGGCGTCTGAGCGCCGTCATCGTCGATGCGGCGAAGCGATATTTGCGGTAGTGCCCGGCGGCACGTCAGGCGGTCAGGGCGACGACGTGCGCGAATCCGGCACGGTACTCGGCGACAAGCCTCCGTGCGGTGAACGCCAGGCGCGTGCTATCGATCCGCAGTGCCTTCTCGATGCCTTGCGCAATCTGCTCCACGCCAACTTCACCGGGCCAATCGCTGTCCTCCATGTGCTCGCGAACGCCGTTTGCTTGCTTTGCGTCGAGCTCGCGCGGGATGCGAAGATTGACGTGCGGCACGGAAAACGCCGCGGCCACGATGCTGCCGTGAAGGCTGCTTCCGCAGTAGGCGCGGCTGCCGGCAATGACGGCGCAGATATCCCAGACGTTCGGCGAAGTCATAAGCGATACGGGACGGCGTTCGCATCCGTTTTCGAGCGCGGTCGTACGTCTCCATTGTGTCATGCACGGTGCGATACCTGCGCGGAAGAATACGACGCCCAAACCGTGCGACGCGGCTGCAAGGTCCAAGCCTCTCGCGATTTCGTCGAGCGTGCGGTCGTCGCCGAAGTCGGCGCTGAACTGAATGGCGAGATAGCCGTTCGGGCACGTGTCGCGGACGGATGACACCGCTTCCGATGCTGCATGTTCGGCGACGATGTCGCCGACAGCTCGGCAATCATTACGGCGGGATCGGGCAGGCGTCGCGTCGCAATGCCTTCGGCTTCGAGCAGGCATTGAGTCGTCGCGTCGCGCACCGTGACGTCATCGGCATCGTGAAGCGCGCTAACGAGATCGGCCCGCATCCGCGAATCGCGCTGGCGCGAGGTCGACGCCGCCGATCGCATTGAAGAGCACCCGGCGTGCGCAGGGAAAATCCGCTTTCGACAGCACATCGGCGCCCGAGCCGGCAGGCCGAAATTCGCGCGAGCCATCCGGCCGGATCGCGCGCCCAAGCCGGCTGAGCGTCGATCGTCGCGCGTACGCGGTTTCGGGTCGGGGCCAGCATCACGGCCGCTTCCCCACGCATCGCAAGTCAGCAACTCGCCGCCGACGGGAACGATGTCGAATGGACGAACATCGCGCGAAGCGGCTTGCTTTGCGATCGCTTCGACGAGGTGGCCGCCGAAGGGGCGCAGATCGCGTTCGAGCAGGCCCGCGAACCGAAGACGCCGCTCCGGCAGCATGGCTGCCACAACGTGCAGGGAACAGCAGATCGCCGAAGTTGTGCCGATCGAAGGCGCCGAAGAGGATCGTCTCGATCGGCGTGTCGCTCGTCGCGTCTTGCCATGGGCTTGCCTCTAGCGGGTAGGCGCACCGGCCGTCGCGGCATCGGGTGCTCGGTCGTCAGCATCGTACGCGCTTCGACGGGCGATCACTGGCTTGGCATTGTCCGCGCCGTCGCGGGATAATCGTCCGTTCCACTTCCCCGGGGGTTGCCCATGGCCGACGTCGATCAAGATCCACACGCATCGCTGGAATGGCGCTGGAAACCGTTTGCCGATCTAACGGCCGACGAAGCGTACGACATGCTCGAGGCACGCAACGCCGTATTTGTCGTCGAGCAGCAATGTGTCTATAACGATGTCGATGGACTCGATAAAGATGCCTGCACTTGTTTGCCTACTCGCGCGGCGACGCGGGGGACACCGCCCAAGATGGGGCGAAGGGCCCGCAGCTGGCCGGCTATCTCCGCGTGTTGTTGCCGGATGCGACGGATACCGATGTTCGCATCGGCCGCGTGCTGACGACGTCTGCATTCCGTCGCATCGGGATGGTAGCGCGCTGCTGGCGCATGCGCTCAAACACATCGTCGCGCAATGGCCCGAGGCGGCGATCAAGCTGCACGCCCAGGCGCATCTGCAAATGTTTTATGGCGCATTCGGTTCGAGCCGGTCTCCGAGATCCACGACGACGATGGCATCCCTCACATCTGGATGCGTTCCGTTTGAGTCTCAATGCGCTTGGACAGGCGCCGACGGACGGGCCGCGGCGGCGTTTCGCTACGGCGCTCCTCGATCAGCCGTTCGCGTGCCGACAGCCGCATCCAGTGCCGCAGGGCAATGAGCGCACCGAACACGCTCATCATCGATCCGGGAATCCATAGCAGCAGGCCGCCGATCTGCTGATCGCGAATCGGACTGATCCAAGTGAACGCACGCCCGCAAATCGAATAGATCGGATAAAGCTCGCGCGGCGTAAAGAAGATCAGTGCGCCGAGGACGATTTGCGGCGGGATCGCCGCGACGACGATCATGATCCGTCGTCCCGGTGCCAAGCGCGCGGGCGGCGCCGGGCGCGGGTCGAGTACGAGCCACCAGAAGAGCAGGCCGTCGATCACCATGCTCCAGTTCATGATCCGATAGAGCCGCCAATCGAGCATCGCCTTGAAGTGGATCGGCGAGAGCAGCCAAAAGTAGATGAGCCCCACGAAGAGCCACGACGGCGACGACGGGATGGAACACGACGTTCAGCACCGCGCGCATCGGCTGCGTGCGCACGGCAGGTCCGAAACGGCGGCGCCAGTTGAACGGGATGCCGGCGCGCAGTGCCGCGCCCGGATACGACAGCGATGAAGAACGGTCCGAGGTGGTGAAGCACGAGATGCTGCAACCGATGCATGAAGAACTCATGCTCGAAGAAATAATCGAGCCGCGTATGCAAGGCGATATAGAGCGCGACGAGCCCGAACCAGACGAGATCTGGCGCAGCAGCGAGACGCGGGCGTGCTTGACGCCGCGTATATAGAGGATGGCGGCCGCGAGCACGGCGATGACGACCGTCGGCGACGGTTCCCAAGGTCGAGCCAATAAAGCAAGTTCATCACGACTCCCGGGTTATCGATCGCGCTCGACGATGCGCTGTAGATCGTGCGCAATCGCATCGGGCGTATCGCTGCTCGTGGCGAGCAGCCGCGCGCGCCCCTCGCGATCGAAGATATAGACCGCCGAGCTGTGCGTGACCTCGTAGCTGCCGTTCGGATCGCGCTTTTCCATTTGGTAGGCGACACGATAGCGCTTCGCGAGCGACTCGACCTGCGAGTCGGTGCCCGTCAGGCCCCGAATGTGCTGAGCGTCGAACGCCGCCACATAGGCGTTGAGCGCTGGCGGCGTATCGCGCGCGGGATCGACCGAGATGAAGAGAATGCGTACTTGGCTCGCGTCGGCAGCCGGCAGCTTTTCGAGTACTTGCATGAGCCGGGCCATCGTTTCGGGGCAGACGTCCGGGCAGTGCGTGTAACCGAAATAGACAAGCGTCGTTTTGCCCCGATAGGCGTCGGCCGTCACGCTCGCACCCGTGTTCTCGGTCATTTTGAAGGCGAGGTCGGGAAGGTGCCCCGTCACATCGGTCAATTGCCAATGCCCGTCATCGTGCGAGCAGCCGGCGATCAGCGCGGCACCGGCCAAGCCGATCGCAGCGCGAACCATTCGCGCACGGGCGGGCAGTGCGGACCGGGCGCCGCGCGCGGCGCGGTGAGCAAAAGCAGCAAAAGCGAGAAAGGCCGATTCGCCGCGAGGAACTCTTTGCAGCATGCGTGACTCGAGAGAGGGCCGTCGCGCCGCGGCTCGGCCCTGACGGGCGGCGCGGGCTAGGCGGTTGCGAGCGAGCGACTATAGCGCAAATAACTAACAGTTACCGTTCACAGCGGCATATGGCCGCCGCAGGCGAGGCATTATGTCGCAGGACCAGGCAACATACGGGGAAGGGAGCCGCGATGCGTTCCTAAAGGGGGCACTCGGCGTTTTCGACGCCCTCTTGCTCGAAAAGGCGACGCAGGCGCGGTAAGATGCGCAAACTTTTCCGGTTTTTCGCGGCTACGAGCCGCGCAAGACCGTCACGCGAATTAAGCTGATGCAATCTTTACCGGCTTTTCTGTCTCCGAGCGAGACGGCGTTCTTCTTCGACTTCGACGGCACGCTCGTCGAACTCGCTTCCACTCCGGACGGCGTGATCGTGCCGCCGGCCGTCGTCGATTCGCTCGCGCAACTGCGACGGCTGACGCGCGGCGCGGTGGCGGTCGTATCGGGCCGCGGCATCGAAAGCATCGACGCGTTCCTCGGCATGCCCGACTTGCCGATTGCCGGCTTGCATGGCGCCGAGCGGCGCGATGCGAGCGGCGATACGGTCAGGCTCGGCTTTAACGATGAGCGGTTACTGCGCATGGAGCGCGTGCTGGCCGAACTCGTCAACGCGCACCCGGGTACGCTGCTCGAGATCAAGGGCGCCGCGCTCGCGCTGCATTTCCGCAACGCGCCGCTGGCGGAGACGGTGGCGCGCGAGGCGACGCAACGCCTCGTCGACGAACATTCCGATGCCTATGTATTGCAGCCCGGCAAGATGGTGTTTGAAATCAAGCCGAAAAACGTCGACAAAGGGCGCGCACTCGCGGCCTTTCTCGATGAGCCGCCGTTCGTCGGACGCACGCCCGTCTTCGCGGGCGACGATTTGACCGACGAAAAGGCGTTTGCGGTCGTCAACGAGCGTGGCGGTCTCTCGATCAAAGTCGGTGCGGGCGAGACGTCGGCTCGTTCGCGCGTGCAATCCGTCGGCGCATTCGTCGATTGGCTCGCCGATATCGTCGCCGCCGCACAGCGTCCATCATGAGCCGTCTGATTATCGTTTCGAACCGGGTCGCGCCGATCTCGGAGGGCGGTCCGGCCGCGGGCGGCTTGGCAGTGGGCGTCTACGACGCGCTGAAGGAAACCGGCGGCATGTGGTTCGGCTGGAGCGGGGAGGTCGTGTCCTCGGGTCAGCCGCAGTTGCAGCTCGTCGAGCAAGGTCCCGTCACGTTCGCGACGATCGGGCTTGCGCGGCGCGACTACGATCAGTATTACCGCGGCTTCTCGAATGCGACGCTATGGCCTGCGTTCCATTACCGCGCGGACCTGATTCAATACGACGGTCACGACTTCGAGGGTTACTGGCGCGTCAATACGTGGCTGGCGCAGCAACTCGTGCCGCTGCTGCGCGCCGACGACGTCATCTGGGTACACGACTATCATCTGATTCCGTTCGCGCAGGCGTTGCGCGCGGCCGGGGTCAAGAACCGGATCGGCTTCTTCCTGCATATCCCGTTTCCGGCCGCACAGGTGTTGCTTGCCGTGCCGCCGCACCGCGCGCTCGTCGAGGCGTTGTGCTCGTTCGATCTGCTCGGCTTCCAGACGCAAGCGGACGTGCGCGCGTTCTGCGACTACGTGGTCCACGAAGCCGGGGGCGAGATCGAGGGCGGCGCGCAGGCTGGGCCGTTCGTCGCGGGCTCGCCCGCGCGCGTGCGGGCCTTCGGGCGTTCGCTGCACGCGGCCGCCTACCCGATCGGCGTCTATCCCGACGAAATCGCGCAGCTCGCGAAAGCCGGTACGCGCGGCAAGTCGGCGCGGATGATGCGTCAGACGCTGCACGAGCGCAAACTGATCATGAGCGTCGACCGGCTCGACTATTCGAAAGGGCTCGTCGAGCGCTTCCGAGCGTTCGAGCGATTGCTCGATCAGGTACCGGCCTGCCGCAACAACGTGTCGTACGTGCAAATCGCGCCGCCGACGAGGGCCGACATGCATGCGTACCAAGACATCCGGTTGCGGCTCGAATCGGAGCTCGGGCGCATCAACGGCCGTTTCGCGGAACTCGATTGGACGCCGATTCGTTATATCCATCGGCAATACGAGCGGTCGGTGCTGGCCGCACTGTTTAGGCAGTCGCACGTCGGCTACGTCACGCCGCTGCGCGACGGGATGAATCTCGTCGCGAAGGAATACGTATCCGCTCAAGACCCCGACGATCCCGGCGTGCTGGTGCTATCGCGCTTCGCCGGCGCCGCGGACGAATTGACCGGCGCGCTCATCGTCAATCCGATCGACATCGACGGCATGGCGCAGGCGCTTGCCCAGGCGCTTTCGATGCCGCTTGCCGACCGGCGCGCGCGCTATCGGGACATGATTGCCCAATTGCGCAGCAACAACGTCTCGGTGTGGCGCGATACGTTTTTACGCGATCTCGCGCACGCGCAGGAGAAGCGGCCCGCTGCGAGTCCTCCGAGCGAGAAGGCGCCGGCGGCGCGCGCGAAGGCGTCTCGCAAGCGCGTGGCGGCCTAAGCGCAAAACGTAGGCACGAAAAACTTAAGCACGAAAGAAAAGGCCCGGCGCATCGCACGCCGGGCCTTTTTCCTTGGAGCCGCCTGCCGCTTTGGTTTAGCGCTTAGGCGACGTGTTCGTCGATCTTGCGCCCGCCGGGGTGCGGCAGCAACGCTTTGCCGTGCTGCTTGGCCAGCAGATCGCGGTAGATGCCGGGGCGGTTGCGCAGCGCTTCGGGCGTGCCGTCGTCGATGACCTTACCCGCGCTCATGACGATAATGCGGTCGAAGTTTTGCAGCGTCGACAGGCGGTGGGCGATCGCGATGACGGTGCGTCCGACCATGAGCCGGTCGAGTGCCTGCTGAATCGCTTCTTCGGACGCGCTGTCGAGCGCCGAGGTGGCTTCGTCGAGCAAGAGGATCGGGGCGTTCTTCAAAATCGCCCGCGCGATGGCGATCCGCTGACGCTGGCCGCCCGACAGCTTCACGCCGCGGTCGCCGACGACGGTGTCGAATCCTTCCGGCATGGCCTCGATGAAATCCGTGCAGCGTGCTTCGCGAGCGGCGGCATGGACTTCCTCTCGGGTCGCCTCGGGCCGGCCGTAGGCGATGTTTTCGTATACCGTCCGATGAAAGAGCGCGATGTCCTGCGGCACGAGCGCGATCGCATGGCGCAAGCTCTCTTGCGTGATGGCGCCGATGTCCTGCCCGTCGATCTGGATCGAGCCGCCCTGCGTGTCGTAAAAGCGTTGCAGCAGCGCGAGGACGGTCGATTTGCCCGCCCCCGACTTACCGACGAGCCCCACGCGCTGGCCGGCTTCGATATGCAGGTCGAATTGATCGAGGATCGGTTTGCGGCGGGGGTAGGCGAACGTCACGCCCTCGAAGTCGACGCGTCCGCCGTGCGTGACGAGCGGCACCGCGTCCTCGCGGTCGGGCATCCCGTGCGGTTGCAGCAGCGTCTTGACCGCCTCGGCGAGCCGCGCGATGTGTTGCGTCACGTCGACGAGCGCCACGGCGAGGTCGCGGGTCCCATGCAAGATCGTAAAGCCGAGCGAGCTCGTCAGCACGATGTCGCCGGACGTGGCGCGGCCCTGTGTCCATAGCCAGAGCGCCCAGCCGAGCAAGCCGGCCGAGAGCAGCGCCGTGATGACGGCGTGCAACAGCCGCAGCCGCTCGAGGTAGAGCAGGCTTTGCTGGCGCGCATCCATCTCCGCCTTGACGGTTTCGCCGAAGCGGCGCTGTTCGCGCAGCGTCATGCCGAAGGCGCGCACGAGTCCCATGTTGCCGATCACGTCGACGAGTTCGCCGTCGACGGCTGCCGCCTTCGTGGCGAAGTTGTGATGCCGCGACGAGCCGCGCCCGGCGAGCTTGAACAGCACGATGGCCAAGACGCCCGAGCACAGCAAGAGGCTGCCGGCCATGACCGGGTTGACCGTGACGATCATCACGATCGCGCCGATCACGGCGATGCAAGGCGGCAGCACGTTCCACGCCATCGTGTTCTCGGACGTGTAGACCGCGTTCGAGGTGGCCGTGATGCGACTGGCGATGGTGCCCGGCTGACGTTCGGAGAAGTAGGTCGGCGAGTGGCCCGTCAAGTACTGAAACAGGTCGCGCCGCAAGTCGCCCGTCACGTCGACGAACGCGTGAGCGGCGACCCAGCCGCCGATGCGCCACAGCAAATTGTCGGCGGCAATGAGGCCGACGAGGATCGCGAACGCCCCCCAGAGCGGGCCGGGGTGATGCCGGCCCATGCCGAGCACGTCGATCAGATGCTTGATCGCGTACTGCGAGGCGAGCGCGCACGCGACGGCGGCGAACACGCTGGCCAGCACGATCGCATGGGAGACGGGGTGGCGCCGGATGTAACTAAGCAAGAACGCTAGCGGGCGGTCGGCATAGCTCGAAAGCCGGGCGTTGCGAGCGTTACGTTCGGCGACGGTCAAATGTTCCAATTGTGGTTCGTGCGAGGCACGCGAAGCGAGTGTCATCAAAAGCATAGTCTGCGTGTGGCGGACCGGCAGCCAATCTCGAGCAATAACGAGATGGCGCGGCACGCCGCCATTGTAAACATCCGCGGAACTTCCCCGGGGCTTCACGATAAGCGTTGGATACGCACAACGCCGGTTTGTCGCGGCGCATCGTCCCGGTTCCATGGAGCAAGTTCGGTGCGCGTCTCGAACGAAAGCTCGATCGAAGCTAACCGTAATTTTCCGATACAATAGCCGGTTATGTCCAAATGCCTCGGGGATACTGGCATTT
>NZ_JBFLUK010000017.1:0-13335 GCF_050470685.1 Trinickia sp. NRRL B-1857 | reverse complement strand
TCTTGAAAAATGGAACGTATTGTTCGACGTTGGCAAGATCGTCCGACAGTTTGGGCAATTCGCCCAGCGCCGTCTTGAATCCCGCGGAGAAATTGCGTTCCTCAACCTCGAGCTTCACGCTCCAGAGTTGTTTGAACTCATTGCATATCGCGGCGTAGTGCGTGTTGAGGATGGACGTATCGCGAGAAAACGTCGTGGAAAATCCACCGCTGAAGGCGCCGTAGCTGCCCTTTGCGTTGGCCTGCACCGTGCTCTTGTGATTGAATTCGGCCGTCGACTCGAAGCTAAAGGTGCTCTGCATGCTGTCTGGGACCTGTGTCAGCAACACACGGCGTCCCATTGCGGTACGTCGTGCCGTCGATAACCTTTTCTACCTCGTCGATCAAAGGATCCAAGACATGGTTTTCGTCGGTCGGTGCGGTGGCCCAGCTTCGTTGGCCCAGCCCGGTACCCAGCAAATTGATTCCGCCTACCGCATCGAGCTGTTGCTCATTTGCTAGTGCGGCGAGAGCGCGATCGTTCATGGTATTCCCCGTCGTGGTTTTAAAAAAAACCCGCAATGCGCGGTCTCCGTTGCGGGATTGGGAACAGCGAGATCAGTCTAAGAGGCTCTCGAATCGGCGGCAGTATCAGTTCGGTATCAGCTCAGGCGGTGTTCTCGGCGCGTGCATATTCACACTGTGTAATGGCCGCCGCCGATGCATAAAAGGCGCGCAGTACAATACCGATTTGCGCGTCACGTCGGTCGTCCGTGAATTGCCGCGCATTCTTTCAATTCCATTTAGCGATGCGCGAAACCGATTTCGCCGTGCACGACGGTCGTGTACTGCTCGATCCCGGGGTGCTGAAAAAGCCTGCGTAAAACTCAGGGACACAGCCAGGAAACGCTCGCCTATGCGTGCCTGGATCGGCATCTGTGCGTCTCGGTCGCGTCGATCAAGCGGGCTGAAACGGGAAGCCCGTTCTGTATCGCACCGCCCGGCATTTGGCAAACATGTTCGGGGTGGAAATCGATACGCTGATCGGCCAAGCCGGTGCGAAGGCTGTTCGGCATACGCCGGAAATCGAATCGGTTTCGCCTGTCCCGAACGCTCTTGGCATTGCGCCCGAAGAAGTCATTCGTTATGTCGTGGTGTTGCGGTTCGCCCCTCGTGCCGAGATACCGGTCGAGCAAGTCTTCTCGCTGATTCGTCAATTCGGCGGGCAGGCTCGGCACGACCGCTATGTGGCCGCATACTTCGGCATGTCTCAAGCTTACGGCAGCGATAGCCGGCGGGCGCTGATGTGCGCAATGACGCTGCTGCGTTCGCAATGGATCGGCGGCGAGCGGCCGGCCGTGCTCGAGTTGCAGCGGTGGGCCGATGACCGTGGATGGCCCGGTGCCGCACGAGCGGTTCGGCGCGCCATCGGACGAGGCGGCCGTGTATGTGGGGCAAGCGCTTGTCGACCAGTTGTCGCGTTGGTTTGAATTTGCCGAAGCGCAGCGAGATGCGCCGCGATACCGGGCCTGTTTGCGCATACGCGAGCAAGGCCAGACGAGTGCCCGCGGGCTTGCGGGAAGATCGATCGAAGTGCTTCAGTTCGACGCCGTGCTCGATGCGGTACTGGAATGCCAGGACAGTCACGTCGTGTATGTCCGCGGCAATGGCCGGGATCGGCAAGACGCGGCTGGTGGAGACATTCCGGGCGATGGCGCTGAGCCAAGGGTTCGCGTGCCACGGCGGGGAGTTTCATGACTTCGGCATCGATAACGGCGCGACGTTGTTAGCTCAGGTGGTGTGCAGTCTCGCGGGCGTGCCGGCAGGTGTCGAGCTGGCCGCCGGGAGTGCGAGCATCGCCTCGGCGGCGGCCCGTGCATTCCGCGAATGGGCGCTGCCTGAGCCGTTGCACGTTTTCCTGCTGGCTTTGCTCGGGGCGGCGCCGGGCGATTCGGCGCAACAAGCCCGCTATGCGGCGATGACCGATCGCGAACGTGTCGACCAATTGCAGGCGGCGATCTGCCATCTCATGTTGAGGCGAGCAATCGATAAGCCGCTGCTGATTGCCATCGAAGATTTGCATTGGGCGGACGCCCCGACCGTGGCGCTCCTGGCTCGATCGATGGCCGCGACAAGCGACGCGCCCATCGTCTGGGTGCTGACATCGCGTCCCGAGGGCGATCCGCTCGACGCCGCGATCCGGCCCAACTTTGCCGCGGCGTTGAGCGTGCTCGATGTCGCACCGCTGAGGCCCGCGCGAAGCGGTCGCCTTGGCGGCGCACTTCAGCGGCGTCGATCCCGGATACCGCGCCGCGTGCATCGAGCGGGCGCAGGGCAATCCGCTTTAACCCTCACGCAATTGCTGGCCAACCACGAGAGCGAATTTCCCGATAGCTTGCGCCATCTGGTCCAGACGCGTGTCGATCGGCTTGCTCCGGCGGCGCGCAATGCCCTGCGGCATGCGTCGGTGCTGGGGCACCGCTTCGATCTCGCCTCGTTGCGTGTCGCATTGGGCGATAGGGACTACGTCCCCGAGCAAGAGATCCGGCAGATGATGGTTAAAGAGATCGATGCGGGGACGTACGGCTTCGTACACGATCTCGTCATGCAGGGCGTGTACGAAAGCATCCCGGCCGACGCGCGCAAGCGGTTGCATCGCACGATTGCCGAGCTTTATGCTCAGACCGATCGCGCGCTCTATGCTCAGCATTTGGCGCGAGCCGGCGATCTACGCGCATGTCCTGCGCTCTTGGCGGCCATGCGCGAGAAGCTCGCGGGCTATCACTATGCGCAAGCCTTCGATCTTGGCTTGCTATGCGAGGGGCGCGCGACGCACACGGTGGAACGTCAAGCGCTTGCGTTCTTGCGAGGGCAGGCTTGCACCGGCCTTGGGCGGATGAGCGAGGCATGCGAATGGTTTGTCGAAGCGCTCGATCTGGCCGTCTCGCCTGCGGCGCAGATCGAGGCTGTGCTTGGCCTGGCCCCGGTGCTCAACGCGCTCGACCGGCTCGACGACGAGGAGACGCTGCTCGAAAAGACGCTGCCGCTTGCGCAAGCGATCGGCGCCGACGTCGAATTGGCGCGCTTGCTGCATTTGCGCGGGAGCATTCGTTTTCCGCAGGGCGATTATGTGCTGTGCCGGCAATTGCACCGCCAGGCGTTGCGCCACGCGAGGCGGGCGCGCCACGCATCGAGCGAAGTGCAGGCGCTAAGCGGCATCGCCGACTCCTACTATGCACAGGGCCGGATGTCGCGAGCCCACGCCCTTTACGACCAATGCATTCTTCGTTGCGAAAGCGGGCGGCGCGAGCGATATGGCGGCAGGCAATCTTGCGGCACGCGGGTCGACGGCCTCGTACCTGGGTCTGTACGAGTCGGCATTGACCGACTGCGAAGAGGCCGCGGTACGGAGCGAGCGTATCGGCAACCGCCGAGCCGAGGTGTTCGCCCGGCTCGCCGCCGTTTGGGCACTAAGCGATGTGGGACGAGACGAGCAGGCGCAAGCGGCGGCCGACCGCGCGCTGATACTCGCGCGGCAAATCGGCACGAGCCGCTTCGAGCCGATGCTGCTGGAAGTATCGGCTCGATTGGCGCGCCGTCGAGGCGACGGCGCGCAGGCGTGGCGCTTGATCATGCAAGCCGCGGCGCTCGTCGATCGATTGCGTTTGCATCGCTATGTGGGCGCTTGGGTGCAAGGCACGATCGCTTCGATTGCCCCCGATCCCGTGCTGCGCGAGCTGGCGCTCGCCAAAGGGGCCGAACTTTTGGCGCAACGATGCTTGGCACATAACGCATTGCGTTTTCATGTCGCGGCGGCGGAGCTGGCGTTGTCGGCGAAGCAGCCGGCGCAGGCGCTGCGACATGCGCAGAGTCTGCGAGCGTTGGCCGAGCGCGAGCCCTACGCATGGATCGAGCACCATGCACAGTTGATCGAGCACGGTGCGCGGTGGATAGAGACGGGTACGCAAGAGTCGCTAGCTACATTGACGGTCGTTCGGGCAAGCGGGACTTGCGGCAGGCTTTGCCGCGACGATGCCGCAATGGACGGCATCGATATCGATTTGATCGCCGTCCAAGGTGGCGAGAAACGCTGTCCGCCCTCGGCGCTAAGCCGAACTCGGTTTGCCTGTGAATGTGGAGATCGGTTTGTCGACTTTGCGCTCGATAGACTGTGCGCTCGAGCCCGGCGGGTTTGTTCCTCCTCGACATAGCAGTAGGCCGAAAAGCATCGAGCGAGGACCGGGCTGCCGATTCGCCCGCATAGGCACACTCGATGCTTGGTCGATAAAGCGATGTTTCGACTACGGAGTCTGCGATGACGAATGCGCAGGAAATCGAACGCGGCGACAAGTGAGGTTCCTATGAGCAGACCATTGAGCTTACTGAAGATCGGCAAGCGTGGTGCGGCGGCCGCTCGGGGCGCGCTCGATTTGCGGCGGGCGGCGGCGTCAGGGACGGTGGCTGGGCTGTGCGCGGCCGGAGCGGCAGCCTATTGCGCGCGCCAAGAAGGCGCTACGGCATGTGCGCCGCTCAACGCGGTCACGCATTGCGTGTGGCCCGAGCGGGCGCCGCGCGAGCAAGGCTTCAGTGTCCGTCATACGTTATTCGGGCTGGGTATCCATCAAGCGGCGGCAATTTTCTGGGCGCTTCTTTTCGAGCGTATCGCCCCGCGCGCACCGCGCAAGCATCCGGCTGCCTTGCTCGCGGCAGCCGCGGGGACGGCAGCCACCGCCTACGTCGTCGACTATCACCTCGTGCCCAAGCGGCTTACGCCTGGCTTTGAGGCCCACCTCGGGCCGCGTTCGATGACGCGCGTATATGCGGGTATCGCGTTGGGGCTGGCCGCCGTCGCGTTGCTGCGTTCGTCCGAACGCTGATACCAGCATCTGTCACCGCGGCCAATGCTCGGCCACATCGACGAGCGTTTCGCGCAGCCATAGGCTCGCGGGATCGAGGTGGCTGCGCGGGTGCCACGCCGCGAACATCGAAAAACCGCGCGCGTCGAACGGCAGATCGAATACGTCGAGCTTGTCGCGGTAGCGCGTGACGAGCCGAGACGGCAACGTGGCGACGTAATCGCTAAGCGCTACCAAATCCGGCACGGCGGTGAAATGCTGAACCGAAAGCGCGACGCGGCGCGCGCGTCCCATCGCCTCCAGGTGCTCATCCATAAATCCGAAGAAACTGCCGCCGCTCGTCGAGACGAGCACGTGATCGAGCGCGCAATAGGCGTCTAAATCCGGCGCCGTCGCCCCGCGCGGGTGGCGCTTGCGCTGCACGAAGACGAATCGTTCGTCGTAGAGTTTGCGCGCTTTGGCCCATGCGGGCACCCCACGCTCGGAACCGATCAATAGATCGATCTCAGCCACGCTCGAATCGCTCGAGGCTGCTCGAATGCTCCGACGCCACGAAGGCGAGCTGCACATTCGGGCCTGCGCGGTCCGCCCACGACTGCATCAACCGGAAGCCGAGCACGGCCACTGCTTGGTCGCTGCCGGCGATCGTGAAGCGGCGCGTATCGGTCATGGGATCGAACGACGGTTGCCGGCGCACCACGGCTTCGAGTTGCGTCAGTGCGGCTTTGAGCGGCGCCATCAGCTCCGTCGCACGGACGCTGCGCGTCATCCCTCGACCGCTCGGCGCCGGGATCAAGAGTGGGTCGCCGAAGATCTGCCGCAGACGAGCTAATTGCGTCGAGACGGCCGGCTGCGTCAAATGCAGCCGCTCGGCGGCACGTGTGACATTCGATTCTTCGAGCAACGCGTCGAGCGATACGAGCAGATTGAGATCGATACCCCCGGAGATCAATCATATTGATGGGTCGAATTCTATTAATTGATTTCAAGAATACGTCGGGCGTCGCTACAGTTCAACCATCCGATCTCGATCGACATGAAGAACTCAACGGAGGTAACGACGATGAAAGCCTGGATGCTCGACGAACCCGGCAAGCCGCTGGCCCTGTGCGACGAACCCGTGCCTGAGCCGCGTCGCGGCGCGGTGTTGCTGCGGATGGAGGCGGTGCCGCTGCTCAGCTATACGCGCGCTTATCTCGAAGGCAAGCTGCCGTATGCGTTCCCACCCGGGCCGTTCTCGCCGGGCACGAACGGCGTCGGCCGGATCGAGGCCGTAGGCGAAGGCGTGTTCGGATTCCGAAAAGGGCAGCGTGTGGCGGTCAACCCCTATTGGCGCGCGGACGAAACCGTCGGCGAGCCCGAGCAAGTGTTGATCGGGTTGACGGGTATCAGCGCCGGCAGTGCGCCGATGCTCGCCGATTTTCCGCACGGCACGCTACGCGAACTCGCCGAGTTTCCCGTATCGACGCTCGTCGCACTCGATGGTCTCGAGACGATGAGTTCGACGCGGCTCGCCTCGCTGGGCAAGTTCTCCGTGCCGTTCGGCGGCTTGCGCCGCGGGCGGTTGACGGCCGGCGAGACGGTGGTCGTCAACGGCGCCGGCGGCTACTTCGGTTCGGCCGCGGTTGTGGCTGCATTGGCGCTCGGTGCGAGCCGAGTCGTCGCGGCGGGCCGCCGAGCGCAAGCGCTGGCACCGCTCGTCGAGCTGGGGCGCGGCCGCGTCAAATCCGTCGTGTTGACGGGCGATGCGGCGGGCGATGTCGCGGCGATCCGCGAGGCAGCGGGCGGCGGCGCGGATCTCGCATTCGATATGGTGGGCCATGCCAGCGATGCGGACGCGACGCTGGCGGCGCTGCGTAGCTTGCGCCGCAACGGCCGGCTCGTGTTGATGGGCAGCATGGAGGTGCCGCTGCCGATCCCGTACGGCGAGATGCTGATCAACAACTGGGAGCTGATCGGCAACTTCATGTACACCCGTGCCGATTACTTGGCGCTCGTCGCGCTCGTGGCATCGGGGCAATTGTCGCTCGACAGCGTCGATATCGCAGCTTATGCGTTCGCTCAGTTGGAAAGCGCGATCGACCGGGCAGGCAGCGCGCAGGGTCTGCAATGCACGGTCGTGTCGAGCGAGGTTGAACGCGGTTGGGACTGATGTGCGTTGCACGCCGGCCGAGGCCGGCGCGCTTGACGGCGCACGCGATGGGACGTGGCGTCAGTTGACGAGCATACCCGTCAGCCAATAGGCCTGCACGAGCGTCATGATGCCGACCACGGCCGCGAAGAACAGACTATGGCGCAACGTGAAGCGGAACAGCGAGGCTTCTTGGCCGACGAGCCCCGTCGCCGCGCAGGCGACGGCAATCGACTGCGGCGAGATCATTTTGCCGGTCACGCCGCCTGTCGTATTGGCCGCGACGAGCAGTGTGTCGGACACGCCGATTTGATGGGCCGTCGTATGTTGCAGCGAGCAAAACAGCGCATTGGACGACGTATCGGAGCCCGTGAGAAAGACGCCGAGCCAGCCGAGCAGCGGCGAGAAGAGCGGGAACGCGGCGCCGGTGCCGGCGAGCAGCAGCGCCAACGTGGAGGACATCCCCGAGTAGTTCTCGACGAAGGCGAACGCCAGCACGAGGCCGATCGAGAGGATGGGGCGGCGCAGTTCGGCGAGCGTTTCGACGAACGTGCGCGCGGCGACGCTCGGACGAACGCGAAGCAGCACGGCCGAGATCAGGGCGGTCAGCAAGATCGCCGTGCCGACGGCCGAGATCAGATCGAGCTTGAACACGGCGTCCAACGCTTTGGGCGTGCTCACGATGGGCGCCGCCTTGAGTACGAGTCGATCGAGACCGGGCACATGCAGCGAGAAAACGGTCCCCGCGAGCGCGCCGTGGGCGCCGAACAAGGCCTTGAACGAAGGGAGACTCCAGATCGTGACGACGATCGTGAGCAGGCCGAAGGGCGCCCACGCACGCAGCGTCTGAGCGCCCGTGTACGGCGACGCTTGCCGGCTCGTATTGGCGAGGCGCGCCGCGCCCGGCGCACCGCCGAAACCCGAGAGCGCTGCGGCGCCGCCGCCGCTCGCCGTCATGGCCGCTTGGGCCGCGCTTCGAGGCTGCCAGACCTTGAGGAATGCGGTCAGTGCGACGAGGCTGACGAGCGCCGACGCGATGTCGGGCAACTCGGGTCCGATGTGGTTCGAGGTGAAGTATTGCGTGAGTGCGAAGCTGCCGCCGGCGACGAGCGCGGCAGGCCATGTCTGTTTGACGCCGCGCACAGCCGTCCATGATGAACACAAGCCAGAACGGGACGAACAGCGAGAGCAGCGGCAATTGCCGCCCGGCCATCGCGCCCACATGGAACGCGTCGAGTCCGGTCACCTGTCCCGCCACGATGATCGGAATGCCCATGGCGCCGAACGCGACGGGCGCGGTGTTCGCGATGAGGCACAGACCTGCTGCGTATAGCGGGCTGAAGCCGAGGCCTACCAGCAGCGCCGCCGTGATGGCGACCGGGGCGCCGAAGCCCGCGGCCCCTTCGAGAAACGCACCGAACGAGAAACCGATCAACAGCATTTGCAGCCGTCGATCGTCGGTGATCGAAAGCACCGATGCGCGAATGATCTCGAATTGGCCCGTCTTCACGACGATCTTGTAGAGGAACACGGCCGTGACGATGATCCATGCGATAGGCCACAAGCCATAGGCGAAGCCGTAGCCCGCTGCCGTGAATGCCATCGTCGCCGGCATGCCGTAGGCCGCGATGGCAACGGCGAGCGCGAGCGCAAGCGTGATTGCGGCTGCGAGATGACCTTTGATCTTCAGTACGGTGAGCGCCGCGAAGTAAAAAACGATCGGGATGGCGGCGGCTAGGGACGATAGCCCTAGGCTGCCAAGCGGTGTGTAGGTTTGGCTCCAAATCTGCATGTCGGTCTCCTCCGTTGATGCAAAAACAATACGGTGCTCGGCCGCGTCGCATGGCGCGCGGCCTGAACGTGATTCAGCCTGCTTGCGGACGTTGCCCGCGCGGGTCGTTTATTCGGGTTGGCCGCGTTCGCGCAGCATGTCGGCCAAGCTGCGCGGGGCGGGTTTGAGCGGCGTTCGGTGGTCGGTCCATCCCATCTGCCGCGAGGGGGCGAATGCGGCGAGCCGGGTCGCTGCCCAACGAAAGACGCGATAAGCGCGCGGATGAGCGAATGCGCCGCGCCAGAACCGCCAGACGATATGCTCGCGGCGCGTGTAGTTCGCGCCTTGGCCACGCAGCGGATGTTCCACCGCATCGTCGGGTGCGCGATTCGCTTCGGTGCGCAGGCGGATCAGCAATTGCGGGATCGGGATGCGCACGGGACAGACTTCTCCGCAAGCGCCGCATAGCGACGAAGCGGTCGGTAGATCGGCCGTCGCGTCGAGACCGAGCAGGTGCGGCGAGATGATCTTGCCGATCGGACCGGGATAGGTCGTGCCGTAGGCGTGGCCGCCGATGCGCGTATAGACGGGGCAGTGATTCATACATGCGCCGCAGCGGATGCATTGCAGCGTCGCGCGCAACTCTTCGTCCGCGTAGGCCTGCGTGCGCCCATTGTCGAGCAGCACCACGTGCATCTCGCGCGGTCCGTCGAGCTCGCCCGCGCGGCGCGGCCCGGAGATGAGATTGAAGTAAGTGGTGATCGCTTGGCCGGTCGCCGAGCGCGTGAGCAGGCTCGCGAGCGGCACGATGTGTTCCAGCTTGGCCACCACTTTCTCGATGCCGACGATCGCGATGTGGACGTCGGGCACCGAAGTCGAAAGCCGGCCGTTGCCTTCGTTTTCGACGAGCCATAGCGTGCCGGTGTCCGCTGCCGCGAAGTTCGCACCGGATAGGCCGATGTCGGCGTCGACGAACGCATGGCGCAGCGCGCGCCGCCCCGTTTGAATCAGCGCGTCGACGTCTTCCGTGTACTCGGCATCGTCGATGTGCGCTTCGAACAAGCGCGCGATGTCCCGCTTCGTTTTGTGAATAGCGGGCATGACGATATGCGAGGGCTTTTCATCCGCCAATTGGACGATGAATTCGCCGAGGTCGGACTCGGTGCAGGTCACGCCGTGCTCGGCCAGAAAATGATTGAGCTCGATCTCCTCGCTCGCCATCGACTTGCCTTTGATGATGCGCTTCGCCTCGTGCGTTTGCGCGATCTTCAAGATGATGGCATTCGCTTCATCGGCCGTCGCAGCCCAATGGACATGCGCACCCGCCGCGACGAGGTTCTCTTCGAGCTGCGTCAGCAACTCGGGCAGACGCGCGAGCGCGTCTTGGCGAATCGCTTGCCCGAGGTCGCGTAACGCCTCGCGTTCATCGGTATCGGGAAACTGCGCGGTGCGCTTGTCTTGCAAGAACGTCATCGCGCCGCGAAAGCTCGCGCGCAGCGCTTGATCGTCGAGCGCGGCGCGCGCGCGCGTTTTGAAGTCGTTCGTCGGAACGAAATGAAGCGGCTGGGTGCTCATCGACGCTGCTCCGTCGGCGTGGCCGTGCTGGTCTTGCCTTCGTCCGTCACGATCACGACCCACAACCTGCGCGGGCCATGCGCACCGTAGGCGAGCGTTTGCTGGATGTCGGATGTCTTCGACGGCCCGGAGACGAGTGCAAGGTTCGTTGGCATACCTTCGCGCCAGCGCTCCGCGCGGGCGGCTTCGTGCAAGTCGCGGTGCAGCGTGTCGGCATGCACGAGCGCGATGTGTAGCGGCGGCGCGAGCGACATCGTACGCGGCGAGCCGCGGTCGGGTTCGATGACGAGCGTGCCCGTGGCCGCGATACCGGAGCGCGCCACGGTGAATCCTGCTTCGACCGTATCGAAGAGTTCGCGCTTCCAGGTTTCGATCGGCTGTGCGAATGGGAGCGGCTCCACGGTGTCGGGCAGGGCAGCGGCCAGCGCGGCGCCTTCGGCCCGCTGCGTATCGAGCAACAATCGGCTTACGCCGGCATCGGCGATGCGGCGGGCCATCTCGGCGACCCATGTCGCCGCACTCGCTCGCCAGACTTCGGCGTGCGCGGCGATGAGCGCTCGCTCGAAGGCATCGATGCGTTGCTCGTGCGTCGCCTCGGCCAGCGGGCGCCAAGTCGCGTAATGGAGGTCGATGCGGTGATCCATTGAGGCCGTGTCGAGCGTCGGTGCGCGGGCGCCGGCGGCTCGCAGTTTTCCTAGGATGCGTTCGCGAGAGGTGAGCATGCTTAGCAGCCCTCCGTCTTCAAGGCCGCGAGCGCGGTCACCGGTTCGGCGCCGTGCGACGCGCGCTTTGCCGCTTGAGCCTTGGCGTCGTACGCAGGCCGTGCGTCTGCGCCTGTGCGCCGCCAGAGGAAGCTGGCCAGATGCTCGACCGCGAGCGGCGCACCCTCGTGCTCGGCGGCATGACCGATGTTGAGCATGCAGCCGCAGTCCGCCGTCACGAGTCGTTCGCACCCCGTGGCGCATGCCGAAGCGACTTTGTCGCGCACCATAGCGCCGGAGATGTCGGGATGCTTGAGCGAGAAGGTGCCGCCGAAGCCGCAGCATTCCGCTTCGCGCTCGTGTTCGACTCGCGTGACGCCCGGGAGCGCGTCGATTAGCGCGACGCCGTGTTCGCGCGTGCCCATCTCGCGGCGCGCGGCGCACGACGTGTGCAAGACCACGCGTTCCGTTTCTTTCTGCCCGCTGTGCAAGGCCGCGTCGACCGCATCGGTGAAATCGACCTCGAGCACGTGGACGAGAAATTCGGCGAGTTCGAAGACGCGCTCGGCCAGTTGCCGTGCCTTCGCTTCGTCCGCGCTATCGCCTTTGAACAGTTGCGGCCAGTGATGCCGCATCATCCCTGCGCAGGACCCCGAAGGAACGACGATGGGCCAGGGTTCGCGAAACAGATCCAGTTGGGCGCGCGCCACGGCGCGGGCGTGCTCGGGATTGCCGCTGCTGTACGCGGGTTGACCGCAGCAGCTTTGGGCTTTCGGAAAGTGCACGGTCAGCCCTTCTCGTTCGAGCAGGCGAACGGCGTCGAGTCCCGCTTGCGGAACGAACAGGTCGACGAGGCAGGTGGCGAACAGATATACATCCGTGGGCCGACGGGGCGGGTAGTGCCGATTCGGCATGTCTCTCTCCAAAGCCGTTTTTCGACGACGGCATTGGGCGCATAATTGCCGCAATCGCGAGTGGCCACAAATTGGTTGGACCAGCGCGATGGATCGGCCGCCTGACGGCGGTCGATCCAAGGAGAGACGGATGAAGCAGACCATGGGGGACCGATCGCGCGTGCAGGCCACGATGCGCGAATTGGAGACGTCGTTGCTCGACGGAACGTTCGCGGCGGGCGCGCGCCTGCCGGCCGAGCGTGTCCTGGCCGAGCGCTACGGCGTCTCGCGCAACACGGTTCGCGAGGCCATTCAGCGGTTGGCCGCGCGTGGGCTCGTGCATAGCCGGCCGGGGGCGGGCGTCTACGTGACCGACCGGTTGCGCACCGGCGTGGCGTCGCCCTGGGGCGAGCTCGTGGCCGACCATCCGGCGCTGCGCGACGACATCTTGGAGTTTCGCCGAGTATTGGAAGGGGCGACAGCCTACTTCGCGGCGATGCGGGCGACCAAAGACGAGATCAAAACGATCGAGGCGCTGATGCGCGCCCTCGAGAAGGCTCGGCGCGACGACGATAAGGCGGGCGAAGCGCAGGCCGATGCGAAGCTGCACGAGGCGATCGCGAAAGCTTCGCACAACGCCATGTTTCTGCATCTGCACGCCGGTGTGCTCAGCGTACTGCGCGAGCATATCGCGATCAACGGAACGGGCCTGCGCGAACAGGGCGAGGACGCGTCCGAGCTACTGCTCTTGCAGCATCGCACGCTGTGCGACGCGATCTGCGCGCGTCGCCCGGAGGAGGCGCGCACGGCGATGCAGACTCACATCGACTTCGTGCGCGGCAAGGTAAACGAACGCGGGCGGGTTAGCTGACCGTCGCGCGCAGATTGGTCCAACCACGTGAGCGCAGCAAGACCGGAAACGCCACGCATCCGATCGCCGCGACGACCGTGACGAATGCCGCGAGCGCCGCGACGGTACCGGGCAGGGCTGCGACGAGGTAGATGGCGAGCGAGCCCGCGATCATGTGCAGCGCGCCCATGAGCCCGGATGCGGCGCCGGCGCTGTCGGGAAAGCTCGTGACGCCGCCGGCGAACGATAGCGGGAGGATGAAGCCGTTCGCGAGCGTGACGACCGAGATCGCGAGAATCATCGGCAACGGCGTGGCCGGCGCGAAACTGGCGCCGATCAAGCATGCCGCGCCGACGGCGAGAATGGCGAGCCCCACGCCGATGAGCCGATCGATGCCGTAGGTTTTCGCGAAATGGCGCGACGTCAAATTGCCGACGATATAGGTCACCGACAAGCTCATGTAGCAATAGCTGATCGTCTTCGTCGACAGGCCCATGCCGACCAGCAGCACGGGCGAGGCCGCGAGATAGCCGAGATACACCGCGTAGCCCACGCATAGATTGAGTGCGTACGACCAGAA
>NZ_JBFLUK010000016.1:0-15946 GCF_050470685.1 Trinickia sp. NRRL B-1857 | reverse complement strand
GTTGAACTTCCGCGACGTCATCGGCGAAGGGCTGCCCTTCAAGAGCGTCACGGCCACGGCCCACGTGCGCAACGGCATCGCGCGCACCGACGATTTCCATGTCGTGACGGCGCCGATGCGCGCCGATTTGTCGGGCACGGTCGATCTTGCGCAAGAGACGCAGGATCTACGCGTGGCGATTACGCCGACGTTGTCGGCGGGCTCGGCCGTGATCGCCGCGACCGTCGTCAATCCCCTGCTCGGCCTCGGCGCGCTCGTGGCGAACGTCGCGCTCTCGCAATCGATCTCGCATGCGTTCGCGCACGACTATTCGGTCACGGGATCGTGGTCGCACCCGCTCGTCGAGCGGGTCACGTCCGATCGGGGTAAGATGACTGCTCCGACCGAGGCAACGGACAAGTAGCGTGCCCACGCTGGGCCAAGCGCTCGGCAGCACGCTGCGCCCACGACCCTCGGCAGTACCCGATATCGAATTCATGAGCGATCGCCCCGTCCATACGACACCGTTTCGCGTCGCCGCGCTCCAAATGGTCAGCACGCCCGAGCGCGAACAGCAATCTCGAAGACGCCGAGCGCCTGATCGCGCAAGCGGCGGCCGGCGGCGCCGGGCTCGTTTTGCTCCCCCGAGTACTTCTGTTTCATGGGGTAAAGGACGCCGACAAGCCTCACGGTGCGCGAATCGTACGGCGACGGTCCCATTCAGCGTTTTTTGGCCGATAGCGCGCGCCGCCACGGCATCTGGGTGATCGGCGGCACGCTGCCGCTGACCGTAACCGATCCGCTCGATACCGCGCGCGTGCTCAACACCACGCTCGTGTTCGAATCCGAGCGGCGCATGCAAAGCGCGCTACAGACAAGATCCACCTATTCAATTTCGAGAAGGGCGCCGAATCGTTCGACGAGGCACGCACGATTCGCCCGGCAGCGAGGTTTGCACGTTCGACGCGCCGTTCGGGCGTGTCGGCCTGTCCGTCTGCTACGATCTGCGCTTTCCGGAGTTGTACCGGCGCATGGGGCGATTGCGCGCTGATCGTCGTGCCTTTCGGCCTTCACCTATACGACGGGTCGCGCGCATTGGGAGATGCTGCTACGCGCACGCGCCGTCGAGAATCAGTGGCTACGTGCTTGCCGCGGCTCAGGGCGGCACGCATGAAAACGGCCGCCGTACCTGGGGCCACAGTATGTTGATCGACCCCTTGGGGCGAAGTCGTGGCCGTGCTCGACGAGGGCGCGGGCGTCGTCGCCGGCGACATCGACCGCGCGCGCATCGACGAAGTGAGGCGCAGCCTCCCCGCTTGGCGCCACCGCGTGCTTGCTTAACCTTTTTCGTATCGAAACGACCGCATGAACCTGATCGAACCCGGTATTCGCAATCTCGCGACCGCGAAGGACGTCCTCTTGACGCCCTACGGCCTCGACGAAGCGCGCCTCACGCGCACGCTCGCCGATATTTTCACGCACCGAGTCGATTACGCCCGACTTGTACTTCCAAGCGACCCGCAGCGAAGCCTGGAGCCTCGAGGAAGGCATCGTCAAGTCGGGCAGCTTCAGCATCGACAAGGTGTCGGCGTGCGCGCCGTCGCCGGCGACCGCACGGCCTTCGCCTACTCCGACGACCTCTCGGTCGAAGCGCTGACGCAAGCCGCACACGCGACGCGCCTCGATCGCAAAGGCGGGCGGCGGCAAACAGAAGATCAAGGTGGCCAGCGCGCTCAAGGGCGTGGCGGGACGCGACCTCTATTTGGCGGCCGATCCGCTCGCCTCGCTCGACGCCACCGAAAAGGTCAAGTTGCTCGAGCGCATCGAACAAATGGCGCGCAGCCGCGGACAACACGCATCACGCAGGTGATGGCCGGCCTTGCGGGCGAATACGACGTCGTCCTCGTCGCCCGGAGCGACGGCGCGCTCGCGGCCGATGTGCGCCCGCTCGTCCGCGTATCGGTGACGGTGATCGCCGAGCAAGACGGCCGGCGCGAAATCGGTAGCGGCGGCGGCGGCGGGCGGTTCGATTACGGCTACTTCACCGACGACATCCTCGCTCGTTACGTCGACGACGCCGTCAAGGCTGCGCTCGTGAACCTCGAGGCTCGCCCGGCGCCGGCCGGTGCGATGACGGTCGTGCTCGGCCCGGGCTGGCCCGGGCGTCTTGCTGCACGAAGCGATCGGCCATGGGCTCGAGGGCGATTTCAACCGCAAGGGATCGTCAGCCTTCGCGGCCGCATCGGCGAACGCGTCGCGGCCAAGGGCGTCACGGTCGTGGACGACGGCACGTTGCCGAACCGCCCGCGCTCGCTGAACATCGACGACGAAGGCAACCCGACCCAATGCACGACGCTGATCGAGGACGGCGTGCTCAAAGGCTATATCCAAGATACGCTGAACGCACGGCTCATGAAGATGCCGGTGACGGGCAACGCCCGGCGCGAATCGTACGCCGCGCTGCCGATGCCGCGCATGACGAACACGTACATGCTTGCCGGCGACAAGGCCCCTCAAGAGATCATCGAGTCGGTCAAGCACGGCCTTTACGCCGTCAACTTCGGCGGCGGCAAGTCGACATCACGAACGGCAAGTTCGTGTTCTCGGCGTCTGAGGCGTACATGATCGAAAAACGGCAAGGTCACCTACCCGGTCAAGGGCGCGACGCTGATCGGCAGCGGCCCCGAGTCGCTCAAGTACGTCAGCATGATCGGCAACGACATGGCGCTCGATACGGGCGTGGGCGTCTGCGGCAAGGAAGGCCAAAGCGTGCCCGTCGGCGTGGGCCAACCGACGCTGCGTATCGACAATTTGACGGTAGGCGGCACGGTCTGAATGACATGGCCATGCACGCATTTTGCATCGCCACGCCGTTTGACGCGGAATATCCGCATTGTTTGCCGTCACGGGTTGCCGACCGCGCCTAACGGGCGTATAAAGTGAAACGCACCTTTTTTACGAGCCTCACCCCTGCCATGTCGCCGAAGTTTCATTTTCACTTTTACTTCTTTTGGCATCTCAGTCCGCTGGCGGATCGAGAGGGGTGTTAGCGCGTTACGCAAACCCGAATTCCCGAAAAACCGCCAGCGAACCTGGCGGTTTTTTTTCGCCTCGGCAGGTCGATCGTAGGCGAGCCCCGAACCCGATGAGGAGAAGTACAACATGCCCCCGCACAATACCGATGACGTCCGTATCCGCGAGCTGAAAGAGCTGACGCCGCCTGCGCACTTGATTCGCGAGTTCGCCTGCACGGAAGCGGTCTCCGACCTCATCTACGGCACGCGCCGCGCACTGCATCGGATCCTGCACGGCATGGACGATCGACTCATCGTCATCATCGGGCCGTGTTCGATTCATGATCCGAAGGCTGCGCTCGAGTATGCGAGCCGGCTCGTGCAAGAGCGCAAGCGCTTCGCCGGCGAGCTCGAGATCGTCATGCGCGTCTACTTCGAAAAGCCGCGTACGACCGTGGGCTGGAAGGGCCTCATCAACGACCCGTATCTCGACAACAGCTTCAAGATCAACGACGGTCTACGCGCCGCGCGCGAATTGCTCGTCGGTATCAACGAACTGGGCCTGCCCGCGGGCACCGAATACCTCGACATGATCAGCCCGCAATACATCGCCGATCTGGTGTCGTGGGGCGCGATCGGCGCACGTACCACCGAATCGCAAGTGCATCGGGAATTGGCCTCGGGGCTCTCGTGCCCGGTGGGCTTCAAGAACGGTACCGACGGCAACGTCAAGATCGCCGTCGATGCGATCAAGGCCGCGTCGCAGCCGCACCACTTCCTCTCGGTGACGAAGGGCGGCCACTCCGCCATCGTCTCGACGGCAGGCAACGAAGACTGTCACGTGATCCTGCGCGGCGGCAAGACGCCGAACTACGATGCGGCCAGCGTCGATGCGGCATGCGCCGACATCGGCCGCGCCGGACTGGCGGCGCGCCTGATGATCGACGCGAGCCACGCCAACAGCTCGAAGAAGCACGAGAACCAGATTCCCGTGTGCGCCGACATCGGCCGGCAAGTGGCCGCCGGCGACGAACGCATCGTCGGCGTCATGGTGGAATCGCATCTCGTGGCCGGCCGGCAAGATTTGCAGCCGGACTGCACGCTGACGTACGGCCAAAGCATCACCGACGCCTGCATCGGCTGGGACGAAAGCGTCGCGGTATTGGAAGGGCTCGCCGAAAGCGTCAAGCAGCGGCGCATTGCGCGCGGTAGCGGCAACTGAACGATCGAGGTATGCGCGGTCTGCGCCCGATGGGCGCAGACCGCACCAATGAAGCGGGCCGCCCGGCTTCGAGAGCGTTCGCTCCCGAAACTGGGCGGCCCGTTTGCCGCTTAGGCTAGATCAATCAGGCCAGCGCGCCCGATCCGAACACTTCGCTGTGGATCCGCGCCGGATCGACGCCGAGCGCCACGAGCGCATCGCGCTGCACTTCCATAAAGGCCATCGGCCCGCACAGATAGTAGTCGGCATCGGGCAAGACGGCTTGCTCGGCGATGCGCGAGAAATCGATCCGGCCTTCGAAGTCGTAATCGACGCCTTGCTTATCGGCCGGCCCCACTTCTTCGTAAAACACCGCGCGGGACACGTTCGGTTGCGCCTGAACGGTTTGCGCGAGCCATTGCTTGAACGCGTGAACCTTGCCGTTGCGGCATGCATGCACGAAGGCTACGCGACGCGCGCTGCCTTCGGCCGCCAACGTCGAGAGCATCGACATCATCGGCGTAATGCCCACGCCGCCCGACACGAGTACGACCGGCGTCGATTTCGTGCGATCGAGATGAAAATCGCCCATCGGCGCCGTCACCTCGACGATGCTGCCCTCTTCCACACCCTCGTGCAGCAGCGTCGAGAGGCGGCCGGCCGGAATGGCCTCGTTCCCGCTTTCGCGCTTGACGGAGATGCGCAGCCACTTACCATGCGGCGCGTCCGACAAGCTGTACTGCCGAGGCTGGTCGACGCCCAGCTCGCCGACATACCGCTTCACGGTCACATATTGGCCCGGCTCGAAACCCGCGGCCGGTCCGCCGTCTGCCGGCGTGAGGTAAAACGACGTGATCTCATCGCTTTCGACCACTTTGCGCGAAACGGTGAACGGACGATAGCCGCTCCATGCCGCGTTGTCGTAGAGCTTCGCTTCGGCGCCGATCATGATCTGTGCGAGCTGCGCGTAGGCGGCTCGCCAAGCCTCGAGCGTCGCTTCGTCCACAGCATCGCCGAGCACTTCCACGACCGAAGCGAGTAGGTTTTCGCCGACGATGGGGTAGTGTTCGGGACGGATGTTCAGACTTGCATGCTTATGCGTGATCCGACCGACCGCCGAGCCGAGTGCGCCGAGATTATCGATATTGGCCGCGTACGCATAGACGGCGTGCGCGAGGACGTCGGCTTGACTGCCGCTCTCTTGATGCGTCTGGTTGAACAGGTTGCGCAGTTCGGGGCGATTCGCAAACATGCGGCGATAAAAGTGCTTCGTGATCGTCGCACCGTGTTCGGCGAAGACAGGAGCGGTTGCTTTGACGCGGGAAATTTGGTCGGGCGTAAGGGCGGAGGTCATCGTTTTGGCGTTCCTCGTTAAGATGCATCAAGAATACATTTTAACAAACCGCCCACTCCATACGACACATTGTCGCAGGGCAGCATGCCGCGCACAGCCGCGGGAACCCTGCGTTTGCCCTTTTGTCGCGCTCTCGTCTGCTGCACCCGCGCGATCAGGCGCGGCGCCCGGGCTGCCACAGCACGTCTTGCCCGCCGCCGGCCCGATTCAGCACGCGCGATAAGACGAACAGCAAATCGGATAAACGATTGACGTAGCGGCGCGGCGCACCGGCGCCCGACGCAACGGCGCCCGACGCATCGGCAAGCGGCTGCGCGGCGCCGAGCGTGACGATCGCGCGCTCGGCGCGGCGGCAAACGGTGCGGCACACATGCGCAAGCGCGGCGGCGCGTGTGCCGCCCGGCAAGATGAACTCCTTCAGCGGCGGCAAATCGGCGTTGTAATGCTCGAGCCATCCATCGAGCCGAGCCAAATGCGCATCGCCGATCACGGTATGGCCCGGGATGCAGAGCTCCCCGCCCAAGTCGAACAAGTCGTGCTGAATCGCGGTCAACGCGTCATGCACATCGGCCGGTAACGGCTCCGTCAGCAACACGCCGATCTGCGAGTTCAGTTCGTCGACCTCGCCCATCGCCACGACGCGCGCATCGTCCTTGCGCACGCGGCTGCCGTCGCCGAGACCCGTCGTACCGTCGTCGCCCGTGCGCGTTGCGATTTTGCTCAAGCGGTGGCCCATGTCATGACTCCCTTTATGCGTTGACGACGTACCGGCGGTTATCGGCGCTCATCGGCGCCTATGGGTGCTGCCCTACGCCGATAGGCGAAGCGACTCATTATAGGCGGGCGGCGAAGGGCTTTTGGCCGGCGTTCGGCTATGCGGCTAAGCCTTTCGGCCAATTCTGACGGCCCGGCGATCGGCGTAGAATGAAGCAAGCTTTGAACGGGGGCACGCTTGCCGAAGGCTGCTCGCGCGCCAAGTGCGCCTGCGTTCGACTACACCGACATACCAATGCGCGACACGTCGATCACCGCGTCGCGCCGGGAGACGCTATTCGTGAACCACCCCGTGCCTCCAGCCGCGGTACGCCCCCGCCGGCCGTTCCCGTCCGAGTTGCTGTCCGCGCTGCAAGCGCAATTCGGCGAACGCGTCTCCATATCGGAGGCTGTGCGCGCGCACCATGGCCGCGACGAATCCCCATTCGATCCGCAATTGCCCGATGCCGTCGTCTTCGCGCAGAGCACGGAGGAAGTGCGCGCGATCGTCGAGCTGTGCGCACACTACCAGGTGCCCATCATCCCCTACGGCAACGGCTCCTCGCTCGAAGGACAGTTGCTTGCCGTGGAAGGCGGCGTCAGCATCGACTTATCGGGCATGAACCGGATCGTCTCGATCGCGGCGGAAGACATGACGGCCACCGTCGAGGCCGGCGTCTCGCGCAAGACGCTTAACGAAGCGCTACGGGATACCGGACTGTTCTTTCCGATCGACCCCGGTGCCGATGCGAGCTTGGGCGGCATGTCGGCCACGCGGGCCTCGGGTACGAATGCCGTGCGCTACGGCACGATGCGCGAGAACGTACTCGGCCTCACCGTGGTGCTGGCCGACGGGCGCGTCGTCAAAACCGGCACGCGGGCCCGTAAATCGTCGGCCGGCTACGACCTGACGCGGCTTTTCGTCGGCTCGGAAGGAACGCTCGGCGTCATCACCGAAGTCACCGTCCGGCTCTATCCGCAGCCCGAAGCCGTGTCGGCGGCCGTCTGCGCATTCCCGTCGATGGGCGAAGCCGTTCGAACCGTCATCGAAACGATTCAGCTCGGCGTGCCGATTGCGCGCGTCGAATTCGTCGATACGCTCGCCGTTCGCGCGATCAACCGGCATTCGAATCTCACCTTGCCGGAATCGCCGACGCTCTTTTTCGAATTCCACGGCAGCGACGCGGGCGTGAAAGAGCAGGCCGAGCGCGTCGAAAGCGTCGCCGGCGAGCACGGCGGTAGCGGCTTTGCCTGGGCCACGCGGCCCGAGGAGCGCAACCGCCTATGGAACGCGCGCCACACGGCCTTTTTCGCGATGCTGCAATTGAAGCCGGGTTGCCGCGCCGTGACGACCGACGTCTGCGTGCCGATCTCGCGCTTGGCCGATTGCGTCGTCGAAACCGAACAAGACTTGCTTGGGTCGCCGCTGCCTTGCCCGATCGTCGGCCACGTCGGTGACGGCAATTTCCACGTCGCGATGCTCATCGACCCAGAGAAGCCAGAAGAACTCGAGGAAGCGGAACGCTTGAACCGGCGTGTCGTGCAACGGGCGCTCGCGATGGGCGGCACGTGTACGGGCGAACATGGCATCGGGCTGCACAAGATGGACTTCTTGCTCGACGAACACGGCCCCGCGGCCGTCGACGCCATGCGCGCAATCAAGCATGCGTTCGATCCGCGCAATCTGATGAACCCGGGCAAGATCTTTTCTTATACGGCCTGAAGCGGCCAACGGGGGAGCCTATGGAAGCCGTTGTCTCGTCGCCGAGCGACGTCCGCGCCGAGCGCCAACGCGAAGTCGTGCAGGCGCTCATGGCCACGCTGCCCGCGCACTGCCTACTCTATCGCGACGAAGACACCGCGCCGTACGAGTGCGACGGCCTGAGCGTCTATCGACAATTGCCGCTTGCGGTCGCGTTGCCCGAAACCGAGGGCCAGGTGCAGCGCGTGCTGCAAATTTGCCGGCGGCTCGGCGTGCCCGTCGTACCTCGCGGCGCAGGCACGGGCCTGTCGGGCGGCGCTACGCCGATCGCGCACGGCGTCGTGCTCTCGCTCTCGCGGTTCACGAAGATCGTCGACGTCGATCCGTATGCGCGCACGGCTACCGTCCAACCTGGTGTGCGCAATCTTGCCGTCTCCGAGGCGGCCGCACCGTACGGGCTTTACTACGCGCCCGATCCCTCGTCGCAAATCGCCTGCACGATCGGCGGTAACGTCAGCGAAAACTCGGGCGGCGTGCATTGTCTCAAGTACGGCTTGACCGTCCATAACGTGCTGCGCGTGCGCGCCGTGACGATGGACGGCGACATCGTCGAGTTCGGTTCGCTCGCGCCCGACGCGCCCGGACTCGATCTGCTCGCCGTCATGATCGGCAGCGAGGGGATGTTCGCCATCGTGACGGAAGTCACGGTCAAGCTCATTCCGAAGCCGCAAACGGCGCAAGTCGTCATGGCGAGTTTCGACGATGTCGTCAAAGGCGGCGAGGCCGTCGCGGCCATCATCGCGGCCGGCATCATTCCGGCGGGCCTCGAGATGATGGACCGGCCCGCCACGCGCGCCGTCGAGGCGTTTGTCGGCGCCGGTTACGACCTCGACTGTGCGGCCATTTTGCTATGCGAATCCGATGGCACGCCCGAGGAAGTCGCGGACGAAATCGTCCGAATGACCGCCGTACTGCGCGAACACGGCGCGACACGCCTGCAAATCTCGCGCACCGAGGCCGAACGACTGCGCTTTTGGTCGGGCCGCAAGAATGCGTTTCCGGCAGCGGGACGAATCTCGCCCGATTACTACTGCATGGACGGCACCGTCCCTCGCCGCAGCATCGGTCCGCTGCTCGCGCGGATCGAAACGATGGAAGGCAAGTACGGGCTGCGTTGCATCAACGTCTTCCATGCGGGCGACGGCAACATGCACCCGCTCATCCTATTCAACGGCAACGACCCGGACGAGCTACGCCGCGCCGAGGAGTTCGGCGCCGAGATCCTTGAAGCGTGCGTCGAATTCGGCGGCACGATTACCGGTGAGCACGGGGTCGGCGTCGAAAAGATCAATTCGATGTGCGTGCAGTTTTCGGATGCGGAGCGTGAGGCCTTCTTCGCGGTCAAGCGCGCGTTCGACCCAGCCGAATTGCTGAACCCCACAAAGGGGATTCCCACTCGCGCGCGCTGCGCCGAGTACGGCAAGATGCACGTGCGCGGCGGCTTGCTGCCGCATCCGGACATACCGCGTTTTTAAAGGGCCGCCGGGTGAAGCGTACCCACGGACTTACCCCTAGGCGCCCGCGCCGCGGCTTGTCTCGCCGCGCTCGGTCGGTACAATCTGTAACGAACGCCATGACGGCATGACTTGCTAAAAGCCGGCACCACCGGATGAACGACACGACGAAGCGCGAAGCCATGCAGGACGAGGACATCGTGGCCTACTGGTCCGAACGGATCCGGCAGGCCACGGCCGAGGCGCGCCCGCTGCGCTTGCGCGGTGCGGGCACGAAAGATTGGTACGGCCAACAACTTCAGGGCGAAATACTCGATACGCGCGCCTATCGAGGCATCCTTGCCTACGACCCCGCGGAACTCGTGATCACGGCCCGCTGCGGCACGCCGCTCGCGGAGATCGAGGCGACGCTCGCCGAACACGACCAGAATGCTCGCCTTCGAGCCGCCGCACTTCGGCCGCGCCTCGACGTTCGGCGGCTGCATTGCGGCCGGCATCTCCGGGCCACGCCGGGCGCAAGCGGGCGCGGCCCGGGATTTCGTGCTAGGCGTCACGCTGATGAACGGCGCCGGTGACGTGCTGCGCTTCGGCGGCCAGGTGGTCAAGAACGTCGCCGGCTACGATGTCGCGCGGCTCATGGCCGGCTCGCTCGGCACGCTGGGTTTGATGCTCGATCTGTCGGTCAAGGTCATGCCGCGCCCCGCGATGGAAGCCACGCTCAAATTCGATATGAATGGGACCGATGCCGTTCGCAAGCTCAACGAATGGGGCGGGCGGCCGCTGCCGATCACGGCGAGCGCCTGGCGCAACGGCACACTGGCCGTGCGTTTGTCGGGCGCGGAGACCGCGGTGAAGTCGGCCCGCAACACGATCGGCGGAGAGGTTGTCGACGCCGTCGAAGCCGAGCGGTTTTGGGAAGGGCTGCGCGAGCAAACCGATCCCTTCTTCGCCTCGATTCCCCCCGATTCGGCGCTATGGCGTCTTGCCCTGCCCTCGATCACGGAACCGCTGCAACTGCCGGGGGCGCAGTTGATGGAATGGGGCGGCGCGCAGCGCTGGTGGATCACCGATACCGATGCGCAGACGGTGCGCATCAGCGCCAAGCAGGCGGGCGGCCACGCGACGATCTTTCGGGCAGGCCGAAGTTTCGACCGCAGCGTCGGCGTCTTTACCTTGCTGCCGATGCCGCTCCAGAAGATCCATCGCGGCCTGAAGGCCGCCTTCGACCCGGCGCGCATTTTCAATCGCGCACGGATGTACCCCGATTTCTGATGCCTATGCCGACGATGACGTTTGAACGGCGCCTAGCGCACTCGCCGATCGCCTGGCGGCGCAAAAGCTAAGAGGCGACAGCGACGCAATGCAGACCCAACTCGCAGACTTCATCCGCAACACAGCCGACGGCGACGAGGCCGATGCGATCTTGCGCAAATGCGTGCATTGCGGCTTTTGCACGGCGACCTGCCCGACCTATCAATTGCTCGGCGACGAATTGGACGGGCCGCGCGGACGCATCTACTTGATCAAGCAAATGCTTGAAGGCGGCAGCGTGACGCGCAGCACGCAGTTGCATCTGGACCGTTGCCTCACTTGCCGCAGCTGCGAGACGACATGCCCCTCGGGCGTGCAGTACGGGCGGCTCGTCGAGATCGGCCGCGAGCACGTGGAGAAGAGCGTGCCGCGGCCGCTGCGTCAGCAACTGTTGCGCAGGGTGCTCGCGAGCGTGCTGCCCAATAGCGCGCTGTTCGCGCCGGCTATGCGGCTCGGACAGTTGGTTCGTCCGTTCCTCCCGCGCCGCTTGCGCGACAAAGTCCCGCCGCGCCAACGGCTGCTCGAATGGCCGAATCGCGCCGAGCTTGCCCCGTCCGAGGGTACGGCGCGCCGCATGTTGCTGCTCTCCGGCTGCGTGCAACCGTCGATGCTGCCGAATATCAATATCGCAACGGCGCGCGTGCTGCATGCGCTCGGCATCGAGACGTTGATCGAACCCGAAGCCGGGTGCTGCGGCGCGATTCGGCTTCATTTGGGCTATCGAGACGAGGCGCTCGACGATGTCCGGCGCAACATCGACGCCTGGTGGCCTCACGTGGAAGCCGGCGTCGAGGCAATCGTGATCAACGCCTCCGGTTGCGGCGCGACCGTGAAGGAATACGGCCATCTGTTGCGCAACGACCCTGCCTATGCGGGCAAAGCGCAGCGAATCACCGAGCTCTCGCGCGACGTCGTCGAGGTGTTGGGCGGCTTCGAGACGGAATTGGCCGGACTTGCGCGACGGCGCGGCGTGCACACGGTGGCCTACCATCCGCCGTGCACGCTTCAACATGGACAGCAGATCCGCGGGGCGGTCGAGCATCTGCTCGCCACGCTCGGCGTGGAAGTGCGGCTCCCGGCCGACAGCCATCTGTGCTGCGGCTCGGCGGGTACCTATTCGGTCACGCAACCTGCGATGTCCTATACGCTGCGCGATCGGAAAGTACGCAACCTAGAGGCGCTCGAGCCGCAGATGGTCGTATCGGGCAACGTCGGGTGTATCGCTCATTTGCAAAGCGGGACATCCATGCCCGTCGCGCACTGGGTCGAGTTGGTCGAGCATTTGGTGTACGGGTGACCCACTTCAGTGGGTTTCGCGATTGATGAAAACCGACTCCGCCCGATAGACGAGAGATAGCTGTGCTGCATGCGGACCTCATGGGTCGATGAAGGAGTCCTTCCGAAGATCGCCTGCCAGAACCTGCCTCAGCATGAAAAGGTGAGCGTCCAAGAAACGCCTCGGCTCAATCGGATCCACGCGATCGAAAACCATATGCCAGATAATCGCCATGACCATTGGGCCGATAAGCGCTTCGGCGTCTCGCTCAGAGGGGATGGGGTCAGCTCGCCGCGCGCGATGCCGCGCGCCATCGCCCGGTGAAGGATTTCTCTCCCCCTGCTTATCAGAAGCCGGTGATACAGCTCCGCGATGGCCGGAAAACGCCGCCCCTCGCATATGATGATCCGTACCAATAGCTCCACGTCTTGGGTGAACAAGGTCGCATAAAGGCGCTCGATCAACACGGTCAAGAGGTCGGAGGTCGTGCCCTCATGGGACTCGACAATGCTTGGCAAAGCCTCGAAGGCGGGGGCGATGCCCGATGACAAAGCCGCTTCGAAGAGCGCTTCCTTGCTGCCGAAATATCGGTAGATCGTGCCCTTGACGATGCCGGCCCGGGCGGCAACGTCATCCAGCCGCGTCGCCTCGAAACCATGCTCGGCAAACTCGGCCAGGCCCGCCGCGATGATTTCCTGAGGTCGCGCTTCTTTGCGTCGGCGCCGCTCTTTGCCCGCCGCCCCGGATGCCTGCTCTTCCATCGATTCCGTTTCTCCACCGAATTGCACGACGCGATGGCCGCTGCACCCATCGGGACGTCCAACATTACCATTTAATGACTCCATAGTCATTAAATCATTGACTGCATCGACGACCACTCTATAATGACCGAGGAGTCATTAACTCAATCATCGGCGGAGCACTCAATATGTCTATCGAAGGAACATACAAGATCACGGTCAAAACCCCACTCGGTCCGAAGGACGCGCAAATGACGCTCCGCGCCGAGGGAACGACGCTGTCCGGCTATATCGAGACCGCCAAGGGTCGCTCCGATTTTTCCGGCGGCACCGTCAATGGCCACGAATTCCGTTTCCCGGCCCGCATCGGAACGCCGATCGGGCGCGTTCATGCCGACGTCGAAGGAAGGGTCGACGGCGATCGTTTGACCGCCACGGCGAAGTTGCCACTCGGCACCGCGGAAATCGAAGGCGCCCGGATCTAACCATCTGACCTCGAGATAGGAAGAGCCATGTCTACTAGCATCCCGAGTTATTCGTTCGCCGAACGCGACCGGCGCTGGTCTATCGCCAACACGCTCATGGAGGAGCGCGGGCTCGATGCTTTGCTCGTCTATGGGATCGCGAGGGGGCGTTTCCCGCCTTTTATGCCCGGACACATGGTTGACGAACGAACGCCCGGGTTCGATCGTCATCGTTCCGAAGGGCGAAGAGCCGATCGTCATCGTCTTCCTCGTGACCGTCATAGCGGATCACATCCAGGCGGCAGCGTCCGGATACACGAGCTGGATCAGGCCCGAGAATATCTATACGGGGAAGATGGGTTCGAATGTCGTCGAAATCATCGAAGACCGCGGTCTCAACCGGTGCAAATTCGGCGTCGTCGGGCTGGAACCTTATCCCCCTACTATTTCGATGGCGTCATCCCCTACAACACGTGGAAGGGGATCGTGGACGACCTGCCGGAAGCGCGCTTCGAGGCAGTCGGTAACGACTTCTTCGCCCGAACGTCGGTCAAAAGCGCCGAAGAGATTGCCGTTCTGAAATGGTCGGCAAGCGTCGGAGAAAAAATGTGCGCCGCGATGCGCGATGCGACTCGTCCGGGCGCCGGCGAGCATGAAATCTATGCGGCTGCCCTCGACACCGCGGCCCGCAATGTGGGTTACTGCGGTCAGATTTTGCTTGGCTCCGGTCCGGAATTCGTCGGATGGGGACCGCCTACATGGCTCTATCGGCCCGAAACACCGCGCACCATCAGGGAAGGTGACGTTGTTCTGTCGGAGGTCTTTTCGTCGTTCGGCATGCTTGAAACCCAGCATCAGCCAGCGATTGCCGTCGGCAACGTTCACCCCGACTTCCATGATGCCGCGGCTCTCGCGCGCGCGTCTTATGAGGCGGGGGTCAAGGCGCTCAAAGCCGGAAGCGTTTTCGCCGATGTCGTCGAAGCGATGCGAGTGCCGATGCGCGAGCGGGCATGCTGGCACGCTCACCCTCTCGTTCATTCGCTGACGCCCTATACGATGATCGGCGCGGGCGAGCGCCTTGCCGACCTGCCCGAATTGGCCCGTTACGGCAAGGTGTTGCCCATCCCTTCGATGGGTAACGACCGGGTGCTAGAAGCCGGAATGGTCTTTGCCCTCGAACCGAACTGCGGAATCGGTCGGCGCTTGATCAATCTCGGTGGGACCGTCCTTGTCGGCGAGGACGGCGGCATCGAACTCAATAGCAACTCGACCCGGCTGATGCTGGCATGAGCGTTGTCAAGGCACGGTGCCGACATTCGTCCACAATTGTTCGATGCAGGAAGCCCCCAACCACGACCGCGAGGCGCAATGGGGGAGTCGACACCGCCGAAGCCTGCTCCACCCGCGCCGTATAATCCGCGACAGACCTCGTGCCCTCGCTCACGCACAACCTATGTCCCATATCGCAGAGAACCTGCGGGCCGTTCACGCCCGCATCGAACGCGCGGCCCAGGCGGCCCACCGCTCCCCTGAGTCGATCGAGCTGCTGGCCGTCTCCAAGACGTTCCCAGCCGAAGATGTCCGGGCGGCCTTCGCGGCCGGTCAACGCGCCTTCGGCGAAAACTACGTGCAGGAGTCGCTAGCTAAGATCGAGGCGCTCGCCGATCTGCGCGCTCAGATCGAATGGCATTTCATCGGCCCGCTGCAATCGAACAAAACGCGGCCCGTCGCCGAACAGTTCGATTGGGTTCATTCGGTCGATCGTCTCAAGATTGCGCAGCGCTTGTCCGAGCAGCGCCCCGACGCCCTTCCCGCTTTGAACGTCTGTCTGCAAGTGAACGTCAGCGGCGAAGCCTCCAAGAGCGGCGTGCCCGCACGTGACGCGCTCGCCCTGGCGCGCGCGATCGCCGCGCTGCCCAAGCTGCGTCTGCGCGGCTTGATGTCGATTCCCGAACCCGCCGACGACATCCAAGCGCAGCGCGAGCCCCATCGAATCTTGCGCACGCTGTTCGAGACGCTATGCGCCGAAGGCCTGGCGCTCGATACGATGTCGATGGGCATGTCGAGCGACTTGGAAGCGGCCGTCCTCGAAGGGGCGACGATGGTGCGCATCGGCACGGCGATTTTCGGCAAACGCGATTACTCGCACTGAGCCGCCGTGCACACCTGCGCCGCGCGAATGAAAGCACGTCCCCATCAATCGGTTGTACCCAACTGAATTGCGCACGGCGGCGATCTATAATCAGCCGCTGCGCCCACTCCCATCCTCGACATGAAAATCGCATTCATCGGCGGCGGCAACATGGCCGCGGCATTGATCGGCGGCCTGATCAAGCGCGGGCGTCGCACCGGCCGACCTCTACGCCATCGACGTCAACGAAGACGCGCGCACCCGTACGCACGAGCAGTTCGGCATCGCGACGGCAGCCTCAGCCGACGAGGCCCTGGTTGACTACGACGCGATCGTGCTGGCCGTCAAACCGCAGGTGTTGAAAGCCGTATCGGCATCGCTCGCACCTCACCTGTCGACGCAACTCGTCGTGAGCATTGCCGCCGGCATTCGCGGTGTCGACTTGTCGCGTTGGCTCGGCGGCTACACGCGCATCGTGCGCGCCATGCCGAATACGCCTGCCCTGAT
>NZ_JBFLUK010000015.1:0-20379 GCF_050470685.1 Trinickia sp. NRRL B-1857 | reverse complement strand
AACTGGCGGCCCAGCTCGTCGAACGCGCCCCCGCTTCGCTACAACATGTCTATTTCACGCTGGGCGGCTCCGATGCCGTCGATTCCGCCGTGCGCTTCATCACGCATTACTTCAACGCCACGGGGCGTCCGCACAAGAAGCAATTCATCTCGCTCGAGCGCGGGTATCACGGGTCGTCGTCGGTGGGCTCGGGCCTGACCGCTCTACCAACCTTTCATCGGCATTTCGATCTGCCGCTGCCGCACCAGCATTACATCGCATCGCCTTACGCCTACCGCAACAGCTTCGCCGACGATGCCGCGCTCATCGAAGCCTCGGTCTCCATGCTTCGCGCCAAAGTGGACGAACTCGGCGCGGACAACGTCGCCGCGTTCTTTTGCGAGCCGATCCAGGGTTCAGGCGGGGTGATCGTGCCGCCGGTCGGATGGCTCAAAGCGATGCGCGATGCATGCCGCGCGCTCGGCATCCTATTCGTGGCCGACGAAGTCATCACCGGGTTCGGGCGCACCGGTCCGCTCTTCGCATGCGAAGCCGAGCACGTGGAGCCCGACCTCATGACCGTTGCGAAGGACTGACGGCAGGCTATGCGCCGATGGGCGCCGTGCTCATGTCGGACGAACTCTATCGCGCCATCGCCGACGCAAGCCCCGACGCCCCGATCGGACACGGCTACACCTATAGCGCGCACCGGTCAGCGCGGCGATCGCGCTCGAGGTCATGCGTCTGTACCACGAGGGCGGATTGCTGGCCAATGCGCAGACGTTAGCGCCGCGCTTCGCGCAAGGGCTCGACGCCCTGCTCGAGCATCCGCTCGTAGGCGATTCGCGTCATCGGGGCTGCTCGGCGCGCTCGAACTCGTTGCGGACAAGGAAACCAAAAGCGGCTTCGATGCCGCGCTGAAGCTACCCGATCGCATCGCCGCCGCCGCATATCGCAATCGGTTGATCTTCCGGGCCTTCGGCGACAATATCCTCGGCTTCGCGCCTGCGCTGTCGTACACGGCCGACGAGTTCGACCTGTTGTTCGAGCGCCTGCGGCGTACGCTCGACGACGTCCTCGCCGAGCCCGACGTGCGGGCCGCAATCGATCGCAAAGCCCGCGCGGTCGCGTGCTAAAGTAATCGCTCGTTAGCGGCACGACTCGGGCGACACAAAGATGAGCGGAGATTGCAAGCTTGACCGGATCGATCTACGGATCCTTTCGCAACTTCAAAAGCGCGGACGTATCACTAACGTCGAACTCGCCGATGCGGTCGGCTTGTCGCCGAGTCCCTGTTTGATTCGCGTCAAGCGATTGGAGAAAGCGGCTATATCGTCGGCTACGGCGCGCAGATACAGCTCGAAAAGCTCGGCGACGTTCAGATCGTTTTCACCGAGGTCACGCTCGCCGATCACCGCCGCGAGGATTTCATTCGCTTCGTCGCCGCGATCAAGGATGTCGACGAGATCATCGAATGCCATCTGGCCAGCGGCGGCTACGATTACCTGCTCAAGTTCGTGACGCGCAGCGTCAGCCACTATCAGAGCGTGATCGAAGGTCTGCTCGAACGCGACATCGGCATCGAAAAGTATTTCAGCTACGTCATCATCAAATCGCCTTTCGTTAAAACGCACTATCCGCTCGAGGTGCTGTTCCCGCAGTCGTAAAACGCGCTTTCGTCGCTCGAGCACGTGCTCGCGCACGTGCGCGGGGCGCATCGCGCGCCATCGTCCGCGCCGGCATCCGATTTCTCGTTCAGAACATTCGGCTTCAAGGAGGCATTCCCGTCATGGCTGGCACATATCGAATCGCCGTCATACCCGGCGACGGCATCGGTACCGAAGTGATGCCCGAAGGCTTGCGCGTACTCGATGCGGCAAGCCGGCGCTTCGGCATCTCGCTCGAATACGAGCATATCGATTGGGCAAGTTGCGATTACTACGAAAAGCACGCCGGATGATGCCGGACGACTGGAAAGCCCAGCTTACGCGTTGCGATGCGATTCTGTTCGGCGCCGTGGGATGGCCCGCGAAGGTGCCGGACCATATCTCCCTCTGGGGCTCGCTGCTCAAGTTTCGGCGCGAGTTCGATCAATACATCAATTTGCGTCCCGCCCGGCTGTTCGAAGGCGTACCGTCGCCGCTTGCCGGGCGGCGTGCCGGCGATATCGACTTTTGGATCGTGCGCGAAAACACCGAGGGCGAATACTCGTCCGTGGGCGGCGTGATGTTCGAGGGAACGGAGCGCGAATTCGTCGTTCAGGAATCGATCTTTACGCGACGCGGCAGCGAGCGGGTGCTCAAGTTCGCGTTCGATTTGGCGCAGCGGCGCGCCAAGAAAAAGTTGACGGTCGCCACGAAGAGCAACGGCATCGCGATCAGCATGCCCTGGTGGGACGCGCGTGCGGCCGAAGTCGCCGCCGCCTACCCCGACGTCGCCTGGGACAAGCAGCACATCGACATTCTTTGCGCGCGCTTCGTACTGAACCCGGATCGCTTCGACGTCGTCGTCGCAACGAACCTATTCGGCGACATCCTCTCCGATCTCGGCCCGGCCTGCACCGGCACGATCGGGCTCGCGCCGTCGGCCAATCTGAACCCCGATCGCGCGTTTCCGTCGCTCTTCGAGCCCGTACACGGTTCGGCCCCCGACATCGCGGGCAAAGGCATCGCCAACCCGATCGCAATGATCTGGTCGGCGGCGATGATGCTCGATTTCCTCGGCCATCACGGCGGTCGGGAACGCGAGGCTCACGATGCCATCCTCGCGGCCATCGAGGCGACGTTGAAGGCGGGCCCCCGCACCGGCGATCTCGGCGGCAATGCGAAGACGGCCGACGTGGGCGCCGCGATCGCCGCTCGTGTGGCGGACCTCTAAGGCAATAGCGAATAGCGCGGCCGCCTTGCCTGCGGTATGACAGAGCACCGACGAGCCGCCGACCGAATACCGAAATCGACGAAAGGAAGATCGACCATGACGACTAAGTTCGAGCCGGAAGCGCTGATACGCACGGCTAACTTTATCGGCGGGCGGTGGGTGCCCGCCGCAGACGGCGCGCTGTTCCCCGTCACGAATCCCGCGGACGGCACGCTCATTGCCGAAGTGGCCGACAGCCACGTCGCCGATGCACGCGCCGCGACCGACGCGGCCGCAGCCGCCCTGCCCGCTTGGCGCGAGACGTTGCCGAAAGAGCGCGCCGAGATCCTACGGCGCTGGCATGCCCTCATCGTCGCGAACCAAGATGCCCTCGGCGCCTTGATCTCGCGCGAGCAAGGCAAGCCGCTTGCCGAAGGGCGCGGCGAAGTAGCCTACGGCGCGTCGTATGTCGCATGGTTCGCCGAGGAAGCCACGCGCATCTACGGCGACTTGATTCCCCAGCAGCAGCGCGGCAAACGGATGAGCGCGATCAAGGAACCGATCGGGATCGTGGCGGCCGTCACGCCGTGGAATTTTCCGCTGGCGATGATCGCGCGCAAGATTGCCCCCGCGTTGGCAGCCGGGTGCACGGTCGTCGGCAAACCGGCCGAAGACACGCCGCTCACGGCATCGGCGCTCGTCTTGCTTGCGCATGAAGCCGGCGTGCCGCCCGGCGTGTTGAACCTCGTCACCGCCTCACGCGGACGCGGCGTGGAAGCGGTAGCCGACTGGCTGCACGATACGCGCGTACGCAAGATTACGTTCACGGGATCGACGGCTGTCGGCAAGCACCTGGCGCGCGAATCGGCCGATACGCTGAAGAAGCTCTCGCTCGAATTAGGCGGCAACGCACCGTTCATCGTGTTCGACGATGCCGATCTCGACGCTGCCGTAGCCGGGCTCATCGTTTCGAAATTCCGCAACGGTGGGCAAACCTGCGTGTGTCCCAACCGCGTTTATGTGCAAGCGGGTGTGTACGAGCGCTTCGCGGCGTTGCTGGCCGAACGCGTGCGTGCTTTGACGGTCGGTCCGGCGAGCGACGCATCGACTCAGATCGGCCCGATGATCAATGCACGCGCGGTGGATAAGATCGCGCGGCACGTCGACGACGCACTGACGCACGGCGCTCGTCTATTAACGGGCGGCGCGCGTCTTGCCGAACTCGGCGCCAACTTCTACGCACCGACGGTACTCGCCGATGCGAATACAAGCATGCTGCTATGCGACGAAGAGACGTTCGGCCCGGTCGTCCCGCTCTTCCGTTTCGAAGCGGAACACGAAGCGATTGAAGCGGCGAACGCCACCCCGTACGGACTGGCCTCGTATTTCTATAGCAACGACATGAAGCGAATCGACCGCGTCTCGCGCGCACTGGAGGCCGGGCTCGTCGGAATCAACGAAGGCGCGATCTCGAGCGAGGCCGCGCCGTTCGGCGGCGTGAAAGAATCGGGTTATGGACGGGAAGGCTCGAAATACGGTCTCGACGACTATTTGTCGATCAAGTATTTGTGTCAGGGCAATCTAGCTTAGCTAGCACGCGCGTGGCAATCGGCGAGCGGCGCGATGCGGCACCACTCGCCGTTCGCTCACGCCACACGCCCCCAATGGCGCAAACGTTACGGGAAAAGCGCCTCTACGCCGCGTCGGCCTCGACGCGGTTTCTGCCGGCCCGCTTCGCGCGATAAAGCCCGCGATCCGCTTCTTCGAGCAACTCGCCCGGCGTCGCGGAACCTTGCGGCGCAGATGTGGAGACACCGATCGATATCGTCACGCGGCCCTGCGGCGAGTGCGGAGCGGAAATATCGAGCGCTTCCACGGCGCGACGCAAAGACTCGGCGACCTCGCGAGCCGTTGACGTATCGCAGTTCGGCAGCACCACGACGAATTCCTCGCCACCGAACCGCGCGACGAAATCCCAGGGCCGCCTGAGCCCGCTTTGCAACGCCGATGCGACGGCCCGCAGGCAATCGTCGCCCGCGCGATGGCCGAAGTTGTCATTGAATTGCTTGAAGTAGTCGATGTCGACCATGAGAACGGATAGCGGCCGGCCCGCGTTGGCCGAGACGTCGAGCAGGTCGGGATACTGCGTATCAAAGTACTGACGGTTGAATGTTTTCGTCAACCCGTCGCGCAGCGAAGACTGGATCAACGATTCGTGCGCGCGATGCAAGCTTCGATACAAATGGCTGATCTCCCGCAGCAGCATGCCTAGAACGGCACTCGACGCGCACACCGCCGCGATCCGCGCGGTGTACCAACCCAGGCTATAGCGCGCGCCCGCGTGTATCGTCAGCACCACATCGACGGAGCCGGCCAGCAGCGCAATCGCCAGCCATAGTTCGAGCATCGTGCGCAACCGCGTCGTCGCGACGAGGCCGACGAAGGTGCCTATGTTGATGCAAACGACAGCGATCGCGATAGGGTTCTCGGCCAAGGCCCGGTACGAGCTGCCCGCGATCAGATCCGGCAAACCAGACTACATGTTCGATTGCGACATAGCACGCCGCACTCGCAATGAGGGCCGCGCCCGCCGTGAGGCATGCCGCGATGAGCCATTTGTATCCCCGGCGCTGCGACCCGCGCGGGAACACGCGGCGCAACGCCAATGACGCGGCAACGAGCGCCGGAAAACCGCCGTGCCAGAACACCCAAATCCATACGGCCGATTGCGCGCCGGCGCCTAGCAATCCCGTAGGGGAGAAGACGCCCGGAAATGCGAGCATTTGGACGGCCACGGAAATGGCCGCGAACAGGTATGCGCCGCTTAGCGCCGCGTAAATAGGGCGACCCGATACCGAGTACTGCGTATAGAGCAGATGGGCCGTCAGACCTTCGGTCAATAAGACGGCCATGCCGAACATCGGCAGAAACGGTTCCACAACGGGGGCCGGCGTGCTGGCGCGCGGCCAAACGAGAACCGCCCCTAAGACCAGGAGCAGACCCACGATTGCAGCGATGAGTCGATGCCGGGGCGTGGACGGTGCGTTAAGTGAGTAGCTTGTCGACAAGGTGAGCGTTGCGTTGAGTGCCGGAGCACAAAAATTGACGCATCGATCCTACTCTTGAAACATAGTCCACTGGATCCAGAAGAATACGCACTTGCATTGCGGCCAAGCAGGCTGTACGACGAGCATCCGCGCGCAGCAATACCCGTGTCCGCACGGAGCCTCCCTATCAATGTAGACAGGTAGATCTGTTGCTTTCAACGGTCTAACAATATGAATAGGGAGGAAGCGACATAACTAAATCCAAACAACCCACACGAGTCGTGAGACTTTGCGATACAGGAGATGACCATGTCCCGAGTATTTATCAGCGCCGGCGATCTTGAAGACGGCAGGATTCAGGTCTTTGCCGTGGATAGCAACGGTCAGCTTGCAAGCAGGTGGAAGGAAACAACCAATCCGGATTCGGGGTGGACCGCATGGCAGCCCTTCCAAACGCCCAATGGAGGAGCGACGAGCATTGCGGTCGGTTACTTGTCCGATAAACGGATTCAGTTGTTTGCAACCGATCGGAATGGGAACACCGTAAGTTGCTGGAAAACGACGCCAAACCCTGACGCGAGCTGGACGCCCTGGTCTGCGTTCTAAGCGAATCTGACTATCGGCGGCGGCGCAATACGTAACTTGTCGGCGATTGAGTATTGCGCCGTTTCTATCGCTTTCGAGCGGCACCAACGATCATCCACCTCCCTTCGCGATCCTGTACTGCGCACGAGCGCAGTCGCATAAGCAAGTAATCCGATCCCCATACCAGGAAGGGCCGCACCTACCATTCAACAACGCTTAACGACCGGTTTATTCCTCATTAAGCACAATTTGGGGATGAACTTTTATAGTGGCTCCTGCTTATGCGCGTTGTCGGCACCCAAAAGCCGATCGCACAATGAATCGACAGGAGCCGCAGATGAATTTCGAGTCGCTGAACACGCCCGCAGCATTGATCGACGTCGCGCAAATGCGCCGCAACATCGAGCGAATGCAGCAGCGCATGAATACGCTCGGCGTGAGTTTTCGGCCACACGTCAAGACAACCAAATGCGAGCAAGTGGTCAAGGCGCAGATGGACGCCGGCGCACGCGGCATTACCGTATCGACACTCAAAGAAGCCGAGCAGTTCTTTGCAAGCGGGATCGGAGACATCGTCTATGCGGTCGGCATGGCCCCGGCGAAACTTGCGCAGGCCCATGCGCTTCGGCGGCAAGGCTGCGCTCTGAAGATCGTCGCCGACAGCGTAGCCTGTGCGCAAGCGATCGTCGCCTTCGGCCGAGAGCACGCCGAACCCTTCGAGGTTTGGATCGAGATCGATGTGGATGGCCATCGATCAGGTATTGCGCCTGACGACGATGCACTCCTCGACGTCGCGACCACGCTATCCGACGGCGGGATGCATCTCGGCGGCGTTTTGGCCCATGCGGGGTCCAGCTACGATTACGACACGCCCGCCGAATTGGTCCGCATCGCCGAACAAGAACGTTCGCGCTGCGTGCGCGCTGCCGAGCGCATTCGGTCGGCGGGCTTGAGGTGCGATGTCGTCAGCATCGGTTCGACGCCGACCGCTCTGGCCGCCGAGCATCTCGATGGCATCACGGAGGTCCGTGCGGGGGTCTATGTCATGTTCGACCTCGTCATGCATAACGTGGGCGTCAACGACACTTCCGATATTGCATTGAGCGTATTGACGACAGTGATCGGCCACCAGAGCGAGAAAGGCTGGGCCATTGTGGACGCGGGTTGGATGGCCATGAGCCGCGATCGCGGCACCCAGCGCCAAAAACGCGATTTCGGCTACGGGCTCGTCTGCCTCGAAAACGGCGAGGCGCTGGGCGAGTATGTGTTAAGCGGCGCAAACCAGGAACACGGCATCATCTCCCGGGCCGGTTCGCCGGATCTCGAGATCGGTGAGCGGTTTCCGATCGGCACGCGTCTACGCATTCTGCCCAACCATGCCTGCGCCACCGGCGCCCAGCATCCCGCCTATCGGGCCGTCAATCCGGACGGCAGCATCGAAACCTGGCCTCGCTTCTATGGCTGGTAAGGACAACGTCCCCCGCTTCACGCCGCAGAAACTGCCGCGAAGCCCCTCGAAAACGGCTAAAAACTGTGCTTTTCGCCGATGAATTCGGCGTCGTTGCGAACGCATTCTTGCTTAAATTTCAGCTACCGATCTTTCCGTCGGCGCGCGCCCGAAATATATCGGCAAGCCCTCTCATTCAAGCATCCCTCGGGATTCGTCACTTATCGAGACTGAAGACATGATCGACTTCGAGCCGAAATTCATTACGTTCGATTGCTACGGTACGCTCGTCAACTTCCGCATGGCCGACATGGCGCGAGAGATTTACGGCAACCGTCTGCGCGGCGACGCCATGGAAAATTTCGTCAAGCTGTTCGCCGCCTATCGACGCGACGAAGTGCTCGGCGCCTGGAAGCCCTATCGCGACGTCGTCGTCAATTCGGTGCGCCGCACCTGCGAGCGGACCGGCGTGCCTTTCATCGAAAGCGAGGCCGAAAAGTTCTACGTGGCGGTGCCGACGTGGGGACCGCATCCGGATGTCCCCGAGGGACTCTCGCGTCTGGCAAAGAAATACAAGCTGGTCGGCCTGACCAACGCCGACAACGCGCAGATCACGAGCAATATCGAAAAGCTCGGCGCGCCGTTTCATGCCGTCATCACGGCGGAAGACGCCGGCGCGTACAAACCGCGCATGCAAGGCTTCGAATACATGTTCAAGAAGCTTGACGTGCAGCCGCACGAAATTCTGCATGTCTCGTCGAGCCCGCGCTACGACCTCATGACCGCGCACGACCTGGGTATCGTCCACAAAGCTCACGTGCTGCGTGGGCATGAACCGGAAGCACCGGAATACGGGTACACCCCCGTTAAAAGCATCATCGAGTTGGCCGAACAACTCGGCCTCTAACCGCTTCCGGTCATTCGCACACGCCATAGGAGCACATGTGAACGCAGCGTTCGTACTGCACCGCGCCGACGGTGCCTCTTTATCAACCGCTTTCCGCAGAGGTGCATTCGGCCGGAACGATCCATTTGCGCGAAGTCGGGAAATCGCCTGGGAAGGCCCCGACTCGATTACCGCGGGTCGAATCAGTTTCATCGGCCAACTCGACGTGCCGACCTTCCCCCATATCGAAACCATCGTCGTCGTCGAAGGCAAACTCACATTGGAAGCGGCCGGTATGGCGCCGTTGTCACTCGGTCCGCAAGAGGGGGCCGTTATCGGCGCGGGCACCTCGCTTCGCATCAGCGCCGAATCGCGCGTGCTTTTCGTGTTCTGCGCGGCCGCCTGCAAGGAATCGATGACGAGCGGCCTATTCCCCTTGCGCGCGGAGGCCGACTTCAAGCCATCCGCTTCCCTACCGGCTGAAGTACTGCTCGGCCCGGCCCCGCAGTGCCGGAGCGACAATATCTTCGCCGATGACGGCACGGCTTACAGCGCGGGCACGTGGGATTCGACGCCCTATCATCGGATCGTTCGCCCGCATCGCTGTGAACGAATTCATGTGTCTCTTGGCCGGCAGCGTGCGGTTCGCCGCGCCCGACGGCAGCGTGCTGTCGCTCGATACCGGCGACGCGATCTTCGTGCCGAAGGACACGCCGATCGGATGGGAAAGCGGCGATCGCGTTGCGAAGTTTTACGTTGTTCAGAACGTCCAGGCCTCAATCGAACGAGCTTAATCATGTCCCCTCCGCTGCGCCCCATACACACTTCGCCCACGCTGCCGGCCTTCGCTGACGTCGTCGTCATCGGAGGCGGCATCATCGGTGTCTTTGCCGCCTATTACATGGCCCAGCGTGGGGCGTCGGTCGCCCTGGTCGAGAAGGGAAGGATCGGCGCCGAGCAGTCGAGCCGCAATTGGGGCTGGTGCCGGCAGCAAAACCGCGACGAGCGCGAGTTGCCGATGGCAAGCAAGAGCATCGATCTGTGGGAGCGCTTCGGCATCGAATCGGGTGAGGACACCGGCTTTCATCGTTGCGGGCTGCTGTATCTGAGCAACGACGACGCCGAACTGTCGCGCTGGGCCAGTTGGGGCGAGTTCGCGAAGACGGCAGGCGTCACCACTTACATGCTCGATAGCCGGCAAGCGGCCGAGCGAGGGAAGGCGACGGGGCGAGCCTGGAAAGGCGGCGTGTTTTCGCCGAGCGACGGTACGGCTGACCCTGCGAAGGCGGCGCCGGCCGTGGCAGCTGCGCTGATGAAGCTCGGCGGTAGCGTCACGCAGCACTGCGCGGCACGCGGCATCGAGTTGGAAGGCGGGCGGGTCTGCGGCGTCGTCACGGAAGCCGGCGTCATCAAGACGCGTACCGTGGTGCTGGCCGGTGGCGCGTGGGCTTCCGCGTTCTGCCGTCAGTTGGGCATCCGGTTTCCTCAGGCATCGATCCGCCAATCCATTCTTAGCGTGTCGCCGGTGGAACATCGCTTGCCCGATGCGCTATTCACTTCCGGGGTGTCCATTACTCGCCGCAGCGACGGACGCTATGCACTGGCTATTAGCGGACGTGCGCGCGTCGATGTGACGCCGCAGTTCCTGCGGTTCGCTCCGCAGTTCCTGCCGATGTTCGCCAAACGCTGGCGTAGCCTTCTTCCAGGCGGCCTAGAGGGCGTTCGCGGCGGCCATGAAACGCTGAAACGGTGGCGGCTCGATGAGCCGACCCCGATGGAGCGCGTGCGCATTCTCGATCCGAAGCCCGATCGGCCGACCATTGCCGAAACCCATCGCCGTGCGGTCGCATTGCTACCCGAGCTCGGCCAGGCCAAGATCACGCACGCGTGGGCCGGTTTCGTCGACAGCACGCCCGATGGCGTTCCGGGCATCGGCGAAGTGCCGGGCGTGCCCGGCTTGATCTTGGCAGCAGGTTTTTCGGGCCATGGTTTCGGCATCGGGCCCGGCGCCGGGCACTTGGTGGCCGATCTCGCCACCGGAGCGAACCCGATCGTCGACCCTGCTCCCTATCGGCCCGCTCGATTCGCCGACACCGCGTGGGGCAAGGTGGCCGATTTTTAGCGGCTAAGGATTAGGGCTGCGCCAGAGAGACGCAATAAGTCTCGTAAATGGCGCAGGTCTTCAAACTAGGCCGCTTTAAAAACATCGGATTCGAATTCTCGGCATCGCCGCGTCATATGCGGCGGCTATCAATCGTAGTAGCCGAGAATCGACTTCACCTCCATGAATTCTTCCATGCCTTCGATGCCATACTCTCGGCCGTTCCCGGACTGCTTATACCCGCCGAACGGCGCTTGCGGGTCCCATGCCGGGTAATTCAGATGCACCTGGCCCGACTGAATGCGCGCGGCAACCGCACGCACCAGCATCTTATCCGTGCCTTGCACATGGGCACCTAGTCCGTAGACCGTATCGTTCGCGATGGTGATCGCTTCTTCGACCGAATCGTAGGGAAGGATGGCGAGGACCGGGCCGAAGATCTCCTCCCGGGCGATTTTCATATCGGTACGGACATCGGAAAAGATAGTAGGCCGCGCATAGAAACCCTCGCCGAATGCCGCGGGCCTTCCTAGCCCGCCGACGATCAACTTGGCCTGCTCGGCGATGCCCGCCCCGATCATCTCTTGCACACGCAAAAATTGCGCGCGATTGGCCAACGGACCGTGCGTCGTGGCTTCGTCGAATGGATCGCCCACGATGATCTTGTCCACAGCGGCGAGGGCCAATGCTTCGACTTCGCCCAAGAGGTTGCGCGGTACGATCATGCGCGTCGGCGCGCTGCACGACTGGCCCATATTCCGAAACGCCGCGGCAACGCCAAGCGAGACGGCACGCGGCAAATCGGCATCGGGCAGCACGACGTTGGGCGACTTGCCGCCCAACTCTTGCGCCACGCGCTTGACCGTTGGAGCGGCCGCTTGCGCGACCAGCACGCCCGCACGCGTCGACCCGGTGATCGAGACCATATCGACGTGAGGGTGCGATGCCAGCGCGGCGCCGACCTCCGCGCCGCTGCCGCTCACGAGATTGAACACGCCCGCCGGGACGCCCGCATCCTCTATGACTTCCGCAAATAACAACGCGCTTAGCGGCGAAAGCTCGCTTGGTTTCAAAACCACCGTGCATCCTGCGGCCAGGGCAGGACCGACCTTGGCCGTGATTTGGTAAATGGGCCAGTTCCACGGCGTGATCAGGGCGCATACGCCGATCGGCTCGCGAACCACCGCCGTCGTACCCCGCTGAATTCGGAACGAGTAACTCGCTAGGTTATCGCGCGCGACACGGATATGCTCGGCCGCGAGCGGCACATGAGCGGCGCGCGCATAGCTGATAGGCGCACCCATCTCCGTTGCCAGCGCAGCGGCGAATAGCTCGGTGCGCTCCAGTAGCAAGGTGTGAATGCGGTCGAGCAGTGTCGCGCGTTCTTGCGGCGAAGTCGCCGACCAACCGGCAAACGCTTTGCGCGCCGCACATACGGCCCGCTCGACGTCGCGCGCGTTGCCCAGCGGAATTTCGCAGATTGCTTTTTCGGTGGACGGTGAAACGACCGCTATGCGATCGGTACCGTCGGGCGTTACCCACTCGCCCCCGATAAAGAACCGATCGAGCCGTCTCGCTTGCATGAGGTGAGAAACAGGTGAAGTCATTGCTGTGTGTCCCTATGCCGTCGCACGAGGCCGCCTACACCATCGCCACCGCCTCTACCTCGATCTTCAGACCGAAGTGCAGTGCGGGAACGGGGACAACGGCACGCGCGGGTTTCGCCTCTCCGGTCCAACGCGCGTATATCGCGTTGAAACTCGGCCAATACTCGATATCGACGATATAGACCCGGACCTGGACCAGTTTCGTGACGTCGCTGCCCGCGCCGGCCAGTGCACAAGCCAAATTGGCCAACACCTGCTCGGCTTGGGCTTCGAACGGCCCGTCCGTCAGTTTGCGGCCCGTCGCATCGATCGGAAGCTGCCCCGACACAAAAACCAGGCCATTCGCGATCGAGACGTGGCTGTAGTGTCCTCCCGGCGTAGCGAGTCCGGTGGGGTTCACCGTTCGAGGGGCCTGTTCACCTTGCTCGCTCTGATCCATAAAGATCACGGTCGCTATAAATGGAAAGATGCCTAGCTCCTTCGCTGGAAGCGACGAAAGCCAGCGCTTTTTGGATCGGCGCCGTTGACGGCACCAGACTCACGCCGCCCACTATAGAAAAAAATATTTTCGCCGTGTTTAATAACTCATGAATTCATCGTTAACGAGGTCTTAATGCTTCAGTTGGAAGACATGCAACTGCTGCGTGCGCTCGGTGCGTCGCAATCGCTCGCTGCGGCCGCGCGGCTGTTGGACCTCACGCCGCCCGCCGTCACGGTACGGCTTCAACGCATCGAAGAACGTATAGGATTGCGTCTTGCCACACGCGCCGCCAGAGGGATTTCCCTCACTGAAGAGGGCCAGCGCTTGGTGCAGGAAGCCATCGACATTCTCGAGCGGATCGAATCCATCCCGTCGCGCATTTCCGGAGAGTCGAGCGGCGTGAGCGGCCATTTGCGTATCGTTGCGCCATTCGGATTCGGTCGTGAATTCGTCGCGCCGCTCGTTCGGGATCTGCATCGTTCGCATCCCAATCTCATGATTTCGCTCATCCTGGCCGAAAGTCCTCTCGATGCCGCGTCGGGCGCCGACGCGGTCATTTCCATCGGGCACATCAAAGGGTCCTCCTGGGTAGGACATTTTTTAGCCCCGAACGACCGCTTCCTTTGCGCAAGCCCTGCTTTGGCGCGAAGCCTCTCGAAACTCAAGCATCCGTCCGAGCTCACACGGCACCCTTACCTCACCCTGCGAGAAAACGATGAAGATGTGACCCGCCTGCGTTTCACTCAACACGATGCCGCGGGAAAACGAATTGGCAAGGCCGTAACGGTTCGGTTAAGCAGCGCATTGTCTTCGAACGACGGAACAGTGGTCAGAGACTGGGCGGTCGACGGTCTTGGCGTGGTCGCGCGATCAGAATGGGATTGTTCGCGGTTGATCGAAGAAGGAAAACTCAAACGCGTCTTGCCGGCATGGCGCCTCGAGCCGGCACCGGTGATCGCCTTGACGCCCACGCGCGAGGGTTTGACGATTCGTCAACGCGTGTTCCTGCAAGCCGCGAAGGAAGCATTCAATCCGGTGCCCTGGCGGGTTCGACATTGAGGTGCGCAAATCCTAAAGGAGAACTCAAGTCACAACGGCCAAACCCGGCGAAGCGCGCAGACGCGCGATGTCACGCGCCGGCGGTTCTCCAAAGTGACGCCGATATTCTCGCGTGAATTGCGAGGGGCTTTCGTAGCCTACGCAAAAGGCGGCCGTGGTAGCGTCGAGATCCTGCACCAGCATCAAGCTACGGGCTTCCTGTAGCCTGAGTTGTTTTTGGAATTGCAGCGGCGTCATGGCCGTCACGCCCCGAAAATGTTCGTGCAGGCTCGACGAACTCATTCCTACTTCCGCAGCAAGTCTCTCGATGCTGAATCGCTCCTTAAAGTTTTGTGCGATCCAAGCGATGGCGCGGCCGACCTGAGCCACCCGACCTTGGCTCGCGGTGATGTGACGCATCCTGACACCGTCGGGGCCGGTGAGTAAGCGATAGAGCATTTCTTGCTCGGCAAGCGGCCCGAGCACAGGCACCGCGGCCGGCTCGTCGAGCAAGCGCAGCAGACGCAGCGCCGCGTCGAGCAGACCCGCGTTGGCGGGGGGAAACGGTCTTCCCTACGGGCGGAGCAGTCGATGCCGGCGGCGACGGCACACGCAACGTCAACTGCCCCAGCATGACGGGATCGAAATCGAGGTATAGACAGAGATAAGGCTTCTCAGGCGTCGCCTCGATCACTTGGCCCGTCACCGGCAGGTCGTGGGTCACGATCCCATAGCGCCCCGGCGCATATCTGAACACGTGATCGCCCAACGTGACCTCCTTTTGCCCCTGCACGACGAGGCACAGTTGCGGCCGGTACACATTCGGCATCGGCATCGTCACCGTGGAGGATCGAACAAGCGTGACACGTTCGATGGGGGTGGCATGAAAGCCATCCTGGACGTATGCCGGGCAATCAGGGCCCCGATTTCTGTCAGTTTTTCCATGGATAAGACAATCGCACGGGTGCTGCAAGACGGCAATGCGAACCCGCGGTCTCTGGAGGATTGGGCAGCAATCTCGGTGAATCGGGCTACCGGTTCGGCCACGCAACGCATCACCATGTTCGCGCGTCTAGGTCACAGCAGGCTTAGCCGCTCAACAAGTATGGAGCGAAGATGACGATCGATAAACTTAAGAACCCCACGATAGCATTGGGCACCTGGGCGTGGGGCGATAGCGGCGAGACTGGCGACGGCTACTTCGGTAGCCGGCTGACTCAGTCGGGTTTGGAAGAAGTCGCAGACAGGGCCCACGCCGGAGGCTTCAGCCTGTGGGATACCGCCGTGGTATACGGTATGGGGCGTTCGGAGCGCATGCTCGGAAAGGTACTGAAACGCTACGCTCGCAATGACTATCAGCTCTCCACGAAATTCACTCCACAGGCTGCGGCAACCTGCGACCATCCGGTAGCGGACATGCTGGAACAAAGTCTAAGCCGCCTCGGTACCGACTACATCGATCTTTACTGGATTCACAATCCGGCCGATGTAGCACGCTGGACGCCTCAGCTGATCCCGTTGCTCGAAAACGGGAAGGTCAAGCATGTCGGCGTATCGAATCATAATCTGAGCCAGATCGAACTCGCCGACCGGATCTTACGCGGCGCCGGGTTCCGTATCGAAGCGGTGCAAAACCACTATAGCCTCCTGTACCGCAGCGCTGAAGATGCCGCATCTTGGACTACTGCGGCAGCCAAGGCGTCCCGTTTTTCGCCTATATGGTGCTTGAACAGGGGGCCTTAAGCGGAAAGTACAGTCCGGAGCACCCTCTACCGGCAGGCAGCAATCGCGCCGAAATTTACAATGGCATGCTGCCTCAACTGACGGTGCTGACGGACAAGCTCGCCACGATCGGCCGGAGACAAGGCGCAGCAGCGCCCGACGTCGCGACAGCTTGGGCCATTGCCAAAGGTACGACACCGATCATCGGCGTGACCAAGCCCAACCATATCGATGGACTGACCCGCGCCGCCGGCATGACGCTTTCCAACGAGGACATTGCAGAACTGGAAGCGATCGCTGACGCAACAAATGTCAACACGCGCGGCTGGTGGGAGCAAGAGATGTAAATGTGCCCCCCTCCCCCCGCGGAACGCCCGATCGTCGACCGAATCGATCCGCCCCCTCTTCCCACTCAGCGAACGATTCCGGCGGATGCTTCAACCGCCGTTGAATCAATTTCATTGACGAATTTATATTCAATTAACCAATAAACCTACCAGAAAACGGGGGTTTATATGCTCATTGATTAGTCCAAGACAGTTGTTTTGATTTGACAATATTCGATTTCAACCTAGAATGAATTCCAACCCGAAATCAATTTCCATCAAACGACTATTTATCCAACCCCTTAATACATGAACACTACATCAGACGATCGCCCTATTGAATAGGTAGTTATTGTACGCCCGAAGATCTTTGATCGACGTTTGCTATTGCATGCGAACACAATAGCTGAGACGCAAGGCGCCCCTTGCGACTGCTCGATCAGTCTATTTCTCGTCATTTTTTCATTCAGGCAGCGTGTATACACCTTGCCGATTTCGGCATATTTGCCACGGCATACGGTCCGTCGTAGTTCCGAATATAGCTATTTACCGTCTATGTCCTCTAGCACGTAAATCGTGCCGGCATCGGCCCCGTTTTTTCTCGCCCTTCAAACATAGGAAATCAGATCATGAAACAGATTTTCGATAGGATTCGTGTTGAAAAGGCTGCGCTCCTAAGTCATCCGGTATTTGCACAACTCGAGGACATATCGGTACCGCAGATCAAGGAGCTGATGCGAATCTGGTCGCCGCTGCTGATTCATCTGGCCATGACATTCCGTGACATCAACAAGATGTACTACCACTACGAGAATCCCAAGACGGAGCTCGAGCGTGCGATCAACGCGCACGTCGACGTCGATGCCGAAACACTGGCGGATGATGATTTCCGATATCAAGACGCTTGGCGTGAACAATCGCGCGACCGACTGCGAAACCGCGATCGGATCATCTGGGACGACCTCGGCTACACCGTCCGAAAATACATGTATTCCCTGATTTCCCGCGCGCGCCGCTGCGGTAGCGATCCACTATTGAAGATGGCGCAAATGGAGGCGGGCGAAGCAACGTCCAAGGTCTTTTTCACGACATCGCGCAAGCTCGCAGCGATGTACGAAGAAGACACCGGCGCCGTGTTGCGCTATCTGGGCGCCGAGCACATCGACGACGAACTCGACCATTCGATCGATTCGTCGGTGTTCCTCAAGCAAGTGCTGTCCGACGAGATGCGGATGAAAGCCGTCGAGATCGTCGACGACCATTTCGCTAGTTTCCGCGAATTTCTCGATCACAAATACGAGATCAACAAGATTGCTCTGGCCGATATGAATACGATCGCCTAGCAGCCGAACCACGTCGTCGCTTCTTCGTTCGGACCGCGGCGTCGCTTGCGGGAAATATCACCCTTGGCCGGTTGTGCGCGGGCGCGCCCGCGGCGATCGCTCGCGTCTTTCCACCAGGAGGCAGTATGTCACTACCGCATCATACGAAGGTGCTCGTCATCGGCGGTGGCCCGGCCGGCGCCACCACCGCAGGTTTTCTGGCTAGAGAGGGGATCGAGGTGACGCTGCTCGATCGCGACGTGTTTCCGCGTTACCACATCGGCGAATCGTTGCTGCCGTCGTGCCTCGAAATCCTAGGTTGATGGGTGCCCGCAAGCTCTTCGACAGCTACGGATTTCAGCGCAAGCCCGGTGCCTACTTCAACTGGAAAGGCGAGACCTGGACGCTCGATTTCGGCGAACTCGGCGGCTCCTTCCGGTACAGCTATCAGGTGCGGCGCGAGGAGTTCGATCATTTACTGCTGCACCATGCGCGCATGTTGGGCGCACGCGTATGCGAAGGCGTGACGGTGCAACAGTTGCAGTTCGAAGGCGGCCGCCCGCGCCGCGCGGTATGCGCGACGAAGGGAAGCGAGTCACTCTCGACGATAGAGTTCGATTTCCTGGTCGACGCGTCGGGACGCAAGGGGCTCATGTCGACGCAATATCTCGACAATCGAAAATATCACGACATCTTCCGAAACATTGCCGCGTGGGGGTACTGGGAGGACGTAACGTGGCCCGACGATTGCGCCGAGGGGGCGATCATCGTCAGTTCGATCCCCGACGGCTGGTGGTGGGGAATTCCCCTCTCGGACGGGCGCGTGAGCGTCGGGTCGTCATGCACCGCGACGCATTCAGCGAAGCAAAAAAGACACGTACGCTCGAGCAGATCTATGACGACGCGATCGCGATGAGCCCTATCATCACGAACTTGACGAAGAACGGGCGACTCGCCACCTCGATAAAAGTCGAGCAAGATTATTCATACACGAGCGATCAGTTTTCAGGAGAGGGCTTTTTCCTGGCCGGCGACGCCGCATGCTTTCTCGATCCGCTGCTCTCGACGGGCGTGCATCTGGCCATGTACAGCGGCATGCTTTCGGCCGCTTCGATCGCGAGCATTTTGCGCGACGAGGTGACCGAACAAGAAGCCGGCACCTACTATGGAAATAGCTACCACCAGGCCTATTTGCGCTTCCTGGTATTCGTACAGACGTTCTACGAAGCCCACGGCAAGCTCGGCTATTACAGCAAGGCCGACGAACTTAGCCACTACACGCTCAAAGCCGGCGATATCCGCCGTGCATTCCTGAACCTCGTCTCGGGACTCGAAGACATCGCCGATGCCGAGCAGGTCACGTCGCACCTGATGGGCGAGATGGCTCGCCGCGTCGATGCAAACCTGGCCCTGCGCAAGGACAAGGGGGCGCTCACGACGGCAGTAGGCTCGAAAGAGGCCGAAGACAATGCGCGCTTCTTCGACGCCATCGAGGGGTTACCGTGCCTGTCGGAAGACATGGCCCTCGATGGTCTGTATGTGGCGACCAAACCAAGGCTTGGTCTCAAGCGCGTCGCAATTACCGTCTAAAGGCGCTTTGCCCATGTCCAATTGGATGCTTCAGCTCTGTCTGGCGATCGTTGCAACATCGGTGTGCGGCTCGTTGGCGCGTCGGCTTGGCCAGGGCAAGGTCGTCGGCGAGCTCGTCGCCGGCCTGCTGCTCGGGCCATCCGTACTCGGCGCAGTCGGCGGGGCTCACTATCACGCGCTATTCACCTCTACCTCGGCGGCGATACTCGCGAAACTCGGCGAACTCGGCCTAGTCTTTCTGATGTTCCAAACGGGCGCGCACATCGTCGGGGAGATACCGAAGACCCGCTCGGCTACCTGGACACCGGTCGCGATCGCCACCCTCGGTATGGCGTGTCCGTTCGTCATGGGGTGCGCTCTGGCTGCTTTCAGCAACGCTTCGCTTTCGTCGCCGAATGTGCCGCGCATCGCCTACGTGCTTTTTTGCGGCATCGCACTCTCAGTGTCGGCCTTGCCCGTGATGGCACGCATTATCGAGGAGGCCCACATCGCGGAGCATGCATCGGCGCGTCTGTCGATCCTCGCCGCGACGATCACCGATGCCGTCGGCTGGCTCATGCTTGCCAGCGTCGGCGCCATCGCAACATCGGCATTCTCGGCCCTATCGGCGTTGCACGGCATGCTGATGTTAGCGGGTTTCTTCGCCGTGTCGGTGACGATCGTGCGTGCGGCCGTGCTGGCGATGCTCGACGCCGCCAAGCGTTGGAGCGGCACTTCAGCGATGGTCGTTTGCGCGCTTTGCTACCTGTTGCTCTCGGCTTGGGCGGCAACGGCCTTCGGCTTTCATAGCGCGTTCGGTGCGCTCATCGCCGCCGTCAATATGTCGCGCAGGCGTGAGCTGCTACAGCTATGGCAGCGCCAGTTCTCAGGCCTCGCCGATCTGGTGCTCACGCCTCTGTTCTTCGTCAGCGCCGGCATGCAGGCACGCGTTTCGGCATTGCACTCACCCACGCTGTGGGGTTGGCTCATGCTCTTTTTCGTCGCCGGCATCGCCGGGAAGTTCGGCGGCTGCTATATCGGCGCTCGGTTGTGCGGTATCGATCACGAGCAGTCGCGCTTGATCGGCACGTTGATGAACAGCCGCGGCACCGTCGAGCTGATGGTGCTTAGCATCGGGCTGCAATTGCAGTTGATCAGCCCCTCGCTCTACACCGTCTTGCTCATTGCGACATTGATCATGACCGCGGTCAGCGCTCAATTCACGCACCGATGGGCACGGCATCGGCGGCACGCACTTCGCCCCGCTGCGGCGACTACCGGATAACGTTCTAGCTTCTAGGAAAACGAAACCATGGACGTGCCGAATGGATCGCGCCTACCGCCAGCCACGCTTGCCGCTCGCGGCATGGGCGCGCGTTGGTGGCCTATAGCCTTGTCGGAACAAGTGAGCGA
>NZ_JBFLUK010000014.1:0-16972 GCF_050470685.1 Trinickia sp. NRRL B-1857 | reverse complement strand
TCTTCGAAGAGGGAGAGCGGATTATCAACGACTGCGCGATAGATTGTCGCCCGGCCGCTTTGCTGGCGTTCGACCTCGATCGCTTCAAGAAAATCAACGATCGTTACGGTCACAAAGCCGGCGACGAAGTGTTGAAGTCATTTGCGGATACGGTTCGAGCCGCCACCAATACGAATGCGATTCTCGCGCGCATCGGCGGCGAGGAATTCGCGGCCCTGCTGCCCGGCTACGACAGCTACAGCGCGAAATTGGTCGCCGAGACCGTTGCAAACAGGTTTGCCGCGATATCGCATAGTGCCGACGGTGACCGCTTTCATGCCACGGTCAGCATCGGCCTAGCGGTGCCGGGGCCCGAGGCATCCTCCCTTTCCGATCTGCTCTCGGCCGCCGACCAAGCCTTATATCGCGCCAAGTCGCTGGGCGGCAATCGGCTGATTCAACACGTCGACTTCCAAGAGAGCGGCGATGCCACGCAATATCGCCGCGAACGTCTAGAGCCTTCTCGCGACGTTTCGTGAAACGGTGGCTCACGCCGAGAAACGTAACGCGAACTCAGTGAATTAACCGCTGGGGCAACATCTTGTCAGCGATCAGTTTTCACCCGCGCGAGAAATGCGAGGGTGTCCGATGCGATCTCGTCGACCTTCTCTTCCGTGGCGAAGTGTCCTGCGTCTAGAACGTCCACTTCCGCGTTAGGCAAATCGCGGTGGTACGCGAGTGCTCCCAGTGTAATGAACGATGGGTCATAACGCCCCCACAAAACAAGGGTGGGCGGCTGGTGTAGCCGCATCCACTCTTGCCATCGCGGATACGATGCAATGTTTGTTCGATAGTCGTACAGCAGCCTGGCCTGGATTTCCCTCTCGCCCGGTTTTCGACAGGAACGCATATTCGTCAAGCCAGGCTGAGGATCGTAGCGCTCCGGATTCGGACTGTTGACGATATGCCGTTGCTTCGTCAGTTCGAGCGACATGAAATAGTCGATCACTTCCGGATGCGCCGCCGGATCAGCCCAATAGCGAGCAATGGTCGGCCAGTTCTTGCCCAATCCGTCCTTATATGCGTTGGCGTTTTGGATCACCAGCGCGCGGATCCGCTCCGGATGCGCCTCCATGATGCGAAAGCCGACTGGACCACCGTAATCCTGAAGATATAGGGCATACCGGTCGAGCTTCAACTGGTCGAGCAAGGCGGCGATCGTCTGCGCCAACTGATCGAATGTATAGGCGTATTGCGACGGCGGCGGCGCATCGCTTTCGCCGAAACCAGGATAGTCGGGTGCAATCACGTGATATCGCGTCGCCAGCAACGGTATGAGCGATGCGTACTGACGCGACGAGGCAGGGTAGCCATGCAGCAAAACGATCGTCGGCGCATCCTTCGGTCCTGCTTCACGATAGAACACGCCTACTCCATCCACCTTCGCCATGTGATACGTGGTGGTTTCCGAGGTCGATTGAACTGGCGCCGCGCTTGCCTCCCCCGCACCGATCAGAGCGCTCAGCGCGACAATGACGGCTGCGATTGCACGCTTTCGTTTCGCCTCGCCAAGCGGCAAGGTAGAGGCACACCTGCGCACCGGCATACGACCGTATTTCATTTTCGTTCCTTACGTACTTTATTGACTGCGTGGGGGATCAGCAAATTTCCGTGACGAGATGCTCATTGAAAACGAGCTAACGACTCTCGCAGACGCGGCGCGACGAAATCGATAAAGCACCGCAATTTGAGCGGCATCAGGTTGCGAGAAACATGAACGAGATGAATCGGCACCCGCTCGACTTCGAATTCCGGCAAGACGATCTGCAACCTGCCCTCGTCGACCTCGTGAGCGACGTGGTAATGCAGGAGCTGCGTGAACCCGACGCCACGCGTCGCAGCGTCCACCGCGGAATCCGGCGTTGACACCTGAAGACGAGGTGTAACGGGAACGACCAGGCGTTCGCGGTTGCCGGCGCCTTGAAACTCCACTCCGGGGATAGCATCGGGCCGTTAAACATCACACACGGCATCTTGAGCAGCTCCGATGGATGTTGCGGTACGCGGTGCCCGGCAATAAAGGCAGGGCTTGCGCAGACTACGACGCGAAACGATCCCACGCGCGTCGCAATCATGCCGCTGTCAGGCAACGCGCCGAGCCGCACCGCCAGATCGACGCGGTCATCGACCAGGTCGACGTTCCGATCGGATTGCATCAGCTTCACATTGATTTCAGGAAACAGCGCGATGAAATCAGCGATTAAAGGCAGCACGTGCGTGCGCCCGAACAAATTTGAGGACGCGACAACCAGATCGCCCCGCGGCGCAGTAAACTCCCCCGCGGCTTCGCGCTCCTGCTCTTGGACGAGGTCGAGAATACGCCGTGCAGCCGCCACATAGGCGAAACCCGTGTCGGTTAACGTCAATTTGCGCGTTGTCCGCGTGAGCAATTTCGTTCCCAGTTGCGCCTCCAGGTCGCCGACCTTGCGCGTGAGCGTAGGGACGGGCACGTTCAGATCCCGCGCGGCGGCCGACAAACTACCTTTGTCGACGGCCGCGATCAGCATTGCCATGGCTTCGAGTCGGTCCACGTCAGTGTCCGTATTTTTGAGGAGACCGTGTCCGACAGGAATGACCGAGTCACCCGTCGGCAAAGGCCGTCCAACCTCAGGCCGCGGAGGCGGATACCGGCAAGAACGCCGAGTCGATCTCAGGTCGTGCGAGATGAGCCAGCGTATTGGCAAACGTCTTGCTCGCAACAGCCAGCACGATCGCCACCACCGCCCGGCGATCGAAACCCTCGGCAGTCAGTGCGTTCACATCGCTGTCCGACACTTGGGTCCGCTTCGTTGCAACCGCGGTCGCAAACTTGCGCACTGCTTCGAGTTGAGCATCGACAAGCGGGCCTCCAACTCGCAGGGCTTCGACGACATCCGCTGGTGCGCCGAGCTTGCGCGCAAGCGTCGCATGAACCGCGATACCATATTCGGCCGCGTTGGCATGACTCGCAGCGGCCAGCGCGACCTGCTGCGCAACTGGACTCAGAGATGTCGCCTGGAGCGCCTGAAGTGTCGTAAGGTAAGCGCCGAGCGCGGAGGGCTCCGCGGCAAGCGCATAGCCGAGGTTCGGCACGAAACCGAACACACCCCGCATCGCGTCGAGAAGCGGTTGCGCCTTGCTCCGACACAGAGGACTCGTTCAACTCGCCGAATAGCGCTTGCCCCTGCGCCCTATCCAATGTCTTGGCCAGAAACGCACGAATAGTGCTCGCGATCTCGTCGAGGTGCGTCTCGAGCGGGAAGTGACCTGCGTCGACAAAGTGGATTTCCGCATCCGGGATGTCACGGCGAAATGCTTCGGCGCCGGGAGGTACGAAAAACGGATCGTTCTTCCCCACACGGCCAGCGTCGGCGGACGATGAGTACGGAAATACTCCTGGAAACGCGGATAAGCCGCCACGTTGCTCTTGTAGTCACCGAACAGATCCAGCTGGATATCGTCGTTGCCAGTCCGTTCAAGAAAATGCTGATCGAGCGTGTAGCTTTCGGTGCAATCGAAGCCACATCGCTCTCGCCATGTGTGTACTGGAACTGCGTCGTCTCGGCCTTCAGAAGGCCCGCAAATTGTTGCGATTTTCCTCGGTGGGATCTTGCCAATACGCTCGCATCGGGTTCCAACCGTCACTCAGGCCCTCTTCGTACGCGTTACCGTTCTGGGTAATCAACGCGGTGATCCGTTCCGGTCGCGATACCGCCAGACGGAAGCCCACGGGGGCGCATAGTCGAACACATAGAGGGCATATCGGCTCAGGCCGACAGCTTCCGTGAATCGCTCAATCACTTGCGCCAGATGGTCAAACGTGTAACCGAACCTGGCCGCCTCCGGCGCATCGGAAAATCCAAAACCCGGGAGATCCGGCGCGATTACCCGGTACTTGTCCGCGAGCCGGTCAATCAAACCGCGATATTGATGACTCGAGGTCGGAAAGCCGTGCAGAAGCAAGACAGCGGGTGCGTCGCGCGAACCCGCCTCACGATAGAAAACGTTGAGGGGCGCCCCGGAACGCGAGTCGGAGACAGAAACAGTTCGATAGCGGGAAGACGTCGACATGCTGAAACCTCCTGAGTTGGGAAATGTCCGGCTCATCAATTTCTGAACCGAACGATCGGTACAATACAAGCGAGCACGGCACCCGTCAAGCATTGATTCGGCGGCTTCAATGTCGTAATCTGTTGTTTGTACCGAATGATCGGTTTTTATGGAGCTTTGGCATGTCGGCTACCCCCACGTCGAAGGACGAAATCGTCGAACGGTTGTTCACGGTGTTTCGCGATCAAGGTTTTGACGGCGCTTCGATTGCGGACCTGTCGCGGGCAACCGGTCTGGGGAAATCCAGCCTTTACCATCATTTCCCCGATGGCAAGGAGCAGATGGCCGAGGCCGTACTCAATCGTGCAAAAATCTTGATCGATCGCGAGCTGCTCGATGCAGCGCGTGCTTCGGGTTCTCTGAAAGCTCGGATCCGCAAGATAGTGGCGGTGCTTGACCATATGTATGCAGGAGGCCGGACCTCGTGCGTCCTCGGGCAATTGGCCACTTGTGCGATCGGTCCCCAAGCCCGGGGGAGCTTGCAGGGGGCGTTTTCGGACTGGATTGAAGCAATCGAAAAATTGGCAGCCGACAGCGGTCTGTCGGCATCGCGTGCGCGATATTTCGCAGAGGACTGGGTAGCCCGCATCCAGGGCGCCTTGATTCTCCAGGCCGCAAACGGCAATGCGGGTCCCTATAAGCGAGCACTCCAGACTTTGCAGGATCTTGCGAAAGACGACACCGCCTAGAACCCCCCAATGACTGCGCACGCGCCCCGCTCCGGCGCCCTGGGAACTCAGCGCTCCGCAGCCTCTTTCGCGGCCTGCTGAGCACTTGCCAATCCGGCCGCCGCGTCGGCAGTCAAGATGTTCGGCTGGTAGCGAACACTGACAATGTCGTCGATTCCAATGAATCGAAGCCAGTCATCGAAATAGGCCGCATGAAAGTCACGGCCAAAACGCTTCGCGACGCCAGGACCGTAGACACCGCTCGTGTAGATGGCAGTTGCACGCTTGTTTTTGAGCAACCCGTTGTAGCCGGTGGCCGGATCAAACCCAAACAACAGCCCGGGCTGAGTGATAACGTCGATGTAGAGCTTCAGGCGATACGGAATACCGCTGTTCCACATGGGCACCGTGAACAGGAAATCGTCCGCGCACGCAAAATGATTGGCAATCCTGGCGATCTCGTCCCAAGCGGTTCGCTGCGCGCCATTCATCTCCGGGTCGCCGAAAAAGCTCATCTTGGCAGCGGCTCGATCGCCATCGAACTCAGGTAGTGAAGCCTGCCACAGGTCCAGCTCTTCGATCTCCGCGTTTGGATGCCTGGCACGATAAGCTGCGATGAAGAGCGCCGCGACTTGCGCACTGCGAGAGCGATCGCCACGGGGCGACCCTTTCACATACAGCAGTTTCATAAATTTAGTTCTCCTAATAAATTTCGATATCACGTAAGGCTACTGGCGCTATTTCCCCGAACCTTTGCCATGGCGAATTTGTACCATACGTTTTAACATGCAACTTACTCAGTTTTCGATAAAGTATTCGCCAATTTCTGTCCATACCGCGATTCCTGACGTCTTCATATAGTTGCATCACGCAACTTTTATTTAGGCATCTTTTTCCGGGGAATCGCCATGGACCGACGTCTCTTAACCCTCGCCCTCGGCATGTTTGCATTGGGGACGGACAGCTTCGTTTTTGGCGGCATCCTGCCCCAGCTCGCTCGCTCGTTTCATGTGAGCATAGGCGCCGTCGGGCAGATGATTACGGTGTACGCACTTACGTTTGCGTTGCTCGCACCGACGATTGCCGCGCTTGCGGCCGGCGTCGCACGTAAGCGCTTGCTGCTCGCCGGAATGGGAATCTTCGTGGTGGCCAATCTCGGGACGGTCGTCGCACCTAGCCTCGCAGCTGCGCTTGCCACCCGCGCACTGGCAGGCTTCGGAGCCGCCATGTTCTCACCGACGGCCAGCGGCACGAGCACGTTACTGGTGCCGCCGGAGCGCCGAGGTTTCGCGCTCTCCATTGTCGTCGCGGGGCTGTCCACCGCGACTGCGCTGGGTACGCCCATTGGCGCGGTCATCGGCGGTTTGGTCGACTGGCGCTGGACGCTGGCGTTCGTCGCTGGCCTTGGCGCGATCGGCTTCGTCGGAATCTGGACCCTTCTGCCCGAAGTCCCGCTACCGCCGGCCATCTCGCTACGCAAGCGCCTCTCGCCGCTCACGGACGCCCGTGTCGGTCTGACGCTCGCAACGACCATACTCGCGCAAATCGGAACGTTCGTTATCTACAACTACTTCTCAGTTGTGTTCGATCGCGCCATCGGCGGGAACGCAACGGTGCTTGGAATGTTGCTTGTTTTCTGGGGGCTCGCAGGAACGCTTACCAATCTGCTCACCGGCCGTATTCTCGACAAGATCGGCTCGCGCAAGGTCGTTATCGCGATGCTGCTCGTTGTCGGGACGGTGATCGTCACGATGCCGGTATCCAGTATCCATCTATGGAGCGCGTCCATCGCCATCGCCGTATGGGGTGCATGTGCCTGGGGCTTGCTGGTACCGCAGCAGTTCCGTCTCGTTTCACTCAATCCGCCCATGGCCCCGGTTTTGGTCGGCTTGAACACTTCGGCCACCTATATCGGTGTCTCGATTGCCGGCGTGGTTGGCGCTGGCGCTATCCCGGTGATTGGTAGCCACAACCTCGGCTATCTCGCCAGCTCCGTCGTTCTGCTGGCCTTGATCTTTTCGGAGCTTGCCAGCCATCGCATTGCATCGGTCGCGGAGGCTGCCGTCGAAAAGAGAGCCGTGACCGCCTGATTGCATGAACGAGAACATCGGCCATTGAAGTGCTCGACACGCCCGACGACAACGTTGGGACGGCCAAGGCGTACAAAGGTCGTCCCGTCGGGTATCGATCATCAAAATAGCCCACCGAAAAACGGCACGCCTGCCCTACGCTGCCTCATCGAATAGCAACACGGTACGCCTCTCTATGCTCGAACAAGCGGGTAGGTCATGACAAAAATGCTGCTTCGGCAAGCAGCGAATTGACGCGTAGAAGCGAGAGTCCGCCACGACGCGTAGCTTGATTCGGCCGCTGCGGCTGGCCCTGGTACAAACCCTTATTTCTTCCCCGAAGCGTTCGCGATTAAATAAATCCACTTGATTTAATTAATCGCGACGCGGGCTCCTCGTCGCTCGGAGGAGACAGGTGAAGCATCCCATCGTGGGCCGCGGCAGCAATTCGGCCAACCTGCGCCGCTACAACGAGCGTCTGCTGCTTCAAGCGTTGCGCCGCACGCAGCCCGCATCGAAGGCAGACCTCGCACGTTCGGCGAATCTCACGAGCACATCGGTCGGCAGCATCATCACCGCACTCGAGCAGGCGGGCCTCATCGAATCGACGGGACGCCGCGTCCAAGGGCTGCGCGGACAGCCTGCCTCGTTGCTGCAATTGGCCCCGCAAGGTGCGTTCGGGATCGGCGTACGCCTCGACCGCGGCGGGATCGAATGCGTTCTTGTCAATTTCGCGGGAGAAGTGCTTGCGCGCCGCAGCCATGACATGGTGCTGCCGGCACCCGCGAAAGTCCTCGAACTCGTCGGCGACGACATCCGTGCCTTGCTTGCCTGTCTTTCGCCCGTCGAGCGCGAACGGCTTACGGGTATCGGCGTAGCCCAGCCGTTCAACCTCGGCAGTTGGCTGCGCGAGCTCGGCCTGTCTCCGAATGTGTTCGATGCTTGGCACGACGTCGATTTCGCCAGCGAACTCGCGTCCATTACGCCGCTCCCCGTCTTCAGCGAAAACGACGGCAACGCCGCCGCGATTGCCGAGCTCTTCTACGGCTGCGGCCGGCAAGCGAGCGACTTCATCTACCTCTTTCTGGGGCCGGCCATCGGCGGCGGCATCGCGATCGACGGCGATTGCCTGCGCGGCGCCAAGAGCAACGCCGGCGACATCGCCGTCATGCCGGTACCCCCGAGCCGCCTGCCATCCGCCCCGCAGCCTTCCGGCGCGTGGGACATTCTCCTCTCGCGCGCCTCGCTCAACGCGCTCGCGCGCCATCTGCGCTATTGCGGCGAGGTGGCGGATACGCGGGCGGCGCTGGAAGCGTGCGTCGCCCGAGGCATGCCTGCCGTCGATGCGTGGATTGACGATTGCATCGACGCGCTCGCCCCCGCCGTACGCGCCATGCTTTGCGTCACCGACGCCCCCGTCGTCGTCGTCGACGCCGATATCGACGCCGGGCTCATCGATACCCTCATGAAGCGCCTGCATGCAGCGCTCGTACTCGGCGCACCCGAAGCGCGCGGCACCCCCGAACTGATGCGGGGCTCGTTCGGCCCCGACGCCGGTGCGATCGGCGCCGCATCGCTCCCGATGTTCTTCAATTTCTCGCCGCGCGCCGGAATTCTGAAAGGCGCGGATTCTCAAGCGCAGGAGATCAACCATGTCCCGCACTGAAATGAGCAACCCGTTGCTCCAGATGCGCAACATCAACAAGACGTTCCCCGGCGTGCGCGCGCTAGATAACGTGCATCTCGAAGTTCATGCCGGCGAGATCCACTCGCTGATGGGCGAGAACGGCGCGGGCAAGTCCACGCTCATGAAAATCCTCTCGGGCGCCTATCAAGCCGATGCGGGAGGGGAAATCGTCGTCGACGGCAACGCGGTCACGATCGACGGCCCGCAGGACGCGAAGGCGCTCGGCATCGCCGTCATTTATCAAGAGCTGAGCCTCGCGCCGAACCTGAGGCGTCGCCGAGAACATCTACGCGGGCCGCGAGCTGCGCCGTGGCGGGAAGCGTTTCGGCCTCGTCGATCGGGCCGGCATGGCACGCGGCTCCGAAGAGGTACTCAAGCGCCTAGGCGCAAGCTTCGGCCCCGAAACGATCGTCGGCACGTTGTCGATCGCCGAGCAACAACTCGTCGAGATCGCGCGCGCCGTCCATACTCGGGCACGGATCTCGTAATGGACGAGCCGACCACGCCGCTCTCGTCGCGTGAAACGGACCGTCTCTTTCATTTGATTCGCCAACTGCGCGCGGAAGGCCTCGCGATCATCTACATCAGCCACCGAATGGCGGAGATCTACGAGTTGTCCGATCGCGTATCGGTGCTGCGTGACGGGGCCTATGTGGGCACGCTCATGCGCGACGCGCTCTCCGCCGATTCGCTCGTGAAGAGATGGTCGGGCGCGATCTATCGGGCTTCTACAAGAAGGAACACGCACCCTACGATCCGGGCAACGTCGTACTGAGCGTGCGCGACGTGGCCGATGCCGGCCGCGTGCGCGGCTGTAGCTTCGATCTGCATGCGGGCGAAGTGCTCGGTATCGCCGGGCTCGTCGGCGCAGGCCGCACCGAACTCGCTCGCCTCGTCTTCGGTGCCGAGCCCCGTATCCGCGGCGAGATCGAGATCGACGGCCGCGTGCTGCCGCAGCACTCGCCGCGCGAAGCGATCGACGCCGGGCTCGTCTACCTCACCGAGGATCGCAAGCGTCAAGGGCTCTTTCTCGACATGAGCGTGCGCGACAACATCAACGTGTCGGTCTGCAATCGCGATGCACGCCTCGGCGTACTCGACCTCGCGCGGGTGTGCGCAGCGCGCGCGTAGCGCGATCCGTTCGCTGTCGATTCGAGTGTCGCACGCTAACGTCAACGTCGGCGCCCTTTCGGGCGGCAATCAGCAGAAGGTTCTGCTTTCGCGATTGCTCGAAACCGAGCCCCGTATCTTGATCCTCGACGAGCCCACGCGCGGCGTCGATATCGGCGCGAAATCCGAGATCTACCGGATCGTCAACGACCTTGCCAAGGCCGGCGTCGGCGTGATTGTGATCTCGAGCGAGCTGCCCGAGATCATCGGCGTGGCAGACCGGGTGCTCGTCATGCGCGAGGGCGAGATCGCCGGAGAACTAGGCGGCGGCTCAGGCAAAGCAATCAGCCAGGAAGCCATCATCGAATTGGCCACGGGCTCGCGGCCCGCCCTCGGCGAGGCCGCGTAACGCTGCGTATGCACGGCCCCTACCGTCAAGGCCAGATCAAGGCGAATATTGAGGAGAACGACATGTCGAACCAGACACGACAACAAGCCACCGCAGCCGTCGCCGGCGAGCCCGCGGTAACGAAGCGAGAAGCGCACGCCGCAGCCGATCATCGTCAGCGCCTGCAATCGCTGCTGCGCACCGCGGGCATGCTGCCCGTCCTCATCCTACTGTGCATCGGCTTCGGCCTGATGACCGATTCGTTCTTCAGTTTGCAGAACTTATCGATCGTTACCCAGCAGGCCGCGATCAACATCGTGCTTGCCGCAGGCATGACGTTCGTCATCCTGACGGGCGGCATCGACCTGTCGGTCGGCTCGGTGCTTGCCGCCGCCGCCGTCGCCGCGATGCTCGCCTCGAATATTCCCCATTGGGGCTGGCTCGGCGTGCCCGTCGCGCTTGCGGTAGGCCTCGCTTTCGGCGCGCTGAACGGCGGACTGATCGCGCTACTTCGTCTGCCGCCGTTCATCGTCACCCTCGGCGCGTTGACGGCCGTGCGCGGTGTCGCGCGCTTGCTCGGCAACGATACGACCGTCTTCAATCCGCAACTGCCGTTTGCCTTTATCGGCAACGGCGCGATCTTCGGCATTCCTTGGCTCGTGATCATCGCACTGGCCGTCGTGGCCTGCTCCTGGTTCGTGTTGCGTCGTACCGTACTCGGCCTGCGCGTCTATTCGGTCGGCGGCAACCGCGAGGCCGCGCGCCTTGCCGGCATCAAGGTCTGGGCGATCGAACTTTTCGTCTACGCAGTCTCGGGCCTGCTCGCCGGCCTCGGCGCAGTGATGTCGGCCGCGCGCCTGTATGCGGCGAATGGATTGCAAATGGGCCAGTCGTACGAACTCGATGCGATCGCCGCGGTGATCCTCGGCGGGACCAGCTTCGTCGGCGGCGTCGGCTCCATCGTCGGCACGTTGATCGGCGCATTGATCATCGCGGTCCTGACAAACGGCCTCGTGCTGCTCGGCGTGTCGGACATCTGGCAATACATCATCAAGGGCCTCGTCATCATCGGTGCCGTCGCGCTCGACCGCTATCGCCAGCGCGGCTCGGCACGCACCTGAGTCATACGGCGAGCGATTCGCTCGCCGTATAACCGCTGTATGACTCGACTCGCCCCATTGCTTCACCCCGATTCGCTTCGACACCGTGCTCCCAAAGAGGCGCGGCCCATTCGCCGTCGATTCGATAACACGGACCATCACGGAGACATCGATATGTTCAAGTCCAAGGCCGCATTGACCGCCATCGCCCTCGCATTGGGCGTCGTATCGTCCGCCGCACACGCGGCCGACAAGCCCCTCAAGTCCATCGGCATCACGGTCGGCTCGCTTGGCAACCCCTACTTCGTCACGATCGTGAAGGGTGCCGAAGCGAAAGCCAAGCAGATCAATCCAAACGCAAAGGTGACGTCGGTATCGGCCGATTACGACCTGAACAAGCAGTTCACGCAGATCGACAACTTCATTTCGGCACACGTGGACATGATTCTGATCAACGCGGCCGATCCCAAAGCGATCGAACCCGCTGTGAAGAAGGCACAGGCTGCCGGCATCGCCGTCGTCGCAGTGGACGTGGCTGCCGCCGGCGCGAACGCGACAGTCCAGACCAACAACGTGCAGGCAGGTGAAATCTCCTGCCAGTATCTCGTGCAAAAGCTGAACGGCAAGGGCAATGTCATCATCGAAAACGGTCCGCAAGTCTCGGCTGTGATCGATCGCGTAAACGGCTGTAAAACGGTGCTTGCAAAGGCGCCCGGCATCAAGCTGCTGTCATCCGATCAGGACGGCAAGGCCTCGCGCGAAGGCGGCATGAACGCGATGCAGGGCTATCTGACGCGCTTCCCGGCGATCAACGGCGTCTTTGCGATCAACGACCCGCAAGCCGTCGGCAGCGATCTCGCGGCAAGCAGCTCAAGCGCAGCGGCATCGTTATCACGTCCGTCGACGGCGCGCCCGATATCGAGACCGCATTGAAGACCGATACGCTCGTGCAGGCGTCGGCAAGCCAGGATCCGTGGGCGATGGCGCAAAAGGCCGTCGAAGTAGGCTACGGGATCATGAACGGCCATCCGCCCGCAAGCGCCACGACTCTTCTGCCGTCGACGCTCGACGCGCGACAACGTCGGCAGCTATAAGGGCTGGTCGTCGCCGCGCTAACGCGACCTTTCCATTGATCCACTCGCTCAAGTAACCACGATGTCGAAGCTCACACAGTCTCCCGCCTGGCAGGCGCTCACGCGCCATCGCGACGCGCTTTCGAGTACGTCGATCCGCGCACTATTCGCCGCCGATCCGACGCGCGCCGACCGATTCTCGCTCGAAGCCGCGGGCGTGTTCGCCGATTTCTCGAAGAACTTGATGACCGATGAGACCATCGCGCTGCTGACGACGCTCGCGCGCGAGGCGGGCGTCGAAGCCCGGCGCGAGGCAATGTTCAAGGGCGAGCGGATCAACACGACCGAAGCGCGGCCGGTTCTGCACGTGGCGCTGCGCGCGCCGGCCGGCACGTCGATTTTCGTTGACGGCGTCGATGTCGTACCTCAAGTGCACGCGGTCCTTGCCCATATGCGCCGGTTCAGCGACGCAGTCCGCGACGGTGCTTGGCGCGGCCATACGGGGCGCACCATCACCGACATCGTCAACATCGGGATCGGGGGCTCCGATCTCGGCCCGCGCATGGTTTGCGAAGCGTTGCGGCCGTTTGGTCACGAGCGCTTGCGGATGCATTTCGTTCGAACGTCGACGGTGCGGACATCGACGAGGTGCTGCGCGCGGTCGATCCCGCATCGACGCTCTTCATCGTCGCGTCGAAGACCTTCACGACGCGCGAAACGCTCCAGAACGCGCACACTGCCCGCGCTTGGCTCCTCGCGAGCGGCGCGCCGAATCGGCCGTCGCCGGCATTTCGCCGCCGTCTCGACGAACGCGGACGCTGTCTCCGCATTCGGCATCGACACCGCCAACATGTTTGCGTTCTGGGATTGGGTGGGTGGCCGCTATTCGCTATGGTCCGCCATCGGTTTGCCGATCGCACTGTATATCGCGCGCCGACGGCTTCGACTCGCTACTCGCGGGCGCCCACGCGATGGATCGGCACTTCGCCACGGCGCCGCTCGAAGGCAACCTGCCCGCGCTGCTCGCGCTGATCGGCGTGTGGTACACGAACTTCTTCGGCGCGGCGAGCCACCTCGTCGCACCCTACGATCGCTATCTTCACCGGCTGCCGGCGTACCTCCAGCAGCTGGACATGGAGAGCAATGGAAAAACCGTCACGCTGAGCGGGGAACGGGTCGATTACGCAACGGGCCCCGTGATCTGGGGCGAACCGGGCACGAACGGCCAGCATGCTTTCTTCCAGTTGCTGCACCAGGGCAGCGCGCTGATTCCGGCTGATTTCATCGCCTGCATGCGTCCGCACCATTCGCTCGACGTGCACCACGCCATCCTGCTTGCGAACTGCTTCGCGCAAACGGAAGCGTTGATGAACGGTTCGCCTTCGCCCGACGCGCCCCATCGGCACTTTGAGGGCAACCGGCCGACGAACACGCTCTGCCTCGATCGCCTCGAACCTGCGACGCTCGGTGCGCTCATTGCGCTCTATGAACACAAGGTATTCGTGCAGGGGCGCTCTGGCAGATCAATTCGTTCGACCAATGGGGCGTAGAGCTCGGCAAGCGTCTCGCGGTAGAGATCGAGCGCGAAATCGCTGCGCCGGGTACGGTCGGTACGCACGACAGCTCGACGAACAACCTGATCAACCGGTTCAAAGCGCGCCGCGCCGTGCCCGCTGAGCACAGCCCCCGGAAATCATGAGCAAACGAGCCAATCTCGCCGCGGGCAGTCCGTTCACGTTCATCCTGTTCGGCGGCACCGGCGATCTCGCGCTGCGCAAGATCTTGCCGGCGCTCCATGCCGCGCATTGCGACGGTTCGCTTGCTCCGTCGGGCCGCATCCTAGCGGTTGCTCACACGCCGTTCGATCGCGACGGGTACCTGCGTTGGGCAGAGAACATGTGAGGCCGCACATCGCATCGATCCGTTCCGGCGATACGCAGTGGGCAGCATTTCTTGCGCGTCTCGATTACCTACAGATCGACGTCAGCCAACCCGCCGCGTTCGCGGCGGTTACAAGCGATGCGCGACACGCTGAAAGGCACGCGCATCTTTTACTTGGCGACGCGCCATCGTTATTCGTGCCGATTTGCGAAGGCCTGGCCGCGGCCGGGTTGACCGGCGGCGCTCGCGTCGTTCTGGAGAAACCGCTCGGCTACGATTTGGCATCGTCGAACGAGATCAACGACGCCGTCGGACGAATCTTCGCGGAAGACCAGATCTATCGAATCGACCACTACCTCGGCAAAGAGGCGGTGCAGAATCTGTTCGCGCTGCGCTTCGGCAATTCGCTGTTCGAGCCGCTGTGGCGAAGAGAATGGGTCGAAAGCATTCAAATCACCGTGGCCGAGCAGCTCGGCGTCGAGACCCGAGGAAGCTTCTACGACCAAACGGGCACGATGCGGGACATGGTGCAGAACCATCTGTTGCAATTGCTCTCGATCATCGCGATGGAGCCGCCGCAATCGATGGATGCCGATGCCGTACGTGGAGAGAAGCTGCGCGTGCTGCGCTCGCTCAAACCGCTTAGCGGGGACGACATCCGCCGCAACGTCGTACGCGGACAGTATCACGCGGGCGCCATCAATGGATCGCCCGTACGCGGCTACCTCGCCGAGAGTGGGGTACGCCGGGCAGCATGACGGAAACCTTCGTGGCGCTGAAAGTCGAAGTGGAAAACTGGCGATGGGCGGCGTGCCGTTCTTTCTGCGCACAGGCAAACGCCTCGCCGGCCGTGTGGCCGAGATCGTCGTGAACTTCCGGCCCGTACCGCATTCTGCCTTGGGTGAGCAGCCACTGCGTTCCGGTGCGAACCGGCTCACGATCCGCTTGCAGCCGAACGAATCGATTCGTTTGCATGCGCTTGCGAAGCAGCCCGGGATGGGGATGAATCTGCGCGGTGTTTTCTCGATCTCGCATTCGATCAGTTCTTCCAGCAAGACCGGATGGAAGCCTATCAACGCCTACTGCTCGACGCCATCGCCGGCCGGCTCGCGCTGTTCGTGCGACGGGACGAGCAGGAAGCGGCCTGGCCTGGGTCGCGCCGATTCTCGATGCGTGGCGCTTGCCCGATGCGGCGCCGAAACCCTATGCCGCGGGAACGTGGGGGCCGGCCGCTGCGAGCGCGCTACTCGCGCGCCATGAGACATGCTGGATCGAAGAAGAAAATTGACCGAAGCGAGCGCAACGGCCCCCTGCGCTCGCTACCCTCTCGTTTTTCCAACCATGACCTTGAACCAACGCTGGCACCTCGAATGGCACCACGGCTCGCTTGCCGTTTACGCGACGGGCGGCATGCTCGGTAATGTCGAGTTCAAACATGCAGGCCGTCTAGTGCGGCCGTTCTACGAAGTACCATGGCTAGCCGATGCAGAGGCCGCCGGGGCGCAGGGATTGGTTGCGCACATGCGCAGCGAGTTTCCCTGCGTGCCGTTCGGCGTGCCTTATCGGGCAAACCAGGTCGACGAGGCATGGCATGCAGCGCTGACGACTTCGGCTGCCCAGTACGATCCTGCAATGGACGCCAGCGACGATCTACTCCACGGCTATGGCGCGATCGGCGAGTGGACCCTCGTCTCGCAAAGCGCCAGCGAGATCCGCATCGCCATCGACTATCCTACGTCGTCGGCGATTTCCCGACTCACTCGCGTGATCCGAGCGGATCTTGCCGCGCCCGCGATCGATTTCGAATTGCATATCGAGGCGCGGCGCACAAGCGCCCGCCCGCTGGGGCTGCATCCGAACATCGCATTGCCGTCGTTGACCGGCGCGTTGCGCATCGATCCGGGCGCATTCGCTTTCGGCATGGTCCATCCGGGCGGCCCGGAGCCGGGCGTTTCGCGCGCACGTGCCGGTGCGCAATTTTCACGGCTCGATAACGTGCCGCTCGGGGCCGGCGGGCATGCGGCCTTCGATCGGCTCCCGCTCGCAGACGACACGGAAGAAATCCTTCAACTTTGCGGCATGGACGGTAGCGTGACGATGATCGACGAGGTGGCGGACGTAGCGTACCGGCTCACCTGGGACGCGGCTGTGCTGCCGTCGCTGCTGTTGTGGATCAGCAACCGTGGGCGCCGATATGCTCCATGGAACGGCCGCAATCTGTGCGTCGGCGTGGAGCCTATCGCCGGTGCGTTCGAGTTGGGCTGCCAGGCCTCTCTTGCCGCGAATCCGATCAACGCACAAGGTGTGGCAACGGCGGTTACGCTCGATCCTGAAGCCCCAGTTACGTTAGCGTATCGGTTCGAGGTCTGCTGATTTTTGCGCTTGTCCGTTCCTCGCTGGAACGGACCCTAACGTACGGTACTAACGCGGGGGCGGGTCATGCCGCTAATCGCTCGCCCCATCGAACTGCACGACCTCCACCCAGTTCGCCCCCTTGCCCACCGGATACTGGCCGATTCGCTCAAGCGCACCCGTGTGTGCATCGATGCGGTAGGCGCTCAACGTCGCCGATCGTTGACCGACGGCGAACAAGTAGCGTCCGGAGGGCGCGATGCCGAAGCCGCGAGGCTGCTGCTCCGTGACATACGTATTGAGACGGACGAGCTCCGCCCGTGACCCTGTTCACACGATAGACGCCCAACGTGCTCGACGTGCGCTCCGACGTAATAGAGGAAACGGCCGTCCGGCGTGAGGTGCAAATCGGCACCCCAGGCTTGTCTCCCGAGAAGTCGGGCGGCAAGATCGAGATTGTCTGAACCGGCTTGACGGTTTGGCCGGCCCCATGGAGCGCGAGCACATGCAGCTTTC
>NZ_JBFLUK010000013.1:0-15652 GCF_050470685.1 Trinickia sp. NRRL B-1857 | reverse complement strand
AACCGTTGACGACGACCTCGCGGAAAACCGCACCCCACAAGGCCTCGCTTCTCTTCGTTCAGTCACACTGACTGCACGAAAGGGCGCAATTCTAGGCGGCTTATCCGAACCGCGCAAGCGGTTTTTTGCAGTCGCTATCTACATAGGTCTCGGCAACGGCGGCGCCCATATATATCGGACGCTTGACGGCCATGCTCGCTTGCGGGTTCCATACGGGGGCCCCGCGGACACCGTCTATATATGCAGACATATATAGCAAGCGTGGCCAGGCCTCTCGCAAGCGTATCGGTCTATAAAACAGCCAATGAATCATCAGCCGAACTACCCACTCATCCTCGAGCAGATCTATCGCGACATCGAACCGTGGCGAACTCAAGGTCGCGTCGCCAACTACATACCCGAGCTCGCCAAGGTACCCGCCGAACGGTTCGGCATGGCCGTCGTCACCCTCGACGGCGAAGTCTTCACGGTCGGCGATGCACAAGAGCGCTTCTCCATTCAAAGCATCTCCAAGCTCTTTGCCTGCACGCTCGCGTTTCAGTTGCTCGGCGACGCGCTATGGCAGCGCGTCGGGCGGGAGCCGTCGGGTACGGCGTTCAACTCGCTCGTCCAGCTCGAAACGGAAAGAGGAATTCCGCGCAACCCATTCATCAATGCAGGAGCACTCGTCGTAACCGATGTGCTGTGCCGCCGCTTCGTCGGCGCCGAGACGGCGCTCGTGCAATTTGTTCGGCGGCTGTCCGGCGCAACGGACATCGACTACAACTCGCGCGTCGCGCAATCGGAGCTCCAGCACGCCGAGCGCAATCGCGCGATGGCGCATTTCATAGCAAGCTTCGGCAATCTGGAAATGCCGCCCGAGACGGTCGTCGACGCCTACTGCCGTCAATGCGCGATCGAGATGAATTGCGTCGAGCTCGCGCGCGCCGCCCTATTCCTCGCGAACGGCGGCGTATCGGCCGCCACGCAAGAGCGAATCCTCGATCCGAGTTCGGCTAAGCGCTTGTCGGCACTCATGTTGACCTGCGGGACCTATGACGCGGCCGGCGATTTCGTCTACCGCGTCGGACTTCCCGCCAAGAGTGGTGTTGGAGGCGGCGTCGTGGCGGTGCTGCCCGGAGAGATGGCGGTTTGCGTGTGGTCGCCTGGACTCGATGCGAACGGCAATTCGCTCGCGGGCACGCTATCCCTCGAATGGTTGACCACATTAACCAAGCGATCGATCTTTTGATCGCGGCCAGTCATAGCGAATCGTTAGCCGCGTATAGAAAGCGAGGTCGCAATCCGCCGATGCCATCTTTCCCGTCGGCCTGTCGCCGAAAGGAGGCGGCGCATGCGCAACCAGGGGTGGCGCGCTTGTAGCGCCCGGGAGTGCCCGCTAATTCAACAATCCCGCGGCCACCCCCAAGTCCTCGGCGGACTTCCCCAGTCGCTTATCCCTCGTCCAAATCGAAATCCCGGGTTGCAAGCGCGCGGACCTAACCCAGCAGATAGAAAAGCCCACCCGAGAGAGCCGCCGTGACTGGAAGCGTAACGACCCACGTGAGTACGATGCGCGCAATCATGGCGCCGCGCACGCCCTGGCCGCTCGCCGCCATCGTCCCAGCAATACCCGACGTGATGATATGGGTGGTGCTCACGGGCAACCCCGTAAAACCCGCAGTGCCGATCAGCAGCGAACCCACGAGCTCCGCGCATGCACCCTGCCCCGGAGTCATCTGCTGCCGCCCAAGGCGCTCGCCAAGCGTGCGCACAACCCGGCGATAGCCGACCATCGTTCCCGCGCCCAAGCAAATCGCGCTCAGTACGCGCACCCACCACGGCGCATACTCCACAGGCAGGCTGACCGATGAAGCCAACTGCGACGCCTCATGCCGCGGCCCATCCGGCACGTCGCGGCGCTCGCTCATATATTTCAGTTGAGCCACGACGTCGTACACATATCCCCGCAATCGCGAACGCGTCACACGCTCGCCGTCCCTTGCAGGTCGCCGCGCGCGCAGTTCGGCCACCTCCCAAGCCAATTGCGGCTGTGCATGTACGAGCGCTTGTGCGGCAGCTACGGCGCGGGTCTTCCGGTCGTTGCCGTAGGTTGCAATCAGCGGCTGCCCTTGCGCGGCATGCGACGGCAGCGCGGACAGTTGCTCGACTGCGCTCGGATTCAGCGCATAGGTTGCGGGCAGCAAGCCGATGATCGTCAGCATGATGAGGCCGATGCTCTTTTGTCCGTCGTTGGTGCCGTGGGCAAAGCTCACCGTTGTGCAGGTCGTCACGAGCAACGCGCGCAGCCACCAAACCGGACGCTCGCCCGGACCGGGCGGCACCAGCCAATGCCCTTTCCGAACGACTAGCCTCAACGCGAGGTAAAGGCCGCCGGCGATGAGAAATCCCAGCAGCGGCGAGACGGCGAGTCCCTTCAGCACGGTGGCGATCTGTTGCCAGTCGACGCTCCGTCCCACGTTGCGCGAATTGACGAGCGTGTCCGCACAGGCCACACCGATCAACGCGCCGATGATGCAATGCGAGCTGCTATTGGGCACTGCGAATGCCCATGTCAGCACATTCCAAAAGAGCGCCGAGGCAAAAATCGAAACGAGCATCGGCACCGCGGGCGCACCGTCGGGCGGTGTCAGGACGTCGGGGGGAAGTATCTCGACCAGCGCATAGGCAACCGAGATGCCGCCGACGAGCACCCCGACAAGATTCATGATGCCGGACCAAACCACGGCTTGCACCGGTTCGAGCGAGCGCGTGTAGATGACCGTCGCAACGGCATTCGACGAGTCGTGAAACCCGTTGCTTGCCTCGAATGCCAAGACCATGACGAGGCACACGACGAGCATTGCAACAATGACAGCGGAAGACGGGGCGAAGTGAGCAAGCATCTTGGCGATCCGCGGGGAGTATCCGGCGTAAAAAATGGCGACGCCGACCCTAATCGCTAAACGCGTACCTGCTCTCGTGAATCTTGCGTGACTGCCCGGCCCCGATTGTCGGCTATCTCATGCGAGAGCCTTTTGTTCCCTTGGCTACAGGGCGACAACGATCTCTCGCATACCGCAATGACCGGCGTCATCTATTTGCGACACTGGCGATTCCATACTGCGCGACAAGCGCATTCCATAGAGCAAAGATTTCCCGCATGCCTGGATCATGGTCGTTGGTCCAGACGGCAGTCTGAACCAGGACAAGTTTCGAGGCCGGGTCGACGATGATTCTTTGGCCGTCCATTCCCTGCAATGCAAACATGCGCCGCTCCCCCGGCAGCAACCAGACTTGATATCCATAACCGAAAACCGGATTAGCTTTGCCCGGAGTCAAGAAACCGTCTTGAGGCGCCACGCTCGTGGCTGCCAACACCCAATCGCGGGGCACGATCTGCTGACCATTCCACCGGCCGTCATAGGCGAGCATCAGCCCTACCCTCGCCCAGTCGCGCAACGTAGCGTTCATACAGCAAAAGGTGATGTTTTGCCCGGTTGCATCGCGTCCCCACGATGCATCGGACTCCATGCCCATCTTTTTCCAAATGCGTTCGCTCGCGTACTGCGCGACGCTCATATGCGTCGCCCGGCTCAAAACGAGCCCGAGCACTTCCGTTTCGATGCTCGCATAGCTGAAATGCGTCCCGGGCTTGCGTTCGCGCGTATGGAAACGCTTGACGGCGTGTATCGCACCCAAGCCGTGCGGATCGAAAAGATCGAGGCCCAGCTTATCTCTATCGTCGCCGGCGTTGCTGTCTTCAAAAAAATGAACGCCTGAAGACATATGTAGCAGATCCCGAATCGAGGTTTGCCCGTATGGGTTATCTGCGAGTTCCGGCACATAAACGTCCGCAAGATCGTCGATCGAGCGTATCGCGCCCTCGGATACGGCAATTCCGATGAGCATCCCGACGATTGTCTTAGCCATCGATTGCGACAAAAATTTGTCCGAATCCTTTCGACCGTAGCGATAGTGTTCGTACAGAATCGAATCGCCGCGGGCGATCAAAAGTCCGGTCACCGGATTGCGATCGAGATAGTCGTCGAGATTGCGATATTGCCCACCGTACGGGTAGTTCAGCGTAAGTTCCTGCTCCGATGTCTTGAGCATCGAGGGCGCGCCGGCCTTGGCGATCGCATCGGCAGGGCGGACGTCATCGTAATGGCTGTAATAGCCGACGAATTGCTTTTTCGTTCTTGCGTGGCCGGATAACGGTAAAGGATAGCCATCCGCGGCGCCGTACGCATCGGCCGAATATCCCGTATCCGAAAAGACGGGGCTGGGCCGTGCAACGGTACTTACTAAAGCCAAAACACCACCGGCAATCATTATTTTTGCGTAACGCGACACGTCGAAACTCCTCTTCGATCGAGAACTGAGGCTAACGGCAGGTTATGGCTCAACGCTCCGGGATCGATCTCGTTGACGCGTCTAGTGTGTGTCGATTCATGACGCAATATCGCGATGCAGCCGTGGCACATCCGTACGCATGATCCTCGGTAATGCCATTGTCGAGTTTTGGGAGCGGTCGGCAACATCGGCCGGGCGATCGACACCCAACCGCCGAGCAGCGCGAACGGCAGCGTATACTTCCTCGTTTTAATCGCCTCTCGCAAGGCACCAAGGATTAGACATGAGCGCGTTGCCTCCCTGCCCCCAATGCAATTCCGAGTTCACCTATGAAGATGGGAGCACCTATATCTGCCCGGAGTGCGCGCATGAATGGTCTGCTCAAGCGGATGCACCGACCGATGCGGCCGCCAAAGTCTACCGGGACTCCGCCGGAAACATCCTACAAGACGGAGACACCGTCACCGTCATCAAAGATCTGAAGCTAAAGGGTTCGGGCGGTGTGGTCAAAATGGGTACCAAGGTGAAGAACATTCGACTCGTGGATAGCGACCACGACATCGATTGCAAGATCGACGGCTTCGGCGCGATGAGCCTGAAATCGGAATTCGTTAAAAAAGCGTGATTGAAGGAGAACGTGCGCGAACGCCGAAGGCCGGCTGACGCGACACGCTCAAGCCCACTACGACAACGACCGCCACACGTGAACGCCACCACCCACGCACAAGAACAAGTCTCGGCAGCTTTCCCTGTCGAGCAGCAACTGAACGCTTATAACGCGCGCGACATCGACGGCTTTATGCAGTGGTGGTCGGACGATTGCGAGTACTACGAATTCCCCTCCCGCCTGCTCGCACGCGGCGCGGCGGAAATTCGCGAGCGTCACGTCAAACGCTTCGAGGAATCGAACCTGTTCGGTCGACTCATCCATCGCGCCGTAGTAGGAAATCTTGTCGTCGATCAGGAATGCGTAACGCGCACCTTCCCTAAAGGGCCGGGGGAGATCGACGTTCTAGCGATTTACGAAGTTTCCGGCGGAAAGATCGCAAAGGCTTGGTTCAAAATGGGAACGCCCCGACTGCATGGGGAATAAGACCCACCGCCTGCCCGTACGCCCGTTCCCCGGGGCACGCTCTCGCAACTTCAACGTCTCGTTCGCAAGAATCTCGTCCATCGACGGCGACATAAGTAAGAAATTAAAACAATAGAAAAACCGACAACAGACTGTAAGCGTCCCTCTACAATCGCGCCTACCAGTCATCGCCATTTAGCGAACGTCAGCGAATCGTCCTAAGCTTTCAATATCAAGGGCGGCTTCTCCGCCGGCGGCGACGCATTCGCATGCGTCGGCTGAAAACGATGAAAATCCATCCGTTGCCGCGACTCGCATCGACTCCCCTCGTGCGCCCGCCCACCCGGCTGCGCATGTGGCTTTCTCATTGCGCCGCCGCTTTTCTCGTTCTCCTCGCCTGCGCGGCGATCGCGCACGCCGCCGCGCCGACCCGACAAGACGTTGTCGTCATCCCCGTCGTGGGCGCAATTAGCCCCGCCAGTGCCGATTTCATCACGCGCTCGCTCACCCGCGCGGCGAATACCGGAGCGCAATTGGCCGTCATCGAGTTGGATACGCCCGGCGGGCTCGACGTTTCGATGCGGCAAATCATCAAAGCCATTCTGGCCTCGCCCATCCCTGTCGCCGCGTTCATCGCACCAGGGGGTGCGCGCGCGGCAAGCGCCGGCACGTACATCGTCTACGCCAGTCATATCGCGGCGATGGCGCCGGGCACGAACCTCGGCGCAGCTACACCCATTCAACTCGGCGCGCCAGGTCTCGCCGCCCCGGAACCTAAACGTCCGAGCGAGGCGGGGAAAGGCGCCGCATCCGCTCCGGCAACCGAGACGCAATCCACCGAGACACGCAAACAGATCGACGATGCGGCCGCCTACATTCGCGGACTGGCGCAATTGCGCGGGCGTAATGCCGCATGGGCCGAGCAGGCCGTACGCGAGGCCGTCAGCCTATCCGCGAGCGAGGCACTCGCACAACATGTCGTCGATCTAACGGCGCGCGATCTGCCCGATCTGCTCACGAAACTCGACGGCCGAATCGTCGAAACGGCAACCGGGCCGCATAAGCTCGCGACGTCTCACGCACAAGTCGTTACGTTCGAACCCGATTGGCGCAGCCATTTCCTAGCAGTCGTAACGGACCCGAACGTCGCGCTGATCCTGCTTACGATCGGCATGTACGGGCTCTTTTTCGAATTCGCCAATCCGGGCTTCGTGCTACCCGGCGTAGCGGGCGCAATTTGTCTCTTGGTCGGTCTTTTTGCACTGCAATTGCTGCCGATCAGCTATACCGGACTGGCGCTCATATTTCTCGGCATCGCTTTCCTGATCGCGGAAGCTTTTCTACCCACGTTCGGCACGCTCGGTTTCGGAGGTATCGTCGCCTTCGCTGCCGGCGCGTTGATGCTGATCGATACGGATCAGCCCGGCTACGGCGTTCCCCTGCCGACGGTCGCCGCCATCTCGGCCGCAGGCGCCGTTTTCGTCTTCTTCGTCTCGAGCTTTGCCTATCGCGCACGGCGACGGCCGGTCGTCACGGGCGGCGAGGCACTCGTCGGCAGCGTCGGCGAAGTCATCGATGCCGCCCTGGCCCCGGCCGACGAGGAATCGACGGGGGCGAGCGTCGGCTGGGCGCGCGTCCACGGCGAGCGCTGGCGCGTCAGGGCAGCCGCACCGCTCGCGGCCGGCGCCCACATACGCGTCACGGGCCGGCACGGACTCGTGCTCGACGTCGTATCGACCGAAGAACCACAACAACGCGGAGTGTCGCCATGATCGGTTTCACATTCAGCTTCGGCACGATCCTATTTCTGATCGTGATCGTCATCGTTGCCTCCTCGATCCGCATCTTTCGCGAATACGAACGCGGCGTGGTGTTCTTACTCGGCCGCTTTTGGAAGGTCAAAGGTCCAGGCCTCGTTTTGATCATGCCGATCGTGCAACAAGCGGTACGCATCGATCTACGGACGATCGTCTTCGACGTGCCCCCGCAAGACGTCATCACCCGCGACAACGTCTCCGTTAAAGTCAATGCCGTCGTCTACTTTCGCGTCGTCGATCCGGAAAAGGCCGTCATTCAGGTCGCCCGCTTTATGGAAGCGACGAGCCAGCTTTCTCAAACCACGTTGCGCGCGGTACTGGGCAAACACGAGCTGGACGCATTGCTGGCCGAGCGCGAGCAACTGAACGCCGATATTCAAAAAACGCTCGACACGCAGACGGATGCATGGGGCATCAAGGTATCGAACGTCGAGATCAAGCATGTCGACATCAACGAGTCGATGATTCGCGCCATCGCCCGGCAAGCCGAAGCCGAACGCGAGCGTCGCGCCAAAATCATTCATGCCGACGGCGAACTTCAAGCCTCGCAGAAACTATTACAGGCAGCGCAAACCCTGGCCCATGAGCCGCAGGCGATGCAATTGCGCTATTTACAGACACTGACGACGATAGCCGCCGACAAAAATTCCACGATCGTCTTCCCTCTGCCCATCGACTTGCTCAATACGCTTCTCGATCGACGGTGATCCGCCTTAAGGCCACGCGCATCCGCGGTAGACAGGACGCGACGCGCTGGCGTCGACGCATCCTCGCTATTAAACTGTGCGGCTGGTCTGCGGATTGGCCGCTTTCCTGTATAGGAGAGCGGCCGCCGGCGCAATCGATAGGAGACGCAACTCAATGGAACAAGTCAAAGCCCTTCCGTTCTTGGAATCGGCAAAGCGTTATTTCGGCTTCGAGGAGGCCGGCACCAATTTCCGTACGGAAATACTGGCCGGCATAACGACGTTCCTTACGATGGCTTACATCATCTTCGTCAACCCCGCGATTCTGGGCGACGCGGGGATGCCGAAAGCCGCCGTCTTCGTCGCAACATGCCTCGTGGCGGCCATCGCCACGCTAATCATGGGCCTGTATGCGAACTACCCCATCGCCTGCGCACCCGGCATGGGGCTAAACGCGTACTTCGCCTACGCCGTGGTCAAGGGCATGGGCTTTTCGTGGGAAGCGGCGCTCGGCGCCGTCTTTATTTCAGGCTGCTTGTTCCTAATCGTCACGCTGATCGGCGTACGCGAGATGATCGTGAACGGTATACCGCGATCAATCCGCGCCGCCATCACGGGCGGGATCGGCTTATTTCTCGCCATCATCTCGTTGAAGACGGCCGGTGTCATCACCGGCAACCCCGCTACCCTCGTTACGCTGGGCGACTTGCATAAACCCGAGGTGATCCTCGCGACGATCGGGTTCTTCACCATCGTCACCCTCGACTGTTTGCGGGTACGCGGCGCGATTCTGATCGGCATCCTCACGGTGACGGTCTTGTCGTTCTTCTTCGGCGGCAACGAATTTCACGGCGTCGTCTCGGCGCCGCCGTCCATTGTCCCCACGCTGTTTCACCTCGATATCCGCGGCGCGCTTTCCACCGGAATCTTGAACGTGATTCTGGTGTTTTTCCTCGTCGAGTTGTTCGATGCAACGGGCACGTTGATGGGGGTGGCCAACCGCGCGGGGCTGCTCGTCGAAGGGAAGATGGATCGGTTGAACAAGGCGCTGCTCGCCGATAGCACGGCAATCGTCGCGGGTTCGCTGCTCGGCACGTCGTCCACGACGGCGTATATCGAAAGCGCTTCGGGCGTTCAAGCCGGCGGCCGCACGGGCATGACGGCAATTACCGTCGCCGTCCTGTTCCTGGCTTGCCTGTTCGTCGCGCCGCTCGCCGGCGTCGTACCCGGCTATGCCACGGCGCCTGCACTGCTCTACGTTTCATGCCTGATGCTGAGGGAATTGGCCGATCTGCCCTGGGACGACGCCACCGAAGTGGTGCCGGCCGTGCTGACTGCGCTGATGATGCCGTTCACGTACTCGATCGCCAACGGCGTGGCATTCGGCTTCATTACCTATGCCGGTCTCAAGCTCTTTACGGGGCGGGCGCGCCAGGTCAAGGCGATCGTCTGGATCATCGCCGCGATTTTCCTGTTCCGCTTCTTTTATCTGGGCGGGGGCTAATACAGCGCGCCGTCGGCGCAAGGCAGACATAGCGAAGCCGCCGCCATTTTGGGGCGGCTTCGTTGTTTCCGCGATAGCGATAGCGCGAGCCGACGAAACAGCGTTTCCAAGCGTGCTTAGGCGCCTGCATTCGCCTCGTAGAACCTCACGTAGCCGCTGCGCAGGGTCACGCATTGGCCGCTCGTCTCGGCCAGTAGCCTGCGCGTCGCCGCCTCGATGCGGGTGCGATGCGCGTCGAAAGCACCGACCATGTCCTCTAGTCGCGGCGAAGCGGCGCCGAAATGGTCTTCGAGCGCTTCGGCCGTAATGCTGCACCAAACGCGCTGGCCGTTGACAAGCGCCGGAAACGCTACTTTCAACTCGCGCCCCGAGTACTCGGGCGCTTCATTGGGAAAACTGATCTGCATGGGGTTCGCCTTTGCCGTGACGAAGACACGCCGATAACCGCGCCGAGTGGGGAGTGCTTCCTTCTTGCTGGAAGCGCGGGCTCAACGGCGAGAGCACAACGGCCCTCGCCGATTGCATTTACTTTAGAACGTTTGCGGCGGCGAGCAAGTTTTCCTTGAGATTCCGGGTTTTATCGTCTGTAGATACGAGGAAATAGGTTTCAATTGCGGGTGGAAATAGTAAGGAGTCCGAATCCTTTCCCGAGTGCTCGCCGGTTATCGTGTCCTCGAGCATGACGCCCGACACGAATAGGCGCATCGGACGGGAACGCACGTCGCGGCGCGGACCGATACACTGTCGGCATGTTCAGTGCTTCCGCTACGCTCCGCGAACGCTGCGCCGTCACCGCCGAATTGAGCCTCCCTGCTCCATCCTTTGCCTATCATGACTTCATCGCCAGCGCCCCGCATCGTTCGCATCGAACCTCACGGGTACTCGTTCGAGTCGTCCCCGTCCGTCTCGCTCCTCGAAGCAGCCACGGCCGCCCAGGTCAGACTTCCGCGCTCGTGCCGGAACGGCTCCTGCCGCACCTGTATGTGCCGCTTAATCAGCGGCACAGTGTCGTATCGCATCGAATGGCCCGGATTGACGAAAGAAGAAAAAAACGAGGGTTGGGTTTTACCGTGTGTCGCGCTCGCCGAGACGGATCTCGTGCTACTGGTACCAGAGGCCGAAATCGATCGTCCGCAACAGAAGTAAGCGGCATCGAGGAAAAGCTCGAACAGCCGCGCAAACTTAATCGGGCCACTTTCCAAAGAGGATCGCGTCATCGGAAAACGCACCTGCGGATGCGTGCGATTGGGCGGCGGCTAAAACGTCTCGAATGATCGGATCGTTAGGAAATCGATATGCCGCAATCAGTATGTTCGTGTCGACCCCGTTGACGAGCTTTCCATAATATTGGCCGGCATTCGGGCAATCGCTAGCGTTCGCCGCCGACACCACTCCGTAGAAACCCGCCCGCTTGGCAAAGCAAGCGTAATATTGCACCGCCAATTCGATCGATTGCCCTCGACGGCCACGGTAATCGTACACGTCGAAGCCGGCGAACCGCAGTAGCTCCGCGCCATCTAGCAGCCGTTCGAGCGTAAACATCGGATACCCAATACCTTGAAGCGGCGTCGCGTTCCGAAACCGGTCGGCGATCTCACCTGGCGCGGCGCGCGGTGTTTGATACGCATCGTGATGAAGCAAGCTGGACTCGCTATCGGCCTCTCGGTTTTCGACACAGGCCGGATCGGGGCCGTCCGATTGGCCGTACACCAATCGATCGAACAGTTGCGTCCATGGCGCCAGCACCGGCAACGAAGGATCGCCGCCGAAAACCACGGCCTCGACCTTGCGCGAATCGTTCAGCAGACGTGCCGTGGCTAACATTCCAACATTCGCGTTTGCCGCAAGATTGGTGTAGCGCGAACACGCCGAGTATGGATAGCCCACTCCCGCGAATAGCACGTTTTCCGATTGGCGAATCAATTCGAAGAGGGCTTCGTTGGCCGCGTTTAGCCGCCGTATCTCATCGCTATCGAACATACCGAGCGATTCGAGCAGATCTTGGGCTTGCACCGAATAGATCACCCCTCGTCCCAGCGTCAGCCCGAGTCCCGATTGGGGGCGCGCGCGACCGTCGCGGACGAATGACCCGAGGCTCTGGAAACGCCCGCTTGGGTCGCGAAATCCCCGGTCCGCCCACGCGAGGAGAATGCGTTTGGCCAGCGCTGCGGGCTCCGCGGCACCCGGCGCGCCTGGGGGCGGGACGGCGCCGGCGTTGACGAGCGCGGCGTAGAGCGCAAGACGAGACGCGACGACCGCGGCTCCCGCCGGAGCCTTGATGCCAGATGGAACGTTCAGCGCGGCCCGAGTCTGTGCATCGTGTCCATCTTGCGGCTCATACGAGAATGAATACTGATAAACGCTCGGATCGCCGCCCGAATAGGTAACGTCCCAATCGATTCCGGATTTCAGATCTTGGGCAATCTTTGCCGCAAGCAAATCAAAGCGGTGCCTCGAGTAGCTATTCGGACGATCGATCCGCGACGCGATGTCTTTGACTTCCTTTGGCGTCATGAACACGCCAGGATGCATGGCGAGGCTACTGTAAGCGCCTGTAGGGCGTGGCAGCGGCGCATAGGGAACCGCGGGAGCCGCCAAAACGGGGAGCTTTGTTCCCGAACCGGCTATTGCGTCATTGGGAACACCGTCCACGATCCGCAATCCATGCACGGCGAGAATGCTATTCGGCCCGTAACCATAGGGCAACACTAGAACGAACCGATGCTTTCCCGCCACAGAAGTACGGCACGCTTGCGCCACGCCGGGCTCACTGAACAAATCCGCCGTTTCCGTCAGCACGGGGGCCATGCCCGCGACGCTGTCCGCCCCGGCATTGGCAAACAATTGAATTTTGATCGACTGCATCAACCCGCGCTGACAAGCCCAACCCGAGAGAAGGTAGTGATCCCCATCTCGGCTGATGCCATCGATATGGCCGACGATATGCCCCGGTTGCTGAGACGGCGGGAGACTGCATGAAGTTAGCAGGAAGATCGCGCTGGCGAACACACGCCTAATCCGTCGCGTCAAACGGCGCAATGCTGTCGACATATGCGTTCACCTTGCCCTGGCGGCGATTTCGCTCGCGATGTTTTCGTCTGGACACGTCTATCGAAAGCGACTCACGATAACCTAATCGCTTCGACAAAGAAATACACTCATCAATTGGCGGCTACGTCGACAGAAACATTCTTTCCGCGCCTTCATTGGCGTTAGAATGCACGCGCTCCATGCTGGTGCATCGGCAATAGAATCGGTGCCCCCATGCGGCGTATCGTCCACCACTAGAAGTGTCTGCATCATGCTTACCGAACATGACCTCCGTCGGCTCGACGCGCTCTATCAATCGCTCGAGCAGGCTACGGAACGCTTCCTCGGCTATCCCGTGTCGAAAGACTTCGATATGGGGCCGCTCGAGCGCTTTCTGCGCTTTCCGCTGAACAATCTAGGCGATCCGTTCGTCGATTCCACCTTCGAGGTCGGCACGCGCGAACTCGAACGCGAAGTCGTCGGCTTAGTCGCCGACCTTCTACGCGCACCGGCCGGCGAGGTTTGGGGCTACGTCACCAACGGCGGCACCGAAGGCAACCTCTACGGCTTATACCTTGCCCGCGAGTTGCTGCCACGCGGTATCGTCTATTTCTCCGAGGACACGCATTACTCGGTCGCCAAGAACATTCATTTCCTCGGTCTGCGCTCGATTACGATTCGCAGCCAACCGAACGGCGAAATGGATTACGAGGATTTAGCCGAAACGCTGCGTATCAATCGCGACAAACCGGCAATCATCTTCGCCAATATCGGCACGACGATGACCGAGGCCCGCGACGATATCGACGTGATCAAGGGCTTGCTTGGGCGCTTTGCGATTCGCGACTACTACATTCACTCCGACGCAGCGCTCTGCGGCGGCTTCGCGCCGTTTCTGGAGCCGCGCCCGGCATTCGATTTCGCGGATGGCGCCGACTCGATTTCGATCAGCGGCCATAAGTTCTTCGGCTCGCCGATGCCTTGCGGCGTCGTGATCGCGCGTAAACGCCACGTCGAGCGCATTGCGCGTTCGATCGGTTACATCGGCTCGCTCGACACTACGATCACCGGGTCGCGCAACGGCTTCACGCCCCTCGTGCTGTGGTATCGGCTCAAGGAGCTCGGCATCGACGGATTGCGCCGGCGCGCCGCCGCGGCGCTCGAGCTCGCCGCCTACGCCGAGACACGTATGAAGGACGCCGGTATCCCGGCCTGGCGCAATCCGCAAGCGCTCACGGTCGTATTTCCGAAGGTCGGCGACGCCCTCAAGGCGCGCTGGCAACTCGCCACGCAAGGCGAACAATCTCATTTGATCGTGATGCCCAACGTCACGCGCGCACAAGTCGATGCGCTCGTGGACGATATGATTGCCGAGCGCGACGGTCGCAACGGCGGCAAAGCCACGAATATCTCGACAACCCAGGAGCCCGGGCAAGCATGAACTCCCTCACCGTGATCACCACCGACCGCACCGGTCTGATCGCCGAACTTTCCGGCCTGCTCGCAACGAACGGCGTCAACGTCGCAGCGATGGACGGCCGCGCGGTAGGCACGAACGCGATTTTGCACATCGACGTCGACAATCTCTCCACCGCGATGGCGGTACTCACACGCGCCGGCTGCCAAGTCATGTCGGACGAGGTGCTGACGCTACAAGTGGAAAACGTGCCGGGCGCGCTCGCGCGCGTGGCGAGCGAGCTAGCCGAGGCAAGTCTCGACATCCGGATGATGCGCACGGTCAGCCGTCAGGCCGAGAGCTGCATCGTAACCATCGCGACGAGCGACAACGAGCAAGCTAAACGCTTGCTCGCCGATCGACTCGTTTGAATCGTTGCGCCCGATGCGGGCGCAAGCTAGCGGATGCGTTCGTCGGTCGCTAGCTTCGCGCGCATCGGATCGATACCGAGCGCGTGCACGATTCACATTGCCACGACGTCCAGCAGCCTCGTTGCGATCGTAAAAAATATCTTGCGTACCGTTTCCATGGTGAAAGTCCACGTCGAGCACAGCCACACGGCGAGCGCCTTGATCGATGCATCGCTGCGCGGCGATGGCCGCATTGTTCAAATAGCAATAACCGCCCATGTACTCGCGGCCGGCATGGTGTCCCGGGGGACGGCATAGCGCGAATGCGGCCCGCATGCTGCCGGACAGCCGGTCGGCGCCCGTCAGCGCACAATTCGCACTTGCGCACGCGGCGTCCCATGTACCGGCGTTGATGGGCGAGCCCGCATCCATCGAAAAGAAGCCGAGCTTGCCGTCGATGAATTGAGGCAATTCCGTGCTCGCTAGGCCCCGCACGGGCCACACCAGCGGCAATGCTTGGCAACTGCGCCCGGTCGCGCTCCATTCGTTCCACGCCCCCGCCAGGAATTCGACATAGCGCTGGCTATGTGCGCCGGCGTAAATCGATTGGTCATAGGAATGCGGACCGACGACGTCGCCTAATTTGGCGGCCATCACTTGTGCAAGCACCGTCTCGGCTCGGGCTGGCTTCTCGAACGATTCCGAAACCGCACCGTCCTCGAGCTCGACGCCATAATGAAAACGATGGTCGCTGCTATAGATAGTGAGCATGGGTTGACGGTCCCGTTGAACATAGGCAACAGTCTACGGAGCACGGGCCGCCAAGATTTTGCTTTCGATTTCTGTGCAGCCTAGACTACCGGGCAGTTCGCCTACAAAACGACGAAAATGAGCACAAAGCGTCCCAAAGTCGAAATGGATACCGTCGATCGGTCAATGCTGCGCATGCTTCAAGACGACGGATCGCTATCGAACGCGGCGCTCCGCGAAAAGCTTTCGCTGAGCGTCACGCCCTGTTGGCGACGCCGCGAACACTTGGAAGACGAAAGCGTGATCACCGGCTATCACGCGAATATCGACCGGCGCGCCATCGGGCTCGACTTGCGACGGCAAGCCGGCGTCGCTTGGATTCAGTCGAGCTTGACCCTGCGCGAAGTGAAAGCCGCATCGCAGCTGCCGATCCCCGACGAAAACTAAACGGCCGGCAGCGCTAGCCGCCTATCGCGCCGTACCCCCCGATCAACCGAACCGGACCTCATCCCATGGATTTCGACGTCATCGTTCTTGGTGCCGGCATCGTCGGCGTGTCTTGCGCCATCCACCTGCAAGACCGTTCGCGGCGAGTCGCGCTTCTAGACCGCGGCGCTCCCGGGGATGGGACGAGTTTCGGCAACGCCGGGCT
>NZ_JBFLUK010000012.1:0-11213 GCF_050470685.1 Trinickia sp. NRRL B-1857 | reverse complement strand
GACCCAAGACGCCGCAAACGACGAATTGCGATTTCCGGAAAGCCTTCCTGCAAGACGTTCATGAGCGGAATCGTGCCGCCTTGCCCGATAAACGCGCAATCGGCGCCGAAGTAATCGCGCGATGCTTCGTTGACCGCGGTAGCCAGCCAGGGCGCCAGCTCCGGCGCATTCCATCCGTATGCGGCGGCCTCCGCTTGAACGTGACCTTGGCGTTGTACGGCGGATCGAGTTCGAGCAGCGCTTTGAGGTCGGCCACGGCGCGCGCCGCATCGACGAGCGCCGGCACGCGCAGCGAGAGCTTGAATGCCGTGCGCGGGCGCAAAAACGTTGCCGGCGCTCGCGAGCGGCGGGAGCCCTTGCGCCCCCGTCACCGATAGCGACGGACGCCAGGTCGCATTGAGCAGGGCTTCGTAGGGATCGGCCGTGACCGGTAGCACCGGCTTGCCGTCTTGTCCGCAGGCCCAGGGCGACGCCTTCCACACTTCTTCGCCGAGAATGCCCGCGGTCGCGCGCGCTTCGTCCAGCCGGCCCGCCGGAATCTCGCAGTGAAACGCGGACGGCAGCAACTTGCCCGTCGCCGAATCCTCGAGCCGCTCGAATAGCTGCCGCATGATACGGAAGCTCGATGGAACGATGCCGCCGAAACTGCCCGAATGCACGCCCTCGTCGAGCACCTGAACTTCGAGCGAACCGCCTACGAGTCCCCGTAGCGACGTAGTCAGCCAGAGCTGTCGTAATTGCCCGCCCCCGAATCGAGGCAGACGACGAGCCCGACGTTGCCGAGCCGGTCGCGTAGCGCGTCGACATAAGGAGCAGATCGTAGCTGCCCGATTCCTCGCAGGTCTCGATGAGACCGACGCAGCGCGGCCGTTCGATGCCTTGCGCATCGAGCGCCGCCAGCGCGCACAGGCTCGCGTAAATCGCGTAGCCGTCGTCGGCACCGCCGCGGCCGTACAGCTTGCGTCCTCGAGCTTCGGCGTCCACGGGCCGAGGTCGCGCCGCCATCCCTCGAATTCGGGTTGTTTATCGAGGTGGCCGTAAAGCAAGACGGTATCGGTGCTCCCCGACGCGTAGCCGGCGTCTCGAAGAAAATCACCGGCGTGCGTCCGGGCAGCCGCACGATCTCCAGCTTGAGCCCACGGACCCGCTGGCGCTTGCGCCCAAGCGGCGGCATCGGCGACGACCCGTTCAAGATATCCGTGTTTATCCCAATCGGCATCGAAAGCAGGGCTTTTGGCGGGGATCGCGATGTAATCGGTCAGCGCAGGAATGATCTCGTCATTCCATTTGCGCTCGACGAATTCGGTCAATGCGGGGCGGTCGATCGATGTCTCGTTTTGCTGCTTCGCATCAAGTGCGGTCATGGCGGTGGCTGTGGCAGTCAAAGCGCACATGATAGTCCCGATTCGGCTGTCCTGAATCGGAAACGTATGAGGCAAAACCGACATCGCGAGCAGAGCGCGTGCCTTCAAGCAAAAACCTGTGGAACGCGCGACAATCCGTCATACCCCACCCTCGAGGCAGGCATCATGTTGGATCGAATTGCCCTCCAAGTCGTCGAGGTGGTGTTTGCGCTGGCGATCTACTTTTGCCGGCGATCATCGCGGACCATCGCAAACGCACGACGTGCTGACGCTCGCCTGTTCAATGCATGTTTGGGTTGGACCGTCCTCGGCTGGCTTCTCGCGCTGTATTGGGCCCACTTGCCGAATCCCCCGCAAGCTTGGCGCGCGAAGTCCGGCCAAGCGCAAGCTGCTGCGGATGACGGCGTTTTCGAGCGCGCTAATGGCGCGGATCGACCGGCGGGCAACTAAGCAAGACAGCGCGCATCGCCACTAAGAGGCCTGTACGGCAAACGAGAGCCGTACCTTGAGGGACGCGGGGTTAAGGGCCCGCAGACGGCATCACAGACGGCATCGCACCGTGAGCATCAAAGGGCGGACTTCAGCGCCGCCTCGACGAACGGCATGCCGGCCGCCACCGAGCCGGCCATCGCCGCGGCGTAGAGGCGAACGTGAACGAGGCCCGGCGAAATCGAGCGTGGCTCGCGCCCCAGCGCCTCCCCGGCAAACGTATCTTGACGGAACTCGCCGTGCTCGTCGAACCATTGGCATAGGACAGCGTCGTTCGAGACAGCCGTCACCGTCATGCGCGAACCACCCACCTTCAGGGTCACGACATCACCTACGCAAAACTGATCAACTAGGTCACGGGTAGCCGTCGACATATGAACTCCGTCGCAAAGCATTGGTCCGTCCGATTAAGGACGGTAAGCGATTCGTGCGTTAGCAAACGGAATGAAACGGCAAAACCGTTTGCTGTCTTGACCGCCTCGGCTTAGCACCGAGGTCAAGGACAGACTAACAATAGAATAAATATTCTACAAGCGATTTTAGGGAAAACATGGAGTCGAATTTCTCATTCGACATCTAGCAGACGATCTAAATCGTTTACCCCCTATTTCGGGGACAGATATCCGCGAAAATGTAACAATCGTACTTTTCACGGAGTGCGCGCCACGCCTGAAACCCTTGCAGGACGGAGCGCCTCCCTATTTCGAGGTCAATTAATTCCGCCCGCCCCAGGAACCCAACGACGATATAACGCGAGCCCCTCTTTCATTTTGATCGAGATCAATTCTGCATTGCGTCATTATCCGATCCGGATAAATCAAAACCAATGAATTAAGCAAAATAGAATGAAAACGTTTCCGGCTCGAAATAAATTATCTCTAAACTGTCGCGATCCTCTCTGCAAGATGACCGCGAGTCGCGGGCGCAGGTGCGCTTCAGGCGTGTGCGTCCAACATGGCGCAGCTGCGACGCGATGCCACCACGATGAGCTTCATCGTGGCGCGCGTCGCGCCGACGAACAATTTACGGGCCGCGCGCTCGTCGAACGCCTCGAAGTCGACTTCGGTCAGCACCACGCACGGTGCCGACTGCCCCTTGAACCGATAAATCGATTCGAGCAGGACATCGCCGTCACGATATTCGGGATTGCCGAATAGATCGTATTTACCCGTGAAGCTACGCAGCCGATGCGGGCCCAAATGCTCGAGCGCGGTCAGCGCGGAGCCTTCGCGCCCTCGGAACGAGAGGACGGCGATGTCTTGCTTGCGAAAACCCAGCGCGAGCGCTTGCGTGATGGCCCGCTTGGTCGCATCGACGACCGCTTCGTCTTGCGTATCGTCATACGGCGTGAAGGAAATCTGCGAGCCGTCGAACGGGCTGCCGGCAAGGAGCCCGGCCGCTCGCGGCACGGCCGCGCCGACCTTCTCGCGCACGAAATCCAAAATATCGCGCGGGCTGCGATAGTTCGTCATCTCCGTGAGCACGGTCCACCCCGGTAACGCGACCGGTTCGCGCATATAGAGGTTTTGCAGCGGATCCTCGAGCCACCACCAGGCGCCGCCCTGGCGAACCAGACGCGATAGCGCTTCCACCCACGGTTCTTGAAAATCCTGCCCTTCGTCGACGATCAATACGTCGAATTGCCAACGCGCTTCGATCGGCGCACTCACGAACGCCGCCTCCAATCGCGCGAACACGTCGGCCGCGCGGAAATCCTGCACCGCCCCCACGTCTCGCGCCACCCAATCGCATAGCTGGTGGTAGTTCGCGACACGTGCCCCTTCGGGCGCGACGCGGGCAATATAGTCGGCCAGCGGCCGGTTGAAGCAGACATATAAGGCGCGCTTGCCGTTTGCCGCCGCATCCTTCATGACTTGCACGGCCAGTTGCGTCTTGCCCGAGCCTGCGGTCCCGATCACGCGCAGCCGAAACGGCGTGAACTCGAGCCGGCGCGCCCACGTCGCCAATCCGCCAGACAGGCGCGTCACGAGCGTGCCCGCCTGCCCGACGAGCGCGCTCGTATCGGGCGTCAGCGCCAATTCGTCGGCCAAGAAGTGATGAATCTTCGCAGCGCTCGGCAACTTCGGCTCATCGGCCGGCAGCGCGGCCAGGATGACCGAGACGAGACGATCCTTGCGCGTCGCATCGACGATGCTCTCGACAGGCACGCCCGCAATGGCCGCGTTCTTCACGATGTAGTCGGGACAAAACAAGAGCGCTTCGATACAGTACGTACCCGCGCCGAAGGCGGCCGTGAACCGTCGATGGAGACTTTCGACGGTCCTCGCGAGCTGGATCGAGACGTTCCGCTCGGTTTGCAGGTAGACCTTGACGAGTCCCTTCGGCGTCTCGCGCAGGAAACCGGCCTTTTGCTCGACGAGCATGAGCCGCCCTGCCGGGCTCACGATCACGAAGTCCGCTTCGCCGAATACGGAGAAAGCCCGATTCAGGCGAGTCCAATGCACGCCGTGATACACGGTGTAGTCGTCGGGCAGCGCCTGCTCGAGCAACGTGAGCGTTTCGCGCTCGCGCTCGGCGGCGCCGGTTGCGGCCAGATTCTTCCAATCGTCGGGAATTAGGCGTGCCATGGCGGGGTAATCCTCGCTTTGAGGTTCTGAATTCGGCGTATTGTACAAACCGCGCGGCGCCGGCTTGCTCGAAACGATCGAGACGCCGCTGCTTTCTTCCGGAGGAAAAATCAAATGCTGAAGATTTGGGGACGCGCCAACTCGGTCAACGTACAAAAGATTTTGTGGTGCTGCGACGAGTTGGGCGTCCCGTTCGAGCGCGTCGATGCAGGCTTGCAGTTCGGCCGCGTCAACGACCCCGACTACCGGGAACTCAATCCCAACGGTCAGATTCCGACGCTCGTGGACGGCACGTTCGTCCTCTGGGAGTCGAACTCGATCCTGCGCTACCTGGCCATGCAATACGGCGCGTCGAGCTCGCTGTACCCGGCCGATCCGAAGCTGCGCGCGAGCATCGATCGGTGGCTCGATTGGTCGCTCTCGACCTTGGCGCCCGCGGAACGGCCCGTTTTCATCGCCCTCGTGCGCACGCCGCCCGAGCAGCGCGATATGGACGCGCTCGCCGCGAATATGAAGACGCTAGTGGCGCGCTGGAAAATCGTCGACGGTCACTTGCAAGGGCGCTTTCATCCCGAAGGCGACCGTTTCACGATCGCCGACATCGTGCTGGGCGCATTCGCGAAACGTTGGTTCGGGCTCGAGGGAATCGAGCGTCCGCCGATGCCGAGCCTCGAGCGCTGGTATCAGCGATTGACGCAGCGCGCCGCCTTCAAGAAGTACATCGATCTGCCTTTGACCTGAAACTGCGCGGCGCGCGCGGTGCCGTCACGGATGCGCACGGCGCTCGCCCGCTTGTTCGAGCAACGTATCGAGCAGCGGCAATTGAACGGGCTTGGTCAGGTGCAGATCGAAACCCTGATCCAGCGAGCGCGCAACGTCGCTCTCTTGGCCGAACCCGGTCATGGCGGCAAAGCGTGCGTCGCCAAGCGCCTTGATGCGTTTGAGCTGACGTAAGACTGCGAAGCCGTCGGCACCGGGCATCGCGATGTCGATGAGGGCGACGTCGATTCGGTCGGAATGTTCCGCGGCGTCGAGTGCCTGCGCGCCGCTATAAGCCACCTGGACGCGATGCCCCTTCATGCGCAGCAACATCGCCATGCTGTCCGCCGAATCGCAGTTGTCGTCGACGACGAGCACGGCCAGCGTCCCCAACTCCGCATGGCCCGTCGAATTGCCGCGCATCCCTTCGTCGTTGGCGGCGCCTTGCACCGCGAACAGCGGCAGCCGCACGGTAAACATGGCGCCGTGCCCCAGGCCGTCGCTGGCCGCCTCGATCGATCCGCCGTGCATCTCGACGAGCCAACGGCACAGCGTCAGTCCGATCCCTAGGCCGCTTTCCTTCCGCTCGAATCGGTTGTCGGCCTGAACGAACAAATCGAAGATCGATTCGAGGGCCGTGGCCTCGATGCCGCAGCCGTCGTCGGACACGCGCAAACGCGCGAAAGAGCCGACCTTGTCGATCTCGACGCTGATGCGTCCTCCGTGCTCGGAGAACTTGGACGCGTTATTCAGCAAGCCTTGCACGACTTGCACGAGCCGCGTGCTGTCGCCGTTCACCATGATCCCCGTCGGCGGCACATGCACTTCCACCGCTTGCTGACGCAATGCGACATGCGGACGAATCATCTCGATCGCGCGCACGACGATGTCCGACAACTCCACGGGCTCCAGCCGCAATGCGACCTTGCCAGTCGTGATGCGGCCCGCGTCGAGAAGATCGTCGACGAGGCGGGTCAAATGCGAAATCTGCCGATCGATCATGTCGCGGCACTGACGCAACGTAGGGCTGACAAGCGGCTCGAGCATCATCACGCTCAGCGCGTTGCTGACCGGCGCGAGCGGATTGCGCAATTCGTGGGCGAGCGTCGCCAAGAATTCGTTCATATGCTGGCTCGCGGCCTCGAGCTCGCGCAGCCGCTTGCGCTCCGTCATGTCGCGCGTGACTTTCGCGAAGCCGCGCAGCCGCGGCCCGTCGTCGCTCGGCGTGTAGACGGCACGAATGACGACGTTGGCCCAAAACATCGTGCCGTCCTTGCGCACAGCGCCAGCCTTCCTCCTCGACTCGGCCGGTGCGCGCTGCAACGCTCAATTCGGCCTCGGGCGTGCCCCTGGCGACGTCATCGGGCGGATAAAACATCGAGAAGTGCTGACCGAGCACTTCTTGCGCGGTATAGCCCTTGATCTTCTCGGCACCGCTGTTCCAACTGATGATGCATCCGTCGGTGTCGAGCAAGTAAATGGCGTAGTCCTGCACGGACTCGAGCAAAATCCGCAGACGTTCTTCGGACGTCACCACCGGTTCGGGCGGCGAAGATATGGAGCGGCTATCGCTGGCGAAGCTATCCGGACGCATGACGGCGGCGTTTTCATTTTGGAAAAATGCGACACAGGTTGCCGCTAGGAAAACAAAAAAGCACAAGTCATGCCTAACCTACGCACGCGCTCATTCAAGCGAGCATGCGGCACGCCGCGCGCGCGCCGCCCGCAGCTATCGTCGCCGATTTAGCCTACGTAAGCGAACGCCGGGCGCGCGCCTGTCGTTGCGAGAGCAACTTTGACATTCGCTTTTGCAAAAACTCCATCCGTCAGCGAGTTGCTTTCGGCCGTCAGCCGATGGCTCGCGTCGCCACGGCGTCCGCCAGCAACGACACCAGTTGCTCGGGCTCGGCGGGCTTTCTCATGAAGTGATGAAAGCCTTCGCCGATGCTGCGCAGCCGGTAGGCTTCGTCCGTATGGCCCGTCAGCGCTACGGCCACGGCGGCGGGGCGATCGTTGCGGATCTCGTCGTCGCGCAGCCGTTGGATCAGATAAAAGCCGTCCATCGCCGGCAAATCGATATCGCAGACGACGGCGTCCGGCGCTACTTTGAGCGCCGCTTCGACACCTTCCTCGGCATCGGCGGCAGCTACGACTCGCGCGCCCTCGGATTCGAGCACCATCGCAAGCGACTCTCTGCTGGACGGGTCGTCTTCTACAACGACGACCGTCATCTGTTCGAGTCTCATCAGTCCGTTCATACCCTTTGTTGTCGCTATCGATACTTACGCCAGCACCTCGGACCGTTTCACCCTCGCGGAAGTTGCATGCGAGATTCGGTCGCAGCCCATACATCGGGGGATGGGGGCTGGAATCGGGGCGGACGATACCACGCCGTTAAGTTACGACGATGAAATTCTCACGACGAGCTATAACCATGCGCACGGCGCGCATTTGGCGCTTGCGCAGGGCGAAATGTCCGAGGATGCCGAACATCGGCCTTGGCAAATGCCGCACCCGGATTGCCACCGAGCGTCCATCGCCTCACGCTACAATCCGCGCATGTCGAAAGCCCCCTCCTCCGAGCCGAACGAATACACCGTCGACGAACTCGCTCGCGTCGCCGGTACAACCGTTCGCAATATTCGCGCTTACCAGGACCGGGAATTACTTTCGCCGCCGACCAAGCGAGGACGCGTCGCCGTATACGACGATACGCACGTGGCGCGCTTAACGCTGATCAATCATCTGCTCGCACGTGGGTATACGCTGGCAAATATCCAGGATTTGATCGGAGCAATCGAAGAAGGCCACGATCTGCGTTCGATTCTCGGCCTCGAAAGCGCGATCGGTTCGCGCTGGTCGCACGAGCGAGCGCAAACCTATTCGCTCGCCGAGCTCGCCACGCTGTTCGGCGAGGTATCGCCCACACGGCTGGCGAAAGCGCTGAACCTGGGCCTGCTCGAGCGGACCGGAACGAAGTTCGTCGCACGCAGCCCCGCCGCCCTGAACGCCGGTGCCGCGCTCGTCAAGGAAGGCGTGCCGGCCGCCGATCTACTCGAAGCCGTGCGCGTTTTGCGCCCGCACTTCGAGCAAGTCGCACAAGCGCTCGTCGACCTTGTCGTACGGCGGCTCGATCGCTACGAAGCCGATACGCTTCCTCCGCCGGCCGACGTCCCCGCGCTCGTCGATGCCATTTGGCGCTTACGTCCACAGGCGATGGTGCTCGTCGAAAGCGAAATGAACCGCGCGTTGGAAGAGGCCTCCGAAGGGTATCTCGCGAATCGCGTTTCGGCGATTTTGGACAAGCGTATCGAGCGGACCAACGCGCGCACGGCCACCCCCGCCCCTTCGACGCCACGCTCGCGCCGCAAACGCGCGGAGTGAGTCCAGCCCCGCTTCTATCGGCGCGTTTTTCATACGATGAGCTTCGCGCAAGTGCACGCTTGCGTCACTTCGCGTTTGAATATCGCCCATCGAGCCTTGGCCGGCCGGCCTCCTCGCGTCTCGCCCCGTTCATAGAATTTCGCGTCTAAACGTGTCCTTGAAGCGGCGCATCGCCCGTCGTATCTTTACATCGATCAATGTAACGATAGACGCCAATCAGGGAGGGCGCGGATGGAGACGGTCGACGTTGCCATCATCGGATCGGGCTTTGCCGGACTCGGCATGGCGATTCGACTCAAGCAAGCCGGTATGCACGAATTCGTCGTCATGGAAAAAGCCGATGCGATCGGCGGCACCTGGCGCGACAATCACTATCCCGGGTGTGCTTGCGACGTGCAATCGCACGTCTACTCGTTTTCGTTCGCGCCGAATCCGCGCTGGACGCGCATGTTCGCGCCACAGCCCGAGATTCACGCCTATCTACGAGCGTGCGCCGAGCGCTTCGGCATCGAACCGCATTTGCGCTTTGGCAAAGCGCTCACGCATGCTGCCTACGACGAAGCTACGCAGCGCTGGCGCCTGCGCTTTTCGGACGGCACGACGTTGCGCGCACGCGTATTGGTCTCGGGGATGGGCGGGCTCTCGCGCGCGGCATTGCCCGAGATCGCCGGCATCGAGACGTTCGAGGGCAAGAGCTTTCATTCGCAGCAATGGGACCATGCCTATCCCCTCGACGGCAAGCGCGTTGCCGTGATCGGCACGGGAGCCAGCGCGATCCAATTCGTGCCGCGCATCGCACCCCGCGTCGCGCAGTTGTCGCTCTTTCAACGCACGCCGCCTTGGATCATGCCGAAACCCGATCGCGCGGTCACGCGCACCGAGCGCTGGCTGTTCGAACATCTACCCGCCGTGCAAAAACTCGTTCGCGCGGGTCTGTATTGGCAACTCGAATCGCGCGCGCTCGGCTTCTCGGTCCATCCCGCATTGATGAAGCAAGTGCAAAAAATCGCGTTGCGGCATCTGCATCGCCAGGTGGCGGACCCAGCGCTGCGTCGAACGCTTCAGCCGAGCTACACGATCGGCTGCAAGCGCGTATTGATATCGAACGATTACTATCCGGCGCTCGCGCGTTCGAACGTGGAGGTGGTGACGTCGAAGATCGTACGGGTGGCCCCGGAAGGTCCGGTGACCGACGACGGGCAACTGCATCGCGTGGATTGCCTCATCTACGGCACCGGCTTTCACGTCACCGATCCGTTCCCGCGCGGTCTCGTCCATGGCCGTGGCGGCGTGGATATCGTCGACGTATGGCGCGACGGCGCACACGCTTACCTCGGCACGACGCTGCCGGGGTTCCCGAATTTCTTCATGATCGTCGGCCCGAATACCGGACTCGGCCACCATTCGATGGTGTTCATGATCGAGTCCCAGGTCGAATACATCATGCGGGCGCTGCGCGCCATGCAAGACGAACGCACCACCGCGATCGAAGTCAGAGGCAGCGTCGAGCGCGCGTACAACGCTCGCATTCAACGCAAACTGACGCGTGCGATCTGGTCGACGGGCGGATGCAACAGCTGGTACCTCGACCCCAAAAGCGGCAAGAACACCACGCTCTGGCCGGGATTCGCATGGCGCTTTCGCCAGGCCACACGAACGTTCCGCATGGCCGACTATCTCGCCTACGCCGAGCCCGGTACGACGCCCGCTCAGCCGGGTCCGACCGAGGACAACGGCATGCCCGCTACGCCAAACACGCATACTGCCCACACCACATAAGGACGCGCGTCGTGAAAACGCTCAACGATAAAGTCGCCGCGATCACCGGTGCATCTTCCGGCATCGGACGCGCGCTCGCGGTGACATTGGCGCGGCAAGGATGTCATCTGGCGCTCTCGGACGTCGACGGGCGCGCGCTCGACGAGACGGCGACGCTGGCCGCCGCCGCCCGCACAGGCAATGCAGCGAATCGAGGCGATCTACGCATCTCGACGTCGGTCGTGGACGTAGCCGACCGTGCGGCGATGTACGACTGGCGCGCACGACGAACGAACGTCACGGTCGCATCAATCTCGTTTTCAACAATGCCGGCGTCGCGCTCTCGAGCACGGTGGAAGGGATGGCTTACGAGGACCTCGAATGGATCGTCGCGATCAATTTCTGGGGTGTCGTGCACGGCACGAAGGCGTTCCTGCCGTATTTGAAAGCCACGGGCGACGGACACATCGTCAACACGTCCAGCGTATTCGGCTTGTTCTCTCAACCCGGCATGAGCGCCTACAACGCAACCAAATTCGCCGTGCGCGGTTTCACCGAGTCGCTGCGCGAAGAACTCGACATGCTTCGCTGCGGCGTATCGGCCACCTGTGTCCACCCGGGTGGCATTCGAACCAACATCGCGCGGGCGAGCCGCATTTCATCGAATATGTGCGGCTTTTTGATCGAAGACGACCGGCAAGGCCGGCGCGATTTCGAGCGGCTCTTCATCACCAGCCCACAGCAAGCCGCCGAGACCATTCTCGACGGGGTGCGCCATAACCGGCGCCGCGTCTTGATCGGACGAGACGCGCACGCCGCCGATTGGCTCGCGCGGTTGCTGCCCTCGGGGTATCAGGCGCTCGTCGTTCGA
>NZ_JBFLUK010000011.1:0-2721353 GCF_050470685.1 Trinickia sp. NRRL B-1857 | reverse complement strand
GTTTCAGACGAAATCACGCCGCAGCAGCATTCGTCTGCCTGAGAGAGCGCGTTCAATCCCCTCCGCGGTGTCAATCAAACTTGATCAAAGTCCTTAAAGATCAGATGCCCCCAGCTATTTCCGCTTGCCTGCACAAGCAGTCCGCCTTCCGAGAGACCGCCAAGTTGGATCGCCGAAAAGCCGAGATTTTCCGCAAGTGCACCGACCTCGGCCGCGGCGTCGCCATCGTCGCTCGCCAAGAACACCACTCGCCTGCCACCGCTCACGGCCGGATCTTGCTCGAAGACGGCTGCGGGCAAATGATTGAAGCCTTAACCAGCCTCGCGCCGGCGAAAGCCCGTGCGACGACCTTGGCAGAAGATGGCTCCCCTAGTGCCTCAAGGGGCACGCCGTAGGCATTGGTCACATCGACGATGATCTTTCCCTGCCAGCTCGACAACGCCTTCGCGACGTCCGGGTGCGATTCGAAACGAACCGCCAAAAAGATGACGTCCGCCTTGACGCTTCCGCCAGTTTTTTGGGAACGATCGCGGGTCCGATCGCGGCCGCGGCGGATGCGAAGCTTTCGGGATCGCGCGTGGTTGCCACGGATACTTCGATACCGCTTCTCGCAAACGCCCTAGCGAGCGCTTGGCCGAACTTGCCGAACCCAATAATTGCGTAGCTCATAGATTCCTCTTTGGTTTTACCGCGCCCTGCTGGACTCGATTATCGAACGGAGCAGCCAGCCGAGCGCTTCCTGCCGGCGGCCGAAGATGAAAACGCGGGCCCCTTCCTCGATGAAGCGCTTTGCCGCGGCGCGCCGATACCCGTGGGCCACCGGTGATCACAGCGGTCTTTCCATTCAATCCGTTCATGTCGTGCACCCCTGGAACAAAAGCGATAGGTCCGATTCTGGCGCGCTTGATTCATGAAGCAATTGACTAAATATCTATAGCTGCCATCTACTTTTTCGATAGCCATGCTCGACAACGTCACCATCAATCAACTTCGGGCCTTCGTCGCCGTGTGCGACCAAGGGAGCTTCTCCGGGGCCAGCGCGAGAGCTCAAGCGCGCACAGTCGGCGATCAGTCATGCGATCAACGCACTCGAAAGTGCGTTCGATGTGGTGCTGTTCGAGCGCAACGCGCGCAAGGCGACGCTCACGCCTGCGGGCCGCAGCCTCCTGCCCGATGCTCGTGGAGTGATTTCGCGTACCGAAGAAATGAAGATGCGCGCGGTGTCGATTGCGGAAGCCGGGGTACCGCAGGTCTCGATTGCGGTGGACACTTACTTTCCGCGCGCGCATCTAATCGACTGTCTACGTACCGTGCAGGCGGACTTTCCAACGGCTGCAATCAATCTGCGCATGACGACCATGCAGGGTGGCGAGCGTCTGGTTATCGAAGGCACGTGCGCATTGGCGGTGACGATCATGGACGTGCCGGAGCTGAACCCTGGCACCATGGAAAGACTGCATCTATGTGAAGCACGAATGGTGACGGTCTGTGCACCATCGCACCCGTTGGCCGCCATCGCAGGGCCGATTTCGAAAGAGGAATTCGGCCGGCACATCCAGCTCGTCGTAACCGACAACCAGTCCGATGCAGAGAAGACGCAGCAGGGGGTCGCCAGTGAACGTCAATGGCGGGTCAACGATCTCGGCGCGAAGCACGATCTGCTCAGGGGTGGCTTATGCTGGGGGCACATGCCGCAACATATGGTCGAGCAAGACCTCGCAAATGGCGCACTCGTCGAGCTTCGACGGCGCGCATGGCATATGCGTGCTCTCACGTTCATGATTTCACAGCGGCGCGGGTACTCGTTTTCCGAATGCGAAACGCGGCTGGTCGAGCTCCTCGCCGATCCCCAGCGCTTGCCGAAGAAAACCGGCCAGCGCTCTGTCTCGCGCAAAGGCAAAAAAGCGGCCGGCATCCCCGCCCACGCACGGCCTATGCGATGATGCGCCACGATCAGCAAGAGGTAAGAGAATGACTATCCAATTCGATGAGGCAACGACGGCGGCGATCGCCGCGTTTGCGCAACTAGACTTCGATACGGCAATGCAGGCGATGCGCGCCGAGGCCGACTACGACCACGAACGGGACCAATGGATCTCGCGCTACATCGACGAGTATGGCGGCGGCGCGGACGATGCGGAATACGACGCCTTGCACGCGCAAGCCCAAGAAACCCCGGAATATGCGCAGTTCCTCGATTCGGTTCGCAAGGAGATATTGCAATACTTCGGCGTGGACGAAGACCAGCTGGACTGCGTGGTTCTGCTGCGCAATATCGATAGCGATGAGCTGTGGGCGGAGGTCAACCGGCTACGGAGCGAGCTCGGAACCGGTGAAGTGAGCGGAGATCTCTGATCGTCGCTTAGCGTGACGTCGTCCATGACGAACACGTTGTCGTAAATCGCAACTCGTTTATCTTTTCCGAGTTTGCCGCCAGACAGGGGCTCATTCGAAGTATGTTGAGCCCCCTCGAGCAATGAACTCCGGCTAGAGCGTCGCACGAACGGATACGTCCGCTGATACCTTCGTGTGATGGAGCCTCGCCGCTCGAACCTCCAGAATGCGCTAACCGTGATCGATAGCCGTCACCCCGACGGCGCATCGCACCACGCTTTCGCCCGAGGAGGCTTGCGCACCATGGACGTTCAAACTATCCGCGACTTGGCTTTTGCCACACCGCTAAGTCGGCCGGCATATCCGATGGGACCGTACCGCTTCATTCAACGCGAGTTCCTCGTCATCTCTTATCGCACCGATCCGGAACTGCTGCGCGCCGTCGTGCCGGAGCCGTTGGAGATAGCCGAACCGCTCGTGCATTACGAATTCATTCGGATGCCGGACTCCACCGGCTTTGGAAACTACTCCGAATCCGGCCAAGTCATTCCGGTAACGTACGAAGGGCGGCGCGGCAATTACACCCATGCGATGTTTCTCGACGATCATCCGCCGCTGGCCGCCGGGCGCGAACTCTGGGGCTTCCCGAAAAAGCTCGCAAACCCTCGCTTAGCAGTCGAGACCGACACCCTCGTGGGGACGCTCGATTACGGTCCGGTCCGCGTAGCAACGGGCACGATGGGCTACAAACACCAAACGATCGACAGCGATCAGGTTCGCGACGCCCTCGCGAACACCCCGAATTTCCTGCTCAAGATCCTGCCTCATGTCGACGGCTCCGCCCGCGTCTGCGAGTTGGTCTGTTATTTCCTCAAAGACGTCCAGGTGAAAGGGGCATGGACGGGCCCGGCTGCGCTCTCGCTCTTCCCACACGCGTTAGCGCCGGTCGCCTCGCTGCCGGTCCTCGAGGTCGTCGGCGCAAAGCACTACGTCGCGGACCTCACGCTCGGGCTGGGCGAAGTCGTCTACGACTATCTGCGGCGCTAACGAACCCAACGCATGATGCCTGGCACGCACAACGCCTGCCCGGCCCGACATTCAATGGAGAACGCCATGAAACTTCAAGGTAAAACCGCCGTCGTGACAGGTGCCGCCAGCGGCATCGGCAAAGCCATCGCCGAACTATTGGCGAGCGAGGGCGCAACGGTCGCCATCGCCGATCTCAACGAGGACGCGGCAAACACCGTCGCGCACGCGATCAGAGCCAAGGGTGGTCATGCCATCGGCCTTGCCATGGACGTGGCCGATGAGACCGCAGTCGAGCGCGCAATCGAATCCGTCGCCGAGCGCTTCGGCGGCATCGACATCCTCGTGTCGAACGCGGGCATCCAAATCGTCAATCCGGTACATGAATACAGCTTCGCCGATTGGAAACGCATGCAAGCGATTCACTTGGACGGCGCATTCCTGACCACGCGTGCGGCGCTCAAACATATGTACCGCGACAAGCGCGGCGGCACGATCATCTATATGGGCTCGGTCCATTCCCATGAGGCATCGCCGCTCAAATGCGCGTATGTCACGGCCAAACACGGACTGCTCGGCCTTGCACGCGTCGTGGCCAAGGAAGGCGGCGAGCACAACGTGCGCTCCCATGTGATTTGCCCCGGCTTCGTCCGCACGCCGCTGGTCGACAAACAAATCCCCGAGCAGGCGCGCGAACTCGGCATCAGCGAAGAGGAAGTGATACGCCGCGTCATGCTGGGCGGCACGGTAGATGGCGTATTCACCACGGTCGACGACGTCGCACAGACCGCGCTCTTCTTGTGCGCCTATCCCTCGAATGCGCTAACAGGCCAATCGTTCGTCGTCAGCCACGGCTGGTACATGCAGTAAGTGCGTGGTCGATGCTCGCGGCGGGCGCACGAACGCTGCGAGCATTCTCATGCGAATCGATGAGGGAGTTTCACATGTTCCAGGACAAGCAAGGGTTGCAAGGATCGTCCGGGCCCGCGAAGGCAACGGCACGATCGACGTCAACCATCGAGATCGACCGCGACTACGCCGTCACTGCGCTCGTACTCCAAGGCGGCGGCGCACTCGGCTCCTATCAGGCCGGCGTCTACCAAGGGCTGGCCGAAGCCGGCATCCGGCCGAATTGGGTCGCGGGCATTTCCATCGGCGCGCTCAATGCCGCGATCATCGCCGGCAACGCACCCGAACATCGCGTGTCCAAATTGCGCGAGTTCTGGGTCCACATTTGCCGCCAGCCCTGGCTGCCCAGCCTCTTGCCGTACGAGATGATCGCCGAGACCGCGCAGCACTGGCCCGACCCGCTGCGAATTTGGTTTGACGGCATCGAAGCAGCCCGTGCGTTGTTCGAGGGGCAGCGTGGGTTCTTCTCTCCCCGCTTCTGGTCGCCAGGATCGATGCACTCTGCCACGCCTCACAGCGCAAGCTACTACGATACGACGCCCTTGAAGTCCACGCTCGAGCGCTTTGCCGATTTCGATCGGATCAACCGCCACCAAGAGATGCGCGTATCGGTCGGCGCCGTGAACGTGCGCACCGGCAATTTCGTCTACTTCGACAACACCAAAACGATCTTGCGCGCGGAGCATTTCATGGCCTCCGGAGCCTTGCCGCCGGGCTTTCCCGCCGTGGAGATCGACGGCGAATTCTATTGGGACGGCGGACTCGTTTCCAATACGCCGCTTTCCGCAATTCTGAAGGCGCAGCCTAGACGCAATTCGCTGATCTTTCAGGTCGACTTATGGAGCGCTCGCGGCGGCGTGCCCGACAACCTCCTCGGCGTCGCCACGCGTCAAAAGGATGTGCAGTATTCCAGCCGCACCCGCTTCATCACAGACTACATGAGCGAACAGCAAAACTTCCGCGTCATGTTGAACGAGGTCATGGCCCTCGTGCCGCCGGAAAATCGCCAGCACGAAGCCTATCTGCGTGCGGCCGAACGTGCGTGCAACGCACGTCGAAATGTCGTTCAATTGATCTATCGCGACAAGTCGTTCGAGGGCAGCGCGAAGGATTTTCAGTTCGGCCCGCTGACCATGAACGAGCATTGGGGCAGTGGACTCGATGACATCCGCGAAACGCTGGCACATCCCGAATGGCTGGCGATGCCGACGCAAGACAACCCGTTCGTCACGCACGACATCCATCGCCAGCGCGATACCGCTCACCCGTAACTTGTCGCCATGGATTGCGGCGCCGCGTCGATAAGATAGCGCGGCGCCGGTGCCGAACTGGCCCGATCGTGCCGCGCCGTGCGGTCGATGTCGATCGACATCTTGACGAGATCGGCGAACGTACGAGCCGACATCTTGCGCATCACTCTGCCGCGATGAACTTTGACCGTCACTTCGCTGATACCGATTTCGCCGGCGATCTGCTTGTTCATGAGCCCGGAAACCGCCAACATCATGACCTCGCGTTCGCGGTCGGTGAGCGTCGCATAGCGCCCACGCAAGTCATCGCCGCACCTTGCCGCCCGGCGCGTCTTCCGATCCACGGCAATCGCTTGCGCGACCGCATCGAGTAGGGCCTGGTCGCGAAACGGCTTCGTCAAAAAGTCCACCGCGCCGGCCTTCATCGCCTGCACCGTCATTTCGATATCGCCGTAGCCCGTGATGAAGACGATCGGCAGGTCGATGTCGCGCCGTTTCAACGCTTGCTGAACGTCGAGCCCGTTGGCGCCGCGCAGCCGAACATCGAGCACGAGGCAACTCGGCTCCTCGCCGATTTCGATCGACAGGAAAGTCTCCGCCGACGAAAAAGACGTTGTGCGCATGCCCACCGAATGCAGCAAATCGACGAGCGCGTCGTTCATGTCCGGATCGTCGTCGAGAACATAGACCAAAGGTTCGAGACACTCGCGTCCTCGACGCGGCATCGATGTGATTACGCTCACAATATGCTCCGGTGTCAACGTTCGGCAGCTTGCATCGTTCGTCTTCGGCGCGGGCGCCGGCTCATGCTGCGCACTTGCCCGCATAGCCATTGAATTCGGTCAAACAATTGAGATCGAGTGCGCGAATCCGCTCGGTCATGAAGTCGATAAAAACGCGAATGCGCGCCGGCAGATGCTGCCTCGTGAGGTAGCAAATGTAATGACCGCGATCGTCGGGTGCATACCGCGCCATGACGACGACAAGCTCGCCCGCAGCAATATGGCTGCAAATCTGATAGCCCGCCATCTGTGCGATGCCCTGCCCCCTCAGTACCGCTTGCAAAACCAAATCGGCATCGTTGAACGCAATACGCGCCTCGGGCAGAAACTTGCGTACGCACCCGTCGACCTTGAACTCCCATTCGAATGTCTTGCCGCCAGCGACGCGAAGGTTGATGCACTCGTGCAGACATAAATCGTCCAATGTGCCCGGCAGGCCGTGCGCGTCGATATAGGAAGGGGAAGCACAGAGTGCCATCTGCATCGGAATCAGTTGCTTGGCCACGATGCTCGAATCCTCGATGCGGCCATTGCGAAACGCTACGTCGATCCGGTCCGTTGCGAAATCGGCGGGGCGCTCGTCGAGCACAAGATCGACGACGATGTCCGGATAGACTTTCATAAAGGCATCGAGCAGCGGTGCAACGATCTTCCTACCGAATGCGACCGGCGATCCGATACGCAGCAAGCCGCTGGGCGGTCCATGCCGAAGCTCCAGCATATCGTTCATGGCTTCCACGATATGCGTCACGCCCTGATGACAGTTGTGGAAAAACCGTTGACCCTCGCGCGTCAGTTGCGTGGTGCGCGTGGTGCGCTGAAACAGCCGCGTACTGAGCTGCATTTCCAGCTTCTGCACGCTCCGGCTCACGGCCGACCGGCCGATCCCGAGGCGCTCTCCCGCTTTTGCAAAACTGCCCTCGGTGGCGACGGCCATAAACGCCATGATCCCCGCGTAGCTCGCCGAGAAGCTCGTAGACAGCCCGTCGGGCCGGCACGGCGGACAAAGGCGAATGCTATGTTCCGACAACTGCGATTGGTTCATTTGTGCCCCTCCGATAAGGCATCCCATCAGCGCTCGCTCGCCCCCACGCCACATGTCCCGAGACGCGGCACGCGCACCACGAACCGCGCGCCGCCCTCGGGCGGGCTCACAGCCTCGAGACTCCCGGCATGCTCCGTGACGATGCGGCGGCAAATCGCCAATCCCATCCCCGTTCCCCCTTCTTTTGTCGTATAGAACGCATCGAACAAGTGCGGCACGGCATGCGTCGCGATACCGCGCCCCGTATCGCTGACGGCAATCACCGCATTGCGCCCCTCGACGGACAGGGCTACGGTAAGCCGCCGCGTCGCCACCGAGTTCTCGACCATTGCCTCGATCGCGTTCACGATCAAGTTGACGATCAACTGTTGCAGCGCGACGCGTGCGGCCATCACCTGAACATCGCCGTCGACGAGCTCGAGCGCTACATCGATCCCGTTGTGTCGAAGCTCATCCTCGAGCCATCGCACCGAGTCGGACAGCAACGCGTTCAGCGAAAGCGGCAGCTTTGGTCCGGCCGTCGGAGACGCCAGCTTCCTAAGCGCCGAGAGCGTAGCGCTCGCACGTTGCACGTCTTCGACCAACCGTTCCAGCGAAGCAATGGCCGCTGCCACATCGGGCGGGTCGCGGCGCAGCCATCGCAAGGCCGACTGTCCCCGCGTCAATGCCGATCCGACCGGTTGCAGCGCGTCATGCACGATGAACGCAACCGCTCGCCCGAGCATAGCCAGCCGATCCGTATGCACCGGATCACGCGCCATGATGGGCGGCCTCGTTTTGCCGAACGATTCTCGCGATTTCGACATCGGCCTGCGCGCCGTACTGCTCGAACACATCTGTGCGATAGCTCGTGTTGGAAGCCGCGCCGAGCTGCGTTCCGGAATCGTCGTGCGTATCGGCATCGACCTGCATCGACAAGCCGATCCGAAGGGGATGCGCTGCCAGCTCGCTCGGATCGATCCGGATGCGAACCGGCAGCCGCTGGACGACCTTGATCCAATTACCCGTGGCGTTCTGCGCCGGCAGCGTGGCGAATGCACTGCCCGTGCCCGCCGAAAATCCCTCGATCCGGCCGTGATACGTGACACTCGATCCGTAGACGTCCGCCGTCAGCGTCACCGGTTGTCCGATACGCATCCGTTTGAGCTGGACCTCTTTGAAATTGGCATCGACCCACACACCGTCAAGCGGCACGATCGCCATCAACGGTGTCCCTGGGGCGACGCGCTGGCCGACTTGCACCGAACGCCGCGCCACATAACCCGTCACCGGCGCCGGCAGCGTATCGCGCGCGTACGCCAAATAAGCATCCCTGACTTTGGCTGCCGCCGCCTGCACATCGGGATGCGTCTCGACCGTCGTACGGGCCGTCAGCGCTCGATTGGCCTCGGCTTGGCGGCGTGCCGCATCCAATGCGGCTCGCGCGGCGTTGACCGTGTCGCGAGCATGGGCGATGTCTTCGGCCGACACCGCGCCGGTGGATGCGACCGCCTGCCGGCGGCGCAGATCGTCGACGGCACGCGCGAGATCGGACTCGCGCTGCGCCACATTCGCCGCATAGAAGTCGTTGTTCACGTACAAGCTGCTGACGCGCCGCACGGTTTCGCCCAGTGCGGCCTTCGCGTTCGCCAGCGCGATCTCCGAATCCGCCGGATCGAGCGCGACGACCGCCTGGCCTGCCTTTACGATTTGCGTGTCATCCGCATCGACAGCCACCACCGTCCCGGATACTTGCGGGGTCAGTTGAACCAGGTTGCCGCTGACATAGGCGTCGTCGGTCGATTCGTAAAAGCGCGCATAGCTGTAGTAGTAGGCCCCGTAGACCGCGCCGGCCGCCGCCACGACAAGCGCAAGCAAAACGAGCATGTGCTTGCGGCGGCTCGAAGGCGTCGGTCCCGCGCCGCCGGCCGCTGGCCGCGCCTCGTCCCCGCCTGCGCGCCTCACGCGGTCGTCGCCGATCGAATCCGCGCGTTCGCGATCGGACGTGATGGTATCGCTCATTTCAACTCTCCTGGCTGGTGTGCGAACTGCGGCTCAATGCGCAGCGGCAATATGGGCGCCTCGGCCGTCGGCATCGAGGGAATGCAGCGCTTGTGCGGAGGTGTCGACATAGCCTCCCCCGAGCGCTGCGGCGAGCGCGATCTGCTGATCGCGGCGGCTCATCTTCAGATTGACGACGGCCTGATCGGCATTCAATGCGACGACGTCGGCATTGAGCACCGTCAATTGATTGGTAAGTCCAGCCTTGTATTGCGTCAGTGCCAATTGGTCGGCCCCGCGAGCGGCCTGCTGCGCCGATTGCGCATCGACGAGTTGCGCGTCGCTCGACCGAATGTCTCCAAGCTGCGTCGCGATGTCCGAAAGCGCCGTGACCAGTGTTTGGTTGTAAGCGGCAACCGCGTAGTCGAACGCCGCATAGCGGCCCTTCAGTTGTGCGCGCAACGCACCGGCGTCGAAAATCGGCAGATGGATCGCCGGTCCGGCGGATGCCGTGCGGCTAGCCGCAGTAAGAAAGCGGCCGAATCCGAATGCATCGAAGCCGATCGCGGCGCTCAGATTGATATCCGGATAAAACTCCGCTTTGGCTTCCTTCACCTCGTGCATCGTCGCGTCTACACGCCAGCGGGCGGCTACGATATCGGGCCGTCGGCTAATGAGATCGGCAGGCAAATTGTCGGGCAGCTTCACGTCGTCGCCGGCGCTCAGCGCCGGCCGCTCGATCGAGAGGCCGCGATCGGGCCCTGCCCCGATGAGCGCCGCCAATTGATAACGCGTCGTGGTAATACTGCCGTCCAATGCCGTGACGGCGGCGCGGCTCGTCGCCAAGTTCGCCAATGCGCTCTTGCGTTCCACTTCGGTATCGAGGCCTATGGCGACCCGGCCCGCGGTAACGGTATCGATCTGCTTCCGGCGTTCGACCTCCTGCGCGGCTACGTCGCGCAGCGCGAACAGGCGAGCGAGCCGGTTGTAAGTGCGCGCGATTGCCGTTTCGAGCGTGAGCTTGGCGAATTGCGCATCGGCGTCGCTCGCTTGCGCTTGCGACAGCGCCGCGTTCATCGCTTCGCGATTCTTGCCCCACAGATCGAGATCGAACGACGCCGACAGTAGGCCCCGATTCTCAGTCTGCCAGTTGCCGGCGAACGGCGGCGGAATCATCGCCGAAGCGCTGTACTGCTCGCGGGTCAGCGAGTAATTCGCATCGACGCGCGGCAGGGTATTCGCCCGCGCCGTTTCGCCATAGGCTTGCGCCTGCCTCACCCGCGCCATGGCTTGTTCGATCGTGGGGCTCGCCTTCAACGCCTCGTCGATCAGCGTTTTGAGCTGGGCGTCGCCGAACTGCTCGACCCAATCGGCGGCCGGCCAGCGGCCCTGCTCGGCCGGCAGACTCAGTGCGGTCTCGAACTGCCTCGGCTCGGCGATCCGCTTGTCGCTATGAATACCCGCATAGTTGGCGCAAGCCGGCAATATCGCCGCGACGAGCGCCGGGATAACCCATTTCGAGGCGTGAGCGTTGACGCCAAGGCAAGAATTGCGCGGTTTCATTTTTGCACCGTCCAGTCAATGAGTTGAACTGAGCACGCCGGCTCAGTGGCCACCCGCACCGGCTGCGCCGGCGGCGCCGCCCTTGGCCGGTCGCGTCAGCCAAATCAGCGGGATGATCAAAATGAAGATCACGGCGGATAGCCAAAAGATGTCGTTCAGACCCAGCATCGCCGCTTGGGTGTTGAGCGAATATTCGAAGACGGCGCGCGCTTTGTCGGCGCTCGCATCGAGCGTGCTCTGCAACGCCGCGATTGCACTCGTGAAGGTCGGATTGTTGATGCTCGTCTGCTCGACGAGCCGCTCGTGGTGCAGGATCGTTCGGTTGTTCCAGCCCGTACTGAGCAGAGACGTCCCTACCGCGCCGGCGAAGATGCGCGCAAAGTTCGACAGCCCGGCCGCCGACGGAATCCGCTCGGGCGGCAGCCCGGACAGAATGATCGCGGTAAGCGGCGTGAAGAAAAGCGCCGTCGGGATCCCTTGCAACAGCGTCGGCAAAACGAGCGTATAAGTATCGACGCCCGTCGTGTAATGCGAACGCATGAGGAAGACGCCGGCGAACCCGACGAACGCCAACGTCGCCAACACACGCATGTCCGAACGCGGCATGATCTTGCCCATCAAAGGCGCAAGCACGACGGAAAAGATTCCGAGCGGCGCCGTGACGAGCCCCGCGTCCACCGAGCGGTAGCCTAGATAGCCCTGAATCCATTGCGGCAGCACGACGAGGTTCGCGAAGAACAGGGCGAAGGCGACCGAAATGGCCACGGTGCCGCCGGCGAAATTACGCCCGGCGAACAGCCGCAAATCGACGACGGGCTTTTCCTCCGTGAGCTCCCAAATCAAGAAGAACACGAAGCCTACCGCTGCCACGATAGTGAGCAGCCAGATCACGGGCGAGTTGAACCAGTCGAGGTCCTTACCCTTGTCGAGCATGATTTGCAGCGACGCCACCCAGACGATCAAGGAAATCAGCCCGATCTTGTCGATCGGCAGCTTGCGCGCCGGCGTCTCGCGTTCTCGATAAATCATCCAGATCGCGCCGGCGGCAAACAAGCCCACGGGAACGTTGATATAGAAGATCCACGACCAGCTATACCGATCGGTGATCCATCCGCCCAGCGCGGGCCCCGCGATCGGCCCAACCGTTGCCGTCATGGCCCAGAGCGACAGCGCGCTCGAACTCTTGTCTTTGGGAAACGACGCCAGCAGCAGCGCTTGCGAAAGCGGCACCAGCGGCCCCGCCACTGCGCCCTGCACCACGCGGGCCGCAAGCAGCACCAAGAGATTCGGCGCGAGCCCGCATGCCGCCGACGACAAGACGAACAGAAGAATCGCCCCGACGAACAGCTTCACTTGACCGACCCGTTGCGTGAGCCATCCCGTTAGGGGAATCGATACGGCATTAGACGCGGCAAAGAGTGTAATGACCCACGTACCCTCATCCACGGACACGCCCAGATTGCCCGAAAGCGTCGGAATGGCAACATTCGCAATCGACGAATCGAGCACGTTCATGAAAGTGGCGAGTGCAACTGCAAACGTGCCGATACCAAATCGGATGCCGGTCAACGGTGCAGCGGCGACTGCCTTGGATTCCATGTTCATGTTTCATCCTTTAGGAGTCTTAACTAATCGGCTACTGTTGCTTCGATCGGCCGATCGATTCGCATTGGCATCCGATCCGTGGAATCGTTCTAAGCTCGACGGAGTTGATCGACGAAGCAATGCGTCGCGATCGACGAACGAAATCGATGGCTAACGCACGAGATCCGCGAGGCCCAGTGACGGAAAGCGCGGCTCCTTCGCGCTAGCACGCGCAGCGTGGCGATGCCTAACCAGGGATGCGTGAGGCATCGACGCACCTGCTCGCTCCGTGCGAAGCCTTGTACGCACCACGTGCAGAAATGCTCGCAGTTGTTCGTCAAAATCCGGTATCTGTCTTCACCCAAGCGCGATTGGGCCCGTGCCACGACATTCATTCCGCGATACACGGCATTGGGCTCCGACTGCACCCCGATCGGTCTGCCCGCAGAAAAACTTTGTAACGAAACGACTTCGACAGGCCGTCGCTCAATTGAGTGATGAAAGCCGCCGTAATGAATCACCTGTCCGTTTCCTGCATATATTCCGTGGTGCGAATAACCTTCGCGTTCGCTGACGAGATGCGCACCCAAGTCGATCGCGCCGGCATCATCCGGCGACGTTGCAATCCAGTCGATATCGAAAGTTTTCATGGCGAGCCACCCACCTCGGCGCTACGATGCGTTCATTGCCCGCAAGCGTTTTGCGAATGAATGCGTCGAAGCAGTAAGATCCCTGCCCGGGTTCGAACGCAAAGCGGCCCCCTCCGAGGCACGTTGCACCTCGGCAGAAATCGATCGCTACATGAAGTCAGTCAGATCGAGCTGTGGCCGCCTTGCGATGACTGCATGGTAGGTGTGGGGTCCGCAGCGCGGTAGATCTGCGCGCGAACACTCACCGTTTCCTGGTGGACACCAATACGCACCGTCGAGGTCGCATCGGCGAATTTAGGGTGATGTGAATTCACCCAGGCAAAGGACGTCGAGCGCCCGAATCTCGGTCGTCATGAAATCGACAAACGCTCGAATGCGCGATGGCAAGTGCTGCCGGCTCAGATAGCAGATAAAGTGGCCGCGGTCGTCGGGCACATAGCGCTTCAACGCGATCACCAGGTCATTGCGCGCGACGTAATCGCAGACTTGATAGCCGGGCAGTTGCGCGATACCGCGGCCATCGAGGACTGCCGTCAGTACCAAATCGATATCGCTGAAAGTCAATCGAGCCGCCGGCAAGTACTTATGAACGCGCCCGTCGACTTTGAACTCCCACTCCAAGACGCGGCCGCCCGCGAGTCTCAAGTTGACGCACGCGTGCTGATCCAACTCTTCGAGCGACGACGGAAGACCGTACTGCTCCGCATACGCCCGCGAGGCACAAAGCACCCTTTCCATCGGCACCAGTTGCTTCGCGATGATGCTCGAATCTTCGATGCGTCCGTCGCGGAACCCCACATCGATCCGTTCGGAGACGAAGTCGACCGGCCGATCGTCGAGCAGCAGATCGATCGCCACCTCGGGATAAGCCGCCATGAATTTTTCGAGCAGCGGGGCCACCACCTTCCTACCGAAACCGACCGTCGAGCTGACGCGCAAAAGCCCACGCGGCGGACCTTCACGGAGCTCGAGCATCTCGTTGACCGCCTCGACGATCCGCTCGACTCCCTGATGACAATTCTCGAAGAATCGCTCCCCTTCGAGCGTCAGGTGAGTCGTCCGCGTGGTTCGAAGAAACAATCGCGTGCTCAATTGCGCTTCGAGCTTTTGCACATTGCGGCACACTGCCGAACGCCCAATGCCGAGCCGCTCTCCCGCCTTCGCGAAACTGCCTTCGGTGGCTACCGCCATGAAGGCGATGATGCCGGCATAGCTCGTCGCGAAACAGGTCGATAAATCGTCGCTACGATTGGGCAAGCCAATGCGAAATCCGACCCGCTGCGTATCCGATTGGTCCATTGGCGCCCTGCTCCGCTTCGCCTGCACATCCGGCGTAGATAGGCTTGCAGTGTAGGACACATCATGTCGATCCGACACGGGGCCCAACCCTCGCTCGTTAAGCGTTTCATCCATAAATAGTGCTTTAGATTGGTGTCGAACGGGAAACACGATGCGTACCGGAACGATGCTACCGCCGGCTTCGAGCGCTGGCCTACCATTGAGTCGACCGTGCCCGTTCAGGGGAACGTGCATGACTGAATTCGAGAATGCCGATGGATGACAAGAACCTCAATTCGCCGCCGCTTGCACTGCTCGACAGGTATAGGGGCCAGGACTTTCTTCCGCTCTATACGACGACGGTCACCGTATCGGGCGGCGCCACCGGCCACGGCCGCGCCTCCGGCGTCGCGCGTTCGGATGACGGGAATTTGGATCTGAACTTGCGCCTTCCCACCGAATTCGGGGGACCGGGCGACGGCACGAATCCCGAGCAACTGTTTGCAGCCGGTTTTGCCGCGTGCTTTCACGGCGCGCTCAATCTGCTCGCCAAGCGTGACGGAATGCGGCTCGACGATATCGTCGTAGCGGCACAAGTCTCGTTCGGGCGCGACCCGATGGACGGCGGCTACGCTTTGGTCATCGATCTTCGCGTCCGAATGCCGAGCGTCGAGAGGCGCGTGGCGGAAGAATTCGTTCGAAATGCCGAACGCTTGTGCCCTTACGCAAAAATGGCACGGCAAGGGACCGTCAATATCGTCGCGGTAATCGACTAACACAGCTTGCACCTCCTGTTGCACGACACTTCTTCTCGGCCGCATACGACTCGCAATGACACGAAAGACGACGCTGAGCCCACCCCCGCTAACGCTGCTCGACAAGTACCATGGGAAGGAAATCCAAACCCTGTACTCGACCACCGTTACCGTCACGGGGGGCGAAGCGGGCCATGGTCGCGCGTCAGGGCTCGCACGCTCCGATGACGGCGAGCTCCTCATCGACTTGCGCCTGCCGAAAGCGCTCGGCGGGCCCGGGGGCGGCACGAATCCGGAGCAGCTATTCGCAGCCGGTTACGCGGCTTGCTTCCATGGCGCGTTGAGCCTGCTTGCGGCACGCGCGGCGATCCCGATTCCCGGCGCGTCGGTCGGCGTCACCGTCGATTTCGGTCGAGACCCCATGGATGGACTGTTCGTCCTCACCGCTCGCATGCGCGTCCATTTGCCGGGAGTCGAGCGGATCGTCGCCGAAGAACTGATCCGCAATACCGAGCGCTTTTGCCCTTACACGAAGATGACGAAGCAGGGAATCGTGAGCATCGTCTCGTTCGCTGAACCCGACCGCGACGTCGACCGATTGTGATGCGGTTGGAACGCCGCATACCCGAGGCGACCGCCGCTGCTTGACCTCGAGGCGGAGCCGTGTCAATAGTGCGAGCAAAGCGTTCGCCTGTAATGAGCCAGTTGCCGACTGATGCGATGGGCCAGTTCGTCCGGCAGAGCGTTCCGGCGTCCCTGTCGCAACCTTCGGGCGGTGAACGCCTGGGAAGGCGTAATCCTCCGAGCAACGGATTTCAAGCCCCATGAACGATCGATACGCTCCGGTATCCGAAACCGCCGCGCGTGAGCGCGAGCCTGTCGTCTGGTCCCTTTTGCTGGGGGCGCCCGACGCGACGGTCGGTTTGCAGCGCTGGCTCTACGACGCGTTGAGACAAGCAATCGTCACGGCACGCCTACCGCCGGGCAGCGCGCTGCCCGGCACGCGCACGCTCGCGCAGCAATACGGGCTCGCGCGCGGCACGGTAGCAAGCGCATACGAGCAACTGCTATCGGAGGGCTATCTCGTCAGCCGTAGGGGCAGCGCCACGCGCGTCAGCACGCAACTGCCAGATCCACGGTACGCCGCCGAACCGCTTACGCACTTGCAAGCCACCCCCGACGGCCGCCCCGGCCGGGAAGCGCAGGGGCCGTGGATCAAACGTCTGACGGAACACGAATCGCCGTTCCCGCTGTCGGGGACAACGTCGTTGCCGCGGCCATTCCATCCCCATCGCAGCGATATCCGTCTGTTTCCCATCGACGTATGGCGAAAGCTGCACGCGCGCCACTTGCGCCCTTCGCGTCTGCTCACGCTCGACGATGCCGATCCGGTGGGTTTGCCGGCCTTGCGCAAAGCCATCGTCGAACATCTGGCCATCTCGCGGGCGGTCACGGTTTCGCCGGAGCAGGTCGTCATCGTCGGCAGCGTGCAACAGGCGCTCGATCTTTGTTTGCGCCTACTCACCGCACCTGGCGATGCGGTCTGGATGGAAGACCCAGGGTATGTGGGCGCTCGCCAAATCATGCACGCGAGCGGTACGCGCATCGTCGACGTCCCCATCGATAGCGATGGGCTCGTCGTAGAGCACGGCGTACGAGAGGCTCCCGGCGCCGCGCTCGCTTATGTCACGCCTTCGCGCCATGCCCCGCTTGGCATATCGATGTCCACCGAGCGGCAGACCGCCCTCTTGCGCTGGGCGCACTCGCACGGGGGCGTGATTTTCGAGGATGACTACGACAGCGAATATTGCTTTCGCTCGAGGCCGCTGCCCGCATTGCGCAGCCTGCCCGGCGCCGAGTCGCACGTCGTCTTGGCCGGCACTTTCAGTAAGCTGATGTTTCCTTCGCTCAGGCACGCCTACGTGGTGCTGCCGCCGCGGCTCGTCGCACCGTTTGTGCGGGCCGCATCGATCACGGCCCGCAGCGCGAGCGGTCTCACACAGGCTGTCCTTGCGGATTTCCTCAGCGAGGGCCATTTCGATCGGCATATCCGTCGCACGCGCACCATCTATGCGGCCCGTGCGCGCGCGTTCGAGCATTTCGCGCAGAAATACTGGCACGACCTCATTCGCGTGGAGCCGATTGCAGCCGGCCTGGACGTCGCCTGCCACCTCTTGCACATCGACGAAAGCACGGCACTTCAAAGACTGAAGAGCGTCGGTATCGCGGCGGCGCCGTTGAGCAAATACACCCATCGCCATCGCCACGGTCCGGCTCTCGTCATGGGCTTTGCGCCCTTCAACGAAGACGAAACGGAACGTGCGGCACAACAGGTCGCGGCAGGCTTGCGCAACGCGGTCTAACGCGCCTGCATAGACATAAACGCGCGAGCCGCGATCGCGTCGATTGGTGCGCGCAAATCAACACTGAGAGCCCGTTTTCAGATCTACCGCGATAAGTCCCGGCCACCTACGATTGATTCCGAGCGGCGCCTTGCCGCCATCCCCATCTGGAGGCTGAACCATGAAGATCGTCGTCATCGGTGGAACCGGGCTGATCGGCTCGAAGACCGTTGCCATCCTTCGCGAGAAGGGCCATGAGGTTATCGCGGCCTCGCCCAATAACGGTATCGACACCATCACCGGCGCAGGGCTCCAAGAAGCGTTGCGCGGTGCGAAGGTAGTGGTCAACCTCGCCAATTCGCCGTCTTTCGAAGATACGGCGGTGATGCAATTCTTCGAAACGTCCGGCCGCAACCTCCACGCGGCGGAAGCGGCAGCGGACGTTGGACATCACGTCGCGCTATCGATCGTCGGAACCGATCGTATGCCCGACTGCGGATATTTCCGCGCCAAGGTTGCACAAGAGAAGCTCGTGAAAGCTTCCGGCGTTCCCTACACCATCGTTCGCTCGACGCAGTTCATGGAGTTTCTCGGCGGCATCGCGGCGACGAGCATGCAAGGCGACGTCGTGCGGCTTGCGCACGGCCTGTTTCAGCCGATTGCATCCGATGACGTAGCCGCGTTCGTTGCCGAGGCCGCACTCGCCGCGCCGCGCAACGACACGGTGGAAATCGCCGGCCCCGAGCGCGCTCCGTTCGACGAATACGTCGCGCGTTACCTGAAAGCCATCGGCGATCCGCACGAGGTCGTTTGCGACCCCGCTGCCCGGTATTTCGGCGGCGTGGTCGAAGAGAAGTCCCTCGTTCCGCTGGGCGAAGCGCGTCTGGGACACATCGGCTTCGACGAGTGGCTGCGGCGTTCTCAAGCGAAAGCGTGATCGATCCCGCGCTCATCCCAAACAACCGAAGGGCAGCTTTATGAAACGCATCCTCTGTTCGTTGCTTATCGCCGCGCTGCCGCTCGGCAGCGCGCTCGCACAAAAGCCGGAATCGAAGAGCGCGAAAGTCACGCTCGTCTACCAGCACGAATTGCCGAACGTTCCCGGCAAGAGCCTGAAGAGCGTACTTGTCGAATATGGCCCGGGCGGGTACTCGCCCGGCCATATGCATCCCAAATCGGCGTTCATTTACGCGACCGTACTCGAGGGGGCGATCCGCAGCCAAGTCAACGACGGACCCGTCACGGTCTACACCGCGGGACAAAGCTTCTCCGAGATGCCCGGCGACCGCCACGGCGTCAGCGCGAATGCGAGCAAAACGAAACCGGCCAAACTCCTGGCCGTTTTCGTGGTGGATTCGAACGAAAAGGAGTTGACGACTCCGCTCGGTCACTAGGAGTAGATTCGCTCCGAATCGGCGCCCCGTCAGTCGAGAATTGGCATGCACTTAGGTAAGTCGTACAAACTCTCCGAATTTTTGTTTTGGACTCGGCGAAAAGTCTATGTCCTTCTCGTCTGCGGGTCGGCGCCCGTCATCCTCTATCGATTGCTCGGCATTACGTGGCTGTGCGTTCCACTGACCATCGTCGTTTTGCTGGGCACGGCGACGTCGTTCATCGTCGGCTTCAAGAACGTGCAAACGTACAACAGGGCCATGGAGGCGCAAGCGATCTGGACCAATATCGTCGCTGCGAGCCGTCGTTGGGGGCAGCTGGCGCGTGATCTGGTCGATGACCGCAACCTCGCGCGAACGCTTGCGGATAGACATATCGCCTGGCTCACGGCGCTCAGATTCGAACTGCGCAGGCCTCGGATATGGGAGAGCACGCAGAAGCGTTTCAATACCGAATATCTTCGGCACTACCGTGTTCCGGAGTGGGAAAGCCATATCGGCGAGCTGCTTCCGAGTTATTTGCCGATACGGGAGGTGGAACGCGCACTGTCTTGCAAGAGCGTTGCGACTTGCATATTGAGTCTACAAGGTGCGGCATTGAAGACGCTGCATGTAGACGGACATACGACGCCGGCCGCCTACATGCAGCTTCAGGCATCGCTTAGCGATCTGTTCTCGCTGCAAGCGGAATCGGAACGGCTGAAGAACTTTCCGTATCCGCGTCAGTATGCAACCGTGAGCGCATTGTTCGTGAAGTTCTTTTGCCTCTTGTTTCCGTTCGGCTTGCTCCAAGAATTCGACAAATTGAATGAGTTCGTCAGCGGGTTCATGCACGGGAACATGGTGTGGCTGGTGGTGCCGTGCAGTACGGTCGTTTCTTGGATGTACGCCTCGCTGGAACAGGTGGGAGAAAGCACGGAGAACCCGTTCGAAGGCGGCGCCAACGACGTGCCGATCACCATGCTGTGCGATGAGATCGAGCGGGACATCAAGGACATGTTCGGGGAACATGCGTGCGACCAAACGGAAGATCGGATCATCGCGCTTTGATTCAGCTCGCCCGCGCGAACGATCGCCCGGCCGCATCAATACGGACTGGCAGCGTATCGACGTTGGATTTCCGTCAGGCACGCGCCTCGCCTCGGGCATGCCTGCATAGGCTGCGCCGATTGTTATCCGAAAGACACCAATGAATTCCGGAATCGCATATTTATCGCCGAGGGGGCGAGGCCTAGACTTCACTCACCTGCTAAACACTGATGTGCTCGCAGAGCCCCTTCAAATAAACGAATCCGGAGGTAGTAATCATGAACGCCCTTATCAAGCAAATCGCCTTAGCTGTCGCCCTGGTCGCCCCTGTCGCCGCATTCGCACAAACCAATCAGCCGTTGACCCGCGGCGAAGTTCGCGCAGATTTGGTGCGCGTCATGCAAGCCGGTTATAACCCGCTCGACCGGCTGCACTATCCGGAAAACATTCAAGCCGCCGAGCAACGCGTCGCTGCGCAAGAGCACATCGCTCAAGCGGATACGAGCGGTTACGGTTCGGATGTACAAAGTGCCTCGCAATCGGGCCACCGCGCGAAAGAAGCTTCCGTCAGCTCTTACTCGCCGACGATTTATCGATACAACTGAAGTTGCTTCACGAAGGATAGCCGGCAAGCAACGCGGAGCAGCGCTCACTGAGGAACGCATGCAACTCGACGATCGACGGCGTCAGTTGCGCACGGTGAGCGCAAATCAAGTGCAGCGGCGCAGGCTCGCAATGCTCCGGCGGAAATATCTCCACCAATCGCCCGGCCTTCAGATCGTCGATGAGATCCAGGCGCGATTTGTAGACGATGCCTTCCCCTGCGACTGCCCAGCGACGAACGGCATCGGCGTCATCGCTGATGCGATTGCCCGTGACGGCCACGGTGCGCTCGCCGCCCGGCGGCGTAAAGCGCCAGCGCTCATGTATCTGCTCGCTCCAGACGTACCGCAGGCAGTTGTGTCGCCGCAAGTCCTCAACTTTGGCCGGCGTGCCATATCGTTGGAGATACGACGGCGCGGCACACAATGCCCGCCGGTTATCGTCGACGAGCTTTAAAGCCAGCAGAGACGAATCGGGTAGCGCCCCGTAGCGCACGACGGCGTCCAGCGGCTGGCGGATGAGGTCGGCCGCGCGATCGCTCATTTTGAGGTGCAGCGACAAACCGGGATGCCGGTGCTGGAATTCATCGAGCCACGGCAACAGCAGGTTTCGCCCGAAGTCGGACGGAGCCGACAGCCGCAGCGGCCCGGACAGCGCCCCCCGCCCGCTTGCCAAGGCTTGCTCGCCTTGCTCCACCGCACCAATCATGACCCGCGCGTGCGGCAAATAACGCTCCCCGGCTTCCGACAGTTGCATGCTTCGCGTTGAGCGTGTGAACAGACGCGCGTCCAGCGCCTTTTCGAGCCGCTGCACCGACGCACTCGCATGTGCGGGCGCGATATTCAACTGACGGGCTGCCTCCGAGAAGCTTCCGTAGTCCACGGTGTGCACGAAAATTTGCACGTCATCGAGTCGAATCGTTTTCATCAAAACGCCGAAAGTGTTTGAGCTCGCGGGATGTTTATCCGTATTTCGGCGAAAGATAACATAGGCTCAAACACGCTTGGAGAACACCTGTATGAAAGCCGTCGGCTTCTATCAAAACCATCCGATCGATCACCCGCAGGCACTGCAAGATATCGAACTGCCCACACCTGAATTGCGCGATCACGACCTGCTGGTGGAAGTGAAAGCGGTGTCGGTCAATCCTGTCGACACCAAGATTCGGCGCGGCGGCGATATCGCGGAAGGGCAAGCGCGTATCGCCGGTTGGGACGCGGCGGGCATCGTCCGCGCAACCGGTCCGTTGGCCTCGCGCTTCAAGCCGGGCGACTGCGTCTGGTACGCCGGGGACATCAAACGGCCCGGCAGCAACAGCGAATTGCACGCCGTGGACGAACGTATCGTCGGCCCGATGCCGGCGACGCTGGACTTCGCAGAGGCCGCGTCGTTGCCGCTAACGACCATCACCGCGTGGGAACTGCTGTTCGACCGCTTGCGCGTTCAGGCAGCGGACCCGACCGTCAATAACGTGCTCCTCGTGATCGGAGCGGCGGGCGGCGTCGGCTCGATTCTTACCCAATTGGCCCGCGAGCTGACTGGGATGATCGTCATCGGCACAGCTTCGCGGCCGGAAACTCGCGAGTGGACGCTGGCTCATGGCGCGCATCATGTCCTCGACCACCATCAGCCCTGGGCGCCGCAGTTGGCCGCGCTCGGTATCGAACATGTCACCCACGTTGCCGGCTTGAACAATAGCGCCGCCTATGTGCCGCAGATCGCCGCCGTGCTTCGCCCGGAAGGCCAATTTGCCCTCATCGACGACTCGGCTGGACTGGACATCGGCCCATTCAAGGGGAAATCCATTTCGATCCACTGGGAACTCATGTTCACCCGGGCGATGTACACGACGGAAACCCTGGCACGGCAACACGACTTGCTGCGCCGTGCGGCGGAATTGGTCGACCAGGGCCGCCTGAAGCACACCCTCACTCGACGCATTGACGGCATCGACGCCACCAATCTCATCCAAGCGCATGCGCTCGTCGAGGCCGGCAATATGATCGGCAAGGTCGTCGTGGCGAACCCCTGAACCCGCTCGAGAAGGAGCATTGATATGACATCGCCCATCATCGGCACGGCAACGATCAGCCTCGAAGCCGCGCAAGAACTTATTGCCGAAGCACGCCGGGCATGCACCGCGCGCGGGTTTGCCGCGACCATCGCGATCACCGATGCAGGCGGTCACCTGCGCGCTTTCGAGCGCTCGGATTCCGTCCCGTTCCTGACCGTCGACGTCGCCATCGACAAGGCATGGACTGCCGTGTCGTTCGGCCTGTCCACGCATCAATGGAACCAATACATGGCCGAGCCTGCCGTCGCCCCGCTGGCCCATCATCCGCGAGTCACGCCGGTCGGCGGCGGCATGCCGATCTTCCACGATGGGCAATTGGTAGGCGGCATCGGTATCTCCGGCGGAACGTCGGTTCAAGACCATGAGGCCGCCGAGGAAGCGCTGCGTCGCGTGGGACTCTACCGCTGACACGGAATGCTAATTGGCCGTTGCCTTATGCTTATGAGCTCCCAGAACTTCACAAGGAGTTACCGACATGCGGCCGACCCTTACCGCCATATTGCCGTGCAACGATCTTGATCGGACCGAGGCGTTTTTTATGCGGCTGGGTTTCAGGCGCGAGAACGACACGCCCAACGACTATCGGATGCTCGCCGACGACTTCGGCGGGCAAATCCACCTTAATCCGGCCGTCGCAGGATGGCTCGTACCTGGCCGTAATCCATTCGGTCTTTACCTCTATCGCGAAGACGTAGACGGACTCGCCGCAATGTTTCCCGGCGAAATTCTCGGGAGCGGCGCGCCGAGCGACAAACCGTGGGGCATGTACGAGTTCGCGCTGAACGCGCCTGACGACTTGCTCGTTAGAGTGGGATGGCCGACGCGCCTTCGCTAACTACAGCTCCCTACCAACGCACGCGGCGAGCGGCGGCTTACGTCGCTTCATCGAATGCGGTACTTCGTGTCAGTGCCTCCCAGGCGTCAAAATCCCGCGCCATCGCAGCCAGTTGTTGACGCGCAAGCTGAAGCGCGTCGGCCCCCAGCAACAAATGTAACGGCGGTTGCTCCGCCTTCAGCGCCTCGATGATCGCGAGTGCACCTTTCGCCGGATCGTTCTGCTGCATTCCGTGCGAGGCGAGCAAGGCATCGCGCTGTTTGCCGAGCGTTGCTGCGAATTCGGGAAGACGAATACGGGACTGCTGCATCGATCGACCGCGAAAATCGGTTCTGAAGGCGCCAGGTTCGACGACCATCGCGCCAATGCCGAATGGTGCTACTTCCTTCGCGAGCGTTTCGGTAAGACCTTCCAGCGCGTATTTGGTCGCGTGATAGTAGCCGACGTTCGGAAATGTGGTCAGTCCTCCTATCGAACCGACGTTGACAATGTACCCCTTCCCACGCTTGCGCATCGTCGGCAGTACGGCCTGCATCATCGCGATGATGCCGTGTACGTTGGTATCGAACTGCGCGCGAATTGCTGCGTCTTCGCCTTCTTCGATCGCCCCGATATAGCCATAGCCGGCGTTGTTCACTAGGACGTCCATCTGCCCGAAACGATCAAGCGCAGCTTTCACTGCCGCGTGGACCTGCTGGGCATCTGTAACGTCGAGGCCCACCACGAGAGCTTGCCCGTCGAAACGTTCCGCCAAGTCGCGTACGTCATCCGGCGTGCGGGCGGTCACGACCGCACGGTAGCCGTGATCCAGAACCGTCTCGGCCAGTGCACGACCCAGGCCCGAAGAACATCCAGTGATCATCCACACCGAGTTGTCTTCAATCATTTCTTTCTCCTTTTACCACCTCAAAACGGCGGCACCGGTTTGGTCCAATGCCTTGACCATGAGAAAGGATAGATGCGAGCATTCGTTCAATCATCCCGGATAATTCGCAAGGGTCATGCAATCCGATCGAACGATGTCGCGCGGGGTACTGGATGACCTCGCGGTATTCGCAGCGGTGGCGCGGACACGAAGCTTTTCGCGCGCGGCGGCGGAGCTGAACCTGTCCAATTCGATGCTTAGCTACACGATCAAGCGTCTGGAGAACCGTCTCGGCTATCCGTTGCTTCGACGAACAAGCCGTAGCGTCGCACCCACCGCCGAAGGTCAAGCGCTGCTATTGACGCTGGGGCCTGCATTGGACGCAATCGATGGTGCGTTGACCGACCTTAGTCGAAGTCGCGATCGCATTTCGGGCACGCTTCGGATCACTGCCACACGACAAGGGTATGAGGCAGTCCTTCGTCCTGTCTTGAGCGATTTCTGCGCGACGTATCCGGATGCAACCGTTGAGGTCATCATCGACTACGCATTCAGCGATCTCGTCTCCGGACGTTTCGACGCCGGCATTCGGCTGGGCGAGAAGCTGGAACAGGACATGGTGGCGTTGCCGGTCGGACCGATGCTTAGAATGGCTGTCGTCGCGTCACCGGAGTACCTGTCCCAACACCCCACTCCGTCGTCGCCGGAAGCGCTTCGTCATCTGCGCTGCATCAACTACCGGATGGAAAGCGCGGACACGCTTTATTCGTGGGAGTTTGAAAACGGTGGGAAAAAACTGAAGATCGCGCTGTCGGGGCCACTGACGTTCAACGAGCCGGACCTGATGATGCAGGCCGCAATGGACGGTCTTGGCGTGGCATATGTGCTCGAGCATGAGGCCGCACCGCTTATTGAAGCGGGACGTTTGGTGCGAGTGCTGGAGGACTGGTGTCCGCCGTTTGCCGGATTCTTCCTCTACTATCCGTCGCGCAAGCAGGTCTCGCCGGTATTGGCAGCGTTATTGAAACGCCTGCGGGCACCTTGAACGACTTTCGTGGCATCGCTTCGACCTCTTCATGACAGGAAAAGAATTGACCGCGAAGCCGGCTGCTCGACGTGCCGCTGAAGTCGCATCGCACTCGAAGTCGTCGAGCTAGCGTTGGATAGGGAGCGCTGCGGCTATGTGGGCCTGCGCGCGCCGATTGTCTGCGGCAGGCGTACGATAAGCTGCATCGTCCCGTTGTGGGACGGCCTGATGAATGGAGGGTCGAGATGAGACGCCTTTATTTCCTGGCACCCGATACGGCGACGGCCAAGGCCATCGTAGACGACTTGCTTCGTGCGCGGATCACATGGCGCCACATCCATGTACTCGCGAATCACAGCGTCGCACTTGAACAGTTGCCCGAGGCATCCTTGCTGCAAAGCAGCGATGTCGTGCATTCGCTCGAACGCGGCGTGGCGCTCGGCGGTGCCACCGGAGCGCTGCTCGGCCTCGTGGCGCTGGTGTTTCCGCCCGCGGAGCTCGCTATCGCGGGCGGGGCAGTCGTCGCATTGACCTTGGCGGGTGCGGGCTTCGGAGCCTGGACCGCCGCGATGATCGGCGTCGATGAGCCGAACGCGCGACTCGAGCGCTTTCGCGACGCCATTCGTGACGGCCAGTTGTTGATCATGGCCGACGTCGCTGCATCGCGAGAACAAGAGATCGAGCAGATGGTGGCGCAGCATTTTCCGAGGGCGCATCCGGAAGGGGCCGAGCCCACGACGCCGATCTTCCCCTAAGCAGCGGGCAGATACGCGAGTTCACGCAATCGGTCATTACCCACCGTTTGCGACAGACGGCGAATCTCTAAAGAGGGTCGTTCGCCAATCGGAAGTGCATCGCCGATCACCGAACGATACGCAGTGCCTTTGCGATCTCCTCCACGAGTTGATGCTGTTGATACGGTTTGCGCAGCCGCACGATATCCATTGTGGTTCCCGACGGTAAGTCCGCGTACCCCGTCGCGATGACAATCGGAAGGTCCGGCCTCAACTCGCGCGCTGCCTGCGCCAACTGCATACCTGTCATCTTGGGCATCGAGTAGTCGGTGATGAGCAGATCCACCTTCGTACCGCTCCTGAGCACCTCCAGTGCATTCGCGCCCGAGTCGGCTTCGATCACTTCGTGCCCCAGGTCTTCGAGCAAATAGGCCGTGCTGTCGGAAATCAACGCATCGTCGTCGACGAGCAAGATCGTCACGCCGTGAGCGACGACGGCACTTTCATCCGGCATCGCTTGGACCGGCGCCGGCTTCTCGGCCGCTTGCGACGCAACGGGCAGCCACAGCTCTGCCCGCGTACCGAGGCCAATTGCACTTTCGAGCCGTAGTGCGCCGTTGAGTTGGAGGGCCAAACCGTGAACCATCGAGAGCCCAAGGCCCGTGCCCTTACCGAGTTCTTTGGTCGTGAAAAACGGCTCCATCGCTTTGGAAAGCGTCGTCGCATTCATACCGTATCCCGAGTCGATCACGCTAACGCGTATGTAATCTCCCTCCGCGAGATCCACCTGTTCGGTAGCATGCTCCAGCTCCACCGCGATCGAAATCGTCCCGCCCTCCGGCATCGCATCGCGTGCGTTCACAACGAGGTTCAACAGCGCAAGCTCGATCTGATTGGCGTCCGCAAGCGTGAGCGGCAGTTCCTCGGGCAACGCGAACGCCAATTCGATGCTTGCCCCAACGGAACGCTCCAACAGCTCGGTCATCCCGCTTATCAGCCTCGATAGGTGAATGGGTTCGATTCGGAGGTCCTGTTGTCGAGCGAACGCTAAAAGACGTTGCGTCAGCGAGGCGCCGCGCCGGGCACCCTGAAGTGCGCCATCGGCGAGCCGCGCGAGCTTTTCGTCGCGAACCTGCTTGCGCAGCAGTTCGAGATTACCCATGACCGCCATGAGTAGATTGTTGAAATCGTGAGCGACGCCCCCCGTCAATTGCCCAATCATTTCCATTTTCTGGACCTGACGTAATACTTCCTCCGCATGCTCGCGCTGTCGGATTTCGTCGAGCACAGTCTGATGCGCGTACTCGAGCTGTGCGGTACGCTCGAACACCTTTGCCTCGAGCGTCTCATTCATACGTTGCAAATTCGCTTCGGCTGTTTTTCGTGCAGTAATGTCCGATGAAACACCGACGAGCCGGGCAACCTTACGCTCCCAATCGAGCACATGCCTCGCGCGAAAATCCACCCAATGCAAGGTGTCGTCGGCCCAGATGCACCTGAATTCGATGGCGACATCGGCGCGCGTTTCGATACTGAGTCTGATCGCATCGCGCATGCGACCGCGATCGTCCCGATGCATGCAAGCTTCGAAATTCGAGTAAGTCAACATGCCGCTCGCCGTGCATCCAATGACTGCTCTCGTGGCGGCGGAAGCAGTGAAATGCGTGGGCGGCAGGTCAAGTTCCCACTGACCGAGTTGCCCGGCGGTTAGCGCGGTCCGCAGCCGCGCTTCGCTCTCGCGAAGTTCTTCCATACGCGAGCGTGCTTCGTACTGCCGATGACGCCCCCGTTGCGCCGTCGCGACCACGCTCACGAACGTCATGGGATGAAACGGACGTTCGAGAAAGACAACATTCCCGAGCGCTCTGATCAGAGTCCGCGCACCGGAGGTGTGATCGGCGACATGGCCCCTATGGGTCAGGACAATGAAGGGAAAATCCGACCATTCCGGCTGCCCCGTTACCCAGGCGGCAACCTGTGTGAGATCCGCATCGCGCAGCGCTTCCTCGGTTACCACGGCGCAGCTGACCTCATCGTTCAGCAATGTCGAGAAGTGTTCGAGATCCGCACATATGACCGCCTCGGTCCCTGCCTCGCGCAATAACGCGGCGGCGACCGGGGCGTCTCGGCCGAGAGGCGCAAGAATCAGCGCCGGACAAGCATTGCGGTCAGTCGTCGTCATTGGGCGCGGTACCGACGTCCGGCGGTGCATCTTGGCCAACGAAACTCGGCACGCCACGCAGCACGCCCTGGAAATCGCTGAGCGCTTTTCCGACGGTCAGCCCGTGAGCGCCGATCCGGAATTCCCGGATCGTCTTTTCGTGGCGGCCGGTGCGCTTCTTGATCACGGATACCGCGCGGCGAACATGGCCGCGCGCTTCGAAATAGCGCAGCAGGATCACCGTATCCGCAAGATAGGTGACGTCTACAGGCGCTTTCATGTCGCCCACCAAGCCATGCTGAGCGACTGTCAGAAACGTGCTTGCGCCCTGCCGGTTCAGATATTGCAGCAGCTCGTGAATGTGAAGCACCAGCGCATTTTCTTCCGGCATGGCAGCCTGATAGCCGTTCAGGCTGTCGATCACGACCGTTTTCGCCCGCGCGTCATCGACACAGACGCGAACGCGATGAGCAAACTCCCCGGGAGACAGCTCCGCGGCGTCGACCTGCTCGACATGCAGGCTGCCAACATCGCGCATCGCCTCCAAATCGAAACCCATCTGGCGCGTGCGATCGAACAGCAGGCCGAGTTCTTCATCGAACACGAATAACGCCGCTTTTTCTCCGCGCTTAAGCGCCGCCCAGATGAATTGCAGCCCGAAAGTCGACTTCCCCGTGCCGGCGGGGCCGAGAACGAGCGTGCTCGAGCCTCGCTCGATGCCGCCGCCCAGCAACTCGTCGAGTTCGGTCACGCCACTGCTGATGCTGCTTCGGTCGAGCCGCGAGCGATACTCTGCTGCGACCAGACGAGGGAAGACGGAAACACCACCGGTTCTGATCGCGAAATCGTGATATCCGCCTCGGAACTGCCGCCCGCGATATTTGGACACTCTTAGCCTGCGTCGCTCCGCCCCATAAGCGGGGGCCAGCTCTTCCAGCTTGATGACGGCGTGAGCAATGCTGTGGACCGTCTTATCGTTCGCGTCCGAGCTTAGATCGTCGAGCAGCAGAACCGTCGCGCCGGATCGAGAGAAGTAGTGCTTGAAGGCAAGAATTTGGCGACGGTAGCGCAGAGAGCTTTGGGCAAGCAATCGGATCTCGGACAAGCTGTCGAGCACGATACGTTTGGGCCGCACACGTTCAAACGCACTGAGTATCGTCCGCGTGGTTTCGCCCAGTTCGAGGTCGGATGAATACAGGAGGGTCTGTTGGTGTTCCGCATCGACCAGACTTTCCGGGGGCACGACCTCGAACACGTCGATTGCATCGTCAAGAAGCCAACCGTGCGAGCCTGCGCCGCTGCGCAGTTCTTTTTCCGTTTCCGACAAAGTGACGTAAAGTCCCCGCTCGCCTGCCTCCGCGCCCGTAATCAGAAAGCGCAGGGCGATCGTCGTTTTTCCCGTTCCGGGGGCACCCTCCAGAAGGAAAATGTTGCCCTCGGCGAGGCCCCCCATCAGCACATCGTCGAGGCCCGGCACGCCGGTTTTCGCCGTCGGTGTGGTTCCCGTCTTGGTATCCATCCGTCGCTCCGGTTGATCGAGGGGTTTCGGGAAGTTGTGACCTGAAATTTTTGCAAGACGTTAGTTGCGTACACGCATGCCCGGGCGCTTTTGCGGCTTTCGGGGGAGTGCGGGCAATCGTCCTGCTGTTGCCTTCCGGGAAGGCAACTTGCTGGAGCAGATCTCGTGCCCGAGAGGATGCTTCGCCGCCCGGACCTATCCTGAGCGTCGAATGCTGCACCGGCACACGGGTCGTGCCGTCAGCTGTATGCGTGCGTGGCGCTAGGCCAGAGGTTGTAAGTCCTGGAGCATGGTCGGCACCAGCTCGCTTACGGTCGGATGGATGTGCACCGCGCGGCTGATCGTGGTGTAGGGGGCTTTGGCGTACATCACGTCGAGCAGCGAATGCACTACTTCGTCACCGGTTACCCCGAGGATCGAGGCCCCGAGGATAGTCCCGGTATCCGCATCGACGATCGCCTTCATGAACCCCTGGCTCTCGCCTTTTTCCACGGCGCGTCCTACGCGCGTCATCGGCCGGGTGCCCACGAGCAGCTTGCGGCCCGACCGTTTCGCCTCGTTTAGCGTCATGCCGACGCGGCCAAGCGGCGGGTCGATGAACAACGCGTACGCCGGAATTCGGTCCGACAGCTTGCGCGGGTCGTTGTCGAGCAGGTTCGCTGCGACGATCTCGTAGTCGTTGTACGACGTATGGGTGAACGCGCCGCGGCCGTTGCAGTCGCCCAGCGCCCAGATGCCCGGGACATTGGTGCGCAGTTGGTCATCCACGCCGATGTAGCCGTGCGCGTCGGTCGCGATGCCGGCTTTTTCCAACCCGAGAGCGTCGGTGTTCGGCGCGCGCCCGACGGCGAGCAAAAGATGCGAGCCCGCAACTTCACGAGCCCCGCCGGAGCAATCGAGTCCAACGACGATGTTGCCGCCATCGCGTCGCGCGCTCAGGCAGTTGGAATCGAGCTGGACATCGATCCCCTCGGCCTCTAGGATTTCCTGCACAGCCTGCGACACGTCCTCGTCCTCGCGCGCAATGAGGCGCGGCCCTCTCTCCACAATCGTCACTTTGGACCCGAAGCGCCGATACATCTGGCCGAACTCGAGCCCGATGTAGCTACCGCCGACCACGATCAAGTGCTCCGGCAGAAAATCGACGTCCATCATGGTCGAATTCGTGAAGTAGGACACCTGATCGAGGCCCGGCATGGGCGGAATCAGCGCCCGTCCACCGACGTTGATAAAGATTCGTTCCGCTTCCAGCAATTCATCGCCGACTCGCACGGTCTTGGCGCTTTCGAAGCGGGCATGGCCCTGGTAGACCGTGCAGCGCTCTAGGCCTCGGAGCCAATTTTCCACGTTGCGACTGGAGCGTTCGGAAATCCGGTCTTTGCGCGCCTTTACCTGCTTCATGTCGACCGTGACCGGGCCGCCAATCATGACGCCGTACTCGGCAGCTCGACGAGCTAGGTGGGCCGCATAAGCGCTGGCCACCAGCGTCTTAGTGGGGATGCAGCCAGTGTTCACGCACGTGCCGCCGAACCGCCCGCGTTCGACGATGGCGACTTTCATGCCCGCGCCGGAGAGCCTTGCGGCGAGTGCCGGGCCGGCCTGTCCGGTGCCTATGACGATTGCATCGAAACGTTGAGACATCGTGCTCTCCTTTTCGGCATAGGTGCCATTGGACGGCCAGGCCGATGTTACTCATCCTCGCGGATCAGGGCTGGCGCTTGCCTCGGCCACCAGGGGGTTTGCCTGCCGGCATACGCGAACCCGCGGATGACTTGCTGGCCGGCTTGCTGCGTGGCTTTTGCGCGCTGAAAGGATTACCGCTCGACAAGTTTGCACCTTTACCCGCGCTCCGAGCATGCTGCGCCGCGGGCTTGCGTTTGTTTTCGCCACTTTGCGGGTGCGGCTTTTTGCCGAGTGCCGGCATGGCGCCGGGCGCCGCTTGCGGCACTTTGGGTTTCTTGGGCTTTTTGGGTTTCTTGATGATCTGACCCGTCGCGCTGGTTTCCGGCACGCGATGGTCGGCCTCGAAACCCGGCTCTTCTTTACGGGGCAGTGTTTGCCGGATCAGCGCTTCGATCGCAGCGAGTTGCGGCGCTTCATCGGCACACACGAGGGATACCGCCACGCCGCTGGCCCCTGCGCGGCCGGTACGGCCGATACGGTGCACATAGTCTTGCGCCACGATCGGCAGGTCGACGTTGATCACGAGCGGCAGGTCGTCGATGTCTAGCCCGCGCGCGGCGACATCGGTGGCTACCAGCATATTGACTTCGCCGCTCTTGAAGCGCTCCAGTGCGCGTAGACGCGCCGGTTGCGGCTTGTCGCCGTGAATGGTGTCGATCGCATAGCCCGCCTCATCCAGCAACGCTGCGAGATAATCCACGCCATTGCGGGTTTTGACGAAGACCAGCGCGTGCTCCCAGTGGTTCTCGGCGACAAGGTGCATAAAGAGGTCGGGCTTGTTCTTTTTGTCTACCGGCACCACCCACTGCTTGATGTTGCTGGCGGTGACATTGGGCGGGCTGACGCTAATGTTGACCGGACCGTGAAGAATGCTCGCTGCCATCGCTCGGATGTCATCGGTGAATGTGGCGGAGAACAGCAGAGTCTGGCGCCGAGCGGGCAACGCAGCGAAGACGGCGTTGAGTTCGCGCTCAAAGCCTAGATCCAACATGCGGTCGGCTTCATCCAGCACTAACGTTTGTACTTGATCGAACTGGACTGCGTTCTGGCGATTGAGATCTAACAAACGGCCCGGCGTAGCGACGAGCACATCGACGCCCTTGCGCAACTTCATCATCTGCGGGTTGATACTGACACCGCCGTAGGCCGCCAGAAATCGTAAATCGAGGCCTTTGCCGTAAGCGATAAAGCTTTGCAGCACTTGTTCAGCCAGTTCACGTGTGGGCACCAGCACCAGAACACGCGCGCGGTTGCTGGAGACCGCCGGGCCGTGTTGCACTAGCCGCTGCAACAGTGGGAGCGCAAAACCCGCCGTTTTGCCAGTGCCGGTCTGTGCCGCAGCCAAGACATCCTTGCCACTTAGCACTGCGGGAATCGCCTTCACCTGTACCGGCGTGGGGGTCCGGTAGTTGAGGTCCTGTACGTTACGGAGCAGGGGATCGATCAGGCCAAGCGAAGCAAATGACATTGGCGTATTCCGGCTAAAGCTGCAATTCTAGCGGTTACTGCCGGTGCTGGAAGGCCGACGGGCGGGAGGCCGGGCGTTGTCTTTGGGGGAGGCCGGTTCGACCGAGAGCGCAAGGGAACGTCAGCCCCCTGTTCCGTGACTTTTTGAATGCGCGGCGAGCAGTTCCCGATGGCGGGCCTCGGTTTCTTCATCGGCAGGGAACATGCATTCTAGACGTAGTTCCTGTGTCATAACGCTCTGCGGCGCACCAACGGTCGTAACCATCGAGAAATATCGAAGCATGCCCCTCTCGCTGATGAAATCCATCGGAATGACGGGCATCGTGGGCGCTGCGGACGGCCCATAATTTGTCCTCCAGTCACGCGGCACGTCCGGATATGCAAGCAGTTCGTCCAGCAAACGCGTGGTGCCGTTGTCGATGACGTTGCCGACCGATTCCCGATACACGCGTTGCAGCAAGCTTCGCGAAACAACGTCCCAATCGGCCACGAATGGACGCATTCCTTGCGGGTCGAAGATCAGGTGCAGCATGTTGCGCGGACCAGGGCGCGCGGTCATGTCGATGAAACAGTCGAAAAAGCGCGGCGCCGCGTCGTTGGTCATCAGAACGTTCCAGTGACGATCCATCACGATCGCGGGAAAAGGCTCGTGCTGGCGAACGACCCGTTCGAGCGCGCGGATGACGCTGTGCATCTCCTGTGCGTTCCACGGCGCCTCTGAATATACGGGCGCATAGCCGGCAGCCAGCAACAGGGCATTGCGCTCGCGCAGCGGCACATCGAGCGTCTGTGCAAGCGTCAGCAGCGTGTCCCGTCCGGGAACGCTGCGCCCGCTTTCGATGAAGCTGATCTGACGCTGCGAGATACCGGCCTCGAGCGACAGATCAAGCTGACTCACGCCACGCACGTCCCGCCAATAGCGCAGTAGATCGCCGAGCTCGCCCGGTGACGCTTTCGGATCGGGATGGATAGCGTTCATCGATTTTCCCAATTTGTGTGGACGGATAGGAATGGTTCAAGCCGCAGGCGCGGGCGCATGCCAAACGGCCTCCTCGAACTGCGCTTCGAGCGGAGGATGCGTTACGTTGCTCGCATAATTCGTGATCGTCGATGCTGCTACCACTGCGATCACCTCGAGTATCTGCTCGCTGCTGAACCCCGCTTCCAGGAAGCGTTTCCGGTCCAATTCGGCCACGCGGCCTCGCTTCTCTATCAGAGTGCGAGCCAATGCCGATAACGCGGCCAGTCCGGCATCGTCCGGCAAGGCACCGCGCCGGATCGCGTCGACATCGGCGCGCTGCACGCCTTCCTTCAATGCGAGCGCCGTATGAAATGCTACCGGCCATTCGCTTGCATTCGTCACCGCGTTCGTCAGCAAAAGCGTCTGAATCTGGGCTTCGGTCAGACTGCCGGCATGCACGCACTCGAACAGGCCGATAAAACCGTTGATCAGCACCGGCGATCCGGCCATCGTTGCGGCGATGTTCGGGATCAGCCCGAACGCCTGCTGTAGTTTCCGCAGCACGGGCCTCGATTGCTCGGGAGCCGATTCGATCGTGTGAAGAGGATAGGTGGACATGGTATCTCCTTGGCGGTGAGCGCGACCGGAATGGAGGCGCGACAGCCGAAGAGTAGAAGCCGGCGTTACTTGAGCCAATTACATCGCATGTAATCAACGCGGCGGAGTATGGCCGGTGGCCGCCCGATATCGTGCCGGGGGCGTGACTCCCATCCATCCTGTACGGCCCAAATCTGATTCGTACCGGACGAGCGCGCGAGCATTTATGTCCGGGGAAGCTCGGTGCCCCGGTTCATGAGTTTGATATGACCGTAGTAACCGAATAACCCGTTGCCTAGCAATATCGTCAGGGGCAGAGTAGCAAGCGGACCACCGTCGAACATCGGGTACATGAAGGTACCCTTTGACCGTGACGACGAAGCGTTCTCCCCGTGCTATTTTGAAACGACTTCTGGTTGCCTGGCTCATACCATGTCTCTGTCATCGCAGAGAGCGAATCGGCATGGAGCACATCGAACGCATGATAGATGAGCTTGGGAGCGGCGCACATCAAATCGCTGAGCGACGTGATCTGCGGGACCGCCGTCAGACCGAAGACGGTGTTGATGTCGTTGATACCCAATTGTGTGCCGTTGCGTCTTGTGGCTTGCACCGTCCCCTGTGGGATCCTGTTCGCCAGGGACCATTTCCCCTTTTGGTTAACCTTCTTTGCAAGCCTATCCATCACATCTTCCAACATAGCACGGCCAGTATCGTCGAATCCGCTATATGCGAGGATGTACCTCCCATTCCCGGTTCTCGCCATGCCCAGCATGATTGCCTGGTTGCCGGCGGCCTTCGGCACCCATGTCGCACCATAGCGTTTCGTAAGAGCCCCCTCGACGTTGAGCAGCATGTCGATCAACTTGTCCATCTTCTCGGATATATCTCTATCTTCGTAGACCTTGTGTGAAGTCAGTGTGGCACCGCAGTCGGCGCAGCGCGACATGACGGCTCCCAAGGTGGGTGACGCTATCGTTCTAGCGGTCGCATTGATACCGCTGTCGTAATCGATCTTGTCACCGCCGAACGACACCCCCGTGACTTGCGTGTTCACCAACGCCGCATAGGCAAAATCGTGAAGAACCGCTTTCGGGATCCAGCCCTCCCCCATTGACTGCTTATTACTGAAGGCAGCGATTTTGATCCACTTTACATGATGGAAAACATAGTGCGTTTGGTTTGGGACTACCCGCACCTCGTAGGCGGGAAATAGTTCTACCGATTCATTCTTCGCAAAGTCAAGGACCATGGTGACCCTGCGGGGCAAAATGTATGGTCGAGAATAAGCATCTTCAATCTGATCGGCGGTGAAGCGGGTCATAATTTCTCCGACTTTGTATTGTGGGGCCGGCAGACGAGAGTCAACGGCGGATAGCCGATACACCCTCTATCTTCCCGCCAATCTTATTGGAGTTCAGAGCATAAACGGATCCAATAGCCGCCGACAACTAGGCAATTGCAACAACTTCGGCTTCGTCCCGACTTATTCCCGTTCCAGGGCATCTGACTGAGAAAAGACAATGAAGTATTGATCCGATGCTGCTGCCGCGAGCCCACTCATGGGCAACGAAACACGAGTCCGCTGCTCGACGGGCTTGGACTGAAGATATCGTCGAAGCGCGTTGCACGTGCGATTATAGGACGGCAACGTCTCATGCCGGCCGATAGTGTTGAAAAACTCCGGTTGCTTCGGTACGTGCACGGCGCTCGAAAAATCGACCTCTCAGATCGGCGTATAAGCCGCTCGTGAGCATCCGCCAAGGGTAAGCGGACCCCTGAAAACCTCGCGCGACGCGTAGCCGACGAGTTTTTCAACGCTATCGACCCGTCTTGGACATTCGCCGACTCGTCGGTGAACGGCAGCTACCAACCCAAGTACAGACTTCGGTTGAGGAAGTTGCCCTTGCAACCGTTAGCTACTACTAGCGGTCGCAAGGGCAAGCCATTCATGCCAGCTGATATTGCGGCCTGGGAACGCGACAGCGGCGAAAGGCCAACACTTCTCAATCCACTGCATCAACTCCTCAGCCGCGAGCTGACCAAATAGGTCGTTGTGGGTTGATGTGGAAAACCAACAAAACGCCTGGGCGTTGAACAACGTCCTTCGGCAATCATTATCAAAACGCGACTTGATCGGCTTGATGTAAAGGCAGCCTGCGTAGAGACGGCGACCGTGAACTCCGGCATTCTCAAAGATCGCGTAGGCAAAGGCTTGTCGAGCGTTAAACTCTTGTTCGTGGCGTTCGAGATCCGCCAGATTCTCGACATATGTCATATCCCTGTCAGGCCATCCGTTATCGGGGCCGAACACTCCTCGAATGGCTTCAGCAGACGCCGTAACGCAATCGTAGTCCTGACGTGCATGGGCTGCTGAAAGTACCTCGAGAGCAAGACGTTCTGACGCGTAGGTTCGCAGCGGCTCGAATCCGTCGGGCAAAAATTCCATGGGGATGTCTGCCATGTTCAACAGCGCAAAGTACGCGCAGTAGATATTAAAGATCCCGCCGAATTCCGGGGCTCAAGGTCCGGTGCAGTCTATCAGCAGACGTTAAGCGATGAATTGCCAATGACCGAGAGTGGCCGCATGCGGCCCGGCGCGAGCACTTGGGCCAACGCCGTACTACACCGCAACCGAATGAGGCGGATAAAAGACGTCGAGTGTTGGAAATGCAGGAATACCGCGTAGGCAGTCCAACAGGTAAACAGCCACACCCAAGTCGCCGGTCCATAGCGCATAGCGTAGCCGTCCATACCGCGTAGCATCGGCTTCAGACTGGTGGATGCTGTGCATCGCGAATGCGCGAGCCCGATCGAGCCAGATTGCGTCTTTGGTGCGATGGTACAGCGCAAGGAATGTATAGCCGTTGCCAGCCGTGCCGTGACAGAGAGCCGCGCCCTTTGCGACCGGCCCCGCAGCCCAGACCGCTTCACCTGCGGCAATCAGGATATCGTCTAGCGTCGTGTCCGGCAGGTTCGCGAGACAGATGACGAAGCCCGGTGCGCCGTGACAGAACTGCATCAACAGGCGGTCGTTCGACGTGACCGTCGAGTCGAGTTGCGCACGCCAGTTGACCTTATTGTCCTCCCAGGTTGCCGTGCGAAGCACCGTGTTCTCAATCGCTTCCTGCCAGCGCGACCAATCTTCGGCGTCGAGAAGATGTCGTCCTCGAATCAACGGCGAAGCGGTCGCGACAAAGCCGTGCACGCCGTCAAGATACGTAACATGCTTGCCGTACAAACCCTGGGTCCAGAAGCGGCAGCCGTGCTTGTCTGACCACTGTAGCTGGTTCCATAGATGCTGCGCCGTGTCGCGAAATAATGTCGCCCAGCGCTCGTTACGCGTGAACTCAAACAGAAAACATGCAGCGAGTAATGTTCCGGGCGCTCCCCACATCAGTTCACGCGCGGGATGGTCGATATTGCATGCGATCAGCTCCGCGAGTCTGGCTTCGAGCGCTGGCGTGGGTGCCTGCGCATATTGCAGCATTAGTATCGGTAGCTCGCCCATCAAGAATGATGCATCGGCTTCGAAATCCTCCGAGGCAAGCCATGCCTGGTTGCGTAGGCGGATCGGCTCAAGCTGCTCCGGCCATCTAGTGTGCGTGCGGTGTCATCTTCCGCCATATAGGAGCCACCGGGCTTCCGGCATAAAGGAGCCGGGGCGTTTTCGGCATAAAGGAGCCACTTCGTTTCCGGCATATAGGAGCCAGCCGGTTTTCGGCATATAGGAGCCAGGGAAGGAATCGAGCATCTCGATTGTGATGCTCATTGCAGGCTTAACTTGTGGGGCGTGATCCCCCAAGGGAGGCTGCGATGGGCCGACGGAGAATCGAGATGCATCAATATCGACAGGTTCTCGTGCGCATGCGCCACGGGGATTGCGAGCGCGAACTGGCGCGCTGCCGCTACATGGGCCGACGCAAGCTCGCCGCACTGCGAGAGTTGGCCGAGCAATGCGGCTGGCTCAAGCCCGATGCGCCGCTACCGGATGACGCCGAGATCGCCGCGGCGCTAGGCCCGCCGCACAAGGCAAGGTCGACTGTTTCAGGGCTCGAGGTCCACCGCGCCTTGATTGCGTCCTGGCTCGAGCAGAACGTGCCCGGCACCGCGATTCTGGCCGCATTACGGCGTGAGCACGGCTACACCGGCAGCTATTCGTCGGTGTATCGCATGATCGTTTCGATCAACGCCGATCGGCCGCCCGACGCCACCGTGCCGCTGAGCTTTGCGCCCGGCGAAGCCGCCCAAGTCGATTTCGGCGCCGGCCCGATGCTGCCCGACGCCGACGGCGTGTTCCGGCGCACGTGGGCGTTCGTGATGACGCTTGCCTTCTCGCGACACCAGTACGTCGAATTCGTCTGGGACCAGACGGTTGCGACTTGGCTCGGGTGCCATCGCCGCGCGTTCGAATGGTTCGGCGCGGTGCCTGCGCGCGTGATCATCGACAACCCCAAGTGCGCAATCACGCGTGCCTGTACGTACGATCCCGTCGTGCAACGCGCCTATGCAGAATGTGCCGAAGGCTACGGCTTCCGCATCGACCCTTGCCCGCCGGCCGATCCGCCCAAGAAGGGCATCGTCGAAGCCGGCGTCAAATACGTAAAAGGCAATTTCTTGCCGCTGCGCCAGTTCCGCGACTTCACGGATCTGAACGAGCAGACCCGTCACTGGGTCATGCACGAAGCGGGACGTCGCATCCACGGCACTACGCGCAAGGCCCCACTCGATCTGTTCGAGCTCGAACGGCCGCTAATGCGCGAACTGCCGGACGTCGCACCCGACCTGGGCACTTGGCACAAGGTCTCGGTCCACCGCGACTGCCATGTCGCGCATCAGCGCATGCTGTATTCCGTGCCATTCTCGTTGGTCGGCAAGCGGTTGTGGCTGCGTGCGACCGATGCTTCGATCTGCATCTACGACGATTACCGACTCGTGGCTTCGCATGTGCGCGGCCGTCGTCCCGGCGATCGGCTCACCGTGCGCGACCATCTGCCGCCCGAGGCTCGCGCGTTTCTCGCTCACGATCGCCAGTGGTGTCTCGAACAGGCGAGGCGCGTGGGACCGGCTTGTGCCGAGCTCATCGAGCTGCTACTGGCCGATCACATCCTCGAACGCTTGCGCGCGGCACAGGGTGTCATGCGTTTGCAAAAGCCGTACGGCGCCTCGCGCCTGGAAGCGGCCTGCGCTCGCGCGCTGGCACACGCCAGTCCCTTCTATCGGACCGTCAAGACCATTCTTGTGGGCGGCTTCGACCAACATCCACTTAGCGATTGCAGCGAACACGTCCACGCCCCCGGCGCGCGTTTCGCCCGCGACGCACAGTCTCTGTTTGCTCCCGACGCCGACGTGCGTCATTAACCCAGGAGATGGCCATGCAACCCATGCCAGCCTTGACCCCGCATCTGAAGCAATTGCGTCTGTCCGGTATCCTCGACTCGCTCGAAGCGCGCAATCGCCAAGCGATCGATGCCAAGCTCTCTTACGTCGACTTCCTGGCGCTGCTGATCGAAGACGAAGTCGCCCGGCGTGAACAGAAGAAGTTTGCGCTGCGCATGCGACGCGCCGCCTTCCGCACGAGCAAGACACTGGAGCAATTCGACTTCGATCGGCTGCCGCAATTGAACCGCGCGCTCGTGCATGATCTGGCCGGCGGCCGTTACCTCGGCGAACATGCCCCGGTGCTCATCGTCGGGCCTTGCGGTACTGGTAAGAGCCACTTGGCCCAGGCTCTCGGCCATTGCGCCGTTCGTCAAGGCGTCGACGTGCTGTTCACCACCTGCACCCAGCTCACCACGAGCTTGAATGCAGCACGTGCCACCGGCGCTTACGAGCGCCGACTTGCCAGCTTAATGCGCGTCGAATTGCTGATCATCGATGACTTTGGGCTCAAGCCGCTACGTCCGCCCGCCGACGAGGACCTGCATGAACTGATCGCCGAACGTTACGAGGCGGCGTCCACCATCGTCACGAGCAACCTCGATCTGACCGAATGGGATCAAGCGTTCCCGGCCAATCGATTGCTCGCCTCGGCCACGCTCGACCGATTGCGTCACAACGCTTACTGCCTGGTGCTCGACGGCCACTCCTATCGAAGCCCGAGGCACCTTCCGGAGCATCACTTGAACCTTGCAAACGCCACCTAAACGGCCCATTCTTGAACAGCAAAGATGCTCGTTTCTACCCACTTCTGCTGGCGCCTATATGCCGGAAATACCCGGCTCCTTTATGCCGGAAGGTGACATGCGGGCCGCGCCCAGTGCATCGAGATAGTGAAGCGCCCAGATTACGCCGGTCGCGCCGAAGTAGAGCGGCGTCAGCGCCGGCGCGGAGTCGGCATCGTCACAGTCCAGCGGGTGCGCCGGCCACAGCGCATCGGGCGTGAATGCGGCACTTGTGTCATTGACAATACGTACAATCGTCTCCCGGACGCGCTGTGCGTCCCAGAGCATAGGTTCGTGGCGGGCCGAATCGAAGAGCATGGTGGATTGTTTGCATGGTCGGGAGGCTGCGCCAATTGTCGATGATCCAGGAAGCTATGTCGAACGGCCCTTCCTGGCCGCACGGCGACTCACGCAGGAAGGCGCCGGTTACGGAGATCGCAAACATGCTGTTTGGCGGTCGTGCATGGCTTGGGAATAAGGGACGAGGTCGTCGTCGCAACGGGCGATGTATATTCCGTAGCCGACGTACTCGTAGTAAATGCTCATCGCTTGCGCATGTGACGATGCCCAGAACGTCCATACCCACTCGCTGCCTGGCTCGTTGAGAGTTCGAGCGGCATCTTCGTCCGGTCCATGCACGTAGTTGCCCGACCCGTCCGGGCAGTACCAAACGTCATGAAGGTAAACTAGCGTCTTCCTCATCCAATACTGGCCTCGAGAACTGCTTCTTTGGGTACGCGAAATCTCGGCGATTGTCTGAGAAGCGTCGAGTGACCGAGACGGGCCCCACCCTGTTCGACTCCGCCGCTTCGACGCTCGGCGCCGCGGCGAGGTCGTAGCTCGACCGAATCCGGACGTTGGAGAGCACTTGCTCGTAAGTCGGTGGATCAAATAATTAGGTTTGACTGAATTGTAGGCGCGCTGACTGCCACTCAAGCCATACCGCCTCTGCAACAATGTCTGGGTAGCCGCGTTTCTCTTCCATCATTGCAGCTTTTGAAGCGGGCATCGCTATGCAAACTGCTTCGTCACGAATGGCGATAACTTCAGCCTCTGTCAATGGCCTGCCCAGCGTCTTCTCAGCATGGAGAAGAACGGTCACAAGCGCAGGGATGAAAACCAAGCAGAGCGGGTCTTCAGGCTGGGACGACGACGCTTGCCGCTTTTTAAACATTCCAAACATTTAGGCGTAGAAAAGCAAAAAAGAACAATCTATCAAAATTCGTGCGATGACCGCGTCTGGCCGAAACCCGGCGCATCTCGTCTGTGGCCGCGTTCAGAATACCTCGAACGAGCACCATTCGGGCACAAACCCCTCGAAGATAAAAACGTCTTCGATATACGTGAGACCAAGCTTTTCCAAAGATCTCATGCATTCGTCGGCTGCATCGCCTCCGAAGAAAGGACCAAGCGATATCAGATTGTCAGATTCGTCAAAGTATCTAGCAAGATTGAATTCGATCATGACCATTGACAGGTCGACGTTCTTGGCTGCAAGCGCGGCCCGACGGACAACAATTCCGAAATCCCGGGATACTTTCATCGATGGGAGCTTGAGTAAATGAGTCGTCACGATTGTCGGCGATCTGTGTGCCGAGGTCGAGTGTCCGAAACTGACCGAGCGTGTGTGAAAACGCACTCATCGCGTAAACTGAATCAACGCATCGAGCCAGGGTGACTCATGAAGCGATTCGTTGAAGGCGATGACCGCAAGCAAGTTTCACTTCTCCCCGAATGCATCGATGACTACATCGGACAGGACGATCCGGTCAGGGTCAAAGATGGCTTCGTCGACGAGTTGGAGCTTGAGGATCTCGGTTTCAACGGGGCCAAGATGCGCCGGTGGAACACGTCTGCGGCTGACGCCAGGCCCAACCCGCCGTTGAGACGACTAAAAACGCTATTTTAAGATAACGACCCATCGTAAAATAACGACTCTCCATATTTTACGATCGGGATCCGATGAAGCGAAGCGCTCAAGGTCGCTACCTCACCGTCTCCACCGTCGGCGAAAAGGTTCGCTCCTTCGTTCCGGCGCCACTGCCACCGCACCCACCAATTGAATGGACTCCGGCATTGCGCAACAAGTTCGACCGAGCGTTGCTTTCGCTGGGTCGGCTGGACAGCGTGTCGACGTTGCTGCCCGATACCGCGCTGTTCCTCTATATGTACGTCCGAAAAGAGGCGGTGCTATCGTCCATGATCGAGGGCACACAGTCCTCGCTTTCGGATTTGCTCCTTTTCGAACTCGACGAAGCGCCAGGCGTCGCCCTGGACGATGTCCGCGAAGTCAGCAATTATGTGGCCGCTTTGAATCACGGATTGCATCTCCTGCGAAACGGTCTTCCCCTGTCGCTCCGACTGATCCGAGAGGTGCACTCGGTACTTCTCGCGAAAGGCCGCGGTAGTCGCCTGACGCCGGGGCAGTTCAGGCGAACGCAAAATTGGATTGGCGGCACCCGCCCGGGCAACGCTGCTTTCGTGCCACCACCTCCCGAGCAAGTATTGGAGTGCATGAGCAAGCTCGAACTGTTCTTGCATGACCAACCCCTGTCGACGCCCGTGCTAGTTAAAGCAGCACTTGCACACGTCCAGTTCGAAACCATCCACCCGTTCCTCGACGGCAACGGCCGTCTCGGACGCTTGCTAATCACTTTGCTGCTCTGCGAGCAACAGGTACTGAGTGAGCCGATGCTGTATCTCAGCCTCTACTTCAAAACCCATCGTCAGTACTACTATGAACTGCTCAATAGGGTCCGCGTGGACGGCGACTGGGAAGCTTGGCTAGACTTCTTCGCTGACGCTGTAATCGTGACCTCGACGCAAGCTGTGGACACCGCGCGTCAACTCCTCGCCCTTTCCGATCACGATAGAGATGCGATCGGGACGCTCGGCCGCGCAACTCCCTCGGCTTTGCAAGTTCATCGAGCTCTGATGGAACATCCGATCGCGGACTCTGCCCGGCTTGTCGAAAAAACCGGCCTCACACCGGCTACTGTGAACAAGTCGCTAACGCTTCTCGAGGGGCTAGGTATCGTGCGAGAACTCACTGCACGGAAGCGCAACCGGTTATTCAGTTACTACGGATATATCGAGCTCATGAACCAGGGCGCGGAGCTTCCCGGGACACAAGTCGCTCAAAAGCGCCAGGCGGTAACTTCCGTCGCCGCGAGCAAAAGTCCGTCTTGCGGCATTTGAGACACCCAGAACCGGCAACGGAAGTACCGCGGCGCGAGGCGAGGCAGCCGCCGGCCCAAATTGACCTGACGCGCACGAGTGCTTTTTATTGGCGTCAGAAGTCGCAGTGCCCCGCCTCATCTCGCGAGTCCAGCTGCACCGTACATGCCTGTTCAGCTAGGCTCCCGGCTAGTCATCCAAAGGCGGCCCTTCTACGAAAATGACCCTCCCGCCCAACCTAAACGGCGTTGTCTGATTGCATAAAATCAAATCAACGCGGTAGTTCCAGCACCCAAACAACGCGAGCTCGTGAGATCTCAGAGGCCGCCTGTGTCTGGAAGAATTCCGTTAAAAAAGTGCGATTAATAAAGAAATTCCTGTATATACTGCAAATAAATAACGCAACCGACGAGGTCCGATGAGCAGCAAAGCAGTCCAGCGGCTGATGCGGGAGACTCGGCGCGGCCATCCTATCGATTCCGACATGCTAAGGAACATGGGGATCAGCGCTGCGCTCGCGGCACACATGGTCAAATCCGGGTGGCTGCAACGGCTCTCGCAGGGCGTATACCTTTTGACCGGCGACACTCCCACAAGGGACGGTTCGGTCGCATACCTGAGTCGACGAATCGCGGGCCTTCACGTCGGCGGAAAAACAGCTCTTTCCTGGCAAGGAGTCCGTCATAACATTGCGTTTCGCGAAAAGGTTGTTCTATGGGGCCAGAAGCCCTATCGCATCCCCTCGTGGGTGGGCCAGTCCCTCAGCTACTCATTTCAGACCACGACCCTGTTCGACGACGATTTGCCCTACGAAAAGGGCCTCAAACCGCTCCCAACCGGGGACCCAGACGTCAAGGTATCGATACCGGAGCGAGCGATCTTGGAACTCGCCAGTGACATCGGCAAGGGACAATCACTTGAGGAAGCGAGCAACCTGATGGTGAGCCTACGCAATTTGCGCCCCGACGTACTAGATGAGTTTTTAAGTCACTGCCACCGGGTGAAGGTGGTCAGGCTCGTGCGCGACCTCGGCCTTGAAGCGGACTTTTCGTGGGCTCGAGGACTTCAGAAGCATGTAGACCGTCTTGGCGCCGGGAAAAGATGGTCGAATCAGACAAAAAATGGCCGAATAACACTCAAGCCAAAATGAACGACATCTAGGTAGATACCGTCCGGTTGATGCTGGGCATTGCACCGATCATTTTCGATACTCCTCTGTTCGCCATGAAAGGTGGAACCGCATTGAACCTCCTCTTGCAGGAGATGCCTCGTCTTTCTGTCGACATTGATGTAGTGGTAACGGACTCAACGCTTTCCCGTGACGAAGCGATCGCCGCGATCAGCAAAGAGATCGAACGCGCGCGAGAGCGCATTGAGGCCGAAGGACATGCCACCGGGTTTTCGGCTGCCACTATGTCCGGCAAGGCCAAGGGCGATGAAGTGAAGCTCACCGTTATCTCACGGCGAAACCTCGGTCAAGGTGGAAGTCAACTACGTGTTTAGAGGCACGCTGCTGGATCCCGTCTCGCGTCCTCTCGTGAAATCCGCGGAGGAGCTGTTCAACACCCGTATCGTCGTGCCTACCCTCCACGAAGCCGAGCTATACGGGAGCAAGCTCGTAGCGGCGCTGGACCGCCAGCACCCGCGTGATCTGTTTGACGTGATGCACATGTTCTCGGTATTCGGTCTGCGCGCCGATATCGTGGATGCCTTCGTGGCCTACCTCTCCGGACACAACCGGCCGGTTCACGAAGTGCTGTTCAACCATAAGCATTCGATGGCGGCGGTTTACGAGAGCGACTTCGTCGGGATGACAATCGAGACCATCGGTCTTGACGTGCTCGAATCTACGCAGGAGCGTCTGCATCGGGAACTGCCGGCCGCCCTCACTGAACAACACCGCCAGTTCCTGATTTCCTTGGTTCGCGCCGAACCCGATTGGTCGCTGATGCCGTACGCGCAGTTGAGCGAACTGCCCGCCATAAGATGGAAACTCATCAACCTAGAAAAGCTCAGAAAAAGTAATCCGCTACTGTTCGAGAAGCAGGAGACTTTGCTGCGCGAGGGCTTTGCCGCTTGACAGTGGGACAGATGTGACCTGACAGCTGTTGGCCGACATGAGCTATTGCGGTCCAGACAATCGCGCGTGCAACGTGCTTTGACGATATCGTCAGTTGGAATCCAATGGAGTAGCAGACGCACTCTCCTCTGCCAATAACTGGGTCAGCGGCAGCAGCGCCGGGGCGACACATCCTTGTCTTTTCGCAGGCGCCTAGCCCTGGGGCGTGGGGATGCATCCGCCATCTATTCCCAAGACGGGCTTCATTACATCCAATCACAACAACGCCACCATCCAGTCACACCACCCCAAATTACTTGACACCTAAACTATTTACCCCTAAATTTCCCCCATCGACACGCGAGGAGCGATCATGCGCATCGTCTGCATCGGGGGCGGGCCGGCTGGCCTTTACTTCGGCTTATTGATGAAACTGCGCAACCCAGCGCACGAAGTCTCCGTCATCGAACGGAACCGTCCGTACGACACCTTCGGCTGGGGCGTCGTCTTCTCCGATCAAACGCTGGAAAATCTGCGCGCGGCCGATGCACCGAGCGCCGAGATGATTCTCGATGCGTTCAACCATTGGGACGACATCGACGTTCACTTCGGCGGCCGCACGATCCGCTCGTCCGGCCACGGCTTTTGCGGCATCGGGCGCAAACGTCTGCTCAATATCTTGCAGGCGCGCTGTGAAGCACTCGGCGTCGAACTCGTTTTCGAAACGAACGTCACGAACGATGACGACTACGACGCCGACTTAATCATCGCCTGCGACGGCGCCAATAGCCCCATCCGTCAGAAGTACGCCGACACCTATCGCCCCGACATCGACACGCGCGATTGCCGCTTCGTCTGGCTCGGCACGCACAAGCTATTCGACGCGTTCACCTTCGCCTTCGAAAAGACCGAATGGGGCTGGTTTCAAGCGCATGCTTACCGTTTCGACGAAGACACGTCCACCTTCATCGTCGAGGCCCCCGAACGCGTATGGCGCGCCGCCGGCCTCGACGAAATGAGCAAAGAAGCGGGTATCGCGTTCTGCGAGCGCCTGTTCGCGAAGTACCTCGACGGCCACGCATTGATGTCGAACGCATCGCACTTGCGCGGCTCCGCGCAATGGATCCGCTTCCCGCGCGTGGTCAATCAAGAGTGGGTCCATTACAGGCCGCGAGGAAAAGATACTACGACACCCATCGTGTTGATGGGCGACGCCGCTCATACGGCCCATTTCTCGATCGGCTCGGGCACGAAGCTCGCACTCGAAGACGCCATCGCCCTAGCAGATAGCATCGACGCGCACCCGAACGACCTGCACGCGGCATTGACGCATTACACGCAAACACGCAGCGTCGACGTACTGCGCATCCAAAACGCGGCGCGCAATTCGACGGAATGGTTCGAACATGTCGAACGCTATGCTTCGTTCGAGCCCGAGCAATTCGCCTACTCGCTGCTCACGCGTTCGCAGCGAATCTCGCATGAGAACCTGCGTGAACGCGATGCCCGCTATGTCCGTTCATTCGAGCAATGGTTAGCCGATAAAGCCGGCGCGAACGCCAAAACCGACGACACCCATTCCGTTCCCCCGATGTTCACGCCGTTCTCCGTGCGAGACCTCACGCTGAAAAATCGTGTGGTCGTTTCGCCGATGGCGCAATACTCGGCCGTAGACGGCACCGTAGGCGACTATCACTTGACCCATCTCGGTGCCCGCGCGATGGGCGGCGCCGGTCTCGTCATGACCGAGATGACCTGCGTGTCGCCGCAGGCCCGCATCACACCCGGCTGCCCCGGCATGTACGCGCCCGAACATCGGGACGCGTGGCGCCGGATCGTCGAATTCGTCCATCGAATGAGCGATGCCAAGATCGGAATGCAGCTCGGACACGCCGGCGCCAAAGCATCGACGCGCGTAGCCTGGGAAGGCATCGATCAACCGCTCCCCGACGGCAATTGGCCGATCGTCTCGGCCTCGCCGCAACAATATTTAGCGGGCGTGAGCCAATGGTCCAGCGCCGCTACGCGCGATGAACTACGCGAAATCGAGGCGCAATTCGTACGCGCAACGGAAATGGCCGACGAAGCCGGCTTCGATTGGCTCGAATTGCATTGCGCACACGGCTACCTGCTCTCGAGTTTCATCTCTCCGCTCACGAATCAGCGCACGGACGAGTACGGCGGCAGCCTCGAAAACCGTCTGCGCTATCCGCTCGAAGTCTTCAAAGCGATCCGCAAGGTGTGGCCGCAAGGCAAACCGATCTCGGTGCGGATTTCGGCTCACGATTGGGTCGACGGCGGTACGACACCGGACGACGCCGTGCAAATCGCCCATGCCTTCAAAGCGGCCGGCGCCGATATGATCGATGTCTCCTCCGGCCAAGTCAGCAAAGCCGAAAGACCCGTGTACGGACGCATGTTCCAAACGCCGTTCGCCGATCGGGTTCGCAATGAAGCAGGCATCGCGACGATCGCCGTCGGCGCCATCTCCGAAGCCGACCACGTCAATAGCATCATCGCGGCCGGCCGAGCCGATCTATGCGCCATCGCACGGCCGCACTTGGCCAATCCGGCATGGACGCTGACCGAGGCAGCCAAGATCGGCTACTTCGACGTCGCATGGCCGAATCAATATAAGGCGGCAAAGAGTCAGCTCGAACGCAATTTCGAGCGCGAAAGGCCGACAGCGGCCGAGGGAGCGTCGCGATGAGCGGAAACACGCATAGCACCAACGTACTCGACAACCTACACGCGGTCGTCACCGGCGGCGGCAGCGGCATCGGCGCGGCGATCGCCCGCGCCCTCGTCGATGCGGGAGCCCGAGTCACGCTGATCGGTCGCGACGCCGCCAAACTCGACGCGCAACGTTCACAGCTCGGCACATCGCATGCGGTTCACTGCGCCGCAGCCGACGTCACGCAACCCGAGGCCGTCCAGAACGCATTCGCCTCGGCACGCGACGCGCTCGGTCCCGTGGACATTCTCGTCAACAACGCGGGCCAAGCCCAAGCCGCGCCGTTCGGCAAAACGGATCTCGAACTCTGGAATCGCATGCTCGGCGTGAATCTGACCGGCACGTTCCTCTGCACGCAAGCGGTCCTGCCGGCGATGATCGAGCGCGGCTTCGGCCGTATCGTCAACGTGGCAAGCACGGCCGGGCAGATCGGATACCCCTACGTCAGCGCCTATTGCGCGGCGAAGCACGGCGTCATCGGAATGACGCGCGCGCTAGGGCTCGAAACGGCAACGACCGGCATCACGGTCAACGCGGTCTGCCCCGGATACACGGAAACACCGCTGCTGCAAGCGTCGCTCGATCAAGTCGTCGCCAAGACGCGCCGCACGGCCGACGATGCTCGCGCGGCGCTTCAACGCGCCAACCCACAGCGGCGCTTCATCGAACCCGAGGAAGTCGCGCACGCGGTGCTATGGCTTGCAATGCCCGAATCGGGCTCGATCACAGGCCAGTCGATTTCGATTTCCGGTGGAGAAGTAATGTGAGCGAGACCGTTCACGCATCAACGAAAAAACGCGCGGCGCCGCGCACGCACAATGCCGTCGACCTCGAGATGACCACGGGCGCGGACAGTCATATGAGCCTGCGCCTATGGCTGCGTCTCTTGACGACGACCAATCTCGTACAAACGGAGTTACGCCGCAGACTGCGCGCCGAGTTCGATACGACGCTGCCGCGCTTCGATTTCATGGCGCAACTCGAACGCCATCCCGAAGGCCTGAAGATGAGCGAGATCTCACGGCGGCTGATGGTAACGGGCGGCAACGTGACTGGACTGACCGATCAGCTCGAGAAAGAAGGGCTAGTCGCGCGCGATATCGATCCGAACGATCGTCGTGCATTCACGGTCAAACTCACCCCAGCCGGCCGGACCCTATTCGATAAGATGGCGCAGGCCCACGAACGCTGGGTGATCGAGCTGTTCGGCGGGCTATCCGTCGACGACAAATCCAAGGTGTATCAACGCCTCGGCAAACTGAAGGCGCATCTGCTCGATAGCATCAAGAATAGCTAAAACAAGCGCTGGCGCCGACAAACCATGGGCATGCCGGCAATGCAAACGAATAGGAGATGTCAATCATGACGGACGCCGCATTCACCGCCGACGCGCTACTCGCCGGCAATCGTACGACGCTGGCCTCGTATTCGGCGCAGCACTTCGGCTGGCGGCTCGAGGATGGCGTTGGCACGATTGTATTGAATCGGCCCGAGCGCAAGAACCCGCTGACGTTCGAATCGTATGCGGAGTTGCGCGACCTGTTTCGCCAACTCGCCTATGCAACGGACGTTAAAACGATCGTCATCCACGGCGCCGGAGAGAATTTCTGCTCGGGCGGCGACGTACACGAAATCATCGGGCCGCTGATCGGTTTGCCGATGCCGCAATTGCTGATGTTCACGCGGATGACGGGCGATCTCGTCAAAGCCATGCGTCACTGTCCGCAACCGATCGTCGCTGCCGTCGACGGCGTCTGCGCCGGGGCCGGTGCCATCATCGCCATGGCCTCCGACATGCGGCTCGGCACCTCCCGCAGCAAACTCGCCTTCCTCTTCACACGCGTGGGCCTAGCCGGCTGCGACATGGGCGCCTGCTCGATCTTGCCGCGCATCATCGGCCAAGGCCGCGCCTCGGAGTTGCTGTTTACGGGCCGCGCTGCAAGCGGCGACGAAGGCTATGCGTGGGGTTTCTACAACCGTTTGTGCGCGCCCGATTCGCTGCTTGCCGACGCCCACGAGCTCGCGCGCACCATCGCCGCCGGGCCGACGTTCGCCCACGGGGTGACGAAGACGATGCTTCATCAAGAGTGGAGCATGAGCGTGGACGAAGCCATCGAATCGGAAGCGCAAGCTCAGGCGATTTGCATGGCCACGCGCGACTTCGAACGCGCCTATCACGCGTTCGCCGCCAAAACGCGCCCCACGTTTCAAGGGGACTGACTATGACCGGCGCTCAACGGAACGACATGCTCGACTGGCCCTTCTTCGAAGATCGCCATCGCGCGCTCGTCCATGAACTCGATGCCTGGTGCGACGCCAATCGAGCCGCGCTCGAACATACGGATCCCATCGTGCCGGGGCCGCAGGGACGCGCAAGCCTCGACGACCAATGCCGGCGACTCGTGCGCGCGCTCGGGGCCGACGGCTGGTTGCGCTATGGCGTAGGCGGCACGGCGTACGGCGGGCATGGCGACGCGATCGATACGCGCGCCGTTTGCCTCTTACGCGAGACGCTCGCTCGGCATTCCGGGTTGGCCGATTTCGCCCTCGCGATGCAGGGGCTCGGATCGGGCGCCATCTCGCTGGCCGGCACCGACGAGCAGAAGCAGCGCTACTTGCCGCGCGTCGCCGGCGGGCAAGCGATCGCCGCGTTCGCGTTGTCGGAGCCCGATGCGGGCTCCGACGTCGCGGCGCTCTCGCTCGCCGCCCGCGAAGACGGCGACGCCTATGTGCTCGACGGCGAGAAAACGTGGATCTCGAACGGCGGCATCGCCGACTTTTACGTCGTCTTCGCCCGCACCGGAGAGGCACCCGGCGCGCGTGGGATCAGCGCGTTCGTCGTCGATGCCGATACGCCCGGATTCAGCATCGCCGAGCGCATCGACGTCATCGCTCCGCACCCGCTCGCGCGCCTACGCTTCGACGGCGCTCGCGTGCCGAAATCGCAGCGGCTCGGCGCGGCCGGAGAAGGATTCAAGCTCGCCATGCGGACGCTCGATATTTTTCGGACATCGGTGGCGGCCGCATCGCTCGGCTTCGCGCGCCGCGCCATGCAAGAAGCGCTTGTACGCGCCTCGTCGCGCCGTATGTTCGGGCAGACGCTCGGCGACTTCCAATTGACGCAAGCGAAGCTCGGCGAAATGGCGTTGACGATCGATTCGGCGGCCCTGCTCGTCTATCGCGCCGCCTGGATGCGCGATCAGGGCAAGCGCGTCACGCGCGAAGCCGCGATGGCGAAGTGGCACGCCAGCGAGGGCGCGCAACGCGTCATCGATGCGGCGGTCCAACTGTGGGGCGGCCAAGGCGTGTGCAGCGGTACGCCCGTAGAAACGCTTTATCGCGAGATCCGCGCGCTGCGCATCTATGAAGGTGCGACCGAGGTGCAACAACTTATCGTCGGACGCGATCTGCTTAAAGAACATGCCGAATCGTCCGGTGGTCGTCAAGAACCGAGCGTGACGCGATGACGAATGCCGCTCCCATCGTTTTCGAGCGCCCGGTACGCATCCGTTTCGCCCACTGCGATCCGGCCGGCATCGTCTTTTTTCCGCAATACCTGACGCTCACCAACGGACTCGTCGAAGACTGGTTCACCGACGCGCTCGGCATCGACTACGCCGAGATGATCGGCGAGCGGCGCATCGGTCTGCCCATCGTCAAGCTCGATTGCGAGTTCGCTCGCCCGAGCCGGATGGGGGAGACGATCTCGCTCGCGCTATCGCTGACACATGTCGGAAGCCGCTCGATCCGCATTCACATTGTCGGCCAGGGTCACGACGGCGTGCGCTTCGCCGCGACGCAGGTGCTTGTGACGACATCGCTCGCATCGGGCGTATCGATCGATATCCCCTACGATATTCGCGCGGCGCTGCTGCAAGCGGCCACCGCGACGGCAACCTCATCCACGACTGCACAGAAAGGCATCTCGTCATGAAACGACCACTTTTGCCGGCCGGTTGGCCGAAGCCGCGCGGCTATGCGAACGGTGTAAGCGCGCATGGCACTCAGGTGTTCGTCGCCGGCCAAATCGGCTGGGACGAAACGGGGCAGTTCCGCTCCGACATCTTCGCCGATCAAGCCCGCCAGGCGCTCTCGAACATCGTCGCGATATTGAAAGAGGCTGGTGCCAGCCCCGAACACCTCGTCAGAATGACTTGGTACGTGACCGATAAACGCGAATATCTCGCGGCATCGAGAGATATCGGCCAGGCGTTCCGCGAACTCATCGGCGACTACGACATCGCCATGAGCGCCGTGCAAGTCGCGGCGCTCATTGAAGACCGAGCCAAAGTAGAGATCGAAGCCACCGCCGTGATACCGGACTGACTCGGAGGGAGTCATGCAACCGTCTGCCCATGTCGATACGTTTGCGCGAGACAATCTGCCGCCGCAAGATCAATGGCCCGTCTTGCTGCTCGACTGCCCCGATGTCTCCTACCCCGAGCGCTTGAACTGCGCGACGGAACTCCTCGATGCGACGATCGCGGCCGGCCATGGCCATCGCGTCGCGATCTGGTCCGAAGCGGACGATACACCGTCCGCCACGACGTACCGAGAACTGCGCGAAATGGTCGATCGATGGGCACACGTGCTCGTCGAAGAGATGGGTCTCGTGCCCGGCAATCGCATTTTGCTACGCGGCCCCAATACGTTGGAAATGGCGACCGCGTTCCTCGCGAGTTTGAAGGCAGGACTTGTTGTCGTCCCGACGATGCCGCTGCTGCGTGCTAAAGAACTGAAGCAAGTCATCGACAAAGCGAAGATCGGCGCGGCGCTTTGCGACGCACGGCTCGTCGACGATTTGAACCGATGCCGCGACAAGGAAGGCGAATATTTCTGCGCGGATCTTATGGACGTTCGGGTGTTTCATAGCGATGAACCCGGCTCGATCGAATCGATGGCCGCCTCGAAGCCGTCGCAATTCAAGGCATGCGATACGGCAGCCGACGATGTCTGCTTGATCGCATTTACAAGCGGAACGACGGGCGCCCCGAAGGGCTGCATGCATTTTCATCGCGACGTGCTCGCGATGTGCGATCTATTCCCAAGACATATCCTCAAGCCGGTCTCATCCGACGTCTTTTGCGGCACGCCGCCGCTTGCTTTCACGTTCGGCCTCGGCGGGTTGCTGTGCTTTCCGATGCGCGTGGGCGCATCGACCGTCCTCATCGAGAAGCTGACACCCGAGACGCTGCTGCGCACCGTCGAACGTTTCCGCGCGACGACGATGTTTACGGCGCCTACCTTCTATCGTCAGATGGCGCCGCTTGTGCCGCGCTTCGACATCTCTAGCCTCACGAAAACCGTATCGGCCGGCGAGGCTTTGCCCGATTCGACGCGCGCGCTATGGCGCGAGACGACGGGAATCGAAATGATCGATGGAATCGGCGGCACCGAAATGATCCATATCTTCATTTCGTCGGCGGGCGAGAAGGTGCGCTCTTGCGCGATCGGACAGGCCGTTCCCGGGTACGAGATCGCCGTCGTCGACGATGAGATGCGCCCGGTAGCTGTCGGCGAAGTCGGCAAGCTTGCCGTGCGGGGCCCGACGGGATGCCGGTATTTGGCCGACGAGCGGCAAAAGAAGTTCGTGCGCGACGGCTGGAATCTGCCGGGCGATGCGGTCTATATCGATGCCGACGGTTACGTCTTTTATCAAGCACGATCCGACGACATGATCGTCTCCGCCGGCTACAACATCTCCGGGCCGGAGGTCGAAAGCGCGTTGATGCAGCATGACGCCGTCGCGGATTGCGGCGTCATCGGCGTCCCCGATGAAGAGCGCGGGCAAATCGTGAAGGCGTTCGTCGTCGTGAAGGCCGGATATCTGCCCGACGATGCACTTGTTGCGCAGCTACAGGGGTTCGTGAAACAGACGGTCGCGCCGTATAAGTACCCGCGCGTCATTGAGTTTCTCGACGCGTTGCCTCGCACGGAGACGGGCAAGCTCAAGCGCTTTGCGCTGCGCAGCATGTAAAGCCCCAACGATCGGTCACATCTGCTTGAACAACGCCCCATACGCGCGACTGACGGGCAGCACGGCGTCGTGACCGATCAAATGAATCCGTAGGCGTCCCAGCAGGTCGCGCTCGACACGATCGATCGCCTTATACGCAACGATCACGCTGCGATGCACTTGAGCAAATCGATCGGCATCGAGCCGCGGCAGCAATTCCTTGAGCGGCGTGCGAATTAAATGGCGTTGATCGGCCGTTACGGCTTCGGTGTATTTATCCGTCGCCTGAAAAAATAAGACATCGTCGATCGACACGAGCTTGGTCGCATCCTTCACGCCGACCGTGAGCCAACGGATCGGCGCCGCATCCCGCTGAATACAAGCGGCCACCGCCGCAGCATCTTCAGGCGTCGGCGCGCCGTGGCGCTGCAAGCGTGCAATGCATCGCATCAACCGATCGTCCGTCACCGGTTTGAGCAGATAGTCGACGGCCGATGTCTCGAACGCTTCGACGGCGTGTGCATCGTAGGCGGTGACAAAGACGACGCGCACGTCGCTCGCGAGCTGAGCCACTTTAAGCCCGTCGATGCCCGGCATCCGGATGTCGAGGAAGGCGAAGTCCGGTCGCTTCTCGTTCAGTTGAGCCAGTGCGTCGACGCCGTCGCGCGAAATGGCCACGATTTTCAGTTCGGGCCAAAAGCGCGTCAGGCGCGCCGCCAGTTCGGCGGAAAGATTCGGTTCGTCGTCGGCGATGAGGGCGGAAGGCATGTCAGCGAATAGGAATAGACAAGCTTGCGGTCACGCCCCGCGCGGCATGGGCGTTCGCCGCCACGGACACGGACGCGCGTACGCCATACATCGAGGCGAGCCGCGCGCGAACATTTGCGAGGCCCACGCCGCCGTGCAGCTTAGTGCTATGGCCGAGACCCACGCCCGTATCGATCGCTTCGAGCACGAGCATATCGCCTTCGCGGCGCCCGACCACGCGGATCTCGCCGCCTTCTATCGACGGCTCGATCCCATGCAACAGCGCGTTTTCCACGAGAGGCTGCAAGAGTAATGGTGCGAGCGGCAACTGACGCAGCGGCTCGGGCACGTCGATCGCAAATCGCAAGCGCTCGCCCAAGCGAATCGCGGCGATATTGAGCAGCGCTTCGACGAGTTCGAGTTCGTCGGCCAGCGTGGACGTCGTGCTACGCGTGCGGCTCAGGCTCGCGCGCAGATATCGGTTCAGGCTATCGAGCATCGACGCCGCGCGCGCCGGATCGCGCTCGATCAAGCTTTGTACATTGGCCAGCGTGTTGAAGAGAAAGTGCGGCTCGATTTGCGCTTGCAAAAGCGCCAAGCGCGCCGCCGTCTCCGATTGCCGCAATTCGGCCGCCTCGCGCCGCTGTGTCTCGAGCGACGCGCGCATCCGCATGGCCTGTGCCGAGACGATAAAGAATGCGCATGCTACGCCGGTCACGACAAACGACGTGCCGTAGTTCAACCAGACACCGATGTTCCCTTGACCGATCAGATGCGGCACGCCACCGACGGTAGCCGCCGTGAATTCGACGCCGATAACGACGCTGACCGGCGCGATCAGCAGCACCTTCACCACGGGTCCAATCCGGGGCGAGCCGAATCGGTTCAGCAGCGTGCTGAAGAGCGACGCGCTCAACCCGATCGCGATGCCCACGACGAGGTTCGGCAATAGCGGTTGACTGCGATGGGTAGCCCAAAACCCCACGCCGACGATACAGCTGAAGACGACGACCCAAGCGATCGACGTGAGGCCGCCGGCGATCGAGGTATCGGCCCGAGCGAAAGCGCCGCGCCGAAAAGGCGGATCGACAGGGTTCGACGATATTGAGGGGTGACGCTCGCTTTGCATGATATGACCTAACCGCAGCTCGACCGATTCGAGCCGCCTGTTAGCGCAATGTAGTCCCTCGCTCCCGCCGCATGGAAGGCCCGCGACGAACGGCATTCGCGGGCGACGAACGGTTGAAAAACGCGGCTAGCTTGCCAGGCGGACCGATACCGTGGCGCCAGCCGGATTTCAATTCGCCCGCAACGCCGTCGCGATCGGTTGGCGCGCCGCGCGAATCGCCGGCAGCAGGCCGCCGAGCATACCGATCGTGCACGCGACGAACACACCCGATACGAGCAGCGAAGCCGTCACCGTCAGACGAAAGACGATCTGCGAGAACCCGGCGCCGAGCGTATTCACCGTGTTGCCGTCGAAGAACGCCCAAGCCGCCGCCGATCCGATGACGCTGCCGACCAGCGCGAGCAGCAACGATTCGATCAGCACCGAGATCACGATCGGCGCGCCGCTAAAACCGATCGCACGGAGCGTCGCGATTTCGCGAATCCGAGTCGACACCGCCGTATACATCGTGTTGAGCGCCCCGAAGCACGCCCCGAGCGCCATGATCCCGCCGACGAAGTACGCCAGCAGATTCAACAGCTTCGACAGATTGCGCGATTGCACGGCGTAGTAATCGGCTTCGCGCTGCACCCCGACCTTAAGCGACGGGTCCGTCGTCAGCGCGCCCTTGAAGCGATCGAACGCGGCGGCCGAATCGAGCATCGCGGTCACCGATTGAAAACCGTTGCGTCGATAGGCGGACAGCACGGTTTCGACGTCGCCTTGCAACTCGGATTCATGCGCATCGCCACCGCTTTCGAAGATGCCGACGACAGTCCACTCGGAGTTGCGGAACGCGATCTTGCTGCCGAGATCGAGCCCCTTGAACTGCGCGAGCGCCGATTTCCCGACGATCAATTCGCGAACCGCCGGCCGAAACATCCGGCCCGCGATCAAATGCAACTCCGGCCTGAGCTTCATCGCGTTGGCACTGACGCCGCGCAGCGTGACGTTCGCATCGGCGTTGTCCTTCTTTTGCGGCAACGCGACGATCACCACGGCATCGGCCGATGCGATCGGGCGTCCTGCCTCGTCCTTGCGCACACCGGGCGCATCCATAATCTTCTGTGCGTCCTGGCGATCGATCGTACTTTCGAGTTCGGCCTGCGAACCGGCGCGCAGCACGATCGCCCGATCGGCACGCGCCGTTCCCTTGAGCGTGCGCTGAAAACCGGCCGCCATCGCGAGCACGGACACCATGACGGCCACGGTCACGGCAATGCCGATCACGATGACCCACGCCGTGCTGAGTCGCTGCGGCAAGCTGCGCAGGTTCATCGACGTGACTGCAACGATTTGCTTGATCATGAGCGCAGCGCCTCCACGATGACGAGCCGCTTGGCACGCCAAGCGGGAACGATGCCTGTTGCCACGGCGAGCAATGCCGCCATCAGCACGCCTTCGGCGATCACGGTCGCCGGCAGCTTCACCACGCCGAGCGTGTTACGTAGCGCGGGGAAGAGCAATTCGGCAATGCCGAGCCCGAGCAGCGCGGCCACGATACACAGCGTGAGCGACTGCACGAGGACAAGCACGAGCATGCGGGTATCGGAAAACCCGAGCGTTTTGAGCACGGCGAGCTCCGGCACTTGCTCGCGCACGGCCTGCATAACCGTACTGCCGACGGCGAACAGCAACGCGAAGAACACGGCGAACAGAATGTAAGTGACGATGAGATTGATATCGCCGATTTGCTTCATGAACGACTGCTGGAATTCCTTTTCCGTTTGCGCCTTCGTTTCATCGGAGGAATTGGCGAAATGGTCGTCGATCTCCTTCGCCACTTGCGCCGATTGCGACGGATCTTTCACGACGACGATGTACCACCCCACCGTGCCTTTCGCGAAGCTGCGTGCTTCGTCGAAGTACTTGTAGTTGAAGAACATGGCGTCTTCGCGCGAGCTATCGGCGGGATCTTGGTAGATGCCGACGATCGTGAAGTCCCAATCGGAGTTACCGTCGGCCGCCTTGACCCAGATCGTCGAATGCAAGGGAATCCGGTCGCCGATCTTCCAGCCGTACTTCTTCGCCAGGTTCGCGCCCACGACGGCGCCGTCGCGCGTATGTTCGAGCGCCGCCAGTTGATCTTTCGGCAGCAGGTACTCGGGGTGCGCCGGAAACTCGCGCTCGGGCTCGACGGGGAACGCCGCGATGAAGTTTTTCGGATCTTGGTAATACGGCCCGAACCACGATTCGTGCGAGACGCGCTCGACGCCCGGCAACGCCTCGATTTGCTGCATGTAGGCGTAGGGCAGGCTCTCGGTGATCGAGATCCGGTTCGTTACGACCAGACGGTTGACGTTCGAGCGCTCGATCGTTTGCTTAAAGGCGGAGTTCACGCCTTGCAGCATGCCGAACAGCAAGAACGCGATCATGATGGACAGCAGCGTCAGCGACGTGCGCACCTTCTTGCGCCAGAGCATCGCCCATATCAGCGGAATGAATTTCATCGCATCACGCCTCCGTCCTTTGCCGCTCGTCGACAAACCGGCCCTTGTCGAGATGCAGCGTATGCGTCGCGTAATCGGCGGCCTTTTGATCGTGGGTGACCATGACGATCGTCTTGCCGTACTCGCGGTTGAGCAACTGGAGCAAGTGCAAAATCTCGTCGGCCGTGGCGCGATCGAGGTCGCCGGTCGGCTCGTCGCAGACGAGCAATTTCGGATCGGACACGAGGGCGCGCGCAATCGCCACGCGCTGCGCCTGCCCGCCCGAAAGCTCCGACGGCTTGTGATTCGCCCGTTCCTCAAGGCCGACGATGCTCAACGCCGCATGCACGCGCTTCATGCGATCGCTCTTGCCGAGCGAAGTCAAAAGTAGCGGCAACTCGACATTGCGTTCGGCCGTCAGCATCGGCATCAGATTGTAGAACTGGAAAACGAAGCCGACGTTGTTCGAACGCCAGCGCGCAAGCGCCCCGCCCTTCAATTGATCGATGCGCTCGCCGGCGACGACGAGTTCTCCGCTCGTCGGATGGTCGATGCCGCCGATTAGATTGAGCACGGTCGTCTTGCCCGAACCCGAGGGGCCCATGAGCGCGACGAAATCGCCATCGGACACCTGCAAATCGAGGTGATGGAGCACCTCCACCGTTTGCTTGCCGCGTGTATAGGTCTTGACGATATTCTTGAGGGAAACCATGGCTGTCATTTGCTTCACTCCTCGTTCGAACTCGATTTCGGCTGCGTACTTATCGTTGTTTAGCGGTCGATCAACGATCGACGACCTTGACGTGCGCGCCGTCGGAAAGCTTCGTCAAATCGCCGACGGCAACTCGCTCTCCCGGCGACACCCCGGCGATCACCGTCTGCGTATCGGCGCTATGCGCGCCGAGCTTCACTTCACGGCGCTCGAGCGTTTCGTCGTGCAAGACATAAACGATGCCCGTCGCCGCGCCGGCACTGGCTTGAACCGCATCGGTCGGCAGCGTCACGCCACCGCCGCCGCTCGCGGACCCGTTGGAGCCATTTTGCGCGCGGCTTAGGAACGACACGCGGGCACCCATCTCCGGCAGGATCCGCGGATCGCGAGATTTGAAACCCACGCGCACTTTGACCGTGGCCTTGCTGCGATCGGCCGTCGGCACGACGGCGATGACGTAAGCCGGGATGGCCCAATCAGGATAGGCGTTCAGTTTCAGCGTGGCGGGGCCGCCCGCCTGCACGCGGCTAATGAAGTTTTCGCTGACGTCCACCTCGACCTCGAGCGAATCCATATCGACCAATGTGCAGATACCGCTGCGCGTGAACCCGCCGCCCGCCGATAGCGGCGAGACGATTTCGCCGGGCTGAGCGTTCTTGGTCGTCACGACACCGGTGAACGGCGCACGAACGATCGTGTCGTCGAGTTCGCGCTGCGCGATTTCGAGCGCCGCGCGACGCACCGCCAAGTTGCCTTGCGCCACCGCCACGTCGGTCTGCTTCTGATCGTAATTGGCCTTGCTTTGCTCGAGCGCGGTCGTACTGATGACGGCGGCCGCCGCGAGTTTGCGATCGCGTTCGTAGATCGGCGTGATGTCCGCCGCGGCCTGCTTGGCCTGCGCCAACGTGCTTTCGGCCTGCGTGACCGCCGCTTTCGCTTGCAACAGCGATGCCGACGCGTTTGTATTGTCGAGTTTGGCGACGACGTCGCCCTCCTTCACGTGCACGCCTTCCTCGATGAACAATTGTTCGAGCTTGCCCGTGATCTTCGCGGAAACGGTGGCCTGCCGACGCGCGACCACATAGCCCGATGCGTCGAGGATCGACGTGCCGGCGTCCGCCCCCGAGCCCGTCGCCACCGGCTTGGCTACGGCCTCCCGCACGACCGGCAGCGCGGCGTGCAGCCAAAAAAACGCCCCGGCCGCGAGCGCGATCAAAAGCCCGAGCAGGCCCCCGATCCACCACCAGCGATGGGAAGACGCCGCTTGCGCGGGCCGTTGGTCTCGCTCGATCCGCAACTGCCGCAACAACTCCGATTTGTCCGTCATGTAATCGACTTCCGCGGTATGAATGGATGAAATTCAGTCAACGTTCGGGGGTCGTCTTCAACGCGCCGAAACGGCTTGCTCGGGCTGCTTCCAGTCGCCGCCCAATGCAAGAAACAGCGCCGCCGTGTCTTGATAGCGAGCGGCGAGCGCTTGCACGTACGCGATACGCGAACGCTGGTATTGCTGCTGCGCGACGAGCAACTCCAGATGATTCGCACCGCCCAAACCGTAGCGCTGCTCGATGAGATGCAGGCTATCGGCCGCCGCAGCTTGCGCGCGGTATTGCGCGGCGAGCGTTTGCGCATCGGTATCGAGCGCGCGCAACGTATCGGCGACGTTCTTGAACGCGAGCAACACGGTTTGCCGGTACTGCGCGAGCGACTGGTCGTAGGCCGCGATAGAGGCGCGGCGCTTCGCGTTCAACGCACCGCCTTGAAATAGCGGCTGCGTGATGTTGCCCGCCAACGAGAACACATTACTCGTAAAGAGCGATCTGAACGAGGTGGCCGAATCCCCGAAGTTTCCGGTCAAGCCGATATGCGGCAGCATGTTCGCCGTCGCCACGCCGATTTGCGCGCTCGCTTGATGCAGCAACGCCTGCGCGCGCCTGACGTCGGGCCGCTGACGCACGATTTCCGACGGCATCATCAACGGAATGTCGAGCGGCAGTTCGAGCGACGCCAGATCGAATTGCGCTTCGCTGTATTCGCTCGGCGCCTTGCCGAGATAGACCGCGAGCTGACTGCGCGCGGCCGAAAGCTGCTGCACGAGCGGCGGCAGTGTCGCCTGCACCGAGGCCAAATTCGATTCCGCGGACGAAACGTCCGAGCGCGCCGCGCCGCCGAGTTCGAATTCTTGTCGACTCAGATCGACCTCATGCTGCGCCGACGCGACGAGTTCGTGCGTCGCCTCGATCTGCGCGCGCAGCGAGGCTTCGAGCACGGCAGCCGTCACGACGTTGGCCGCAAGCGTTTGATAAGTCGCCTGTAGCTCTTCACGCTGTGCTTCGCGCTCGGCTTCTTGCGCTTCGAGGCCACGCCTCACGCCGCCGAAAACGTCGAAGTCGTATGACAAACTCACGGACGCGTTATACAGCGTAAAAAGAAAATTCCCGGCTTCGGGAAAACCTTGCGACGCACCGTTAAGCTTTTCCCGTGTAACGCCGGCGCTGCCGCCAATGGTCGGAAACAACGCACCGCGCTGCACATTCACTTGTTCTTGCGCAATCCGCAATGCCGCTTGCGCCGATGCGATCGTCGGACTATTGGCGAATGCTTCCGATACGAGGCGATCGAGTCGGTCCGAGCCATACGCCGTCCACCAATGCGACGACAGTTCGGCAGCGGGGTCGAAGCGCTGCGCGGCCCCGCCGGCGACCGGCGTGGCTTGCGTTTGCGGCGGCAGCGGCGGCTGCGTGACGGCGGTCGCGGCAGGCGCGGCCGGCGCCTTGAAATCGGGACCCACGGCGCAACCGCCGCAGGCTAGTAAAGCCGCAAGCGAGAAAATCGCCGTCGCAACGCTGGAAGGCGGCCTATTAGGTCCGCGCACAAGCATCGATCGGAGCAGTTGGCCACGCTCGTTTTTTTTCATATCCGAATGGGGGCTGTTCTACATAATTCCCCCGATTCGTCAGCGGAGGAAAGATGAAGCTGGCTATCGGGCAATCAAATGCGGGACAGAGTATAACGCCCGAATTCGACTAACGATAGTCGCATTCGATAATCGGCATCCACTAATGGATTAAAGCTTCGCATCGGATTTTTTTGTTTTTTGCCGGCGCGACTACGAGCATGAGTACAAGCCTGCCCGTTGGCTGTTCGAGCAAGCGCGCTCGTCGTGCCTAAACGCCGTCCGTCGCCACGCAATGCAATTCGTCGCACGCGCCGCACCTGTAGCGGCGCGCGAATACACTGCGAACCGCCTAGCGCATATTGCATCGCATGCGCGCCTATTAACGGATGGAGCGACTCATCATGTTTCAGATTCCGGCCTACGTCTACGTCCTGTTTTGCGTGCTCGTGTATCTAGGCGCAAAGCGCTGCTTCCCGCGCAGCATGCGGCCGGAGCGCACGCTCGTATTTCCGCTGGCCTTTCTCGCACTCGGCGCGACCAGCCTCCATCGTCTATTTCCCGATGCACGCTTTGCGGCGCAGGCGTTGGCGCTGATTTTGATTGTGCTTGGCGCGGCAATCGGCTGGCTGCATGCGAGTCGCTGGCGCCTGCTATTCGCTCAGACGAGCGATGGCCTCAAGGTGACGCTGCCCGGCGATCCGACGCTGCTTGTTACGCTGCTGCTCTCGTTCTTTATTAAATTTGCGCAACATTACGCGCTGGCCGTCCATGCATCATGGGCCACGTCCACTGCTTTCGAATTCCTTTCGTTCGCGGCTTGGGGCGCGCTTGCCGGGATGCCGCTTGGACGCTCGGCGAACGTCCTGGCGCGAGCGGCACAGGCGAAACAATCCGCCGCGGCAAGCCCCAGCTTGGAGTGAAAGTTTCTGGTGTTGAGCGAAACTTCTCGGTAGGTATTCGAGGCCGCGTATCATAGGCGCCTGAACCCAATTAAAGAAACCCGAGAAGGCCGCGCGCAGCAACCCTTGCCGGAGGGCAGGCTAGGCAATCGCGAATTCAATGGTCTGCCGCGATCGAGCCACCGCCGCGTGTCGAAGCCTCCATCCGACAGATCCATATGTCTGACCAAAGCCCAGGACGTTCGGTCCCGAACCGATTCGCATTCCCCGCCGTGGGGATCGACGCATCGGCCGAGGACATCGAAGCGCTAAAACAGTTTTTCGACGTAATGCCGGCAAAGTCCGGCGCTGCCTTTGTGATCGTGCTGCGCGCGCTGACCGAGCCCGCGCAGTCGTTGGTCACCGCGCTTCAGCCCGCCACCGTCATGCCGGTGGTTCCGGTGCGGCAGGCGATGCACATGGAGCCGAACCATATCTATGTGGTGGAACCGCCGCTGGTCTGCAAGATCGTCGAGCACGAATTGCAGATCGGCACTGCGCGAGGCGCCGAGGAGCGGCGTTATCCCATCGACGTTTTCTTCGATTCCCTGGCCACGGACTACGGCGAGCGCGCCGTCGGTGTCGTTTTCGCGAGCGTAAGCACCGACAGCGCGTTCGGTTTCACGCGCCTGAAGGAATTCGGCGGCGTCACGTTTGCGCAAAGCAAGAGCCCCGGCAAAACGGATGGCACCCCGTGGCCCCCCAGCGTAGTCAACGCGATCGACTTCCAACTCGACGCCGGCGAAATGCCGCAGCGCATGCTTGAGCTATGGGCCAACGCCAAGAAGATTCGTCTGGCGCGCGTACCCGTGGGCAGGGAAGAGGAAGAGGCGGAAGTCGGCGAGCCCGGCGCGGGGATGAGCAACATCGAACGGACGCTGCGCGAGATCATGATGATCCTGCGCAATCGGACCGGACACGATTTCCGCCACTACAAGCGCGCGACGGTTCTACGCCGGATCGAGCGGCGTTTGCAGGTGAACGGCCTGTCGGAGCTTCAGCAATATCGCGACTATTTGCAGTCGCATCCCGAGGAAACCGCGACGCTGCTGCAAGACATGCTGATCAGCGTGACGAATTTCTTCCGCGACAAAGACGCCTACGACGTCCTCAAAGAGCAAGTCGTACCGGCCATCTTCGAGAATCGCCGTCAGGAAGAACCCGTGCGCGTCTGGGTCGTGGGCTGCGCGACGGGGGAGGAAGCCTACACAGTCGCGATGCTGTTACAAGAAGCATCGGCGGGCACGCGCGATCAAGTGCCGTTCCAAGTCTTCGCCACCGACATCAGCGAGCGCGCGATCACCACGGCCCGAGAAGGCCTTTATCCCGCCTCGATCGCGGCCGACGTCGACGCCAATCGTCTTCGCCAATTCTTTACGAAAGACGGCGAGCACTACCGCGTCAAGAAGGAATTGCGCGAACGCGTGCTATTCGCGTTGCACAACGTATTGAGCGATCCGCCATTCTCGCGGCTCGATCTCGTTTGCTGTCGCAATCTCCTTATCTATCTCGACCGCGAAGCGCAAATCGATACGCTGCGCACGTTCCATTTCGCGCTGCGCCCGCACGCGCATCTATTCCTCGGCAGCTCCGAGACGGCGGACAGTGCGGGCGGGTTGTTTTCCGTCATCGACAAAAAGGCGCGCGTCTATCGTGCGAGCATCACCGTTCGCGCCGATACGCCGCTTCCGGTCACGCAGTCGGGCGCCCTCAATACTCGCCCGGCCATCACGCATCTGCTACCTACTGGCAAGCGCAAATTCTCGTTCGGCGAATTGCATCAGCGCGTTGTCGAACAGCATGCGCCGCCTAGCGTGCTCGTGAATCGAGAATCCGACATCGTTCATCTGTCGGATCGCGCCGGACGCTTTCTCCAATACGTGGGCGGCGAGCCATCCCACAACATCTTGACCGTCGTGCGGCGCGAGTTGCGGCTCGAGTTGCGCTCCGCGATCTACCAAGCGCTGCAAGCCGACCTCAGTGTGGAATCGCGCCGCGTGCGGCTCGATCGCGACGGCCGCTCCTACTTCGTCAAGATGACGGCGCGCCCCGTGCACGACGCCGACTCCAACGCGGACTTCATCCTCATCTTGTTCGACGAGGTGGAAGACAGCGTAGGAGAAGTAGACGAAGCGGTGCCTGAGAATCAACGCGATCCGATCATCGCTCAACTCGAGCGCGAACTACAGCGCACGCGCGAGCAGTTGCAGGCCACGATCGAACATTCGGAAACGTCGACGGAGGAGTTGAAGGCTTCGAATGAGGAATTGCAGGCAATAAACGAAGAATTGCGCTCCGCGACCGAAGAGCTCGAAACGAGTAAGGAAGAGCTGCAAGCGATCAACGAGGAACTCACGACCGTCAACGCCGAACTGAAGGCGAAGGTGGAAGAGACGAGCAAGATCAACGACGACTTGCAAAACCTCGTGATGGCGAACGACATCGGCACGATCTTCGTCGACCGCAATTTGTCGATCAAGCGCTATACGCCTCGAGCGGCCGATGTTTTCAGCATCATTGCGACCGACATCGGGCGCTCGCTGTTGGATATCACGCACCGGCTCGAATACGACAAGCTGGCCGACGACGCCGCGGAAGCCTTCGGCTCGCTCCGGCTGATCGAACGCGAGCTGAAAAGCACGGACGGCCGCTGGTATCTCGCGCGGATCTTGCCCTACCGCACGACGGAAAACCGGATCGACGGCGCGGTGCTGTCGTTCATCGATATCACGTCGCGCCGCGCCGCCGAGGAACGGTTGCGCAATGTCGGCCAAACCGGCGTCGATGAAATCGAAAGGCGGCGCGACGAATTCCTGGCCGTCGTCTCGCACGAACTGAAGCATCCGCTCAACCTGATCAGCGCCAGTACCGAGTTGATCGGACGCTCCGGCGAGGCGCGGGCGAACCCCACGATCGCGCGCGCGGCGGACACGATACGGCGCACGGTCCTCGGCCAAGCGCAAATCATCGACGACTTGCTCGATATGTCGCGCATGCGTACGGGCAAACTGTCGATTACGCGCCGGCCCGTCGACCTGAAAGAGATCGTGCAGCGCATCAGTCATACGATGCAGGACGAGGCCGAACGCAAAGACATCGACTTCCGGCTGGCCGTGCCCGACGGTGCCGTCGCGATCAATGCGGATCTCACCCGTATCGAGCAGATCGTCTGGAACCTCATCAGCAATGCGCTGAAATTCACCGAAGGCGACGGCAAGATCGGCGTACTGCTATCGCTCGACGAGCATCATGCGGTGCTGAGCGTGACCGATAACGGTATCGGCATCGACGGCGCGGCGTTGCCGAACATCTTCGATATGTTCGAGCAAGGCCGTAGCAGCGCTTCCGCTCTTCGCGGTGGGCTGGGTATCGGGCTTTCGCTCGTCAAGGATCTTGTTGCTGTGCATGGCGGGGAGGTGCAGGCACACTCCGACGGCATCGGTCACGGTGCGACGTTTACCGTCAAGCTGCCGCGTATCGTCGACGCCCCGACGCACGACGGCAGCGGCACCTCGCCCACGACGTTCCTCAGAGGCGAGCACGTGCTGCTGGTGGACGACGATCACGACACGGTCGAGACGTTCCGGATGCTGCTCGAAATGGAAGGGGCTACGGTGGCGGTGGCGACGAGCGGGGAAGAAGCGCTCGATGTCATCGGCAAGCAACCGCCGACGTTGATTCTCTCGGATCTCGGGATGCCGGGCATGAGCGGCTTGGCGTTCATCGAGGCGGTGCGCAAGCGTCCGGAATTGCGTCAGGTCAAAGCAATCGCGTTGAGCGGCTTCGGCAGACAGTCCGACGTCGAAGAAGCGACGCGGGCGGGGTTCGACGCGCATTTGACGAAGCCGGTCATGCTCGATGCGCTGCTAAGTGCCATTGCGCGGGTGCGGGTGAAGTAGCGCAGTGGTTGTAGCGAGGCCTTGGGTTGCCTCGTCGCATGAAATCGTCAACAGGGCCGCGGCAAGGTTGCGGCCCGTTTGTCGAACCATTCGGCCAGCGAGGCGTCGTTCCAAGTTCGGGAAAGCCGCGTCGCTTCGGCAATGTGCTCCGCCCCCAGGGCATCCTGGCCAAGCTCGAACCTTGCCCGTCCCGCCTCGAGAAGCAGAAATGCACGATCGATGTCTTCCGGCCCATGTGCATCGATTATCGACAGGCCGCGGTGCGCAGCCTCGAGCGCTTTTGCATACCGGCTAAGACGGGCGTTTGCCAGTGCGCAAAGGTAGTCTGCACGCTCCTGCTGAAGCCAACTCCCAGCCCGGAGCCAGAGCGTACGGCAAACCTCGGCACCATGCTCAATCGCGTCACGAACGTTTTCTATTTCGATAGAGGCATCGTCTTGCTCGATCAGAGTCGAGACGATGTTGTTGAGGCTTGAAGCAATCAGCGCATCGGCTGGGCTATGTTGATTCCAATTTTCGACCGCCGAGACGACGCCAAGCAGGGCTACCGCTGTGTCATTGACGTCCCCCTGCTTGACGGCATGACTGATGATGCCTGCGTGCACGATTTGAGCGGCTTGAGCGGCGGTCACTCCGACGAGACTCATCCGTCGTTCCCAAACGAGAGCACTAATCGGTTTGCCTGCCATGAATGCGGCAACTGCCGCGTTACGCAGTGCGGCAAGTGGTAAATCCACAGGACGAGCAAGCATCCGCGATTGCAAGTCGTCTGCCGTTAGCCAATCTTCAAGCGTTTCGCCTAAAACGTGATTAATGAGCCAACCAAGGCGCGGCAACTGCTCCGGACTGATAGCCTCATTAATTAAGATGGCGAGTCGTTGTGCGGCGGCATCCGGAGCGTCGTCATGACTGGCCATTAGTGCGTCGATTTCTGCTGTTGTGTCCACGGATGGCTACCTCTAAAAAGGTGGGCGATAGATGGTGGGAAAAAAAAGAGGCTGACAATGAAATTGTATGCGCTCAGATTGTTCGGCACATTGCCATCATCGTTTTGGGCGCAGTGCTGGTAGCTATCGGTGGTGGCCCGCTTATTACACTGAAGTATGGAATAGACGCCGTTTATGTCGTCGCTCACCACGTCGTCAGAATGATCGTCGCGCAGACGCCCCCCTTATTGCCGGTCCGCTATCGGCGAGCCCAATAGACCGAACAGCACTTCTACAACAAACTCGGCGTCCCCACCCACATCAACAACGCATCGCGTTCGCCGCTGTTATGCCAATGATGGGCATCGGTCGAATCGTAATGCGCCGAATCCCCCTCGCGAAACTCATAAGTTTTGCCTTCCAACGTCAGCGTAACGTTACCGGACAGCACGTACCAAAACTGCTCCCCTGCCCGTGCGGTGATCTTGTCGAGCTTTTGCCCCGCGGGAATGCGCACGAGCAACGCCTCCATCTGCCCGCCTTCGGTTACCTGCGTCAACCGTGCGAACCGATTGTCCGCATCGGCGAATCCGAAAAACGTCAAACGATCGCCGCGCGCCACATAGCGCTCGTCGCGCGGCGCATCGAGCAAGTACTGGATTTTCACGCCGAGTACGCGCGCGATCGCCATCAACGTCATCACCGAAGGCCGAGCAAGACCACGCTCCACCTGAGATAGAAACGGCGCGGAGATGCCCGCGCTCGTTGCTACCTCATCCAACGTCAACGACAAATGCTGCCGCAGCGATCGGATCTTCGGACCGAGCACGGTCGAACTCGGGCGCTCATCGTCGAGCCAAGCGCCGCGTTCATAGGTCTTCCGGTGACGCCCCATGCCGCCTTTCATGAAGGCTCCGTTTCCGGATCGGGCACGCGCGCGCCGGCGGTGTCTTCCTTGCCGCCCTTCGGCTGGGCCCCCGATCCACCCCGTTTGCGCGTAGCGCTCATGACCAGGTAGAACGCTATCGGCGTGAAAACAAGCCCCAACACCGTGGCCGCAATCACCCCACCGAATACGCCCGTGCCGATCGAATGACGACTCTCGGCACCGCCCCCACTCGAAAACACGAGCGGCACCACGCCGAGCAAGAACGCCGCCGACGTCATGACGATCGGCCTGAAGCGCATCGCACACGCCTGCACCACAGCATCGAACAGAGCAACACCGCGAGCCTGCGCATCGCGCGCGAACTGCACGATCAGAATCGCATTCTTGCCCGCAAGACCGATGACGGTGACAAGCCCGATCTTGAAGTAAATATCGTTAGGCAAACCGCGCAATAGCATCGCCGCCACCGCGCCGATCATCCCGAGCGGCACGACGATCAGCACCGACATCGGGATCGTCCAGCTTTCGTACAGCGCCGCGAGCGCCATGAACACCGCCAACAGCGAGAGGCCGATCAGCAACGGCGTCTGCTCGGCCGCCTGCGTTTCGGCGAGCGCCGCATCCGCCCAATCGTAGGACGTCCCCGGCGGCAGCAGCCCGGAAAGCCGCTCCATCTCGGCCATCGCCGCACCCGAGCTATAGCCGTCGGCCGCACGCCCGGTCACATCCAGCGACGGATAGCCGTTATAGCGCGAAAGCATGATCGGCCCGCGCGACCATTTGAGCGAGGCGAACGCCGAAAACGGCACCATCTTGCCGAGCGAGTTAGGCACCGATAGATTCAACAGATCCGCATCGGTCATGCGCGCGGAGGTAGCGCCTCCCACCAACACGCGCAGCATCCGCCCGGAAGCGGGGAAGTCGTTCACGTACGTCGTACCGAAGGTGCTGCCGAGCGCGGCCTGAATCGCATCAAACGAAACATCCATCGCATAGGCTTTCGCGCGATCGATATCGAGCACTACGCGCGGCGCATCGGGCAACGTCTCGGAATGCACGTCCGCCAATATCGGGCTCCTTTTAGCAAGCTCGAGCAAACGTTCGCGCGCCGCGTCGAAATCCGCGCGGCTCATGCCGCCGCGATTCTCCAAGTGAAACGTGAACCCTTCCGCATGGCCCATCCCAGGCACCGAAGGCGGCAATTGCGCGATGACGTCTCCCTCGCGAATCTTTTCGAACGACTCGTTCAACGTATCGCGCAACGCCAATGCGCCGACATCCCGATGCGACCAATCCTTCAAATCGACGAATGCCATGCCCACGTTTTGGCCGCTACCGGAAAAGCTCCATCCAATAACGCTCGTGACATTCGCAATCGATTTTTGCCGCTGCAAGATCTGCTCGACCTGCTTGATCACCGCGTATGTACGCTGCTGTGAGGCGCCGGGCGGCAATTGCACCATGACCTGCAACTGGCCTTGGTCCTCCGTGGGCAAGAAGCCGCTAGGCAGCGATAGATACATGACGGCGCCGGCGCCGATCAACGCGAGGTGGACGGCAAACAAGCGCTTAGGCGCGCGCAGAATCCGAACGATGAAACCGCGATAGCCATCCGACGCGCGCTCGAATTTTTCGAGGAATTTGCCGGAAATCCCCGATCCTTCGTGCCCTCCGGGCCCGGGCGCTTTGAGCAAATTCGCGCACAGCGCGGGCGCAAGCGAAAGCGCCATGAACGCCGACACCAAAATGGCCGCGATCATCGCGATCGAAAATTGCCGGTAGATGCCGCCCACACCGCCCGAGAAGAACGCCATCGGCACGAACACCGCGGTCAGCACGGCCGTTACGCCGACGATGGCGCCGCCGATCTGCGCCATGGCTTTACGGGTGGCCTCACGCGGAGGCAATCCCTCGTCGCGCATGATCCGTTCGATGTTTTCCACGACGACGATCGCATCGTCGACGAGAATGCCGATCGCGAGCACGAGACCGAACAGCGTGAAAACGTTGATCGACAGCCCAAAGACATGCATCGCCGCAAATGAGCCCATCAACGCGACAGGAATCACAACGGTCGGCACGAGCGTGTAACGCAAATCGCGCAAGAACAGCCACATCACGCAAAACACGAGCACGATCGCTTCCACGAGCGTCAACAAAACCTCGCTGATCGCGATCTTCACGAAATGCGCGCCGTCGTACGGAATTTCGATCGCAATACCGGGCGGCAGCGTCTTCGAGAGCTCGGCCACCCGCTTGTGAATCGCGTTCGACGTTTCGAGGGCATTGCCCAGCGGCCCAAGCTGGATCCCGACGGTGGCCGCCGTTCTTCCGTTCAACCGTGACCAGAACGTATAGCTATCGGCCCCAAGCTCGACGCGCGCTACGTCGCCGATGCGCACGACCGAACCGTCCGGCTGTGCTTTCAGCACAATGGCGGCGAACTCTTCCGGCGTGCGCAATTGCCCCCGCACGCTGACCGAGGCCGTGATCGCTTGTCCGTTCAGCGCAGGCGCATCGCCGATCGCCCCCGCCGTCACGGTAGCGTTCTGCGCCTGAATGGCTGCGGTCACTTCGGCCGGAGAAAGGCCGTATTCGCGCAGCTTCATCGGATCGAGCCAAATGCGCATGGCACGATCGGCATCCCAAAGCTGCGCCGATCCCACACCCGGGGTGCGCTTCAACTCGCGCAGTAAGAACCGGTTCAAATAGTCGCTAAGTGCGGTCGAGTCGCGCATGCCGTCTGTCGACACGAGCGTGACGAGCATCAAGAACGTATTCGCAGCCTTGAATACGCTGATCCCCTGCTGCACGACCGGCTGCGGCAAACGCGGCTCGATCTGCTTCATGCGGTTTTGCACGTCGACCATCGCCAAGTCCGGATTCGTGCCCGGTGCGAAGGTCACGTCGATCTCGAGTTCGCCGAGCGCGTCGCTCGTCGTCTCGTAGTATTGGAGGCCATCGGCGCCGTCCAAGCTCTGCTCGATCAAGCTAGCGACGTTGCTGTCCACCTCCTCGGCCGAGGCGCCGGGGTACTGCGCGGAAATGACGATGCGCGGGGGCGCGAGCCGTGGATACTGCGACACGGGCAGCATCGGCAGCGCGAGGATGCCCGTGAGGATGATCGCCAGCGCGACGATCCAGGCGAAAACCGGGCGATCAATAAAAAATGACGGCACGTGATTACTCCCGCGGCGCGCCGGTTAGCGCCGCGCATCGTGCCGTCTCACTCTCGATTGTTGTTATTTTCGTTCTATGCATGCGTTAGTTAAGTGATCGATCAAAGCGTCAATTGAAACGATTTCGCGAGCGCCCCCGGCAATTTCATTCCGCCCGTGGCACGCTCGCCCCAGGTGGAATCGTTGAGCAACAGCTCGGGTTGCGCATCGAGCCTTTCAAGTTGGTCGCCAAGCAGACGATAGAGACTGTCGTCGAAGCGCATCGCTTCGACGGGCGCGACGATACGCCCGTTCTCCACCCAGAACGTTGCAAAGCGCGTCATGCCCGTCAACCGGCAATGCATGCGGTCGGAGAAATTGACGTACCAAAGATTGCCGACGTAGAGGCCGGTATCGAGCGCGCCCAGCACATCGTCGGCACGCAGATCGCCCCCTTCCATCGCGAGCGACGTCGGGGCTTCGTCGCCCGTTGCACCGTTCGGCGTCAGGCCGTATTCGCGGGCGCTGCGCGCATCGGTCAACCGATCGACGCCCTGCCCCTTCGCCACGAGCGACACGCTCTCGCGCAAGTAGCCGTCGTTGTTAAAGCCCGGTGTGATCGCCAAACCGATGTCTTCGGTCAATGTCACACGCGGATCGAACTGCACCTCGCCCGTATGAAGCTTGTACAGAACACTGCGCGACGTCGCTTGTAGACGCGCCGAAAATCCTGCGTACGCCATCGATCGAACGAGCGAGCCCATCGCCGCCGGTGCGAAATAAGTACGATACTGCCCAGGCGTCAAAACGCGGGGCGTGGTTGCCAGAATCGGCAGCCTCGATGCCGCTTGCTCCACTTTGTGTGCGAAGACGGCGTCGTCCCACGCATCGCCGGCATATTCGCTTTTGATCGCCCGCCCGCTGCGATCGAACAACGACCAACTGAAATTGAAGCTATCGACTTCATACCAGCCGCGACTGCCGAGCGAGGAGGCGAAACCCCGGGCAATCGTCCCTCCCGCGTAGAACCCGACGAAATCGAGTCCGTGCGCGCATTCGGCGACCGTTCGAACGAGCACCTGCGGTTCGGGCAGACGCCCCGCGCGCTGCGTAGACTGCGACCACTGCGACTGCCCGAACAATAGGTGAGGATCTTCGGGAGCATCGCGCAGACTCGCGCGCAGCATCGCCAACGCTTGCGCCGCGTCGTCGAGATCGGCCTCCAACTGGCCGCCCATCGTCATCGTCGAATAGGCTTGTCGCGCGCCATCGATCAAGCGCAGCGTGAGCTTGCCTTGCGACACGGTGCCGATCTGACGCACCTTACCTTGGTTGAATCGAATGAACTCCGAATGCTCGGCGATCAGCGAAAGCAGTGTCACCTCGCTGCCTTCGCGCAACCGTTCGATGCCTTCCGCAAGCGCGCCGAAATGGCGCTTCCAATCGAAGTTGGCCATTACGCGCCTCCGAATACGTCGACGTCGGCGAACACGCATGCCGGCGATGCATGTCCGACGTGAATGATTTGCGCGGGCTCGCCCTTGCCGCACAGCGGCGTGCCGTACACCTCACGCGTCGCCTCGTTGCCGACGGCTTTCAGGCTGCGCCAGAAATTCGCGGAAACGCCGCGATAATTCGGCCGCTTGACGACTGCGGCGAGCTTGCCGTTTTCGATCAATTGGCCGAACTCGCAGCCGAACTGGAATTTGTTGCGTCGATCGTCGATCGACCACGACGTATTCGTGCGCATGAGGATACCCCGCTCGATACCGGCGATCAGGTCGTCGAACGTGCTTTGCCCCGGCTCGATATTCAAATTGGCCATCCGATCGATCGGCGCCCGATTCCAATTCGATGCACGCGAATTCGCGACGCCCGGCAATTGAGCGCGTTGCTGCGAAAGCGTGCCGCCCAGCGGACGCTCGAGCACACCGTCGCGAATCAAATAGTGCTTGCGCGCCGGGGCGCCTTCGTCGTCAAAGCCGTATGCGGCGGCCTCTTCGCGCGCGGCCGGATCGAACGTCACATTCAACAACGACGACCCATAGCGATAGCTGCCGAACATATCGGGCGTGACAAAACTCGACCCGGCAAAATTGCGTTCGTCGCCCAAGATCCGGTCGAGCTCGAGCGGATGGCCGATCGACTCGTGGATTTGCAACATCATTTGATCCGGCATCAACAGCAAGTCGCGAACGCCGGACGGACAATTCGGTGCGGCGACCAATTGCAACGCCTCGTCGGCCAAACGCGCGCCCGAGCCGTCGTAGCCGTAGCGCGCCAAGATCTCCATGCCGCCTTGCGCCAGCAACGACTCGTAACCGCCGAGCCTACGAACTTGCGTATCGCCGTTCGCATGCGCCACCACCGTCATTTGCGGCAGCAGGTAGCGGAAACGCTGCTCGATGCGAACGCCGTCGCTCGTCAGATAAAGCTGATCGCTATGCTTGACTCGAATTGCCGCCGTGCGCTCGACGATGCGCGCATCGAACGCCGCCGACGCGCATTCGGCGGCGAGGCGGTCGAGCCATTCGCCTCGCGTCGGCAAAGCCGTATCGGCATTCGGCGACACGTAACTGCCGCTCGCGGCGGGCCGCGGCGCATGGCGATGGTCGATCAACGTCACGGCCGCCGCCGCGCGCGCACGTGCACTCGCAAGGTCGAGCGCGGCTTGTAATCCCGCCTCGGACAGATCGGCGCTCGCGGCGTAGCCTGCCCCCGCCCCGCACCATGCCGTCAGCAGCGCGCCGCGGTCGCGGACCGTCGCGAACGGCTGCACCACGTCGTTGCGGACGACGTGGTCTTCGGAACGGTCGTCCGCGATACGCAGCGACCAGAAGTCGGCATCGCTCTTCAAGGCGGCGGCCGAGCGCGACCAGCGTTCATCGATCATGCGATTGCCTCGTTAGCGTCCGCTTCGGGCACCTGCATCGATGCCGCAAGCAGAGATTGGGTATAGGGATGCGTAGGGGCGCGCAAAACGTCGAGCGTATCGCCCGCTTCGACGATCCGCCCCGACTTCATCACAACGACGCGATGCGCCATCGCCCGCATGACCGCGAGGTCGTGCGTGATGAATAGATAGCTGAGCCCATACTTCTTTTGCAGCCGTGTGAGCAGCGCGAGCACTTGCTGCTGTACTGAGACATCGAGCGCGCTCGTCGGTTCGTCGAGCACGAGAAGTTCGGGCTCGACGGCAAGCGCCCGTGCGATAGCAATACGCTGGCGCTGCCCCCCCGAGAATTCGTGGGGATAGCGTAATGCCGCATCGGCCGGCAGCCCCACTTCCTCAAGCAGTTCCCGCACGCGCTCGCCGCGCTCGTCCGCGTTCATCTTCGGCTTGTGCACGCGCAGGCCCTCGCCGATGATCTGCTCGACGGTCATGCGTGGCGAAAGCGAGCCGAACGGATCTTGGAAGACGACCTGCATCCGAGCGCACAGCGCACACCACTCGGCACTCGACGAACGATAGCTGGCGAGCGGCCGCCCGCCGACGCTGACCTCGCCGGCCGCCGCACGCTGCAAACCCAGCACGGTGGAGGCGAGCGTCGACTTGCCCGAGCCCGACTCGCCGACGATGCCCACCGTCTCGCCGCGTCGCAAGGTCAAGTCGACATCCTGCAACGCTCGAAATTTCCCGCTGCCGAACAACGATTTGAGGCCCTTCGCGCTCGTCCGATAGTCGACGGCAAGGCCCTTGATTTCGAGCACGTTCTTCGATTCGGCGGCCACCGGATCGACGCATCGCGTGGGCTCGCTATTGAGCAAGCGCTTCGTATACGGATGCTGAGGATTCGCGAATAGCGCGTCGGTCGTGTTCGTCTCCACGAGCACGCCCTTTTCCATGACCGCCACACGCTGCGCGAAACGGCGCACGAGATTCAGATCGTGCGTGATCAAGAGCACGGCCATACCGCGATCGGCCGCTTCCTGTTCCTGCAAATCGATGAGCAAATCGACGATCTGCTGACGCACCGTCACGTCGAGCGCCGTGGTGGGCTCGTCGGCCAGCAGCAAACGCGGCCGGCATGCCAACGCCATCGCGATCATCGCGCGCTGGCGTTGCCCGCCCGAGAGCTGGTGCGGGAAGCTGTCGATACGCCGCTCGGGCTCGGGAATACCGGTGCGACGCAGCATCTCGATGCCGCGCGCACGCGCCGCGTTCGGCCGCAGGCCCTCATGCAACCGCAAGCTTTCGGAAATCTGCTTACCGACCGTATAGAGCGGGTTGAGCGCCGTCATCGGTTCTTGAAACACCATCGCAATATCGGCGCCGCGAATGCCGCGCATCTGCTGCTCCGTTTTGGTCAGCAGGTCCTCGCCTTCGAACACGACGCGCCCCGAAACCGTCGCGTGTTGCAAGAGACGCAAGATCGACAGCGCCGTCAAGCTCTTACCCGAGCCGGATTCGCCGACGAGCGCCACGCGCTCGCCGCGCGCGATCGCCAAATTCAGTTCGTGAACGCACTTTTTCGTGCCGAAGCTGATCGAAAGATTTTCGATACTGAGCAAAGGACTGCCGTTCATCACTTCGCCCCTCCGAATGCCGAACCGCGATTGCGGGTATCGAGCGCATTACGCAGCGCATCGCCCATGAATGTCAGCAGAAGCAGCGTCACGACGAGCGCCGCGAACGCCGACACCGAAATCCACCATGCGTCCAAGTTGTTCTTGCCCTCTTGCAGCAGCTCGCCGAGGCTCGGCGTCGGCGGCGGCACGCCCAGACCGAGAAAGTCCAGACTCGTCAGCGACAAGATTGCCGCGCTCATGCGAAACGGCAGGAACGTGATGACGGGCGTCAAGCTATTGGGCAACACGTGGCGCCAAATGATCTGCCAGTTGGACAGACCCATCGTGCGCGCGGCTTTCACATAGTCGAGCGAGCGGTTACGCAGGAATTCGGCCCGCACGTAATCGGACAGCACAAGCCAGCCGAACATCGACAGCAAGATGAAGAGCAGCCACAAGGTGGGCTCGAAGATCGACGCGAAGATGATCAGCAAATACAGATCGGGCATCGAGCTCCAGATCTCGATGAGCCGCTGGCCGATCAAATCGGTCCGGCCGCCGTAAAAGCCCTGCAAAGCCCCAGTCAACACGCCGAAGAACACGCCCGAGATCGTCAGCGCAAGCGCCATCAGCACCGAGACACGGAAACCGTAGAGCAGACGCGAGAGCACGTCGCGGCCGAACTGGTCGGTCCCGAGCCAATTTGCCGACGACGGCGGCGCCGGAAACGGCCGCACGGCGAAGTAGTCGATCGTGTCGTAATAGTTGTGATTGGGCGGATAGATCGCGAAGTTGCCGTTCGATTGAATACGCGAGCGGATATACGGATCGAGGTAGTTCGTCTTCGCGGGGAAATCGCCGCCGAACTGCGTCTCCGGATACGTCTTCACGATCGGGAAGTAGTAGTGGCCATCGTAGCGCACGACAAGCGGCTTGTCGTTGCACAGCAGTTCGCCGACCAAACTGATCGCGAACAGCGAAACGAAGATCACGAGGCTCCAGTAGCCGAGTCGCTGGCTCTTGAAGCGCAGCCACGTGCGCCGCCATGGCGAAATCGACGCTACCGGCGCGAGGACCGGCTTAGCGGTCCATGCGGTCGAATTGGATGCGGGGGTCGACGAGGACATAGCAGACGTCAGCAATCAGTTTGGTTACGAGGCCGATCAAGGTGAACAGGAACAGCGAGCCGAGCACTACGGGGTAGTCGCGGCGTATCACCGAGTCGTACGAGAGCTGGCCCATGCCGTCGAGCGAGAACAATGTCTCGATCAGCAAGTTGCCATTTAGGAAAGCACCGACGAAGGCGGCGGGCAAACCCGTGAGCAGCGGAATCGCCGCGTTGCGCAGCACGTGCTTCCACAGGACGTCGCGCTCGGGTGCCCCTTTGGCACGCGCCGTCAGCACGTATTGCCGGCCGATTTCCTCGAGGAACGTGTTCTTCGTGAGGATCGTGACGATCGCGAAGTTGCCGACCACCGATGCCGTGACGGGCAGCACCATGTGCCAAAGATAGTCGAGCACCTTGCCGATCGTCGTCAGGTCGTCGAAATTATCGGACGTGAGGCCACGCATCGGGAACACGTCCCAGAACGTCCCGCCGCCAAACAGCATCAGCAGCAGCACGCCGAGCACGAAGCCCGGGATCGCATAGCCGATCAACACGAGCACGCTCGTGACGGTATCGAACCGCGAACCGTTGCGCACCGCCTTCGCTATCCCGAGCGGCACCGACACCGCATAGGTGAGAATGATCGTCCAAAGCCCGAGCGAAATCGAAACGGGCAGCTTTTCCTTGATCACGCCCCATACGGTTTCGTGCTGAAAGTACGACTGGCCGAGATCGAAAGTCGCGTAATTCTTCAGCATCAAGAAGTAGCGCGTGAGCGGCGGTTTGTCGAAGCCGAACTGCTTCTTGATCTGCTCGATTTGCTGCGGATCGACGCCTTGGCTCGCGTGATAACCGCCGCCACCGCCGCCGCCGCCGTCACCGCCGTGATTGGACTGACCGTGACGCAGTTGGGTGATCATCTGCTCCACCGGGCCGCCGGGGACGAACTGCGTGACGACGAACGTCACGGTGACGACGCCGATCAGCGTCGGAATCATCAAGAGCAGACGTCTGAGGATGTAGGCAAACATAGGACTCCTTGGTACCTCGATGTCTCAGTGCGCCCCGGCCGAAGCCGAGGTCTTGACCGCTGATGCGCCGTGCGGCTGCGAAAACCAGTAGTCGATGACCAAATCCTCTGATTGGAACGTATCCGGGGCTATGCGCGGATGCCCGATCGTCGTCTTATGGGCAATGCGGGCGTTGCGCTCGTAGTACATCGGGACCTCGTAGTACTCGTTGATCAAGACCCGGTCGAGCGCGTGGGTGGCCGCCTCGAGATCGTCGAGATTCGTCGCGGAGACCGCCGCGTGCACGAGCGCGTCGACTGCTTTCGACCGAATGCCCGGGTAATTCTCCGAGGCCACTTCCGATGCCGCCTTACTCGTGAAGCGGCGCTCGAGTTCGATGCCTGGGATTGTCACCGGCGCATAGATGTACGTCGTCATGTCGAACTGGAAGTTATCGAGCCGCTTTTGATAGAGCGCGCTGTCGATCTCGCGAATATGCGCATCGATACCGAGCGTTTGCAGGGCCTGCGTATAAGGAATGATCAAGCGGTCCATGCCCGGCTCGTCGTCCATGATTTCGATCTTCATCGGGTCGCCGGCCGCGTTGCGCAACGCGCCGTCGCGGTAATGCCACCCTGCTTCACCCAGCAACTCACGCGCTTTGACCAAATTGGCACGCAAGGAACCCGGTGGATTCGTACCTGGTTGCTTCACCATCGGCCCGAACACTTCGGGCGGCAATTGCGCACGGAACGGCTCGAGCAGCTTCAGTTCTTTCTCGCTCGGCATGCCGGTCGCGCCGAAGGGACTCGCATCCCAGTAGCTGTTCAGGCGCGTGTAGATGCCGTAGAACATCATCCGGTTCATCCAGTCGTAGTCGAACGCGAGAGCCAGCGCATGGCGTACGCGCCGATCCTGGAATTCCGGCTTGCGCGTGTTGATCATGAAGCTTTGCATCTGCGCCGGGCCGTAGGGGACCGTCTCCTTTTTGAGCAGCCCGTTATCGAAGTTCTTGCCGACGTACTTGCGCGCCCACTGCGTCGAGCTATATTCGCGATCGACGTCGTCGTTGCCTGCCTTGAACGCTTCGAGCTTCGTGTACTGATCGAGATACAGCTTGAAGACGATCCGGTCGAAATGGAACATGCCCCGGCGCGAGGGCAAATTCGCTGCCCAATAGTTCGGATTGCGCCGATACACGATCTCTTTGCTGTTCTTGCGTTGCTCGACGAGATAAGCGCCGCTCGCGATCGGCGGATCGACGGCGATCTGATCGAACGGCAGGCGCTTACCGTTCGGCTGCACGCCCCACTTCGGCGAGAACACCGGCAAATCGCCCGCGATCAAAGGCGCGGCGCGCGAGTTGTCGACGAAGTCGAAGCGCACGGTCAAGCGATCGATCACGGTCGCCCGCTTCAGTTCGGAGAATTGCGAAGAGACTGTCGGCGAAGCCTGCTGGCTTTTGAGCGTATCGAACGAGTATTTGACGTCCGCCGCCGTGATCGGATCGCCGTTCGAGAAACGCGCCTTCGGATTGATATGGAACGTCGCCGACATGGCGTCGGGCGCCACCTCCACGTCGTCCGCGATCAGCGGATATTCGGAGGCCAATTCATCCCAGCTGCGCTGCATCAACGTATCGAACATCAAATTCCTGACGTCGGGTGCCGGTTGGCCGCGCACAACGAAAGGATTGAGCGAATCGTAGCTTTGCGACTGATCGTAATTCTGGAATTTGAGCGTTCCCGTATTCGGTTGATCGGGATCCGCATAATCGAAATGCGTGAAATTCGGCGGATATTTTAAATTGCCGAATTGGGCGATTGCGGGCTGGGCCTGTGCGCTCAGGGCGAACGCCAGCCCGAACGCCGTCGCGAACGCCAGGCGAAACATTGAAGGTCTCATCTTCCCAGTACGGGTGGACGCGCGCCGAAACGAGCCGGCACGCCATTCATCGGAGCGGTAGGGCGGCAAACGCGAGCCGCCGCGGGCGATCAGCGCCACGCGGCGGCCGCACCCCTAGCGCCGCCTCACTTCGACGCTACCAGCAACCAGAGTCGAGCCAAGTCGCTCGACCCGTCGGTGCCCTTTACAGCGCGCAATGCTTGAACCGCACGCGCTTTTTGTCCGGCCACGTAATAAGCGATACCCAGATGCAATTGCGCTTGATCGGCGTGATCGAGCCCACCCTTCGCAATGGCGGCTTCCATCATCGAAATGCCTTCTTGCGTCTTGCCCGCGTAGACAAGATTGAAGCCCTGATCCACGGGAGCCGGCGGATTCGCCTTGTCCACGCCCGCTTGCACGCGTTTGGCCGCGAGCGCTTGCAAGCGCTTCTCGCGTTCGGCTTGCGCGTCGTGACCGAGCACGCCCGAGGAGAACCCTTGGTCGATGACCTGCTTGGCCTCAGCCGGCGTACCGGCCACGAGCGCAAGCTGCGTCATCTCCATATAGTCGTCGACGGTAGTCAGCGAACCGGTAGCACGACGCAGGCGATACGTGTCGATATCCAGACTCGACGAATAACCGGGCTTGTTGCGAATCGCCGTGAACAGGTCGTCCCAATACGATTGCTTCGGGTGATACGCCACGAGCTTTTCAAGCGCGCCGCGGTACGAGGCGTCGTCCTTCACGCGCTGTGCGCAGGTGCCGAGCAACTGGAGCTGCGATTCGTCGGGCGTACGGCCCGCGCGCACGTCGCCTTCGACCGACGGCTTAAGCAGCTTGACCACGCTGCCGCAATCGTTCGAGAGGTAGTACGACTGCACGAGCAGCGTACGCATCTGCGGATCGTTGCCGCCCGCTTTCAGATAACGCTGTGCAACGGAGATCGCACGTGCATAGTTGTGCTGCTGAAAATACACGCCGGCCAGCGTCGCGGTGACGCTCTGTTCCTCGGCGCCTTTCAACTGTCCGCCCGCAAGCAAGCCCTCGTACGCTTGTGCGGCCGTACCGGTGTCGCCGGCCGCCATCGCCGCGGCGCCGCGCATTTCCTCGACCATGTACGTTTCGTACGGGGTCTTGTTAGGCACGGCTGCGGCTTGCGCGATCTTGCCGAGCGCGTCCTTGAACTTATGCGCGTGGTAGAGCGTTTGCGCGTCGTTCAAAGGCTTACCCACTTCGGGGCGCAGCGTATCGGCCGCGAAAGTCGCAGCCGGGGCCGCCGCCAGCATGAAGAACGCGCAGCCGGCCGCGGCGAGCGCGGCGTGCTTGAACCGTCGATGGATCGTTCGCATTGCCACTTCCTTATTGCATGTACTGCTCGTTGCCGATCAAGCCGATCTTCGTCGCGCCCACGCGTTGCGCGGCGGCCATGACCTCCGCCACGTCCTTATAGGGCACGAGCTTGTTCGGCCGAACGTGAATCTCGTCTTGCACGGGCTCGGCCGCGACCTGCGCGAGCTTCGATTCGAGCGTCGCTCGATCCGGAATCGGCGTGCCGTTCCAGGTCATGGTGCCGTCGAAGTCGATGTCGATTTGCACGACCGTCGGCTGCACCGCTTGCGGCGGCGGATTGCCGACCGGCAAGTTCATCTTCACGGCGTGCATTTGAATCGGAATCGTGATGATCAGCATGATCAACAGCACGAGCATCACGTCGATCAGCGGCGTCGTGTTGATGTCGACCATCACTTCCGGTTCGCCGCTGCCGCCACCCGAGGGTACATTCATTCCCATAATTCGTTCCCCTGTCGACCGGAATAGGCACGTAAGCGCCTACTCCGATCCGATGCAAAGCTAGCCGCCGCGCGCGGGCGGTTCCGTGATAAATGACACCTTGGCGATGCCGGCGCGTTCGCAATCCGTGATCACGCGCCCGATGAACTCATAGCGCGTGTTCTGATCGCCACGCACGTGGATCTCAGGTTGCGGCGACATCGCCGACACCGTCTTGAGCTTCGTGAGCAGCGTCGGACCATCGACGTGCGCTTCGTTCCAGAAGAAATCGCCGTCCTTGTTGACCGCGATTTCGATGCTCTTCGGCGTCGTTTGCAGCGGATGCACCGTTTCCTTCGGCAACTGCAACGGCACCGTATGCGTGACGACCGGGATGGTGATCAAGAAGATGATCAACAGCACGAGCATCACGTCGACGAGCGGCGTGGTGTTAATGGCGGCGATGACTTCGTCTTCGTCCTCGCCCCCAACGCTCATGGCCATGGTGGACCTCGCTTAACGGGAACGGAGATTACTGAACGAGCGATGCGGCACGGTTCGCCGTGCGCGCCGGACGCTTGCCGCCTGCGAGCAGCACCGTATGGAGCTGGGCACCGAAGGCACGCACACGCTCCATCACCGACTTGTTACGGCGAACCAGGAAGTTGTAGCCGAGCACCGCCGGCACTGCCACCGCCAGACCGATTGCCGTCATGATCAGCGCTTCGCCCACGGGGCCGGCCACCTTGTCGATCGATGCTTGGCCGGCGATACCGATCGCCGTCAGGGCGTGATAGATGCCCCACACCGTACCGAACAGACCGACGAACGGCGCCGTCGAGCCGACCGTCGCCAGGAAGGCGAGGCCGTCTTGCAGGCGGTTCGAGACGTTCGTGATAGCGCGTTCGACCGAGACGTCGATCCAGGTATTGCGATCGACCGCTTCGAGCAGCGCTTCGTCATGGTGCTCGCCGGCCTCGATCGCCGTTTCGGCGATGAAGCGGAACGGCGACGATTCGTCGAGCTGCTTGGCGCCGTCGGCCAGCGAAGGCGCGGTCCACAGTTGCTCGTCGGCCGCCTTGGCGCGGCGGTTGGCACGGAATTGCTCGAAGAACTTCGTGATCATGATGTACCAGCTGCCCATCGACATGATCACGAGCAAGATCAGCACGAAACGCGCGACGAAGTCGCCGTTCTTCCAGAGTGCGCCGAGGCCGTACGGGTTGTTGACGGTTTCGGTAGCGGCCGGTGCCGGCGGCGGCGCCGGTTGATCGGCAGCGGGCGCTGCGGCTTGCGGCGCGGCGGTCGCGCTCGCGGCGGCCGTAGCCGTCGTGGCGGCCGCATCGCTTGCTTGCGCATAGGCGAATTGCGGCAGGGCGGTGCTGGTTGCGGCCAGGGCGATCAGCGTGGTGGTAGCCAGGGCGGCGAGGGAACGCTTTTTCATAATCTGCTCCAGTTCAGTCCAATCGTTGAACTTGTGAAACCTGTTGTACTTGTGTCGTTCGTTTGCTTATGTCCGTCGATGCTCAACACTCAATTTAGTTGAGGTTGAACGAAAACGGCACTTGCACGCGAACGGCTTGACCTTGTGCGATGCAGTTGAATCGCTTGACCGCTTTGAACGCCGCGTTATCGAGGCTGTCGTGATCCGACGACTTCGCCACGCGTTCGTTCGTGATATGGCCCTGCGGGTCGACCGTGAACTCGATGAGCACTTCGCCCGTGTCGCCGTTTTCCTGCGCTTCCTGCGGATAAGCAATCGATCCACGCACTTGATCCGAATTCGGGCACGCGACGTTCACTTCCGTGTGCACAGCGGGTTTGGGCGGCGCTGGCGGAGCCGGTGCCAGGACGGGTGCGGATTGCACGGGCGTCGCTTGATGCGCAATGGTTGCTTGAGGCGGCGCTTGTACCGGCACCTCGGGCGGCGGCACGAACGGCGGCGGCGGCGGCGCGAACTTCGGCGGCGGCAGTTGCACGGGCGGCAACGGCGGCGGCGGAGGCGGCTTCACCGGCTCGATGATCTTCGTTTCGATCGGATGCTGGATGACGTGCACGACCTTCGTTGCGAGGCCGTTGAGCAGTGCGTATACGAGCACGATGTGCAAGACGATAACGACTGCGATCCCGCCGAACCGGCGAACGGGATTTTGCTGCTTGCGCCCGAACTCGCGTGGGCGACCTGACCATGCCATCCCGGATGCTGCACCGGGCGATTGTCCTTCCACTTTCATACCCACCTTCGATCCTCCCGGCGTGAATCGCCTTGTTCCGTGATTGCGGCGCTCGTCGTGCAACGAACCGCGGAGATGAGGCCGATCACAAGGGACTTCTTGCGACAGCTTAAAAACAGGTCCACCGCCTTCGCGCTTCGCGCGTCGCCCTCTTTCGATCGAAGCGTTGCGCTTCGCGAGAAGGCGGCGGACCGACTGGCTAGCTCGAGATCTCTTTTTTAGAACCGATACGTCGCACCGACCTGGAAGAAGCGGCCCAGATCCGTGTACAGCGACTGGTCGTAGCCCGTGATATCAGGCGTCGCCTGCCATTCCACGTCGAACGGCGGCTTCTTGTCGAACAGGTTCGTGATACCGCCGTAGATCGTCCAGTGCTTGAAGCCGCGATAGGTGGCCATCAAGTCGAATTGGCTATACGACGCAACCGACCCCGTGCCGCCGTCGCCGTTGTTGGCCGCGATCGCGTTCGTGTACGGACCCGTGTAGCGCCACGTCAGCGTCGTGGTCATCTTGCGGTAATCCCACGTCAGGCTCGTGTTGCCCTTCCAGCGCGGGTTACTAGCGCCGAACGGTTGATTCAATGCAAGATTGTTGCCAGCGAAGTCTTGCGGCGCGGCACCCGGGCTGCGGAGCTTAAAGTGCCATACGTACGCCCAGTCGCCCGACAACGTGAACTGGCCGTACGGCGTACGCACGCCCTTGCGGAAGTTCATGTCGAAACCGTCGGTATCGAGCGACCCCAAGTTGACGAACGGCTGCACGATGTAGCGAACCGTGCCGTCGGGGTTACGCACGACCGTCGACGGATCGTTGCCATTGAGCACTGCCTGCGGATCCGCCGTGCCAATCACACCGTCGATATGCACTTTATAGAACGCTGCACCGAAGTCCGTCAGCGGATCCGGCGAGAGCTCGAAGCCGATGTTGTAGTTCTTCGTGTGCTCAGGTTGCAGATTCGGGTTACCCGTCGTCTGCTCGGTCGTGAAGTGCTTCGTCGGCTTGCCGCTCGGATCGTTCGGGTCGACCAGATTTTGGTGGCCCAGATAAACCGACTGCGCGTTTTCAACCGGCGTCGGCGCGCGGAAACCGCGGCTGTACGACGCGTATGCCGTCAGCATGCGAATCGGCTGGAAGCGCAACGCAAAGCTAGGCGAGAACGCACCGCCGAAGTCGCTGTAGTGGTCGTACCGGCCGGCCGTCGTGAACTTCAGGTTATGCAGAATGGGAATGTCGAACTGATAGAACGCGGCCGCGATATTGCGCGACGACGCCACCGTTTGGATGTTCGCCGGCGCAATGATGCCTTGCGATGCGAGCGTCTGCGGGTTGATCGTCATCGACTCGTGGCGGAACTCCGTGCCGATACCGAAGCCGACGCCGCCCGTGGGCAACGTGAACAGGTTCTGCGTCGAGGCCTTCGCCTGGATGTTGTCGACCTTGTTGATCGCTTGCGTATTGTCGTCGCTGAAGACGCCATTCAGGCCGTTCGGCGTAGCACCCGGGTTCGAGAAGTTATACGTCCCGTTGGCCAACATGTTCTCGAGACCGGCCACGTTCAGGCGGTTCGTGATCGTGGTGTCCACCGTGCTTTGCGAGTGGCCGTAGTCGAGCGACCAATCCCAGCTACCGAGCTTCGCGGTATCGAACGAACCCTTGATGCCGGTCGATGCCATCCAGAACGTCGACACCGCATCGGTCGCACCGATGTTGTTCGGGAACGTCAGGTTGATCAGCGTCGGAACGCCGAACGGGTTGTACGGGTTTGCGACGCCTACCGTGCGCGGGACCGGTGCAACGGAGCCCGTCGCCGGATTGAAGAAGTTCGAGGTGCTCGAGAGCGCGATCGGGCCGTTCATCTGCAACGTCTCGTCACGGCTCACCCAGAAGCCTGCATAAGCTTCCGTGGTGTCGTTCAGCTTGAACGTTGCGCGCACCTTGGCATTCAAGCGCGTCGTGGACGGGATTAGAGACGTTCCATGCGCGACGTTATACGTACACGTCGGATCTCCCGGATTCCCGACGCTACCCGGGGGGCAAGGCGAGAAAGCTTGGGTCGTCTTCGGGCCCGTCTGCCAATACGATTGCTGATTCGGCCCCAACGGAGCTGCATTGCCGCCGGAGTAATCGGTGAAGTTCTGACCCTTCGTCATGTCGCGATCGGCAAGCGTCGAGCCGCTGTCGCGGTAGTAGCTTGCCGCGGCGGTGACGTTGAAACGATCGGAATTCAGGTCGCCGAAGCCACCCAAGACGCTGAAGCTGCCCTGGCCGTCACCCGGGTGTTGCGCCTTACCGAGTTGGCCGTCGATTTCCAGCCCGCGGAAGTTCTTCTTGGTAATGATGTTGACGACACCCGCGATCGCGTCCGAACCGTAGACGGACACTGCACCCGTCTTCACGATTTCGATCCGATCGATCATGTTCAGCGGGATCGAATTGATGTCGAAGAAGGTGTCGGTGAAGTTCACCGCTTGCGCGTAGTTCGCTACGCGCTGACCGTCGACCAACACCAGCGTGTACTTTTCGCTCAGACCGCGCATCGCGATGCCCGCGCCGCCCGGTGCGGAACTCGACGCGGTCGATTGCGACCAGCTGCTACCCGAGTTCACCGCGGTGCCGCGCAGGTAATCGGCAACGGTCGTGTAGCCGCTTTGCTCGATGTCCTTCGCCGTGATCGTCTGAACTTCGATTTGGCTTTGCTTGTCCGCGCTACGGATCAACGAACCCGTCACCTCGAACTTTTTCAGTTTTGCGACCTTGCCGGTGCCGCCGGTTGCGTCCGTCGAATCTGCCGCGGTTGTTTGCGCGGGCTGCGCGGCGGGCGTCTTCGCCGTATCCGCTGCCGGCTGCGATTGCGCGAACGCCGGCGTGCCAAGCGCTGCGGTCAGCGCCAATTCGGCCCAAAAAATCTTTCGTATGGCCGATCCCAAAGCCGTTTGTTTCATTTTTCCCCTTCTCTCGTCGTTAACGCCAGTTTGTTTTGCTCGAAGACCTGGCTCGCCTTCTCGCTCGCGGCATACCAGCACCGCCCCCTGTTGACTGCCCCGTTCCCGCACTGCGCCTCAAATTCACAATCACGCACGCACCCGTCTCGCACTGGCCCGGTGTCTTCCGTTAGTAGTCCTAACTTCTAGCTTTCGCATGCCGCTTGCGAACCGATCATGGGCGTGCAAGCGCGCGATCTCGGCCGCAGCGAGGCGGCGAGATTCACTCGGTTACCGGTCCAGCCTCAGCAACGCTCAGCAGTTAGGATTCCTAACTGTTATGCGAGGACCGGCACCCGAAAAAAGATCAACAGCGGCTAATCAAAACAACTTTGGCGTTCCGACCCAAACAAGCACGGTTTCGTCGCCGGCCGTATTGGCCCACGCATGCGGAACCGTCGACTCATAGTGCGCGCTGTCACCAGCGTGCAATACGAAGGTCGTACCTTCGAGGCTCAGCGATATCTCACCGCGCAGCACATACAAAAACTCCTCTCCTGCATGCGTCGTCACTTCCGACGGCGGCTGACCCGCGGGCAACCTGACGAGAATGGCATCGAGTTGCCTATCGCCCGACACATTCGTGAGCCGCGCGAAAAGGTTCGCCGAATCGGCAAAGCTAAAGAACTGCAATTCGTCCGCGCGCCTAACCGATTTTCCTTCCGTCGGCGTGTCGACGAAGTACTGCACCGTTACCCCTAGCGCCCTCGCAATTCCCGCCAACGACGTAATGGACGGCGTGGCCAGCCCTCGCTCAACTTGTGAAAGGAACGGCTTGGATATACCCGCCGCTGTTGCCGTTTCATCGAGTGTGCGTTGGAGCCTCTTACGAAGCGCTCTAATTTTGCTGCCAAGCACAAGGGCAGCACCTGTCTTATCTTCAGTGTGCGGAACCATATCAGGACACAAACCGGTCGTCAAAAATTGTTTGATAGAAGCAAATTACATTTACCCAAGGTAAACCCGAAGCCGATTGGTGGCCCAATGCACCGATACGGTGCCGACGACGGCATGCGGCGCATACGCTACCGCGATTGGCCGTATCCGCGTCGATGCGGGATTACCCGTGGTGCAACCTTTAATGCAATTAATCGAAAGGCCGAGAATGCTTAAGGCATATAGTGATTCAAATAGGAATGCCGCTTTGACAATCGCTTCGAATTCGTTCGCATTGCAACCGCGTTGCAACCTGCACCGATACGGCGCAACCCAGATTCATCCATCCGCCGAGGTGCGCCCAATGACGATAACAGGATGAATTCCGCAACCGGAGCATTCTTCTTTAGAGGAATCAATCTAACTTTGTTAACCTTAATTATTGCATTTCGCTTTCATACGTATTTCTAAATGCCTTCATTGAGACTATTAAGAGACCTTAAGGGGCAGGACCGGTGGCATCTCACCATTGTGCATTGCAACATTGCGTCGTGCGCACATGGCGAGCGCAGCGGCGCTGCCCGGTCCCGCTGGATCGCGCGCTACGACGGATATACTCGACGCCCCTTCACGAAGTCGATCGTTGCTCCGATGAAAAAGTTGTTCGCCGTTTTGCTGCTTGCTGTCAGTGCTCAGGCGCTAGCGGCCCCCGCCTGTTCCGAATTCGTCCCGAATGCTCAGTTTCCGGTTCTCGCCAACGCCAAGCTGGCGCCCAAGACGCGTCTACTCTGTTACTCGGACTTCGCAGTACTCCATTCCGGGTTGACGCACGGGCCACTGTGGTCGGCCGAGTACCTCACGCGCGCGCATCTGAGCGAAGCGAAGAAGCAAACGCGCACGAATAAGTTTTTCGAAGAATCCGCTTTGCCGTCGAGCGAAGGGGCGACGCTCGCCGACTACAAACGCAGCGGCTACGACCGCGGGCATATGAGTCCGGCGGGCGACCGCTGGAACGGCGAAGCAATGGCCCAATCGTTTACGCTGGCGAACGTGGTGCCGCAAGATCGCGACAACAACGAGCACTTATGGGCGCGCATCGAATCGTCCGTGCGCAAGATCGCGAATCGGTATGGCGAGGCATACGTAGTGACGGGCCCGCTCTTCGCGGGACAAACGCTTCGCACGATCGGCGCGTCGCGCGTTTTCGTCCCTACTCAGCTGTTTAAGCTGGTCTACGTACCCGGAGCCGGCAAAGCGTTCGCCATCGTCGTCGATAACACCGCGACCGATCAATACGAACTGAAGACCGTGCACGAGCTCGAAGCCCTAAGCGGCATCCGCTTTCCCGGTATTCCCGAAGCAATGAAAGATCAACGGATCGGAGGACTGAAAGGTGTCTGAATTCAACGCATATGCTAACGACGACGAGGTGCTCAACATTGCGGGCGACGCACTGACCGTTGCCAACGGAACGACCTGCGTCACGGTGTCCGGCACGCTTGAAATTCCGAAGGATAAAGGCGGGTTGGCCGCAGCGCTTGCACTGAAAGCCGCCGTCGACAGCATCGTCGCACAATTACAGCGCCACCCGAATCTACCCGAGCGCGCCGATCAAACGCCGCCGCCGCCCGAAGGCAGCGTGGACAATCCGTTCGTATAGGCACTTTGACAGGCAAGGGCGGATACAGAGGGCGACGAAGTCGGTCGTCTACCGATGCATGGCTCGCTGCGCAAAGGGCATTTCCGCTTTTATGCGAATGGCACATTCAATCGCTTGAAGAATGGGCTCTCCCGTGCGATGGTTCGAGGATTCGTAGCGGCACATCTCATGGACGAGCTTCGATGAAAACCCTGACCGACCAACTTGCACAATACGCGTCCTATCACCGGGATCGACGCAACATCGCCACCCATTTCATCGGCATCCCGATGATTGTGCTTGCATTGGCGATCTTGCTGAGCCGGCCGCAATGGCATGTCGGATCGCTACCGATCGCCGTTTCTCCGGGGCTCGTGCTCTTCGGGTGCGCGACCGTCTATTACATCGTGCTCGATGTGGTGCTCGGCTTAGTCATGGCGGTTTTCTCGGCCGCCTGTCTCAGTGTCGGCGCGTGGCTCGCTTACGCACCGACGGCGATTTGGGCGGGCTGCGGCGTCGCGCTATTCATCGTCGGCTGGGTTTTTCAATTCGTAGGCCACGTCGCCTACGAGCATCGCAAGCCCGCATTTGCCGACGATTTGATTGGGCTCGTCATCGGCCCCCTGTTCGTACTCGCGGAAATCTTCTTCGGCTTCGGCTGGCGCAGCGCGCTGCGCGATACCGTCGATCACAAGGCCAGCGCGCTACGCCAAAACCAAGAAAGCCGGCATCAGCCGGTCTGATCTTATCTACGCGTCCGCAAACGCCAAACCGGGCTCAACTCCTACCGCAGAACGGTCTTAAGCGACCATGCAGACGGCGGCACGTCGGTACCGGCGTGCCGGCAGTTCGCTCGGCCTCATTCCATCCATGGCACTTGGTTCGGATCAAACAATTTTTGACGGCCGCATTCTGTCCTGATAGTGTTCCCGACACTAAAGAAGAATCGAAATACCGAGCAAGCCATGGGCGCAAAAAATTAGAGTACTTCGTTCAACGTCTCAATGCACACTCGTAGTGCCGTACTCCCGGTAGTTCAATATCGCAATAGATAAAAATAGTAGCGGTTTGGATTGAAACGCCAACTCACTCTTGTTGGCGGTTGCCGTTCTTCGTTTTTGTTCTTCGCATTACCTTTAAAGATCCTAACCAGTCCGGTCCGTCTAGGTCGGAGCGAAGTGAAGCGTCTCTCCACCTGGTCGTGGCTGAGTTTGCGCGACCGTATCCGACCTGTCTTTCCCGTCGGCAAGAGACAAGGCTATTCCGTTAGTAGTCCTAAGTAGCGAGTTGCACAGAAGTCATTCATTGCAAGGAAGACGTAACCAAAAAGGAGCGCCGCAGGGACACCGCGAATGAGAGAGCGAGCGAGTTCTTGCCGCAAAACAATCCAGCGTTACTGACGAGGGAAGCGCACATATGAAACCGACGGCTTTGGGATCGGCCATCCGCAAGATAGTGTGGGCCGAAATGGCCCTGACAGCAGCTTTAGGCACATCCGCGACCTTTGCCCAGACCCAGAGCGCCGCGCCTCCAAACAGCGCGGCGGCGGCTACGCAAGCAAAGGACGATGAGAAGACCCCGCCTCCGGCCGGTACGTCCGGCGCTGGCGTGAACGCCAAAGTACAGAAGCTCGAGCGCTTCGAGGTGACCGGCTCGCTGATCCGAAGTGCCGACAAGGTCGGCTTCAATCAAGTCCAAACCTTCAAGGCTGCCGATATCGAGAAAAGCGGCTACACGAACGTCGCCGATTTCTTGCGGGGTGCCTCGGCGAACTCCGCCAGCAGTTGGAGCGAGGGGCAATCCAACGGCTTCGCCTCCGGCGGCGCGGGCATCGCGCTGCGCGGCCTCAGTGAGAAATACACGCTTGTCATGGTGGACGGGCAACGCGTCGCGCCCTATGGATTCGCGTCGAACGGCACGGATACGTTTTTCGATCTGAACACGCTGCCGCTGAACATCATCGATCGAATCGAAATCGTAAAAACCGGCGCCGTCTCGCAGTACGGTTCGGATGCTATCGCCGGCGTAGTCAACATCATCACGAAGCGCAACTATCGCGGCCTCGAACTCGACGCCAGCTACGGCGGCGCGACGCAAAGCGGTCAGGGCACAACGAAGTTCAGCGTATTGGGCGGCTTCGGCGATCTGAACGCCGACCGCTTCAATGTCACCGCCGCCGCTAGCTACTACAAAGCAAACGGCTTTACGCTGGCAGACCGCGACACCACCAAGAACGAAGATTTCACCGGCAAACCAGGCGGCTTGTCGGAGCAATCGCCGTTGTATTGGGAAACGGGCGGCGCTTTCCAGGCGCTCAACCCCTGCCCGTTCGGCAGCACGCTCAAACCTACAAGCGGCAATGCGGGAACGTTCACGAGCGCGGGCACGATTTGCTCGCTCAACACCGCGGAAGGCGTGTCGATTGCGCCATGGACCGAGCGATTAAGCGTCAAGGTTCACGCCGACTTCAAGATTTCAGACAGCATGCAAGCGTTCGCCGACATCTGGGAAAGCCGTAACAAGACGGACCAGAACAACGGCTATGCAAGCTTCGGAGACAACACGAGTTCCTACAATCCGGCAACCGGCGGTGTCAATCCGATATCGAACGTGGTGCCGGCAAGCAATCCATACAATCCGTTCGGCGCGCCGACGGCTCTCGTCTACGCGTTTCCGGCCGCCGCAGCGACCGAAACGACATCCAATTTTTGGCGGTTCGCGACAGGCGTGAAAGGCACGTTCACGCTTCCGAAAGCCGGTGACTGGAATTGGTCGGCGGCCTATAGCCACTCGCAAAGCACGGTCGACAATACTTATACCAACGTGCTGAACGTGCCGGCACTCGAAAACATCATCAATGTCGGCGGGTTCAATTTCGCAAACCCGTCGGCCACGCCGAATGGCCTGAACGGGCTGTTCATGTCGGCCGACAACCAGGCCATCTCCAAGCTGGATTCAGTGGACCTCACTGCGTCTACGCCGAACCTGTTCCACTTGCCGACCGGCGACATCGGCTTCGGTCTCGGCGCGCAATTCCTGCATGAGAGCGAGTACATCGGCGAAGCGTCGGCATACGCAAGCGGAATAGGCGAACCAGCGGTCATTCAGTCGGTCGACGGCTCGCGCAACGTCGCGGCCGCGTACTATCAGATCGACATTCCGATCATCAGGAATTTGACGTTCAGCCAGTCGGGCCGCTATGACCACTACAGCGACTTCGGCGGCGCGTTCTCGCCTCGATTCGCTTTGCGCTATCAACCGATCAAGGCACTCACGATGTATGCGTCGTACAACCGCGGGTTCCGCGCACCGACGCTGATCGAAAATACGTCGTCTAAAACGTTCGGCGTGCAGTCGGCCACCGACAACAATCCGATCAGCCCGCTCGCCGGCGTGCCGACGCTGTATGAGGAAGTTCAGTCCGGCAACACGCATCTACAACCCGAGCGCACGAAGAACTACAACATCGGCTTCCAACTCTCGCCGACGCGATACACCGATATCGGTTTGGATTGGTACAAGATTCACATCGATAACATCATCGGCACAGCGAACATTCAGAACATCGTCAACGGCGACGATCCGTCGCAAGTCGTACGCGCCCCGAACGGCGCCATTTCGTATGTGAATCTGCCGTATCAGAATCTCGGGTTCCTCGATACGGACGGCTTCGAAAGCACATTCCGCCAGTCGCTGCCGACTTCGATCGGGACGTTTACGCTCTCGGGCGATTGGGCCTGGGTCCATCACTTCAAGATGCCGGTCACGGGCCTCGGTACCCAAGACTTCGCAGGCAACGACGGCGCCATGCTGCAACCGTTCGGCGCGAGCTTCCCGCGTTGGAAGGGCAACACCCAGCTTTCATGGAACTATCACAAGTGGGATGCCTCGCTCTCGTGGGTCTATACCGGTCCCTACAAGATCTCGCCGACTGTCTTGCCGCCCGGCACATTCCCTGGGCAACCCGAGGGCGTCGCATCGTATAGCGTCTTCAACTTTTTCATGACCTATACGGGCTTCAAACACTGGACGCTCTATGCCGGCGTCGACAACATCTTCGATCGCGCGCCTCCATTCGATCCGTTTTGGCAGAACGTGACGGGGATCCAGTCGACGGGCTACGATCAATCGCTATACATGTATTACGGCCGATTCGCTCAAATCGGCGCGACGTATAAGTTCTAATCGTCGCGTCGATCCATCGAGTCTCGCCGCTGCTCGCGCAAAAGCAGCACGCTATGCAAGGCCGTTATCGCCACGGCTACCCAGATCGGTGCGTAAGTACCGATCTGGCCCACCGAAAGCGTTTCGCCGAGTATGGTGACGGAGAACAGCACGAGCAGCACCGGTTCGACGTAGCCGAGAATGCCGAACAGCGCCATCGGTAAGAGACGGCTCGAGGCCAAATAGCTCGCGAGCGCGGCGGTGCTCAGCGCGCCGAGGCCCGGCAGGTACAAAGCCCAAAGCAGCGGGTGCCGCAGCGCCGCCTGCGCACCGGGGCTCAGCGCGATCACGGTTACGGCAACGGGCAGCATCAAGAGCATTTCAAGCCCGAACGTCGCCAAAGAATCGCCGCCGAGCTTACGGCGCAAGACGAAGTAAGGTGGATAGCCCAGCGCGACGATAAGCGTCGGCCATGAGAACGCATGCGTCACCCAAAGCTCGTGCGCAACGCCGAGCGCGGCGAATCCTACAGCCAGCCATTGCAGCGGAACGAGTTGCTCGCGGTAGTAGACCCGCCCGACGAGCACCATTGAGAGCGGCAGCAGAAAATACCCGAGCGAGACTTCGAGCAGCCGGCCGTGCACCGGCGCCCACATGAAAAGCCAAAGCTGCACGCCGAGCAACGCACTCGCAAGCAGCAGCATGAGCCCTCTTAGCGGTTCGCGTAGCGAAGCCCACGCCAATGCTTTCAGTTCGCGGCGCCGGCCTCGAATCCAAACGAGCAGCAGCGCCCCCGGCACGGTCCAGACGATACGCCAGGCAAAAATGTCCAACCCGTCGAGCGGACGCAAGATTCGGGTATACACGGACAACAGCGCGAACAACGTCGTCGCGCCGACGGAAAGCGCGATGCCACGCCCCATTTGCTTTTGATTCATCGTGTGCGCCGCGCGATATTATTTTTGGCCGTCCTTGTGCGTTGCCCGATTTCTTGGACACCGCCTCTGCAAAAGCCGTTTTCGCTAGCGGCGCTCAATGTTGTTCGAACCGCACGAAGCGTTTCTCGACGTGCCGCTCCTCGCTGACACAATCGGTAACACGCGCGGACGGCGGCCCACGCCGCATCCATTCCAACATACGGTCGATTTGATTCGCCGGGCCCTGCAACATCGCCTCGACGGAGCCGTCCGCGACGTTGGCCACCCACCCGGTAATCCCCAGCGCATGCGCTTGCCGCAGCGTCGCATGCCGGAAACCGACGCCCTGCACGACGCCGCGCACGCGAACGTAATATGTCTCCACTTTTTTGTCCAAATCCGGGCCTTCCATTGTCATTCTCCGCTGCCATCGCTTTCAATCACCGCATTGTAGTCGCCTGTTTGAAATCGTTTTTGCCGGCTTCCGGCACCTCGCGCTAAAGAAAATCGATTCTCCTGTCGTTAAATATCCTGATTGCGTATGCGCGACGGCTCAATTGGCGAGAGGGGACCTAACAGTGGCGCTACAGAATCGAGCGGCACGAATCGCTCGTAACCGCCTCCTGAAGAACTGGCTGGACGAGCACAGCACCACCATCCTGACCCTCGCGGTTTGCGCGATCGCGGTCGGCATCGTTGCGTTCGGGGCCAGCCAGATCTTCGCGGCCCGCGAGCTCGACGACGCCCAACTGACCCGGGCGTTACACATTCGTGACGACGTCGAGCAACTCGAGGGGCTCTATGCCGAGGCAGACGCGGACTTCCTGCATCTCGTCGCGGATCCCGACTCGCACGCGGTGCCTTGGCCCGTTGCGCGCGTCGCACGCGCCGAACAGACACTCGATGCGTTAAGACAAGCGTTCGGCGAGTCGTCGGCACGCACGCACGATATCGACGCGCTGCGTGAAGCCACGCATGAATGGCAGCGCAGCATCGCACAAACCGCGCTCGGCGAGCAGCCCGAGGGCTCGTACGTTTTGTTGTCGCGCGATACTCTGTTGTCCGTCGAAGACAGCCGTCATCGCGTCGCCGTCGGCTTGCACAGTCTCGACGCCGCACAGGCCCTTTCATCGGGCGTGCGCGCGAGCGACCTGGCGCGCCGTTACGCATCCGAGCGCATCGCCTTCGCCGCCGCCGCCGCGGCCGCATTCGTCTTTCTCGTCTATGGGTTCCTCACCAACCACCGCATCGGGCTCGAACGCGCTCGCGCGCGCATTTCTGCGGAGGAAGGCGAAGCACGCTTTCGCGAATACTTCGACGAACATCCGCTGCCGATGCTCATCTACGACATCGAAACCCTCACCATCGCCGCGATCAACGGTGCGGCGGTGCGGCAATACGGATACGAACGCGACGAATTGGAGGGCATGTCGATCGCCGCGCTGAGGCCGCCCGAGGAAAGCGCCGAGTTCATCGCGCGCTTCGTCAAACTCGCGGACTCCATGGGCAATACGGGCGGTTCGAGTAGCGGCTCGTCGTATATGCGCACGCATGTGCGCAAAGACGGCTCGCGCTTGTTCGTCGAACCGTCCTATCACTTTCTGAGTTATGCGAACCGGCGCGCCTGCTTCGTCGTCGCCATCGACGTCACCGAGAAAGAGAGCGCGAAGGAGGCGCTCAAGCAATCGAAGCGAATGCTCGAGGCCGTCATCGACAGCGTGCCGCAGCGCATCTTCTGGAAGGACACAGAATCGCGTTATCTCGGCTGCAATCGTGCTTTCGCGCAAGATGTAGGCCTTGGCGACGCTTCGCAAATCATCGGGCTCACCGACTACGACTTGCCGTGGCGCGCGGCGGCGGTGGGCGCACGCATGCGCGACCGCGAAGTGATACAGAGCGGACGCCCGCTGACCAACTACGAAGAGTTCTCGCCCGCTGCGAGCGGCGTGTGGCGATGGTTGCGCAAAACGAAGGTGCCGCTGCGCAACACGCACGGCGAGGTGATGGGCTTGCTCGCTACCTACGAAGACATCACGGATCGAAAGAGCGTGGACCTCGCGCTGCGCTTGCGCAGCCGCGCGCTCGATGCGAGCGTCAACGCGGTGCTGATCACGCGCGTCACCGAAGCCGGCGATTTGATCGAATACACGAACCCGGCGTTCGAACGCATCACGGGCTATTCGGTCGAGGACGTCAAAGGCTTGGATTTCCGCATTCTTCACGGCGACGATCGCAACGGAGAGGGTATCGAAACGATCCGCCGCGCGCTCGCCGAAGAAACCGAGGTGACCACGCTCGTTCGTAGTTATCGGCGCGACGGCACTGTCGTTTGGAACCAGATCTACATCGCTCCCGTACGCGACGAACTCGGCAAAGTGACGCACCATATCAGCGTCGTGAACGATGTGACCGAACTCGTGCAGTCGCGCGATCTGCTCGCGCAGCAAGTCAATTTCGATTCGCTGACGGCCTTGCCGAACCGCTATCGCTTGGGCGAGCGCCTCGTCCAGGCCATTGAAGATGCGCAGCGCGACGGCACGCGCGTGGCGGTCGTCTTCATGGACATCGATCACTTCAAGGACGTCAACGATAGCCTCGGCCACGGCACCGGCGACCGCTTGCTGCAAGAAATCGGCGCAAGACTGGCCTCGTGCGTCAGTAGCGTCGATACGGTTGCGCGCTACGGCGGCGACGAGTTCGTCATCGTCCTTTGCGAGGGCGCGCACGACGATCGGCTTACCGAAGTGCTCGCGCGCGTCTCGCAAGCGTTTGCGCGCCCCGTCTGGATCGACGACACCGAGTTCTACGTCGAAACCAGTATCGGCGTGGCCTGCTTCCCGACCGACGGCACCGATCCCGAAACGCTCCTGCGCCGCGCGGACCTCGCCATGTACCGCGCCAAATCGAACGGGCGCAATGCGCTACAACGCTTCACGCCCGATTTAGGCCGAGGTGCCGACGAACGCCTCGCCCTATCGCGGCGTATGCGGGCCGCGCTGGCGAACGGCGAATTCCGTCTCGACTATCAACCGCAAGTCGACTTGCAGACGAATCGCGTCACCGGCGTCGAGGCGCTGCTGCGGTGGACAGACAAAGAACTCGGCCCTGTCAGTCCGGGGACGTTCATCCCCATCGCCGAAGAGAACGGCCTCATCGTGCCCATCGGCGAATGGGTCATGCAGCAGGCCTGCTTCCAAGCGCACGTGTGGCAGGAGACCCTGCCTGGACTGCGCATGTCGGTCAATCTCTCGCCGCGGCAATTCGCGCGCGGCGATATCTTGCGGGTCGTGCAGCGCGCTTTGACCCGCGCTCGACTGTCGCCGCGCTTGCTCGAGATCGAGATCACGGAAGGCGCCTTGATGACGCTCGGCGCGCTGGACGTATTGCGCGCGCTGCGCGCCATGGACATCGATCTGGCGATCGACGATTTCGGCACCGGCTATTCGAGTTTGTCCTACATCCGCAATTTCCGGGCGGAACGCCTGAAGCTCGACATGTCGTTCGTCTCGGGCATCGGCCGTCATCGCGAAGACGAAGTGATCACACGCGCGATCCTTTCGCTGGGCCGGGCGCTCGGCTTCAAGGTGGTCGCCGAAGGCGTCGAGACCGAAACGCAACTCGCGTTCTTGCGCCGGCACGGCTGTAGCGTCGTGCAAGGCTACCGCTTCGCCCGCCCCATGCCCGCCGCCGACGCGCATGCATTCATCAAGGATTTCAACGAAGGCGCGACCGTGTACGGCTGATCACCGGCGACAAGCAAGTACAATCTCGCCGCATCTACGTAACGAACGCATCCGCGTTACACCATGACCGAATCATCAGGCGATCTCGTGCTCGTCACGGGCGCATCGGGCTTCGTCGGCTCCGCCGTCGCCCGCGCGGCGCTCGCGCGCGGCATGCGCGTGCGCGTGCTCGTACGCGCCACTAGTCCGCGTAAAAACGTCGAATCGCTCGACGCCGAAATCGTCGTCGGCGATATGCGCGACGAACCGTCGATGCGCGCCGCCCTACGCGGCGTGCGATATCTCTTTCACGTGGCGGCCGATTATCGCCTGTGGGCGCCGGATCCTTCGTCGATCGAGCGCGCCAACTTGGAAGGCACGGAGGCGACGATGCGCGCCGCACTCGCCGAAGGCGTCGAACGCATCGTCTATACGAGCAGCGTGGCAACGCTCAAAGTCACGAGCGAGGGCCGTGTCGCCGACGAAACCGTGCCCTTGACGGCGCAGCAGGCGATCGGCGTCTATAAGCGCAGCAAGGTGCTGGCCGAACGCGCGGTCGAACGGATGATCGAGCATGACGGGCTGCCTGCCGTGATCGTCAACCCATCGACACCGATCGGGCCGCGCGACGTGCGCCCCACGCCCACGGGCCGCATCATCGTCGAAGCCGCGCTCGGCAAAATCCCGGCATTCGTCGATACGGGCCTCAATCTCGTCCACGTCGACGATGTCGCGCAAGGCCACTTGCTCGCGCTCGAGCGCGGGCAGATCGGCGAGCGCTACATCCTAGGCGGCGAGAATCTGCCCTTGCAGCGCATGCTCGCGGACATCGCACACGAAACGGGCCGTAAGCCTCCCACGATCAGCTTGCCGCGCTGGCCGCTCTATCCGCTGGCGGTGGGGGCCGAGTGCGTCGCCAAGCTGACGAAGCGCGAACCGTTCGTCACCGTCGACGGGCTCAAAATGTCGAAGAACAAGATGTATTTCACGTCGGCGAAAGCCGAACGCGAAATCGGCTATCGCGCGAGGCCCTATATCGAGGGCTTGCGCGATGCGCTGCAATGGTTCGGCGAGGCCGGTTACTTGAAGCGTTGATAGGCGGTGCGTGCATTTTGTTACAACTCGCGGGCGCCGCGCGCGGATGCGGGCGGCGCTCAGCCGGTAGAATCGCGTCTCTTTGGTAGAGATTGTCGGGCATGAACCTGGAAGAACAGATCGGTGCGATCGACGCGCAAGTCGATCGGCTCAGCGAACTCGTCCGGCTGGCGCAGGCTGCCGTCGAGCGCGCCCAAACCGAGCGCGCCGAGGCGCAAGAAGCCGCCCGCGCGGCGAGCACGGCCGCCCAAAGCGCGGCCGAAGCAAACGAAGCGAAACCCACGCTGCGCGTCGCGCGTCCGTCGCACAACGAAGTCACGCTGAGCATCGGCTCGCAAAGCGTAACGCTGCACCCTGAACAAATCGGTCAATTGATCGAGGAGCTTGCCAACGCGCGCGCCTCGATGACGCCCGAGCCGCCGATGGAGTTGCCGGCCGGCTGGCGCTTTGCCTCCACGAAAAACCCTGTCATCGGGATGCAAAAACAAGCGAACGGCGATCGATTGCTGATCGCACGGCATACGGGCCACGGCTGGGTGCCGTTTACGTTTTCGCCCGATGCCGCGGTTCAGCTTTACATGATGTTGAGCCAGCGCTAGCGCGCCGGGCTCAGCCGCCCTGCGCGGGCGCTTGCACGCGCGCCTTCCATTGGCCGCCCTTGCCGCGCCAGTATCGCACCGCCGACGCAAACGTCGCGCCGACGTAAAACAGCGCGACGAGCGGCAACGCCGGCGCCCATAGCGGCGAGCGGCCGTAATAGCGCAGCATCGGCGCATACGCGCAGCACATCGCGCCCCACGCGAGCCAAGCCGGCCAGCCCAGCGGGCCGAGCACGAGCGCGACGACCGGCGGCGCCAGGTAAATCACCGTCATACCGATCAACGTGCCGATCAGAAGCCAAGGCGAATAGTGCAACTGCGTAAAGGCAGTGCGGGCGATCATGTTCCAGATCTCGCCGGGACCGTCGTAAGGCCGCAGCGAACGGCTGCGTGCGGCGACGTCGAGCCGAATCGAATGGCCGCCCTGGCCGCGATGTTTGATACGCGCCGCCAACGAGCAATCGTCGATCAGTGCAGCGCGAATCGACTCCATGCCGCCCGCCTCCTCGAGCGCGCTGCGCTTGACGAGCATGCAGCCGCCGGCCGCGGCCGCCGTCTTGTTGCTCGGATCGTTGACCCAAGCGAACGGGTACAGCTTCGCAAAGAAGAAAACGAACGCCGGAATCAGCGCCTTTTCCCAGATGGAATCGCATCGCAAGCGCACCATCAGCGAGACGAGATCGCGACGCTCGTCCGTTGCGCGGGCAACGAGCTGCGTGATGGCGTCGGCCGGATGACCGATGTCGGCATCGGTCAGCAGCAGGTAGTCGGCGGGCAACTCGCGCGAGGCGACCGCAGCGACGCCCTGCGACTGCGCCCAAACCTTGCCGGACCAGCCGGCGGGCAGCGGTTCGGCCGAAATCACGGTCAACCGCTCGGAACGACCGATCGCCGCCGCCGCCGCGCGCGTGCAATCGGCGGTGCCGTCGGTACTGTGATCGTCGACGACGATGACGTGAAACGATCCTGCGTAGTCTTGCTCGAGCAACGACGTGACGGCCGGGCCGATCACGTCCGCCTCGTTGCGAGCCGGTACGACGGCGACCACGGCCGGCCAAGCATCGACGGCATCCGTTCGATCCTTAGGGACCGACGGTGCGCAGCGCGTCCGCCAAAAACCGCCACGGGCGAACAGCAAAACGCACCAAATGAGGAGCGAGAGCAACGACAAGCCAAAAAGCACGGCGGTCATGCACCCTCCCCAATCGTGGCGGCGATGCAACAGCGCGAGTACGAAGGCGGATACGGAGCGGCGGCGGCGTTCGGCGCCGCGCAACCCGGAAAACGGTACGAATGATGAGCGAAAGGCATCCTGCCGGCCGACAATGAAATGAATTTGAAAGATTGATCGTAATAAAAACGTAACCAATCCCGCGAAGTCCATTAGTGTAGCGGCATGCCGCGCATCTTGGCGCCGGGCGCATTGCGCAAAGACGCTGGCATTCTTGCAACGCCCGACTACGTGCTTGGGAGCGCTCGTGGCCCGATAGCGTTAGAATGCGCGTTTGGGTTGGTTTGCCGGCTATCACGCCCGCTTTCTAATAATAGTTGGAGTCTGGGCGATCACGCCGCTTATCGCCGGCGGTTCGATACCCCGATTCGGTCGGAGTTCGCCATAACATGCGAGTCATCCTTGCTCAACCCCGCGGCTTTTGTGCGGGCGTCGTTCGCGCGATCGAAATTGTCGATCGCGCATTGCAACGGCACGGTGCGCCCGTGTACGTGCGCCACGAAATCGTGCATAACCGGCACGTCGTCGAAAACCTGCGCAGCAAGGGCGCGCGTTTCGTCGAGGAACTTCATGAGGTTCCGCATGGCGCAGTTGCCATTTTTAGCGCTCACGGGGTGGCGCAAAGCGTCGAACACGACGCGCAGGCGCGCGGACTCGATGTGCTCGACGCCACGTGTCCGCTCGTGACGAAAGTGCATGTGCAGGGCCGCCAGTATGTCGCGGCGGGCCGCACGTTGATTTTGATCGGTCATGCCGGGCACCCGGAGGTGGAAGGCACGATCGGTCAGATCCCGGGGAAGGTACTGCTCGTTCAGAGCGAGGCCGAAGTGGCCACGCTCGACTTACCCTTGGATACGCCGCTCGCGTATGTCACGCAAACGACGCTGTCGGTCGACGATACGCGCGGCATCATCGAAGCGCTGATGCGCCGCTTCAGCAATATCGTCGGGCCGGATACGCGCGACATTTGCTATGCGACGCAAAACCGGCAGGCCGCGGTGCGGGAATTGAGCGCACAAGTGGACGTGTTGCTGGTGGTTGGCGCGACGAACAGCTCGAACTCGAACCGCCTGCGCGAAATCGGCGCGGAAACGGGCGTGCCGAGCTACCTCGTGGCGGACGGCTCGGAAATCAAGCCCGAATGGTTCGCCGGCGTGAATGCGGTCGGCATCACGGCCGGCGCGTCGGCCCCCGAGGAAATGGTCGAACACGTCATTGATGCGCTGCGCGCGCTGAGTCCCGTCGAGGTCTCGACGATGGACGGCCGCGAAGAGAAAGTCGAATTCAAGCTGCCGGCGAAGCTCATCGAGCCCGTCGCCGCGCGCCAAGTTTAAGGAGGTTGCTGTGTCGATCCCGCTTTTGCAAAAAGTTCGCGTTGGTGCCTATATTGCGCGCCAGCATTTCAGCGGTAACAAACGCTATCCGCTCGCGCTGATGCTCGAGCCGCTATTTCGCTGCAACCTCGCCTGCAACGGTTGCGGCAAGATCGATTATCCGGATCCCATCCTCAACCAGCGGTTGTCGGTCGAGGAATGCCTCGGCGCCGTGGACGAGTGCGGCGCGCCGGTCGTGTCTATCGCGGGCGGCGAACCGCTGCTGCACAAGGAAATGCCCACGATCGTGAAGGGCATCATCGCGCGCAAGAAGTTCGTCTATCTCTGCACGAACGCGCTGCTGATGGAAAAGAAGATGGACGATTACGAGCCGAGCCCGTACTTCGTCTGGTCGGTCCACCTCGACGGCGACCAAGCGATGCACGATCACTCGGTGTCGCAAGAAGGCGTCTACGAGAAGGCCGTGGCCGCGATTCGCGAAGCGAAGCGCCGTGGCTTCCGCGTCAACATCAACTGCACGCTGTTCAACGACGCCAAGCCCGAACGCGTCGCGGCGTTCTTCGATACGCTCGGCCCGATGGGCGTGGACGGCATCACCGTCTCCCCCGGCTATGCCTATGAGCGCGCCCCCGACCAGCAGCACTTCCTGAACCGCGAGAAGACCAAGCAACTGTTCCGCGAGATTTTCAAGCGCGGCAATCGCGGCAAAAACTGGTCGTTCAGCCAATCGGCGATGTTCCTCGATTTCCTCGCGGGCAACCAGACGTATCACTGCACGCCGTGGGGCAACCCGGCACGTACCGTGTTCGGCTGGCAGCGTCCGTGCTACCTCGTCGGCGAAGGCTACGCAAAGACCTTCAAGGAGCTGATGGAAGAGACCGATTGGGACCAATACGGCACCGGCAACTACGAGAAGTGTGCCGACTGCATGGTCCACAGCGGCTTCGAAGCGACGGCCGTGATGGACACCGTTGCGCATCCGCTCAAGGCACTCGGCGTCAGCATGCGCGGCCCGAAGATCGAAGGCGCGTTCGCCAAGGACATCCCGCTCGACAAGCAACGTCCGGCCGAATACGTCTTCTCGCGCCACGTCGAAATCAAGCTCGAGGAAATCAAGGTCGCGGCTAATTCGAAGACCTCGCGCACGGCTGCCGCACACTAAAGCGCGAATCGTTTTTCGTAGCGCCAATTAAAAGCGGCGCGGTCCTAAAGGGCCGCGCCGCTTTGTCTTTATGCTTCGGCATACGAGCCGTATAACGACTCAACCGCTCAACAGCACTTACCTGCGCCCGAGCCGTAGCGCGCGTTTTGTCTTTCCCTGAAAAACGCTTCATAGGTCATGGGAGGCTCGCCCGGATGCGTCTCGTGCATATGCGCGACATAGGCATCGTAATCGGGCAAGCCGACCATCAGTCTCAGCGCTTGCCCAAGATAGCGGCCCGCGCTGCGCCATTCGGTCAGATTCGAAAACATTCGGCCGCTCCGCTTCAGCGCGCGACTGCGCCCGCGCTCGCCGCCGGTACCGCCTCGAACGGCGTCTCCGACGAACTCGGCTTCGCGGCGGCGCGTGCTCGCACGATCGCCGCGATGCCATAGACGACCATACTCACCACGACCGCCACGAACAGCCCCGTCAATACTGCGTCGACGTAATCGTTGAACATGACGCGATGCATTTGCGCGAGCGATTTTGCGGGCGCCAATACCTTGCCCGCATCGGCGGCCTCGCCGAGCTTGGCCGCGTGCGCGAGAAAGCCGACCTTCGGATTGGCCGAGAAGATCTTCTGCCAGCCAGCCGTCAACGTGCAAACGAGCAACCACAACGTCGGGACGATGGTGACCCATGCATAGCGCTCGCGCTTCATCTTGAATAGGACGACGGTGGCCAGCACGAGTGCAATCGCGGCGAGCATCTGGTTCGACACGCCGAACAGCGGCCACAACGTGTTCACGCCGCCGAGCGGATCGACCACGCCTTGATAGAGGAAGTAACCCCAAGCGGCAACGCACAGCGCCGTTGCAACGAGGTTGGCGGCCAACGATTCCGTACGCTTGAGCGCCGGATGAAACGCACCGAGCAAGTCTTGCAGCATGAAGCGTCCGGCGCGGGTGCCGGCGTCGACGGCGGTCAGGATGAACAGCGCTTCGAACAGAATTGCGAAGTGATACCAGAACGCCATCATGGCCGGACCGCCGATCACGCGATGCAGAATCTGCGCCATGCCGACGGCCAGCGTCGGTGCGCCGCCCGCGCGGCCCACGATCGTGCTTTCGCCGACGGCCCGCGCCGTTTCGGTCAGCATATCGGGCGTCAGCACGAAGCCCCATTGCGAGATCGTATGCGCCACGGCGTCGGGCGTCGTGCCCAGCAGCGCGGCCGGTGCATTCATCGCGAAGTAGATGCCCGGCTCGATGACCGATGCGGCAACGAGCGCCATGATCGCGACGAACGACTCCATGAGCATCGCGCCGTAGCCGATGAAACGTGCGTCGGCTTCATTGGCGAGCAACTTCGGCGTCGTGCCCGACGCAATCAGCGCATGGAACCCCGATACCGAACCGCAGGCGATCGTAATGAACAAGAACGGGAACAGGTTGCCCGACCATACCGGGCCCGATCCGTCGACGAACTTCGTCAGTGCGGGCATCTTGAGTTCGGGCGCGACGATGAGAATGCCGAGTGCGAGACCGACGATCGTGCCGACCTTCAAGAACGTCGACAAATAATCGCGCGGCGCGAGCAGCAGCCAAACCGGGAGCACGGACGCGACGAACCCATAGCCGATCAAGATCCACGTCAGTTGAACCCCGCTGAACGTGAAGCACGCAGCCAATGCGGGCGTGTCGTGCACGTATTGGCCCAAGGCGATCGATGCCATCAGCAGCACGAAGCCGATGATCGATATCTCGCCGATACGACCCGGACGGATGAAGCGCGTGTAGATGCCCATGAACAGCGCGATCGGAATCGTGGCCGCGACGGTGAAGGTACCCCAAGGCGAATTCGTCAGCGCTTTCACGACGATCAGCGCGAGCACGGCCAAGATGATGACCATGATCAAGAACGCGCCGAACAGCGCGATCATGCCGGGCACCGGCCCGAGTTCCATTTTGACGAGATCGCCAAGGGAACGACCGTCGCGCCGCGTGGACAGGAACAACACGACGAAATCCTGCACGGCACCGGCGAAGACGACGCCCGCGAGAATCCAGAGCATGCCGGGCATATAGCCCATTTGCGCGGCCAGCACCGGGCCGACGAGCGGACCCGCGCCGGCGATCGCGGCGAAGTGGTGGCCGAACAGCACGAAACGATTCGTCGGCACGTAATCGAGCCCATCGTTGTGCCGCACGGCCGGCGTCATGCGCGTCGGGTCGAGTTGCAGCACCCGATCGGCGACGAACCGGCTATAAAAGCGATAAGCGATCAGATAGACGCACACTGCGGCGATGACGATCCACAACGCACTGACACGTTCACCGTGAGCGAGGGCGATCGTACCGAACGAATAAGCGCCCGCGAGTGCAAGCACGATCCAGAGCGAAAACCGGCCGAGCCGATTCATCGGATTCATGGAGTCTCCTTAAATATTGTTCTGAAAAATACGGCCGGGCGGCCGGCACCGAGCGAAATGTCGGGCACCCGAAGACGCCGTCCGCTCATGGCCGTGTAGTATTGAGCCTCGCCCATCCCCTCACAAGCGAACAACTACGTAACCCTGCTACGTAAGACTACGTAGGAGTCCGTAACGACGGCGCTTGGCGGCATGCGGCTCGGCATTGCGCTTTTCATTTATCGGCGATGAAAATCAGGACCAAGATCTTTCTGCTGGCGATCGTCCCGTTTCTCGTGGCGATCGCGGGCATCGGCATGGGCGTGCGCTTGCAGGCGGCAGCACTCGCCGACGCCCAGCGCAAAACGGTAGAAAGCGCCTACCTATCGAGCAAGCAAGCGGAACTGAAGCATTACGTCGAACTCGCAACAGGCGCCATCGCGCCGCTGTACGACGCGGGTGGCAATGCGCGCGACGAAGCCGCCCATCGGCAAGCGGCGCTCGCGGTTCTGCAAAGGATGGATTTCGGTCCCGACGGCTACTTCTTCGTCTACGACATGCAAGGCAACTCGCTGATGCATCCGCGCGAGCCCGATCTCGTCGGACACAATTGGTGGTTGCTTAGGGATCCTAACGGCTCCCTCACGATTCAGCAGCTCATTGCCGAAGCTAAAAAAGGCGGCGGCTATGTGCGCTATGTCTGGCATCGGCCATCGACGAACAAGCTGGAGGCAAAGCTCGGCTACGTCGTACCGCTGCCGCGTTGGGGCTGGATGATCGGTACCGGCATTTATCTCGACGGCGTGAAGGAAACGCTCGCCGGGATCGATGCCAGCGCATCGGCCAATATCGCGCGGACGATGACTTGGATCGGCGCGATCGCCTTGGCGGCCTTCGGCGTCATCACTGCATGCGCCCTATTCCTGAACGTATCCGAGCACCGCAGCGCCGATGCCAAGCTCAAACGCCTCGCGCAGCAAGTGGTCGAATCGCAGGAGTACGAACGCGCTCGGCTTTCGCGGGAATTGCACGACGGCATCAGCCAGATGATGGTGTCGGTGAAGCTGTTGCTCGAATCGGCGCTCGCGCGCTTGGAACGCGCGGGGGATACGCAGCCGCGCGTGCCGAGCGCCGAGGCTGCGCTGGGTACCGCGTTGACGCGGCTATCGCACGCGCTGCGCGAATTGCGCCGTATTTCGCATGCGTTGCGCCCGTCGATGCTCGACGATCTCGGCTTGGCCGCGGCACTGGAACAGCTCACGCGCGAACTCGGCGAGGAAACCGGCATCGAGATGCAAGTCGAGACCGACGACGCGTCGCGCAAGACCGTGTTGCCCGCAACGGTCAACACCGCCCTATTTCGAATCGCTCAGGAAGCGTTGACCAACATCGTGCGGCATGCGCAGGCATCGCATGCAACGCTGACCTTCGCCGCCAGCGCGACCGCGGCGACGCTTGCGATCGTCGACGACGGGCAAGGCTTCGACGTCGAGCGGACCCAAGCCGACGCGCGCCGCGGCATCGGCTTGCGCAACATGCGCGAGCGGCTCGATGCGCTTGGCGGCTCGCTCGCGATCGCATCGCAACCGGGCCGGACAACGGTCACCGCGACGGTGCCGCTGCCGATTCCCCTTTCGCCGCAGCCCGCGTACACCTCATAACACGATTGCCCGATATGAACGCTCAGCCCGCCCGCTCCGCCAACATCATCCTCGTCGACGACCATCCGCTCGTGCGGGACGGTTTGCGCTTGCGGCTGGAAGGGGTTCCCGGCCTCGTCGTCACGGGCGAAGCGGGCAACGCCGAGCAAGCCCTGGCGCTTGCCGAGAAGCTCTCGCCCGACCTCGTTTTGATGGATGTGGGGATGACCGGCATGAACGGCATCGCACTCGCGGGCGTCTTTCACGAACGCTTCCCGGCCGTACGCGTGTTGATGCTATCGATGCACGACAACATCGAATATGTGATGCAAGCCGTGCGAGCGGGCGCGAGCGGCTACGTGCTCAAAGATTCTCCGGCGACCGAAATCGTCCATGCCATCTCGGCGGTGCTCGAGAATAGGACGTTCTTCAGCGCCGGTATCGCCGCCCGCATGATCCATGCGAGCGCGCTACAAACACCGGTGGAACGTTTGACCCCGCGAGAGAGCGAGATTCTCGACGCGCTGGCCGAGGGACTGTCGAGCAAACAGATCGCCGAGCGCTACGGGCTTTCCGTGCGGACCGTGGAAACGCACCGTCTGAACGTCAAACGCAAACTCGAGATCGAAGGCCAGGCCGAACTGATCAAGTTCGCCGTGGAGCGGCGCCGGCGCTAACCGGCGCCTTCGCGTTACTCGGAACGGGCGTTATGAGCCGTCAGGAACTTGATGAGTCCATCGATACCGCCTTGGCTCAACTGCGCTTTGAACTGGTTTTGATAGACCTGGATCAGCCAGGCGCCCGACATGTCGATGTCGTAGATCTTCCAGTCGTTGCCGACCTTGCCGAGCCGATACCCGACCTGCTGGCTGTCCCCCGGCGTCGTGACCGTCGACATCACCAGCGCGTCATTAGCCGAAGCTTGCTCCGGCTTGAACGCGAAGCGTGCATCTTGCGTACCCAACTGCGCCAGCGAAGCTGCATAGGTGCGCGTCATCAGGACTTTAAATTGCTTCGCCAGCTCTTGCTGCTGAGCGGGCGTGGCTTGCTTCCATGCGTCGCCGACGGCAATCCGTGCCGTCCGGTCGAAATTGGTAGCCGGCAAAAAGTGCGCCTCCACGATCTGCGAAATCTTCGCCATGTCGCCGCTACGCGCAGCGCTGTCCTGCTTCATCGCATCGACGGTGCCCACGACCGCCTGTTTCACGACGTCGACGGGTGCCGTTTGCGCCCAGGCAGCGGCGCTCACGAGCGCCGCGGTAAAAAATGCGAAGAAATGACGTTTCATGGAATCTCGAGTTCAGTTGAAAGAGTGCCGACGGCGGCGCTCGCGCGCCGGCGACGGGCCGAAAACGCGGTGCGGGCAGTATACCGATCCGCGCCGGCTCACGTTTCGACGCACGTCCCGGGCCACCGGTTCCGCGACCCTTCGCGCATTGGCGGGCGGCCCGACCCCGTCCGCCGGTATACTTAGGCGTTTTGCCTCCCTAGCCTTGCTGCCATTCCATACATGCTGACGTCCCTCATCGTCCGACTCGTTGCCTGGTCCGTGCGCAAACCGGTCCTGGTCGTCGCGCTGGCCCTCGTGCTGGCCGCGGGGAGCGGTGTCTATACGGTCCGGCACTTCAAGATCAATACCGACGTCAGCAAGCTCATCGAAAGCGATGCGCAGTGGTCCGCGCTCGGCGATGCGATGGACCGTGCCTTTCCTCAGCGCGATGAAACGATTCTGGCCGTCGTCGAAGCAGGCGCCCCCGAGATGGCCGATGCCGCCGCCGATGCGCTCGCGGCCGCCCTCTCGAGCCCCGCGCACCGCGCGCAGATCGGCGCGGTGTCGCAGCCGGGTGGCGGCACGCTGTTCGAGCACGACGGCATGCTCTTCTTGTCCACCGAGAACGTCACCGCAACGACGGGCCAGCTGGCGCAAGCACGCCCGCTCATCAATACGCTCGCGCACGACCCGAGCGTGACCGGTCTTTCGACCACGTTGTCGACGATGCTCGGTTTGCCGCTGCAATCGGGCCAAGTGAAACTGCCGGCGATGGCTAACCTGCTGACGCGCGCGGCCGATACCGTCGACGCGGTTCAGGCCGGCAAGCCCGCGGCGTTTTCCTGGCGAGCGCTCGTCGATACCGACGCCGCGCGCCAACCCGCGCACGCGTTCGTCACTGTGACGCCGGTGGTCAACTATGGCGCGCTGCAAGCCGGGGCGCAGGCCTCGGACACGATTCGCGCGGTCGCCCGCGAGATCGACCTGCAAAAGCGCTTCGGCGCCGTCGTCCGGCTGACGGGCGAACAACCCCTCGCCGACGAGGAATTCGCGTCCGTCGAAGACGGCGCCATCGTCAACGGCATCGGCACGCTGATCGTCGTCTTGGCGATCCTCTGGCTCGCGCTGCGTTCCAAACGCATGATTCTCGCGGTGCTGATCACGCTGGCGGTGGGCCTGCCGATCACGGCCGCGCTCGGGCTCTTGATGGTCGGCTCGCTGAACATGATCTCGGTCGCCTTCATGGTGCTGTTTATCGGCCTCGGCGCCGATTTCGCGATCCAATACGGCGTGAAATACCGGGAAGAGCGCCATCGCGACGCGCGGCTCGATCACGCGCTCGTCGGCGCCGCCCATTCGATGGGCCTGCCGCTGACGCTCGCCGCTGCCGCCGTCGCGACGAGCTTTTTTTCGTTCTTGCCCACCGCATACCGCGGCGTTTCGGAACTCGGCCTGATCGCGGGCGTCGGGATGGTTGTCGCTTACTTCAGCACAATGACGCTGTTGCCTGCCCTGCTTCGGCTCATGGCGCCGCCCGGCGAGGCGTCGCGCCCCGGCTTCCCGCGCCTATCGCCGATCGACGATTTTCTCCAAGACCATCGCAAGCCGATTCTGCTCGGTACCCTGCTCGTCGTGCTCGGCGCGACGCCCTTGCTTGCGCATCTGCGATTCGACTTCAACCCGCTGCACCTGAAAGATCCGACGACCGAATCGATGGCGACGTTGCTCTCGCTAAAGGATTCGCCGGAAGCTTCCGTCAACGACGTGGCCGTCTTGGCGCCATCGCTGACGGCGGCCGATGCTACCGCGAGCCGTCTGAGCGCCCTGCCCGAGGTCGGCCGCGTGACAACGCTGTCGACCTTCATCCCGACCGATCAACCGCAGAAGCTCGCCTTGATTCAGCAAGCGGCGCAAACGCTGCTGCCGGCGCTGACGCAGCCGCCCGCCCCCGCGGCGACCGATGCCCAGCGCGTTGCGGCGCTCAAGCGCGCATCGAATCAGCTCGCTTATGCCGCCGGGGACTATCCGGGGCCCGGCGCCAAAGAGGCCCAACGCTTGTCCGCCTCGCTCGCTAAGCTCGCGGCGAGCGATGCAGCAACGCGCGATCGCGCCGAAGCGGCGTTCTCGACCTCGCTGCGGCTCGCCCTAGGGCAACTGACCACCTTGCTGCAACCGTTCCCGCTCTCGCGGGCGACGCTGCCGCCCGCGCTCGTGCGCGACTGGGTTGCCCCCGACGGCCGGGCACTCGTGCAGATTTCGCCGCGCGTGCCGCCCGGCGTCGATTCCGACGACGACACGATGCTGCGCCGGTTCGCCCATGCCGTGAAGCATGCCGAGCCGGCCGCGATCGGCGGCCCGATCTCGATTCTGCATTCGGCCGACACGATCATTACCGCCTTCCTGCAAGCTGCCGGCTTGGCGGTGCTGTCGATCACCATATTGCTATGGATCACGCTAGGCCGCTTCGGCGACGTCCTGCGCACGATGATTCCGCTCCTGGTCTCGGCTCTGGTCACGCTCGAGCTTTGCGTCGTCTTCGACATGCCGCTGAACTTCGCGAATATCATCGCCTTGCCGCTCATGCTCGGCGTCGGCGTCGCGTTCAAGGTCTACTTCGTCATGGCATGGCGCGCGGGGCAGACGAGCCTGCTCTCCTCGAGCCTTACCCATGCGGTGTTGTTCAGTGCGGCTACGACCGCAACGGCTTTCGGCAGCCTGTGGCTGTCGCATCATCCCGGTACCGCGAGCATGGGCCGCCTGCTTGCCCTCGCGCTTTCGTGCACGCTCATAGGCGCCGTCGTGTTTCAGCCCGTCCTGATGGGCAAGCCGCGCGCCGCGCGGGCCAAAGACAAAGAACTAGAAGGAATCGATGGATAAGAATCTGCGAACCTTAGCCGCGACGCTGACGGCCGCGGCGCTTTTGGTCGGCTGCGCCAGCCCGAGCGACCGTACGCCCGGCGACCCGTTCGAGCCAATGAATCGTGCGGTGTTCAAGGTCAACGATACGATCGACAGCACGATCGCCGTGCCGATCGCGAAGGGATATCAGAAGGTCACGCCGCACCCGCTGCGGACCGCGATCAGCAACTTCTTCTCCAATCTAGGCGATCTGAACAACATCGCGAACGAGTTGCTTCAGTTGAAGATTACGGACGCCACCGAAGACCTCATTCGCTTTGCGATGAACACCACGTTCGGTATTGGCGGTCTTATCGATTTCGCGACCCCGGCCCGTCTACCGAAGCACCATCAAGACTTCGGGCTGACGCTCGGGCGATGGGGCGTTCCGTCGGGTCCGTATCTCGTGCTGCCGATCTTCGGGCCGAGTTCGTTCCGCGACGGCGTGGGCCTTGCCGTCGACACACGCTTCAGCCCGTTCATCTACGCACCCACAGACGCGCGAAAACCGCTCTATGGATTGCAGTTCGTCAGTGCTCGCTCCGACATGCTCGGCGCGACGAACATTCTCGAACAGGCCGCCCTCGACAAGTACTCGTTCGTGCGCGACGCCTATACGCAGCAACGCCGCGCAGCGCTCGGCGCCGATGCGGCGAAGCCGCCCGCGCTGCCCAATTACGGCGACGACGACGAAAGCGCCACGCCCGCGCCTGCCGGCGCGGCAAGCGAAGCGGCGCCTGCAACCGGTGCATCGGCGCCGGCAGCGGAACCGGCGGCAGAACCTTCGGCGGCATCGGCGCCGGCTGCGGCGCAGCCCGCTTCCACACCGTCGGTCCCCGCGGCAGCTTCGACACCGGCCACCGCCACGCCGGTCCCCAAGGGTACAGCCGACCAATAACAGGTAGACCTCAGCTATGCTTCACGCTGCATCTCAGGGCATGCTCGGGCCGACGCTTCATGCGCTCGACCCTTATGCGCTCGCCGGCATCGTCGCCGCGCTCATCGTCGGCGGCATGGTAAAAGGCATCGTCAGCATCGGCGTGCCGCTCGTGGCCATGCCGATCCTTAGCCAATTGATGCCCGTGAAGCAAGCCGTGCTGCTGCTCTCGATGCCCGTGATTCTGGGCAATATTCCCCAAGCCCTCGAAGGCGGCGACACATTGGCGACTGCACGACGCATGGCCGCACCGCTCATCGGCACGGTCCTGGGCAATGTCGTAGGCGTGTCGATTCTGATCTCGCTCGAGCCGCACCATGCGCAGGCCGCGGCCGGCGCGCTGCTCGTATTCGCCGCCCTGCTCTTGCTTGGATCGCCTCGATTTACGCTGCCGCCCGCGTGGGTCCAGCCCGTCGGATTCTTGCTCGGCTTCGGCGCCGCCTTGATGGAAAGCATCGCGTCGATCCCGGGCCCGCTGCTCGCGATCTATCTGATCGCCACTGGAGCGCGCGGAAAGGCCTTCACCAAGCAAATGGCCATCATCCTCGTCGTCTCTATCGTCACATTGCTCATTGCGTTCAAGAGCGGCGCCCATGCGTCGAGCACCGATTTGCTGATCTCCGCCGGCGCGAGCGTTCCCGTGATCGCCGGCATGATGGTCGCGCGCCCGCTGCGCGACAAGCTGCCGCCGCAAGCCTTCCGCATCGTCGTATTGCTTTTCGTCCTCGGCGCCGCGCTTCAAATGATTCGCAAAGCGATGGGGCTATAAAACGGCCCGCGCGAGTCCGCATCGAAGCTATACAACTCATTCTACACAGAAAGAATTACTGAATCGGGTGCCCACAATTTTTGAGGCACCCGTAATTTTTTCTGTTTCCGATTCCTACGCCCTTTCCACGTGCGCCAATTGCACGCGAATGACTGCGTAAAGGGCCGTTTTGCGGGAAACGACTATCGATTTCGTCATGGAGGTCCATTAAAATCTTCGCCTCGCGCTGCCGTGATGCAGCTTCGCTTTCCAAGGAATGGCGGCATGAAGTCCAATACGCTTTTCGACGCCCTTTACTACGGCGCAGCCCAACGCAATCGGCTCATTAAACTCGATACGCCGCTAGGCGCCGATTGGCTCGTCCCGCTTCAGGCAAAGGGCAGCGCCCGCCTTGGGCGCGATTACGAATTCATTGTCGACGCCGCCTCCATCCGCGGAAACGAAATCAAACTCGCTTCGCTGATCGGACAAACCGTTACGCTCTGGTTGCAGCAAACCGACGGCAGCTATTTGCCGCATCACGGCTATGTCCATGCATTCAGCCGGTTAGGGACGGACGGAACGCTCACTTACTACCAGTTGAGATTTTCGTCATGGCTTTATTTCCTGCGGCTGCGCCGCGATATGCGCGATTGGCAGGAACAAGCCGGTGAACAGATCGTTGCCGACGTCTTCGATCAACACCCCCAGGCGCGGGGCGCATATCGATTCGATTTGCGGCAACCGATGCCCAAGTATTCGAACCGCGTGCAATGGGAATACGACTGGGATTTCATCCAACGTAGCTTGGAGGAGACGGGCGTATTCGGCCGCTTCGAGCAGGCGCCGGACGGTAAATCGCACACGCTCGTATTGATGGACGACGCGTTTGCGCTCCCCGAGTTGGCGCCGGACACGATCCAATTCCGCCGTACCGGATTGCGCGAGGAAGCGGATGGTCTCACTCAGTGGAAAGAGCAGCAACGCATTCAAAGCGCCAAGCTGACGACGCGCACGTTCGACTACAAGCGCCCCGACCTGCCCAAACAGATCGTGAGCCTAACCGATACGAGCGATGCCATTCCCGCGCAAGGCGAGGTGTACGACTACACGGGCGCCTATACGTGGGGCGCGAGCGACCTTGGCGCCCATCAAGCTAACGTGCGGACCGAAGCATGGCAGTCGGATGCCACGCGCTATCACGGGATCGGCAGCGTACGCTGCGCGAGCCCCGGTTATTGGTTCACGCTAAAGGGCCACCCCGTCCACGATCGCGAATCGGAACAAGACCGCCAGTTCGTCATCCTCGCGGCGACTTGGACCATTCGCAACAATCTGCCGGGCATGGACGGGGTAGCGGATTTTCCCGAGAGCTTGCAGGCCGACATCGTCCATGTCGCATCGACGAGTGTCGATGGCGTTACAGTTAGGCACCCCGACGGCAGCGAAGGCTTCTTCCAAGTCGAGATCGAAGCACAGCCTCGGCGTACGCCGTTCCGCAGCCCGCTCGAACATCGAAAGCCGGTGCTGGGACTGCAATCGGGGATCGTCGCCGGGCCAAGCGACGAAGAGATCTATACGGATTCACTGAACCGCGTGAAAGTGTGGTTCCCCTGGAATCGGCGTAATGACGGCGACGAAGGGGCATCGGTTTGGGTGCGCGCCGCCTTCGCCGATGCAGGCGGCGATCGCGGCGGACACCACCCCCTGCGCAAGGGCGATGAGGTGATCGTCGGCTTCATGGAGGGGGATTGCGACCGGCCGGTCATTTTGAGCCGTATGCATGGCGGCCCCACGCCGCCGACGTGGCATACGCACGGCTTGCTCTCCGGGTTCCGATCGAAAGAGTACGCGGGAAGCGGGTTCAATCAGCTCGTGATGGACGACGCCACCGGGCAAAACCGCGTCCACCTGTACACGACGAGCGCCGATTCGCACCTGCACCTCGGCTATCTCGTCGACCACACCAATAACACGCGCGGCGCCTACGCAGGCAGCGGTTTCGATTTGAAATCGACTGCGCACGGCGCGATTCGGGCCGGGCAAGGGCTGTACGTCTCCACGTATGCAAAATCGTCGGCAAGCCAGCCGCTCGACGTGGCCGAACCGCAGAGCCAGTTGAACAACGCTCAAACCGTCATCCAAGGGATGTCGCGCACGAGCGAGCACCATCAAGCCGAAAGCCTGCAAGACGGTTACGACGCGATCCGCGACTATACCGACGCCACGCGCAAGAGCGTGCCGGGTGCCCTATCCGGTGACGGCCGCACGGCCGGCGGCGGTACCGGCAATGCCAACGGCTTCGATCGGCCCGTGCTTTTGCTTGGCAGTCCCGCAGGCATCGGCATGTCGACTCAGCAGTCGTTCCACGTCGCGGCGACGGATCACGTCAATGTCGTCAGCGGCCAAAGCGTGCACGTCGCAACGAACAAATCGCTGTTGGCGAGCGTCGGCGAGAAGGTCAGCTTGTTCGTGCAAAACGCGGGCATGAAGCTCTTCGCCGCCAACGGCAAGGTCGAGCTGCAAGCGCAATCCGACAACATCGAGCTAACCGCGCAGCAAGCCTTGAAGGTCGTCTCCACGACCGACCGTATCGAGATCGCTTCGGATCAAGGCATCTTGCTGACGAGCGGTGGCGGGTACATCAAGATCGCCGGCGGCAACATCGAAGTGCATGGCCCTGGCAATGTCGACGTGAAGGGGGCGCAGCGGCAGTTTGCCGGTCCCGCCAGCATGGGGTATCCGCTGCCGTCGACGCGCCCCGACGCGCCCGGTCAACTGGAACTGCTGCATCGCTACGCCAACAACGAGGCCGTGAAAAACGGTGCGTTTTCCGTCTTCGACGCGAACGGCGGGCTGCTGAAACAGGGCTCGCTCGATGCGAATGGCCACACGATCGTGAGCGGACTGCCGCCCGGCGTGGTGAAAGTCAAATTCGGCCCGGATCCGCGTACGCAGGACCAGGAGGCGAGCAAGTTCAAGCTGCCGAAATGGCCGCAAGAAGAGCCGTCGGATACCAGCGACGCGACAGCCGCCGCAAACGATCAGTTGGAAGGCTTGATGCCGGCGGCCGCAGCCGCAAAAAGCGCGACGGGTGCCGCCTCGCAGTTGGGCAATGGGTTGTCGTCGCTCAAAGGTATGGCGACCGACAAAGGCTTGAGCTTTGCCGAGCAAGCGATGGCCAAGGTGTTGCCCACGGGCGCGCAAAGCGCGCTTTCGCACGCGGGACAAATCGGTTCCACGCTACCTGCGCTTGGGCATCTGACGCAAGGTGGGCTCGGGGCATTCGCCATGCCGAAATTAGGCTGACGTTAGCGCTCCAAACTTATTCAAGAAAAAGCAGAAACATTCGCCATGGCCGACGCGACCGTACTACTACCCAAGCCGACCGACACGTTCGTGTCGCCGCTCATCAAGATCGATCCGAAAGATGTCTCCGCGGCGGTTCGAGATCTCGACGAGTGGCTACGCAGTATCAGCAACGGACTCATTACCATCGATCGGTTGGAGACGGTCGCGCAAAACGTGCCCGTTGTGGCGAACATCTTTGCCGCGGTCGACCTCATCGCCGACATCCGAGCGATGATCCAACACGGCAACCGTCCGCCGGATGCATTCGATTGGCTCAACCTCGGGCTCGATTTGATTGGCGTAGTGCCCTTCCCGCCCGCCATGGCCGAAGTGCGGATCGGCGCACGGCCGCTGCTCAAACTCGTTCGCGAGGAAATCGCCAAGAGCGGCAAAGCCCTGGTCGAAGGCGGGGCGCAGGTGCTGTGCAGCGCGGTCATCGACGCGCTTGTCGCACACTTGAACGAGCGCTACGCCGGCGAGATCGAATCGTTTTTGACGCTGGTGAAGAACGCACTCGCGGACATGCTCGAGAAGTGCGCGACGCTCATCGGCCACTTGATGGCTGCGCTCGCCGATTTGTTCGCGAAAGTCGCCGGGGAAAAGTCGTTGAGCGTGGCGGGCAACGTACACGCTGCCGAGCGCCATGCTCATGAGGTGGGCGCGGGCTTTGTTGCATACGACGCCAAGCAAGCGCTACATGGACTGTTCGGTCTGGTCGCCGATTGGGCGAAGATCGAAGCTAAGGCTACGATCAATGCCGCCACGCAGGTGGCGAAGGTCGTCAACCCGAATTATGGGCACGATTTAAAGGTGCTAGCCGACGATTTGCACACGCGTATTCCCGAAGTGCAAGCACGTGTACGTGCATTGAACGGCACCGATGTCGGCCGTATCGGCTGGGTTATTCAGATCGCCGAACAGGGTGTGCAGAACTGGCGCAAGAAGAATGAGGTGCACCATGCCACCGCCATTCCGTCCGAAGGCAAGACCCACGTCCACGAAAAACGAGCCGAAGGCACGCAGGAAACGATACATCAAACGGCGCCTGCGGAACACCCGGGCGCGTCCAACTGCAACCTGCACTGCCCGGTTGCATCGCCGGCCCAAGCGACGACCAAATCGGTGGGCTTCGCGCTCGGCGACGAGACGATCGAACATCTCGACTTCACGATCGGCGGTGCCATGCCGATCGTTTGGCAGCGCACCTATCGATCGTTCTTCGATGCCAACGACGAACGCGGGCCTCTGGGCGCGCGGTGGATTACGCCTTACACGACGCGCTTCGATATCGACGAAAGCGAATCGAAGCTCGTATATCACGATGCTGCGGGGCGCAGTATCAAGTGCCCGCTGCTCGAGCCTGGGCAAGTCCACGACAATATCTCCGAAGACTTTACCCTCAAGCGCATCGACGAGCATCAGCTCGCACTGACGCGCGGGCATGACTTGCTTGAACTCTTCGAGAAGCATGGCGCGCAATTCCGCCTATCGCTGATTCGAGATCGCCGGGGCAACCAAATTGCGCTCGGCTACGATGAGCAAGGCCGGCTTTTCCGGCTCGTATCCGCGCATACGCAGGTGGCGTTCAAGTACGACGATCGCTCGCGCATCGTCGAGGCGGGGCAATACGATGCCAACGGCGAGCTTGTCGCCAAGCTTGCGCGTTACACCTACGACGCGAACAACGACCTGATCGGCGCCGCCGATCGCTATGGGAATAAGCGGCAGTACCACTACAAGCATCACCTCATGACGCGCTATACCGATCTCACGGGGCGCGGCGTGAATCTCGAGTGGGACGGCGTGGATGCGAAGTCCAGGTGCATTCGAGAATGGAGCGACGATGGCAGCGATGAAGTGCGGCTCTCGTGGCATCCGACGCTTCGCCGAGTCGAGGTGACCGACGCGTTGGGCCAAGTCACGCGGCACGACTACGACATCAAGGGCTACACCTTCCGCATCGTTCATCCGGACGGTAGCGAAGAGTGGATGTACCGCGACGAGAACGACAAGCTGACGGAATACATCCATCGCGACGGCAGCGTCGAACAGATGACGTATGACGCGCGCGGCAACTTGATTCGACACGATCGCGTGGATGGCAGCGTCGTGGAAATGGCCTACGACAGCAAATCGCAGATGGTGGCGCTGACCGACCCGCATGGAAACGTGTGGCGGCAGGCGTATGACGACAAGGGCAATCTTGCCGAGCAGATCGATCCGCTGGGGCACAAGACAGAATACGGTTACGACGCTCAAGGGCTTGTGATCAAGGTCAAGGATGCCAAAGGCGGGGTCAAGCAGCTTGCTTACGACGACGCGGGACAACTGACGCGCTATACCGATTGCTCCGGCAAGAGCACGAAGTGGAAATACGATGCCGACGGCCGACTAGCGGAAACGACCGATGCCGCCGGCAATTCGACGAAATACGTCTATGGCGAAAACGGGCAATTGGAGCAAGTGCAATCGCCCGCAGGCATAGAGAAGATTCACTACGACGCCGAAGGCCGGCTGCGCGGCCATACCGATCCGCTTGGCCGCAACACGCGCTACCACTACGACGCGGCAGGGCGAATCTCGAGCCGTATCGATGCGCTCGATCAGACCATCTCCTACCGCTACGATCGGCTGGGACGGCTGACGACGCTGACCGATGCCAATCATGCCGCGTATACCTTCCGTTATGACCCGGTGGGCCGCTTGCTCGAAGAGGTGGCCTTCGATGGAAAAACGACGCGCTACACCTATGACAAGGCCAGCGGCCGGCTGACGTCGATCGATGAAGCTGGTCAGATCACCCAGCTCGAATACGACAGGGGTGGGCGCCTTGCCGCGCGGCGTTCGGGGCAGAGCGAGGAGCGTTTTGCCTATGACCAGAGCGGGCGGCTCATCGATGCGCAAAACCGCTATAGCAAGGTACAACGGTTCTTCGATCCGGTGGGCAACTTGGTGCGTGAGCATCATGCGTATAGCGTGTTCGACCAATCGCGCAGCTATCTTTGGCACCACGAGTACGACGAACTCGGCAATCGGATCAAGACCGTTCGGCCCGATGGGCATGCGATCGATTGGCTCACGTATGGCTCCGGTCACGTGCACGGCATGCTGCTCGACGGCGAGGAGCGGATTCAATTCGAACGCGACGACCTGCATCGGGAGACCGACCGGAAGCTGGGTGGGCGGTTAGGACAACGAACTGTTTACGATCCCGCCGGGCGTGTGATTCAAACGGCGCTGCAACGCGAGAAGGCACCCATGCCTATCGTCGATCGGCGCTATCGGTATGACGCCGCGGGGCAGCTGACGCAAATCGAGGATAGCAACAAGGGGTATATCGACTATCGGTACGACCCGGTTGGGCGTTTGATCGAGGCGGCTAGCCCGTGGAGCCGCGAGCGGTTTGCGTTCGATCCGGCGAGCAATATCGTCGATGTCGCCGCGAGCGATGCCCCGCGTGCGACGCCTGTCGTGTTTAAGCCGCGTGAGGAAAGCACGCTGCCGCAAGAGGTGCCGAAGATCCTCGGTAACCTGCTCAAGCAGTATGCGGGGATGCACTTCGAGTACGACGAGCGCGGCAACTTGGTGGCAAAGCGTACGCCGAAGGGCGAGCAAAGATACGAGTGGGATGAATTCAATCGCCTGACGACCGCGATGGTCAAGGAAGGCGATCGGCGCGTGGCCGCAAATTATTTTTATGACGCGCTGGGCCGGCGTATTGCTAAAGCGGTGAACGGAGAGCAGACGCTGTTCGGATGGGATGGCGATACGCTCGCTTACGAGAGCTCCGGAAGCGGAAGTACGCATTACGTTTATGAGGCGGGGTCGTTTGTGCCGCTGGCGCAGTTTGTGACGGCCGCTGCTGTGGAAGGGGTTGTGACGCCCGTGTGGCGCGCCGAGAATCGGTATCTGCCTGAGGAGGATCCGCTACAGCAGGTCCCGAAGGCTGTGACGCCGGCGCATGTTTTCTATTACCACTGCGACCAAATCGGCACGCCGTATATGATGACGGACGAGCTGGGCGACGTGGTATGGGAGGCAACGTATAAGGCCTGGGGCGAGACGCAGGAAGTCATTGAGCGGGCTTCTAAGGCGGCTGGGGTTGTGGCTCGGAATTTGGTGCGGTTTCAGGGGCAGCAGGAGGATGCGGAGACGGGGCTGCGTTACAACCGGCATCGGTACTATGACGCTACGACGGGCCGTTTCATTAGTCATGACCCGATACGTCTTGCTGGCGGCTTCAACCTGTATCAGTACGCGCCCAACCCGATCCAATGGATTGACCCGCTTGGTCTCGCCACGACGACCGATGGTTCTGGCAACTCAGTTCAACTGAACGAGTTCGGCATACCCGACAGTCAACAGTTCCAACCCAAACAAACCATCAACGCTGCTTACAAGCGAGACGCCGCATGTGGTCCGACGGCCAGCCAGACGGCATCGGTGCAAGGAGTTCCCTGCGTGGTTTGCGGCACCGTTTCCCCCAAGATGGTCGCCGATCACAAGGATGCCCTTGTGGTGGAGTACTATCGCTCAGGAAACAACAATGTGACGACCCAATCGAGTCTTGCCGCAGTGCAGCCGCATTGCCCCAAATGCTCTCAGCGGCAAGGGGGAATGGCGTCAGCGTTTTCCAAGAACATGAAGTGCAAGCTAGGACTATGAAATGTTTGAGAACGATCCCACGACACTGCGGGAGCAGCGGGAAATTTGCGAAAAATACGGCCTCGCAGAGGCTGATCCTGAAGACATGGTCGGTGTTGCTATGTCCACACTAGGAAGGATGCCCATTTACGGATCTCGCGTTGCCTTGCCGGAAGGCGGCAACGTTAGCTGGTTCTTCCATTGCGGTGAATATTCTGACGCACCCGATTTCTATCAACCAGTACACGTCGAGCACCTGAAAGAGATACTGCCATCGGTAATTCGGTACCTGCGATTGCCTACTGGTGCAAAGTTCATCATCGACGATCAAGGATTCGAAGACGTTTGGCTTATGCAATAGGAATCGAACTGTCTGCTTAAACGTCGGGTAGACGGTTTCAGGGGCAGCAGATCGATGAAGAGTCCGGGCTGCACTACAACCGGCATCGGTACTATGACACTACGACGGGCCGTTTCATTAGTCATGACCCGATACGTCTTGCCGGCGGTTTCAATCTGTGGCAGTACGCCCCCAACCCGATTCAGTGGATTGACCCGCTCGGCTTAATCAAGCTCGGATACAACAAGAGCACACAGACTTGGAGCACTCCGGGTGGATTGAACTATGGTCAAGGCTCGGCTCAGGGAAATCGAATCAAGCACGTACTTGAGCATGAGTCCCCGAATCCCAATAAGAAAACCCACTCTGTCTTCTGCACATGCAAGAGAGGCGGATCTCTTGACGTTGTAGACGAGGCGTGGGCGAAACGTGGCCAGCCACTGGCGAATGACCCAGGCGCCTATGTCGTTCCAATGGGGCGGTCCGTCGGGTCAGCGGGGGAAACGAACGTCAAGATAATTACGCGCCCCGGCACGAACGAAGTCATTACGGCATACCCGGTACATTAGCGAGAAGAAGATGATCTGCCCAAGATGCGAACAAGACGAAATCGTCGAGGCAAAAATTAAGGGCCTCGGAAAGCTGATTTATATCTGCCCCGAGTGTGATGCAACATGGCTGTCTAAGGAGGAGATAAGCGCTCAAGGCTTCTTAGACTATGGCACATACATGAAGGAGATGGGACGCTCCCAGCTATGGGACGAGTTGGAGGTCGTTGGACGCATTTGAATGGCTGAGGGCCGCTAGGGCGGCCTTCAGCCATTACTGTTCCAGGGGCAGCAGGAAGACTCTGAGACGGGGCTGCATTACAACCGCTACCGTTACTATGATCCAGCGATCGGTCGGTTCGTATCGATGGATCCGATCAAGCTGGCTGGTGGCCTCAATCTGTACCGCTATGGTCCCAACCCCGTTCAATGGACCGATGCACTCGGGCTTTCTTCTGGGCGTTGTCCGGGCAAGGCGATTGTTCGGCAATCACGCAGCGAATACGGACCCCATTTCGACGTGGAGGTTGTCTCTAATGCGGGTGGGCGCACGATGCGAACGCACCAACTGATCACTGACGATAACAACAACACCATCATTACCGGAAGAGAGCTTGCGCCCGAGTCGACCGTCGAAAATACTGTTCTGGTAGACCTGCCGGATGCGGAGGCGGCCAAGCAGGCCCAGGCCCAGCGGCTCGGGCATGACGGCGGAGTTTACGACAAGAACACCAATAGCTGCGTGACACATGTCGGCGATATTCTCCGAGCGGGAGGTGCGCCGGATGTGCCGAACACCACTAGAGAAACCATTAAATGGTTAATCAAAAACGGGCAACGCAAATAGGGTGAGCGATGGGAAGAATTGTGTGTGAATTGCATGGCGCAACCGGTATCGTACATGTGTCCAGCGATATCGCGTCCATGATCAAGAAGGGCGGAGCCCGATTGAATATACTCCGATACGACATCGATTGGTTTGGCGACGGACGCGTCAGCATCTCGTATTTCGTATCGCCGGCGTTTGCAGAACAGGTTGGCTTGCCTCAACCGGAAAGCACGCCCTACGATTCAGATTTCGAGGAAGAGTATGCAGCGGCTTTCGACCGGCTTACCGCCGTGTGCGACAAATGCTTTGATGAGTATCTGCATCGAACGACGTAGGGTTGCTCGTGCGATGAACAGATAACAGAGAGATGGCATCGGCGACCTGGCAGGAAACAGCATCAGCAAATCGATACATCCGTCGCACTGTTCCAGGGGCAGCAGTTCGATTCCAAGGCTGGGCTCGCGTATAACCGCTACCGTTACTACGATGCGAGCATCGGTCGATTCATTTCGACCGATCCCATCGGCTTGCGTGGCGGTCTCAATCTTTGGCAGTACGCAGATAATCCTGTCGCGTGGATCGATCCGCTCGGGTTGGCAAAACTTTGTTGCTGCGGTGAGCCGTACGTCGATCCGGATGCTCGCTGGCGAGATGTCATGAGCGACCCGAACACGCCTAGTTCAATGCGTGGCTGGCTCCAGAATCAGGCTAATCGAGTAGCTGCTGGCAAACAGACGAATATCAAAGCCCCGCCGGGATATGAACTCGCGCACAGACCTCGTTTTGAAAACGACTCAGGCCTCGACTATTCACGTGCAGACCCGATGCTTGCAGCGGACCATCGAGGCATTCAGCACCGCTATTGGCGCAAGCGCAACGGGTGCTGGTCAGCAAAAATGCCGAGTTCCGGTTCGCCGGGGACGGGCAAGCTGAGTCTCCCGAAGGCGGGCTCTTTACCGTAAGCGAGGAATGATGGCTAAAGCACGAGTAATAGGCACAACAATAGATGCGATCCATGCAGCCGAGACAGAACTGGCGCGAACGTTGCCCAAGTCGTTCTCGGATTGGCTTCTGGACAACAACGGCAAAGCACTGGGAGCTTTGGTTGTGTTTCCTGTATTCGATGCACGTGATCCCCGCAAGACGTGGGAGTCGATAGTTCGTCACTTCAAAGAGGATTGGCAGGAGTGGCAAGACAACTTCTCTGGTAGCTCTATCGACTTCTCTCAGTTGCTACCGTTTGCCGAATTCGGAACGGGTGATTACTACTGCTTCGACTACGGAACGATTGGCGATGCCGGAGAGCCTGTCGTAGTTCTGTGGTCGCATGAGACAGGGCGAACATCTCCGATTGCCGATAGCTTCGCGGCCTTCTTGACTACGCCCGGCCGCCCTGGATAACAATGAGGGCCGCTAGCGCGGCCCTCTGTTGCGTATTTCGGCGAACGTGACCGCCGATTTCGGGAACGTGACCGATTCGGCGGGTTTTGGCGTTGCGCGGTGTCGATTGTAGATTTCCTTGTCAGTTTTGGTCGAGTTCGGGCTCCGGAGTGTTGGGTTTGAGGGCCGCTTTTCTGAGCGATTCGCCGGTGAGCGTGATCCGATGATGACGCTGCATGAGGCGATCGAGCATCGCGTCGGCAATGGTTTCGTCGCCGATCCAGCCATGCCAGTGTTCAATCGGTAGCTGGCTTGTGACGATGGTGGCCTTGCCTGCGGCGCGGTCATCGATCATCTCGAGCAGATCGTTTCGAACCGTCGCGTCAAGGGGAGCCATTCCCCAATCGTCCAGCAGGAGCACATCAACGCGGGCCACTTGTAGCAACCATTTGGTGAAGCCGCAGTTGCCGTGCAGCACTCGCAGTTCCTCGCTCAGGCGCGGCACGCGCAGATACAACGCCGAGTGCCCGCGCCGGCAGGCGTATTGGGCGAGCGCGCAGGCGAGCCACGATTTGCCAGCGCCTGTCGGGCCGCTAATGAGCAGGCTGTAACCAGCTTCGACCCAATCGCCGAGAGCGAGGCTCATGAGCGAGCGAGAGTCCACGCCTCGGCCAGCGCGGGTGTCCAGGTCTTCGATGGCAGCCTGCGGATACTTCAAGCGTGCTTGTTTGAGCAGGCGTGTGCGGCGTCGATCGTCGCGCCAACTGGCTTCTCGGTCGACCAGCAGCGAGAATCGTTCCTCGAAGCTCAGGCTGGCCGAGCCGGGCTGTGTCAGTTGTTCTTCAAGGCCGTCGGCGAAGCCGTCAAGCTTGAGGGCGCGCAGTTGCGTCAGTGTCTGTTGCATCATCATGGCGGGTTCTCGTTATTGGTAATAGCTGGGGCCACGCACGTGCGCGTGGCTTGGGCTGACCCAGTCGGCAGGCGTTGCCGCCGCGGCGCGATCGCGGTTATTGATCAAGATGTCGCGTACATGGCGGTAGCGATGCACGCCCAGTTCCAACGCGAGCGCACACGCCGCTTCGAGGCGCTCGCGGCCATAGCGACGAGACAGCGAGAGCAATCCGAGACACGCCCGATAGCCGTGCTCCGGGTGGCGTTGCTCTTGCAGTAGTCGAGTGACGAGCACGCCGGTGGCCGCCCCGATCTGCTGCCCCCAATGAATGAGCCGCTGCGGTGTCCATTCGAGATGAGCGCGGTGCGCCGCCGGCATGTGCTCGACGACGGTGGTGTAGCCACCCGCGCGATCGTTGCGAGCATGACTGGCAACGCGACGGCCGCGATGCAATAGCTCGACAGCGCCCGCCGTAATGCGCGCATCAAGCTTCAGACCGACCAGCGCGTGCGGCACGCTGTAGCGGTGTTTGTTGATCTCGACGTGATAGTCGATGTGGACGGTGACCGTCTTAAAGCGTGCTAATTCATAGGGCTGCACGGGCAACGGTTGCAATGCCGGCGCGTCTAGGTCGGCGAATGCGCTCGCACGACATCCGGGCAGTTTCTGGAACGGGCGCTCGTTCAGGTTCTTGAGCAACGGCCGAATGGCGTCGTCGACCGACTGGACCGAGGCGAATCGGTGATGACGCAGGCGCGCCATGATCCAACGCTCGACGACTTGGACCGCGACTTCTACCTTCGGTTTGTCCTGTGGGCGATACACGCGTGCAGGTAGAAACGAGGTGCCGTAATGCCGCGCGAAGTCCAGCACGGTGTCGCCAGCGCGAGGTTCATAGCGGTCGGGATCGGCGATCATTGCACGCGGGTTATCCGGCACGATCAGTTGCGGCACGCCGCCATAGAAGGTCAGTGCGCGCGCAATGCCACCCAGCCAGTCCTCCATCGTCTCGGCCGGCGTCGCGCAGGCGAACGTGTAGCTCGATGCGCCCATGGCGGCCACGAACACGTGAGCGCGTCGTCCGGTGGTCAGCGGCAAGGTGGGGCCGGCGAAGTCGACGAACAGCTTCTCGCCGGCGCGGTGGATCTGGCGCATCGAGCGCTTTAATCGCTTCGTGAACGCCTTGTAGTGCTCGCAGAACTGCGTGTACCTGTAGGTTTGCCGGTTGGCGAACTCGGCCTGGTATTCCTCCCACAGCAGCGTCAGCGTCACACCTTTGCGGCGCAGTTCCTGATGGATGCGCCCGTAATCGGGCTGGGCATAGGCCGCTGGCCCCGTGGGCTTGCCGAGCAGCCGCCGCTCGAGCTCGCCTTCGTCCATGTCGCAGGCACTTGCCCAGTCCAGCCCGGCGGCGCCCGCCAGTCCGACGTACTTCGTGACCACGCCTTTGGAAATGCCCAGCGACGCGGCGATCCGATCGTGCGAGAAGCCACCGTCGAATTTAAGTCGTAAAACGTCCTTGATCATGCGCATGTTCATCCGGTGCGCGGGCATGTTCTCTCCGGCCAAAGCCGGCGAGCATAGCCCGCGTGATTGATGTCATGCGCAACGCCAATCCTGCCCTCCGGTCCGCTCGGTCACGTTCCCGAAATGACCGGTCACGTTGCCGAAATCGTCGGTCACAATCCCGAAACGGCCGGTCACGTTCGTCCGAAATACGCAGTCATTGAAGCGACGGTCAGTCGAAAGCCTGCCGGATGAAGATGTGCCGCTTGGCGTAGTCAACGGAGAAATGGGCGTGCTCGCCAGGCATAAAGCCGAGGTGGCCGAGCAGCGCGTCGGTGACCTGCATCCAAGGGATGAACGGCTTGTTCGACCCGCTTGGCAGTTCCGCCGAGCCTTGCAGCGGCACTTGGAAAGTAATCGGCTCTTCGACTGCTGCCGAACGTGTTTTATGATTGGCCTTAGCCATGAACAACTCCTTGCTCGAGTTGGTTGTGGTCAGCGGGCGGAATGGGTTGCCGCCCATGCGGCCCGCGCTCTTACTGCATACCTTCCTTCCCTCTCCTATCGACTCGCGCCGGTGCGTGTGACCGGCAGACACGGAGACCTGAATCAGATCGGAGGCCGGCAAGATTCCCACCATATTTACCAAGACGCTGCGGTTAATGGTCTACCGAACTACAGCGACAACGATGCCACGGCGATCAGCCTACAGGGCCGGAATGCCGACGGTACTAGCCACGGAACGCGCCATTACCGTGCGAATCGGACTCAGGACAACGCGTCTCTTGCCGGCACATTAGGTATTGAAACGGTAGTAGCCTACAACTCATTGAAGGCCGCAGGACTCAGTTCCAAGGCAGCCAAGTGCGCGGTCCTGCGCGCGAGAGTCTATTTTTCTAGCATCAGCGCAAATGCCGGTTCTGGTACAACCACTCCATCGAAACGAATGAGGCTGAGATGAATACATCACTGAATGATCCTGTGTACAAGGTGATCTCCGAATTCCTTGACGCGCTGAACTCGATGGACGGAAGGACACTGGAGTCGAGGTTCGGGGTCACAGAGCCGATTCTCGACGAGATATGCGAGTCCCTCGATGACTACTTCGGACGGAAGCCCGACATCAGGCTCGCGCCCATCGAGGTGGCCTTTTCCGGCCAGAGAGGGGAGAAGCCATACGTTGATCTATTCGAGATGGACGACGGTCAATCGTGGGGGGCGGAATGCGTACTTTGGGTGAACGGGAAGGCCGAGGAGCCGATTTTGCACGTCGAATTGAGGGGAGCGAGCGATAAGCTGAATCTGCAATATAAGTACATTGGTTCGTAAAGAGTTACGCTCAAACGTCCAAATCGCGGAGAGCACCTCAGACATGAAGCTGATAACAATTCTAACCCTGGCTTTCTTGCTGGGTGGTGTGACTGCATTGGCCATGGCCCAGGAGAAGACGTCTGCTCCAGTTCAGATGAGCGTCTATACGCTAGATGAAGCTATCGCAAAAGGTGTGGTCAGCACGCGGATGAGTTTATTTAGTGTCACGGATCAGAAGCACGTTTTTGAAACGATTGCCGACCTCGATCCGGGCATGATCTATTCGGCCTATGTCGGCGTGTGGGGCACTATTCGCCAGCAGGACCTCAATTCAGCCGGGAAAATTGCCAGCAAACTCCATCAACTCGTGCCGCATACCATTTTGGGCGGCGGTGTCAACGAATCGATCTCTCTGTCCATTCCGCCTCAAACGCTAAATTGCGGTGGAGGGCTTGGCACAAAGAAGTTTACCCCCGCAGCCATGATCGATCCCAAACAGCGAGCCCTTGGCGACACCGCATGGCTTGATCTGGCTAACCCAACGGCACGGGATTACTACCTCTGCGTTGGGACGGAACTGATTGACAGAGGTTACACCTTGATCGGCTTCCCCGAACACGAAAACGTGATTGCCCATGCTTCGTCGAAACCCGAAGCGATTAAAAACTTCGTGTCGTTGCTACAGGCATTACGCAAGTATGGGGCAGAGAATGGCAGGACCATCTACTTTTCCGGTGATCCCGCGACGGACGCCACGGTGAAGGAGATCGACTTCTACTATGTTCCCGCGCGTTTCTACCACCTGACATTCGCTCAGAAATATCAAAACAAAATTTTACGTCCGGGGGTGGGCGTGGGTTACTCATATAGTTTGTCTCCGGCACGCGTTCGGGACGTGCTGGCGACCGCTCCCAAGCATGCCCGTGTCTTCTTCTACGTCGACAATTGGGACGCAAAGCAGGACGACCTGCGACGCTTCATGGAGCTCGACGGCAACAACCGGCGCTATCTGTTGACCGCCAGCGCGCAGACCGCGCACCAAAACGGCGCTTATTTCATACCTCCCATGCTTCACTGTGTTGATTGCATTCCCGCTGGGGTGATAGGCGACAAATGCGAAATACGAGCAGACGGAAAGACAGAATACGACGCCGTGGTGTGTGGGGACGTTCCAACGATCAAGAAGATGATGGCGGAACAGAGATAGGTCAATTTGATACCGGGCCGTGAGGGTCTGTGGAGCGGCCCCACGTATATGAGCATATCGAACATGTACAAAATATTATACAATGCAGAGTGAAAAGGAAATCCGCTGGGTCGGCTCGTCGTACGAAGACATCCTTGCCTTCCCGCCTGCCACTCGCCGAGAGGCGGGCTTCCAACTCGGGCGGATTCAGGTCGGGCTCGCCCCTGAAGACTGGAAGTCGTTTGACGAGGTGGGCTCGGGGGTGCGGGAGATCCGCGCCATCGTCCGGGAAAGGAAGGACCAGGCATGAACAAGGTTGACACACGTGTGCGCCACGTGACGAAGTCAGGCGCGAATCTCTTTGCCGAGCTAGGCTTCTCCGCCGACGAAGCCCGGCAATATCACGCCGAGTCCCAAGCACTGATCAACCAAACGTTGGCACTCAAAGAGCAGCTTATGGGCGAACTCGCTTCATGGATCGAAGCGCATCACCTAAAGCAAGTCCAAGCCGCCGAAATATTGCACGTTTCGCGGCCTCGTGTATCAGACGTGGTGAACAAGAAGACCAGTAAATTCACGATCGACACGCTGGTACACATGCTTGGGCGCGTAGGCAAACCTGTCAAAGTAGTCGTTGGTTGAGCAACCGCAACGAACAGCAGTGCTCGGCGAGCCGTCGACGCCAACGCCGATGCGATCGAAGGCTAGCAACTTGGCCCGAGAACGCAGCCGGTTTTCCAAAGCTGAAGGTGCATAGCCACAGGGGTCGCATAATGACGATCTTCGTGACCACGCCGCCGACAATAACAATAACGGTGAACAGTAGATCATGAGCCAACGTTCCGCGCCGCTCTGTCCAGAACTCGAAGCAATCCTGCGGACAGAGTTACGTCTCGGAAATATCGTGACAGACGGGCCGACGCGCGCCGACTGGCCTGCTAAGAATTCCGTCTTTGTCGCCCTGCGCGATGACCTACATCTTGCGCAGCTAACGCTTGCCCCTTCAGTCCAACATTCGGTGTGCCGTGATCCGCATTACGGTTGGCACGACGAATGCGTTTGCGAGCTGCATAAGCATATGTTGGTAGCTGGCGTGACCAAGCTATCGAGCAATTGACCGATCCTCCGCAGATGTCAGCGGCAGCACGCCGGCCCTTAGACAGGTTGGCACTATGACGAGCATCATGCGACCATCGCAGCCGGGGCTGCTTGTCACCCAGGACAAGATCGACTTCCCCCGCGGCATCGACACCCACGAATACCATTGGCTTCAAAGATTGAATTTTCAAGAATGAACGGCGACAAGTTGACTTCCGAAGAAGTAGTGACCATTCGACGAATCCTCCAGGATCCGAGCGCATTTTCCGGATGGCTCTATCTGCCTGCCTTGCCGTGGACGCTCGAAACCGAAGGCGCATTTGCGCCTTATACAAAGGATGACGACGAGGACAGCATCCCCGAGGCGGCAAAGCGCAACGATTGGACGGTAACGCTAGACAGCGACGCCATCGAAGACATTGTTGAAAACGCCAGTGATCAGGTGAGTGAGCCGACGATCGATCAGTTGTTCGAAGCGTTCGCTTTTTACTATGAGAACGATGCGTTCATCTTGCTCTGACTTGTAGGTCGAAAGGACTTCCTCTGCCGAGCCCCTCGTAAGCTACCCACCATGGACTTAGGCCTTACCGCGAAGGTCGTCGCTAGACTAGCCAACGCTTGTCAGTTGCCGCATCGGAGAGCGCTCGAGTTGCAGATCCACATGCATGTATGTCGTATCGCGAGATGCCTTGTGCCAATGCTTTGCGTGGGCGTGCTCGCGCGTCCTGCCTCGGGCCCAATGTCTGCGTTGCGCGGCGCCCGCCCTGCTTGAATGCGCCCTCGGAGAATCGGCGGTCGCCGTAGCCGGCGCCGTGACGCTGGGCGCCGATGCAAGCGCGCCTTGGCCCGTCGCAGCCGACGTAGAGCGGTTCAAGCTCGATTCACTCGGGTTATCCGCCGCTATCGCACCGTCGATCGATTTGGACGACCCGTCCTCGGATAAGGATGAGGTCGACGGCCAATCATAGCGATGCAGCAACGTGAGGCCACCGAAAAGCACAACGCAAGATGCGAGGATCAACCCCACTTTGCCCTTCCGGCCCCATTGTCGCCAACCTTCGTACGCAGACGCGGTTGACTGACGATACGGCTCGCTCTCAGGCAGGTCGGCTGGAGCGTCCGGCGAACCGGCTGGTGCGTCGAGATCGCCGTCGAAATCGGTCGCCTCAAATGACCGCATAGGCGGCTCGAAGCGCGCCGCCGGTACAGGATCGTGAGCGGAGGTAAAGGGAAGACCGTCAACCGACTCTAGCCGCGTCCCGCAGTGCGGGCAAAACGCAGCGCGCTGCAAAATTTGCCCATCGCAATGAGCGCAGACCATTGAAAGCTTCGAGTCGAGAGCGGCTTGATCGCCCATAGCCGTGCTCCTTAACGCACGGACGAAGCCGACGTTGCACCCCGCTTCGAATGAGCGCTCATAGAGGGGAGCGCGTTGAGCCGCTCAATTGCATAAAAGAACTCGATCATGACATCAGCCAAGCGCATCGAACGAGTGACCCACTATGGTTGAGCGGCCTCTATGCGTCAAGGGTTTGAGGCGGCGGTCCATTCAGCCAAATCGGCCACATGTTCGGCCTTTTTGGCCTAGGGAATGGTCAATCGTCGCAACCGACAAACAACGGTGGAAAAACATGAACAAGTTCGAGAAATACACAGGCGCCTGCTTTCCGAAATTACTCACGAGCTAAGTCGCACGAGCGCGCAAGGCGCCGATCCAATCCACCTCGGCCAACCTCGCGTACGCACGCTCGATTAAAGCCAAATCCTCAGGACGTGCGCTTGCGTGCATGCCCATTAGCGCCGGGACGGGTAGATCGATGGCGGCGCACTTCGGATAGTCGCGCGCCCGCAGCCCAGAAGGGATCGTCGTGAAAAACGCGGCGGTCGGCACGTCGAAGCCCGCACCCACATGCAACGCACTCGAATCCGAAGTCACGAGAAGCGTGGCATTGCGCACCCAAGCCAGAAAGGAAGCCGTGCTGCCGGAGCAACGCGAAACGTTGATGTAGCGTTCGTGCGCAATCGGAAAAAATCCCACCACCGGTAGCCCGAATTCCGCCCACAGCCGATTCACGATGTCAGGAAGGTACCTCGAAGGAATGCTTCTTACCGGCGTGCTAGCCGTTGGTGCGAGCAAGACATAAGGACGGTTCTTCCAGTCCTGCGCAAGCTCGGGCAGCGCCAATCGCGGGAGCCATGCGTTGCGCTTTTCTTGAGAAGGGATATCCGCGGGATCGAGGCCAAGCGCCCACAAGAAAAAATCGATCATCGGCATGGTCGAAAAATTCGGCCAAAACAGATGATTGCCGATATCGACTTTGGGCTCGTCGGACGGTAACGCGTCGAGCGACACGGGGAGTTCGACTACCTTGCCGAACAACGGCGCCGCGAGATGATAAAGCGCCTTGACGAATAGCGGCGTCCGGCTCGGCCGATAGATGGCGAACAATATGTCTGGATACCGGTGCTTGATCGCGGCCAGCGCAGTGAGACCGACAATCGAATCACCGAGCGTCACGCCCATCCCGTTGATGATATGCACGCGGGTGGCGCCGTCGTAGCGGACCGTTCCAACCGATGCATTGGCGTTTCGTATTCCTCCGAACGTAGACAGCGCACGATATCCGCCGATCGCCGTATCCGACTCCTCCAGATCGTACGATGCGGTGATCTGCCCTTCCGCCGACAGCAAAGACCCTGTATGCGTTAGAGAAGAGACGTCGTCCAATAGCGTCATGACACTACGTCCTGAAATACGCATCGATCAACGCATCGCGCAGTCCCGTTTTACGGACCGGCTTATGCAGGTGCTTCGTGAATAATGGCACGTCGGCGATAACCAACTGTTCACCGAAGTACGCGCTGATCGCGACGATCGGCACGTCGCGGTTAGGTCCATCTCCGGATCGTACCTTGCCCGCCATCTATACGCCATCTTCGCCGGGCATTTGCGCATCGAGCAAAACTGGGTCGTATCGAGACTCGCGCAGGGCCTCTAGCGCGAATCATGGCGCGTTGCATAATACCCCACGAATTTGGCGCTTATCGCCGTGCGCGTTGTCTCGCGAACGCGACACGGGATGGCTCGACGTTCGGATCCGGCGAGCTAGCTTGCACGCCGCCCGTCCGCTCGGGCTCCGTATAATTGCGGCATTACAAATTCACGAACGAGGGAAGCTAAATGAAAAACGTGATTCGCGTCGGCGATCCGACGAGCCACGGCGGCAAAGTGATCAGCGGCGCATCGAATTTCGAAGTCGACGGCATTCCGGTCGCCTGTGTCGGCGACAAATGCACGTGCCCCGAAAACGGCCATGACAATTGCACGATCGTCGAAGGCGACTCGCAATTCGTCGTGGACGGGCGCGCAGTCGCGTTCGACGGCCACAAGACGAGTTGCGGCGCGGTGCTGCAATCGACGGTACAAGGATTCGGCGCAAGCTGACCACCGCCTGCGCCTTTGCGCAACAGCCTTGCTACGAGACCGTTTGCACCGCGTCATCGAGCATGCGCCACAACGAGGCGGCCGTGAAATCGTCGATGACGTCATTGGCGCCGGCATCAAGCAGCGTCTGAGCCGGCAACGCCGTACGCATCCCGAACGTATAGATTTTCGCGGCGCTGGCGGCGCGAATCCCCGAAAGGGAATCTTCGAATGCAACGGCGCGCTGAGCGTCGCCGCCGAGTCGTTCGAGCCCAGTCAAATACGGCAAGGGATGAGGTTTGCCGTGCGCCAACTCGTCGGCGATGACGAGTGCATCGATACGATCGGCCAACCCCAGCCCGCCCAGCATCAGTTCCGCGTTCGCACGCGGCGCATTCGTCACGACGGCGATACCGACGCCCCGCGTGCGTGCCCAGTCGAAGAGTTCCAGCGTACCCGCCGTCGGTTCCAACCGACTCACAGATGCCCGAAACAGCGCCTCCTTGCGATCGGCCAACTGCTGGTGTCGGCTCTGCGGCACGTCGGGAAAGAACTCGCGCATGATGACGTCGTTCGTCGCGCCCATGATGCGCGACTGATACGTTTCGAGCGTGATGCTGCGCCCGAGCTCGCCGAGCAAAACCTGAAAGGCGCCGAAATGCAAATCGTCCGTGTTCACAAGCGTGCCGTCCAAATCGAACAGCAATGAAAAGTTGCGCGACATGCGATGTCCTTGTAATGAAGCGAGCGCCTAGTCCATCAACCGATGCAATTTGGCGTACTGCAAAAGCATGATCGTTTTGCCGTCCATGATCTCGCCGCGGTCCACTCGCGCGAGTGCCTCATCGAGCGTCATCTCGAGCACTTCGATTTCCTCGCCGTCCGATTCGACACCGCCGCCTTCGCCAACTTTATCTTTGCCGAAATACTCTCCGACAAAAAAGTACAGCCGCTCGGTAACCGAACCGGGGCTCATGAACGCCTCGAAGACCTTGCGCACGTTCTCGATGCGGTAGCCGGTTTCTTCTTCCGTTTCTTTGCGGATGCACGTTTCGGCATCGTCGCGATCGAGCAGCCCGGCGCACGTTTCGATGAGCATGCCGTCGTGTTCGTTCACGAATGCGGGAAGGCGGAATTGACGCGTCAAGACGACCGTCTTTTTTTCGGTGTTGTATAGCAGGATCGTCGCGCCGTTGCCGCGGTCATAGACTTCGCGCGTCAAGGTTTGCCATTTACCGTCTCTGCGCAAAAAATCGAAAGTATGTTTGCGCAGGATGTACCAGTTATCGGAAAGCAATTCAGTCGACGTGATACGCACGCGGCCGTCTTCACGCTCGCTCGTGGCCAAAGCTTCACTCCTTTATTGATGAAACATGCCATGCACCGGGCAAAACCGTGGTGATGGTATCAGGGAAGGACGGACGGCAGGATCGATTCCCGCCGTCCGCCAATTTACGCGATGGCGACGATTAATGCGGATAGCGGCCAAGCCCCGCGTCGGCCGACGGCGACGAGTACCGTTCCTTCTCCGCCATGGCGGCGGAGTCGCGTTCGCTGTCGATCGCACTGTCGGTCGCACCATCGGCCTCGCAAATGGCTTCGACGATCCGATAAGTGGCCAGCAGGCTGCGAAAGTCCGCCTCGAAGCGCGTGCGCGTACGGCAGGCCTCGAAGAATCGATGCAGCTCGCTCTCGTAGCCGCCGCGATCAGGGCCGAAATCGAGCGGGCTTTGCGCAGTACTTTCCGAATATGAACCGGGTTGAGCACCATGCACGGTGACGTTGCCGCGATCGTCGAGTTCGGCCATCGTCGATGTCGAACCGAATAGTTTCATTTGGAATTCGAAATGCGGAAGCGTCGTTCCCAAAAGCAAGCTTGCGATCGCACCCGACGAAAACGTGCATTCGGCTTCGACGATCAGCGCTTCTCCCGTGCGTTGCACGCGCGATTGAACATCGACGAGTTCGCCACCGCCGAATGTCACCGCCAGATCGATCGTTTGAAGCGCTTGCCCCAGCAGGAACGAACGCAATGCACGATCGCGCTCCGAAGATGCGCTATGCGGCTGATGCACATAGTGCGTCAATTGAATGCTCGATGTATCGCCGAACGCTTCGCTCATCGCCAGTTCAAGCAACTGCCGCACAGGTCGCGAAAACCGCAGGTTCATGCCGACGCCGGTTCTGACGCCGCACTGACGCGCCATGTCCACGAGCGAACGTAGCTCTCCCAATGTCGAGCAAGGCGGTCGCTCCACGAAGACGCCGATGCCGCGCTGCATCGCACGCATTGATATTTCGCGCTGCGCGTAGGGCTCACACGCGATGACCATCGCGTCCACGCTCATGCTGTCGAGCATCGACGAAACGCTATCGGTCGTTGCAATGTTGGGAATGAAGCGATGAATTTCGCATACGCGGGCCGCTTCGCTGTCGCATGCACCGACGATGTCGATGTCCGGTGTTTGCAGCAAGGCGGGAAGCAGGTTTTGCTGCATCTGCGCGCCGATGCCGACCAGGCCAACTTTGAGCACGCCCATCGTAGTCTCCGGAATGATTCGCGCGAGCGGACCGCGCTAGGTCCATCGAAGAGACTATCGGAATACGAATGGGTTGGAATCTACTAGATCTAGTAGTTATTCCGTCGTGCAAAATGAGAGTTTCGCGGCTACCGCGACTAGGCGACAGCGGCCGGAGGGACTAGTGCGCCCGCTCGTTGCAGCGCCGCGCGAGCGGCAACGAGCGATAGGCGAGCGGCGCGCGCATCGAACGCCAAGCGAATCATCGCCGGTAGCTGACCGGGCGAACGAGCCAGTTCGCGCAAAATCGGCGCGAGCGCCGTCGTTCCATCCTCGCGCAAGCCCGCCGTTGCCGCCGGCGGCAACGTGCGCCAGGCAGGATCGACGATCGCGCGGCATACGACGAACGGCAACCCGTTCGCGTCGGCTTGCTTGGCTGCGATATGCGACTCCATATCGACGGCAAGTGCTCCCGTCGACCTGTGCAATGCCGCTTTCTCCTGCTCGGATACGACGGGCGCCGCCACCGCGGCCATCGGGCCGGATTCGACGCGTGCCGTTCGGATCGAAGTATGCAGAGCGGTGGCGATACGATCGCGCCAAGCCGCATCGGTCGGCCGACGGCCTGCCGGCCCGTCGATCGCGTCGGCAACGACGAGCGCGCCGGGCAACATGCCAGGCGCCAAGCCGCCTGCCGTGCCGAAACTCATCACACCGGATGCACCGCGGGCCAAGGCCTGGGCCAACGCGCGTTCGAGCAAGTCGGCCCGGGCCGCATAAACCACTTCGACGCCAGGCCCCTGGGCGATGCGCGCTTCGAACGCCATCCCCGTGACGATGATGAGCGGCAATGCCGCGCCCGCCGTCATTACATGCCGACCGCGACGCGCACGCGAGCATCGCGCTTCAAATTGCGGTAACGCGCGAGCGCCCACAGCGGGAAGAACTTACGGTAGCCGTGATAGCGCAGGTAGAACACACGAGGGAAACCCGTGGCCGTGAAACGCGTTTCGTCCCACAAGCCATGCTCGCGCTGCGTAGCGACGAGGTACGCCACGCCACGCGCGACCGCCGGATGATCGACGGCGCCCGCAGCCATCAAACCCAGCAGCGCCCAGGCCGTCTGCGACGCCGTGCTCATCGCTTTCTCGTACCCGCGATAGTCGAGCTTGTAGCTTGCGCCGTCTTCGCCCCAGCCGCCATCCTCGTTCTGGATCGAGATCAGCCACTGCGCCGCGCGTTTGATACGTGCATCGTCATGAGCGATACCGGCCGCGTTCAGCGCGCACAGCGCCGTCCATGTCCCGTAGACGTAGTTCATGCCCCAGCGGCCATACCAGCTACCGTCGTCTTCCTGTTCGGCAAGCAGGTAATCGTATGCACGCCGAGCCGGTTCGCTGTTGCCGGGCAATTCGCCCAGTTGCGCCAGCATCGACAAGCAACGGCCGGAAACGTCGGCCGTCGGCGGATCGAGCAATGCGCCGTGATCCGAGAACGGGATGTTGTTCAGGTAGTACTGCGTGTTCTCCGGCTCGAACGCACCCCATCCGCCGTCGCTGCTTTGCATGCCGACGACCCATTCGCGTGCTCGCGCGATCGCCTCGCCATAAACGTTCGTGCCCGTCAGCGCAGCCGCGCGATCCATCGCCAACGCGACGACGGCCGTGTCGTCGACGTCGGGGTAATGCGGGTTCGCGTATTGGAACGCCCAGCCGCCTGGCCGCACGTCGGGACGACGCGAGATCCAATCGCCTCGCAAGTCGAGCACTTGCAACGGCCGCAGCCATTCCAAGCCGCGCACCGCCGCCTCTTGGGCCTTCGGCGCTTCGGTTTCGAGCAGCGCATGCGCGACGAGCGACGTGTCCCAAACCGGCGACAAGCACGGCTGGCAATAGGCTTCGTCGTCGGAAATCGCGAGCAGCTTTTCAACCGATGCCCGGGCGATCGCGCGGTTCGGGTAGTCGGGCCCGTAGCCGAGCGTGTCGTACATCATCACGGCGTTCGCCATCGCCGGGAAAATCGCCCCGAGACCGTCTTCGCCGTTCAGGCGCTCGTCGACAAACGCAACCGCGGCGCGGATCGCACGCTCGCGCGTCTTCTTCGGAAATAGGCCATCGACCGCACGCAGCACCGTATCGACGACGCGGAAAAAACCGAACCAGCCACGGCTCTGGTGTCCCGCGCGCGGCGGCAAGCCCGTGCGAGCCGGGTCACCAAGAAAGAGTTCGTCGATCCGCACGCCGCGCGGATTTTTCGCGAGGGGCCGGCGCGCATTGAGCACCAGCAACGGCACGATAACCGTGCGCGCCCAGTACGACACCTTCGAAAGATGAAACGGAAACCATTGCGGCAGCAGCGTGATTTCCACCGGCATCATCGGCACCGCATTCCAAGGCACCACGCCGAACAGTGCCAGCATGATCCGCGTGAAAACGTTGACGGCTTCCGCGCCGCCCGCACCGAGAATCGCCGTCCGCGCCCGTTGCATATGCTCGGCGTCTTCGCGCTCGCCCGCCATCTTCAATGCGAAGTACGCTTTCACGCTCGCGCTCACGTCCATCGCGCCGTCGGTAAACAGCGGCCAGCCGCCGTCGCTCAACTGAATCCGGCGCAGGTAGCGCACGATCTTGCGCTCGAGCTCGAGATTGGGCGTCTCGCCGAGGTAATGAACGAGCAGAATGTATTCGGCCGGAATCGTGGCATCCGCTTCCAGCTCGTACACCCAATGCCCGTCCGGACGCTGATCGGCGAGGATGGCGTCGGTCGCGCGCTCGATCGCGGCTTCGAGCGCGACCCGCGTTTGGGCAGCGTCGGCGTTGCTCGAGGCCGCCATGATGGCGGAAGGGGCGGTAACGTCGTTCATCGGCATCTCAATGGTGTTCGAGACGAAGCACGGCTTCGTCGTTCATCTTATAGGTCTGGTCTCGCCGGCTCGCAGTTGCGCGGCCGGCCGGCTAGCTAGCTAGCACAGTACGCGGCTTAGAAAAACGCGTAGCGGGCGACGATTCCAAGCAGCCGCAGGCGGGGCTTCGCGACGGGCGAACGCGGCAAATCGAAGCCGCGTTCGAGCGTGCGCTCGAGCAAGCAACGGTAAACGCCCGACATGATGCGCGGCGCCCGCACGGCTTTGCGCGGGGCGCTATCCATGATCGCGTCGGCTTGCGCGAAATGTTCGAGCGCTCTTTGCGCCAGCGTCGCACATACGCGCGGCAGCGAAGGATCGTCGGCGATCTCGATCGGGTTCGATACGGCAATGCCTTCGCGCGCCAGCAACTCGCGCGGCAAATAACAGCGGTTGATCGCGGCGTCTTCGTCGATGTCGCGCAAGATGTTCGTCAGTTGCAGCGCGCGGCCAAGGTGGTGAGACAGCTTGTGCCCTGCGTCCTCACTCATCCCGAATACTCTCACCGATAGGCGGCCGGCGGCGCTCGCGACGCGATCGCAGTAGAGATCGAGCGTGGCTTCGTCGGGCGCGCAAATGTCGGCGGCGGCATCCATGGCCATACCGTCGATCATCGCGTGGAAATCTTCGCGGCGCAGCCCGAACGCGCGAATCTGGCGCGCGAGCGGGATCAGCGCGCGACGCGGCTCGCCGTCGTAGCAGGCATCGATATCGGCGCGCCAACGCTCGAGCCCGGCGCTGCGCTCGGCGCGCGGCGCATCGCTGTCGGCGATATCGTCGACGGCGCGGCAAAACGCGTAGATCTGAAACATCGCCTCGCGCTGCGCGGCCGGCAAGATGCGCATGGCGAGATAGAACGAGCTGCTCGACGTGACGGCTGCGGCGTCGGGTGCTGCTTCGTCCGCGACGAGATTGGATACGGCCAAGGCGAACTCCGCTGTGGCGCCCTCGCGGGGCGAATGAGAATCGATGCTATTTGCGGCGCGCCGCTCGGGCGCGCTCGGGGCACGGGCCGCTTCTAAGCGGCGCGGCACACCGGCAAGGGAGCCGGAAACGGGCAAAAGTATACCAACGTTTCATTCGGTGCCACAGCGGCGCGCGCCGATGCGGGCGCACCGGCACCCCCGTCGGCGTCGATGAATGCGCTTTCAGGCTAGCGCGACGGACCGGTTGCGACCTTGTCGTTTCGCACTGTAAAGCGCGGCATCCGCTTCGTTGATAAGCACTTCGTAGCTCGGCAACCCTGGGCGCGCCGTCGCGCCGCCCACGCTCGCCGTCACGGGCACGCGCACGCCTTCGGCTTCGACGGGCGTGTCGCCGATCGTCATACGAATTTTTTCCGCGACGATCATCGCGTCGGCGAGCGGCGTGCAAGGCAAGAGCAGCGCGAATTCCTCGCCGCCGAACCGCCCGAACGTATCTTGGACTCGCACGGCGTCCGCCACGCGCTGCGCCATCACACGCAGCACGGTATCGCCCACGGCATGGCCGAAGCGGTCGTTGATGTCCTTGAAATGATCGAGGTCGAACAGCAGCACCGACAGCTCGCCGCCGTAACGCTGCCAGCGCAGGAATTCGTCGCGCAGCCGGTCTTCGAAGAAGCGCCGGTTCGCAATGCCCGTCAGGCCGTCGAGATTCGCGTATTCCTGAAGCTTTTCGACGGCTTCCTCGCGCTCGCGCTGCATCACGCTGACGTGGGTCACATCGGAAATGGTCACGCATACGGCCACCACTTCGCGGCCACGCGTTAGCGGCATAAAGGTGCAGTCTTGCTGCATGAAGTCGACGCCGCCCGTAATCGGCCGGTCATGATCGAACTTGAAAAGGTACGGGCGCTGCTCCCATGAGCTGAATGCGAAGCTGCCGAGTTGGAAGACGCTTTCGACCTTGCGCGTGAGCCAGACGCGCGGCAATTCGGGAAAGCTGTCGAAAATCGATTTGCCGACGACGGTTTCCGCCAATCGTCCGCTATGGTCCTGCATAAACCGGTTCCACATCAGGACGTTCATGTCTCGGTCGAGCACGAAAATCCCGAACCCGACGCGTTCGAGCACTAAATCGCTGAGAGATTGCTCCATCTCTTCGTTCATAGGCTGGACAACAACCCGTCAAGGGCTTCGTTCATCCGAAGAATCGAGTCTTCGGCCATCAACATGACGAGGTGCGCTCGGAACGTTTGGTCCTCCAGCGCGAAATTTACCTCGAGCAATAAGGCCACCTTCCAAGCGAGTACGTCGGTTTGGAAGACATCGTCGAGCGAAATCTGTTCGCCGAGCATGCCTGGCGGCGAAAAAATCGGCGTGCGATCGAGTTGATTGAGAATGCACGACACGCACGCGCCCGTCAGCACGTTCGCGACGTCGAACATCAACTCCGTTTGGCTCACGGTGTCGTAAGCCGAGTGCATGTAAGGATCGTTCACGAGCGCGCACAGATGGCCCACGCCGCTACTACGGCAAATAACGAGCGCCTCGCCTTTGATGTCGGAGCGAAACCCCTGCCGCACCGCGGTGACGCTTTCGTCGATGCCGGTCATTTCGCGCAGCGTCTGCGCCGCATCCTCGGCGCCGACCACGCGCACGCGCGGCACCGACAGTTCGATGAACGTATCGAGCAAGCGAGCCAAGCGCGTGGCCGCTTGCCCCATCGCCAAGTTGGCGATTTCCTGTAAGGCGTCGCGCTGCTCTTCGGTGAACACGTTCTCACGCATACAACCCGTACTCCTTCAGGATGGGCAATATTGCCTCTGGGGTCACGGGCTTGGCGACGAAGGCCACGGCACCGAGCGCGCGAACGCGCTCCTGCGCCAAAGGCTGCACGTCGGCGGACACGACGATCACGAAGGTGTTCAAGTCCTCGTGCTTCAAGGCTTCGAGCACCTGATAACCGGTCATGTCCGGCATCGTCAGGTCGAGAAACATCACCGAGGCCTTCCCCTCGCGGTAAAGTGCGAGGGCCTCGCGTCCGTTCGATGCGTATGCGATGTCGACGTCCCACTCGGCCGGCAAGGCTTTCGTCAGAACCTTACGAGCAAGCAGGGAATCATCGGCGATCACAATCGGCAAAGGCATGGCAAGAGCGTGACGAAAAACGAAAGCGGTCTATATCGCGTTAACGGCGGCTCGGGACGTTTTCTTTAACGGGAGCGGAGCGTGTCGACGGGCGGTGGCGAGCGCGAGCGGTAAAAGCCCACGCGAGCGCTCGCTACAGCGAGCGCATCATGTCGCATGAGAATGAAGCGAAATTCTCGGAGCAAACCAGCGGAAAATCAACTCTCCAATTTCACAAACGATCGTGCAAGCCCGTTCATTTCTTCGGTATGAAGAAAAAAAATTGACGACTTAACGACAATATGCGCAGATTTTTCTTTTGTGTACGTTTGCGCTTCGGATTTCGTCGCTGTTTTAGGGCGAACGTTCGGACGCGTCAAGAGGCGCATCTTCGAACGAAAAGGCCGGTCCCGGACCAACTCGCTTATGATGACTGCACGGCGGACTCGCCGATTGGACAACTACGGATATGACTCGACGGCTGGATGACTCCACGACGAATGCCTTGCCCGAGCAATGGCAAGACGATTCGGCGGCGCTGGGGATGCCAGAGCCCGATTTCGCGGTCCGGCGCCTCACGTTGATTGCGCTACTGGCCGCCGCGATCATCCTGCCTGCCGTGTACGCCGCGGTCGTCGTTTACTCGAACTTCCGGGCCCACGTGGCGTCAGCCACCGATGCCACCGTCCGAACGGTGAGGATTGCCGAGGAACATGCGCTCAAGGTGTTCGACTTGAACGAGACGCTCGATGCGCGTGTCGACGATCTCGTGCGCGGGCTCGATAACGACGCCATTCGCGGGCGCGAAGCCGAGATCCACAACAAACTGCAAAGTATCGGCGGCGGATATCCGCAAGTCGCCTCCGTATCGATCTTCGGCCCCGAAGGTCTCCTATTGGCTAACAGCCGATATTATCCGGCGCCGCATGCCTCGATCGCCGCTCGCGACGACTTCGTCGGCATCCGCGGCGGACACATCCTCGAGCATGTTTCGAAGGTCATGATCTGGCACGCGGGCAGCGGCGAAGCGGTCTTCAACACGGGCATCGCACGTCGCGGGGCCAACGGGGCGTTCGCCGGACTCGTTTCCGTGGCACTTCGACGCTCGTACTTCCAATCGTTCTATCGCGACTTGCTGGGCAATGAGCAAGGTGCGATGACGGTGATGCTGACGCGTACCGACGGGGCCGTGCTGGCATCGTATCCGCCGCGCTCCGAGCAGGCCGTGGTTTCGCCGCGGTTCGCCGCCGAATTGGCGGCCGGCGGCCGCTCGGGCGTACTTCGGCTCCCGAGCCCCGCCGGTGCGCAAGCGGCGCACCAAGGGCAGATCGTCGCTTATCGCCAAGTCGGCAGCTACCCCGTGTACGTATCGTGCGCGTATAGCGAGTCGGCGATCTGGTCCGCCTGGTATCGCCGCGCCCTGCTGTTCGCCGCCTCCGTGCTCACGCCGTCGATCGTCCTTTGGTTCGTGCTCGCCTTTTCGCTCAAACGGCTAGCCGCGGAAAAGCAGGCCTGGGAACGGTGGCAAGCCGAGGCTTCGATGCGACGTTCGATCGAATCGGCTTACCGCCAGTCGCGCAAGATGGAGGCACTGGGCAATCTTGTCGGCACGGTCGCACACGACTTCAACAATTTGCTCACGATCATCGCGACGAACGTTCAAATCGCCCGCCGGCGCGGCGTCTCGAGTATCGATCGCGAACTCGGAGCCATCGAGCGTGCGTTGAAAAGCGGTCAATCGCTGACGCGCCAACTGCTCGGCGTCGCGCGTAAGCAGCCGTTGCGAAGCGAAACGATCGATCTGTCGCGATGGATGTCGGCCAGCCGGGAGCTGTTGCGCACGTCGCTCGGCGCCAACGCCGCCCTTGTCATCGATATCGGCCGCGAGGTTTGGCCGATCGAGGTCGATAGCGCGGAGCTCGAACTCGCGCTCATCAACGTCGCGGTCAACGCGCGCGATGCGATGCCCAACGGCGGGCGCTTCACGGTACGCGCGACGAACGTTCGGCTCGAGCCCGAAGGCGGTTTCGCGCTAACCGGGGAATTCGTTCAGATCTCCTTGGAAGATACGGGAGCGGGAATGCCGGCCGACGTGCTCGCCCATGCGTTCGAGCCGCTGTTCACGACCAAACCCAAAGGAATGGGCACCGGTTTGGGGCTGCCCCAGGTTTTTGCGTTTTGCGACCGCTCCGGCGGACTCGCAACCATCGACAGCGCACCGGGCAGCGGCACCACGGTACGCCTTTATTTGCCGCGCGCCCACGACCTGCCCGCGGCGGTCGCGCCGCACCAGCAGCAGCCGGCGGAAGCTTCGCCCTCGGGCGGCCTCCACGTACTGCTAGTGGAGGACAACGACGAAGTCGCGGCCGGAACTGAAGCGCTATTGCGCATGATGGGGCATCGCGTGACCTGCGCATTCAATGCCGATGCTGCGTTGAAGTTGATCGAGGAAGCGCTGGCGCAGCCGACCGATCCGTTCGACGTTCTGATTTCGGACATTCACATGCCGGGCACCGCCAACGGCATCGATCTGGCCGAAGCTGCCCAAGCGCTCGCCGACCCGCTTCCCGTGATCTTGATTACGGGCTATGCGCAGGAACTCGAGCGGGCACGGAATGTCAACGTGCGCGTGCTGTCAAAACCTTTCGATATCGGCTTGTTGGAATCCATGCTTCAGACGATTCGGCGCGAGCGCGAAGACCGCACTCACGCGCACGGCAAGGCGACTTGAGCGGCGCGGCGCGAGTTTTGCGTCCCGTATCGCAACAGGCATCGAGGAGGTCATCATGCAGCATACGGTCATTGCGTTTTTCGATACCTACCCGCAGGCCGAAGCGGCCCGGGACGCGCTCTTCGCGGCGGGGCTCGCGCCGGCGGATGTGACCCTTAAAGCGAAATGCGAGCCGACTTACGCCACCGATGCCACGCCGGCCTACGAGCAGACCACGGCAGCAAACGAGGGGTTGCTGGCCAGCATCGAGCGCTTTTTTGAATCGTTGTTCGAAAGCGAGCCTCGCGAACGGGAACGAGCGCACTACGCCGAAGCGGTTCGCCGCGGGGCTGTGATGGTCTGCGTCGACGCGGCAACGGACGCGCTGGCGCAACTCACGCGGACTACGCTCGAAGCCATGGGCCCGCTCGATGTGGAAGAGCGTGCATCGACGTGGAGCCCGCCCGCCGACGAGGCGACTCGATCGCATTCGCCCCTCGAGGAGCTGGGGCTCAGATCCAGCGTCCCTACACCCCCTGCCGCGCACCGCACCGTTTATACGTACGCGCGGGACAGCGCGACCCCACCTGCGACCTCGGAGGCAGCGGCGGAACGTGCCGCAACGGAGGCGGCTGCCACGGCCGTCGCAGCGGGTTCCGCTCCCGGAATGGGCGCCGTCTTTACGGCGGGACATGTCGCGGCAACTCCGGCTCCAGCGCCGGAAACCGTGCCGCCGCCGCGCCCGAGTATCGTCCCCGACGAATTTCTCCAAGATGAAGAAAGCTATCGCGGCGACGGTCCGGATTCGACGGCGAAGTGAGCGATTACTTCTCGGCGTGATGCCGCTGCACCCACGCTTCGAAGCGTTGCACGAAAGTCGTTAGGAACTTGCGCGTATCTTCATTCGCGATTGCGCCGGAGCCGTCGAAAAACGAATCGGTGTGCTTCAAGAAGATCTCGGGCTGACCGAGCGTGGGCACATCGAGATAAGCGAGAACGTTGCGCAAGTGTTGTTGAGCGAGCGCCGTTCCGCCGGCTCCGATCGAAATCCCGCAGACCGCGGCCGGCTTATCCTTCCACGAGTTCGTCCCCCAGGGCCGCGAAGCCCAATCGAGCGCGTTCTTCAGCACGCCCGGCATCGAGCGGTTGTATTCGGGCGTCACGAAGAGCAGGCCGTCCGCGGCTTCGATCTTCGCTTTCAATTGCTTGGCCACATCGGGGAAGTTCGAGTCGTAGTCTTGGCTATAGAGCGGCAACGTGCCGATGTCGAGAAACGAAAACTCGAACTGATCGCTCGCGAGTTTGGTCAGGGCATGGGCCAGTTGCTTATTGAATGATTCGCGGCGCAAGCTGCCGACGACGACTTCGATTTTGTATGCCATGGTTCTTGCTCCTGTGAGTGAGAACGACGCTCCGAAACGCATATCTTGGGCTCGGCCCTCCATCATAGCGGTCGGTGCTTGCCCTTGCCGGCTCGTTTTTCCGTCATCCCACTAAACCCCCTGTGGGCCGTGGGTTCCCGCCACACTTTCCACAAAGTTTTCCACAGAAACTGTGGATAACTCGTCAATATCCCCGCCCGTTACGAATCGACACATGTGTGTCGATTTTATGACCTCATCCTGTTGGCGCTTTTGACCGGATGCAGGCCGGCACTCGCCCCTACAGCCTTCACCGCTGCTCTTGACGGCGCGCTTATCACCTCGGTTTTCGCCAGGAACATAAAGACGCGCCACGGCATGCATCGCCAACGCCGTTGAAAACGACGGCAAGAGCAATGGCCGCGCCTGCGCAGACGAAGCGACGAAGAGCATGGACAAAGGTGCGTTTAAGGCCGAGGCGAAGGGCATCTGTTCGCAACACGGCGGCTCGCCCGCGCCCGGTCCGTAGCCAAGCGCGCTTTCGACAGGAGACAGCCGCGCAATGGGTGCGGCTGCCGGCCGACAGGCGGCGCGAACGTGAGCGGCCTGAATGACATCGACAGCATTGACCGACGCGGGATTGGGACTGCAAGGATCCCATGCGCGACGTGAGACCTTCGAAGTACGCTGCCAAGCGATCGAGGATGTCGAGGCGGACGCGGTAACCGCGCAGATGAAAGGGGCCGCCGTGCAAGAGCCGTTTGCCCAACCGGGAGCCGACGCCGGTTCGTTGCTGACACAACGACTCGGTCATCGACTCGTTCCGGCTATCGAGAAGCGTTCATAAAGACCGTCTCCCCTTTGCTGTGTCGGCTCGACGCAATCGCAGTCGCACTACAACCGTTATTTTTGCTCGCGGTCGGCTTCTATCTAATCCCGAGTGCTTCTCGTTTGCTGGATTGACGAAATTGCGCAGTTCGAACAATACGCTTTATTTGTTTTCCAACGAATTATTACGATCCGGTTTGCCCCAATCATTGCAGCCGTCATGGGTGCGGGCGGTGAATCGATTTTCCCGATGTCGTTGCTGCTGAGCTGGCAAGGACGGCTCTCGGTCGCGAGCTTGTTCGTCGTCAATCTTGTCGCGGTAGAGTCATATCCGCGCCTAGAAGCAGTGATGATTAAGGACCACGTACCGTAACCGTAGGCGGTGTTGCTCGCCTGTCTGTTCCTCTACGGCGTTGGACGTTGGTCTCTTCGAGCGCTTGTCCAACGAACGCCGATGAACACCGCGCAACAGAAACACGCTTGATGAGAGGCGAGGTGCGCGTTGCGTCTATTCTTAGGCGACCGGGAGTGCTCCGTATTGGTGTCGTCTGCTTCGACCGAAGCCCACGACACCGAAAGCCAACGCTAAACGAGCTTCGTCGAGCGCAATGCACGCGCTCTTCCCGTGAAGTGTTTCTGGCCGAAGCCGGCTCGTTCGCTCACGCGAACAACACTTCGACATTTTCAGGAGGACGCGCGATGACCGCACGGCCATTGCGAACGACGATCGGTCGCTGCAACAGAATCGGATGCGAGGCCAAGGCTTCGTAGAGCTGTTCGTCACCGACAGCCGAATCGGCTAAGCCAAGATCTTTATACGGTGCTTCATTGTCGCGGATCATGTCGCGCACGGAGCCGCCAAGCATCTGGTGAAGTGCCTTCAAGTCCTCCACGGATAGCGGCTCTTTGAGATATTCCACAATCTTCACTTCTTCGCCAGACTGTGTGAGTCGGCTATCGACGAGCTCACATGCGCCGCGCGATTTCGAACAACGGGGGTTGTGGTAGATAGTGATCATAGTCGTAACGCCTTTACGAGAAGAACGCTATTTTAGGCCCGAGGCAAAGCGGAGTGGCGTCCACGCACAGGATATGTCCCGAGGGCTGCCGTGATGGCTTAGCGTTATCGGCATTGGCGGTGGATCGCCTCCTTAAACGACGGAGGTTAGTCTGGCGACCGGACATTTGAATCTGGCTTTGACACACGTCCGGGGGCATGTTTATGCGCATAAAGAGGATGGACGCAGCGCCGATGCAAAGCGTCGCGGCAGCCGTCGTATGACGGCGGTCCGTTGCATCTATCCTCTCAGTTCGACTTTTGCCCGCTGTGAACGGCGTGCGCTGCTGCCGCACGCATCGCAGACGTGAACCGATTGGCAGCACGCCCGCAAGAGGATCGATATGCGAGGGGCAAACAATCGAGCAGCGGCTCGCCTCCCTCTGGAAGCGCCTCAACGGAAAGAATCGTAGCCACGATAGGCGATCGCGTTCTGCCAGCTCCTACGGGATTCGTTCTTTGTCAGCAGCATCCTTCGCAGCGGCTCGCTTGGTCGCGGATCGATCGTGCTGGCACCGATCGGTTTCACACACCGCCGTCATGTCGGTAGCTAGCAACTCAAGCCTCACTTGATGATCAGCGCCGTCGCCCCAAAGGATCATTCGATCCGACAAGCCAATCGCCCCCTCTCTATGCGCTCACCTCCGCGCACCCTTCGCGACCCCTCTTTATGCGCATAAAGCCCTGGCCGAATGGCTAATTCGTGGTGTCATCGCGACGAAATTATTGAAAATAAAAATATACAAGGTAAAATTCTGCGATCTGTTAAGGAGCGAAAAATTGGCAGCAGAAATCGTCGCGGTAACTCAACAGAAGGGCGGGGTAGGTAAAAGCACGATCGCCATGCATCTCGGCGCGGCTTTTCATGAAAAAGGCAAGCGCGTCCTGGTCGTCGACGCCGATGGTCAAAATACGCTGGTGCATTGGGCCAGCGCGTCCGCCGATGGCGATACGGGCATTCCTTTCCCGGTTGTGAACCTCTCGGAAGCGGGTGGGCAAATCCATCGCGAGATCAAGAAGTTCATCGGCGACTACGATGTCATCGTCGTCGACTGCCCGCCCTCCATCACCGAAAAGGTGTCGGGCGTCGTGCTTCTGGCCGCTTCGATCGCTGTCATTCCCACTTCGTCATCCCCGGCGGACTACTGGTCGAGTGTCGGCTTGGTAAAGCTCGTCCAGCAAGCACAGGTGATGAACGAAGACCTCCGTGCCGTCTTTTTGCTGAATAAGACCGAAGAGAAGCGAATGCTCACGCGCGAATTGAAGCGCGCGCTGGAAGACCTCGGCTTCCCGCTACTTAAGACCCAAATTCCCACGCGCGAAGCCTACAAGCAGGCGATGGCGCTTGGGCAGACCGTATTGCAAATGAATGACCGCGGCGCGAAGCTGGCCGCCGCGGAGATCCGCGCTTGCGCGGAGGAACTCGCGTCCATGCTCCCCTGACTTTATGCGCATAAAGGACCCAGAATGAAACCCTCCCAATTCGCCAAAGGCTTCCAAGCGCGCCCCGACACAACGAGCAGCGAGAAGCGCACAGCCCTCGACCGACTTAATGCGATCGATGACCTCGTAAAGAACGACGGTGCACCTTCGACGAAGACCACGACGAAGCGAGCCGAAGCGCCGCTTCGCGCAGTGCCTACCGCCGCAGAGCCCATCAATACGAATGAATCGGTCGAATATCGCGCTTGGCGCGCAACGAACGGCTATCAGCCCGGCCAGGTTATCGAACTCGAACTGAAGGCGATTAAACCGAGCCCGTTCAACCCTCGCCATTTTTATCTGAAAACATCGATTGCCGAATTGGCGGTCAATCTGGCGAAGCAAGGGCAGCAGCAGGCGATTCACGTCATTCCCGACTATGCCAACGCTGGAATGTACTTCGTCAGCGACGGTGGTCGACGCGTCCGCGCTCTAAAAGAGGCGAACAAGGAAACCGTCAAAGCCGTCGTCGTCGATCTCCCGATCGGCATTGAGAGCTACAAGCTCGGCTACGATCTCAACGTTCAGCGCGATTCACAAACGGTTTTCGACAACGCCGTTGTCTGGCGCAGATTCTTGGACGAGCAACACTTCCAGAGCCAAAAGGAGCTCGCGGAGCACCTTGGACTCGACGAATCGACGGTCGCCGTCGCGCTCTCGCTCGCGAAGCTGCCCGAGACGGTGATGCAGGAGATGGTCGCGCGTCCGGATCGGTTCGGCTCCAACATGGCTTACCAGGTGGGCCGCTATTATTCGGCGCGTGGCGTCGACTCGACGTTGCGCTTGATCAATCGCATCGTGTCGGACGACCTCAGCACGCGCCAAGTCGCCGATATCGTAAAAGGCAGAGCGAATCCCGAGGAAAACGTCAAACCGGCCACGCGCCAGCGCTACGCCCAACGGATGGAAATCAAACTCGATGGTATGGCGGTCGGCGATCTGAAATCGTACGGCGACGACCGGCTCGAGCTTCGGTTGCGAGGGCTCTCCCGTGACAAGCGGGATGAGATCCTGCGGCAAATCGAACAGATGCTGCAATCGAGTTAAGCCTGACGCAACGCATCCGCCGCGCGATAGCGCGGCGGCGTAGCGGCAAAGCGGCTCTCCGCCAAAAACAAAGAGCGCGATGCGCGAATAACCAAGTGGGTTGAGTCCAGCAGAACGAACGAGCCCGCCGCACGGTGCTCGACCGCCCCGGAAACAAAAGGCACGCTATTAGAAATCGATTGCTCGGCGATCGCCTTGCAAGCGCTCGGGCCTGACTTACGCCGCCCGCGAGTGGCTCAAAGTAAAGGCCAACAAATCGCCGTCGGTCGGATCGCCCCAAGTCTTGCGCGCGAGCCAATCGAAAAACGCCGTTTCACCGAGCTTCGAACCCAAGCCACGGCGACGCCAATCCTCACGCAGGTGGGACCCCAGTTGCGGAAGCATGTCCTCTTCGAACGATTGCCGCGCCACTTCCTGTTCCGACTCACCTTGCTCTTCGTAGAGCACGCGCGCCTCTTTACGGCGGTAAGCCGCATATTCGTCCAGCAGCCGCGCTTTCAACTCATCGGCTGGAACCGCAGCCGAAATCGCCTTGCCGGCGCTGCCGGCAGGCTGATCGATGAGGTCGACCGGCGGTGCATAGCCCTTCTTCAGCGCGTCCTTGAAGAGCGCCGGCGCGCTACGAACGGGCGGTAGCGACGTGCTGCGCATACGCTGTTCCGTCATCTGGAGCGCAGCTCGAATTCGATTCTCTTCGCTGTCGGCGTAGAGCGTCTGCGCTTCCTTCAGCGGGATGCCGATCTTCACCATGCGGTCGATCAGCGTACTGTCGAAAACGTTCGGATGCTCGTCGAGCGCGAGCATCGGCTGTTTGCGCTCCGTCACGCGGAACTGGATTTCGGCGACGCGCCTGCCTTCGCGGTGCTCGATCAGCTCCACGAAAATATTCGTCACCGCATTCACTTCGGCGATGGCCGGACGCAGATAATCGCGCTTGAAATATTTGTACTCGCGCTTGGCTTCGTCGCCAGCTTCGGTATCCGGCGTGCCCGAGAGAATTGGACGCCACCAACCCCACGACTCGCGCATCGTTAGATGGCTCGGATTGGTCAGGTAGCGTACGCAGATCTCGTATAGCGCCAGGCCGGCGCTGCTTCGCAATTGACTCTGGAATTGCAAGCTCAGCCGTGCGTATTGCACCGGATCGAGCAGCTTCTTCTTGATCTTCGGTGCGAAGGAGAACTCCACCCAGACGCGGCGGGTAGCGGGATCTTCTAGGATTTCCGCATCGGCGATCAGCGTCGAGATCCCCCACTTGCGGCCGGGCTTTTGGCTCGACGTACCCTGGCTCCATTCCACCTGAACGGAAACCATCCGCCGCAAATGCTCCTTCACGAGCGCGGTATCGTTCGAATCGAAAGCGGAGTTAGCGACGATGTCGGACAGGAGCGCACGATAAGTGTCGCCCGATTCGTCCGCCTGTTGGGCGACAGCCAGCAGCACGTTGAACAGCTTTCGCGTGAGCAGCGTGATCTTGCCGCTTTTTGGCTGAATGGCGATCGCTTCGACGGCCTTTCGCAATTCGGCGGAGCTTGGACTTACCACATCGGTTTTCTTCGCGCGCTTCGTTGCCATGCGTCGGTCGGGAAAGAAAATTTCCGACAGGATACAGAGTGCGGTGATAGGCGTCTACAACGACGCTCTCACCCTTCGCGGTGAAATCCGTCAGAATGCAGCACCTCACCTCGATCAGCTCCCGCAAAGGCTCACCAAACCGGAAGTTGAGGCTTGAAGCGCTCCTTTACCGCGCATAGTGTTCGTCGCCGGACGTCGACGATTACCGGCGCACAAGCGTGCTCAACGCGTCCCGTATCGGCTCACCATAAAAATGTCGCTATTTAGCGACGAGAATTCGACCGTGATATCGCGTCAAGTCCCGGACCTCGCGTCGACCTCAGTCGCCCTACGATCGAAGTGTCCAATACGGGTAGCGCAGATCCCAATCGACCTTCCGACACAACGCTTTTCCGGTTCCGAATTTCAATCAGCCCCAGGGTAAGGGAACCGGCGCCTTTCTGCCCCCCGCTCGAGCCCGTAAGGCCGTCCTTCCTCAACCAGACGACGCGAAACGGTCTCGCGCCAGATCGAGCGCGCTCCATTTGCTACAACACCCGGCTTCGGAATATCGACATCCACCGGCACGAAAGCGACGCAATCCCGTATCGGCTCACCTTTGAGAAGCTGGAGAGCCACGAATACCGCGGGCTCCGCCGATTACAGATTTTTGGGCACCGCATTCTGCTCCCGAAAACCTTCACCTGAACGCCATAGTTCACGCGGCCGGAGATGATCGAGCCGCCGAGATCATCGCTCCCGCAAATGCTCACCTCATCGAAGCGTTCCGAACATTTCTCAAATAGATCCAGTACTTAGCGCTGTCGCTCCCGGCCTGCTCTCGCCGGTACTCAGTCCCGTATCCCCTCACCTTATGAGCAATCTCGGCAACGAATTTGAGTTCCAGCACTCGCGGCCTTGCCCCCGAAAACGCTCACCTTTGCAGCAAACAGGCTCTTGAACGAGGGCTCACCAATGCGGAGGAGCCTAGCTTTTAGCGGAAGTGGAGACTAACTTCGCAAGCGCGCTTCGAATTCGGCATCGAATCGGGTCCTGGAAACGCTCACCTAATGACGGATGAAGCTATGTTGGTGCTAGCGGCCGACAGCAGCGTGACTTAGATCCTGAAAAGCCTCACCTTATCGATCGAAATGACGTCGGCGAGGCATCGCCGGGCGCACAGGCCTCGACTTTTCTCGCTTTCAGCTCCCGAGAAGGCTCACCTATAGGCTTTTCCGGCAGAATTTCCATGCGCTTTTCCCGAAAAGCCTCACCCTGGGTTCGCTTTTTCTCCCGCAACGCCTCACCAAAGCAGATTTGGGCCCCCGTTCGACCCCAAAAACAGCCGTTTGAACACCTCCTGCAAGTGCTCACCGTTGGTAAACCAGGTGCTGAAGTGCCCCTCCGCGCCCACGCGGGCTTCACCGCCCATTGCTCCCGAAATCACTCACCTTTGCACACTTCATGCTTTCGCCCGGGTCCTGAATCCCCTCACATCCTTTCCCGATACTTCTCACGGGTATTCCCGAACCCCTTCACGCGCGGATCCCGTCAAAGCTCACTTCATCTCCCGCAAAGCTTCACCCAATCGGGCTGAAACCCTTACCCAGCAAGGATGAGGCGTGGCGTTAACGTTTTTAACTAAGGTTCAAGGGTGTTTACTTAACTACTCTCAACCTCAACCCCCGAGCGTCTCGCAAAATGCGAGGTACAAAACCAGCTCCACCTCGTGAAACAACGCTCGGTTGAGCAGAAAAGCGTATAAGTCTCTGTAAAACAAAAACTTAGCTTGCATTCCTCGCTTTGTTTCACGAAATTCCGAGGAGGCATGACAGCCGGTAGTCGCTTTGGCTGTCATCTATGGGAAGTTCTGACACGGCCTCAGCCTCGAGGATCAAAATGTATCATTCAATACGTAATCCGTTATTATTGACACATTCTGACGACTGACCAGACGGACATGACCCTTGACGAGCAGCGTGAAGCCATTAGAAGAGAACTCGAATCGTTACGCCAGAGCGGTGTGCATCGTCGCGAGCTTTCGTTGCATGCCTGCAAGCGGCTATTTTTCGATCTCGGCATTCGGCCGTCGGCGGCCGCCGTCCGCGAACTGACGCAGACCGGCAGCGCGAGCGATATCCCTAAAGACATCGACCATTTCTGGGAGCGGATTCGAGACGCCTCGCGCGTTAAGATCGGCGCCGGCGCTATTCCGCAAGGCTTGGAGGAAAAAGCCGGCGAACTATTGGGCGCGCTCTTCGAACATGCCCTCGCAGAAGCAAAACTAACGCTCGAGGGCGAACGCCAGCAGCTTTTCGATGCACTGGAGCAGACGAAAAGTACCGTTCGCGAAGCAGAAATCCGTCAGGACGTCGCCAACGAGGCCCTGCGGCGCAGTGAGGCTCGCGCGCAGGAAGCGCTTGAACGCGTTCGGTTGCTCGAATCGCAAATCAGCTTGTCCGCGGCCAAACGCACAAGTAGCGAAGATACATTGCAGGCGACGGTCGTTCGTTTAGAAACCGAACGTGCGCGCCTAGAGCAACAAGTCGATACGGAGCGGACGACCAATGCTTCCTTGCGTGAGCGCATCGACGCCCTGCATCAGGAATTGCGTCAAAGTACCGAGCATTACGCCGCTCAAATCAAGGATGCGATCTCGGAGGCGGAGCGTCGCGTCAAGCCTATGCTCGTCGAACTCGATTCGTTACGTACGATGGCCGCGACCTATCAGGCCGGCATACGCGACGCAAGCCGCAAAGAATTCGATTTCATTCAACAGCTTAGCGCAGCAAAAGGAAGAGGCGACCGACTCGAGGCCCAGGTTCGCGAGCAGTCCGACGAGATCGATGCTTTGACGCGCGAACTTGCGGCGTCACAGGAACGCGGAACGTTTTCGCCCGAACTGGCCGGGCTCTTACGCGGTTGGGCCGAAACGGGGAGACTTCTCGACGCCGATTTCGCGGCGCTCGGCACGACGGCCGACGCACTCGCGCACATTCCCGCCCATTGTCCGAAGTGCGCCGAAGGCGAACCGGAACTTGCGAAAGCCGACGATGGCTTCGAACTGCTATGTCCGGAATGCGATCATTCGTCGGGTATCAAACGATCGCGACTCGAAGCGGTGACGCGATTCTTGGATACGGCACGCACCGATGAGTCCGATCTAAGTGCTTGATTTACCGTCGATCAGGCTTTTGACGGCCAAAAGGTGAGAAGTTTCGGGACCCGAGAGGTGAGCCCTTTCAGGGTCCCGGCAGCCGGCGTTACGCGCCCCAAGGCCGTCTCACCGTGTCTTTGCGATGCGCTTTGTCGTGCGACTGCGCGAGTTGTGCGTCCTCGTACGCCGCTACGGCGAACGCGAACGCCATAGGCAGCGCGTTCGATTTACCGAACGTCGCCGGATCGTCGGTTTCGGGGTAGGTCATGTCTTCCGGGCGCTTGAATAGATCCAGCACCTCGGCTTCATGCCGACTCGCGAAACCGAGATCCGCTAAGGCTTCCGCTTCGATCGCGTGCAGCAGCCGCCACGTCAGCGGTACGCCTTGCACGACGTAGCGTCCCGCAATATGACGGACGATGTGTTCGAGGTCGCGCGCCGCGGCCTGAAAGCGCAGCGCGGCAAGATCTTTTTCTTTCATGGCCGCTCTCTGGATATCGAGATACTGTGGAAATATACAGTATTCGAGCGGGGCGGCCAAACCTCATTGCCTGTTCAGGGTCTAGCCATGGATGACCACGAGCAGCGCTTTCGCGTCAGCCTTGCCGGCATTGCGGATTGCATGAGGGACGTCGGCTTGGTAGCGCGCCGTGTCGGCTAATTTGAGCCGCTTCGACTCCCCAGCGGCTTCGATTTCGATCGAACCGGCCAGCACCGTGAGATGCTCGCGCGTACCGGGCTCGTGTGCGTTCGATACGAGTGCGCCGCCCGGCTGCAACGTCAGCTCGTACCATTCGAATTTGCCCGCGAGCTCGATGGGGCCCCAGACCCGCAATTGATATTTCGCTTCGTGCCCGTCGAGCGTGGGGATCTCATGGGGGCCGGAAACGGCAATGGTTTCCGGCGCGCGCTGGGCCGCGAAAAGCTGATCGAGGCTGACACCCAGGGCATTCGTGAGCCGCCAGGCAACGGCGATCGTCGGATTGGCTTTGTCCCGCTCGATTTCGGAGAGCATCGATTTCGAGACGCCGGCGGCCCGCGACAAGTCGTCGAGCGTCAACTTCCGCTCCATACGGAGCCGCTGAATTTGCTCGCCGACGCGTGGCGGGGCCGAAGCCGCGACGGAGGGCGCTTGGGCCGGCGATGATGCGGCGCGCCGATTGGCGGAACTTGCCATTTCGTTTTCGATCGCTTAAAGTCGTTCGCTATATCGAACTTGTGTTCGGAAAATTGGAATTGTTCGGCAAAACCGAACGACCGACTATAACAGCAATAGACGGCCGCATTGCCCGCCATCCGGCGCAAGCGGCATCTTTCCCGTCAGGAGCGAACCGATGCGCGACTCATTTCTCGGCCACTTGCGCGGCACGATCGATCAGATCCGAGCCGATGGCTTCTACAAAACCGAACGCGTGATCGCAAGCCCGCAATCGGCCGACGTCCATTTGGCCAGTGGCGAAGACGTCTTGAACTTTTGCGCCAACAACTATCTGGGGCTCGCGAACGATCCGCGTCTGGTCGCAGCCGCGAAAGACGGGCTCGACAAAGACGGCTTCGGGATGGCTTCGGTCCGTTTCATTTGCGGAACGCAAACGGTGCATAAGGAACTGGAGTCGGCCTTGTCCGCCTTCCTCGGCACCGAGGATTGCATCTTGTATTCGAGCTGTTTCGACGCCAACGGAGGCTTGTTCGAAACGCTGACCGACGAAACCGACGCGATCATCAGCGACGAGCTCAATCACGCAAGCATCATCGACGGCATTCGCTTGTCGAAAGCGAAGCGCTATCGATACAAGAACAACGATCTTGCCGATCTCGAAGCGAAGCTGCGCGAAGCCGATGCGGCCGGCGCCCGCTTCAAGCTGATCGCCACCGACGGCGTGTTTTCGATGGACGGCATCATCGCCAACCTCGCCGGCATCTGCGATCTGGCCGATCGCTACGGCGCCATCGTCATGGTCGACGATTCGCATGCGGTGGGTTTCATTGGCGAGCACGGTCGCGGTACGCCCGAGTTCTGCGGTGTACAAGGCCGGGTCGACATCATCACCGGCACACTCGGCAAAGCGCTCGGCGGAGCGTCGGGCGGATACGTTGCCGCGCGGCGCGAGGTCGTCGAACTTCTGCGGCAACGTTCGCGGCCCTACTTGTTTTCCAACACGTTGACGCCGAGTATCGCGGCGGCCTCGCTCGAGGTGCTCGCACTGCTCGCGAGCGACGAAGGCGCTGAACTGCGCCGGCGCGTCCGCGCCAACGGTGAGCATTTTCGGGAGGCAATGAGCGCGGCCGGATTTACGCTCGTGCCGGGGCAGCACCCGATCATTCCCGTCATGCTTGGCGATGCGTCGGTTGCCTCGGGCATGGCCGACGCCTTGCTGAAGGAAGGCGTCTACGTCATCGGTTTCTCCTATCCCGTCGTGCCCAAAGGCCGCGCCCGCATCCGTACGCAGATGAGCGCCGCTCACACTTCCGAGCAAGTCGATCGCGCCGTCGATGCTTTCAAGCGCGTCGGCCGTTCGCTCGGCATCGTTTAAGGAGCGATAATAATGAAAGCACTCGCGAAACTCGAACGCGCGCCCGGACTGACGCTCACGCAAGTGAACAAGCCCGAGGTGGGCCACAACGATGTGATGATTCGCATCAAGCGCACTGCGATCTGCGGTACCGACATTCACATTTGGAAGTGGGACGACTGGGCGCAAAAGACGATTCCCGTGCCGATGCACGTGGGGCATGAGTACGTCGGCGAAATCGTCGAGATGGGGCAGGAAGTGCGCGGCTTTGCCATCGGCGATCGCGTGTCGGGCGAAGGTCATATCACCTGTGGTTTTTGCCGCAACTGTCGCGCGGGGCGGCGTCATTTGTGTCGCAACACGATCGGCGTCGGCGTGAACCGAGAAGGCGCGTTCGCCGAGTATCTCGTCATTCCCGCCTTCAACGCCTTCAAGATTCCCGACGAAATTTCGGACGATCTCGCCGCGATTTTCGATCCGTTCGGCAACGCGACGCATACTGCCCTGTCGTTCAACTTGGTCGGCGAAGACGTATTGATCACGGGCGCGGGCCCGATCGGCATCATGGCCGTGGCGATCGCGCGGCACGTCGGCGCGCGCAACATCGTGATTACCGATGTCAATGAATACCGGTTAGGTCTCGCGCGCAAGATGGGCGCCACGCGGGCCGTGAACATCGGGAAGGAATCGCTGCGCGAGGTCATGAGCGAGCTGCACATGACGGAAGGCTTCGACGTGGGCCTCGAAATGTCGGGCGTGCCGAGCGCGTTCACGGGCATGCTCGAAGCGATGAACCACGGCGGCAAGATCGCGCTGCTTGGTATCCCGCCGGCGCAGACGGCCATCGATTGGAATCAAGTGATCTTCAAAGGCCTCGAAATCAAGGGCATTTACGGGCGCGAGATGTTCGAGACTTGGTACAAGATGGTGGCCATGCTGCAAAGCGGCCTCGATCTTTCACCGATCCTCACGCACCGTTTCGCCGTCGACGATTATCAGGAAGCCTTTGCGACGATGCTCTCGGGGGAAAGCGGTAAGGTCATTCTGGATTGGACGGTGTAACCGGCGCGGACCGTTCGAACTCGGCTTCGACGCGCACCTGCACGTCGTTGCCGACCGCGGGATACCAGGTCGCCAAACCGAACTGGGCACGGCTGAACGCGCCGTGCGCCGAGAATCCAAGCGTGTCCGCGTGAGTGAGCGGATTGCGTCCATACCCGTTGAACGTGACATCGAGCGTGACCGGACGCGTCACCGTCCGAATCGTCAACTCTCCTTCCAGCTTGCCCTGCGCCGGCCCGGTCCGAACGAGATGCTTGCCGACGAAACGAATCGTCGGAAATGTCGCCGCGTCGAACATGTCGGCGCCCGTCACCATCTTGTTCAGCAAGGGCACCTTCGTATCGACGCTGTTCGCGTCGATCGCCACATCGACAGTACTGGCTTCGAGGCCACCGCTCTTCCATTGAAGCGTGCCGCGCGCGCGATCGAACCGCATAACGAAGCGTGAGTATTTCAAGTGCTCGACATCGAACGTGATGCTCCAATGATCGGCATCCATCACGTACTCGCCGACAGGCACGCGAGCTTCCTCCACCGATACCGTATGCGACACCACCTGCAACGGCGTGCAGGCGGACATCGTTAGCGCGCCCATCGTCAACGCGGCGACGCTTAGCAGTGTGCGCACCTGCGCGGGATGGAATATCAGCCGGCGCTTGATCATCGTTGCCCTCGTCATCTTCATCTTCTTCGCTCGAAATCGTCGAGCCGGACGGCCTGCGCGTTCGGCTCCCGGAAAACCTCACCTCGGGGCGTTAGCTTATATCCACGCACTGCATTGACAAAGGAGAATGATCGTTCTACTCTTGCCGTCATGCAAACATCAACGCAAGAACTCCCTCCTGCTATGAGCGAAGCCGATCCGAAAACACTGCCCGGTCCACGCGAGCGACTCCTCGATGCAGCCGAGGCGCTGATCTATTCAGGCGGCATTCATGCCACGGGGGTGGACGCGATCGTTCGCGCCTCGCAGGCAACGCGCAAGAGCTTTTATTCCTACTTCGAATCGAAAGACGCGCTCGTCGCCGCAGCGCTCGAACGCCGGCATCTGCGATGGATGGCGTGGTTCGAGCAAGGTACGCGGCTGACGGGAAAGACCCCACGCGCACAACTGCTCGGCATGTTCGACGTGTTGCGCGAATGGTTCGCCTCGCCCGGCTTTCACGGATGCGCGTTTCTCAATGCGTCCGGTGAGATCGCTTCGCCCGCCGATCCGATACGGCTCGTTGCCCGCGAACACAAGGCGGCACTGCTGCGTTTTATCGAAACGTGCTTCGCGGCGTTCGCCGACGAACACGGGATCGATTCGCGGCAGGCCGTGGCGCTCGCTCGGCAATGGCTCGTGCTCGTCGATGGTGCTATCGGCGTTGCGCTCGTGAGCGGATCGGCCGACGCGGCAAGCGACGCGCAGACGGTCGCTCGGCAATTGCTCGATCACGCGGCGTCGATGCCGCAACCGCGCGCTCAAAAAGCGAAGCGCGCAACAACCTAGGAGAAGCGTATGTCGGATAGTAGTCCTAACGAAATGCGGCCGCCGTTGCCGCCCTTCACGCTCGAAAGCGCCAAGCAGAAAGTCCGTGCGGCCGAGGACGGGTGGAACTCGCGGGATCCCGGGCGCGTAGCATTGGCGTACACGCCCCAAAGCGTGTGGCGAAACCGCGCCGAATTCGTGACGGGACGCGAGCAGATCGTCGCCTTCTTGACGCGCAAATGGGCCAAGGAACTCGAATACCGGCTCATCAAAGAACTATGGGCGCACGACGGGAATCGCATTGCCGTTCGCTTCGCGTACGAGTGGCGCGACGACTCGGGCAACTGGTTTCGCTCGTTCGGCAACGAGAACTGGGAGTTCGACGAACGAGGCTTGATGGCGCGCCGCTTCGCATGCATCAACGACCTGCCGATTCGCGAAAGCGAACGTTTATATCACTGGCCCCTCGGCCGACGCCCCGACGACCATCCCGAGTTGTCCGACTTGGGCCTCTAAGCGCCGGACGTATCCGCGGCGTTTGCGGTTTGAGTTTTGCTTGTGTCCCGCGCCGCGTACTCGGCGCGCCCGACTAGGGCTTCTAATCATCACGTCGTCAGATTGCTGTAGTAGAGTGCCCGACGAACGGATCGAAGCTAAACAAAGCTAAAGAACGGACGACAAACAACAACCGCGCCGGCGGCAGCCGGCAAACGGAGAGGACATGCGTTTCAGGACGGCGGCTGCGCGCAGCATCGGCGTGCGCGCGGCAAAGGCGGTATCGACCGTCGTGCTCGGCACGATGGTATCCATGTTTGGGTCCACGCAAGCGCGAGCTGCCGATTGGTGCGGTGGCGGGATATGGGTCGACGCCATGCTCGCGTCGCATCACATTCATCCGAAGCAATCGTTCGAGGACGTCAATCCGGGGTTGGGCGTCGAATGCTGGCTCAACGGTCAATGGGCCGTAACCGCGGGCGGGTTCCGTAATTCGCTTTCTCATCCGTCGTGGTACGGCGGCGGTCTTTGGGCGCCCGAATTCGCGCATTGGGGCTTCGTCCGGTTGGCCGTCATGGGCGGTCTCATCTCCGGATATAACTACGGCCGCTATGGTTTCGGTCACGATCATTCGATCGGACCCGTGGCCGCACCCATTGTGATGGTCACCTATAAGCGTGTGGGGATGAACTTCATTCTCGTCCCGCCGATTCCTTCCGACAATCTGCCGTTCACCGTCGGGTTTCAGTTGAAGGTCGGGTTCTAATCGATCCCGAAAAAGCTCACCGTCGGCAGCCAGCCGCCGGCGCATCGATCGGCTCATTGGCCTTGCCGGCTGGTGCTGCTGTGCGCCGGCAGTCTGACGACGAGCGCCCGCGTTCGGGAGCATCGCTCCCGAAAATGCTCACCTCCTTACTTCATTGAATCTTCTCGCGGCTCGATGGGCGAGCTAAGGTGAGGCTTTTCGGGATGCCGAAAACGAGCCGGAGAACATCGCATAGTCGGTTGAACGGATGCGACTTTTAGCCGGTGAAACGGCTTACCTCGCTGCGGAGTGGACCCTTTGAGGTGAGTGTTTTCGGGAGGCGGAGTGGCTGGCGAACACGCGCGGTCGAACCCCAGATGGCCACCCGAGTCCAGTTAAGTTAAGGATCCCCCCATTCGCGGAAGGTGAGAGTTTTCGGGATCTGACGACGCCCTTGCCATTCTTCTCGCGACGCGTTATGCCGCGAAACGCCAAGAGGTGAGCGTTTTCGGGAGCCTCTCGTGCGAAGAGGTGCAGCGCGTGGGCGCCATGATGACCTGTGAGCCAAAGGCATTTTTAGCGCATCGGCATGTCGTTGCTTCACCCGATGTGCAAAAAGGAAAGGCTTTTACATGTCGTCCACGGACGTCCGCAGACTGCCGCGCGGTCCCCGTTTAGCGAGCGGCGCGAAGTGAAGTCGTTCCAATGCACGGCCTGGCAAGACGTGAGCCTGAAGAGGGTCGCGTAGAACACGGTGCAAGACCACCGTCGACATGGGCCTCGCGTCGTGGCATGCAGTGTGCTTATTTTTCCGATCGAGCATTCGTGTCGCCGCTTTTGAATGCGAACGTAAGGAGCAGGTGCGCCCATGAACTCGCCAACGCGCTGCGGTGAATTGCTCCCTTGCGATCGGTTTAAGTTTCCCATGTTTCGCGCACATAGCGATCTTTGCAGCGGGCGAATGGGTCGCGGCGCGATTCCCCAACCTCCCGGTTACGACTCGACGCGCAAGTCCGATAGCCGACGAACGGCGTTGGCTTTTGCGTGCCTTGCGCATATCTTTGCTGAATCGGAATAGGGAACCCTATGAGCGACGCATCTGGCATGTTGCCCAATAAAGACACCAACGATTTCTTGTCCGGAGGCGGAGCGCTCGGAAAGCTCATCCGTGGCCATGACTGGCGCGCGACGTCGCTGGGCGAACCGGCGTATTGGCCTCAGAACCTGCGGCTCGCATTGCGCATCATCCTCAATTCGCGTCAGCCGATGTGGATCGGCTGGGGGCCGTCGCTGATCTTTTTCTATAACGACGCCTATCAGTCGATTATTGGCGGGAAGCATCCGTGGGCGCTCGGGCGCCCGACCGCCGAGGTATGGAGCGAGATCTGGGACGACATCGGCGGGATGCTCGAACTCGCCATGAGCGGCCGCGAGGCGATTTACGTCGAGGCGCAGCCCCTCATCATGGAGCGCAACGGCTATCGCGAGGAAACGTACTACACGTTCTCGTACAGCCCCATTCCGAATGACGACGGCAGCATCGGCGGAATCATTTGCGCGAACACGGACGATACGCAGCGCGCGATCGGCGAGCGCCAGCTTGCGCTTTTACGCGATCTTGCCGCGGGCGCAGCCGACGCGCGGACCTGGCAAGAGGCAAGCGAATGCAGCGTTCGCGCGCTTGAACGCGACGCCCGCGATCTGCCTTTTGCACTTCTTTATCTCTCGTCACCCGGCGCCGAGGAACTCGAACTCATCGCGCTATCCGGGATCGAGGCGGCGCACGAAGCGGCGCCGGCGCGCTTGTCGCTCAAGCGCGCCGCACCATGGCCCATCCACGAAGCGTTGCGCACGCACCAACCCGTTCTCGTACCTGATCTTCAAGAACGTATTGCCGAGCCGTTGCCTACGGGGCCGTGGCACGAGCCACCCAGGCAGGGCGTCGTCATGCCGATTGCGCCCTCGGGCGAGAGCGGTCGTGCGGGCGCGCTCGTCGTCGGGTTGAATCCGTTCCGCTTATTCGACGAGCACTATCGAGGCTTTTTAAGCCTCGTCGTCGGCCAAATCGGCGCGGCTTTGGGACACGCGCAGGCTTATGAGGACGAGCGTCGCCGCGCCCAAGCGTTAGCGGAAATCGACCGCGCGAAAACCGCGTTCTTTTCGAACGTCAGCCACGAATTCCGCACGCCGCTGACGTTGATGCTCGGGCCGATCGAAGATGCGCTCGGCGACACGAGCGATGCGGCACTCGCGGCAGCGCAACGGCAACGTCTCGTGACCGCGCATCGCAACGGTTTGCGTCTGCTCAAGCTCGTCAATTCGTTGCTCGATTTTTCCCGCATCGAAGCCGGGAGAGTCGTCGCAACGTTCGAACCGGTCGACCTCGCCAAACTGACGGCCGAGCTTGCATCGAACTTCGAGTCGGCAACCGAACGCGCTCGACTCTCGCTGTCGATCAAGTGCGAACCGTTACCGCAGCCCGTCTATGTCGACCGGGATATGTGGGAGAAGATCGTACTGAATTTGATGTCGAACGCGTTCAAGTTCACGTTCGAAGGCGAGATCGGCGTGGCCACACGTCTGTCCGCGGACTCAGCCGGCGCCGAAATCATCGTGCGCGATTCGGGCGTGGGCATTCCCGCCTGCGAATTGCCGCGGTTGTTCGAGCGCTTTCATCGTGTCGAGGGACAACGCAGTCGCTCGTTCGAAGGATCGGGTATCGGGCTCGCGTTGGTTCAGGAACTGGTCAAGCTTCACGGCGGCACGATTGCGGTGACGAGCGAAGTGGGGCGCGGTACGACGTTCTCCCTGCGACTGCCGTTCGGCTATGCTCACCTGCCCGCCGAGCGAGTCAGTTCGGCCCGGACACCGTCGCAGCGTTCGACGCGTGCCGATGCCTATGTGGAAGAAGCGCTTCGCTGGCTGCCGCTCGATCATGAAATCGACGGCGGGCGCGAGGACGACGTATCGATCCAGCGCGCTGACGAGATGCCGGAGTGGTCGTTCGGCAGCGGGACGGTCGGCGCGCGCGTGCTCGTGGTGGACGATAACGCCGATATGCGCGACTACATCGGCCGCATGTTGAGGGCGCGTTGGGAGGTGGAGACGGTACCCGACGGCCAAGCCGCGCTGGACGCCATTCGTAGGCGCAAGCCCGACCTCATTTTGAGCGACGTCATGATGCCGGTGCTGGATGGGTTCGGTTTATTGCGCGAAATCCGCGGCGATGCCCAATTGCGCGATTTGCCGTTCGTCATGTTGTCCGCGCGTGCGGGCGAAGAGGCGCGCGTCGAAGGGCTCGAATCGGGCGCCGACGACTATCTCATCAAGCCGTTCTCGGCGCGCGAGCTCATGGCGCGCGTGAATGCGAACTTGGAAATGGCGCGTCTGCGGCGCGACGCGACAAGCGAGCTGCTCGAAAGCGAAGCGCGCTTCAGAAACATGGCCAACCACGCGCCCGTGATGATGTGGGTGAGCGATCCCACGGGATCGCTGATTTACTTGAACCGCCTCTGGTGCGAATTCACGGGCCAAGCCCTGGACAATGCACTGGGAGCCGGTGCATGGGACGCACTGCATCCCGAAGATCGTAAGCAGTACGAAGCTTCTTTCGCGACCGCGAACGAACGTAGCGAGCCGTTTAGCGCGGAGTGCCGCGTGCGCCGCTCGGACGGCGTCTATCGTTGGGCGCTCAGTGCGGCGGCCCCGCGCTTCGGCGACGACGGTGCGTTTCTCGGCTACATCGGCTCGATCATCGACATCACGCATCGCAAGGAAGCCGAACGAATCCTGCAAGAAGCGAACGTAGTGCTCGAGCGGCGCGTGGCCGCTGCGATCGCAGAGCGCGTGCATACCGAAGCGCAACTGAGGCAGGCGCAAAAGATGGAGGCGATCGGCAAGCTCACCGGCGGCGTGGCGCACGATTTCAACAACGTCTTGCAAGTGATCGCGGGCAATCTACAGTTACTGAGCCGAGACGTAGCGGGCAATCTGCGGGCCGAACAGCGCTTGCAAACGGCGATCGCGGCGACCTCGCGCGGCTCGCGCCTCGCCTCTCAGCTGCTGGCTTTCGGTCGTAGGCAGCCGCTCTCCCCGAAGAGCGTGAATCTCGGCCGGCTGATTCGCGGCATCGACGATATGTTGCGGCGTTCGTTGGGCGAAGGCGTGGAGATCGAGACGGTCGTCATGGGCGGCCTTTGGAATACGTTCGTCGATACGGTCCAAGTCGAGAACGCGCTGCTCAATCTTGCGATCAACGCGCGCGACGCAATGCAAGCGCAAGGCAAGCTCACGATCGAAGCGGGGAATGCCTTTCTCGACGACACCTACGTCGCGCGTTACGGCGACGTGGCGGCGGGCCAATATGTCATGGTCGCCGTCACCGATACCGGATGCGGAATCCCGACGGAACTGCTCGAACGCGTATTCGAACCGTTTTATACGACTAAGCCCGAGGGTCAAGGCACTGGCCTCGGCTTGAGCATGGTGTACGGGTTCGTCAAGCAGTCGGGCGGGCATATCAAGATTTACAGCGAGGTGGGACACGGGACGACGGTGCGCATTTATCTGCCGCGCGCACAGCAGCCCGAAGACGTTGAAACCGATCTGGAAACGGGCGCGATTACGGGAGGTAGCGAGACGGTGCTTGTCGTCGAGGACGATGAAGACGTGCGCGGTACCGTCGTCGACTTGCTGTCCGAGCTTGGCTACCGCGTACTAAGGGCTAAAGACGCGCAAAGTGCGTTGGCCATCGTCGAGAGCGGCGTGCCGATCGATTTGCTATTTACCGACGTAGTGATGCCCGGGCCGCTAGGCAGTCCGGAACTGGCTCGCCGGGCACGCGAGCGTCTGCCCAAGGTCGCCGTTCTCTTTACCTCCGGATATACGGATAACGCGATCGTGCACGGCGGCCGGCTTGACGAAGGCGTCGACTTGCTCAGCAAACCGTATAGCCGCGAGGCTATGGCGCGCAAGATTCGCTACGTTCTGCGCAACCAAGCGCGCGCTCAAACGGCCCCGGTCGAAACGCCGATCCTACCCGCGCCCTCACACGAAGTCGCGCCGGACGCGTCGCAATTGGCCGCGCGCGTGCTGCTCGTCGACGACGACGCGATGGTTCGGTTCACGACGGCCGACATGCTGAGCTACCTCGGCCATACCGTCACGGAAGCGGGCGATGCGACCGATGCATTGCGGTTGCTCAGTGAGCATGCGTTCGACGTTATCGTCACCGATATCTCGTTGCCGGATTTATCGGGCGATGAACTCGCCATGCGTGCGCTGGCGTTGCAGCCCGGGTTGCGTGTGATATTCGCAACGGGCTACGACGCGTTGCCCGAGGACAGCGATCATCAAGCGCTTGCGGGCGCGATGCTGTTGCGCAAGCCCTATAACAAGGAGCGAATCGAGGAAGCGATGAATGCCGCAATGGCTGCACGGCTGGCTGCGGGCGCTTCGCGCTCGGCGGTCCAAGAGCGCCTCGCACCGGCTGTGGCCTCGAACGATGCGAAGCGTATGCCGTCGGTTTGAAACACGCTAAACGACCGGAGGGTGAGAAGTTTCGGGAGGCCTAGTCCGGATCGCGACCCAGGCCGGTAACGTCCCGAAAACACTCACCTTTACCGGAGTCGAGTGCAGTTAGGTGAGTATTTTCGGGAGCATGCAACTCGATCGGCTTTCTGCTGCGGTTGCAAGGGCAAGTAGGATTAATCGGACTTTGTTGTGGAAATTATTCAATGCATGCGTGAAAAACAATTATGAGAGAAATATCACAATGTCGGTGATCGTACGTTAATGTCGCGCGAAGGCGCCGACAATGCCGGGGCACTCTTTGCACCGAGACGGCAGACCGAACGATGTGCAAACGCGGAAAGCCGCGGACCGGGACGATCGCGTTCGTGAAGCCGCTCAAACGTGTGAGGAAAGCTGCGCTGCACCAACGTGGCGCCGGGCAAGCGCGTACCCAGCGGCGGTTGGAACGTTCCGTGCACGTGAATGCGTACCCGGGCTTTTTGCAGTTTTGCTTTTTGTCGATTTTGTATCGATAATTCAAGCCGACACCGCTTGACCACGACCGTGCGCTGCCTTCCTTGGTACGCGCCCGTGGACGGCTGCAACCTTTCGACTACGAGTCGAGTATGATTCGGCTCGGGTCAACTGGGGGATTTAGCGCCCCCCGCATCAACCATAACCGGAATCATCGATGGAACAGCTTGAAGGCGAAGCTCGCGAACGGCTGATTCGCTGGCTGCGACGCCGCATGGACGAATACGGCATTACCGTGGAAGCCGTTGCCGAATCGATTTCCGCCGATAAGCAGGCGGAGCGTCCGATTCTTTATCGCGACGCGATGGGCAACACGTGGGACGGGTACGGGGATCCGCCCGATTGGCTGCGCCGAGCCGTGGCGGCTGGCCAGCAAATGGACTTTTTTCGCTGCGAAAGCTGACGCGCCGGCATCGCGTCAGTCATCTTGGGATGCCGGCGCGGCTGCCTGATCGGCCGGCCAATGATTTTCATACACGCATTCGCCGATCGGCATTCGCTTCGCCCATTGCTCGAGTTCAAGCATCGGTTTCGGATAGAAGCCCTCCACGTGCCCTAGGCAAAGAATGGCAACGGGTTTCGCGCCGGGCGGCATCCGCATCAGTGTGCGCACTTCGTCGACGTCGAATAGAGAAACCCATCCCATGCCGAGACCTTCGGCACGTGCGGCAAGCCACATGTTTTGAATGGCGCAAGCAACCGATGCCAGATCCATTTCAGGCATCGTGCGACGGCCGAAGACGTGCCGTTCGCGGCCGTCCATGAGCGCCATCACCAGCAACTCGCCGCACTCGAGCATGCCTTCGACCTTGAGTCGCATGAATTCATCATGACGTTCGCCGAGCGCATCGGCCGTGCGCACACGCTCACGTTCGACCGCGCCGTGCAATGCGCTGCGCAGCGCCGGATCGGTGATGCGCGAGATGCGCCAGGGCTGCATGAAGCCGACGCTCGGCGCGTGGTGCGCGGCGTCGATCAGGCGAGCGAGCACTTGCGCGTCAACCGGGCCGCGCACGAAATGCCGCATATCGCGGCGTTCGTAGATCGCGCGATAGACCGCCGCGCGTTCGTCATCATTGAATTGCATCGCCATGGATGGAAGCGGTTTCGAGCGCCGCGTGGGTCGCAATACGCGCAGTGTAAAGCGCTCCACCGCGTCGCGCACGACAAATGCAATTGCGCTGTGTCGCTCGAATTCCAAAATGCGGTCTGGCGAGTCGTTGCAGCGAGTCTGCGCCATCCGAACCTGTCTGCTCTTAAACACGAGCGCCCATCGTTGCGACGCTCCTGTTCGCCAAGCGGAAATGTTTCGATGGCTAGCGGCGAGTTAGCGTTCGCGGCGACGCGAGCCGTGAGGTTCTTGATCGCCGATGGGCCGCTACCCAGACGGTCGAGGCACCCTTCGAGCAGCTTTTATTGCGATAGCGTTTAGTCGATATGTTGCTCGATGCGCCCCTTAAGACTCGGATAATGCTCGAGTCGCGAGGCTTGAGACTCGAGCATCGAGTCGGTTTGTTTCTCCATTGCATAAGCGTTCCTCAACCGGTCGATCCGGTGTTCTTTAGGGGCCGTCACCGCTTTTCCTAGACCTTGTTTGCGCGCGAGGGGGCGACCGGGGCAGGCGGCATACCGAATGCGCAACGAGCATTCCCGGGCGTCCGCGCTCCGCGCGCGGGAATGCTCGTTGCGGCTTTTGTCGCGAAGGTCGCGAACGACGTCGCGGCCGAGAACCGAATGGAGGACTGCCATGTCGCATGCGAAGCCGAGCAATTCCGCCCCGAGCAATCCGCGCCAACAGCAACAGAGCAAGCCCATGGGCCAGCAGCAGCAAAACCAGCAGAAGATGCCGCGCCAGCAAGGGGGGCAGCGGCAGCCGTGACGGCTATTTGTGCAGCGGGTGACGTAGCGACGCCACGTCGTCATCGCCGGTGCTCGCTCGGGCAGGCGCCGTCGCTGGCGCGAAGGCGCCCGACGGCTGCCGTGCCGGCAAGCTCTTCAAATAATGGGCGATCGCGAGTAGGTCCGGATCCGACAGGTACTGCGCGCTGTTTCCGATCTGCGCCACCATGGTGCCGTTAGCGTGCCTCGTCTTCAGGAAGCGCGCGATATCGGCCTCGCCCATGCGACCGAGACCCGACCCCGCGTCGCCCGTTAGATTCGGCGCGAACCTATGATCGTTCACACCGCCCGTCAAAAAGCGCGTGGCGGATTCGTCGTAGCCGCGCTCTTGGTATCCCCAACCGCGCGGCGTATGACAGGCCCCGCAGTGTCCGAGCGACTGGACGAGATAGGCGCCGCGCGTCCATTGAGCATCGGCCGGCGAGCGCGACTTGAACCCGCCGTGCGGCATGAACACCCATTGCCATCCGATGAGCATCCAACGCTGATTGAACGGAAAGGCCACGTCGTTCGGCTCGGTCGGCTTTGCGACCGGCGCGACGCGCTGCATGATGTAAGCGTAGAGCGCACGTAGATCGTCGTCGGACATCTTCGAGAACTCGGGGTAAGGCATTGCCGGATAGAGCGCTTTGCCGCCCGGGGCAACGCCGTGTCGAACGGCGCGATCGAAGTCGTTGTAGGAGTAGCGGCCGATGCCGAATTGCGGATCGGGCGTAATGTTGCTGGTTTTGACGGTGCCGAACGGCGAGCCCATACGGAGCCCGCCCGCGAACGGCGCTCCCCCTTGCGGCGCCGTGTGGCAGCCGGAGCAATCGGCTGCCTTCGCGACATACTCGCCGCGCGCGAGCGTGGCGGCGTCGGCAGGTTTCACAACGGGTTCGCTAATAGGCGCGCCATGGCGCGGGTTGCCCATCGCGATCGCGAGGACGGCTGGCAGCGTCAGCATGAGCAAATCCGTTGCCGTGCGCGGAGGCTTTTTCATTTCGTTGGCTTCCCCGATGTAAGGCGTTGCCGCATGCCGAGTGCCGGCCAATCGTTTGAAGCGTAGGCACAAGATAGATGACCGCATAGATCGGCAGCCAACTCAATACGACGAAATACCGATACGGTGCGTTTTCGCTCATGTCGACGAAGCACTCGTCCTCGACCGCACCGACAAAGAACAAGACCGTAAGCACAGCCGTAACGATGGTGTCGGCGACGAGACGAGCAGTAGGTTGGCCGAGCTTTCGGCTTGGATGCCGGCGGGCGCAAGAGACCTGTGCTCGCCGAAAGCGGCGGCGAGGACGGTCGTGACAGCGCTCATGACCGGCACGGCCCTTGCGGGGTCATGCGCGCCGCCGAATTTCCGTGAGCGGCCGAAGCAAGCGGGCGATGGTTCCATGCGACGGTTTCGTTCCTTGAAGCGGACGCGATGCTGACAGCAGGTTGCATTCCCGATTTTAGGGCGACGAGCCCATTCGGCAGGCGCTACGGAAAGCGCGAAACGCTGCCACACTTCACCTATACCTAGTAGATGCGAGCAGGGAAAAAAGGGCCCACTCGGTTTTTGCCGCAAAGCCCGCCGTCGCCGGTCGGCGCCGCTCTTCTCCGTCTTAGAACGAGGCTTGCCTATGAACGACACGCCGGTGTCTCAGCGTGAACGCAACTGGAGTGCGCGGACGAGCATGCAGTTGCGCGAAGCATTGACCGGCGATCGGCGCGGCGTCCGGCTTTTGCTGCCGTTCGCCGGCCCTGCCGTCGTCGTCTCGGTGGCTTACATCGACCCGGGCAATCTGGCGACGAACCTCCAAGCGGGCGCCGCCTACGGCTATGCGTTGTTGTGGGCGGTCCTGTTCGCGAACTGTGCCGCGATGCTGTTTCAAGCCGTCTCGGCGCGGGTCGGTGTCGCGACGGGCATGAGCCTAGGCAAACTGTGCGCACTTAGACTTCCGCGCCCCGTCGTGTGGGCGATTTGGGGCGTCAGCGAAATCGCGGCGATGGCCACCGATTTGGCCGAATTTCTCGGCGGTGCCATCGGGTTTTCGCTGCTCGCGCGAATTCCTTTACTCGTCGGGATGACAATCACGGCTGCACTGACGTGGGCGTTGCTCTCGTTGCAGCGGCGCGGCTATCGCCCGATCGAGCTCGCGATCGGTGCGTTCGTGGGTTTGATCGCCGTCGCCTATATTGCTCAGCTCGCTTTCGTGACCGTGCCGTGGGGGCCTGTGCTGCACGGCATGTTCGTGCCGACGGTGCCCGATGGCGGGGCACTCCTCGTCTGTGCGGGAATCGTGGGCGCGACGATCATGCCGCACGCGCTGTTCTTGCATTCGGGATTGAGCGGCGGGCGCATCAAGCCGCGTAACGAACAAGAGCGAGCGCAACTCGTTCGCTACGCTAACGCCGAAACGATTATCGCTTTGACTGTCGCCGGGCTCGTCAATATGGGGATGGTCATCATGGCCTGCGGCGCGTTTCATTCCGGCCATCGCGAGGTGACGGAGATCGGCACGGCCTATCGCACGCTGACGCCGCTCTTCGGCTCCATGGCCGCCGGTCTTTTTTTGACCGCGCTGATGGCGTCCGGTTTGTCCAGTTCCGTCGTCGGCACCATGGCCGGGCAAATGATCATGCAGGATCTGCTTGGCGTGTCGCTGCCGCTTTGGTTGCGGCGTCTCGTGACGATGGCGCCGAGCTTCGTCGTCGTCGCGTGCGGCTTGGGCGTCACGCGCTCGCTCGTGCTCAGTCAGGTCGTGCTTAGCTTCGCCGTGCCTGTGCCGATGCTCGCGTTAATCGGATTCGCGAGTACCCGCGACGTCATGGGCGAACACCGGCTGGGCGGCGCACTCCTGATCCTTGCGATCGTCATCTTCGTTGCCGTCGTCGCGATGAACGCCATGCTGCTCGTGCGAACCTGGCCGTTTTCGTGAAATGGGATTCGCGCGTTACACGTCGGGGGTAGCCTCCACCGTCGTAAAGGTGAGCCTTTGCGGGGGCTCGCCTTGGTGAGATCGCCGGCCCTTGCAGGACTCACGTTGACGACCGGTTTGAATGTCGAACATGCCTGCTAGGTTGCGGCAAACCCCCCTTTTCCCCGATGAATAAGCCATCTCGAGCCGATCGGGAGTGAGTCGATCAGCCGCTCGATCCTCACGTTCACGTGTCGATGCCGGTGAAAGGTGAGGACTTTCGGGAGCGCTCTGTTCCAACATGTGGGCAACCGGGGCAGCCTTGGTGTCTTATGCGGGATTCATGCGATCATCAATGGTTCCGACGCGGCTTCGCCCGTCATCGCCATTGCGACTACTGCCGGCCTGCGAGCCGGCTTAATTGGAGAATTCGACGATGCAGATCACGGGAGACATGCTGATCGGCGGCGGCTCGGTGCGCGGTAACGCCGGGACGTTGCGCGCGTTCGACCCCGCCCGTAACGCCGAGATGGAGCCGACCTTCGGTGCGGGCGATGCCGCCGACGTCGATCGCGCCTGCCGGCTGGCGCAGGCCGCGTTCGATCCGTTTCGCCAAGCGCCGCTCGAGACGCGTGCACGGCTGTTGGAGGCCATCGGCGAACGTATTATCGCGCTCGGCGATGCGCTCATCGAACGCGGACACGCCGAATCGGCGCTTCCCAAGGCGCGTCTGGAAGGCGAACGCGCGCGTACGGTCGGCCAACTCAAGCTGTTCGCACAACTGGTGCGCGATGGCCGCTGGCTCGGCGCGACGCTCGATTCGGCCATGCCCGAGCGCAAACCGCTGCCGCGTTCCGATCTGCGTTTGCAAAAGATTCCGGTCGGCCCTGTCGCCGTGTTCGGCGCGAGCAATTTCCCCCTCGCGTTTTCCGTCGCCGGCGGCGATACGGCGTCCGCCTTGGCCGCGGGTTGTCCCGTCGTCGTCAAGGCGCACCCCGCGCACCTTGGCACATCCGAACTCGTGGGCCGCGCGATTCAAGAGGCCGTGGCCGAGTGCGGTTTGCCGGCCGGCGTTTTCGCGCTCGTGATCGGCGCCGGTAACGCGGTGGGTGAAGCGCTCGTCGCTCACCCCGCGATCAAGGCCGTCGGCTTCACGGGTTCGCGCGGCGGCGGCATCGCGCTGATGAATATCGCCGCGCGCCGTCGCGAGCCGATTCCCGTCTATGCGGAAATGAGCAGCATCAACCCGTGTTTCGTGTTGCCCGGTGCGTTGGCCGCGCGTGCAGAAGCAATCGCGACCGGGTTCGTCGACTCGTTGACGCTAGGTGTCGGCCAGTTCTGCACGAATCCGGGACTCGTCGTCGTGCTGGACGGCCCGCATCGGCAAGCTTTCGTCGATGCCGCGTCCAAGGCGCTCGAGAAGAAGGGCGCGCAGACAATGTTGACCGCGGGCATCGCCAGCGCCTATCGCGACGGCGTGGGCAAGCGGGCCGGCGTGGAAGGCGTGACGCAGGTTGGACAAGGGTCGAGCACCGATGCGCAGCACTCGGCCTTGCCCGCGCTGTTCGCGACGACGCAATCGCGCTTTCTGTCTGCGCCGCCGCTCGAAGACGAGATCTTCGGCCCGACTTCGCTCATCGTGACGTGCGCAAGCGTCGACGAAATGGTCGAGTTGGCCGAGCATATCGAAGGTCAACTCACGGCAACGCTGCACCTGGAGCAAGAGGACGTCGAACTCGCGCGCCAGCTTATGCCCACGCTCGAGCGCAAAGCCGGCCGTATTTTGGCGAACGGGTTTTCCACGGGGGTCGAGGTGTCGCATGCGATGGTGCATGGCGGGCCGTTCCCCGCTACGTCGGATCCGCGTTCGACGTCGGTGGGCTCGCTCGCGATCGAGCGCTTCTTGCGCCCGGTCTGCTACCAGGATCTGCCGGCGCAATTGCTGCCGGAAGCGGTGCAAGACGACAATCCGTTGAACCTTTGGCGTCTGCGCGACGGCTCGTTCGAGCGTCGCTAAGCAACGGCTAGTTCGCACCCGACCGAAGACGATGCTTACCGTCTTCGGTCGACGCGTGCATTCCTGGCTTCTCAGCCGCCCACGCGGTACACGCGCCCCGTTTGCGCGCCTTCCACGCTGCGGCAGTATGCAAGCGCGGCACGCTGCGCGCTGACCGCCTCGAAGCCGCGAAAGTAGGGGCCGTAGGCCTCTAACGATTCTTCCAATACGGTAGGGCTGACCACGTTGATGCGCAAACCGCGCGGCAACTCTATCGCCGCCCCGCGAACGAAGCCTTCGAGTGCGAAGTTGACTGTGGTGGCGTTGATGCCTTCGCGAATCGGCTCGTCGGCCAAGATGCCGCTCGTCAGCGTGAACGATCCGCCGTCGTTGACGTGATGCTGGGCCGCCAACACCACGTTGATTTGGCCCATGAGCTTATCGCGCAGTCCGATCCAAAACTGGTCCGCCGTCATTTCGTGAAACGGGCCGAAGTGGACCTTGCCGATCGTCGTGACGACTGCGTCCACACGCCCGATTTCATGGAACAGACGCTCGACGTTCGCTAGATTCGTCGCATCGACGTGATACTCGCCGTGCGACGCCCCGACGGTGATCACCTCGTGACGTTGCTTCAATTGAGCACATACGGCTTGGCCGAGCGTGCCGCTCGCCCCGATGACGACGATTTTCATTCCGGCTCCTTGGCAAATACACATGCGCGGCGGATGCGCCGTATCGGTGCATTATGGGCGCGTCTCGGATCGGACGCGCAGCGGTAGCGCGAGCAACACGGCCGCGATCAATTTGGCCGCGAGTTCGAGGGAGGTCACCGCTGCGCCGAGCGGGAAGGCGAGCCATTCGAGCGGCAATAGCGGCGATACGAGGGCGGCCGACACGAGGCATAGTACGACCGTCAGCCAGCGCGCCCACGCGTGGCGTAGCGCAACGAACGAATAGAGCACGCCGACGATTACCCGGGCCGTCAAGGCAGCCGCGAGCGAAGACGACATGGGGGCGTCGCTCTGCGCCGGTATCGATGCGAATTGCGCAAGCGGCAGTTCGAACCATGCAAGCGCGTAGCTCACCCCTAGGCAGGCCAGCGCGATCGAGAATCGCCGTGCGGAGGCGGACTCGAGCGGCGCACGGCGCGCGCGCAGAGCCTGGCTTACGCGCCGCATCGGGGCGTCGGGTAACGGATGGCTCGCGTTCATGGTCTGCTCGCTAGTAGGTGGGCACGATTCGTCGCTTGGCACCGGGTCGACGTCGAGCGTGCACACTCGTTCCGACATCCTAGCGCAGCCGCTAACAACTGCAAGCGCGCTGAGTGGGCCGGCGCACGGTTGCCCGGCACGGCGCGTCCGCGCGAGCCTTACCTCGGAGATGCAAATCCCGTTCCGGCTTCGGCGGGGCTTGGCCTCGCGGCCCGTCAACTTCGACCCGCTAAAAAACGGCGATTTTTTCCATAGAAGCGGCGTTCCCTACAGAGTATGATTCGAATCCTGCGAGCCGGCGCCCGTGGTGAAAACGCAGTCAGGCGCTCTTCTCTCGCGGCTGCGCGACGCATCGCACGACGTCGCAGCAAGCGTATTCAGGGAGGCTGGTGACTCATGCATCACCCCGACGCCGCATTCACGCATCGCGGATACTTGCTCAATTGCGCGCCCGCACGGGCAGGAGACGGCACCTTTCAGCCGTACGTCGTCATTTCGCGCTCCAGCGACGGCGAGCTCGTTGCGAACCGCTTTTTTCCTAGCGATCTTCGTTTTGACGAGGAGGCGGCGGCCATCGCGCATGCGCGCGATTGGGCGGTACGATGGATCGATGCGAGTAGCTTGACCGTGTAGAGCGCGCTTGCGCTCGCGTCGCGTGAAAGCCCCGGCGGACAAGATTGCACGAAACGCGGTAATCTCCCCGGATCTCCGACACTCGAAGCCGCATCGCCGCTTATTTCATCACCATGTCGAATCCGCTTTCCCGCCACTGGGGCCTCGACCAAATCGTGGCCGACCTGCGCGCCTCGCGCGAGGAATTGCATCGAACGCGCCATCCGCGCGGCATTCGAGCGCTGCCTTCGCGCGACGCGATCGTCGGCATCGTCGAAGGCCTGCGCGCCGTCATGTTTCCGACGCACTACGGTGCGCCCGATTTGACCGATGAAAGCGTCGACTACTACGTCGGGCACACGCTCGAAAGCACCCTGCGGCTGTTATGCGAGCAAGTGCGCCGTGCGCTGCGCTTTTTGCCCGAGCATGCGGACACGCCGGAGCCCGTGCTCGAAACACGCGCGTTCGAGATCGCGCGGGAGCTTGGCTCGCAATTGCCGAGCATTCGCGCGACGCTCGTGAGCGATATTCAAGCGGCGCACGTCGGCGATCCGGCGGCGCAGCACATCACCGAGATCTTGCTGTGCTACCCGGGCGTGCTGGCCATCATGCACCACCGCCTTGCGCACGCTTTGCATCGGCTCGGCGTACCGTTGCTCGCGCGTTTCATCAATGAAATCGCGCACTCGGCAACGGGCATCGACATTCACCCGGGCGCGCAGATCGGCCCCAGCTTCTTTATCGACCACGGTACCGGCGTCGTGATCGGCGAGACCGCGATCATCGGCGAGCGCGTTCGGCTTTACCAAGCGGTGACGCTCGGCGCGAAGAGCTTTCCGGCCGATGCCGACGGCACGCTCGTCAAAGGACATGCTCGCCATCCGATCGTCGAGGACGACGTCGTCATCTATGCCGGTGCGACGATTTTAGGCCGAGTGACGATCGGCCGCGGTGCAGTCATTGGCGGCAACGTTTGGCTCACGCATAGCGTTGCGGCGGGCGCGAGCGTGTCGCAGGGCAACGTGCGCGAAGGCGCCCGTGGGGACGACCCCGAGGCGCGGGGACGCGCACGGCGATGAGCCGAGCCGACGTCGTCATGTATCGATGCGCCGTTGCCGGCGTACAGGCGACGGCTGCGGATACTGCGCGAACGTTCGCGCGACACTCGCACGACACGTTCGGCGTGGGCCTCGTGCTGCGCGGGGCGCAAAGATCGGCGAGCGGGCGGGGCCCCGTGCAAGCGCGGGCCGGCGACATCATTACCGTCAATCCGGGCGAGGTCCATGACGGTAGTCCTTTCGACGACCGGGGCCGGGCGTGGCGGATGCTCTATTTGGAGCCCGCGCTCGTGTATGACGTTGCGAGCGAGCTCGGTGCGACGATGCCGTCGTCGGTAGAACTCGAGCAACCCGTGTTGCAGGACGCGGCGTTCGCCGTGCGCTTCGAGCGCGGCTTCTCGGCGGCTACGAGCGGCGTTGCCGCTTCGAATCGGCTAGCGTGCGACGAGGCGCTTTTCATGTTGATCGCCGAATTCGTTCGCCGCCATACGACCGTGCGGTTGCGCGGGTCGAGCCAGGGTCAGGCATCGGCCGACACTGCGAACGCTTGTATTCGGCGGGCGAAAGCGCGTATCGACGACGATCCGTGCCAACCCCTCACGCTTGAGAGCCTGGCGGCCGACGCGGGGTTGAGCCGGTTCCAGTTGCTGCGTGGCTTTGCGCGCGATACAGGACTGCCGCCGCACGCTTATCTGATTCAGCGGCGCATCGCGCTGGCTAGACGCCTTATCGAGCAGGGCTTGCCGTTGGCGGAAGCGGCCGCCGGAGCCGGGTTCGCCGATCAAAGCCATATGACGCGCGCATTCTCGCGTGCCTTCGGCATCACGCCGGCGCAGTACGCCGGCGCCGTGCGCTAATCGAATCGGCGGTTCCGGTCCGCTTATGACCGGGCATTCGCCGTAGCGCGTTGCAATTTCGTTCAAGACCCCTCGCCGCGACCTATCTAAGCTGCCTCGCATCCTTTTCCTTCGGAGCGACAAGATGGGTTCGCGTTTGACCGGCTATTTCTTCTGTGCGCTCGCCATGATCGGTGTGGGCAGCACCGTGGTGGCGAGCAAATTGATCGCGCACGGACTCCCGCCGTTCGCTGCGACCGCGCTGCGTTTCGCAATCGCGTTTCCGCTGTTCGTGTTGATCATGAAACTAACGGGCGAAGTATGGCCGCGTGTGAGCCGGCGCGAGGCATGGCTGCTCGTGCTGCAATCGGGTTCCGGTAGCGTGGGCTACACCGTGTTGCTGCTGAGCGGTATGCGCCTGACGTCGGCTACCGATGCCGGCGTCATCGCGGGCACGCTTCCGGCGGTGGCGGCGCTGGTCGCCATCGTGGCGTTGCGCGAACGGCCGGGCGCGCTCACGCTCGGCGCCGTTGCATTGGCCACGGCGGGCGTGCTCGTATGCACGGTTCACGCGGGCGATCCTTCGACGCGCGGTGCGCCGGGCGCATCGGCGTCGACCTTGGTCGGCGATGCCTTCGTTCTGTTGGCCGTCGTATGCGAAGCGCTATTCATCCTGCTCAACAAGCGCCTGAAAACGCCGGTCTCGCCATTGCAGATGTCGACGCTGATGTCGGGTATCGGGCTCGCTTTGTCGCTCGTACCGGCGCTGCTCGAGCGGCCTTGGACCTTGCGCTACGATGGTCCTGCCCTTGCGGGTGTCGTCTATTACGCGCTCGTACCGACCGTCGCCGGGTTCATGCTCTGGTTCGCCGGGGCGGCGCGAATTGCCGGTGCGCAAGCCAGCGCGTTGACCGCATTCGTCCCGATTTCGGCCGCGGCGTTTGCGGCGATCGTTCTTCATGAAGCGATCGGCGCCGCGCAATGGTGGGCGATCGGGTGCGTGCTGGGCGCCGTGCTGCTGATTGCGTGCGACGGTGCGCGTGCGAATGCACGAAAAACCGAGTCGCGCCGAGCGGCGCGCGTGCGAATCGGTTAGGAGTGCAAAGCGTTAGACCATCGTCGCGCGGCTCAAACGTTCGGGATGCTCATTCCGTCCGCGTTGCCGACGATGGCTAAGAACTCGCGCCGAGTGGAAGGATCGTCGCGGAACGAGCCGAGCATTCGCGAAGTCACCATTTGTACGCCGGGCTTATGCACGCCGCGCGTCGTGATGCACTGGTGGGCTGCTTCGAGGATGACGCCGACGCCCTTCGGTTGCAGAATATCGTTTAGCGTGTCGGCGATCTGCACCGTCATTTTCTCTTGGATTTGCAGACGCTTCGCGAAGGCATCGACGAGACGCGCGAGCTTGGAGATGCCCACGACGCGGTGATTGGGCAGATAAGCGACGTGCGCGCGGCCGATGATCGGCACCATGTGATGCTCGCAGTAGCTCTCGAAACGAATGTCTTTCAGCACGACCATCTCGTCGTAGCCTTCGACCTCCGAAAACGTGCGGGCGAGGATTTCGCGCGGATCGAGCGCATAGCCCTCGAAAAACTCCTCGTAGGCGCGTACGACGCGGGCAGGCGTATCGAGCAAGCCCTCGCGCGCAGGGTCGTCGCCGGCCCAGCGCAACAGCACGCGCACGGCTTGCTCCGCTTCATCGCGGCTTGGGCGCGAGGACGACGCGTCGACCCGTTTGCCGCGGCCGCTCGCCTGGCTTGCCTTTTTTCCTCGGGAACCTTCCTTCATCGCTGACTCCTCGTTCTTTTCGCCTGCACGGCTTGCGTAATGAGGGACATTGTTTCACGATTTTCGGGTTTTGCGCCCACCGCTGCCGACGCTGTAGCACAATAGCGCTCAGCCGTCCCACCACTTACGATTGCCGAGGAAACGCCGCTATGCCTTTCGTCGTCATCAACGGGATACGTTTTCACTACCGCATCGACGGTGCCGAGGGTAGCGATGCGCCTTGGCTCGTGCTGGCGAACGCGCTCGGTGCGGACTTGACGATGTGGTCGCCGCAGATCGCAGCCTTCGCGTCGCGCTTTCGCGTGCTGCGTTTCGATACGAGGGGGCTCGGCTGTTCCGATGCCCCGGCCGGCCCCTATACCGCCGACGATTGGTGCGCCGACGTGCTCGGTTTGCTCGATGCGTTTTCGATCGAACGCGCGCATTTCTGCGGGCTATCGATGAGCGGACTGATCGGTATTGCTTTGGCGGCGCGACATGGAGAGCGGATCGATCGCCTCGTCTTGGCGCATACGGCGGCTCGGATCGGTACGGCGGAGGTCTGGCGCTCGCGCGCGCATCAAGCCCGCGAGCAAGGCACGCGCTCGCTCGCCGATGCGACGTTGCAGCGTTGGTTCAGCAGCGCCTTCACGGCGCGCGAGCCGCTCGTGCATGCGGCGATTCGCGACGCGTTCGTTCACATGGACGGCAACGGATATGCAAGCAATTGCGAGGCCATCGGGGCGACGGATTTGCGTGCGGAAGCACAAACGATTCGAGCCCCGACGCTCGTCATAACCGGCCGAACCGACCCGTCTGTTGCCCCCGATGATAGCCGCGCCCTTGCGCAATCGATCGCGGGCGCGCGTTTCGTCGAATTGGACGCGCAGCACTTGTCGAACGTCGAGCGGGCGGAGGAATTTACGCGCACCGTGCTCGAATTCCTGTCGGCACCGACTGCGTCCTGAATGTCGGCGCGGCTCGGTGCCGAGCTATTCCTCGGCATCGTGCTCGGCGACAAACCGCAGCAAATACGCGCGCAGAGCGGCTTCGAGCGCGCGGTGATCGGCGACGCTTTTCGAACCGGCTTCGGATTCCTCGCCGAATAGACTGGTCGGCGCGTCGCAGACACCGACTTCAAATCCCTCGCGCAGCAGGCGAATTTCATGCGTGGCTTCAATATATTCGGCCACCCAATGGATACCTTCGATATGAACTCCTGTGCGAACGGGTGCGGTCATCGCGAGCCTCCTTGGAACCAGAGTGAGTGCTTCGGCTAGCGGGGGAGGGGCACTTGCATGCCCGCCTCCCGCCTTATGCCAAAAAGCCACTTTGGAAAAAGAGTACGCCACTCGCGCGCCGAGCGCACGCGCTATTACGCCGCGCGAACGTCGTTAGTGGCTGATCGCCTCGAGCGAACGCCCCTTCGTGGACGGGCCGATCAGCATCATGCAGATGCCGACCACCATCGATGCCCCGATGAAGACGGCTACGCCCGATACCCCGTACTTGTGCAGCAAGACGCCGATGGCAAGGCCGGCGAACGCAACGGCGAGGCGGCTCCACGAATAGACGAAGCCTACGGCCCGCGCGCGCACCCGAGTGGGGAACAGCTCCGCTTGATAGCCGTGATAGGCGTACGACATGACGTTCGAGGCGAGCGTGAAGAGCACGCCGAGCAGAATCAGCAGGCCGGGCGCAGACGCTTGCGAAAACAGCGCGATCACGATGCCCATGATGAGCAGACCCCCGCAAATCTGCGTTTTGCGTTCGATCTTGTCGGCGAAAAGCGTCCCGATCAGCGGGCCGAACGGATTCGCTATGGCGATGATGAATGCGTATTGAAGGCTTGTCGTGACATGCACGCCGCGGCTGATGAGCAGCGTCGGCACCCATGCGGCGAAGCCGTAGAAACCGATTGCTTGCGCCATGTTGAAGACCGAGAGCAACAAGGTGCGCTTCAGATAGAGCGGCCCGAAAATTTCGCTGAACGAGCCGCGCCCTTCGGTTTCGGTGCCGACCGGCTGAGGCGGCGGCAACTTGATGCCCTTTTCGGCTTCGACGCGGCGTTCGATGTCGGCGACGATGCGCTCGGCTTCGTCCACGCGCCCTTGCCGTGCGAGCCAGCGCGGGCTTTCAGGGACGTTGCGACGAATGATCCAGACAAATGCCGCCCCCAGCGTGCCGATCAATATCACGACGCGCCAGTATTCGAGCCCGAACGGATGCGTATCTTTCAGGATGAACGCAAGGAAAGCGACGAGCGGTACGACGCAGAACGTGATGAATTGATTGACCGCGTAAGCGCGGCCGCGCTCCCCGCTCGGGATGAGCTCCGAGATGTACGAGTCGATCGTCACGAGTTCGACGCCGATACCGATGCCCGCGATGAGACGCCAGATGTTGATGGCTTGGCCCGAGTGCTGGAACGCCATGATCGCCGTGCAGACGACGTACCAAATCAACGACCAGGTGAAAATGAAGCGGCGCCCGAAGCGGTCGGCGACGAAGCCGAAGACGAGCGTGCCGAGCCAAAGACCCGCGAACGTCGAAAAGACGAATGTGCCGAAGCCCGCGACCGCGATCGGCGCGAGCGCCGCGAAAAAGCCCAGCGATTCGGGCTTGAACAGACCCGATTGCACCATGCCCGGGGCAACATAACCCGTGAAGAACAAATCGTAGAACTCGAAGACGCCGCCGAGCGAGATGAGCATCACCATGGTCCAGACGGTGCGCGACGGCGGCAGGCGGTCGAACCGCGCTGCGATTGCTAGGGATTGTTGATTGGTCATCTTCGCCTCATGGATTCTTCTGCGTTTTACTGCGATAGCCAGATTGGCATGGGGTTAATTACTTAACAATGAGTGCGACTACGGACGTTTGAATCCCTGCGGCGTTCGGTGCAATGCTGCGCCGCGGCGAACCGCGGGCGGGTTCCACGTCTCTACGATGGGCCGCGCGGCGATCATCGGATCGTTGCGAGTGCCTGCCGAACCGTGTCGAAGATCCGGTCGATTTGATCTTCGCTGACGATGAGCGGCGGCGAGAATGCCAGGATGTCGCCGGTGTAGCGAACGAGCACGCCCGCTTCGAAACATTTCACGAACGCCTCGTAGGCCCGCGCGCCGGGTGCGCCCGGGCGTGATTCGAGTTCGATGCCGGCGACGAGACCGAGGTTGCGGATGTCTTTGACGTAGGGCGCGTCGGCGAGGGCGTGCGCCGCTTGTTCGAACGTGCCGGCCAAATCGCGAGCGCGCTCGAACAGGCGTTCGTTGCGATAGAGCTCGAGCGTGGCGATGGCCGCTGCGCTGGCTACCGGGTGCGCCGAGTAGGTATAGCCGTGAAACAGTTCGATGGCGCCCGGTATGCCGCCTTGAACGATTGCGTCGTGAACGCTTCGGCTGGCGGCGACCGCGCCCATCGGCACGGCGGCGTTGTTGATGGCTTTCGCGAGCGCGATGAGGTCGGGCGTCACGCCGAAATGTTCGCTCGCCGTGGCGTGGCCGAGGCGCCCGAAGCCGGTAATGACTTCATCGAAGATCAACAAGATGCCGTGCTTCGTGCAGATGTCGCGCAGGCGCTGCAAATAGCCTTGCGGCGGGACCAGCACGCCGGTGGAGCCGGCAACGGGTTCGACGATGACGGCGGCGATCGTGGATGCGTCGTGCAGCGCAACGAGGCGTTCGAGTTCGTCGGCGAGATGGGCACCCCAAGACGGTTGGCCTTTCGAAAATGCGTTGTGCTCGAGATCGTGCGTATGCGGAAGATGATCGACGTTGCCGAGCAGCGATCCCGAAAACGTCTTGCGGTTCGGCGCGATGCCGCCGACCGAAATACCGCCGAAGCCGACTCCGTGATAGCCGCGCTCGCGGCCGATCAGCCGAGTGCGCTGTGCCTCGCCGCGTGAGCGGTGATAGGCGAGCGCGATCTTCAAGGCGGTATCGACGGCCTCCGAGCCGGAGTTGACGAAGAAGATCCGGTCGAGCCCGGACGGCATTATCTCCGCGACTTTCGCCGCGGCCTGGAATGCGAGTGGGTGACCCATTTGAAATGTCGGCGCGAAGTCCAGCTCCTGCGCGGCGTTTTTGACGGCGGCTACGATCTCGTCGCGGCAGTGTCCGGCATTGACGCACCAGAGTCCTGCGCAGCCGTCGAGGATTTCTCGCCCGTCGTGCGAGCGGTAGTACATGCCGCTCGCCGATGCCAGCAAGCGTGGCGCGGCCTTGAACTGGCGGTTCGCCGTGAACGGCATCCAGAAGTTCGATAGGTCGTCGCTGGAGGTGGGGGAACTCAAGGCGTCTCTCCTGGTTTTGTCTGGCCGGCGGGGGGCGCCGGGCGAGGTCTATTGAGTGTGATTGTAGGTACTGTAGCGCGGTTGGGGGGAGTCGGCGGCCGTCGAAACGAAAGCGCCAAGGGGGCGCCGCAGGCCCGTGCGCGTATGGTTTCGGCATCCATGAATATGCTCATGCGTCGAATATATCGAGCTGCGATTTGGCGACAGGGCCAAGCATTGCGCCCTCGAAGAATACCCGTTCGGCTAGGTATGCGCCTCGAGTTGTGTGTGCGACATTGCGGTTTTAGATCATCGCGCCGAGCGGGCCGGATTTGTTGGATATGAGATGCCGAGAGGGGACACGTGCATACGGGGAGGGCTGATGGAAGCAGTTAAAATGGCGCCATGCGTGACTCAGCGTGGGGGCCGAACAATGGGAACGAGCTACGAGAAGGACGTGGTGGTATGGGCCAGTGAACAGGTCGCGTTATTGCGCGCGGGCAAGCTATCCGACCTCGACGTTGAGCACATCGCGCAGGAGATCGAGGACGTGGGCAAGAGCGAACAACGTGAATTGGCGAGTCGCATGGCCGTTCTGCTATCCCACTTGCTCAAATGGAAGTATCAGCCTGCTTTGCGAGGTAGAAGTTGGACCCGTACGATCGCCGTTCAACGAAAAGACGTCGCGTATGTGTTGAACGAAGCGCCAAGCCTGCGCGGCAAATTCAAAGACGCGCAATGGCTCGACTTGGTGTGGAGCAAAGCGGTTTTGAGCGCTGAGAACGAGACGGGTATCGAAGGCTTCCCGGAAGGTTGCCCGTGGACGATGGAGCAGATACTGGACGCTGCGTTCCTTCCGGAGTGAAGCCCGGACCAATCGCCTTTCCCCGAGTGAACAAGCCAGCCGTGCGGCCGGCTTTGCCCCGCCTTCGATGTTGAGAGCGCGCCCCGTTTGTCTCGCCGTTTGTAGCGTGACCTCCGAGCGCAGCATGCCGCCCAGAGAACGGCAGCGCGCTCAACGAACTCAATAGACTACGAATCGATCCGCACCGACACGCCCGTGGACGTATAGATCGGCGTGGCGTTGTGACCATCCACCGTCACGGTCGTGAATTGATTCGTCGCGCCGTTGCCGTCGATCAACTCCAGAACGTCGCCCACTTTAGGTGCGTAACCGTTGACGAGCTTCACATGCAGCGTGCCGCCGGCGATCGTCAATTGGTTGCCGACACGCAATCGGCCCGCGCCGGTCCCGTCAATGTCGAGTTCGAGCGTCGTGCCGGCAAGCTGCGTGTAATTGCCTGCAACCGTCACGGGCGACGATGCCGCAACCATCACGCCACCGGCGCCGAGATACACGTCGCCGGTACCGAATGCATTGGGCGATGAGGCTTCCAGCACCCCGCCGCTCACCTGCGAGCCGCCTGACCACGTATTGTTCCCCGCCAGCGCCAAAGTACCGCTGCCCTGCAAGGTCAGCTTGCCCGAACCGGAAATGTCGTTGCGCCACAGATCGGAAGCGTTGAACCCACCTTGGGACGCATCCATCGAGACGACGACGCTGCCGTTGAACGCGCCATATCCATCCGCGGCGGCAAACATATTCAGACGTCCCCACCCTTCGGCATCGTCCATGACCGGATACCCCGAAGACAACTCCGTCGTCTTCAGCACCACGCGCCGTTGATCGGCGCTCAGATACGGAAAGCGCGTTTCCAGCATGACCTCGGCACCCTTCGGCACGACCGGGGGCGCATCGGTCGATTCGATCGGCGAGAACCCGAACGTCATGCGCCGAATGAAGTTCGCCTTGTTCGTCGCATAGTCGGCGAATCGATCCGTCGCCGTCGTCCCCGAGTGGGCGAGCGCAGCGAACGTCGCCGCATTGGTGTTCGTCGCCTGCATGAGCGCGGTGTGGGCCTGCGCGAACGCATTGCTCTTGAGCGTCGAATTGTTCGGATCGGACAAATTCGCCGCGGTCGCGGCCAGCGCGAACATACGGCCCGAAATCACATCGAGCGGCGAGTGCATACCCGCGAAAATGCGGTTCTCGCCGAGTTCGAGGCCTCGGCTCGCCATCTCCTGGAAGCGCTCGGGAAGCACGTACGCCATCGTCATCGCATCGCGCATCGCCTCCGCTTCGTGACCGCTGATAAATCCACCGTCGGTCGTCGGCGTCGTGCTCTCGGCCGGCAAAAGCGTCGGGTCGACGACGACGCTCGCGCTCCAGCGGTACGGCCGCGCGTATTTGTAAAAGCGCTTGGCCGGCTCCGTCGACGCATTGTTGCCCATCGCGTTCAGCAGATCGACGACTTGCCCAAAGCCCGCGTTGCCTGCGCTCGTACCGACGCCCGTATTGTTGCCGCCGTCGTTGTAGAGAACCGTCGTCGCGTTGGCCGGAATCGAGGTGATCGTCGTGGTCTGCTGCGCGGCGGTGCGCCAAGCGTTCGTCAGCGGCCCCATCCCGTCCGTCACGCTATAGCCCTTGCCGCGGCGGTCGTCGTAATAGGCGGCATCGGCCTGGGCTTGCGTCCGGCTCGTCGTCTCATTGATCACGAACTGGATATTGGCCGTATGCACGGCGCTGTTCAATACGGCACCGCCCGGCGTTCCGTCGTTCGGCAGTCCCGTCCACGTCGACTGGACGACGGCCGGGAACGAACCGTTCGCCGGTGCGGAGACGCCCGCATCGACAATCTCGGTGAGCGGCTGCCAGATATCGAGAAATCGCGATACGACACGCACGCCCGCATTCGTTCCCAGCGTCGCATAGCGTGCGTCCCCTCGCTGATTCGTTGCAATGTTGTCCACGAAAGCGGGTACGTCGGGAATGGCTGCGCTATCGACGAAGTTCGGGGTAGGCGGCGGTGCGGGAATCGCCGCGCTCGTCGATTGATCGTTGCTGCCTCCGCATGCAGCCAGAGCGGCGATGCTGACCAGCAGCGAGAGATGCAGCGGGGAAGCAACTCGAATGTGTCGCATGGAAAAAGTATGACAAATGATGAGGAGAGCGCATTATGTTTTTTGAATGTTGCGGAATTGTTGCAATGACGATCGCGAATACGATAGGAAGCCGCCGCGCGCGAAAAAGAGAGGCGTGACACCTCGATAAACGCTTGCCAGCAAAGGCTCAAGAGCCGATGAGCATCGGATCGCGCAAAAATTCGCAGCATCGATGTCGAAACCCCGAGCATTCGCGCGTCGTATGGATGGAGCCTCGCTTGTTTTCAAGGTGCGACACCCGAGACCCCGAGGGTTCGTGGCTTTTCGACGCCATGACGCCGCGCCGCACCGAGGCCCATTCACTAACGAAATACTGAAAACGGAGCGCCTAGAATGAGTTCAATCGTCAAACCAATTCCGGAAGGTATGCACACGGTGACCCCCCACCTCGTGTGCAAAAACGCGGACGCCGCAATCGCGTTTTACGCGAAGGCGTTCGGCGCGGTGGAGTTGTTTCGTTTGCCCGGGCCTGGTGGGAAGATCGCCCATGCGCAGATCAAGATCGGCGATTCGATCTTGATGATGACCGACGAAAACGCCGAATGCGGCATGGCCGGGCCGCAAACGCTGAAGGGGACGCCGGTTAGCTTGTACCTGTACGTGGAAGATGCCGATAAGACGTTCGACCGTGCGGTGTCGGCGGGAATGACCGTGCATATGCCGCTCGCAGATATGTTCTGGGGCGACCGCTGGGGCGAAGTCGAAGATCCGTTCGGGCACCGCTGGCATATCGCCACCCGCACGCGCGAGCCCAGCATGGAGGAGATGCAGCGCGCGATGGCCGAGATGCAGAATCACTAATCGCCGCGGCGGCTAAACAGAGCGGGAAACATGTCGGCCTCGGCGCTACTGAAGCGTGTCGGGCGCATCGCTGCAAGCGTGCCGCAGGCACGTGCGAAGCCAGCGATGCGCGCCGTCGCCGTCAAGGCGCGGATGCCAGATCTGGGAGACGGTGACGTCGGGTGTGGCAACGGGCAGGACGAACGTGTGCATGCCTTTGCGCGCGGCGTCGGTCTGGCGCTCCGGGACGCTGGCGACCAAGTCGGTCGTTCGCGCCAGGGCCAGCGCGTCGGGAAAGCTCGGCACGATCACGCTGACGATGCGCTTTTCTCCGCACTCTCGCAGCGCATCGTCGATGGGGCCGAAGGCATGGCCGCGACGCGATACGCTGATATGCCGATAGGCCGCATAACGCGCTGCGGTCACATCCTCATCGGCCAGCGGATGCCCTAACCGGACGACCCCGACGAATTTGTCGCGGAACAGCGCTTGGATGCGCAACTCCGGCGCCATATGATTGACGACGCCTACTTCGAGATCGGCGATACCGTCGCGCAGCATGGTGCCGCTTTTATCGGGCTTGGCTGCGAAACGCAGACGCACGAGCGGCGCTTGCTCTTCGACGAGCTCCGCGATCCGGGCGCCGTAGCGTTCGATGAAGCCGTCGTTGGCCCGAATCGTGAACGTGCGATCGAGCGAGGCAAGGTCGAGCCGAATAGAGGGGCGTAGAACGTTTTGCGCATCGACGACCACGGCCCTGACCTTGCCCCGCATCTCGAGCGCGAGCGGCGTGGGCACGAGCGTATGACCCGCACGCACGAGCAGCTGATCGCCCGTGACGAGGCGTAGCCGGGCAAGCGCCCGGCTCATCGCGGAGGGACTCAGCTCGAGCCGCTGAGCGGCGCGCACGACGCTTTGCTCGGTCAGCAGTACATCGAGTACGACAAGCATGTTTAAATCGATCGAGGTCATGGCGGCCACCGGCGAATACGCTTTCATAGCGTTGCAATCATGAATATAGTGCGCCCTACGCATCTTCCGCACTGCGAAAACAGCGATTATGCTGAACGCGATATATAAAAAAACGGTACGGGGTATTGACGCCTTTTTCCCGATCGTGCGGTCACACGAGGTGCGGGCTCCAATCCGCATGCGTTCAGCTCTGGCGCGCTTGCCGTTCCCAGAACGGTGCTTCAGAACAGTTTCCGCCTCCCACGAACCGCTAACCCAGTCTTTTCCTTTTCCCCCTCATTGAGTGCGTGGGGGAGTTTTTTCTTGCGAATAGGCCGGCCCGTTTTCATTCGGAGGCGGCGGATTTTGCCCTTTCAGGCATGGCCTGTTGCATGTGGTGCAGCTGACTTGGCGTGTTTGCTTTCTTTTGCGGAGCAGAAAATGGAGCAACTGATGAAGCGCGAGGCGCCCATGCCGCCTTTGCCGTTGCGCGGCGATGCGACAGGCGTGTCCCCGCTGAGCGAGCGCGAACGAGAGGTCTTGCGTTGGGCCGCCGTGGGCAAGACGTCATGCGAAATCGGGATGATCCTCGGCGTCACGGAACGAACGATCAATTTCCATGTGGCCAGTGCGATCTCCAAACTCAACGCGTCGAATAAGACCCACGCCGCCGTCAAGGCGCTTTTGCTCGGCATCATCGCTTTTAATTGACACCCTCTCGCGCGGCGAACGAGAGGGCCGCTCCGGTCGCCTCTCGGCTCGCCTCCGCCGCATCGCCATTCAGCAGTCCTAATGACATCGCGCTTTGAAACCGATTCACATGCGCTCTAAAGCGTCTGGAACCGGTGGCGTCTCATTGTGTCCGTCGCGCAATGAGACGCGCGAGATTGCAGTTTTATTCCCGCGACTGTGAGAAGTGCCAGCGCACCGGGGTTTTCTGAGAGTTCTGCCAGTTTTCTCATCGATCGGCCTCCGTTCTAATGCGTCCCATTCGAGAAGACGCGACTTGTCGCCGCGTCGCAAATAGCGGAGGAAACCATGGATTCAGTTGTCGCCCATCGGCCTCAGATCATGCCCGGCCGGCTCATCACCGCTGCGCAATTGCGCGCTTTGCTACCGCCGAGCCCGCCGCTGCTGGCGCTCGTGCGCGAAACGCGCGAGTCGCTGACGCGCATCGTCGCGCGCGAGGATTCGCGTCTCGCGGTGATCGTCGGTCCATGCTCGATTCACGACCCACGCGCCGCGCTCGACTATGCGCGCCGTCTCGGGCCGCTGCGCGAGGCGTATCGCGATGCGCTCGAAATCGTTATGCGCGTCTATCTCGAGAAGCCGCGCACGACTCTTGGCTGGAAGGGGTTGATCAACGATCCGGATCTCGACGGCAGCTATCGGATCGACGAAGGATTGCAGCGCGCGCGGCAGTTGCTCATCGATATTCATGCGCTCGGCGTGCCCGCGGCCACCGAGTTCCTCGATCTCATGACGGTGCGCTATATCGACGATCTGGTCTCCTGGGCGGCCATCGGCGCGCGCACCACCGAGTCGCCGATGCACCGCCAAGCGGCGTCGGGGCTGCCGCTGCCCATCGGCTTTAAAAACGGCACCGACGGCGACGTCAAAGTCGCACTCGAGGCCCTGGCGGCAGCGCGCGCCCCGCACCACTACCTGACCGTGTCGATGGACGGACGCATCGAAGCGGTCTCGAGCCGCGGCAATTGCGCCGCGCACATCGTCTTGCGGGGCGGCCTCAGGCCCAACTTCGACCGCGCGACAATCGATACGGTATGCGGCGCGCTCGCGCGCAGTGGGATCGCACCGTCGGTCGTCGTGGATGCAAGCCACGGCAACAGCGGCAAGGTGGCGCGCGCGCAGGTCGACGTCTGCGCCGATTTGGCGCAACGGATCTCGAACGGGGAGACGCGCGTCGCTGGGGTCATGATCGAATCGAACCTCGCCCCCGGCCGGCAAGACGTCGTGCACGGCGTCCCGCTCGTCTACGGCAAGAGCATCACCGACGAATGTCTGGGCTGGAGCGACACGGTCGACTTGATCCGCCTGCTCGCCCGTGCCGTGCGGACGCAACGCCGTACCGCGCTCGTGCAGCGCGCTTCGGGCTACACCGACGCGCAAGGAGGCTGTCTTGGAACCATTCATTGACCTGTCGATGCGCTGCGTTTGACGCCGGCACGATGCGCCGCATGCGTGCCATCGCATGCATGGCGCTGGGCATGTGCCGCTTGCAAATCGGGACCGAGGCCTTGAGGGCGTGATGAATTCGAACGGTGGCAAATTCAACGGCGCGCGGGTCGCCGTCATTGGTGCGGGCATTGGCGGCGCGGCGGTGGCGGCGTTGATGCAGCGCGCGGGGTGCGATGTGCGCGTGTACGAGCAATACCCGAGATTCTCGCCGGCCGGAGGCGGTATCCACTTGAGTCCGAACTTAATGCGCGTGCTGCGCCATCTCGATGTGCATCGGCATGTGTTGCTGAAGGGGCAGGAGCCGAATGCCTTTCTGAATCGAGACGGGACGAGCGGCGAGACGCTCTTTGCACTCACGCTAGGCGAGAGCGCGCATCGGCAATTCGGCTCGCCGTTCGTCGCGGTGCGGCGTGGTGAGTTGCATATCGCGCTGATGTCGGCCATCGCGCCCAATTGCGTGCGATGGGGAAAGCGATTGGCCGGCATCGATTGGCGCGGTGAAACGGTGGTGCTTGCGTTCGACGACGGCAGCCGCGTCGATGCCGACGCCGTCATCGCGGCGGACGGATTGCGCTCCAAGGTGCGCGATGCACTACGGGGGAAAGAGCAGCCGGTGTTCTCGGGGCAGGTCGCATTTCGCGGATCCTATCCGCGGGCAGATCTCAACGGCTTGGCTGTCGACGATCTGACCAAGTGGTGGCACACGGAAACGTTCGTCTTGTCGTATTGGCTCGATCGGGCGCGGCGCGATTTTTACTTCGCCGCGATGATGCCGCAAGCAAGTTGGTCCGTCGACGCATCGTCGGTGCCAGCCGATCTCGACGAAATGCGTTGCGCTTTCCGGGATTTTCATCCCGATGTCCAACGCATGCTTGCCGCCGCGCCGCCGTCGAGCGTAGCGAAGTGGGCGTTGTTCGAGCGGCCGCCGCATTTCGAATTCGGCGCGTCGCGCGTGGTCTTGATCGGCGATGCATGTCACCCCATGCGGCCGTTCATGTCGCAAGGCGCCGCGATGGCACTCGAGGATGCGGCGATACTCACGCGCGCATTGCTCGGCGCCGGCGAGTTCGAGCCGGCATTCCGCGCGTTCGCGCAGGCGCGTCGTAAAAGGCTGTTGCGGGTGCATCGGGTCTCGTCCGCCAACACCTTCATGCGGGGAGAAACCGACGCGCGATGGGTGTTCGGTTACGACGTGCTCAGCGCGGATGCGTCGCCACCGCTACCCGCGTTGCGAACGATGCCCGCCTGGGCGCTGGCCGCATAGCGCGGGATCAACCGGCGCGCCTATACCTGGCGAGCCACACCACAACGAGCGTGAGCGCGAAAAGCAGCGCACATCCTCCGGAAAAATCGTCGAGGGCGAGCATATGCGCTTGTACGTCCACGGCTTTGGCGATCGTTGCGAGGGCGGCGTCGTGTGATCGGCCCGCGTGCCGCAAGCCCTCGAACCAGTCGTTGAAACTGCGATTGAGCGGCGTGAGGCGGTCGACGAGGTAGGTACTATGTACGCGCGCGCGGCGTTCGAAATAGGTGGGCGCGAGCGAGGTGGCGATGCTTGTGCCGATCCGGCGCAATGCGTTTTGCAGCCCCGATGCCGCCGGTAGCCGCTCGCGCGGTAACGCCGCGAGCGAGAGCGAAACGAGCGGCGTGATGAAGAACGCCGTCGCGGTCCCCATCAACAGTGAATTGGCGGCAATCTCGCTCAACGGCACGTCGGTGTCGAAGTGCATGCGCCAGAGGGAAGCGACGCCCCAGCCGACGAGGGCAAGCGTGGCGAAGCGACGCGGATCGACGCGGTGTTGAACGCGTCCGATCAAAGGCGCCACAACGATGCCCGCAATGCCGAGCGGCGCGGTTGCGATGCCCGCCCAGGTTGCCGTATAGCCTTGCTGTGTTTGCAGCCATAGCGGCACCAGCACGAGGGCCCCGTAATACACGCCGAAGCCGACGGTGACGGCGACCGTTCCCGCCGAGAAATTCAAATCGGCAAAGAGTTTTAAATCGACGATCGGATGCAGGTCCGTGAGCTCCCACAGGACCAGGGCGATCAAACTCACGATCCCGATGGCGGCAAGTACTCGGATGGGCGTCGCGGCGAACCAATCGAGGTTCTGGCCGCGGTCCAGCATCAATTGCAACGAGCCGAACGCAAGCGCCAGCAAGATAAGGCCGACGGCATCGACGGGCAACTTGCGCGTGTTGTTGTCGCGCCCGGCGAGCGTGCGCATCAAGATGGCGAGCACGGCCGCGCCGGTCGGCACATTGATATAAAAGATCCAAGGCCAGGCGAGGTTATCGGTAATCCATCCGCCCGCGATCGGGCCGAGGACGGGCGCGATGAACGTCGTCGTCTGCCATACCGCGAGCGCCTTGTTGCGCTTTGCCGCTGGGAAGAGGGCGACGAGCAACGCCTGCGATAACGCCGTGATCGGTCCTGACGCCGCGCCTTGCAATCCTCGCAGGACGATCAGCGTCCCAAATGTGGGCGCGAGGCCGCATAGCATCGACGTCGCGATGAACAGCGCCACCGAGATGCGAAAGAGCCGCACTTGTCCGAAGCGCTGGGCGAGCCATCCTGTCAGCGGCAAGGTGATGGCGAGCGGCGTGGCGAACGATGTCAGCATCCAGGTGCCCATGTCCGGCGAGACGCCGAGGTCGCCGGCGATCGTCGGCACCGCGACGTTCGCGATGGTCAGATCCAGTGTCTGCATGAAATTCGCGGTGCTGATCGCGATCGCCACGGCGATAAGCGTGCCGCCTTGCAGCGGTTCGAGCGGAAGCGGCGCGAGGCGCGCTGCGTTGCGGCGAAAGCGCGCCATCATCGCCGAGTACCCGCTGCGTCGATCGGCCCGGTCATGGTGCCGTTCGCGCGAATCGTCTTCTCCACGAGCGCCTTGCCCGCATCGATTTCATCGGCGTATATATCGGTCGTATCGGGCATGCTCGGCAGTGTGCGCGCGATCGGGCTTGCCGCCGTCGCGGCCGATGCGGCGCTGAGTGCGCCGTGCGAAGCGCGCGACTCGTCGACGTGTACCGACGCAACCATGGAAACGCCGATGACCAGCGGATTGGCGCGGAGTTCACGCGCGTCGAGCGCGATCCGAACCGGTACGCGCTGGACGACTTTGATCCAATTGCCGGTTGCGTTCTGCGCGGGTAGCGCAGCGAACGCGGCGCCCGTGCCTGCCTCGAACCCTTGTATCGTTCCATGGTAGGTGACGGCGCCACCGTAGATATCGGACGTGAGCGTGACGGCCTGCCCCGGACGCAATCGCCCAAGTTGCGATTCTTTGAAATTCGCGTCGACCCAAACGCGCTCGAGCGGGACGATTTCGAGCAAGGGCGTGCCCGGCGTTACCTGCTGGCCGACTTGCACGACGCGGCGCGTGACGCGGCCCGCGATCGGTGCACGGACGACCGTGCGCGCCAGCATGAGTGCCGCGCTGCGTACGCGCGCCGCTGCTGCTTTCACGAGTGGGCTCGATGCGGCGGTGGTGCCCTCGATGTGCGCGAGGCTAGAACGAACGGCGGCCCGCTGTGCGTCGAGCGCTGCTTGCGCGGCGGTGACCGCACTGCCCGCATGGCGAAGCTCCTCCTTGGAGACGGCGCCCTCCTCCGCGATGACGCCTCGTCGTTGGAAATCATCCTGTGCTCGAGCGAGTTCCGAGGCACGTAGGCGCAGTTGCTCGCGTGCCTGGTCCGCATCCGCATCGGCCGAGCGGTAATCGCGCACGGCATGGGCCAGCGCTTGGACTGCCGAATCGAGCGAGAGGCGCGCATCGGTGGGGTCGATCTGAACGAGTGGGGCCCCGGGCTCCACCGTATCCGTGTCTTGCGCAAAGACGGCGACGGCGGTTCCCTCGATACGCGGCGACACCTCGACGACGTTGCCCGCCACATATGCATCATCCGTCGAGACGACATTGCGCGTCTGCGTCCACCACCAACTGCCGGCGCCGGCCGCGGCGACGGTAAGCGAGAGAGCGAACCAACGAAACGCTAAGCGCCGCTGCCGTGCAAGTCGCGCAGCTAGACGGGATAGGTCGTTGTCGGCGCGGGGAAACGCAGATGGGGCGGACGAAACCGAGGAGGGGGCAGTGCTCGAAAGCGCTGGCGACGAATTCATGGGGACTCCAATAGCTGCTCGTTCGCCGGTCGTGCGTATATCGTTAGATATAACCGTAGGCGGCGCGCCCGAGGCGGGCAACTGACAGAAGTGCCAGTTCGCGGCGAGTGTGCGTCCTCGATGGTTAGGGCGCGACGAGCGCTTGCGGATGGGCGAGCGGTAGGGGCAATGTAGTGGCAGATGTCGACGGCGGAATACTGGCAGGAATATCAGCGCAATCGGCGCGATGAGTATGGCAAGGCAGCCCGCAAGCTCGCGTCGAGGCGAAAAACGCGCCGATTTGCGATGATGACGATGCATTCGCACGGTCCAAGCGCTTCTACGGTTTTCCCCCTATCGTTTCCGCAACGCTTTACAAGGGACAGCTCAAGCTCATGAAGAAATTGATCAACGATCCCTCCGCTGTCGTACGCGAGATGCTGGAAGGCATCGCACGACAAGCGCCGCACGTCGCGCTGCTCGGCGACGAGAACGTGTTGGTGCGCCGCGCGCCGAGCGAGTTATCGGAGCGTCCCGTCGCGCTCATTTCGGGCGGCGGTAGCGGCCATGAACCGGCGCACGGCGGCTACGTGGGCGACGGCATGCTCAGCGCGGCGGTGTGCGGCGAAGTGTTCACCTCGCCGTCCACCGACGCGGTGTTGGCCGCCATTCGCGCGACAGCCGGACCGAACGGCGCGCTGCTGATCGTCAAGAACTACACCGGCGATCGCCTCAACTTCGGGCTCGCGGCCGAGTTGGCCAGATCGGAGGGCATCCCGATCGAGATCGTTACCGTTGCCGACGACGTCTCGCTACGCGGACGCATCGAGCGCCAACAACGCAGAGGTATCGCCGGGACCGTACTTGTCCATAAGATTGCCGGTGCATCGGCGGCGAAGGGTCATGACTTGCAACAGGTTGCCGAGATTGCGCGCAAGACGGCAGCCAATCTGGGCACGATGGGCGTCGCGCTGGACGGTTGCACGCTCCCAGGCGCGGACAAAGCGGGTTTTCGTCTTGCGGACGACGAAATCGAACTTGGCCTTGGGATCCACGGAGAGAAAGGCGTCGAGCGCACGGCCCCGATGCAAGCGGCCGAGCTCACCGAAACGCTACTCGCCAATATCGTCGAAGACTTGGCGCTTCAAAGCGGCGAACGCGTGGCTTTGCTCGTAAACGGGCTCGGCGCCACGCCGGAAATGGAATTGGCGGTGGTGTTGCGTAACGCATTCGAGAGCTTGTGTCGACGCAATATCACCGTCGAGCGCGCTTGGGCGGGGACGTTCTTGTCGGCGCTCGATATGCCCGGTTGCTCGATTTCGCTGCTGCGAGTCGACGACGACGTGCTGGCCTTGCTGGATGCAGATACCGAAGCGCGCGCTTGGCGCGGCGACGGTAAGCTCAATCACCGAATTCGTATCGAACCGGCTGCCGCGGCGCCCGCTCAAACAGCCACTCGCGCGGCGATGCACGAAGGCAGCGAGTGGTCCGCCCGCTTCGAGCCGGCGTTGAAAGCCGTAGCGCAAGCGCTGTTCGATAACGAGGCGTTGTTGACGGAGCTCGATTCGAAAGCCGGCGATGGAGATTTGGGCGCCAGCATGAAGCGAGCGGCGCAAGCGATCGTCGCGGTGCAGGCCACGGATTTGACGACGCCGGAAAAAGCGCTCGCCGCCCTGGGCATGGCACTGCGCAAAGCGATAGCGGGCAGTTCGGGACCGTTTTACGCCACCGCGCTCGTTCGCGCAGCGCGCGTATTGGCGGAGCGCCCGAACCCGAGCGCGGACGACTGGGCAGCGGCTTTGCGCGGCGCCGCCGATGCCATCGCCGAATTGGGCGGGGCAAAGCCCGGCGATCGCACGATGCTCGACGCATTGGTGCCGGCCGCGGATGCGTTCGAGCAAGCGCTTAAGAGGCCGCTCGATGTCGGTCAAGCGTGGGCCGCCGCGGTGGATGCGGCGCAATCGGGCGCGGAGAAAACGGCTCAAATGACGCCGCGCGCCGGGCGGGCAAGCTACTTGGGCGAACGCGCCGTCGGCTCGCCCGATGGCGGCGCCGTTGCCGTTGCCTGCTGGCTTAAGGCGCTACAACCGTACATCGGCGCTAGGTGAGGATATTCGGGAGCGTCGCTCGTCGGTGAGGCGGCGTCGCTCCCGATCTCACCTTAACCGCACGTCATACGCACCTTCATTGCAATCGTCGTTCGGCCGCACTTAGCGAATCGCCGGGGTGCGAATTGCGCTCGATTACGCCAATCGTTTGTTTTTAATATGAAAAGAATGGCCGGCATAAGTGCCTTGCAAGTATGCGATTTAATCAATTGACAGCAAACTAAAAGTAAAAATATCAAGGTTTGTCGAACTTCCCGTGCATACGAGCTTGCCGGCGACGCGGTGCGCCGATTCCATCGCTCACGCGCTACGACGATACGATTTGCTTTTCAGTAACAACATAAAGTCTGCCTACTGCACCGGCCATGGCCGATCTTGGAGCCATCGACCTCCTAGGCCGGTAGGCGATGACGCCACCCGTAGCGGTGTTTTTCGTTCGCTAATGCGATAAATATTGCCGATAAGAAATGCGTTTATCCCACATAGTCGGCATGCGGAAGTAATAAATTCCATTTAAACCGGCTGTTTGAATTCACTTAAGAATTCATTCAAAACTTCTCTTGTAGTCAGGCTACTTATGCGCTATTACTAAGCCCGGAGTTTCGCTACATCCCGCGGGAAATCCGTTTTGCCCAGTTCAATGTTGGGCCAGAGCGGTATTCCGCGCCGCATGACTGAGTTTCATCCGTAAGACGCTTTGCGACGAGACGACGCGCTCGTGCTTTCGCTCGCCTTTTTTTCGGGTGTCGCGCAAGTGCCGCGAAGCGGTGCATCGCCAATCCACCAATCACGGAGACAAGCCCATGCAGGTAAAGCGTTTATCCCTCGCAATCGCGTCCGCTGCCTTGTGCCTATTCGCACAAACGGCGGCGCATGCCGCCGACTCGGCGGCGGTCAACTCGTTCACGGACGACATGGCGCACCGTCGTGCCGATATGCTCGTGAAGCAGCTCACGCTCGACGAAAAGCTGCAACTGATCCACTCGAAGTACCAAATGAGCGACGTGCCCGGCGGCGGCGCAGGCTACATCGAAGGCGTGCCGCGACTCGGCATTCCGAGCATCGACATGATCGATTCGGCGACGGGCTCCGGCAGCACGGTGCAACCGAGCACGACGTTCCCGGCCACCATCGCCTTGGCGGCGAGCTGGGATCCGACGCTGGCTTATCGATTCGGCGCCGTGATCGCTCGTCAGCTACGCGAGCAAGGTTTCGCGATGGGCCTTGGCGGCGGCACGAATCTCGCGCGTGAAGCGCGCGGGGGCCGGATGTTCGAATATCTCGGTGAAGATCCGGTGTTAGCGGGCGAGATGCTGGCGGCACGCACTCGCGCGACGCAGGACAACAAGGTCATCGCCACGGTCAAGCACTACGTCGGCAATGAGCAAGAGACCAATCGCATGGGCGGCAACGACACGATCGACGAGCGCACGCTGCGCGAGCTTTACTTGCTGCCGTTCGAACTCGCGGTGGAGCAAGGGCAGCCCGGAAGCGTGATGTGTAGTTATAACAAGATCAACGGCGCCTACGCTTGCGAAAACCCCCATGTGCTCAACGACGTTCTGAAGGGCGATTGGCACTTCCAAGGCCAAGTTCAATCGGATTGGGGCGCCGCGCATAGCACCGCGCCGGCCATCAACGCAGGCTTGGACGAGGAAGAAGACGTCGGCCCGACGGTGTTTCTCACGCCGGACCTCGTCAAGCAAGCGCTGGCCAATCATCAAATCACGCAGGCCCGGCTCGACGACATGGTGCGGCGCAAGCTATACGTGATGATTCGCACGGGCGTGATGGACGATCCTCCGAAGGGCGGTCAGACCATCGATTTCGAGGCGGCGCGTAGGTTCGCGCAACACGCCGAGGAACAATCGATCGTACTCCTAAAGAATCAAGACCGGCAGTTGCCCCTCGATGCGTCCAGCCTGAAGCACATCGCCGTTATCGGCGGGCATGCGGATGTCGGCGTGATCACGGGCGGCGGTTCGGGCGATACGCGCGACCCTGTCACGGGACCGTTCCCGGGCTGTGGCGGCTTGACGTTCCCCACGTCGACGGGATGCAGCTGGTGGCCGAATCCGTGGATCAAATTGCCCACGCCGATCACGACGGCGATCAAGAGCCTCGCGCCGAACGCAACGGTCACGTTCGCCGGCAGCGAAGATATGCAATCGCCGTTCCGCGCCTATACTCAGCAGGAAATCGACGCTGCCGTGAACCTGGCTCGCCAATCGGACGTCGCGGTCGTGTTCGTGACGCAATCGGGCGGCGAGGACTTCGGCGAATTGCATAGTCTTGCGTTGGCGAATCCGTCCAACCAAGACGCGCTCGTCGAAGCCGTGGCGCAGGCCAATCCGCATACGGTGGTCGTCCTCGAAAGCGGCAACCCGGTCTTGATGCCTTGGAAGGATCAGGTGTCTGCCATCGTCGATGCCTGGTATCCGGGCGAGGGCGGCGGCAATGCGATCGCCAACGTTCTGTTCGGCAAGGTCAATCCTTCGGGCAAGCTGCCGGTCACGTTCCCGCTGCGCGATGCCGATACGCCAACGTGGAACGGCGGCAACATTGCGCAAAATCCGGTGTACTCGGAAGGGCTCAAGATGGGGTATCGCTGGTATGACGCCGAGCATATCCAGCCGATGTTCCCGTTCGGCCACGGCTTGTCGTACACGCATTTCGCCTACTCGGATTTGCGCGTGCATCAGCACCGGGATCAGTCGACCACGGTGTCCTTCACGCTGCGCAATGACGGATCCGTTGCCGGCGCGGAAGTCCCGCAGGTTTATCTGGCTGGCTTGAACGACCCCGTCGAGCCGCCCAAGCGCCTGGTCGGGTGGGAGAAGGTAAGCTTGAATCCGGGCGAAGTGCGCCGGGTTCGCCTCGAAATTCCCGCGCAAATGCGCCGCGTCTGGGATACGAGCTGCAACGGTTGGAAGATCGCCCCGGGCGGGCAGTTCTACGTCGGTGCGTCTTCGCGCGATATCCGGCTCAAGCAGTAATACCGAGAAACGATTAGTAGCACTAAGCAGTTAATGCGGTGAGACGCGGCAGGTCGGGTTCGCCTCGACCGGCCGCGTTTGCGTTTTGGCGCGCGAACGCAGCATGCACGACGGGACTGCCATGCCCGGACAATCTCGCCAACCCGCCAAAGCCTATCGCCTACATAGAAAAAGCCAATTGGGGAACGGTACTTTGACGTCCTAGATTGAAGGGGCCGGGCTCGGCGCGAAGCGCGGCGACGGACGCAGCGCATCCCTTTCCCCGATACCGCACGACAGATCGGCCACGAGCCGCGCCCCGCGCGCCGATTCCATAAGGAGGCTCGCGATGACTCAGTTGAAAGGCTCCAAGACGGAAGACAATTTGAAAGCGGCGTTCGCCGGCGAATCGCAGGCCAATCGCCGCTATTTGTATTTCGCATCGAAAGCCGACGTCGAAGGTCAAAACGACGTAGCCGCCTTGTTTCGCTCGACGGCGGAAGGCGAGACGGGGCATGCGCACGGCCACCTCGAATATCTCGAGGCCGTGGGCGATCCGGCAACAGGGTTGCCGTTCGGCACCTCGCGGTTGAACTTGCAGTCGGCCATCGCGGGCGAAACGCACGAATACACGGATATGTATCCGGGCATGGCGAAGACCGCGCGCGAAGAGGGATTCGACGAAATCGCGAACTGGTTCGAGACGCTTGCGAAAGCCGAGCGCAGTCATGCCAATCGCTATGTCAAGGCACTGGACGCGTTAGCGGATTGAATGGCGCGCGCCGCGCTCGCGGCGTATCTCGCCGTGCGGCGCGCACCTATTTGCCGCGCGCGGTCACCGCAGCGCGCAAAGCGTTACGGAGCGTCACCTCATGCCCCATAAGGAAGGCAGTATCGAGGCCCCCACGCGCCATCCGCTCGATTGGCGCTCGCCCGAGTTTTACGACCCAACGGCGATCGATACCGAGCTCGCCCGCGTATTCGATATCTGTGCTGGCTGCCGGCGCTGCGTGTCGCTTTGCGGCGCGTTTCCCACGCTATTCGATCTCGTCGACGAAACGCAGAGCGGCGAGGCGCACGACGTCGATCATGCCACTTATGCGAAGGTGGTCGATCAATGCTATCTGTGCGACCTCTGCTATATGACGAAATGTCCCTACGTCCCACCGCATGCGTGGAACGTGGACTTTCCTCATTTGATGCTGCGTGCCAAGGCCGCGCGTTATCGACGCGGTGAAGCACCGCTGCGCGATAAACTGCTTTCGAACACGGACGCGCTCGGTTACTTCGCGGGCATCCCGATCGTGACGCAGGCCGTCAACGCGCTCAATGCGACCAAGCCCGCGCGCGCCGCATTGGAGACGACGCTCGGGGTCGATCGAGACGCATGGCTGCCGCCGTTCGCCTCGCGCAAGTTCCGTCCACATGCGGCCGCGTCCCCCGAGGTGCCGGTGCAAGACGGCGAGCGCACGCCCGGTAAGGTGGCCGTGTACGCCACCTGTTACGTCAATTTCAACGAGCCGGGCATCGGCCACGACTTGCTCGCCGTCCTCGCGCACAATGCGCTCGCCTATACGCTCGTCGAGAAAGAGGCCTGTTGCGGCATGCCGTTGCTCGAGCAGGGCAACCTCGAGGGCGTGGCCGCAAAAAAAGAAAAGAACATCCCGACGCTCGCCCGCTACGCGCGCGAAGGATACGCACTGCTGGCGGCTATCCCCAGTTGCGTGCTGATGTACAAGCAGGAACTGCCGCTGATGTTCCCCGACGACGCAGACGTGCGCGCCGTAGCCGACGCGTTCTGGGATCCGTTCGAATACTTTGTCGCGCGCAACCGAGACGGCCTGCTGAAGACCGACTTCAAACATCCCCTTGGAAAGGTGTCCTATCACGTGCCTTGCCATGGACGCGTTCAAAATTTGGGACGTAAGACATTCGATGCGCTTTCGCTGATACCGGGGACGGAACTGCAAGTGGTGGAACGCTGCTCGGGACATGCTGGAACGTTCGGTGTGAAGAAACAATTCCATGCAACGGCGATGCAAATCGGCACGCCGGTGTTTAAAGCGATGTCGGCGCAATCTCCTGCTTATATCGCCTCCGATTGCCAACTTGCGGGGCACCACATCGAGCAAGGCATCCGCGAAAGCGGCGAGACGAGCGCACCGCTGGCACACCCGATATCGCTGCTGCGCATGGCCTACGGTATCTAACGTAACTATCCTGTGGTAATGCGAGGAAATGTAAATGGCCATCTTACGAGAATCGCTATTGACACTCGAGGCTTATGCCAAAGTCCGCGATCGAGTCAGAGATGAGGTAATTGCACATAAGCGAAATCGGTACGTTCGACTTGGCAATCATCTGACCTTTCTGTTCGAGGATGAAACGACAATTCGGTATCAAATACAGGAAATGCTGTACATCGAAAAAATTTTCGAGGAGCCGGGAATCGCTGCCGAATTAGAGGCGTATTTACCGTTGGTACCCGACGGCGACAATCTAAAAGCGACCATGCAGATAGAGTACGAGAACGAATCTGAACGGCGGGCGGCGCTGGGACGGCTAATCGGTATCGAAGACCGGGTGTTTCTTCGCGTCGGGGACGGACCGGCCGTGTTTGCCGTTGCCGACGACGATCTAGAACGGGAAAATAGTGAAAAAACTTCCGCTGTCCATTTTTTATGTTTCAAATTGACCGATTCTATGAAGGCGGCGTTACGGGCGGGCGCTGATCTTTGGATCGGATGCGATCATCCGAACTACCCGATCGCCCCTGTAGCCGTTGATCCGCATGTCCGAAAAGCACTAATCGGGGACCTCAGATAAATTAGGGTACGTTTGCTTGACGCAAACGATTGCGCGTTCGGATTATTGCGCGAGATGACAGTTCCGCGCGCCGTTACGAGGCCTGAAATCGTTTCGGAATCACTTCGTTACATATCACCGGATTGCGGTCCGCAAAAAATATTCTAATATGGACACCTCTCAGGAATTCACTTACGCATGCCAGTGATCCGCGCTAGGGCGATAGTTCTGCGCGGCCATTTAGGCGTGGCATGATTTTTGTTACGTCGACGCGATGGTATGCTTTCTGCACTATTTTCCCGTGCACGAGCGAGACTGCCTTTTGTGCGTCAACCGAGGGCAAAGCCGCACTGCCTGCGTGCGATTTTGATTGGCGGTAACCGAGAACAAAACAATTTGTGCAACCTGGCGGTCGTTTGGAGTGGGCCATTCCAGACTGACCAAGTGTCGCAGCCCGGCCAGGCTGCGGGGAGAAAAACATGTTCTTTGAGGAATTGACCGACGACGAGTGGGCTCGCCTAGCGCCGCTGGCGGCCGACGAGCCTGTGCACCCGCATCGCCGTGGCCGGCCACGCGCCGAGCCTCGCGTCGTGACGAACGCGGTGCTATGGATCCTCACGACAGGCGAGCGCTGGTCGAAGCTGCCCGCACGTTACCCTTCGGGGCCGACGTGCCGGCGCCGCTTCGACGATTGGCTCGCCGACGGCACACTCGCTCAGATCGTGGCGGTTCTATCTGAGTTCGGCCGTACCTTCGCCTACGTCCCCCAGCCGGACGCGATGGTTCAAGCCGCTCCGAAGGCCGCGCCGTTGCCCGCACCCGAATCGCCGCGCTTGCGTGGCGTGTTCTGGACCAACCCGGAGTCGTGGCATAGCGCGAGCGAAGCTGTCGAGACGCTCGACGTCAATGGCGTCAATGGACCTTGCGCGAGCACGGTGCGCCGCGAGTTGCCCGTCGTGGCTTCGTCGCGCCGCGCGCCCACGCCGGGCGCGGCATTGCGTGCCGGCGGCCCCGACCACGTGCCGCTCGTCGATTCCATGGCGGTGACCAAGCGCAGCGAGGAGTATTGCGGCTACGTAATCCATGCCTGCGCGCAACCGGTCGCGAAGCAACTCCAATTGAGTTACCGCGCGTCGGCCGAGATCGTTAAAGACGGGCGGCGCATCGAGCGCTCCGGCTTGATCGGCCCGCGCTTCCCCGACAACACGACAGCCGAGGAATACGCGCTCGATTGGGCGCGCGATTGGATCGAAAGGCACGAAGCTGCGGCACAAGCACGACTCGAAGCGATCGATCAAACCGCTGCGGCGACTGCTGCCCAGGTTCAAAACGCGCAGGAATCGCAGAGCGCCGGACTGGAACCCGCATTGGCGTCCGTGCCCGCGCAGCCCGCGCGCGTGCTCGAGCCGAGCATGATTCGCAGTCGCACCCCCGACTGGCTGCTGCACGCGCACCCGGACGGGCGAGGCGATACCAAGCCTCCCGAGTTGCTGTTCCACGCTTGACGCGTATCGTTGTAAAACTTGCATGCATATCTGAGCCAATCGCTCGCACGCGAGCGCGTCGGTGACGAGCGCGCATCGCGTCACGAGCGAGGGCAATGCAAGGTGAACGGGACTTGTCATCGGCGAGAGACCGAGCAACGGGAACCAGATAAGTGTGACAGGAAGTAAATCGACAAAAAAACCGTAACGGCGGCGATGGGGCACTCGAGGGGGTGCCCTTGCGTCTGCCACAAAAAAATTCGAAAAGATTGCCGGCCCATGCAAACAGCCGATTAATTTCGGATTTGCTTTGCTTGCGGTCGGCTTTTTGTTGTCGCCAGATGATCACTTTGCCAATGACGGGGGCTCGTGCACGAGCTCGTCCGTCCGACGCTGCCCCATTTCTCGTTGTTCTTTGAAGGGCCACCACTATGAATGTGACCATCATCGGCTGCGGCTACGTCGGCCTCGTAACAGCGGCTTGTCTCGCGGACGTCGGTAACGACGTGTGCTGCTATGACGTCGATCAAGACAAGATCGGCATTCTGGAATCGGGCGGCATTCCGATTCACGAGCCGGGCTTGCATGAGATCGTTGCGCGCAACAAAGCCGCCGGAAGGCTGTCGTTCACCACCGACCCGCGTCGCGCGATGACCCAGCGCGAGGCGATCTTCATCGCCGTCGGCACACCGAGCGGCGAAGACGGCTCCGCCGATCTGCAATACGTGCTGGCAGCCGCCGCCGAAATCGGCCGCCACATCGAAGGCTTCACGGTCGTTGTCGACAAGTCGACGGTACCGGTCGGAACCGCGCGTCGCGTGCGCGATGCCATTGCCGAGCAGTTGGCGCAACGCGGCGTGGATGCGATGTTCTCCGTCGTGTCCAATCCGGAGTTCTTGAAGGAAGGCGCCGCGATTGAAGACTTCACGCGGCCGGAACGGATCGTCGTCGGTTGCGACGAGGACGTGCCGGGCGAACACGCGCGTGACACGATGAAGCGTCTGTACTCGCCGTACAACCGCAACCGCGATCGCATGCTGTTCATGGACGTTCGCTCCGCCGAGTTCACCAAGTACGCGGCCAATGCGATGCTGGCCACGCGCATTTCGTTCATGAACGAACTCGCGAATCTGGCCGAACGCGTCGGTGCGGACATCGAAGCGGTTCGCCGCGGCATCGGGTCGGATCCGCGCATCGGTTACCACTTCCTCTACGCCGGGTGCGGTTACGGCGGCTCTTGCTTCCCGAAGGACGTGCGCGCTTTGATGCAAACGGCACATGAGCAAGGCCAGTCGCTGCGGATTCTCGATGCCGTCTCCGAAGTCAACGCCGCGCAAAAGCAGGTGCTCGTCAGCAAAATCGTCGCACGCTTCGGTCAAGATTTGAGCGATCGTCTGTTCGGCGTCTGGGGGCTCGCGTTCAAGCCCGGCACCGACGACATGCGCGAAGCGCCGAGCCGCGTGCTGATCGCCGCGTTGCTCGAACGCGGCGCACGCGTAGTGGCTTTCGACCCTGTTGCGATGAAAGAGGCGCAGCGCGCATTGGCGACCGACTTGCGAGGCGAGCCGGAAGCGCTGGCACGCCTGACGCTGGTCGAAGACCAAATGGACGTCGCGGCCAATGCCGACGCGCTGGTCATCATGACCGAGTGGAAGGCGTTCAAGAGTCCCGACTTCGAAAGCCTCAAGGGGCGGCTCAAACACCCGATCGTGTTCGACGGACGCAACCTGTACGACCCGTTGGCGATGGACGAACTCGGCATCGAGTATCACTCGATCGGGCGGCCCGGCGCCGGCGCTCGCGCGGCCGAAGACACGCTCGGAACCCTGGGCCGCTCGGCCGCCGTCTCGCTCTGATCGGCGGGCCGCCACGCGGCTTCCGATAGGTGAGGGCATTCGGGAGCGGTCGCGCGCCGGTACGATTCGTATCGGCGCGAAGCCGCTTGACGGCCGCGGCATTCGGCGTGCGTGGGGCGACACGTGTATCATCGCCCCCGCGCCGCTCAATACCGAAAGCCCCATTCATACGATGTCAGTCGCCGAACTCAAGCGCCGCCGCACGTTTGCGGTCATTTCCCACCCCGATGCGGGGAAAACCACGCTCACCGAAAAACTCCTGCTGTTTTCGGGTGCGATTCAAATCGCCGGTACGGTGAAGGGTCGGAAGAGTAATCGCTATGCGACCTCCGACTGGATGGAAATCGAAAAGCAGCGCGGCATTTCCGTCGCGAGCTCGGTCATGCAGTTCGAATACGGCGACGCCGTCATCAATCTGCTCGACACGCCGGGCCACGAAGACTTCTCGGAAGATACCTATCGCGTGCTGACGGCGGTGGACGCCGCGGTCATGGTGATCGACGGCGCCAACGGCGTCGAAGCGCAAACGCTCAAGCTGCTCGAGGTGTGCCGCAGCCGCCGCACGCCGATCGTCACGTTCATCAATAAGCTCGACCGCGAAGTTCGCGCGCCGCTCGATTTGCTCGACGAAATCGAACAGCATCTCGGCGTATCGGCGGTGCCGTTCACCTGGCCGATCGGGATGGGCAAAGAATTCCAGGGCGTCTACGACATCATTCGCGACCAAGTGCGCGTATTTCGTGCGGGTCAGGACACGGCCGGCGGCGAGGTCGAGACGCTGTCGGCACTCGATAACGACGAAGGCGAGCGGCGTTTCGGCTTCGCGTGGAAGAAAGCCAAGGAAGAGATCGACCTCATTTGCGCGGCAACGCCCTCGTTCGACCGGGAGGCGTTCTTGGCGGGCCAGCAATCGCCCGTACTCTTCGGCTCGGCCATCAATAATTTCGGCGTGAAGGAAATTCTCGACGCCTTGGTGGAGCTGGCGCCGCCCCCGTCGATGCGGATGGCGGTCCAGCGGCCGGTGCTGCCCGACGAGCCCAAATTCACGGGCGTGGTGTTCAAGGTGCAGGCCAACATGGACCTCGCGCACCGCGATCGCGTTGCGTTCATCCGTGTGTGCTCGGGACGGTTCGAGCGCGGCATGGCGCTCAAGGTGACGCGCTCGGGCAAGACGTTTCGCGCGAACAACGTCGTCACGTTTCTTTCGCAGCGCAGAGAGACGGTAAGCGAAGCGTATCCCGGCGACATCATCGGTATTCCCAATCACGGCACGCTGAGCTTGGGCGACACGCTGACCGAAGGGGAGATGCTGCAATTCGTCGGGCTGCCGTTCTTCGCGCCGGAAATCTTCCAAACCGTCGAAGTCGTGGATCCCATGCGCGCCAAGCAGCTTGGGGAAGCGTTGAAGCAACTCGGCGAAGAAGGGGCGATCCAGGTGTTTCGCCCTGCCTACGGCGGCTCCATCATCCTCGGCGCGGTCGGGCAGCTCCAGTTCGAAGTGGTCTCGCACCGGCTTTCGGCGGAATACAAGGTCGACGTCCGCATCATGCCGGCACGCTATCGCATGTCGCGTTGGGTCACCTGTAGCGATCCCGCCGAGCTGCGCCGCTTTACCGATGCCTACGCGGCCCGGATGGCGCTCGATGCCGCCAATGCCCCCACCTACCTCGCTTCGCATATTTCGGAGATCGAGGTGGCGCAAAAGGCATGGCCGAATATCGTCTTCAACGAATTGCGGGAACACTCGGGCGCGCCGTTCAAGAAGAACCTTTGACCGTCCGCAGGGCAGGGGATGCCGGGCGCTATGCCCGGCGGATGCTTTCTTGTGTATCCTTCGTGTCAGCGCAATAACTCAGACGATATGCCGGGCGTCGCGCTGGCCGGATGCATTGAGGAGAGCACATGAGTGAGTCGACGTCGTCGCGCGCCCCTAGCGGCCTGTCATGTTGCGCTCATCTGCACTGGGGGGCCCACTTTTGCCACCTCTACGAAACGCGTGACGATTTGCTCGATACGCTGGTGCCCTTTTTTGCCGAAGGGCTAGCGAACAACGAGCAATGCTTATGGGTCACCTCCGATCCGCTCGACGTACACGCCGCCACCGCGGCGCTTGCCGCGCGCGTGCCAAGACTCGACGAGTACGTTAGTCGCGGCCAGATACGGATCGTCGATCACAGCGCTTGGCATACCCGTACGGGGCATCTCGATGCCGACTCGCTGATCGCCGCGTGGATCGAGGCCGAGCAAGCGGCGATCGCCGCCGGTTATGCCGGCCTGCGTGCGACGGGAAACGTCACGTTTCTTCGATCGCGCGAAGATTGGCGCGATTTCGAGCGGTACGAATCGAAGGTCACACAAGCGTTCGCCGGTCGTCGGTTGATCGGCTTGTGCAGTTATCAGGTGGGGATGACGAACGGCGCGGACGTCCTCGACGTCGTGCGCAATCACGAGTTCGCGATCGTCCGGCGCAACGGGACATGGGAATTGATCGAAAGCGCGGCGCTCGTTTCGGCGAAGCAGACGCTGCACGAGGCGAATCAGGACCTGGAGCGGCGCGTCGCGGCCCGCACGGCCGAACTGCGCGATGCGCTCGCGACGGTGGAGTCGCAAAAGCATGCACTCGAACAAGCGTTGAACGAGCGTGCCCATGCCCAACGCCGGCTGGAAGAGCAGCTTGCCGATGCCCACCTGCTGCAAGAAGTCAGCTCTACGTTGATCGACGAACAAGCAGTGCAAGGGCTCTATGAGCGCCTGCTGGCCGTCGCCTCGCAGGTCATGCGCTCGGATTTCGCGAGCATGCAGCGGCTGCATCGCGAGCAAGACGCGCTCGAATTGCTGGCACATCGCGGCTTCAGTCTTGACGCCGTCGAGCACTGGAAGTGGGTACGCGCAACCTCCTCGACAATCTGCGGCGCGACGTTTCGCGACCAGTCGCGCGTGGTCGCCGCCGATGTCGAAACCTCGCTCGAGGTGGGGGGCGACGACCTCGCGATATTCCGGCGCTTAGGTATCCGATCGGTGCAATCGACGCCGCTCGTGTCGCGAAGCGGCGAATTTCTCGGTGTCATCTCCACGCATTGGAGCGAAACGCATACCCCGTCGGAGCGCGATCTGCGGTTGTTCGACGTCATCGCGCGCCAGGCAGCGGACTTGATCGAGCGGACCTCGGCCCAAGAGGCGTTGCGCTTGAGAACCGAACAACTCGTGGAGGCGGATCGACGCAAGGACGAATTTCTGGCCACGCTCGCCCACGAATTGCGCAATCCGCTCGCGCCGATCCAGAACGGCTTGGCCGTGCTCAGGACCGGCAAGCTCGAGTTCGCACCGGTGGTGCTGCCGATGATGGAGCGGCAGCTTGCGCACATGGTGCGTCTAATCGACGACCTGCTCGACGTTTCGCGCGTGAGCCGCGGGCTCATCGCGCTCAAGCGCGAACGCGTCAAATTGCAGAGCGTCGTCGAGAACGCGGTCGAAACTAGCCGGCCGTTGCTCGAAGCGTCGGCTCACCAGTTGTCGATTCGCGTGCCGACGCAACCGGTATGGCTGGACGTCGATGCGACACGTGTGGCCCAAGTGCTCAGCAACGTGCTCAACAACGCAGCGAAATATACCCTTCGAGGCGGGCGCATCGAACTCGTGGCCGAGCTCGGCGCCGGCTCTGTGCAGATTCGCATTCGAGACACGGGCATCGGCATTCCGAAAGAGATGCTCGCCAAGATCTTCGATGTGTTCGCCCAAGTCGAGCAATCGATGGATCGGGCCCAAGGTGGCTTGGGACTGGGGCTTTCGCTTGCCAAACGGCTCGTCGAAATGCACGGCGGCGCAATCGAAGCGCATAGCGACGGGCCCGGGCACGGATCGACGTTCGTCATTCGGCTGCCGCTGCCGCTTTCCGACGTCTTGCCGGCGATTGCGCCCGATGCGCGGGCCGACGAGCCCGCCGCGAAACCAGGGATGCGGATCCTGGTAGTCGACGATAACGCCGATGCGGCCGAGTCGTTAGCGGTCTTGCTGACCTACTCCGGCCATGAGACGCGCGCGGTGCACGAGCCGCGCGGCGCGCTCGGTGCAGCGCTCGAATTCAAGCCGGAACTGGTTTTCCTCGATCTAGGCATGCCTTATCTATCGGGCTTCGACCTCGCGGCTCAGTTGCGCGAACATCCTTCGTTGAAAGACGCGGTGCTCATCGCGCTTAGTGGTTGGGGCACGGACGAGGATCGTGTGGGCAGCAAGCAGGCCGGCATCGATCATCATTTGACGAAGCCGGTTCGGCTGCAAGATATCGAAGCGTTGCTGGCGCAGGTTTCGACGAAAAGCGAGCCGGCGCCGGCCTCGCGGCTCGCAGGCTAATTGCACGAGCGTGCCCGTATCGATGCGGTCGCGCACGAGTCACGACGGAAGCTAGGCAAGCCCGAGGCCGCTGACGGCGACGTCGGCGATCGCATCGAGATCGTCTAGCCGCACGCGAATGATTACCTCGTCCACGAGATCATTAGCAGTCCTACGCGATTGGCCGCGGCCAAGGCGTTCGCGCTCGACCACCTTGCATCGGGAGCACCCCGCCCCGTCATCGCAAAGACATTCGAATTCGACGACATCGTCGCCGCACACCGCTTCTTGAAGTCGAACGAGCAGTTCGGAAAGATTGTCGTCAACGTATAGCCGGGCACGGGGCGCCAACGCAAGCGGCGGCGGATTACCGCTTATTCGACGAGATTTCGATCGTGCGGGGAAGTGCAACCTCGGATGCGGCAACCGTGTTCGGATGCGAGCCGGCTTCATTCGATCCCATGGCCCGCTGCACTGCCTCGCAGCGTTCGTTCGGCACGAGCAGCCATGTTGCATCGAGCGCCGATGCGATCGATTCGAGCGTCGACGCTTTCGTATCGCCGCGGCCCCGCAAGACGGCGGATAAGTTCGGCACGGCCATGCCGACGAGGCCGCCGATCGCAGCCAAGCTCAAGCGCCGATGCGCGCGTAGCGCAGCAAGCTGATCAGTGAAACGCATGGGGCCCCGTCTCCCGGAATGTTATGCTGCAATATAACATTTATGCGCATAACCTCTCGCCGTCGTTTTGAAAAATGACAGCGCGGAATCGGCTCAACGGGCCGTGTGCGGGCCCACGGCGCTACTGGCTTCGCGCTGTGCCCATTGCGGCGCACCCCCGCCCATTGCGGCGAACCATTGCGCCGTATCGACATAGCGCTGTCCTTTCGCCTTCGCGTAGCCGAGCCGAGCTTGAGCATAGAGACGTTGCGCCTGGAGGACATCCACCAGGCTCGCCGTGCCGACGCGATAGCTTTCCTGCAACAACTGGAGCGACGCCTGGGCGGTATCCAAGGCCGTCCGTTGCGCGGCTAATGCGTCGGCATCGTGTTGCAGCGCTCGGAGCGTGTCCGCCACCTGGCCGAACGCTTGCAACACGGTTTGCCGGTAGATGCCGAGCTGGGCGTCGAATGCATCCACCGCGGCTTGCTTTTGCGCGGTCAAAGCGCCGCCGTGAAAGAGCGGCGCCGTCAGCGCCGCGGCAACCGTCCACAAGCCGTTGGTGGCGTCGAAGAGCGGTCCCATCGATGCCGCGGCTTGCGTCCACGACGCGCTTAACGTCACGTTCGGGTACAGCGCCGCCGTCGCGATGCCGATCTGGGCGCTCGCGGCATGCAACTGCGCCTGCGCCGCGCCGACATCGGGACGAGTCAATAGCCAAGTCGACGGAAGCGTGGCGGGCACCTCGGTCGGCAGCGTCAGCATGGCGAAGTCGAAGGTCGGCGGCTGCCATTGTGCGGGCGTCTTGCCGACCAAGATGGCCAGGGCATCGTCGGCGGCGCTGAGCTGTTGCTCAAGCGGCGGGGAGAGTGCGAGATCGGCGGCGAGTTGGCTGCGTGCGGCGAGCTCGTCGCTGAGCGCGGCTTTGCCGACCTCTCGCTCGATCGAGACGAGCTCGAGGTTGTGCTTGTCGACGGCGACGATGTCGGCGATCGCGCGCAGTTGCTCGCGCACGGTGGCGGCCGTCAGCGCTTCGGTTACGGTATTGCCGGTCAGCGCGAGGTACGCGGCGGCCAATGCGTAACGCTGAGAATCGGCCAGCGCCGTCTGGGCCTCGACCTCGCGCCGCTTGCCGCCGAACAGATCGAGCGGATAGCTGACGGTAGGGCCGATAGCCAGCAGGTTGGTGGTCGCAGAGGTCGCGCCGTTGCCGCTGCGTATCCTCTCCCTCTGCGCGCTAGCCCCGAGATCGGCCTGCGGATAGAGTCCGCCTCGGGCGATGAGAATCGCTTGTTGCGCCTGGGCCAGCGTAGCGCGCGCGGTGTCGAGGGTGGGGTTGTCGGCGATTGCTTGCGAAACCGTTTCGTCGAGTGCCTGCGAACGATACGCTGACCACCAGCGCCGATCGATGTCCGCTCCCCAATGCAGCTGTTGCGCGGGGTCGGCCGGGCCTGCCGTGGGCAGCTCGGTTCGACCGGCAACGTAACCGGCGACATCGGGCGGCGCGGGACGCTTAAAGTCGGGACCCACCATGCAACCGGAGAGCGTCAACGCCAAGGCCGGCAACATGAGAGCCCACAGAGTGGCGCAGCGCAGGCGAGGCGCCGATATCGAGCAGTCATTCATAGCGCAGGGCCTCGATGGGGTCGAGCCGCGACGCCTTCTTCGCCGGGTAGTAGCCGAAGAAGACGCCGACGGCTGCCGAAAACGCAAAGCCGCCGACGATGGCAGCGGGCGAGAGCAGCGTCGGCCAGCGAGCGATAACCGTCACCAGTTCCGATACGGCGATGCCGAAGACGATCCCGCCGATGCCACCGCTTACGCTCAAAAAGACGGCTTCGATCAGAAATTGCAGCAGAACGTGTAGACGCCGCGCGCCGATCGCCATGCGCAGGCCGATTTCGCGCGTGCGCTCCGTGACCGATACGAGCAGGATGTTCATGATGCCGATGCCGCCGACGAGCAGCGAGATCGATGCGATGGCGGCCAGCAAGAGCGCCATGATGCGGCTGCTGCCCTCGGCCGTTTGTGCGATCTGACTTAGGTTGCGGACGGCGAAGTCGTTGTCGTCCGAGGCGCGCAGGCGATGGCGCCGCCGTAGCGTATCGGTCACCTGCGCGATGGCCGTTTGAACGAGTTGCGGACTCGCGGCTTGGACATAGATTTGATTGACGTATCCGGTCAACCTCGGCGGCGTGCCGTACGGGTTCGGTACGGGCGGGAAATTAGTATTCGCGTTCGTCTGCGCTTGACTTGGGACGGCTACGCCGAGGACTTTGCGCTCGGCGCTGCTGAACGGAATGATGATGACGTCGTCTTGGTCTTGGCCGTAAGCGGTCTGGCCTTTGGGAGCGAGTAGGCCGACGACGCGCAACGCCGCGCCTTTGACGAGGATCGTTGCGCCGATGGGGTTTTCCGCCGCACCGAAGAGCTGCTGATACACGGTTTGCCCGATGAGCGCGACCATCGTTGCATCGCGCTCGTCGTCTTCGTCTACTGCCCGGCCGGAGGCGATATGCCAACCCGTGATGTCCAAGTAGGCGGGCGCGATCCCCTGAATATTGGTCGACCAGTTTCGTCCCCCATACTCGGCCTGCCCCAACTGCCGAATCAGATAGCTCACGGTGCTGACGGCCGACGCGTCGCGTTTGAGCGCGCGCGCGTCGTCGACGGTCAGCGTCGACGCGCTGCCCGAGCCGGCGCGCACGCCGGTTGCCGTCGTGGCGCCCGGAACGACGACGAGCAGATTGGTGCCGAGACTTTCTATCTGCTTGCGCACCGCTTCGTTCGCGCCTTGTCCGATCGCGACCATCGCGATCAATGCGGCGACGCCGATGAACACGCCCAGCACCGTGAGCGCCGAGCGCATCTTGTTGCGCCAAAGCGCGAGCGCCGCGGCCGAGAACGTCATCTTCGCAAAGCCGGCGGTGGCGGGGCCGGTCGGGCCTGCCGGCGCGGCAGCGACCCCGGCGGCCATATAAGGAGGCAGCGCCGTATCGGAGGCGGCGCTCTGGGCAGGTGCCGAGACGCGGCGCTCGTCGGAGACGATTTTGCCGTCACGCATGGTGACGACGCGATCCGTGTATTGGGCGATATCGGGTTCGTGCGTGACGACGATGAGCGTAACGCCCTGCTCGCGGTTGAGCGTGCGCAGCATCACCATGATTTCGTGCGACGTGCGCGTGTCGAGATTGCCGGTCGGTTCGTCGGCGAGCACGATGCTGGGGCGTCCGATTAGCGCCCGCGCGATCGCGACGCGCTGTTGTTGACCGCCCGAAAGCTGGCTGGGCCAGTTGCCTTCGCGCTCGCTCAGGCCTACGAAGCGCAGTGCCGCGCGGGCGCGTTCGAGCCGCTCGGCATGATTGGCCGGACCGCCGGCCGCGTAGAACAGCGGCAGGGCGACATTTTCCAATGCGCTCGTGCGTGCGAGCAAATTGAAGCTTTGAAACACGAAGCCGATGCGGCTGGAGCGAATGCGCGCGAGTTCGGGTTCGGCAAGGCTGGCCGTATCGGCGCCTTCGAGGACGTAACGTCCGCCGCTTGGCCGATCGAGGCAGCCGAGGACGTTCATCAACGTCGATTTGCCCGAGCCCGACGAACCCATGATGGCAATGAACTCGCCGCGCTCGATCGTCAAGCTCACGTCATCCAGCGCGCGCAGCTCGGTGCCGCCCGCGGCGTAGATTTTCGTCACATGCGTCAGTTCAACGACCGTTTCGCTCATGGCGGACCTCGCGAGCGTCAGGCACGAAGCCGAGGCCCGGCGACGCCCGGCGCGGCTGCGTTGCCCGCCGTCTCGCCGACGATGACGGTATCGCCTTCACGAATGTCGCCGCTCGTTACTTCGGAGTACGAATCGTCGTCTAGACCGGTCGTCACCGTCACCGCCACCGGGTGAGCGTCGCGCAAGACCCAGATGCGAACTGCACCCGCGGGTAGCTCGGGAAGCTTGGACGACGGCGATACGCCAGAAGGCGTGAAGCGCAGCGCCGGATCGGGCACGCGCAGCACGTGTTGGCGCGTGGCGAGGACGATTCGCGCGGTCGCCGTCATGCCTGGCTTCAGGCTCAGATCGGCATTGCGTACGCCGATCACCACGTCGTACGTGACGACGTTTTGAACCGTTTGCGGCGCTTGCCGAACCTGCACCACGTGGCCCTCGAAGCGACGTTTCGGATACGCTTCGACAGTGAATGTCGCCGGCGTGTTTTCGTGCAGACCGCCGATGTCGCTTTCGCTGACATTCGCGTCAACCTGCATTTGCGTGAGGTCGGTTGCGATGAGAAAGAGCGTCGGCGTTTGGAAACTGGCGGCGACCGTTTGTCCGATCGTGATGTTGCGCGAAACGACGGTGCCGTCGACCGGCGACACGATGTTCGTGTAATCGAGATTGACCTCCGCCGTACGAAGCCCGGCGCTACGCTGCGCGATCACGGCCGTATCGACGGCCACTTGCGCTTGCGCCTGTTCGTATGCGCTGCGCGCATTGTCGGCCGTGTCGCGCGAGACGATGCCGTGTTGCAGCAGCGTCGCGTTGCGCGCCGATGCGCTCTTCGTGTACGCCAGCTGCGCGCGATCTTTCAAGATTTGCGCGCGTGCATTGGCAAGATCCGCGCGGGCCTGATCGACGAGCGCTTGGTAGGGGCGCGGATCGATCTTGGCGCATAGCTGTCCCTTGCGAACCTGTGTGTTGAAGTCGCAGAACTGTTGCTGGATGACGCCCGACACGTAGCTGCCGACGATGATCGTCAAGACCGGATTGACCGTACCGGTCGCGCTGACCGAATGCGAGATGTCGCCGCGTGTAATGGGCTGCGTGACGTAATACCGGGGAGCGGGGCGCGTCGCGAACCACCATGCGGCGCCCGCCGCTGCGACGACGGCTGCTGCGGCGGCGAAGTAGCCGACGTATTTGCGCCGATGCGTCGGGCGCTGCGAACCCGCCTCGGGCGCGGGATTGCCCGAGCCCGTCTCGCGGACGGCAGTCCCATCGCTAGCGGCAGTTCGAACGTTCGACACGAAATCCCTCTTTGTCGACGAGACCTCGGCTCCCGCGAGCGCCGATCGCCCGCCGGGCTGCATGCCCCGATGCAACCATCATCGGCGCGCCTATGCCCCGGGGCCTTGACGCGTATCAAACGTTCGCCGCCCGAGCGTGCGTACAGTGCCTGCATGGACCCTCATTTCGTCACGCGCTGGCGCGCGCGGCTGCGCGCGCACTCTATCCTCTTGTGGGCGTTCGTCGCATTGGCCGTGGCGGCAAGCGCTTACGGGGCATGGCGTTGGCCATCGCTATTCGGCTCGGCCGGTGTGCCGGAGCGTGTCGTCGTCTCGGGCAACATCGAGGCGCACGAAAGCGTGCTCAGCGTGACGCAAGTGCAGGCTCCTATCGTCTATTTGCCGTTCGACGAGGGCGCGCGCGTTGCGCGCGGCACCGTTTTAGCTCGGCTCGACGATCGGCTCTACCGGCGCCAGGTCGACATCGATCGGGCCACGCTCGCAGTGCAGTCGGCGCAAGTCGACGCGAATCGCAGCACGCTGGCGGCCGCGACCAGCAGCGTTGCCAGCGATCGCTTCGATTTGGCGCAAAAGCAGCTCGATTACATGCGCGCCGATACGCTCGCCAAGCACCAGGCCGTCTCTCAGCAGGCCCGCGATTTGGCATTGACGGCACGCGAGCAGTCGGCGGCGCAGCTTGCGCACGATCAGGCGCTCGTCGATGTGGCCCGCAACGCCGTCGTGTTGGCGACAGCCAATGTCGAGGCGGCGCGCGCCAAGCTCGCCCTCGACCAAACGACGCTCTCCTATGCGGAGCTGCGAGCGCCCTTCGACGGTGTCATTACGGTTCGGGAAGCCGAATTGGGGCAACTGGCCGGGCCGGGCGTGGCCCTACTTACGCTCGATGAACTCGATCATGTTTGGCTGCGGGCTTACGTGAACGAGATGGACGTAGGACGTATTCGACTGGGGCAGGCGGTCGATGTTACGACCGACGCCTATCCGGCCAAAATCTACCGCGGCCGAGTCAGTTTCATCTCACCCCGAGCGGAGTTCACGCCAAAAACCGTTGAGACGCATGCGCAGCGTGTCACCCTCGTCTACCGTGTCCGAATCGACATCGACAATCCCACGCATGAGTTGCTGCCGGGAATGCCGGCCGATGGTTCGATCGCGGCGCGCGCGAGCGGGCAATGAACGAGGCGGCGATCGTCATCGAGCACGTAGGGCGGCGGTTCGGCGAACTGCAAGCCGTACGCGACGTGACGCTTGCCGTCGAACGCGGCGAAATCTTCGGGCTCGTCGGGCCCGACGGCGCGGGCAAAACCACGCTGATCCGCATGCTTGCGGGTGTATTGCATCCCGACACGGGGCGGATCGTATTGGAGGGCATCGACGTAGCCGCCGATCCCGAACGCGCCAAGACCGCACTCGGGTACATGCCGCAGCGCTTCGGCTTGTATGAAGATTTGACCGTCGACGAGAACGCGTTTTTCTACGGCGAACTCTTCGAAGTGCCGCGCAAAGACTATCGCGTACGCATGGCGCAATTGCTCGATGCGGCCGGGCTTGCGCCATTCAGAAAGCGACTCGCGGGCCAATTGTCCGGCGGCATGAAACAAAAGCTCGGGCTCGTGTGCGCACTGATCCATACGCCGAAGGTCTTGCTGCTCGACGAGCCGACGACCGGTGTCGATCCCGTCTCGCGGCGCGACTTCTGGGCCATTCTTTATCAATTGCGCGATCAAGGCGTGACGATCGTGATGTCGACGGCCTATATGGACGAGGCGCAACGGTGTTCTCGGCTCGCTTTATTGCACGCGGGCGAGGTGCGCGATTGCGCCACGCCGGATGCGCTCAAGCGCAATTTGCGCGGTGCGTTGCTGGCGATCGCCGGTGCGGCGCCTCGGGCCATCCGCGACGCGCTGGCGGCTGCACCCGGTGTGCTTGGCGTATTGCTCATGGGCGACCGCGTACACGTGCGGGTCGACGATGTATCGCGTAGCGCCGAATTGGAAGCGCGGTTAAGCGCCGCGGCGATCGATCACACGTCGATCGAAACGATCGAGCCGGGCATCGAAGACATATTCGTCGCGCTGGTCGGAGATACCGGATGAGCGCCGCGACGACCGCTTCCATGCCGCCCGACTCGGCCGGGACGAGTAAGCCGACGACGTCCGAACCGCCAGTCGTCATCGCTCGCGGGTTGACGAAGCGCTTCGGCAATTTCACCGCTGTCGACGGGCTCGATCTCACGATCGCGAAAGGCGAGGTCGTCGGATTCATCGGGCCGAACGGCTCCGGCAAATCCACGACGATTCGCATGCTTTGCGCGCTGCTTGCGCCGAGCGCCGGCAGTGCATCGGTGGCGGGTTTCGATGTCGCCCGCGAGCCCGAGATCGTGCGCACGCACATCGGCTACATGTCGCAAAAGTTTTCTCTCTACGGGGATTTGACCTGTCGCGAGAATTTGCGCTTTTTCGCGGGCATTTATCGCGTGCCGCGTGCGGTATTCGACGAACGAATGCGCTTCGCTATCGAAATGGCGGGCATCGAAGGGCGCGAGGATACGCTCGTGCGAACGCTGGCGGGCGGCTGGCGGCAGCGCCTCGCACTCGGCTGTGCGATTTTGCATCGGCCGCCGGTGTTGTTCCTCGACGAACCGACGTCGGGCGTGGAGCCGCAAGCGCGGCGGCGCTTTTGGGACCTCATCCATCAACTCGCGGGAGACGGCGTCACGGTGCTCGTTTCCACGCACTATATGGACGAAGCCGAATACTGCAATCGCATCGCCTTGATCGACGCAGGCCGTCTCATCACCGTCGGCAGCCCCAACGAGCTGCGCGGCGAGCAATTGGGCGGCTTGCTCTACGAATGCGCGTGTCCGTCGCTCGGCGAGGCCGTCGCCGTGCTGCGCGACGCGCCCGGCGTGCTCGACGGGGCGATTTTCGGCGACAAGCTGCATGTGCTGCTTGCCGATACACCCGGGACGGCCGCCGCATCGAGTGCCTCGGCCGTCTCGGCATGGCTCGCGAGCAAGGGTATCGAGGCAGGCCCATTCGTGCCGATTCGCCCGGGGTTAGAGGACGTGTTTGTGCAACTCGTCTCGCGCGCGAGTGCAAAGGGGGCATCGTGACCGGCTCGGCCCGAGCAAGGGAGGGCACATGAAGCTGCGCCGCCTGCTCGCAGTGGCCTACAAGGAAGCGCTGCAAATCTGGCGCGATTCGCGCAGCCTCGCCATCGCGTTGCTCATGCCGTTGATGCAGATGCTGCTGCTCGGTTACGGCGTGAGCCTCGACATACGGCAGGTACCGCTGTGCGTGCGCGACGAAGCACAAAGCCAGGCAAGCCGCGAACTCGTCGAGCGCTTCGTCGCATCGGGCTGGTTCGCTCCGCAGCGTGCGCTGACGAGCGAGCGATCGGTGCGCGAGGCGATCGATCATGGGCGCTGCGCGGGTGTCGTGACGATTCCTGTCGATTTCACGCGTGTGCTGACGACGACCGGCGTTGCCTCCGTGCAGGCGGTTTTCGATGCGACCGATACGAATACGACGAACATTGCGATCGGCTATGCACAGGGCGTCATCGCTAAAACGACGGCCGATTTCGAAACGCGCTGGGCTGCCGATCACGGGATGCGTGTGCCGTCCGTGGGCACTGTCGATTTGGAACCGCGCGTTTGGTACAACGAAGGGCTCGATAGCCGCAACTTCATCATCCCGGGGGTGGTGGCAGTGATTCTCGCGCTCGTCGGCGCGCAGCTGACTTCGCTGACGGTGGCGCGCGAATGGGAACGCGGCACGATGGAGCAGCTCATCTCGACGCCGGTCACGGCCCTCGAGCTCATGCTGGGCAAACTGATTCCCTACTTCGCGATCGGCTTTACCGACGCCGTCTTTTGCATCGTCGGCGCGGTCTATTGGTTTCACGTGCCGTTTCGAGGAAGTTTGCTCACGCTGGCCGCTACGACGGCGCTCTTCACGCTGGTCGTACTCGGCATCGGATATTTGATGTCGGTGCGTATTCACAGCCAACTCGGTGCGAGTCAAGTCGCGTTGCTGCTGACGATGCTGCCGACGACGATGCTCTCGGGCTACACCTTCGCCATCGAACAAATGCCCGCGCCGATTCGCGCGGTGACGTTACTGGTCTACGCGCGATATTACGTGACGATCTTACGGTCGGTGTTTCTGAAAGGCAGTACGTTGATCGACCTTGCCATTCCGATCGCGGCGCTCGCTCTCTATGCGCTCGTCATCGGTTGGCTCAGCGTGCGCGCGTTTCGAAAGCATCTCGATTGAATTGGGTAATTGAGCTAGGAACCTCACTTAAGGACGCATGGAGCGAGTAGGAGCTGTCGATGTTCGAACGCATTTACGCGATGCTCGTCAAAGAATTTCTCGAATTGAAACGCGACAAGTGGGCGCTGTTTCGACTCGTCGTGCCGCTCGTGATGCAGGTGTTCGTCTATGGCTACGCGGCGACGTTTACCGTGAGCCACGTCGCCACGGCCGTGCTCGATCTGGACGGCACGCAAGCGAGCCGCGATTTGGTTGCGCGCTTCACGGCGAACGGCCGCTTCGACATCGTCGATTTCGCTCGATCGCAAAAGGAGATCGCGCATGAACTCGATGCCGGCAACGTACAAGTCGCCGTCGTCATTCATGCAGGTTTCGCGCAATCGCTCGGGCAGGGCGTCGGCGCGCCGCTGCAAGTGCTCGTCGATGGCACCAATTCGAACACCGCGCTGATCGCACTCGGCTACGTCAGCAACATCGTGGCCCAGTATCAAAGCGATCGCGTTGCGGCCGCATGGCCGTCGAGCGGCGGCATTGCGGCGCCGGTCGTCTCCGTTGCGATGCGCGAGCGACCCTGGTTCAACGACGGACTCGACGATCGATGGTTCTTCATTCCGGGCGTTGTCGGCACGCTGACGTTGCTACAGGTGGTCAGCCTCACCGCATTCGCCGTCGTGCGCGAGCGCGAAGTCGGCACGCTCGAACAGATCATGGTGAGCCCGATCCGGCCCGTGGAGTTCATTCTCGGGAAGACCGTGCCCTCGTTTTTGATTGGGTTAGGCGACGTCGCGCTCGTGACTGCCCTCGGCGTAGCGTGGTTCGGCGTGCCGTTCGTCGGCAGCCCGCTTGTGATGATGGCTGGGGTGGTGCTGTTTCTTTGCGCCGTCATCGGCCTCGGGTTGTTGCTTTCGACATTCTCGCGCACGCAGCAGCAGGCGTTCGCGTTGAACTTCTTTCTCGTCAATCCGATTTTTATTTTGTCGGGCTTCGCGTTTCCGATTTCGGCCATGCCGCGCGTGCTCCAATGGCTCACGTACCTTAATCCGCTGCGCTATTTCCTCGTCGTGCTGCGCGCGGTGTTTCTCAAGGGCGTCGGATTCGAGGCGCTCTGGCCGCAGTTCGCGGCGATGGGTTTGCTGGCGTTGGCCATGCTGACCGCAAGCGTGCTGCGTTTCCGGAAGTCGCTGGATTGATGCGGCCGCGTGCGCACGGGGCGCGGGTATCGCCTATCCTAACGAGGCAGCGACGGGCGCCCGACGTGGCTTCTTCCCTCTTTTCCGCTAGGTGTGCGCAGCTATGACCGTACGCAACCTCGATGTCTTGTTCCGACCGAAGTCGGTCGCTGTCGTCGGCGCCTCGGCCCGGCCTGAAAGCGTCGGCTCGAAAGTCTGGCGCCAGGTGCTGGCCGGCGGGTTCGAAGGCCCCGTCTGGCCCGTCAATCCGAAGTACGCCGACCTCGATGGGTGTGCGGTCTTCACCGACGTCGGCGATCTGCTCGAACCGCCGAGCGTCGCGCTGATCTGTACGCCGAGTCATACCTGGCCCGAGATCGTCGACAAGCTCGGCCGGCTCGGCACGCGCGCCGCCATTATCGTCAGCGATACGAGGCGCGAGGCGGCTTCGCCCGATCTCGCGCGCGCGCTCGGCGCGGCGAAGCCCTACTTGCTGCGGATCGTTGGGCCGGGCAGCGTCGGCGTCGTGACGCCTGCGTTGAACGCGCACTTGGGCGCGCCGTCCTCGACCGTTAAGGCGGGCGGCGTGGCGTGGGTCTCGCAATCGAATGCGTTGACGAATGCCGTGTTGGGCTGGGCACAGGCCCGCGGCTTGGGCTTTTCCCATGCGATCGCATTGGGCGGCGAAGCCGATGTCGATGCGGGCGACGTCCTCGACTATCTCGCGAGCGATCCCGGGACACGCGCGATCTTGCTCGAACTGTCCGTCGTGCGTGCGGCGCGCAAGTTCATGTCGGCGGCGCGCGCCGCTGCGCGCAACAAGCCCGTGCTCGTTTTACGCACGGGCCGCGCCGATCCCCGCGATGCACTGTTCGCCGCTGCGTTTCGGCGCGCGGGCATGGTGCGCGTCGAATCGCTCGACGATCTCATCGACGAAATCGAAACGCTCGGCGTCGGCCGCATCGCCGCGAGTTCGTCCGCCACGCTCGTGACGAGCGATTACGGCGTGGCGTCGCTGGCGTCCGATGCGTTCGCACAGGCCGGCACGACACTCGCGCAATGGCCGGGTGCGGCGGCGGCGTCGGTGGCCGCGTCGTTGCCTCACGCCGTGCCCGGCAATCCGCTCGTGCTCGGCAACGATGCGCTGCCCGAGCATTTCGGGCTCGCCTTGGAAGCGCTCGCGCCGCATCGCGAAACGGGCACCACGTTTGTCGTGCATGCCTCGACGCTGAGCGCACCTGTGGCCGACGTCGCGCGCGTCTTGATCGAGCGGCAGCGTTTCGCCTACCGTGGGCTGCTCGCGTGTTTCTTCGGTGGCGTGGACGAAACGACGCGCGATGCGCTGCGCGCGCATGGGATTGCCGTGCATTCGACGCCGCATCGGCTTGCGCGCGCGTTCGCGCGTTTGGCCGATTACCGGCTGGGTCGTGAGCTTTTGATGCAGACGCCCGAGGGGCTGCCCGCGCAGGTGCCGGCGTCGATCGAAGCCGCACAGGCGCAGGCGAGAGCAGCACTCGAAGCGGGGCGGACCGAGCTTGCGGGCGAGGAAGCGGCTCGGATGCTGCGCGGCTTCGGATTGACGGTAGATGAAAGCGACACTCCCGCTTTGCGCGATGCGGTCGGCGACGACGAGCATGTCGTCGATGTCGCCGTAAGTCTGCGCGACGATCCCGATTTCGGCCCTGTGTTCGAGTTTATTGCGCCGGCTGCCGATGGCTTGTCGGCCCCGTTCGCGGCCTTCGGCCTCCCTCCGCTCAATCCCGTGCTCGCGCGCGAAATCGTCTCGCGCTCGCCGTATGCGCGGCTCGCGCCGGTTGGACCCGTCCTCGATGCGTTGACCTTGCTGTCGGAAGCCGTTTGTTGCGTGGAGCCGATCGTGCGTTTGACGGCGACGCTCAGGGTGACGCGGTCCCACACGTGGCTCGTTGCACCGCGCGTTGGGCTCGGCGCGGTGCGCGGGCGGCTTGCGATCGTGCCGTATCCACGGCAACTTGAGGAAAAGGTCGATTGGCTCGGCCGGCAATTGACGATACGGCCTATCCGTCCGGAAGACGAGGCTGCTCACAGCGCGCTTATCGCGGCGATGACGCCTGACGACTTGCGGCTGCGGTTTTTTGGCGCGGTGAGCGCCTTCGACCATACGCAACTCGCCCGGATGACGCAGATCGACTACGACCGCGAGATGGCGTTGATTGCGACGACGGAGGACGGTGGCCGGACGAACACGCTGGGCGTCGTGCGGACGATCACCGATCCCGACAACGAATGTGCCGAATTCGCGGTGGCGCTGCGCTCGGATTTGAAAGGGCGGGGGTTAGGCCGAATGCTGATGGAGCGGATGGTGGCTTACGTTCGTTCGCGCGGTACGCGTTGGATCGTCGGCGAGGTTCTGCGCGAGAACGCGCCGATGCTCGGGCTCGTCAAGAAGTTGGGCTTCGAAGTGCGTTCGACGGCGGATCCCGCCGTCGTCGAGGTGCGGATGCCTTTGCAAGAACCACGGCCTACGCCGTGATTCAGCGTTGCAAGAGGCCGGCCGCCGATGCGGCCGGTAGATCTATTTGGGCGACCGATTAAGCGGCGAGCTTAGCGGCCGCTTCGTCGACGAGCGAACGCTGGATCGAAAGCTCCTCGAGCCAGTTATCGGCATAGACCGCGCCCGTTTCCTTTTCGAGGCGGGCAATCGTCGCTGCGTTGCGCGCCGTATCTTTCGGCGTAGCCAAGAAAGTCTTGATCGACTGCCCCGCCTTGAAGGCATCGAACAGCGGCATGCGAATGTCGTCGGGCAACGCGCGCGTCCACTGGTACGTCTTGCCGTTGTGCGTCAGCGCGGGCGGCAGCGTGCGTTCCTTTTTCGTCGCAGCGATGAGCCCGTATGCACGAGCCGCTTCGGCGATCTGATCCGGCGAGAACAGCTCGTCGGGCGTGATTTCGAATTGCACGATGTGGGCTTCGATGGCTTGCATGGCCGTGGCGCGGTCGTCGCGCTTTTGCTGCGCGCGCTCGACGATGCCGCGCAGCTCATCGGCTTCTTCGCTCGTGATGCTGAAGCTGGCTTGCTTTTGCTGGAGTTCGGAAAAGCGTTGGAATTCGGTGTCAGTCAGAAGTTTTGCCATGAGATCGAACGACCGCGCCCGCAACGGAGGCTGCGCGCGCTTTTTTGAAGGGCCGCTATTTTAGCAGGCTGTGGGGGTGGGGGGCAGGGGAAGGGTGTTGGAAGTTTCCCCGGGCAGCAGCGCGAAGGCATGTGGGCAACGACCCAATTCAATGCTTGCGGCGGCTCGGGATCTCGAACGAGCGAGACGGGGCGCTGCGAGCGCAGGAGCGCAAGGGAATCCAAGCTTGGGTAGACGTTTAGATAATGCGCGTCATCGGCATTTATTTCCTAAATTCTATTGCTTTCTGAAATATTTCCTTGTTCTTTCATTTCTTTGACGCATCTGTTCGTGCCTGATAAATTTCCGTCTTCCGCCCGCTGAATCATTCTTCTCGGGCGAGCTAATTTGATCGCGGTGGGCGGATATTAAATGCGCATTGCGTGTATTTCCAGCGAGAGAATACGTCGTGAACTACGCAGACCTGCGGCGCGTGCCATTCGGGGCGCTTCCGTCTCAAAAGAATCGGGTAGTCCGTCTCCAATTTGGTGAGCATCAGGAACAACTCGAGGATGTCGTGCTGCCTCAACGCGTCGACATTCGTGAAAGCGTTTTCGGTGGGATAGACGGCCGCGTATCTTGCATCTCGACGAACGCCGGCATACCCCTCACCGCCTTTATCGGCTTGCCTGTCTCGGTGCAGCTCGTCACCGACCAAGGTGCGTTGCACGCGATCAACGGCATCATCGTCGACGCCCGCGAGGGGGAATCGGACAATTCACTCTCGACCTACCAGCTATTTATCCGAGACGCCCTATCGATTCTCGAACGCCGCATAAATACGAGAATTTTCCGGCAAAGCAATGTGCTGGACATCATTCAGACGCTAGTCGGAGAGTGGCGGCAAAACAGCGCGGTTCTAGCCGACGCCTTTTATCTCGATGTCTCGAATGTTGATCGAGCGAAGCTTCCAGCTAGAGAACAGACCGTTCAGTTCGATGAATCCGATGCAGCGTTCATTCGACGGTTATGCCGACGAGAAGGTATTGGATGGTTTATGCGCGCCGGCAAACCGGGGCAGAAGGATCCCGGCAAAGCGGGTGAGACGGCACACACGCTCGTTCTGTACGACAACGCGATCAAACTGAGTCGATCCGCGGTCGGCTCGGTGGCGTATCGACCGGATGCGACGATTGGGGAGCGAGACGCCATCACGCTGCTTTGCGTCGCTAGGCAGCTTGTGCCGGGATCGATACGCCGCTTTAGTTGGGACCACAAACGCGGCCAAATGGACCGTGTGCAAGGATCGACCAATCTCGATCAGGGCAAGGCCGGTAACGATCTCGGCCAGTTACTGATGGATTCTCGACTCGATGTGCCGCATATCGCCGATTCGTGGGCGCACTACGATCAACTCGGTCTTGCGCGCGTCAAGTCTCACGGTACCCGTGCTGCGCATGTCGACGGTGCGAGCGGGGTTCGAGATCTCGCAATCGGTGAATGGATCGAGGTGACGGGGCTTGCCGCGGAGCCCGGTTCGTCGCACGACGATCGCCGGTTCACAATCACGAGCTTGCATCATCGCGCCGAGAACAACCTACCGAAAGATCTGCACGAGCAAGCGCAGGCGCTGTTCACCGCAAGCCGCTGGTCGTTCGATCCACCACCCGTTTCGGTGGATACGCCGAAACGTCCTTCTGTCTTTGGCGATTCGACCCAAGCGCGGTATGAGAATACGTTCAGCGGTGTGCCGCGTTCGATGCCACTCATACCCGCGTACGATCCTCACGTCGATCTTCCGCGCGTTCATCCGATTATCGGCGTCGTCGTGACGCCGGATGGTGAGGAAGTCTTTTGCAACGAGTACGGACAGATCAAAGTGCAGTTGCAAGGGCTCGATCCGAAAGATCATGAGCACGCTAACGGCGCGGGGACGAGTGGCACTCAAAGCGATAGCGCCTGGGTCCGGGTTATGACGGGCCTGGCCGGGGACAACTTCGGCGAGAACTGGCTTCCCCGCAAGGGGATGGAAGTGGTCCTCGATTTTCTGTCGGGCGATCCCGACAAGATCTATGTGGCCGGCGTGTTCCACGGCGGGACGAATATGCCGGCGACCTTCACCAACACCGGTGCGTTGCCCGGGAATCGTTTTGTATCCGGGGTGAAGACGCGAGAGGTAAAGGGCGGAAGGTATAACCAACTGCGCTTGGATGACACGCCGAGCGAAATCAGCGTCCAGTTGGGGAGCGAGCACGAGGCGAGCGAGGTGAACCTTGGTTTTCTGACGCATCCACGAACCAACGGCGTCGGCGAGGCGCGTGGCGAGGGGGCGGAAGTGCGCACCGATGCCGCCGCTGCGTTGCGCGCGGCAAAGGGCATTTTGTTGACGACCTACGCTCGCAACAAAGCCCAAGGACATCAGCTCGATCGCGACGAATTGAATCAGTTGCTCGGCGAGTGTATGGAGCTTTTCAAGTCGCTTGGTGACTATGCTGGCCAGCATGGCGGTCAAGCGGCGGATGTCGTGGGGCAAAAAGCGTTGGCCGATGCGTTCAAGGATTGGCAACCGTCGGGCACCGGTGGCGCGAAAGGCTTGATGGCGTTCGGCGCGGAGGCGGGCTCGGTGCAAGTGACACCGAAGACGCACGTGACCTATTCCGGCGAAAACATCGATCAGGTCGCGCAGCAACACCTTCAGCTGATGAGCGGCCAACGTTTGAATGCGACAGCCGGACAAGGCATGCAACTGTTCGCGCGCGGCAAGGGCGTGCAGGCTATTGCAGGAGAAGGGCCCGTGCTGCTCCAGGCGCAAGCTGACACGTTGACGGTCAATGCGCAAAAGGGCGTGACGATTAGCACGAACGAAAACGAAGTGCTGGTGACGGCACCCACGATACGGCTCGTGGCCGAGGATGGGAGCTATATCAAGATCGGCGGCGGGGTGACGCTCGGCACAAACGGCGACATCAATCTGCTGTCGGCTTCGCACAAATGGGGTGGGCCGGCTACGCAGCAAGCGGCAAAGTCGGCGTTCACCAATGCGCCAACGGATCAGCGGTTCCGTTTGCATTACCCCGCCGGCGCCGACGGCGAGAAAGTGGCTGCGGCGAATAAGCCGTATCGGATCACGCTGGACGATGGACGTGTGATCGAAGGGAAGAGCGATGCGAATGGATTGACCGAAGTCGTGAAGGACGAGGCGATGCGCATTCTCAAGATCGACATTCTGAAGCCGACGAACTGAGCGGAGTAGTAAAGACGAAATGGCTGAGACGACGAACGCTAACAATGTGATTGCGCAGGCGAATGCGGTCACGATGACTTGCCGGCCTGGGCCGCGCGATGTGGAAGTGCCTCCGGCCCGGCCTGGGGTGGTGATCTTTCTGCATGGAGTGAATGACCCTGGGGTTACCTATGAGCCTATCGAGAAAGGGCTCTGCCAGGGGCTGAACGAACGGTTGTCGCGGACCGACTTGCGGCCGGGGCGATATGGAGAGCGTTTTAAAAGGGCAAAAGAAGCCTTTCAAACGGCTCAAAAGGAGAAGCGCCAGTTAGGAACGGCGGACGCAGATATCTTCTACGATCCCGACTCGTTCGAATTCTTACGCTCGGAGATCCCCAAAGAGACCCGGAGCATCTTTATTCCCTTCTATTGGGGGTATCGAGCCGCAAACAATGAAATTGCGAAGAAAGGCGACGCTGGAAAAGTTGCCAGCGAGGATACGAAGGGTGAGTATATCGTCACTCGAGGCCAGTACCAAGACAAGGAAGGCAATCGCCTCGATGCACATTTCGCCAAGGAAGGCGGTTTTTTTGACAACGCGACAACCAATATCCCCGACATGTATGGGGAAGGGTTTAAAACGGGACGCAAAGAGCGCTTTCTGACGAACTCAGGGCTCGCCGGACCGTACAGTTATATCGGCGATTCGCCCGACCGGCATTACTTCGTGCTCGCGGCGCATCGCCTCGCAGCTCTAATTCGTACGATCCGGGGCGAGCAAGTTGAAAGCGGGGTTAAATTGGGCGATGCCAATGCAGCAAACGAGACCATTACCATCATCGCGCACAGTCAAGGATCGCTTATCACCTTGCTTGCCCAGGCTTTGCTGCGCAAAGACGGTCATCGGTGCGCCGATTGCGCGATCATCGTCGACACACCGTATAGCGTGCGCGAGACGGACGGGACGACGCAGACGCCGCTAGCGACGCTGAAAACGTTCGTCGACATCGTGAACGAGGTGACGAACACACCTTACGCAACCCCGCACCTAGCCGAGCTTCTGTTCGATTGCGAACGGCACGGCGGGAGAGCCGGTCCGGGCTGGACCGGGACCCAGGGGAAGCGCAAGGATAAGCACGGAAACTGGGTTACGTTCGACGAGCGGGACAACCGTGGCAAGGTCTACTTGTACTTCTGTCCCGAGGACACAACCGTAGGCTTGGACAGCATACAAGGCATCGGCACTTACGGCATGCCCGACGAACTTCATCTTAAGAACCATCAGGTGGTCCCGGCTATGGACCGCCTGAAAAACATGCGCTTCTATCAGCGCATGTGGACTCGCCTAGAACGTGATGCCGGGGACGGCAAGATGCAGCCGGTCTTGGTCGGTACTAAGCCGGGTCATATGGCTATCCGCGATCAGTATCAACGGCTGGCCGTAGGGCCGGATGCGGGGCTGGGCCTCTTGGTCGGCGCGGTTAGCACGACCTCACATAAGCGCAACGACATGCGCAACATCAATGGCGAGCAATTGAATCCTCCCCACGCGCCGGAGATGTACGGTGGAGAAGTGGTGAAAGGGGGCTCGAGGCCAGGGTATGCGGATCGCGCCGGCTTGTTCAAGCCCGACGAAGTTGCAAAGAATGTCGCTCTGGGGAATCAAGCTGCATCGTTCAAGTGGATCTTCGTCGCCCGCACGGTTGTTCAGCCTAACCTGGAAACTTATAAGAGCGCATTCAATTCGAAGAGCCCGGACGAGAGTGACCATTCTTATAACTGGCGCGTTCTTGGCATCACGGAGCCGTACACCGTCGAGCGCGAGGAAACGCCGAACGAGGTTCGCGCTCGAATGGAGAGGGACGAGAGTGCGCGGTCCGAGAACAGTTACCATTCGGCCATCTTGGCGAGTTCGGAGAATCATCGGTGGGTGACTGCGATGGATGTCGCGATTGGACAGGGGGCCATGCTTGACGATCCGGATTGGCGAGACTTGCTGATCCGGATGGCGGATTGGCGTTTGACCGTCGTGAATCTGAAGCAACTGCAAGCCAATCCGAACTATGGTCGCTTGTCTAAGCCTGTGAAAGATCTCATCGCGGCAACGGCAGACTACTATCAAAATGGCGCATTTCCACCGGAGGCCATCGTTCCCCTGACTGCCCCGCCCCTGGTCACCGACGGGCGGAAGGTATGAATATGAGCCAGGTAACAGTCACTCGACCGCGCGCGTGGCCTTGGCTGGGCGCATTGGTGGCGCTCGCTCTCGCGTGGATTGCATTTACGATGTACGAAAACTATCAACATTGGCAGGCCACAGGTCTGATGGAGCCTATGGGCAACAAAATTCGCAATGGGGTCTTGGCCGTAGCCGCCCTGCTCGCATTGGGATATGCAGCGGTATGGGGCAGCTCGCTGTTGAGCCAGAAAGGAGGAAAAGATGCGGTGGAGGGGCGGTCAACGAATACGCCTACCACTGATCGTCAGGCTGCGTCGGCACCAGCAATTTTATCTTCCTCCGGTGCGAAATATGTCCTCGAAGCGCGTAGTCTAGGCGTGGTTGTGAATCGGGACGTTAACCACGAGATTTGGGAAAAGATCGAGCAGAAGGCCGACAATTTTTCGTCATTCCTGTCGCAGAGCGAGAACGATTACCCAGATTCGGCGGACATGCGGCTTACGGATTACGCGCAGCTGACTGGCTTGGCGTTCCGCGAGGCAGCCGGTCACGCTGTTGAATACTGGCCCATCCCGACAATAATTTGGGGCCCCCCGAGGGACCCTAAAAACGACTATCGCGCTGCTGCTGATATATCGGGGAATCGGCAACAGGCGGGACTCGGTGTTCATCTTTTTCTATGGTCCGACGACGCCAACACGAACGATGGCCCCGCTATGGTGTCGAGGCTCTTTGATTTTTTTGATAAGCATCCCGATGTTCCCGCTGTTCTTGTTTTTTGCGAGGACGGTGACGTCATGCGTTATCTCGTCGGGCCTGGGGGACGTATGCCCGAGGGCCGCATGGTCCCGACGATCCCGAACAGCATCGTAGGTATATTCGTCTCTCGCTCTGACCGAGTGGATAAGCTGATCCGTCCATTCGCAGTCGATCAGTCCGCGGCGATCGACAAAGACACGACGCAATACGACGTTACGCGGCTATGGAATTACTATTGGGCTAAAAGCGATGACCGAGGACCCGACAGCTTTCGTGTGTCGTACATCAACGAGATGAAAGATCAAGGCTTCGATGACCCGAGCCCAGTTAACACCATGAGGGCTAGCTGGTGGCAAAATCAATTGCCCGCGTTCTGGAAGCAGATCAGCAACAAAGGACCAGGCGACTTCAAGCCCACGCTGTACCTCCCGATCCGCTGGACAACGTGGCAAGTCGAGCAGTTCGACAATCTGCCCCTGATCGGGTATCTGCATCGCCCCGTGGACGTGAAACTGACGAACGGCGACGGCAAACTATTGCCCAACTCGGAGCAGATCACCGCACTCAAGAATGGGTGGACGTCGGCACTCGGGACATTGGAGCCGACGACGGAACCCAAGCGCGTGTTCTATGACACGACCGGTGATCGCCAATGGGCTATTCCCATAACTCAAGCGCTTTCACAGGAAGGCACGAAGGCGCCCGACATCGGCGACGTGAAGCAGGGATACGACATCGGCCGCCGCATCGGAAACACGGGCGTGAGTTCACCGATGGTGCAGCTAGGCTTGGGGCTGATGGCGAGTTACAAGGAAGGTGGGGCGAGCGCAACGATCAACCGCCGACCTGACGGCAACGCGACGATCATGATGATCAGCCCGCCCGATGCGGCTACGAGAGCCGCATGGCAGCAACAGCATGGCGGACGTACGCCGTTCTAAGGCAAGAGGTCCTTCGCCGTGCGCAAGCCGGCGGGGGACAATCAACGAATTCGATGTCCTAACGCCGCTTGGACATTGGGCATTGAGAGTTCTAGAGAAAAATGCGCGGAGTCATTCGCATCGGCGATTCAACATCGCACGGCGGTACCGTACAAACAGGCCGAGAGCAATCGACGGTATTGGGCAAGGCAGTCGCTTGTGTGGGCGACGAATGCACTTGCCCGATGTCCGGGCACGATCACTGTGTGATTGTCGAAGGGGATGAGCAAGTATTGATCGACGGACGTGCGGTCGCCTTCGATGGCCATAAAACCTCCTGTGGCGCGACGCTGATTTCGAGCGTCCCTGCTTCGGGACGTCTATGACGGCTGCATCGACCAACTTCCTCTTTGAATACGAACGCGAGCCGGCAAGACCGCGCGACTCGCTTTATAGATTCGTATGGGGTTATCCCAAAGTCTCGGCGCAACCCCTCATTTCCGGTGAGCATCCTGCGGATCTACACGTCGAGTGCCTAACCCTGTCGCGGTGGGGCCGCCGCTGCGACGTGAATTATTCGCAATGGGGCTTGTGATGGAAATGGTGGAAGCGATGAAGCGGCCGCTAATGCTGCCGGGCGTGTTGACCTTTTTGGTCTTCCTGCTCTTGACGGCATGGGTTCCGGAGCGCGTGCAGGCCGCTACGCCTCGCGGGAGTGCATCGGCGGGACCCGCAACGACGGCCACGGGTGAACCGTTTGTAGCGCAGGTAGTGGGACTCGAATGGCTGAACCCGTTGCAGCGGCGTGACTATCCGACTGAATGGCAGCCGTTATGGACAATGGGACTAGTGAAGCCCAACCGCAATGACGATATGGTCCGCACCGATCCCGGGAGCTTCACTTCTGTTATGCCAGTGGCCGGCATTGCGAATGGAGTCTTTGGGAAAGAAACATTCAAGGGATTCCACATGAAATACGTGGAAAAGCTGCTTCTGCTCTTTGGTGATCGCTATGCAATGAATCCGCATTATTTTTATACGGTCGCGCCCGCTGACAAACGCATGTGGCGTGAACTCGCGGGCATTCATGTCGAATATGCGATTCCGGTTGATAGGCTTTATCCGGTAGAGGTGCGCAACTATCTCCGCGAGGAGATCATCTCGGATTTCGATATCGGCAACCCGAACTTCAAAGACCTCTGGTCCAAAAGCGCGCCACCCGACGTGCATGTAACCCCCGGTGGCCCCAACGCTGGCTTCACCTCATTGAATGCGGCGCTCGACTACCTGCAATCACATCCGACAGAAAGCGTGTGGGTGATGAACTGGGATGCACCGAGCTTCCCTCCGAAAGATATGCAGATGAACGAGAACATGGTTCTACTGATCCTCGCCGGGCCGCAAATGGACACAGGTCGCGATCCTCTGGCATGGATCGGTCGCGCAGCCACGACGAACACCGATGACTTCGAAGTGAAAGCCGGCACGACGCGTATCACGCAGGCATGGAAAGCCGCGATCGACACCGCGGCACACAACGCCGGTGCCAAAGTATCCGACATCACCCACGTGATTCACGATGCAGGCCGTGGACCGGACACAGCATCCGAGCGCATCGCCGCGCTTGGCCGCACATTGACCGAAACGCTGACGGAATTTGATTTCCAGAAACAGACCTTCAACACGCCGGGGCTGCTTGGCGAGATGGGTGCGGGCACGGCATTGACGGACGTGGTGCTTGCAATCGGCCGCGCTAATCATCTAGGCGGGCATATCCTCGTTGCCGGCACAACCGATGCGAAGCACCCGACGGCGGTAGTTGTTTCGCCGCCCGAAAAGCTGATCCCGATTGACCCGGACAAAGATTGGTTCCGCGCGCGCGGCGAGAACAATGCATACCTGCCATGGTGGGGCCGCCGCTACGACGAGAAATACTCGCAACAGGGCTTGTCTTGGTGAGCGCGGAAGCGATGAAACGATCGATGATGCTGTCAGCCATGCTGGCTTTTGTCGTGATTCTACTGTTGACGGCGTGGGCGCCCGAGTGCACGCAAGCGGCTACGCTTCGCGAGACAGCATCGGAAGAAACCACGACGACCGGTGCGGACAAGCCCTTCGTGGCGCAGGTGGTGGGGCTCGAATGGCTGAACCCGTTGCAGCGCCGCGACTATCCGACTGAATGGCAGATCCTCTGGACGATGGGGCTCGTCAAGCCAAATCGCAACGACGACATGGTGCGCACGGATCCCAAGAGTTTTGCCACGCTCCAATCGGTAGCTGGAATTGCCAACGGAGTCCGGGGACAGGAAACCTTCAAAGGCTTTCATCACAAGTATGTCGACAAGATTTTTACGATCTTCGGCGAACGATATGTGATGAACCCCAAGTACTTTTACTCAGTCGCGTCGCAGGACAAAAGGCAGTGGCGCGAACTAGCGGGTATCCACCTCGAATACGCGATCCCCGCGGGACGCCTCGATCCTGCCGAAGCTCATGAATACGTGCGCAAAGAGATCATTTCCGAGTTCAATATTGGGAACGTCTGGTCGAAGGATCTATGGAACAAGGACACCCCGCCTGATGTGTGCATTACCGCAGGCGGTCGCAACGCAGGCTTCGATTCGCTGAACGCAGCACTCGATTACCTTCGGGCGAACCCGAAGAAGAGTGTGTGGGTGATGAATTGGGACGCACCGAGCTTCCCGCCGAAGGATAGCCAGATCAACGAGAATCTAGCTCTCTTGATTCTCGCCGGCGCAGATATGAAGACCGAACGAGCGCCGCTCGCATGGATCGGCCGGACTGCGACGAGCAATGTGCACGACTATGAGGTTAAACCAGGGACGACGCGCGCAGTCGACGCGTGGAAGGCGACGATGGCCGCCGCTGCGCAGAACGCTAACATCGCCGTGACCGACCTCAACTACGTGATTCACGACGCGGGCAAGGGCAACGATGCAGCATCGTATCGGATTGGCACGCTGACCGAGGCATTGCCGGGGTTCGATTTCCAGAAGCAGACCTTCAACACACCGGGGCTATTGGGCGAGATGGGCGCAGGCACCGCACTGACCGACGTCGTGCTCGCAATCGGCCGTGCGAATCACTTCGGCGAGCACGTGCTGGTCGCCGGCACAACGGACGTCGAGCATCCGATTGCAGTGGTGGTCACCCCGCCGCAGCAAATCGTACCTATCGACCCCAACGCCGATTGGTTTCGCGCCCGCGGCGAAAACAACGCTTACCTGCCATGGTGGGGCCGCCGCTACGACGAGAAATATTCGCAGCAGGGCTTGTCATGGTGATGGTGAAAGTGATGAAGCGGCTGGTGATGCCGCTGGTCGTGTTGGCCTTTGCCGTATTGCTGCTACTGACGGCATGGGTTCCGGAGCGCGCGCAGGCGGCCCCGCTTCGCGGGGATACATTGGCGGTACCTGCAACAACGGCCACGGGCAAACCGTTTGTAGCGCAGGTCGTGGGGCTTGAATGGCTCAATCCGCTACAGCGGCGCGACTATCCGACCGAGTGGCAGGTTCTGTGGACGATGGGCATAGTCAAACCGAACCATAACGACGACATGGTGCGAACAAATCCGAAGAAATACAGTTCACTTCAGCCTGTACTTGCCATCTCAGACGGCAGGGACGGAGTGGAAACTTTCGAGGGCTATTATAAGAAGTATGTCAAGCAGCTTTTGCTGCTGTTCGGCGAGCGATATGTGATGAACAAGAAATACTTCTACACGGTTGCGCAAGAGGACAAAAGGCAGTGGCGTGAACTGGCTGGTATCCACGTCGAGTTTGCTATTCCGACCGGCCGCCTTGACCCTGCGAAGGCGCGCGACTATCTGCGCAGCGAGATCGTAAGTGAATTCAACATCGGTAACGTCTGGTCTAAGGACCTTTGGAGCAAGGACACCCCGCCCGACGTCCATGTGATGCCTGGTGGTCCCAACGCAGGCTTCACCTCGCTAAACGCGGCACTCAACTACCTTCAGGCCAACCCGAGCAAGAGCGTGTGGGTGATGAATTGGGACGCTCCGAGTTACCCGCCAAAGGACAGCGAGATCAACGAAAACATGGTGCTGTTGTTCTTGGCCGGCGCTGATGTGAAGACCGAGCGAGCGCCGGTTGCATGGATCGGCCGGGCAGCGACCGGCAATGTCCACGACTACGAGGCTAAAGCAGGGACGACGCGTGCAGTTGAAGCGTGGAAAGCGACGATTGCTGCTGCTGCTCAGAATGCCAACGTATCCGTAACCGATCTCAACTACGTGATTCACGACGCAGGCAAAGGCAACGATGTTGCGTCGTCGCGGATCGGCACGCTGGGCCGCACGCTCACTGAGATGCTGCCGGAGTTCGACTTCCAAAAGCAGACCTTCAACACGCCGGGGCTGCTGGGTGAGATGGGAGCGGGCACGGCGCTGACCGATGTCGTGCTGGCTATCGGTCGCGCAAATCATTTGGGCGAGCATGTGCTGGTGGCGGGCACAACGGACGTCGAGCATCCAATTGCTGTGGTGGTAACGCCACCGCAGCAAATCGTGCCGATCGATCCCAGCGCCGATTGGTTCCGGGCTCGCGGCGGGAACGACGCGTACTTGCCTTGGTGGGGCCGTCGCTACGACGAGAAATATTCGCAGCAGGGCTTGTCTTGGTGATCACGCAAGTGATGAAGCGGTCGGTGATGCTACCGGCCGCGCTGGCGTTTACGGTGTTTCTGCTATTGACGGCATGGGATCCGGAGCGCGCGCAGGCGGCTACGCCTCCCGGAAGTGCATCGGCGGAACCCGCAACAACGGCCACGGGCAAACCGTTTGTAGCGCAGGTGGTGGGACTCACATGGCTGAACCCTCTACAACGTCGAGACTATCCGACTGAATGGCAGACGTTATGGACGATGGGGCTCGTGAAGCCTAACCGCAACGACGATATGGTGCGCACCAATCGGGCGAGCTTTAGCTCCATCATGCCTGTCGCAGGAATTGCGGACGGTAATATGGGGACTAATACATTTGAAGGATTTCACGAGCAGTACGTCGATACATTGCTTTTGCTGTTCGGCGACCGCTACGCGATGAACCCCAATTACTTCTACACTGTTGCCGCAGCTGATAAGCACAAGTGGCACGAACTCGCCGGTATTCACGTCGAATACGCAATTCCGGCTGGCAGGCTCGATCCTGTGAAGGCTGGTGGCTATCTCCGCGAGCAGATCATCGCCGATTTCGATATTGGCAATCCCGATTTCAAAGACCTCTGGTCCAAAAGCACGCCACCCGATGTGCACGTGACTCCGGGTGGCCCCAACGCTGGCTTCACCTCATTGAATGCGGCGCTCGACTACCTGCAATCACATCCGACAGAAAGCGTGTGGGTGATGAACTGGGATGCACCGAGCTTCCCTCCGAAGGATATGCAGGTGAACGAGAACATGGTTCTGCTGATCCTCGCCGGGCCGCAAATGGACACAGGTCGCGATCCTCTGGCATGGATCGGTCGCGCTGCCACGAAGAATACCGATGACTTCGAAGTGAAAGCCGGCACGACGAGTATCACGCAGGCATGGAAAGCCGCGATCGACACAGCGGCACACAACGCCGGTACCAAAGCATCCGACATCACCTACGTGATTCACGATGCAGGCCGCGGATCGGGCGCTGCATCCGAGCGCATCGCCGCGCTCGGCACCACATTGACCGAAACGCTGCCGGACTTCGACTTCCAGAAGCAGACGTTCAACACGCCGGGGCTGCTTGGCGAGATGGGTGCGGGCACGGCATTGACGGACGTGGTGCTTGCAATCGGCCGCGCCAATCATCTAGGCGGGCATATCCTCGTTGCCGGCACAACCGATGCGAAGCACCCGACGGCGGTAGTTGTTTCGCCGCCCGAAAAGCTGATCCCGATTGACCCGGACAAAGATTGGTTTCGCGCACGCGGCGAAAACAATGCATACCTGCCATGGTGGGGCCGTCGCTACGACGAGAAATACTCGCAGCAGGGCTTGTCTTGGTGACCCCGCTGGACAATCTAAGAATGAGGATGGAATGAGAGGAATTATCCGAGTAGGCGACGCGACAAGTCACGGCGGCAAGGTCATCACCGGCGCCGACGCGAGCAAGGTCATGGACCGTCCCGTTGGCCGGCAAGGCGATCAATGCACCTGCCCGATACAGGGTCATCAAAACTGCGTGATCGCCGAGGGCGACTCGGCATTCATCGTCGACGGCAAGCCCGCCGCCTTCGACGGCCACAAGACCTCCTGCGGCGCCACGCTGATCTCAAGCGTCCCTTCCTCGGGACGCGAATGACCATCGGGGGTAGAAGACCTACCCCCGAACCCCCGCATTACTCCCCGTGGCACACCGCTTCGATGTTGTGCCCATCGGGATCGAGCACAAAAGCGCCGTAATACCCGGGATGGTAATGCGGGCGCAGACCCGGTGCGCCGTTGTCTCGCCCGCCGGCAGCGATCGCCGCGTGATAAAACGCATCCACCATCGCGTGATCCGCTGCACGAAAGGCAATATGAACCGGTGGATTATTAGGCGTGCCGCGACTGATCCAGAAATCCGAAACACCGTTCGCGCCGAATCCGGCCACGTCCGTATGGCCGGTCACCGCCGCCGGAAATTCGCTCAACTTGGCGTACCCGATCGGTGCGAGCGCTTGCTGGTAGAACTGTTTGCTCTTTTCGAAATCGCTGACTAGTACACCGGTATGGTCAATCATCGTCGTTTTTCTCGATATGTCGTTCTATAAGGGCCAAGGCAAAAAACCGCCCTGCCCGGCGAGTACGTGTAGCACCTCAAGCGCGCTCATCGCCATGCGGGGCGTATTCGGCGTGCGGCGGCGAACCGTTCGGTCCGTCGCCGACGCGATTGATCGTACCCTGAGCCAGCGCGACGAGCGTTTCTTTCTCACCGTCGACGACGAACACCTGGCACTGGCAGATCGCATGTCCGCGGCCGGCATAGACGAGTTCCGCGCGCGCGAGCAGCGTGCCGCGCACCGCGGGGCGCAAGTAGTTAATCTTGTATTCGCCCGTCACCACACGCGGCCCGAGCGCCAGCGCGCCTGCAAAGGTCAGCGCATTGTCGGCGAGGTAGCTCGTGACGCCGCCGTGGACAAAGCCTTGCTGTTGGCGCAGCTCGTCGCGAATCGGTAAGCGTAGCGTCACCTCGCGCTCGCCGATCTCCACAAGTTCAGTGCCGAGCAGCATGCTGAAAGGCTGTGCGTGCAGGGCGCCGCGCGCCAGATCGAAGAAATCGGTCATCCAAAGCCCCTTCGGGGCACAGCCCCGTGTGGTGTCGCGTTCCACTCTAGGAAGGCTAGCCGCGTTGCGTCAAGCGAGCGTGTAGGCATTTCTCTCGTTAGGGCTGTTTTTGCGCGCAACCTTGCGACGATTCGGAGGAAATAACCCAGCAGGCCTCAAGCAAACTGGGGAATTGCCGTAAACCCTGACGACCGCCGTATTGGCTTCCTTTCGTTTTTCTTTCGGATGTTCTAGATGTTCAGCAAGATCAAGCTCGCTTCCGGGCTGTTATTTGTTTTAGCCGCATTCTGTCTGCTGCAACTCGTGACCGGCGGAATCGGATTTTGGTTCCTGACTAGCACGCATCATGATGTCGGCGACCTCGCCAACGTAGCGCTCGTTCAAGTCAATGCAGTGAACGAAACGACTCAGCATCTGATGGATGCCCGCATCAACTTGTCGCGCGCGGGAACGCGGATGGTCGGCGGTGGCGCCGAACCCACCGAGATCGTGCAGCATGCGCGCGAGCAGCTCGTACTGGCCGACAAATCGTTCGCCCGTTTCGCCGATGCGCCGAAGACGAGCGATGAAAACCGCTCTCACGCGCAAGCGCTCGCGGAAAAATACCAAACGCTGCACACGGCACTCGGTGAACTGGCCCAGTATCTGGACGCGAACAATGTAAAGGCGTTCATGGATCAGCCGACGCAGTCGATGCAAGACGCCTTCATCAACGAGCAGCGCGCGTTCACGCAATTCGGCGATGCGCAAAGCCGTGCCTCGCTCGATTCGATCGACTCGCGTTTGGCGATGTTCCGCGGCGTGAGCATCGCGATTCTCGCTGCCTTGCTGGCCGGCACGGCCGCCGTCTACGCGGCGCTCAAGAGCGGCGTTGTGGCTCCGCTCGAGGAAGCCGGCCGGCACTTCGAGCGCATCGCGCGCGGCAAACTGATCGAGCCGATCGCCTCGCGCGGGACGAACGAAATCGGGCGTTTGTTCGCCGGTCTCGCCCACATGCAAGCGAGCGTGGCCCAGACGGTGAAGACTGTCCGTGACGCCGCCGATTCCATCCACTTGGGCGCCGACGAAATCGCCACGGGTAATGCCGATCTGTCGGCCCGTACCGAAAGCCAAGCGGCCTCGCTTGAGGAAACGGCCTCCAGCATGGAAGAGCTGACCGCCACCGTGCGTCAGAACGCCGAGCACGCGCGCGAAGCGCACTCGCTGGCCGACGACGCGCTGCAATCGACGTCCGAAGGCACGAGCGTCGTGGATAGCGTCGTCGACAAGATGCGCGGCATCGCGCAAAGCTCCGATCGCATTGCCGAGATCATCACGGTCATCGACGGCATCGCATTTCAGACGAACATCCTGGCGTTGAACGCGGCGGTCGAGGCGGCGCGCGCGGGGGAGCAGGGCCGCGGCTTTGCCGTGGTGGCCGGAGAGGTTCGTGGATTGGCGCAACGCAGCGCGCAGTCGGCCAAGGAGATCAAGGCGCTGATCAGCGAATCGGTCGCGCAGATTGAAGGCGGATCGGAACTCGTCGAGCGAGCCGGCGATGCGATGCAAAAGGTGTCGAGCTCGATCTCGCGCGTGGCGCAGATGATGGCCGAGATCAGCGCATCGTCGCACGAGCAAAGCACGGGTATCGAGCAGGTCAATCAGGCGGTCGTGCAAATGGACCGCATGACGCAGCAAAACGCGGCGCTTGTTGAGGAAGCCGCGGCAGCCGCATCGTCGCTGCACGATCAGACTCGTCAGCTCAAGGAAGCGGTCTCGGTCTTCGAGATCTCGTCAGCGGTGCTCTCCGACGCCAAGTTCGCCGCGGCCGCCCACGCCGCCGCCGAGCCGATGCTCGCGTACTAAACTTCCCTCGGGCCGCCCCATACGGCGGCCGACTCGAGCGGGCCATGCGATGCTTGGCCCCGCTTCTCTCTCAGATCGGCAACGCGGCGTAGGCCGTGGCCAGGTGGTAAGGCGTGGTCGACGGCATGTCGGCGCGCGCCACCTCTCCCGCAGGCGAGAGACATTCGTACCAGCCCCTCGGATGCAAGAAGCGCGCTTGGAAGCGCGGAATCTGTAGCGCCAATGTTTCCAGATCCTCCGCGCGGCCACGCGTGGCCAACGCCCGAAGGTATTCCGTCTGCGCCCAAATCCGTTGGGTCGCATCCTTCACTGCACCCGTTTCGTCGAGCGCCGCACAAACACCGCCCGTCTGCGGATCGATGCCGTATCGTTGCGCGAAATCGAATGCGCGCGTCAGATCGTCCATGAGCCCCGAGCCCAAGACGACGGGCCCCGCCCGCTTCACAAGATAGAACCATTCGAATTGATGCCCCGGTTCGAGCCGGTTGTCGGCGCTGCCAATGGGCAGTTCGGCGATCGCGCCTGTCGGCGTATGAACGAAGTTGCGCGCCACAGCCTGGGTGAGTTGCGCGAGCGTCGATTCGTAACCGGGCTCGCCCGTCGTTTCGTAGGCGGCCAAATAGGCTTCGGTCAGGTGCATCAGCGGGTTTTGCAGCGGGCCGCTGCGCGGCACGGAAAAATCGGCTTCCAGCGCGGCATGCAGCAGACCGTCGTGCGCGGCGAAACGCGCTTGCACGAGCGAGGCCGTATCGCCGATGACATCCAGCGCATCGCGATCTCCCGTGGCCGCGGCGTAGTGCGCGCAGGCGAAGATCACGAAAGCATGGGTGTACAAGTCTTTCGTCGTATCGAGCGGCGCGCCCTGCGCATCGACGCTATAAAACCACCCGCCGCGCTGCCGGTCATGGAAATACCGACGCATCGCGTGAAAGAGTTGCTCGGCATGCGCCGCTTCGCCCGCCTGCGAAAAAACGAACAATTGCCGCGCGCAAGCCATCGCCCGGTAGCGCGTAACGGGGAGCGGCGTGTGATCGTCCGCGCCCACGGCCTCGTACGGTAATTGCGACGCACTGTTGAAACCGGGTCCACGCCAGATCGGCAGGACGGTTTGCACATAGTGCGCGCGTAGGGCTGCGGCCTCGGCCGCGATCGCTCGGTCGATCGACATGGACATGATACGGTTGGCTTAACGATGAAACGACGCGCGTCCGGATCAGGCGGCGCGAAGCGCGAAGCGTAAAGCGCAAAGGATAAAGCAAAGCCGCGGCGCCAGGCAGGGCCGAGCGGCACGAAGGGAGGGCTGGACTATGTTGAGCAACGGCGAACTCATTTTGCGGCTGATTCTGGCCGCCGTCCTCGGCAGCGTGATCGGCTTCGAGCGAGAGCGCCAGTCGTGGGCCGCCGGGCTGCGGACGCACATGCTCGTTTGCGTCAGCGCCGCGCTCGTCATGATCGTATCGGCGTTCGGCTTTGCCGATGTCCTCGGCCGCCCGAATGTCGTGCTCGATCCGTCGCGCATTGCGGCTCAGGTCGTCTCCGGTATCGGCTTTCTGGGCGCGGGCGCCATTTTGCTGCGCGGGGAGGTGATTCGCGGGCTCACGACGGCCGCGAGCGTCTGGTCGGTGGCCGCCATCGGCCTGGCGGTCGGCGCGGGGCTCAATACGGCGGCGATTGCCGCGACCATCATCATCTTGGCGATTCTTGCCGGCATGAAGGCGATCGAGCGACGCTATATCGCGGTGCGGCTCCGGCGGCGCGTGGTGTTGCGCGTGGATCGCGGCGCGCTCACGCTCGATTCTTTGCGGGCGGTGCTTGGGCGAGGCAGCGAGCGGGTCAAGCATTTCGTCGTGCAGCAAAGCGAGGAGGCGCCCGAGTGCGACGATGTGGTCATCGGCTTCGCGCGCCTGCCCGCCGACGAATTCGCGAAAGCCTGCGACTTGCTACGTCATGCTCCCGGGGTGCGCGCATTGCGCGAAGAGACCGAAAGTGTCGACAACGGCGAGAGTGCGGAGAACGGCGGCAACGGCGGGAATTGATGCGACGCCTTGCAGTCGGCGAGGGGGCATTCGTTGCGGTTCGCACGGGGTTGCAGGCCGCATGGCCGACCGATCATGAGACAATGCCGCGTTTGTCGCACGCTTCGATTCGATCACGATACCAACGAGCCGCGCTTAGCCGCAGCCGCTTCAACACGCCATGGCAGATTTTGTAGCATCCTCCTCCCCCCGTTCCCGAGGCCTTTCCGCCCCTAAAGGCCGAGCCCGCGCCGCTTCGTCGGCCGACGCTCGACAGCCCGCGCGGGTCGCGGTGGAGCCCGAAGTTCCGATGGCGCAAGAGGCGGGCGATGCACTTCAACTGCCGCCGATCGATCCGCGTCAGGGCACGCTGCTCGGCTTCGAATTGCCTCCCGATGCGCTCGCGCTGATCGCGGACGAGCAAGCAACGGCCGAGGCCGAACAGCCCGCGCCTGCGCAACCGGCTCGCGCGCCGCGCAGCAAGCCCGCGGTAACCGAGCAGCCTGCCGGCGTAACCGAACAGCTTCCCGGCGTGACGGCGGAGCCCGCGGCCGTTGCGGAGCAGCCTGCGGCGGTGGTCCCGGATACGCCGAGCCCTGCCGAGGCACCGGCGACATCGACGGCATCGACTAAGCCGACTGCGCGAAGCAAACCGGTCGCACCTAGCGAGCCCGCCGCCTCCGATAAGGTCGTCGCCCCGGAGCCGGTCGTGGTTCCCGAGACCACCCGAGCGCCGCAGACGCCGGCATCGTCGAGCAGTGTGGAAAAGAGCGCACCCGGTCGCACGCGCGAACCGGCGCTGCTCTTGCCGGGCGCTGCGTTGGCAAGCGTGCGTCAGCAAGCGCCGCGCCGGCCGCCGGAAGCGGCGCGTCCGAGCGGCACGCCAGCACCGTTCGAAACGATCCGGCCCGCGCCTGCGGCCGCCGCCTTCACTGTTTCTTCTGCACCGGCAAACGCGGCCAGCCCCGCTGCCGTGGCCATACCTACGGCACCAGCCGCAGCGACCGCACCGGCCGCGCCGGCCGCACCAGCGGCACTAGCCGAAGCCGAAGCCGCCGCGCGTCCCTCGAATACGGCACTGTCGGTCGAACTGGCGGAAACGGTCGCTTCGCTGCAAGAGGCGCTGTCGCAGGAACGGCTTGCCGCGCAGGAGCGTTGGCGCCGGACGCGCCGTCGGCTCGCGCTCGCACTGAGCGGGCTGGCGCTACTGTTTGCGGTGTCCGTTGCTCAAACGGTAGCGTTCGTCGGCTTCACGCATCGCGCGCAAGCCGAGCAGCAAAAGTTGCAATCGGCCTTGAACGAACAGCAAGCTGCCTTGGCGGGGTTGGCCAGCAGCACGTCGGCATTGGCCGCTTTGATTCCGGCATCGACTCAAGCCGCGTCGGCTCCCGATGCGGTCGCACCGCGCCCGGCGCGACATGTGCGCCTCTCACACGCGCGACGTCTCAAGGAGAAGGCGGAGCGGGCCGACAAATCGGAGAAGGCGGAGAGGGCGAAACCCGCCGCGCGCTGATTGCGGCGGATCGCGCTAGTCGCGGCGCTCAGCGCCGCTCGACGCCCTTCCAGCGCTTGAGCAGCAGCGCATTCGTAACGACGCTCACGCTCGAAAACGCCATCGCCGCCCCGGCCAGCATCGGATTGAGCAGCCCGAGCGCCGCGAGCGGAATGCCGATCAAGTTGTAGACGAACGCCCAAAACAGGTTCTGCTGGATCTTCCGATACGTGCGGCGCGAAATATCGATCGCGTCGGCCACGAGGGCGGGGTCTCCGCGCATGAGCGTGATTCCCGCCGCATGCATGGCCACGTCGGTGCCCGTTGCGAGCGCGATGCCGATGTCGGCCGCGGCTAGCGCCGGCGCATCGTTGATGCCGTCGCCGGCCATGGCGACCACCGCTCCCGTGCGCGCCTTCAGTTGCGCGACGATGTCGGCCTTATCCGACGGCAGCACTTGCGCATGCACCTCGTCGATCCCGAGCGCCGCGGCGACGCTAGCCGCGGCGCCGCGGTTGTCTCCCGTCACAAGCACGGTTTTGACGCCGCGCGCGGTCAACTGCTCGATGGCGGCCCGGGCCGTGGATTTGACGCTGTCGCCGAAAGCGATCAAGGCGAGCGCTTGCGCGGGCACGCCCTCGGCGCCTGCGCGAATTAGCCACGACACGGTATTGCCCGCCGCTTCGAGTTCGCTCGCCCGAGCCTGTGCTTCGGCCGACGGCTCGGCGCCGAGTTCGGCGAGCCAGCGGCCGTTGCCGACACAAATGGTGCGCCCATCGATGTCGGCTTGCATACCGCGCCCGGCCACCGCTTGAGCATGCGCGGCCATGGGCACGCCGCCCTCGTCCGTCGGCAGCCGCGAGGCGGTGGCCTTGTCGAATTCGGCCAGCAGGGCGCGAGCAAGCGGATGTTCGCTGTTGCGCTCGACGGCGGCGGCGAGCGCCAAGCCTTGCTCGCGCGAGATGCCGAACGGCTCGAATACGACGAGTGTCGGTTTGCCCTCCGTCAGCGTACCTGTCTTGTCGAAGGCGACGATGGTCACGCGCTGCGCGAGTTCGAGCGCTTCGGCATCCTTGATGAGCACCCCGCGACGCGCGGCGACGCCGGTGCCGGCCATGATCGCGGCCGGCGTCGCCAGTCCCAAGGCGCAAGGGCAGGCGATCACGAGCACGGACACCGCATCGAGAATCGCGGTCTGCACGGGGGCGCCCGCGAGGAGCCAGAGCCCGAGTGTCACGGCGGCCAGCACGAGAATGGCCGGTACGAAGACGGCGCTGACGCGATCGACGAGGCGCTGGATCGGCGCCTTCTCCGCTTGCGCGTTTTCCACGAGGCGGATGATGCGGGCAAGCGTCGTCTCGCCGCCGGTGGCCGTTGTCGTCACCTCCAGCAATCCCTCGCCGTTGACCGAACCGGCGGTCACGCGCTCGCCGGGGCCTTTTGCGACCGGCAGGCTTTCGCCGGTGATCAGCGATTCGTCCACATGCGTGCGTCCGGCGGCGATGAGGCCGTCCACGGGCACCCGCTCGCCCGGCCGCACGAGCACAACGGTGCCGACCCGAACCCGAGCAAGCGGCACTTCGAGATCGTTGCCGCGTTCGTCTTTGATATGGGCCGTCTCCGGCCGCAGCGCGGCCAATGCGCGGATGGCGTCGGTCGTTTCGCGCTTGGCACGCGCCTCGAGCCATTTGCCGAGCCGCACGAGCGTGATGACGACGGCGGACGCCTCGAAGTACAAATGCATGGTATCGCCCGGATGGACGATCGTCTGCCAGACGCTCAAGCCATATGCCGCGGACGTACCCAGTGCGACGAGCAAATCCATATTGCCTGCGCGCGAGCGCACGGCACGATAGGCGCTGACGTAGAATCGCGCCCCGCAGACGAATTGAACTAGGCTCGCCAGCACCAACTGCCACCACGCGGGCAACGCCCACTCGGCACCGAACGGCGCCGTTAGCATCGGCAACGTCAACGGGGCGCTCAGCACGGCTGCCAGCGCAACGGCGGCCAGTTCCCTCCGTGCTTGCTGCTCGCGCCTGCCGCCGGCCTGTGCCGGGCCATGCTCAGCTGCGTCCTGCTCGGTCGCGACCGGGCGCGCTTGATAGCCCGCTTTGACGACCGCGTCGACGAGCTGTTGCACGTCGCCGGGTCCGAGCGCTGCGGCATGAACCGTCGCGCGCTCGGTGGCGAGATTGACGGAGGCGGCGGTGACCCCCGGCACCCGCGCGAGTGCTTTTTCCACACGCGCGGCGCACGAGGCGCAAGTCATGCCTTCGATATCCAGTTCGGCGGTCGAGATGTCGATGCCGGTAGGGTGGGCTAAGTCGGTCATGATGGTTCGGACGGCTAAAAGAAGCGGATGGTGGCCGCGATGCAACACACTATCATCCTTCCCATGATGGGAAGGTCAAGCGTTCGTATCGAACGATCGGCGTCTAACTCCGTTCGTCCGAACGTTTGTGGCGGGCAGATAATGGGAACCGCGCAAGTTCGGCCATGACCCTGGCTCGGTGCACGCATCTTCGACGTTTTATGCTCGAGTGTGGGCGAGTTCTTGCTTCGCGGCCGAGGATACGATAAAACGCTTTCGCGATTCGACGCAGAATCGACGAGGCGTGAGATCCCGGCCGGATCGGGCGCAAAACAACGGTGAAGGCGGGTACTAGGCTGCCGGAAACCTAGTCAACAGATCGTACACATGAAAACAAAAACTCGAAAACCATCGCTTCCGTTGGGGGCGCGTTCCTGGCTGGCATGCGTTGCCGCTGTCGTCTTTGCGGGCTGCGCCGCACCGCAAAAGGCCGCGCCGCCGGCAAGCGCGAGCGGCTGGACGCAGGACGAAGTGGTCGACTCGTATGTATTCGGCTACCCGCTCGTCGTCATGACGACGGCGCGTGCCGAGGCGTTGGCCGCCGCGGGCACCGATACGGCGACGGCGCTCAATACACTGCGCCCGATGCCAATGGTGGAAACGGCAGGCGACCAATTGCCGCCGTTGGCCGACGTCGATACGTTGTCCGCCAACGCATGGCTCGACCTATCGCAAGAGCCCGTGATCGTTTCGGTGCCCAATACGCGTGGGCGCTTTCTCGATGCGCGGGTCCTCGACATGTGGACGAACGTGATTTGGTCGACGGCTTCGGGCGCCAATGCACGCACGGGGGCCCCTAAACCGCAGACGATCGCGCTCGTTCCGCCGGGCTGGGATGGCCAACTGCCGGCAGGCGTCGAACGCGTCGATGCGCCGAGCAAGAATTTGTGGCTCGGCGTGCGGATCGCGGCCCTCGACACGCGCGAATTGCCGGGCGCCCGTCGGCTGCTGAGCGAGGTGCGGGTTGCGCCGCTGTCGACCTATACCGCCGACGAGCATGAACACCACGCGGCGCGCGCCAAGCACGGCAAGCGCGAACGCGTGGCGGCGCGCAGCACCGCGGCCGATCCGCAAGAGAGCATCGCCGAGGCTTCGACGGGGCTGGCCGCCAATGCGGCGGCCGTCACGAAACTCGACGCGAACGGCTTCTTCGGCAAACTGGCGGACGCGCTGCGCGACAACCCCGCGTCGGCCGACGACAGCCATGCGCTCAAGGAATTGGCCGATATCGGCGTGAAGCCGGGCGAGCCGGTGCATTTCGCCGACAAGTCGCTCGGCACGATCGCCGCGGGCGTGGCCGACGGTGTGAAGCGCGTCCAAGCGCCGCCCGTCAATGCCGTCTCCGGCAACGGCTGGAGCTGGACAGGCGACGGTACGGGCAATTACCGCGACGACTATGCGCTGCGCGCTTACGCGACGTTCGCGCATGCCGGCGCCGGGAGCGCGCAAGACGAAGCGTTCCCGACCGTCTCGGCGGACGGCGATGGGCAGCCGCTTGACGGCAGCCACGACTACGTGATGCATTTCACGCGTAAGACGCTGCCGCCCTCGCGTGCGTACTGGACGATTACGGCCTACACGCCGGACGGTGCGTTGGCCCCGGGCCATGTGCCGCATCATTCGATCGATTCTCACGATCGTATTCGCCGCAACCGTGACGGTTCCGTCGATATCTACGTGTCGGCGAAGTCGCCCGGCCGTGCGCATGTGAGCAATTGGCTGCCGGCCCCGGAAGGTCCGTTCCAGCTCGTGATGCGTCTGTATGCGCCGCAGCCGGCCGCGACGGACGGCAGTTGGGCACCGCCGCCGCTCAAGCGTCGATGAACCAAGAGTGTCGTAGTAACGACGGGCGAGGCGAGCGAGCGTGACTGGAGTAGGCCGATGACGAGCGAACCGAAGGGCGGCGCGGTAAGCCGCCTGAAGGAAAAGATGGGGTCGCGCGGCGCTCGCCGCACGGCGATTGGCGTGCTGATCGCCGTGGCGTTGTATGGGGTGCTCGGCTTCTTCGCCGCGCCGCCTTTGATTCGGCACATCGCCGAGCAGCAGCTCGGCCGGGCGCTCGATCGCCCGGCCACGATCAAACGCGTCACGCTCAATCCGTACACGCTGAGGCTCGAAGTCGACGGCGTCAGCGTCGCCGAACGCGGCGGCGCCGGGCAGTTCGCGGCGATCGAACGGCTCGTCGTGCGCGCGTCGTGGGTGACGCTGCTGCGCTTCGCTCCGATCGTCACGGAACTGCGGATCGATTCCCCGACCGTCAACGTCATCCGCTACGACGCGCAGCGGTTTAACTTCACCGACATCGCCGAGAAGTTTGCGAAACCCTCGGGGCCGCAGACGGGCCCCGCATTGTTTTCCGTATCGAACATCGCGGTCGAAAACGGCCGCGTCGCATTCGACGACCGTTTGCTCGGCGCGCACCACCTGATCGACCAACTGTCGCTGGGAGTGCCGTTCATTGCGACCTTGCCGTCGCAGACGGACATTTTTGTCGATCCGCGTTTTTCGGCGCACATCGACGGCAGCCCGATCGCGATCAACGGCAAGACCAAGCCGTTTGCGAAATCGCGCGAATCGGACGTCGCGCTGACGTTCAGCGGACTGGACATCCCGCGCCTGGCTTCTTATATGCCGGCGAAGCTGCCGCTCGAGGTGCAGAGCGGCCAACTGGCCGGGGCGCTGAAGCTTCGTTTCGTCATGTCGGCCGATAAGCCCGCCCTGACGATCTCGGGCACGGCCGATCTGACCGATGCGAATATCGTCGAGACGTCGCACGCCCCGTTCTTCTCCGTACACGCGTTGCACGTATCGGCGGCAGGACTCGAGCCGCTTGCCGGCGTTTACCGCTTCGACGAAATCCGGCTCGATCAGCCCTCACTCCATCTGACGCGCGAGCGCTCGGGCGCACTGAGTATCGCGAAAGCATTCGCCGCACCGTCGCCGTCGGCCGGAGCCGCATCTGCATCCGCATCCGCGTCAAGTGCGGCGGCTTCGTCTGCGCCGCGTGCGGCATCCGCCGCCTCCTCTGCGGCGGCGAGTGCTTCTCCGGCCGCGACCGAGTCTGACAAGCCGGCGCCGCTCGATTTGTCGATCAAACATTTCGCGCTGAACGATGGAAACATCGCGCTGGAAGACCACGTACCGGAGCGGCCCGTCTCGCTCGATTTGACGGGTCTGACGGCGACGCTCGACGATTTTTCGACGCAGGGTGCCGGCCAGGCGCGCTATGCCATTCGCACCGCATTGAAGCAAGGCGGCGCGATCGAGGCGAACGGGACGCTCGGCTTGGCAGCGAAACGGGCCGACGTCCAATTGAAGGTCGACGGCCTCGCATTGCCCTTGGCCCAGCCGTATTTGGATAGCCTGACGGGCGCTCGTCTTGCCGACGGTACGCTCGGCGCCACGCTTGCCTTGAATGCCGATTGGGCGAGTTCCACGACGCAACTGCGCGTCGGCGCGGGCGAACTGACGCTCAAGTCGCTCAAGGTGACGAACGCCGGCGCCGCAAAGGGCGCCGCCCCGGCTGTTGCACTCGCGCAAGGCCGCGTCGCCATCAAGCGTGTCGATTTAGCGGCGCGCACGGCCGATATCGAGCGAATCGAGGCAACGGGGTTGACCGTGTCCGGCACGCGCGAGAAGGACGGCCGCGTGAGTCTTGCCGAGCTGGCGCAGCCCCCGCATTCCTTGAGCGCGGCAGCCGTTGCCCAGCGTGAACGGACATCGCATTCGCAAGAGCCGGCCGCGAACGGCAAGGCGAAATCGACGAAAGCGGCGGAAAGCGCGCAGCCCGGCTGGCGCTATCGGATCGGCGAACTCGTGCTGAAGGACGGCGCGGCCGATATCGACGATGAAGCCGCTCCGCATCCCGCAAAGCTCCATCTCGCGCCGCTGCAACTTGACGTGCGCAATATCACCGAGGATCTGAGCCGTCCGCTTGCGATCAAGCTCGAGGCTTCGCTGAACGGAAAGGGCACGCTGAACGTCGGCGGCAATGTCGTGCCGAGTCCGCTGGATGCCGCGTTGACGGTGGAGGCGAATCGGCTCGATCTCTCGCCGTTCGAACCGTATTTCGGCGGCAGCATCAATGCGAAGATCGCGAGTGCCGAACTCAATGCGCGCGGCCAAGTGAAGGCCGCGATACCGAAGAGCGGCGCGCCGTCGTATAGCTACCGCGGCTTCGCGGCGCTGGTAGACGTGCGATTGCTCGACCGTACGAACGCGGCCCCGCTCGCCGGTTGGGGCACGCTGGGAATCGGCGGCATCAACGCGCGCTACGACGCGCACGGCCTGAATCTCGATATCGCGCGCGTGACCTTCGCGCGCTTTTTCGGGCGCGTGTTGCTCGATCCGCAAGGCAAGCTCAATCTAAACGACGTTCTCACCCAGCAGCGCGAAGCGTCGAATTCGAATCAGACGGCGGACAAGCCGAAGTCTTCGACGAGCACGGTGCAAGTGCAAACGCATTCTCCGAACACGCCGTCGATGCCGCTGCATGCGCACATCGGCCAGGTCGTGCTGCAACAGGGGCATGTCAATTACACGGACGATTTCGTCAAACCGAATTACACCGCGGACCTCGTCGACATCACGGGCAAGATCGGCGCATTCGGTACCGAGGTCGCAACGCCTGCGCCGGTGGACATCAGCGCGAGCTTGGCGGACAACGGCCCGATCGCGATTCGCGGGACGGCGAACCCGCTTGCGGCCAAACCGTCGCTCGATCTGACGGCGAGCGCGCACGACGTCGAGCTGAAGAACCTGACGCCTTATGCGTTGAAATACGCGGGCTATCCGATCGAGAAAGGAAGTTTGAACGTCGATTTGCATTACCAGTTGCAAAACGATCAGCTGACGGCACAGAACCATCTCGTCATCGACCAGTTGACGTTCGGCGACCATGTCGAGAACGCCACCGAAACGCACCTGCCCGTACGGCTCGCCATCGCTTTGCTCAAGGATTCGCACGGGAAAATCGACGTCAACATTCCGGTTTCGGGATCGTTGTCGAACCCTCAATTTAGTTTGGGCAGCGTGATTTGGAGCGCGGTGAAGCACTTGATCGAGCGCGCCGTGACCGCGCCGTTCTCATTGCTGGCCAACGCGCTGGGGGCAGGCGGGGACGGCACCTCGAGCGCGGAACATTTGCAGTACATCTCGTTCGCGCCGGGATCGGCCACGTTGACCGACTCGTCGCGCGCGAAGCTCGACACGCTGGTCAAGCTGTTGAACGAGAAGCCCGCCGTGAAGCTCGACCTAAGCGGCCGTGCCGATGAAAACGTCGATATCCCGGGCCTGCGGCTCGCGTACGTCGACGATCTCGTCAGGCGGGAAAAGGCCAAGGCAACGTCTGTGGCCGATGCCTCCGCCGTGACGGTCAGCCCGGACGAATACCACCGCTATCTGACGCAGGCCTATAAGGATGCCGATTTTAAAAAGCCACGGAATTTCGTAGGCATGACGAAAACATTGCCCGACGAAGATATGAAGCGAGCGCTCGCTTTCCATGCGCCCGTGAGCGATGCGAGCCTGCACGCGCTGGCCGAACAGCGCGCTCAGAACGTGCGGCAGTATCTCAGCCAAAAGGTCGATGCCAACCGGCTGAACGTTGTCGCGCCGCATTTCGGGATAGAAGGCATGAAAGACAACGGTCCCTCCACGCGCGTCGATCTCACGCCATCGGCGTGAGATCGACGCCCGGTCTTTGCCGCCCGTGCCCAGTAAGGGACATGGGCGGTTCGCGTGGCGTAAAAGCCGCGTCGACGCAAAGGCGTTAGCGCTGATTTCAAGTATTGCTGATACACTATCGTCGTATCAATCTCCTCAACCCACTCAACCACTTAGGGAGGCGTTCGATGTCCAACACCACGCTAAAAGCCGTCCCAAACGTGGCAGGTGTTCTCTCGCGCGACATGCGGCGCTGACAGCGCGCTAATCGTTGCCGCGTTCAGCCGGAGTCATCCGGCGCGCAAAACGGCTCTCTAGCTTTTCAATTCATTCGCCGCGACAAGCGGCGTAGCGGCGTCGCCGACGTTTTTCGTCTGCGTCGCGAAGCGTTTTCTTTTTCATCTCAAAGGCTCGGGGCGCGGCATGCTCCCCGGGTGGAGCGCCTATGACTCGCAAAAAAATAGACCTTGGCGGGCAGACGTTCAAGGACGTCTTCAGCTTCGCCTTTACCCATTGGATGCGACAGCGCTGGCGGATTGCCGGCATCGTCGCCGTCGCACTGTTGACCGCCCTGGCCGACGTGCTGACGCCGTTATTCGCCGGGCATCTCGTGGACGCGCTGGCGAGTGCGGGCCACGCCAAATCGAGCGCACTCGCCAACGCGCTCGAATCGTTCGCGGCAATGATCGCACTCGCGCTCGGCAGTGCCGTTTTGCGCTATCTGACGTTCGCGGGGATCATTGCGTTGACGTTGCGGATGATGAGCGAAATCGCGGCCGATGCGTTTCATCGCGTGCAGCGCCTGTCGACCGATTGGCACGCCAACAGCTTCGCCGGCTCCACCGTGCGCAAGATCACGCGCGGCATGTGGGCGCTCGACATGCTTAACGACACGCTGCTGCTCGGGCTGCTGCCGTCGGTCGTCATGCTCATCGGCGCCACGATCTTGCTCGGCATGCGCTGGCCGATCATGGGTGCCGTCGTCGGCGTGGGCGCGGTGCTCTATATCGGCACCACGGTTGCGCTGACCATCCGCGTCGTCGCGCCGGCCGCGCGACTCGGCAATGCGTGGGATACCCGCATGGGCGGCGCGCTCGCGGACGCCGTGACGTGCAACCCCGTCGTCAAGGCTTTCGGCGCGGAGTTGCGCGAGGAGCAGCGGTTATCGCGCGTGATCGGCAAGTGGCACCATCGGACGCGCCGGGCTTGGGTGCGCGGCACGTTCAACGGTAGCGTGCAGAACGTCATGCTCGCGTTCATGCAGGCCGCGATGCTCGGCGTGGGGCTCTTGTTGTGGCTCGAAGGCCGGGCCGGCGTGGGCGACCTCGCATTCTCATTGACGATGTTTCTCGTCTTGCAAGGCTATTTGCGCGACGTCGGGATGCTCGTGCGTCAATTGCAGCGGTCGGTCAACGATATGGAGGAGCTGGCGCAGCTGACGCGGCAGCCGCTCGGTATCGAGGATAAGCCGGGGGCGGGTTCGCTCGTCGTCGAGTGCGGCGAAATCCGCTTCGAGCACGTGACGTTCCGCTATGACGCGCACGCCGAACCCTTGTACGAGGACTTTTCCGCACGCATCGCGCCCGGCGAGCGCGTGGGGTTGATCGGCCACTCGGGCTCGGGCAAGACGACGTTCATCAAGCTGATCCAGCGTTTGTACGACGTCTCGGAGGGCCGAATCACGATCGACGGGCAAAACATCGCCGATGTCCGGCAAGCCTCGCTTCGCTCGCAGATTGCGATCGTCCAGCAAGAGCCGCTGTTGTTTCATCGCTCGCTGGCCGAGAACATCGCCTATGCGCGGCCCGGCGCTTCGCAGGTTGAAATCGAACGCGCGGCGCAACTTGCCAACGCGCACGAGTTCATCGCCTCGCTGCCGAACGGCTATGACACGCTCGTGGGCGAGCGCGGCGTAAAGCTCTCGGGGGGCGAGCGCCAGCGCGTGGCGATTGCTCGTGCATTTTTGGCCGACGCCCCGGTGCTGATTTTCGACGAGGCCACGTCGAGCCTCGATAGCGAAAGCGAGGCGTTGATTCAGCAAGCGATGGAACGGTTGATGGAAGGACGGACGACGCTCGTCGTCGCTCACCGGCTCTCCACGGTGCGCTCGCTCGACCGCTTGCTCGTGCTCGACAAAGGCCGCATCGTCGAGGAAGGCAGCCACGAAACGCTGATCCGCCTCGATCGCGGTTTGTATCGACGTTTGTTCGAGCGTCAGGCGCTTGAGCTGACGAAGGGGTTGACCGCCGAGTCGTCTCAAGCCGAGGCCACGACCGCGGTCTGATCGAATCGGCGATCGGCTCGCTAGGCAGGCCGTAAGAACGACTCGCCGAGCGAGGAAGTAAAGACGTAGCGGTACAAGGGCTGGGTTCCGTATGAACGGGACTCAGCCCTTTTTGTTTTGTCTTCGCTCAATCAAATAATGATAAAAAGCGGCAAATCGTCCTAAAGGAATTGGTAGTAAATTATTATGCGAATCTTTAATCAATGGATAAAAATCAAAATTCATGTTAATGCGTTTTATTGTAATGCAAATGAAAAATAGTCGTACCTAATGCTTTATTCAGATTAGTGATTCCTGTCTAATTTTCGAATTTACCTTACCCTTGGCGCGATTTGCTGCTTCACTCCAATGCGCCGTGTGGCGCGTGCAGCAAGGGTTCCATCGCGGTGATGTTTAAAACGCCGTATGAATTTCAGTCGACATTTCATTGGAATGGAAATCGGAGGAAATAGCATGGCCAGGTCTCTTAAGAAGAAAGTGATGAGTAGTTTGGCGGCGCTGACGCTCGGCAGCGCTTCATTGGCGGCATTTACCACTTGCACAGCAGTTCTTTCGCTTGTCGAACCGAGTGCGGCAATGGCCGATACGGGACCGGCAGTCGACGATTACGCTGCGACGCAATATCCGATCGTGCTCGTTCATGGGCTGTCGGGTACCGATCGCTATGCAAACGTGCTCGACTATTGGTACGGCATCGCAGCCGATCTTGAAGCGCACGGCGCCAATGTCTATGTCGCGAACCTATCGGGCTTCCAAAGCGATCTGGGTGCGAACGGGCGCGGCGAGCAACTGCTGGCTTACGTTCAGCAAGTCCTCGCCGCAACGGGCGCGCAAAAGGTGAACCTGATCGGCCATAGCCAAGGCGGGCTCACGGTGCGATACGTCGCCGCGGTGGCGCCCGATCTCGTCGCCTCGGTGACGACGATCGGCACCCCGCATCGCGGATCGGAATTTGCGGATTACATCGTCAGCGTGCTCGCGAAAGACCCGACGGGTCTGGCTGAACCGCTGATCGCGAAGTTCGCCGACCTCCTGGGTACGCTCTTTAGCAGCAACTTCAACACGAACCAGGATGCGATCGCCGCGCTAACGGCGCTGAGCACGTCGGGAGCCGCTCAGTACAACCAAGCGGTACCGAGCGCCGGCCTCGGCGCACCGGGCTCGTGCCAGACAGGGGCGCCGACCGAGACGGTGGGCGGCAACGTGCATTACCTCTATTCTTGGGCCGGAAGCGCGATCCAGCCCACGTGGTCGGCGCTCGGGTTGCAAGGGGCGAGCGATACGAGCGTATCGGGCCCGCTCGATCCGGCCAACCTCAAGGATCCGTCCACGCTGACGCTATACGGTTCGGGCACGATCATGATCAATCGCAACTCCGGTCCGAACGATGGGCTCGTATCGGTGTGTAGCGCGCTGTTCGGTCAAGTGCTGAGCACGAGCTACCACTGGGATCACGTCGATGAAATCAATCAAGTGCTGGGCGTGTTGGGTCAAAATGCGGAAGACCCGCTTGCGGTGATTCGCGCGCATGCCAACCGGCTGAAAGTTCAGGGGCTGTAACCGATGATGCGCCCTGCCGATGCAAAGAAGACCGCGGGTACGCTCGCGCTGTTTGGCCTAGCCGGCGTCGCCGCGGCGGCCGCGATCTGGTATTTCGATGCGCCGGCCAGGGCGCCGAGCGCGAGCGCGGCGAGCGTCGTGCCCGCGGCGAGGGCTGCCTCGTTCACGCAAGCGGCGCGTCCCGGACCGGTTCCGGCGGCGCCCTCGCTGCCTGTTTCGCTGACGGGCTCCATGCCGCCGAGGCTACCGCTCGACGCCCGAGGACATCTGCTGAAAGCGCGCGGTGTCCGCGAGTTCTTCGATTATTTCCTTACCGCGCAACACGAGATGCCGCAAAAGGCGCTCGATGCGCTCGTGCATAAGGAGATCGCAGCGCAACTCGACGGCACGATCGCTCAGAGCGAAGCGCTCGATATATGGCAACGCTACCAGGCGTACCTCGGTGCGATGAATCGCCTGCAACAAATCGCGGTGCCGCCCTCGGACGACGGCGCCGCGCGCACGAGCGATCTCGATGCGATGCAAGCGTCGCTCGACGAACGCGCATCGGTTGCGGCGCGCACGCTCGGCGACGATTGGAGCGAAGCATTCTTCGGCGCCGACGGGCGACACGCACACTACATGATCGAGCGATGGCGCGTGCTGCGCGATGCGAGCTTGAGCGACGCGCAAAAAGAGGCGCGCTTGCAAGCACTCGAACAAAGCTTGCCACCGGAGGAGCGAATCGCGCTCGAGAAGCGTCGCGACGCGCAGGCTCGAATTCATGCGGTTGGCCAGCTCGAGCAGCAGGGGATGACGCTCGATCAGTTGCGCGCGAAAGCGACGCAGGAGTTTGGCCCGCAGGCCGCTGAACGGATCGTGAAGATGCAGCAAAGCGACGATGCTTGGCGCGCGAAATACGCCGACTATTCGGCGCAGCGCGACCGCATCGATGCCATGGGGCTGTCGCCCACGGAGCGCGATGCGCAAATCTCACAGCTCAGGCAGCGGATGTTCTCGGATCCAGCTCAAGCGCTGCGTGCGGCTTCGCTCGATCACGGGGCGGGGCGGTAGCCGAAGCGATGGGGGAGAGCGCCCTCCGGCGAGGGCGCCCCGTACAGCCGGAAAGACGATACCGCATAAAAAACAAACCGGTATTTTCATTTGCGATTCGTTATTTTCAATGAATGCTTATCAATGGGATTTGCAGATGCTTATCGAGGCATATTCCGTTTGACGAGTCGATTTTCGACTGCTATGTTCACGCGGAACAAATCATTTTATGGCGTTCGCGCACCTGACTAACCAGTCAGTCTCGACGAAAAGGCCCTTCGATGGGCTGGTTCTTGCTCACCCGGACAGGCGACCCAACCCCGGCGGGCCTACGGCCGCTCGCACGAAGTCCGATCGTTCATTCCCTATGAAAACGGGAGGGCTCGATGTCGCCATAAATCGCGTGAAAGGATTTAATTATTCATCGTCGTATGCCGTCGAATCCCGGAGCGAGGGCCATAAGCCATGCAGCCGGGTCTTTCCAAAGGAACCGCGGAGTTTTTCATGTCGAAGAATAAGAAAACCGATTTCACGATCTTCAAGCGTTTTTCTCTAGCTGCGCTCCCTCTTGCGATTGCGCTCGCCCAGTTGCCGTCGAATGCGCAAGCGGCGACGTCTTGGGTCCCTACGGGCACGAACGCATTCTTGCTTCCGGGCGCGAAGCGCGCGGCTGGGGCACAGTCCGATTCCAGCGTCGCAGTGTCGAGCGGTTATGCGCTCAATGTTTCCGGTACGCCGGCATTGCTTGACACGATCGTCGCACCGCTCGAAGTGAGCCAACCGCTGCATCTCGTCGTCGTGCTCAAGGGCCGCGACGAAGCGGGACTCGACGCACTCTTGCAAGAGCAGAACGAGCCGGGCAATGCGCACTACGGCCGGTATCTGACGCCCGACGAATTCAACGCGCGCTTCGCCCCAACGCGCGCGCAAGTCGACGCCGTGGTGGCGCACCTCCGAGCGAACGGCTTCAGCAACATCACGGTATCGGAGAACAGCAAGCTGATTTCGGCACAGGGCAACGTCGCAAATGCGCGCGGCGCTTTCAACGTGACCCTCAAGCGCTTCAACTATCGCGGTAAATCGGTCTACGGCAACGACGCGCCCGCGCAAGTGCCGAGCGAGTTAGGCGGCGTGGTGGAGGCGGTGTTGGGCCTGCAAAACGCAGAAGTGCCGCATCGATTGATACACCGTGTGCTGCCTCCTAGCGCGTTGATCGGCGAGCAAAATCGTGCCGCACCGGAATTGGCCGGTCAGCAGGTGGGCCACCAGCCTACCGATTTCGCGCATATCTACGGCGCGAGCAGTCTGCCGCCCGCGACGAAAACCACGGTCGGGATCGTGACCTGGGGAGACATGACGCAGACGATCGCGGACCTCAAGCAGTTCACGCAAAGCGCGGGCCTGCCGACCGTCAACACGGCCGTGGTGCCCGGCGGCCAAGGCACGCTCGCCGACGACGGCGACCCGGCGGAATGGGACCTCGACAGCCAGGACATCATCGGCGTTTCCGGCGGCGTGAAAAAACTGGTGTTCTATGCAGCCGTCAACGGCGACAGCAGCGACAGCGGCTTGACCGATGCCACGTTGACGCAGACCTACAACACGATCGCGACGCGCGCCGAGGCGAAGCTCATCAACGTTTCCCTCGGCGAAGACGAAGCGGCGGCTTACGCGGATGGGTCGCTCAAGGCCAACGACGCCGCTTTCAAGCAGGCGGCGGCGCAGGGGCAGATCTTTTCGATCGCATCGGGCGATGCCGGCGTCTATCAGTGGTCTTACTCGCCGCAAGGCGCGCCGGGGTTCATCGGCCATTACAACGGCAGCGGCACGGCAATCGCCACGGCGATCAACATGTCGAAGTACAGCGTGTCGTGGCCGGCTAGCTCGCCATACGTGGTGGCGGTCGGCGGCACGACGCTTTCGACGACGAATACGACGACATGGGCCGGTGAAACGGTATGGAACGAGGGCGCGGCCTACGCCGACCTCGACATGTTCGGCTATCCGGCGGACGATGCCGCCCGCATCTGGGCAACGGGCGGCGGGGTGAGCACCTACGAAGCGGTGCCGTCTTGGCAAACGGCTGTGCTCGGTTCCTCTTTGAAGAAACGTGCGCTGCCGGACGTGGCGTTCGATGCCGCATCGAGCACCGGTGCACTGATCGTCATCAACGGACAAGCGGGGCAGCAGGTGGGCGGCACGAGCCTATCGTCGCCGATCTTCGTCGGCGGGTTCGCGCGCATCGAGTCGGCGCACAACAACATCATCGGCCTGCCTACGTCGTGCCTGTATAGAAAGCTGTCGAGCAACAAGTCGCTCGTGCACGACGTCACGTCCGCTACCAACAACGGCTACGGCAACTATGGCTATAAGCCGGCAGCGGGTTGGGACTACGACACCGGGTTCGGCAGCTTGCAGTTTTCGAAGCTGAGCGCGACGTACTGAGTCTTTTCCGGTTCGATTCGGCTTCGGTCGCCCCCTTGACTCGCGTTGCGCGGATCATTGCAACGATTCGATAGGGGGCGCGTTGTCGCTATTGTGCGAGAGCCGTTGCGTTCTCGGCCGGCCGTGCGCCGGCGTCCTTCCATAGATCGAACTCGAAGGTTTGGAAGATCTGGAAGCGCTGTACGGTGTCCGCGCACTCCGTGCCTTCGGCCGCCCGCATCGCCGCCGCATCGAACGACGCATTGCCGCTCGACTCGTTCAGCGTCAGTTGCTTGACGACGTGCGGCGGCCAAATGGTAATGCGAACGACGACCTTGCCGGTCTGATGGCGCTGCTGCGCTTCGGCCGAATATTCCGGACGCGGTATTCTGCAATTGACTTGATCTTCGCCGACGTCCTTCGTGATCGCTTGCGTTTGCGGCGCCGCCGCGGGAGCCGAGGCAACGGCGGCAGGTACTGCGGAAACTACGGTCGCCGCGGGCGCCGGAGTTGTGCGAACGGCCGCGGCGGGAAGCGCTTGTGCAGGGGACGACGCCGTCGCGGGAGAAATCGCTTGCGATGCACAGACAGGTTCGCGTACGCCGTGCCGCAATTCGATGGGACATTGGCTGGCGGATACCGGCGCGGCTTGGGCGCTTGCGCCGGCGAAGCCGCCGGCAATCAACAATCCGATGATGCACGCTGTCTTTTTCATTTTCAGTTTCGTTTTCTTTTGATCGTTTTTGGAAGGAAGCGGCGTCGTTGAACCAATTGACGGTCGGCTCGGATACGCGAGTGTAACGGCATCCCCTGCGAGAGTCTTGAGGGCCCTCGATGCAGTACCGCTCGAGCGAAGCCCGTCACGCGACGCGGGCCACACCGGAAATCAGACGCGGCTCGATGACACGCGCGAGCGCATCGAACGCCGGCGCGATCCGTTCGTGCTGCACGCAAGCATAGCCGAGCAACAGCCCCGATTTTGCCGCGTCCTCATGGCTGTAGTAGGTCGACAGCGGCCGCACGATGACGCCTGCTTCAAACGCCGCGGCCGTGATGGCGCGATCGTCGGTGCCGTCGGGCAGGCCGAGCACGAAGTGCAGCCCGGCTTCGTCGCCCATGACCGGTAGCGCGTCGCCGAAGCGCGAGGTGATCGCGTCGATGAGAATCTGTCGACGCTCGCCGTACAACGCTCGCATACGGCGTACGTGCGAGGTCAAATACCCGTCCATGATGAACTCGGCGAGCACCGCTTGATGCATGAGTTGGCCTTCGCGATAGAGTTCGGCCACGCCCGTGCGGAACGTATCCACCAAATGCTCGGGCGCGACCATGTACCCGATGCGCAAGCCGGGATACAAAATCTTCCCCAAACTGCCGACGTAGATGACCCGTCCCGCTTCGTCGAGCCCTTGCAACGAAGCGATCGGCCGGCTGCCGTAACGGAATTCGCTGTCGTAGTCGTCCTCTACGATCCAAACGCCATGCTGGCGCGCGTATTCGAGCAGGGTCCGGCGGCGGGCCAAACTCATCACCATCCCAAGCGGGTATTGATGCGACGGCGTGACGACCGCAATGCGCGGCGGCGCGGAGAGGGCGGGGCCGCGCGGGTTCAGCCCTTCGTTGTCCACGGGCATCGGCTCGAGCTCGAGCCCCGCCGCTTGCAAGACGCTGCGGGCGCCCCAGTAGCAAGGCTCCTCCACCCAGGCCCGATCGCCGACGTCGGTCAGCAACCGCACGGCGAGATCCATCGACTGATGAATGCCCGTCGTGATGATGATCTGATCGGGCGAGCACTTGACCGAACGCGCTACCCGCAAGTAATCGGAGAGCGCCCGCCTAAGCGGCCGATAGCCGCTGCCCGGTGCGTAGGTCAACAGGTCGGGGTTCGCCTCTTTCCACAGCCGTGCTTGCAAGCGGCTCCACGTGCGCGCAGGGAATTCGGTCACGTCGGGCACGCCCGGCATGAAAGCGCCCCATTGCTTGGGCGCCACGCCCGCCCGTCCGATCAGGCGCCGGCCCCGCCCGGAAAGACTTTGCTGCGCGAGCGCTTCGCGCGGCACGCTCGCCTCGGCCGGACGTAGCGGCGAACGAGGCCGAACCGCGCTTGCGTCGGGGCGCGTATCGGCCACATAAGTGCCGCTGCCTGTGGTCGAGAGCACGTAACCTTCGGCCGTCAGTTGGTCATATACGCGCAGAACGGTGTTGCGAGCGATCTCGAGATCGTCGGCCAGCATCCGCGAACTGGGCAGCTTCGTGCCGGGGGCGAGTTGCCCCGTCAAGATGGCGTGCTGCACGAGACGCAACACTTGGCGGTACATGGGCTCTTGCGCGCCTCGTTCGAGCCTGGCCGCGAGCCAGTCCGACAGAATGATCGTATCCAAAGTGGTTCCCTTCGGAATAATGAAATGGTTCCGTTGCGTGGAACCGTGACCGATTATATTGGATTGCAACTGCGGCGCGGAGCGCTATCTTCGATGGAGCCAATCCAAACCACCGCAGCGCGGAGTCAGGCGCGATATGTAAGTGCTGAAGTCATTGCGCCGAGCGCGAGCGATGCTTGCGACCAAGCGCCGCAGGGGCCTCGGCGAATGCTGAAGTGCCGATAAGGCCGTAACGGAGACAACGGACGATGAAGACGGATCAGGTGATCGTGAGCTTTCGCGGCGTGCGAAAGACGTATGACGGGGAAACGCTCGTCGTCAAATCGCTCGACCTCGACATTTATCAGGGCGAGTTTTTGACGTTGCTGGGGCCGTCCGGCTCGGGCAAAACGACTTGTCTGATGATGCTGGCGGGTTTCGAATTCCCCACCGGGGGAGAGATTCGCCTCGATGGGCAACTACTCAATACCGTGCCGCCGCATAAGCGCAACATCGGCATGGTGTTTCAAAACTACGCGCTGTTTCCCCACATGACGGTGGAGCAGAACGTCGCTTATCCGCTGACGGTACGCAAGATGGCCGGCGCCGAGCGGGCTCACCGCGTCGCCGAAGCGCTGAAGATGGTGCGAATGGACGGTTTCGCCAAACGCTATCCGTCGCAACTTTCCGGCGGCCAGCAACAGCGGATCGCGCTTGCGCGCGCCTTGGTATTCGAGCCGAAGCTGGTGCTGATGGACGAACCGCTCGGCGCACTCGACAAGCAATTGCGCGAGCACATGCAATACGAACTGAAGGCCTTGCACGAAAAGCTCGGCGTGACGTTCGTCTATGTCACGCACGATCAAGGCGAGGCGCTGACGATGTCCGATCGTGTCGCCGTGTTCGACAAAGGCATCGTGCAGCAACTCGATACGGTAGATCGCCTCTACGAAACCCCTTGCAATGAATTCGTCGCGAACTTCATCGGCGACAGCAATCGTCTGCGCGGCACGATCTCCGACGTGGACGGCGAGTATTGCCGCTTGCGTCTGAGCGACGGCACGCATGTCGTGGGCCGCAATGTGGCCGGTGCGAGGGCGGGTACGCCCGCCGTGGCCTGCATTCGCCCCGAACGCTTGCGTCTGGCGACCGAGGCGCGCGATCAACAACGTGGCAACGCGCTTTCCAGCGAGGTGCGCGGACTCATTTATTTCGGCGATCACGTGCGCATGCGGTGCGCGGTGCCTGAACAGGACGAATGCTTCGTCAAAGTCCCGCTCGGCACGGAAGCGCTCGAAACCTACGTGCCCGGTGCGCCCGTCGCATTGGAGTTCGCACCCGAACATTTGCGCGTGTTCGCTTGAGCGCGCGCGCAAAAGCGCATCGAAACACCAGCCCTGTTAGCCCCCGCAAGACCCACGAAGATCCACGTAGAGGAGAGCCTAGATGAAGACGAAAACCATCACGATGCGCCGCACGAGTGCGCTGCTTGCCGGCGCTTGCGCATTGACGATGCTCGGGGCGGCCGGCGCGTCGGCCGCGGAATTGACTGTCGTGAACTTCGGCGGCGCGAACGCCGATGCGCAGAAGGTTGCCTACTATCAGCCGTTCGAACAAAAGACGGGCGATAAGGTCACGGCCGTCGAATACAACGGCGAAACGGCCAAGATCAAGGCGATGGTGGAAGCCAAGCACGTGAATTGGGACGTCGTCGAAGTCGAATCGGGCGACCTCGGCCGCGGCTGCGACGAAGGCCTCTATGAAAAGCTCGACTGGTCGAAGATCGCCAAGAAGTCGGAATTGATTCCCGAGTCGCCGAGCACGTGCGGCGTGGGCTTTTTCGTCTGGTCGACCGCCATTGCCTATAACGCCGATAAGCTGAAGACGGCGCCGACGGGCTGGGTCGATTTCTGGGACGTCAAGAAATTCCCGGGCAAGCGCGCATTGCGCAAGGGCGCTCGCGGCAACCTCGAATTCGCTTTGATGGCGGACGGCGTCGCCCCGAAGGACGTCTACAAGGTCCTCGCGACGAAAGCCGGCCAGGATCGCGCATTCAAGAAGCTCGACGAACTGAAGCCGAATATCCAGTGGTGGGAAGCGGGCGCTCAGCCGCCGCAATTCCTCGTGGCCGGCGACGTGGTGATGTCGTCCGCGTTCAATGGCCGCATCGATGCGGCGCAACGCGAAGGCAAGAACCTGAAGGTCGTTTGGAACGGCAGCATCTATGACCTCGACTACTGGGTCATTCCGAAGGGTTCGCCGAACAAGGCGCTGGCCGAGCAGTTCATCGCCTATTCGGTCTCGTCCAAGCCGCAGCAGCTGTACGCGCAGCACATCGCCTATGGCCCCGCGAACCGCGATGCGATCAAGTCGCTCGATGGCAAGACGCTCTCGAACTTGCCGAATTCGCCGGCTAACGGCAAGAACGCCGTCTTGCAAGACGCAGCGTTCTGGACGGATTACGGCGACGAACTCGAGCAGCGCTTCGCGTCGTGGGCGTCGAAGTAACACCGATCGGTACCTAGGCAGTAGCGGCAACGCCGGCGCGATAGCCGGTATTGCCGAGCAACAGCACGCGGCGCCGCTCGGTCTGAGAACCGAGCGGCGCATCGCGAGAAGGACAAAGCAAGAGGCAAGGGGCAATGCAGGAGATGAGCGTGCAAACGATGACGATTCCGGGCGAGCCGAGCAACGCATCAACCGCGACTTTGAAGCGCGAGTTGAAAGCGGCGCAGGCGCGCAAGCGACTGACGGCGCTGCTCTTGATTGCACCGCTTGCGATTTTTCTGTTGTTGATTTTCGTCGTGCCGATCGCGGCGTTGTTGACACGCGCCGTACAAAACCCCGAAGTGGCCGACGCGCTACCGAAAACCGCGGTCGTATTGCGCCATTGGGATCGCACGAGCGCGCCGCCGGTTGCGGCATACGCCGCGCTCGCAACCGATTTGGCTTCGACGCAAGACGGTCAAATCATGGGCAGCTTGGAGCGGCGGCTGAACGTGGAGATTCCGGGCTTTCACTCGCTCGTATCGAAGACCGCGAACGCACTGCCGTTCACCGACGACGATAACCACCCGCTCAAACTAACGGCCGACCAACTGCGTGCGAAGCTGATCGATCTAGATGCGCGCTGGGGCGAAGTACGCTATTGGCGAGCGATCGCGAAAAACGGTTCACGCTATTCGCCGTTCTATCTCCTTGCGTCGCTCGATCATCGCGAAGACGCGTTCGGCCACATCGAAAAGACCGATCCCGATCAACGCATCTACTTGAATGTGTTTAGCCGGACGTTCGTGATCGGTGCAGTGGTTACGCTGGCGGCGTTGCTGCTCGGTTACCCGCTCGCTTATTGGATTTCGACGCTGAGCGAGCGCCGCGCGAATCTCGTGATGATTCTCGTGTTGATTCCGTTTTGGACGTCGATTCTCGTGCGCGTGGCCGCATGGATCGTGATCTTGCAGACCGAAGGGCTCGTCAACCGGACCTTGATCGACCTTCACGTGATCCGTGCGCCGCTTGAGTTGCTGTTCAATCGTACCGGCGTCTATATCTCGATGACGCATATTTTGCTGCCGTTCATGATCTTGCCGCTGTATAGCGTGATGAAGTCGATTCCGGCGACGTATCAACGCGCGGCGATTTCGCTCGGCAGCCATCCGTTCGCGGCATTTTGGCGTGTCTATGTGCCGCAGACCTATCCGGGTATCGGTGCCGGCGCGCTGCTCGTGTTCATCCTCGCGATCGGCTACTACATCACGCCGGCGTTGTTGGGTGGACCGAACGATCAAATGGTGAGCTACTACGTCGCGTACTTTACGAACGTGACGATCAACTGGGGTATGGCCTGCGCGCTCGGTGGGCTGCTGTTGGCGGCGACGCTCGTGCTGTATGTCGTGTACGGCCGCTTCACGAAAGCTCAGCCGACCCTATAGCGCCGCGACCGCCTTAGCGTTTTCGACCATTCGATTAGATAGACCCGCGATGCCCTTCGGGGCAATCGAGCCGGAGCCGACGATGAAACTTTCTAAACCGCTGTTCGCGCCGCATACGTCGCTCGTCGAACGCGCGTGGTATTTCTTGTTGCGCGGCGCCGCCGTGCTGACGCTGTTGTATTTGATCTTGCCCGTGCTGGCGATCGTGCCGCTGTCGTTTTCGTCGAGCACGTTCCTCGTGTACCCCATTCCCAGTTGGTCGTTGCGCTGGTATGAGCATCTCGTCACGTCCGATGCGTGGCGCATGGCGGCGAAGAACAGCTTTATCGTGGCTCCGTCGGCGACGATCGTCGCCACGGTCCTCGGCACGCTCGCGGCACTGGGGCTTGCCAAAGCGAACTTCCGCGGCAAGGCGATCCTCATGGCGATATTGATTTCGCCGATGATCGTGCCGGTCATCGTCGTAGGCGTGGGCATGTATTTGTTCTTCGCGCCGCTCGGTCTTGCCAATACCTATATCGGCCTCATCATGGCGCATGCGGCGCTGGGCGTGCCGTTCGTCGTCACGACCGTCGGCGCCACGCTGCAAGGATTCGACGGCAATCTCGTTCGCGCGAGCCTCTCGCTTGGGGCGAATCCAAGCCGCACGTTCTTCCGCATCACGTTGCCGGTCATCGCGCCGGGCGTGATTTCGGGTGCGCTGTTCGCGTTTGCGACTTCGTTCGACGAAGTGGTCGTCACGCTGTTTCTCGCGGGGGCCAATCAAACGACGCTGCCGCGCCAGATGTTCACGGGCATTCGAGAAAACATTACGCCGACGATCGCCGCGCTCGCTACGATCCTGATTCTGTTTTCGACGGGATTGCTGCTGGCGTTGGAGTGGTTGCGCGGGAGAAATGCGGCGCGCGCCGTTGCATAAAGTTTCGAAGGGGGCGCACAAGTTCGGGTATTGACGCTGCCCGGAATGCTATAGCATGATGCACGACATGAACTCGCTTACGCTCACGACTACGACAACCACCACGACCGCCTATGGCGGGCCGTGAGGCTGGTACGTGCGCTGATCTATCGTATTCATCTCAAGGCCCCGCCAGCAATGGACGGGGCCTTGATGTTTCTCCCGTGCGTGGCTGGCATCAAAGGAGAAACGTCGTGCAATCTGCTCGCCTCAAAAGCCGCGCCCTGTTGATCGTCGATATGCAGGAGGGCCTATTCAACGGCCCCGACAAGCCGTACGAGCAGGAGCGAATCCTCGCGAACGTCAAACAGTTGATCGCTAACGCCCGCAAAGCCCAAGCGCCGATTTTCGCGGTGCGCCATACCGGCCCTGTGGGTTCGCCGATCGAACCCGGCAGCCCGCTGACGCAGTTGTTGCCCGATATGGCGCTCGATCCGAACAGGGACCGGATTTTCGATAAGACTCGCCCCAACGCTTTTGCCGGCACCGGCCTCGCCGATTGGCTCAAAGGGGCGGCGATCGATGAATTGGTAGTGGCCGGCATGAAGACGGAGTATTGCGTCGATACGACCTGCCGGGCGGCTGCGGATTTAGGCTTGCGCCCCGTATTGGTCGCCGATGCGCACACTTGCATGGATACGCCTGTGCTGCCCGCAAGAGCGATCATCGAGCACCACAATAGGACGTTGAGCGGGGCGTTTGTGACGCTTGTCGCGACGGCAGACTGTGCGTTCTAACGGGGCGATGCGCGATATCAAGAAGCCGCGCGGCTCCGATCACACCGGCGTATAAATCGCCAGCTTCAAGGCCGGATCGTCGTTGGCTTGAAACGTCGCGTACTCATAGCGTTGCGCGCCCCGCTTCGGATGGACGAGCATCTTGTGCCCCGAGCCGGGCCCGCGAACGTCGTGCGCTTTCCACCACTTCGCGAACTGCGGGCTAGCCTCCCGCAATTGCTCCACCAATGCGACGAATGCGGGGTCGTTCGCATGAACATCGTGTGTCGCTCGAAAGAGCGCGATCATCCGGCGCGCTTCGTCGGCCCAGGTCGATCCGAACAGTTGCTGCGCGTTCGGTTCGATGAACATGAAGATAAGCACATTGCGATTTGCCGGCGCTACGCGACCGAATCCAAATAGATCTTGCGCTGCCCGATTCCAGGCTAGGATGTCCCAACGCCGCCCCGTGATATAGGCCGGCAACGAGAGGCGCGACACCATGCGTTCGATGGCCGGCGGCACGCTTTCAGGCGTGAACGCGCGCTGATCGTCGCCGCGGGCGAGCGTGCGCAGATGCGCGGCTTCCGCCTTGTTCAGCCTCAGCGCGTGAGCGAGGGCATCGAGCGTGGCCTCGGAGGGGCTGACCGTTCGCCCCTGCTCGAGTCGGACATACCAATCCACGCCGATACCCGCCAATTCGGCGACTTCTTCGCGCCGCAAACCCGGTGTGCGGCGGCGACGGCCCGTTTTGAGCATGCGTGCATCGGGCACAAGCTTTTCCCTGCGCGAGCGTAGAAACTCGCCAAACTCACTGCGCCTCGACTGCACCATGCGCGATCTCATACGGGGGTATTCGATAATCCTAGGATAGTACCAGGCCTGGATACAAATCGTACGGCTGCCAAAATGGTCTCGTTCATCCACTATCGATGGAGCAGACGATGAAAGCAGCCGTACTAAAGTCCCTGGGCCAGCCCCTCGCGATCGAGTCTATCCCGGCCCCCGAGCTGGGCACCGGAGAAGTCATCGTGCAGGTGGTCGCCGCGCCGGTACTGCCCTATGCGAACGAGGTCTTCAGCGGCGAACGCCGCTACCCCATCGAATTGCCGATCGTGCCGGGATGCGGCGCCATCGGACGCGTCAAGGCGAGCGGGCCCGATGCGACACACCTCAAGGCAGGCGATTGGGTGTTTTGCGATCCGACCGTCCGATCGCGCGACGATGCGTTGACGCCCGATATCACGTTGCAAGGATGGAGTTCGCGCGGCGAGGGCGGCTTGCGCTTGCATCGCTACTATCACGACGGCCCGTTCGCGGAGCAGGTACGCGTACCGACCGAAAACGCCATTCGCATCGGCGATATCGACCCGGAGCAGGCGGCGCGTTGGTGCGCGCTGACGGTCATGTTGGTGCCGTACGGCGGGCTACTGGCGGCATCCTTTCAGGCCGGCGAAACGTTGCTGGTGAGCGGCGCCACGGGTAACTTCGGCAGCGCTTGCGTTGCGGTGGCGCTTGCCATGGGAGCGGGTTGTGTCGTCGCCCCTGGACGTAACGAACAGGTGCTCGGCGATTTGCAGCGCCGATTTGGCGAGCGTGTGCGAACGATCAGGCTCTCTGGGAACGAGGAGGAGGACCGTGAACGCATGCGCGAGGCTGCCCCTGGCCCGATCGATTGCGTGATCGATTTATTGCCGCCTTCGGCGCCGACCACGGCGGTGCGCGCCGCGTTGATGACGGTGCGCCAGAACGGACGTGTCGTCTTGATGGGTGGGGTGGGGATGCTCGGTGGCGCCGGTCTCGATTTGCCCTATCCATGGATCATGCGCAACGACATCACGGTGCGCGGCAAGTGGATGTGTTCTCCCGAAGCCGTCCCCCGAATGGCTGCGCTCATTCGTTCCGGCTTGCTCGGGCTCGATCACATCGACATCGCGACCTTCGCTCTCGACGATGCCAATGAAGCCGTCGTCCATGCGGCGGCGAATCCGGGCCCCTATAGGATGACCGTTATTCAGCCCTAGCCGGCGGAGTCGACGATGTGAAAGCGTTGGCTGGTACCGGCGATACCGGTAACGATGGTTGCCTTGTTAAACGACCGCGGCATCGGAACAATGCTTTCGAATCGACGATGACCGGCGGCGTTTGAGCCGGATCCGACAAGGAAAAGGACCATGCGCATTTCGCTTTTGCACACCATAGACGGCAACCGCCGCGTTTTTGACGATGCGGCGACGGCTTTGAACGTGGGCGCCATACGCCATGAGGTCCGGGCCGACTTGCGCGAGGCCGTTCAGCAAGCGGGGACGTTCTCGCCGGACATGAAGGCTCGCACGAAGCGTTGCATCGTCGATCTCGCGGCGGAGTCGGACGCCGTCATCGTGACCTGCGCAACGCTTTCGCCGATCGTCGATGAGATCGAAGGCAAGGCTATCCCCGTCATTAGAGCCGATAAGGCGTTGGCTGTCGCGGCTGGAAAAGCGGACGGAAAGATCGTCGTGCTCTGTGCGCTCGAATCCACCGTCGAGCCGAACCGGCGGTTGTTCGAGGCCCATGTGAGCGAGGCAGGCACATCGGTGGACGTGATACACGTTGCCGATATCTGGGCGCTGTACGGCGGCGCCGATCTACCCGCATGTTTCGCGGCTATCGCCCGCGCCGCCGACGAAGCCTATGAGGCAGGCGCCGCGGTGGTCGCTTTCGCCCATCCATGGATGGGTCCGGCCGCCGATCTCGTCCGCGCGCCGCAGCGTCCGCTGCACAGCGCGGAAGTCGCACTGCGTGCGGCGTTATCCGAGTTATCCGCGTAATTCGGGTGGCGTTCAGCGACTGAATTCCTCGACCAAGAACGCAACGAACGCACGAAGTTTCGGCGTGACGTGCTGTCGCGACGGATAAATCGCGTAAAGCGTGGTTTGCACGGTACGCCAATCGTCCAAGGCGGATTGCAGCCGTCCTTCCTTCAAATCGTCTTCGACGTAGGGGTAAGGAATGAGGCTCAAGCCGAAGCCGGCGCGCAACGCGTCGCGGATGGCGAGACTCGATCCCACTGAATATCGCGCATCGATCGCAATGCGTTCGGTGCGGTCACCCTGTTTGAATTCCCAGACGTCGGCATGTCCGGAAAGGCTGAATCGAATGCAGTTGTGCGTCTTCAGATCGGCGGGTGTCCTCGGTTTGCCATGCACCCTGAAATAGTCCGGCGACGCGCAGATCACGTGCGGCATGACGGTCAGTGCTCTGGCGATCAAGCTGGAGTCTTCGAGGCCATCGCTCCCGCGAATCGCGAGGTCGAAGCCCTCCTTGACAAGATCGACCCGCCTGTCGTCGAGATGCAAATCGAGTTTCAGATCGGGGTGCCGCGATAAGAATGCGGGAATGGCCGCCGATAGCCGTGTCAACGTCACGGTCATCGGTGCGCTCACCCGCAGCGTACCGCTCGGCGTCGCCTTGATCGGGGATAAAGCATGATCGGCTTCGGCGAGTGCATCGAGCCCGCGTGTCACATGCTCCAAATAGATTCGGCCTTCTTCGGTCAGCGCCATTCGCCGCGTGGTGCGATTGATCAAACGCGCCCCGATAAACGTCTCGAGTTCGGCGACATTCTTGCTGATCGCGGCCGCCGATAGCCCGAGCCGACGCCCCGCCTCGGCAAAGCTATTGAGTTCCGCCACATGACGAAAGACTTGCAAGGCGGTATAGCGATCCATCGATCCTTCACCTGTGGTTGAAGATGTTGTTCTTGGGCGAACATTATCATCTGTCGGTCAATTAAGTATGCTGGACGCATTCTCTTTCTTCGTCTGGACCGCACCATGATCAACCCTGCGATCGCTTTGATCGAGCAACGCATTTCCACCAACTTATTCGACGCCTCGCATCAATTGGGCGACGCTGAAATCGAAGCGTTAGTGCGTCTCGCAACCCGGGCACCCACGGCATACAACCTACAGAATTGGCGTTTTATCGCCGTCCGCGAGCTTGCGGCCAAAGAGAAGTTGCGCGCGTTATCGTTCGGTCAAGCAAAGGTATCGAACGCCGCCGTCACCTTCATTGTCTGCGGTGTGCTTCCCCACTCGGAGGGCATCGTCGAGCGGCTACGGCTTTTCGTAGAAGCGGGACATATGCGGCCGGAGATGTCGTCGGCTTGGCAAGAAGGCGCACAGGCCAAATATGCAGACCCGCAATCCGCGCGCGATGAGGCCATCCGTTCCGCGAGCTTGGGCGCGGCAACGCTCATTTATGCGGCGCAAGCACTTGGTTTCGCCTCGGGCCCGATGAGTGGATTCGACGCCGAGGGCGTAGCGAATGAGTTTGGGCTTGCCCACGACGAAGTCCCCGTTATGCTCGTCGCTGTCGGCCGGGCCGCACCGGGCAACTGGCCGCAAAAGCCGCGCCGAGCGCTCTCGGAAGTGTTGAGTATCGTATGAAAGCCCATGCCGGCGACGTGCTGTTGACCGCCGTGGCCCCGGTCGTCTGGGGCAGCACGTATATCGTGACGACTCAATTTTTGCCGAACTTCTCGCCGATGATCGTGGCGATGCTCCGCGCACTGCCGGCCGGATTGCTGCTGCTTGCGATCGTGCGTCAGTTGCCTGCGGGCGGCATGCTTTGGCTTCGCGTTTTCATTCTCGGCGCGCTCAATATCTCGATCTTTTTGAGTATGTTGTTCGTGGCCGCGTATCGATTGCCCGGCGGCGTCGCAGGGACGGTAGCGGCGGTGCAGCCGCTCTTCGCCGTCTTCCTAGCGAAGGTGTTGCTGTCGAGTCCGATCCGGCGAGCGTCGATCGTCGCCGTCTTGATCGGCATCGCAGGCGTGGCGTTGCTGGTGCTGACGCCGCGTGCCGCACTCGATCCGATCGGTGTGGCGGCGGGGCTCGCCGGGGCCGCGTCGATGGCAGTCGGAAACGTCTTGGCGCGAAAGTGGCAACCGTCCGTCTCGCTCCTCGCGTTTACGGCATGGCAATTGACGGCTGGGGGCATTCTTTTGATTCCGGCGGTGCTGTTGTTTGCGCCGCCGATGCCCGCGCCCACGTTGATCAATTTAGGCGGGCTTGCATGGCTCGCTTTGATCGGCGCGGCGCTGACTTACGTGCTTTGGTTTCGCGGTGTTGCTCGGCTCGAATCGGCCGTCGTCTCGCCGCTGCTCTTCTTAAGTCCGCTAACGGCGGCGGTGCTGGGATGGGTGTTCTTGAATCAGACGCTGACTCGAATTCAAATCGCCGGTATCGTGTTCGTCGTCGGCAGCATTTGGCTTAGCCAACGGCCCGCTCGCGCGGCCCGTGCACCGATTTCGACTACGAACCTGCGTTCCAACCCATGAGAGAACATTGCCATGCGATTCATGCGTGTCGCCTTAATCGTGCTCGGTATTTTCGTGGCATCGCCCGTCTGGGCGAAGATGGTTGCCAAGCCCGTCGCTTGGAAACTCGACGGTACGACGTTCAAAAGCGTGCTGGTCTATGACGATGCCGTGACGGCCAAGCGGCCCGGGCTTGTGATGGTACCGAACTGGTATGGCGTCAATGATATCGCCATCAAGAAAGCCGAAATGATCGCCGGCAAAGACTACGTCATTTTGCTGACCGATATGTACGGCGATGGCGTGCGTCCGAAAGGTGACGACGACGCGCGGACGGCAGTCGCACCGCTTTATCACGATCGCGGCTTGATGCGCGCGCGAATGGTCAAGGCGTTCGAGCAACTGAAGGCACAGGCCGGAGAGGCACCTATCGATCTATCGCGACTAGGGGCAATCGGCTTTTGTTTCGGCGGCGCCGCGGTGCTCGATTTAGCGCGCACGGGGTCCGACGTGAAAGCCGTCGTTGCCTTTCATGGCGATTTGAGTACCGATAACCCCGCGCTGACCGCAAAAATCAAAGCGAGAGTGCTCGCGATGAACGGGTCGGCGGATACGTTTACGATCGGGCAAGTCCCCGACTTTACGAAGAGCATGGAACAAGACGCCGCCGATTGGCAGTTCGTCGAGATAGGGCACGCGGTCCACTGCTTCACCGAGACCGAGGCGACAGCCAAAACCGGGAATTGTCGTTACGACGCGAAGGTCGCGGCGCGTTCGTATCGATTGATGCGTGACTGGCTGACCGAAAGCTTTGCGACGGATTCGAACCCCGCCGGCATGTAAATCCATTTGCCGTCGCTCGGTGCGCCAACCGAGGCGCTGCCGAGCGACATCAACGGCTACCCACTTAGATGCCGAAGAACAGCGGCTTCACGCCATCGGCTTTTGCCGCTGCGCCCGAAGCCGACGATCCGGCTTGCACACCGCCCACGCCTTGATTGTTGCCGTTTTGCGCATTAACGCGAGCTTGCGCCATTTGAGCGTCGGCCGGGTAGTACGGGTCGTTGCTGAAGTTCACGCGGCCGCCGGCTTGTTGAAATTGAATCAGTTCGGCCTTGACCTGAGCGCGCGTCAGCGGTGCGTTCGATTGAGCGAAAACAGCCACGGGAGCGACAAGAGCGGCGGCGATAACGACGGATTGAATGAGCGATTTCATGATTACTACCTCCAAGATTTGTTTGTCGTACTTGCTAGTTGCATCGTGTTCGTTGCTGAACCGATGACTGAAGTGTAGTGATTCTCGCCTCTAGGGTTAACGCCTAGTTTGATAAATCATCGTTGCAGATTCGTTCACAATCGCGATGCCGGCGGACCATTCTGCCAACCCGTCCCGCGCCCACGTATTGCATTTCCTCCAGCTCGCACTATATGATTCATATACGTTTCGTATATGAGGCTCGTATGGGCATAGTGAACATCGACGACGATCTGCACGATCAAATCCGCAAGGCAAGCGCGGTGTCGTGCCGGTCGATCAACGCGCAAGCGGCGTTTTGGATCAAGATCGGCATGCTGTGCGAAATGAATCCCACGCAAAGCTTCAATGAGATCGTGGCCAACGAGTTGCGAGCCGCGGGTGTGGCGACGCAAGCCGTCAAGGTAACGTGCTCATGACCAAGCGGCCTGAAGAAATCGAATTGATGGCGCACTCGGGCCGCTTGCTGGCAGACGTGTTCGGTCATTTGGATCGATTGAATTTGATCGGTATGTCGACGATGGAAGTCAACGACCTCGTCGATCGTTTGATCGTGAATGAGTTGAATGCGCGCCCCGCCAGCAAAGGGCAGTACGGGTACGCGTATGCACTGAACGCTTCGCGCAACAACGTCGTCTGCCATGGCGTGCCCTCGGCAACGGAGATCTTGCAAAGCGGCGACATCGTCAATTTCGATATCACGCTCGAGAAGGGCGGCTATATCGCCGATTCCAGCAAGACCTATCTCGTGGGCGAGGTTTCACCGCTGGCGAAGCAGCTTGTTCAAGTGACCTATGAAGCCATGTGGAAGGGCATCAAAGCCGTTCGCCCTGGCGCCACGCTCGGCGATGTGGGATATGCCATCGAACGGCACGCTCGCCGAAACGGTTACTCGGTGGTTAGGGAGTACTGCGGTCACGGCATCGGGCGCGAAATGCACGAGCCGCCCGAAGTACTGCATTGGGGAAGGCCGCGAACGGGTTTGACGTTGCGCGAAGGGATGGTCTTCACCATCGAACCGATGATCAACCAAGGGCGCCATGCCGTGCGGACCGAAGCCGACGGCTGGACCGTCGTCACGCGCGATGGCCGGCTTTCCGCGCAATTCGAGCACACCGTCGCCGTGACGCGAAACGGCGTGCGCGTCCTTACGTTGCGGGCCGATGAACAAGCGCTGCATTGAAAGCGGAGCGACGGTCGAAATCAGGGCTGTCCGTAGAGCGCCCGCAATTGCGATAGCTCCTCGATCATGTGGTCCTTGAGCGATTGCGGCCCGATGATTTTCACATGCGTGCCGAATGCCAGCAGCTTTCGAACGCCCTGCTCGATCGATTCGATCGGCATGAGAAATTCCTTCCAACCTTGGGGTGCCTCCCCGGCGGCGCTATCGTTTGCAACCGGCATGGTTTTAATGCGTGAGTTGATCAACCAACTCTCGCCGCGCGGCGAAACCGCGATATGCGCGCTGAGCCGATAGAGTTCGGACTCGTACTTCGCCATCGCGGCATGCCAATGCTTGGCTAGGTCGAAACGCAAAGGGCGCTTGAAGCGACGGTGAGTGGGCTTGAACTCATGGATGTTCGCTAGGCGGAATGTCGAGGGGTCCGGCTTACCCACGACGCTTGCGACCAAATACCAGGCGCCCCCTTTTAGCACCAACCCCAGCGGCTCGAGTTCGCGGTGCGATAACCCGCGCCAGCTTTCATAAGCGACCTCGATGCGATAGGCGCCCCACACCGCGTCGGCGGCTTCTCTGAGGAAGACCGGGGTTTCTTGCGCACGGTACCAGTCCACCATGTCGACGTGCAGACGGCTGGCCACACGATCCGCTTGCTCGCGTGATTCGGCGGGCAGGCTCGCAATGACTTTTAGGCGGGCGGACGTTGCCATCGAGTCCAGTCCGAGCTCTGTCGCCGGTCCCGGCAAACCCGCCAGAAAGAGTGCTTGAGCTTCGGACTCGGTAAGCCCCGTCAGATCGGTGCTCCACCCCGCTCGCAATTGGAATCCGCCGTTGCGCCCACGATCCCCCCAGATGGGCACGCCGGCCGTGGAAAGCTGATCGATGTCGCGCAAGATCGTGCGCTCGGATACCTCCAACGCTTCTGCCAACGCAGGTGCGGTCATCCGCCCGCGCGATTGGAGCATCATCATGATCGACAAAAGGCGGCTGGCTTTCATAGGCGACACATTACCGGAAATACATGACAAAGGATGTCAGGTTACCTGGCCTATGATTCGCCGCATTGCCCCCTCGCTCGATCGATGCAGTTGCGAACGCGGGCAAACGCATCCTGGATGAGCGATGAGCACACCGAATTGACGCTCCATGTCCGGGCCAGCCCTTTTGAACGAAGAGAGACGAATGAAAATCCTATCAGGGCCGTTGAGCATGTTCGGTGCGAAGGTCGAGATTGCGGCACACGAGAAGGGCCTCGACTTCGCATTGGTGATGGTCCCGTTCGATCAGCTTCGAGGCTATGAACCGAAGCACCCCGACGTGTTGCGCATCAACCCCAAGCGTCAGGTTCCGGTGCTGATCGACGCGGACTTGGAGATTTTCGATTCGACGCAAATATTCGAGTATCTAGAGGATCTCAAGCCGGACCCTGCACTGTGGCCGGCCGATCCGCGTGCGCGTGCGAGGGCGCGCCAACTCGAGCATTGTGCCGATGAGATTTACTTTCCGCACGTTGTCCGGTTGATGAACCTCGAAGAGACGCCGGACGATCCGGCGGCCGAGACGGCGCGCGCCGAGGCGGCGAAATTCTATCGACGGATGGAGCAAACGCTTGGCGATCAGGCGTTCTTGGCGGGAACCTACTCTTATGCGGATATCGGTTTTTACATGGCGCAGTTGTTTGGCGAGCGCAAAGGGGCCCCAATGACAGGCGAGACGCCGAATTTGCTAGCATGGCGCGAGCGGATGAGCGCGCGCCCGGCGGTGCGCAAAGTGGCTGGCGCAATGGCGGCTTATCTCGCCTCGATCGGGCGTCCGATGCCCGATTTCATGCGTGCGCTCGGTTGAGCGCAGTTCTCTTAGCGCTGCGTCATTCCGCCCGCATAGTGCGCTTCTCTTGATCGGCAAGCGCCTGTAGCGCCAGCTCCGATGTTCGTTTGATATGTGCTCGCGACGCGAGCGCCGCAGCTTCCCCGTCGCGACGTTCGATCGCATCGAGCAATGCATTCATTTCCCGATTCGATTCCTCGCCGCGGCCGGGTGTGGCGATGGTTAGCGCGCGCAGCCGGTTAATCCGCGCATTCAACGACTTCACGACGCTGAGCGACACGGACTTGCCTGCCTCTTCGAACATCGCATCGTAGAACTGTTCGGTGCACTCGAGCACGCGCTGCATATCGTGGGCAGCGAACGCGGACTCGATGCGATGTCGGATCTCCCGCAGCCGGGCAACGACAGCCGGCGTTGCCCGTTCGGCACAGGCTTGTGCCGCGTGCGCTTCCAGCAGGCTGCGCAATTCGTAGATCTCGCCGACTTGATTCGGATCGAGCCGCGCGACGACCGGCCCTTGTCGCGCGACGATTTCCACCAAGCCCTCGGTCTCCAGATGACGCAGGACCTCGCGCACGACCGTACGGCTTACACCCAGTTCATCGCAGAGCGTGCGTTCGACGAGGCGCGCGCCAGGCTTGAAATACCCTTGCACGATCGCGCCCCGCAGTTTGTCCAGCGTAAGTTCTCTCAGCGTCTTGGCCGTTCGGTCTATTTTTAGGTCTGACATGGCGTAGGAATGAGTGGACGGACGTCTGTCCGGCTGCCCGGCATCGAGCAACTGGCACGCCGGCATTCCGTATTATCGACGATCTCACGCCCAAGGGCGTCTCTCCTGTTCCGCCGTCTCATCGAAGCACCGACGCGGTGCGGCCCGGCACTGGGCGGCGAGAACCGTGCCAGCACATCGTTCCTCAGTATCATGGTATTCCATAATATGTCGCGCGCATTTCGCCCTCTAAGCTGGTATACCATAATCTCAACAGATGGCATCCACGGCATCGCGCCGGGACTGGAGGAATGTTATGAAGCTCGAAGTGCGCAAGCTGGTCACCTATGTCGAAGACACCTTTATCGAAGGCGGCAAGGCCGCGCCTCGGCCGCTGAAGCTGTTCGGTGTCGCGGCCGTGCTCCGTAATCCGTGGGCGGGACGCGGCTTCGTCGAGGATCTGAAGCCCGAGATTCATGCCCTGGGGCCTCAACTGGGTGAACTGCTGACGAGCGAGATCTTGCGTGTCGCGGGTTCCGGGGACGCGATCGAGGGCTATGGCAAAGCGGCCGTCGTCGGCACGTCCGGCGAACTCGAGCACGCCTCGGCGCTGATCCATACGCTGCGCTTCGGCAATCACTACCGTAATGCGGTGGGGGCGAAGAGCTACTTAAGCTTCACGAATCTGCGCGGCGGCCCGAACTGCCCGATCTCGATTCCGTTGATGCACAAGCACGACGAAGGCATGCGTTCGCATTACTTGACGGTGCAGTTCTCGATCGTCGATGCACCCGCGCCGGACGAGCTCGTTGTCGCCTTGGGCGCGTCGATTGGAGGGCGGCCGCATCACCGCATCGGCGATCGCTATCAGGACTTGAAGGAGCTCGAGTCCAATGAAGGCTGAACGCGCGCTCCCATGCGACGCAGCAACCGGCGTCGCCGCGGGCACGAGCTATAGCGTCTACGCGCCGCGAACAGGCGATGGGTGCGAGACGGTGGTGCTGATCCATGGTGTCGGCATGCAACGGAGCGTGTGGGCACCGCAGGTCGATGCATTGGCCGCGCGCTATCGCGTCATCGCTTACGACATGCTCGGCCATGGCGGGAGCACGTTGCCGACGGCAGCACCGACGCTCGATGAGTATGCGTCCCAGCTCGAACATCTGCTCGATGCCATGCACGTTCGGCAGGCGCACGTGGTGGGGCATTCGATGGGCGCGCTGGTCGCACTCGAATTTGCGTTGACACGCGCGGACCGCACACTCAGCGTCGTGGCATTGAACGCGGTCTATGACCGCTCTCCGGGCCAACGCGAGGCAGTAATGAACCGCGCGGCCGTGCTCGGCGATGCGCCGGCGCAGGCCGGTGTCGATGCGACGATCACGCGCTGGTTCGGCGATCCGGTTCCCGCTCATCTGACGAGAGCGGCACAGGCGGTGCGCGAACTGCTGTTGACGGTCGATCCCGTCGGCTATGCGCGCACGTACCAATTGTTCGCGCGCTCGGATGACGCCCATATCGGCCGCTTGTCGAGCCTCGCCGTGCCCGCGCTCTTTTTGACCGGCGAATGCGATGCGAATTCGAACCCGGCCATGTCGCATGCGATGGCGGCGGCCGCGCCGTTCGGCCATGCACAAGTCATCGCCAACGAGCGCCATATGATGAACGTCACCAGTCCGACCCAAGTGAACGAGCGGTTGCTCCAATTTTTGTCGGATGTGTCGACGACCGACATCGCCGCCGAACAGCGTAGCAGTGGAGGAGGAAGGCATGACTGAGACGATCCAAGAAAAAGCGATCGATATCGCCGAATTCCGTCGTGCGCTGGGCGCATTCGTGACCGGCGTCACGGTCGTCACGACGATCCAGCCCGATGGTTCGCCACGCGGTTTCACGGCGAATTCGTTCACGTCGGTCTCCCTGGATCCGCCGTTGATCCTCGTGTGTATCGCGAGGACGGCATCGAGCTACGAAGTGTTTTCGCAGACGCGCCATTTCGCGATCAGCGTCCTGGCCGAAGATCAGAAGGCGGTGTCGGGTGTCTTCGCTTCGAAGGCCGCCGACAAGTTCACGCAAGTGGCCTGGCATACGCGCCTGACCGGCGCGCCCGTGATGGACGGCGCAGCCGCCAGTTTCGATTGCGTGACGCATGAGGTCGTCGATGCGGGCGACCACATCATCCTGATCGGCCGCGTTGTCGACTTTCTTCACACGGCTTCTTCGCCGCTCGGCTATTGCCGAGGGGCTTATGTGAATTTCAGCCTATCGATGGATGCGTTGGCAGCGGCGGGACCGCGTGCACGCGTTGGCGCGATTCTCGAGCATCGCGATGGGCTCGTGCTGCTCGATACGCCGCAAGGTCTACAGTTGCCGACAGGCGCCAAGCTCGAACCGCAAAGCGATGAGGCGAGCTTGCTCGGCGTGTTGGCGAAACTCGGCCTGCAAGTGCATCTGGACTTCTTGTTCGCGGTATTCGAGGCCGGCAGTGGGCCCACCCCCGGTGTACAGATCTACTACCGCGGCCGCGTGAAGAACGACATTTCGCCGCAATCGGGCGGTGCGATCCGCATCGTACCGCTGACGCGAATTGCGTGGGACGCGTTCCGCGACGACGCCGTGCGCTCGATGCTGGAGCGCTACGTCCGAGAGCGAAGCGAAGACGCATTCGGGATCTACGTCGGCGATACCGAAACCGGCACGGTGCAACCGTTGGCACCGGCTCATTGAGCAGATCGATCAAGACGATAGGGCGAGGGGCGAGACGATTGTTCCGCTACCCACCGCGACGCCGCAAGAATCGGAGGAGATGAATATCATGAAGTTCTCGTTGTTCCTGCATATGGAGCGGTACGACACGAAGACGTCGCATCGCGAATTGTTCGATCAGATGACCGAACTCGTGCAACTGGCCGAACGCGGTGGATTCGAGACCGCTTGGATCGGCGAGCACCATGCGATGGAATTCACTATCGCGCCGAATCCATTCGTCAATCTGTCGTATCTCGCCGCCAAGACCGAACGTATTCGACTCGGCACCGGCACCGTGATCGCGCCGTTCTGGCATCCGATCGCATTGGCGGGGGAAGCAGGCATGGTCGATGTCGCCAGCAACGGCCGCCTCGACTTGGGGATCGCTCGTGGGGCTTACTCGTTCGAGTACGAGCGTCTCTTGCCGGGGCTCGATGCCATGAGTGCGGGTGCGCGGATGCGCGAGCTCGTACCGGCGTTGCGCCAGCTCTTCAAGGGCGACTATGCGCATCAGGGTGAGTTTTGGTCCTGGCCTTCGACGACACCGGTTCCGCGTCCCGTTCAACAACCGTATCCGCCGCTGTGGCTCGCCGCGCGCGATCCGAATTCGCATGCATTCGCCGTGGCCAACGGCTGCAACGTTCAGGTCACGTCGCTCGCCGCGGGCGATGCGGAAGTCGCGAGCCTCATGGAGCGTTTCAACGCCGCGTGCGCCGCCAATCCGCAGGTGCCACGCCCGCAAGTCATGATGCTGATGCACACGTTCGTCGGCGCGAATTCGGCCGAGGTGGATGCCGCCGTCGAAGATCTCGCGCGCTTTTATCGCTACTTCAGCAAGTGGTTCAAGAACGAACGTCCGGTCGAACAAGGTTTCATCGAGTCGCTGACCGAAGCCGACGTCGACATGTTTCCGCAGTACTCGCCCGACGCTATCCGCAAGAACCTCGTCATCGGCGAGCCGAAGCAAGTGATCGAGCGTCTGAAGCGCTATGAAGAACTCGGCTACGACCAATACAGCTTCTGGCTCGATAGCCATATGAGCTTCGAGCGCAAACGCAAATCGGTGGAGTTGTTCATCGCCGAGGTGATGCCGGCATTCGCCGGGCGTTGACATCGAGCCTTCGGCCCGATTCACGAAGGGAGTGGATGGACATGTTGCAACGGTTTCAGCAGTACATCGACGGCACGTTCGAAGACGCCGTCGACACGTTCGATAGCATCGATCCGTCAACAGGCGCCGTGTGGGCGCGAATGCCGGCCGCTAGCGCGGACGACGTCGATCGCGCGGTGCGCGCGGCCCATCGCGCTTTGAGCGATCCGGCATGGATCAATCTCACCGCGAGCGCGCGGGGCAAGCTGCTCTATCGGCTCGCGGAACTGCTCGAGCGCGATGCGCCGCGTCTGGCCCAACTCGAAACGCGAGACACGGGCAAGATCATCCGCGAAACGCGCAGCCAAATCGCCTATGTTGCGGAGTATTACCGCTACTACGCCGGTGTTGCGGACAAGATTCAAGGCGCATGGCTTCCCGTCGACAAGCCCGATATGGAAGTGACGCTGCGGCGCGAGCCGGTGGGTGTCGTCGCCGCGATCGTGCCGTGGAATTCTCAGCTCTTTCTATCCGCCGTCAAGCTCGGCCCCGCGCTCGCGGCCGGATGTACGGTCGTGCTCAAGGCCTCGGAAGACGGTCCCGCGCCTTTGCTCGAATTCGCGCGGCTCGTGCATGAAGCCGGCTTTCCGAAGGGTGTGGTCAATGTCGTGACGGGGTTCGGAAACGACTGCGGACGTACGCTGACAAGCCATCCGCTCGTCTCGCGTATCGCCTTCACGGGCGGCCCGGAGACGGCGCGCCACGTGGTTCGCAATTCGGCCGACAACCTCGCGGCGATGTCGCTTGAGCTTGGCGGCAAGTCGCCCGTGCTGGTGTTCGACGACGCCGATCTCGACAGCGCGTGCAATGCCGTGATCGCGGGAATTTTCGCGGCGACGGGGCAAAGCTGCGTGGCGGGCTCGCGCTTGCTCGTCCAACGCAGCATTCACGATGCGCTCGTCGAGCGCTTGATCGTGCGCTCGCGCTCGATTCGCATCGGCGACCCGCAAGATATGGCGACCGAGATGGGGCCGCTCGCGACGCGTCGTCAACTGGAGCATATCGAGCGCGTGCTGGACGCCAGCGTCGCGGCGGGCGGCCGCATCGTCATGGGCGGCTCGCGGCCGGAAGGGTCGATGGCGGGCCATTACTTTCTGCCGACGATCGTCGATTGTCCGCACGCGCAGGTGCCGAGCGTCACAGACGAATTGTTCGGTCCGGTGCTGAGCGTCGTCACGTTCGACACCGAAGCCGATGCGATCGCCCTCGCGAACGACACCCGGTACGGCCTCGCCTCGGGCGTGTTTACGCGCGATCTAACGCGTGCGCATCGGCTCACGCGTGCACTGCGCGCCGGCATCGTGTGGGTCAATACGTACCGCGCCGTCTCGCCGATCGTGCCGTTTGGCGGCTATGGCTTGAGCGGCCTTGGCCGCGAAGGCGGCCTCGAGGCGGCGCTCGAATACACGCGGACCAAATCGGTATGGATCCGCACGTCTGACGAACCCATCGCCGATCCGTTCGTGATGCGTTGAACGAGCGGGTACGACCACGACCGAACGCGCGCCACCCAAGTCGGTGCATGCAAACGAGAGGAACCGGCATGTTCTACGAGATTCGCACCTATCGCATCAAGACGGGCGGCGTGCCTGCCTATCTGAAGCTCGTCGAGGAGGAGGGCATCGAGCTTCAGAAGCGATACCTGGGGCAACTGGTGGGGTACTTCCATTCGGAAATCGGCCCGCTGAATCAGATCGTTCATATCTGGGCTTACCCGAGCCTGGACGAGCGCGAGCAGCGGCGTGCGGCGCTGGCCGAAGACCACGCCTGGCGGGCCTTCGCGCCGAAAATTCAAGCGCTGATGGAAGAAATGGAAAGCAAGATCATGAGGCCGGCCGCTTTCTCGCCGCTCAAATGAAACGTAGTGAGTTCGACCGATTATCTAAAACTATCTAGGAGACAAGCATGAACAGCACGAACGTATTTCGGGCGGCGGCGTTGATCGCAGTCTGCGCGAGCGCGTTTGCGGCAACCGCCGCGCGGGCGGCCGACCCGATCGTCTTTACAAGTTGGGGCGGGACAACGCAGTCGTCCCAAGACAAGGACTGGGCCAAGCCCTTCACGAAAGCGACGGGCATCAACGTGCTGATGGACGGACCGACCGACTACGGCAAGCTCAAGGCGATGGTCGATAGCGGCAACGTGAGTTGGGACGTCGTCGATGTGGAAGGCGACTTCGCCTATGCCGCGCAAAAGGCGGGATTGATCGAGCCGATCGACTATTCGGTCGTCAAGAAGGTCGGGCTCGATCCACGCTTCACCTCGGCGGGCGCCGTGGGTAGCTTCTATTACTCGTTCGTGCTCGGCTACAACAAGTCCGCATTCAAAGGCGCGCAGCCTTCGACCTGGGCCGACTTATTCGATACGAAGCGTTTCCCTGGAAAGCGCACGTTTTATAAGTGGTCGGCACCCGGCGTGCTCGAAATTGCACTGCTGGCCGACGGCGTTCCTGCGAACAAACTCTATCCGCTCGACCTCGATCGCGCGTTCAAAAAACTCGACACGATCAAGAGCGACATTGTTTGGTGGGGCGGCGGCGCGCAATCGCAGCAATTGCTGGCGTCCGGCGAAGCCCCGATCGGTATGTTCTGGAACGGTCGCTTGCACGCGCTCGAACAAACGGGCGTGCCCGTCGGCATGTCTTGGAATCAAAACCTGACGGCGGCCGACATGCTCGTGATTCCGAAGGGTGCCAAGCATCGGGCGGAAGCGATGAAGTTTCTCGCGGCCGCGACCAGTGCCGATGCGCAAGCGAAATTCGCGGCCGAAACCGGCTATGCGCCGATCAACGTGGACGCGCCCGCGCTGATGCCGGCCGCTGTGGCCAAGACGCTGCCCGACCAATACAAGTCGTCGCAGATCGACCTCGACATGAAGTATTGGGCGGAACACCGCGACGAGATTGCCAAGCGTTGGTACGCCTGGCAATCGAAGTAACGATGTCGCTAGGCGAGCGCCATACCGATCGTATAGGGAGTCACCATGCCTAACGTACTGAGTTCCATCGCGCATCCGGCCGCTGCGCCCTCGCGCCGGCGGCGCGATTGGCGCAGCCTTCGCCTGCTGACCCCGGCGCTGCTCCTGCTCGTGGTCTTCTTTCTGCTGCCTGTGCTGTCGCTGCTTCTTCGTAGCGTGCTCGAACCGACTCCGGGCTTGCAGAACTATACGCAGTTGCTAGGGTCGACCACGTACCTGCGCGTCTTCGGCAATACGTTCCTCGTGGCAACGGTCGTGACGGTCGCGACCGTCGCGATCGGCTTCCCGACGGCATGGTTGCTCGCGATCGCGCCGCGCAAGGTGAGCTCCCTGCTGTTCTCCATCCTGCTGCTGTCGATGTGGACTAACCTGCTCGCGCGCACGTTCGCATGGATGGTGCTGTTGCAAGCGACGGGGCCGATCAACCGAATGTTGATGGCGCTGGGGATCGTCAGCCAGCCGCTGACCCTCGTGAACAATTTGATCGGCGTGACGATCGGTATGACCTACATCATGCTGCCGTTTCTCGTGATGCCGCTGCATGCCACGCTGCGCAGTATCGATCCCTCGACGCTGCGAGCGGCAGCGATCTGCGGCGCGAGCCGATGGCAGGCGTTTTGGCGAGTGCTTGTGCCGCTCGCGATGCCGGGTGTGGCATCGGGCGCGCTGATGGTGTTCGTCATGGCGCTCGGTTATTTCGTGACGCCCGCATTGCTCGGCGGTCCCTCGTACATGATGCTGGCCGAACTCATCGCACAGCTCGTGCAGGAACTGCTGAACTGGGGCCTTGCGGGTGCGGCGGCATTCGTGTTGCTGGCCGTGACGCTGTCGCTCTACGCGCTGCAATTGCGATTTACCGGCAACGCGCGCGCCGGTTTGGGAGGACGCTGAGATGCTGCTCGATTTCGACCGCCTAGGCTCGCTGCGGTGGGCATTGCTGACGGTAGGCGGTGCCGTCGCGCTTTTTTTGCTGCTGCCGATCGCGTTCATCGTTGCGCTTTCGTTCGGCGATTCGCAGTGGCTGATCTTTCCCCCGCCGGGCTGGACGCTCGAATGGTATCGCGAACTCTTCACCGATCCGGGTTGGATCGGCTCGCTGCTGACGAGCGCGCAGCTCGCGGTGGTCGTCACGGCCCTTTCGGTGCTGATCGGCCTGCTTGCATCGCTTGCTCTCGTGCGAGGCAAGTTTCGGGGGCGTGGCGCCGTGCAGGCGTTCTTCCTCACGCCGATGGTGCTGCCCGTCGTCGTGCTGGCGGTCGCGTTGTATGCGTTCACGCTGCGCATCGGTCTGAATGGAACGATGACGGGGTTCGTCATCGGCCATCTGATCATCGCCTTGCCGTTCTCGATCATTTCGATCAGCAATTCGCTCGCGAGCTTCGATACGGCGCTCGAGGACGCGGCGCTCGTGTGTGGGGCGTCGGCGCTCGAAGTGAAGCTGCGCGTGACACTGCCGGCGATCAAGCTCGGACTCTTCGCGGCGGCCATTTTCTCGTTCCTCGCGTCGTGGGACGAAGTGGTGGTGTCGATCTTCATGGCGAGCCCGACCTTGCAGACGCTGCCGGTGCGCATCTGGACCACGCTCCAGCAAGATCTGACGCCGGTCGTGGCGGCCGCGTCCTCGTTGCTCGTGGGATTGACGACAGTATTGATGTTGGCCGGCGCGCTGTTGCGCCGCGCTCGATGAAAGAGGTGAACCAGCCATGACTGCTGCATTCCTGCAAATTCAGCGCTTGCGCAAGACGTACGACGACGTGGTCGCGATCGATCAGGTGTCGTTGGACGTGCGCAAGGGCGAATTCATGACGTTTCTCGGCCCGTCGGGCTCGGGCAAGAGTACGACGCTCTATATCGTCGCCGGCTTCCAGGAGCCGACCGAAGGGCGTGTCCTGTTGGATGGCAAACCGTTGCTGTCGGTGGCACCGAACAAGCGCAACATCGGCATGGTGTTTCAGCGCTACACCTTGTTTCCGCACCTGACGGTGGGCGAGAACGTCGCGTTCCCGTTGCGCGTACGCCGGCGCCCGGATCGTGAAGTACAAGCGAAGGTCGAGCAAATGCTCAAGCTCGTGCATTTGGCCGACTGCCGCGATCGGATGCCGGCGCAATTGTCCGGCGGTCAACAGCAGCGCGTTGCGATCGCGCGTGCGCTGGCCTACGATCCACCGGTTTTGCTGATGGACGAGCCGCTCTCCGCACTCGACAAAAAACTGCGCGAGGAAATTCAACTCGAACTGCGCCGTATCCACCAGGAGACGGGCGTGACGATTCTCTACGTGACGCACGATCAGGAAGAGGCATTGCGTCTATCGGACCGCATCGCGGTCTTCAACAAAGGGGGCATCGAGCAAGTCGGCACGGGCGAGGAACTGTATGCCAATCCGGCCTCGCGGTTCGTTGCGAGCTTCATCGGCAATTCGAACTTTCTGCCGGTGAAGGTCACCTCGAATAGCGACAAGGGGATGAGCGGCGTGTTTCCGAACGGTCACGCGGTGGCGGCGGCAGGGCACGCCCCGGTATTGCGCTCCGGCGAGGACGGCGCCCTCATGATCCGCCCCGAGCAAATGCGTATTCGTGCGGTGCAAAGCGCGAACGGCGAAGCGGGGTTGCCGGTGACGGTGCGCGATATCACGTATCTCGGCGATGCGCTGCATTATGCGGTTGCCACGCCTTGGCAGCAGGAGATTTCGATTCGGATGCCGGCGGCGTACCGTCATGACAGCGGGCTGACCATCGGCACGCAAGCATTGGTCGAGTGGGACGCACGGGACGTCCGGTTGTTCGCGGCCGCATGACGAGATCGATATGAGTGATGCACTGCCTTCTTTGAAAGTCGAGCGCCGAACGACGACGCTGCGTGAACTCGCTCTGGAGAAGATGCGGACGGCCATTCTCGAGGCGCATTTTCAGCCGGGGGAACGGCTCGTCGAGCGCTCGTTGTGCGAGGGGCTCGGTGTGAGCCGAACCGTCGTCCGTGAGGTATTGCGGCATCTGGAAGCGGAGGGGCTCGTCGATTCTATCCCGAACCAAGGGCCGATCGTCGCGGTGATCGATTCGGATACTGCGGCGCAGATCTATGAAATACGCGCGCTGCTGGAGGGCGATGCCGCGATGGCGTGTGCGCAATACGCGGATGCTGCCGTGGTGGCTCGTCTTGCCGATTGCGTGGCGAGCATCGAGCGCGCATTCGGCGGGCACGACCATCAGCAGGTTCGCGAGTTGACGACGACGTTTTACGAAGAGATGTTCCACGGTGGTGGCAGGAAAGTCGCTTTGGAAATCGTCCGCACCTTGAATGCCCGCATCAATCGATTGCGGGCCATGACGATCGCGTCGGACGATCGTGGGCGTCAAGCCGTCGCGGAGATGAACCTGATCCTCGATGCGATTCGTTGTCACGACCCGCGTCGCGCTCGTGACGCCGCGACGGCGCACGTCTCACGGGTGGCGGCGATCGCCGCGCGACTCTTGGAACTCAATCGCGACCAGCAGGTGTCGAGCGAACGACGCGAATCGGCCGGCTGCAACGCGTTCTGACTTTATCTTTAAGGACTCTCATGGCGTTCGAGCACAGATTGAAGGATCCGTCGCTATGGCGGCATCAGGCTTTTATCGATGGCGAATGGCAAGGCGCGCGGTCGGGCGCGACGTTCGATGTTTTCGATCCGGCCACGGGGCAGTCGCTCGGGAGTGTGCCGAACATGGGCGAGGCCGAAACCGCACGAGCCATTGACGCAGCCAACGCCGCGTGGCCCGCATGGCGCAAGAAAACGGCAAAGGAGCGCGCCGCCATCATGCGCCGCTGGTACGAGTTGATGCTCGAGAACAGCGACGACCTCGCCTTGATCCTCACGACCGAACAAGGCAAGCCGCTTGCGGAGGCCAAGGGCGAGATCGCCTATGCCGCCTCGTTTCTCGAATGGTTTGCCGAGGAAGGAAAGCGCGTGGCTGGCGACACACTCCCCACGCCCGCGGCCGACAAGCGCATCGTGGTGTTGAAAGAGCCGATCGGCGTATGTGCCGCGATCACGCCGTGGAATTTTCCCGCTGCGATGATTACGCGCAAGGTGGGGCCCGCATTGGCGGCGGGATGCCCGATCGTGGTCAAGCCGGCGGAGGCGACGCCGTTTTCCGCGCTTGCCATGGCGGTGCTGGCGGAGCGTGCGGGTGTCCCAAAAGGCGTGTTGAGCATCGTCACAGGGGATCCGAAAGCGATCGGCGCGGAGATGACGCGCAACCCGATTGTGCGAAAGCTCTCGTTTACCGGTTCGACCGCGGTGGGGCGGCGGCTGATGGCGCAAAGTGCATCGACCGTCAAGAAAGTGACGCTCGAGCTCGGGGGGAATGCACCGTTCATCGTATTCGACGATGCCGATCTCGACGCCGCGGTCGAGGGTGCGATCGCTTCGAAATACCGCAACAACGGCCAGACATGCGTGTGCACCAATCGCTTCTTCGTGCATGAGCGCGTCTATGACGCGTTCGCCCAGAAGCTGGCTGCGGCGGTGGCGCGGCTCAAAGTCGGGAACGGCACCGAAAGCGGTGTGGTATTGGGGCCGCTGATCGACGAGACGGCGGTCAAGAAGGTCGAGTCGCACATTGCGGATGCCTTGAGCAAAGGCGCCTCGCTCGTGACGGGTGGAAAACGTCATGCGTTGGGCCGCGGGTTCTTCGAGCCGACCGTGCTGGCAAACGTGACGCCGGACATGTGTGTGTCGAAAGAGGAGACGTTCGGTCCGCTCGCGCCGCTGTTTCGGTTTTCGTCGGACGATGAAGTCGTACGCCTTGCCAACGATACCGAATTCGGCCTTGCCGCCTATTTTTATAGCCGCGACGTCGGCCGAGTCTGGCGTGTGGCCGAAGCACTCGAATACGGCATGGTCGGCATCAATACCGGACTAATTTCAAACGAAGTTGCGCCGTTCGGCGGCGTCAAGCAGTCGGGACTAGGGAGGGAAGGCTCGCACTACGGCATCGACGACTATGTCGTGATCAAGTATTTGTGTGTCGCCGTGTGACAGCCTAGGCGTGCGCGGTGTGGATACAGTGGGTGGATTTTTGCAGTGGCGTGGGCAGTTGAAGGAAAAATACTCATAGAGGACGTGGAGACTTGCATGAAAATCAACCGTATGAATAAATTAGTTGTCCTAAGCGGTGTATGCGCCGGATGCTTGCTTCCCGGCATTGCAGCCGCGCAATCGTCGGTCACGTTGTACGGCGTCATCGACGAAGGTATCGACTACGTCAACAACAGCGGTGGCCATTCGCTTTGGAGAATGCGAGACGGCACCTACGACGGCATGTACGGCAGCCGTTGGGGGTTGAAGGGCAGCGAGGATCTCGGCAATGGTCTGAGCGCGATCTTCAAGCTGGAAGCAGGTTTTAGTTTAGAAAACGGTCAAATGCGCCAGGGCGGCAGGGAATTCGGCCGGCAAGCGTATGTCGGGCTGTCGAAAAAGGACATGGGTACGGTGACCTTCGGGCGCCAATACGATTCCGTCGTCGACTACGTTCAGCCGGTGACGGCCGTGGGTCAATTCGGCGGCCCGTTCGTGCGCGGCGGCGATATCGACAACACGGACAACTCTTTCCGCGTGGACAACTCCGTCAAGTACGCTAGCCCCTCCATCGGCGGCTTCACGTTCGGCGGCATGTATTCGTTCACGAATTCCAATGCCGCCGGCTCGGGCACGACCGGCATGTGGAGCTTGGGCACCGCCTACTCGCACGGCGGATTCAATGCCGGTGCGGCGTATTTTTATGCGAAGAATCCGGCCAGCATCTTCACGGACGGCGACTTCATCGGAAATACGACGGGTGGTGCGATCGGCGCTAGCGGGCCGTTCAGCTATGTCGGCAATCCTCATAGCGAACGCATCATGGGGATCGGCGCGGACTACGCATTCGGCGCGGCGACGGCCGGCTTCGACTACACCAACACCAAGTTCGACGATGCGAACGGCACGACGAGTTCCGTCACGTTCAGCAACTATGAAGTGTGGGGGCAGTACAAAGTTACGCCGGCGACGACGCTGGGTGCCGCTTACGCCTATACCGACGGCAAGGTGGATTACAACGGAGCGAAGCCCAAATACCACCAGGTTTCGCTGATGGGTAGTTATGCGCTGTCCAAGCGCACGTCGTTCTATGCGATGGCCGGGGTGCAGCAGGCAGCAGGGGATGCCAAGCAGGCTGACATCTTCGACTTTTCGATCGGCGATGCGTCGACGACCAAGCGGCAACTGATGTTCCGTCTCGGCATGCTGCATCAGTTCTAAAAACGGCGCCGCCCGCCGCTCACCGACCAACGTAAAGAATAATGAAGACCATTCGGGATTTATCGATCGCCGGCAAGATCGGGCTCGCGTTTGCGAGCGTCATTGCTGTCTTCGCGGTGAGCGCGGGCATTTGTATCTTCAGCGTTCGCGCACTCGACGCGAAGCAGAAGGACATCGCACAGTCGGAGCAGGCGCTGCTGCTGCTCAAGGATGGAACGGCGGACTATCTCAACATCGTCCGGGCCGTATTGGCAAACAACTTGGACGGCAATCCCGGGCATAGAGAATGGATCGCAAAACACGGCGGTGACTTCGGGACAAGACTGTCTGCGTTGCGGGCGGCGGACGGCAGTCAGGCCGGGGCTCGATTGGCCGACGCATGCCAGGCGCAATACGATGCATGGCGCCGGACGGTGGTCGATCCGCTGGTGGCCATGCGAAAGAAGGTGGATGCCTTTTCCGTGAATATCAGTGATTTGTCGCAAATGACCGAAGGCTTCGGCTCCTACCTCGGCACGGAAAAGCTGATCGCGGCGCTCGACGAACTCGACGGTTACGAGCGGGACCGGGTGAACCAGGCCCGAGGTAACCTCGCATCGTTGCGCACCCGAATATACGCGACGATTGGCGTGAGTTCGTTGCTTGCCGTGTTGGCGGCCGTCCTTGCCGGAAGTTGGCTTGCGCGAGCAGTATCGCGACCGTTGAGGCACGCGGTGACGCTGGCGGAGCGAGTGGCCGCTGGCGATCTGACGACGCGCGTCGAAGCCGTGTCGACGGACGAGACCGGTGTCTTGATCCGAAGCCTGAATACGATGATTCAAAGTCTCGCGGAAATCGTCGGGCAAGTCAGAGATAGTACGGACCACATCGCCACCGCATCGAGCGAGATCGCGGCCGGTAATTGCGATCTGTCATCGCGTACCGAACAGCAGGCCAGTTCGCTCGAGGAAACCGCGGCGAGTATGACGGAGTTGACCCAAACCGTCAGGCAGAACTCGGACAACGCGTTGCGAGCGAACGAGCTTGCGGCGCGCGCGTTCACGATGGCCGATGCGGGAAATGAAGCGGTAGGCGGGATGGTTCAGACGATCGGCCGGATCAGCGGCAGTTCACGTCAAATTTCCGAAATCACTGGGGTGATCGAGGGCATCGCGTTCCAGACGAACATTCTTGCGCTGAACGCTGCCGTCGAGGCCGCTCGCGCAGGCGAGCAAGGACGTGGATTCGCTGTCGTGGCCGGCGAGGTCCGCGGTCTTGCGCAACGATGCGCAACGGCCGCGAAAGAGATTAGGGCGTTGATCGCTTCGTCCGTCGCGATCATTCAAGGCGGTGAAAAGCAGGCGGACGAGGTTGGCAACACGATGGCAGAGGTCAAAACAGCGATCAAGCAGGTGTCGGACATCGTCGCGGAAATTGCCGCAGCATCGCAAGAGCAGACGCAGGGGATCGAGCAAGTCGGTATGGCGGTCAGCCAAATGGACACAGTGACCCAGCAAAACGCGGCGCTGGTCGAGCAAGCGTCTGCCGCAGCGCAGTCGCTCGAGCAACAGGCCGGCAAGTTGAAGACGGCCGTAGCGGTATTTAAGCGGACGGCGGCTTTGGCGTAACTCGGCGCCCCTCGCTTGCAACGCACGATAACCCGTCTGTACCTGGCCGCGATCATCGCGCAAGCCATGGAACAGGCGAAGCGCGGTCGAGCGGGCGTCTCGATTCGAAAGGAACTATTGGGGAAAAAACGCCCGGCCGAGTAGAGGGCCAGGCGAAACCGCCGATGTACGGCGGCGGAGGTATCGATGCGAGAACGGCTTGCCCTCGCAACTGCGATGCAAGCCGACTTCGATTCGAATCAGCGAAGCTGTTTTACGCCGGCCGGCGCCTCTCGGGCGTCCGCGGCCGGGATTCGTCGATCTAGATTATTGGCCGAAGAACAGCGGCTTCACACCATCGGCTTTTGCCGGCGCACCCGAAGCCGACGAACCGGCTTGCACACCGCCTACCCCTTGATTGTTGCCGTTTTGGGCATTAACGCGCGCTTGGGCCAGCTGCGCGTCTTCCGGGTAGTACGGGTCGTTGCTGAAATTCGTGCGTCCGCCCGCTTGCTTATATTGAATCAGTTCGGCCTTCACTTGGTCGCGCGTCAGCGGTGCGTTCGATTGAGCGAAAACAGCGACCGGAGCGGCAAGAGCGGCGGCGATAACGACGGATTGAATGAGCGATTTCATGATTACTACCTCCAAGATTTGTTTGTCGTACTTGCTAGTTGCATCGTGTTCGTTGCGTGAACCGATGACTGAAGTGTAGTGACTGGAGGCCCTAGGGTTAATACCTAGTTTGATAACTCATCGTTGCGATTTTGTTCATAATCCCGGCAATGAAGCTGGCGCGGCCCGCAGGCAAGCCACGAATTGCTCAGCCGCGCTTTGTCGTGGCGGCGTGGTGCGCTCGACGATTCCGACCTCGCGATAGAACGTGTCGTCGCCAAGGTTTAGCGTTTTGACGCTCGCCGGGATATGCAGCGTCGCGGCCTGCGGAACGATTGCAACGCCTACCCCGGCCGCCACGAGCGCAACGATCCCTTGTAACTCATCCGACTCGACTACGTCGTCGGCGCTTATCCGTTTGCGTTTCAAGAAGCGGTCCACGAGCCGGCCGCCGAACGAGTTGCGGTCGTAGCGGATCAGGGGCTCGCGTGTCAGCAATTCGCGCCACGGTTCTTTGGCAAGCTTGCGCGGCACCAAAAGAACGAACGGTTCGCTGACGAGCAAGTGCCACTTCAATTCGGGCGGTAAAGCGAAAGGCGGCTTGATGATGACCGCGAGATCGAGCTCGCCCGAATCGACCTGCGCCAGGAGATTCAATGAAACACCCGGCGTTACGCGGATGCGCCAACCGGGCGACGTGGTGCGGAACGCCTGAATGGCGCCGACGAGCAACGCGCTTTGGACCGATCCGATCGCACCGATTCGCAAGAGCCCGGCGCTCTCGTTCGTCGCATCTTGCGTCGCAAGGCGTGCATAGACCGCGAGCATTTCTTGCGCGATCTCGACCGTGCGTTTCCCCGCTGCGTTGAGCGTGGCGGAACGCCCCGTGCGATCGAAGAGCGCGAACCCGAGCTCGTCTTCCAGACGGTGGATCTGTGCGCTTACCGCCGATTGGGTTAGTCCCGTGTGTGCGCCCGCGCGGGCGAAGGTGCCGTGATGGACGACGGCGAGGAACGTCTTGAGTTCTCTCAGCATGATTCGATCGATCAAAAAAAAAGGTGCTGAGACGGAAAACATATCGTTATCCATCCAATTTCATTATGTATAACATCTTCCCTAGCCGCTCGACGAAGCACATCCGTCACTCAATTGATCGATACTTGCCGCCATGAATACTCCGTTGCTGCCCTTCCATATCGCGTTTCCGGTCCACAGTATCGAAGCCGCCCGTGCGTTCTACGGCGAGTTACTGGGGTGCCCCGAAGGCCGAAGCGCGCCCGAGTGGGTCGATTTCAATCTCTATGGGCATCAGATCGTCGCGCACTTGGCACCGGACGAAACGGGGGTGAGCAGCACGAATGCGGTCGATGGGCACGGGGTGCCCGTGCGCCATTTCGGCGCGATTCTTACGATCCCCCAATGGACTGCACTGGCGGAGAGATTGAAAGCGGCCGGCGTTCAGTTCGTGATCGAACCGTACATTCGCTTCAAAGGGGAGCCCGGCGAGCAAGCCACGATGTTTTTCTTGGACCCCAGCGGCAACGCGCTCGAATTCAAAGCGTTCGCGAACCTCGATATGTTGTTCGCGAAGTGAGTGTAGGCAGGTGAACGCGGCGTAAAACGATGACGACGATCTATCGCGCTTTCTTTGGGCTTGCATCGAGCAAACCGAGGGAGGCGCGCAGTGGGGCCGCGTCGCCGCCGAGCAATTCGCTCGCGCGAATCGCCGCTTCCACCATCGGCTTGCGCATCTTGCGCAACAGCGTTTCGTCGACGCGCGAGCGCGGCCCGGCAAGCGTCAATACGCCGGCGAGCGGCTGGCCCGCCGCGAAGACCGGCGTCGAAATTCCCGCGGTTTCCGCGTCTCGCTCGCCGATGGAAATGTAATAGCCGTCCCGCCTTATCGTTTCGTACATCTGGCCTCGGGCGCCGTCGAACGCCGTGAGTACGCGGCCGCCCGAGCCTTTGTCCATCGGCAAGACGTCGCCCTCGCGTACGTGATCTCGAATCGCATGGGTCGAATCCACGCGATGCAGGCATACACGAAGGTTTTGCTGCCTGACGTAAAACGAAACGCTTTCTCCGCATTCGTCGCGAAGCGCACGCATCAAAGGCAAAACCACGTCGCCGAGTTGTAGGCCACGCTGATAAAGCGCGCCCAATTGCAGTGCTGCCGGGCCGACCAAATACCGGCCATCGTCGGATCGCAGCACCATGCGATGGTGGATCAGCGATGCCAGCAATCGCAAGATGGTGCTTTTATAAAGCCCTGTGCGCGAGGCCAACTCGGCGAGCGATAGCCCTTTATCGTCAGGTCGAAACGCGAACAGAATGGCAAAGGCCCGATCCAATGCGGCAACGCCGTCAGGCGCGGTGGACGGCGCAGCCGAGCCCTCGGCGTGCGTAGATGGGCGATTCGAAGAAGCAGCCATGGATGGTGGGACGATCGATAACGGCGCGAAGAGAACCGGGCGGATCGCTACCGATAGGCCGGTCTCCTAACGCACCGGCCGTAGCGTTACGCCACGCGGAGCGCCATTCTACAACGCGATGTCCGGGCTGCCCCAATCGCAGCGCAATATCGATCCCGTACTTGAGTCGGTGATGAACAGCGTTTGTCCTCCCGGTCCCCCGAACGTGACGTTGGTGATCGTTCGGCCTGCGCACGAGGCGATCTTCGCAATGCCTTCCCCGTGTGGATTGAGGACGAACACCGCGCCGAGCGACGCATGGGCGACGAACACGTTACCGTCCGCATCCATGGTCAAACCATCGGGACCGCTGATTCCGTAGAACTGCGCGAAACGTCCCACCTTGCTGGTGCTTCCGTCTGTGAGCAACGGCAAGCGCCAGACCGAGTTGTCCCGCGTCATCGCTACAAAAAGCACCTTCTCCTCGGCATCCAGGACGAGACCGTTCGGACTCGGGCCGTTCGCGATGAGGCAATCGAGCCTGCCCGCGGTACTTAGGCGAAAAACGCGGCCCGTCGGGTCGTGCAGGCCCGTTTGACCCTGATCGGTGAAATAGATGTCGCCGTTGCGCGCCACGATGAGGTCGTTGACGCCTTTAAACCGTTCACTATTGCGCCGTGCAAGTAGCGGTTTCACCTCGCCTTGCGCGGGGTCGAGCTTCATCAAGCCGTTCTTGTAGTCGGCAATGACGAGCCGATGTTCGGGATGCCAGGCAAGGCCGTTCGGCTCCCCGTCATACTGTGCGAGCACGCGCCATTCGAGGTCCGGAGCGATTTGGAAGATGCGGCCGTGCGGAATATCCACGATGTAGAGATTGCCGTCCGCGTCGAAACAAGGGCCTTCGATAAAGCAGTCGATGGCTGCGCCGCCTTTATTCGCACGCGACCAATCCGTGACGACGCCGTGCTTGCGTAGCGCATCGGGCATCGCGGTATGAACGCTCGTCCGCATAGTAGTGGGCGTTGGGTACCAGCTCATTCATTGTCTCCTGCATACCGACGCTCGGCCTCGCCCGTATATCGATACGGCATCTGTCGCGGCATTGGGCCTTTGTTGCGCTCGGCGCGCCCGCGTTGCTCCCATGCGTGTGCCAAGATGCCCACCGCGCGCGAGAGGCAGAACACGCCTCTTGCCAATTCAGGTTCGAAGCCGAGTTCGGCGTAGATCACCGCTGTTGCCCCGTCGATATTCATGGGAATAGGGCGGCCTTTGCGTGCTGCCAATAAGGCCTCGATCTGCCGCGCGATGGCGACATAGCGACCGGGGACGATACCCGCCTCGGCCGCTTCGTCGACCATCGCGAGCAGCCGGCCCGCGCGAGGATCGACGGGATGGAAGCGATGGCCGAAGCCGGGTAGGTATTTGCCGTGCGCGTCCACGAACGCATCGACCGAGTGCTCGACGGCTTGCTCGAGCGTAGCCTCCGAAGTGTGGGCCGCCTCGATCGCGTGAAAGAGTTCGACCGCTTGTTGGCCTGCGCCGCCGTGAACGTCATCGAGCGTGTTCAACGCCGAAGCCATTGCACCGTTCAAAGGCAGGCCGCAACTCACGGCCATGCGCGAAATGGCGATCGACGGCGCATGTGGGCCATGATCGACGGAAGCGACGAGCGCGGCCTCCAGTAAGCGCGCTTGACCCGTCGAGGGCAACTCGCCGCGCAGCATCAACCAGATCATTTGTGGGAAGCCGATGGTGCCGATCAGCTGCTGAATGGGGTACCCCCGTACGCGGATCGACCCCGGATGAATGTCGATGATCGAGGTGCTCCAATAATCGGCGGTGAGTGCTTCGAAGTCTTGCGTCTGAGCCATAAACTTGATCCTTTGCGGTCAACGATTGATCTGTTCGAGCGCGAGCCCTTTTGTCGCCGGGCCCATCACACCGATCAACAGCATCACGAACACCATGCAACCCGTGATCATGTAAAAGACGCCCGTGGCGCCGAAGTCGCGCAGGAAAAACGCGACGACGAATCCCGAGAAAATCGCGCTAAGCCGACTCCATGAATAGACGAACCCGATGGCGCGGGCGCGAATCTCCGTCGGATACAGCTCCGACTGATACGTCTGGAACGAATAGCTCATGACCGTCAGCGCAAGGTTCATGCAAAAGCCGAATGTGATGAGCCCGGCCGCGCCCGTTTGATTCGCGAGCGTGAGGCCAAAGACGGCAACGGCGCCCGACGATCCCACGAGACTCCATTTGCGCTCGACCTTATCCGCGAAGCGGAAGAACAGGGCTGGCCCTAGCGGTAACGCGATCGACATCAAAAACGAATACTGCAAACTATGAACGAGGCCGAACCCTTTGCTGCTCAGTAGAGACGGCACCCAATTGCTGAATCCGTAAAAGCCGATGACTTGTGCCGCATTGAACAGCGACAACATGAACGTGCGGTTCAGATAGGGCGCTTTGAAGATGTCGCCGAAGCGCCGCTCGGTCGTCGGGGCCGCGTGCTCGCGAAAGGCCGGTTCGGGCAATGCGAGTCCATATTGACGCTCAACGATTTGCTCGACGCGTTGCGTCACGCGCTGCGCCTCATCCAGCCGCCCTTGTGCAACGAGCCAGCGCGGGCTTTCGGGAATGCCCAAGCGGATCAACCAAACGAGGGCCGCCCCCGTGGCGCTGGCGAGCACGACCCAGCGCCAACCGTCGATGCCGAAGGGGTGCTGCGGTACGAGCCACCACGACATGAGCGCAACGATCGGTACTGCGCAATAGGGCACGATTTGCGTAATCGCAAAAGCGCGGCCTCGCAAATTCTTCGGCATGAGTTCCGCCACATAGGTGTTGATCGTCACCATCTCGACGCCGAGCCCAATGCCGGCGAGCAAGCGGCAGACGTTAACGCCGAGCGCGCTGTGTTGGAGCGCCATCAGGACGCTCGCCGCGGTATAGGCGAGCAAGGCCACGACGAAAATGCGGCGCCGCCCGAAACGATCGGCCAAGAAGCCGAGCCCCAACGTGCCGATAAATAACCCGGTGAACGTGGCCGCCACAAAGGCAGCGATGCTGTTCATCGCGAAGATCGAGGTGGATGCCTTGGCAAACAGCCCGCTTGCGATGAGTCCCGGCGCGATATACCCCGTCATAAACAGGTCGTAGAACTCGAAGCATCCGCCGAGCGACAGCAAGAACACGATCGTCCAGACATAGCGGGTCGCGGGTAGCCGATCGAGTCGGGCGACGATGGCCCGGGCGACGAGATCGTGCTCGGCGACGGTGGGCTTCGCTTGAACCGATTCTCTGGGCGGCGATGAAATGGCGTCGGCGGCGAGTGTGGGTTTCATGTCTTCCTCCAATTGAATGCTTTGTGCGGGACGTTAGATCGTCCTGTCGTCTCTTAGCCGGCCGATCGCTTGCTCATCGAAGCCGAGCCGTTCAAGTTGCGTTTGCGTGTGCTCGGACAAGTGCGGTGCACGCATCGAAGGACGGCCGGACGATGCGTCGCCACTGGCGTCGATCATTCGAAAACCTGCGCGCGTGACACGTTGAACGTGCTCGCCGTCTTTAAATTCGTGAACGAACGCGCGACCCGCGATCTGCGGCTGGGCGATCGCTTCCGGCACGGTTAGCACCAACCCTGCCGGCACACCGGCCGCGACGAGTAGCGGTTCCCAATGCGCTGCGCTGTGAGCTTGGAGCGCGATTTCGATCTCGTGCTTCAGCTCGATTCGATGCCGCTTGCGTGGTTCTCGTTCGCGAAATCGCTCGTCGGACGCAAGCTCGGGGCGGCCGATGACGTCGCACAGCGCCGCGAATTGCTTCGTTTCGTTCGCCGCGATGTTGAGCATGCCTTCGCCGCAGATGAACGTGCCGGAAGGTGCCGCGGTGAAATTCTCATTGCCCATGGGCGTGGGCTCGACGCCCGCGTTGAGATAGTTCGACACCACCCAACCCATCGTCGACATCGTCGCTTCGAGCATCGAGACGTCGACGATCCGTCCTTCACCGGTGCGTTGCGCGGCGAGTACGGCCGCGCAAATGGCCAACGCCGCGCTCATGCCGCCGACCGTATCGGCCACGGGGTAGCCGACGCGCAGCGGCGCGGTTTCGACACCGCCCGTGACGCTCATGGCGCCTGACATGCCCTGAATGATTTGGTCGTAGGCCGGCCGCTGCGAGAGAGGACCGTCGTTGCCGAAACCCGAAATGGCGCAATAGACCAGGCGCGGATTGAGGGCGAGCAGGGACGGCGCCGCGAGCCCGAGGCGCTCCATCACGCCTGGGCGGAAGTTTTCGACCAGCACGTCGGCGTCCCGCACGAGGCTGCGCAGGATTTCTTTCCCGGCGTCGTGCTTGAGGTTGAGCGTCATCGATTTCTTGCCGGCGTTGACCGCGACGAACGATGCGCCCATGTTGCGGGCCGATGCCTGGGGATCGGCTCCTAGGCGGCGCGCAAGATCGCCGCCGTCAGGGTTCTCGATCTTGAGGACGTCCGCGCCGAGCAGGGCGAGTTGATACGTGCAAAACGGACCGGACAACACGTTGGACAAGTCCAAGACGCGGATGCCGGTCAGAGGAAGTGCGCTCATGGCAATCTCATTGCGAGACGTTCTGTGTAACAGAACGTCGTTCTATAAATGTAGCGAGGCAATGCTAGGTCGAGGCGTCACTTAGTTGGAATTCGGGATTACCCGAGGAGGGGGAGGGACGTACGCAAGAGGGGCGACTGCCGTTCGCGCTATGCCGGCAAGAGAAGCAGACGTAAGGCCAGCAGCACGACAATAACGTTCAGCAGTCGCTCCATCCACTGATCGCCCTTTTTGAGTGCGTATCGTGCGCCCGCTGAGGACCCGATCAACGTGCCGATGACAAGGGAAAGGCCGAACCGCCAGTTGATGATCTGGCTGAATCCATAAACGGCAAGGGAGCCGAGTGAGATGACGAGCCCGCTGATTTTTCGCGTGCCGACTGATTCGCTGACGGTCTTGTTGAAGATCAAGATGAATACATACGTCGCAAGCTTCGCCTGACCGCCGAAAAAGCCGCCCACCATACCGATGAGGGTAAATAAGCCGTATCCGAGCGCGGCGCGTCCTTTCGAGATCGGTTCATGATGCGGTTTCGGCTTCTTGACGAGCGATAAAAACACCATCAGCAACGTAAGAACACCGATCATCTTATGCAACGCAGAGGCATCGATCTTGAGTAGCACGGCTGCCCCGCAAACGGACCCGACGAGTCCGAGGAGTGCCGCGGGCGCCGCAAGCTTGTAGTCCACCTTGCCTTGCCGATGAAACTCGCGTGCCCCCGCCAACATCGTGCCGACCGAAGCGACGCGCGCCGAGGCAATAGCCGACTGCGGCGCGATGCCGAGCCAGATCATGATCGGGACCGTCAGAAATGCGCTTCCTCCGGTGTTGGTCCCGATGAAGCCGGTTAGCAGGCCGAGCGCGAGCAGGAGAAACGTGGTGGCGAATTCGCTATGCAATTTGATCTACGAAAAATTTGACAATCGGTTGTCGGCTTTCGATCAGAGCAAAACTGCTTAGGGTCCATGATACTTATATCGTTCCAACAAAAACCGCCGCTAAGCCATTCGCCAGCGCCATTCTTTGCAGCGGCCGCCTTCGTAGGGTCTAAAGCCGATCAGATCAATTCGACGTCGGGAAGATTGGCTAAAACCTGATCGTAGGTATCGAACGATTCCAGTACTTGTACGACCACGGGCAACGGTTCTGCCCAGATCTCCGGAAGGTCGCGCTCGCTGCGCGATGCGATCGGAAAGGCGAGCGCCTCTTTCGGCGGTTGAAATTGCGCATCCACGCCGGGCTTGTTTCCTCTCGGGTCGATGCGATACCACCCTATGTCCTTCAAATACACGGCATTGAGGCCGTGTAAGCAGTACGGCGCCCCGTTGCCCGTGACGGACAGCCGTTGATAGCAGAGTCCCGCCGGCACGCCGTTGGCGCGAAGGAGCGCGGCCAGCAAGTGACTTTTCGCATAACAGTAACCGGTCTTGTGCCTCAGTACGTCGGAGGCCTTGCAGGTGACGGGATTGAGTTTGAAGTCCGAGCTATGCCGGATCTCGTCTCTAACGAATTCGAAAGACGAACGCACCAGCTCGTTTTCGGAATTCGAGCGAGCGGCCAGACTTGCGGCGACCGCCCGCACTTCGGACGCATCGAAGTCGATGTACTGACTCGGAGCGAGATAACGATGCATAGGTCGGCTCTTAATCAAGAAGGGTTGTGGGATCGCGTGACTATACACACGTGCGCCGGCTGGAGTTCGCACGAGGGTAATTTCCTTCAATACCGGTGCTCGGCCGCGCTGTACCTTCGGTCTCCATGATTTACCGATAGGCAAACCGAGGGCAATTGATGAGTGATGTACTTTCGATGAGCGCGTTCGCGCTTGCCGCGTCGATCACACCGGGTCCCGTCAACGTCGTTGCATTGGGCGCCGGCGCGCAGTATGGGCTTCGCGCCGGGATGCGGCACGTAACCGGGGCGACGGTCGGCTTCACGCTGCTGCTGTTGATGACGGGATTAGGATTGCACGCGTTTCTCGCGCAGTGGCCGTTCTTCACGAAAGCGATTCAATGGGCGGGCATCTTATTCCTGCTCTATATGGCCTACAAGCTGGCGACGGATGACGGGCAGCTTGGAACGCAACGTATGACGAGAGGGCCTTCGTTGACCTCGGGCGCGGCTATGCAATGGTTAAATCCGAAGGCGTGGGTGGCGGCGCTCGCCGGTATGGGCGCCTATGCGGCAGACGGAGATAGCCGGTTGGTCGTGCAATTCGCCGTCATCTATTTCGTAATTTGCTACGGATCGATCGCTTGTTGGGCGTATGCGGGCTCCCGGTTGCAGCGCCATCTGCGTGTCGCCAAGCAAGTGCGGCTGTTCAATCGCGCGATGGCCTTGCTGCTCGTAGGAAGCGCTATCTATTTGATCAGCGCGTAGTCGGCCCGCCAATCCCGACGTCGATTAGCCGCGATACTGACGAGGCGTCGCGGCCGTGAATTGACGGAAGGCGCGTTGCAGATGCGCTTGGTCGGCAAAGCCGGCTTCGATGGCGACATCGGCGATCGCGCGCCCCCGCTTGAGTTGAGCCCGGCTGTACTCGACGCGGCAATTGACGAGATAAGCATGGGGCGTCATCCCGTATCGTTCCTTGAACGCGCGAATCAGATACGACGCCGAAAGATCGGCAGCCGCGCAGACCTCCTCCAGCTTGAGCGAGCGCGTGAAGTTGGCTCGGATATATTCCGCCGCCTTGGACAGTTTCGGGTTCGACCGTTCGATTTCCATCGGCTCCGTCTCGCCCAACTTCGATTGAACTTGCGCGAAGAAGGCGCGAGCGGCGCTTTCCTTATCGACTGCATCGGTTTGCTCGTCGATGAGAATCCTATGAAGGTGGGTCAGGCCCGCGTATATATCGGGCCGAGTCGTCATATGCGTCGGAAACGGACGGAACACCCGGTTCGGATTGTCCCCTAGCTCATGCTGGATTTCCGCAAGCCAATGCATATCGACGTAAAGCATGATGTACGACCATGGCTGATCCTCGATGGGATTGCAGGCGTGGACATCTTCGGGATTGATGAGCACGACAGTGCCGGCGCTCACGCGTTCGTGCGCCGTGCCGTTGATATAGGTGCTCTCGCCCGCCGTGATCGCGCCGATCGAAAAGAAATCGTGTGCGTGCCTGGCGTAGCAGACCTTGCGGCCATCTTCGACACGGCGCGCTTCGATGAACGCAAGACGCTCGTCGCGCCAGAACGTGTGCGTCGATGCAGGCTTGTGTGAAACGGTCGCGAGGGCCATTAAGTTCTCCGGTCTTTAGCGCAACGTAGATCATGATAGAGACGTCGGCGATATTTTGGGCGAAAACTAAGCGCGCCTGAGCCCGGGAGCTTGAGCGAACGACTCGGCCAAATAGTTCATCACCGTGCGCACGAGGTTCGAGCGCTTCAAATCTCGATGCGTAACCAGCCAAATATCGCGCGAAAACATGTTCGCGCCGAGCTCCAGCTTGACGAGGCCGGCATGCGCGTCGCCCAAGAAACAAGGCAGCCCCGCCACGCCCGCGCCCGAATGGGCTGCGATTAAATGGCTGCTGATGTCGCTCAATTCGCACGCGATCGCTCGATTACCGGCAAGGCCCAATATCCAGTGCTGCTGGGGCATATCGGCAAATTGCTCGTCATAGACAATGAAACGCCAGTGCTCGGGTCTGGCGAGCGCCGAGTAATCGCGGCTCGCATATAAAGCGAACGGCATCCGGCCGATACGGCGCGCGATATTGCTCGCCTCGGTAGGGCGGGTCTGACGCAAAGCGATATCGGCCTCCCCGCGATTAAGCGACACCTGGCGTGCTTCCGCCGATACGGAGAGCTGGATGTTCGGATACAACGCTTGAAATGCGGCCATGCGCGGCGCGAGGAAATGCGAAGACAGCACGGGCGAGGCGCTAACCGTGACGCGGCCATGTTGCGTGCTCTGCTGCGCTTGCGTCTCGCGGTCGATCGCAAACGCCGCCTCTTCCATCGTCTGAATCCGCTCGAAAACCTGTAGGCCCGCGGCGGTAAGCCGGCAAGAGCGAGGCAGACGCTCGACCAGGACCGCTTGAAGTTCGGCTTCCAACGCGGCGACTCGGCGGCTGACGGTGGCGTGATCGACCTTCAGCGCGCGCGCCGCACCCGACAAGGTGCCCGCGCGGCCAAGCGCCAAAAAATAGCGAAGATTTTCCCAATCGGCCATCTGTGCATTTTTTCATAGATGATGTGCGATCTTACCGAATTTACGCACGTAACGAACGCCTTCACCATCGCAGCTATTCACACTCTTGGATTCAGGCGATATGAATGTGCGATCGGTTTCGTCGCGAGGCACCTTGGTGGCCGCGGCGTTGGGTTTTGTCGTCGTGCTGCTCGATGTGAGCGTCGTGAACGTAGCGCTCGATGCGCTGCTGCGGCGCTTCGGTATCGATGTGGCCGACCTGCAATGGGTGATCAACGGCTATACGCTCGTATTCGCGGCGCTATTGTTGACGAGCGGCGCGTTGGGGGACCGCTTCGGCCCGCGCAAGGTATTTCTTTGCGGATTGGCCTTGTTCACTGTGGCGTCCGTTGGTTGTGGCGTGGCTCAGCACTTCGCCGTACTGGTGGGTGCACGGTTGGTGCAAGGCTTGGGTGCGGCGCTCTTGGTGCCCAATTCACTGACAATGTTGCAGCGCGCCTTTCCCAATCCCGAGCAACGCAGCCGCGCCGTGGGCTGGTGGGGAGCCATCGGTGGCATGGCGTTTGCGGCGGGCCCGGTTGTAGGCGGTGCGCTGGTGACGCACTTCGGGTGGCGCAGCATCTTTCTGATCAATTTGCCGATCGGCCTCGTTTGCTTGTGTCTGACGTTGCGCTACGTCCAAGCGGACGGTATCGGGCATCGACGCAGCCTCGATTGGCCGGGGCAGCTCTCCGCGATGCTTTCCCTTGCCGCGCTAACCGCCACGCTCGCCGAAGTGGGTCGGCTGGGGTGGGATAGTCCATGGGTTATCGCGGGCTGGGCGTTGACGGTGATCTTCGTCGCCGCGTTCGTTTCGATCGAGAGGCGCGCAAGCTCGCCGATGTTGCCCCTCGGCATGTTTAGCGCGCCGCCGTTTGCGATTGCTTCGATATGCGGCGTTATCGTGAATTTTGCGTATTACGGATTGGTGTTCGTCTTTAGCTTGTACTTCCAGATCGAACAGCATTTCTCGCCGCAGCAAACCGGCTTCGCCTTCTTGCCAATGACGGTCGTGCTCGCACTCGTCAACGTATTGGCCGGCCGTTTAGTTTCGCGATTGGGCGCGCGTCGGCTCATGGTGGTCGGGCTTGTCGCCGCGGCGCTGGGCTATCTGCTGCTCATGCCGGTGCAGGTGCACGGCGCCTACGGATGGCTTGTCATACCGATGTTGCTGGCGGCGAGCGGTATCGCGCTGATCGTGCCGACTCTGGTCAACGTTACCTTGTCATCCGTGGATGCATCGCGTGCGGGCATCGCCTCCGGCGTGCTTAACGCGGCGCGTCAAGTCGGCGGTTTGCTCGGGGTGGCCGTATTCGGCTATTTCGTGCGCGATACCGGCAGCCGGGCGTTCATGTTCGGAATGCACGTTTCCATCGGTTTGGCCGTCGCGATGCTGTTGATGGGGGCAATGCTCTGCGGCTTGCGGCTCGATTCACAGCGTCGAGCGCGCGACGCCGCACGAGAAGAGCCAAGCGTCGCCGGTTAAGCGAAGCGTTGGGGATGCTTGTCAGGCGTGCGGTGGTGTCTATGACGTGCTTCCCGTCGCTTCGAGCGGCCCGATTGCACTATTTCGACTTGCGATACCCGGTAATAGATTGGGTTCAGTTGTCCGCACGTACCGCGGGCGTTTCACGGTACGTACCAACCTAACCGAGGTGAATACTATGATCGCGTTGCCCCAGACAGAATATGCCAACGAGCTTTATTCACTGTATATGACCGCTTATAAGCCGGCCCCGAGCGGTCCTGGAAACTTCATGTCGTTGGTGTTGCAGACGATTGCCGATCTGAGGCATAAATATCCGGCGACCAATATGCCGACGGGCGACGATATCGCATCCACTAGCGTCACCAGTGCCGCCAATACGACCGCTGCGAACCTGCAAACATTCTTGACCGGGTGCGGCACGCCGTCGACGAACATTGTCTTGCTCGGCGAGACACATGGAAATGCCGCGGATACGGCTCGCGCCAATGCGGCCCTCGCGGCGATCTCCGCGCCTGTGCCGACCTTGAGCGTGAATTTGGTCGTTTTCGAGCGGGGCATGGCGGGTACCTATGCCACACCGACAGCCGCCGGCGTCAACGTAGCACGAGAAGAGAACCTCACTCAGCCGAATGCGAACGCAAATTTTTGGCAAGGACTCTCGGTCGCGCAAAGATCGATAGCCGTGGCGGGATATTTGGCAGCGTGCGTCTCCACAGGTGCGCAAAACACGAAGAACAACATCCTATTGTTCTTCGGCGCGAACCATGACGACATTCTCCCGGCGTTCGAGCGAGCCGTCGGGCAAAGCGGCTCGTACTATGTGTTGAAGCAGGCTCGGCACTATAACTTCGTGCGATCGAACGGGTGATTTGCGATCGTTCGTTTGGCTCGTTCGTCTAGCCCGTAGTTTTTCCGGGGCGAAGTTGGGCTTTCAAGTAGCGCACGAAGGCCTCCAACTTCGCCGAGGGGGTACGGTCGCGCGGGTATAACGCGTTTAAATCCTGCGGTGGGCCGATCCATTCGGGCAATACCTTGGTCAGCCGTCGTGCGCCGAGTTCGGGCGCCATGCTGGCGTCCATCGCCAACGTGATGCCTTTGCCCGCGCGTACGGCGTCGAGCAGCAGCGCGGGGTCGCTCGCGACGATGACGGGATCCACGGGATACAGGCGCGGTTTGCGTCCGGCTATGCGCAGCGGCCACGCGTAGCCGTTGTCGATGCGCGCTTGATGGAGCGTGAGGGTGGCATAGTGTCTTAAATCGCTTGGCGTTTGCGGGGCGCCGCTTTGCTCGATGTACGCGGCACTCGCGTAAAGCGACGTCGAAAAGCTGCCCAGGCGTCGCGCCACTAAGCTCGAATCGGGAAGCGATCCGAGACGTAGCGCGACGTCGATCTCGGCCTCGTACAGATCGAGCGGCACATGCGTGGCGAGGATATCGAGGCGAACATCCGGGTACTGTGAGCAGAAGCCCGCGATCAACGGGGAGATCCACGTCGCGCCGAATGAAAACGGCAGCGTCACGCGCAGCCAACCGCCAGGCGTTCCGCGAATGCGATGCACGGCGTCTTCGGCTTCCTCTAGCTGCTTTGCGATACCACCGCAGCGCTCTACGTAAGCCGCGCCCGCTTCGGTCAGACGTAACTTGCGAGTCGTGCGGTGCAAAAGCCGCGCGCCGAGGTGGGTTTCCAGTTCCCTCACGCGCCGGCTCACGGTGGTTTTCGGTATCCGCAGGGCCGCCGCGGCGGCAGTGAAGCTGCCGTCGTGCACGACGCGAAGAAAGACGAGCGTGTCGTTGAGGTCTCTGGTCATCGATGCGCGAGTTCGATTTGCGTTGCGGCGATCTGGAAGATAACAGAGGTATTGTGCCATCGGCGACACAATCCATACCGGCGCAAAGGACTAATCGAGGCACGATATCGCGGTTATCTTCACCTTCAATTCAACGGAGGTGGGCATGCGCTTGAGCGAATACACGCAGTACGACGCGATCGGGCTGGCAGGGCTGGTTGCGGCGAAGGAAGTCACGTCCGACGAACTCGCGAACGCGGCGCGATCCGCGATCGACGCGGTGAATCCAAGGATCAACGCGGTGATCGAGGACTGGCCCGCGGCCGAGAGCGGCATGCGCGCGCAGGACGATGCAGGGCCGCTCGCAGGCGTCCCGTTTCTCATCAAGGATCTTGCGGTATCGATGCAAGGCAAGCGGCTCGAACTCGGCAGCCGGCTTGCCCGCGGCGTCGTTGCCCCCGCCGATTCATGGCTCATGTCGCGCTTTCGCGCAGCGGGGTTGGTCACGATCGGACGGACGACCACGCCGGAATTGGCCTTCAGTACGACCACCGAGTCGGTGCTCCAGGGCGCGACACGCAATCCATGGCATCCCGAATCGAGCGCGGGCGGCTCGAGCGGCGGATCGGCCGCCGCCGTAGCCGCCGGCATTGTGCCGCTCGCACATGCCACCGACGCGGCGGGTTCGATCCGTATCCCCGCTGCCTGTAGCGGCCTATTCGGTTTGAAGCCGACGCGCGGTCGTGTCTCGAACGGCCCGGCGCTCGACGAGGTCTTCGCAGGCTTCGGTGTGCAATTGGGTGTGAGCCGGAGCGTCAGGGATAGCGCCGCGCTGCTCGACGCGGTTCAAGGAGCGGCGAGCGGCGAGCCGTACGTTACGGCTGCGCCCGAGCGAACGTTCCTTTCGGAGGTGGGCCGCGATCCCGGCAAGCTCAGAATCGGGGTGATGACGAATCCTTGGAACGGGGATCGCACCGATCCCGCCATCGCTGCGGCCATGCGCTCGACGGTCGCGCTGTTGGAAGCGCTAGGCCACGAGGTGGCGGATGCTAGGCTGGATATCGGCATTTCATGGGATGCGTTCGTGCAAATGAACGCGACGATCTGGAGCGCGACGTTGGTCGGCTGGATCGAAGGGCTTGCGGCTGCTACGGGCCGGCCGATCGACACGACGACGCTCGAGCCTGCCACTTTGGCATGCTTTCGTTATGGCTTGGAGCAGAAAGCCTGCGCATTCGCAGACGCATTGGCAATGCGTAACACGGTCACGCGATCGATCGGCGCTTGGTTCGAACGATACGATGTACTGCTTACGCCGACGCTCGCGCAAATGGCGCCTCGGATCGGGACGTATAACGCGGGTGCCGAGCGCATGAACGGGCTGGAATGGACCGAGCATGTGTTTCGCCAGGCGCCGTTCACGCCGCCGATGAATGTAGCGGGCGTGCCGGCGATGTCGGTGCCGTTGGAAGTACACCCGGAGTCGGGGCTGCCGGTCGGGATCCAGTTCGCGACAGGCTTCGCGAAAGAGCATGTGCTGCTGCGACTCGCCGGGCAGCTCGAATCCGCGCGGCCTTGGGCGAATCGGCGGCCGCCGATTTGGGCGGGAAGTGGGCTCGCTTGATGTGAGTCCGTAGCGCTAGATCAGTGGCTTGCACATATGCTCTTCGTCGTAGTACCGCTCGCCGACGCGCATCGCGCGCGGCTCTACGCCGAACGTCCGAAAGCCTTGCGACTCATAGAGACGCTTCGCCGCCAGGTTTTCGGCGTTCACGCAGAGCATGAGTTGAACGACTCGCCAGTTTTCCGCCGCGTGATGCGATGCGGCGGACAGGAGCGCCCGTGCGACGCCTTGCCCTCGATAAGCAGGGGCGACGAACACGCCCCAGATCGTAGCCTTGTGCCCGACCTGAGCGAGCGGCTCTCGGCGAACGCCTGTTATACCGATCAGTGCGTCACCGTCGAACGCACCGAATACCGCTTGAGTCAGCGTGCCCGCTATGCGCTGCCGTACTTGCTCGATCGGCTTTGCCATTTCCTCGTCCCGACTCGGCCAGATCGATGTGGGCGAGGTCTCGACGGCGAGAAGGCGCAGCGATTTGAAGCGTTCGGCATCGTCGGGACCTAGCTGGCGGACGGTGGTCATGATTTCGTAGCACTGTGCGGTAAGGTTTCGCTACCTTAACGGAGATCGCGAACCGCACGCAAGGTCTTGCCCCGGGAGCCCTTAGAAGAGGGCCAACGACTAGATGGTCTCTATCTCGCGCACGGTGAGGGGACTTTGCAACACATAATGCGCGATATCGTCTTTGCGCATGAACGCCACGTCGGGGTGGCTCTTCGCATACCGCAGGAATTGATCCCAAGCACGGACCATTTGCGGCGATCCGCTAATTCGATCATGGGCACTGATCGACATCATGCGCCGTCGAGAGCCCGCCTCTTCATAAAGCTGATCGAAATCGAATTTGATTTGCTCGAGGAATTTCGCCGGGGAGTAGTTGCGGCCCTCCACGAGCAAAATGTCGTTGTTGCGCAGCGTGTACGGCACCACGACGAAATCCTTGCCGTTGACCTTTTCGATGAACGGCTCGTCGCGGCTCAGATCGTCGATATGGTAGACGTAGCCCAGCTCCTGCAAAAGCGCGAGCGTGTTCGGTCCGCGTCGCAGCCAATTGCAGTTGTAGCCGATCGGGCGCTGGCCCGTGACCTCTTCCACCATCGAGCGCGCTTGAATCAAAAACTCGCGCTCCTGCGCGGGCGTCATCGCATACTGCGAACTCCAGCGCGGCCCATGCCCTGTGGCTTCGTGACCGCGTGCGACGATTTCGCGTGCGAGTTCCGGGTGACGCTTGGCGGCCTCGCCGATCATGTGACACGAAACCTTCACGCCGTGACGATCCCATAGATCGAGCATCCGCGGAATGCCTTCGCGGTAGCCGTAGGCGAACCATGTCTGCCCAGCTAGGTCGGCCGGTACGCTCGGCGGGAAGTCGACCTTCGGAAAGGGGTTATCGGCCCCCTTGGCCGGTTGACCGCCTGCCTCGAATTGCATGGAGATCGAGATGACGAGTCGCGCGCCGTTGGGCCAAAACTCTCCCTGCTTCGGGGTTGCGGCTACGCCGGCGATCGGTGCGCTCCCTTGCGCGGCGGCTTGACCGGCCATGACGGCGCCAAGCGCGAGCGCACCCGCGCCTAGGCCCGCTTGGGCCATGAACGAGCGTCGGCTGGGCGTGCTCGGCGTCTGTTCATTCGATAGGTCTTGTGAGGGGCTATCTTTCATTGGCATATCGGTGTTCCTCTTCGAAACGCGTGATGGGTTGAGCGCCCATTCTCAGACTGATAGGACGGTTCGAGAATTGGGCTCGTGATGAACAGACTTTCAAGCCGAACAGGAAAGCGGCGAGTGCGCGATCAGCCATGCGTGGCGCGCACAGTCGGGCGGCGAGAACGGATACGCCATGCAAGCGTTAGCAGTGCCGCCGCGACAGCGCTCACCGCCAGCAGTGCGGTGGCCGCGGTGGCATCGTGAAAACGGTCTTTCAACCAGCCGAAGGCAAACGGCCCAAAAAAGCCCGATAGGTTGCCGATGCTGTTGATGGCGGCGATGCCCGCTGCGGCGGCCGTACCGGTCAAGCGCATGGTGGGCAGATTCCAAAACAGCGGTAGCGCGGTTAGCGTGCCGGCACAGCCGATCGAGGCGCCGACGAGTACGGAAAACACGTTCTGCTTGCCGAAGGCCATCAGTGCAAATCCGATCGCCGCTATCGCTGCGCCGCCTACGACGTGCGCGAGCCAACTCCGATTGCGATCGGCGCGGCGCGCACAGACGTTCATGACGAAGATTGCGGCCAGGTATGGGATCGAACTTTGCACGCCGACCATCGCGAGGTTGGCGGAGCCGGCGGCGCGAACGAGCGTGGGCAACCAAAAGCCAAGGCCGTAAAGACCGGCGAGCAGTAAGAAATAGATCGACGAAAGCAGCGATAGATCGACGAGCGAGGGCTTCGCGCCGGTTTGCGCGGCGGCGATCGCCGGATTCTCGTCGACAAGCGCACGGCGTACGGCTTGTGCCTCGGTAGGCGAGAGCCAACGCGCGTCGTTCGGCGTGTCGGGCAGCAGGGAGCGGATTGTCATGCCCACGGCAATCGTCGGCAGCCCGCCCACGATGAAGTTCCAGCGCCATCCCGCGAGAGCCGCGAAGCCGTCGAGATTCGCCATGATCCACCCTGAGAGCAGATTGCCGAAAATGCCGGCGGCCGCCGTCGCGCTCATGAACAGGGTGGTCATGCGGCCGCGCCGATGTGCCGGAAACCAGTACGTTAGGTAAAGCACGATGCCGGGAAAGAACCCGGCCTCGGCCATACCGAGCAAGAAGCGTTGGAGGTAGAACGTGGCGGGCGTATGCACGAGCGCGGCCGCCGTGGATGCGATGCCCCAGGTGACCATGATTCGCGCAATCCACCGGCGCGCCCCGAACCGATGCAGCATGAGATTGCTCGGGACTTCGAAGAGGAAATAGCCGACAAAGAAAATCCCGGCCCCGAAACCGTATACGGCTTCGCTAAAGCCTAGCTGTGCCGCCATTTGAAGTTTGGCGGTGCCGACGTTGACGCGGTCCAAATACGCCAGTACCTGTGCCACGAGCAGCAGCGGCATCAAGCGCCAGACGATGCGCCGATACAGCGCATCGCCCACTTCGGCGGTGTGTGGCTCCGCCTGCGCCGGAAAGCGCGCCGTGGAGTCCTTCATTGCATCGATCGTGTTCACAGTCGTCTCCTGTCTTTTTCTGTCGATTGAGCGGCGGTCTCGCCGTTGGGTGTCCGCCGCTTCAAGCAACGCCTGCCGTGGACATACTGTGGCTTCCCGAGATGGACTTGATGTAGGGATCCCTACTGGCGTCCACGACGAATACGCAGCATTGCCACCAACGATCGCCCGCGGCAGGTGCGATCGCGCGTTCGATCACGTCGTGTACGACCTCGCCCATCGAACGTTGGATCTGCGGAGATCTCGCCTTGGAGAGGATGAGCCGCACGACGATGAACTCCCCGCTCGGATCGCCGCCGGCAAGAAAGTCGTCGGCGGCATAGAGCCGGCTTTTGAGTTCATCGAGCACGGCGTGACCCGTGGCCGCGAGATGCTCGTGAACCGTGCGCGCTAACGTCGGAAAATCGATCGCTTTTCGTAGGGCAGGCGTGGCTTCGTAAATGAGGTGCGGCATCGGACAAGCTCGGGACGTGGAACGTTGCCGAAGAATAGAGAGGGAACGTCGTCGTGTATATTTATCTTTCTCGACGCGATAAATAAGGATTGCTTATGAATACGGCGGCGATCGATCTGCGCCTCATGCGCAGCTTTCTCGCGGTCGCGCGAGCCGGTAGCGTCACGCGTGCCGCTGCCGAACTGCATCTCACGCAGCCTGCGCTGTCACAACATCTGCGCGAATTGACGGCGCTCATGGGTGTGGCGTTAATCGATCGCGTCGGCCGAGGCATCGCGCTGACTCATGCCGGAGAGCGACTCTTCGCACGGCTCGATCCGCTGCTGGCTCAAATCGATCTTGTGTTGACCGATGCGGTGGATGAATCGCGGACGGTGCACGGGTCGCTGCGTATCGGTGCGATCGAAACTTATGCGCGTGCGCTAGTCGTTCCGGCCATTGCGTCGGTGTTGACTCGGCATCCGCAATTGCGTGTGTCGGTGCGGGAGTTGCCCGCTGCCGTCATCGATCGGGCGCTGTCGGACAACGAACTCGATATCGGCGTTGCGTTTTCGCATTTGTCGAGCGCCGACATCGATCAGCGCACGCTTTTTGAGGAAACGCTGGGTCTAGCTTGGCTCGCATCGTCGGCGGGGCGCAAGCGGCCGGTATCGCTTCAGACCGTGGCTCGACGCCCCCTGGCATTGCTCAACGGGGATTTCGCCATGCGTCGGCAAATCGATACCGTGTTCGCGAAGGCGAACATCGCGCTCGACGTGCGAGTGGAGACCGCCAACGTCGATTCGCTGATGCGGCTGGCGGAGAACGGCCAGCATGCGACGATCGCAAGCCGTCTCGCATTGCCGCGCGGCACGCCGCTCGCCTGGGCACCGATCGCAGACGAAGGATTGACACGCATCGGCGCGCTGCGCTGGCGCAAGGGAAAAACGTTCTCTCCCGCCGTGGAGCAGTTTGCACAAGCGTTAGCCGAGCAGATCGCGGCAAAGTGAGATTCGAAGCGTAGGGCCGCAGCCTTAAGGCTCGAATGGCCTATTCGTCACTCGATCAAACTCACTTGAAGCGCGCGTTGATCGACGCGCCCATGATCGTCGATGGCTCGCACGTTGTAGTTGCCGGCCGTGCCCGGTTGCCAATACAACGCGCTGCCTGGCGCACTGCGGCCGATGTATTCGTCGTTGACGAACCAGTAAAGCGTATGCGTGTCCGCATCGGCCGTTGCGCTCAACGCGATGCGCTGCTTATCCGGCTGCGTGAGGCGCATCGTGTAGATGCTGCCTAACACGGGCGATGTAATTTGCGGCGGCGTGCCTTCAGGCGTGCCCGCATTGAAGCATGCCGGATTGGTCGGCGGTTTGCGGCGCGCGATACCTGCTTGAGCAAACACCTGTTGCAAATCCGACGACCAAAATTCGTACACCTCCTCATGCGTGCGTTTGCCGGAATACGGCGGACACGCGGGCAGACCGGTTGCATCGTCGATCACCAAAGGACGATGGACGTTGCTGACGCGAATCGGCGACTTGCCCGGGATGAACCAGGTCCAACCGCGCTGCGGGCACCATTGATTCGGCAGATCGCCGCTCGCGAGGCAGATTTGAACGCGTTTCAGGTTCGCGGGTCTCGGCCGTTGCGGCTCGGCCAATTGCGGAAACTCGGCTTGCAGCCCATCGACGATTTGAAAGAACAGCGGCGCGCCGGCGTCGACGCCGACGAAGGCCGGATTGCCGGTGCCGTCGAAGTTGCCGACCCACACGACGAGCACGTAGGGACCGAATGCGCCGGCCGTCCACGCGTCGCGATATGCCCAAGACGTGCCGGTCTTCCAATAGACGGGCAGGCTCGACGGCTGCGCGCCGGAGGTCTCGTCGGGCCGCAGGTGCTGGCGCAGGATGTCCATCGCCATGAAGCTTGCCTCGTCGCTGAGCAGACGGATTCCTTTCGGGCGCGGATCGCTCGCGCGCAACCGCAACGGTTTGAGCTCGCCGCGATTGGCGAGCATCGCGTAGAGCGACGCCAGCTCCTGCATCGATACCTCGCCCCCGCCCAGCACGAGCGCAAGCCCATAGTGCTGTTCGCTCGCCATGTGGCCGATACCGGCTTCTTGCAGGAATTGATAGAGATTGGGCGAGTGCAACTGCGAGGCGACCCACACGGCGGGGACGTTGCGGCTGCGGTTCAATGCCTCGGTTGCCGTGATCGGCCCGAGAAAATGACCGTCGAAGTTTTCGGGGGCGTACGGGCCGAACGACGTGGGAACATCTCGCAAGACGGTTTGCGGATGCAATACGCCCTGATCGAAGCCCAACGCGTAGATGAACGGCTTAAGCGTCGAGCCCGGCGAGCGCCGCGCAAGCGTTCCGTTCACCTGGCCTTGAATCGTGCGGTCGAAGTAATCCGCTGAGCCTACGAGCGCCTTGATGCCCATGTCGCGCGTATCGACGAGGATGGCGGACGCATTGCGTATGCCGATATTCTCGTTGCGTGCCACATAGCGCGCGACTTCCCGCTCGAGGATATGTTGGAGCGCGAGATCGAGCGTGGTCCGCACGCGCGACGCTGAATCGGTGCTGTCCATCTTGCGCGCCGTCAGCACTTGGTCGACCGCATGCGGCGCCTCGAACGGTAGCCGCGATAACGGCCGAATGCGCAAAGGCAGCGCAAAGAGCGGCCCCAACGCGGCATCGCTGGGGTGGTGCTCCAGCCATCGCGTATAGAGGCGATTGCGCGCTACCGTCAGAGCGTGATTGATGACGGTGTCGGCTTGCGAGACACCTGCGGCTCGTGCGTTTTGCAGGCGATGCGTGGGATCTTGCGGGATGACGGCCAGCGTTAGCGCTTCGGGCAAACTGAGGTCGTTCACCGCGCGGTTGAAGTAGGCAATACTCGCCGCACCGGCGCCTTCGACGTTGCGGCCGTAGGGCGCGTCGTTCAAATAGGCTTCGAGAATCTGCTCCTTCGAATAGAGCAGTTCGAGTTCGAGCGCGCGCCCGACTTGTTTGAGCTTGCCCCATGGCGAACGCGTGTTCATTTGCCACAGCGAGCGCGCGAGCTGCATCGTGATCGTCGACCCGCCCTGCCGGTTGCCATGGCGGACGTAAGTCACCCAAGCGCCGCGTGCGAGCCCATAGGGGCTGAAGCCCGGATGCCAGCGAAACCACCGATCCTCGTGCAAGAGCACCGCTTCGACGAGTTGCGGCGACATCTCCTTGAGCGGTACCCACAGACGGAAGCGATCGTCGCTCGCGAGGGTAAGCCGCAGCAGCCGCCCTCGATCGTCATAGACGGCCGTGGACGACGGCTTCCAGTCGCGCAGCGGGGGATGCGGCCACAACCGGCAGGCGAGCAGCGCGGCTGCGATCAGCAGTAGGCCGACGAGCCAGTTTTGCAGACGCACAAGCCAGCGGCCGCACGTCTGCACGATGGAACGAAAAGGAGACACGATAAGGCGTTCGACTGAATTCGGGAGCGGCGCTCATTGGGCGCGCGACACGTCGACAAGGATAGGCTTGCGACGTGTCGCGGCGCGCTTACCTCGGGCGTTCCACCGTAAGCGTGGCGCCGCCTTGCGAGCGGGCTTGGACGCGTCGATCGTACATCGACTCGCCGAACGCCGGCGGGACGACGTACTTGCCGGCATTGCCGGCTCGAATACGATAGACGAACTCTTTGACGTCGGAGGTCGCGGTGCCGTAAATCACGACGCGATCTTCGCGAATATCCGCGTACTCGGGGCGCCACGTCGACGTCGCTAAGCCTATCGGCGACCGCCAAGGTGCGCTCTGGGCGTTGCCGCCGTTATCGCCGTCTTGGTTCGATGCGTCGCCGGATTGGCCGGGCTCCGCGTCCTGCCCACCTTGGCCGTCTTGTCCGTTGCCGCCGTCATCGGGCGGGTTCGCGGCCGGCGGCGGTTCGATGACCGGATCGAAGCCGCCCGGCAGCAAATCGACGATGGCGACATTGCCGACGTCATGGTCGCTCGTCGCGCGAATCTTGACGTGAACCTGGATTTCCTCGCCGACGGTGATTTTGTCGAGGGGTTTGCCGTTGGCGTCCGTGTACTCGCGCACGATCTCGAGCCCATTGGCGATCGCCTTGTCGGGGACGCCGCGATCGTAGCCCGACTGACTCGTCACGCGCCAGGCCGGCAAGGCGCTGCCGTTGGCGAAGCGCAGCTTCGTCGCGGCCGTGCTCCAACTGCCCGATTGCAGCAGACCGGCCTGCAACGACGAGATGGTCTTGGCGCTGCCGTCCGCGTGCACTTCGTTGATCGCCAGCTTGTCGATCCCGCTTGCGTTCAGATTGGCGTATGCATCGAGCGCGAGTACCGTCATCGCCGAGGACAGCGTATTGAACTCGTTGCGCGCAAGCGGCATGGCGATGTTCTCCATCACTTGCGGCGAGAGTGCCTTGGCGCGATCGGGGAAATGCTTGGCCAATAAGTAAAGGACGCTGGCATCGCGCGTCAGCGGATCGGTGTAATAGCCGTAGGCGAAGTTCTTATCGTCCAGCTTGGCTTCGAGCGCGCGTTGCGGTCCGGCAATCAGGGCCTTGGCCTGCTTGTCCTGCATCAAGAGCTCATAGGCCGCCGCGAGCCAAGCGGCCGCGAGATCGTTCTTCCAGTCGTTCGGGAAAGCCTCCTGGAGCCGCTTTTGCACGGCGGCGAGATCGTTCGTCGTGACATTGCCCTGCCGCGTCAGCAGGTAGACCGCGTAGGCCCGCTGACGCAGCAGGTCGAGGGTATCCAAGCTGTCGTCGCTCGCGAGATGGTGCAGATACTGATTGCCCGCGTCGAGCATGTCTTTGGGAACGGCCACGCCCCGGTCGCGTGCTTCCAACAGGAAATGCATGGCATAGGCGGAGACGAACGGATCGGCGTCCGGCGTCGCGGTCCAAACGCCGAAGCCGCCCTCGCTGTTCTGGCGAGAGCGCAGCGCATCGAGCATCTGCGCGAGCGCTTGGTCGTTCGTCTGGCGCACGCCCCCGTTGGTCGGTTGAAGCGCTCGCGCGAGTGCCGGGACGGTGGGCCATTTCGTCGCGATCAAACGGGGCATGGCCTCGCTGACGAGCTGTTCGCTACAGTAATTCTGCGTGTTGACGAGCCACGAGGCGAGTCCTTGCGATAGCACCACCGGAAGGGTCGAGAAGCTGGCGTCGCGTGATGCGTAGGCGTCGTACATCGTGCGCAAACCCGCGAAGTCGACACTGCTGTTCGGGCCGACGCGCGCAATATCGACCTGCGTGCGATACGCCGCAGCGGGGCGCACGGACACGTCGACGCTTTGCGCCGCGGACTTGCCGCCGTAGCGCGCGCTGAAGGTCAGATTGCCCGAGCCGAGCGTGCCGGTGGCCTTGACGTGGAATAGCGCCACGCCTTCGTGCATCGATGCCAAGTTCAACGGTTGCGAGGCGTTGCCGATGATCTGCAACTGCGGGCCGGTCGTCAAAGCCACGGTGACGGGGACCGGTTTATCGCCTTGCCCCGTCAGATTGTTGGCCACGCCCACGCTGACTTCGGCTTCGTCGCCGGGTGCGAGGGTGGTCGGTACGTTCGGCGATAGCACGAAGTCGCCGCGAACCGTGGTGTTCGAGGTGACCGTGCCCACCTGATCCGGCGAGACCGCGACGGCCATCACTCGAAGCTTGCCGTTGAAGTAGTCCGGCACCGTGTAGCTCACGTCCTTCTCGCCGTTGACGTCGACGATGCCCGACCAATACACCACGGGTTTGTCGCGTTTGCGTTTGAACGGATTGAGCTGGCTGCCGATCGCGTCGTCGGCGTCGCCGCCGGGGGCCGCCATCTGCATGAGCTTCTCGAACTCGGGCAGGATGAGATCGAGAATCTGCGACGTACCCACCTCGAGCATCCGTTTGCGGAAGAAGAATTGCAGCGGATCGCCGAGCTTGTAGCGTCCCACTTGCAAGATGCCTTCGTCGACCGCGAAGACCACCGCCTTCGTCGGATGCGCCGCGTGTAGCTTGAACGTGGCGGTTTGGCCGGGCTTCACGAGCGCGGGGGTATCGAGCGTCAGCGCATTGCGCCGCGCGTCCATGCTGGCCGAGAACGGCACGACGCCGTAGCTCAGCGGGCTCATGAAGATTTCGTCGGACGACGGGTCGCGAATATATTGCACGTTGATATAGCCGTTACCCTCGAAACCGGGCGGCACCATGATGTGCTGCACCGAGCTCGTGGTATCGGAATGGAACCAAGCGTGCGCGTAGACCTTGTCGCGTTCGATCGTAATCAACCCGCTACCGGCGTACGGCGCGCGAATCGCAATTTCCACTTGCTCGCCGGGCGCGTAGTCGTGCTTGCTGAGATTGATTTGCAATTCGGCATTGCGATCGAGCGAGCGCGAGACGTTCGCATCGCCCGCCACCGAGTATTCGACGCGGTTCACTTCCGTACGATCGGCACGGCGGATGACCAGCGCGTAATTGCCGGGCTTATCGGTCGCAAGCGTATAGGCGAGTCCCGTCGCGGGGATCGTCAGCGCAGTCTCGCTGATCGGGATTTCCTTCAGGCGTGAGTCGTACTTGTAGACCCCCGAGTCTTGTTTCGTCAGCACGGAGACGTAGCGGCGTTCGACGAGCTGCGCCGTCAAACCCTTCAACTCCATCGCCTTGGCCTGCGGGTCGATCGCGACGAAGCGGACCGCGCGCGGGCTGCCGCGCGTCACGTAGCTCAGATCGTCGACCGATTTGTAGCCGACGAGCCAGTCGTCATTGGAAACGAGCGTTTGGGCGCTCGCCGCGACGCTGCGCCCGCCTTCGGCTTCATGCGCTTTTGCGAGGAAATACAACTGGTAGGTCGCATCGGCGTATTTCTTGAGGTCGAGATCGAACTGGGCATGCCCCTTCTCGTCGGTCTTGCCGTCTTGCAGCGCGGTCGTGTAACCCTCCTGAGCGCGGCGCACGTCGAAGAAGTGATAGTCCTGCCAGCTACGGAATTGCGGCCATACGGGGCGCAGCGTCAGAGACGCCTCGACGCGCCGGTCCGCGGCGGGCGTACCGAATAGGTTTTGCGCATCGACGATGCCCATGAGTTGATCGGGCTTGACCCATCCTTCGGCGACTTGCTGCGAGAGCTTCGCCTCGACCTTCATGCGGTCGGGCATGAACTCCTTCACTTGTACCGTCGTCGAGCCGATCGGCGCGTCGGTCTTACCGTTCTTGACGATGTAGAGATTCACTGCCCAGGTTCCCGTGGGCGCCGTTTCCGATGGTGTATAGGAGACTTCGCCGAAGCCCGAATCGCCGACCGAGACCGGCATGCGCTTGACGGTGATGCCGCGCGGATCGACTACTTCCGCTTGCAGCGGCACGCCGGACGGACTGCGCGACCAGCTTGCCGCGCGCACAATTAGGCCGATATGGAACAAATCGCCCGGGCGATAGATGCCCCGGTCGGAAAACAGATAGGCGCTGAGCTGGCCTTCGCTCGTCGGGTTGCGTTCGCCGCCTACGTCGAAGCGCGAGAAATCGAGCTGACGGTCTTGACCGCCCACGGGCAGGAACGATAGATCGTCGTTCTTCTTGACGACGTAGAGCATCGGCTTTTTCTCGTGGTCCAAGCCCTTGAACGTCGGGAAGTGCACGACGCCGTCGGCTGTCGTGTCCTGCGTGTATAGCGTCTGGCCGTTAAGCGCGAGTACCGATACCGTCGCCCCGGCGACCGGCGCCCCGGTATGGATCGATTGAACGAAGACGTCTTGGCTGCCGTCGAGGGCGCGCTTGACCAACATGCCGAGGTCCGTGACCACGATCATGCGAGTATCCGTCGGCGATGGCGTGTCGTTGCCAGCGTCGCCGTCGTTATTGGCATCGTCGCCGTTCGCGCCGTCGTCGGTGTTGCCGTTGTCGGCTTGCACCGCTTTGTCCGCCTTTTTCTTCTCGGCGACCGGGTCGTAGGCCGACAAGTGCAGCAGGAACACGCCGCGCTTGCCCTCTTTCAGATATTGGCCTAGATCGACGCCTTCGTAGTGGGCTTCGCCGGGTCCCGCCTTCGGGAACACCCGCTTTTGTTCGAAGCGCTCGACGATGTGATCTTCGCTGAAGCTATAGCCGAGATCGGGCTGCGTATAGCTGCCTTGATTGAAGCTCACCAAATGCTGGAGTTGATCCGGCAGAACGCGGCCGATTTCCAGCTTCATGCCGGGCAGATTGCGCGAGACGACCGAAATCCGCTTGCTGCCGCTCATCGAGAGCAGCGAGCCGTCGGCCATGAAGCGCAACAGCTTCGGGTAATCGGGAACGGTAAATGTTTGTACGCAAGGCTTGCCGAGCATGTAACCGCCGAACGACTTCAAACCGGAGGCGATGCGCACGTAGACGCGTTGCCCCGGGTCGGCGTGGAACTTGAAGCTTTGGAGCTCGGCGTATTCGTTCTCGGTGGGGACGAGTTCGAGGGTCAAAGGTTTCGATTGCCGCAGGACGGTTTCGCTGACGTCGGCGGTATCCCATTCATAGGGAGGATCGTCGTCGCTTTGATCGGCGCCCGGTTTGCGCTTCGGCAGTACCCAAGCCTTGATCGTGCCGCTCAAGTCGCTGCCGCGCACGGCGCCGCTCATTTCGGTGACGAGCACTTGTTCCGGCTCGTAGTGGTCGTTGTCGACGAGCGTCGGGCTCACGCTTTTCACGGCGAGACTATAGAGGCCCGGCACGCGTACGACCGAGGTCAACGGGTCTTTGGTGCCCGCGCCGCCGCGGGCGCTGCGCACGCCGCTATCGAGCGTCAGTTGGACCGCGCCGTCGTCGTGCGGCAGATCGAGCGGCTGCGAATGAACCCATGCGTTGAGCTTCGTCGCGTCGTAGACGACCGAGTACTTGAGCGGCGTATTGAACTTGCCGTCGGGGCCGGCCATGGCGAGCGCGATGCGTTTTTCGAATTGCGCGACGTCCACCGGGTAGTTGAACCGCACCGGCATGATCGTTTTCTTGGCCGTTGCAACTTGCGGATCCTGATAGAACTCGGCATCGCCCGCCTGGGCGGTGAAGGGCGCGGTGTCGAAGGCGAGATGGTCCTCGGCCATCAAGACGTGCGGGGCGAACGCTTGCTTGATATCGAAGCTCACTTCGAAGTGCGCCCCGATAGGCCAGTCGGCGGCGGGCATGAAGCGCAACGTGCGATCGTCGACCCAAGTCCATTCGCCCTTGAGCGCCGGCTTCATGACGATGCCTTTCGTCACCGTCTTGCCGACCAGCGAGATCGGTGCGCCCGAGCGCGAGAGATCGACTTCGAGCGGGTGGATGGTGATTTTAGGGGTGCCGTCCGCTTGCACATAGCTCGTGACCGGTGGGGCCTTGACCTGGAAGGTAATGCGCTCGGGCTCGGGCGGCCTCGGACGATGCACGTACCAATGCCAACCGCCCCACGCCGCTGCGACGAACGCGACCGCGGCGAGTGTGCGGATTGCAAATTGCCTTGGATTGCGCAGAGCCGCCGCTCGAGTCGCCGATGCCCACGCGGGTGCCGACCAAGAGACGTTGCCGAATAGCGTGCGCGCGACGAGCGCCAGGACGTGAAGTAGGCCGCGGACGATGCGCAGCGGCAGGAGAATCAGAAATCGCAGGAGGCCCATGCTTTCCATTTCGGAGGATAAGCATGCAAGCCGTTACCCCCGATTCTTTTAACGTTTGTTATTACCGACGAATCCGCACGCGTTCTATCGGCCGCGTACGCACTTTGTATTGCAGAGCATTGGTGGCTTTGCACCGCGCCTCTCAACGCGCGAGCAATGCCGAAATTGATGTCGAGGGATGTCGAACAACGTGGAACTGGTCGCGATCATGCCATATGCGACATGACTAAAACAAGCGCGGGGCTATGGCATTTGATTGGGGTGTCGGCGCTTGGGTTATCGGCGCTGGGTTGATAGCTTTCGATGTGGGATATCGAATCGCTTTGGGTGTTTTTGATGCCTGCGGTGCGCGGCGGAGAGGGCGAATCGGGAATGCGACAACGGGAAGCCGGACGGTCTGTCGACTATTGATCGGATGATTGGCTGACGAACGTCCAGAAAGTTGACGAAAAGTTGATGTTTCTGAAGGGGTGGGGGTGATTTCGCGGACATCGTCGAAAGATCATTGATGTATAGTTGAGCTTTGCGGCTCGGGCCGGAGGAAGAAAATGGCGACGGAACACGTGACAGGCCGGGACTATGCCGGCGACTGGGTGCTGGTAGAGGACCTACAGCATCACCTTAGTCAGTCCAGCTTCGATGTCCCTGCCTCGGTGATGGCCGAGATCGCTATGAGATTGGAGGACGCGTTGGCCGGCGCGTCGAAGGCTGATATTGCGTCGGTTTCCTCGGGTCTCGCTGCCGTAGTGAAGGAGGCGATCCGCCATGCGCCCCAAGAATCGGTCGATGCAGCCTTGGGAGAGGGGGAGCCGGATCAGTCGGTCAAGGCGGCGCATCTGCTCGGCCAACTGGGGTTTGCTCAGCTGCTTGCTGCCCAGGTGGCGTCCCGCCGAGTGGAAGACGATTTCGCCGAGCTGATCGCGGAGGGGACATGGCGCCCATACGCAAACGCGTTATACGAAACGGAGTTGCGCAACGTCGATTTGGCTGCTGCGCTGGATTTCGATGAGGCAACGGTCAGTCGCGAACTGAGGAAGTTGCGGGAAAGGGGGGTGACCGACTTTTGGCGAAGGGGACGAGAAGTGTTCAACTTCCTTACCCCGGCCGCGCATCAAGTCATGGTGCTGCTTAGCGAGCGTGAACAAGGACCCGCCGAGCGAGGCGCGAAGCATGTGCAACCGCGGGGCGAATCGGGCTTCGATCTAAGGCAATCCGCCGCTGTAAAGGCAGCCATGAATGGCACGGAGCCGTTCTTGCGCGGACAAACGACATTGGCCATCGCTCCTGAATGCGAGCTCGCGTTATGAGTCCGGCCTCCGCGCAAGACGGGCAGATCATCACGTTTTATTCGTTCAAAGGCGGCGTCGGGCGAACGATGACGCTCGCGAATGTCGCCTTCCTTTCGGCACTGAACGGTTTGCGCGTGCTCGTCATGGATTGGGATTTGGAGGCGCCGGGGCTCGCCTATTATTTCCGCTGCTTGCTCGATTCGGCGCCAGCGAGGGAATTGGCGGAACAGCCGGGCGTTCTCGATATCCTCTGGGACTGGAGCGAAGCGGCGAACAACGTTAAAAGCGACGAGGAATTCGAAGCGCTATTGACGCATTGCAAAACAGGCGAGGCATTCGAACGATGCACGTATGGCTTGTACGCCGATGACGCCAGCGGCGGCTCGCTTCATTTTATCGGTGCGGGAAGCAGGCATATCGACTCATGCGATCTGACCTACGAAGATGCGCTCGCGCAATTTGCTTGGCCCGCATTCTTCGAAGAGCGTGTCGGCGGCGTCATGCTTCAGGAGTTGAGGCGATGGGCGAAGGCGAATTATGACGTCGTATTCGTCGACAGTCGGACGGGCCTGGCCGATGTAGCCGGCGTCTGCACGATGCAGTTGCCCGATAAGGTCGGTTTGTGTTTCGTTTTGAATCGCCAGAATATCGATGGCGTCGCTCGTGTGGCCGCGGCGATTCGCAGCAAACGCGAGGAGCAGGTGGGCGTGCGCGCGATTCCGATGCGAGTTGCCGCCGGCGATTCCGGCGAGGCGAGCGATGCGCAAGCCAAGGCGATCACCGAACTCACGCGCATCGGCCGTTTCTCGCGCGATGCGGCGCGTGAAGATTTGCGGATGCTCTCCGTCTTTGCCTCCAATACGATCCCGTACTACGAGACGTTGGCGCCGATTCTTACTGACGATCCGACCAAAGACCCGTTGACGTTGAACTACGCGAGTGTTGCTTCGCATATCGTCGGCCGCGATATCAACGCTGTCCCGTTAGATCGCGAATGGGTCGAACACGCGAGAAGTCGATTGCAACCGCGACTCGCGACGATCGAATATGTGACGAAGTTGCGATCGGCCGATCCGACGAGAATGGTGGAGGAATTGCAGCGGCTGATCGAAGGCGCGCTCGATGCCGCAGTCGACGGCAAGGAGCTGAATAGCGAGTATGTGCGGGCATTGGTGGAAAGCGTCGTCGCGGCGGAGGCGATCGATCCGATGGAGACGGTGGACATCTTTCCGTTGGCCATCGAGTTGCTTCGGACGCTGATGGTTGACGATCCGAATTGGCGGCCCTCTCTGATTGCTGCGCTCGACCGCTATCTAGAAAGTTGTTTGTACATGCTCGACGACGAAGAGGGGCTGGCGCTTCTCGATGAGCTCGACGGACTTTTGGCGGTGGAGCCGACGATCGAAGCGGCGGTTAAGCGTATTGCCTGTAAGCGAATGGCGCTGTCGCTTCTTCCGGAAGCGGATGGTTACGAACGAGTGTTGCAGGCCAGTGCGGAGCTTCGCGGGATGGTCGCGAGCGTACGCCAAAAGGCTGAATCTGTGGGGCGGGAGTTAGCGGCTGACCAACTGGACGCGCTGATGTGTGCCGAGGTCGATAGCCGTCTGCAAAGTGGCAACGCGCTCATCAGACAGGACGTGTTGGGGCAGGCGCTCGAAGAGTTGAAAGTCGCGAACGTCTTGGTCGGCGCGATCGATAAAGCGAAAGCCAGTCCCACGATGCTTCGAATAGGCTCGCAACTCCACACGTATCTCGCCTCGTTTGAGGAGTCGCTGATCGACGGGGACGAAGCGGCGCGGCATGCCGTCGAGGCAATGCGGTGGACATCGAGTGCCACGTTGCGCGCAAGACGGTTCAACGGTCTCTCCGACGTCGTTCTCAAGTCACCGAACCCGTCGTTGATGCTTGATTTCTGCGAGGCCGTATTCGCGAAACAAGACCGAGGCGTCAGTGCCGCTTTGGTCAACTCGAACGGTCGGTACGTGCGCACGGCGGAGCGTTTGCTGTCGAACATCGAACAGATCGTCGACGTACTATATCGAGAGACGGGTGAGCGAGTCACAGCTGTCCTTTCTGCGCTCGGAGGCGTGTGCAAGCAGATATCGAGTCGCTTCGAACGACGCGTGGCGTCGGAACAAAGCGAGGAGACGGGCGGGTTGTACGACCGCCTAGAGAATATCCAGTTGCGTATCGATGCGAACGCAGCGCTCGAACCTTCTCGTTCCGCTCAAGATCACCGCAAGCGACCCTCGCCAAAGGCCGACACATGAGTGTCGTGCCTTTCCGGTTCACGCCACCGGGTCGCAGCCCGGCGGACATATTTCTAGAGCTTTGGCTAGAAGCGGCGGACTGGACGTCCGCTCAAAGCACCCATAGCGAGACGCCGAAACAAGCGTTTCGCGACGCTGTCGATCGCGCGCTTACGCTGCGAAATATCGCCGAAGCCAGTGCCGCCCTCGATGCACTCAGAAAATCCATCGGCCTCTCGCCGGTACAGTGGCGAGGCCGCGTATTGGCGATCATGGATCGCATCGATCGGGCATTCCTGGCGATTCACCCTCGGACGCTCAACCTTGCGCCGACAGACGCGGCGAATATCGCCGTTCAGCCCTGGCTGAAACGCCTCCAAGCATGGCGGGCGCATTCGCAGGGTTGGTACGCGGAGAACGCCGGGCATCGCTTGGTGGCACGGGGGCCTTTGACAAGACGCGAGCGCGAGCCGGCGGCGGCTAGCGCAGATAGCTTGCTCGACCGATTCGCTGCCCTGACCGTCGTGAACCGGACGTTCGCCGACTACCGTACGGGCCGAATCTCTGTAGCGCAACGTGTGTACGACACAAGCGTCGCCTACGGTGTCGACTCTGCGCCCCAATTCGGCGAGGAAAAGATCGCGTTCATCCCGGTTATGCAGACGCGCGATGAGGTCGTATTGACTTCTACGACTCGCCACGATCGGGCCTTTGTTCAATGCAGCCCGTCGCCCGAGGTTGACGCCGCGCAACGCATTCACGATGCGTTGAGTGCCGAACGGGAAATCGCTATCGCTATCGCGCCCGAATTCTCGGTTACCAGTGCGCAAGCCACGCAATTGAAGCGATTGCTTCGCACGTCCGCCCGCAAACTAGCCTCTCTCGTGGTGGCAGGCTCCGGCGAGACGGACGAACAAGAAGAAGGTTTGCCTTGGAACGAGGCGAAGGTGCTGAGTAGCACCGGCAAGACACTCTGGGCACAACGCAAGCTCTGGCCGGCGGCAGTACGCCAAAAGCGCGCCATCGAGTGGGGTCTTCCCGATCCCGCCGATGGGATGGTCTATGAAAACACCGCATCGGGGCGAGAATTGCTGGTGGTCGATATCGACGACCTCGGGCGGTGCGTGATCTTGATCTGCCAGGATCTCGTCAATCGCCCCCTTGCCCCCGAGGTCGTCCGGCAATTTCAGCCCGACTGGGTCATCTCGCCGATTCTCGACGGCGGTTTGTCGATCGGCAGATGGGCCCACGCAGCAGCCTTCGCGATGAGCTACGACTCGCGTACGCGATTCCTCATTTCATGCTGCACGGGCCTGATGGCCCCGCCTCGCATACCGTTGAAGGCTCCGCACTGCGGGCTCGTCGTCGGGCCGTGCGACGGCGATGCCGACGATGAAGGCCGCCTGGTGGCCGGCGCCGATGCGGCCGGTACGCCTCAACGCGCCGTGGTGACATGGCGCAACGGGGGACCTGAATGGACCCGAACCGCGCTGGTTGAGTGGGACATCGCCTGACGCAGGCACGCCCAGGCTGTGTGTCGCCAAAACGGTAAGACAATTAGAAAAGGCAGGCACTAGCCGCTTCGATTCACTGGAGGCCCAATGAGCCTCCACCTCCCCACCCATCAATGCTCACCTTCATCGTCAGTGTTTACACGGATGGGTGACGGCCGTGTTCTTTTCATAATATCAACATACTATTTGCGGCGGTACGAGACTACTCCGGGAGGCACCGTGACGGGCATCCGATTGAGCGGCGTAACGAAGCGGTATGGAGAAACCGAGGTCATCACCGGCCTCGATCTCGACATTCAGTCGGGCGAATTTCTCGTCTTCCTCGGTCCTTCCGGGTGCGGAAAATCCACGTTGCTCCGCATGATCGCGGGCCTCGAAACGGTCAGCGAAGGGCAAATCAGCATCGGCGATCGACGCGTGAACGACCAGCCGCCGGGCAAGCGAGGCGTCGCGATGGTGTTTCAGCATTACGCGCTTTATCCGCACATGTCCGTCTACGACAACATGGCGTTCGGGTTGCGCAACACGGGCGTCAGCGCCGGCGAAGTCGAGCAGCGCATCAACGAGGCTGCGCGCATGCTCGAACTGGGGCCGCTGCTGAAACGCCGCCCTGCACAGCTTTCGGGAGGGCAACGCCAACGCGTGGCGATCGGCCGTGCCGTCGTTAAAGAACCCCAAGCCTTCCTATTCGACGAACCATTGTCGAATCTCGACGCCGCGTTGCGCACGCGCACCAGGCTCGAACTGGCGCGCATCCATCAACGCTTGCACTCGACGATGGTGTTCGTCACCCACGACCAAGTGGAGGCGATGACGCTCGCTACGCGAATCGTCGTCATGAATCGAGGCCGCATCGAACAGATCGGCGCGCCATTGGACATCTACAAGCGCCCCGCAACACGCTTCGTGGCCGGCTTCGTCGGCGCGCCGGCGATGAATTTCATCGAAGTCGAGCGCGCGGGACAAAACGGTGGCCGCCTGATCGTCACGCTGCCGTTCGACGGTGTACAAACGCCGACGGCCATCGCCGCGGCGCACCTGCCGGCGGGGAAGCTGACGTTGGGCGTGCGAGCCGAACATGTCGTCCTCGATGCGCAAGGGCCGTTGGTGGGCCGCGCGGAAGTGATCGAGCGACTGGGCGACCGCTCGCTGGCGCATGTGAGCATGTCCAACGGTCAATTGCTCGTGGCCGAGTTGCCGCGTGCATCGGAACGCGAGATCGACACTGGCGATACGGTGCGCATGAATCTAGACGCCGCCCATGTGCATCTGTTCGACGAAACCGGCAAGGCTTGGCATGGCCTCTGATCGTTCCTTGGCGGTGCCCTTGCCGAATGTGCGCGAGGGCCGGCGGCCCAACGTACGCGCCCCATGGTCGAACGCGTTGTTCGTGCTGCCGTTCGTGATCGTCTATGTGCTGCTGTTGATCGTGCCGCTAGCGTTTGGCTGGTGGCTCAGTCTACAACGCGTGGATCTACTCGCCGGTACCAGCGAGTTCATCGGTATCCGCAATTATCTCGACCTTGCGTTCGACCCGATCTTCCGTGGCGCGATGCGCAACACGTTCTATTTCGTGCTGCTAACCGTGCCCGTTTTCGTGACGCTCGGCCTTGCCCTGGCATTGGTGCTGAACCGTCCGGGACGTTTGGGCGCTGCATTGCGTGCGTTGTTTTTCGGGTCGTCGGTGCTGTCGGTGACTATCGTCACGCTGGTCTGGAAGCTCGTGTTGATGCCGGGTACCGGCCTGCTCGCCGACATCGCCCGCGCCATGCATCTGCCCGAATTCCTGCCGTTGATGCATGAGGCCACCGCCCTGCCGGCGATTGCCGTCGTGACGGTCTGGTGGATCATGGGATTACCGATGATGCTCTTCTTGGCCGCGCTTCAACAGATTCCGCCCGAGCTCTACGAAGCCGCGGCGCTCGACAGTGCGGGGCGCTGGCGGACCTTCACGAAAATCACGCTGCCGTCGATCTGGCGCACCGTCGCGCTCGTGGCGGTGATCGAGGCCGTGCTGCAATTCCAGTTGTTCGGCCAGGCGCAGTTGCTGACCGATGGCGGCCCTAACAACTCAACACGGCCGCTCGTGCAGTTCATCTACGAGGCGGGCTTTCGCCAATGGTCGTTCGGCTATTCGGCCGCCGCCGCACAGGTGCTGTTCGCGTTGATGCTGATCGGCGTGGCCGTGCAAGCCTGGCTATTGCGCAAGAAGGAGAGGGCATGAGCACAATCGCTTTCGATACGCACCCGCGGCCCTCATTGACCGGCCGCCTAGGCGATCGCTTGATGCTCGGTGCCGTGATCGTCCTTGCACTGCTCTGGATTACGCCGCTGCTCTGGGTACTCTGCCTCTCGTTCAAACCGAATGCGTTCCTCGAGCAGCATACGGACGTGCTGCTTTCGCCACCTTTCACGCTGCAAAACTATACGAACATCCTGAATACGTCCGCGGTTGGGGGATGGCTCCTCAATAGTCTCATTGTCTCCGTCGGCCAGACACTATTGACGCTCGTCATCGCCTCGCTCGCGGGCTACGGTTTCGCGCGCACCGAGTTCCCTGGCCGACGCTACGTCTACATTCTCTGCCTTTGCGGCTTGGCGGTGCCCGAGCAGGCGCTCGTGATTCCGCTGCACCACATCTTTGCAACCCTTGATTGGCACAATACGTACGGCGCGTTGATCCTTCCTCGTCTCGCATCGCCGTTCGGCGTGTACCTCATGACGCAGTACTTCAAGGCCGTGCCGATCGAGATCGAGGAGGCGGCATTGCTCGACAACGCATCGCGCTTCAAGGTGTTTTGGCGCGTGGTCCTTCCTCTGTCGTTGCCTGCACAAGCCACGCTCGCGATCTTCACGTTCCTCAGTGCGTGGAACGATTATCTGTGGCCGCTCGTGTCCGCTTCGAAGCCGGAGATGTACACGCTGACGATCGGGCTTGCCTCTACGCAAGGCAATTTTGCGCAGTCGGAGGGCATCGGCTACCTCATGGCGCAGGCGATTTTCGCCGGCCTGCCGATCTTCGTGTTGTATCTGTTCTTCCAGAAGTACATCGTAGCCGCCGTGTCGGGCACGACCGCACGCTAACTCAACGCCCGCAAGACGAGTCGGATTGGAAGACGTATTGCAGAAACGGATTTCAGTTAATAAGTACTGCTAACGAAGTGAATCGCGCATGCAAGAACTTGCATGACATCGGTTCTCCCAGGAGACGAATATGATCGGATCGTTGATGCGAAACGTGCTTGCGCTTGCCGTGGTCGGTGTCGCCGCCGTGTCGGCCATACCGGCGCAAGCGAAAACGGAAATTACACTATCGCGGTTTTTCGGCGCTTGCGACGCCGAATACGGCAAAGTGAACGATGTGAGTCAGGCGTCGGGCGAGTGCGGCATCATCACGACCATCGTGAACGAGTTCAATGCGACGAACAAGGAAGATATTGTCGTCAAGCCGCAGATCATCGAATGGACGCCTTACTACACGCAGCTCGATGCACGAATCTTGAGCCGCGACGTACCGACGATCTCGGTGATGCACGAGGCTGTGCTCGGCGATTACGTCAAGCGCAATCTAGTCGAACCGCTCGATGACGGTTTCAAGTCCGTCGGCATCGATAAGAGCGACTTTACGAGTCAAGCACACCGCGCCATCACCTTCGGCGACAAGACGTACGCGTTGCCGTTCGATACGCATTCGTGGCTGTGGCACATCAATCTCAATCTCTTCAAAAAGGCGGGACTCGTGGATGCGAGCGGCAAGGCCATCTTGCCTAAAACGCCGGACGAGTTGCTTGCACAGGCGAAGCAGTTCAAAGACAAGACGGGGCTGCCTTACTTCGCGGTACCGATCGCCAATGAGTCGGCGGCGCAAACTCGCACGTTCTATACGTGGGTGTATCAGCAAAACGGCACGCTATTTCCGGGCGGCTCGACGAAGATCGATATGCACACGCCGGCAGCCACCCATGCGCTCACGCTCTACGACAAGCTCATGAAAGCCGGCGACATCACGCCGGGGTTGGATTACGGTGCGGCGAACCAAGCATTCGAAAACGGCAAGGCGGGCGTCCTCATGTGCGGCACCTGGGTGATCGAGGATTTCACGAATCTCTCCAAGAAACCCGGCACCGCACTTGCCGGCGGCTACGACGTCGTCCCGTTCCCGAATCTCTTTCAGAAGAAAGCCGTGTGGGCCGACGGACACTCGTGGGTCATGCTCAAGGGCGGCGCAAAGGACGAGAAGACTCGGCACGCCGCGCTGGTATTTCTGAAGTTCTTGTACGACCACGACGGAGACTGGGCGCGTACCGGACATTTGCCCGCGCGTCAGTCCGTCATCACGAGCGCCGCGTTCAATGCGCTGCCGCATCGTTCGGAGATCAAGGAGATTTCCACGACGGGCTACGCGTTGCCGAACACCGTGCCCCGTCAGTTCGCGATCCAGCAGATCGTGGGCGAGGAGATCAGCAACATGCTCTCGACCGGAAAGCCGATCGCCGACGTACAGAAGGAAGCGGAACAACGCACCAACGCCTTGCTTGCGCGATAACGCCATCGCAGGCACGCGCACCACTTCACCCAGCCAAAGGATGGATAGAGGAACACCATGATCGCTTCCCGCCTTATCGTCGATCGCGACTTCGTCATTTCCGAGCTTGACCGGCGCATGTTCGGCGTCTTCGTCGAACACATGGGCCGCTGCGTCTACACCGGCATCTTCGAACCTACGCATCCGCAAGCCGATGAGCGCGGCTTCCGCAAGGACGTCATGGCGCTTACGCGTGAGCTCGGTCCGACGATCGTGCGTTATCCGGGCGGAAACTTCTTGTCGGGCTACAACTGGGAAGATGGGGTGGGGCCCCGCGAAAAGCGTCCGCGCCGTCTCGACCTGGCATGGTATTCGACCGAAACGAATCAGTTCGGCACGAACGAATTCATCGAGTGGTGCAGGGCGCTCGATATCGAACCGATGTACGGCGTGAACCTCGGCACGCGCGGTCCCGACGAGGCGCGGCGCTTCGTCGAATATTGCAATCACCCGGGCGGCACGGCGTTATCGGACCTGCGTCGCGAACATGGTTATGAACAACCGCACGACATCAAGTTCTGGTGCTTAGGCAACGAGATGGACGGCCCATGGCAGATCTGTCGCAAGACCGCCGAGGAATATGGGCGTGCCGCGCTCGAAACGGCGAAGGTGATGCGCTCGGTGGATCCGACGATTCAGCTGGCCGCATGCGGTTCGTCCACGCACGAAATGCCGACGTATGGGGTATGGGAGGATCGCGTCCTCGACCACTGCTTCGAGCAGGTCGATTTCATTTCGCTGCACACCTATTTCGAGAATCGGCGCGACTCGACGGCGGAATTTTTCGGCAACATCGAAGTCATGGATCTGTTCATCAAGGAGATCGCTGCCGTGGCGGACAGCGTGGCGGCGCGCAAGCATTCGTCCAAGCGCATCATGCTCTCGTTCGACGAGTGGAACGTTTGGTATAAAGCGCGCACCATCAACGACTTGCGCAAGCCGGGTTGGCCCGAGGCACCGCGGCTCATCGAAGAGGTCTACAACCACGAGGACGCCATCGTCGTGGGCGGTGCGTTGATCACGATGATAAACAATGCCGACCGCGTAAAGAGCGCCTGTCTCGCGCAACTCGTCAACGTGATCGGGCCGATCATGACGGAGCCGGGCGGCCGGGCATGGCGCCAGACGATCTTCTACCCGTTTTCGCATGCGTCGAAATTCGGGCATGGCCGGGTGCTCAAGCCTGTGATCGACTCGCCGAGTTACGAAGCGGAAACCTTCCCTGAGATTCCATATCTTTGCGCCGCGGTAGTAGACGATCGCGCCACGGGAACGACGGCGATTTTCGCACTCAATCGTCACTTGAGCGACGACATGGAGCTCGATATCGAGTTGCGCGGACTCGGTCGGGAACGCACGCTCGATCAGGCGATCGAGTTGTATCATGCCAACATGAAAGCGGTGAACACGGTGGATGCGCCCATGACCGTTGCACCGGCTGCGAACGATGCCGTGTCGGTCGATGGGGAGCGCGTGCGAGCGAAGCTCAAGCCGGGCTCATGGAACGTGATCGTGACGACCGCTAGATAACGCGGCACGGACACCCTTGTGCGCGATGCCTATGAAGGGGAACTGATGTTCGAGCGCGAACCGATCGTCGGCAATATTACGACCCAGATCGCGAAGATAATCGGCATGCGCGTGGTGTCGGGCGAGTTTGCGCCGGGCGATGCGCTGCCGGTCGAAAGCGAACTGTGCAGCGCATACGGGGTGAGTCGGACGACGCTGCGCGAAGCGATCAAGCAATTGGCCGGCAAGCGGCTCATTGCCGTTTCCCCGAAAATTGGCACGCGTGTGCTGCCTTTCTCCGATTGGAACCTACTGGACCGCGACGTGCTCGCATGGCGGCTGAACGCGCAATTCGATTCGAAGATCGTCGAGGACATCTTTGAAATGCGGCTATGTTTCGAGCCGCGTGCGAGTTTCCTGGCTGCGCGTCAGGGGAAGGAAGAGACGTTCCAAATCATCGAGCGGCGTTACCTCGAACTCGCGGCGGCATACGGCCAGTCGGCCAAGCAAGGGGCATCGGACATTCGCGCGGCCGCCGATGCCAACCTCGAGTTTCATCTTGCGATCATCACGGCGTCGCAGAACGGTATGTTTATTACGATCGGCAATGCCATCAAAGCCGCGTTGCGTGTGTCGTCGGAGATGATGCAGCGGCAAGCGGCGCAGCCGAGTGAGGATCTCGAGCTGCACGATGCCGTGCGCAGACATATCGTGGCGCGCGAAGCCGAGGCGGCTTCGGCCGCGATGACCCGTTTGCTCGAGTCGTCGCGTGAAAGGATTCAGCGCTATACGATTGCGCCGTGATCCGGGTTCGGTCTTGGGATAGACGAAGGGGAGCGGCGCTACGACGAGCAAACCCGTCGTAGCGCCGAAACACACTTTACATCTGGACCGTATCCGCTACTTCCTTGAAGTCTTCGATTTGATCGAAGTTCATGTACTTGTAGATCTTGTCGCCGTCGGCCGTGAGCACACCCATGTCGGCCATGTACTCTTCCTTGGTCGGGATCTTGCCCAAGCGCGAGCAGATCGCGGCCAGTTCCGCCGAGCCCAAGTACACGTTCGTGTTCTTGCCCAGGCGGTTCGGGAAGTTACGCGTCGACGTCGACATGACCGTTGCACCTTCGCGCACTTGTGCCTGGTTACCCATGCACAGCGAGCAGCCCGGCATTTCGGTACGCGCACCCGCCGTGCCGAACACACCGTAGTGGCCTTCTTCCGTCAACTGCTTCTGATCCATCTTGGTCGGCGGAGCGACCCACAGCTTGACCGGGATGTCGCGCTTGCCTTCGAGCAGCTTCGAGGCCGCACGGAAGTGACCGATGTTGGTCATGCACGAGCCGATGAACACTTCGTCGATCTTGGCGCCGGCTACGTCGGAGAGCGTTTTCACGTCGTCCGGGTCGTTCGGGCAGGCGACGATCGGCTCGTGAATGTCGGCCAGGTCGATCTCGATGACGGCGGCGTAGTCGGCATCGGCATCCGGTGCCAACAGTTGCGGGTCGGCCAGCCACTGCTCCATCGCCGCGATACGGCGTTGCAGGCTGCGCGGATCTTGGTAGCCCTGAGCGATCATCCACTTGAGCAGCGTGATGTTGCTGTTCAGGTACTCGATGATCGGCGCTTTGTTCAGATGAACCGTGCAACCGGCAGCCGAGCGCTCGGCGGAGGCATCCGACAATTCGAACGCTTGCTCGACCTTCAAATCGGGCAGACCTTCGATTTCGAGAATGCGGCCCGAGAAGATGTTCTTCTTGCCCTGCTTCGCAACGGTCAGCATGCCTTGTTTGATCGCATACAGCGGAATGGCGTTAACCAGATCGCGCAGCGTCACGCCGGGCTGCATCTTGCCCTTGAAGCGGACCAATACCGATTCAGGCATGTCCAGCGGCATCGTGCCCGTGGCGGCTGCGAAAGCAACCAGGCCCGAACCTGCCGGGAAGCTGATGCCGATCGGGAAGCGCGTGTGCGAATCGCCGCCCGTGCCGACCGTGTCCGGCAGGAGCATGCGGTTCAGCCACGAGTGGATCACGCCGTCGCCCGGGCGCAGTGCGATACCGCCGCGCGTGCTGATGAAGTTCGGCAGCGTTTGATGGGTCTTCACGTCCACCGGCTTCGGATAGGCGGCCGTGTGGCAGAACGATTGCATGACGAGGTCGGCCGAGAAGCCGAGGCACGCGAGGTCTTTCAGCTCGTCGCGGGTCATCGGGCCCGTGGTGTCTTGCGAGCCGACCGAGGTCATCTTCGGTTCGCAGTACGTGCCGGGGCGCACGCCTTGACCTTCCGGCAGGCCACAGGCGCGGCCGACCATCTTTTGCGCGAGCGAGAAGCCCTTGTTGCTGCTGGCCGGTTGCTGCGGCAGGCGGAACAAGGTGGACGGCGCAAGGCCCAGCGCTTCGCGCGCCTTGGCCGTCAATCCGCGGCCGACGATCAGAGGAATACGGCCGCCCGCGCGCACTTCGTCGAACAGGACTTCCGACTTGACCTGGAATTCGGCGATCACTTCGCCGTTCTTTAGGGCTTTGCCTTCATACGGGCGCAACTCGACGACGTCGCCCATTTCCATCTTCGACACGTCGAGTTCGATCGGCAGTGCGCCGGCATCTTCCATCGTGTTGTAGAAGATCGGGGCGATCTTGCCGCCGAGGCAGACGCCGCCGAAGCGCTTGTTCGGAACGTAGGGGATGTCTTCGCCCGTGAACCACAACACCGAGTTGGTGGCCGACTTGCGCGAGGAGCCCGTGCCGACCACGTCGCCCACGTACGCGACCAGATGGCCCTTTTCTTTCAGCGACTCGATGAACTTGACCGGGCCGCGCTTGCCGTCCTCTTCAGGCGTGATGCCGGGACGGGTGTTTTTCAGCATCGCCAGCGCGTGCAGCGGGATGTCCGGACGCGTCGTGGCATCCGGGGCCGGCGAGAGGTCGTCGGTGTTGGTTTCGCCCGTGACCTTGAAGACGGTGATCGTCAGGCTTTGCGGCACTTCCGGGCGGCTCGTGAACCATTCGGCGTCGGCCCAGCTTTGCATGACGGCGCGCGCGTTGGCGTTGCCTTTGTCGGCGAGTTCCTTGACGTCATGGAACTGGTCGAACATCAAGAGGGTTTTCTTCAGCGCATCGGCAGCTACGGCGCCCACTTCGGCGTCGGACAGCAACTCGATCAGCGGTTGAATGTTGTAGCCGCCGAGCATCGTGCCGAGCAATTCGGTGGCGCGTGCGCGCGCGATCAGCGTGCAGGCGGTTTCGCCCTTGGCCACGGCGGCCAGGAAGCCTGCCTTTACGCGGGCGGCTTCGTCCACGCCCGCGGGTACGCGGTGGGTGATCAGATCGAGCAGAGCCTGCTCTTCGCCGGCCGGCGGATTCGTCAGCAGTTCCACCAACTCGGCGGTCTGCTGAGCCGTTAGCGGCAGGGGAGGAATACCGAGCGCGGCGCGTGCGGCCACGTGTGCACGAAAGTTTTCAAGCATGGGGGACCTGCTGATATGGCGTTTCAGGGGCGGTTCGTCAGGCATTCCGAGGGCGTTGCCGTTCCCGGATCGCTGCTCCGTCCGCGATTCTAAGCGGGTTGGGGGAGATCGTCAAATATCTTATATCTTATATAAGACTTGATCGGACGATAGATGGTCGAAGGTGAGAGCGTTGGCGGGGAGCGACGCGGTGTTGCAGAGAATCGACGCAAGAAGGGCTGCTCAAATGACAAGACCGCTGCCTCAGCGGCAGCGGTCTTGTTTTTCACAACGAGCGTTACGAGGGCGCGTAGTCGATTTCAACCTAATCGAGGTACGGTACCTCAGTCATCACACGACGCCCTTATTGACCCACCGGCGATTTCGTACTCGGGGTCGCGAGCGTATTGTTGATGCCATAAGCCGGCGTGGCGGTCGTTGAATTCATCGAATTCATATTCGCACCGTTCGGTTGAGCGGAATCTTGCGAACCCGCGCCGCTCTCCGAGCTAGTGGCGCCCGGCATGCCGTAGCCGCTCGATGTGTCCGCCGGCGACCTGGTGCTTGGCGTGGCCAGTGTGTTGTTGGCTTGCGCAAAAGCGCCGCTCGAGAACACGAGTGCGCCGACCGCCGCGATGAGTGTATAAGTTGCTTTATTCATGGCGCCTTCCTCCTTGGTTGAACTTATCAAGATTAGGAAATATGCGGCAGATAATTAATCGCGATGTGCGCAATGGTGAATTTCGATTTTCGACACTCGGATAATCGGCTGCGTTTGAGCACAAAAAATTCACCTGTTTTCGCACCACGACGAAGCGGCTCCGGACGTGGTAGATCGAAAAAGACCGCGGCCCGGTCGATTCGGCAACCGCGCTTCCAACACGAGATCGGATTCCATCTGAGGGATGGCTAGGATCGGTACTTGCGGAATTGCCCCGTCTCCGGGAGCGGTCTTCTGCACGACTCGAAAGCAGTTGTTCGAGCGACGCCTCGCTGGAGACGCGAAAAATCATACCGCCTAAAGCCTAAAAAAGAGCGTCTTAGGTTGACGATCCATCCCCCAGGGACAAATGCCGAAATTAGCGATCAACACCTCGCAGAGTAGACGCTGCCTCAGGCTACATTCTGCAATACGTATTGCACCATTGTCTCGAGCGTATATTTTTTGCCATTCCTCGCACGGACAATCGTCTTCCTCGAAATACAACCCTATACGAGCATAATTACCGACATACTGGTTGCCTCAACCGTTCGATGTAGGTGTCGCCCCATTTTTTCATCGCCTCTAGCACGGGTGCGAGTGTTCGTCCGAACTCTGTCAGCGAATATTCGACACGCGGCGGGACCTCCGCAAAGACCTCGCGCGTCACGATGCCGTCCAACTCGAGTTCACGAAGTTGAAGCGTCAAGGAACGCTGCGTGACCGTTCCGATCGACCGTTGCAATTCTCCGAACCGTTTGGTGCCATTCATCAAATAGTGGACGATTAAAGGCTTCCATTTTCCGCCCGCGACATCCACCGTGGCTGCGACGGAGCACTGATATGTGGCAACCGAGGAGGTCATGCCAGCTCCCAATAGGATACTTTTTATCCCTATATATCAGAGATGTGCCTTCTTGTCCGGAAGCGGCGAACCGTCGATAGTTTTGCCCCAACCGTACTAGCTGCCGACGGCAGCGGGCGGACACCCATATTCAAGGAGCCGAATAGATGAAGGCCGCATATTACGAGCGACAGGGCAAAGCTTCGGACGTGCTTAAACTCGGAGATTTTCCGGTTCCGCAGCCGGGCCCAGGCGAAGTCCGGATCCGAATCCATACGTCCGGCGTGAATCCTAGCGATATTAAAGCGCGCACCGGTTTCTCGAGCGCACCCATGTTTCCAAAGGTCATTCCACATCAAGATGGTGCCGGCGTGATCGACGCTGTCGGTCCCGGCGTGACGCCGACGCGTATCGGCGAGCGGGTATGGCTTTTCGAGGCGCAATATCGTCGACCCTTCGGCACGGCGGCGGATTATGCCGTCGTACCGGCTTCACAAGCCGTTCTCTTACCCGATCATGTTGCGTTCGAAGTCGGCGCTTGCGTGGGTATTCCCGCCCTCACGGCGCATCGTTGTCTTTTCGCGGACGGCGAGATCAACGGCAATGCGATCCTCGTTCAGGGCGGCGCGGGAGCTGTCGGCACCGCAGCGATCTTGCTGGCGAAATGGGCCGGCGCTTGGGTTGCGGCAACCGTTTCAACCCCTGAGCAGGAGGACGCTGCGCGTCGCGCCGGTGCCGATCTCGTCATCAATCGCAGGGCGGACGACGTGGCGGCCATCGTGAAGTCGGAGACAGCGCAGCGTGGGGTCGATCGTATTGTGGAGGTTAGTTTGCGAGACAACCTTGATGTCGATATGCGCTGTCTCGCGAACGGCGGCGTCATCAGTTCCTATGCTGTGGAGACGGCTGCTGACGAGGTATCCGTTCCGTTGCTTAAAGCCATGATCGAAGGCAGCACATTCCGGTTCGTCTATATTTATACAGTCCCCGCGTCCGCGAAAGCCGCAGCCGTTTCGGCGATCAGCCGATGCCTCGCGGACGGAGCATATGTGCCGACCATAGGCATGCGAGTCGCGCTCGACGCGATCGTCGAGGCCCACGAGGCTCAGGAAACCAGCCGCGTTATCGGCAAGATCATCGTGAAGCCGAGTCCTTGAATTGCCCTGCCGGCCGCGAAAACACATTGACGAGATTCCCATCCGGGTCGCGCAGCAAAAGCGAGCGATTGCCCCACGGCATCAACGTCGTCGGCATCACAACGGTCGCGCCGCAGGCATTCATCCGCTCGAACACCGCGTCGACATCCTGCACTTCGAACTCCAGGATGGCCGAACGATTGGCGGCAGCCGTAGCAGCACCTTGATTGAATAGCTTAATCAGGTGCTCGGATGAGATGGCAAGCGTTGCGCCTTCGAAGCGCATCTCGGCGAAACCATCGGCCAGGCGTGCCGCCTCGATGCCGGAAAGCCTCTGATAAAACTCGATCAGCCTTTCGAAATCCGAGGTAACGACACGAACCGATGCAAGTTTCATTTTGAGCTCCTCTTAAGAAAAGAGCTCAAGTCTAACGATCGATACTGTCAGGTTCTGGCAGTATCGTACGACTGGCGACCTCATTGCGCTTGCGCCACTCACGGAGTAGAGCGGATCGCCGCTTCGGATAGCGCTCCTCTTTCTGTTCGACGTTCAAGATCCGGTCCGAACGGAAGTTCCGAAAATCATTGCGGAGTTCGCACCAGCACATCAGCACTCGCGCCTGGTCGAAATACACCAAGGCAAAGGGCCAAACGACACGCCGCGAGCGTTTGCCGTCGCTGTCCACGTAAGTAATGTCCAGCTTTCGCTCTGCACGGACCGCGGCACGCAGAAGATCCGGCGAGACCGTATGGCGATGTCTCTTTAACGGCGCACCGACCAGCAGCGACGATTCCTCCAACTCCCGACGCAATTCGGCGGGCAATACGGCCGCTATCTTTGCAAGGGTACTTAGCGCACCGCCCGATAGCGTCTCGTCGCAACGATCGGCCACCCAGCGCATGCCGAGCACTAACGCATCGAGTTCCTCCGAGGAGAACATGATGGGCGGCAGCATGAACCCCGGCTTCATTACGTAGCCGATGCCCGGCTCTCCCTCGATCGTCGCTCCTTGCGCCTGCAAGCTAGCGATGTCGCGGTACAGCGTGCGAATGCTGACGCCGATTTGATCGGCGAGGACTTGGCCGCTCACGGGACGTCGATAGCGACGTAACACTTGCAGCAGTAGAAGGAGGCGTTCGGCGCGGGACATGCGTGAATCGTGACCGCTCACGATTGCCTTTGCAAGCGAGCGTTGTTCGATGGATACAAGTCATACGGCAAACGACCGCTCCATTTTCTATCCATTTGGAAGGGACATTTTCCGAATCGCGTATTGATCACGGATAGGCCGCTACGCGAAGCCCGATGCGGCGAGTGGACGATGAACAACACCCTCTTTCGCGTCTAGGAATCCAAAAAATAGACGGTTATGCTCCGGCCCGATGCTCCTTCCCAAGATGCAAAGAGCACGTTTCTCGTCCATTTCAACGTGAGATTTCAAATGAAAGAAGTCGCGATGTCTGTCGCGGCAGGTGCGCTCTGCGCCGTTGCCGCGTCCCCCGCTTTTGCCCAAAGCTCCGTCACGCTTTATGGGCTCATCGATACCGCAATTCGATACCAAACGAATGCCGCGCCGGATGGCAAGGACCTAATCGGCATGACGGTCGGGCCGGAAACGCATAGCCGATGGGGCTTGAGAGGGAGCGAAGACTTGGGCGGCGGTGTCTCCGCTATCTTCCGGCTCGAGAACGGCTTCGAAGTCAACACGGGGCAACTTCACCAGGCGAACACATTGTTCAGCCGGCAAGCGTTCGTCGGGCTGTCGAGCGAAAAGTGGGGGGCGGTCACGTTCGGCAATCAATATGCGCCGATGTACGACACGATGGGCGATATCTTCGATCCGATGACGGTGGGCGACTACTGGCAAGATAGCTGGGCATGGAATGGGATCGGCAACTATTTGACCATCGCCAATTCGGTCAAGTACAAGGGAAGCTATAGAGGCCTGACCGTCGAGGCTGCCTATGGCTTCAGCAACAAGCCCGGCTCAGTCGGCAACGGCGGCACGTACGCGGTGGAATTGATGTATGCGCAAGGTCCCGCCACGCTCGGCGCCGGTTTCCAGCAAACCTCCGTGTTGTCCTCGCAAGGGGCCGTGGTCAACGGCGCGAAGAACAACATGCTGCACGTCAGCGCCGCATATCAGATCACGCCTAAGGTCCGTTTGCTGGCCGGCTGGCTGCGTCAGCAAGATCGGTCCGGTACGCTGGACAGCGGCATGCAGCAAGCAGGCGCACCTACGCTGCCTGGCGCTAGCCTGAACCGAATCGACGATACGTTGTATCTGGGCGCCAACTGGCAAGCGACGGATCCGCTGCTCTTTACGTTCGCCGCCTACTACGGTCGCACCCGTAATGCCGAGAAGCTCGATGGCTCGCTCGGTTCGGGCATCAACTACTCGGGTACCGTTCTTGCCGAGTACTCGCTCACGAAGCGCACGGAGCTCTACGGCACTGCGGATTTCTCGCGCGGCAACGGCGCATTCTCCGCGGACTACCCGGGCGTGACGAACCGGACGACGGGCGTGGTGGACTCGATCGGCCGTACTAACAACGTCGGCGCGGCCGTCGGTATTCGCACCATGTTCTAATGCTTCGATTGGGCGCTGCGCGTGGTGCCGTTTATGAACTCGCCTATTGCGCAGGTTCATGAGGCGCCGCCGGAGCGCCCAGCGATATCGGTTTTGTGTCCGATGACCTCAACCGTCAGACAGCGCATCAATGCAAAAAGCCGTGCGTTCGCACGGCTTGTTTGGTACTAGCTATCCGGCACGACTTAGTGATGAGTGTACAAGTCGGGTTCGTTCTTCGAGACAACCGCGCGTCCCGCGTCCGACGAGCCGCTCACGACGCCGCCTACCCCCGACGTAGCGTTTCGCCCGGCATGTTGCGCAGCGATCTTCGCTTCGGCCGCTTGAATATCCGCGGGGTAGTAGGGATCTTCGCCGCCCGGATGGTAGCCTGCCTGTTGGAGTTCGACCAGTTCGGCCCGCACTTGCGCACGGGTAACGGGTTGGTTCGCTTGCGCGAATGCGATCACCGGTGCGGTGATGGCGGCGGCAACAACAACGGCTTGCAGCAGGGACTTCATGACGCTTTCCTCCAGACTCTGTCTTGGTCTTGCTACGAACAGCCCTGTTCGTAATCGACAACGTCAGTCTAGACAGGCGAGCGTAGGTGATTAAGACGACTCTGAGGAAAGCATTCTTATTGAATATCGGGTGAGTAATCGGCTTTGCCCGCAAGACCATGGACGCTCGCCGACCGCCGATCAGCCGCGCCGCATATGCAGCGAAGCTTCGGTTGTATGGGTCACCTCAAACCCCAAGCGCCGGTAAAGATCGATTGCCGGATTGCCTTTCAAAACGCTCAACTCGACAGGGACACCCGCGCTGTCTGCCTGTAGTAGGAATTCCCCGATCAGATGAGACGCGATGCCGCGACCTTGATAGGCCGGCAGGATTTGAATTTGCACGATGGTCCACGCATTCGCATCACGGACGGATTTGAAAAGCCCGAGCCTTTCGGATCCTTGAAAAACCACGTATGCGTCGTTGTAGCGATAGCGAATGCGCTCCCAATGAGCGCGCTCGTCAGTCGACTCGCCGGCGCGCCTTAGGTGCTCGTCCATCGTCGCTTTCCGCAAATCGAATAGAAACGACTCGTCGGCCGGGGTCGCCGGGCGGAGCATGACGTCGAGATCTTTCATTCGCGAGGGTCGATTGAGTCGATTGCGGCAGTGGCAACCCCGGTGATTGTTCCCGATCTTTCCTAGAAAGTCGACCCTGCTCCCGTCTTGCGCATGAGCCATTCGAGCACCGGCGCTAGCGCTGCGTCGGAATTCTTTTCATAGATTAGCCCGTGACCATTGCCGCGCACATCGTGATCGGCGAGATCCATCAGCTCGGCCGACGCACCGCACGCGTTGAGAAAATCGGCCGTAGGCGGGCTAGCGGCCGCGAAGTCCGACGCTTCTGCCGTCACGATTAGGATCGGCATCCCTTCGAGGGCGGGCAATTTCAACGTGCCGGGCGCTGCCTTGCGCAAATCGTTCGGACTCGCTACGGAAGGCTCGAAATTGAGCGGCGCCGCCGTTGGCCCCCACTGCATCTGCCCGATGTTGGGAATATCGGCGAACGGCGGTCCCATCGGTTCGATTGCGGCAATGGCCTTGACGAGATGTGGGCGACGATCGGCCACGAGCCAGCCGTCCGGACCGGACGCGGAATGGGTGATTAGGATAGCCGGTCCGATCCGATCGAGCAGCGCGGCGGTGCGATCGGCGTCCATGGTTTCCGAGGCGGCTAGGTCGGCCGGCAACGGGCCGTATCCCGCGATGAATTCGTCCATCGCCGCTTCATCGTTCGATGCGAACGGCCATTGCGTATGACGGGGATCATGGTCGGGAAAATAGATTTGCCGGCCGCCTTCGTACGAGAACGGTGGGCCCATCTTCCCCAGGACGTCGACATGGTAGGGCGAGCGTCCGTGACCGGGGCGGTCGACTACAAGCACCGCGTAGCCTGCTTCGACGAGACGCTGCGCCCAACCGGGACGCCCATCCGGCGTATCGAACCATTCAGTGCCCTGGAAACCGCCCCCGTGCATGAGCACGATCGGCCATTGACGCGTGACCTGCTCCGGCGCTTCCCATTCGACATACATCGGTCCGCGCTGATAGGTCTTATCGCCAACGGCAACGCGTTCTCCGGCGACCCAGAAGTGGCCGCGACGGACCGTACGCGAAGGAGTGGTCGTCCAAGGGGCAAAGATTTGAGTCATCGGTATTCCTCGTTGGCGTAATTCAGAGAGCAACGGCGCGCGCGCGTTGCGGTGTGATTTCGGTAAATCGGCGTACGTCGGCCATGACTGCGGGGGCTTCCGGAGAGTTGAACGCGGCGTCGATGGCGGCTTCATCGCGGAAGCGGCACTCGCAAATCGCCAGCGTCCCTTGCTGCGCCTGCGCCGGGAAAAAGGCGGCGACGCTTAGCAGGCCGTACGGCGACCAACTGTTCATCACGAGCGGTAAGTGGCGCTCGAGGTACCACCTGCGGTCGAAGCCGGCGTTCGCCGGACCGCTATACGTGACGTAGACGGTGACGGGACCGGCGGCGCCTGCCGTCATCAAGTCTTGCGCTTTCATGCTTCTAAGCCCTCATCGCGAACGTGTGTCGCCTCTGTGACGTCACCAATGGCGTCACAAATCGAAATACACCATTAAAGTAGTGATCACTATATATTTCGACGTGCGAAGTGGCAAGGGATTTGTGTAGCGATCGCTACAATGGTAAGAAGCGACGATATCCGTGCTCCCTCGCCCCGTACCGTCAGGACTCCAAGTCTTGCAACGCCCCGTGCAGCTTGCCCGTGATTTCCTGAAGTTTCATGAGGTCGTCCCGTGACAGATGGTCGAGAAAGTTCTTGCGAACACTGTCGACGTGGACCGGTCTTGCGGCGGCCAATTGACGGCGACCCTTGGCAGTTGCACGGATGATCATGACGTTTTCGTGGTCATGATCTCGCTCGACCAAGTTACGGCCGGTCTTGCGCGTCAGGCGTGACGCTCATCGGCGATGCTTAGACCCGTTAAGGGGTTTGTCGTCTCACGACGCGACCGGCGCGTCGCCCGATGTGAGTCCCTTGAGCGAGCGTGACTTCGCCGTTCACGATAACGGTCTCTATCCCCGAGGACGGCTGAGCGGGGTCCTGATAGGTCGCACGATCGCCGACAGTCGCTGCGTCGAATACCACGAGGTCCGCGTAGTTGCCGACTTCGATCGTCCCGCGCCGCTTGATACCGAAAGTTCGAGCCGTGAGCCCCGTCATTTTCCATATCGCCGTTTCCAGCGGGAAAAGGCTCAATTCCCGGCAATAACGGCCGAGTACGCGCGGAAATGTGCCCCATAGACGGGGATGAGGCTTTTCGCTGCTCGGTAGACCGTCCGAGCCGATCATCGTCTGCTCGAACGCCAAAATGCGCTGAACGTCTGCTTCGTCCATGCTGAAATAGATCGCGCTCGCCGGCTGCAACCGCTTCGACGCTTCCGACAGCGAGACGCCCCACGTTTTCGCGACATCGGCGAGTTCTTGGCCCGCCAGCTCGGGATGAGATCCGCTCGATGCGATTTGCACGCGGCCCTTGAGACGCGCTTCGTCTTGATGCAGCATCGTCGAACTCGCGTCGTAGGGATAACAATCGAGGCCGACGCACTGGCATTTCATCGCGGCCTCGATCAGCGGCAGCGTAACGAGCGATTTTCCGAAGTTCTGCTCGCGGGCCAACTTGTGATGCGAGATGACGACCGGCACGCCGAGCGCCCGCCCGATTTCGAGCGTCTCTTCGATCGACTCGACGCATCGATCGGCTTCGTCTCTCATGTGCGTCACGTAAATGCCGCCTTTCTCCGCAAGCGGTTTGCAGACATCTACGATTTCCTTGGTCGTCGCCGCCGCGGCAGGGGGATAGTACGTCCCGGTCGACAATCCGACCGCACCCGCATCCATGGCCTCCGCCAATAGATCTTGCATAGCCTGGATTTCGTGCGGACGTGCCTCGCGATCGAGGGCATCCATCGTCGAAACACGTAACGTCGTGTGTCCGACCATCGGGATCACATTGACCGAGGCGGGCGATTGCTCGAGCGCGGCCAGGTAGGCTGCGAAATCGGGAAACGAAGCGCCGTCGTGAAACTCGCGGCTGGCAATCAAACTTAGCGGCATGGGACGCTGCACGTGCTCGGCCAGCGGCGCGGTGCTGACGCCGCAGTTCCCCGTGACGACGCTCGTTACGCCCTGGGAGATCTTCGCAAGCATGAGTGGATCGAGCAGCAGTGCGGCGTCGTCATGCGTGTGCGAATCGATGAAGCCCGGTGCAACGATCTTTCCAGCGGCATCGATGACTCGATCGGCGGACAACTGCGAAGCGTCACCGATAAAGACCACTTCATCGTTAGCGATGCCGATGTCCGCGTCGACCCGAGGCCGCTTCGTTCCGTCGATCAGCGTTCCGCCGCGGATCAAGATGGAGAGCTTCATATCTTCGCGTGAGGCCATGCGATTCGTTTCCCTGGTTGATAGGTCCTTGCCTTCGACAATGCGAATATTGCGCGGTATCGCGCCGACGTCCAGTGACTTTGGAGGCATTGCCGATAACCCACGGTTATCGCCGCCTTTTTTTTGCCGAGCCTTGTTTCCGTAGCGTAGAGTTGACGCCGAAAGCGGACTTTATCGACGAGGGAAGTAACGTGCGGCTACGACATATCGAAGTGTTCAGCGCCATCATTTCGACCGGCTCGGCCGCCGCCGCGGCCAAGTTGCTCCATATATCGCAGCCTGCGATCAGCAAGATCCTCAAGCATGCCGAGCAATCGTTGGGCTTTGCTTTGTTTATCCGGGACAAAGGAAAGCTGGTGCCGACGCCGGAGGCATTGAGGCTTCGTCAAGAACTCGAGCCGCTGGAAGATCAGCTGCGGCGTATTCGGCGATTGTCGACTACTCTGGCGCAGGGCGCCGTACGCCCATTGACCGTTTCCGTGACCCCCGCGATCGCCTATAGCGTGTTGCCGCGCGCCGTCGCCACGTGGCACAAAGCATTCCCCGATGCGCAATGCGAGCTGGCTGTGGCTCACACGCGCGAGATCGAATACGCGTTGCTGCTCGGCGAGGCCGAATTGGGATTGACTATGCGTCCGATTACGCACCCCAACTTGGTCGCTACGCCCATTCTCGATTGCCACCTATGCGCCATCGCACCGCCGGGCTGGTGGCCGGACGAGATGCTGAGCCGTCCCTTGCAGCCGGACGAGCTTGCCGATACCCCCTTCATATCGATCGATGCCGACGATTACCTGGGCGCGCTGCTCGCAAATTGGCTGGCAGATACGACCGATGTGATGTCCCATATTTCCGTGCAGACCTATCCGCTCGCGCGTGCACTGGTCGAAAACCGTGTCGGCGTCGCGCTCGTGGATTCGCTCACCGCTCGATCGACCGGCGAATTGCAGACGGTTCAGACGAGGCCGGTAGCATCGGATCAGACGTTGCACGTCTATGTCGTAACGGAGCGTTCGCGTCCGCCTTTAAAACCGGGTGAGCGTCTTTTGGAATCGCTGCGCGAAGCCGCCCGATAAGCCGCCGCGCATACGGCGGCAACCTGGCGGTGTAGCAGCTATAACCTGCGGCTATCGCATCGGACCTTTTCGGTATTGGACGACTTCGCCACGAGCGAAGAACAATGCCGGAATGGAATTTCGACGGATGCGCAATATGCACGTGCTAGTGTTGGGGGGCGGAGTAACCGGGCTTGCTACGGCTTGGTATCTAGCCGCCGATGGCCATCAAGTGACGATTGTCGAACGCAATGCCGACTTCGCGCTGGAAAGCAGCTATGCAAATGGCGGACAACTCTCGTACTCCTACGTCGCGCCGCTCGCCGGTCCCGGCGTACTCTCCAAATTGCCATGGTGGCTTACGCAGCGGCATTCTCCGGTGCGCTTCCGTCCACGTGCCGATATCAATCAGTGGAGATGGCTGCTCAAATTCATATTGGCGTGTACACATGGGCAAAGTGAACTTGCAACGCGCCGGCTCTTGAAGCTGTCGTTCCTGAGCCGCGAACTCATGCAAGACCTATTGCGCCAAAAGCCGACGCTATCGTTCGATCATACGAATGCGGGCAAACTTGTGGTGTACCGAAACGCGGAAAGCTTTGCGGCGGCGCGCAATCTGGTGCAATTCCAGCGCGCGCTCGGATGTGAGCAACAGGTACTGACGCCTCACGAATGCGCGTTGACCGAACCGTCCTTGAATAAGCTCGCGCCGAAACTGGCGGGCGGGATCTTCACGCCGAGCGAAGAGACGGCCGACTGCTATAAGTTTTGTGTCGCTTTGGCCGAACTGCTCAGGGCGAAAAACGTTCGATTCCTGCTCGGCACGGAGGTAACGGCCTTGCGTGCCGATGCGACGGGACGATTGCCTCGCGTTTCGGCCTATGCCAACGGGCGGGCGATCGCCGCCGACCAAGTCGTTTTGTGCGCGGGCACGGCAAGCGCCGACTTGCTAAAGCCGCTCGGCATCCGAATTCCGCTCTATCCGCTGAAGGGATACAGTCTGACTGGCCGTATTCACGAGCGTGGTGCCGCGCCGCGCGTAAGCGTCACGGATTTCGATCGCAAGGTCGTCTATGCCCGTTTGGGCGATCGGCTTCGGATTGCGGGCATGGCCGACGTCACCGGCCGCGATGCTAAACCCGATCCCGCAAGAATCGAATCGCTGCGGACAGAAGCCTCGCAAGCGTTTCCCGAGGCCGTCGATTACAGTTGCGCGGACGCATGGTGCGGATTGCGGCCCGCAACGCCTACGAGTACGCCGATTATCGGCGCAGCGGGGTTTGCCAATCTCTGGCTGAATCTGGGGCAAGGCGCGCTCGGTTTCACGCTGGCCTTGGCAAGCGGTTTGCTCGTTAGCGAGCTCGTCGGAGGGCGCACGCCGTCTATCCCACTCGACGGTTTTGGGCTGTCCGCATAGGGTTGGGCCGTGCAATGAAACCGTGCATGTAACGGATCGCATCGCGCTGCGGCGGTGCGATCTTGATCAGGAGTGCCGATGGATACATCGATTGATGTTTCAACAGACCAAGTCTCGACGCGAGAACCCATCTACGACGTCACCGAAAAGTCGGTGCAGCAGCTTCATGCCGCGCTGTCCTCGGGACAAGTGACGGCATCCCAACTCGTCCAGGGCTACATCGATAGAATCGACGCATTCGATCGGGGCGGGCCCAGGCTAAATTCGGTCGTCGTGCTCAACCCTTCCGCATTGGATGAAGCGGCGGCGCTCGACGCCGAACGCAGTGCGAAAGGTATGCGCGGGCCACTTCATGGGATTCCCATCCTCATCAAAGACAATGTCGACGTGGCGGGCTTGCCGACGTCCGGCGGCTCGTTGGCGTTTGCGAATCTCTACCCTGAGTCGGACGCCTTCCTCGTTCAAAAGCTTCGGGCTGCCGGCGCCATCGTACTAGGCAAGACTACGATGCACGAATTGGCCGCCGGCGTGACGAATGCTTCGTCGTTGACCGGCTTTACGCGCAACCCCTACGACCCGCGTCGCGTGCCCGGCGGATCGAGCGGCGGCACGGCAGCGGCCGTCGCGGCAAGTTTCGCCGCCGTCGGCATCGGTAGCGATACGTGCGGTTCACTGCGTCTTCCCGCGTCGTGTCAGTCGCTTTATACGCTGCGATTGACGCGTGGGCTGGCAAGCCGTTCGGGAATGATGCCGCTGTCGACGACACAGGATATCCCGGGACCGCTGGCTCGAACCGTTGCCGATCTTGCCATCGTGCTCGACGCCATCGTGGGTGCCGATCCCGCGGATGCGTCGACAGTCGACGTACAGCGACATCTTCCCCGTTCGTATCTCACTGGAATTCGCGCCCATGCATTGGCGGGGCTAAGGATCGGTGTATTGCCGCAGCTATTCGGAAATGCGGCGGACGAGGTGGAGGTCTCGGAGCTGGCCCGCCAAGCGTTGTATCGGATGGAGGCGTTAGGCGCGAAACTGATCGAGGTCGATATCCCGGATCTCGAACCGCTGATGCGGGCAAGCAATGTGATCGCGCATGAATTCCGTTTCGCGTTGGCCGGCTACCTGCGTCGATACCCCGCTTCGGCGATAGGGTCGCTGGGCGAAGTCATTGCGGCCGGTTTGCATCATGAGCAACTCGATGCGGTGCTCAAAGTCAGAAATGCTGCGCAAGAGTCGGATAGCGAGGCCTATCGCGAGGCCATTGCGCAGCAAGCGAAGCTGCGCGAGATCGTTGAAGCTTGTATGGCGCGGCATGGGGTTGACGTATTGGCGTACCCGGCTTTGCGACGAAAGCCGACCCTAATCGGAGAGATCTTGCCGGCCGACAACAGTCAACTCGGGCCGGGAACGGGACTGCCGTCTGTCGTCATGCCGGCAGGTTGGACGCGCGACGCGCTGCCGGTTGGCATCGAACTCATGGGTTTGCGTTACGCCGAGCAGGACCTGCTGAGCTACGCGAGCCATTGGGAGGCGCAAGGATGGACCCGCGTGCCGCCGTTTAGCACGCCATCGTTGATTGCACTTTCCGCATCGAGCCGAAAGCTACGTGGATGCGTGTACCTGCGCGAGCGAAGCGGCGATGAAGAGACGGTACGCGTCGACTATGCGTTGGACAGGCTGACGGCCGAACTCACTTACGAGGTTTCGGCGGGTGAGGTCCTCGCCGATCGCCTGATCGCCGTCACGGCGCATGCCATGCGAGATCGGTCGATCGGTCCTGTATTCGCCAACCTGCTTGCACGTGGCGAACGAACGAGAGCCGAGACGGTTACGCTCGCACCTCATCAACTTGCATGGTGGGTGAGCGGCGATGTCGTGCTGCGTTTGACCACGACGAGCGGAACGCAGGAGGTGGTGCCGGCACGCGTCAGTACAACTGCTGACGAGCGGATGGGACACTCGAACTCGGGCTCGTCGAGTCCATAACGTACGTCTATAGGCAACCGCCATATCGTCAATTGCTTCGCGATATTGGTACGCGCACATTCAAAGCTTGGCGCCTGTCGAACTCGTTTCGACAGGTCGAAAGAACCAGGCCTTAAGGAGTCGCCGTGGAGACATCAACATTGAGTGCACAGAACTGGCGCAAGGTAGCGCTGATCGCCGTCATATTCGTTGCGTGGGTAGTGGCATACGCCGACCGCATCGTCATCAGCACGGCGGTGATCCCTATTGCACACGAGTTTGGACTCAACGATCAGGAACGCGGCTACGTTCTAGGCGCGTTTTACTTTACCTATGCCTTCATGCAGCTTGGAGGAGGGTGGCTGGCCGATCGATACGGCGCTAAACGTGTGCTGACCGCATGTATCGTGATGTGGTCGATCTTCACCGCGCTTACCGGAATGTCCTGGTCGTTCGCATCGCTCGTCATCGTTCGATTGCTGTTCGGTATCGGCGAAGGGGGCTTCGCGCCGGCCAATGCCGTCGCGATCGCCGAGAACTTTCAACAGCATGAGCGGGGCCGCGTGCAATCGTTGATGTCGAGTACCGTGTTTCTCGGCAACGCGGCGGGGTCCATTTTTGTCGCTGGCGTCATTGCCGCCTACGGCTGGCGTTGGACGTTTCCGGCATTGGGGGTATGCGGTGTCGTGGTCGCCGCCGCGTTCGTCTTTATGCTCAAGCCGCGCACTCATCTTCGCAGCGGTAGGGACAATCTGAAGAGCCGCTCGCAGTACCTGGAGCTGCTGCGCAATCCTATGACATGGCGCGTGGGCCTAATCTGGTTTTGCAGCAGCACGCTGTTTCTCGGGCTTCAATCGTGGATGCCATCCTATTTGCTGAAGGTCAAAGGCATCGACATTCAACATATCGGGATTGCCTCGATGATTCCCTACGTCGCTGCGTTTTTCGCCACCAATGTCGTCGGGCATGTCATCGATAAAGCGGGCGCCCAACGATCGAAGCCGCTCATGGCATGCGGGGCGCTGCTTTGCGCGCTGTTTCTCATCCTAATGATGACGACGTCTTCGCTGCCGCTGCTCGTGCTGTATTGGACGCTGTGCATCTGCGCGTTCACGATGGTCTACGCAACGGTCTTCACGGTGCCGCTCAAGTACTTTCCGAACGATAAGGTGGGTAGTGCGACGGGGCTGATCAACTTCGGCGGGCAAATGGCCGGGTTTATTGCTCCCGTGATCATGGGGCATCTGATCGGTGCATTCGACGGCTCGTACGTGGGGGCGTTCTCGTACCTCGTGCTTTCGGCCGCGATCGCTTGCGTGATTGCGTGTACGTTGAAGACGCCGAAGACCAATCACGATCCGGCACACGTGGCGCTTGCGAATCCGTGATTTTCAGTACGGGCGCCCATGCTATGGGGCGCCCGAGTGGGTCCGCGCATCACAACACGGAGGCGACATTTGACGAGGACTCATCGATCAATATGAGTCTGCTCGGTCGACTTCGATGATTTGAATTCCGAAGTTATTCCTTAGCTCGGTGACCCGCACCTCACTCGCCGCGTTCCAGTATGCCAGTGGATGAGGATCGCAGTATCGAACGGGGCCGGCTAGCGATGGTTCTTCGAGAATAACGTAGCGGTGACATCCCTTCCCGGTAGTCGTCTTGGTCAGATGCAATTGAGCGTCGAAGGTTAGTGGTGTCGCCGCCGCCGCACCCATCTCAATCGACTGAGCATCTCGAGTGACGATTGCACCGCCCCCGAGAATTAAGAGTACTGTCACCGCTATCTCCGCGGCCCAGACTCCCGGGCCACGACCCACGCCCATCCTCTTCAGTGCACTCCATCGTATGCCGCCGGCGATGGCCACAAGGACGGAGAACACGACTAGAGAAATTCTGGCCCACGGTCCGAGCGGCGCATGTGGGTTCAAAAAGGCGCCGTTACGCTGATTGACCACGGATAGGATGACTAGAGCCGTGAGAAAGATTCCGCAATAAGTGCCCCAGCTAGTCGCGGGCTTGAGCATTTCGGATTCGAATGGATCTACCGCCCCATGCACCCGAGCCCGGCTCCATCGATTGATTTGGACGGCGGCGCCCATTGTCGAGCCTTCTGTTGTCCCGCCTGGCAATCGCACTGTGGCTGAGCCATACCGGAAGTCGAGCCAATAGCTAGGAGCCCTCGGACCTCCGGTTTTTTGTGCAATGGCAGTTATCGGCCCGGGAAATTTCCATGTGGCAATGCCCGCACGGATCGTGCCGTCGATGCCGATGGTGATCGTGGACTTAGCTGTCCCGCTTCGTAATACGAGCGCAATCAGTCCGGCGCTACCTAAGAAGCAGATCGGTATCAGAGACCAGTCGTTGGAAAATATCGATGGAGGGCTTAGATACGAGAGGTAATAAGACAGAACCAGCGCCGCTAGGCAAACGGCCACCAGCCCAATTGATTCGAATCGGCTTGCACGGCTGTGGGAAACGACTAACCCGCTCGGCACTTCGGACACGCGGATGGAGCTGAAATCCTGGTTCATTGTTTGAGTGTCTTTCCCATCATTATCGCGGCCCATCAGTGCCCCGGAGCGAATGGTGCGTTCAAATTGAAGGCCGATAGCCCAATGTAGCCGGGAGGTTCGCTCGGGAGCTCGATATCGCGTCCGACTTTCCATTGTTCCGCCGCATAACGGGCTTGGGCCTGTTCGTCGTAAGACACTTGCCTGGACATCTCGTCGAATTGCGCTCGGGCGGGCTGATATCCTTTGCGCAAAGCAAGCCAACTCCAAGCGACCGCGCGACGGCGATCGAGCTGGACGCCTTGTCCGTAGAACCAGAGAAGAGCAAGATCGTATTGCGCGTTTGCGTCACCGGCCACTGCCGCCGGCACAAGCCAGCGGCGCGCCATCTTGTAGTCTGTTTTCAGGTCGTACCTGCCGAACTGATACGCCCATCCGAGATTGCGCTGGGCGTCGTGTTCACCTTGGGATGCGGCGCGTTCGAGCCAGCGAAGGCCTTCGGCATTGTTCGCGGGCACGCCTCGCCCCAGTAGATAGAACCGTCCAAGTGCCGCTGCGGATGGCCCGTTGCCGTCTTCTGCGCCTCGCTTGTACCACCGGAAGGCTTGCGCGTAGTCTTTCTGGACCCCGTACCCCCACTCATACATGTAGCCCATTGCCGAGAAACCGCTTGGGTCATTCAATCCAACCGCCTTTCGATACCATTCAATCGCGCCGTCATAGTCGTGCTTCCCGCGATCGCCACGAAACGCGAGGTTGCCGAGTTCGACATAGGCATGGGTATCGCCTGCGTTCAGGCCTTTAAGCAACCAGTCCCGCGCGATTTTTTCATCGATGGGTACCCCCAGCCCGTAAAGATACAATCGTCCCAAGTTAGTGTCGGCTTGCGCAAGCCCCTGGCTAGCAGCTTGCTTGTATAGGTCGAGCGCCTTCTTGTAGTCGAGCGGCACATAGCGTCCGTGCTCGTATAAGTCGGCCAGATTGTTGCTCGCAGCGGCCAATCCCTGTGCGGCGGCTTGTTCGTAAAGGCGAACCGCACGCTTACCGTCGCGTGGTACGCCAGTGCCCGTGTCATAGAGATATCCGAGCGCACCTTGGCCGCAAGAATCGTTTTGGCCGGCCGAGCGCTGAAACCACGCTGCGGCCTGGTCGGGGGCGCGCTCCACGCCTTGACCGTTGAGGTAAAGCGCGCCGAGGCTGCACTGGGCGTATGCATTGCCTTGTTCGGCATATTTCCGGTCGATCGCTAGGGCCTTCGCGTTTGAGTCGGCGCCCGGCTTGCTCCACAGGTTCATCGCGGCAAGGACGAGTTGGCCGTAAGCGTCCCCCTGCTGTGCCGACCGTTCAAGCATGGTGCGTGCGAGAACTTCGTCGCGCGGTACGCCCAATCCACTCAACGTGAGAATGCCGAGATCGGCTTGCGCTCGCGCGTCACCGCGCTGCTCAAGGGGCTGTAATAGCAGCGCGGCTTCGCGGTACTGCTGATGTTTCATCGCGAATTCGGCGGCGGCTAAGCTTGCAGCAGGGGCCGATGGGGTGACGGCAGTCGATGGGCTTGCGGCGAAGCCCATTGCGGCTGCGAGGCAGATGCTCGCTATGCGAAGGACGATTCGATAGGTCATGAGTAATCAAGCGGGGTGACCAATGGTACGGTGCGCCTTGGCGGCGAATTCAGGTGAAATCCGGCAGTGGGCCGTGCGGCGATGGCGGCTCCTTCGGCCCTCGACGCATCTTCGCAATCGAGAGCAGCAACCACGCGGCGCCGGCAATGACGGTTACGCCGAATCCCGCAGGGCCCCAATTGATCTCGAAGGGGTGAAACTGCGCGCCTAGGTGACGCGCGAACACCGCCGTATAAGGTAGAAAGCCGATGAAAGCGAAGGTGAGTGCCACGACGGACACCATCAAGGACACGCCGCATTGCCAGGCACGCGTGCCTGGCGGAGAAACAAAAACCGCCCCGACAAGGATAACGATCCAAGCGATGAAGTGATAGAGCGGGGGATTGCCGCCAAACTGCTCATACATCCAGCCCCGACTGAGAAACATGCCGAGGTATGTGCCGTAGATAAGCCCGGTCGCTGCCGCGAAGAGCGTCGTCGCGGCGAGCGCGCGCCGCGGTTTCTTTGCGGTGGCCGTCACAGCGCGCCAATGCGTTTCCGCCGCGCGGCTGTAGAGCGCGGCGGTCGTGGCCGCAACGGGCACTACCGCGGTTATGACAAGGGGCCAGGGAAGCAAAGCGAACCAAGCTAAAAGCGCGAATAGCCCACCCACCGCGTACAGGCTGCGTGCCCATATGCGCCGGCGAAGCATCGCCACGCCAGCAATGACGGCCACAACCGACCATAGTGCCGCAATCGCCCAAGCGGCGCGCTGCTGTACGGAATACGCCGCGGCGATCGCAGCGGAGCCTTGCCACAAGAAGCGTGCGGAAGACGCGAGCGAGATAAGCGACATCGTCGCTTGAAGGATCGACCCGAGGATCATCACATATAGCGTGGTGGTTCTTTCAATCATGATGCGTGTGGATAAGGGTAGCTGCTGTGCCTGTTTAGCCGCTCCGGCCTTGTGCCGGGCCGCGGCTCATAGCTGTTCGATGTTTTTGAGGAAGTGCGGGCTAGTCGGCGGTATCGCTCGAGTGAGTCGGGCATCGGTGGCCAGCGCGTGGAGGCCGACCAAAGCAGTCGCCCCGCGTAGTTGCGTAGCTTCCGTTATTCCCTACTCTTCAATGAAAACAGAGGTTCTCGAATCGATCAAGTTAAAGAGGTCGATGATATCCGCGTTACGCATCCGTATGCACCCATGAGATGTCGCTACCCCCATGGGCTCGGTCTCGGGGCAGCCGTGAATATAGATATAACGTTGCATCGAATCTACAGCGCCTAATCGATTTCTTCCTCTCTCACATCCGCGCAGCCATAGGATGCGAGTCAATATCCAGTCGCGCCCCGGAAACCGGTCCGCGAGTTGGGGCGACCAAATCTCACCAGTTTCTCTACGCCCGACAAAAACGGTCCCGACAGGACAGGTGGCCCCGATCTTCGCTCGAATTATGTGGTGACCGCGAGGCGTACAGCCGCTTCCCATCTGCTCACCGGCGCCATTCTTTGCGCTCGAAATCCGGTAGGTCCGCACTAGCGCTTCGTTTCGCCAGAGGGCCAACGTTTGATCGGCGAGGCTTACGACGATCTGCATGGACATAAGTATTTCGACTTTCATGATCACCGGGCTGGCGGTCCCCCTACGTATGTCACCGGAGTATGGCATCCTGCACGGATGCGCCGCGGGTTATTCTGCCCCGGATCGATTTCATTAACTCGCGCGAATCTCATGCCCCGAAAACCAGTCCCCGCACGTCAAGACTGGATAACGCACGCCACGTCCGCGGACGGTATCGAGCGGATCGAAGCGTGGTTCCAAGGCAATGCGTATGCGATGCATCGGCACGATACCTACGCTATCGGCCGTACGCTCGCCGGCGTGCAGAGCTTCAACTATCGCCGCAGCCGGCGCGATAGTTTGCCGGGAAATACGATGGTGCTTCATCCCGATGAAGCGCACGATGGTCAAGCCGGTACCGGAGAGGGTTTCCGCTACCGCATGATTTACGTCGAGCCGGCACTCTTCCAAGATGCGCTGGGCGGCCGCCCGCTACCTTTCCTCGAAGGCGGCGTAACGAACGATCCGCGTCTAGCGGTGGCGACGGAAACCTTGCTGCAACGAGTCGGCCAAACACTGGAGCCGCTCGAACAAACCGATGCGTTGGCCGAACTCGCCCATGCGCTGGCTGCCGTTGCCGGAGTGCCCTGCCTGCAAGGAAAAGGCGATTACCTCGCGGCGCGCCACGCGCGTGACTATCTCGACGCGAACCTCACGCGTACGGTCGCGCTGGACGAACTGGAACGCCTCACCGGCCGTGACCGCTGGAGTCTTTCTCACGACTTTCGTAGCTACTACGGCACCAGTCCGTATCGTTACCTAACGATGCGCCGGCTCGGTGCGGTGCGCCGTATGTTGCTATTGGGCGTATCGCTTGCGAACGCGTCGGCAGACGCCGGCTTCGCCGATCAGAGTCACATGACGCGGCACTTTTTGAAGACGTTCGGGCAAACGCCCGGACATTGGCTTCAGGTGGGAGGCGTCGCCCGGCGCGGCTGATCGTTTTCCCACGATCGTTCAATACGGTTCATGAGCCGCCGCGTACTCTCGGGAGCACCTCTACACCCGCTTGGAGAAAACGATGTCGGCATCAACGCTTTCCCAAACCGCACCCGCCGCGCGCGGACAATGCGAAGCCATCGATTTGGTCGGCAAGATCGCATTGATCGACGGCCACTGGCAACCGCGCGTGGTCGCGGAAATGAACGACTATCAATTTAAGGTCGTTAAACTTCTAGGCGATTTCGTTTGGCACGCACACGCCGATACCGACGAGACATTCATCGTCCTCGACGGCGAATTGAGAATCGATTTTCGTGGCGGACCATCGGGCGACGGTTCGATCGTATTGCGTGCCGGTCAAATGGCCGTTGTGCCGAAAGGTGTGGAGCATAAGCCTTGCGCTCAAGGCGAGGTGAAGCTATTGCTGATCGAGCCGCGAGGTGTGGTGAACACAGGCGACGGCGGCACAAGCGAACTGACTGTAGCAAACGATCAGTGGATTTGACGTGCAGGATTTGAGGCAGGCGCGGCTCTGCTGAGTCGCACCCTTGCTCAGTACGTGTACGTTGAGCACGAATTCTCGATCGCGCCCAACGTACATCACTAGTACGTTTCTCTTAGCGCATACCGCCGCTTGCCACGATTTGTTCGCCCGTCAACCACCCCGAGTCGTCCGATGCGAGAAACGCCGCAATCGACGCGATATCTTCCGGTTGACCGGTTCGGCCGAGCGGCGTTTGGCTCACTGCCTGCGCTTCGAAATCCGATCCGACGATGCCTGCTGCATGCGTGCCTTCCGTAATCACGACCCCCGGATTGATGGCGTTGACGCGGATCTTTTTCGGTCCCAGCTCGCGTGCCAGTACGCCCGTAATCGCGTCGACGGCCCCTTTTGTGCCCGAATACACAGCCGTTCCCGGCGGCGTGATCGTGGTTACCACCGAGCTCACGTTGATGATGCTCGCACCCTCGCCTAGATGTTTCAAGGCCGCGCGCGTCGTCAGCAGGACGCCGAGCACGTTGGTATTGAACTGCCGGTGGAACTGCTCTTCAGTGAATTCTTCGATCGGCGCCAACTCATAGACGCCCGAATTATTGACGACGATGTCGAGGCGGCCGAAAGTCTCGATCGCTGCGTCAACGATGCCTTGAGCGTCAGCGGCTTTGGATACGTCGCCCCCTACTGCAATCGCTTTGCCGCCGGCCGACTCGATCGCGGCGACGACTGCGTCGGCACCCGCCTTGCTGCTCGCATAATTGACCACCACCGAAGCGCCTTCTCGTGCAAGGGCTTTGGCGATACCTGCACCGATACCTTTCGATGCACCTGTGACGACCGCCACTTTGCCTGCGAGCTTACCCATATTCATTTCTCCCATCTGACCAATACGTTGGAAGGATCCGGTTGCTTCAATGACCAACCGGTCCGCGGTGAAATGAATGTAGGCGGCGAGGGCGCTTCTAAAAAGCGCCTCGAGGCGAATAGACTTGAGGGGTTTGACGAACAATCCCCTTAGCAGCGGGTTTTAAGCCCTAAGAGAAGGCTTGAAAGGCAGGGGACGCCGGCTCGCGTCCTGACGATCGATCATCCAGCCGGGATAGGAGGCGGGCAGGGCGCTGACAGCGTCGAGACGTGACAGCTCTTCCTCGGTGAGCACGACGTCGACTGCGCCGAGATTGTCTTCGAGCTGTTCGACACGTTTGGCACCGATGATGATGCTCGTCACATAAGGCTTGGCGAGTATCCAGGCGAGCGCAATCCGCGCGACAGAAATACCGCGTGCATCGGCGATGGCGCGCATTTCGGCCACGCACGGCCAGGCCCGTTCCAGATCAACGGGCGGAAAATCGAAATGCGTGCGGCGCGAACCTTCTTCGTTCGATGCCCCGGGGCCGAACTTTCCGGATAGCAAGCCGCCGGCGAGCGGGGACCAAACGAGCAGCCCCATCTGTTCTTCGACGACGAGCGGCACGAGTTCGCGTTCGACGTCGCGTCCGGCAATCGAATAGTAGGCTTGCAGCGTCTCGAAGCGGGTGGCGTGAAGCGCTGCGCTTAACCCAAGCGCCTTGCCGATTTTGCCCGCGCGCCAATTCGACACGCCGACATAGCGGACCAAGCCCTGCCTCGTGAGATCGTCGAGGGCGCGTAGCGTTTCCTCGATCGGCGTGACGGAATCGTTGGCATGAATTTGGTAAAGGTCGATATGGTCGACTTGGAGCCGTTCCAAGCTTCGCTGCACCGAATCCATAATATGACCGCGCGATGCGCCCTGATCGTTAGGCTTTGGGCCCATTGCGCCGGCTGTTTTCGTCGCCAGCACAACGTCGCTGCGTGCTACCCCGATGTCTTTTAGTGCTTGTCCGACGAGGCGTTCGGACTGGCCGAAGGAATAGATATCGGCCGTATCGATAAAGTTGATCCCTGCCTGAAGTGCACGAGCGATCAACTGATTGGCTTCGTCCTGACCCAATGAGCCAATTGCGGTCCACATGCCCGCATCGGCATTGCCTCCTAGCGTCATCGTCCCGAGGCAAAGCTCGGAGACATATAGGCCGGTACGGCCGAGCTGCTTATATTTCATGGTCATTCCCTTCAAGACTGGACTGGATAAGATTCGGCGGCGTTCGGCCTATCGCTGCCTGCGCAACCGACATGTCAGGCGGTTTGATGTTCCTCGAAGCGGAGTTGCGCTGCGATCATTGCAACGCGCGCGCCATAGCGCTGTGCCGTCTCGAGGTCGCCCGACGACATTTCTTCGGGCGATGCATCGGCGGGCGTTTGCGCCATGGGTCCGATATACGAACCCATACGATTCAGATCGTCGCGGACGGAGGCCTTCATGTTTGCCGGCTTGATATCCATGCTGACCCAGATGCCGCCGTGCTGACCGGCGAGCAGAAAGAAGTATTCGAGCGTATTGAGTTTGTCGCCGTTGATACTCGCGCTGTTGGTGAAGCCGCCGAAGATCTTGTTTTTCCACGCTCCTTCGAACCAGGCTTTCGACGATGCGTCCGCGAATTTCTTGAACTGCCAGCTCGGGCCGCCCATGTAGGTCGGCGACCCGAAAAGAATCGCATCGGCGCGAGCAAGCATGTCCCAATCGTTCTGGGCAAGGTTTCCTTCGGCGTCGATTGCAACGAGTACGGCGCCGGCGCCTTCAGCGACAGCCGCCGCCATACGCTTGGTATGCCCATAGCCGGAGTGGTAGACGACGGCGGTTGTGATCGGCGAGTTAGCTTCGGTCATGGTTGTTCCCTTTCTTTTGGCTTGCCCTCGGCGGAGGACATCGGAAGCTAGTCTATTGAGTCGTCGATGAGTTATAAATGAGGCCAAATTGAACGTTCCGTTTCTCTCTGGGTGAACAATGCAAAACCTCGACGCACTCTTGATCTTTGCCCGCGTCGCCGAAATGACGAGCTTCACGCGAGCCGCGGAGAGTCTGGGGATTCAGAAAGGGCGCGTGTCTACCGTCATTCGCACGCTTGAGCGAGAGTTGGGGGCGACGCTCCTGCACCGGACAACGCGCAGCGTGGGGCTGACCGAAGATGGGCGCGCGTTGTATTCACGCGCGCGTGACTTGCTGGCCGAAGTGGAGGAGTTGCAGTCGATGTTCGCGGATAACGGTGCGCCGCTGCGGGGAACAGTGCGCGTCGACATGCCGACCGAATTGGCTCGCAACGTCGTGGTGCCCGAGCTGCCGCAATGGTTGGCTTCCCACCCGGAGTTGCAGATAGAGCTTTCGAGTACCGATCGGCGCGTCGATCTCGTGCAAGAGGGGTTCGATTGCGTGATTCGTTTGGGGCCGATCGTCGACGAGACGCTGGTTGCTCGGCCGCTTGGCAAGCTGCGGATGATCAATGCGGCGAGTCCGCGCTACCTCGCCCGGTACGGCGTGCCGCATACGCTTGACGATCTGCACCGTCAGGGGCACCAGATGGTGCATTACACGCGCACATTCGGCGTCAAAGTTGCGGGATGGGAGTACCCGGATGGCGAGGGTTTCGCTGCACTGCCGCTGCCGGGCGCCATGCAAGTCAACAATGTGCAGGCCTATCATGCAGCGGGGCTGGCCGGCATTGGGTTGATCCAGGCGGGGTACCCGGGGCTCGCACAGTACATCGAATCGGGCGCGCTAGTGGAGGTTCTTCCGAATCTGCGGCCCAAGCCTTTGGACGCATGGCTCGTGGTTGCCCATCGCCGTAATCTGTCGCGACGCGTCCGAGCTTTCATGAATTGGATCGAAAAGGTCTTGGCGCCTTATTTCGATTGATTGGAATCTAGCTTACCCCCGTGGGGGAATGATCAGCCACCGACTAATCAGCTTGGACTAGCGATCCTTCCGGAACGCGAGCCAGGTCCAACTGATACCCATCGAGCGATTGCTTTGCTGAACGGACTGCGTCGTCGTATTTAGCGCAAGCGCGAGGCCATACGCTTCAGCAAGGTCGATTGTTTCGGAGGCGGAGATATCGAACATCCTTCGACCAGCGGGAACGGGGCCGTGGCGTAGCGACATAATCAAATGGCCCTCTTCCTCTAACAGCCCCGAAACCACGTTCATCGCTCGCTGCCGCTGCGATTCGTCAAGATGCATCCATACCGCGGTGATCAGAACGGTGTTGAAGCTCAGCGCGCGTTGCGTTACGGCAGTCAGCTCAGGAAGACTGTCGTCAAGCCAGATGACGTTTCGAGTCGGGTAAAGACCTATCGCGGCTGCACGCAGCTCGTTCACCGGTTCGACCGCAACTACCGAGTGGCCCATCGCTGCCAGGGCTGCCGCATCGCGGCCCATTCCAGCGCCTAGATCGAGGATGCGCGATGGTGATTTCGCAATGAGGTGCAAGACGGAGCGATGGACGTCTTCAAACGAGACGTTACGCCATCTGGCGACCAGTGCGGCGGCATCTTCCGCATAGCCCTCGGTTCCGGGAACGGAGTTTGACATTCGCTAAGTTTCCCTGCATACCTTCGCCAGCCGTTCCTCAACAATATCCCGCCCGTGCAACGCCCTAATCCACCGCTCGGGCACCGCCTCTTCTCCATAGAGAAGTCCCGCCAAACCACCCGCAATTGCAGCGGTCGTATCGGTGTCGTTACCGAGCGATACCGCACGTTTCACGCAGTCTTCGTAGCTGCCTGTCGAAAGGAGGCAATGAACAGCCGACCACAAACTATCGACGACATACCCCGAGCCTTGCGGTGCATCGAACCGGCCATCGAGCGCGATCTTCAATTCGCCTTCATCTAACGTATTGCTATATCGAACCAGCAATTCGTCCTCCGCCGCTCTCACGGCATCGGGAGCACGCTGGCCATCGACGATCTCCACAGCGATCAAACAATAGAGCGCGCAACAAAGCTGCGCCCGCAGATGCCCATGCGTAACGAGACTTTGCTTCCTGGCGAGGCGTATTGCTTCATCTCGCGACGATGCCACCAAAATCACAGGCAGGCATCGCATAAGCGACCCATTCCCGTTATCGCGCTCGTCGCTTGGGCCGGCCTCGGCGGGGGGCACCCCGGCATTCAACGCATGGAAGGCACGCTGCGTTTGCAGTCCGATATCGAAGACACGGCCATCCGGCGTGAACGCGCCTCGATGCGTCCAGTCGAGCAAATTTCTGGAAAACGCATCGAGATCGAGCGCTCGATCGCGCGATAGCGCATCAAGAAGGGCGAGCGCCTGCGCGCCGTCGTCGCTCCAGGTGCCGGGTGGAACACCGCTGTGCGCGCGCTCGAAGCCCGCGGGAGGCTCCATCTCGATCTGAGTCGCGGCAGGAATCGACGACGCACTATGAAACTCATAGGGCACACCGAGCGCATCGCCAACCAATAGTCCGAATAGCCCACCTCGCAGGCGAGCTTCTCGAGTCAGCGGACTCGCCGAACCTTGGTTATCCATGTGACGACTCACAGTCCACTCCAATGTAGAACAACGCGTCGGCAATCCCGCAGCGCGAGGCGCTAAACATCGACGCCTTCATGAATTTCGAATTTTGCACCGGTCATAGCGGCGATATGCTCGACGGCAATCGCGATGGCTGCCGCGGCTTCCTCGCTATAGTCGACATCGAAATCGAAACTGACGAGGCGAGGGCCGATAAGTGACCACTTCTCGTTGAACGAGCCCTGCAACGCATCCTTATCGATGAAATACAGGGACGCGCTAAATCCGCCGCCGCCTTTCGCCGGCGCAAGGCTCCAAAGCTCGATGGCTTTCAACGCATGCCCAGCGAACGAAAAGCCTTCCGAGCCCAACGTGAAGCCGGCGCGGCTTCCGTCCGGAGACCGGACGGCGATGAACTGCAATTCGCTCTCTTCCGACGCGCCTTCTCCGGGCGTCACCGATTGCTGCACCTCGATCTGAACCTGTCGTTCGAAGGCGTCTTTCAGCGATGCGTAGAGTTTTCGAATCAACTTGTTCCGTGTTGGCCTATCTAAGCCGCGAACGCTATCCGCCGGAATCAGCGTAATCGATCCGGACTTCAGGGCTACCGCCTCGGCCTCACGATCGCGAACGGGCACCGTAACGACATTTACCGGACGAGCTCGGCCGCCTGGCTCGGGACGACGCTCGTTTAAGGCAGACTGCCCCTCTCGCCGCTTCCCGAACGCATTGCCGATCACGACAATCGCAGCCATCTCACCAGCAAGCGTAACGACGACCGCAGCGAGCCCGGCCCAAAATCCGAACCGCACGCCGGCGAACCGCCCTGCGAAGGCAGCCGGCAAGATCAATAGAAAGAGCAGGGGCAAGATCGCTCCGAGACGTGCAAAGCGCAATCTTCAATCAATTCGAGCCTTCGAGGAAGGGCACCTCACTGCGAGGTTTTCGTTTTCTTGGCTTCCTCGCCCGAATACATTGCCAGAAACATATCGGCAGCCGAACCGGCGACTTTCTTTTGCTCGCTCTTGGTTAACGGCGGTTGCCCCATCGTCACCTGGGGCCAAAACGCGAACGCTTTCATGAGCCCCTGCAATTGCAATGCGGCAAAGAGCGGATCCGATATCTTGAGCCGGCCATCCGCCGTAGCGGCGCGGATCCAGACGGTTATGTCTTCCTCCCGCTCGCCGATCCGCTCAACCATGTCACGCGCCCGCTCCGGGGAATGAATGCCCGCTGCAATCGCCACCCGCGCGAGCGAGACGAACGCTTCGCCGTTAAACAGACGCAGCTTGCGCATCAGCAACTCGAGCAACTGCGGGCGCAACGGCTCGTCGGCGCGATAGGCCGGCGCTTCGCCGTCCCGGCTCTCATCCCACAGCTCGCGCAATATCGCGGCGAACAACGCTTCCTTGCTCGAGAAATGGTTATAGACCGTGCGCTTCGATACGCCCGCGCGCGCGGCTACGCGATCCATGCTGGTCGCTTCGAAACCGGCTGCCAGGAATTCTTCGATCGCCGCTTCGATAATCGCAGCGCGCTTTCGGTCGGTCAGGCGTTGAGGGGGAGAGCTTGCGGTCATTGCAAAATTTTACACCAAGCAGTTTACTTTTCCGAAGAACAAACTACACTACACAGTCTACTTTCGTCTTGGGTCACGCGGATGCCGTCGATCATCGATTTCGTTAGCCGAACGCTTGGGTTCACCGCGGCGCAGCGCGGTCGCGCGTTGTCGCACGCTTCGCCGCAACACGACGGCGAGCGCTTCCGCAACGTCAGGCCGCGTCCCGTTGAAGGCTTTGGCAAAACGCTGCGGATTGCCTGGAACGTTCTGTTCAATAAGCCCCGCGGCACGGTGCCGGCAGGCGCTTTGCCGGTCGATGCGCTGACGCGCGACGATCTCCATGCCGCGCCCGATCGTAGCCTGTATCGGCTCGGCCATTCCACGATGCTGCTCAAATTGCGTGGCCAATACTGGCTGACCGATCCGGTATTCGGCGAACGTGCGTCGCCGTTTCGGCGCATGGGCCCCAAGCGTTTCCATGCGCCGCCTATCGCGCTCGAAGCGCTTCCGCCGCTGCACGGCATTATTTTGTCGCACGATCACTACGATCATTTGGACCGCGAGACGGTGCTCGCACTCGCCGAAACGACCGAGGTCTTTCTCGTCCCGCTCGGTGTGGGCGACCGGTTGATCGAATGGGGGATCGATGCGGCGAAGATCCGACAGTTCGATTGGTGGCAGGGCACCGAGATCGGCGGTTTGCAATTCACCGCCACGCCCGCGCAACACTTTTCGGGGCGCAGTCTCTTCGACGGCAACAGCACATTGTGGGCGTCGTGGGTCATCGTCGACGACGATCTGCGCGTCTTCTTCAGCGGCGACACAGGCTATTTCGACGGCTTCAAATCGATCGGAGAACGGCTCGGTCCGTTCGACGTCACGCTGCTCGAAACGGGCGCCTACGATGCGCAGTGGCCCTATGTCCACATGCAGCCTGACGAAACCGTGCAGGCGCATATCGATCTACGCGGCGAATGGCTCGTTCCGGTGCACAACGGCACGTTCGATCTAGCGATGCATCATTGGCACGAGCCGTTCGAGCGGGTGACGTCGCTCAGCGCCGCTCGTGGGATCGCGATTGCTACGCCGCGGATGGGCGAGCGCTTGAATCTGGCCGAGCCGCATCGTGGCGAACGGTGGTGGCGTAACGTCACCGAGATCGTTCAGGCACCCAAGCGGGCGGCGTGCAGAAAGGGACTCGCGGCATTGAATAAATCGATGCGCTAGACTCCTAAGCAACGCGCGAAAGCGTCGTTTCTTTGCGAGAACGGCCCATGGATAGCAAAGCGATCATCTTCGAACACGAGCAAGCACTTCGACGCGCGATGCTCGATAACGACGTCGCCGTGCTCACCCGATTGTTGGATGACGAACTCGTTTTCACGGGGCCGGACGGGCAGGTGCTATCGAAGAAAGACGATCTATCCGCTCATCGGGATAAACGCCTACGTCTCGATCGTTTGGATCTCTATGACACCGAGATCCATGCGATCGGAGCATTGATTTGGGTGACGACGAAGGCGAAGCTCGCGGGAAGTTACGCTTCCTCGCCTTTCGATGGCGACTTTGCCTATTCCCGCCTATGGAGAGAAAGCGGCGCGGGCTGGCAAATCGTGGCAGGGCAGGCCGCCAAGATCGGCTAGGCCCCGTCTCATCGATAACCGGCTCAAAAGCGCGGGAAGACGCGTCGATCGGCGTCAGTCGTTGACGGACAACACGAGCGTCGGCGCGGGGATGTCCTTAGCGTCGATCTCCGTATGCAGCGGCGCGACCGCCGTGCCGATCGCGAAAAACTCGATGACGTGGCTTTCCCATCGATACGATTTCTCGTGAATGGTGGTGCCGATCACGCCTTCGGCCTTGGCGGTTTGCGCTTCGACTTGCATGCGCTCGATCGCCAACTCGCGGGCGCTGTAAATCGCCTGCGTGAATTGCTCGAGTTCGACGTTACGGCCGATCTGATTCCAAGCCTTCAACATTCCGCGATGCGCCACGTGATAGACGCAGCTTCCCATGACAAGCTCGATGGGCCGGTAGCCTGAATTGAGCAGGGTATAGAAGTCTTGCCCCGATAGATCCGAGGTAAATGGCCCGCCGTCGTGAGCACGAAAGCCTTCGCGATCGTGATTGTGCACCACGCCCGTGCCGATCGCGACGAACTCCAAGATATCGGCATCCCATTCCACATGCTTGATTTCGAGGCGCACGCCGACGATCCCATCCGCGCCCATGGCGCGCGCTTCCTCGCGCATGCGCGACATCGCCAATTCGCGCGCGTGATACATCGCTTGTGAGAGCACTTCGAGTTCTTGGTTCTTGCTCCATGAACCGTACTGAATGCCCACGTGATAAATGCTGCTGCCCACGCATAGGCCGATCGGTTCGAAGCCGGCCTTGCGCACGAGCAAGAACTCGTTGACCGATAGGTCGGAGGTAAACACGGCCGTCGGATGGGCACTGCTACGCAAACCCTGCAAGCGCGCGCGTGCGTTGGCGGGCAATTGTGTCGCGGGGTTCTGCGTGGTGGTTTCGCTCATGGTGTTCTCTCGATGATGGGAATGCTAGACGCCATCGTTGTACGAATTGTGATGAACCGAGGTGGTGCGCAGACTGTCCGGTTTGCCGCTCAAATCGAGCACGAACTCGACGGGGTGGTGGAACGTGGCATGCTCCTCGCAATCGACTACGGTGCCGATTACGATGTGCCGGCCGAGTAGCCGGGCCGGCTCCGGTTTCTCGACTTTGAAGAGCTGGCTGAACTGCAATTGGGCGAGCACGCCCGTCCCTTGCCTTGCCGCATCTGCCCGCAGGTCGGCGTGCGCATGTCGCCGGATTTTTTCCCAGAATGCCGTGGTTTGTTTCAGCGCTTGATTGCGCCATGACCCGACGGCGCCGGCATCCAAAGGCCCATTGCTCCATTGAAAGCGTGCCCCGACCGCCAGGCCGACCGGAATGATGCCTGCCTCCAGCAATTGAACGAATTCGAGCGCCGGCACGGTCGATATGACCGGCGCGTTGCTCGGTGGCAGGCCTTCCACGCGCACGGCCGTGCCGACGAGCGAATAGTCCATGCTGTTTTCCATTTCGAGCTCGACCGTTACCATCCGCGTATCGATGACGGCATTCGCGCCGAGCGCCGCAGCCTCGGCTTGCAACCGGGTCAGTGCGTTGCGCCAGCCCTGTGCATGCCCTTCCGTCCAGGAAAAGCCGTAATGCATCCAGCACGTGGCCGCGATCGGCGCCAGCATCTTCAAGCCATGGCTTCGCGCGAGCGACATCTCGGGCGCCGTCAACGTCGACACCCATGGCAGCGCACCGCTTTTCGAATCGGCGAGACGACGATGCACGAGGCGGGGCACCCCGTCTTCGTCGAAGAAACTTTGCTCGGGCGCGACCGGCCCGGCTTTCGTACCAAACAACGAACTCAACCAACTCATTGGGGTCTCCGGGCGATCCGTCGATCGGCGTTAGAGCGCGGCCAACATTTCCGACATCGCGCGTGCTTGCTCGGCGCGCTCGCGAACATGTGCCATGAGGCCGCTCATCCACGTATGGGCATCGACTTGGCGCGTCGAAAGCACGACGCCTTTTACCTTCTTTTCGATCTCGGTAGTCAACCGGTGGCCGTCTTTCAGTCGCATGAGATACGTTTCGTTCTCGAATGCAACGGCGATGCCGACGATCTCTTCCGTTTTGCGGATCAGTCCGCGCCTAACCTTTTGAACTTCGGTTTGGTTCGGTAATGCCTGCGAGACGATCGCCACGAAGCGCGAGAGAAAAGCGCCTCGGTCGGCTTCCGCATGACGTAGCCACGCCGCCGCCAAATCGAAATTCATCGGCAGGTCGTGGTTGCCGGTGCCGGACAGGCTATCGAGTTTGCCCATGTCACTTCTCCATCGGCTTTGAGAGTGCCTGTGTCTGTACGCCGCGCATCCCGGCGACGAGTTTGTCGCGAATCGCGATGAGCTTCTGCTCGCGCTCGCGGTCTTGGACAAGCACCTGTTGCTCGATTTCCTGGACTTCTCTCATCGTGGCGATCGATTGATCCGCCGCGGCGGCGAGCGTTTCCAAGTTCCTTGGGTCGCCGCCAAGACTGCGCGCGGCGTCCACCGCGGCTGCATGGGTTCCTTGAACGGCCAATTCGGTAATTTTGCGCGCGGCCTCGTCGAGCTTTTCGCTTTCCTCGCCGGCACGCCGCGTATCGGCTTGCACGACGGCTTGCGCGGCGACGGCCATCAGGCGCGGGATCGTCACCATGATGCCGGTGCTGAGCTTGCTTACGCGGGTCTCGGCGGCTTTGCGGTTCGAGGCGATCAACGGAATCAGGCTCGCCGCGGAAATCATGGCTTCGCGCAGATCGGCAATCCGGCCGCGAAAATTGGCGAGCGTGTTGCGGTAATCCATTGCGATCGCGGCGTCGCCGGCCGTATTCGTGCGCAATGCAACTTGCCTGAGTGCCTCAGCTTCGTCCAAGCCGCGGTCGAGCGCGATTTGCATCGCCGCGATGCTGATCGACAACTGAGAAACGCCGGTGCGCACCGATTGCGATTGCTGATCGAGCTGCGTAATCGTGACCATCAAATCGCTTTTGATACGCCGGGCGCGCGCGACTTCCTCATCCATGAGCGCGAGAAACGCTTTGCGGTTTTCTTGGAACGACTTGATCGCGCTATGCGCGACTTTACCGAGCCGACTCAACCGGCTCAGCAAACCGGTTGTCTTCGGGGCGACTTCGCGTGCTTCCTCTTGCAGCTCTTCGATTCGGAGGATCTTGATCCCGTCGATGACGGCGGCGGCAATGCGGCCGATTTCGCCGGCCTCGCCCACGGTCGTTTCGGACAACAAGCGGCGCGACGCCATTGCAAGCGGGGCCAATGCGTTGTCGACGAAATTCAAGGTGGAGGTCGCATCGTCGAAACGGATGGCGTTGGCCCGCTCCTGTGCAATCGCACGCTGCTCGGGGGGCAGCGTGGATAAATCGACGAGTCGCGCCATGGGCGCCATCGGCGCTAGCACTTCGGCTGGCAAATTTGCCGGAAGGGCGGGCTCCATCGAAATGGTTTCGGTCGATGGCTCGGCGGCCGGTGTCGGCTCGCTTTCTTGATTGAGATAGGCCGATAGATCCAACGGTGCTTCGGGAGTATCGGTGGGTTTGGAATTCGACGTCTCGTCGGTCATACCTATGCTCGGGTAAGAATACGGAAAACCGAAATGGCCCTATGCGTTTTGGCATCTAAATGGGAAAGATTCCCACTTCGATGTACATGTCATTTAGCTTTTATTTTCATTGACGCAGTTCGGTGCAGGCATTGCCCAAAAAACGTTCCGCGAATTTATAGCACGCGTTTGAGGTTGGCGGTATATCTGATCGGCGAGTTTGCATATCTCGCGGACGAGTTTGCGGTATGTTTCGCAGATCGCAGCTTTTCAAGAATGGCAAACCTATGCAATCGAGTGACGATATTTCCGTCGAGGTTCGACGGCTAACCCCGGCCGAATGGCCGAAAGCGTTTCCCGTCGTCGCGCAGTTGCGCGCCCTTGACGAAGCGGAATTCTTGCGGCGCGCGACTAGGCAATCGTTTTCCGGATACGAGCTTATTGGGGCATTCGCGGGAGATGAGCTCGTCGGCGTACTGGGAATGCGCCCGGTCCACACACTCGCGCGTGGCGCGCATCTACATATCGACGATCTGGTCGTGGCCGAACAAGCGCGAGGCGGCGGTATAGGCAACAAGCTGTTGGCGTATGCGGAAGCCGATGCACGCACACGCGAGATGAACGTGGTTTTTCTCGATGCGAGGCCGCAAGCGGTTCCCTTTTACGAGCGCTGCGATTATGAATTGCATGGCGCGCCGTCTATGAAAAAGAAGCTGTAAAAAAAGCCCGGCCTAAGCCGGGCTCCGAATGCACCGCGCCTCCCAACGAAGCGCGGCACCTGCAAAAGCTGTCGTGAATGCTTACGCCGCCAACAGCGAACGCAGCACGAACGGCAAAATCCCGCCGTGCTTGTAGTAGTCCACTTCGATCGGCGTATCGATGCGAAGCAGCACCGGCACGCGTTGCGTCGCGCCGTCTTTGCGATGGATGACGAGCGTGACTTCTTGCTGCGGCTTGAAATCGTCGCCGAGGTCTTCGAGGTCGAACGTGTCCTCGCCCGTGATACCGAGCGACTGCACGCTATCGTTACCCTTGAATTGCAGCGGCAACACGCCCATGCCGACGAGGTTCGAACGGTGGATCCGCTCGAAGCTGCGCGCCACGACGGCCTTCACCCCTAGCAACTGCGTGCCCTTGGCCGCCCAGTCACGCGACGAACCCGTGCCGTACTCTTCGCCCGCGAAGATCATCGTCGGCGTGCCTTCGTCGATGTACTTCATCGCGGCGTCGTAAATCGAGAGCTGTTCGCCGCTCGGCTGGTGAATCGTCAGGCCGCCTTCCACGCGCGTGCCGTCGGCTTTTGCCGGGATCATGAGGTTCTTGATCCGCACGTTGGCGAACGTGCCGCGCATCATGACGTCATGGTTGCCGCGGCGCGAGCCGTAGCTGTTGAAGTCGGCTTTTTGCACGCCGTTCGCCTTGAGCCACTTGCCTGCCGGCGAATCTTCCTTGATCGAGCCGGCCGGGCTGATGTGGTCGGTCGTCACTGAATCGCCGAAGATGCCGAGCGCGCGGGCACCCTTGATTTCGACGATCTCATCGGACGGCGTCATCGAGAAGTCCTGGCCGAAGAACGGCGGCTCGGCGATGTAGGTCGACTTCGGCCAATCGTAGACTTGACCTTCCTCGCCCTCGATCTTGCTCCAGAGGTCGCCCGGCTTCGTGAGGTGGGCATAGTTCGTGCGGAACGCGTCGGCATCCAGCGCGAACTTGAGCAGTGCATTGACTTCCTCGCTCGACGGCCAAATATCGCCGAGGTAGATGTCGTGACCGTCCTTGCCCTTGCCGACCGGCTCGGTCATCAGATCGCGCGTGATCGTGCCGGCGATGGCGTAGGCCACGACGAGCGGCGGCGAGGCGAGGAAGTTCGCGCGGATGTTCGGGTGGATCCGCGCTTCGAAGTTGCGGTTGCCCGACAGCACGGCGGCGGCCACGACGTCGTTCTTCGTGATGGCTTCGTTCAACTCGGGCGTCAAATCGCCCGCGTTGCCGATACAGGTCGTGCAGCCGTAAGCAGCCAGTTCGAAGCCGAGCTTCGACAGGTACGGCAACAGGCCCGTCTTCGTCAGGTACTCGGTGACGATCCGCGATCCCGGGGCGAGCGACGTCTTGATATGCGGTGCGACGGTCAGGCCGGCTTCGACGGCCTTTTTCGCGAGCAAACCGGCGGCAAGCAGCACGCTCGGGTTCGAGGTGTTCGTGCACGACGTGATGGCGGCGATGAGGACGTCGCCGTTCTTCAGCTTCACGCCGTTGGTCGTCTCGTACTGGGCGTCGAGGTCGGCCGGTTTCTTGGCGAAGCCGTTTTCATTGACGGGCTTGCTGAACAAGTCGGTGAACGTCGACTTGACGTTGCCGATTTCGATGCGGTCTTGCGGCCGCTTCGGACCGGCGAGCGACGGGGCGACGGTGGCGAGGTCGAGCGTGAGCGACTTCGTGTAGTCGATCTGACCGGCCTTCGGAATACCGAACAATTGCTGCGCCTTGAAATAGTTTTCGAAGGCGGCGATTTCGGCCTCGGTGCGGCCCGTGCCCTTGAAGTACTCGATCGTCTTTGCGTCGACGGGGAAAAAGCCCATCGTCGCGCCGTACTCGGGCGCCATGTTGCCGATCGTTGCGCGGTCGGGCAGCGTCAGCGAGGCCGTGCCTTCGCCGAAGAATTCGACGAACTTGCCGACGACCTTCTCCTTGCGCAGCATTTCGGTGATCGTGAGCACGAGGTCGGTTGCCGTCACGCCTTCGCGCAGCTTGCCCTTGAGCTCTACGCCGACGACGTCCGGCGTCAGGAAGTACACGGGTTGGCCGAGCATGCCGGCTTCGGCCTCGATGCCGCCCACGCCCCAGCCAACGACGCCGATGCCGTTGATCATCGTCGTGTGGCTATCGGTGCCGACGAGCGTGTCGGGGTAGTAGACGGTGTCGCCGTTCTCGGCCTTCTTATGGACGCCGCGCGCGAGATATTCGAGGTTCACTTGGTGGACGATGCCGACGCCGGGCGGCACGACCTTGAACGTGTCGAACGCCTGCATGCCCCACTTCATGAACTGGTAGCGCTCGTTGTTGCGCTGGAACTCGAGCTTCATGTTCAGATCGAGCGCGTCTTTCTGACGGAAGTAATCGATCTGCACCGAGTGGTCGACTACGAGATCGACCGGCACCAGCGGCTCGATGGCCTTCGGGTCCTTGCCCGAACGTTGCGCCACGCCGCGCATCGCGGCGATGTCGGCGAGCAGGGGCACGCCCGTGAAGTCTTGGAGCACGACCCGCGCCACCACGAACGGAATTTCGTCGACGCGTGCGGCGGTAGGCTTCCAGTTGGCGAGCTGCTTGATGTGCTCTTCCGAGATCTTCTTGCCGTCGAAGTTGCGCAGCACGGATTCGAGCACGATACGGATCGAGACCGGTAGCCGGTCGATCTTGACGTTCAGTGCCTTGCCGAGTTCCGGCAGCGAGTAGAACTTGCCTTTGCCGTTACCGCTATCGAATTCCTTGAGCGTGTTGTGCAGATTGTGGGCCATGGTTTTTCCTAGGTTTAGAGCGAGGAAATGACGTTGCTACGTTTTTCTTGAACCTTGAACCAGCGTTCGGAGATGCCCGCGTTCGGACATCCTGATTGCCAAATCACTAAATGCTAAATCACATACAAGTCGACGTACTCGTTCACCGGCATGGCCTCGAGCGTCGCTTGATCGAGCGAGGCATCGAGGATGGCCTGGCGCTGCTTTTCGGGAAAGCGGCGCGCGAGATTCGTCTTGAACTTCTCCACGAGCAGCGGGATACCTTCGGCCCGGCGCCGCTTGTGCCCGATCGGGTATTCGACTAGTACTTCGTCGAGCGTCGTCCCATCGCCAAACTCGACTGTCAGCGCATTGGCGATCGAGCGCTTGTTCGGGTCATGGTAATCGGCCGTGAACTGGGGATCCTCGACGCAGACGATCTTCGCGCGCAACGCGTCGATGCGCGGATCGGCTGCGACGGCATCCTCGTAGTCGGCCGCGGTCAACCGGCCGAAGATCAACGGAACGGCCACCATGTACTGAATGCAGTGGTCGCGGTCGGCGGGATTGGCGAGCGGGCCTGTTTTGTCGATGATGCGTATCGCCGCCTCGTGCGTGCGGATCGTGATCTTCGCGATGTCTTCCACTTGTCTGCCGTTCGCGCGCAGCCGGCCATGCAGCGTCATCGCCGCTTCGGCCGCCGTTTGCGCGTGAAACTCGGCGGGGAACGAGATCTTGAACAGCACGTTTTCCATCACGTACGAGCCGTACGAGCGCTGAAACTTAAACGGCTGGCCTTTGAAGAGGACATCGTAAAAGCCCCACGTCTTCGCCGTCAGCACCGACGGATAACCCATTTCGCCGGTCTTGGCGATCAGCGCCAGGCGTACCGCGCGCGAAGTTGCGTCGCCGGCCGCCCACGACTTGCGTGAGCCCGTATTGGGCGCATGCCGGTACGTGCGCAGCGCGTGGCCGTCGACGAACGCCAACGACACTGCATTGACGAGCTCGTCGCGCGACAAGCCGAGCATCTGCCCCGCGACGGCCGTGGATGCGAGCTTGACGAGCAGCACGTGGTCGAGCCCGACCTTGTTGAACGAATTCTCGAGGGCGATCACGCCTTGGATTTCGTGCGCCTTGACCATCGCCACGAGTACGTCTTTCATGACGAGCGGTTTCTTGCCCGCGGCTACGGCGCTGCGCGACAGCCAATCGGCCGTGGCGAGGATCGCGCCGAGGTTATCGGACGGATGCCCCCACTCGGCGGCGAGCCAAGTGTCGTTGAAATCCAGCCAACGGATCATCGCGCCGATGTTGAAGGCGGCCTGCACGGGATCGAGCTGGAATGGCGTGCCGGGCACCTTGGCGCCATTGGGCACGACGGTGCCGGGCACGATCGGGCCCAGCAGCTTCGTGCAGGCGGGGTAGGAGAGCGCCTCGAGCCCGCATCCGAGCGTATCGATCAGGCAGTTGCGCGCTGTATCCAGCGCGAGCGCACTGTCGATCCGATAATCGAGAACGTAGTCGACGATATCGACGAGCACCTGGTCCGGCGCGGACCGGACATTGGAGATCGATGCGGACATGGGTCGAGGCTCCCTGGCCCGGGGTTTAGCTACCCGACTTTTGCAGCGCGTTCGATTGCGTCGGGGCCGGTGCGCCTTGCGTCATGGCGGCCGTCTTGCATTCGTCGGCGAGACGCGAGCCGTCATGGTCGGAGAACAGCATCGCCTTCGTCGGGATCACGACGAGGTCGAGACCGGTCGCGGCGTCGTGGAAGCGGTCGGCACCCGTCGTCGTGGCTTCGCGCGGCAGGTTGTAGTTCTTGCTGGCCCAGTGAACCGTCACGATTTGGTCACGTTGCATGTCGCCCTTCAGGTCGAACGAGAGACCGTCCTGGCAGGACCACAGCACCGAGCCTTCCGGCACCGGATCGGTCTTGGCGACGGCTTTCGTCGACTTGCGCTTGACGAGGCGGTGCTTCGGTGCCGGCGTCTTGGCCTTCTTGACGGCGGTCTTCTTGGTGGCCGTGCTGCCGTCGTTTTGCGCGAATGCGTTGTTCGCGGCGAAGAGCGTCGTGGCGGAAAGCGTGGCAACGACGGTGGCGATCAGCAATTTCTTCATGGAATCAAGACCTTTCGATAACGGTGAGACAAATAGAACACGAGCCGCGCGGCAGGAAACCCCACCGGCTTGCGCGCATGGCGGCGCGCGGCGGTGGCTATTTTCTCCTATTTAGCGGCACAAACTTCAGATTTTCGGGCCCGGTGTAGTTTGCACTCGGGCGGATGATCTTATTATCGATACGTTGCTCGATGATGTGAGCGCTCCAGCCCGACGTACGCGCGATCACGAACAGCGGCGTGAACATGGCCGTCGGCACGCCCATCATGTGGTACGAGACGGCGCTGAACCAGTCCAGATTCGGAAACATCTTCTTCGCGTCCCACATAACGGACTCGAGCCGCTCCGCGATGTCGAACAGCTTCGTATCGCCGGCTTGCTTCGACAACTGCTTGGCCACGTTCTTGATGACCTTGTTGCGCGGGTCGGAGATCGTATACACCGGGTGGCCGAAGCCGATCACGACTTCCTTGTTCTCGACGCGCAAGCGGATATCGGCTTCCGCATCGTCGGGCGAGGCGTAGCGCGATTGGATCTCGAAGGCGACTTCGTTCGCGCCGCCGTGCTTCGGCCCACGCAGCGCGCCGATCGCGCCCGTGATCGACGAGTACATGTCCGAGCCCGTGCCCGCAACGACGCGGCTCGTAAAGGTCGATGCGTTGAATTCGTGCTCGGCGTACAGGATCAGCGACGTGTGCATCGCCTGTACCCACGCCTTGGACGGCTCCACGCCGTGCAGCAGATGCAGGAAATGGCCGCCGATCGAGTCGTCGTCCGTTTCCAGTTCGATGCGGCGGCCGTTGTGCGAGTAGTGATACCAGTACAGCAGCATCGAGCCGAGCGAGGCCATGAGGCGGTCGGCGATATCGCGCGCGCCGGCGATGTTGTGATCGTCCTTCTCCGGCAGCAGCGTGCCGAGCACCGAGACTCCGGTGCGCATCACATCCATCGGATGGGCCGAGGCCGGGATCCATTCGAGCGCGGCTTTCAGGTTTGCAGGCAAGCCGCGCAGGGCCTTCAGCTTCTTCTTATAGGCGGTCAGCTCGGCAGCCGTCGGCAACTTTTCGTGCACTAGCAGGTGAGCGATTTCCTCGAATTCGCACGTAGTGGCGACATCGAGAATGTCGTAACCGCGGTAGTGCAAGTCGTTGCCGGTGCGTCCGACCGTGCAAAGCGCCGTATTGCCGGCCGTGACGCCGGAAAGCGCCACGGATTTCTTCGGTTTGAAGCCCGCTTGGGCAGGCGCGGCGCCTTTGCCTGCGTCACTCATGGTCTGTTCCTTAGGCGGCATACTCGATCATTTTTGAGCGGCGAACAGCGCGTCGAGCTTTTGCTCGTACTCGTGGTAGCCGAGATACTTGTAGAGGTCGTCGCGCGTTTGCATCGTCGGCACCGCCGCTTTTTGCGTGCCGTCGCGACGCACCGTCTCGTAGAAGTTCAGCGCCGCCGCGTTCATCGCACGGTAGGCCCCGCAGCAATAGAGCGCAATGTCCACGTTCGCCGTCTTCAACTCATCGGTCGTAAAAAAGGGCGTTGAGCCGAATTCGGTCAAGTTCGCGAGGATCGGCACCTTCACGGCCGCCTTGAACTTGCGGTAGTCGTCCAGCGTGCGCATGGCCTCGGGGAAGATCATATCGGCGCCCGCTTCCACGTAGGCGATGGCGCGCTCGATTGCCGCATCGATGCCTTCGACCGCGGCCGCATCGGTGCGCGCCATGATCACGAATTGATCGTCCGTGCGCGCATCGACGGCGGCCTTCACGCGATCGACCATTTCGTCCTTCGGCACGCATTCCTTGCCCGGGCGATGGCCGCAACGCTTTTGTCCGACTTGATCCTCGATATGCACGGCCGCGACGCCGGCCTTGATGAACGAGCGGATCGTACGTGCGATGTTGAAGGCGCCGCCCCAGCCCGTGTCGATATCGACGAGCAGCGGCAGCGAGCAGGCGTCCGTGATGCGGCGCGCGTCGATCAGCACGTCTTCCATCGTGCTGATGCCCAGATCGGGGATGCCCAGCGAGTTGGCGGCCACGCCGCCGCCCGACAAGTAAACGGCCTTGAAGCCGGTGGCCTGCGCCATCTTGGCCGCGTAGGCGGTGATCGCACCGACGACTTGCAGCGGTGCTTCGTTCGCGACGGCTGCGCGCAATGCCGCGCCGGGGGAGGAAAGCGACGATGGATGGGCTGTCATGGCATCTCCTTCGATGCGGGGCCGATGAGGGGGGCCGTTTCGGGCGGCAGCGGCCGGCCGGTCGCTTGCGCCCGGCGCAAGACCGACCAGTAATAGCGGTAGCTCGCGCGATCGTGCAACGTATCGCCGTAGCGCGTGGGACCCCACTGCGCGGCTTGGGCTTGCAGCAAGATCGCGGCCGCGGTGGCGATTGCGTCGTCGCGCGGTGCGAAGGCGGCGACGATCACGGGCACTTGCGCGGGATGAATGCTCCACATCCGCGTGTAGCCGAATTCATCGCGCGCGCGGGCGGCGTCGGCGGCCACGACGGACATATCGCGGATTTCCGTGGTGACGTTGTGCGACGGCACTCGGCCGTAGGCGTGGCAGGCGGCCGCAATCTCGAGTTTGGCGCGCCGCACGAGCGGATGGTCGAACTGACCGGGCGAGCGCATGCCCGAATCGGGAATCGCACCGCCGTGTGCCGACACGAAGTCCATGAGACCGAACGACAGCGCCTCGACGGTCGGCAGCGACGCGAGCCGGAAGACATCGGCCAGCGCGCCGTGCGTCTCGATCAAGAGTTGGGTAGGAACCGGTTTCTCGATGCCGAACTCCCGCCGGGTGGCCTCGATGAAGGCACACATTTCGGCGGCATCGGCCACGCTACGAATTTTCGGTAGCGCGACGTAAGCGGGGGCGCGTTTCGCCGTGCGAAAGATGAGGCGCACGTCGTCGCGCCAATGCGGATGGGCGAAGTCGTGGATGCGTACGCCGACGCGTCCGAATCGATCGTGTTCGCCACCGATCAACGACGCCACGAGTTCGGCATGCTCGGCTTCGTGGCCGACGGCGGCGCCGTCCTCGCAATCGAGCGTCACGTCGAAGACGGGACCGAGCTCAGCTTGGAGCGCCAGCGATTTGAGCATCAGCTTTTCGCTGCCGGCATAGTGATCGCACACGGGGAGCAACGCGGCCGGCGTTTCGCCGTCGAACAACACTTCCGCTGGAGTGAGGGCGCGCATCTTCGGCGTCAGAAGCTTTCAAATCTGTTCAAAAGACCGGATTCGCGCGGGCTCTGCATGCCATGCGGGTCGCAGCACCGCGGCGAATTGCCGGCAGGTTGTTCGCCTTTTGGGCGGCAACCTAGCACTGCGGCCTAATGCACGCAAAGCACGTGCGAATCCGATATGGGGAGACGGCGCCGGACGCCTGCGTCACAAGGACGCGGCGTGCACGGCGCCGGACTCTCGAATCGTTCTCGGTGCGGCCCGCCTAGGCGGGCCGCACCGACGCCTCGGCCATTAGCCGAGCAGGTGTTGCACGCCGTCGCGCTCTTCGAGGAGTTCGTTCAGCGTGAAGTCCATCTTTTCGCGCGAGAACGCGTCGATTTCAAGGCCTTCCACGCGCTTGTACTCGCCGTTTTCGCAGGTGACGGGCACGCCGTAGATGATGTCTTCGGGGATGCCGTACGAGCCGTCCGACGGGATGCCCATCGTGACCCACTTGCCGTTCGTGCCGAGGACCCAGTCACGGACGTGGTCGATTGCCGCATTGGCCGCCGAAGCTGCCGACGACAGGCCGCGCGCTTCGATGATTGCCGCGCCGCGCTTGCCGACGGTCGGTTGGAACACGTTGCGGTTCCATTCTTCGTCGTTGATCAGCGTCTTCACCGACTGGCCGTCGGCCGTGGCGAAGCGGTAGTCCGCGTACATCGTGGGCGAGTGGTTGCCCCAAACCGCGACCTTCTCGAGCGACGAAACCGGCTTGCCCGACTTCGTGGCGATTTGCGACAGCGCGCGGTTGTGGTCGAGGCGCAACATGGCCGTGAAGTTCTTCTTCGGCAGATCGGGAGCCGACTTCATGGCGATGTAAGCGTTCGTGTTCGCCGGGTTGCCGACCACGAGCACCTTTACGTCGCGGCTAGCGACTTCGTTCAGTGCGCGGCCTTGAACCGTGAAGATTTCGGCGTTGGCCGAGAGCAGGTCCTTGCGTTCCATGCCCTTCGAACGCGGACGCGCACCCACGAGCAGCGCGATGTCGGCGTCCTTGAACGCCACCTTCGGGTCGTCCGTCACGACCACGCCGGCCAGCAGCGGGAACGCGCAGTCTTCGAGCTCCATGACGACGCCCTTGACGGCGGCTTGGGCTTGCGGGAGGTCGAGCAATTGCAGAATGACGGGCTGGTCCTTGCCGAGCAGATCGCCGTTGGCGATACGAAACAGCAGCGAGTAACCGATTTGACCTGCGGCGCCGGTGACGGCAACGCGCTTTGCGGACTTAGCCATTTAGAACTCTCCAGGGATGCGTTGGTGCGTGGGGTGCTGCGTCTACGCTAGGGAAAACGCCATTCTATGCGCGTTACGCGAAGCGTGTAGGTGTACTGTCCTTGCCCGCGACGGAGTGTAGAAGCGGGGCTCCACGATGTCAACCGTATCTTATGTCTTATATAAGACATATGAATTTCATAGGTAAATCTGGACGGGTGCGGGCGCTTTGTGTTGAAATGCGCGGATGAATGCGAACGAGGCAAGCGCGGGCAATCCGAAGAACGGCCAGGCCGGCGATGGCACGGCTGCGGCTGCGGCCGCCCCTTCGCCGACGTTCAGCCCGCTATACCAGCAGATCAAGGGGCTTATCACCCAGAGCCTCGAGTCCGGCGAATGGAAGCCCGGCGAGATCATCCCGAGCGAGGTCGAACTCGCCGCGCGCTACAAAGTCAGCCAGGGCACGGTCAGAAAGGCGATCGACGAATTGGCCGCCGAGAACCTGCTCGTGCGGCGCCAGGGCAAGGGTACGTTCGTTGCGACGCATAACGAGGATCGTGCCCAATTCCGCTTTTTGCGGCTGTTGGCCGACGACGGCGCCGAACATCCCCACGTCAGCAAGCTGCTTGAATGCCGCCGCCAGCGCGCGCCGGCGGAGATCGCGCGCCAACTCGACTTGAAGCCGGCCGATCCGGTCGTGCAAATCAAACGCCTGTTGCAATTCGACAGCGTGGCGACTGTGCTGGACGAGATCTGGCTGCCCGGGGCGATGTTCCGTGGGCTCACGCTCGAGCGCCTGAGCGAGTACAAAGGACCGCTCTACGCAATGTTCGAAGCGGAATTCGGCACCCGCATGATTCGTGCGTCGGAGAAGATCCGAGCCGTGGCGGCGGAGCCCGCCGTGGCCGAGGTGCTCGGCGTGCCGTCCGGATTTCCGTTGCTCTCCGTGGAGCGCGTGTCCTATACCTACGGAGATCGGCCCGTCGAAGTGCGTCGCGGTTGGTATGTCACAACCGGGTACTACTATCAGAACGACTTGAGCTGAGCTGACACGAGGCTGTCACGGTTCGGGTAGGCCGAGGCATAGGCGTGCCGTGGGCTCGATCATTGCGCATTTTGGAACGGTCTTCACCGGTTTTCGCTGCGCTGCGGAATGAAAAAGCGCTAAAATCGCGGGTTAGTGTGACTACATAGTAGGGGTCTAGCATGACAGAAGCGGTAAAAAAACCGAGACCGGAGTTCCGGAACATCGGGATCGGCGACATTACAATGACATACCGCCTACCGTTGGCGGCGAAGGTGTCGATCCTGCACCGGGTTAGCGGTGCGCTACTCTTCGTTTTCCTTCCCTTCCTGCTCTACCTCTTCGATCAGAGCCTCACTTCCGAAATGAGCTTCGAGTCCTTCAAGCTCTTTCTCTCCAACATCGTCGTCAAGCTCATCACGCTCGTGCTCGCGTGGGGATTCCTCTTTCACTTCTGCGCCGGCGTGCGCCATCTCGTGATGGACACGAACCACGACGCGGTGACGAAAGAGAGCGGCAAGCGCACGTCCGTCGTTGTTTTCGTGGTGTCGTCGGTCCTGACGATCGCCTTCGCGCTCAAACTGTTCGGAGCATTCTAAGAAAATGGCAGCCAACAACCGAATCGGCTCGAAGCGCCTCGTCGTCGGCGCGCATTACGGCCTGCGCGACTGGCTCGCGCAGCGCGTGACCGCCATGATCATGGCGATCTACACGGTCATCCTGCTCGCCTGGTTCTTCGGCGCACAGGCTTTCTCCTACGACGGCTGGGCTTCGATCTTCGCCACGCAATGGATGAAGCTCGCGACGTTCGTCACGTTGCTCTCGCTCTTCTACCACGCGTGGGTGGGTGTGCGCGACATCTGGATGGACTATGTGAAGCCCGTCGGCACGCGGCTCGTTTTGCAAGCGCTGACGATCGTCTGGCTGCTCGCGTGCGCGGGCTACGCTGCGCAGATTCTCTGGAGAGTGTAAAAGAATGGCTGCAATCAAGAATTCTCTGCCGCGTCGCCGCTTCGACGTGGTCATCGTCGGCGCGGGCGGTTCGGGGATGCGCGCGTCGCTGCAACTCGCACGTGCCGGTTTGTCGGTTTGCGTGCTGTCGAAAGTGTTTCCGACGCGTTCGCACACGGTCGCCGCGCAAGGCGGGATCGGCGCATCGCTCGGCAACATGAGCGAAGACAACTGGCATTACCACTTCTACGACACGATCAAGGGTTCCGACTGGCTCGGCGATCAAGACGCGATCGAGTTCATGTGCCGCGAAGCGCCGAACGCCGTCTACGAGCTCGAGCACTTCGGCATGCCGTTCGACCGTAATGCGGACGGCACGATCTATCAGCGTCCGTTTGGCGGCCATACGGCCAACTACGGCGAGAAGCCCGTCCAACGCGCTTGCGCGGCCGCCGACCGTACCGGTCACGCGCTGCTGCATACGCTCTATCAGCAAAACGTCGCTGCCAAGACGCAATTCTTCGTCGAATGGATGGCGCTCGACCTGATTCGCGACGCCGACGGCGACGTGCTCGGCGTGACCGCGCTCGAAATGGAAACGGGCGACGTCTACATCCTCGAAGGCAAGTGCACGCTGTTCGCCACGGGCGGCGCGGGCCGGATCTTCGCGGCGTCGACGAACGCGTTCATCAACACGGGCGACGGCCTGGGCATGGCGGCCCGCTCGGGCATCGCCTTGCAAGACATGGAATTCTGGCAATTCCACCCGACCGGCGTGGCCGGCGCGGGCGTGCTGATCACCGAAGGCGTTCGCGGCGAAGGCGGCATCTTGCGTAACGCGAACGGCGAGCGCTTCATGGAGCGCTACGCGCCGACGCTGAAGGATTTGGCGCCGCGCGACTTCGTCTCGCGTTCGATGGACCAGGAAATCAAGGAAGGCCGCGGCGTGGGTCCGAACAAGGATCACGTGCTGCTCGACTTGTCGCACATCGGCGCCGAGACGATCATGAAGCGTCTGCCGTCGATCCGCGAAATCGCATTGAAGTTCGCGAACGTCGACTGCATCAAAGAGCCGATCCCCGTCGTGCCGACGATCCATTACCAAATGGGCGGCATCCCGACGAACATTCACGGTCAGGTCGTCGGCACGCCGCGCGGCCACGAAGAGGTCGTGAACGGCTTCTATGCCGTCGGCGAATGCTCGTGCGTCTCGGTGCATGGCGCGAACCGTTTGGGTACGAACTCGCTGCTCGACTTGGTCGTCTTCGGCCGCGCCGCGGGCAACCACATCGTCAAGCACGTCAAGGACCTGAAGGAGCACAAGTCCCTGCCGGCCGACGCTGCCGATTTCGCACTGTCGCGCCTCGACAAACTCGACAAGTCGACCTCGGGCGAGTACACGCAAGCGATCGCAGGCGATATCCGTGCAACGATGCAATCGCATGCGGGCGTGTTCCGTACGTCGAAGCTGCTTGCGGAAGGCGTCGAAAAGATCAAGGAAGTCGCGGAGCGCGTGAACCACGTGCACTTGAAGGACAAATCGAAGGTGTTCAACACGGCTCGCGTCGAAGCGCTCGAGTTGGCGAACCTGATCGAAGTGGCGCGCGCGACGATGGTGTCGGCCGAGGCGCGCAAGGAAAGCCGCGGCGCCCACGCGCAAAGCGATTACGAACATCGCGACGACGAAAACTGGCTGCGCCACACGCTGTGGTTCAGCGAGGGCGATCGCCTCGATTACAAGCCGGTGCACATGCAGCCGTTGACGGTCGAATCGGTGCCGCCGAAGGCGCGTACCTTCTAAGCCGGTGCATTCAAAGGACACACGCGAAATGGCAAAACGTACTTTCGAAATCTATCGCTACGATCCGGACAAGGATGCCGCGCCGCGCATGCAGACGTACGAGCTCGAGCTCGGCGTAGGCGATCGCATGCTGCTCGACGCGCTCGTCAAACTCAAAGCAGTCGACGAAACGCTGTCGTTCCGCCGCTCGTGCCGTGAAGGCGTTTGCGGTTCGGACGCGATGAACATCAACGGCAAGAACGGTCTCGCCTGCTTGACGAACCTGAACGATCTGCCGCAAAAGATCGTTCTGCGTCCGTTGCCTGGCCTGCCTGTGGTGCGCGATTTGATTTGCGACTTCACGCAATTCTTCAATCAATACCACTCGATCAAGCCGTACCTGATCAACGACACGCCGCCGCCCGAGAAGGAGCGTCTGCAATCGCCGCAAGAACGCGACGAGCTCGACGGCCTGTACGAGTGCATTCTTTGCGCGAGCTGCTCCACGTCGTGCCCGAGCTTCTGGTGGAATCCGGATAAGTTCGTCGGCCCGGCCGGTCTGTTGCAGGCTTACCGGTTCATCGCCGATAGCCGCGACGAAGCAACGGGCGAGCGCCTGGATAACCTTGAAGACCCCTATCGTCTGTTCCGCTGCCACACGATCATGAACTGCGTCGACGTTTGCCCGAAGGGCCTGAACCCGACGAAGGCGATCGGCAAGATCAAGGAACTGATGGTACGCCGCACGGTTTAAACGATGACACTTGCCTTTAGGCGCTCGCTTTATGCGCCGTCCCCCGAGGAGTCCTTCGGGACATCCGGGGGAGGCTCGGCGCATAATGACGCATCGCACCAAACAGACCCGCTGCGTCGCGCGCGCCTTCGTTGGCGCGCACGCCGCGGTCTGCTGGAAAACGATTTAATCTTCGAACGTTTTTTCAGCCGTTACGAGGAGAGCCTTAGCGACGCGGACGTGGGTGCGCTCACACGTCTGTTCGAGCTGAGCGACAACGACCTGATGGACTTGCTTCTCGCTCGCAAGGAACCGGAAGGCGACCTTTCCGACCCGGACATCGTCCGGGTGCTGGGCCTGTTGCGCGCTGTTTGAGCGCCGCATTGCTGGACGCGCCGCGCGCGCATGATCGGAAACCCGTTCCAACTTCGATTGAGGATGCTATGACTCCGTCAGATGTTAAAGCCACGCTCTCATTCAGCGATAATTCGCCGAGCGTCGAACTGCCGATCTACAAGGGCACGATGGGCCCTGACGTAATCGACATCCGCAAGCTGTATGGCCAAACCGGCAAATTCACGTATGACCCGGGCTTCATGTCGACGGCGTCGTGCAACTCCGCGATCACCTATATCGACGGAGACAAGGGCGAGCTGCTGTACCGCGGCTTCCCGATCGACAATCTCGCGCAAAACGCGGACTTCCTTGAAACCTGCTATCTGCTGCTGAAGGGCGATCTGCCGACCGCCAAGGAAAAGCAAGAGTTCGTCAGCACGGTCACGCGCCACACGATGGTGCACGAGCAGATGCAGTTCTTCTTCCGCGGCTTCCGTCGCGATTCGCACCCGATGGCGATTCTGGTCGCGTCGGTGGGCGCGCTGTCCGCGTTCTATCACGATTCGCTGAACATCAACGATCCGCATCATCGCGACGTCTCGGCGATCCGCATGATCGCGAAGCTGCCGACGCTCGTCGCCATGGCGTACAAGTACAGCATCGGCCAGCCGTTCGTCTATCCGAAGAACGACCTGTCGTATAGCGCGAACTTCATGCACATGATGTTCTCGAACCCGTGCGAAGAGTACAAGATCAACGACGTGCTCGTCCGCGCGCTCGATCGCATCTTGATTCTGCACGCCGATCACGAACAAAACGCGTCGACTTCGACGGTGCGTCTGGCCGGTTCGTCGGGCGCGAATCCGTTCGCGTGTATCGCAGCCGGTATCGCTTGCCTCTGGGGTCCGGCGCACGGCGGTGCGAACGAAGCGGCGCTGAACATGCTCGAGCAAATCGGCTCGTCGGACAACATCCCCGAGTTCATCAAGCAAGTGAAGGACAAGAACTCGGGCGTGAAGCTGATGGGCTTCGGTCACCGCGTGTACAAGAACTACGACCCGCGCGCGAAGCTGATGCGCGAGACGTGCCACGAAGTGCTCGAAGAACTCGGCCTGCACGACGATCCGCTGTTCAAGCTCGCGATGCAGCTCGAGAAGATCGCGCTCGAAGACGAATACTTCGTGTCGCGCAAGCTGTACCCGAACGTCGACTTCTACTCGGGCATCGTCCAGCGCGCGCTCGGTATCCCGACCTCGATGTTCACCTGCATTTTCGCGATGGCACGTACGGTCGGCTGGATCGCTCAGTGGAACGAGATGATCTCGGAAGCCGAGCAAAAGATCGGCCGTCCGCGTCAGTTGTTCATCGGCGAAACGCCGCGCGAAGCCAAGCCGATCGGCCAACGCGGCTGATTGCCGATTCGACGCCGGTTCTAACGAACCGGTTCGTCGACGAGCGTATTCAAAGCCCCACGGGTCATACCGTCGGGGCTTTTTCTTTTTTGGGCTGCTGCTTTAACGAGGGCTATGCCGTTCGACCGACTCCTCGCCGGGCCGTCGCGCCCTTACTCTGCATTCGTCTGCAACCAAGGTTGTCACTTGACAACTTTCTAACCGAGCGGTATTGTTGCCGCAATGACGAATGCAACGACCACATCCGAAGAAGGAAATCGAAGCGGCCCTCGTATATGCGGAAGCGCACGGCTGGCGAGTGCAGCCCAAACGAGGAAACGGGCACGCGTGGGGCAAGATGCTTTGCCCCTATCACGACGCTCAGTGCCGCTGCGGTGAATTTTGCATCGCCAGTATTTGGAGTACGCCGCGCTGCGCAGCGAATCACGCGAAAGATTTGAAGCGCGTCGTCGATCATTGCGCGGTGGTCCAGCAGATCGCCGTATTCAAATTGAGCGCGCTCGCAGAAATTAAGGAGTCCTAATGGAATACGTTTTTACGCTGAAATATCAACTCGCGGACGAAGATCGCGACCATGAGCAGATCGTCGAGCGTCTGTTCGAGGCAGGGTGTGACGACGCGACGGTCGGCATGGGCCAGCCGGGCAGAATCGCGCTCGCATTTACGCGTGATGCGGCCGATGCTTGGTCGGCTATCCATTCGGCGCTGCAAGATGCTAGAAAGGCGATGCCCTCCGCTAGGTTGGTTGAGGCGGGCCCGGATTTCGTGGGGCTGACGGACGTCGCGGATCTGGCGGGGGTGACACGACAGAATATGCGCAAACTGATGCTGGCTCACGCATCGCGTTTTCCGTTGCCTGTGCACGAGGGAAGTTCGTCGGTTTGGCACCTGTCGGACGTGCTCATATGGCTGAGCGGCCGTGGTTCCTATCCAATCAGCGCGGGCCTTGTCGATATCGCAAAAGCCACCAAGCAAGTGAATCTAGCGAAAGAAGCACGCCAAATCGAACCGCGCTTCAACCGGCAGTTAGTTCCGCTCCTCGCTTGAGTGCGGCGCATAGGCGAGCGTATCGGGTTGCCGCGCTGGAGTCTGCGCGGCGCATTCGTTATTCGACATCGACAATCGGTTCGCCCGGCAACACATAGTGCATTTCGTAGAACAGAAGATCGCCCCTCGACGGCAGTTTGAACGGTGGCGACGACGATGCGAAACCGAGCGCTTCATAAAATCCGCGAGCCGTTTCGCGAGCCGTACACCAAGCGAGTCTCCCGCCGTGGCGGCGCGCGTGCTCGCAACACAGTTTCATGAGGGTACGGCCGAACCCGTAGCCACGCGCGTGTGGCTCCACTGCCACGCCGCGCAGGCGCCACGCTGAGTCGTTCTGCGCACCCGGCAATGCCTCGCGGCATACCGTTGCAACGGCGATCACTCGCTCGCCCTGATATACGGCAAGGTGCAACGTAGTGGGCTCGTCGTCGCCGCGGAATCGACACGAATCCGCTTGACTGTCCAAAAGAATGGATCCGCGTAACGGTAGGACGTCTTCGGCTGAAACGGCATGAATGGAAAAGAGCGCGCGGCTATCGGGCATGGGAAATTATATTGTTCCGGGCGTATAGATATTTTTGAATTCGCTCAAACTGGATGGGCTAATTTGTTATATCGCAAGATTGTATAGCGTTACCTGATGAAACCGTCATCGTCGTCTTCAGCGCCGCGGTGTCCCGCTGCTTGCCGATGTTCGCCGATCTCTATCGATGTCCCCTATTCGCAGTCTTCCCATGATGTGATCACCTGCCACAACGTCCTCAATGCTTCGCTCAGTGGAGTCCTTAGTGGAGTCCTCAATGCCTCGCTCACTGCTTTGATCGCGTACCTCGATCGCTATACTCCGAAAAATATCAGGTTCTATTTGCCTTGTAATGCGGTAAGCTCCTTTTGAGCCGAAAAATCTTTTCGGGATAACAAACTATTTGAGATCTCAGATGACGGCAGACCGTCAATCCGATACGCAAACGGCCTATACGCAGATCCGATCCCGCATTCTCGATGGGCGATTGGCGCCGGGCAATCCTGTTTCTCCGCGCAATATGGCCGATGAATTGATGCTCGGCCATATGCCGGTGCGCTCTGCAATCCAGCGTCTCGTGGTGGAAGGTTTGGTGGAAGTCATTCCGCGCCGGGGAACCTACGTAACGGCGCCCACGAAGATCGACTTGCGCGAGATTTTCGAAGTCAGGCTTGCACTCGAAAGCACGGCCGCCTACCTGGCGGCGGTCAACGGCGCAACCGACGGGTTGTCTACGGCGGCGGATCAATTGCGCCGGATTGCGGAAGGAGAGTCGACGGATCTGATGACGGAGCAGCGCATCGGGTGGGTCTTCCACCAGGAGATGTTCGCGGCTGCCAAGAACGATCGGCTCTATACGTCGTACCGGATGTTGCGCGCTCAGAGCGGGCTCGCACTGAACGAATTGCATCGGGACGATGCAGCGACGGTGCGACGCGGAACGTCCGAGCATCTCAATATTTACGGATCGATTCGGGCGAAGGAGCCCGAAGCGGCCCGGCGGCACATGTGGAATCACATTCTCGATGGGACCGATGCACGAATCAAACTAATCCGAGGCGAACATGACCTATCGGCATAGAGGCATCCCCGTTTCCTTGCAAATGATCTTGGGGTTGGTGTTGGGCGCGCTGTTTGGCGTGCTAATGCCTACGATCGCAGTGAAGCTGTCGTTTCTCTCCACGATCTTCGCGCATGCGATCAAGATGGTCGTGATGCCGTTGATTTTGTTCTCGGTGACGGTCGGGGCGTTTCGTGCCGGCTCTCAGCGTGGCAGTTTGGGGAAAACCGCAGCGCTTAGCATCGCGTTTTTTATCGTAGCAACCGTGTTCGCTGCCGCCCTCGGTCTCGCGCTGAACTACGTGTTTCATCCGGGCGTCGGCGCGAGTTTGACCGAGACGGCCGCGATGCCGAAGAATTTGGCCGGCCGTGTCGACTGGATTCAATTCCTGATCGATCTCGTCCCGGCCAATATCGTCGAAGCCCTCGCGTCGGGCAATTCCGTACCTGTCCTCGTATTCGGCGTTTTGTTGGGCTCGGCGCTGGCGGCCGTCGAAGAGAAGGCGGCGCCGTTCGTGGCCGTGCTCGATTCGGCACTCGCGGCGTTGTTCAAAATGACCGAGTGGGTTGTCGCGTTTTCCCCCGTCGCCATTTTCGCGGCGCTGGCCGGACTACTTGCCTCGAAGGGCCTATCGGCGCTCATGCCGCTCGTCAAATTGCTGGGGGTGGCCTACCTCGGCCTGACGATCCTCACGGTCGCGCTCACGCTGGTGCTCAAAGCGACCGGGCTTCGGGCGCGCGCAGTGATCAAGCACGTCAGCGAGCCGCTGATTCTCGCGTTCACAACGCGCTCGTCCGAAATCACGTACCCGCTGCACCTGAAGAAGCTGACCGAGTTGGGTGTGCCGCAATCGGTCGCGTCTACCATTTTGCCGCTGTCGTACATTTTCAATCGCGACGGCGCCGTGCTCTATACGGCTTTGGCCGTGGGCTATCTGGCCGATGTCTATCATTTGACCTGGAGTTGGCCGCTCGTCTTCACGATCATCGTGTTGACCACGATCATGATCGATGGCGCCGCGAATGTGCCTTCCGGTGCGGTGGTGGCGATCACTGTGGTTCTGGGCGCGATCGGGCTGCCGGCCGAAGCGGTGTTGCTAATCCTCGGTATCGATGCGTTCTTCGATATGGGCCGCACGGCAGTGAACGTTTATGCGAGTACCGTTGCAACGGCGGTAGCCTTGCGCGTGTCTGGAGAGCCTCTTGTGCCCGCCGGCGGGCACGATGAGCGCGCGCCGAACTTAGCGCCGCTACGTAGTAACGCTTGAAGCCTAACCCTATTCGTTCTTTCGCCCGCACGGCTTGCTTTCGAGCCGCGCTCCGCCTGAATTTTCCTCGGCAGGCGGATTTGCGACCGGCTCGCCCGCCGGTCGCATTTCTTTTTTTGCGCTAGCCGATTCGCGTCCGCGCGAAAGAGGGCGGATGGCTCGTTCGCGCCCTCAGCGCTTGATGCCGCCATGAGATTCGACGACGCGGGCGAGGTGTGTCACGGACTTTTCGATCGTTGCCCCGGTGAGTCCGGCGTAACCGAGAACAAAGCCGTTGTACGCTCGCCCGTCGAGAACTCGATAATGGCTCAACGGCTGCAACAGCAGACCTTCGGCGTTTGCTTGCCGCGCGATTTCCGTATCTTGCGCCGGCACGTTGAGTTCGGCCGATAGGTGCATTCCGCCGGAGCTTTCCCGAACCCGTAACACTGTCCCGAGATGCTTTGCGAGCGCGTGCTCGAGCGTCCCGCGCCGCTCGGTATAGAGCGTCCGCATTCGGCGCAAATGCCGCGCGAAAAGCCCCGTGTCGATGAATTCCGCCATGGCTAATTGATCGGCCGGATGACCGCGATGGACGAGTTCGCGTAGCGTGCCGCGAAAGCGCTCCACCAACATCGGCGGAAGCACCATGAAGCCTAACCGAAGCGCGGGAAACATCGTCTTGCTGAACGTGCCCAGATAGCAGACCGGCGCATCGGCATGAATGCCCTGGATCGCGGGTAGCGGTTGGCCGCTGTGACGGAATTCGCTGTCGTAATCGTCCTCGATAATCCACGCCCCGCATTCGCGCGCTCTTTCGATGAGCGTCGCTCGCCGCTGGATGCTCATCAGTGCCCCGAGCGGGTATTGATGCGAAGGCGTGGCGTAGATCAGCTTCGGCGGACGGCTGCGCCAATCGCTCTCGAGCGGCGCCATGCCTTCCCGATCGACTTCCATCGGCACGATCCGTAAGCCGGTGGACTGGAACGCCGTTTTAGCACCGCTATAACAGGGGTTTTCGAGCCAGCCGAATTCGCCGGGGTTCGCCAGCATGCGCGCGCACAGTTCAAGGCTGCTTTGGGTCCCGTCGGTGATGAACACCTGATCCGTTTCGCACCGCACGCCGCGCGACACCTTGATATAGGCCGCCACGGCTCGCCGCAATTCGGGAAGGCCTTCGGCCGGACCGTAGGCGAGCTGAGCCGGCTGGATTTGCTTCCAGGCCCGTTCGACGCAACGCCGCCATTGAAGAATGGGAAATTCATGGAGCGACGGCAGGCCAGGGACGAACGGCAACATACGATCGGGCTCCGGCTGGGGATTGTCGAGCCCATGCACCCGATCCGCAAGGCGGACCTGAATCGGGCCCGCCTCAGCGCGAGCATGGCGCTGACCGCGTCCGTCCCAGAGTGTGATCGTGCCGGTGCGCGTGGCGGCGACGAACCCTTCCTCGGTCAGCCTTTCGTAGGCGTAGACGGCTGAATTTCGCGCGATGCCCAGCTCTGCGGCCAGCGTGCGCGTCGATGCCAAACGCGTGCCGGGCGGAATCCGGCCGTCCAATAGCATGTCGCGCAGGCTTCGGTAGAGCGCTTCTTGTTGGCTTTGCTTCGCTAGCCCCTGTTGCATGGAAAACGATGAAATGAGAAGAGCGAGATCCATGTCTTGGTTCTAAATTTTTGCCTGGCGTTGGTTCTTTTTAAAGGCCACATCGCATTGTATCTTTCGCTTCGCCGGCGTTCGGATGGGCCCGAGGACGAGGGTTTTGCCGCGGCGCTCGATGAGCCGCGTTTCACGAAGTCGATGGAGTCGAACAGAACAATGAATTTGAACGAATGCACCCCGCTGCCGGTATCCGCTCGCACGACGATTCGCCGCTTGCCGGAGCTTGCGAATCACGATCGCGCGATGCTCTATCGCATCCTCGATGAAGCGTACGTTTGCCATATCGCTTTCGTTGCCGATCAAGATACGCACTGCATCCCGACCGCTCACTGGCGGAAGGACGATTTCCTCTACATTCACGGATCCAATGGCAGCCGAATGCTCAAGGCGCTTGCGGCCGGCGCGCAAGTTGGCGTGGCGATTACCTTGCTCGATGGTCTCGTGCTGGCCAAATCGGCATTCAGCCATTCGATGAACTATCGTTCGGCGGTGATCTATGGGCGATTTGAAATCGTGGAGGGTAGTGCGGGAAAGCTGGCGGCTATGGACATACTCATGGACAAGATCGCCGAAGGTCGTAAGGACGAAGCGCGGCGCGGCAACGCGAAGGAGATCAACGCGACGAGCGTACTACGCATTTCGCTCGCGGAAGCCGCGGTGAAAGTCAGCGCTTCGCTGCCGTCGGATAAGGAGGAGGATCGCGACCTCGATGTCTGGACGGGCGTGCTGCCGCTAAAAGCGACGCGCATCGCGCCGATCCATGCGGAAAGCCAAAGGAACATCGCCGAGCCGGCTTATGTGACGAATTGGGCCGAGTGATTTGGGTGCATGCCTGCAAGACGGTGACCGTCTAAGTCGGTGACCGTCTTCTAGCGGTGGGCTTGCGCATAGGCGGCGACGAGGCCCGACAGCGTGTCGGCGGGATCCGTTGCGGAAAACGTGTGGGCGGGATATTTGTCCCAGGTTTCGAGCAGCACGCGATCGAAGCGCACGCCGGATGCATCCAATGCACGGATATGCCGGCGAGCCTGGGCGATCCAATCGGCATCCGACTTTGCACTGGGATGGCCGCCGCCGTTCATGATCATGCCAATCGCGAGGCCATTGTCCCGGGCGAGCGCGGCGGCCGCGCGCGCCTGATCGGCAATGGCTTGCTCATCCGGCCGCACCGGGACGGATACGGTATTCAATCGCGGCGAGTACCAGTCGAAATCCAAGTCGAGAAAGTCGAGCCGGCTTCCCGTGGCTGTCTCGAACGCCTTGACCCATTGGCCGTACGCAGCTTGCCAGTTCGGCTGAGCGGCGACGGCCGGGAAGGGCTCGATATCGCCGAGCGTTACGTTGGGAAATGCGGCTTTATAGATACGCACGTTGACGGCGACCCGATTGGCCAACTCGGCGATGGCGCTGCGGCAGGCGTTGTTGCCGCCGTAGAAATGGCCGAACCACAGCGGCTCGTCCATGGCGATGAAATCGAGCGCTGCTCCGGATTTGATCAGCTTCGCTACGATGGCGTTGGTTGCACCGGGATCGATATACCCCTCGATGCCGTCGCCGCAGGCCGGCTCATGCCACCAGTTCGTCGCTAGCACTTCGAGTCCAAGCGCGATATGACGCGCTTTCAAATCGCGGGCCAGTGCCGTCAATGTCGGTAACGGCATGCCGATAATCGCCGCCCCAGTGAGTCGGATTGCCTCGATTTGTCTTGCTGTCCGTTGCCATTGCGACGTGAAGTCGAGCTCAGGTAAATCCGAAGCGTAGATTCCAACGCATGCCGGAAGGTTACACGGGGGCCTACCGAAATTGTCGCCATGCGGATGTCTCGCCCTCGCCGTCGAGCCGCGTGATCGCAAGTCGGTCGAACGTCGCTTTCCCGCCCTCGGAGAACAAGGCGACTCCATCGGCGGAGAGCGGGGGGAAAATCAGGTCGGTCATCGTAGCGCGTCCGCCGTCCGCGAAGACTTCGACGGACCCTCGATCGACGACGATCTCCAGCGGCAAACGCCCATCGCGAAGCGGCAGGTCCACGATATGCCGCGCGCTGAACGCGGCCGAGAAATCCGAGTCGCCCGATTGCGAGCGATCCAGCGTTAGCGTCCGTTGTATGGCGTCGTAGACGATCCGCGTGCCGATCGTGCCGTCGGCCGACCGGCGCACGACGATTCCCGCGCGTGCGGCGCCTTGCGGCACCAGGGTTAGCTTGATGCGTTGTGCGGTTCCTCGGACCTTGGCGGATAGCGCTTGCGTGGATGAGTCGACGGTTATGTCGCCTAGATGCGTCGCCGGCCAACCGTCGGCCCATGTATCGAATGTCGCAGCCGGCCGGGAGACGAGCCGAGGCTCGCCGTCGATCGTCTTCAGGGCCAACTCGCGCGGCAGTGTCATCGCGCCACGCCACGGCGACGTGGGGACCTTAGCCGCGTAATCCCAATTGTCCATCCAAGCGATCGCGACCGGCCGCGCGTCCGGCGCGCCGGAGAACGTGCCGGACGCGTAAAAGTCGGCGCCGTGGTCGAGCCAATGAAATCGGCTGGGATCGGAACCGGGCGGCGCGACTTCATCGGCCGTGAAGGCGCGCCCGTCGAACTCGCCGACGAAATACATCGTCCCGGAGCCGCCCGCGATCGACCACGGGTTGACCCCCAAGATCATCACCCACTTGATCCTGTTCGGGTCGCCGTCGAGCGGCAGGGCAACGAGTTCGGGCATTTCCCATAACGCTCCTGAGTGAGGGATGTTCGGCAGCGTAAAGTCGCTGAGGAACGACCAATGGATGAGGTCGTCTGAACGATAAAGTTTCACGACCTGGGCATCCGCGACGACCGTAGTCATGAGCCAATAATGCCCGGGCTCGTACCACGAGACTTTGGGGTCCCGGAATTGTTTCGATTCGGGATCGAGCGTGAGTACGGGGTTGTGCGCATAAGGCTGCCACGTTGCGCCGTGATCGAGGCTATAGGCCAGCGATTGGGCTTGCGTGCCCGGAGCGTGGCCGGATCCGGCGCGATAGGCGCTCGTGTAGAGCGCGACGAGCGGCGTCACGCCGGCCGGCCCGAGGCCCGATGTGTTGTGCGTGTCGGCGACGATCGAACCGGAGAAGATTTCTTCCTTGTCGTTGGCGTACATCGCAACGGGCTGTTCATGCCAATGGATGAGATCGGTGCTGGTCGCATGGCCCCACGACATATTGCCCCACTCGTTGCCGAACGGGTTGTACTGATAGAAAAGGTGATAGCGGCCATTGTCGTAGACGAGGCCGTTCGGATCGTTCATCCAGTTGTGCTGGGGCGTGTAGTGCACGCGCGGCCGCCATTGCGGCGTGCCGTTTTCGGCCGAGGCGGCGGTGGAGGTGCTTATGCCGGCCAGACTGGCGAGCAGCAGCGTAACGCCGATTCGGATGGAGATGCGCAAAGGCTTCGATTGCATACTTGATGACGGTGCGTCGTCGTCCGACGCGGGTGGTCGACGTGCATACGGCCGGCGACGGCCGCATGCACGATGGGCTAAGACACGTTGAAAGCGAAGTGACCGTTAGTTAGGTTGAGGCGTGTCGTTGTGGCCGGCGCCGATCGCCGGCCGGTTCGCCGAGATATCGCCGTAGCCGCCGAGTCCGCCGCGTCCATAGAAGCGGTCCACTGCCGTCGACGTGCCCCGGATGTCAATCCTCACCGTCGGTGCGAGCGTGCCGCCGCGACGTGGGCCGATTGCGTCGATGAACGATTCGACCAATCCGCCCGGCATCACATAGTGCGAATACGACTGGAACTCTCGCGGGTTTTGATTCGGATCTTGCGCGTACGGCGCGCCGGCCGGCGCGGAGAAGTCGGTCGGATTGCCGAGCACGAGGCCGCCCCCGCCGTTGAGCGGGAGGAAATCGCTGCGAATGCCGTTGCCCACGAAGCCGTACACGCCGTCCGGACCGTCGACGCCCGCGGCCATCGTCGTGCGGTGGCTGATCGTGAATAGATAGTACTTGCCGTCCTTCAGATAGATCTGCGGACGCTCGGTTTGATCGTCGACGCAGTTCGCCGATAGGATCGGCGGCAGGAACTTCCATTCGGTCAGTTGCGGGTTCGTCGCGATCGCCAGGCCCACGTTGGCCTTTTGATACACTGCGCCCGAATTCATGACCGCGTTCAGATCTTCCTTATACGGATCGTTGGGCGCGTAGCCGAGATCGGCTTCCGTGCAGGTGCGCGCGCCGCGCGGACCGCCCGTGTTGCCTTCGAAGACCATATAAGTCTTGCCCGGGTGAGCGGGGTCGGTGAATACGAACGGATCGCGGAACGAGTAGTAGACGTTTTGTTGGCCCGTTTGGTACCACTTGCCTTCCGGCTGCAACAACGCTTTATGGTCGTCGAAGCCGGTGAACCAGACATGCTTGTCGTCGGCGTGAATGTGGCCGTCGGCACGCGTGATGATGGCGACAGGCGGGGTGATGTCCGAGCCACCGGGCGCCGATCGATTGAACGATAGGGCGGTGTAGTAGAGGTTGACGTTGTCGCCGTGCGTGAGGCGCGCGGAGCCGGACCATTCGGCGTTGTTGGTCATCGGCGTGGTGCCGAATACCTTCACGCTCGCGCCGTCCGGGAACAGGTGGCCGCCCCAGGTCCAGCCGCCGTTCGCCGGGCGTAGCGACGCGGGAATGCCAGCTCGGCGGTAGAAGAAGCCGATTCTTGCATGTACGTGACGATCGTCGAACGTGTAGCCGGCATGCGGATCGGCGGTCAAGGAGAAGATCACTTCCCAACCCTTGTAGCTGAGTTGGTTCGCGCGCATATCGGCAAGGGGCCACGTATCCCAGACCCAGACGTCCGAATTGATCAACGGAAAATCCTGAGGGATGTTCGGCATCGTCAGCGATTGAGGCAGCGAATTTTTGTCTGCGCCGGCCGTGTGCGATTGCGCGACGATCTGACGGATGTCCGCGCGCGTCCAGCGCATCGTGAAGTTGTCTTCGGGGTCGTAGGCTTGCTGGCTATGGGGCGTGGGTGCGGGCGCACCGGCCGTCTGCGCATGAGCTGCGGCCGCAAACACGGCCAGGGTGCCGCCGACAAGCAGCAAACGTTTGCTCGCAGGCGAGCGGAAGGGCGAAGAATATGTCGTCATCTCGGCGTCGTCTCTAAGTAACGAGGGAGGGGGCGGCGGGCATCGATGTCCAAACCGGTTTGGATGCTATTTCAAACCGGTTTGGACGTCAAAAGATAAATTTTTGACGGTAACAGTTGCCATGCGGAAAAAAATGCTCCCAGGTACGTTGGCCGTGAACAATGCAGCGCGCGAGGAGCGGCGGTGAAGGTCAATTTGAAGGCACTGTCCGAGGCGCTCGGACTGTCGCGAACGACGGTCAGTCGAGCGTTGAACGGCTATGACGACGTGAGCGAGGCGACGCGGGAACGCGTGATGAAGGCGGCGAGCGAACTTGGTTATGTCGCCGATCCCACGGCGCGCCGGCTTGCGACGGGACGCGCCGATGCGATCGGGATCGTCTATCCGTTCGGTGCGAGCGATCTCGGCGATCCTCGCTTCGGCGAAGTCGTGGGGGGAATCACAGAGCGGCTCGCCGAACGCGATCTCGACTTTTTCATCGTGTCGGCTCGACCCAATGCCGAACTGGAAACGTATCGGCGGCTCGTGGACGGAAAGCTCGTCGACGGGTTGATCGTTGCACGTACGCTCGTCGACGATCCGCGCATTGCCTACCTGCGCTCACGCGACTTTCCATTCGTCGCGTACGGTCGAACGCAGATCGACGCACCCTATGCGTGGCTCGACTTCGACAACGAGGCGGGCGCGCGGGAGGCGGTCCGCCGCCTGATCGATTTTGGGCACCGGCGTATCGCGATGATCAGCGCGCCGCTCGCCTTGAATTTTGCCGCGCAGCGGCGTCAAGGTTATCTGGCGGCGCTGCGCGAGGCGGGGATCGAACCGGCTTCCCAATGGCTCGTCGCAAGTCCGCTCACGCGTGACGACGGCTATTCGGCCGCGCAAACGCTGCTCGGGCTGGCCGAAGCGCCGACCGCGATTCTGGTCGATAACAACATCGTGGGAGCGGGCGTGTTCCGCGCGCTCGTCGAAAGCGGCCGGCGTCTCGGCGAGGACATATCGTTGATCGTTTATGACGGCGTCCCGCACGACGTCGCAGGACCGCACCGAGTCACGGCGGTCGTGCAGCCGACCGGACACAGTACGGGGCGTTCGCTCGCGGATCTGATGCTACGACGGATCGACGACAGCGTCTGCGAGCAGCGCTTGGAGGCGCCCCGAATCGAGGCGGGAGATACGGACGGTGTTGTACGCGCGTCCACCTGGTAACGCCCAGCCTAGTACTGAAACTACCACCCAACTCACTGTTTTTTATCGCTTTTTTCTAATTCGATCGCGCGCCAAAGGCGGTGTGCGTGGCATAATCGACCGCACCGGGGATTGCCCGTTGCCACGATTACCGCGCATATCATGTCAAAGACTCTCTACGACAAGCTGTGGGATTCGCACGTCGTCCATACCGAAGAGGATGGCACGACGCTGCTCTACATCGACCGTCAATTGCTGCACGAAGTCACGAGCCCGCAGGCGTTCGAAGGGCTCAAGATGCACGAGCGTCCGCTGTGGCGCGTCAGTGCCAATCTGGCCGTGTCGGACCACAACGTGCCTACGACCGATCGCAGCCACGGCATCGCCGATCCGGTCTCCAAGCTGCAAGTCGATACGCTCGACGCGAACTGCGACGCCTACGGCATTACGCAGTTCAAGATGAACGACATGCGTCAAGGCATCGTTCATATCATCGGACCTGAGCAAGGCGCGACGCTGCCCGGCATGACGATCGTCTGCGGCGATTCGCATACGTCGACGCACGGCGCGTTCGGCGCGCTGGCTCACGGCATCGGCACGTCGGAAGTCGAGCACGTGCTGGCCACGCAAACGCTCTTGCAAAAGAAGAGCAAGAACATGCTCGTGAAAGTCGACGGTCAGTTGCCGCGCGGCTGCACGGCCAAGGACATCGTACTGGCCATCATCGGCAAGATCGGCACCGCCGGCGGCACGGGCTACGCGATCGAATTCGGCGGCTCGACCATTCGCGCGTTGTCGATGGAAGGCCGCATGACGGTCTGCAATATGGCCATCGAGGCCGGCGCACGCGCGGGCATGGTGGCCGTCGACGATACGACGGTCGACTACCTGTTGGGCCGTCCGTATTCGCCGCAAGGCGTCGAATGGGACCATGCCGTCGCCTATTGGCGCACCTTCGTGTCCGATGCGGGCGCGCATTTCGATCGCGTCGTCGAACTCGATGCTGCGCAGATCGTGCCGCAAGTCACGTGGGGTACGTCGCCCGAAATGGTGACGGCGATCGATAGCCGCGTGCCCGATCCCGAGCGCGAGAAGGATCCCGTCAAGCGCGACGCGATGGAACGCGCGCTTCAGTACATGGCGCTCGAACCGAATGTGCCGATGGAGTCGATCAAGGTCGACAAGGTGTTCATCGGCTCGTGTACGAACGCGCGTATCGAAGACATCCGCGCGGCGGCGTACGTCGTCAAGAAGCTCGGGCGTCGTGTCGCATCGAACATCCGGCTCGCGATGGTCGTGCCCGGCTCGGGGCTTGTGAAGGCGCAAGCCGAGCACGAAGGGCTCGATAAGGTGTTCGTCGAAGCCGGCTTCGAATGGCGCGAACCGGGGTGCTCGATGTGCCTCGCGATGAACGCGGACCGGCTCGAGCCGGGCGAGCGTTGCGCCTCCACGTCGAACCGCAACTTCGAAGGCCGTCAAGGCGCGGGCGGACGCACGCACCTCGTGAGCCCGGCGATGGCTGCGGCCGCCGCGATCGAAGGTCATTTTGTGGATATTCGGAAGTTAGGTTAGGGCGATGAAAGCTTGGATGTTTTGGCGGCGGGCGGCATTGCTTGCGCTCGCCGGCGCGCTGCTCGGTCTTGCGGGCTGCAATACGATGGCCGGTTTCGGTCAGGATATGAGCGACGCAGGTCACGCCATCAAGAAGGCTGCGGAGTAAGAGGAACATGGACAAATTCGTCGTGCATACGGGGCTCGTTGCGCCCCTCGATCGCGAAAACGTCGATACGGATGCGATCATCCCTAAGCAATTTTTGAAATCGATCAAGCGCACCGGGTTCGGTCCGAACCTATTCGACGAGTGGCGCTATCTCGATCACGGCGAGCCTGGGCAGGACAACTCGCGCCGCCCGTTGAACCCCGATTTCGTGCTAAATCAGCCGCGTTATCAAGGCGCGTCGGTCTTGGTCGCACGCAAGAACTTCGGGTGCGGCAGCTCGCGCGAGCATGCTCCGTGGGCCTTGCAGCAATACGGCTTTCGCGCGTTGATCGCGCCGAGTTTCGCCGACATTTTCTTCAACAACTGCTTCAAAAACGGCGTGCTGCCGATCGTGTTGTCGGAGCAGCAGGTCGACCATCTGTTCAACGAGACATATGCGTTCAACGGCTACCAGCTGACGATCGATCTCGACGCGCAAGTGGTGCGCACGCCGGACGGGCGCGAGTACGGGTTCGAAGTCGACGGCTTCCGCAAGTACTGTCTCCTGAACGGCTTCGACGATATCGGTCTCACGCTGCGCCACGCCGACAAGATTCGTGCGTTCGAAGCGGAGCGGATCGCCAAGCAGCCGTGGCTTGCCCATCGGATCGTCGGCTGACGTCCTAGCCGCGGCGGCGGGCAATGCCGGCCGCCGTGAAGCAGATAAGCAATCGCAAAACTCGATAGGAATCCGAATGAAAATCGCAGTGCTCCCCGGCGACGGGATCGGCAAGGAAATCGTCAAGGAAGCGATCAAGGTATTGAACGCGCTCGACGAGAAGTTCGAGATGGAAGAAGCGCCCGTCGGCGGCGCCGGCTACGAGGCGAAGGGTCATCCGCTGCCCGATTCGACGCTGGCCCTGGCCAAAGAGGCCGATGCGATCCTGTTCGGCGCCGTGGGCGACTGGAAATACGATTCGCTCGAACGTGCGCTGCGTCCCGAGCAGGCCATCCTGGGACTGCGTAAGCATCTGCAATTGTTCGCGAATTTCCGTCCGGCCATTTGCTATCCGCAATTGACGGGGGCTTCGTCGCTCAAGCCGGAAATCGTCTCGGGTCTCGACATCCTGATCGTGCGCGAGCTGAACGGAGACGTGTACTTCGGCACGCCGCGCGGTACGCGCGAAGCGCCGGACGGCCCGTTTGCCGGTGCGCGCGAAGGCTTCGACACGATGCGCTATTCGGAACCGGAAGTGCAGCGCATCGCGCACGTCGCGTTCCAGGCGGCGCAAAAGCGCGGCAAGCGCCTGACGTCGGTCGATAAGGCGAACGTGCTCGAAACGTCGCAGCTTTGGAAGGACGTGATGATCGATGTCGCCAAGCAATATCCCGACGTCGAGTTGTCGCACATGTATGTCGACAATGCGGCGATGCAGCTCGTGAAGGCGCCGAAATCGTTCGACGTCATCGTGACGGGCAACCTGTTCGGCGACATTTTGTCCGACCAGGCCGCCATGCTCACGGGCTCGATCGGCATGCTGCCGTCGGCTTCGCTCGACAAGAACAACAAGGGGCTCTACGAGCCGTCGCACGGCTCGGCGCCCGATATCGCCGGCAAGGGCATCGCCAATCCGCTCGCGACGATTCTGTCGGCGGCGATGATGCTGCGCTACTCGCTGAACAAGGTCGAGCAGGCCGAGCGCATCGAGAAGGCCGTGCAAAAAGTGCTCGAAGCCGGCTACCGCACCGGCGACATCGCGACGCCGGGTTGCCGGCAAGTGGGCACCGTCGAGATGGGCGACGCGGTGCGTGCGGCGCTTTAATCGATCCGGTACTGATTGAACGGACGGGCCTTCGGGCCCGTCCGTTCAGAAAAGTGCCTAAATCGAGAGGTTTCTACCGAATTGGCTATGTCGATGGGCGCGCCGATACGGATTTTTCGTGTAGACTGTGCCGATGGCGAATCTGTCCCAAATCTCCTCGATTGACAACCTGCACGGCGATACGGCCCGTGTGGGCGGGCTCGCCATCGCTGGTGCCGTCGGCATTGCCGGCATCGCCATCATTACGATTACCCCCAAAACGATCACGAAACGCTGATCGTCCGTCGTGCCCGCTCGTCTTCCCCGCGCGGTCACGCCGGGCAAAGTTGCGGGGAAGCGTCCACTCCAAGGGTTAGTCATGAACGTAGGTCTCGTAGGTTGGCGCGGCATGGTCGGCAGCGTCCTGATGCAGCGGATGCAGCAGGAGCGCGATTTCGATCTGATCGAACCGGTGTTTTTCACCACCAGCAACGTGGGCGGCAACGCGCCGTCGTTCGCCAAGAACGAGACCAAGCTCAAAGACGCCAAGAGCATCGACGAACTGAAGAAGTGTGACGTCGTCATCACCTGCCAGGGCGGCGACTACACGAGCGAAGTATTCCCGAAGCTGCGCGCGGCGGGCTGGAACGGCTACTGGATCGATGCGGCTTCGTCGCTGCGTATGGCCGACGACGCCGTCATCATTCTCGATCCGGTCAACCTCGACGTCATCAAAGACGCGCTGGTCAAGGGTACGAAGAATTTCATCGGCGGCAATTGCACGGTCAGCCTGATGCTGATGGCCCTCGGCGGCCTGTTCAGCGAAAACCTCGTCGACTGGATCACAGCCATGACGTATCAGGCTGCGTCGGGCGCGGGTGCGCAGAACATGCGCGAACTGCTGTCGCAAATGGGCACGCTGCATGGTGCCGTCAAGGAGCAGTTGGCCGACCCGGTTTCGGCCATTCTCGACATCGATCGTCGCGTGCTCGAGACGATGAATTCCGACGCGATGCCCACGCAGCACTTCGGCGTGCCGCTCGCGGGCTCGCTGATTCCTTGGATCGATAAGGATCTCGGCAACGGTATGTCGAAGGAAGAGTGGAAGGGCGGTGCCGAAGCGAACAAGATCCTCGGCAAGCCGGCCATGGGTCAAGCCGGCTCGATTCCCGTCGATGGACTTTGCGTGCGTATCGGCGCGATGCGTTGCCACTCGCAAGCATTGACGATCAAGCTCAAGAAGGACGTGCCGCTCGACGAGATCAACGGCATCCTCGCGTCGGCCAACGACTGGGTCAAGGTCGTGCCGAACGAGCGCGAAGCGTCGATGCGCGATCTGTCGCCGGCCGTGGTGACCGGCACGTTGTCGGTGCCTGTCGGCCGTCTGCGCAAACTCGCGATGGGCGGCGAATACCTGTCGGCATTCACCGTCGGCGACCAGCTACTGTGGGGTGCGGCCGAGCCGCTGCGCCGCATGCTGCGGATCCTGTTGGAACGTTAAGCCACATAGGGGTGGTTGTTGCCACCGCACCCCATACAGTGGTCTTGGCCGGGTTCCTCACGTAAACTATGCGGTTACGACGCATAGGAACCCCTAAAGGGCGTCGCTTAGCCGCGACGCCTTTTTCTTTTGCCGCAGCCAATCGTGGTTTCTCCCAAACGCCATCTCGAGGCGCGCTCCAAAGCGCGTGACACCTCCATGACAATACGTTCGACGCGTCGCGCCGTCTCGCTTGCGATCGCCTGCGCTTGGCTCGCTTGCGCGTCGCCCGCCGGCGCCGCGGCTGCCGCCGCGCCGGCCTCCGCGCCCGTTGCGCAAAGCGCCGTACCCGCCTCGGCCGCCACTCAGGTCGCGGTCAAGCCCGGGCAGTCGCTGGCCGATATCGCCGCGGCCGCAACCGGCTCTCATGACAAAACCGTCCTCGGCCGCGCCGCGCGGGCGATCTTCGACGCGAATCCCTCCGCGTTCATGCGTGGCGATCCGAGCCTGCTGAAGCTCGGTGCGGTGCTGAACGTCCCGGCACTCGATGCCACGGGGGCGCCTGCCAAGACGGAGAGTGCGCCGGCCCCGGCTGCGGCCAGCGCGCCGAATACGACGTCGGGCAACGCTGCGGCCGCGCAAGCTGCCGCAAGCGGGGCCAAGGCGAGCGGTGTGGCGCCAGCCAAGCCTGCATCCGCCGCGCCGGCCATGGCCGCCGTAGCGCCTGCGAGCACCGCGGCCGCGGCATCGTCGGCCGCTAACGTAGGCGCACATCCCGCTTCGGCGGCCGCCGCGGCGCACGCGCAACCGGCGGTCCCGAGCGGCGCGAGCGGGGCACACGCATGGTCGGGCGCCATCGAACCGGCGCCCGTCGCTCCGGCCAGCGCACCGGCGCAGGCTTCGGCGGGCGCATCCGGCGCCTCGGCCGGCGCTGCGGCATCGGCCCCGGCGCCGGCTCAAGCGCCCACCGCCGCGGCAGCGAGTCAGCCTGCGGCGAGCGGCACGGCGCCCACCGCCGCGCCTGCTCAGACGCCGGCGGCGGTCAGCGCGCCGAAACCCGGCGCGTCGGCCTCAGCCGCTGCGGCCCCAGCCGCCGAAGCCTCTCATCCGAAAGTGTCGAGCCTTCAGCAACTGCTCGCACTCAAGAATCGCGTTTTGATGGAATTGCAGCGGCACGGAATCGGTGCACCGTCGGCATCGCATTCGGGCGCTGCGAAGAGCGCATCGCCGGGCGCGTCCGGTTTTGCCGTGTCGCCTGCGTCCGGTCCCGTCAGCGCACCCGCACCCGGCCAGTCGCGGGCCGCGGCTGCCGCCAATCAGCGCTTTATCGGCATCGGCGACTATGGCGTCACGTTGGCGAAGAATCAGATTCCGGTCGTCGCGGCAATCGTTGCCGCAATCGTGGCGGCCTTGCTGGTGCTGCTGATCGCGCTCGGCGTGAGTCGTCGTCGCTCGGCTCGCCCAGCCGACGGCGCGAAGGCAAGCACCGCTTCGGCCGCGCGTGGCGCGGAGTCCGCGCAAGCCGCGGCGACGCCCGCCGCGACGCCCGACGACCCGATCGAGGCCGAATTCTTGGCGATTCTTGCTCGTACGCCTTCGAGCAAGCGAGCACTCATGGGCCTCGCCGCGCACTACGCGGAGCGTAAGAACATCAAAGGCTTCGACGAGATCGCTCAGCGTATCTACCGCTTATCGGGCGGACGAGGCCCGAATTGGACGCATGTCGCCTCCATCGGACGTCAACTCGATCCGGACAATCCGCTGTTCGCGCTGGAGGCCGGGGCAACCGAGGAGGGCGATTTGTCTTCGGACGAGGAGGGCGTCGCGCCGGAAGGGGCTGTGGTGGATCTGAGCACGGCTTTGCCGAGCATGCCGCCAGTCACCGCGGCGCCGCCTACGCAGGTGGACGATGTCCCGGCGCCGATCCCGCATGTCGCCGAGACGGGGCCCGAGCCCGAGAAGGACGGCGCGCACGCCGAAGGCCGATCCGAAGGCGAGGAGGCGCATGCCGAGCCGGTGGAGGCGAAACAACCGGAACCGCACGAGCCGGCGACGGCGCAAGAGGCGCAAGCTCCTGTCGAGCCGCAAGGCGAGCCGACGCTTCCTCCCGAAGCGGTCGCCGCGCTCGACGGCCTCGATATCGGCTTGCCGCCGCGAGTTGGGCCAGTGGCCGAGACGCCGGCCGAGCCGCAGCCGGCAGCGGAGGGCGAGCCAGAGCGAGAAGAACTCGAGACTGGGCTGCCGACGGAATCGACTTCGACGGTGCAGCCCCAGCATGAACATGCTGACCACGAGGGCCACGAGGGCCACGTGGATCACGAGGACGAGACGGAGCCGCCCGGCGAAGAACCGGCCCGCGCGACGCACGTGCCTTCAGCCCTCCCGGTGGTGACGGGCCTTGGTGCCGCGCCGGTCGGGCGGTTGAATTTGTCGTTCGATTTGGACCTGCCCGGCTCGCAAGCCTCAGCCGGCGAGGCGGCGCAGGCCGAGGCCGAGGCGCAGCCGCCGTTCACGCCCGAACAACTGGCAAGGATTGCGCGCAACAAACTCGATTTGGCCGCCGAGTACATCGCACTGGGCGATTTGGGCGGCGCCCGAACGCTTATTCACGAGGTGATCGAGTCGAACGATGCGGCGACGCACGCCGATGCCCACGCGATGTTGGCGACGCTCGCGCCGCTCTCCTGACGCGATCGACCATGCGTATCGCTCTGGGTATTCAATACGACGGCACCGCCTTTTGCGGCTGGCAGTCGCAGCCGCACGGCAAGACCGTCCAAGACGCGCTCGAGCGCGCGCTGGCCGATTTCGCGTGCAAACCGCTCCACACGATCGTGGCCGGCCGCACGGACACGGGCGTGCACGGGCTCGGACAGGTCGTGCATTTCGACACGGACCTCGATCGCGAGACCTTCTCGTGGGTGCGCGGCACGAACGCCTTCTTGCCGCCGACGGTGGCCGCCCTGTGGGCCAAGCGCATGCCGGACGATTTTCATGCCCGGTTCTCGGCCTTCGAGCGAACCTATTACTACGTGCTCTATGTGAACCCGGTCCGTTCGCCGATGCTCGCGGGCCGCGCCGGCTGGATTCATACGCCGCTTGACGTCGAGGCGATGCGTGAGGCGGCGCGCTGCCTGATCGGCGAGCACGATTTTTCGGCATTTCGGTCGTCCGAATGCCAAGCGAAGACGCCGATCAAGCATCTGTACCAGATCGACGTCCGCCAGGCCGGCGACGTAATCCATTTCCGGTTCCGGGCCAACGCGTTCCTGCACCATATGGTTCGCAACTTGATGGGCTGCCTCGTCGCCGTCGGCCGTGGGCGCTATCCCGTGTCGTGGCTGGCCGACGTGCTGGCGAGCCGCAATCGCGATCGCGCCGCGCCGACGTTCATGCCCGAGGGGCTGTACTTGGCCCATGTGGGCTATCCCGAGGCGTTCGCGGTGCCGCCCGCACCCCTCGGCAGCGTACCTTGGAGCGGCATTTGGAGCGAGTGAGCCCATGACAAGCGCTGTCCCCGTTTCGTCCGCCGTCGGCCCCATCGCCGGGCGCACCCGCATCAAGCTCTGCGGCCTGTCCCGCAGGGCCGACGTCGAGTTGGCCGTCGACCTGGGTGCCGATGCGATCGGTTTGGTGTTTTATCCGCCGAGTCCGCGTTCGGTGGGCGTGGCGGAAGCCATCGATCTGGCGGGTGGGTTGCCGCCGTTCGTCTCCGTCGTCGGCCTATTCGTCAATCCGACGGCGGACTGGATCGGCGAGGTGACGAGCAACGTGCCGCTCACGATGCTCCAATTCCACGGCGACGAAACGAGCGCGCAGTGCGAACAGCTCGCGAGCGTCGCCGGTTTGCCGTGGCTTCGGGCGTTGCGGATCGGGGCCGATGCGAGCCCGGCCGATTTGGTAGAATCTGCCCTTAACTATTCGACAGCCGGCGGCTTGCTCTTCGACACTCTGGTCGAAGGCTATGGCGGCGGCGGGAAGACATTCGATTGGTCACTTATTCCAGCAGAGCTCGCGCGTCGGGCCGTTTTGAGTGGTGGGTTGAACGCGCAAAACGTCGGTGACGCCATTCGGCGCGTGCGCCCGTACGCGGTCGATGTCTCGAGCGGCATCGAAGTGCCGGGCGCCCGGGGCGTGAAGGATCCCGCCCGAATGGCGGCATTCGTGCGCGCGGTGCGCGAGGCGGATGCCGGGTGATAAAGGCAAGGCGGTGAGGCACGAGCACGATGCCTCGCTGCCGCTGCGAAGAGTGACAACCATGTACAACCTTCCTGATCAACGCGGCCACTTCGGCCCGTATGGCGGCACGTTCGTCGCCGAAACGCTCGTCCATGCCCTCGACGAGTTGCGTCTTTCCTACGAGAAGTTCAGCAACGATCCCGAGTTCATCGCCGAGTACCAGCACGAGCTCAAGTATTTCGTCGGCCGTCCCTCGCCCGTCTATCACGCGCGGCGCTGGAGCGAATTGCTCGGCGGCGCGCAGGTGTTCCTCAAGCGCGAGGACCTCAATCACACGGGCGCGCACAAGGTCAACAACGTGATCGGCCAAGCGCTGCTCGCCAAGCGCATGGGCAAGCCGCGCGTGATCGCCGAGACCGGCGCCGGCCAGCACGGCGTGGCGACCGCGACGATCGCGGCCCGCTTCGGCATGGAGTGCGTGGTCTACATGGGGGCGGAGGACGTGCGTCGCCAAGCGGCCAACGTCTATCGCATGAAGTTGCTCGGCGCGACCGTCGTTCCCGTGGAATCGGGTTCGCGCACGCTCAAGGATGCATTGAACGAGGCGATGCGCGACTGGGTGACGAACGTGGAAACGACGTTCTACATCATCGGTACCGTGGCCGGCCCGCACCCGTACCCGATGATGGTTCGCGATTTCCAACGCGTGATCGGCGACGAGTGCCGCGTTCAGATGCCCGAGCTCACGGGCCGTCAGCCCGATATGGTGATCGCGTGCGTCGGCGGCGGCTCGAATGCCATGGGGATCTTTTATCCCTACATCGACGATACTGCCGTCAAACTCGTCGGCGTGGAAGCAGCGGGCGAAGGGATCGAGACGGGACACCACGCGGCATCGCTGATCGGCGGTAGCCCCGGCGTGCTGCACGGCAACCGCACCTACCTGCTCCAGGACGAGAACGGCCAAATCATCGAGACGCATTCGATTTCGGCCGGTCTCGACTATCCGGGCGTGGGCCCCGAGCATGCTTGGCTCAAGGACAGCGGCCGCGCGCAGTATGTCGGCATCACCGACGAGGAAGCGCTCAAGGCGTTTCACGACTGCTGCCGGATCGAAGGCATCATCCCCGCGCTCGAATCGAGTCACGCGCTCGCGTATGCGGCCAAGATCGCGCCGACGCTCTCGCGCGACACGCATCTGCTCGTGAATCTCTCGGGCCGCGGCGATAAGGATATGCACACGGTCGCCGAACGTTCGGGCCTCGCGCTCTAAGCAACAGTCGGCAATGCGCGATCTCATCGACGAATTCGACGCGCCGCAGCAGGCGGCAGCGGGTGGTGCGCCCGGCAGCACAGGCGCGTCACGCCTGCCCATCGACCTGCGCAACCGCGATTTCCTGGCGGATGCGCAGGCGTTGCCCGATGCCTCGATCGACTTGATCGTCGCCGATCCGCCCTATGGGCTCGGCAAGGACTACGGCAACGATTCCGACATGCGTTCGGGCGAGGACTTTCTCGCTTGGACCCGTTGCTGGCTCGAGCTGGCCATCCCGAAGCTGAAGGCGAGCGGTTCGCTCTACGTCTTTTGCACCTGGCAGTACGCGCCCGAAATCTTCTCGTTTTTGAAGACGAAACTCACGATGGTCAACGAGATCGTCTGGGATCGACGCGTACCCAGCATGGGCGGCACGACGCGCCGGTTCACCTCCGTACACGACAACATCGGTTTCTTCGCGGTATCGAAGGACTATTACTTCGATCTCGATCCCGTTCGGATTCCGTACGATGCGGCCACGAAGAAGGCGCGTTCGCGCAAGCTCTTCGAAGGCAGCAAGTGGCTGGAAGTCGGCTACAACCCGAAGGATGTGTGGTCGGTGTCGCGGTTGCACCGTCAACATGCCGAGCGGGTCGATCATCCGACGCAAAAGCCGCTTGAAATCGTCGAGCGTATGGTGTTGTCGAGTTGCCCGCCCGGCGGGCGCGTTCTGGATCCGTTCATGGGTAGCGGGACGACGGCGGTGGCTTGCGCACGGCATGGGCGTGCGTTCGTCGGCTATGAGATCAATGAAAATTACTGCGCGATCGCGCGCGAACGCGTGGCTGCGCTAAGCAGCGTGCCGTCCGACGCGCCCGCCGTCGCCTCCTGAAGCGGCGCGGCGAATCGCACTTATCGGTAGAGAAGACATCATGTCCCGTATCGAACAGAAGTTCGCGGCACTGGCCGCACAGAACAAGAAAGGCTTGATTCCGTTTATCACGGCCGGCTACCCCGACCCCGCGCGCACGGTCGAATTCATGCATGCGCTCGTGGCCGGCGGCGCCGACGTCATCGAACTCGGTATTCCGTTTTCCGATCCGATGGCCGACGGTCCCGTGATTCAGCGCTCGTCCGAACGCGCGCTGGCGCTCGGCGTGACGCTCAAGCATGTGCTGGCCGATGTGAAACGCTTTCGCGAGCAAGATGCGGATACGCCGGTCGTGCTCATGGGCTATGCCAATCCTATCGAGCGGATGGGTGTCGACGCGTTTGCGGCGGCGGCGCTCGATGCTGGGGTCGACGGCGTATTGACGGTCGATTATCCGCCCGAGGAGGCGGAAGCGTTCGCCGAGCGCTTGCGCGCGTCCGGTATCGATCCGATCTTCCTGTTGGCGCCCACCTCCACCGACGAACGCATTGCCGCTGTCGGCAAGGTGGCGAGCGGTTATGTCTATTACGTCTCGCTCAAAGGCGTCACGGGCGCGGCGAATCTGGACGTTTCCGCCATCGCGAGTAGAATTCCGGCCATCAAGTCGCAGGTGCGGTTGCCTGTTGGGGTCGGATTCGGTATTCGCGATGCCTCCACGGCGCGCGCGGTAGCCGAAGTCGCCGACGCGGTCGTCATCGGTAGCCGTCTGGTTCAACTGCTCGAAGAGGTGCCGGCTCAAACGGCCGCTTCGGCGTTAACGAGCTTCGTGGCCGATATTCGCCACGCGCTCGATGCCGCATAACGCGGCTTGACGCGGGGCGCATCGGCGCATGCGGCGAAAGCCGCGGCGCTGAATGCGCCGGCGCTTGGCGATCGGCGGCACCCCAAGGTGTCGCCGCCGAAAGCGCCCCGCGCCGCGTGCACAGTATCAACATCATTTGAAGGAACGACGATGAGCTGGCTCGACAAACTGCTGCCGCCCAAGATCAAACAGACCGACCCTAAGAGCCGTAAGGGCGTTCCCGAGGGGCTGTGGGTCAAATGTCCGGTTTGCGAGGCGGTGCTGTACCGCAACGACGTCGAGGCCAATCTGCACGTTTGTCCCAAATGTAGCCATCACATGCGCATCGGCGCGCGTGCGCGTATCGACGCGTTGCTCGATGTCGAGGGGCGTTACGAGATCGGCCAGGAGATCGTGCCGGTCGACGCGTTGAAGTTCAAAGACAGCCGCAAGTACCCCGAGCGCATCAAGGATGCGATGGACGAGACGGGGGAAACCGACGCAATGGTCGTCATGGGCGGTGCGATTCATACCCTGCCCGTCGTCGTTGCCTGCTTCGAATTCGGCTTTATGGGCGGCTCGATGGGTTCGGTCGTCGGCGAGCGCTTTGTCCGTGGCGCGCAAAATGCGCTCGAACAGCAAGTGCCGTTCATTTGCTTCACGGCCTCGGGCGGCGCGCGGATGCAAGAGAGCTTGCTGTCGCTGATGCAAATGGCTAAGACGACGGCGATGCTGACGAAGCTTGCCGATGCCAAGCTGCCGTTTATCTCCGTGCTGACCGACCCGACGATGGGCGGCGTCTCGGCAAGCTTCGCGTTCCTCGGCGACGTCGTCATCGCGGAACCCAAGGCGCTCATCGGCTTCGCCGGCCCGCGCGTGATCGAGCAAACGGTGCGCGAGAAGCTGCCGGAAGGTTTCCAGCGCGCCGAGTTCCTGGTGCAGAAGGGGGCGGTCGACATGATCGTCGATCGTCGTCGGCTGCGTGAAGAATTGGCGCAGCTCATCGCGTTGTTCCAACGCTTGCCTGCGGACGCCGTCGCCTAAAAATTCAACGTTGTTTCAATGCGGGGCGGCCCGCGGGTTGCGATGACCACTTTTTCTTCTCTCGACGCCTGGCTCGCCCATCTCGAGTCGGCGCATCCGGTTGGCATCGACATGGGCCTCACGCGTATCCGAAAGGTTAAGGATGCGCTGGGACTCGAATTGCGGTGTCCCGTTATCACGGTAGGCGGCACGAACGGCAAGGGCTCGACGTGTGCGATGCTCGAGGCGATTCTACGCGCGGGCGGCTATCGCGTCGGCTGCCATACGTCCCCGCACCTGCTGGAATTCAACGAGCGTGCGCGTATCGACGGTCGCAACGCCACCGATGAAGAATTGCTGCCGCACTTCGAGGCGGTGGAGGCGGCGCGTACGAGCTTGGCCGAGCCCGTTTCGCTGACCTACTTCGAATTCACGACGCTCGCGATCTTGCACCTGTATGCATCGCTGCCGCTCGATGCGGTCATTCTCGAAGTGGGGCTCGGGGGACGGCTCGACGCCGTGAACATCGTCGATGCGGATTGCGCGATCGTGACCAGCATCGACATCGATCACACCGAATACCTCGGCGATACGCGCGAGAAGATCGCCTACGAAAAGGCGGGGATTTTCCGTTCGGGTCGGCCGGCCATCTGTGCCGATCCGGCGGCACCGCAAACGCTGATCGACTATGCGCAGGAGATCGGCGCTCAGTTGTGGTTGTTCGGACGCGATTTCCGCTACGAAGGCCAGGCGGGCAGCGAGCGGCAACAGTGGAGCTACGTCGGGCCCACGTTGCGGCGTTCGGCGCTCGCCTATCCGGCATTGCGCGGCGCCAATCAACTGATCAATACGTCTGCTGCGCTCGCCGCGCTCGAAGCATTGCGCGATCGCCTGCCGGTGTCGGCGCAAGACATTCGGCTCGGCCTCGCGAATGTCGAATTGCCCGGACGTTTCCAGGTGCTGCCGGGGCGTCCGGCAGTGGTGCTCGACGTGGGACACAATCCGCATGCGGCCGCCGTCCTTGCGCAGAATTTGGGCAGCATGGGGTTTTTCCGCTACACCTACGCAGTCTTCGGCGCGATGCGCGACAAGGATATCGCGGGCGTCGTCAAGCATCTGAAAGGCGAAGTGGATCACTGGTGCCTGACCGATTTGCCGCTTGGGCGCGCGGCGAGCGCCGAGGACCTCGAGAAGGTTTTACGCGAAGCGGGCGTCGAAGAGGGAGCCGAGAGCAGCATCAAACGGTTCGCTTCGCCCGCGCAAGCGTTTCAAGACGCGCTGAGCCGCGCGACAGAGGATGATAGAATCGCGGTTTTCGGCAGCTTCTATACGGTTGCCGGTGTAATGGCCTACCGTAAGTCTCGGCAACATTGACCGATGCGTGCCAGACGGGCCACCCCCTCGAACTCAGCGATTCATGGGATTTTTTTCGTTCGGCAAGAAAGACGACGCACCGCGCCGGCGGGGCGCCGCCGCTAAACCCGCGCACAGCGGGGCCGCGTTCGAAGGGCGCGAGACGCGACGTAGCCGTCGCAGCGAGCGCGCGGGCGATGCCGACGCGATGCTGCTAGATCCGACGTTGCCCGAAAAGCAGCGGGCGCGCCGGCGGCTCGTCGGCGCGATTGCGCTCGTGCTTGCCGCGATCGTCATCTTGCCGATGGTGCTCGATTCGCATCCCAAACCCGTCACCGACGATATCGCCATCGACATCCCGAACCGTCCGGCGACGGTGCCGTCGCGGGCGAGCGACGATCGCGATGCGGACACGCAAGCCGGCGTCGCACCCGATCGCGCCGACGCAAGCGATGCCGAAGCGGGTTCGAGTTCCGCTGCCGCCGGCATTGCATCCGCCCCCGCCGCACCGGCCAAATCCAATCAAGCTCAAACCCAAGCGCAATCGAAGTCGAAGCCGGCTCCGTCCGGCGCTTCGTCGACAGCCGCCACGCGCTCGAACGCCGCTCAAGCCGCACAATCGGCCAAGCCCGTAGCCGTACCCGCGCCGAGCCCAGCTGAGGCCGACTCCGGTACGCCGGCGGCGCCGGCGGGTGCGCGCTTTGCGGTGCAACTGGGCGTGTTCTCCGACGATGCGAGCGCGCGTGCCTGGGAAACGAAGCTCAAGGCGGCGGGCGTGCCGGCTTATATCGAGCATCGCAAGCAGGCCGACGGCAAGACGCGCGCGTTGTTGCGCGCCGGTCCGTTCGCCGATCGCGCGGCAGCGTCCGCCGCGATCGCCAAGGTTCGCGATGCAGGCTTGACGGCGAACGCCGCCAACGCCGGACAGTGACGGCGCGATGCTGACGGCATTCGATTATGCGGCGCTGGCCGTGATCGGTTTATCGGCGCTGCGCGGGGCGTGGCGCGGCATCTTGTCGGAAATTTTCGGTTTGATCGGCTGGGTGGTTGCTTTTTTTGTTGCCTGCCACTATGTACAGCTCCTGGTGCCCTATATTCCAAGCGACTGGCCCGGCGGTGCGCTGACGCAATGGCTGCTCGCGTTTGCGGTGATCATGGTCGGGGTCGTGCTCGTGGCGAGCGTGGCCAACGCGTTGATTGCGCGGCTCGTCGCCGTGACCGGCCTAGGCGGTGTGGATCGGTCTCTCGGCTTGCTGTTTGGCATCGTGCGCGGCGCCGTACTCGTGCTGTTGCTGGTCGCGCTGGCGGGGCTGACCGAGTTGCCGAAGCAAGAGTTTTGGCGCAAGGCGCTGTTGCGGCCCTATGCCGAACAAGGCGTGCGCGAGCTGAAGCCCCTGCTACCTCCGGCGCTCGCGGCGTACGTTCGCGTGTGAGGCGCTTGCGCCGGCTAATGGGCCGGCGCCAATGTTTTCGTATCTTTGAAGGACCCTGCCATGTGCGGCATCGTAGGCGTAGTCTCCCATTCCCCGGTCAATCAGCTGATTTACGACAGCCTCTTGCTGTTGCAGCATCGTGGCCAGGACGCAGCCGGCATCGCGACGGCGAACGGCAGTACGTTCCACATGTACAAGGCCAACGGCATGGTGCGCGACGTGTTTCGCACGCGCAACATGCGCAGCTTGCCCGGCACCGCGGGTATCGGCCAAGTGCGCTATCCGACGGCCGGTTCGGCATCGAGCGAGGAGGAAGCGCAGCCGTTCTACGTGAACGCGCCCTTCGGCATCATCCTCGCGCATAACGGCAATCTGACGAACTGGCAGCAGCTGAAAGACGAGATGTTCCGCATCGATCGTCGCCACGTGAACACGAACTCGGATACCGAGGTGCTGCTCAACGTATTGGCGCACGAGATGCAATTGGCGAGTTCGGGATTGCAACTCGACCCGGGTACGGTGTTCAAGGCCGTCGCCGGCGTGCATCGCCGCGTGCGCGGCTCGTATGCGATCGTCTCGCTGATCGCCGGTTACGGGCTGCTCGCCTTCCGCGATCCGTTCGGCATTCGCCCGCTTTGCATCGGTAAGCATGAAACCGAGCAAGGCGTGGAGTGGATCGTTGCGTCGGAATCGGTGGCGGTCGAAGGCATCGGATTCGAATTCGTTCGCGACGTGGCGCCCGGCGAAGCGATCTTCATCGATAACGAAGGGCATCTGCATAGCCAGCAGTGTTCGGACACGCCGAGCCTGAACCCCTGCATCTTCGAATACGTCTATCTCGCGCGTCCCGATTCGGTACTCGACGGCGTATCGGTCTACAACGTGCGTCTGCGCATGGGCGACTATCTGGCCGAGAAGATCAAGCGCGTGTTGCCCGGCGTGCCGATCGACGTCGTCATGCCGATTCCCGATTCGTCGCGTCCGGCGGCGATGCAGGTGGCTGCGAAACTGGGTGTCGAGTACCGGGAAGGGTTCTTCAAGAACCGTTACGTCGGCCGCACGTTCATCATGCCGGGCCAGGCGGTGCGCAAGAAGTCGGTGCGCCAGAAGCTCAATGCGATGACGATCGAGTTCAAGGATAAGAACGTGCTGATCGTCGACGATTCGATCGTGCGCGGCACGACCTCGCACGAGATCGTGCAGATGGCGCGCGATGCCGGGGCCAAGAGCGTGATCTTCGCGTCGGCGGCGCCGCCCGTGAAATTCCCGAACGTCTATGGGATCGATATGCCGACGCGTAGCGAGTTGGTCGCGCACGGCCGCTCGGACGAGGATGTCGCCAAGATCATCGGCGCCGATCACCTCGTGTATCAGGATGTCGACGCGCTCAAGCAAGCCGTCAACGATATCAACCCCGCGCTGTCGCATTTCGAAGCCTCGTGCTTCGACGGCGATTACATCACGGGCGATATCACGACCGAGTACCTCGATGCGATCGAGCGCGCGCGGCTTTCCCCGCAATCGCAGTCGGAACGCGATTCGGCCGGCGATGCGGTGGACGGCAGCGTGACGCGCTCGCAGCTGCATTTGCAACTGTCGGTGGAGTGACGGCTAACGCGGCGAGGAAGCGAATACGTCAAGGTACCGGCAGGTGCATTGGGTACTTTCTAGCAGTAATCGGAAGGATCCTTGCATCACCGGTCCACTTAGTTGCCGCGTTGTAGTACGGACCCTTGTCCTTCCTGCCGGTTCGCTCGGAATACTGGCGGTATCAATCTTGAAGTCCAACGGAATGTCGCTTTCGGTAATTCCCGGGCGCAGCAGTGTGCGCTTGGCACTGCGTCGTTCTGCCTAATGTCATCAGCAAGGGCCGCCGTCCAGGCGCACTTGCTGCGACTACTCTCCCTCGCCGCTGCCCCCCGTTTTTGTAGTCCGCCTTCCATCCCAAAATGAGGAAGTCTCCGCGAGTCTTGGTGTGGAACGGGGCCGGTGGCCCGGGCTGTGGCCCGGTATAAAATGCGTCCTCTCCCGGATGCGCTCGCTATGTGTGAGGCACACCCCAAATTCAAGGAACGTACGAAGGACACTCCGCCCGAACTTCGAGACCAAGCCTACGACTATGAACTTGACCATCCTATTACCCATCGGGTGCGCCGCGACTACGAGGGTCTCGGTCTTGCAATCCGGCACTAGCATTGCGTCTGCATCGGCTCCGGGGTCGGGTCTGCAAGTCAAGGTGGTAGGCGCGCGCAATGACGATGCTGCTACGGATACAACCTCGCCGCGCAGCCCGCGGTCGCTGATCCAACGACGCGAAATGCGCGATCCGGCCTTTCAGGAAAGGATGGCAGCAGCGAGAGGTCGAGTTGCACGGTCGATGTTTGCTTCAAAACCCAATTCGATCGCGGCGGCTCGCCTCCAAGCGGGCCTCTCGCAAGCCAAACTCGCTGAAGCTATCGGCACAAGCCAGTCCCACATCGCGAAGATTGAAGCAGGGAAAGTGCAAATTCAATTTTCAACTGCGACGCAACTGGCTGATGCGCTCAGCATCACGCTGGATTCGTTGCGCGGACTGATCGAGCAGTCATCAACCCAAATCGTGGAAGTGCAATGAAGCGCGTTGCCTATTGCCACTTTTGTGATGACGTTCGGGTCGAGATAGGCAACAAGACTTCGCTAATGGGGATATATGGGGGAGAGTTGCTGGTGCCGGCAATGCCGACGATGCTTCCCAAACTCGCTGTAGTCATATTCGTCCGCACCCCCATCGACCAACCCATGGTAACGCTCGCGTTTGAGGTTCGAGAAGGGGCAACGGTCTTAGTTCGGCACGAGGTTCCGTCTGAGGAACTACAAGCGGGCCAGAAGTCGATGGTCGACCGTGACTTTGGTGAAGAGCGTCCGAAAAGTCTCTCAATCGGCGCAAACGCGTTTCTCCAGCCGTTTGTAGTTGAACGTCCTAAGGTGATCGATGCCGTCGTTATTTGCGATGGAGAAGAACTCTCGGCCGGGAAGCTTTTCGTGAGACTGATGGATCAAGCGGCGCTAGCCGTTTAGCACGACTGTCGAGATGCGACGGATTGCGGCGTGCCGGATAGTGTTTCTAATAGCGCTTCTGCCATAAATTCCAGCACGCACGGCTTGCTGCACGATTCGGATCCGTTAGCCGTGCTACCATGCCGTTCAGCGTCGATTTGAATTCAGCTTGCGGACGCGGGGCAACCCGAAACAGCTAAAGCGAAAGACGGCGCTACGCCGTCCGACGCCGAACCGGCCCCGCATACGAAGCCCGCTTTTGCCGACGCGAAGCGGGCTTTTTGCTGCCCGTCGTTTATACGGCGGACAGTCTTGGGAAACGGCGTCGAACGCCTAAGGCATAGGGCATCAGGACCATGGACGACTCTTTGAGCTTCGATACGCTTGCGGTGCGCTCGGGCACGGTGCGCACCGAATACAACGAGCACTCGGAAGCGCTCTTTCTGACTTCGAGCTTTTGCTTTACAAGCGCCGCCGAAGCGGCCGAGCGCTTTAAGCATTCCGAGGACTACTACACCTATTCGCGCTTCACGAACCCCACCGTCACCATGTTCCAAGAGCGTCTGGCGGCGCTCGAGGGCGGCGAGGCGTGCATTGCGACTGCATCGGGTATGAGCGCGATTTTGTCGGTCGTGATGGCGGCGACGTAGGCCGGCGACCATATCGTCAGCTCGCGTGCATTGTTCGGCTCGACGCTCGGCATGTTCTCGCAGATCTTCGCGCGCTTCGGCGTCACTACGACGTACGTCGATCCGAACGATCTCGATGCATGGCGGCAAGCGGTGCGTCCCGAAACGAAAATCTTCTTCGTCGAGACGCCGTCCAATCCGTTGACCGAGCTGTGCGATATCGAAGCGATCGGCAAGATCGCGAAAGACGCCGGAGCCTTGTTCGTCGTCGACAACTCGTTTTGCAGCCCGGCCGTGCAACAGCCTTTGAAGCTCGGCGCCGATGTCGTCATGCATTCGGCAACGAAGCTCATCGATGGTCAAGGGCGCGTATTGGGCGGGGCGCTCGTCGGAGCGCGCAAGTTCATCATGGAGACGGTGTTCCCGTTCGTGCGTACGGCGGGACCGACGCTTTCGGCGTTCAATGCGTGGGTGTTGTTGAAGGGGCTGGAGACGCTCTCGTTGCGTGCCGAGCGGCAGTCGGCGAGCGCATTGGCCGTTGCGCGTTGGCTCGAATCGAATCGCGCCGTCAAGCGCGTGTTCTACCCGGGGCTCGAATCGCATCCGCAATATGCGCTTGCGCAACGCCAGCAACGTTCGGGCGGCTCGGTCCTAGCGTTCGAGGTGCTGGGCGATACGCCGGAGGAGCAGCGCGCCAATGCCTGGCGCGTGATCGACGGGACCAAGCTCTGCTCGATTACGGCCAACCTCGGCGATACGCGCACGACGATTACGCATCCGGCGACGACCACGCACAGCCGGATTACGCCGGAAGCACGCGCCGCCGCCGGAATTACCGAGGCGCTGCTGCGGATGGCGATCGGTCTCGAGGACGCCGGCGATATTTGTGCCGATCTCGGGCGCGGCTTGCAGGGCTAGACCTCGGCCCGCGTCTTGCCTTCGTCTTCCCGCCGCTTCAATGCATGCGCATCGCGCGCCACTGTCCCGGCGCAAGCCCGAAGCGGCGCGTGAAGGCGTGGGTGAAGGCGCTTTGATCGGCAAAGCCCACCGTCAACGCGATATCGGTCAACGTCAGGCGCGAATCGGAAAGTAGCGTCAGCGCCGTATCCAGACGCAGACGTTGCAGATAGCGGTGGGGCGTCGCGCCGAACGCCTCGTCGAACAACTGATGAAACCGGCGCTCGCCGAAGCCGCAGTGCGTGGCAAGATCGGCCACTCGCAGCGGTTCCGATAGATGCGCGCGCAACCATTTGTCGATGCGCGCGTAATCGAGGCCGGACGCCGGCGCTTCGATCCCCATGCTATCGCCGAGAAAGGCGGCCAAGCGTGCCGCCGTATCCCACGCCAAGCGTCGCGCTAGATGCGCCGCGTGCGACGGTGACGTCCCGCCGGCCGCGAGATCGGCATCTCCGGCATACGCGGCGGCTTCGTGCACCACGCCGACGAGCGCGTCGTTCATCGTGAGCGGCACCGAGCGCGAGAAGAAGCGCTCCGGCAATGCCAGCGACGCACAGGGTACGTCAAGCACGAGTTGGCGGTTTTCGCCGACACCCGAATATTCGTGACGCGCACCCGCGGGAATCAGCCAAGCGTGGCGCGCATCGATGCGATGGCCGACACCGTCGACGGCCATCTCCATCGCGCCGTCCACGCCGAGCACGATCTGGTGAAACGCGTGCACGTCGCAGGCGCTCACGGCGCCGTAGCGGCGCAGCGACAACGCCGGTGAAGCGATCTCGTGCTCGTGCATGGTCGTGCTCTACCCTTACTCGACGGCAATCGAGACGGGTTTATGCTTGCAGCAATTCGACTTCGAATACGAGCGTCGCGTTCGGCGGAATGACGCCACCGGCACCGCGCACGCCGTAGCCGAGTTGCGGCGGAATCGTCAGACGCCGCACGCCGCCGACCTTCATCCCCTGCACACCCTCGTCCCAGCCCTTGATGACCATGCCGCCACCGAGCACGAAGGCGAACGGATCGTTACGATCCTTGCTGGAGTCGAACTTCTGGCCGTCGGTAAGCCAGCCCGTGTAATGGACGGAAACGGTCGTTCCGGCCTTCGCTTCGGCGCCCGTGCCTTCGGTCAAGTCTTCGTACTTCAAACCCGAATCGGTCGTGACGATTGTCATGATTGTTACGCTCCCTTTTCAGAAGAAACCGTCATTGTAGGCGCTGCACCCGCCGGGGTGCCTATAATGTTCGTCTACTCAACATGCTTATGGCGTCACCGGCCCGTCGCACAAGCGCGAGGCGACTTCCGCCGACGCGTTGCGGCGAGACGGCCGGGGCAGCCAAGCGACTTTTCGAGAGGCCGACCGTGTTGACGTTTCCCAGCGCCGCATCCGCATCCGACGAACGTCTCGCTCATCTGCGGGCGGAAGTCGCGCTCTTCATGCGCGACCATGTATTGTCCCTCGTATCGCACGACCTCCGCAGCCCGCTGAACGCCATTCATAGCTGGGCGTACGTACTCGAACGCAAATTGGACGCCGGCGACGCGTCGGCCCAGCGCGCCCTGGCCGGTATTCGCTCGGGCGTCGAGCAGCAGGTCAAGCTGCTGGAAGACGCGGTCGACAAGACCCGCGCCGAAACTAAATCGCTGCCGCTCGCGCGCGAGGCGTTTCCTATTCGCGCCGCACTGGAACGGGCGCTGGACGATGCGCGTCGCGCGCTCTTGGACGCCCGCGGCACGACGGTGCATCTGGAGTCCGCGCTGGATGCCGAACGATGCGACGGCGATGGCGAACGTCTCGCACAGGCGCTTTGGACGATGCTCGTATTTGCGTCGGAAGCGAGCGCCCCGGGCAGCGCGGTGACGCTGAAGGCGGCATTGGATGCAGGATTCTGGCGCACCGAAGTGGCCTTTACGCCGAGTTTCGCCGCGCTGGCCGACGCGGATTCGCCACATGCGCTGGAACCGTTTGCGCGGACCCAGGCGATGGTCCCGCGCGAAGCCGGACGTATCGCTTGGGTGCTCGCGCTGGTGCAGCGCGTCGCATCGGCGCACGGCGGTACGTTCGAGCAAGGTGCAGCGAACGACGGCGAGCCGAGCACCCTCGTTTTGCGCGTACCGCTGTCTGCTCAATAGTCCAATCAATTGGCGCGGGGCGGGTCCGCCCGCTCCCGCGTAGCCGGCGCGATTTAGTCGCGCGGCACACCTTCTTCCACGAGCAGCGCCACGGGCAACGCACTCAACGCGTCGCGCAGATAGAGCTTGCCCGCGGCGTCGGCTTTCGGCGCGGCGGGACTTAAGCAGTCGAAGAGCGCGCGTCCGGCCAGCGCCGAGGGCAGCGCAATCGACGTGTCTTCCCATTGCGCCGGATCGACGAGCGGGACGTCGCGCTCGTCGGACAGCAACGACGAAGCGAGCCGGGTCGCGATGACGATCGCATAGGCATCCCCATGCTGGCGCGCGAACGCGATCGCATGGCGCGCGCGAGGGCCCGATACGGTCAAAGGAATATACGAGCCTTCGAGAAACAGCGCGGGAGACACGGCGCGCAGCGTCAGTGCTCGATGGACGATGCCGAGCTTGATGCGGCCGTCGCGCCAGTTTTCCAACTGCTCGCTGGGCGGCGTATCGACGAGCCGGCCCCGGCGCTCGCCGAAATCGACGGGTCGCCGGTTGTCGGGATCGACGAGGCTGAAGTCCCAGAGTTCGGTGCCCTGGTACAAGTCGGGCACGCCGGGACACGTTGTCCGTAAAAGCGTCTGCGATAAGCTGTTGATCGCCCCGGCGCGCGCGATGCGGCCGACGAACGCGGAAAGCTCGCGCAGGAAGCCGTCGCGCCGCTGCGGCGCCAAGATGTCGAAAACAAACGCGCGCGACGCCGCTTCATAGGCTTCGTCGTTGGCATGCCAGCTCGTTTGCAGTTTGGCTTCGCGCGACGCCTTCAGTTGCCACACGGCAATGCGCTCGGCGAGTGCGTGTACGCCCTGCGTATCCGTGTAGTCCAGTTCATAGGGCCACGCTCCGACCAGCGTTTGATAAAGCATGGCCTCGGCCGCCGGACCCGGCGCCCAGTCCGGTATCGGCCCCGGCAGCGGCGTGCAGGCCATCGCGAGTCCGGCCGGCGCGGTGGAGGCGGCCGTCGGTATTTGGGACAGGGGATTGTCCTCGGTCGGCGCCGTCACGTTCTGGGCATTGCCGTTCCTAGGCTGGGCGATTTCGTCCGCCGAATCGAACGCACGGCGGTGCGGTGCGTTCAGCGTCGACCAGGCGCGCAGCGTGGCGCTCCATTCGTCGGCGATTTCGCTCAGTACGGCAAGCCGGGCGCGCACGTCCTCGCCGCGCTTATGGTCGTGTGTGGCCGTCGCGATCAGCGCATGCGGAAAGCGGCGCGCGCGTTCGAGGTTGGCCGCGTGAAACGCATCGACGTCGAGCGCGAACTCGCCGGGATCGGCGCCCACTTCATTGCGCGAAAGCAAGCGTCCATAACGATAGAAAACGGTGTCTTCGAGCGCCTTCGCCGCTAACGGGGCGGTGACCTGAGCGAAGAGCGTCGCGGCCGTGCGCCGCTCGCGGTGCGCAAGCGCATTGCCGGTCCCGTTCGATTCGCCCGCACGGCTGTCAGCGCTCAAGGTTGCGGCTAGAAATGCGAGCACCGCATGGTCCCCACGCGGGAGCGAGCGCCGCGCGCCATCGAGCGCTTGACGGAAATAGGCCTCGTCGGCACTCGTGCGCTCCCCGCCCAGCGGGTACATCCGGTAGACGGGAAAGTGCGCGGCCAATTCGGCCAGCGCGCGGCGGATCGACGTGTAAGTGAAATCGCGACTGGCAGGCTGTTCGCGCGCGATCCGATGAATGCCGCGCGCGGCCCGATCGAGTTCGGCCGACAAGTTCTCCACAAGAATCTTGTGCCGCGCGTGGCAAACGAGTTCGGCATAGGGTTCGACCGATCCGCAAAGCTCGCCCCAGGTCGCCGTCAGCGTCGCTTCGCCGCGCGGATCGTGCAGCAGCGCGCCGATGTCGTTCATGAAGTCGTAACCGGTGGTGCCGTCCACCTCCCAATCGGCCGGCAATGCCTCGCCGTGGGCGAGGATTTTTTCGACGACGATGTAAGGGCGCGAGCCGTCGAGCTGCGGCGGTCGCTCCGATTCGCGCTCGACGAGCTTTTCGCGCAGCCGCTGGCAGTACTCGCGCGGATCGACGAGTCCGTCGACGTGATCGACACGCACGCCGTCTATGACCCCTTGCGCGAACAGGCGCAATACGAGGGTGTGGACGGCGTCGAATACCTCGGCGCGCTCGGTGCGCATGGCCGCGAGCGTGCCGATGTCGAAGAAGCGGCGCCAGTTCACTTCGTCGGCTGCCGTCCGCCACCACGCAAGGCGAAAGAACTGGCGCTCCAGCAGTCGATGCAAGCGCTCGCGCGAGGCGTCCGTGTTCGGCGCATACGCGGCAAGGGCTGCATCGAATGGCTGCGAACCGTGCGTCGAGGCGAAGGCGCGCAGCGCCTCGCGCGCGGCTTGCGCATGCGTCCGCTGTTCGGGCTGAGCCGTCAAGCCCTGGAAGTGTTCGGCAAGCGCCGTCAACTCGGGATGATGCGCATGCGCGGCACCACGCAGAATCAACGGATAGTCGACGGGGCAAATCGGGAATCGATGCTCGCCGTAGTGCACGAAGAATCGACCCTGGCCGGCGTCGAAGGCGAGCACGATACGTCCTGCCGCAAGCTCTTCTCCGTAAGGCGCGCCTAGACACGGCGCGAGCACTTTGCCGCGCAGCGCCGGATCGGGCGAATGCCAGTCGATATCGAAGTAGCGGGCATAGGTCGCATGCCGGCCCCATTCGAGAATGTCGAGCCACCAGGCGTTGTGGCCGCCGGCAATTCCCATGTGGTTCGGCACGATATCGGCGATCAGACCCATCTGTCGCGCATGGACCGCATCGGCCAAACGCAAGAGTCCCGGTTCGCCGCCCAGTTCGGGATTCACGCGCGCGTAGTCGATCGTGTCGTACCCATGCATCGAGCCCGGTACCGACGCGGTGATCGGCGATAGATAAAGATGGCTCACGCCGAGCGCAGCGAAGTAATCGACGTGGGCGAGCACGTCGTCGAACGTGTTCTCTCGGTGTAGCTGAAGGCGTAACGTGGAGCGCGGTACGGTCATGGCGTGCGGGACGGATTTGAGGCGGGGCCGTTGCGAGGGCGTGCGGCGGGCGAGCGTCTGCTCGACAACGAGAGCAAGCGGTCCGTCAGCGCGCCGCCGTCGAAAAGCGCATCGATCGGCGCGGCGAGGCGTCGGCGCCAATTCGGGTGTTCGTCGATGGAGCCCGGCAGGTTGGGTTGTTCGGCGAGATCGAGCAGATCCTCGAGCGGATACAGGGCGAGCGGCGCCGGTGTCGCGGCGACGAAAGCGAGCGCTTCGTCCACGGGCGCCTGGTCTTTCGGCGGCGCACCTACCTCGGACGCCGCGACGCCCGCTTGCTGGAACGCGCGCCACAACGCGTGGCGGTCCGCTGCGCGCTCGGCGTTGGCCAATGCAACGGGATCGCGGCCGTCGGCGCGCGCCGCGGTCTGGCCGATCCGGTCGCGCCAGACGATGTCATGGCCGCTCCACCAGCCGGCGACGGTGGGCAGGTCGTGCGTCGTGGTCGTCGCGAGCGAGGTGCGGCTCCATCGCTCGGGACGCTTGAAGCTGCCGCCGTCTTCGCTACGCTCGAACCACAGCACGCTGATACCCAGCAAGCCGTGGCGCGCGAGGCGCTCCCGGAACCCTTCGGGCACGGTGCCGAGGTCTTCGCCGACGACAATCGCGCGATGGCGCATCGATTCGAGCGCGATGAGCCGCAGCAGATCGGTCATCGGATAGCGCAGATAGGCGCCGTCGGCCGCGCTGGCGCCTTCCGGCACGAGCCACAGACGTTGCAGGCCCAACACGTGGTCGATGCGCAAGCCTCCGCCGTGAGCGAACGTCGCGCGCAGCATGTCGATGAACGCGCTGAAGCCTTGCAGGCGCATGGCGCGCGGGGAGAACGTCGTGAGGCCCCACGCTTGACCGGCTTGGTTGAACAGATCGGGCGGGGCGCCGACGGAAACGGCGCGCAGCATGTCGTCCGGATACGACCATGCGTGGCTGCCGGCGCCGTCGCAACCGACGGCGAGATCCGCCACGAGACCGATCGCCATGCCGGCTTCGCGGGCCGCGCGTTGCGCATCGCCTATTCCCTTGGCGGCGAGCCACTGCAAGAACAAGTGGAAATCGACTTCGTGGCGGTGTTCGCGCGCGAAGACGTCGACCTCGGGGCGGCGCGGGTCGTTGAGCGCTACAGGCCAATCGCGCCAGTGGCCGATGCCCTGCGTGCCGCGTTGGATCGCGTCGATCGCCTCGAACCGCGCGTGGTCCTCGAGCGGACGCCCGCCAAGCGCACAAAATGCCTCGAACTCGCGCGCGAGCGGCGTGGCGCCTGCGCGCTCGTGCTCGCAAAACCGCTCGTATAGCGCGCGCAGTACTGCAAGCCGCAGTTGCAATGCACCGGGCCAATCGATGAGCGGCAACGCTTCGAGCGCATCCCATTGCCGATGGGCGGAGGCCGTACCGCTTGCGGATACCGCGTCCAGCGCCGCTTCGAAGGCTTGCCTGCCCAACGCCGCCGCCGGATCGATATGGCCGACGTTCAAAAACAAGCGGGACGAGGGCGCGTAAGGGCTGAATTTGTCCGGCGCCGCGCTGAACATGGCGTGCGTGGGGCTGATCGCCAGTGCGTCCGCGCCTCGCGTTGCAATGCTTCTTGCGAACTGAGCTAGTGCCGTGAAGTCGCCGATGCCGCCGTCGCCTGAGCGGCGCAGTCCATAAAGTTGCGCGCCGATGCCCCAAATCGACGCGGCGCGCGGCGCGTCGGCATCGCTACGCCGCGGCGGCCTGCCGTTCGCAGCGGCCGCGGCGTCGCGACAGGCGTCTTGCACCGTGTAGCAGCGCGGCGGGGCGACGGCGAGACGAATGCGTTGATCGCCCAATTCCAGCGTGTGATAGCCGGCCTCGGCGATCGGGGCGAGCAGCGCCGATTCGCCCTTGGGCGCACCCAAACGTCCTTCCACGGTGCCGCCACTCTCGAGCTCGATTCGATAGGCGGCGCCCGTTCGATCCGATGCGACGGGCAGCGCCGTCGCGCGATGGCACTCCGCCGTCAGAAGCGGCGGGAGCGTTTGCGCCGCGCGCTGCGCATCGAGCATCGCGAGCGTTTGCCGGGCGTCGTCCGCCGTCGCGCAGGGCAGCCCGAGCGCATCCAATAGCGTCGCCAGCGTTTCCGGCTTCACCCGGTGCGTGCGCTTGTTCGCATCTTCCCAATGCACCTCGAAGCCGGCACGCGCGGCGATCCGTTCGATCGCATCCTTGCCGAGCGGGGTCGTTGCGGGTCCGCTCATGGAGTGTTCCCTCCGGGCATCGGCGGCCGCGTGTCGTGCGATAGCGCGAACGCGTTGACGTCACCCGTCAGCCAAGCGAGACACGAATAGCCCGGCAGGCGGTAGACGTCGACGCTATCGCGTGCGCGCGGCGGCGTTTCGAAGATGACTCGGCCGTCGGGCCGTTGGTCGAAAGGCAGCGTGTCGGAAGATAGGTTCAGCGCGATGGTCAGCGTCTCGCCGTCCGCTAGCCGCCAGCGCGTGAGCAGCGCGTTGGCGTCATGGCCGACCGTCGTGCGCAACAGCGTCACGCCGAGCGAGCGAGCGCCCTTAAGCCGAGGCGCAATGAGCTTCGCGCGCACGGCCAGCGCCGAGCGATAGAAGTGGAGCCACGCTTCGCGCTCGCCGCGCGCCGTGCTCGGCTCCTCTTCGGTGGGCGGCGACGACAGTGCGAACGTTTGAACGGCGTTGGGATCGGGAATGCGCGCGCGGCGCTCGGGATCCGTGAAGGCCGAGAACTTCGCGAATTCGCGGCGCCGGCCATCGCGCACGGCCTCGGCAAGTTCCCCGGCGTAATCGGTGAAGTAGAGGAATGGCTGCGTGGAGCCGAATTCTTCCTCCATGAATAGCAACGGAATCTGCGGCGACAGCAAAACAAGCCCCGTCGCGGCGAGCAGCGCCTGCGGTGCGCACAGCGTACGCAGGCGTTCGCCGAACGCGCGATTGCCGATTTGATCGTGGTTTTGCAAAAACATGACGAACGCCGTAGGCGGCAGGTCCGCACTGGGTTCGCCGCGTGGAGCGCCGTCATGGATCGGCGACGGATCGCCTTGATAAACGAAGCCCTCCGAGAGCACGCGCGCGAGTTTGGCGATAGGGCGCTCGCAATAGGCGCGGTAATAGCCTTCGTGTTCGCCCGTGAGCAGCACATGCAGCGTGTTGTGCGCGTCGTCGTTCCATTGTGCGTCGAAGTGCGTCTGCAACAGACTCGCCGTGTTGTGCTCGTTTTCGAGCACGAGATGGATATGTCTTCCCGGCTCCGTCGATCTGCGCACACGCTCGGAGAGTTCGCGCAGCCAACCGTCGTCGCCGATTGCGTGGACTGCGTCGATTCGCAGGCCGTCGAATTGGTACTCATGCAACCAGTACAGTGCGTTCTGAAAGAAGAATTCACGCACTTGCATCCGACGAAAATCGATCGCGGGACCCCACGGCGTCTTGACGTCGTCGCGGAAAAACGCTTTCGCATATTGCGCTAGGTAGTTACCGTCCGGTCCGAAGTGGTTGTAGACGACATCGATCAGAACGGCTAGCCCCAATTCGTGTGCGCGATCGATCAGCGACTTCAAATCCTCGGGGCGCCCATAGGCCGAATCGGGCGCATACGGCAGCACGCCGTCGTAGCCCCAGTTGCGTCGACCCGAAAAATCGTTCAGCGGCATCAATTCGATGGCCGTCGCACCTAGCTGCGCGATGTGCGGCAGGCGCCGCGCGACGTTCGCATAACCTCCCAACGCACCGACGTGCAATTCGTATATGACCATCTCTTCCCAAGCCCGGCCGCGCCACTGACTCTGCTGCCAGCGATACGCGTGCGGATCGACCACCTCGCTCGGCCCGTGCACGTCGTCGGGCTGAAAGCGTGAGGCGGGATCCGGGACGGCCAAGTCACCGTCTAGCCGGTATCGGTAGCGCGTGCCGGCGCCGCATTCGGCTTGTCCTTCGAACCACCCGTCACCGGCCGGGGTCATGTCGACGACACTCGCTTTTCCCTCATATTCGAATTCGACGCGTACGGCGGCGCGAGACGGCGCCCAAAGCCGAAATTGCGTGCGCGGCGCTTCGTTCGCGCCGGCGCGAATCAACTCGGCGCCGAACGTCAGCCGATGCGCGCGGCGATCGTGCGAATCGGATCTGTCATCAGACATCACAGCGGCTCCTTGATCGAGAAGGCGGGGCCCACGTCGCTTACGCGGCAGAGGCGTCCTGGGACGGCGCTGCCCCGTTCGTTCGCGGCGGTTTGGCGGCGAGCAGGACGAACCCATGAGCGTCGACCCGTACTTGCCCGCCGTCGAGCGCATGCTCTGCAACTTCGGGGTCAGTGCTGTTCGCGAGCACAATCCATTCCAGCTCCGGCCCCGGTACGACGAATGTGAGTTCCTCATACGAGCCGTTGTGCATGAGCAGCAAAACCTCGGTGTGTCCATCGAGGTTCAAGCCTGCGCGGCGCAATGTGAGCGCGCGTGCGTCGGGCGCTTGCCATGCCGCGTCCGTCAGCGGTTCGCCGTGTTCGTCGAACCAGCCGACGTCCTTCACGCCGGGCAAGACGTCGGTATCGCCGCGTAGAAAGCGCGTATCGCGCAGCAGCGGATGTTGCCGGCGCAGCGCGATCAGACGCGCGGTGAAGGCAATCAACGCCCGGCCTTCCTTCGAATCGGCACTCGTCCAGTCGAGCCAGGACAGTTCGTTGTCTTGGCAATACGCGTTGTTGTTGCCTCGCTGGCTGCGTCCGAATTCGTCGCCGGCCGCAAGCATCGGCGTACCGAGCGACGTGAACACACTCGCAAGCATCGAGCGTGCGACCCGAGCGCGTATCGCTGCGATCTCCGCGCTGTCGGTCGGGCCTTCCACGCCCCAGTTCGCACTGCAATTTTCGTTGTGGCCGTCGGCGTTGTTTTCGCCGTTCATCTCGTTGTGCTTGTGCTCGTAGGAAACGACGTCGGCGAGCGTGAAGCCGTCGTGGGAGGCCACGTAATTGATCGATGCCCAAGGGCGCCGGAAGCGATGGTTGAACAGTTCGGCCGAGCCGGCGATGCGCGCGGCAAGTTCGGCACGCATCCCCGTGTCGCCGCGCCAAAACCGCCGCACGCAATCGCGGAACTTGTCGTTCCATTCCGCGAAGCCCGGCGGATGACGTCCCACTTGATACCCGCCCGGGCCGACATCCCACGGCTCGGAAATCAGCTTGCGCTGCGATAGCACCGGGTCTTGCCGAATGACGTCGAAAAAGCCCGAGCCCGGATCGAAACCGGTCCCCTCTCGCCCTAACGTGACGCCGAGGTCGAAGCGGAATCCGTCGATGTGAAACGCGTTGACCCAATACCGCAGCGAATCGATGACCATTTGCAGCACGCGCGGATGCGAAAGGTTTAGCGTATTGCCGCAGCCCGTGTCGTTGATGTAGTGCCGTTCGTCGCCGGGAATGAGCCGGTAGTAGCTTGCATTGTCGAGCCCGCGCCAGGAGACGGTCGGTCCGAGCTCGTTGCCTTCGCACGTGTGGTTGTAGACCACGTCGAGAATGACTTCGATGCCGGACGCATGTAGTTGCCGCACCGCGATGCGCATCTCGTTCAAACGCCGCGTAGACAGGTACGACGGATGAGGGGCGAAAAAAGCGGCCGTGTTGTAACCCCAGTAGTTCGTCAAATCGCGTTCGAGCAAAAATCGCTCGTCGAGGAACGCGTGGACCGGAAGCAATTCGATCGCCGTGATGCCGAGTTCATGCAGATGGTCGATGAAGCGCGGCGACGCCAACGCGGCGAACGTACCGCGATCGTGCTGACGGATGTCGGCGTTCAGCATCGATACGCCGCGCAGGTGTGCTTCGTAAATAACGGTTTCCGACCACGGCACATCGGGGCGTACGTCGCGCGACCAGTCGAACGCTTCGTCGATGACGACGCATTTCGGTACGGCCGGCGCGGAGTCGCGCTTGTCGAGCGACAGATCGTGACGGCTCGAATGCACGCGGTAGCCGAATAGCGCATCGGCCCAGCGGAAGGGCCCCGTGAGCTTCTTCGCGTACGGATCGATCAATAACTTCGCGGGATTGAATCGATGGCCGTACTGCGGCTGGTAAGGACCGTGCGCGCGTAATCCGTAGACGGTGCCCGGATGCGCGCCAGGCAAGTAGCCGTGCCAGATCTCATCGGTACATTCGGGCAGCGGCAGGCGCGCGAGCTCCTTGTGGCCCGCCGGATCGAACAAGCACAAGTCGATCTGCTGCGCGTTGGCCGAGAACACGGCGAAATTGACGCCCAGACCGTCCCACGTCGCACCGAGCGGATACGGTGCGCCGGGCTCGAGTCGATCAGGTAACGAATTCGCCATGCCGCGTCCTTCTGATCCGTTTTTGTCGATGCGCGTCGCCGGCAATCGCCCGGCGCAGCGATGTCGTCACGCTCGCGTTCACTCCGCGCGCAACACGATCGTGGCGAGCGGCGGCAGCGTGAGCACGACCGATTGCGGTTTCCCGTGGCTTCCCACTTCCTCGGTGACGACACCGCCGTTGTTGCCCACGTTCGACCCGCCGTAAGCCGCGGCATCGGTGTTCAGCACTTCCCTCCACCAGCCGGGGCGCTGCATGCCGATACGGTAGGCGTGGCGCGGTACCGGCGTGAAATTGCAGACGACCGCCACTTCGCGCCCCGCCCCGTCGCAGCGGCGATAGGCGAATACGCTGTTTGCGCTATCGTCGCCGACGAGCCACTCGAACCCGCCGGGCTCCGCATCGAGCGCATGCAGGGCCGGCTCGGCGCCATAGAGCCGGTTCAGGTCGCGCACGAGCGATTGCACGCCGTGGTGCATCGGATCGTCGATCAGATGCCAATGCGGCGAGGCGTCGTGATTGAATTCTGCGTATTGCGCAAGTTCGCCGCCCATGAACAGCAGCTTTTTGCCGGGGTGCGTCCACATGAAAGCGAAGTACGCCCGCAAATTGGCGAATTGCTGCCAGCGATCGCCGGGCATTTTGCCGAGCAACGAGCCCTTGCCGTGCACGACCTCGTCGTGCGAAAGCGGCAGCACGAAGCGTTCGGAGTACGCATAGACCATCCCGAACGTCATGTTGTGATGGTGATAGCGGCGGTACACCGGGTCCTCGTGCATGTAATGCAGCGTGTCGTGCATCCAACCCATGTTCCATTTGAAGTCGAAGCCGAGACCGCCGTCTTCCGGGCGCGCCGTGACGCCGGGCCATGCAGTCGATTCTTCGGCGATGGTGATCGCGCCGGGCACCCCGGGCGCGTATTTGACTTCATGATTGACGCGCTTCAGGAACGCAATCGATTCGAGGTTTTCGCGGCCGCCGTAGATGTTGGGCACCCATTGCCCTTCCGCGCGCGAGTAATCGCGATAAAGCATCGATGCGACGGCATCGACCCGCAGTCCGTCCACGTGATACCGCAACAGCCACGCAAGCGCCGACGCGACTAGGAACGCGCTGACCTCGTTGCGGCCGAGGTTGTAGATCATCGTGTTCCAGTCTTGGTGATAGCCCTCGCGTGGATCCGCATGCTCGTATAGCGGCGTGCCGTCGAATTGGATGAGCCCGTGGGCATCGTTGGGGAAGTGCGCGCTGACCCAGTCCAAGATAACGCCGAGCCCCGCTTCGTGCGCGCGATTGACGAAATGCGCGAACCCCTGCGGCGGACCGAAACGCGCGGACGGCGCGAACGGCGACAGCGGTTGGTATCCCCACGATCCGCCGAACGGATGCTCGGCGATCGGCAAGAACTCGACGTGCGTAAAGCCCATGCCCAACGCGTACGGAATGAGGCGATCGGCTAGTTCATACCAATCGAGACCGCGGCGGCCGTCTTCTTCGATGCGGAGCCAAGATTCGGCGTGGACCTCGTAGATCGCGATCGGCGCGCGGGCGTTTTGCAGCGCCCCGCGATTGGCGATCCATGCGCCGTCGGTCCATGCGAATTGCTCGATCTCATGCCAATCGGCCACGATCGATGCCGTCGCCGGGGTGTGCTCCGTTTGCAGTGCGCACGGATCGGCTTTGAGCGGCAACGTGTGCCCTTCGCGTGCGACGATCTCGTACTTGTAGCGCGTACCCGCCGCGAGCCGCGGGATGAACAGCTCCCAGACGCCCGCGACATGGCGCAGCCGCATCGGATGGCGGCGGCCGTCCCACGCGTTGAAGTCGCCGACAATCGATACGCGGCGAGCGTTCGGCGCCCAGACGGCGAAGCGTACGCCCGGGACGTCGCCCTGCGTGCAGGGCCGCGACCCGAGACAATCGAGCACGGCATACGGATCGGCGCGCGCGAGACGCGAGAGCGCCTCCTCCGACAACACGGCGCCGAACGAATAGGTGTCCTCGACTTCTTGCTCCACGCCGTGCCAATCGATGCGAAGACGATAGGGTTCGTCGCGCGCAACGAGCCCGGCGAAGAGCCCGCGAGCATCGATTTGAGCAAGCTTGCCGATGCACTCGCCGCTCGCGCGCGAGATGACGGCGACGCTCGAAGCGCCGGGCAAGAGCGCACGGACGGAATGACCTGCCGTCGTGCGGTGTGGACCCAGTTGCGAGCAGGGATCGGGGTGGCGGCCGTCGACGAGCGCATCGATATCGACGGGGTGCATACCCACCGCCGGATCGCGATCGGCGATCTCGCTCACGCGTGAAGGTTGATCGTTCATGGAACCCATTTCACCAAGACTCACGTTTGCGCGGGTGCGGGGGCCGAGCCGCCGCTATCCGCTTCGCCGAGCAGCCGCGATGCGAGCACCGCAAGGCCTCGTAGGGGCAGCCCGAGCCAGGTAGGACGGTTCGCGGCCTCGTAGCGGACTTCGTAGGCCGCCTTCTCGATCAAAAACAAGTCGAGCAAAACGCCTTCGGCCTCGGGCGAGACGAGCGGGTGCACCGCATGGCCGACCGCTTCGCGATAACCGTCGAGGAAACTTTGCTGGCCTTCCTCGCGGAACCGATCGAACAGCGCGCGCTTGCGATCCGCCGTCAGCGTAGGCGCGTTCTCTGACGCGGGTTGGGCCGCCGCGCTTGCATAGGAGAGCGAGCGCAGCATGCCCGCGACGTCTACAAGCGGGCTGCGCTTCATGCGCCGTTCGTCCAAGGGACGGGCCGGCTCGCCTTCGAAGTCGATCAGATAGACGTCGCTCTGGGCGACCAGCACCTGACCCAAGTGGAAATCGCCATGCACGCGAATACGCAGCGCATCGAGCTGATGCGGGACATGAGCCTCCAGCGCCTGAATCAGCGCTGCGCGCCGATCGATGAGCGCTTGGGCGAGCCCGCGCGTCGCCTCGTCGATCGACGAATCAGTCTTCGCGACTTCGGTCGCGAGGACGTCCAGCGCATGTTCGAGCATCGTGCGCGCACCTTCCACCCAACTGCGCACGTCGGCGCGCGTGGCCTTCTCGGGCACGAACGCAGGGTCGTCGCACGGCGCGGCCAGCGCCGCATGCAATTCGCCGAGCCGCCGGCCGATCATCCCCGTGAGGGCCCGGTAGCCTTGGAACTTCTCCGCATCCGGTTCTTCGGTTTCGGGCGTGAGGGCCAGTTCGTCGATGACGCGGCGTAGATAGTCCAGTGCCCAATTCCACGCATCGCCCTGGTTTTCGATGAAACCTTGCAGCAGGGATAGCGTATGCGGGACGCCTTGCGGATCGACGCGCACCACCTCGCCGAACAGCGGGGCCGTGTTCGCGTAGCCGATTTCCGTGAGGTGCCGGCTCATTTCCGCTTCGGGGTGCACGCCGCCGATCAGCCGGCGCACGAGCTTGAGCACCGCGCGCTCGGCGATGATGAGCGAGCTATTGCTTTGCTCCGCGGAGATCCAGCGGATTTCCGGGGTGTCGCCGAGATCGTCGAGTTCACTGAAGCGCGCCGTCGGCACGAAGCGAATCTCGCTCTTTTGCACGGTGGGGATGACGGCTTGTTCGCGCAGATTGTGGAGCACGGCATGCGCGAATAGCGGCAGGGAGAACGCATCGGTCAAGTGGCCGATATTGCGCCCGCGCCGCACGCGCGCCAGCGCCAATTGCATGAAAAGCGGCACCGTGGTGTCGGTACCCCACGAGATCGCGAGCGGCAGGACGTAGCGCTCGGTGTGGCGTCCCACGTCGGCTTCGATTTCGGTGAAGGCGAAGCCGGCGTCGGGAACGGTCGTCAGCGCGGCCAAGCGTACCGAATGGAGTTTTTGATCCTTCGAGGCGAACCAGCGGCGACGGCTCAGATACGAGGGCAGCACCTCCGACTCCAGCAGCCGCACGTTTTCGGGGGTGGGCCCCGTTTGGCCGGTACGCAACACAAGCGTCACGAACTCCGGTAGCTGCTCGGAGCCCGGCTGCGCCCAGCTTGGCCGGTCTTCGCGATTGCAGAGCAAGAACCAGAGGAATCCGTACGGAGGGAACGTCAGCAGGTACGTCAGTTGTCCGATCGCCGGGAAGACCGAATCGGCCGTCATTTCCACCGGCACGCGGCCCGCGAATTCGGACAGATCGAGTTCGACCGCTTGCGGCGCACGCGACAAGTTGGCGACGCAAAGGATCGGCGCTTCGCCTTCCATTTCACGTAGATACGCGAGGATCTTCCGATTCGACGGGCGCAGGAAGCGGATCGTGCCGCGGCCGAACGCGTGCTTGGAGCGGCGCGTCGCGAGCATGCGGCGGGTCCAATTGAGCAGCGAGTGCGGGTCGCGCGTTTGCGCTTCGACGTTGATCGCATCGAAACCGTATAGCGTGCCCATGACGGGAGGCAAGACGAGCTGCTCGGGGTCGGCCCGCGAGAAACCGCCGTTGCGGTCCGACGACCATTGCATCGGCGTGCGCACACCGTCGCGATCGCCCAGGTGGATGTTGTCGCCCATCCCAAGTTCGTCGCCGTAGTAGATGACGGGGGTGCCCGGCATCGAGAGCAACAACGAATTGATGAGTTCGATACGGCGCCGATCGCGCTCCATCAAGGGGGCGAGACGGCGGCGAATGCCCAGGTTGAGCCTTGCGCGCCGGTCGCTTGCGTAGGTGTTCCACAAATAGTCGCGCTCGGAATCGGTCACCATCTCGAGCGTGAGCTCATCGTGATTGCGCAGAAAGATCGCCCATTGGCACGAGGGCGGAAGCTCCGGCGTTTGCCGCATGATGTCGGTGATCGGGAAGCGGTCCTCGCTTGCGATCGCCATATAAATGCGGGGCATGAGCGGGAAGTGGAACGCCATGTGGCATTCGTCTTCCTGACCGAAATACTCTTGCACATCCTCCGGCCATTGATTGGCTTCGGCGAGCAGCATGCGGTTCGGATACTCGGCGTCGATCGTCGCGCGGATGCGCTTTAAGATCGCGTGCGTTTCCGGCAAGTTCTCGTTACTCGTGCCTTCGCGTTCGACGAGGTACGGCACCGCGTCGAGCCGCAATCCGTCGATTCCCATGTCCAGCCAAAAGCGCATGACTTGCAGCACTTCGCGCAAGACCGCCGGATTGTCGAAGTTCAGATCCGGCTGGTGCGAGTAGAAGCGATGCCAGTAGTAGGCACCGGCCACGGGATCGTGCGTCCAGTTCGACGGCTCGGTGTCGATGAAGATGATGCGCGTGCCGTCGTACTTCTTGTCCGTGTCGGACCACACGTAGTAGTTGCGATGATTCGAGCCCGGTTTTGCGCGGCGGGCGCGTTGAAACCACGGGTGCTGGTCCGACGTGTGATTGATGACGAGCTCGGTGACCACGCGCATCCCGCGCGCATGCGCGCCTTGGATGAAGCGGCGCAGATCCGCGAGCGTGCCGTAGTCCGGGTGCACGTTGCGATAGTCGGCGATGTCGTAGCCGTCGTCGCGGCGAGGCGAAGGATAGAACGGCAGCAGCCAAATCGTGTTGACGCCGAGTTCCGCGATGTAATCGAGCTTTGCGATGAGGCCCGGAAAGTCGCCGACGCCATCGTTGTTCGCATCGAAAAACGACTTCACGTGCACTTGGTAGATGATCGCGTCCTTGTACCAGAGCGGATCGTCCGATAGCGGCGAGTTGGCTGCCTTGCGCGAGGCGCGGGCGCGCGCGCCCGATTCCGATTCCGCCAGGGCGGTATCCAAAGATTGGTCTTCACGCTTCATGATTGCTCTCCGAGGCGCCGTGGTTGCCATGGCCGAGGCGGCTTTGCGGGCCGGGCCGGTGCGCTGAGGCATGAGCGCGTTCGTCGTGCGGCAAGCCTGCGGCGGGCGCCACTCGCCAAATGGCGAAGGGCCGGGTATCGGGTTCGATCCTCACGTGCTGACGTAGCCCCTTCCATTCGAGTCGTTGGCCCGTGACGAGATCGGTGACGGCGAGTGCATCCCATTCCTGCATGCGCCAGTGTTCGAACAAATGCGACGGCAGTTCGAGATCGGCCTCTTGCGGCCCGAACGGATCGAGACTGATGGCGACGAGCACGACGTTTTCGCGCGCGGGCGTGGCCTTTTCGAAGAAAAGAATCCGGTCGTTGTGCGCGGTCAGGAACGTGAGACCGAGATGCGAATGCAGCGCCGGGTTCGCGCGGCGAATGCGGTTGAGCGTCGTGACGACATCGACGATATTGCCGGGCCGATTCCAATCCCATGCGCGTAGCTGGTACTTCTCGGAATCGAGGTACTCCTCGCTGCCCGGCAGCGCGGCCGATTCGCAAAGTTCGAAGCCGCTATACACGCCCCAGAGCCCCGACAGCGTCGCCGCCAGGGCCGCGCGAATCATGAAACCCACGCGGCCTTGCGATTGCAGGTGACGGGGGTTGATGTCGGGCGTATTGACGAAAAAGTTGGGCCGGAAAAATTCGCGGACGTTCGTTTGCGTGAGCTCGGTCAAGTACTCGGTGAAGTCGCGTTTCGATTCGCGCCAGGTGAAGTACGTGTAGGACTGCGAAAAGCCGAGCTTCGCGAGGCGATACATCAATCGAGGGCGTGTGAATGCCTCCGAGAGAAAGATGACGTTGGGCTCGCGCGAGCGGATATCGCCGATCATCCACTCCCAAAACGGCAGCGGCTTCGTGTGCGGATTGTCGACGCGGAAGATTCGCACGCCGGCGTCGACCCAGAAGGCGATGATGTCGCGCAGCGCGATCCACAGCGCCGGCTTCGCATCGTGCGCATAGAACTCGGGATTGACGATGTCCTGATACTTCTTCGGCGGATTCTCGGCGTAGCGTAGCGTCCCATCGGGGCGCCAGGCGAACCACGTCGCGTGCTCGGTCAGCCATGGATGATCGGGCGCGCATTGGATGGCGAAGTCGAGCGCGATCTCGAGCCCGTGTGTATGCGCGGCGGCGAGCATGCGCTTGAAATCGTCGAGCGTGCCGAGCTCGGGATGCACGGCCGTGTGACCGCCCTCGTCGCTGCCGATCGCATACGGGCTGCCTACGTCGCCCGGTTGCGCATTGAGCGTGTTGTTGCGCCCCTTGCGATTGATCTTGCCGATGGGATGGATCGGCGGGAAGTAGAGGACGTCGAAGCCCATATCCCGGATGCGCGGCATTTGGGCAATGACATCGTCGAACGTGCCGTGGCGCGAACCGTCGCCGCTCATCGACCGCGGGAAGATCTCATACCAGCTGGCGAAGCGCGCCGCGGCGCGCTCGGCGTCGATGCGATAGATGGTCGTGTCGCGCGAGAGGAACGGACGATGCCGAGCCTTTGCGACGACCTGTGCCGTCTGCGGCGAGAGCACTGCATCGAGGCGTGCGGCGTGGCTTGCGTGCGAGAAGCGCTTCGCGATTTCCTTCAGTTCGGCGATGGCCGAGCGCTGTGCGGCGTATTCGCGATGGTCCTGGTGAATCTGCTGCTGCGCGCCGGTCTCGTCGGCGGTTTCGGCTTCGGCCAGCACGCGGGCGAGCAGATGCCGCGCTTCTTCGAGTTCGAGCTCCACCGATTGATTGGCATCGAGCTTCTTGCGAATGTGATCGACGAGCGAGGCGAAATCGTCGCGCCACGCAACGACGGTGAACTCGTAGCGTCCCACGCGCGTGAGCGTAATCCGGGCGCGCCAGAGGTCGAGCCCGGCCGGCTCGACCGGATGCATGGGGGCTTCGCGCCAAGCCGTTTCGTCGGTCGCGCGCCAAATGACGGCCGCCGCGATCTTGTCGTGCCCTTCGGCGAAAATCGCCGCGCCGACGTCGATCTCCTCGCCGACGATCCGTTTGGCGACGAAACGTCCTGCATCGACGCTGGGCGTCACGCTCTCGATCGCGATGCGCGGCGCCGCGATCGCCTCCGTGGCCGACGCCACCGAGCCGCGCTTGGTCGCGCGTCGTACCGCGATGTTCGGGCAAGGCTGCGCGCGATAGACGAGCACCTCGCCCGGCGCGAGCGTGAAGGGCGTTAGCGGCTCGGCTTCTTCCGTGCAAGGGCTCGCGAGCGGCTTGAACGCCATGAAGCTGCCCGGTACGCCGTCGAGAAAACGCGCGGGCTCGACGAACGCGGAGCGGCTCAAATCGGGATTCGCGATCAGCAGCACAGCCTCGCGGGCTTCGCGCAGGTCGGGGGACTCGGCGCGTACGACGGCCGCGACGTTGGCGCCGGCCGCCGACAGTTGCCGCAGTTCGCCGACCGTCGAGAGCAGCGGCGTTTGCTGACGGAGCGCATTGGTTTGCTTGACGGTATCGCTCAAATCGAAACGCGCGCCAGCGCACGCTTGGCGATATCGATCGACGCTGCCGGCCGTGGCGACGTAGGAGAGCGGTTCGGCGATCCCATATTCGAAGCCCATCGGCATGAGCCACCCGGTACCGAGTGAAGCGCTCGTCGCAATCGCGCGGCGGTAGGCGCGTTCGATCGCAGTTGCATCGGCGGCGTGAGAGATTTCGCTTACGAGACGAGGGCCGTACGGCGCCTCCGGGAACGCGATCGGTGCACCCACGCGTGCGAGTGCCGCATGCTCGTCGCCGAGCCAATCCTCGCGGAAGTCCCACCAGCGTATCGAAGAAAAGACGCTATCGAAGCGCGCGCGAGCGAGCGCGGCGAGGTCGCCGCGCGAGAGTCCCGGCGTGGAAGCGAGCATGCGCACGGACTCGCGGTGTGTGTGCACGGCCGCGCGCAGCTCGAGCCAGACGTCGACGGGTACGCGATGCGGCGAGTCGAAGCGAAAGCCGTCGACGCCCGCATCCGTCAACGCCGCGAGCCGCTTGCTCCACCAGGCACCCAATTGCTCGGCCGCATGCGGATCGCCGAAGTTGGCATAAGCCGCATTGTCTTCGTGCGCCGAGTGCCGCGGATCGAGCCGCACGCGTGCCGGCTCGTACGGATGAAACCATGCCGGATGGGCGCGCGGCAGTTCGCCGTCGGCCGCGACGCGATCGAGGACGAGGTCGATCAGCAGCGACAGGCCGGCGGCATGCGCTTGTTCCGCAAGTCGATGCAGGCCTTCGTCGGCGTTGCCCGACGCGCGAAAGCTCGGATGCAAGCGGGCGTAATCGGCGACGAGCTGTAGGTTCCCGGCTTGCCCCGTGGCGAAGGGCGAGCCGATCAATATGTGGTCGAAACCTAGCGTTGCCGCTCGCTCGCAGTGGACGGGCCAAGCCTCGAGCGGCCCGACGAGCAGGGGATGAACAAAATAAATACGCGGCGCATACGCGAGACGGTGTTCCATCGGTCCGTTCCAGTTCGTCGGCGATGTGGATGCACGTTCCACGTGCGATCGCATCGCGTTGTCAGGCGGCGCTCGATGACCCGCGCGCCGGCGCGGGCTTGCCGCCGGGAGGGCGGCAGGCATGAGCGCGCGAGAAAGCGGGAAGCACGATGCATGCCGCCGTTCCCCGAGCGGGGTCCGCGTACGACGAACGGAAGGCGTCGATGGCGTTAAGTATGCGCGCGTCGAGCGATGCCGGCATGAGGTGTTGCACGGGCATCGGGACCCGTCATCGACTAGTCTTGATGGAACATTCGCCCGTTTTGCGCGGTGTAAATGTGACAGATGCAGGCGCGTTTTTACAGCGATGCCCGGCGCCGCTACCGGATGCTGCCGAGTGACGGCGGCTGTCGCTCGCGTGCGCGATTTGTGCGCAGGCGAAAACGGGAAAACAAAAAGGAGACGCCATGCGGAAAAACACGCCGTTTCTTTGGTTCGAAGATCAGGCAGAACAAGCGGCGGCGTTCTATACGTCGGCATTCGAGCGATCTCGGATCGTCGATGTCGTCCACTACCCGAACTCGGGCTCGGACTCGGGGCGCGGCGAAAAACGCCGCGTCATGAGCGTGACGTTCGAACTCGACGGACAGACGTTCATCGCCTTGAACGGTGGCCCGAGCCCGCAATTTCCGTTTTCTCCTACGATGTCGTGCTCGATTCATTGTCGGACGCAAGACGAAGTGGACGCGCTCTGGATGAGGCTTGGGGAGGGTGGCGAATGGCTTCAATGTGGCTGGCTGAGGGATCGATTCGGCGTGACTTGGCAAGTGATGCCGGCGGTGGTCGACGAGATGTTGCGCGACGACGACCGCGAGCGCGCGGGGCGGGTGATGCACGCGATGACCCGTATGTGCAAACTCGAAATAGAACGGTTGCGCCAAGCGTACGAGGGCGCGGCCGGCTAATGCGCGCGCGGTGACGCGGTCCTAGGCGGCCGGATGGGGCGCCTCGGTCCGGGCCCTTTCTCGCCGCCCCTGCTATTCCGGACAAGATCGTTTTCATCGTTCTTGCGATACCTATCCATTTGCGTATGCCGATTGTCTAAATACTGCGACGCGGCTATAGTCGCAGCCAATGGGTGAAACCTGAGGGTTACTACTGATAAGAAAGACCGCTACGGCTAGGGCGGCACGAAAAGACCGAGATCGGGGGCGAGGACCGTCGGCCAAGGCCGGCGGTGTCATGGACACCATGCTGGAGCCCATATGAGAGATGCTCGAACCAGCGAGCCGCAGCCGGCTGCCGCTCGCAGACATTTTCTGCTGAGCGCCGGTGCGTCGGCCGTAGCGCTCGCCTTCACGGCGGCCGTCGGGCTACCGTTCACGTTTTCGAGCGCGTTTGCGTTCGCCCCTCCGGCCGGCGGCGGTCTCGATGCTTTCACTGCGCTGACCAAGCAATTGACGGGGCGCGCGACTCTCGATGCCACGCTCGCCTCGCGCATCTACAACGCCCTGTCCAAATCCGACAGCGCCTTCGTCTCCAATGTCGCCGCGCTGAACACGTGGCTCAAGACTCATGCCGGCGTGCCGAGCGACCAAGTGGTGCCCGTGCTTCAAAGCCAAGATCCCGTCTTGGCCAAGGCCGTCGTCAATATCGTCCGTGCCTGGTATCTCGGGCTCGTCGGCCAGATGCCGACCGTCCAAGTGGTGGCTTACGAACATGCGCTGATGTTCGATCCGGTGAACGACGTGCTTACGATTCCCTCGTATTGCCGGGACGTGCCGTTCTACTGGACGCAGAAACCGGCCGGCGTTTGACGCCGACATCCGAGACGCGGCGCGGCGACGAGCCCGCGCTCGCTTGCCAACCCCGTGCGGCACTGCTTGAGAACCGAGAAGGCGAAGCGTCATGGGAAACAACACTTCGGCCGACGTTGTAATCGTCGGTTCGGGCGTGGCGGGAGGACTCGTCGCGCATCGGCTTGCATCGGCAGGTGTCTCCGTGACCATGCTCGAGGCGGGTCCGCGCTTCGCGCGATGGCAGATCCTGCGCAACTTTCGCAACTCGCCGGCCAAGGGCGACTTCGCCGCGCCGTATCCGTCGATGCCGTATGCGCCGCATCCGGAGTATTCGCCGGCCAACCAATACCTGATTCAGAAGGGGCCCACGCTCTACAACGTGCAATATCTGCGGCTCGTGGGCGGGACGACGTGGCATTGGGCTGCGGCTGCTTGGCGCTTGCTGCCCTCCGACTTCAAACTGAAGACGACCTACGGTGTGGGCCGCGATTGGCCGTTTCCCTACGAAACGCTCGCGCCCTGGTATGACGCGGCCGAGACCGAACTCGGCGTGTCCGGGCCTGCTTTGTCGATCGATCTCGGTTCGCCGCGTACGAAACCCTATCCGATGCCGCAGTTGCCGCTGTCGTATATGGACGCCCGCTTTTCGCAGGTGCTCAACGGCAACGGCTTCAAGGTCGTGCCCGAACCGATGGCGCGCAACAGCCGGCCCTACGACGCGCGCCCCACCTGTTGCGGCAGCAATAACTGCATGCCGATTTGTCCGATCGCAGCGATGTACGCGGGCATCGTCCATGCCGACAAAGCCGAAGCGGCCGGTGCGAAGTTGATCGACCAGGCCGTCGTCTATCGAATCGAAGCCGATGACAACGGCCGCATCACGGCCGTGTATTACAAAGACCCGAAGGGCGCGACGACCCGCGTCGCCGGCAAGCTCTTCGTGCTCGCGGCGAACGGTATCGAGACCCCGAAGCTCATGTTGATGTCGACTTCGAGCAAGTTTCCGAACGGCATCGGCAATCGTTCGGATCAAGTGGGCCGCAATCTGATGGACCATCTCGGCACGCTCGTCCGCTTCATGGCCAACGAACCGCTCTGGCCCGGACGCGGCCCGATGGAGATGACGTCTGTCGTCAATTTTCGAGATGGGGCGTTCCGCTCCGAGTACGCGGCGAAGAAGCTGCATCTGTGGAACGGCGAGGGGACGATCGGCAACACGCAGGCATTGATCGACAAAGGCGTGATCGGCACGGATTTGGATCGGCAGATTCGCGAGCGCGGCGCGCGCCGGCTGACGATCAACAGCTTTCACGAACAGTTGCCCGAGCCTCAGAACCGTATCGTGCCGTCGGCCGATCATAAGGATGCGCTTGGCATTGCCCAGCCCGAGATTTCCTATTCGATCAGCGACTACGTCAAAAAAAGCGCGGCCGACACGCACGAACGCTATGCGCAGATCGCCGATCTATTCGGCGGCACGGAGGTGACATTCGGCGATGTCTTATATCCGAACAGCCACATCATGGGTACGACGATCATGGGGGCCGATCCGCAAGATTCCGTGGTCGATGCCGATTGTCGGACGCACGATCACCCGAACCTGTTCCTCGCGACGAGCGGCGTCATGCCTTCGGCCGGTTCGGTCAATTGCACCCTGACGATCGCCGCGTTGGCGCTGCGGCTGGCCGATACATTGACGCATCAACTATGACCTGATGACGAAGCCATGACACAACGAGCACGAATCCGCGGCGGGCAAGCCTGCCTTATCCATCTCGATCCCTGCATGCAATACCGCAAAAGAACGAACTAGGCGAAGCGCTTATGGCAAACACACCTTCCGCCGACGTTGTCGTCGTCGGCTCGGGCGTGGCGGGTGGTATCGTCGCGCATCAGCTCGCGTTGGCGGGCGCCTCGGTCCTCATTCTCGAGGCCGGCCCACGCCTGCCGCGCTGGCAGATCGTCGAGAACTTTCGCAACTCGCCCGCCAAGTCGGATTTCGCGACGCCGTATCCGTCGATGCCCTACGCGCCGCATCCGCAATACGCGCCGCCCAACGGATACTTGATCCAGAAAGGCGACTATCCGTACGACTCGCAGTATTTGCGGCTCGTTGGGGGGACGACGTGGCATTGGGCCGCGGCTGCTTGGCGCTTGCTGCCGTCCGACTTCAAGCTGAAGACAACTTACGGTGTAGGCCGCGATTGGCCGTTTCCTTATGAGGCGCTGGAGCCGTGGTACTACGCCGCGGAAGTCGAACTGGGCGTATCGGGGCCCGACGTGTCGATCGACCTAGGCTCGCCGCGTTCCAAGCCCTATCCGATGGCGCAGTTGCCGCTCTCGTATATGGACGCGCGATTTTCCGAGGTGCTCAATGCGAACGGTTTCGCGGTCGTGCCCGAGCCGGTCGCGCGCAATAGCCGCCCCTACGACGCGCGCCCCACGTGCTGCGGCAACAACAACTGCATGCCGATCTGCCCGATCGCCGCGATGTACAACGGCGTCATGCACGTGGAGAAAGCGGAAAAGGCCGGTGCGAAGCTGATCGATCGAGCCGTCGTCTATCGGATCGAGGCGGACGACAAAGGGCTCATCACCGCGGTTCACTATAAGGATCCGTCGGGCGGTACGACGCGCGTCACCGGCAAGCTGTTCGTGCTCGCGGCGAACGGCATCGAGACGCCGAAGCTCATGTTGATGTCGACGTCCGACAAATTCCCGCACGGGATCGGTAACGGCTCCGATCAGGTCGGACGCAACTTGATGGACCACCCAGGCACCGGCGTGAGCTTCCTCGCGAACGAAGTGCTATGGCCGGGACGCGGCCCGATGGAGATGACGTCTGTCGTCAATTTTCGAGATGGATCTTTCCGTTCCGATTACGCCTCGAAGAAGCTGCACTTGTCGAACGGCGTGCCGACGATGGCAGTCGCTTCGGCGTTGATCGGCAAGGGCCTAACCGGCGCGGAACTCGATCGGCAAATCCGCGACCGGGCCGCTCGTACGCTGACGATCAATAGTTTCCACGAGCATTTGCCCGAGCCGGGCAACCGGATCGTGCCGTCGTCCGAGCACAAGGACGCGCTCGGTATTGCGCAACCCGAGATTTACTACTCGATAAACGATTACGTTAAAAAAAGCGCGGCCCATACGCACGAGCTCTATGGGCAGATCGCGAATTTATTCGGTGGTGCCGAGGTGGCGTTCGACGATCGATTCGCACCGAACAACCACATCATGGGCACCACGATCATGGGCAGCGATCCGCAAGATTCGGTCGTCGATGCGGATTGCCGGACGCACGAGCATCAGAACTTATTCCTTGCCACGAGCGGCGTGATGCCCACCGCTGCTTCGGTCAACTGCACGTTGACGATTGCCGCGCTGGCGCTGCGGCTCGCCGACAAGCTCAAGCATGAACTGTAATTGCCCGACGACTTCACGAGAGTTCCGATGACGAATTTGCGACTGAGTTCCGACGCGACCGACCTGCGCCAGCGCCCGATGGGAGGCGATAGGCGGCGCCGTCCGATTCGCATGAAGGGCTTCGCCGCGGCCTTTTCGGTCTTCGCGTTGTACCTCGCCTGGCATGCGCCGACGGGCGGCGAGGGCGGGGCAGCCGACGAATTGCCGATGTCCGCCGCGCAAGCACAAGGCGCAAGCCAAGTCGCGACAGCCGGGGCATCGGCACCGCTGGCGGTCTCTGTGGCCAGCGCCGCGGTAACGGCAAGCGTGCCGTCGCCGTCGAATGCAGCCGGCTCGGCACCGATGGGCGCCGGTAGCGAGGCGACGACGGGTGCGGGCGGCCCCCCGGGAGGTTCGGGCGCGAACGCCGACGGAGCGGCACCCGTGGACGCCGCGATGACCGATCTCGCGAAGCGAGGCGAATATCTTGCGCGAGCGGGCGACTGTATCGCTTGCCATACCGCCGACAAGAGCCGGCCCTTCGCCGGCGGGCTACCGATGGGTACGCCGTTCGGCACGCTCTATACGCCGAACATTACGCCCGATCCGGAGACAGGTATCGGCCGCTGGACCGACGCCGAGTTCTTACGCGCGATGCAACAGGGTATCGGCAAGGGCGGCCAACACCTGTACCCGGTGTTCCCCTACACCGAATACACGCGCGTCACCGAGCGCGACTTGCTTGCGATTCGCGCGTACTTGAATACGTTGCCGCCGATCCGCTATACGCCGCCGCGCAATGAACTCAGTTTTCCGTTCAATCAGCGCTGGCTCATGATCTTTTGGAATCTGTTCAATTTCCGCGAAGGCCGCTTTGTGCCGGATCCGAAGCAGAGCCCGCAATGGAATCGTGGCGCTTATCTCGTCGAGGGACTGGCGCATTGCGAGGAATGTCATACGCCGCGCAACTTCACGCAGGGTTTGAGTTCGCACGATCGCTTCTCGGGCGAGGCGCAAGCGGGCTGGCACGCCTTCAACATTACCCCCGATAAGGCTGGTGGCATTGGCAACTGGAGCGAGCAAGATATCGTCGATTACTTGGCGAAGGGTGCGGTGCCGGGGCGGGCGAATGCGGCCGGCCCGATGGCCGAGGTAGTCGAGAACAGCACGCAATATCTAACGAGTGAGGATCTGCGCTCGATCGCCGTCTATTTGCGCTCGGTGCCGCCCGTTGCGGGCGGTCAAACGCGGGCGCGCGACGAGCGGGGACGTCCGGCCGACGACGTCCTACGTCTGCGGGGAACGCGCGTCACGGGCATCGACGGCGCGCAGCTGTTCGCGGGGAACTGCGCAAGCTGTCATAACTGGACGGGACAAGGCGTCGGTGCATCGGCGCCGCTCGCCTATCCCTCGTTGATCCACAATAGCGCGGTCGGTGCGTCCGATGCCGGCAACTTGGCGATGGTCATCTTGCACGGGGTGAATCGGCGGACAAAAGATGCCGACGTGATGATGCCCGCCTTTGCCGATGAATTGAACGATGAACAAATCGCGGCGATCACGAATTACGTGACGCAGCATTTCGGGGATCCGAACGCGACCGTGACCGCGAGCGACGTGGCGAAGCTGCGTCAACATTAGCGGTAGCGCGAGGGCCGGCGCGACAGCGCGCATCGATGTCTCGAACACCGGCGCGTCGCGCCGGACTATGATGGGCCGTATGAATATGACCAGCGAGGCCTACCCTATCGTCTGCCGGCACGCGGCCAATACCGCGGGCCGCGATTTCGTCGTCGGCGATCTGCACGGGTGCGTCGACGCGCTGCGTTATTTGCTGCGCGAAATCGTGTTCGACCCGGCCTGCGATCGGCTTTTTTCGGTTGGCGATCTGATCGATCGAGGCAGCCAATCCGAACAGGCACTCGCGCTGCTCGATAAGCCGTGGTTCTTCCCGGTGCTCGGCAACCATGAGGAGGCGTTGTGCTTGGTGGCGGAGGGCGCCATGCGGCACAGCACGTGGAACGGCCTTGGCGGCGAGTGGGCGCAGGCGTTGCCCGATCGAGTCTTGCGCGCATACGCCAGGCGCTTGCGCACGTTGCCGCTCGTGCGCGTCGTCGGCAACGGCGAGCGGCGGTTCAATGTTCTGCACGCGGAGTTTTTCGGCGACGATGCCGCGCTCGACAGCGGCCTGTTCACCGAGCGAGTGCGCCAGCAATTGCTGTGGGGCCGCGAGCTCGCGCTCGGCAGCGGTATTGTGGAGCGGCAAGCGGGGCTGTCGCCCACTTACTGCGGCCATACGCCGATGCGCGAGATCGGCCGAATCGGCGCGCAGATCTTCATCGATACCGGCGCGTTCGCCTCGACGGGCAAGCTGACGGTCACCGAAGCGCTGACTTCGCGCGCCTGGTCCGTCTCGCTTGCTCGGGCGGTGGAAGAGGGCGCGCCTCAAATGTCGCTGCCGTAAGTCGCGGCTCGCGCGTCATCCGATCTGATTCAGCTCGAACACGCTGTCGATGGCATTGCCGTTCCAGTTGTATTCCAAATAGGCGGCGTGGCGGCAGTCGCGCAGCAAGGTCGTCTTGAAGGCGGCCAAGCATTCGCCCGACGTATCGCGCACGGACGGATACACGATGCCCGCCGCGCCGGCTTGCCGAAGCCGCCGTCCGAGCGCTTGGCCCGCCGAATAGTCGATTGGCGAAAGCACGGCCGGATCGATCGTCGGGTCGTTGCGCAAATCGATTGCTTCGCCGCGTGCGAGTACCGTATAGAGCCGCATTTGTTGGCGCAACGGCGCCTGCTTCGTTGCAGCCAAGAACAAGCCCGAGTGATACCGCGTTTCCGCAACCGCCGTTCGCGCCTCGCGCGCGCAGTAGAACACGCCGTAACTGCCGTCGGAGAACCTGCTGCCGAGCGGATTCAAATGTGTGAACGCAGCCATGATCGGACCGCATCCGGGACCGAAGCAGCGTTCCTCGGGGGGAACGAGGTCGAGTTCGCCCACCTCCGTGCGCAGCCGATCGTTCGTCATCGCTTCGAGCGCATAGAGCGCGTCGAAATCGTCGGACGAGGCGACGCGATCGAACAGGTTGACGGCAGGAAAGCGCGTGGGGATGACACGGTACGCCGGCGTCCAATCGAGCCGGACGGCAGGGGGCAAGTGAATGTCGCGTTTTTCCGTCGTCACGCCCAGCCGCCTCGCATTGCGTCGAGATATTGCCGGACGGCGACGAGGTCGCTGACGTTGCCGGCCAGCATCCGGTCGAGCGCGCTGCTGCCGCCGAACGGCGGTGCGCTATTGGGCCGCTTGACCCATGTATCGGCCGCGGCCGGCTCCGGCAGCAGGATTTGCAATGCCTTGTAGATACCGAGCAGCAGCGATAAACGTTCGAGCGTATCGCGCGAAAGCCGCGCCGAAGCCGGCGCGGCTTTCCACTTGAAAAACGTCGAGCGGCCGGGCGAGCCGAGCAAAACGATTTGCTCGTCGATGGCGAGTCCCCAATCTCGGGAGATATTGAAGAACGCCCGCAAGCCCGCCGCGGACATCTCCGCCATCGACGGGGCGGCAATAGGCGCCTGGCCGCGCGGATGCGCTTCGGCGGCGGAAAAGCGATGAGCGGCAGCAGGCGACATGATCGATCTCTAATTGAACCACGATTCGATCTTAGTCTATTTATGGATTAATGCAAGGCGATCTGGGGACGTGGTTGCGATCTTCCAACAGTGAACGGTCAGCTCGCCGTTTAGCCGGGACCGGCTGTCTGCGGGACGCTTCTTCGTCCGGCATTGGACGTGCCTGACGGCCAGCATTGGGAGAGCAAGAGTCCCGCAAGCATGACGACGGCGCCGATCAGCGCCCGCGGCGACAGCGTTTCGCCGAGCGCGAGCCAGCCCGCCAGCGCGGCAAACACCCCTTCCATGCTGAAGATCACGGCAGCGTGGGCTGGAGCCGCGTCGCGTTGCGCGATGACTTGCAGCGTGTAGCCGATGCCGACGGACAGCGCGCCGCCATAGACGATGGCGGGCCACGCTTGCACCAGCGCTGGCGCGCGCACAGGTTCGAACGCCAACGCCACAGCCAGGCAGACGATGCCGCACGTGGCGAATTGGACGAGCGCCAGCACGAGCGGGTCTCGCAAACGCGCGAACCGGCCGACGAGCAGGACCTGGCCGGCGATCACGATGGCGCAACCGAGCTGATAAAGATCGCCCGCGCCCACTTCGAACGACGATTGGACGCTCAGGAAGTAAAGCCCCACGGCGGCGAGCAGCGCCCCGAGCCACGTTGCCGCGCGCGTGCGATGGCCGAGCGCGGCGCCGGCGAGCGGCACGATCACGACATAGAGAGAACTGATGAAACCGGCGTTGGCCACCTTCGTGTATTGCAAGCCGATCTGTTGCAGCGAAATGGCCACGGCGAGGATGAGTCCGAGCGCGATGCCGGGCAGTGCGTCTTTCGGGCGACGAGCAAGCTTAGCGAGGTCGATACGCGAGGCGCGAGCGCTCGGCCGCAGGCACAGCGCGAAGACGACGGCGGAACCGAGTATGAACCGCAGCCCGGTAAAGAGGAACGGGCCGATGGCGTCGAGGCTTAGGCGCTGCGCGACGAAGGCGGAGCCCCAAATCATGGCGGCCGCGAGCATCAGCAGATTGGCGCGCGTGTGCTTTTTCGTTTCCTCGGTCGAATGAAACATGTGTGTGGCGGTAGCGGGTCGGGACAAAGGAAAGACTTTACGTGAGTTAGCCGTCCCGCTGCACTGGCCCGCTAGCTGAGGTAGATTGACGGCACGCGCCATGGGCGCCTAATTCGCATTTCATTGACGGGGGAAGCGATTCGATGACGACCACGATACGCAAGATCGAAGCACGCGACGAAGCGCGTTGGCGGGAGCTCTGGGACGGTTACACGCGATTTTACGAACGCGAACCGTCGGAGCCGGTCACCCGGCACGCATGGTCGCGTATCCTCGATGAGCGTTCGCCCGTGCATGCGATCGTCGCCGAGCGAGAAGGCGTCGTAGTCGGCATCGCGAACTACGTCATTCATGAAAGCACGTCGTTGCTGACGCCCGTTTGCTATTTGCAGGATCTTTTCGTCGATCCGGCGATTCGGGCCGGGGGTGTGGGCCGCCAACTGATCGACTGGTTGCTCGACGAGGCTAGGCGCCAAGGCTGGTCGCGCGTGTACTGGATGACGAAAGAGAACAACTACCGGGCGCGCGGTCTCTACGATAGTTTCACGCCTCGCAGCGAGTTCGTTCAGTACCGTATCGATACGCATTGAGCCGGGCAGCCTCGGCGCACGGCCGGTCTCGTTCTCGGATCTAGCCTCGCCCAAGCGATTTGGCCAGCGTACGCAGTGCGTCGACCGAGCGCGAATCGCGCACGCGCGAGTACATCACCACATGCGATTCGGGCAGCGGCGGTAGGCCGAACTTTTCCCCGACGTCGACGACCCCGGGCGGTGCGACGCGCCGGGCTAGTGCCGACACGGCGAGCCCGGCCGCGAGGGCTGCCCCGACGGCGGCGATGCCGCCGCCGACGAACGTTTCCTCCCATTCGATAGACGCGCGTTCTAACGCCCGCTGCGCGGCGACTCGTACACCGCAAGGTCCCGAGAGGACGGCGAGCGGGAGCGGCGCGCCGGCCGGCGGCGCCCAATGCGGCGCCGCGAGCCACGCGAGCGGTTCGACGAACAGCGGTTCGCCGTCCGGCGCGCCGCCCGTTCCGACGGCACGCGCCGCGACTTCCTCTGGCTCGTGCCGGACGATTGCCGCGTCGAGCCGTCTATCGTCGTATTGAGCGACGAGCGCGGCGGACGAGCCCAAATGCATCTCGATCACGAGCCGCGGATCGTGCCGATGCAAACTCGCGACGATCGGCGCGAGATGAGGCCCGGCGACGTGTTCGCTAAGGCCGATCTTCAATCGCCGGCGTTCCGTGCCGAGCGAGCCCCATGCTCGCTCGTGCGCTTCGAGCAGCTCGCGCGCGGCATCCAAGAACGCACCGCCAGCCGGGGCTAGGCGCACCGAGCGTGGGGTGCGCTCGAAGAGCGGCTTGCCGATATGGGCCTCCAGCCGCTTGACCTTTAGGCTCACGGCGGACTGCGTCGTCCCGAGCAGGTCGGCGGCGCGCGTGAAACTGCTTAAGTCGGCGACATGAACGAACGCCCGCACGGCGTCGAGATCGAGCAGATTCATTTCGAATGTAAATGAGAGAAATGTTGTTTGATTTCTGTTCATTATGGATGAGGTTCCTTATGCTGGCTACATCGATCACGCAAAAGGAGAACCGCTATGCCGCTCGCTCGAATCTCGCTTCCGTCCGGCCGTACCGATGAATACAAAAAGAGTCTGGCCGACGGCGTGCTGCGCGCGCTCGTCGAAACGTTCAACGTGCCGCAGGACGATCAGTTCATGGTCCTGAGCGAGCATGCGCCGCAGGACTTCATTTACAACCGCGGCTACCTCGGGATCGAGCGCAGCGACGGTTTCGTGATGATTCAGCTCACGGTCAGCAACACACGGCCGCTCGAGAAAAAGCGGGCGCTGTATCGCCGTATCGTCGAATTGTTGGCGGACAACCCGGGCATCAGAAGGGAAGACGTCTTCATCAATCTCATAGAAGTGTTGCCCGAGAATTGGTCGTTCGGTAACGGCGAGGCGCAATACGTCAAGGACTGACGGTATCTTTGCGCGGCCAATGGCTTGGGCAGCTCGGGCATTGTGCTCGACGGCCGTTCATGGCCGAGAAAGCGTGCTCCCTTACGTTGCGTCAACCTCTCCGGCCGCAGGCGTGTATATCATGAATGATGCACATCTGCGGGAGAGGAGGGAGCATGTCGGGCACCGTCGAACTCGTGCTTGCGGTCGAGGCCATGTCGGCGAAAGAGTGGATGGCCGGCCCAGTGGTCTCTGCCGACGCAAGCCGCACGGCACGACGTAGTCACGCCGCCGCGCGCCGTGGCCCCTCGGTCGCGCCTAAGCGCGGCGCCCGGACGAGTGCAAGCGCGGCAGCGGGCACGCCGGACGACGTCGGTACCGCGATCGCCGATGCGCTCGGCAGAATGCCGGGCATCGAGGCGATCGACGCTGTGCGGCGTTCGACCGCGCGCGTATTTGCCGAACCTGCGGGCGCCTGGCGTGTCGCGTTGACGGCGGCCGACGACGGTTCGCGCCATATCAAAGCCGCTCGCGCGCATGAACTCACGCCGGGGGTGTTCCGATGCGAGACGGTTTGCGACGAGCCGCTCGATGCGGGAATTGCGCTCGCATTGAGCGATGCCTTCCCGCAAGTACTCAAGGATGCGCTCGGCAAACCGGGCAAACTCGCGCCGTCTCCGGCCCTCGCGATGCGCCGCGGTATCTGGCGCTGGAGCGGTGCCGATGGCGCCGTCGTCGAACTTGAGCTGAGCGACGCGCGCGCGCTCTTCGATAGCGTCGAGACGACGGCGACGGCTCGAGCGGCCGAATCGGCCGAACTCGCGCAAGGTGCGCAGGCGGCACCGGCTCCCGATGCAAAGTCGCCCGAACCTGGGCAGATGCCGATCGCGTTCTGCGAATTGCGGCTCATCGCTCGAATCGAGCCGGCGTCGGCAACGAACGAGCCGGCGGCGGAGGCTTCGAGCGGCGTGACGACTTCGGTTGCGACTGTGGGCCGTGGCGCACCGGCCGGCGGGGACGCTGCGTCCACGTCGCCGCGAAACGCGCGCGGCGAATCGGAGTCGATGGCCATCCACGCGCTGTTCGCGGCGGCCAGTGCGCTCGTCGATGCGTTGCCGGTTTTTCCGGTTCTCGAGAGTGGGTGCGAGCGCGCCTGCGCACCGAGCGCGGAACGGGAGCCGGCCCGCGCCGTGCGCACCGATTTGTCGGATGTGAAGACGCCGCATGGGGCGCTGACCGCCGTCGCGGCGAGCGTGGCCCGACAATGGTTCGGCAACGAAACGGGCGTGCGAGACGGCGTCGGCACCGAAACCGAATTCGTGCATCAAATGCGGGTTGCTTTGCGCCGGCTCAAGACGTTGTTAAAGACGTTTCCGAAGTGGGCCGATGAGCGGTGGGAGCGTACGATCGTTCCCGAACTCGATTGGCTGGGCGGTTTGCTCGGTCGCGCGCGCGATTTCGACGTATTCGTGGACGCCACGCTTCCTGCGCTAGCCGGCGCGGATGTCGATGCCGCCGCTTGGGCGCCGCTGCAAGCACGCGCCGCTATCCGTCGCCACGAAGCGCGAGAGCAGGTGCGCTCCGCGTTGCGCTCGCGTCGATACGCGGCGCTTTCGCTGGCTTGGCTGCAATGGCTCGCGACTCAACGATTCTCGACGGGACCGGCCGACATGGCGGGCAAGCCGCTTGCCCGTTATGCGGCCAAGCGCGTGCGTAAGCATTACGCGCGCTTGATCGACAAGCCCGCGCTGAGCGATTTGACGCCCGCCGAGCGGCATCGGCGACGCATCGAAGCTAAGCGCTTGCGCTATACGCTCGAGTTTTTCGAATCGCTGGCCTCGCATAAGACGCGCCGCGCGGTATCGAAGCAACTCGGCCGAATCCAAAGCGTGCTCGGCGACGGCAGCGATGCGACGGCGGCCTTGCATTTTCTCGAAGTGCTCGACGTGCCGCCGTACATACACGGCTTCGCGCGCGGCTGGTGCGAGGCGGTCAATCGCTGGTCGGCGATCGAGGGCGAGCGGCTGTTGGAAGCACTCGGCAAGCCGAAGATCCTACGCGACGCATAGCGCCGGCCCCGACGCGTTGGGGGGCGCGCAGCAAGGCTGAAGCAAGGGCGGAGATCGGCCGCCTATAATTCCGACTTCTTTTGGCCTTGCTATCTGCTCATGAGCGATCAACCCCCATCTTCGGCTCGTTCCGTTTCCGGCAGCCTCGGTGCCGCGCCGCTCGAGCTTGGCGGCTCGGTGTGGCTGCGCGCGGGGCAGCAGACGCTCGGCGGGGCCGCGCGGATTGCCCTGCTCGCCGCGATCCGCGATACAGGCTCGATCACGTCTGCCGCGAAGGCAGTCGGCATGAGTTATAAGGCGGCATGGGATGCCGTCGATGCAATGAACAATCTCGCCGGCGAACCGCTGGTCATGCGCGCCGTGGGCGGCAAGGGCGGCGGCGGCACGACCCTCACGCCGCGCGCTCACCGCTTGATCGAGACGTTCGACGCCGTGGAGCGCGAGCATCGCAAGTTCATCGAACGCGCGAGTGCGGCGATCGAGCACTTCGCCGGCGATTGGGCATTGATCGGGAGAATCGGCATGAAGACGAGCGCTCGCAACCAACTTTACGGGACCGTATCGTCCGTCAAGCGCGGCAGTGTCAACGACGAAATCTCGCTTGCGCTTCCCGGCGGGCAGGCGATTGTCGCCGTGGTAACGCACGAAAGCACGGAAACGCTCGGGCTCGCGGTGGGTGCGCCTGCGTTCGCGCTGGTGAAGGCCTCATGGGTGATGCTCATTGCCGACGATGCCGATGCGGGACAGCCGCTGCGTGTGTCGGCTCGCAATCAACTAAGCGGCGTCGTCACCCAGGTGACGCGTGGGGCGGTCAATGCCGAGGTGTCGTTGGCGCTCGACGGTACGGCCGGTGCATCGCCCGATATCAATTCCACCGTGGTCACCGCGGTCGTGACCAATGAGAGTGCCGACACGCTCGGACTTGCCGAAGGCAAGCGGGCGACGGCAGTGTTCAAGGCATCCAGCGTGATTCTCGGCACGGCCGATTAAACGCGGCAGGAGCGTGCTGCCGGTAACCGCGCGCGTTGTTCAGCGAGGCGGCGTGTTGCGTGCCGCGAATGCCTCGTAGGGCGCCACTTCTTGCACGCTGCCTCGGGCCAATTGCACCACCTGATCGCCGAACGCGGCGACGTCGGCTTCATCGTGCGTGATGAGCACCATCGGAATGTCGAGACGCGTCTGCAACTCGGAGAGTTCGTGACGCATTCGGTCGCGCATACCGGCATCGAGCGCGGCGAACGGTTCGTCCAGCAGCAAGATCCGCGGTTTGGCCACCAAGGCGCGCGCAAGCGCGACGCGTTGCTTTTGTCCGCCCGAGAGCTGCGCCGGATAGCTGCCGGCGAGGCCGCTCAACTCGAACGCATCGAGCCAGTATTCGACTTCGCGTGCGCTTTCGCGCGAGCGCGGATTGAGCCAGCCGCGCTTGAGCGCAAAGCCCACGTTCTGCCGCACGTTCAAATGCGGGAAGAGGGCGTAGTCCTGGAACAAATAGGCGGCGCCCCGCATCCGGGTAGGCACGTCGATGCCGCGAGCGGCATCGAACAGCGGTTCGCCGCCGAGCGCAATGGTGCCTGCATCTGGCTTGAGCAGTCCGGCGACGGCTTGCAAGGTGAGCGTCTTGCCGGCGCCGGAAGGTCCGAACAGCACGATGCGCTGGCAACTGCCGGTAAACGAAACGCAAAGCTCGAACCGGCGTTCGCGCGCGACGAGCGTTTTACGGATGTCGACGGTCAATGACATGGCGGCATCCGCACTAGCGAGACGTCAAGAGTTTGTGCTGCGGAACGAGCTGCCCGGCGATGAGCAGGACGACGACGCAGACAGCCGACGTGACGAGCACCAGTACGTTGGCCGTATGGTCGTCGCCCGCCTGTACGGCCGAATATACGGCGACGGAGAGCGTTTGCGTGCGGCCCGGTAAGTTGCCGGCGATCATGAGCGTGGCGCCGAACTCGCCCAACGCACGCGCGAATGCGAGTAAAGCCCCGCCGAGAATGCCGCGTGCCGCGAGCGGCAGCGTCACGCGGAAAAACAGCGCCGTTTCGCCGATCCCGAGCGTTCGCGCGGCGTGCTCGAATTGCGGCTCGACGGCTTCGAACGCCGAGCGTGCCGATTTGAGCACGAGCGGAAACGCCGCGATCATCGACGCGATCACGGCCCCTTGCCAAGTGAAGACGAGACGAATGCCGAAGGTGTCGAGCCAAGCGCCGATGGGGCCGCGCCGGCCCAGCAGCACGAGCAGGTAATAGCCGAGCACGGTCGGCGGCATGACGAGCGGCAACGTCAGCAGCGCATCGACGATGTCGCGTGCCTTCGAACGCCAACGCGCGAGCGCAAGTCCGGCGGCGATGCCGAAGAGCGCATCCAGCGCGGTCGCCCATCCGGCGACCTTCAGCGACAGCGCGAGTGGAATCCAAGCGTCTTGCATGGCGTGCTGCTCACCCGAGGGTTAATGACTCGCCGGCGGCTCGAAGCCGTATTTCGCGAGAATCGCTTGGCCTTGGGGCGACAGAACCAAACCCGTGAACGCTTCGGCTTCGGCGGCATGCGCCGATCCCTTGACGACGGCGATCGGGTAGGCGACCGGGGTCTCGGTCGGCACCTTCATCGCGACCTTAACTTTTTGCGGCATGATCGCGGCATCGGTGCCGTAGACGAAACCCGCGTCTACTTCGCCGCGCGCGACGTAATCGAGCGCCTGACGCACGTTGTTGGCCAGCACGGCTTTGGCGCTCACCGCGTCCCAGCTCCCTTCATGCTCGAGCGCCGCCTTCGTATAACGTCCCACCGGCACGGATGCCGGATCGCCCAGCGCGACGCGTTTGACCTCGGCCATCGCCACGGTCTCCCGTACGGAGCGCACCTTCAGATGACTATCGGCCGGCACGATCATCACGAGCGAGTTCGTGGCGAAATCGTGTCGCGTGCCGGTGACCACGTCGTTCTGTGCCACGGCTTTGTCCATCGCGGTTTCGTCGGCCGATGCGAATACATCGGCGGGGGCGCCGTTGGCGATTTGCTGGAGCAGGATGTCCGATGCGCCGAGATTAAGGACCACCTTCGTGTCCGGATGCGTTTTCTCGAATGCGGTCGCCACGTCGCGGAAAGCATTCGTCAGGCTGGCGGCGGCCGACACGATGAGTTCATCGGCGTGCGCGACGCCTTGAACTGACAAGGCGGTGAGCGCGCCGGCGCTGAGGATGAGCGCGCGGATCGGACGGCGGACGGCGGACACGTGAGCGTTCATGAAGACGGAAAAGAGGAGTCGAAACCGACATCGTAATATAGCGGAGGTGATAACGCATTCTACGATGCCGGACATACGGCCGCGGCTATGGAGTGACTAGCGGGAATCGAAGGCCGATACCTGGGCGCCGGGCGGCTCGCCCCGGCATGCCGCGCCGTCAGGCGAATGGGGAGGTCAGCGCGGCGCTTCGGCCCATGGGCGAGGCCGGCACGGGGCGCGGCGCCGGGTAGGCCGCCTTCCAGCGCGCACGGATGTAGGGCCGGTCGCGCCCGGACAAGTGCAGGGCGATGTGCGTGATCCAATATTGAGTGGGCACGCGGACGTCGTGCATCGCGGCAGCGAGCATGAGCAGGCTGACGGCGACCGGTACGGCCGAAAGCTTGCTGGGCTTGGCGTCCCAGGCCCACCAGACGAACAAGATCGCGGCGAGTGCGCCGACGATGCAGCCGGCCACGGCCTCCGACGGCGAGTGCGCGCTCAAGACGACGCGCGAGAGGCCGACGGCTAGACCCGCGGCGAGGCCGAGCGCGACGCCCGCCACCCGAAAGCTCGGCCGCGCGGGCAACAGCGTTAGGAACAAGGCGACAGGATAGACTGCGGTGGAGAGCATCGCATGCCCGCTCACCCCCGTGAAATCCCATTCGCGAATGCCGACGCCCCAGCCCAGAAAGGCGAGCTTGGTGAGCGTAACGAGGCCTGCCGCCGCACCGACGATGACGAGCCAGCCGAGCGCCAAGCGCCGCGAGTAGCCGAGCGCGAGCCAGAAGGCGATCGCGATCGCGAGCGGCAACGTAAGTCCCGCGCCGCCGAGGCGCGTGATCGAGAACCAGAGGTGGACAGGCAAATCGTACATATCGGACCAGGCCGGGCGGAGTGGCCGCACGGCTCCTCTCTACTTAACGCACGGGCCGTTCGAAACGACGACAGGCGTAACGTGAAGGGACAGTATAACGAGCACGACGCTCCGGGGTGGCGCAGCGCGTGCGGTGACGTACGCGGCACGCATCTCACTTGGTGCGAGTGTTGCGCAGGCGCCGGGACGCGAAAAGCGTATATTGTGCATTGCATCAAAATACTGCGTCCGGTCCCTTTTTAGCGAGCCACGTCCAATGACTAAAAGTTTGACGAAACTCTGGCTGCAAGGTTTCAAACGCATCATGTCCAGCGTGCCGGCGGCTCAAGCGGAATTCTTGCGCCAAACGTCGAAGTCTAAGCCGAAGCGCCGCCCCCGAGCCGAGCCCAAGCGGCGCACTGCGGAACGCGCCGCGCCCGGCGGACGCGAGCCGCACCAATCGCGGGTGCGCCCGCGCGCCGGTGCCTGGACGAAGGGGCAGTGGACCCGCTCGTACCATTCGGCGCCGCCCGTGCCGGGCCGGCTCGTCAACCATTTGTCATACGGCTTATATATTCCGCCGACGGCAGCCAAGGGTGCCTTGCCGCTCGTCGTCATGCTGCACGGCTGCAAGCAGACGATCGACGAATTCGCGATGGGTACGCGTATGAACCTCCTGGCGGACGAGAACGGCTTCGCGGTCGTCTATCCCGAGCAGTCGAAGCATGCGCACGCGCATCGATGTTGGCATTGGTACGACGACCGCGATACGGCCGGACTGGGCGAAGCGCGCGCGGTCGTCTCGCTTGTCGATTCGCTGATCGCACATCACGGCATCGACCCCGAGCGCGTTTATGTTGCCGGTTTGTCCGCCGGTGGGGGCTTGGCCTCGTTGCTGGCGCTTCATTACCCGGAGCGATTCGCGGCCGTGGCGCTGCACTCCTCGCCGGCATTGGGCGAAGCCCATTCGGGCATGACGGCCATGGACGTCATGCGGCGCGGCGTACGGCGCGATCCGGTTGCCCTCGTCGATGCGATCGTCGATGTCGCGAGTTACCCAGGCATGCCGGCAATCGTGGTGCATGGCGAGGCCGACCGCGTCGTCGCCCCTAAGAACGCCGAGCAACTCGGTTTGGCGTTCCTGCGTTTGAACGGTTTCATCGATCGCGCCGGCGCTTGGGTCGCAGGAACCGCTCTCGAAGCGCAGGAAGGATCGGCGCGGATCGAGGACTATCTCATGAGCAACCGCCGCGTGCTGACGGTTTGCCGCGTCGCCGACCTCGGCCACGCTTGGGCCGGTGGCGACGAGGCCGTGCCGTTCCATTCGGAAGCCGGTCCCGACGCCAGTGCGTTGATCTGGGCCTTTTTTCGCGATCACCGCAGGCGTCTTTCTGCAACGGCGCGCCGGGCCGCAGCGCGCTAGCTTGTCGCCGGGCAATGGGATGGCGAGTTGATGCGGAAAAACCACATGCTCGGATAGCGCTAGCGCAACCCTAGGGTTTTCCCTATAATTCGGGTTATCGCTTAGGTGTTAACACCTACTACCGCACGAGGTCATCATGTTCCTGCTCAGCCGCCTGTTTCTTCTTCTGACGCAAACCGCCGAAGCTCGCCAAAAGGCGCGTAACGACGCGTACCTCGCCGAAGCTACCGATCTCTACGATCTCGAGTTCCGCATGCGCAAGCTCGATCGCGAAGCCGTGATCGTTCAGCCGTCCTGGCAAGCCGCGCGCTGAGCTGAGCGTAGCGATCCGGCGCTTGCGCGCCGGCTCGCCTTAGAGGCTCGTCGTTCCGGCGCCGTTATCGGGCGTGGATTCTTGCACCCCGTAGCAGCCGCGGTACGTCGCATAAAACGAGCAGTACAGCATCGTCGTCAGCGTGATCGAGGCCGGAAAGAGCACCGTGAAGGCATAATCGGTTGCGCCGATGGCGTTCATGAGCAGCGATAGGCCGATCGAAACGACGATGGCCGTGGCGAACCAGAGCACGCCATAGACGATGAAGGCGCCTCGGTTGCGCCAGCATGTCACGAAGCTGAAGAACATCGCCTTGACGGGCGGCAGGTCATGCCATGCCGTCAATATCGGCGCGAACCAGAACAGCATCGCAACCGGCACGTAGCAAACGAGCGCGACGAATATCGCTTTCATGAGCGGCGCCGCCGCGAGCGTGTCGGCAGCGACCGGCTCGGTGCCCATCATCAGCTTGAACAGCGCCCCGCCGTCGGCGAGCGCGGATCCCGCGAAAACGAGCGCGATGGCGGCTAAATACATGCCGCCGAGTTCGATCAATCGCATTGCGCCGAGCGCGCCGTAAGACCGAAACCCATCCACGAGCACCGTCGGAAAGACGATCTTGCCCGCAACCGTATCGCGGCACGCGGTCATAAAGCCCACCGCGACGCCCGGGATCAGCGCGAGCGGAAGCACCGCGCCGACGACGGGAATCAGCGATATCGCCCACATCGCAAGCAAGTAGGTGAAGAAAATCGTCAGGAATCCGAGCGGATTGCGACGAAACAACCAAACACCTTGCCGGTACCAGACGTAGCCGGTCTTTGCGGAAACTTCAGTTAGTTGCATGTATTTGACGCATCCAGAGGCGCGACGCCGGCAAGGCGCTCGCGCAAGATGCGTTCGAAATGGGTTGGGTCGTGCGGCTTGAGCATTTCAGCCGCGCGAGGCAAGTAAAAGTCATACAACCGCGACACCCAGAAGCGATAGGCCCCCGCTCTGAGCATATCGGGCCAGTGACGCCGTTCCTCCGGCGTGAAGGGCCGCACCGTTTGATAGGCGCGCAGCAGTGCGTTCGCGCGCGCATCGTCGAGTTGGCCCGTCGCTAGATCGACGCACCAATCGTTCACCGTCACCGCCACGTCGAACAGCCACTTGTCGCAACCGGCGAAATAGAAATCGAAGAATCCGCCGAGGCGCACCGTGTGATTCGTCTCGGGCGCGGCCGGCGCGAACAGCACGTTGTCGCGGAACAAATCGCAATGGCATGGGCCGCCCGGCAGCGCCGCATAGTCGGACGATGCGAAGAACGCGCTCTGATGCGCGAGTTCGGCGCTCAGCAGTTCGCGTTGCCGCTCCGCGAGGAAGGGCAGGACCTGCGGCACCGTGTCTTGCCACCACGGCAGGCTGCGCAGGTTGGGCAGATACGGCTTGAAGTCGCGTCCGGCCAGATGCATGCGGGCCAGCATTTGGCCGACTTCGGCACAATGCTCCGCCGCTGGCGCCAGTTCGCACTGGCCCGGCAGTTTCGTGACGATGGCCGCGGGCTTGCCGTGCAAGATGCCGAACAGCGCGCCGTCGGTGCGCGGCATCGGGTCGGGCACCGGTACGCCGTGATGCGCGAGGTGGCGCATCAACTCGAGATAGAACGGCAACTGCTCGGCCGTCAATTTCTCGAAAATCGTCAGCACATAGGCGCCGCGTGTGGTCGTCAGAAAGAAGTTGCTGTTTTCGATGCCGGAAGGGATGCCTCGGAAATCGACGACAGCGCCGAGATCGTAGTGGCGCATCCAATGCGCGAGATCGGTTTCGTTGACAGCGGTAAAGACGGCCATGCGGAAGACTTCAGGTGCGATTGAACGGGAAGCGGCGCACGACCTTAAGGTCGCGCGCCGCGCGGCCGGTCCGTTGCGAGGCCGGCCGCGGCGGGTCGAGCGAGGCGATCAGTAGTGCAGGTTGATCGACGGCAATCGGGTGCTGGGTTGGCCGCTGCTATGGACTTGAGGCGACGTATCGGGCGACGCGCTCATTTGATAGCGCGTGCCGAAGTTCGAATGAACGTCGATTTCCACGGGCTTGCCGCGATCGCGATATTCGGTGATCTCGGTTCCGTTCCGGCTCTTCTCGTGGAAGCTCGGCGTGCGGGGCACGTCGTTGATGTCGACTTTGGACGACACCTGCGCGGCGGGACGATTAATCTCGGTCAGATCGGGCAGGCCGGCCGCCTCGTTGGCTGCGCGCTGCGACTCGCGCGCTTGCGCGTCGTCGGCTTGAGCCGCGAACGCGAGGCGCGGTGCCGCGGCAAGACTTGCGACGGCCAGCGCGGCGCAAACGGCGGCGGAAAGGTACGGCTTCATGGTGGGTCTCCGGAAGATCCTTGGATTCTAGCAAATGCGCCCCCGGCGCCGCTTGCGACCTGACGAGCGGGCGTCGCGACCGGCCGTTCGGGCGAGGGCCGGATGACGGCGCTTCGTGGTAATGTCGTTGCAACGAACGAGGCGATACGAACGATGAAAAACGATCTGACACAACACGCGCGTACGATGCATCCCACGGATTTTCCGACCGAGGCATTCGCCGATGCCGCCGACGCCGTTACGCGGCTATCCGAGATCTACGAAGCGAATGCGGCCTTTTTGCGCGACGCCTTCGCGCGCTACCGCCGTAACGAACCGTTCGGCGAGCGGGTGCGGGCGTGTTATCCGTTCATCCGCGTGCGGACCGAAATCAACACGCATATCGACTCGCGCCGCTCATACGGTTTCGTCGCGGGGCCGGGGGTATTCGAAACCACGGTGACGCGTCCCGACTTGTTCGGCAACTACTATCGCGAGCAATTGCGTCTGCTGGCCAAGAACCATCATGTCGCCATCGAGGTGGGGGTCTCCCAGCAACCTATCCCCATTCATTTCGCCTTCGCGGAAGGCATTCACCTCGAGGGCGATCTCGGGCGCGAACGCTTGATGGCGATGCGCGACGTATTCGATACCCCCGATCTCGCGGCGCTCGACGATCGTATCGTCAACGGCACGTACGAACCGTTGCCGGGCGAACCGTTGCCGCTCGCTTTGTTCACGGCGCCGCGCGTCGATTTTTCGTTGCATCGTTTGAAGCACTACACGGCCACCTCGCCGACGCATTTCCAAAACTACGTTCTTTATACGAACTACCAGTTTTACATCGACGAGTTCACGAAGCTCGGTCGGCAGTTGATGTCGCATACGGACGACGAAGAGTTGCGCGCCTATCGAAGCGAGTACACCTCGTTCGTCGAGCCGGGCGACGTGATTACGTACAACGCGAACCTGGGCGAGCAGCCCGATGAGGGCACCGTACCGGCACGCTTGCCGCAAATGCCGGCTTATCACTTGAAGCGTGCCGACGGCAGCGGCATCACGATGATCAACATTGGCGTGGGGCCGTCCAACGCGAAGACGATCACCGATCACATCGCGGTGCTGCGGCCGCATGCCTGGGTGATGCTCGGGCACTGCGCGGGGCTGCGCAACACGCAGCGGCTCGGCGATTACGTGCTTGCGCATGGCTATGTCCGCGAAGACCACGTGCTCGATGCCGATTTGCCGCTGTGGGTGCCGATCCCGGCACTGGCCGAAGTTCAGGTGGCGCTCGAGCGCGCAGTGGCGCACGTCACTCGGCTCGAGGGGGCTGAACTGAAGCGCGTAATGCGAACGGGTACCGTGGCGAGCGTCGATAACCGCAACTGGGAGTTGCGCGATCACCGGGAACCGGTTCAGCGGCTTTCGCAAAGCCGTGCGATTGCGCTCGATATGGAAAGCGCAACGATCGCCGCGAACGGGTTTCGCTTCCGTGTCCCCTACGGCACGCTGTTGTGCGTGTCGGACAAACCCCTCCACGGCGAACTCAAGTTGCCGGGCATGGCCGACCAGTTCTATCGCGCCCAGGTCGACCAGCACTTGCAAATCGGGGTGAAGGCGATGGAGCTATTGAGAATGAACGGGCTCGATCGGTTGCATAGCCGCAAATTGCGCAGTTTCGCGGAAGTGGCATTCCAATAATTCATTTGGCTATCCCTGTGCGTCGTTACGCGGGTAAACCATTTTTTTTGAATTTTTTTTGGAACCTCTTGTCTGTAGGCTTGTGGTAATGAATGTGGAAGTTATTTGAAAGAATGACTTCCGCACCAGTCCGGAACTACAGCAGGAGGACATCGATGAATCACGCGAAGCGGCTGCTGCTCGCGAATCGCGCCTGGTCGCAAGAGGCCACGGCGCGAGACCCAGGTTTTTTCGAACGACTAGCCCAAGGCCAGCAACCGCGGGTGCTTTGGATCGGTTGCTCGGATAGCCGCGTGCCCGCCGAACGGATTACGAATGCGCAGCCAGGCGAGCTATTCGTTCATCGCAACATCGCCAATCTTTACACGTCCGACGACGGCAATACGTCGAGCGTCGTCGAGTACGCCGTCCATGCGCTCGGCGTCGAGCATATCGTCATCTGCGGACACCATCATTGCGGCGGCGTGCGCGCGGCGCTGTCGGCCCCGTCCGACGCGTTGCCGGCCGTCAATCGGCGTATCGCCGGCCTGCGTCAACTCGCGCACCGCCATCGAGACACGCTGAACGCCATCGACGATTTCGAAGCCCGCGTCGACCGCTTGGTGGAATTGAACATCGTCGAGCAGGTTCGGCTGTTGCGCGAATCTCCCATCGTTCTTAGCGCGCCCGTCAGACCTACGGTGCATGGCTGGGTATTCGGGCTGAGGCAAGGGTTGTTGACGCCGCTGACCGATCTCGACGACGTGCCGGATTCCATGCCAGCGGCGATCGCCGCGGCCTGACGCGCGCTCCATCGCCACGCTTCACACGTTCGTTTCCGATTCGTCCGCTGCCTAGATTGCGCAGCGCGGCGCCATTCGACCATTCGCTTTCTGCAAGGCCATGTCAACCTCGTCCCCTTCGAACTTATTTCCTTCGCTGTCGACGTTGCGCAACGACGTATTCGCCGGCATCGTCGTCTTTCTCGTCGCCCTGCCGCTATGCCTCGGCATCGCGACCGCATCGGGCGTGCAGCCGTTTGCCGGCCTCGTGTCGGGCATCGTCGGCGGCTTGATCGTCGCGCTGCTGAGCGGGTCGCACCTGAGCGTCAGCGGGCCGGCCGCGGGGCTCGTCGTCATCGTCGTATCGGCGATCGCCTCGCTCGGCAGTTTCTCCGCATTTCTCGCCGCCGTGCTCATCGCCGGCGCGCTTCAAATCGGCTTCGGCGTGCTGCGCGCGGGGCGTATCGCGAGCTACGTGCCCGCGGCCGTCATCAAAGGGATGCTGGCATCGATCGGCCTCATCCTGATCATCAAGCAGATCCCCCTGGGCGCGGGTGTCATCGGCGAGGCGGAGTGGAGTGTCGCGCATCCGGCCGCTGTCTCGACGCCGTTCGGCGAGATCCTGCCGATCGCACTCGCGCTTTGCGTAGTTTCGGTTGCGATCCTGTTTGCGTGGGAAACGCCGCAAGCCAAGCGTTTCGCATTCGTGCGCGCCGTGCCGGGCCCGTTGGCCGTCGTTGCGCTCGGCATCGGCGTCACATTGGTGCTCGAGCGATTCGCGCCGTCGCTCGCCGTGCCGGTCGAGCATCGCGTGTCGCTCGCCGCGCTCGATTCGCCGGCGGCGCTGCTCAATTCGGTCTCGATGCCCGATCTCTCGCAATTGATCAGCCCCGACGTCTGGCGCGTTGCGATCACGCTCGCCATCGTCGCGAGCTTGGAAACGCTGCTCAGTCTCGAAGCGCTCGAGCGGATCGATCCGAAGCGCCGGCGCGTTTCGCCCGATCGCGAATTGAAGGCGCAAGGCGCGGGCAACATCGTCGCCGCGTTGTTCGGCGGGCTGCCGCTGACGGCCGTGATCGTGCGCAGTTCGGCGAATGTGCACGCCGGGGCGCAGACGCGCATGTCGGCCGTGATTCACGGTGTGCTGTTGCTGGCTAGCGTGTTCGTGCTCACGGCGGTGCTGAATCTGATTCCGCTGGCCAGCCTCGCGGCCATTTTGATTCAGACAGGCTATAAGCTTGCCAAACCCAGGTTATTTATCGAGATGGCGCGCGAAGGCGCCGGGCGATGCGTGCCGTTTGCTGCAACCATCATCGGTGTGCTCGCGACCGATCTGCTGATCGGCATCGCAATCGGGATTGCGACGAGCGCGCTGTTCGCGATGCAGGCAAGCCTGTCTCGCACGTTCGTGCTGACCCGGCATGACGATTACTTCTTGCTCTCGGTCCGCAAGGATGCGACGTTCTTCGCCAAGCCGATGCTTGCCCGCTGCCTCGCGCAAATTCCCGAGCGCGCGACGGTACTGATCGACGCCGAGCGCGCCGATTTCATCGATACGGACATTCGCGATGCGATCGATGCGTTCGTGCGCGATGCGCCTCATCGGCAGGTGACGGTGGAGCGGCTGCGCTGGCCGGAGTTGTCGCCCGTGGGATGACCGGTGGCCGTCGACCGCTCGCAACCAGCTATCATGTGCGCAATTTGAAACTAACGAGCCAATGCGCCCGATCGGCTGGAGAACTCTATGGCTTCCCCCCAAGATAGCGTCAGCATGGCGCTGTTCTGCGACTTCGAGAACGTCGCGCTCGGCGTGCGCGATGCGAAGTTCGAGAAATTCGACATCAAGCCCGTGCTGGAGCGGTTGCTGCTTAAAGGAAGCATCGTCGTCAAGAAGGCCTATTGCGACTGGGATCGCTATAAGGGATTCAAGTCGTCCATGCACGAGGCCAGCTTCGAGCTCATCGAAATCCCGCACGTGAGGCAGTCGGGTAAGAACTCGGCGGATATCCGTCTGGTCGTCGATGCACTCGATCTTTGCTATACGAAGTCGCACGTCGATACGTTCGTCATCATCAGCGGCGATTCGGATTTCTCGCCGCTCGTCTCGAAGCTGCGCGAGAACGCCAAGAAAGTCATCGGCGTGGGCGTGAAGAATTCGACGTCGGATTTGTTGGTCGCCAACTGCGACGAATTCATTTTTTACGACGACCTCGTCCGCGAGCAGCAACGCGCGAACGCCAAGCGCGACGCGCGCGAAGCGAGTGCCGCCGCCAAACGCGCAGCCGACGAGGACAAGCAGCCCAAGGCCGAGATGGAATCGCGGAAGGCGAAAGCCATCGCGATCGCCGTCGAGACGTTCGACGCACTCGTGTCGGAGCGCGGCGAAAGCGGCAAGATTTGGGCGTCGGTGCTCAAGAGCGCGATTAAGCGCCGCAAGCCCGATTTCAGCGAGTCGTATTACGGCTTCCGCGCGTTCGGCAATTTGCTCGACGAAGCCCAAGCGCGCGGCTTGCTCGAGGTTGGTCGCGACGACAAATCCGGCGCATTCGTCTACCGGCCGAGCCAGGCGCCGGTCGCCGACGCGCCGAGGCACGGCGCCCAGGACCTGAGCGCTCAAGAAAACGGGATGGTGCCCGAGACGGCCGGTCACAAAGGGCGGAAGAAAGGCAAGGGCGTGCGCAAACAAGGGCGGGACCATGCGCCGGCCGTAGGAGCCGAGATGTCGCCCGAGGTCGCACCGCAGCCGGACGTCGAGCCCGTCGTGGCGCTTGAAGAACCCGCACCGATGCCGGCAGCGCCCAGCGAGGCGGCGGCGGAGGCGGTGCCCAAGCCGCGTCGCGCGCGCAAGACGCCCGCGAAAAAGGCCCAAGCACATAGCGCTCGCGCGCCGCAGGAGCAAGCCGAGGCCCAAGCGGCCGAGCCTGTGCCCCAAGGCGCGGAGCAAGCCAAACCGGCGAGAGCCTCGCGCAAGTCCGCGTCGCGAACGAGCCGTGCGCGCAAGGCTCCCGTGGAAACCAGCAACGAACAATGAGTTGGGAGAGTAGAACGTGTTGATTTGCAGGAATCAAAGCTGTCAGGCCCAGTGGGAGCCGTCCGACGTAGTCGTCAAGAACGAAGGGCAGGGCTTGCTGTTCCGCTGCCCCATGTGCGGCGCGCGCAATTACGTCGAGAAATTCGAAGCCGAGGACGGCACCGTCGTCTACGAGCAAATTGAGGGAAAACCCTTCATTTGACGATGTAACGGATGACATATTGCCGCGGCACGTCCGTCGCGCCACCGTGCGGGAGCGGGCAGGGGCACGGGCGGGCAGCCCGGCGCCCCGTGCGGCCTCGTTTCGTCGCTCGTTTAGTCGGTTCAGGCGTCAACCGAATCGGCTCGTACCGCGTTGTAAGAGATCACAAGTTGCTATATCGATCGCCCGGCGCGGTCCCCACGATCTTGGCCTGATAAATAAACGGCGCGATGACGCCGGCGCCACGACTCGCTCCGTTGCCGCTGAGAAAGACCGATTTACAGGAAATGCAAGACGATAGTCACGGAGACCGTCCCTCGAGAGTCGTAGCCTCGTTCTACGCGAAAGCGCGTCGCATCGACCATAAGCGTCTCGTTTCGCCCGCCATTGCGCTCATTATCTGTGCGCTGTTGCTGCTCGCGCTGCAAAAAATCTCGCAAAGCATCGACTACCACTCCGTCAGCCGGCAATTGTTCTGTATTGGCCCCGGCAGATGGGCCGCCGCGCTTGCCGCGACGGCGCTGAGCTTTGTCGCCCTCGTCGCACGCGATGAAATCGGCTTGCGCCATGTCGACGCCAAGGTGCCGCGTTCGTTGCTTTGGATCGGAGCGACGGCAGCGTCCGCGCTCGGCAATATCGCGGGCTTCGGTGCGCTGACGGGCGGCGCGGTGCGTTGCCGCGTGTACGGCGCTGCCGGTGTCACGTCGTCGCAAGTCGGTCGCTTGACGCTGCTGACCAGCGGCTCGCTGATTTTGGCCACGTTGCTGATCAGCGCGTTGGGCGCGCTGTTGGATACCGGGCCGCTCTCGGCGATGACCCACCTCACGCCGCGTGCGTTGACCGTAGGCAGCATCGTGGTGCTCGTGGCCCTGGCCGTGGCGATCGTCTGCTGTGGCGCCACGACCAAACGGATCGCTACGCGCTGGGAGCGCGTCACGCTCGACATCCCTTCCCGGTCGAGCCTCGTTTCGCAGATCATCTTCGGCGTGGTCGACGTCGTCGGTGCCGGTGCTGCCTTATGGGTGTTTCTGCCGGACACGCATACCGGTTTCGTGAGCTTTCTCGCGGTCTATTCGGCGTCCTTGCTGCTCGGTATCGTCGGACACACGCCGGGCGGCGTCGGCGTTTTCGAATCCGTCATGGTGTTCGCGTTGCGTGGCGACATTGCGACGCCGTCGCTGCTCGCCGCACTGCTGGCCTATCGCGCCGTTTATTTCGGCTTGCCGCTCTTGTTGTCTGTCGCCGTGCTGATCGCCTATGAAGGCCGGGCATTGCACAAGCGCCTGCCGCTACGCAGCGTGGAGCGCATCGCGCCGCTCTTTCTATGTCTGATCACGTTCGTCGTGGGCTCGATGCTGATCGTGTCGAGTGCGACGCCGGCGTTCGCGCATCGTCTGGCCTTGTTGCGTCAGCTCGTGCCGCTGTGGGCCCTCGAAGGCTCGCAACTGGTGAGCGGCGTCTTCGGCGTGCTGCTGCTGTTCGCCTCGCGCGGATTGCTGCGCCGACTCGATGCGGCATGGTGGCTCAGCGTTGCGTTGACGGCCATCAGCCTCGTGTTGTCCGTCATCAAGGGGTTGGCCTTTGTCGAGGCTGGCGTACTGGCCGCGTTGCTCGTTTTGCTGTTGTTCACGCATCGCGGCTTCAACCGGCGCGCGGCGCTGTTCGCCGAGCCGTTTACCCCCGGCTGGTTGATCTCAGTGGCGATCGTGCTGATCTGTTCGGCGTGGGTCATGTTCTTTGCCTACCGCAACGTACCGTACCGGACCGATTTGTGGTGGCAGTTCGCGTTCCATGCCCCCGTTTCGCGCTCGCTACGGGCGATGCTCGCCTCAAGCCTCGTCGCCACGGCTTTTGCCGTCTGGCAACTGCTGCGTCCCGCGGCCGGACGGTTCGTCCATCCCAGCGCCGAAGATCTGACCGATGCGGTTCGGATCATTCGCTCGCAAGAGCGCAGCGATGCGGGATTGGCCATGATGGGCGATAAGAGCTTCTTGTTCTCCGATTCGCGCCAGGCCTTCCTCATGTTCGCGAAGCACGGCCGCACCTGGGCGGCATTGCACGATCCCGTCGGCCCGCGTGCCGAATGGGCGGAGCTGATTCGCAAGTTCGTTATGCTCGCGCATAAACACGGCGGACGAGCCGCGTTTTATCAAGTGAGAGCCGACTCGCTGCCGCTGTATTTGGATTCGGGATTGACGCTGATGAAGCTCGGCGAAGAGGCTCGGCTCGCGCTCGATCAATTCGATTTGAGCGGACCCAAGCGGGCCGCCTTGCGCTACTCGATGCGTCGCGCCGAGCGCGACGGCTGCACGGTCGAGGTCGTCGACGCGGCGGCGATGCCCGAGCACCTCGATCAGTTGCGCAGCATCTCCGATAGCTGGCTCGACAGCCGTTCCGCGCGAGAAAAAAGCTTTTCGGTGGCGGCGTTCAGCGACGCCTATCTTGCGGCGCAGTCGGTCATGCTGGTCCGGCAAGACGGCGTGCCCGTCGCCTTCACGACTTTCATGACGACCGATCTGAACGTCGAGGCGACGGTAGGGGTGATGCGGCATTTAGCCGATGCCTCGCCGTTCGTCATGGATTACTTGTTCGTGCAGCTGGCGATGCACTTGAAGGCCGAGGGCTATCGTTACTTGAGTCTCGGCATGGCGCCGTTTTCCGGCGTTCGGCCGATGCCGCTGGGTTCGCCGCTTCACCAGCTCGGTTCGCTCGTGTGGCGCTTCGGCGGTCGTTTCTACAATTTCCAAGGCCTACGGGCATTTAAGGGCAAGTTTCAGCCGGGCTGGGAGCCGCGTTATTTGGCGGTATCGGGCTGGGCGAGCGCCGTTCTGACATTGCTCGATCTTTCGATTTTGGCGGGGGGCCGCCGTTCATGACTTTTCACGCAGTATTGAAAGCAATCAAATGGTTGGCGTTGCTGGCGAGTGCGTCGTCCATCTGCATCGGCGCGCAAGCAGCCGAAACCCATGTGTCGGGCGGGCGTTACGGCGAGGTGACCGTTGAATGGCCGCAAGGCGAGATGCGAGGCTTCGTCGTCTTGTTTTCCGCCGGCAAAGGCTGGACCGCAGCCGATTCGCAAGCGGCTCATGCATTGGCCGAGCAAGGCGCATTGACGGTGGGCGTCGATACCGGCCGGTATGCGGCGAACCTCGCGGCCGAGAAAACCTGCCGGCATTTGGACGGCGATGCGGAAGCGGTGAGTCACCAGCTCGAACGTCAGTTGAAGTCGAATCGCTACTTCGCGCCGATCATGGCGGGCACGGGCCAGGGCGCGACGCTTGCCCTGCACGTGCTCGCACAGGCGCCCGCGAATACCATCGCCGGAGCGGCGGCTGTCGATGCCCAAGCAAAGCTCGACCAGGATTTCGCACAATGCCCCCCCGATCCGACGATCAGTCGCGGCAGCGCCTTGCCCGGTTTTGTCGAGGTCGGCGTGACCAAGCAAAGCGCAATCGCCGCGATGCAAGCGGCCGAGCGCTCGGCCGTGAAGGAAGGCGCCGATTCGCCGGGATTCAACTTCGGTAAGAACGCGGATGCATTGGCGGCGCCCCTCTTGGCCAAGTCACCGCGCATGTTCGCGCCTACGACGACGAGCGCGACCCAACTCGTCGCATTGATCAAGCCGCACTTGCAAGCCGATACGGTGAGCGAGCAAGACGTCTCCGATTTGCCGCTCGTCGAATTGCCCGCCGCACATCCGCGCGGGATGCTGGCGATCGTCATGTCGGGCGACGGCGGATGGCGCGATCTCGACAAGACCATCGGCGAGCAATTGCAAAAAGACGGCGTGTCGGTCGTGGGTTGGGACAGCTTGCGCTATTTCTGGAGCGAGAAGAGCCCCGAGCAGGTGAGCCGCGATCTGAGCCGCGTGTTGCGCGCCTACGGCGCACGCTGGCATGCCACGTCGTTCGCCCTGATCGGTTACTCGTTCGGAGCGGACGTCATGCCGTTCGCCTACAACCTGCTGCCCGTGACGCTACGCAACCAGGTGTCGGTCGTTTCGCTGCTCGGCTTTGCTCCCGCCGCGGATTTCCAGATTCGCGTCACCGGCTGGCTCGGGATGCCGGCCAGCGATAAGGCCTTGCAGGCGAAGCCGGCTGTGGATCGTCTTCCCGCCGGTCTCGTTCAGTGCTTCTACGGCGAGGACGAAACCGATACGTTGTGCCCTGCGCTGACCGCGACTCAGGAAGTCATTCGCACGCCGGGCGGCCACCACTTCGGCCATGGCTACGACGTGCTGGAGCAGCGGATTCTCACCGGTTGGGAAAAGCGGATGCACGCCGGGGCCGGCACCCGCCTGACGCAATAAGTCGATCGACCGGACAGGCCTTAGGGCCTGTTCCTCCTCGCTTACTCCGAGACGCTCAGGGCGGTCTCAACAGACCGTCCTTCCTCCTCACGTAGCGTGCGGCTCATCTCGTCGCAGCTTGCCGACCAGTCCGTCAGCCAGCGCGGCATCTCCGGCGGCTCCGACGCAATCCCCATCTCGCGGGCCAGTTCTCGGGGCGATACCGTGCCTTGCGACGAACGGAACAGCCCCCGCATCACGACGACCCCTACGACACGCCCCTGCCGCACGAAGCGGTGCTCGACGAACGACCATTTGTCGTCCCAGCCCAGCATGCGCGTGTGAATCTCGAACGATTCGAACAGCTTGAGCTCGCGCCGGAACTTGCCCCATGTGTCGCCGACGATCGGCACCGCGCGATGGCGCAGCGCGACCCGAAAGGCGCCGGTACGCAGAACGTAATGCATGCGGCCGATATCGGCGAGCGTGAAGTAGCGGCCGTTCGTGACATGTCGATTGAGGTCGAGATCGGTCGGCCAAACGCGCATGCGTATGCACGTCGTCTCGAACGGATCGGCGCGCTGTCGCCAAGGCCGGCGCAGCAGCATCAAAAGTAGGCGAAACCAGAGATTCATCGGAGCGATAGGCGTTTTGGGTGAGCGAAACTCTATCGAAGCACGCCGTGTTCGGGTAGATGCGGAACTGACATATTTCATGCGAAATATGCAAACCCATTCGGCATGCATCGATTCACGCTTTGTCCATCTATGCGGATCGCGCGTCGTGCCAGAGAAAATTAGAGTGGAATACTTAGTGCCGATTTTGACGATGCGTGGGTTTCGACCTAAAACGTAGACCTAATCCACGGCGGCTCACAAGGACTCGGCGTGAAAACAACGAAAGGGCTTTGGCGGAGAGCGGTGCTGCTTGCGGCGGTGATCGTTGCCGTCGCAGTGTGGCGATATGAACGGTCGTCCCTGGCCGCGACGGAGGTTCCCGCTGTAGCGAGCGGCGCCCCGATGGCGTCGCCGCCGGCATCGCCGGCGAAAGAGACGCGGGCCGAACCGGGTCCGGCCGAACGTGCGCTCGATCTAGCGGCGCTGCGCCGAGCGCTCGCGGGTCGGCCGGATGCGCAAGCGCAACTGCAACGCATCGTCGCGTTCGCCCGATTTCGCGATCTCGTGGCTGCCTACGGCAACGGCAAGCAAAATATGAGCGCTGCGGATCGGACGCGCTTGGCGCGCCAAATCCTCGCCGAATTGCCCGAACACGTGGCCCGCAACGAGGTGTTGCCGTTGCAGGCGGAGGCGATGACCGCGGCGTTGCTGATGGATGCCGATCCCGATCCCCTCACGCGCAGCGCCGACCTTGAAGCCTCGCGCCGCCAGTGGGATGCCTACGCGCGCCAAACGGTCGGCCCCTCGCCGGCGCAGGATCCGCGATACGTCGCATACGCCCAGCAAAGCCAAGAGATCTTCCGTGAGGTCCAAGCGACCGTGGCCGATCCGCGGCAACAACAAGTCGTCATCGCGCAACGTTTGCAAGCGCTGCGCGTGCGGCTGTTCGACGGCGCTTCTTCACCCGACAAGCATTGAACTCACGGGGCGTGCAACCCGCACGTGCCGGTATTGCGTCGAGCAATCGAACTGGGAGGGGAGATGTTTGCATCGAAATGGCTCAAGGGCCTGTGCCTCGGTGGCATCCTGACGTGCGCCACGCTAAATGCGCACGCTTCGGATACGGTATTGCCGGACCCGTCGATTCCGTTTTATTCGTGGTACGAAGTCGTGCTGCCGGAAAGTAGCGGCGCCTCATGCGGCAACGGCACGCCCATGCGCTTCTATATCAATCGCGCGCAATCGAACAACATGCTTTACATGATGCAACCGGGCGGCGCGTGCTGGGACTATGCCACGTGCACGGAGACTGCCACGACCGGCCCCGAGGCGGGCCTCGGCGCCTTCAATCCCGACGGGATTCCGCAGAACTACATGAACGGCACGGCGAGCGAGACCTTGATGTCGTCGCTCCTTTCGCCGTTGATGGTCCGGATGGATCTTGCGCACATCCTTATCGGCGAGCCTCGCATCGAGACGCAGGATTGGACGCAAGTGTTCGTGCCGTATTGCACCGGCGACATTCATATGGGCAGCGCGGTGCGCAGCTATTCCTCGCCCACGGGAGACGCGCGTCTCCAGCACTACAGCGGCTTGAAGAACGCGCAGGCGGTCGCGCAATGGCTGATCGATCACGGCTTCGCTCAGCCGAGCCGATTGCTCGTCTACGGGACGAGTGCTGGAGGATACGGTGCGCTCGCCAACTACGCCAGGCTGCGCAATATGTTGCAGCCTCAAGCGAATAGTTCGATGCTCGACGACGCCGGGACGGTGTTCAACACGCCGTTCGGCGCCGACCCGTCGACGTACCCCTCCGTAGGCTTATACGACAAAGTTCGCGCGGAGTGGGATATGGACGGTCCCGACGGCATGATCACGATCAACAGCAAGCTGTCGCCGTACTTCGACCCGGACAACATGGGCAGTGCCTACGCGGCGCTCGCGAAGACATTCCCTCACGATAGATTCGGCTACACGACCTACCAACGCGATGCGATTATCGCCGCCTATCACTATCGCGAGTTCGTGCCGTCGGTGATTGCGGCACCGGACGATGCGAGCAAGGATGCGCTTTCGCTCGCGATGTTCGGCGACGAATTGAATCGACTCAAGCAGACGATCGATCCGTTGCCGAACTTCGGCTATTTCATGCCTTGGGCGCGCGGCGATTTCATGCATAACCATCAAGTCACGGCAGTCAGTTTCACCGGCTCGGGCATTCACGAAAACGGTATCGATGCCGACGTGGGTACCTTTGTTGCCGATTTGCTTAATCAACAAGACCCGGCAGCCACGCCCGTAATGAAGGCATTTCGCACTCAGCAATGGTCGGACTTCACGTTATCGACGTTTCTCGCGTGGGTAGACAGCGTCCTGAATCTGACGGGCGAGGCGGGGCCGATCTCGGGGCACCGGGCCTGAGCTTTGACGTGACGCGGCAAGCGAGGCGGGACGTCATCGAATCTCGATGCCGATAGCGGGTACGGTCGAATCTGGTAAGGTAATTGCGGTAACGACTTCAGACATGCGAAAACCGCAAACCGATACGCCATGCACGTCACGTTATTGCTTGCCGAGCATTGCTCGGCGACGAGCGCCACGATGGGGCTCGAGTTGCTTCATGCCGCGAATATCTTTGCGGGTGGCGACCGGCCGTTGTTCGAGGTGAAAACAGCCTCGCTCGACGGCCGCGACGTATCGACGTTCGGCGGGCAGACGTTGCAGCCCGATGTGCCGCTCTCGGAGATCGCCGGTACCGATCTCGTCTTGATTCCCGGCTTCATGTTCACGCTGCGGGATGCTTTGCCCACCTTTGCTCGCCACGGCAAATGGTTGCGTCGTCAGCATGGCCGCGGCGCCGTCGTCGCTTCGATGTGCACGGGCAGTTTCCTGCTGGCCGAATCGGGTCTGCTCACCGGTCTGCGCGCCACTACGCATTGGGCGTTTTCGGATTTCTTCGAGCGGCGATATCCTGACGTGCGACTCGATGCCAAGCAAATCCTCTGCGAAGACAATCGCGTGATCACGAGCGGTGGCGCGAGCGCCGCGATGGACCTCATGCTGTATTTGGTGCGTCGTTTCGCGTCGCTCGAGCTTGCGCAACTATGCAGCCGATATATGTTGATCGACAACGTGCGGACCGATCAGAGCCCATACGTGATGTGGTCGATGCCGAAGAGTCACGGCGACGCGGAGGTGCTGCGCGTGCAAGACTGGTTCGATATGAATTATGGCCAGCCCATGCTGATCGACGACGTCGCGCAACGGTTCGGCTTCGGCGTGCGGAATTTCAAGCGGCGCTTCAAGGAGGCGACGGGGTACGGGCCCTTGGCTTACTTGCAAACGCTGCGCTTGGAGAAGGCGAAGCAATTGCTCGAATCCACGCGCATGAGTTTCGATGCCATTACGTTTCAGGTGGGCTACGAAGACAGCAATTCGTTTCGACGGCTTTTTCAGCAGCGGGTGGGATTGCCGCCCGCCGCCTATCGAAAGCGGTTTCACGCTGCTAAGAGCGTCGCCGCCTAAATGGCCATGCCGCCCGATACCTCGATGCGCTGAGCGTTGACCCACCGATTGTCATCGGCGAGCAGCGCGGCGATCATGGGTCCGATGTCGTCCGGTAGCCCCGCTCTGCCGAGCGCCGTGATGTTCGCAACGAAGCGATTGATCTCGGGATTGTCGCGCACCATACCGCCGCTGAAATCGGTCTCGACGGCGCCCGGCGCGACCGTGTTGACGGCGATTCGGCGCGGGCCGAGTTCCTTCGCAAGGTAGCGTGTGAGTACTTCGACCGCGCCTTTCATCGATGCGTACGGCGCGCTGCCCGCAACCGCGACGCGCGTGAGTCCCGACGAGATGTTGACGATTCGGCCGCCGTCGTGGATGAGCGGAAGCAGCTTTTGCGTGAGGAAAAAGACGCCCTTGAAATGCACGTTGTAGAGGTCGTCCACGTCCTGTTCGGTCGTTTCCTCGATCGAGGCGTGATGCGAAATGCCGGCATTGTTGACGAGGTAGTCGAAGCCCTCGACGCCCCACCGCGAGAGCGAGCGACCGACATCTTCGACGAACGCATCGAACGTTGCGCACTTGCCTGTATCGAGCGAGAGAGCGACGGCGCGCCGTCCGGCTTGCTCGACTTGCCGTACGACGGCCTCGGCTTCGACTTGATTCGATCGATACGTGAATATCGAATCCACGCCGCGCGCCGCGAGATGGAGAACGGTGTTGCGCCCCAGTCCGCGGCTCCCGCCCGTGACGATTGCGATCTTGTTCGGCTTGCTTGCTTCGGATTGCTCTGCCATGTTTGCGCTCCAAGTGAGTCTAGATGAGCGCAAGCTTACGGGGGCAGGGGATCGAATTAAATGCCGAATCGGGGCGCGTTCTTGCCTAATCGTGCTCGGCCGCCGGCGCCACCGACGCACCGGCGATGCCATGCTTATTGAGCGACTGGGCAACGAATCCCGAGGCCTTCATCTCCTCGACGAACTTACGTAGTGCCGTCGCCGCCGCTTTGCCGCGGCGCTTCGGCGTGCCCATCGCTTGCCGGATCACCATGAATCGCTCATTCAGCAATCGAAGCCCCGGTGTTCTTTGTGCATCGGCTTCGAGCTGCTGTTTGACGCCGGCCGCGACTTCTAGGTTTTGCTCGAGGAAGGTAGAGACGACCGCTTGCGACGACGGCGCGCGAACGATTTGCGCGGCCTTTAGTTCGCGCGTCAGATAGAGGTCGTAAGCGCTGCCTTTGCCGACGGCGACCCGGTTATGCGGCTGATCGACCTCTTCGTTCGAGTTGATCGGTGCATCGTCTCGCACGAGATAGAAGCCCTCGATCAACACGTAAGGGGCGGTGAACTCGATCTTTTCCCCGCGCAGGGGATCGATCGCGAAGAAGCCGAAATCCGCGTGCTCTTCGCTGACCGCCTCGACCGATTTGCCGGCCGTATCGAACACGACGAGTTCGAGGTCGACGCCGAGCCGTTTCGCGAACGCATGGGCGAGGTCGATCGATACGCCGAACGGCTCGCCGGTTTCGGGATCTTTTTGGGCGAGAATGGGATTGCCGAGATTGATCGAAGCACGTAGCTTGCCGGTGGGCGTGAAGGCGCTGACGATAGACGGGTCGATGGTCATGGGCGCTCGCGATGGAGTGGGCATAGGGGAATTGGGCCGGTTCGATTACGCGGCTCGCGCGGCCAGCGCGTTGCTTTCTCGTGCGCGCATGCGTTTGCGCATCCAAATCGTCCAGAGCATCATCGCGCCGTAGATGACGTAGCTGATGATCGGCAAGACCGCTAGGGACCGTTCTACAGGCCAATGCCATGCGAGCCAACAGCGCAACAAGGCCTCCGCGGTTAGCGCTCCGCCCCACATGGCGGTCATCGCCCGTAGATTCGCGCGGAGGTGCGCCCGCTCATGCCAGAGCGCATCGAACCGGCCCGCGCTATTCGCGTCTTGACGCGCCACCGTGGCTCGGGCGAGATGGAACACGAGCGGCCGCTCGCGCAGCAGCGACAGCAAAAACACGACGCCGATCAATCCCGAGGCGAGCGATTCGCGTACAAGCAGGATTCGGGGGCTTCCGCCGAGCGCCATCAATACGATCGATAGGGCAATGCCGAGCAGCACGAGGACGCTGAGCGCGTCGACGCGCCGTACCTTCGCGAATTCGACGACGCTCCATATCAGCGGCGGTGCGGCCGATGCGTAGAGCGCGCCCAGCGAGCCGAGAGAGGGTAGCGCCAGGCGATACACGAGCCAAGGCAGGAAAAGGTTGACGACAAGCTCGAGGACAACGCCGGTCTTTATTTTCATATTGAATAGGCCTTCTATTGGACGACGGCTTTACTGCAAAGAAGGAAGTATGAGGCGAAAAGCACTTAGCGGAAAGTGTGTGCTTTGCGCTGACGATTGCGGTGCTGAGGAGTGCGCGCGAGCCTTGCCCCAAGCGAGCGTTCCGTACGCGCAGTAACATTGCGATACTCGATCGCATGGGGGAGTTAAATGACGCGCGCACTGATAGAGAGCGTCAAACGCTATACCGAGCGCCAAGGTGGGCAGAGCCCATTCGTTACGCCCATCGACGGCGTGACGATTTTGCGCGCCGATCGCGAAAGGCATCCATCGCACCTCGTGATGAAGCCGGCGCTGTGCGTCGTCGTGCAAGGCGCAAAGTGGACGACGTTCGGCGGCAAACGATACGATTATCGGGCGGGGCAAGCGCTGGTCGTGAGCGTCGAATTGCCGGCAATGAGTCGGATCGTGCAGGCGAGCCCTGACGAACCCTATCTTTGCGTGGTGATCGAGTTCGACCTCGGTTTGATGCGCGAGGTGATGGAGCAATTGGATCGCCCCCCAATGTCCGAAGGGGAGCTTGGACACGGCGTATTCGTTACCGACTTCGACGGTCCGCTCGCCGATTGCGTGCAGCGCGCGATTCGATTGCTCGACACGCCGCGCGCCATTCCCGTGATCGCGCCGATGATTATGCGGGAGATTGGCTATTGGCTACTGACGGGTGCGCACGGCGGGGAAGTCGCCAAGCTCGTTCTGGCGAACGGTCACGTGGAGCGTGTCGTTAGCGCGATCCATGATCTGCGCAATCGATTCACCGAGACGGTGCGAGTCGAAGAGCTCGCCTCGGTAGCGCAAATGAGTTTGTCGGCATTTCATCGTCAGTTCAAGGCATTGACTTCGATGACGCCGCTGCAATATCAAAAGCAGCTTCGCTTGCTCGAAGCGCGCCACTTGATGTTGACGGGCGCGGCGAATGCGGAAGCGGCCGCGTATCGCGTGGGCTACGAAAGCCCTTCTCAATTCAGCCGTGAATACGCTCGAATGTTCGGGGCACCGCCGCGGCGCGATATTGCCGCACTCGCCACCGCCTGAAAATTGCACGTTTAAGCATTAGTCCTTCGGCAGCGCGGCCTTGCGGCTGCGCTTCGGTTGTGGCTCGACACCGACTCGCGGGTCGCGTGCAAGCGCGATGGCGACGATGCGCTCGACAATCGTTTCGAACTCCGGATGAGCCTGCGAAATATAGAGCCATTTGCGGATCACCGGATGAACTTGCAGGGCAGGCATCTCTTCGATGAGCGAAGCATGATGGTCTTGCGACGTGCATACGAGCATGCCGTTCCACGGCTCCTTGCGGTCGCCCGCGGTGATGCAGAGCCGGGCGTCGATATAGGCGGCGTCCATGCTGAACATTCTTTTGCGGACAAAGGTCGGGTCGCGTTCGAACGCATCGAGGATCCAGGCAAGCGAGTTGCGGATGGTGGCGGGCATAGGTGAATTCTCGGCCGAAGATCAATCTGCGCGACGTGCCGCTTGCCGGGCTTCCCAAGCCGCGAGCGCCGCTTCGTATCGATCGAGCGCTTCTTCGTAAAGTTCGAATATGCAAGGCGAGCAGCCGCTATGGCAGCACTCGTCTTGCGTGGGACGCTTGGGCGGTGTGGGGCGAGGGTCGTCGATGGACGAATCCCGGCCGGAAACGTTAGGCACGGCGCTCGTTAAATGAATTTGAGCGCTTAGTATAAGTTTCTTTGGCGACCAATTATCGGCAGGCTAGCGATCTAAAGCGAAGGGGCCGCGCGAGCCGCTTGCTATCTCGCGCGGCAGGCCCGTTTGCGGGCTCGCTATGCCAGTAACTCCGCTGCTTGTACATACGGCTGGCCGAGCGCTTTCGCCACCGCCTCGTAGGTGACGTGTCCCTCGCATACGTTGAGACCGGCACGCAGGTGCGCATCGTCGCTCATCGCGCGCTTCCATCCCTTGTTCGCCAATGCGATCGCGTGTGCGAGCGTGGCATTGGTCAACGCGAACGTCGAGGTTCGCGCGACGGCGCCCGGCATGTTCGCGACGCAATAATGAATGACGCCGTCCACCACGAACGTCGGCTCGGCATGCGTCGTGGCATGAGACGTCTCGAAGCAACCGCCTTGATCGATGGCGACGTCCACCACGACGGCGCCTTTTTTCATCGTCGAAATCATGTTGCGCGTGACGAGCCTGGGTGCGGTCGCGCCCGGTATCAGCACGGCACCGATGACGGCATCGGCACTCGCCACGCATCGTTCGAGGGCGTGCGCGCTCGAAAAAGTCGTCGTGATTCGGTTGCCGAAAATCAAATCCAACTGGCGCAGACGGTCGACGTTCGTATCGAGGATCGTGACCCGGGCGCCCATGCCGACGGCCATTTGCAACGCGTTCGTTCCCACCGTCCCGCCGCCGATGATGACCACATGTCCCGGGGCTACGCCGGGCACGCCGGCTAGCAGCAGCCCCATGCCGCCGGCGGGCTTCTCCAGATGTGCGGCGGCAACCTGAATGGCCATGCGGCCGGCCACTTCGCTCATCGGTGCCAGCAGAGGCAGTCCTCCACCGGGGCCGGTAATCGTCTCGTAGGCGATGCATACGGCGCCGGAGGCAATGAGCTCCATGGCCTGTTCGCGGTCGGGGGCGAGGTGCAAGTAGGTGTAGAGGATCTGACCGCGCCGCAACATCGCCCGTTCCACGGCCTGCGGCTCCTTGACCTTGATGATCATGTCGGCGCGCGCAAAGATTTCTTGTGCGTCGCCGCATACCGAGGCGCCGGCGGCGACGTAGGCTTCGTCGGGCAGGCCAACGGCCGCGCCGGCATCTTTTTGAACGAGTACTTGATGACCGCGGCTAACGAGTTCGCGCGTGCCCGCGGGGGTAAGGCCTACGCGGTATTCCTGGTTTTTGATCTCTTTGGGAATGCCGACCAGCATGATGCACCTCCTCCGTGTACGGAATCGATCGATCGAATTTTCAGCCTAGGCTTGTGGCCTGGGATGACGTCGGTCAAGTTTTTGGCGCGTATGACCGAATTTGGCAGGGGAATGCGAAGAGCGTCTGAATGGCATGGGCATCGCCTGCTGAACGACATACTACGCCGTTGTACGCGATGGCGCGGTGCGGTTCGCGTAGCGAGAGGGCTTTCCAGCGCACGGCACTTCTGCGATGATCGCCCTATGGAACCTTGTAACGAACGCTTCTACGCTCGCCACCATCACGGCCGCTCAAAACCGCGCCGTGGTTCGTTACGTCCATAGCACTGAATGCAGGGATCACGAAGACCCTGACTCAAGTGAAAAAACCAAGGCGCTAATTCATTCGAATGGCGCCTTTTTTTATTGATACGGAGTAATTATGACGATGCTTCGCGGAACCCGTTTCGTTGTTGGAAAACAAGCCGCTGCCATGCGGATGCTCGAGAGCCGTTTCCGGAGTTACCTTCATCGATAGCGGTGCGCAGGAGGCGATCGTTCCGGCTTTGTGGTCGCAAGATACGTTCATCGAGAAAACCGGCGGCAGTGAAATCATCGATCAGATGTGGGCCTTTCCCGACAAGAAGGGGCGCCCGTGTTGCCTGATTCCGGAAGCCACTGCACTCTTTCAAGAGAAAGCTCGTGAATTGCTCGACGGGAAGCCGGAGCGCTTGCTTTTCTACATCGCGCGCTGTTATCGATATGAGCGCCCACAGGCGGGACGTTACCGCGAGTTCACGCAACTCGGATTCGAATATCTGTGCGAGGAGCCTCAGCGGGCATTGGAGGTTAGCCAAACCATCGCGAAAGGCTTCTTCGACTCATTGGGCCTTTGCTACGCATTCGATAGTGCGGCTAGACGAGGGCTCAGCTATTACCTCGACGGACAAGGCTTCGAGATGCGCTGTAGCGAACTGGGCGCGCAGCAGCAAGTGGCCGGGGGCGGGGCGTATCGAGAGGGGGCCGGTTTCGGCATCGGCCTTGAACGGCTATCGCTAGCGATGTCGATGCAGCGATTGTTGGAGTGAAGCCCTAGGGCCGGGCTTCGATCTGACGGCGAACGCGCGCAAAACGCGCGCGCCGCCGGCATAACGTGGCTTACAGGTAGCTGCAAACGTAATCGAGCGTTTCGATGACGTCGATGTCGAAGCGGCTCTTCCCCGGCACCGAGAACGACTGTCCCGCGCTATACGTCGTCCACTGATCGCTTCCGTCGAGGCGAATGCGGCATTGGCCGGCTTGCACTTCCATCAGTTCGGGCGCATCGGTACCGAAGTTCAAAGTACCGGGCAAGATCACGCCGAGCGTCTTGCGGCTGCCGTCCGGGAAGAGAACGGTGTGCGAGACGCACTTGCCGTCGAAGTAGACGTTGGCTCGTTTGACAACCGACACTTGATCGAATTGGGTTGCTGCCGTCATGGCGGTCTTCCTCCTGTTAGTCGCGAGTGGGTGATTGGGTGCACCGTTACGGGGCGCGCAATGCGGGCGCTTTAAACACAAGTGCGAACCCGCCATCATACCGACTGCGGGCAGGGTTGATCTCAAGCGCCCTGACCGACCGAGTATGATGCCCCTTTAAGAACGTACGGCCCCGGCATGCTTGCGCTGAAACTCACGCTTGTTCCGCTGTTCCTCTTGATCGTTTCGATGTCTGGAAAATGGTGGGGGCCGTCGATTGCCGGATGGTTGGCGGGGCTACCCGTCGTGGCCGGCCCGATCTTGTATCTGCTTGTGCTCTCGCATGGCCCGACCTTCGGCGCTCATGCCGCAGAGCGTTCGCTTTCCGCCGTGTTCGCATCGGAGGCATTCAATTTCGCTTATGCCTGGACCTGCCGCTCGCGCGGATGGCCCGTCGCATTGGCGGCCGCGTTGATGGCTTGGTTTGCCGCTGCGTGCGGACTATCGCTATTGCCCACGTCGGCTACATGGGCTGCCGCCATGGCGCTTGTCGCGGTTTGCTTCGGGCAATCGTTTTTGCCGCGAAGTTATGCGGTCGCACGGGCCGGATCGCTTTCCCGTGCCGATCTGGCGGGAAGGATGGCGGCCGGGGCGGTCCTGACGCTCATCGTGACTTCGATATCCGGTTGGGCCGGTCCCGCGTGGAGCGGCTTGCTTGCCGTATTCCCGCTGCTCGGAATCATCCTGTCGGTGTCTTCCCATCGCGCCCATGGTGAGCAATTCGTCATTGCTTTGTTTCGGGGCATGGTTCTCGGCAGGTTCTCGTTTGCGGCGTTTTGCTTGATGCTTTCATTCGCGCTACCGCGCCAGCGTCCGCTCATCGCATTCGCGGAAGCGGCGTTCTCGGCGATGATCGTGCAGTGGTGTACCAGGCAAGCGACGAGGAACGCACCCGCGAAGTCGAGCGTACTTCCCGTCGCAACGCAGGACTGAGCCGGTCGTATCGCCCCCCGATTTCTCGGCACGGACCGCGAGAGAACTTTCGTTTCGTATACCATCGAATCCCCGCTTAGGCGCCGCAATAACAAGAAGCATCGAGCCGACGCCCGCTATCTTTTCGATCGCCTTTCATGAGACTCGCTCGCTCGTTTTTCGATGAACTCAATCGCGATTACTTGCGGCTGTTAAGCATCGAGGGTGAGCTGTACTGGTCGGTCTATACAGGTCGGAGCAGCGAGCACGCGGCGCTTGCCGAGGCGACGCTTAATCGAAAAAGATTTGCGGGCGATGCAGCGCGCCTTGAGCGCGTGCGGGAACACCTTGCCCGCGTTATGGCGACAGAGTCGTCGCCCGAGCGCGACGCTCTGACGACAGGTCTTCGAGGCTGGGTGGCCGTCCTCGAAGCGAACGCGATCGGGAACGGTCGCGCCGCTGAAATCTTGAGTGAGCTGACTGCGCTGGACGCCGATCTGTTCGCGAGACGTCAAGCGTACAAAATGACCCACGTCAACGCCGACGGCCGGCGAGAAGACGCGTCGCCCTCGGCGTTGCGAAACAACCTGGCGTCGAACCCCAACGAGTCGGCGCGCAAGAGTTCGCATGACGCGTTGCACGGCCTTGAACAATGGGTATTGGCGAACGGTTTCGTCGATATCGTCGGCAAGCGCAACGCGCTTGCTCGGGAACTTGGCTACCGCAACTTTTTCGAATATCGGTTAAAGACGAACAGCGGCCTCACACCGGAACGATTGTTTTCGGTTTTCGATGAGTTCGAGAAAAGCACGCGAGAAACCCATCGGAGTGCATTGGCGCGTCTCGTCGAACAATATGGGCCCGACGCGTTGCTGCCGCATAACCTTACGTATGCGATGCAGCGCGGCGCTGCCGGTGAGGTCGATGCCTACTTCCCGCTTGGCAAGGCACCGGAGCGCTGGGCGGAATCGTTCCGACGTTTGGGCGTGTCGTACCGAGGCGCGCGTATCGAGATCGACTTAATGGAGCGGCCGGGGAAATTCCCTACGGGGTTCTGTATATCCCCGACGCCGGGCTACCACGACGACGTGCTCGGTCCGATTCCCGCGGACGTGAGGTTCACGTCGACCGCACGCTTGACGCAACCGGGCGCGGGTTTGCGGGCGCTAACCGTGCTCTTTCACGAAGCCGGTCATGCCGCGCATTTCGCCAACGTCAAAATGAACTCGCCGTGTTTTTCGCAGGCGTTTCCGCCGAGTTCTCCCGCTTTGCTCGAGGCGCAAGCGAAGTTCTTCGACGCCTTTCCAACCGATCCATGCTGGTTGAAACGCTATGCCAAGGACGTCGATGGAAATGCGATGCCTGACGAGGCGATTCGAGTTCAGGTACAAGCTCGTCAGGCTTATCTGGCCTATACCGAACGGCGCGATCTCGTTCCCACGTGTTTCGAGTGGGAGTTGTACAGCATGGACGACGCCGAGCGTACCGCCGGATCCATACTCGAGTTGGCGAAGTCGGTGACGCAAAGCGTGCTCGGCATTCCCGGCCACACGGACTATGTGCTCGCCACACCGCATCCGATCTACCACGACATCGCCGTCTACTACCAAGGTTACTTGATGGCCAAGATGGCCGCCGCGCAAGTTCGGGCGCATCTGACGAAGTCGTTCGGCTATATCGTCGACAACCCGCGAGTCGGCCCTTTGCTTGCCGAACACTGTTGGGCGCCCGGCAATAGCGCGACGTTGGACCAAACGTTGATCGCTTTGACTGGGGAGCCGCTCAATCCGTCATATCTCGCCACGCAATGCAATCGCTCACCGGAAGCGGCTTGGGGGCAGGCGATGGAAGCATTCGAGCGAAGCGACCGAATGCGACACGATCCGGTTTCCAGCGAACTCGATGCGTCGATTTCGTTAGTGCACGGCAGCGAACGGATAGCAGATAGCAGTGCTTCCTTGTCTGGGATGTATGCGGCATTCGAGCGTTGGATCGAAGATCATTCCGCGAGGTCTCGTCATGCAAGCGCTTAGAATCGCACGACCAGTCACCGATCTAGCTCGTGCGGAACGCATGTACTGCGCCGCGTTTGGACTGAAGGTCCTCTCTCGGTTCGAGGATCACAAAGGTTTCGACGGCGTGATGCTGGGCAGCGCCGGTATGGACTATCACTTTGAGTTCACGTATTGCACGCAGCATCCCGTAACGCCGAGCCCGACATGCGACGACCTAATGGTGTTCTATGTCCCCGATCGGGAGGAGTGGCAATCGCTATGCGACCGCGCCGAAGACAATGGATTCGTACAAGTGAGGTCGTTCAATCCGTATTGGGACGTGGCGGGGCGCACATATGCGGATCCGGACGGCTATCGGATCGTGTTGCAGCAAGGGGCGTGGAAGGTTGATAGCTGGCCACGCGGAAAATAGACGACCGGGTGCTGGAACCGGAGAGGAGGCTACATGAGATTCATATTGACAGTATTGCTTTGTCTTTTCGCTACTATGTCGCAGGCGGCTGGACTCAAATTCGCCGAGATTCCGGCCAGCGCCGGCGGCCCGGAATTGAAGGTGGCGATATGGACACCGTGCGCTGCCGCCGCAGGAAAGATGACGGTGGGCCCCTACGTTCTAGATGCAACGCCGAATTGCCCCACTGTCGGCAATAACCTTCCTTTGGTCGTGATTTCTCATGGCCACGCCGGCTCGCTGCTCAATCATCACGATGTGGCAGAAGTGTTGGCCGACTCGGGATTCGTCGTTGCGGCCATCAATCATCCCGGCGACAACTATTCGGACCTGAGCCGCACCGCGGATATGTCGGTTTTCATCGAGCGCCCGGCAGATATCAAACGATTGATTGATTACATGCTTGGCGCGGCGCCGGATGCGCAGCGTATCGACGCTGAAAAAATCGGCTTCTTCGGCTTTTCGCGCGGCGGCTATACCGGCCTGGTGTTGGCGGGTGCGAATCCCGATCCCCTTCACGCGAATGTGCCTTGTCCCGATCCGCAGCTTCCGATCTGCCGGCAATTGCGGCGCAAGCAGGTACCTCGCGAGCCGTTGACCCACGATTCCCGAATCAAAGCGTTCGTTTTAGCCGATCCGCTCGACGAGTTCCCGACCGCGAAAAGCTTGAAAGACGTAAAAGCGCCGATTCAACTCTGGGCGTCCCAGTTCGGCGGCGACGGCGTGCTACCGGAAACGATGCCGGCGCTTGCCCATACGCTTCCAAACGAGCCCGATTACCATTTGGTAGCCGAAGCAGGGCATTTTGCGTTTCTTGCGCCGTGCAGCCTCCAACTTGCGAAGGCTACGCCCCAGCTATGCGTCGACGCCAAAGCATTCGATCGCGCAACGTTTCATCGAGCGCTCGATCAGGAGGTATTGCAATTCTTCGAGGCGCATTTGAACTGAACCGCGGATGGCTGCTGCGGCCGGGTAGATCGAAGTCCGGCTCCTAGTCGGCCGCGCTTAAGCGCCATCGCGCAGCGCATCGACCACGATCGACAACGCTTTCGAATATTCGCGCCGGCTCGGATAGAAGATATGCAAGCCGGGGAACGTTGGAAACCACTCTTCGAGTACCCATCTAAGCCGCCCATCCTCCACGTGAGGCCGCGCGAGGTCCTCGGGGACGAACGCCAGGCCAGTGCCTGCGATCGCCGCGTTCAGCATCTGATAGGTGCCGTTGAACGTAAATTGTCCGTCCACGCGCACTTGCGTTTGGCGCTTCCCCTTCTTCAATTCCCACGCGTACAGTCCCCCGCGCGTGGGTAGGCGCAGGGTGATGCAGTTATGTTTGAGCAAGTCTTTCGGCTGCTTCGGTATCGGATGTTGCTCGAGGTAAGCCGGAGAGCCGACGATCGCGAGCCGGGCATCGGGCGCGATTCGAACCGCGATCATATCTTTCGCCACTTGATCGCCCCAGCGCACGCCGATGTCGAAGCGCTCGGCGACGATATCCGTCAACCCATAGTCCACCACTAATTCGACTTTGATGTCCGGATAGTCCGGCAATACCTTGGCTAGGCGGGGCAGCAGGACGGTATCGGCGGCGTAGTCCGTCGTGGTGATTCTGATCGTGCCGGCCGGCTTGCCGCGCGTTTCGACGATCGCGGCCAACTCGGTTTCGATCTCTTCGAAGCGCGGTGCAACGGTTCGCAACAAGCGTTCGCCCGCGGCGGTGGGCGCGACGCTGCGCGTGGTCCGGTTCAACAGCCGTACGCCCATGCGCGCCTCCAACGCGCGCAACGTGTGGCTCAGCGCGCTTTGCGTCACGCCCAGCTTTGCGCTGGCGCGGGTAAAGCTGCCTTCGCGTGCCACCGCGATAAAGGCGAGAAGATCGCTAACGTTTTCGCGCAGCATTGATGAGCCTCGTTCATAAGTCTTAGCGAATTCTACGGCTAGCCGGACGCCTCGGGGTTGTGCAAACTGAGAGGCTTCTTCCCTAACACAACGAACTAGGAGAGCGACATGTCGACTAAACCGACAACGGCACGCGAGTCATTCGGCGCGGTGGCGCCCAAGCTGGCCGAACTGAGCGACGACGTGCTTTTTGGCGATGTTTGGGAGCGCCCGGATTTGTCCAAGCGCGATCGCAGTCTCATCACTTGCGCGGCGTTGATCGCACAGGGAAAGACCGAACAAATGAATTTCCATTTCCCGCGCGCGGTCATAAACGGGGTGACGCCCGACGAACTGATCGAGATGATCACCCATCTCGCCTTCTACGCCGGCTGGCCGAGCGCAATGTCGGCCCTGGCCAAGTTTAAAGAACTCATTCCAGCTACGAACAAGTGAGAAAAACGCTATGCAATTGAAACGACCCGGCTCGCAGCCGTCGATCAAGGGGCCAGCGCAATGGTTCACTGGCACGGTGCGGATCGATCCGCTGAACGCACCGCCGCCGCCGGCGCGCGTGTCCTGCGCCAGCGTGACCTTCGAGCCCGGCGCTCGTTCGAATTGGCATACGCACCCGTTGGGTCAAACGTTGATCGTCACAGCCGGTTGTGGCTGGACGCAGTGCGAAGGCGAGCGCATCGTGGAAATCCGTGCGGGCGACGTGATTTGGTGCCCACCGGGCCACAAGCATTGGCACGGTGCCTCGCCGACGACATCGATGACCCATATCGCGATTCAAGAAGCGCTCGACGGCAAGAACGTCGAGTGGCTCGAACCGGTTACCGACGATCAGTATTTCGCCGGACCAACGGCACTCGGTTGAGTGGGCCGACGCGGATTCATTACCGAATTTATATGGATTAGCTCGCCGATTTTGCGGCATTCTTTTACCGCCTTCGGATACCGTTGAATCCTTTCCCAACGGGTAAGGCGGTGAAAATAATGATAGGCGAATCCGGCCGACCACGGTGTACGGGCCGTCGCACGCTCTGTAGCCTGGTATCTGCTGTGCTCGCTGCCATGGCATCGTCCGCATTCGCCAATGGCTTGGCCGACGCGGCGACCCAAGCCGGGGCGAGTGTCGCGATGCCCTCCGATTCGTTGGCGGTACCCGTCGATTCGAGACGGGTCCGACACGCCCCCTCGGAGCCAGCCGGAATCGTCTTGTCGGCGCACGATATTGCGACCGTATTGGCGTTGCGATTTCACGTCGGCCTCGAGGAGGCGGAGAGAATCGGGCGCGCGGTAATCGACGCGGCGCGCCGCGAGGCCCTTTCGCCGATGCTGTTGCTTGCGGTGATCGCAGTCGAATCGGGCTTCGACCGCCATGCGCTGAGCGAAGCGGGAGCGGTCGGTCTGATGCAAGTGTTGCCATCTCAGCATAAAGACCGGGTACGGCATGCTGCGCAGCTTTGGGATACGGATACGAACGTGAGTGTCGGGTCTTCGATCCTTCACGAGTACCTCACGGCCGCCGACGGCGACTTGAATGGGGCGCTCGTGCGCTACAGCGGCGGGGCGAGAGGCTACCCGGCTCGTGTGACGACTCGGTTGAATCAAATCGAGGTTGCGTTTCGTGGAAGGCCTCCTACCGTCTCCATCAACGAAAATGCCGCCAAATATTGACGATATTTTTACGCGGGCGGGCAATAGTTTTTCGGCATCTTTGCGCTTGGTTTGCTGCAATATCACTATCGACCAAGCCTAGTGAGGCAGGCAAGTGCTCAAACTCATGATCCCGATATTCAACGGCGGCGGGGCGCCCGAAGCTGCGCGTCACGCTGCCTTCCTGTTCGCCGAGCGGTGCGTATCGGAGGTTGAACTCATTGAGGTGCTGAAGGATGCGAATCAAGGACGCGCCGCGGCATTCCATTCCGCTGGAGACTTGCGTCGTAGAGAAATAGGGTCGATGCGCGATGCGTTGGCGACTACGCGTACGATCTTGGAGGACGCCGGCGTGCCTTACACGTTCAAGCGCGTGTTCGGACCGGCGGAACGTACGATCGCAGAGCACGCCGCAAGCGATCATGCCGACATCGTGGTGCTTGACGCGGGACGCCTCGGGTTTTTTCGAAGATGGGGGACGTTCGCACGATTGTGGCGATTATGCTCGAAGCCCGTGACTATGATTCATTGATATCGGAATACGTGGCTAGGCCATGCAGAAGGTTATAAAGTTTTAACAAGATTAACTTGAATATTTACACGGCGTTTCTCGGCTTCCACCTAGACTGAAGGCGTGTTCGACAGATAGCGTCCACGGCTCCGAGAGGGAGCGACGGCGGACGCCGGTACGATGAGATCACTCAACGAAAACGCCGCAACGGGAAGCCTCAGCGCAAATGAGTCACGCCGATCGACGCGGGTGCAAAGCGATCCTGATCCGCAAGATAGCGACGGCAAGGATACCCGCACGGTCTCGATGTCGATTCGCATTGGCAGCAGCGAGCTTTCGACCTTAAGGCGCACGCTTCATCAAGTTCTAGGCCCCGAGTTGGATGTCTACACGGCGGTCGTCGATAAAAAGCGTGACTGCGCCACGCTGCAAGTCATCTTGCACGCACAGCGGGTGCATCAAGCGATGACGCTCATCATGGGCGCTCTGCCCGAAGCCGAGTTCGGCCCGATCCGCTCTTCCGTTGCAACGCTACCCCATTAGAGAAAATGCCGGGAAATTTGAGTCCCGGCTGAGCTGCCTAGCGACGTATTTGCACGATTTTTACGAAAACAACGTGCTTTTTTTGATGAGTCGAGCGAATGAGCTCCATAGAATTCAGAGCTGTAGTTATTTGTATCGACTGAATACTTTGGGGTTTCTAAGTGAAGAACAAAATCATCGGCGTCGCCGCATTGGCCGCCTTCGGGGCAGCGGCATCCGCGCACGCGCAAAGCAGCGTCACACTCTACGGGTTGATCGACACGGGGATCGTCTACACGAACAACCAAGGCGGCCATAGCGCCTGGCAAGAAAACAGCAACATGCTGTCGAACGCTGTCTGGGGTTTAAAGGGTTCTGAGGATCTCGGCGCGGGCCTCCACGCGATCTTCAGGCTGGAAAGCGGCTTCTACGCGCAAAACGGCTCGAGCTACTACGGCAATAGCATGTTTGGCCGCCAGGCCTACGTCGGCCTACAGGACGATAAGTACGGAACCGTCACGCTGGGCCGTCAGTACGATTCGGTCGTGGATTACCTCGGCGCCATTGCGCTGGCGAACTACGGCGACGGCAACAACTTGGCCGCGCACCCGTTCGATAACGACAACATCGACGATTCGTTCTACATTAACAACTCGATAAAGTATACGAGCGCAAACTACGCCGGCGTGCAATTCGGCGGCGTGTTCGGTTTTAGCAATCAGCCAGGCGGCTTCTCGAAAGATCGTGCTTATAGCCTTGGCGCGTCGTATAGCAACGGTCCGATCAATCTGGCCGTGGCCTATATGCAGTTGAACAACGGCGGCTCGATCGGGAACGGCGCGCTTTCGACCAATGACGCGCCGAATTTCCCGGCCGCTCGTCAGCGCGTAATGGGCGCGGGTGGCAACTATACGTTCGGCCCCGCGACGATCGGTCTCTTGTGGACGCATACGTTGTTCGACGATACGTCGTCCGGCGCGGTGTCGGGTGCGATGAGCCGGCTGCATTTCAACAACTATGAGTTCAATGCGCATTACGCGTTGAGCCCGGCGATTTCGCTAGCGGGCGCCTATACGTTCACCGAAGGCGGATATAGCGGCTCCGGCGGGTCGGCCCATCCGAAGTGGCATCAACTCACGTTGATGGCCGACTATTCCCTTAGCAAGCGCACGGATGTGTACGTCGAGAGCGTTTATCAACATGCGTACGGCGCGGCAGCCGGCTCGGCGCTATCGGTGGCCGATATCAACGGATTGGCCGCATCGTCGACGCAGAACCAACTGGCTGCGACTTTCGGAATCCGGCACCGCTTTTAAGCACACCGGGCAAAAGGCGGAAATATGAAGGTCGATCCATTGATGCGCGTTCGTGGCGCTGCCAAAGTCGTCGTTGTGGCGATGTTGGCTAATGAAGTGTTGACCGTCGTGTTTGCAACGATTGCCCGGCGGATCGATCCTGACGTTTCCGTTCAGATGATCCAGATGTTCAGCTTTGTCATTGCCATGCTGGCTGGTTTTTGGTTTCAGGCAGATGCGAGACGCGCGTTTCACGAGGCGCAAAAAGGCGGTTACGTCGTGTTGCGACGCGTACCTGAGCCGGATATCCTCATTCGGGAGAATTGCCCAAAACGATGGATGGTCCAACTCTACGTCGAGTTGAATCCTTCGATGATTCGGGGATAAACGCCGATCGGACGATTTAAAATGCGTCCGATCGGCGTTTTGCCGTTTAGAGAATGAACCGCGGCGGTAGCCGGGATCGCCGGCGCATCGACGCTCGATCTCAGCGCGTTTACTGCTACGCCAGCGAAAACAAGAACGGCAGTACTGAAGCTAGATAGACAACCAGGCCCGCCACAGGCCAACCGGCTGTGATTGCAATCGCGGCGATCACGGCCCCTGCCAAAGCGAATTCATACTGTAGTTTCCTGCGGGCATGCCGACGGTCGAAGGTGTGCAACGATTTGGACGTCGCGAGAGATTCTTCTTTCACGGCATGCTTCCAAAACGTAAAGCCGAGCATGACATCCTCCAAAATGGATCGGACCATTCTGGCGCCGCGCCTATTGAAATAGGATAAATAACGAAGGCATGATTGCAAACGGCGCGTAAAAATCGAATCGCACCGCTTTGCCGTCGACTCTTGGCTCACATCTCCGGCGTACGCTCGCGATGCATCCCTCGATCGCCGAACTGCTGTTGCGTACGCGCAAATCGAAGCGCGAACCGCCGCTGTCTCACCGTCGCACTTAAGGTGTCGTCGAATCTTCTTGGTAGACTTGCGCTTCGAGCAAGACAACGGGGAGAGCGCGTGAGCCTCGACGAATACTACAAGCGGCTAGAACTGCCGGGCACAGCCACGCCGGCGGACGTCAAGCGCGCGTACCGGCGGCTCAGAGCGAAGTATCATCCGGACCGAAATAAAGGGCGTGAAGCGTCGGTCGAGCCGGTGTTCAAGCGTATCCAAGAGGCGTTCGAAATTCTGATCGGCGAACGCAAAGCGCCGATCTCGGCCAGCGTTTCGCCTGTGCGTACGCCTACACCCGCGTCGAAGCCGGCGCCGGACTGGACATGGACTTGGGGGCAGACGTCGGAACAGGCACACGGCGAAGCTGCAACCGAGCCGCCCTCACGCGGCCATCGCAGCGGACCGCCGCTACGCGGTGCAAATTGCCTGACCGAGCTGTTCGTGCCCCTCGAAGCGGCGATTCACGGCGGGGCCGTGGATGTGAGCTACATGGTGCAAGGCGTCTGCGACCAATGTCGTGGGCATGCGCGCAGCCGTTGCCCGTTGTGTTTCGGCAAGGGCGTGGTGTCCTATCGCAAGTGCGAGACGGTCAAGGTCGAGCCCGGCGCTTGGGACGGGCAGCGTATGGTCGTCGAAGGCGCGGGCCATCCGGGGACCAACGGCGGCGCGGCGGGCGATGCGATTTTTTCGATCGTGGTCGTGTGCAGTTCGGCATTTCGGCGCGATGGGCTGCATGTCGCTTGCGATATCGAGGTCGATTTCGTCACGGCCATGCTGGGCGGCTCATACCAAGCTCAGGTGCTAGGTTGCGCCCTGCCGGTCACGATCGAGCCCAATTCGGGACCGGGCACGACGATCCGTTTGCGCGGGCAGGGGCTCTCCGACCGCAACGGCACGCGAGGCGATCTGACGCTGCGCGTCGTGCTCGCCATGCCGGCCGCCGCCGTGCATCTGACCGAGCGAGAGCGCGATTCGTTGCGCGAGCTTTTCGCGGCGGCTGAGCGCCGCATGGCACCGAGATGAGCGCCCACCGCACCGAAGGCGAAAGAAGCTACGTATTCGTCAGCGACCCCTCGGATGTCGATTGGGCTCGCAAGACGGTCTTGGAATTGGCGCTGCACGAGCGCTTTACGCATAAGCGAGCTGGGGCATTGGCGACCGCCGTCACCGAGATCGCGCGCAACATTGTCGTTCACGCGGGCAGGGGACGCATATCGTTTGCGCCCGTGGCCGAGGGCGAGCGACAAGGTATCGTCGCGGTGGCGCGCGACGAAGGCCCCGGTATTTCCGATATCGCGCGCGCGATGCAGGATGGATATTCGACGAAGGGCAGCCTCGGGTTAGGGCTGTCGGGCGCAAAGCGGCTTGTCGACGAGTTTCATATCGAATCGGCCGCCGGCGCCGGCGTCACCGTTACGTTGACCCAGTGGAATAAGGACGATCTACACGACGAATGACAAGCGATTCACCGCGCCTTTTTCATTTCGATGGAAGCGAGCGGCAAAATCGCGGTCAAGGAAAATCCCGCGCCGGGCTGCGTGACGATCCGAATTTCCCCTCCGAGCAGCGTCGCTCGCTCGCGCATACCGAGTAGCCCGAAAGAATGCCGCCCCTTCGATCCGTCGTGCAAGGCGCCGTGCCCATTGTCGACAACGCGCACGATGCAATGCGGGTCCTCTCGCAACATCTCCAAGACCACTTCGCTCGCGCCCGAATGCCGCGCTACGTTGGTCAAGGCTTCCTGCACCATTCTGAACATTTCGATTCGGCATTCGCGATTGAAATCGATCGTACCCGCCTCGATGCGGCGAATGACGCGGATGCGATAGCGCGCGGAAAATTCGTCGATCAAGCTTTCGATGGCGGGAAGCAATCCCAAGTCGTCTAGGATCACCGGATGCAAATCGGCGGCGATGTGTCGCACGGATCGGACGAGCTCGTCGATCATTCCATAGATGCCGCTCAGCGCATCCGGTGGCGGCCACCGCTTCTCGCCGTCGGCGGGGTACTCCAAGATCGATGTCGCCATCTTCAAGGCCGTGAGCTGTTGCCCGAGGTCATCGTGAAGTTCGCGTGCGATCCGCGCTTTCTCTTCCTCCCTAACTTGCTGGACGTGCGCCGACAAACGCCGCAACTCCTCGCGCGACGCACGTAGCGCTTCTTCGTCGCGTTTGCGATCGGTGATGTCGAGGATCCAGCCGACCATCCGATACGGGACGCCCGCCTCGTCCCACAACGCCTGGCCCCGGCATTGCACCCAGCGTAGTTCGCCGAGCTTCGTGCGAATGCGGTATTCGACATCGAAGACGCGGCGATGCGTCAAATGCGACTCCAACGACTGGGCGGCTTGTTCGAAGTCTCTCGGATCGATTGCGTTCAGGTGGGCTTGGCGCTCGTTGGGCAATTCGTTGTCGCTGTAGCCCATGATTCGCTTGAAGAGGGGCGAGAAATACATCTCGTCGGTCTGAGGGTTCCAGTCCCACAGTCCCGCCATTGCGCCGCTAATGGCCAATTCGAACCGTTCTTCGCTTGCGGCCAGGGCCGCGCGGTAGCCGTTGATGGATAGCTCGAACGGCGCGAGAAGCTCGTTGAAGAAGGCGGTCGACGCCTCCAGCAAGCGGGGATGCTCGGCGGGTGGGCACGGGAGAACGAGCGTGTCGAGTGCGGCGCGATGTGCCGCGACCATGTCGAGCAATCCCATTCCGTCGGCCATCGCTTGCCGCCCCAGCTCATAGGCATGCGCGAATCCGGCCTCGCTTTCGCGTTCGAGGTAAGCGCTAAGACCGGCCAAATACTCGGCGCGCAGCGCGGCAAGCCTCGTCGTCATGGCGGCGCTCCCATGTACCGCGCCACGACCACGTGCGCATCGTCCGTTCCCTTCGCATACTTCGTCAAAAGCGACTCCGCGATGGCTTGCACGCCGAACTGCATGACGATACCTTTGCCGAACGTACTTTGAATGCCGTCGGTTGCCATCACGAGCGTGTCTCCCGGCGTCACGGGATAGCGCTCCACGCGCAAGGGCGGCAAGCGGTAGCCCACGACGCCGCCGCGCGTCGCGATCGCCTCGTCGCTCGATGAGGCGTTGGGGGCAGCGCGGATGAGCAGGCTATCCACGTTGCCGACCCCCGTCCAAGTCATCGACGCGTCGCGCGCATCGAACCACGCCACGCTCATGACGGCGCCGCGCGTCTTGCGCAGCGCGTCGTGGCATCGTTGCACGAGATCGGCCACCGATGCCCCCGCGTGCGCCTCGATGACCGGCATGGCGGCGCTGACGGCCTTCGCGGCTTCCGGGCCATGTCCGAGGCCGTCGAGCAGCGCGACGAGCGCCCCATGTTCGCACTCGACGACGGCGTGCATATCGCCCGAAATATGCTCCAGTGCGCGGCCCGCCCAACCCCATTCGATCACCGGGCGGCGCGGCGCTAGGGGGGCCGTCATCGTAGCCACCTCTTCATGCGGACCGTGGTGCCTTTGCCGACGACGGACGTCAACTCGAACTCGTCCATAATCCGCTTCGTGCCCGGTAGCCCGACGCCCAAACTCTTGGCGGTCGAATAACCGTCGCGCATCGCGAGTTCGATATCGGCAATGCCGGGGCCTTCGTCCTCGGCGACGATCGAGATCCCTATGCGGGCGCCGTCGTTGATCTGGCACATGATGACTTCGCCGCGATGCGCATAGCTGATGATGTTGCGTGCGATCTCCGAAATCGCGAGTGCGATGATCGTGCGATCCGTATTCGAAAAGCCCGCTTCGGCCGCGAGTTCGCGGCCCTTTTGGCGCGCGATGACGACGTCGGTCTCGCGCTCGATCGGCACGCGGATTTCAGCCGGCATGAGGCTGGCTCCCTCCCGCGCTCGCACCTGCGGAATACCGTAGATACTCGAGCCCCTCGTCGAGATCGAGCGCCGTCGCCACGTCTTCGAGATCAAGGCCCAATTGCACCATCGCGAACGCAACTTCAGGCTGGATGCCGACGACGACCGTTGTCGCCCCGCGCAGCTTCGCGACGTAGGCGATGCCGCGCAGCGTGCGCGTGGCGAACGAATCGAGTACGTCGAGCGCCGTGACGTCGATGACGACGCCCCGGCTTCGGAACAGCCCGACCTTTGCGGCGAAATCGTCCCGTAGCTGGACGAGGTCTTGATCGGAAAGCGCCGACTGTATGGTGGTGACGAGCACGTCGCCAAGTCTGAGGATAGGAGCTGACACGATCTCAACTCGCTACGTTTGCGAGCGCTTGGATCTGCTCGCCTTCTATCACGCGATAGCCGAGATTGCGTTCGGCCAACTCGATGCCGCCTTGGAGATCGCCTACGGTGTCGAGCCCGTTAAGCTCGATGCCTAGGGCGACGAGCGATTGCGCCACCGGCGCGGAAATCCCGGTCACGATGACCTTCGCGCCCATCAAGCGCGCCGCGGTTACCGTTTGCAGGATATGGTTCGCAACCCTTGAGTCGATCGTCGCGACGCCCGTGATATCCATCACGACCATTTTTGCGCGGTTGGTCCGAATCGCTTCCAATAAGCTCTCGGTGATGAGGCGCGCGCGGTACGTGTCGATCACGCCGATGATCGGCAACAGCAATAACCGATCGCGCAATTGGAGGACCGGCGTCGAGAGTTCGCGTATGGCGTCCTGTTGCTGGCGAATGATGCGCTCGCGCTCGAAGACGAGGACGTCGACAATGAGTCCAAGGTCGAAGAATGCGACCTTCTTAAGCGACATGAATGCCTCAAATGCGTCGACCGGCGAACGATCGGCGTATTTCACGACTTGCGTGCCGATATGCTTAAGTAGATTCAGAAACGCGCCTAAGAAGACGCGCGTGTCGAGCCCCGCCGCTGCGTAAAGCAGCCCCAATTCGATCCGCTGCTCGACGTATCGCTCGCCGTAATCGCCGGAGACGAGACCGCGCAAATGCTCGAGCTTCAATTGCCGCGCTTTCTCAGCCAATGCGCGGTTCTCGATCAGCGGATGCGCCTCATCGAGTTTCGCAAGATGGTCGAAGAAGGCGGACGCGTATTCGTCCAACTGCCTTAGCACCACATCTTTGATGGTTTCTATTCGTGTCAGGTCGCCCGGCGTGAGGCCGACGATTTGCTTGCGGCGCTCGATTGCTCCGCTCGAGAGCCCCATTTGATGCATCATTGCGAGCGACTCGCGTGATTCGGCCTGGCCTGGCATGCGCACCTCCTCGGTTGCTGTCGGGGGCGAGCGCCCCAGGACACACATTGGATTCGGGGATCTGACACGGCCGTACGGCAGCGGTCGGCGTGCCGGCGGCTCACCTAGGCGCAGGACAATGGCGGCCCGGTATGTAATGCGAATTCAATTCACGCCATGCCGCAACAATGGGAAGCAGGACTGCTTGTCCTCGCGCCGAGCCGATCCAACCCGCTTATTACGCAATTGCTCGAAGTATAGACACGCGCGGCAAACTGGCAAGGTTGATGCCGGTTGGGTGCAATGAGCCCCATCGGCTCGATGCGTAGACGTAAAAACGATTGCAGTCGTCGTTTCACCGCTTCCTCGGGCCTGTCGATTCGCGCACGATAAGCTCCGGTCCGCGAACGACGTAACGCTCTTGCGTCGGTGCCGTGCCTTCGACCATTTCAAGCGCGAGCGCAACGGAGCGAGCGGCGATGTCGGCGGTGGGAAGCCGAATCGTCGTCAATGCCGGACGGAATTGATGGGCCAACGTGATGTCGGTCAGGCCGATCACGGACAAATCGTCCGGTACACGCTTGCCAAGATCGGCAGCCGCCTGCATCGCGCCGATCGCCATCAAATCGTTCGTGGCGAACATCGCCGTCACGGCCGGTTTATTCCGCATGAGTTCCACGGCGGCTTCGTATCCGCTTTCGATCGAGTCGTGCGAGTGGACGACGACGAGCGATTTCTCCGAATGGCCGTGTGCCGCGAGGGCCGTCGCGAAGCCGTCGAGCCGAATCGTCTGCGGGCCGCCCGAGCCTGCACCGACGAGTGCGCCGAATTTGCGATGCCCGAGCCCCGACAGATGTGCCGCGGCGAGCGCGCCGGCCGCCGCAAAATCGACCGTGACGCAAGGCAGCGCCCGCGATGCCTGAACGTGCTCCCACATGCAAAGGACGACGGCGATGCCCTTGCGCGCCATCTCCGTCAATTCGCCCTCGCCAAGATCGGTATTCATGACGATGACCCCCGACGCAAGCGAGCCGGCGATTTGCTCCAAATAGGCCCGGGTGATCGCGGGGTCGTCGTCGGTATTGCAGACGAGCAGGAAATACCCGCGCTTGCGCGCTTCCCGTTCGGCGGCTAACACGAACTCCGGATAAAACGGATTGGTAATGTTCGACAGCATGAGCGCAAGCGTCGAAGTGCGCCCTCGCGCCAATGCACGCGCGGTCAGATTCGGCCGATAGCCGAGCTCGCGAATCGCCGCCATGACTCGCTCGACGGTTTCGGGCTTCACCTTCTGCGGATTGCGCAATACGTTCGAAACGGTTGCGCCCGTGACTTTCGCGCGTCGCGCGACTTCGGCAAGCGTCACCACAAACTCGTTCCCCCGACTTCAACACGCGCCGGCCTCTCGGCACGGATCGCGATCATTGTTCAAATGCTGGGATGGTTTCCCAAAAGTTGCGCAACCCTCGTCGATTGCGCTACGTTCCATCCCATCACGATAGCGATGCATAACAGCGGAGACGACATGGTACGAGCATATGCCCCGTTTTGGCGACAGAAATTTAAGCGCTTAAATTTTGTTGTCGTCGACACGACGTCCGACGACCGGAGAGCATGATGGCGGCCATTTCGTTGCGGCATGTTTCGAAGCAATACGGTCAGCACGCGCCGGTCCTGCGCGACGTCAACCTCGACATTGCACAGCACGAGTTCTGCGTGTTCTTGGGCCCGTCGGGCTGCGGCAAGTCCACGCTGTTGCGCATCATCGCGGGCCTCGAAGACTTGACCACGGGTGAGCTCTGCATCGCGGGGGAACGGATGAACGAGACGCCCCCGGCCGAGCGCGGCGTCGCGATGGTGTTCCAAAGCTACGCGCTGTTTCCGCACATGACGGTATTCGAAAACATCGGATTCGGGCTGCGTATCGCACGCGTGCCGAAGGACGAAATTCGCCGGCGCGTCGGCGAGGCCGCGCGTGTGCTGCAACTTGAAGCATTGCTCGAGCGCAAGCCTCGGGAGCTTTCGGGTGGACAACGCCAGCGCGTAGCGATCGGGCGTGCGATCGTGCGCGAACCGAAAGTATTTCTATTCGACGAACCGCTCTCGAATCTCGATGCGGCATTACGCGGCCAAACACGTATCGAAATCGCGCGTCTGCATAGCCGCTTTCCTGAAGCTAGCTCGGTCTACGTGACCCACGATCAAGTGGAAGCGATGACGCTGGCCGACAAAATCGTCCTGCTGCGTTCGGGCGATGAGGTTGCTCGCGCGGGCAGCATCGCGCAAGTCGGCGCGCCGCTCGATCTCTATCATCGGCCCGCGAGTTTATTCGTGGCCGGTTTCATCGGTTCGCCGAGGATGAATTTCCTGCCGGCCACGATCGAGTCGGTCGACGCGGATTCGATCGGATTGCGGTTAAGCGATAGCGACGAACGCTTGACGTTGCCCGGTAACGCGACGCGGCTGCCGCTTTCGGCCGGCCAGCCCGTTACCCTCGGCATTCGGCCCGAACATCTGGCGGCTGCTTCCGAAACCGACGCGACTGTCGGTAGGCAATCGATCGTGCGAACGGTACAGCTCGTCGAGCAGCTCGGCGAGGCAGCCTACGTCCACCTCGATCAGCCCGGCGGCGCGCCTTTGTTGGCCAAGGCTCAGGGCACGTCGGCGCTGCGCCCCGGGGACCGGCAGTCATTTCAGCTTGCCGACGGCGCGTGGCACTTGTTCGATGAAAGAGGTAATGCGATCGCGCTCGATCGAGCGCGCGACGCCCTCGTCCCCGCATAGCAGAAGCCAATCGATGCAGTAGACAGTCGGCGCGCCGACCCCAAGACCAATGAAAGGAGACAGAAATGAAGCTACCCGTTCGCATGCTCGCGCTCGCTTGCATGACTTGCACCGCGCTCGCCGCGGTATCGACTGTGCAGGCCGGAACGCTGAATGTCACCGTATCGGCGCGAGGCAATCAGCGCTCCACGTGGCAGAACGCATTCGATGAATTCAAGAAGGCGAATCCCGATGTCGATCTGAAAGTCAGCTACGTGGGCGAGGAGGCCTACAAGGTTCAGATGTCGGGCTGGCTCGCGACGGATCCTCCCGATGTGCTGAGCTGGCACAACGGCGAACGTATGGCCTATTTCGCCAAGCGCGGCTTGCTCGCGGATCTGACGCCCGATTGGCAAAAGAACGGATGGAATCAGAACTACGCATCGGTCAAGAGCTCGTCGACCTACGCGGGCAAGCAGTACAGCGTGCCGCTCGGTACCGACGCGTATGGTTTCTTCTACCGCAAGGACTTGTTCCAAAAAGCCGGGATCGCGTCGGAGCCCACTACGTGGGCGCAACTGCTGGACGACTGTAAGAAGCTGAAGGCGGCCGGCATTGCCCCGATCGCCGTGCCCGCGCGCGATGCTTGGACGCTGGCGGCGTGGTTCGATTATCTCGACCTGCGCGTCAACGGCTATGCCTTCCACCAGCAGTTGATGGCCGGCGACGTGGCCTATACGGATCCGCGCGTGAAGCATGTGTACGAAACGTGGAAGACCTTGATCGACGATAAGTATTTCGTCGACAACGCGCTCTCGTACGACGTCGATTCCATTAGCCCGCTGCTCGTGAACGGACAAGCCGCGATGATGTTGATGGGGACGTTCTTTTCCGCGGGCCTGCCGGCCGCCACGCGCAGCCAGATGGGCTACTTCCGTTTCCCGATCATCGACGCATCGGTGCCCGTCGCCGAGGACGGCCCCGTCAACGTGTTGATCATGCCGGCCAAGGCCAAAAACAAAGCGGACGCCCGGCGGTTGCTCGCATTCATGGGACAGCCGCAGATCAACGGCGAACTGGCGAAGGGCTGGGGGCAGCTGCCGTCGAACAACCAGGCCGCCGAGCCCCAAGATCCGATATCGAAGGTGGGCTTTCACACGCTTTCTTCGACGACGGGCGGTATCGCTCAGTTCTACGACCGCGATATGACGAAGGAGATGGCCGACGAGGGCATGAAGGCGATGCAGCAGTTCTATTCGGATCCGAACCAGCTCGACTCGATCTTGCAACACCTCGAAGCCACGCGTAAGCGCATTTACAAGAAGTAGGCGCATCGAGCGAACGGGGGGCGTGTCGCCCCCGGCCAATTTTGTCGGAGTGCGAATCAATGTCGATTTCCGTAACTCAGCGATCGTTGCGGCGAGGCACGTGCGCGGCGGCTAAGAAGCCCATGCCGCTCGGCGGGCGTCGCACGCGGGCCGCGTTGCTGTTCTTGCTGCCGGGCTTGGTGCTGTTCTGCGTTTTCGTCATTTATCCGATCGTGAGCAGCATCTGGCTCAGCTTCCATCATTGGGATGGCATGACGGACAAGACGTTCGCCGGCCTCGATAACTATCGCGAGATGTTTGCATCCGATACGTTCTATGTCGCGCTGAAGAACAACCTGATTTGGCTCGTGCTGTTTCTGCTCGCGCCGCCTGCCGGATTGGCGCTTGCGTTGTACTTGAATCAGAACGTGTTCGGCATTCGGCTCGTGAAATCGCTGTTCTTCGCACCGTTCGTGTTGCCCGGTGTCGTCGTGGGGCTCGTCTTCTCTTGGTTTTACGATCCGACGTTCGGCTTATTGAAGCTGATCGTGGGCCACGGCATTCCCGTCCTCGGCGATCCGCGCTATGTCACCTACGGCATCATTTTCGCCGCGCTGTGGCCGCAGATTCCCTTTTGCATGATCCTCTATCTGACCGGGCTCACAGGCATCAATCCGGAGATCATCGAGGCGGCCCGCATGGAAGGCGCACGCGGTTGGGCGCTTCTTTGGCACGTGATTTTGCCGCAGTTGCGGCCGGCCACGTTCATGGCGGTCGTATTGACCGTCATCGGCGCATTGCGCAGCTTCGATCTCATCTCGGTGATGAGCGGCGGCGGGCCGTTCGATAGCTCGACCGTGCTTGCCTATTTCATGTACGACCAAGCGATCAAGTACTACCGCGAAGGCTATTCGGCCGCGATCGCCGTCGTGCTTTTCGCCATCATGCTCGTCTATATCGCCTGGCAACTGCGGCGCCTCGTGCGCAACGAGTCGTAAGGAGCGTTTTATGTATCCAATGCCCGTTCAGCGGTGGCGCCCCGTACCGAGGGCGATCTATCGCTTGTCTTTGCCGATCGCACTCATTGCCTGGCTCGTTCCTTTGCTGGCCGTGCTGGTGACGTCGGTGCGCTCGAGCGATGAACTATTAGCCGGCGATTATTGGGGCTGGCCCAAGCATTTCGCGCTGATCGCGAACTACGGCACCGCGCTCACGCAGACGCCGATGCTCCATTACTTTTGGAATAGCTGTGTCATTACGGTGCCGGCGGTCGCTATCTCGATCTTCCTCGCTTCGATGGCCGGGCATGCGCTGGCCAATTACCGCTTTCGCGGTAATGCCGCGTTGCTAGGTTTGTTCGTGGCGGGCAACTTCGTGCCGATTCAGATTCTGATGATTCCCGTGCGCGAATTGATGGCGAGTCTCAATCTCTACAACACAGTGTGGGCGCTGATCGTATTTCATGCGGCGTTCCAAACGGGATTTTGTACGCTGTTCTTGCGCAATTTCATTCGCGAACTTCCCTACGAGTTGATCGAGGCGGCGCGCATCGAAGGTGCGAGCGAATGGGCGATCTACATGCGCGTGGTGCTGCCGCTCGTGCGGCCGGCGCTGGCCGCCTTGGCGATTCTCGTGTTCACGTTCGTTTGGAACGACTACTTTTGGGCGCTATGCCTCACGCAAGGCGACGATGCCGCGCCGATCACCGTCGGCGTGGCCGCGCTCAAAGGACAGTGGACGACGGCCTGGAACCTTGTATCGGCGGGCTCCGTCCTGGCGGCGTTGCCGTCGGTGGCGATGTTCTTCGCTATGCAAAAACATTTCGTTGCGGGCCTGACGTTCGGCGCCACGAAAGGTTGACCGATGCGCCGCACGCATCTATCACTCATCTCAAGACATGCAGGTGTGCGCGGCGTTGGCGCGCAAGCCTTCGTCGACGCAATCAAGGAATCTTAAATGCGGCTTGGCGTTTGTTATTACCCGGAGCACTGGCCGGAACATCAATGGGATAGCGATGCGCAGCGCATGGCGCGAATGGGCATATCGCGCGTACGGATCGCCGAATTCGCGTGGTCTCGCATCGAGCCCGAGCCCGGACGCTACGATTGGCCGTGGCTCGACCGCGCCTTGGATACGCTTGCACGTTATGGGCTCAAGGTCGTCATCGGTACGCCGACCGCCTCGCCGCCGAAATGGCTCGTCGATGCGCATCCCGACATCCTGCCCGTGTTGCAGGACGGGACCGTCATGCAATTCGGCTCGCGACGGCACTACGACATATCGAGTCCTACCTATCGGGAACACTGTGGACACATCGTCGAAGCGATGACGCGCCGGTATGGCGAACATCCGGCGGTTGTCGCATGGCAGACCGACAACGAATTCGGTTGTCACAATACGTTGCCGAGCTATACGCCGGCGGCGCTGCGGCGCTTTCGTCTGTGGCTGGCGGCACGCTACGAAACGATCGGTGCGCTCAATGCAGCCTGGGGCAATGTGTTTTGGAGCATGGAGTATCGTAGCTTCGACGAAATCGAGTTGCCGCAACATACGCCGACCGACGCGAATCCGTCGCACGTGCTCGATTTTCGTCGCTTCCAGTCGGACGAGGTAGCGAGCTTCCATCAGTTGCAAGCCGAATCTATTCGAAAGCATTCTCCTGGACGTGATCTCTTGCACAACTTCATGGGCTTTTATGCGGCGTTCGATCACTACGCATTCGCCCGGCGCGGCCTCGACGTGGCGGCATGGGATAGCTACCCGGTGCCGCGCACCGAAGTGCTGCCGTTGCCCGAAGCCGAGAAGCATCGCTGGGCACGTACCGGGCACCCCGACGTATCGGCGTTCAGCCATGATCTCTATCGCGGCGTCGGCAATGGGCGTATGTGGGTGATGGAGCAGCAAGCCGGGCCGGTGAATTGGGCGCCTTGGAATCCCGTGCCGAAGCCCGGCATGGTGCGGCTCTGGACGTGGGAGGCGTTTGCGCATGGGGCCGAACTCGTATCGTATTTCCGCTGGCGGCAGTGTCCCTTCGCGCAAGAGCAAATGCACTCGGGGCTCAATTCGCCCGACGACGAACTTTCGCCCGGTGGCCAAGAAGTATCGCGCGTCGGCGCCGAGTTGCTTGCGCTTGGACCGCTGGCGCAGGATCCGATGCCGAGCGAGCGCGCGCCGGTCGCGCTACTGTTCGACTACGAAGCCGAGTGGGTCATCGAAACGCAACGGCATGGCGCCGATTTCGACTATCAGTACCTCGTCTTCGAGTGGTACAGCGCGTTGCGCGAGATGGGGCTAGACGTCGATATCGTCTCTGCCCGGGACGATGTAGGCGCCTATCGGCTCGTGGTGGCCCCTACTTTGCCGATCCTGCCCGATTGCGTCGTCGAGCAGATCGAGCGCGGCGCCAATCACTGGGTATTCGGGCCGCGCACGGGATCGAAAACGGAGACGTTCGCGATTGTCGAGGGCTTGCCGCCCGGCAAATTGCGCTCTGCGCTGCCGGCTCGCGTCGTCGAAGTGGAATCGCTGCGTCCGTCCCTTCGGCCGACGCTCCGCTTGGACGGCATCGAGGGCGAGGCGGTGAGATGGCGCGAGCATGTCCAACCGGGTGTCGAAACGGAAGTCGTCGCTCGGTTCGACGACGGTTTGCCGGCACTGCTTCGGCGCGATCGGGTCACCTATATGACTGCGTGCTTCGACCGCGTGGCGCTCGGCGCGGCCTTGGCGAAGTGTGTGCGTGACGCCGGTATCGATACGGCGCGCTTACCCGAAGGCCTGCGCTTGCGGCGGCGCGGCGCATTGCGATTCGCGGTCAATTACGGCAATCGCGAACAGCGCGTGCCGGCGCAGGCAGGCGCGCGGTTCGTGCTCGGCGGCCCGATCGTGGGCCCGATCGACGTTGCCGCTTGGATCGAAGAAGACTGAACGGTGCGCACGCGTCTGACCGAACTTGTCCGCACGGCACACTTCGTGCCGCTTGCGACCGCGACGCTGATGCTCGGCGTCGCGTTGTCATTTACGGCACCGTACTTGTCGCTATTCGGGATCGAAGAGGCCTCGATGTCGCCCTTGCGGCTCGGTGTGTTCATGACTCTCGTTTCCGCGAGCGGTGTGTTGGCCAGTACCGCTGCCGGACGCTGGTCGGATCGTCGAGGCCGCCATCGCGGGATGCTCGTCGCATCGCTGGTCGCGGCCACGCTCGGCTTTGCGAGTCTAAGCTTCGTACGCGGCTATGCCGCCCTCACGGTGGTGGGCCTTGTGCTACTTGGCCCGGGCGCCGCATCGTTGTCGCAGATATTCGCGTTCGGCCGCGCCGCCTTGCGGATCGAAGACCCCGCGCAGAGCGAATTCGCCTCGGCCACCCTGCGGACGCTTTTGTCCGTCGCTTGGGTATTCGGTCCGGCAGTGGGGGCATTGATTCTGGCCCAGGCGGGCTTCAAGGGGCTCTTCGCGTTCGCGGCGGCGAGCTTCGCGGCTAGCGCGGTAATTGCGTTGCGCATCGCCGAAACGGGTGCGGATTCACCGAAAATCGCTGTGGTTGCCGATGCTCGATCGGCCTCGGTGCCAGTTACGGGGGCGATCGGCGATAAGGCTTCGAACGAAGCGCTGGCCGCCTACGCGCGCCGAGCGATCCCGCGTATCTTGATTGCGCTGGGGACGATCGGTCTGGTCGCCAATGCGACGATGATCCTATTGCCGCTGTATCTCCTTCACGCGCTCAACGGTACACGCTTGGCCGTATCCGCCGCGCTCGGCACGGGTGCGCTGCTCGAAATCCCGATGATGCTTTGGCTCGGCGTCATGTCCTCGAGATTGCACAAGCCGAAGTGGCTGACCGCAGCGGCGGCCGTGCATGCCGCATACTTCGTTGCGTTGGCGGCGATAAGCGATCCGTGGGCGGTCGTGCCTCTACAGGCGCTGTCCGCCACCGTTGTTGCGATTACTTCTTGCCTGGGGATGACCTATATCCAGGATCTGATGCCCGGCGAGACCGGTGCGGCGACGGCGCTCTTTTTCAACGCGTCGCGCGTCGGATCGATACTTGCCGGCGTGTTGTCGGGAACCATCGTGGGCGCATTCGGTTATCGCGCGGCGTTCTTGCTCTGCGCGGCGCTTGCGGTGTTTGCATTTGCGTTGCTCTCGTTCGACAGCGTGCAATTGAACAAAGCGAGCGCGCGCGCCGCCGTGCGGCGCGCTTGAATCTGCTTAACGCCGGCGGAACGCATCCAGCGATGCGAGTGCATTGCCGTGAAAGTCGAACAGCGTGTTGTTGTCCCACTGGTCGCCCGCGCCGACCTTCCAGCCCACGCCCGGAACCGGGGTCCATTCGGGCTCCCACCAGAACACGCCTTTCCCGCGATTGCTAGGCACTGCTTTGACGAGATCGACGAGGGCGCCGATGAATTGGGCTTGACCTTCGGGGGTGGGTGGATAGGAGACCGACCCGGTGTTCGTCATCGCATTGGGTTCGGAATCGCCATCGCTCGTCGTCCACGGATAAGCGGTCTCCACGACCATGACGTCCTTGCCATAGCGCGTGGCGAGATCGTTCATGTTCGCCCCGAGATCGGCGAGCGTGCCCTGCCATTGCGGGTAGTAGGACAGCCCAATGACATCGAACGTGACGCCGCGCTGCATGGCGTTGTCGAACCACCAGCGACTCGTGGCGTTGTTGCCGCCGCTGTCCAAGTGAAGCATGACGTCGATATGCTTATCGACGGATTTGACCGCGTCGTGCCCAGCCTTCAGCAGGGCCGCAAGATTGTCCCATTGGTCGTATTTGCCGAGCGGCCACAGCATGCCCCCCGTGATTTCGTTGCCGATCTGAACCCACTCGGGGCGTACACCCTCGGCGCGTAGCATCCGCAATACGTCCTCCGTGTACGCGGAAAGCAGACTGCATGTTTCGTCGAGACTCGCACCGGCCCAGGCATGCGGTGGGTACTGCTTGCCGGGGTCGGCCCACCAATCGCTGTAGTGGAAGTCGATGAGAACGCGCATCCCCAGCGCCGCGGCGCGGCGCGCGAGCGCGCAAACATGCCGCGCATTGTTGTATCCGGCCGAAGGGCTCTGGTTGGCGGGGAAGAAGTCGGGATTGCCGGGATCGTTCCAAACCTTGAGGCGAATCGAATCCACGCCATGACGACGGAGAATGTGTAGGCAGTCTTGCGCGACGCCATGTTCATAGTAGTGCGCGCCATGCGCCTCGAGTTCGAGCAGCGTCGATACGTCCGCGCCCATCGCGAACGGCCGATTGCCCGGTTTCGGCAGGTCGCTCGTTGCGGCGCCCGCTAGTTCCGGCAAGCCCGCGGTCATGCTTGCCGCCGCAGCCGTTGCCATCCATGCCAATACAGATCGTCTCTTCATCGGAATGCCTCCTGGTGACAGATTTACGTTCTTGGCCTGCGTCGGAAGATGACGTCGTCGTCAAAATTTAAGCGCTTAAATTTTTGAGCGAATCGACGCGTGAAATTACCCCTCGGAACGAAGGAATCCTAAGCGTTTAGACGAAGCGGCGCTTAGCCGACACAGTGACGTCAGCCTATCAAAGCCCTTAGCGCGATGCAAAAGGCTCGGCACGTGTCCACTATGTGGTTGGTACGGCCGGCCGATTGCGTCGCTCCAATCCTTAGGCTTGCACGATAGGCGAGTGTATGCGGCCACCGGCGGCGAGCAGTGACGCGATGACTTCGGGCAGTGTCGTTTTGCCAAAGCGACGTTCGGTCTTCGCCGTCTCTTCGACGTCGATTTTTCCGGCGTTATGCGCGTCGAAAAGTTCGGCGATCAAGCGCGCATGTTTGTCGGTCAGTCCAGCGCGCAGCAATGTTGCGGTCCATTCGCTGCGGGGCACTGCGATCGCGGCGATCTTGGCATTGCCTGCCTCGCCGAGGACTTGTGCGACGTAGTCGGCGCTGATTCGCTGAGGGCCTTCGACACTGACTATCCGTGCAAGATCCGATCGCGGCTTGTCGAGCAACAGTTCCGCGGCGACGAGGCCGACGTCGCGCGCGGACACGGTTGGGAACGGCTTGGTCACCGGATGATGCAAGCTCGGGAGAATGCCTTGTTGCGAAGCGATTGGGATCACGCGCGCCCAGTTTTCCATATGTTCGGCCGATCGCAGCAGCGTCAGACGTCCTCCAAGCGAATGGAGTCGTGTTTCGAGGTAATTGAAGAGCAAGGTGATCCCTGTGCCATGGCTCAGCTCGGCGCCGTAATCGGATAAGGCGAGTACGCGTGCGTGCGGGGCGGCACGCAGGGCCTCGGCGGCGACGTCGATCATTCGGCGCATCGTCGATTCGGGGTCGCTGTCGCCCACCGGAACGGGACACAGCATCTGAATGGCTTGCGCACCCTCGATCGCGGATCGCACGGACTCGGGGGTGCGCAGATCGGCTACGACACTCTCGCAACCGATCGCCGCGAACCGTTTGGCCTCGTCTTTGTTTCGCACAACCGCGCGGACGGCGTGCCCAGCTTGACGCAATGCGGTGACGGTGGCGCTGCCTACCTTGCCCGTCGCTCCGAAGATGACGTACATGAATCCTCCTTTGCTTGTCCTACTCGGTATCGAGTCATGCTACGGTCGTGCCGCCTTAGAGGCGATCAAGATCGGATCGAAAGAACACGAATGGATGGTCGGTTGAGTCGGTTGCGTGGTTCGTTGCGGGGATTCGGCCATGTCATTTAGACTCGTCGCAGCGACGCCGAGAACACTGCGAAGGATCGAACGCCATGAACGTTTTAGCTTCACGTGCCGAATTGGGCGACGGTACTCGTACGAGCTTGCTTTCAAGCAAGGGGCGGGGGTGGAAAGGTTTTGGGGCGGAGATCCTCGCGATTTCGGCGGGTACGCACCGAATTCCGGCGGCCGACCAGCACCGTGTCGGCGTTCATATGGGCAAACCCGTGAGAGCCCATTGCATCTGCGACGGCAGGCGGCACGCACGCGTCCAAGCCCATGGCGATGCCGATGTCGTTCCGGCCGGCATGGAAGGCGAATGGGCCGACGACTCCGATTGCACCGTCTTGCGCATCTGGTTCGACGAGGCATTCGCCGAATCGATCTACGAGCAATTGGAATTGAAGCCTTCTCGCGCCGAGTTTCAAATGCGTCTGCAAATGCGCGATCCGCGACTTCAGCATTTGGCGTGGGCCTTGCAGGCCGAATTGCAAGCCGAAGAGGCGTCCGATTCGCTGTTCGCGGAAAATCTTTGCACGGCGATGCTGGTTCGGTTGGCGGGCGCTGAGCTTGCGCTCGACCGGAAGCGTCAGGCGCTCGCACCCAAAGCGGCCGCGCGGATTGCCGACTTTGTCGACGGTAGCTTGGATCAGCGGCTGACGCTGGCGGATCTGGCGGCGGTACTTGGCATGAGCGTGCCGCACTTCAAGGTATTGTTTCGCCAGACGTTTGGCGTACCGGTTCATCGTTATATCGTGCAGCGCCGGGTCGAGCGAGCGAAAGCGTTGTTATTGACCGGGGCGCTCGACATCGCGCAGGTTGCGCTCGAAACGGGGTTTGCGCATCAAAGCCATATGGCGCATTGGATGAATCGGCTTCTCGGTGTCGGTCCGCGCGCATTGATCAAATCGAATTCGAACGAAGGATGAAGGCGTTCGGCCGCCAATGCGTCGCTTTTCGGCGCATTCCTATGCGGGAACGGACTATGCGACGCGGCGGTAATATGGCTGACACCGCCCGTGGGCGATAATGGCGGAGTTTGGGGCCGCTAAATGAGGCGGGCTGCCGGGCATCTTCATCTTTAGGGAGTATGCGATGGATAAACCGGACTCGATATCCGATGCGCAGTTCTTTGCCGAACGGCAACGCCGTTTCGAAGAGGATCTCGTCGACGCCTACGACGAGGAACTCGAAATGGAGATTGACGACCGCATTTTAGACGGTTCCGACGCCTTCACTCCCGAGGCGCGCAGCCTGCGCCGGCACTACTTCCGCGAGTTGTTTCGGCTGCAAGGCGAACTCGTCAAGCTCCAAGATTGGATCGTGGCAACGGGGCACCGGCTTGTCGTGATCTTCGAAGGCCGCGATGCGGCGGGCAAGGGCGGCGCGATCAAGCGGATCACGCAGCGGCTCAATCCCCGCGTATGCCGCGTAGCGGCGCTGCCCGCGCCGAGCGATCGGGAGCGCACGCAATGGTATTTCCAGCGTTACGTCGGCCACCTGCCCGCCGGCGGCGAAATGGTGTTGTTCGATCGTAGCTGGTATAACCGCGCCGGCGTGGAGCGCGTGATGGGGTTTTGCTCGGATGACGAGTACGAAGAGTTCTTCCGCTCGGTGCCCGAGTTCGAAAAGATGCTCGTGCGAAGCGGCATCCAGATCGTCAAATACTGGTTCTCGATTACGGACGAAGAGCAGGAGATTCGATTCCAGGCTCGCATTCACGATCCGCTCAAGCAGTGGAAGTTGAGCCCGATGGATCTTGAGAGCCGGCGCCGATGGGAAGCGTATACGCAAGCCAAGGAAGTCATGCTGCAACGCTCGCACCATAGTGACGCGCCTTGGTGGGTCGTGCAGGCCGTCGATAAAAAGCGGGCGCGCCTGAACTGTATCCATCACTTGCTGAGCCAGGTGCCTTATGGCGAGGTGGAACACCGCGCGATTCAGCTACCGGCACGGGTGCACAACGAAGACTATATTCGGCAACCGGTGCCGGGCAATATGATCGTTCCCGAGATCTACTGATCATTCTCGCAACGCGTTCGTCCGCTCCCGGCGCGACGATCGGCGCTAGGCCAAGACTGGGCGAAAGAAGCTGCGCTCGTAGCTGACAACGCAGCGGGTTTTTCGCGCGTAGTCGAATGCGGCGCGGCAACCCGGGTCTTGCTGCGAATCGGTTCGATATACCTCGTATGCCGCGAGGCTTGGAAACGAGAAAAGCGCCAGCGCGATGTTATTGGCGCCTTCGCCGGGAAGGAAGTAACCGTGATGCGTGCCGCCGAATCGCTCTACAAGGGGAATCCACATCTTCGCGTAGGTTTCGAATTCGGCGATGTGATCCGGATCGATGATGTAACGGACGTGGCAAGTGATCATAATGGACGATGGCGGAGGTGAGTCAGTCACATATTCGTCGAGCTGTAGATCTTAATGTTTCGGTGCTTGGCGTCAATATCTGTTCCGCAATCGTGCGGTCTCTCCTCTAGCGTCAGGCCGACGCGCTCGCAGAGTCGCCGGCTTTTCTTATTCCGTTCGTCGACTAAGGCTTGGACTCTGCGTGCCCGCAGATCGGCAAACGCGAATCGAAGCAATGTTTGCACGCCTTCAGTGATCAAGCCTTGGCCGAGATAGGGCGTTCGGCCCCACCAGCCGATATCGAATGCCGCATGCGACCAGACAGGCCGATGTATGCCTCCGCAGCCGATCACCGTGCTTGTGTCGCGAAGTAGCATGAGGAAGGGGAAGTCCCGCCGAGCCGCGAAGTTTTCGGATCCACTACGGCAAAACGTTTCGGATAGATCGACCGAAGGTACCTCGGTCGCCCATGGGAGCGACGCCGGGAATTCGCGCAGCTCATCGAGCGAATCCATCGTTGCTTCGAACACCGCTTTGCCGTCGCCGGTTTGGGGGCAGCGAATAGTTAGCCGTTCTGTATGGAAGATTTTGTTCACATCGAGTTGCTATGGAATTAGGATGCGGTGCCTGCAAGCGCGCCGATCGCGCATAGGCACGCGATCGCACGGTGGATCGTCAAGCACAACGACGACTTCAACCTTCAGTCCCGGCGTAGGCCGCCTTCAATGCGGCGACATCGAACTTAGTCATTTGCATCATCGCCTTGGCCACGCGCGCCGCCTTGACCGGGTCGGGATCCGAGATCATCGGAATCAGATCGTTTGGGACGATCTGCCACGAGACGCCGAAACGATCGCGGAGCCAGCCGCAGTTGTCATACGCGCCGCCGCCTTCGACAAGCATGTCCCAGTAGCGGTCGAGTTCACGCTGATCGCCGCAATTGACCATCAACGATATGGAGTGATTGAACGATTCGCCGCCTTCGTGGCTCATGGCGATGAAGGGCTGCCCAAACAGCAGGAATTCCACCACTTTGGTCGAGCCCGCGCCCGGGACAGCCGTGACCTTGACGATGCGCGAGTCGGGAAAGATGCCGGCATAGAACGCGGCCGCTTCTTCGGCTTGCGTCGAGTACCAAAGAAATGGCGTGATTTTCTGAATCGACATGGCGAGGCTCCTCAACATAACAAACTGAAAGGTACGGCGAAGGCCGTCATCGATACGACGATCGAAGGCCGTTGGGATCGACATGACGCGATCGCCCATGCGATCCGAACCTTCCGTGCGGCGCACCGGTCCAGTCAAGAATTCAAACAATCGTTTAACGGCGGCTCACACTAAACCGCGATTGCCCCGAGTTGTAGTAGGTGCGTTTGTGAATAAGTCGCCATTGTTCCTAAGATATGGGAACTATCGCATTTTCCGAGCGACGATTGTAGGAGACGCCCAAGCCATGAACGAACCCGCTCGTTCGCAGCTACACCCGAGTCGCCTTACTCCAGGGATCTTAATCGCGGTCGCCGCGGCGGTTTCGTTCGCCGGCTGTACCGCATTACCGCCCCAGCAACAGGGCGCAAGCGCGCAACAAGCTCAATGCGTCGGCGCGATCGAACCGCCCTATGGCCTCACGCCGGTCAGCGATCCGGCGTTACTTGCCGCTACGGTACAGCCGCCCGGAAAGGGCGGCCTATGCATGGGAGAGGCGTACCAGGTCACGCAGCCGCTCACGGTCTACCGCGTCTGGGATACGGCCAAGCCTTGGAGCGAACTCGGGAAATGGTGGAGCTTCGCACCGCCCGCGGGGCCGCGCGACGCCTACCGGGTAAAGAATGAGATCTGCCCAAGCTGGAGTGCACTGGATCAGGTGACGCAATGCCGATTGAAAGTCGGTTCGGAGATCGTCATCGGCCCCGGACAGAGTGCCGCTTGCGATCCCAAGGATAACGTGAACTATCCGCCGTCGGCTGAGATACAAGTCTATGTGCCAAACGACAATTCGAATCCGGGCAAGGAGCTCGTCTTCGATTGCGTGGCGAAAGCCGCCTGGCCTTAATGCGACGATGCCCGGTAGTCGATAGCCGAGATGTCGCTCGAATGGAGCAATCGAGGACGTTGTGAGAATGCGCGCGTTTCTCTAGACTGCAACTCATTGCCGCTATCGGCCGGGAGACGCGCGATGTCACGCAACGACGACGAGACGTTTTGGCTCAACGCTAGCCGGCATCTGGTTCGGTATGGCGGCAAGTTCGAGCCGATGATCATCGAGCGTGCGCAAGGCAGCTTCGTCTATGACGCGGACGGACGTGCGATTCTCGATTTCACGTCGGGGCAAATGAGCGCGGTGCTCGGGCACAGCCATCCCGACATCGTCTCCGTCATCAACGAGTACGCGGGCAAGCTCGATCACTTATTTAGCGGAATGCTCTCGCGGCCCGTCGTCGATTTGGCGACGCGATTGGCGGACATCACGCCCGCCGGCCTCGACCGTGCCTTGCTGCTGAGCACGGGCGCGGAATCGAATGAAGCGGCTATTCGGATGGCCAAACTCGTCACCGGCAAATACGAGATCGTCGGATTCGCGCAGTCGTGGCACGGGATGACGGGCGCGGCGGCCTCCGCGACTTATAGCGCCGGGCGCAAGGGCGTCGGTCCCGCCGCCGTCGGTTCGTTCGCGATCCCGGCGCCGTTCACCTATCGGCCGCGTTTCGAACGCGCGGGCCAATACGATTTCCTCGCGGAATTGGACTATGCGTTCGATTTGATCGATCGCCAGTCCAGCGGCAATCTGGCGGCCTTTATCGCCGAGCCGATCTTGAGCTCCGGCGGCATCATCGAATTACCGTTGGGGTATATGGCCGCGCTCAAGCGCAAATGCGACGAACGCGGCATGTTGCTGATTCTCGACGAAGCGCAAACGGGTGTCGGTCGCACGGGGACGATGTTCGCCTGCCAACGCGACGGCGTGACGCCCGACATGCTGACATTGTCGAAGACGCTGGGAGCGGGTTTGCCGCTGGCGGCGATGATCACCTCGGCGCAGATCGAAGAGCGGGCGCACGAATTGGGCTACCTGTTCTACACCACGCACGTATCCGATCCGCTTCCCGCCGCGGTCGGCTTGCGCGTGCTCGAGGTGGTGGAGCGCGACGGCCTCGTCGCGCGTGCGAACACGATGGGCGATCGGCTCAAGCGAGGGCTGCTCGATTTGATGGAACGCTTCGACTGCATCGGCGACGTTCGCGGAAGAGGGCTGCTTCTCGGGATGGAGATCGTCAAGGATCGCCGCACGAAAGAGCCCGCGGACGGGCTCGGTGCGAAAATCACCCGGGAATGCATGAATCTTGGGCTCAGCATGAACATCGTGCAATTGCCGGGCATGGGCGGTGTTTTTCGGATCGCACCTCCGTTGACCGTTAGCGAAGACGAGATCGACTTAGGCCTGCGCTTGCTCGCGCAGGCCATCGAGCGTTCGCTATGACGGGTTAGCCTTTCGTCGCACCGAACGTCAATCCGGCGACGAAATGCTTTTGCATCGCGAAGAACATCGCGACCGACGGCATAGCCGCCAGTATGGAGCCGGCCGATACGAGATTCCAGGCAGTCGTCCATTGCCCCTTTAGCGCCGCCACGCCCACGGTGATCGGTGCCGCATCGTCGCCTTGGGTCAAGCAAAGCGCCCAGAAGTAGTCGTTCCAGACGAACGTGAACACCAAAATTGCGAGTGCCGCGAGCGCGGGCCGAATGAGCGGCAGCACGATCCTGAAGAACACGGTCCACTCGTTCGCGCCTTCGATGCGCGCGGCCTCGATCAATTCGAACGGTAGCTGCTTGATGAAGTTTCTCAAGAACAGTGCGCAAAACCCCGTTTGGAACGACAAATGAAAGAGGATCAATCCACTCACGGAGTTGTATAGGCCGAGCCTCAAAGACAAGTCACGCACAGGAATCATCAAGACCTGAATCGGCACGAAATTACCCGCGACGAAGGCCGCGAACAGCGCCGAGTTGCCCGGAAACCGATAGACCGCGAGCGCGAAGCCGGCCATGGCGGCGAGCGCGATCGCACCGGCGACGGCGGGCAACGTGATCTGCACGCTGTTCCAAAAGTAATGGAGCATGGGCGATGCCGTCAGCGCTTCGCGGTAGTTCTCGACGAGAGCGAAATGCTTGGGCCATCCCCAATAATTTCCTTCGCTGAGTTCTTCCGAAGACCGCACCGATGTGACCAGGACGGCGATCATCGGCAGCAGCCATATCATGAGCGCGACCGGCAGCGTCAGCTTATAAGCGCGTCGTGCCGCGGGTTTCCATTTCTCGACCGGCATGGGATACATGTTCGTGACTCCTTATCGCTCGTTCTTGAGCAGCCGGCGCAGATGAAAAACGATGTAGAGCAGCATGATCGCGAACAATACGACAGCGATCGCGGCCGAGTAACCGAGCCGGTAATACTTGATGGCCTGGTCGTACATGTAATACGCGAGCACCGTCGAGCTCTCGAATGGGCCGCCGCCCGTCATGACTGAAATCAGATCGAAGCTGCGCAGCGCGCCGATCACGGTCACGACGACGGCCATGAACGTCGTCGGCCGCAACTGCGGCAGAATCACGTGCCAGAGGAGCGCCCAACCTTTCGCGCCTTCCATGCGCGCGGCTTCGATTTGCTCGCTGCTCAACGTCGTCAGGCCGGTGAGGTACAGAATCATGCAGTACGCGGTTTGCGGCCACAGCGCGGCGAGGATGATGCCCGGCGTTGCATAGTGGGGATCGCCGAGCACGGGGATCCCGTGTCCCACGATCAACGCGAGCAAGCCGAAGGTCGGGTCGTAGAACCATGAAAAAATCAGGCCGACCACGACGCCCGACAACACGAACGGCGCGAAGAAGAGCGACTTGACGATGCGAATGCCGGCGACCGCTTGATTGAGGTAGAGCGCGATCGCCAACCCCATCGGCGGCGCAAGCAAGAACATCGCCAGCCAAATGACGTTGTTCTTGAGTGCGGTATAAAACGTCTGCGAGTGAAAGAGTTCCACGTAGTTCGCCAAACCGACGAACGTCGCGTCGGTCATGCCGTCCCAGTTGTAGAGGCTGAGGCGGATCGTCGACAGTACCGGCCATATCACGTAGATCGCGACCATCACGCATGCCGGTGCGAGAAACAGCATCGCCGCGCGGCGTTGGCGGCGTGCCGTCGGCGATAGGCGACGGCGCGCACTCGGGCTTGGCCGGCCCGTCGGCGCGGACGGCGGGAGCCCATCGCCTGGGCGGGCGGCCCCGGCGCTATTGGCTCGCTGAGTGATGAACTGAGACACGTCAACCTCCTAAACGAACACGGCAGCGGCGCGCGGCGTACTCGATGAGCGGCGCCACGCGCGGCCTCATCAAGCTACTTCTTATAGATGCGCTGACGCGCTTGCTCCAGATGGGCGAGGATCGAATCGAGTTGCGTGGGATCGGATACGAACTGCTGCATACCCTTCATGCCTTCGTCGGCCATTTCCTTCGTCATATCGCGATCGTAGAACTGAGCGATACCGCCCTTCGTATTCGACAGAATTTGGAAGCCGATCTTCGAAATCGGATCGTCGGGCTCCGGAGACTGGCTGTTTGCCGACAAGGAGCCGAGTCCCACCGCGAGTTGCGCGCCGACTTGGGGCGTCTCGACGAACGCGAGGAATGCGCGCGCCTCGGCCTTGTTTTTCGCCTTCGCGGGAATGTTCAGCGTTTCGACGGGGCCGTCTTCCGCCGTCGGCACGTTCTGATCGATGATCGGGAATTGGAAGTAGCCCATTTGCTGCTTGACCGTCGGCGAAAAGCCGCCCGTGATGAACGTGCCCATCAACATCATCGCCGCCTTGCCCTGGAATAGGAACGGCTGTGCGGAGTCGAGATCGTACGACAGCGAGTTTTCGATGAAGTAGCCCGCATCGAGCAATTGCTTCCACGTCGTATAGACCTTCTTCACGCGTGCATCGGTGTACGGGACTTCCCCGGCCATCAACTTCTGATGAAACGCATTGCCGTTCAAACGCAAGTCGAGGTAATCGAACCAGCCCGCCAACGTCCATGCATCGCGTCCCGCCACGGCGATCGGCGTGATGCCCGCGGCTTTGAGTTTCTTGCAATCGTCGAGCCATTCGTTCCACGTTTTCGGTTCGCTCGCGATCCCGACTTTCTGGAAGAGATCCTTGCGATAGAACATGCCCCACGAATAGTAGACGGTGGGCGCGGCGTACTGCTTGCCGTGATACGACGACGCCTCTTTCGTCGACGCATAGGTCTGGTCCCAGCCGTTTTTCGTCCAATCGCCGGAGAGGTCTTCGAACAAACCGCGCTTGGCGTAATAAGCCATGCGTTCCCCGTCGTGCCAGTTCACGATGTCGGGCGGCGCCGTGGTCAACCAGCCGGGCAATTGAACTTTGTACGCTTCCTCGTCGATGAAGGCGACTTTGACGTCGGTGCCGGGATGCGATTTTCTGAATTCGTCCACCACCTGGGTCCATACGGCGCGCTGGCTCGCTCCCTTGAAGGCGATGTTGATGTCGAGCGTTGCGGCCTGAGTCGGTGTCGCGAGCGTGCCCATCGCGAAGGTCGACGCGAGCGCGACGGCGGCGAGCGTGGTGCGGGGTTTGTACGTCATGCCTGTCTCCTATGTATTACGTCGTTGTCGGTGCTGCATCGGAATCCGTGTCGGGCGTTCAGCGCGCCGGCGTGCGATAGGCGGCGATCCCTTGCGGCTCGAGATCGCGAGAGCCGACCAGAAACGCGTCGCTGGGTATGTCGGCCTGCAACGTGTGGGTTTGCGTGCCGTAATTGAAAACCCACGTGACGCCGCCGCGTCGACTTACGCGCACGGTATCGCCAAGCGGTTCGGGTGAGAGCCCCGCTTCGCGCGCGACGCGGGCGAAGAGCGCTTGCGTGGACGCATCGTCGAATAGGCTCGCGAAGTAATGCACCGCGCCGTATTTCACGTAGGCGGGATGACCGTCGCTGAACGCCGCGCGGATCTCGATCGATTCGCGGCTGTCTTTTCCGAGGTCGACGTCGATCAGGTCGCGCCAGTGCCGCGCATGTCCCTCTCCCACGTTGCCGCTAAACGTGACGCGCGGATGGACGTTCGGCCGCATCGAGTCGACGCGCCACACCCGCACCGGCATGATCGAAGCGAGGGGGCCGGGCGGCAAGTTGGAGGGAATCTGTAGTTCGGCCGTCTTCGATCCCGTGCGCGGCCCGATGATCACGTGGGCAAGCGAATTTTCGAGCCGCCGTACGAGATCGTGCGGCACCACGGGCAACGGCGGTACGACGATCAACCGGTAGCCGTCGAGCGACGCTTGCGTTGAGACGATGTCCACGTCGAATCCAAGCGCTCGCAACGCCGAGTAGTATTCGACGGCGAAGCGCGGATAGTGGAAATCGATCCCCTGCGGGTGGACTTCAAAGAGCCACTTGGCTTCGTAATCGAAGACGAGCGCGACGCGCGTATCGATGCTGCCTTGCGGGTCCGCGTCCGCATGGTCGGCTAACGCGCGCAGCTCCTGTGCGACGCGCTGCGCTTCGCTGCCGCCGATGTCGAGGCGATTGTCGGGCGTATTGAGTCCCGCGTGCATCTGTTCTTGCGCAAACCGCGCTTGGCGCCAACGGAAATACGATACGCAGCCCGCGCCGTGCGCGAACGCTTCCCAGCTCCATAGCCGCACCATGCCCGGCAGCGGCGCGGGATTCCATTTCGCCCAGTTCACGGGGCCGGGCTGCTGCTCCATGACCCAGAACGGCAGCTTCGACATGCCACGGTAGAGATCGTGATTGAACGATGCGAAATCGGGGTGGCCCGTGCGAAGGAATTTTGCTTTGACCTCGGGCTCGTACCACTGTTCTTCGAGCGCGCCGAGCGGGTAGCTGTCCCATGCGGCGACGTCGAGGTCGTCAGCCACCTTATAGTGGTCGAACTCGGTAAAGAGCTGCATGAAGTTATGCGCGATCGGCCGCCCCGGCGAATGCTTGCGGATGATGTCGACTTGCATGCGGTTATAACGCGCAAGCTCGTCGGATGCGAAGCGCCGATAGTCGAGCCGATGCGACGGATGCGCTTCGGTGACGGTGCCGATCGGCGCGTCGATCTCATCGAAGTCGCGGTACTCCATGCTCCAAAACACGGTGCCCCATGCGCGGTTCAGCGCGTCGATCGTGCCATAGCGCGCTTTCAACCATCCGCGAAAGCGTTCGAGCGCGGCGGGCGAATAGCTGACGACGGTTTGGTGGCAGCCGTATTCGTTGTCGGTTTGCCAATAGGCGACGGCGGGGTGCTTGCCATAGCGCGACGCAACGGCTTCGCAGATGGCCTTCGACGCTTCGAAGTACGAGGGCGAGGAAAAGTCGTAATGCCTGCGCGATCCGAATGCGCGCACGCGCCCATCGGCGCCTACCGGCAAGATGTCGGGATGACGATCGATGAGCCACTTCGGCGGCGTGGCTGTGGGTGTGCACATGACGACGTTGAGCCCTTCCGCCGCGAGCGTGTCGATCGCGCAATCGAGCCAGCCCCAATCGAATTCGCCGGGCGAGGGCTCGATGCGGCTCCATGCGAATTCGGCGATACGTACCTGCTTGATGCCGAGCTCGCGCATCCGCACGGCATCGTCTTTCCACATGGCCTCCGGCCAGTGCTCGGGGTAATAGCAGACTCCTAGACGCATTGCATGGTCCTCTTGTCGGTGTCGATGTCGATCACGCGTGTTGTGCGACGTTGCTGAGCGGCGCAACGGCGAAGCCGTCTTCCGCGAATAGGTGGCATGCATGGGCCGGCGCGCGAAAACGGACGGTGTCGCCGCGCGTTAGACGTGCGTCGCCCGGCGCCTTGGCAATCAGTACCGCACCGCCCGGTTGGTCGAGGTGCACGTAGCTGTGCTCGCCGAGGGCTTCGATGAGCGTGACGGTGCGATCGAGCGTGACGGCGTCGCGCTCGATGGGCTTGGACGTTTCGTTTTGTATGGGTTCGAGATGCTCGGGGCGCACGCCGAACGTGACGGCTTCGCCGATGAGAAGCCGCTCGCCTTGCAAGGGCAGCCGCACCGATTCGCCGCTGCCGTCGAGCGTGACGGTCACGCCGTCAGATTCGATCGAGGCGATGCTGCCCGGCAGGAAGTTCATACGTGGAGAGCCGATGAATCCGGCGACGAACTTGCTCTTCGGCCGGTGATAGAGCTCGAGCGGCGCGCCGACTTGCGCAATGCTGCCGAACCGTTCGGTGTCGCGGCCGGCATGCAGCAGCACGATCTTGTCGGCGAGCGTCATGGCCTCGATCTGATCGTGCGTGACGTAGACGACGCTCGCGTCCGCGAATTGCCGATGCAACCGCGCGATTTCGATGCGTGTTTGCCCGCGCAACGTGGCGTCGAGATTCGACAGCGGTTCGTCGAAGAGGAAGACGCCGGGCTCCCGAACGATCGCGCGTCCGATCGCGACACGTTGCCGTTGCCCGCCCGAGAGCGCTTTGGGATGTCGATCGAGCAGGGTGTCGAGTTGAAGAATGCGAGCGGCGTCGCGCACCTTGCGGTCGATTTCGGCTTTGGGCGTCTTCGCGAGTTTCAGGCCGAACGCCATGTTCTCGTAGACCGTCATGTGCGGAAACAGCGCGTAGCTTTGGAAGACCATGGCCACGCCGCGCTGCGCGGCGGGTACGTCGTTGACGCGCTTGCCGGCGATCGAAACGTCGCCGTCGGTCACGTCCTCCAAGCCGGCGATCATCCGCAGCAACGTGGACTTGCCGCAGCCCGATGGGCCGAGGAAGACACAGAATTCGTTCTTGCCGATTTCCAGATCGACGTCCCGGATCACCGGGGCGCCGTCGCCATAGGCCTTTTGCACACCGCGCAATGAAATGCTCGCCATCGTGCCGTCTCCGTGTTCTAATCTGCGCCAAATGATTAAGCGCTTAATCAGCGTCCCGTAAAAAGCGGTCGCGATGTGCGACCGGACGCTGCGTCTCCTGCATTTTTGTTGAGTGTTCGGTGCATGGTGCCGCGCTCGAGGCGATCACGCAAATGTTGAATAACCTTCCCATTTATTGAGAATCGATGCCGACACTGAACGAAGTGGCCGTGCGGGCCGGCGTTACGCCTGCCACGGTCTCGAATGTCTTGCGCAACAAGGGCCGAGTGGGGGAGGCGACACGCCAGCGGGTGCTCGGCGCGATTGCCGCGCTCGGTTATCGGCCGCATTTGCCTGCACGCGCATTGGCCGAGGGGCGGGCGCCGACGATCGCGCTGATGGTGTCGAGCATCGCGAACCCGTTTTATCCCGAGTTCGCGCTGGCGGTGGAAAACGCCCTGCGGCGTAAGGGGCAGTTCCTTATCATCTGCAATACCGAGGGCGATCCGCAGACCGGGCGTGCCTATCTCGATCAGATCGCGGGGACGTTATCGGAAGGCGTCTTGGTGATGAATGCGAACCTCGATTTCGAGGATTTGCGGATGACCGAGTTGCGTGGCGCGCCGGTCGTGCTGTGCATGTGGGAGCGGCCGCTCGATCCCCCCGGATTGCCTTGTGTGGCGGTGGATTTTCGATTGGCTGGGGAGTTGGCCGCCAAGCACCTGCTTGAGCTTGGGCATCGACGGATCGGGGCGATCATCGGTAGCAAGGTGTACGGGATTCATGCGGCCCGTTATGACGGATTCCTCGATGCCATGCGCGAGGAGGGGCTCGACGGTGCGGCTGCACCGGTGTGTTACACACCCGACACGACACAGGGCGGCTATGCCGCAGCACTCGAGTTGTTGAAAGCGCATCCCGATCTGACGGCGCTCTTTGCAACGAACGATTTGCCGGCGCTCGGCGCGATGCAGGCGGCGGCCGATCTCGGTCTAGACGTGCCGCGCGACCTGTCCGTGATTGGGATCACCGATATTCAACTTGCGCGCGAATCGCGTCCTGCGCTGACCACGGTTGCCGTACCGACGATCGAAGCGGCCGAGTTTGCCGTGGAGTTGCTGCTCGAGTTGATCGAAACGTCGGCCGCGAGAGCGGCGGGTGAGGGCGCGCGGCAGGCTCGCGTTTGCGTGACGTCTGCGCCGCGCCTCGTCGTCCGTGCGTCGACAGGGCCGGCGCAGAAGGCAATTTGACGAGCGCACTCACGACGTTTATGTGCTTTTTGCCGAACGCCGCCTAGCCTACCGGCGGCATGGGCTTGCCGGAGCATTGAGGCCATGCCGTGCTTGCAAGGCAGTGCCGCCGCGTAGGCAGCGCCACCGCCCGAACGGCACGGCAATCAAGCCCTCAGCGAGAGTCGCTTTAGATGCGCTTCGCTTATAGATAGAACATCCGGTCCTCGTCCGACTTCGTCGCGTGCGGTTCGGCTTCGCCGCGATCCTCATAGAAAGCGAGCACCGCTTCGAGGACTTGGTCGGGTTCGTCGATCACCTGCATGAGGTTCATGTCTTCGGGGTTGATGAGCCCCATCGGCAACAGGGCCGTCTCGAACCAATGCAGGAGCCCCTTCCAGAACTCGGCGCCCACGAGAATGATCGGCACGTGGCGCGACTTCTTCGTTTGGATGAGCGTGAGCACTTCGGCCAGTTCGTCGAGCGTACCGAAGCCGCCCGGCATGACGATCACGGCATCGGAGTTCTTGACGAACGTGACCTTGCGCGTGAAGAAGTGGCGGAAACGCAGCGAAATGTCCTGCCATTGGTTGCCCGATTGCTCGTGCGGCAACTCGATGTTCAGGCCGACCGATGGCGCCTTGCCCGCATGCGCGCCCTTGTTCGCGGCCTCCATGATGCCCGGGCCGCCGCCCGAAATCACGGCGAAGCCCGCGTCCGACAGCTTGCGTGCGATCTGGGTCGCGAGTTTGTAATAGGGAGAGCTCGGTTTAAGGCGCGCCGAGCCGTAAATGCTAACGGCCGGGCGAATCTCCGAGAGGTACTCGGTCGCCTCGATGAACTCTGCCATAATCGTGAACATCTGCCACGACGCGCGGGCCTTCTTGGCCGTTGCGCGTTCTTGATCTGCGAGCGATCGCAGACTCGGAATCACTTTTCTCTTGTTCATAATGCCTGAAGAACGGAACCTGAAAGGTAAGACCCTCGTTTTGGTCGACGGATCAAGCTATCTGTATCGGGCCTACCATGCGATGCCTGACTTGCGCGGCCCCGACGGCGAGCCGACAGGAGCCATCTACGGTTTCATCAACATGTTGCGTCGCATGCGCAAGGAAGTCACGGCAGAGTATAGCGCGTGCGTCTTCGACGCAAAGGGCAAGACGTTCCGTGACGATTGGTACCCCGATTACAAGGCCCATCGTCCGTCGATGCCGGACGACCTGTCCAAGCAGATCGAGCCGATCCATTTCGCCGTACGCGCGCTCGGCTGGCCGCTGCTGATGGTCGACGGCGTCGAAGCCGACGACGTCATCGGCACGCTTGCCACCGCTGCCGAACGCGAGGGGATGAACGTCATCGTCTCGACGGGTGACAAGGATCTGGCACAGCTCGTGAGCGATCATGTCAAGCTCGTCAACACGATGACGAACGAAACGCTGGACCGCGAAGGCGTCATTGCGAAGTTCGGTGTGCCGCCCGAGCGCATCGTCGATTACTTGTCGCTGATCGGTGATACCGTCGATAACGTGCCCGGCGTGGAAAAGTGCGGACCCAAGACGGCCGTCAAATGGCTTGCGCAATATGAAACGCTCGACGGCGTCGTGGCGCATGCGAGTGAGATCAAGGGCGTCGTCGGCGAAAATCTGCGCCGCGCGCTCGATTTTTTGCCGCTCGCCAAGAGGCTCGTCACGGTCGAGCGCGCATGCGATCTGACCGAGCATGTCGTCTCGATCGACGAAACGTTGCCGGCTCGGCCTGAATCGCCGCTCGAGTTGCGCGATCTGTTCATGCGGCACGGTTTCAGGACCTGGCTGCGCGAGGTCGAAGCGCTGATCGAGGGGGCGCAAGATGCCCAGGCCCAAGCGGGCGAAACGGAGCCGTCGGGCCTGCTCGCGGCCCAGAGCGCGCCGACGATCGCCCCTGAGCGTTGCTATGAGACTGTGCAGAGCTGGGAGCATTTCGACGCATGGCTCGCCAAGATCGATTCGGCCGAGCTGACGTCGTTCGACACGGAGACGACCTCGCTCGATCCGATGCAAGCCGAGATCGTCGGCCTATCCTTCTCGGTCGGCGCGGGATGCGCGGCCTATATTCCGGTCGCGCATCGCGGCCCGGACGCGCCGGTGCAGTTGCCGCGCGACGAGGTGCTGGCCAAGCTAAAGCCTTGGCTCGAAAGCCACGATAAGAAGAAGGTCGGCCAGCACTTGAAGTACGACGAGCAGGTGCTGGCCAATCACGGTATCGAGTTAAATGGCGTCGAGCACGACACGTTGCTGGAATCGTACGTGCTCGAGTCGCATCGTCCGCACGACATGGACAGCCTTGCCTCGCGTCACCTCGGGGTCAAGACGATCAAGTACGAGGACGTAGCGGGCAAGGGCGCGCAGCAGATCGGTTTCGATGAGGTGCCGCTCGAGAAGGCGGCCGAATATGCGGCCGAGGATGCCGACGTCACGTTCCAATTGCACGAGGCGCTCTTTCCGCAGATCGAGCAAGAGGCGGGCTTACTGCACGTCTATCGCGACATCGAACTGCCGACGGCACGCGTATTGCGCAAGATGGAGCGCAACGGCGTGCTGATCGACAGCGAACGGCTGCGTCGTCAGAGCAGCGAGATCGCCTCGCGTCTTATCGAATTGGAAGGCGAGGCCTATGAGTTGGCCGGCGGCGAATTCAATTTGGGCTCGCCTAAGCAAATCGGGCAGATCTTTTTCGAGCGATTGCAGTTGCCCGTCGTGAAGAAAACGCCGAGCGGCGCGCCGTCCACCGACGAAGAAGTGCTGCAAAAGCTCGCCGAAGATTATCCGTTGCCGAAGCTCTTGCTCGAGCATCGCGGCTTGTCCAAGCTGAAGTCCACTTACACGGACAAGCTGCCGCGCATGGTCAATCCGAAGACGGGGCGCGTGCATACGAATTATGCGCAAGCGGTCGCAGTGACGGGACGGCTTGCGTCGAACGATCCGAACTTGCAAAACATCCCCGTGCGCACGGCGGAAGGCCGCCGGATCCGCGAGGCATTCATCGCGCCGGCGGGCAGCAAGATCGTCTCGGCCGACTATTCGCAGATCGAGTTGCGCATCATGGCGCATATCTCGGGCGACGAATCGCTGCTGCGCGCGTTCGCTCAAGGAGAGGATATCCACCGCGCCACGGCGGCCGAGGTTTTCGGGGTGACGCCGCTCGAGGTCACAAGCGATCAGCGGCGCATCGCGAAGGTCATCAACTTCGGCTTGATCTACGGGATGAGCTCGTTCGGGCTGGCCTCCAATCTCGGTATCACGCGAGATGCGGCCAAGCTCTATATCGATCGGTATTTCGCGCGGTATCCTGGCGTGGCGCGCTACATGGACGAAACGCGCGCGAATGCGAAGATCAAAGGCTATGTCGAAACGGTTTTCGGGCGCCGGCTTTGGCTGCCCGAGATCAACGGCGGCAACGGTCCGCGCCGGCAAGCCGCCGAGCGGGCGGCGATCAATGCGCCGATGCAAGGCACGGCCGCCGATCTCATCAAGATGTCGATGATCGCGGTGCAGGCATGGCTCGAACGAGAAAATGCCAAGAGCCGCATGGTCATGCAGGTGCACGATGAACTCGTGCTCGAAGTCCCCGACGACGAACTGTCCGTCGTACGCGAGAAACTGCCGCAATTGATGTGCGGCGTGGCGGCGCTGAAAGTGCCGCTCGTGGCGGAAGTCGGTGCCGGCGCGAATTGGGAGGAAGCGCATTGATGCGCTGATCCCGGCGCTCATGCGTTCGCCCGTATGGCTTCAATAAGCCCGGGCCGCCTCGCGCGAGCGCCGCTTCGCGGACAATGACCGACCTTGCTCGCGGCGCTCCCCACGAGCAGGCGACCGAACCGAATTATCAACGGCATAGGGAGTATCGGCATGCATCGTTTTATCGTCGTGGGAGGAGGCGCGGGCGGGCTCGAGTTGGCAACCCGCCTTGGCGATCGTTATGGCGGGCGAGGAGCGGGCGAGGCGCGTGCGCTCGTCACGCTCGTCGATCGGTATCCGACACATATCTGGAAGCCCTTGCTGCATGAGGTCGCGGCGGGCAGTCTCGATCCGTTCACACAGGAACTCGAATATCCGGCACAGGCGCGCTGGCACGGTTTCGAATTCCAGCAGGGTGAGCTGGCCGGCATCGATCGCGCGGCCAAGCGCATCACGATCGCCCCCGTCATCGATGCCGACGGCGCCGAAATACTGCCGCGACGCGAGCTTCAATACGACACGCTCGTCATCGCCATCGGCAGCACGACCCACTTTTTCGGCGTAAACGGTGCAGCCGAGCATTCGATCGCACTCGATACCGTCGCGCAAGCGGATCGGTTTCGCAAGCGGCTCATCGCAGCCTGCATGCGGGCGGAACACCAGCCGCACGAGACGGTGGAGTCGGGCCCCGGCACGTCGCCGGAAACCGAGCCGCGAATTCAAGTCGCCATCGTCGGCGGCGGTGCGACGGGCGTCGAGCTTTCGGCCGAACTGCGCAATACGGCGCAGGTGCTCTCCGCGTACGGTTTGCATAAGCTCGATCCGCGCAACGACATCGGGATCGTTCTGATCGAAGCGGGCCCGCGCATTTTGCCGGCGCTGCAAGAGCGCGTATCGAGCGCAACGGCCGACTTGCTGCGCAAGCTCGGCGTGAAGCTCATGATCGGCGAGACGGTGGCGGAGGTCGCGCCCGGCATCGTGCGCACGGCGAGCGGCAAGGTCGTACGCGCCGATCTGACGGTCTGGGCGGCAGGCATCAAGGCGCCGCCCGTGTTAGGCCAATTGGACGGGCTCACGGTCAACCGCCTCGGGCAACTCAGCGTGCGCCGGACACTGCAAACGGAAGTCGACGACGACATCTTCGCCCTCGGCGATTGCGCGGCTTGCCCGTGGCCCGGCAACGAACGCAATGTTCCGCCGCGGGCCCAGGCGGCTCACCAGCAGGCGAGCTTCTTGTTGAAGGCGTTGTCCAAGCGCCTCGAAGGCAAGCCGCTGCCCGAGTTCACGTACCGCGATTTCGGCTCGTTGGTATCGCTCGGCCATTTCAGCGCGGTCGGCAATCTCATGGGCGGCCTGATCGGCGGCAGCATGCTCATCGAGGGGCTGTTTGCGCGCTTTATGTATATGTCGCTGTATCGGTTGCACGTCGCGGCGTTGCACGGTTATCCGCGGATGATGCTCGATACGGTCGCGCACTGGCTGCGGCGGACGACGCTGCCTCGGGTCAAACTGCACTAAACGCAGAACGACGCGTGCGGCCGAACCGCTAGGCCGCACGCCGACTATCGTGTTGGGTTCGTTCGGTCTGAATCGGGGCGCCGCCGCCTATTCTCTCTGGCTAAGCGATTAGGCTTCCTGTTTTTCTCCAGGATCGCGCCTGCGCCGGCGTATGGCCGCACGATTTGCCGAAAACATGAGCCACCCCCCTCTCGCCACCCATATGGTTTCGCTTCCCGACGGGAAGCAAACCAACAACGCGCTCGGTTATTGTACGAGCACGTCGGTCAACCCCGATCGCCCCACCACGCTGAGGCCGCTCGATTCGGCTTGGTCGAAATGGGTGCTCAAGGGCACGAACGTCGTCGTTAAATGGTTGAAAGTGCCCGGGCAACCCGAGTTCTTGCATGTGCTCGACGGCGAGACATCGACTTCGACCCGGCTGCCGCGGCGCTTGCTACAGCGATCCGCGGCCGATGTCGTCACGGTTCGGACGTTGCATCCTCGGTACTTTTCCACGGATGTCGCGCTGGAGTACGGTACGGCGTCGCCCTATACGGGCGCCTCGATCATGATCACTCCGTTGGGACGATGGCAATGCGACCTGCCGCTCGGCACCGGCGTCAAGATTCTCAATCTCAGTGCCCCGGGTAACCCGGTAAAGAGCGGGGAATTCGCATCCCAGTCGTCGATCGCCAGGTACGCTTCCACTGGCGCGAGGTTTTTAAAAGACGCGCCGGGCGGGTAGCCTGGGAATGGCGCCCGGCTCGTTTGCCCGTTCGGCCGTTACGGGTTCGGGCCGGTGGCGACCGGGCGCGACGGGTCGGCGCACCATTCGCTCCACGAACCGGCGTACAGCGCGGGGCCGTGCAAGCCCGCCACTTCCATCGCTAGCGCATTGTGGCAGGCGGTGACGCCCGAACCACATTGAAGCACGACCTGCTCCGGTTGCTTTTGTCCGATGACGGCCGTGAACTCGTCGCGCAGCGTATGCGCCGACTTGAAGCGGCCATCGGCCGTCAGGTTGTCGCGGAAGAAGCGATTGAGCGCACCGGGGATGTGGCCGGCGACAGGATCGATCGTTTCGTTTTCGCCGCGGTAGCGATCGGGGGCGCGCGCGTCGACGACAACGTGGTCGCCGCCCTTCATATTGGCGAGCACATGCTGCGCGTCGACGGTTACGGCAAGCGGTGCGGCGGCTTTGAAGTCGCCGCGTGCCGCAGCGGCCGGGGTGGCCGTCTCGAGTTGCTGCCCCGCTCCCTGCCAGGCTTGCAAGCCGCCATCGAGCACGGCGACCGAATCGTGGCCCAACCAGCGGAGCAGCCACCACAGGCGAGCTGCGTAGCCCCCGCCTTGCGCATCGTAGGCGACGACCTGTTGCTGCTGCTTCAAGCCATGCGCTGCCAGCGTGTCGACAAGCGCGTCGCGCTCCGGCAGCGGGTGACGTCCGTTCTTGCCGTTCTTGGCGCCCGAGAGGTCGCGGTCCAAGTGAAGGTAGTGTGCGCCGGCGATATGGCCCGCCGCATAGGCGCGTTCTCCGGCGGTGGGATCGGCCAGGTCGAAGCTGCAATCGAAAACGAGCACGCTGCCCGGCGCGGCGGACAAGCGTTCGGCCAGATTGTCGGCCGAGATCAGCGTTGTGTAATGGGTGTGCGGCATGATGGACTCCTCGTTGGCGAGCGTGCTCGCGCGTGGACGGCGGATGACTGAAGTCTAAACAAAAAGACGGGCAAGAGGCATTTTCGCCATCTTGCCCGTCTCGAGGATCGGCGCTAGTGCAGCCGGTCCTTAGATCTCTCCGAGTTCCCGTCGCAGGAATTCGTGGAAATGTTGCATGCCGTCTTCCATAGGGCTTTGATACGGCCCAACTTGCGATTCGCCGCGCTCGAGCAGCGCCAGCCGGCCGGCATCCATGCGCTCGCCGATCTCGTCGTCCTCGCGCGCCGTTTCCATATACGCGGCGCGCTCGGCTTCCACGAACTCGCGTTCGAACAGCGCGATTTCCTCAGGGTAGTAAAACTCGACGATATTCGTCGTCTTACGCGGCCCGCGCGGAATCAGCCACGACACCACGAGTACGTGCGGATACCACTCGATCATGAGGCCCGGGTAGTAGACCATCCAGATGGCGCCGTACTCGGGAGGGGCGCCGTCGCGCATACGCAGCACCTCGTCGTGCCACTTGCGGTAGATCGGGCTGCCGGCTTTCGCCAGGCCGTTATGCACGCCGACCGTTTGCACGCTGTACCAGTCGCCGAACTCCCACGTCAGATCGTCGCAGTTGACGAAGCTGCCGAGGCCCGGATGGAACGGCACGACGTGGTAGTCCTCGAGGTACACCTCGATGAACGTCTTCCAGTTGTAATTGCACTCATGCACTTCGACGTGATCGAACATGTAGCTCGAGAAGTCGAAGTGGTGCTGCGTGCCGAGCTTGGCGAGATCTTTCGCGACGTCGCGGCCTTGCGTTTCGAACAGCAAGCCGTGCCAATTCTGAAGCTTCGTAGCTCCGAGATTCAGGCACGGGTTGTCGGCGAAGTGCGGTGCGCCGAGCAACTCGCCTTCGAGGTTATAGGTCCAGCGGTGTAGCGGGCAGACGATGTTTTCGGCCTGGCCGCGCCCGTTGAGCATGATGGCTTGACGATGGCGGCAGACGTTCGACAGCAGCTCCACCTGCGAACGTGAGTTGCGTACGAGTACGCGCCCCTCGTTTTCGCTTGGCAGTGCGAAATAATTCCCCGCCTCGGGCACCATCAACTCATGCCCGATGTAACGAGGACCCTTCTTGAAAAGTGTTTCGATTTCTCGCGCCAGGAGCGCGTCGTCAAAATAAGCCGTGACCGGCAGCTGGCTCGAAATGGCCTTGAGCTGCAATGCAGTGCTCAGATTGGACATTCCCACTCCCGATGAAAACGTGAAAGCAGCGAACAACCCAACCATCGAAGATTCGATTTAGGGAACCGGCGATTATACCCTTTCCCCCTCGCTTGGGGCGCTTAAGTACATGATTTGGGTCAAAAAACCGGAGCAAGAAGCAATCCCCTCGTTCCGAGTCGGGGCCCGACTGTTGTTTTTTTGCCCCGGGTTCGAGGGGGCATCCGAGCTGGCGGATGGGTCGGGTTGTGCGCTTTTGCCGTAGAATGTCCGACTTGTTTTTAATTTCACCCCGATCCCGATGGCGAAGACAGCACCCGAAGGCGCGGCCGCGCCCGTGTCCGGCGGCGAACCAGGGGACTCGGCGCTGCCCCAGAACTATGAAGCAGCGGTGGCCGAGTTGGAAGAGCTGGTTTCCCGAATGGAAAGCGGCGCCTTGAGCCTCGAGGAATCGCTGGCTGCGTACCGGCGCGGTGCGGCCCTCGTGGCGTTTTGTCAGCAGCAGCTGGAAAACGTGGAACAGCAGGTGCGCGTTCTCGATGGCGAGACGCTCAAGCCGTTGCCCACCGGTACCGCTCCCGCGGATAGCGGAGACGACCTATGACTTTTGAAGATTGGATGCGCGCGGTGCTCGCGCGCGTCGAAGCAGCTCTCGACCGTTACTTGCCCGCCACGGCCCTCGAGCCGGCGCGTCTGCACGAAGCGATGCGTTACGCGGTGCTGGGCGGCGGCAAGCGCGTCCGGCCGCTCCTCGTGCACGCGGCGGGAGAGCTGACGAATGCCCGGCCCGAAGCCGTCGAAGCGGCGTCCGCCGCGCTCGAGATGATTCACGTGTACTCGCTCGTGCACGACGATATGCCGTGCATGGACGACGACGCCTTGCGCCGCGGCAAGCCCACGGTGCACGTTCAGTACGACGAGGCGACGGCCTTGCTTGTCGGCGATGCTTTGCAGTCGCAGGCATTCATTGTGCTGACCGACGAGACGGCCCTGGACACGCGGGCGCAAGCAGCCCTGGTGCGGGAGCTGGCGGTGGCGAGCGGCTCGCTCGGCATGGCCGGCGGCCAGGCGATCGATTTGGCGAGCGTCGGACTGACGCTTACGCGCACGCAGTTGGAAACGATGCACAGAATGAAGACGGGCGCCTTGCTGCGCGCGTCGGTTCGCATGGGTGCGCTGGCGGGGACAGCGCCCGATGCGGACGTTCTGCGTGCGCTCGATGCGTACGCAGCCGCCGTTGGGCTGGCATTCCAGGTCGTGGACGACATTCTCGACGTCACGACCGATTCCGCAACGCTCGGCAAGACTGCCGGCAAGGACGCGAAGGACGGCAAGCCGACCTACGTGTCGATTATCGGGCTCGATGCCTCGCGTGCCTTGGCGGCGCAGTTGCGCCGCGATGCGCACGATGCGCTCGCGCCCTTCGGTGAGCGTGCCCGGCGTTTGGCCGAGCTTGCCGACCTGGTGGTGAACCGGGTGAGTTGAACGCGAAGCCCGCTAGCGCGCTATTGGCCTCGAGCAGCGCGAGAGAAAAGCGGGCGCGTAACTTTTCCTACAATGGAACGACGATGTACGACTTGTTGAAAACCATCGACGACCCGGCGGATTTGCGCCGCCTCGACCGCCGTCATTTAAAGCCTCTCGCCGACGAACTGCGTGCATTCTTGCTCGACAGCGTGTCGCAGACGGGCGGGCATTTGTCGTCGAATCTCGGCACCGTCGAGCTGACGATCGCCTTGCATTACGTATTCGATACGCCGCACGATCGAATCGTTTGGGACGTCGGCCACCAGACTTATCCTCATAAGATTCTGACGGGTCGTCGCGACCGGATGCCTTCGCTGCGTCAACGCGGCGGCATTTCCGGGTTCCCGCGCCGTTCGGAATCGCAATACGACACGTTCGGCACCGCTCACTCGAGCACGTCGATTTCGGCGGCGCTCGGCATGGCGATCGCGAGCAAGCTCGAAGGTATCGACCGCTTCTCGATCGCCGTGATCGGCGACGGCGCGATGACGGCCGGCATGGCGTTCGAGGCGATGAACAATGCGGGCGTGTGCGACGATGTGCCGCTGCTCGTGATCCTGAACGACAACGACATGTCGATTTCGCCGCCGGTCGGCGCGCTCAATCGGCATTTGGCGCGACTGATGTCGGGCCGGTTCTACGCGGCTGCCCGTGCAGGCGTGGAACGTGTGCTGCGCGTGGCGCCGCCGATGCTCGAGTTGGCCCGCAAGCTCGAAGAGCACGCGAAGGGCATGGTCGTGCCGGCTACGCTGTTCGAAGAATTCGGCTTCAACTACATCGGCCCGATCGACGGTCACGATCTCGATTCGCTGATTCCGACGCTGCAAAACATTCGCGAACTGCGCGGCCCGCAGTTCTTGCACGTGGTGACGAAGAAAGGCCAAGGCTACAAGTTGGCCGAAGCCGATCCGGTGCTCTACCACGGTCCCGGCAAGTTCAATCCGGCCGAGGGGATCAAGCCGAGTACGGCGCCTTCGAAGAAGACGTACACGCAAGTGTTCGGCGAATGGCTGTGCGACGCGGCCGAGCTCGATTCGAGCGTGGTCGGCATCACGCCGGCCATGCGCGAGGGCTCGGGCATGGTCGAATTCGAAAAGCGCTTCCCCGATCGTTACTACGACGTCGGCATTGCCGAGCAGCACGCCGTGACGTTCGCGGGCGGTTTGGCGACGGAGGGGCTCAAGCCTGTCGTTGCGATCTATTCGACGTTCCTGCAACGTGCCTATGATCAGTTGATTCACGACGTCGCGTTGCAAAACCTGCCCGTCGTGTTCGCGATCGACCGTGCCGGGCTCGTGGGCGCCGACGGTGCGACGCATGCGGGCGCATACGACCTCGCCTTCCTGCGGTGCATCCCGAACATGACGGTGATGGTGCCGGCCGACGAAAACGAGTGCCGCCAGATGCTGTACACGGCGCTTCAGCAGCCGAACCCGACGGCGGTGCGGTACCCGCGCGGCGCGGGCACGGGCGTGGCGACGGTCAAGCAGATGACGGCGCTGCCGGTCGGACGAGGCGAGATCCGCCGCGAATCGACGGCCCCGAAGGGCAGCCGGATCGCGATTTTGGCGTTCGGCACGATGGTCGCGCCGGCGTTGGCGGCAGCCGAGGCCCTCGATGCGACGGTGGCAAACATGCGCTTCGTGAAGCCGATCGATGCCGATCTGGTGCGCGAGCTCGCCCAGACGCACGATGCGCTCGTGACCATCGAGGAAGGGTGCATCATGGGCGGCGCGGGTTCGGCTTGCGTCGAATCCCTGCTTGCCAATGGGGTTGTTCGCCCCGTACTACAATTGGGCCTTCCGGACAGCTTCATCGATCATGGCGATCCGGCCAAGCTGTTGGCGGAATGCGGCCTCGACGGCGCGGGCATCGAAAAGTCGATTCGCGCGCGCTTTCTCGAGCCGGCGGCCAAACTGGCGGCGCAACGCGTCGCTTAGATCCCATGCCGGCCGCGTAAGCGGCCGCATGGTATGGATGCATACATGGGCCTTCGGGCCCATGTTTCGTTATTGGCGCGACTCGCGCCGGCCCTCGCGCGCCGGCCTCTTAGCCTCGCTCACTAGGACAGAACAACGATGAACCAAATGAACCCTGCCTTCGTTATGCCCGACGTGCAAAGTACCGTCGACACGCGGCAGATTGCGATTCAGCGCGTCGGGGTGAAGGGCGTGCGTCATCCTTTGACGGTGCGTACGGCAAGCGGCGACGTGCAGCCGACTGTGGGCACTTGGAATCTCGACGTGCATTTGCCCGCGGATCAGAAAGGCACGCACATGTCGCGTTTCGTGGCGCTCCTCGAAGGCAATAAGGCGCCGTTGGAGTCGGTCACGTTTCGCAAGATGCTAGGCGAAATGCTCGAGAAGCTGGAAGCGACGGGCGGCCGCATCGAAGTCAAATTTCCGTATTTCGTGCCGAAAACGGCGCCCGTGTCGGGCGTAACGAGCTTGCTCGACTATGAAGTGACGCTCGCGGCCCAAGCGCGCGGCGGCGAGATTCGTACGTTCATGACCGTCCTCGTGCCCGTGACGAGCCTGTGCCCGTGCTCGAAGGAGATTTCGCAGTACGGCGCGCACAACCAACGTTCGCATGTAACGATCGAAGTGGAGCTGGCTGCGGACCTACCGGTGGAGGCGTTGATTCGCATTGCCGAGGAAGAGGCGTCGTGCGAATTGTGGGGCTTGCTCAAGCGCCCCGACGAGAAGTTCGTGACCGAGCGCGCTTACGAAAATCCGAAGTTCGTCGAGGATCTCGTACGCGACGTCGCGCAGCGGCTCAATGCCGACGAACGGATCGTCGCGTATGTACTCGAAGCCGAGAACTTCGAATCGATCCACAACCACAGCGCTTATGCCGTCATCGAGCACGACAAGCGCCATGCCGCCGCCGTTTGACGGTAACGGCCGCTCCTAGCGCTTTTTTCGTACGCGGATGTGATGGCGCGGCGCCGGATGCGGCGCGCTATCGCGCGAGCGACGATAGATCCCAGCGCGGCTTGACCGTGAACGCGTAGTCCTTATCCGCTTGCTCGGGCCAGCGCTGCAAACGTAGTGCGCCCGCGAGCGCGATCATCGCGCCGTTGTCGGTGCAAAGCGAAAGATCGGGGTAGTGCACGTGGAAGCCGCGTTTTTTCGCGGCGGCCGACAGGGCTTCGCGCAGTTGGCGGTTCGCGCCGACGCCGCCCGCCACCACGAGACGCTTGAGCCGGGTGCGTTTGAGCGCAGCCAACGATTTGGCCACGAGCACGTCGACGGCGGCGTCGACGAAGCCGCGCGCCAGATCGGCTTTCGCTTGCTCGCAGACGTTGGCCCCCAACTTCTTGCTCTGTGTCAGTACGGCGGTTTTCAGGCCGCTGAAGCTGAAATCGAGGTCGCCCGAATGGAGCATCGGCCGCGGCAGGGCCACGGCGCCCGGCGTGCCGTATTCGGCGAGCCGCGAAACCTCGGGGCCGCCGGGATAGCCGAGTCCCAAAAGCTTCGCCGTTTTATCGAACGCTTCGCCGGCGGCGTCGTCGAGCGTTTCGCCGAGCGTCTCGTACACGCCGACTTCCGTAACGCGCATGAGCTGCGTGTGGCCGCCCGAAACAAGTAGCGCAACGAACGGGAAGGGCGGCGGCTCGTCTACCAATAGCGGCGAGAGCAGGTGGCCTTCGAGATGGTGAATGCCGATCGTCGGCTTGTCCCAGGCCATCGCAAGCGCGTTGGCGATACTCGCGCCGACGAGCAATGCGCCCGCGAGGCCGGGCCCTTGCGTGAACGCGATCGCGTCGATGTCGGTGCGCGAGGCGCCCGAGCGGGCGAGGACGTCCTCAAGCAACGGCAGCGCGCGGCGAATGTGATCGCGCGAGGCGAGTTCGGGGACGACTCCGCCGTATTCGCGATGCATGGCGATTTGCGAATGAAGGGCGTGTGCGAGGAGACCGCGCTCGGTGTCGTAGAGCGCGAGGCCTGTTTCGTCGCACGAGCTTTCGATGCCGAGAACGAGCATGATGAGTGGCTGAGCGCGGCCGGCGCGAGGCCGTCACCGCAAGGTGCCCGTGAAAAACACAAAAGTATAGCAGCGCGCCGTAAGAGCCCGCTTGCGCAGGTAAAATGCGCGCCATGGAATCTTTCGATATCGCCGTCATCGGCGCAGGCGCGGCGGGCATGATGTGCGCGGCCGTCGCCGGACAGCGCGGGGCGCGCGTCGTGCTCATCGATCATGCGCCACGCCTGGCGGAGAAGATTCGCATCTCGGGCGGCGGGCGATGCAATTTCACGAATCTTCAGGCGGGCCCGGCCAACTATCTGTCGAGCAATCCGCATTTCTGCCGTTCGGCGCTCGCCCGCTACACGCCGCGGGATTTTCTCGCGCTGCTCAAGACGCATCGCGTGACATGGCACGAGAAGCACCGGGGCCAGCTTTTTTGCGACCATTCGAGCGAATCGATCATCGACCTGCTCAAAGCCGAGTGCGATGCCGGTCGTATCGTTTGGCGTCGTCCCGTCGCTGTCCAGGATGTACGTCGCGGGGAGGGCGGTGCGTTCTCGATCGATACGAACGCGGGCGAGATCGGTGCGCGGGCGTTGGTAGTGGCAACGGGTGGCCTGTCGATCCCGAAGATCGGCGCGACGGATTTCGCTTACCGTGTCGCCAAGCAATTCGGACACAAGCTCGTCGATATGCGGCCCGCGCTGGTGCCGCTCACGTTTTCGTCAGAACAATGGGCCTCGTTTGCCACGTTGGCGGGCGTCTCGCTCGAAGTCGAGGTGAGCGCCGGCCCCAAGCGCGCCCAGGGTTCGTTCGTCGAGGACTTGCTGTTTACGCACCGGGGGCTGTCGGGCCCGGGGATCCTTCAGATATCGAGCTATTGGCCAAGCGGCGAGCCGATCGCGATCGACTTGCTTCCCGGGCGCGATGCGGCCGCGGAGCTGCTCGAGGCCAAAACGAGCGGGACCAAGCGGCAAATCGGCAATCTGCTGGCCCAATGGTTACCGGCGCGCTTGGCGCATGCGTGGTTGGAGGCGCACGACATTTCGGCGGAAGCGCGATTGGCCGATTTGTCCGATAAAACGTTGCGTCGTCTCGGAGAGGCGTTTTCGCGATGGACATTGACGCCTTCCGGCACCGAGGGCTATCGCAAGGCTGAAGTGACGAAGGGCGGTGTCGATACGAAGGAATTGTCGTCGACGACGATGATGAGCGCGCGCGTGCCGGGGCTGTATTTCATCGGCGAAGCGCTCGACGTGACGGGCTGGTTGGGCGGCTACAATTTTCAGTGGGCTTGGGCATCCGGGGTGGCGGCCGGCGAAGCTGCGTTCGAGTTCTCACGAAGCGCTTGACAACTTTCGTGTATTTGTGCAGAAGGTCTGCTATACTCCCGGACCTTTGGGAAATTTCCTTTTGGAAACATGACGATCATCCGCGTAAAAGAAAACGAGCCCTTCGAAGTCGCGATGCGCCGCTTCAAGCGCACGATCGAGAAGAACGGTCTGCTGACCGAGCTTCGCGCGCGAGAGTTCTTTGAAAAGCCCACATCCGAGCGCAAACGCAAGAAGGCTGCCGCGGTGAAACGCCATTTCAAGCGCCTGCGCAGCCAGATGCTGCCGAAAAAATTCTACTGATTGTCCCCACGCCGGTTCGGGCGACCCGTGCGGTTCGCGCGCGGGGCTGCATCGGCGTTTGGTTTTGTGGTGGCATCGGCTTCACGGCCGTCCCGAATCGTTCTCCTCGTCATCCGATTCGGTCGATCGCCTGGTCCTTGCCCTGCATGTAGCGCATGCCCGCGCAAAACCCGCTTGAGGAAAAGTCCCAAGCGGGTTTTTGCGCTCAGCGCTGCGCTGCATGAATTCGTTACCTATTCTTCTCTTCTTGCTTCGGGTGAAAGATGAGTCTCAAAGATCGCATCAACGACGATATGAAAGCGGCAATGCGCGCGCGCGAAACGGGCCGCCTTGCCACGATTCGTTTACTGCTGGCCGCCGTCAAGCAGCGTGAAGTGGACGAGCGCGTGACGCTCGACGATGCCGCCGTCACGGCCGTCATCGACAAGATGATCAAGCAACGCAAGGACTCGATCAGCCAATTCGAAGCCGCGGGGCGTACCGATCTCGTCGAGCAGGAGAGCGCGGAGCTTGCCGTGCTGACCGCTTATATGCCGGCGCAACTGTCCGAGGCGGAGATCGCCGCCGAGGTGCAGGCTGCCGTGGCCGAGACGGGCGCCGCGGGCCCGCAAGACATGGGCAAGGTCATGGGTGTGCTCAAGGCCAAGCTGGCCGGGCGTGCCGATATGACGGCCGTATCCGGGCTCGTGAAAGCGGCGCTGACCAAGTAACCGAAAGCGCGGTGCCGGGATGCGTGCATCGAGTGCATGCGTCCCGGCCCGCTTAGCTTTACTTCATCGCCTGTGATTCCACACGCCTTTCTTCAGGATCTGCTCAACCGCGTCGATATCGTCGACGTGGTGGGCAAGTACGTCCAGTTGAAGAAAGGTGGGGCGAATTTCATGGGTTTGTGCCCGTTCCATAACGAGAAAAGCCCGTCGTTTACCGTTAGTCCAACTAAGCAGTTCTATCACTGCTTCGGTTGCGGCGCGCACGGTACGGCAATCGGGTTCCTGATGGAGCATGCGGGGCTGTCGTTTCCCGAGGCCGTAGGCGACCTGGCTCAATCGGTCGGCTTGACGGTGCCGCAGGAGCCGTCGCCCGCGCGCGGCGGTTATGGCGGCGGGAGCGGCGGCGGATTTGCGCCGGCGCCGGTCGACGGCAAAGCCGTTGCCGCGCTCTCCGATCTGATGCAAACCGCGTGCGACTACTATCGCAAGGCGCTGCGCGGTGCGCCGCAAGCTATTCAGTACCTGAAAAAGCGTGGACTGACCGGCGAAGTGGCGGCCCGTTTCGGGCTCGGTTACGCGCCCGACGGCTGGCAGAACCTGGAAGCCGTCTTCCCCGACTATCGAAACGACGGGCTTGTCGAAGCGGGGCTCGTGATCGTCAGCGAGAAGACGGATGCACAAGGCCAGGCTCGCCGTTACGACCGCTTCCGCGAGCGGATCATGTTCCCCATCCGCAACGTCAAGGGACAGGTCATCGGCTTCGGCGGGCGCGTGCTCGACGGCGGCGAGCCGAAATATTTGAATTCGCCGGAAACGCCGCTATTTAGCAAAGGGAGCGAGTTGTACGGGCTTTTCGAGGCGCGCTTGGCGATACGCGAGGCGCACTCGGTGCTCGTCGTGGAAGGGTATATGGATGTCGTCGCGTTGGCGCAGCTCGGTTTTCCGAATGCCGTTGCGACCCTCGGAACCGCGTGTACGCCGATTCATGTCCAAAAGCTGCTGCGTCAAACCGATACGGTGATCTTCAGCTTCGACGGCGATTCGGCAGGCCGTCGTGCCGCGCGGCGCGCATTGGACGCTTGCTTGCCGCATGCCGCCGATAACCGGACGATCCGTTTCCTGTTTTTGCCGCAGGAACACGATCCGGACAGCTTCATCCGCGAGTTCGGCAAAGAGGCATTTTCGGAGCAGATCGCGCATGCGCTGCCGTTGTCGCAGTTCATGCTCAACGAGGTATTGACCGGCAAGGAGCTCGATACGCCGGAGGGCCGGGCGCGTGCGCTCTTCGATGCGAAACCGCTGTTGCAGGCGCTGCCGGCGAACGCTTTGCGCGCGCAGATCATGCATATGTTCGCGGACCGGCTCGATGTGCCGTTCGAAGAGGTCGCGGCGCTGTGCGATGTCGATACGCGTATCGTGGCCGCGGCTCGGCCGGCGCCCGCGCGTAAGGACAGGCGCCGCGTGACCGGGATCGAGGAACGCGCATTGCGTAATTTGGTGATGTATCCGCGCATCGTTTCCGTGCTCGACGAGGAGAGCGAGGAGAGTCTCTTTAACCAAAGTCACCACGGCGAACTGTTCGCGGAAGCGGCGACGCATGCGCGTGCATTGGGCGAAGCGGCCGAGTTTCAGCACCTTTCGGATTTGCTTAGAAATGGGGCCAACGCGGCGACTTTCGAAGAAATCTTCCGCGAAATTCTGGACTATGATGAAAACGTACGCGATTTGCTAATGCGCGACGCGCAGGATGGCGCGGCGGCCGAGCAGCAGCAAGAGCGCGAACGCATCGCTGCCGAGGAGTTCCAGGCGGCCATCCTGAAAATCCGCTACGACGCGTGCAGCGAGCGGCTCGAGCGTTTGTCGAGACAGGCGAAGCTTACGCAGGACGAGATCGAACAATTCGCGGAACTGAACCGGCAACGGGCCGAAATGAAGCGGCAGTTGGGGCTATGAGCGCGGACGGGTTCGGAAGAGGGACTACGCCGTGTGTGATATAATAAAAGGTTTTCAGCGGTTTAGTTTGTCTTTTCAAAGCAGGGGCGCTGCGGCAGAGGCGAGATAGCGATGGCAAAGACTACGGGCGAGAAGGCTGCTACGGCACGCTTGACGGATCCTAGCAAGGGCGGTGCCCGAGGATCGGAGAAGCGGATGACGGGGCCGGCGCGCGGAGTTGTCGGAGCTGGATCTGCTGAGGCTTCTGTCGGAAAGAAATCGGCTGCGGGCGCAGCGGAGCGGGCCGGCAAGCGATCGGCAAGCTCGGGGGCTGTGCGAACTTCGGCGGCAGCCGCCGATATGACCAAGGCGGCAAAGACGTCCGCCAAGCCGGAGACGAGAGCCGCCGCCGCGAGGCGGGCCGGTTCGAAAAGCGCAGAGGGCGCGACTGCCACGCCGGACGATTCGGCAGTGCGCGATACCCAAGTATCCACGGTGCAACCGGCTGAAGTCCAGCAGCCGCGAGTCGAGACTATAGCCGGTACGGCGAACTCCATGACGAAAAAGCTGAACGAAGTATCTGTCGATGACGACGCAACCACTCAAAACGAAGAGCCGCAAGCTCCTTCGGGCAAGGGTGAGAAAGCCAAGGCGCGCGATCGTCGCGCGAAGGAAAAGGCGCTGCTGAAGGACGCGTTCGCGTCGACTCAGCCTGGCACGGCGGAGGAGCTCGAAGAGCGCCGCTCGAAGCTGCGCGCGCTGATCAAGCTCGGCAAGGAGCGCGGCTTTCTGACGTATGCGGAAATCAACGACCACTTGCCCGATAACTTCGCCGAGACCGAAGCGATCGAAGGCATCATCAGCACGTTCAACGACATGGGTGTGGCCGTCTACGAGCAGGCCCCCGATGCCGAGACGCTGCTGTTGAACGACAACGCGCCGGCTGTTTCGTCGGACGACGAAGTGGAAGAGGAAGCGGAAGTTGCCCTTTCGACCGTCGATTCGGAGTTCGGCCGTACGACCGACCCGGTCCGGATGTACATGCGGGAAATGGGTACGGTCGAGCTGCTCACGCGCGAAGGCGAAATCGAGATCGCGAAGCGGATCGAAGACGGCCTGAAGCATATGGTGATGGCGATTTCGGCGTGTCCGACGACGATTGCGGACATCCTTGCGATGGCCGAGCGCGTGGCGAACGACGAAATCCGTATCGACGAGCTCGTCGACGGCCTGATCGATCCGAACGCGGAAGACACCGATGGCTTCTCGGCGCAAGAGGCCGAAGCGATCGAAAACGAGAGCGAAGAGGAAGAGGAAGAAGAGGGCGACGAGGAAGAAGAGGACGACGGCACGGCGCAGGCTACGGCCAACGCTGCGCAGCTCGAGGCCCTCAAGCGCACGTCGCTCGAGAAGTTTGCCTTGATCAGCGAGTGGTTCGACAAGATGCGCCGCGCGTTCGAGAAGGAAGGCTACAAGTCGAAGTCTTACCTGAAGGCGCAAGAGACGATTCAGAACGAGTTGATGTCGATTCGCTTCACGGCGCGTACGGTCGAGCGTTTGTGCGATACGTTGCGTGCGCAAGTGGACGAAGTGCGTCAGGTCGAGCGTCAGATTTTGCATATCGTCGTCGACAAGTGCGGTATGCCGCGTTCGGAGTTCATCGCGCGCTTCCCGAGCAACGAAACGGACCTCGACTGGTCCGAGAAGGTCGTGGCCGAAGGGCATGCGTATAGCGCGATCTTGTCGCGTAACATCCCTGCGATTCGCGAACAGCAGCAGCGCTTGCTCGATTTGCAAGCGCGCGTGGTTCTGCCGCTGAAGGATTTGAAGGAAACGAATCGCCAGATGGCGGCGGGCGAATTGAAGGCTCGTCAGGCCAAGCGTGAGATGACCGAGGCGAACTTGCGTCTCGTGATTTCGATCGCTAAGAAGTACACGAACCGTGGTTTGCAGTTCTTGGATCTGATTCAGGAAGGCAACATCGGTTTGATGAAGGCGGTGGACAAGTTCGAATATCGTCGCGGCTACAAGTTCTCCACGTATGCGACGTGGTGGATTCGTCAGGCCATCACGCGTTCGATCGCCGACCAGGCGCGCACGATCCGTATTCCGGTTCACATGATCGAGACGATCAATAAGATGAACCGTATTTCGCGGCAGATTCTCCAGGAGACGGGTCTCGAGCCCGATCCGGCGACGCTCGCGGAAAAGATGGAGATGCCCGAAGACAAGATCCGCAAGATCATGAAGATCGCGAAGGAGCCGATCTCCATGGAAACGCCGATCGGCGACGACGACGATTCGCACCTTGGCGATTTCATCGAGGATTCGAATACGGTTGCGCCTTCGGATGCTGCGCTGCATGCGAGCATGCGCGATGTCGTGAAGGACGTGCTCGATTCGCTGACGCCGCGCGAAGCGAAGGTGTTGCGTATGCGTTTCGGTATCGAAATGAGCACGGACCACACGCTCGAAGAAGTCGGCAAGCAGTTCGACGTGACGCGCGAGCGGATCCGTCAGATCGAGGCTAAGGCGCTGCGCAAACTGCGTCACCCGAGCCGTTCCGACAAGCTCAAATCGTTCCTCGAAGGGAACTGATTCGAGAGGATCGGTCGGTAGGGAAAAGAGGCCCGGCATCGATATGCCGGGCCTTTTTTTGAGGTGTCGGCATTCGGTATGTGTTTGTTGAGCTTTTTGCCGATTTTGCTATTTGCACGTTGCGGCATTAGCCGATAGACTCGCAATCTTTCCGCGACGATCCCGCTCGCGGACATGGACATCCGCCACGATCAGAGCATTCCAAACCGTGGCGCGAGACGGGCCGGACGCCGTGCTGGTTGCAGGCAGCGGACTCATAATCCGCCTCCGAAAGGACACCGTGGGTTCGACTCCCACCCGGCCCACCAAAGAATCTCCCGACTATCCCCAACGTCTCCCAAAAACTACGGTGAGACAAGGGCTTGGCGAGATCATGTTACCAAGTTTCACCAGAGTTTACCATTGACACCCAAAAAATTTGGGGGCATCGTTGGTGGCATCTCTTCGATTCTTGGGGCATCAATATGCCCCCTGCTTCTGATGCCCCTTACCGACGTTGCAGTACGAGCCGCGAAGCCTCGCGAGAAAGCCTACAAGCTCGCCGATGGACATGGAATGTACCTCGAGGTTATGCCATCGGGAGCCAAGTATTGGCGGCTCAAATACCGAATTGACGGGAAAGAGAAGCGCGCCGCATTGGGCGTCTATCCAAATGTGTCCCTGTTGGAAGCGCGCAAGGAGCGGGACAAGATCAAAGAATCCGTCCGGGCTGGGCTAGATCCAACGCATGAAAAGCGGCGGCTCAAGCTCGAGCGCACGCTCGACCGCGCGAATTTGTTCGAAGCTGTCGCGCGTGAGTGGCACGACAAACAGAAGGTCGGTTGGACTGAGAAGCATGCCAATCGTGTCTGGAAGATGATCGAGAACGAGCTGCTCGCTCCATTGGGCGCGCGGCCGATCCGCGAAATCTCCGCTCCCGAACTGCTTGCCGTCATGCGCACGATCGAGAGCCGCGATGCCCTAGACATCTCACATCGGTGTCTACAAACGGCGAGCCAGATCTTTCGTTATGCGATCGCAACCGGCCGGGCCGACCGCGACCCGGCGCCAGATCTCCGCGGAGCACTGAAGACGCGCGCCGTCGTGCACATGAAGCGTATCGGCGAGTCAGAGTTGCCCGAGCTGATGCAGAAGATCGCGACCTACGACGGCGACCTTCAAACGCGCCTGGCGCTGCAACTGCTCGCGCTGACGTTCGTGCGGACGGTCGAGCTGCGCAACGCCGAATGGTCGGAGATCGACGAGGTAAAGGCTGAATGGCGTATCCCAGCCGCGAAGATGAAAATGCGTTCGGAGCACATCGTCCCGTTGTCGACGCAGGCGCTCGCTGTCATCAAGCAGCTTCGGGAACTGAACGGCAACTGGGCGCTGCTGTTTCCGAGCAGGTCCAACGCCAGGAAGCCCATCAGCGAGAACACCGTGCTATACGCCCTGTACCGTCTGGGTTATCACTCTCGGATGACCGGCCACGGCTTCCGCGGGCTGGCGTCGACGATCCTGAACGAGAACGGCTTCAACAGCGACTGGATCGAGCGTCAGTTGGCTCATACGGAGCAGAACAGCGTTCGGGCGGCTTACAATCATGCGCAGTACCTGCCGGAGCGCCGACGAATGATGCAGTGGTGGGGTGCCTACCTAGAGCAATCATCTGCTGATATTTCAATTTGAAAGAAAAGTCACCATGTGGTGACTGATGGTGCTCGAGGGGGCGAGCTGCTTGCCAGGGGCGAATTTTTTCGCTTGCTAGCGAACAAAGCGTTACTTCTTGTTGAGAAATCACAAATTTTTCCCTCAACTTGTTGTGTAGAATGCCGTTAAAGCACAGGTAACGGTCTTGCACCTCACCTTCCACCGGAGAGTCCCATGAGCAACAAAGGCAATACCGGGAGCATCCACGGAATTGAAGATGCACCTCGCGACGGCGAGCATAGTCACGACGAGGAAGTTCCTCCAGTCAGCGAGCGAGCCGTTGTCCTGAACATTGCGCGCACCGTTGAGGCGCTGAAAGGTCCTTTTGTAACCGTGCCCTTGGGGCTGACCCGAGAAGAAAAGCGCCGTTTCATCCTGAGTCACGCAAAATAACACCGTCAAATGGCGTACACCTGGGCATTTAATGCGCAGTTCGCACTAGAATTTTCAAGATTCCAGAAGGACCAGCAAGACGCCGTCTTGGACTTTACGGACACGTTCGACGCCCACGGCCTTTCCGACTTCACGAAGTTCCCGGGCAAGATTACATATTCGTGGAGAGGCCTGCCGCCTGGGTCGCCTGAGTTCGTGTACGCTCGGGCAAACGAACTTTGGCATTACCATATCGGGTTGCCGGTCTATACGACCGGTCCGAAATATTCGACGTCAGATTGGGTCCTACACTTTCAATGGCCCGGTCGCGGCGATCATGTCAATCTCGTGGACCTCTGTTATCACTACACTTCGTCCGGACAGTTCTACATGCCGGGCGCAAAGTACTTGATTCCGAAATCTGACGAATAGCCTCTGCATAATTCGCCCCGCGCGGGCTTTTTCACATCTACAGCACCGCACACCGCGCCGGCGCGATCGGCACCTCAATCGCCTCCCCGACCCACAGCACCGGCCAGTCTGACGAGCCGTCGAAGCCGAGGAAATTCCACAGCATCTCACCCGCGGCGTTCCAGCCGTTGAAGCGCGCCGGCTGGATCTCGTCTTGCCACTCGTGGCCCGGCTCGCATAGGTCGCGGTCGTCGGCGTCCGGATCGATCTCGGGGATAACCCAGTAGAAGACGCCGGGGATCAGTTGCTTGTCGTTCACCATCGGATCACCTCGCGTGACGGGTTCAACGCAAGGGTAGTCCCGTCGATCGCTGTTGCGGCCCCCGGGGCGATCGTCTCGCGCTGTTTCGTGCGCGAAGCTCACTATGTGAGCCTGGCTATCTCGTGACGTACTGCGCCCACCGGGGAAACTGATCGAAGAATGTGTCGTCGAGTTGGCAGGTCAACGTGACCGGCGAGCCGGGCGCGGCCGTCTGCATCGGATCGACAATGTTGCCCATGATCAGTCGAGCATCGTTGCCGGTGTTGCGCTCCCACGCTTCCAGATCTTCTTCGAATTGCATTCGATCCCGCTTCGGAATTGTGAAGGTAGCCTGGCGCATCGTGCCCTCGAAGGTTTGAACTCGGCAGCCATTATGTCGGCGCCGGATTACGTCATCGTCGCGAGGCGATAAGATCTCGGCAATTACCGCACGCAAGGCGTCCAATGAAGATACGTCTCGACGAATGGCTCAAGCGCGAGTTCTATCCGCCGCCGGCGGTCCGGACCGCTCGGCTCTGGATCAAGCAGGGAAAGATCTACCCGCCTCCGATGAAAGTCGGACGGGCGTACTACGTTGACGAGAAGGCTGTCTACGCAGATAGCCGTATTCGTCCCACATTGGCTGAGCGCGTTTTTGGCAGGCAAAGCAAATGAGCATCCTCACCGACGAAGAGCTGGTGCAGCTTACTGGCGGCCTCAAGCAGGGCGCTGCGCAATGCCGGTGGATCGAGCGGCAACTTGGGTTCAGGCCGCCTCGCAAGATTGACGGCCATCCAATGATCACTTGGGAGCAGATCAACGGAGCGGTGCAGCCCGAGTCCAAAAAGTCCACGAGGTCGAAGATCAACTGGAAGACGCCTTTGTGAGCGACTACCTATCATCCTATGAACCCGCCGACCTTATCGGCTGCAAGCACAACCAGCGCGCGGCGATGACGAAGTGGCTGGAGCAGAATGCGTGGCCCTTCGTGGTTGATCGAAACGGCTTGCCGAAGGTTCTTCGCACGTATCGAGACTGGAAGCTCGGCATCAGCGAAGAGCGACCGGATACGCGATACGACGCTCAGCCAAACCTCGATGCGTTTAAGACGTGATACGCGACCCGTAGAGCTGCTCCATCTCTTTCACTGCGGCAGTCCGACGAGCGTCGATGTATGCAGCCAGGTCTTCGATGTGGACACCCTTTGCTCCCTTCTGCGAAGACTCCATGCGTATGACCGGTAAGCGGACCTCGCCAGCCGAGATCTTCCGTAGCAGCGTCGGCACTGTGAGCGGCGCGAAGTAGTCGCTGCAAACCGATGCGATGGGAATCACCGCTTGAGCGTCGTACTGCGCCATCAGCAAAAAGACCGTCTTCATAGATCCGTCCTTAGTTGAGGTCGATCGAGTTTACAAAATTCCGCTTGACGCCCTGTGCGCTCGCGCACTAATCTTGAATCGTCGCTGAGACAACAGCGGCCTGGGTTTAGCAGCCCGGAATACACAGGCGGACGACCGCCAATAGGCGGTATTTTTTCGTCCGTTGTATCATTGCGCACCCAGTTTATGGGTGGGCCGTGGTGGGGAGGCGCTCGCGCCTGCCGGTTCCTGTGTTCCGGTCTGCTAACCCCACTACGTGCCTGCCCACCCGTTTAGCAGCGACGGCAGGCTCTTCGAACACAGGAGCCCATCATGCCCAGTGCATCTGCTCGTCTCGAGCATCCCCAGCAACTCATCTCCATCGTCACTCACGCGATCCGTGCGGCCGCTCTGGCCCCGTCCGAACGTGAAGCGCTCGACATCGTCGGGGGCGCCTTGTCCGACGCCGTTGCGCTCCTGAAGTCCGAATCGAATCAGCGTTCTGAGGCCGTCCTCTGCCTCTTTTCGACGAATTGACGACCTGATAGTCAGTCGCAGAATTTGAGAAGAACTGACCGCGACGACAGGTCGATGAATCTGTTAGGACTACGAAATAATCAGACGATGGAGAACCATATGGACCGAAATACCGAAAGCACCGAAGCAGTCGCACATACTTTTCCGTCGACTAAACCGGCCATCAGTGAACTGCAGGCGTGCCAAGAACAACTCGCCGGCATCGACAACATGTGTCAGGTGCAGCTCGGCCAAATAGAAGCGATCGCAACTACGATGCTTCGCGCAATGGAAACACCGAAATTTTGGATGTCTCCCGAGACCATGATGGAGAACTTGGGCCTCATCCAGTACCTCGCCGCGGACCTGGCGAACTACGTCAATAGTGCCGCGGAAGAGGTGGGATGCAACTATGTCGACGAGATCAAGCGCACGCAGCAACGGCGCATCTGCGAGGCGTTTCTGACAACTCATCGGGATGAGGTCAGTCATGGATAAGCACATCAACCTCGCATCGCTCCCCAAGGACGAGGCGCTTCAGCACGCGCGCGCCGGTGGCCGTTCAATTTTCGGCGACGAGGGTGCCGTATCTTCCGTGTACACGGATTTGCTGAGGCATTGGATCGATGCGAACATGCCCTGTGCGGTCGGCCAGACGGACGAAGAGTTCGACGAGATCATGCTCGAAATGGAAAAGGAGTTCGAAGCCGGCGTCGACGATGCGATCAAACAGGCTCGTTCCGATATTCAACCTGCCGCGGCGCTCAAGCGCGCATCCGTCATGCTGATCGACGAGTCAACCGCAGCATGGCGGATATTCAACGTCCTCGCGTTCATGGCGGAGGCAATCCCGGACGATGATCGAGATGGTCTGCCAGTGAAATGCACCCTGATCAATCTACGAGAAGACATGGAAAAGCTGGCGTTGAACCTCATGGACCTGGTTTCGAAGGCTAAAAGCGACGTGGAAGACGGTGGCGGCCCAGCATGAAGGTGAATCCATCAAATCAGGTGGACCCTCAGCTCATCGATGCCGTGAATGCTGGGTGTATCGTGGTATTTTCCGATGAGTGGGGGAACGATCGAACGCTGGAAGCTCGAGCACTGGCCGTCGTATCAGGTGGCACCGCAGCATTAGTTGGGTATCAACTTGATGGCGGTGTTGGCATTGCGCCGGAGCAGCTTTGGAAGCGGATAGACGCATTGAGTCGCTTCACTGTGATGGAAGTTGCAGGAGACCTTCCTGCGCGATCGATACCGTCGCAGTACGTCGAAAATGTTGGGCGACTGCTGGCGCTGGCGCCCAATACTACGTGGGACCAGACGCGGCATATCACATCGAGCGACGATGATGCGTGATAGCGAATGCTACTTCATCCAATCCGGTTTCCAGTCCGACGTTAGTACCGGTCTCGACGATTCTCCGAACAGGCGTTCGACATGGGATCGCAGCACGGCGAGCGAGCCGTCCGGCCGCATCTTGTGCTGGATGCCCATGCTGTTGAGCACGCGAATCCTGGCGGCGTTTTGGCGCTTGCCGGTAAGCTCGGTCAGATCGTCTTCGGTCAGGAACATCGTAGGCATGGCGGTTTCAGGATAGGACGGTAGACCGCCATAATAGTTGACAACCGCGCCTAGCCCGACGGGGCGAAAGCAGGGCTCCCTTACCCTGTTGGCGCGGTTCCATTTTTAGGGGTGCGTGAGGTCGCAGATGAAGATCGGAGCTTTCAAATACTGGTATTCCATTGCTGAAGCTGCGCAAGTTGCCGCGCAGAAGATTGGCGAACCCATCACCTCCAGCGACATCGTCGACAAAATCGAGTATGGGGAATTGGATGCATGGTTTGATGCAACCGGGCGCTATGCGAAGAGGGTCTATCTTGCTTCGCACAATGAGCCTGAAACCAAACAACATCGTACCCCCGGTTTCCTTGCTAGTGGTAGTCAAGAAATAGAGGGAATGATGGGCTACTACCGGCTATACAAGGGGCCTCGCAGCGGCGAAGTGAGATTCGAGCCGATTGACGATAAGATTGCGAAAGCCGCATGGGTGGATGGTACATTGCTGGTCGATCACGATGAGGAATCCGTTTTGCAAATCGTGAAAAGGAAGGCTGGCGTATCAATGGACAGTCGAAATTCGAAAGATTTTGTGATTTGCTATGACGAATTTCCTCGCGATAAAATATGGATCGCTTCCGATGATTTACGGGGCCTGCTTGACGATAGTCGTCCCCCTCTTGAAGCGGTAGCCGACATGAGCGCTACGGAAAAGAATGCCGTCTATAAGCTACTCGCGGCGATGGCTGTTAAGAATTATGAATACAAACCTGGTGCAAAGAAGCAAGCAAAAGGTGTTATGTCTAGTATCCAGGATCACGTAAAGAGTATGGGTATCAGCCTATCCGACGAGACGATCGCAAAGTATCTGCGGGACGCCACTTCCCAGTTTGTGAAGGATACCAATCCTATCCAGGCCATGGCCAAACACCTCGCAGTCGGGAAATAGGAGCCTGGCCAATCAACCAGAAATCGTCTTGCACAACTCGATTTCGGGTTTTAGAAATTCCACTTCTCTACGATTCGCTCACCTACCAACCACAGCAAGGTTGAGCGAAAGTGACTAAGGCATCCGAAACGGCCGACCGCGGCCAAGCCGCAGCGCCGATCCTCCCTCCAATCGGCCGCTCCAAGTTCTCACAGATCGAGCCGTTCATCGGCATGTGTCGCGAGTCCTGGCGCAAGCTCGGCCTCGCCGGCAAGGCGCCGCGGCCAATCCGCCTCACGAGCTCGTGCTCGCTCTATGACAACGCGGAAGTACACCGATGGATCGCCGATCCACTCGGCTATTCCGCCGTTTCTGCACACGCTGAACAGCAAGCCGCCTGAGGCCCGCAATGACTATCTCTCAGCGGCGCGTGCGCACGGCGCGCGCATTCACTCGGCCGCGTCTTCAAACATGGTCGATGCGCGAAGCCGCACACATGGGGCTGGAAGGTCCCGAGGCCGACGAAGTGGCGCGTGAAGCGCGTATTACGGCCTTGGGAATGCTAATCAAATCGCCGACTGCATCGCCTCTATGGCGGCGCGTGGTTTGGCGTGAAGAGCAAGCCGAGATCAAGGCGCGAACACCCAATCGGATCGCCGTTATGGAACTGGCGCTCATGGAGTCGCTTTGTCAGCCGAAATCTGAGGCGGCACAGCTTTCCCGGCTGTTCGGAGACCACGAGTGAGGGCATCCGATCATCTGCTCGATCTTGGGCGTCCCGTCGCGTATTACCCAGGTCTCGTCAAGCACTTTGGTAGCGTCAACGCAGTGCTTTTCTTCGCTCAGATCTTTTACTGGCAGGACAAGGCCACATCCGAGTTCGGCGTCTACAAGACTGTCGAGGAAATCGAAACCGAAACGGGCATGACCTACCGCGAGCAAGTCACCGCTCGTAAGCAGCTCGTCGAGCAAAAAGTCTTGATCGAGACGCACAAGCGATTTGAGCATCGCATTTACTACCGAATCGATGTCGATCGCCTGAACGAGATCCTGCAATTCGCGAACTGCGGAAAGCGCATTTCGGGGCATGCGGAAAACGCAGCTCGGGAAGTGCGGAATCCGCAAGTCGGTAATAAGACAGAGATTACTACAGAGACTACATCACTCTCTCGTGCGAAAGAGATCGATACGAAATTCGAGGAAGCATGGCGGCTGTATCCGAAGCGTGAAGGCGGAAGTGTCAAGAAGACGGCATTGAAGGCATGGAACGCCCGGATGCGCGAAGGCATCGATCCGCACGTCCTGATCGCGGCCGTCAAAGGCTATGCGAAGGCCATGGAGCGTGCGGGCAACATCGGCACGCGGTTCGTGAAGCAAGCATCGACGTTCTTCGGACCGGACGGGCATTTCGAGGAATACGCGCCGAAGTGTGCCGAAGCGCCAGATCTGCTCTCGAGCGCCTCGGCGTCGGATCCATGGTGGGCGCGTGCCGGTTTCGACAACGAATGGTCGGCGATGAACGCCGGCGCCACGGAGCGTAGCGCGGGCTTGTGGCGCGACGGGCGGCCGATACGCAAGATCGCCGGTGCGAACGTCGAGCCTTGGCCGGAGGCGACCGCATGAACGCACGCGAACTGTCCGCGCTAATGGCCGAGAGCGCCGCCACGATCGCCGAGCATCTGCTGCCACAGGGCAAGAAGCAGGGCAAGGAATGGAAGGCCGGCAGCATCGGTGGGGAAGCTGGGGGCAGCCTGTCCGTCTGCATTTCTGGCGCCAAGCGCGGCGTGTGGAAGGATTTCAACACGGGCGAGACGGGCGATCTGCTCGACCTGTGGTGCCAATGCCGCGCGTTGTCGCTTGCCGAAGCCATGCGCGAGGCGAAGCAATTCCTCGGCGTGCGCGACGACATGCCCGAGCGGAGTAAGCCGGTCTATACGCGCCCGGCCCGACCGCAGGCGAAGCGGCCGACGACAGTGATCGGCGAGTGGCTGTCGGATCGCGGACTGACCGAGCAGACGATTGCGGACTTCAAGATCGCCGAGCAGAGCCGCGGCGATGCTACGTTCGCCGTGTTTCCATACCTGCGTGATGGCGAGTTCATCAACGCCAAGTATCGGAACGTCTCTGACAAGCGCGACATGCGGCAGGAAGCCGGCGCCGAGCCGTGCCTGTTCGGCTGGCATCTGATCGACCCGCGAGCGCGCACCATCGCAATCGCCGAGGGCGAGATCGATGCGATGACGCTGCACCAGGTGGGCATTTCCGCGCTATCGGTCAACGCAGGCGCCGGCAATCACCAGTGGATCGACAACGACTGGGAGCGCCTGGAGCGCTTCAGCACGATCTACCTCTGCTTCGACAACGACGAGGCGGGCCGCAAGGGCGTCAAAGAGGTCGCGAATCGTCTCGGCCTCGAGCGATGCCAGGTCGTCACTTTCGGCGATGCCAAGGACGCCAACGAGTACTTGCAGGGCGGTGCCACCCACGATGAATTCAGGAGGTGCCTTCGCGAATCGCGGACGTTCGATCCGGACGAACTGCGGTCGATCGCGGACTTCTGGCCGGGCGTCAAAGCGCTGTTCTATCCCGCTCACGACGAAACGCACGATCCGTTTCTCCGGTTCGGCTCCGAGTCGCAGGTGTGGTTCGAATTTCGACCGGGCGAGGTGACGGTTTGGACTGGCTACAACGGCCACGGGAAATCGCTGCTGCTCAACCAGGTACAGATCGGCCTCATGCAACAAGGCGAGCGCGCCGTCGTGTTCTCGGGAGAGATGACGCCGGAGCGTCAGGGCAAGCGCGTAGCGAAGCAACTAGGAGGCCTTGACCGTCCCGCGCCGGCGTATCTCGACTTTATGGCCGAGTGGCTACGCGATCGTCTGTGGCTCTTCAACCTTGTCGGCACAGCGTCGATCGATCGGCTGCTGATGGTCTTCACGTACGCGTACAAGCGCTACGGCATCCGTCATTGCGTGATCGACAGCCTGATGATGACCGACGTCCCATCGGACGGTTCCGGCGCCATTACGGCGCAGAAGGAGGCGATGCGCAAGCTCGCCAATTGGGCTCGGACGAACGGCACGCATGTGCATCTCGTCGCGCACCCGCGCAAAGGCCAGGACGAGAAGCGCACGCCGGGAAAGCAAGACGTCGCCGGCGCGGGCGTCATCACCGATGCCGCGGACAACGTCTTCGCGGTCTGGTCTGCCCAGAAAGATGAGACGGAAGGACCGGACGATACGCCCGATTCATTCCTGACGCTCTACAAGCAGCGCAACGGCGAGACGCAGCATCGTTCGCTCGCGCTGTTTTTCAATCGCGACGCGCAGCAGTTCTGCACGAGCCCAGCGCGCCGTCCCCACGTGTACTTGCCGTATAGCAACACGAACCAGGAGCAAACTGCATGAGCACTATCGAAAGCAATCTGGCCGTTATCGAGATCGGCGCGCTGAAAATCTCGTTTTCGATGAACGATCCGCGTATCGCATCGCTGTCGGAGCAAATAGCCGAGACTAGCAATACTGTGCTCGGACTTTCGGTCCCCGAGGTTGGCGCCTATTGGGACGGGCAAGGCGGGATCTATGCCGGCATCATGCCCGCGCGCGACGGAAAGCGGCCGTATCACCTGATTGCGGCGATCGAAGATGGCGTCGATTTGCAATGGGGCGCCGGCGGCAACGAAGCGAAGAGCTTGCACGATGGACTCGAAAACACGCGAGCGCTCGTTGAGCGTGAGCACGATCATCCGGCGGCCGAATGGGCGTCGAAGTACACGAAGGACGGCTGCTCTGATTTTTATCTGCCGGCGCAGCGAGAGTTGAACCTCTGTTACGCCACGTGCGCCGAGCAGTTCGAGAAGGACTGGTACTGGTCATCGACGCAGTACTCGGCCCTCAACGCCTGGTACCAGCACTTCGATGATGGCACCCAGGACTACGCGGACAAGGACCTCACCGGTCGCGCTCGGGCCGTCCGCAGATTGTTCATTTAATCATTCACCAATTTCAATTCGGCTAGGCCTGATCACTGGGCGACAAGGACGAAAAATGCAAACCTACATCGGCACGAAGCTCGTGCGCATGCAACCCATGACGCGCGGCGAGTACAACGACTTTCGCGGCTGGTTGCTTCCCGCCGACGAGAACCCGGAAGACGAAGGCTATCTCGTCGAATACCTCGACGGTGGCGCGCCGAACACGCCGCACTATGCGGGCTACGTGAGCTGGTCTCCGAAGGCGCAAGCGGACGCCGCCTATCGCCCGACAAGCGGCATGTCGTTCGGGCTGGCGATTGAGGCGCTGAAGAAAGGCGCGCGAGTGGCTCGGGCTGGGTGGAATGGCAAGGGCATGTGGCTGGCGTTGACCCCTGGGAGCGTCATCCCGTTTGAGGCTGCCCGCAGCGGAGCGTGCAAGGCACAGGCCGAGGCCGAAGGCGTTGCCTCTATCACAATTCTCTCGCATATCGACATGTGTGCCGCCGACGGAAGCATTGTGATCGGCTGGTTGGCATCGCAGACCGACATGCTCGCCGACGACTGGGCGATTGTCGAATAACCACGAGCGCAGCACCTCGGGGCAGCGGACGTTGCGCGTAAGACCCCTTGGGCACTTGGAGGAACGATGAAACTCTGCAAAGACTGCAAGCACGTTGCGATGCCGAATCCCTTGGCGAATGCTAATGCCGGATACCCGCCATACGTCATGATGATGTGCGGTCATCCATCGGCACCCAGTAGTCCGGTCGATGGACGCGCCTTGGCGACATGTTCCCAGGCGCGCGGTGAGGGACAGTTTCTGCGCGAGGCAGTCGAAGTGCTGGACTGCGGCCCGGACGCGAAGCTATTCGAGCAGCGTGAAGCAGAAGCACCGGGTATTGGACAAATGGTGCCGGTGCTCGTCAACGAGCAGTTTGGCGCAGAAGCCGCCAAGCCATGGTGGCGTCGGGTTTTCGGAGGGTAACGACAGTGAGTGAAGCCGACCTTGATCAATACGTTGCCCGCTGGGTTCACTGGTGCAATACTCGGCGCCTATTGGCACCCGGCGTGAAGTCGAACATTCTGGCTCGCCTACAGCCGGCCAAGGTTCGCACCGTCGAACCTGATGCGTTGATGGATGCCTCGATGCCTCACTTCAACGCGGCGATCCACGGCTTGTGCGAGCAAGGCGGTGACGAGGAGGCTGCCGCGGCGTTTTTGGGCGTCTACTGGTACGCAGTGAACATCAAGGCATTGGCTCGAGAGCAAAAGTGCGCGCGCGGCACCGTCTATAACCGCGCGCGCCGGTTTGCCCGTCAAGCTATCGCGATGCGCGAAACGATCCGCAAGGTGCATGAATCGATGACGGCTGAGAAGTGTTCAATTTCAGTTGAACATCACAGCGCTTGTATGGATTGAACACTTTGCCGGAAAATTGGCGCTTGATAGGCAGGCTGAATAACTGCATTCTAGATTCTCAGGAGTAGCGGGACGGCCGAAGCCGCCCCGCGTTTCCTAGGAGAGTTCCCGGAATAAATGGACGACCACAGTCACAAGTTGCATGACTTTGATCGCCACACCGACCCAAGCGCCCACCTTCATTGCTGCCGAGCGTTTCATGGCGTAACCCAAGAAATGCCCGTACCGGTACAGGCGTTTGACCTGTGTGTACTTATAAAGCGCCCTGGCTGGCGCTTGCGGTCAGCTTTCTAGAACGGCCTCACGCGCTGGCGATTGGGGGTTCTCCCATGGTCAGGGTCCAATCGACAGACGGCTCAACTCCGATCGGGTAGTCGCACACGGGGGCTCACTTTTTTAACGTGGCGTGGACCACGAAACTCGCTTTTTAGCGTGGGCGCACCACGACCCGAATACGGCGCCTTCACTCGGCATCACCTTTAGCGGTTTGCGAAGCCGCAACCGGGGTTCGCGGCCCCGGCCCGTAAAGAATAGCAGAAAGCATTTTCTCCGCTCGACATGCCCGTATCGTCGACCTTTGCCCCGCCAAGTGCGGGGTTTTTCATTTCTGGATCCGGAATGGCAAAGCTGAGCAGTCTGGCTCGAAAGCGCCTGAAGCCGTCGGACTTCGCTGATCCGAAGGATCGCAAGTTCCCGCTTGAGGACAAGGCGCATGTCCGCGCGGCCGAGTCATACGAGGGCTATGCCACGCCGCCCGAGCACAAGAAGATCGATGCGGCCGCGCGCCGCGCTTTTGGAAAGAAACGATGATCCAACCAACCGATGACCGAATCGTTGTCGAGCCGGACGAACTACGCGACGACGTCACCGACGCCGGAATCGTCGTCAAGGTGGCGCAGACGATCGAGAGCAAGCGGCACCTGGGTAAGACGGGCGTTGTCGTGGCCGTCGGCCCGGGCAAGCGCAACGGCGCCGGCCACCGCGTGCCGCTCGTGCTGAACGTCGGCGATCGCGTCGTGTTCGGCGAGTTCGAGCACCGGGAGCATCGGGAGGACGGCAAGCGCTACCTGATCATGCAGGAGGCGGATGTGTGCGGGGTTCTGGAATGAAGATCACGAAGCAGGGCCTCGACATGGCAGCGTATGTGGTCGATCTTTCGTGCGATCTGTGCCTCACCGAATTCGAAGCGTCGGCCGATCCGAAGGCTGGCGAGGCGCATGTCTACGACGGCGGCGATGTTCCCCCTTCCGGCGAAGTTCGCCAGTTGAGGGCGATTTGCAATTGCCCGAACTGCGGCGTGCAGCAGAACCAAGCCGTCCACTTGCGCAAGGTGATGGAATGAAACGGCCGCCGCTCGTTTCTCTGCCGATCCGATCCCTCCATGACTCTCAGCATATGGCGCAGAAGGTCCGCGCGCTGAGCTATCGCCTCCCGCTGCATGTCCGCGTACGAGGCGAGGTGCTGACGTTCTCGATCAGCGCCTGGCGCGGAGCGGTATGATGGAAGCCACGCACGTAATCTGCTGCCCGACGAGCCCGAATGACGGCAAGCGCGTTCGGCTCGTATCAGAGCACGGCTACAACCCGCGCACCGACGCCTACGAGCGCGGCTGGGTCGAGGTCGAAATGGTAGAGACGGGCGTAACTGGTTCGATCGAGCGCCGGTTCTTGGCCGAGGTGCAGTGATGGGGCGCCCGTCGAAGCTGACCGATGCCCAGTGGGAGGCGATCGGTAAGCGCTTGCTCGCCGGTGAGTCGGCCGCTGCTTTGGCGAAAGAGTTCGGCGTCGATCGCGCGGCTGTCACGCGTCGCTTTTCGCAACGTAACGCAACAATCAAAAATGTTGCGAATCAAATAGTTGAGACCGAGCGCGCTCTTTCGTTTCTCAACGCGTCGGAACAAATCGCAGCACGGTCGCTCGCCGACGATCTCAAGGCTATCAGCGAGCATCTCGCAGGTGCGGCTCGATTTGGCGCAGCTACCGCGCATCGATTGTCTGGGATTGCTCACAGCAAGGCAGCCGAGATTGACGATGCCCAGCCGCTGAACGAGGAAAGCATCGGCGCGTTGAAGGGAATCGCAGCGTTGACGAAACTGGCTAATGAGTCGAGCGAGATCGGCGTGAACCTGCTGCGCGCGAACAAGGAAGAGATCGAGCGCATCAACAACCCGGTGACCGGCCGGATCGGCACGATCACACGGCGCATCATCGATGCGAAGGTCGTGGAATCGAAATGAGCGGACCGGAGCTCGTCCTAGACACGCCTCGGGTGTTCATGCCCCTGCTCGAGCCCGCGCGCTACAAGGGCGCGTACGGCGGCCGGGGATCCGGCAAGTCGCACTTCTTCGGCGAGTCAGTGATTGAGCGCTCGGCGATGGAAAAGACAGACGTCGTCTGCGTGCGGGAAAAGCAGAAGTCGCTTCAGCAGTCGGTCAAGAAGCTGCTCGAGTCGAAGATTCAAACGATGAACACCGGCTACTACTTCGACGTGCAGGACGCGCTGATCAAGAGCATCCACGGCGGCCAAATCATCTTCGAAGGGATGGCGAACCATACGGCCGAGTCGATCAAGTCGCTCGAGGGCTACGACGTCGCCTGGGTTGAGGAAGCGCAGACGCTGAGCCAGAAGTCGCTCGACATGCTGCGCCCGACGATCCGCAAGCCGAAGTCCGAGCTGTGGTTCTCGTGGAACCCGCGTTTCAAGACGGACCCGGTGGACGCGCTGCTGCGCGGGCCGGATGCACCGCCGAACGCGGCCGTCGTGCAGGCGAACTACTCGGACAATCCGTGGTTCCACGAAACCGAGCTCGTCGCGGAGATGGAGTACGACAAGCGGCGCGACCCGGACAAGTACACGCACATCTGGCTCGGCGGCTATCAGCAGAGCAGCAACGCGCGCGTTTTCAAGAACTGGCGCATCGAGGAGTTCGAGCGGCCGGCGGGCACGATCTTCCGCCTCGGCGCGGACTGGGGATTTTCGATCGATCCGAGCGTGTTGATCCGTTGCTCGATCGAGGGCAATGCGCTCTACGTCGACCAAGAGGCGTATCAGGTCGGGTGCGAGATCGTGAACCTGCCCGAATTGTTCATGAGCGTGCCGGATGCCGAGAAGTGGCCTATCACGGCCGACTCGTCGCGCCCAGAAACGATCAGCCATATGCAGAAGCACGGCTTCCCACGCATCACGAAGGCCGTGAAGGGCCCGGGCAGCCTGGAAGAAGGCGTCGAGTTCCTGAAGTCATTCGACATCATCGTGCATCCGCGGTGCGTGCATACGATCGACGAGCTGTCGCTGTACCGCTACAAGACCGATCCGTTGACGGATCAGGTGCTCCCCATTCTTGAAGACAAGGACAACCACGTGATCGATGCGCTGCGATATGCCTGCGAAGGTGCGCGCCGGGCTGTGAAGCGTGTCGTGAAGCCGCAGGTCTCGCGTGTGCCGCAGCATCTGGTTGGAGGGGCCGGCTCATGGATGGCATGAAGCAGCAAACGAAGCCGCATATCTCGTTCTACCGAGTCGGAGACAGCAGTTTCGCGCGCATCGATGTGTCGCACGTGCCGATCGGCTGGAACTCGTTTCACGTTCACGTTTCGGATCGGCGTTGGGGCAAGCGTAACCGAGCGATCCGCAGGCTATTCGACAACGTGATATATGCGGCTGGCGTGCGCGGATATAACGCGCTCACAGGTCAAGCATTGCCGACCGTTCCGTGGGACTGGTCTCGGGGGCGCCCCGGCGCTTATCCATCGGACTACCAGCAGTACAAAGCATGCCGCCTCGCGGAGATGCAAGCGTGATCGTCGACCCGTCAGGCAAACCGCTCGAGTCCGGCCGCTCGTCGATCATCAAAGAGTGCGCCGAGAATCTGAAGATCGCCGTCGATGCGGATACGCAGAACCGCGCGCAGGCACTGCTCGACCTGAAGTTCGCCGCAGGCGACCAGTGGCCGGCTATGATCCAGACGGCGCGCGAACTTGAGCATCGCCCCTGCCTCACGATCAACAAGACGGATGCCTTCGTACGGCAGGCCGTCAACAACATGCGCGAGCAGCGGCCGCGTATCCAGGTCCATGCCGTCGCGGATGGCGCGGACAAGCAGAAGGCCGACGTCATCGCAGGCCTGATGCGGCATATCCAGGTCAACAGCAACGCGGATGTGGCCTACGACACGGCGGCCGACTTCCAGGTGCGTATGGGCTGGGGATACTGGCGCGTGGCATCGCGCTACGTTCGCGAGGATAGCTTCGACCAGGAGCTGTACGTCGATCGCGTACGCAACCCGTTCACGGTGTACTTTGATCCCTCGAGCACGCAGCCCGACGGCTCGGACGCCGAGTGGTGCATCATTAGCGACCGGATGAAAAAGAAGAAATTCCGGCGCAAGTATCCGAAGGCGCAGATCGTCGACTTCAAGACGCTTGGGGCCGGCGACGAGCTGATGGACTGGGCGACCGACGACGAGATCCGCGTGGCGGAGTACTTCAAGGTCGAGAAGACGCCCGACGTGCTGTGTCTGCTGTCGACCGGAAAGACGGCCTACAAGTCGCAACTAAAGCAGGATGAACTCGACCGTCTCGGCATCTCGATCGTGCAAGAGCGCGATTCGGTGCGCCGTCGGGTCATGTGGTACAAGATGACCGCCAAGGAGATCCTCGCCGAGCGCGAATGGCCCGGCCGCTGGATCCCGGTGATACCGGTCTACGGCGCCGAGTACGAGCTCGAGGGCAAGGTGATCCGCTACGGTATGGTGCGCGGGATGCAGGACCCGCAGCGCATGTTCAACTATTGGCGCACGTGCGAGACGGAAGTGATTGCGCTCGCTCCGAAAGCGCCATGGGTCGTGGCGGAAGGACAGCTCGAAGGCAAGGAAGAGGTCTGGAACGCGGCCAACAACAAGAGCTTCTCCTACCTCGAATACAAGCCCGTCGTGCTCGACGGCAGCATACCTGTGCCGCCGCCGCAGCGTCAGCAGCCGCAGGGCATGCCGCAGGCCCAGGTGAATGCGGCAATCGGCGCGAGCGAGGACATGAAGGCCGTTGCAGGCATGTTCGATCCGGCGCTCGGCGCACCCGGGCAGGAAACGAGCGGCGTCATGGTGCAGCGCCGCCAGCAGCAGTCCGACCGGTCGAACTTCCATTTCTACGACAACCTGTGCCGCTCGATCAGGCATACGGGCAAGATCATTCTGGACTTGATCCCGCACTACTACGACACGCAGCGCGTCATCCGCATCATCGGCGAAGACGGCGTGCCGGATAGCGTGACGATCAACCAGAAGCAGACGAACGAGCAGGGCGTAATCACTGCGACGCTGAACGACGTGACGGTTGGCGAGTACGACATCATCATCGACACCGGCCCGGGCTACCAGACGAAGCGCGAAGAGGCCGCAGACAACATGCTTGGCCTACTCGGCACGCCGCTCGGCGAGAAGGTGGCGGCCACGGCCGACGACATCATCATGCGTCAGTTCGACTGGCCGGGCGCCGATCAGATCGCGGAGCGCCTTGCCGCGGCGAACCCGATCGCGATGGCCGAGAAGCAGATGCCGGAGAACATTCCGGACGACGTGAAGGCGATGATCGCGCAACTGCAAGGGAAAAATCAGCAACTCACGCAAGCATTGCAGCAGGCCGAGCTCGACAAGAAGTACCGCATGAGCGTTGAGCAGATGAAGCAGTCCGGCGAAATGCGGCGTGCGCAGATGCAGGACGAAACGAAGCGCCACGACGTCGCGAGCCGCGACACCACCGCGCGCGACATCGAAGAGATAAAAGGGCACATCGCGCTGTTGCTGGCGCACATGGACGCCCGAAAGGAAACCGCCGCGATCGAGGCAGCAGCCAAGAACGACGCGACGCACTGACAGTTTCAAGTTTCATTCTCGCCCCACCCGGTTACCCCGCCGCGTGGGGCGTTTTCATTGGGGCTCGTGGAGTTATCCATGTCCGAAACACGTTCCGTTGTCACTTCCGAGACGCTAATGCAGCACCTCACCGGCCAAGCCACCGCGGCACCCGAAGCGAAGACGCCTGAAAAGACGGGCGATCCGCAGTCAACGGGCGCTGAAACGACCGGCAAGGACGGCGAGCAGCAGCCGAAGAAGAAGCCGTTGGTGGAGGAATTGGTCCGTACGCGTCACGAGCGCAACGCCGCACGCGGGGAAGCCGAAGAAGCAGCCGCTAGAGCGGCGCGCCTCGAGGCGGAACTGGCGGATCTGCGCGCGCGAATGGAGGCGAATCAGGCTATGCCGGCGCCGAAGGACCCCGATCCGAAGCCGCAGCGCAGTCAGTTCGTGTCCGACGAGGACTATCAGGAAGCGCTTACCGACTGGAAGGTCGATCAGAAGCTGGCAGAGCGACAACAAGCCGAGCAGCAAGCGCGCGTCGAGGCAACCCAGCAACAGCTCGCCGATAACTGGGCGCAGCGCCTGGAGATGGCTAAGAGCGAACTCGCCGATTTCGATGAGGTAGTAGGCAAGTCCGAGATCGACCTGCCGAATCACCTGTACGTCGCGATCGTGGAGAGCGACATGGGCCCGCAGTTGGCCTATTACCTGGCTCAAAACCCGAGCGAGGCTCGCCTGCTGAAAGGCATGTCGCAGACCGCCGCGTTGCGCATGCTCGGCAAGCTCGAGGATCAACTGGAAAAGGCCAGCGAAAAGCCCAAGGAACAACCGGCAACCGGCGCTGAGAAGAAGCCGGAATCCGCAGTCGAAAAATCAAAGGCGCCGCCGCCTATCGAGCCTCTGACCGGAGCGTCAGGACCTGTCGAAAAGCCTACCGAGCAGATGACGTACCAAGAGTACAAGGCTCATCGACAGGCGCAGATCAAGGCTCAAAACGGCCGGTAGCGCTCTACAAGCCAATGAAACCCGCTTCGGCGGGTTTTTGCATTTATGGAGCCTGAAATGAGCAACACGATGCTTACCATCAGCGACATCACGAATGAGTCGCTGATGGTCCTGGAAAACGAGTGCGTCTTCTCCGACAAGGTGACGCGCGAGTACGACGACAAGTTCGCCATCCCCGGCGCGAAGATCGGCTACACGGTCAACGTGCGGCGTCCGGCCCGCTTCAAGGGCACGGTCGGCCCCGCATTGAACGTCGAGGACTTCGTCGAATCGAGCGTGCCGGTCACGCTGACGACGCAATTCCACGTCGATACGCAGTTCTCGACGGCTGACCTCTTGCTGTCGATGGACGATTTCAGTCGGCGCCTCATCAAGCCGGCGGTCGCCACGATCGCGAACAAGGTGGATTTCGATGGCTTGCAGTTTGCCTATCAGAACACCGCCAACGCAGTCGGAACGCCGGGCACCAAGCCGACGGCCGCGCTCACGGCGCTGACCGCGAAGGCCATCATGGATTCGGAAGCCACGCCGGATGACGGGGAGCGCTGCATCATCCTCGACCCGTTTTCCATGGTGAGCATGGCCGACGCGCTCAAGGGACTCTTCAACCCGCAGGCAGCGATCGGCGAGCAGTACAAGAAGGGCATGCTCGGGAAGGCCACGTTCGGCTTCGACTGGTACCAAGACCAGAACGTCAACAGCTACAACGTGGGTGCGCAGGGCGGCACGCCGGTGTTCTCGACGTCCGGCACCTCGTCAGCCCTGATCACGACCGGCTGGCAGGACAACGGCACGCTGTACACGACCGGCTGGACGGCTTCGACGAACGTGCTGAACGTGGGCGACGTCATCACGATTGCCGGCGTGTACGCGGTGAACCCGCAAAACCGCGCTCAGTGGGGATCCAATCAGCTTCGTCAATTCGTCGTGCGCCCCGCCGTGGGTACGCCGTCGAACGGCACGTTCACGCCGATCACCAACAGCTTCGGCCAGGTGGTGGACGGCAAGTACACGTCGGACGGCTCGGGCATCCTGCAACTGACGATTGCTCCGGCGATCATCAGCGGCGGCCAGTTCCAAAACGTTTCCGCAGCGCCGGCCAATAACGCCAGCATTACGGTGTTCGGCGCGGGCGGCACGTACAGCCCGCAGTCGATGGCGCTGCACCGGAACGCGTTCACGCTGGCGATGGCCGACTTGGAGCTGCCCGACGGCGTCCACTTCGCGGGCCGCGCGGCCGACAAGAAGACCGGCATGTCGATCCGCATCGTGCGCCAGTACACGATCAACAACGACGCAATCCCGGCTCGTATGGATGTGCTGTACGGCTGGGCGTCTCTGTACCGAGAGCTCGCCTGCCGCGTTGCCGGCTAACCGCATTGAGGCCGCTCTCAGGCGGCTTATTCCTTTTCAGGAGCAAGCAATATGACCACGACCAATCCGGGTCCGGCGATCACGTCGAATCCGGTCCCCACCGGTTCCGTCGGGAACATCCAGAAGCAGGCGATTTTGCAAACGGCGTCGATCACGCCGGCGGCTGTCTCTGCGAATACGACGGCGCAGCAGTCGTTCACGGGTGTGGGCCTCGGCACGCAGCCGGGCGACTACCTGCAATCGCTTGCATTGCCCGGTGCATTCCAGGCGGGTCTCGCGATTGTCAACGTGACCGCGGATGCGACCACGAACGACAAGATCACGATCACGTTCGCCAATCTGACGGCGTCGCCGATCACGCCGAACGCCGGGTCGTACACGTTCGAAGTCTCGCGCCCGCAACCCGGCGACGTCGTCGCGGCCGGCTCGGGCTACATGAACTCGTTCTAACGCCGCGGGGCGCTTCGGCGCCCCAATGAAACCGGAGGAATGATGGAATTTCCCAAGATGCTCTACCGCGCGGATCGGCAGTTCGAGGACCAGGAAGCGCTCAAGATGGCTACGCAAACCGGCACGCTCAAGACGATGATCGTCGAGTCCGTCGACGAGCAAAAGGTGGCTCTGAAGAAAGGTTGGATCGAAGATCTCGCGTCGCTGGTCAAAGCTGAGCCCAAGGCTGAGAGCGAGGCCAAGTAATGTCGGCGACTGCGCTGGATGTCATTACGGGCGCGCTCAAGCGCATCAACGAGCTCGCGGCCGGCGAGACGCCCGACGACAATACAGCGAGCGATGCGCTCGCCATGCTCAACGACCTGCTCGACAGCCTGTCGAATGATCATCTCGCCTGCTACGCGCGTGTCGAGAACATCTTCGACCTGACGAGCGGCCAGAACATCTACACGGTCGGCAATCCGGCCGGCGGGACGTTCCTCGGGACAGTGACGCAGGGAAGCAACGTCATCTCGAACGTCACTGCGATGCCCGCTGATCTCGCGATCGGCGCTTCGGTGAGCGGATCGGGCATTGCGGCTGGTGCGACGGTAACGACGATCGGCGCAAACACGATGACGATGTCGGCCCCTGCTACGGCGACGTTCTCGGTACTGTTCCAGATCACGTACACCACGCCGGGCAACATCGCGATCCAGCGTCCCTTGCGTGTCCTAACCGGCTTTACGCGGCTCACGACGAGCGGGATTTCGCAGGTCGACTATCCGCTCGACGTAATCGGCCTCGACCAATGGTCGTCGATCGGCTTGAAGAATCAGCCGGGCCCATGGCCGAAGGTGCTGTACTACGACGCCGCGGTCCCGCTCGGGACGTTCTACTTCTTCCCCAACCCTTCACAGGGCGGTGAGGTGCATCTGTGGACCGACAACCTGTTCACGGATTTCCTGACGCTCGATACCCCGGTGACGCTGCCGCAGGGTTATGCGCGTTTCCTGAAGGTCGCGCTCGCGCTCGAGTTGTGGCCGGAATACAAGGGCATGGCGCCAATGCCGCAAGCGCTTGTCGAGCAATACAAAATCGCCAAGGCCGCAGTGAAGAACCTGAATGCCCAGGCGCAGAGCACCGCGACGTATGACCACGCGATTGCCGGCCGCGCGAAGAATGATGCCGGTTGGATTTTGCATGGAGGCTTTCGCTAGCCATGCCTCAATTCGCGTTTGTCGGGCAGGCGTATGAAGCGCCGATGTTGCTTCAGGATGCCGAAAAGCTGGTGAACTGGTATGTCGAAGTCACGCAGAACGGCGATTCGAAAACGCCCAAAGCCCTGCTCGGCACGCCGGGGTTGCTCAGTCAGATCGTGATCGGCAGCGGCCCCGTGCGCGGTGGCTGGGTGCTTCCCGGCGGATCGCAGGCGATCGTGGTGTCAGGCAATCAGGCTTTCATCGTTACCGTTAAGTCGGCCGCGACCGAGACGATGCCTGCCGTGCTCACTTCGATGGCGGTCGGTACGCTCTTGACGAGCTCAGGTCCAGTCGTCGTGCGCGACAATGGCGCTGGCGGCATCGCTGCGATTGTTGATGGCCCCAATGGCTACATCGTGAACATCGCGAAGGCCACGTTTTGGCAGATTGCAGATGCGGCGTGGCTTGGCGCGACGCGCGTCGCCTTTATCGATGGCTGGCTTGTATTCAACAAACCGAATTCGCAGACGTTCTATACGTCGCCGTTGTATTGGGACGGTAAGACGGCCCTCGACGGCACGTACTTCGCACTTAAAGACTCAAGCACTGACAACCTCGTCACATTCATTGAGGACAAGCGCGAGTTGTGGCTCATCGGAGAGCGCACCACAGAGGTTTGGTACGACGCGGGCGGCGCGACGTTTCCGTTCTCGCGGCTTCAGGGTGTCACGATGCAGCATGGATGCGCGGCAGCACAAAGCATCGCGCGCGCCGGCAACAGCCTGATATGGCTGGGTGCGAACGAGCAAGGCCAGAACACGGTGAAGGCTGCAATTGGGTATGAGATCGCCGATCGATCGACGATCGCCGTGAATCATGCGATTGCCAGCTATCCGGTGATCAGCGACGCGATCGCGTACGCCTATCAGGAGGACGGGCACCTATTCTACGTTCTCACGTTCCCGACCGCCGACGCGACATGGGTCTGGGACATAACCACAAACCTATGGCATGAGCGTTTGAGCTATGACGCCGCCGCGGGACAGTTCCATCGGCATCGCTCCAACTGCTTCATGAACTTCGCTGGTATGCGGATGGTGGGCGACTACCAGAACGGCAACCTGTATCAGATGACGCGCTCCGCCTATAGCGATAACGGCGCGCCGCTGGTTTGCTGGCGCCGCACGCCGCACGTTTGGGACGAAAGCGATCGGGAGCGCGTTTTCCATCAGCGGCTGCAACTCGAATTCACGCCTGGCGTCGGATTGCAGACAGGTCAAGGCAGCGACCCGCAAGTCATGCTGCGATGGTCCGACGACGCCGGGCAGACGTGGAGCAACGAGCATTGGAAGTCGATCGGGAAGGTCGGCAAAACGAAGAACCGGGCCATCTGGCGACGCCTCGGGAACGCGCGCGATCGTGTGTATGAGGCGAAATTCTCCGACCCGGTTCCGCGCGATGTCGTTGGCGCGACGCTGATCGTGAGCTGACATGCCCAATATCCCCGCTGGATTCCCGCTGGCGAACGTGCCGTCGTGGACGGACGCGCAAGGACGCCCTGTTCGCCCGTTCTTCTATCTGATCCAGACGCTTTGGCAGCGAACGGGGGGCGCGTCTGGATCGTCGGGCAGCACGTCCGAAACGATCATGACGTCCCCGGCATTTCTGGGAGACGGCGATAGCGATTCGAGTGATGGGTTCTGGATTCCGGGCCCGGCTGGATCGCCTGGCATTCCGGGTGCGGCTGGGCCAGCGCTGCTGCTCGACGCCCCGGAGGCCGACGAACTGATTATGCGCGCGGGACTGCTCGCGCCGGGCGGATGGTTCGACGAACAGGGTAGCGGCGGCACGATCGGCTTTGCCGCGGGCGTTGATTTCACGGGCGGCACGTCAACGACGCTGACGCTCTCACAGCCGTACGGCTCAGCGGCCAATTTGATCGTGGCCTTCGACGCTGGATTTCAGGGCGGCGATACGTTCTCGCTCAACGGCAAGATACTCACTTTTACCTCGGCGATTCCCTCTGGCATCCAGAAGGTCTACGTCAAGGGCTTCCTGATGCCACAGTAAGGAATCCAAATGGCAGCGAACAAGATACTGCGCTTCGGCCCGGTAGCACTGGGCACGACCGCCGCGAACATCGTCAATCCGCCATCGCTCAGCGGAGGGACGGGGCTCGCAGGCACGAACGCCAATACCTACGTGGTCCTGAAGCATATCCGCATCGTCAATACAGGCGCGTCGGCAGCTTCCCCGTCGCTTTACATCGGCGCGACGGGCGGATCAGCATCGGGGACCGCATTCGCTTTCAACGGAACGAGTATTCCGGCCGCCGGCAACCCCGGCAACTACCTCGACTGGTACGGCCTGTGCCGTCTCGACGTAGCCGACTTCCTGACTGGCTTGGGATCTGCGGCCGGCCTCGTGCTCGAGGCTGAAGGTGAGATCGGCATCGTCTAAACGGAGAAAAGCATGTCCGCAATGAAATTTCGCCTCGTCTCGCAGGCGAGCACCAACCTGAACCCGGTCAAGCAATACGGCGCCAATCTCAAGGGCGCGCTCTTGATCAACACGAACGCGGCAGCACGCTATGTGAAGCTGTATGAGTCGACGGATGCGCCGACGGTTGGCACGACGACGCCCGCGCTTACGATCGAGGTGCCGGCGTCGAGTCAGTTGCCGCTCGCATGGCCCGACGGCGTGAACTTCAGCAAGACGATGTGGGTAGCCACGACGACGGGCGTCGCTGATAGCGATGCAACGGGCGTGGGCGCGGGCGATCTCTACGTGCAACTGTTCGTGGAATGAGCGTCGTTTCTATCTCGCGTACGCGAGACATCGGCCTGATACGGTCGATCATGACCAATCGGTGGGTTTATCGTCACATCACCGATGACGGCTCACCCGGGGTGGACAGTTTCGATCCGCCCATGGACGAAAGGATCGTCTATCTCGCGGCGTCGGACGCCACGGGAAAAGTACTCGGCGTTTTCATGCTTCATCCGCACAACACGGTCTGTTACGAGGTCCATACGTGCATGACGCCGGCCGCATGGGGACCATTTGCGAAGGAAGCGGGCGCGGCCGGGTGTGCGTGGATGTTCGAAAACACGCTGTGCGAACGAATCATCACGAACGTGCCCGCGTACAACAAGATCGCCGCGAAGTTCGCGATCGATTGCGGGATGAAGCAGTTCGGAACCAATGACCGAAGCATTCTGAAAAACGGAGTGCTTCACGACCAGCTCGTGTACGGTCTGAGCAAAGGGGATGGGCTATGCCAGCAGCAGTGCCGTTAGCCATTGTCGGCGGGTCGATCGCGGGTGGCTTGATCTCGGGGAGCGCGTCGAAATCGGCCGCCGACACCCAAGCCGCGGCGTCGAACAATGCGACAACCGCCCAAATGGCGATGTACAACAACACGGTGTCGCAAGAGCAGCCGTTCTTGAATACCGGGACGACTGCGCTATCGACGCTTACCGGTCAGTTGCCGGCGCTCAATACCCCCATGGGGATCATGCCGTCGATCAACAACACGAACTGGAAGCAGTACATGAGCCCCGCGTACAACTTCCAGTTGGATCAGGGGACGCAAGCCTTGCAGAACAGCCAGGCTGCGCAGGACGGTGCGCTCTCTGGCGCAGCCCTCAAGGGTCTCATCAACTACAACCAAAACTTCGCACAGACGGGCTTTAACAATGCGGCCAATCTGTACATGAACGAGAACAATCAGCAGTTCAACCAGTATCAGACGCAAAACCAAAACATCTACAACCGTCTCGCCGGCCTCGCACAGCTTGGACAAAACGCTGCCTCGAATACCGGGATGACGGGCGCCGGCATGGCGAGCGGAATCGCCAACACGATCACCGGGGCGGGCAATGCGCAGGCCGCAGGCACGGTGGGCACGGCCAACGCCATCACCGGCGGCATCAATAACGCGATGGGGTACTACATGATGAACAACCTCGCAGGCGGAAACCTGTTTGGGGGAGCCGCTAATGCGTCGGCGATGAGCGCCAATACGCCCCAAGACATGATCGCTAATTACACGGGGTAACGACATGCCGATCGATCCGAGCATTCCCTTGCAGGTCAATCAGGGCAGCCCGATGCAGTCGATGGGCCAAACCCTGCAACCGATGGTGTCGCTGGCGCAACTCGCTAACATCCGGCAGCAGAACCAGATGATGCAGGCCGAGACGCTGAATCTTCAGCAGCAGGCGAGCCAAGGCGCACAGCTTCAGTCGGAGCGCCAGGCCTATTCCGCGGCGCTACAGGATCCGAATTCATCGTTTTATAACGCTGACGGTACGGTAGATCCGAACAAGTTTCAGGTATGGGCAACTCATAACATTCCGCTCTCCCAGAACCTCTACGGGCAAGAGCTACTGGCGCACACCGATGCGATCAACAAGTACAAGACGACGGTCGCGAACATGTCTCAAGGCGATCATCAAATCGTCAATGCGGCGATATCATCGTTCGTACGCCCCGACGGCTCCGTGACATCGACGCCGCAGCAGATGGGCGCGCAGCTCGACGCTCTCACGCCGCAACTGACGGGCTACGGAACTAGCTTTGTCAACCAGGCAAAACAGGCGATTGCGAACACGGCTAGTAATCCGCAAGCACTTGGCCAAGTGCTGACGCAGCTCGCACGCACGACGACGCCTGCAACGACGCAGCAAGATCAGCGACGCGCGAGCACCGCGCTCATCAACAACGGCGCGGCCACGGTCCCGGTTTCGAACACTGGCGATTACGGTGTGCAGCCGGGCACGCCGACCGGCGGTGGCATCGCGAATCAGGTCGGCCCGGAAGGACGGCAGACGGTTACCGGCAATCCGCTCACGGGCGGAATGTCAGTCGTGAACCGGGATGCCAACGGCAACATCACCGGCGTGACGAATCCCCCGACGCAGGGCGTGTACGTACCGCAGCCGGGCGACGTGCAAGCGCTGCCCGAGCTTCAAGCCGAGCGCGACTCCGCGCGCACGCAGTACACGGCGGCCGGCACGCAGCATGAGAACAATCGGATCGTGCTTTCCAACATCGATAACGTCGGAGCGACGGGTGTGTCCGGCCCGGCGTGGCGCAACATCGCAAGCGTTTTCGGTCTCAATCCCGGCGATGCGAAAGATTCGGCCACGGCCTACGACATGGTGGGCAAGGGGCTCGAGCGCTCTGCGTTGCAAGCCGCTCAGTCGATGGGGCCGCAGACGAACGCCGGCCTCGACGCACAGATCAAGGCAAACGGTAGCCTGGGATACACACCGCAGGCGATCAAGGAAATCACGAAGCTCAACGACGCACTGGTGACCGGCACGCAGTCGTATCAGCCCGGGCTCGAGCGCGCGATCGCAGCAAATCCGTCCGCCGGCGTGTTCGCAAAGCGTCAGTTTGATCAGGCCTGGGGTGCGAACTTCGACCCGACGATCTTTCGCTACTACAACGCGATCAAGAACGGCGACGCGGCCGAACAGCAAGCGATCGTGAAGCAGCTCGGAGGCCTGAACTCAAAGGGCTATAACGCGATGATGCAGAAGGCCAAAAACCTACAGCAACTGTCGAATACTGGGAGTCTCCAGTAATGGATGACCTGTTCGCCACGCTGCAAGGGGCAAGCAATTCGCCGCAAGCTGCGCCGAGTTCTCCAGCTCCAGCATCGGCTTCCGCGGGCACGCCGTCGAATATCGCGTTCGACCCGACCAAGAGCTACGGGACGCCGGCAAAGATGCTCGACAATCTGGAGATGACGGAGAGCAGCAACGGTAAGAACCTCGTCAACAAGACGACTGGTGCGATGGGTCCTTATCAGTTCACGCCGTCGACGCTGGCGATGCTTCGCAATCAGGGCGTCAAGTTCGATCCCTTCGATCCGCAGCAGTCGCGCGCGGCAGCGGACTGGTATATCCAGCAACTGAAGGAACAAAACGGCGGCACGTATCAGGGCGCGCTGAAATCTTATGGCGGCTTCGTGCATGCCGATCCGACGCAGTACATAGCGAAAGTCATGGCGGGCGTTCCCGAGAGCGCCTCGGCGCCCGCTCCGACGATCCCAGGGCAATCCAACTCAGGGCAGCAGCCGCAGCAGAACACGGGGCCGATGTCGGATCTGTTCGCGACGCTTCAGAGCGGCACACAGCAGGCGCAAAAATCGGCTCAGACGCAAGCGTCTCAACCGACGAGCGCTGCGGTCGCGCCCTCGACCTCGACTCAAAAGTCGAGCACATTGGCGACTTTCGGCCAGGGGATGGCAGGACTAGCCGATACGATCGCAAGCGCACCCGGCGCCGCCATGCAGGGCGCGGACTATGCCGTACGCCGCGCGCTGCAACAATCGCCGGATCAGGCTCAACAAGGTGCGACTGGTGATTTCGGCGGCTCGATTCACCCGTTCGGCAACCTGTTCGGCGTCACGAACACGGCTGGCTACCAAAACGAAGAGTCGCAGCGTCTTGCCAGTCTCGCCGGCAACGCCATCAACAAGGGCGCGACAGCTGTCGCCAATGCCACGGGCCTCCCGCAGCAAGACGTTTCCAACATGGCTGGATCGCTTTCGATGCTCGTGCCGGGTGCAGTGAAGGGCGTGGCGAAGGCTGTTGCGCCGATGGCACGCAACTTGGCCTCTGTGGCCGGCGATGCTGCGTGGGAAACGGCGGCAGATGACGCCAACGTACACCCGCAGGCATCCCCGACGCCGACTGCACCGCCGATGCAGGAGCGCACGGTGGTCGGTGGTGGGGCTGCCTCGACGAACATGAACCCATATCCGGTGCTAACTGGCGAGGAAAACGCGCGCGGGCCGTTTCCCCAGGTAAAGACGTCGAAGATCGCACAGGACGTGACGCCGCAAGAGCAGGCTGTGCGCTCGCAGATCGCTTCGACGATCCTCGGCGATCAGGGCGACACTGTGCGTCCGGGTGTGGTGACTGGAAACGAAAACACGCTTCGAGACGAATACGCAGCGGCCAAGTCACCGGTCCAGACGCCGGGCACGATGGCGATGAAGCAGCAGATCGCGAACGAGCAAGAAGCGCTGTCCAACTATGCGCAGGACCGGATCGACGCGACTGGCGCCAGTCAGAACATCCTCACCAACGAGGAACGCGGCCGCGTCATCAACGATGCGATCTACGGACCGGAGGACAGCCTCACGTCTTACCTGCGTGACACGAAACGAGCTATCTACGACGAAGCCCAGCGCGTGGCCGGCGACAACCCGATCAAAACGACCCACATCGATTCACTGCTCAGTGATCCCCAGTTCCAAGCCGGCGTCAAACTCAGCGGCAACGAGGGGACCGTTGGAGGCGCCGCAGACCTGATTCAGCTCGCGCGCACGACGGGCTTTCGTGATCCGGTCTCCGGCGACATGTACGCGCCGAACAGCGTGGCCGCATGGGATGCGGTGCGCAAGTCGATCAACAGCGAATGGAGTCCGTCCAATCGAAATGTCGTGCGTCAGTTGAATGGTGCGATCGATAAGGATATTGCTGCGGCCGGCGGCCAGGAAATGTACAAGCTCGGCGATCGCATCCATCAGGTCGAACAGACGCTGCTCGACTCGAAAGGTATCGGCTCGGTGCTCGGCGAATATGACGACAACGGCATCAAAACAGGCCCGTCGCTCGAGAGCATCCCGCAGAAGCTCAACACGATGCCACTCGACCAGTGGCAGCACATTCACGACACGCTCGACGATCTGTCGCGCGGCCAAATTCGCGGGGCGCCGAATGGAATGCCACCGGTTCCCCCACAGGTGCAGCAGGCCGCAGCCCAGGCGCGCCAGGAAATGAGCGGCGCGCTCGCGCGCTCGGTGTATGAGGCAGGGGGGGCGAAAGCCGGCGTATGGAACCAGAACGCGGTCAACAAGGTGCTCAATTCGTCGGTCGGGCAAAAGATCACGCGCAACTTTTCGCCGGACGAGGTGCAGGCCTTCCACACGCTGAACTACGGCGGCCAGATCATGCCAGGTGTGCACTCGTACGAGGGTGCCGGCAACCAACTGGCGCGGCTCGCGAAGCCTGGATTCGTCGAGAAATACGCCCCGAGCGTTGGCGTGAACGTGGGGCATGTGCTCGGCGCCGCGACGCAGATCCCGGGCGCGCGCTGGCTTGGATCGGTGGCCGGAGAACGATTCGGCAGGAAGCTATCCGACCTCGCGGAAACGCGCCGCGGCCAGAAGCAGTACACGCAAATCATGCAGGAGATGCGCAGGAACGCGCAGCTCGGTAAGCAACAGCCGTAACAGAATCACTGACCCAGCGAACCCGCCCACCGAGGCGGGTTTTTTCGTTTACAGGCCCGCAGACCAGTGGGCCTTTTTTGTTGAGGTGACCCGATGGGCGCATTGCTCGCACCGGATCCGATGTTCCGGGCCTACGACAACAACAACAATCCGCTGGCCGGCGGTCAACTCTACACCTATCAGGCTGGCACGACGACGCCCGCGACCACATACACGGACTCGACCGCCGGCACGTCGAATTCGAATCCTGTCGTCCTGAACGCTCGAGGCGAGGCTCCAGTCTGGCTTTCGCCCACGCAGGCATACAAGCTCGTTCTCAAGGACGCCAACGGAAACACGATCTGGACCGTCGATCAGGTCACATCGCCCGCGCCCGTTGCCGTCGGAAACATGACCGACGAGCTCGGCAGCGATGGAAATCCAGGATTCAAAACGGGAGCCGATTTTACGCCCGGAACGACGACGTCTCTCACGCTTTCGCAGAACTACGGGACCGCCGCGAACATTTGGGTGGCATTTGATGCCGCGGAGCAGGGCGCAGATTCGTTCTCCCTGAATGGCCGCACGCTTACCTTCAACGCGCCGATTCCGAATGGTACGATCAAGGTCTATGTCAAGGGCGGAACGACGCTCACCACGGGCACACCGTCAGCAGGAACCATCACTGACGCATCCGTCGCAGCAAACGCCGCCATCGACAGCAGCAAGCTCTCGTTTCTCAATTCGGGCATCGGGGCGAACAGAATCGCTCTGTCGACCTTCTTTCAGAAGTTCTACCTTCCCGAAGAATTCGGCGCAAAGGGTGACGGCGTAACCGACGATACGGCCGCTCTGCAAGCCATGGCTGCTGCAATGCGCGCCGCGGGCGGTGGCATCGCGATCATCTCTAAGCCGCACGCGGTGTTCACGACGTCTGCCGAGGCCAACGGCTCGACCCTTTTCGATCTCACGGGTTGCAGCAACGTCATATTCATCTACGAGGCCGGCGGCCTCATCAATGCGACCTATCCGAACGGCAGTAGCGTCGGGACCGCATGGATTTTCGGGTTAAACGGCGTGACCGGCTTCAAGGCCATCAATCCGACGCTCGTTGCAGCCTCGAACATTCCGACCGTTTCGGGCGTGGTGCATTTCGCCGTGAATACGACGCTCGGAGCTGGCACGCAGACGACGAACGTCGATCTCGAAAACGTCGATCAAACCGGCGGCCTTGGGGGGCTGCTCGTCTACCCGACGGGCAATGGCAGCGTGCGCGCGTCGGGCTTCCGCATGACCGGTTCTTTCACTGGCACTTTCTATCCGGCGAACTTCCAAGGTAACGGCGACGATTTCTGGGGAAAGTACGTCACGCGCAATTGTGGACGCAGCTACTTCCCGTACAACGTCTCACACCATGAGGCTTGGATCGATTCGAATAACGGAACGGGCTTCGATGACGTCGATGTTTCGTGCTACACGAACCCGAACATGCGCAACGAGACCTCCGACATCAAGGTCCATTACAAGTGCTATGGGGGATCGGCGCAGGGAAATGCGGTCGCGATCAACTTCATCCAATACGACAGCACGTCGCGCAGCGGGATCATGCACGACATCCACATCGATTTCGACTTGGACACAAGTGCTTATACCGGCGCATTCGTATCGATCAATAAGTATCTCTCCGGCAGCCCTGGAAGTCCCGGCGGCCCCGATAATACCGCGCGCGGGTACAACCTCTACAACGTCAAGTTCTCCGGGAATTGCATCAGCAGCGGCAACACGCAAAACCTGTTGCAGTTGTTCACGCAGGCGAACTGGACAGGCGAAATCGTCTATAACGTCGGCCTCACCGATTTCACGCTCATAGGCACGAACACGGTCTATATGGTGATCGACGGCCGAGGCTTGAGCTCAGGCGGCGGCGCACTGTATTTCAGAAACACCTATATCAGCATCCCGACTTCCTTTTCAAACATCCCGCAGGGCGTCACCAAGTACGACAACGCCGTATTCAACAGTGCGCGCCAGGACGGCATATCGGAATTGTGGCTCTTGCAGAGCACGGGCCCAGGCATCATGAGATGCACCTACAACGGGACAGTGTCGGCAGCAAACGGCGGTGGGGGATCGACCTTCGCGTTGCCGTTGGCCGACAAGCGCGGCGCGGCCCAGGTTTTCGCACAATCGGTCGGCACGATCTGTAGCTGGACCATCAACATCGTCGACGCAAGCCATTTCAACATCAGCCATAGCGCCGGGTCGCCCGTATCGTTCTCCATCGATGCGGTGATGGCTATCTAGAGGACCAACATGAAACGAATTCTCGTCGCGCTTATCACGCTCGCATCGTCCGTCGCATTTGCTGCGACAACCGTACCCATCCAACTGCTCAATCCGACTGGATCGAGCAGCGGACAGGCGATCGTCTCTATAGGTGCTTCGTCTGCGCCGGTATGGGGAAGCGTCGGCGCCGGTGCGATCGCCGGCACGACACAATACGACGTAGCGGTAGGGACTGGCTCCGGTCTCGGGTTTATTAGTCCTGGTACCTCGGGTTACGTATTTGGGTCGAACGGCACAAGTGCATATCCTTCGTTTCAATCATTGACGTCTCTCGGGATTGCCACGGCCGGGGCCAACGCGAACATCACGTCGCTCACTGGCCTGACGACTCCGCTTGGAACATGGGGCGGGGGCCTGGGCGCGAATAACAGTTCGGCGAATGGCGTCCCAGTGTTCTCAAGCGGCACGGCCACCGTCACGGCGACGACGGGCACAGGTGCGCCAGTGCTTGCCACGTCGCCGACGATAACGACGCCCGCAATCGTTGGCCCGACGAACGGAACGGCAGCAGCGGCGGGCAACGTCGGCGAGGTGATTTGCGCACAGGTCACGAACGGGGGCTCGCCGACAGGCTGCGCGACGAATTCGAGCACGCCGGTGTCACTGACGACGAGCGGCAATACGTACAACGTCACATCAATCATGCTGACGCCTGGCAATTGGCTCGTCTGGGGACAGGTTCTAACCATTCCCGCTGGCACTACTACGCAAAGTTCAGTAGCTGGCGGCATCAATTCAACAAGCGCCTCATTTACGGGCGTCGCTGCGGAATTCGTACTGCCGTTCTCTGCGGGCGCCGGCCAAGCCGTAGGCGGTGCGCTTCACCCGATGCCGATCCGAGTTACGACGAACACGACCTATTACCTTGTCGTTAATGCTGCGTTCGCGGTGTCGACCAACACAGCGATCGGCTATATCGCCGCGCAACGAACGAACTGAATGAGTGGGGTATCAATGACCGACCTGCACAAGACCGTGGAAGACCACTCGATCCGTATTGCCTTGCTCGAACAGGCGAAAGAAGAACACGCCGAGTCAATCAAGGGCTTGCAGGAAAGCGAGAAGGCGATCCTTGAGCGCTTGGCGATGACAGCAACCAAGGACGACATGATGGGGCTGCGTGGGCACTTTGACGGTGCGATCAATGGCGTCCTAAAAGACGCCATCAACGCGGTGCCGCAGCACGCAGCCAATTCGACGGCTCGACGTGCAAATGTCTGGTTCGCGCTGGCCGGCATTGGTAGTCTCGGCGCGCTCGCCGTGATGATCTTCGAGCATTGGAAATGAACGGCACGCTCGGTCAGCGCGCAGCGGATCTCGCAGCGAAACACATTGGAAGCTGGGCATTTCTGATCGCATTCAATATCTTCGTTACGTCGTGGTGTGTGGTCAATGCACTCCTTGGCGGCCGGGCCTTCGATCCCTATCCGTTCATCCTGCTTAACTTGGTCTTTTCCTGGCTGGCTGGCGTCCAAGCGCCGGTCATCATGATCTCGCAGAACCGCCAGGAGGAAGTCGGCCGAGAGACGCAACTCGCCATCCTGCGGCTACTACAAGCCCAGCAGCACGTCATCCAGCAGCAGGGCGAGCACATCGGCGCAACAAACGATCTGCTCGGCCAGGTCGAGAAGGCTTTGGCGAACATCGAAAAGCTCGCCAAATCGCAAGGTGTGATGCTCGAGCAAATCCTCGAAGAGGTCGAAGATGAATCTGACGCTGCTTGAAGCGGAATTGCGCCGCGATGAGAACGTGCGCTATTTGCCCTACTTGGATACCGCGGAACCGCCGAGACGCACGATCGGTGCGGGCCACAACATGGATGCGGCACCGTTGCCGACGGAGTGGACGTTTCCGCTCACAGATGCACAGGTCAATCAGCTACTCGCCCAGGACATTGCGAAAGCGTGCGCGGGCCTCGATCACTTCTTGCCGTGGTGGCGAAGTCTCGACGACGTGCGATCGCGCGTGCTGGCAAACATGGCGTTCAACATGGGTATCGGCAAGCTCCTGACCTTCCGCAACACCCTCACGGACATGAAGCTTGGGTTCTATGCCGCAGCCGCGAACGGCATGCGCTCTTCGCTTTGGGCGCGGCAGGTTGGCGCTCGCGCGCAACGTCTCGCGCGTGCAATGGAGACTGGCGTCATGCCCGATGAGCCAATTGCCGATTAACACTTTCCGTTTCAACACAAGTCCGGCCGCGCGCCGGTTTTTTTCGTTTACGGCCATGACCACAGCACAAGACACGCACGAAACGCATCGGACTCTCACCGAGGACGTCTTCTATCCCGGTCACGAACCGCGCACCGAGTCCGCCATCTTTCGCGCCAGCAAGCACGAAATGAAGGCCGAGGGCGGCTACGTGTGCGCCATTTGCGGCGACGAAGAGAAGGTCGAGTCACACCACCGATTTTTCGAATGGGCCTACAGCCACGCGATCGATTGGCGGTGGATCAAGGATGTTGCGACGAACAAGACCGACGTCATGTTCTCGCACAAGCTTCAGCGCATCGCGCCCATTCCGAAGAAGCACCCCGTGTGGGACTTGATTCGCCTCACGCAGGGCTTCGACTGGTCGGCGTTCGACCCTTGCAAGCCGGAGACGTTCGTCGATTCCGTCTTCAACCAGCTTCCGCTCTGCGAGCTTCACCACCGCGGCAAGGACCACGGTCGACACGAGGAGAGCGATCCAGTCTGGAACGTTCAGGCGTTCCTCATCCCGGGCTTCGTCTACTCCCCTGACGAGCTCAAAGCACTTCACCAGGAGCATGCATGAACCAAGCGAATAGCCTCACCACGGGCGGCATCACTATCAGCGCGGCCACGCTCGAGCCGGCCGTCAGTTGGGCGCTCACGGCGATCACCCATGCGCCGGTACCCGAGAGCGTCTCCGTGCTCGTCACGGGGCTTCTGGGTGCCGCAGTGCATGCAGCGGTGAGCTACGTCAACGCGCGATTCGGCGCCAAGCCGGTCGCTCAGCAGTAAGCCATTCGCCGCGTTCGCGGCTTCTCTCTAGTCTCAACTCCCGAAGGTTCTCACCATGAAGATGCTGCGTATCGCGGCAGGGGTAGCCCTGGCCGCTTGCTTTGCCTTGTTCGCCGGCTGCGCTACCAACGGCCCGGTCAAACTCATCCCGCCCAAGCAACTGGTCACCGATTTCTGTCCGATCGTCAATGCGGATCTGAAGGTCCTGGCCGCGTCGCCGCTGCTCAACGCGACCCAGCAACAGTTGCTGAACGGGATTCCGGGAGACGTCGCCCATCCCGGCATCATCGCCATCAACAAAGCGGTCTGCGCGGCCGGCGCGACGATCGACGCGACCGACCTTCAGACGCTCAACAACACGGCGTTTCCCGCGCTCATCGGCCTCGTCTCCGCACTTCCGATGCTGCCGAATCAGCCGGCCATCCTGCTCGGCCTGACGCTCGCACAGCCGATCCTCAATCAGGTGGCCGCACAGATCTTGCCGACGGAGCCGGCTGCTGCCTCGGCTCCCGTTGCCGCGTCGAGCCCGCAATGAAGGCCAAGATCGTCCGCGACAGCGCCGGGCTGTTTTACGGGATTCAGTACCGCTGCCCTTGTGACGACGAGGGTTGCGGGCTGACTACCCTCCCGGTGAACTGGAGGCCGGCCGGCGAATCTGCCGAGTCGCCTCACCAAGCTGGCCACCCCCATTGGTCGTTCAACGGCGATTTCGAGAAACCTGTATTTGGCCCGAGCGTGCTTAACACGTGGTCGGAGTGGCAGGGGCATGGCAAGCCGGGCAAGCCACATGTCTGCCATTCCTTCATAGGCTGCAACGGTGCTCAGCCCGGGCAGATCATCCTTTTGGGTGACTGTACCCACGGTCTTAAAGGGCAAACGGTCGATCTGCCGGAGATCGAACCATGATCGACTGGCAAGCGGCGGCGCTGGCGGCGGCGCGCGCGAACGCTGCCTACGTGATCGACGAGAGGGGGTCGAAAGCGGCGTTCGAAGCGCTCGGCGATGTCTGGATCGGCCAGTACGCTAATAGCTCGCATCAGGCCGTCCTATCGGTCGATCCGGCTGGCGAAACGCACCTTTCGATCAGTGGCACCCGGGCGAGCGCCTTCAAGGTGATGGATGTACTGGCCGACATGTCGCTTGATGCGGTCGCGGTCGACGGTGGCAACGTCACGGCGGGCGTATACGAGGGCATGCAACAGCTGTGGGAGTGGGTGCTTCAAGTCGTGCCGGCCGGCGACGTCGTGCATGTGGCGGGCCACTCGCTCGGCGGCAGCCGTACCCATCTGACGCCGCTCTTCCTGCCGGCGGCACAGATCGGCCAATTGCATAGCTTCGAGGCGCCTAAGTTCGCTGACGCCGCCTTCTATGCTGCGCACGCGGTCGCTCTCAGCGACATGGTGTGCGTCGTCAACGGAGCCGACCTATGGGCATCTTGGCCGTGGAAGGAGGGTCCGTTGAAGGATCTGCGCTGGCAGGCGCGGCCCGGGGTTCCGCACGTTTGGCTGAAAGACGACCGCGGTACGTTCTCAATCATCCCCGCGTCGCAATGGCCCGAAGGCGACGATCCTCTCGACCACGATATGTCACGCGTACAAGTGCGCGTTGACGCGATAGCCGCATCGGCCGTCAAGCCAGCCGCTTAGGCGCCGGGGGCGCGCCGACCCTCGTCGAGCACTCGGCGCCCCATTTCGTAGTTGCGGCGCCACTGCGCAAGCATCGCCTCCAATTCCCTCTGCTCTCTCGACGCGAACCCGTCAACGATCCACGCAACGACGAAGCACGGCACCGCGAAGACAGCCGTCATTACCATGATCGGAAATAGATGTCCGCCGGGCCCCTGATCTCCGATTCCGATGATGCCAAGCGCCACGATCAGCACGCCGATCGCTCGAATGACAATCACGATCCTGCGGGCCCCTTCGCTCGTTCTCATCTCACACCTCCGTTGATTGCCGTAGGGCTGAGCCTACTCAAACCACAGCGGGTACGGCTCGTCGCTGCGGTCGGTTACTGCGGGCGTAGAATCGACTGCCGTCGGTCGAGCAACCCACAGCGCGCGGACCAAAAGGCCAACGCAAAACGCGGCGATGCAAAGAAGTAGCGTCACGGTAAGACTGAAATTCATGGCCGTCCTCACGTCGAACGAGCCCTCATGCCGTCGGTTAGGTTCCCGAATCCCAGAAAAATAAGAAGGGGGCATGCAAGGGGGCATCAGTTAGTTTAAAAAATCAAACGAACCAAGCCCAACAAGCATCAGAGGCGAAAATGTGACGGGCACCCGGCCCACCAATTGAAAAGTTCCAGGGAAGCCCAGAGGGCACTCGGTCTTCTGGGGCGACTTGCCACCGCCTCACAGTAGCACAGCGGAGAACCCGCTTCAGCCTTCGCTCTTTCGCCAGTTCAAGACCGGACTAGAGTGAAGTTGACCCGCGAAAACGGACACCTATTCTTTTTGAAGAGGAGGTGCCGTTATGGGCAAGCATCGGAAGGCGTACCCGGCGGAGTTCCGGGCGCAGATGGTGGAGTTGGTGAAGGCGGGACGTACGCCTGAGGAATTGGCGCGCGAGTTCGAGCCGACGGCGCAAAGCATCATCAACTGGGTCGTGCAGGCCGATCGCGATTCGGGCGTGCGCCAGGACGGACTGACGACGGCCGAGCGGCAGGAATTGGCGCGGCTGCGTCGTAAGGTGCGCCAACTCGAGATGGAGCGCGACATACTCTCTCACGCGGCTGCCTGGTTCGCTCGGGAGACGGGGGCCGTACCGCCGAAGGGTACGGATTCATGAAAGCGAACCGGGCCCGCTGGCCCATTGCCACGATGGCGCGGCTGCTGCGAGTCTCCACCAGCGGCTACTACGCGTGGCTCGTGCGGGAACCCTCGAGGCAGGCATGCAGCGATGCGCAGTTGCTCTCGCGCATTCGCATGCTGCACGCCAGTTCGCGCGGCACCTATGGCGCGCCGCGTATCCATGCCCAGCTCAAACGCGAAGGCGTGCATGTCGGGCGCAAGCGCGTCGCGCGACTCATGCGTCTGGCCGGCCTGTGCGGGGCTAGTCGCAGGCAATGGAAATGCACTACGCGACAACGCGCGGGAGCACGGCGTGCCCCTGATCTGGTGCGTCGCCACTTCAGCGCCGCAGCGCCGAACGTGCTGTGGGTTGCAGACGCCACCTACATTCCAACCGGCGAGGGATTCCTGTATCTGGCCGTCGTGCTCGATGTGTTCAGCCGCCGCATCGTAGGCTGGGCAATGTCCAATCATCTGTACACGGAACTGATGCTGCGTGCGCTCGATATGGCGCTCGCGCAACGTCGAGCTCGCGGGGTCATTCTGCATTCCGATCAGGGCTGCCAATATACGTCGATTGCCTTCGGACGGCGCTGTCGTGAAGCCTGTGTGCAGCCTTCGATGGGTACGGCTGGCGACTGTTACGACAACGCGATGTGCGAATCCTTCTTCGGCACGCTCGAATCGGAACTGCTTATGCGCGAGCACTTCGATACGCACGAACAGGCGCGAGGACGTTTGTTCTGGTTCCTCGAGGGCTGGTACAACCTGCGCCGCCTGCACAGCAGCATCGGCTACCACTCGCCGCTCGAGTTCGAAGACGAGCACACAAAAAACGAAATCATGTCCCCGTGCGGGTTGCCCACCGCCGGGCGTCGTCGTGGTCGTGACAGGCGACCCGCCGCCCGTCCGTGGACAACCCGCGACTTACCGCTTAACGGAGGTTAAATCACATATCGATCGCTACTGCAAATCCGTCCGTAGAAGCGGGTCAACTTCAGAGCGTGCCAAGCAACTTATTGGCAACGTCTTTGAATACGCCGAATGCCTCCTTGAAGGGTGGCTTGTGCTGGCCATAAATCAACGGGGTGAGCTTGTCGGTATACTCGCCGATCGTTTGGGCATCGGACTCTATCTCGCCGAGCGCGGTCTTCATGCATGTTGCGGGATCGTCGACGAATGCCTTGTGCTTCGGAAACTCGATTCGATCAAAATCGACGAGATCCTTGAAGTGAGCGACTGCCCGATCAGCGGCGCCGGGGTCGACAGCCACGATGCGCCAGGTGTCGTAGATATGGCGCACCAACGCTTTGTCCCAGTCCTCGCGCACCTTTGCCCGGTGTTCGGCAAAGCGGCGCAGAAACGAGAGGACTTTTTCTGCCAGTGTCTCCTCTACGGAAACACATTGCATGGCGAAGGGCTCGCCAGCCTGATCAGCCAGTCGATCGATCAGATAGCCGAGCTGATGCTCGGACATCTCGAAGACGGGGGCGCGTACCGTGAACTCGACACTCAGGTGGGTGCGCAGGCTCTGATGTGGCCCGTAAACCGACGAATACATCCAGCTGCTCGCGAAATACCGGTTGGCATTTCTGGCACGAGCCTCTTCCGGAATCTCCTGGAAAGCCAGCTCCATCAGCGTTGCGGTCACCTTCCCTTTCAACGCGGAAAAGTGCCTTTTTAACGCGCTGTCGCTGAGGCCGTGCGCGGGAGACAGCACAATCTTGAGGTCGACATCCTCCGACATGCGCTCAATGATGCCGTGCGCTTTGGAGAGACTCGTCCCGCCACAGAAGACCAAGTTGACATGCTCGTGAGAGATGGCCGACAACGCACGTAAAGCGTCAGTGACATGAATGTCCTTCTCGAGAATGGCTGCGGACAGCCCGTCGACGTCTTCTTCAGCGAGTAGGGCGTCGATCAACTCCCGTTGGTCGGTCGTAATTGTTCTCATATTCAATGGTCTTTGGTCCGAAGCCCAGCTTGCGCGAGATGCGCCGATTCCCGGTATTGATTACCACGCCGGCGGCGATCTGCGTCGTCGTGCCCGCGTTATATTCGGCAGTCTGACGACGTGGATATACTTTCACGCCAAGCTTTTTCAGTGCTTCTGGTGCCAGGAACTCGACCGGCTCGACCGGGATCGGCTTCCCGCTCAACACGCTGCGCTTCGCCTTGGCGTAGACGCCTACCCCGATTTTAACCACTGCGCCTTCATCGACCAGATCGCGCAGCGCACGGCTCAGTTGGGCCTCGCTGCCCAAGTCCAAGAAATCGGCCCGCAGGAAGACATTTGTCCTTTTCCGGCCGAGCGCCTTTCTCAATTTGTCTCGTAGGGTCATGACGACCTCCGTCAAACATCAATCGCAATTCTAACCGATTGATTCTACGATGAAAATACGTCACGCGACGCTCACCGGCCAAGCTGATCCAGTATAGCCTTTGTGGACGTCTTCGCCTGCTCCACGGCCGTCAAAAGATGAGGGCGAGACGCTACAGGCGGCACAGGGTGCATGAGCACGCACCCCCACCCGGGTTGACCGGCAGACGGAGGCTGTCCTGAAAATGTGGGCCGTGAGTTCGCGATCTGGACAATTAGGTGTCGACGAGCCGCATGCGCCACGAATAGGCCAACTTGTTCCATTTTGTTCCGGTTCCCCTTGGGGGGTAGATTTGGGGGTAACCGCGCGTAATCGAATCCGAAGCTACCCGCGGGGCGGGCCTGCTCGACCTGAATGTGAATCCCACCCGGCCACCAACTGAAGGGCCCTAGGAAGTTCTAGAACGTGTCGACAACGCACGCGTGCTTCCCGGGCGGGGGAGCCATCTCGTTCGGCTATTGAGATTTGTTTGCCAACAACCTCATTGCAATCCTCATCTGCTCATTTTCCAACGCCGGCGCAAAGGCATCCAAGTCGTCGTTCGACATGCCGACCGGCGCTGATTTCGCAATTGCTTTCCAGTTGAGAATCGCCGTACATACTTCGGTGAGTACGCGCATGGCATCGGCCTCGGACAGCCAGAAGTAAGAGGCCGTGCGCACAATGTCCTTGATCGAATCAACCGGCCCCGAGTCGGCGGTGAGCCATAGCTTGAGTTCCGGGTCCTTGTCTGGAAAGGGGTTGATGTCGAAGGCTGGCGCGAGGCGCCATTGGCCATGCTCCACATGCAGAAAGCCGTGATTCTGGACGTGATCGTCAACGTTCGTGATGAGCAGGTTGAATGCGAGTCGACGCCATAGTTCCTCTAGGTCGCTTGCCGGGTTCGCGCAACGCGTTTTAATGACGTCGGCGATCTGGGTATAGGCGTGATCGTCGGCTCGCGACGCTTGCAGCATTGAGCCTGCGGAGAGGTACGGAATGCGTCCGCCGCCCTTCGCACGGTCGAATCGGCGCACGACCGCGACCGGAACGTCGTCCGACATAACAATCCTTGAATCGGCGACTGTGATGCCGGCAGCGGCGGCCAGGTGGAGGGCCAGCACTTCACCGCGTGTGACGCTGCGATCGTCCTTGACGCTCGGGAACTTGCCGATGGCTAAGTGTCCGTCCTGATCGAGTATCGTGCACTTGGGTCGCATCCCGCCTAGCGACGTACCGCGGCCTCGCAGGTATTTCAGGTCGGCTTCCGTTTCCTTGTTCATCTCCACCGCACGGGTAGCGCTGAGTAGCTGCGCGAGTTCAAGTAGCGGCGGTGTCCCGCGACATCCGTCCTCGCCGGCACGCAAGAAGTTGCCCGATGCGTCGAGTAGACGGAGCGCGCCGATACGGCTTCTGTCGTCGACGCCGAGCAGGTAATCCATCTCGGTCAGCGCGGCGCTAGACGCGGGGTTGCCAGCGGTATGAGCCGCTTTGCGCCGCTTCGCGTGGTCGCGCGCGATCACGCGGCAGCCCCAGCCATCAGGTTCGGTGTCCGCGAACGCGAAGTGAAAAATCGAATCTTCCTTTGAGGGTGCCTTGCGGAACTGGTGTCCCTCGACGAGCGCGAGATCGGGCGACAACTCGAAGCGGTCCGCCGCCGCTAGCCAAGCGGTGTCGTAAGCAAACGCGGTGAATTCGCGTCCGCCGTCTTTGCTGTAGGTAAGGGTGCCGACGGATCGTCCGGCCTCGCCTAGGGCTACCTTGACGGTTTGTTTTGCCGCCGATTTGCTCATAAGGCTCCCGAATCCGGCTTGATTCGCTTCTTTCGCACGCGCTGAGGCAGTTGCTCGTTCATGAGCGAAAGGCCGATGTCGTCGGACGCCGTGTCGAGCAATCGGGTGATTTTATCGAGCTCTCCTAGAACGAAGAACGCTTGAACGATAGTCCCAAGCGAGATCCCGGAGTCGCCGCGCTCCATCCGACGCACGGTGGCCTCGGATACGCGCAGCCGTTCGGCCATCGATGCTTGAGTTAGACGGCGGCGGCGACGCGCCAATGCCAGGTCCGCACCGAGCTTTTGCACGGCGCGCGTAACCGGGGCTGGGAGCGATTCGGTCGAACTTTTACCAGACATATTTGACCTCTAAAACGCGATAAGGTCACTTATTCGACTGCTATCAGATCCTATCGGGAATCCGCAGCATTCTCCCGCAGGTCAGGGGCAGCTGTCAACTTGCTAGAAAATTAATCGAACATATATGGATGTTTATCCCATATATACATCCATAAATGGCTGCTTATGGATGCATGTAGCGACTGGCGCCGACGCGCATGAACCAGCCGGGGAGCAAGGAGGTGGGCAGACTCATAAACCGTCTCCTAAAGGGGCGCCGTGGGTTCGAATCCCACTCGGCCCACCATCCGAAGAGTTCCGGTAAGGTCCAGAGGGTCCGGTTGGGGCATTCGGTGACGACTGCACCCGTCGAGGGCCGAGGCGGGCTAGCGAGCATATTTTTCGAACCCATCGCATCCCTGCGGTCCGAGGCCGTTAAACAACTCGCTGGCCACCCCTCAGCCAGAACCCAGCGCTACTCAGATTTGCGCCGGTATCCTTATCGAGCTCGGGCATGCCCAACTCGCACCCGAGTCGTTGACCGGTACGACCACGCCATTGGTCCCTAGAGACGATTTCACGCTGCTGTGACGGCCGACTTGCAACTCGCCGTTGGTGACGGAAAACGTCGATCCGCCGATGATGCTGCTGTTCGTGATGGCGATCCCGGTGTTGCCCGATGCCGGCACGCCCAGCAAGCTATTCGGCAGGCCGATGATTTCGCCCTGCGTACCTGCGCCCGTCGCGATTACATTATCGATGCTGACGTTCGCGATCAGCGGCAGATTTCCACCCGTGCCCGAGGTATAGGTATACGTGAACAGGAACGGCTCTTGAACGCCGATCATGCACGTATTGCGATAGATGACGCCGTTCGTGGCGCCGCTGTCTTTTGCCGTTTGATCGGTCTTGATTCGATAACCGTAGTCCGTACCGCTGAACTGAACGTTCTCGACCGTCACCTGCGAGACGCCTGGATCGCCAAGTGTATGTCCGGCCGCTTCCTGGCCGCCGATCGAGATGCCGTGACCGCCGCCGACCACGCAGTTGCTAATGTTGACGCCGGTAGTCGCCGCTTGGCCGGCATTGGATTTAATCGCGATGTCGTCATCGCCGGTATCGAGCAAGCAATTTTTGATCGTTGCGACGTTCGTGCCGATGATGTCGATAGCGTCCGTATTCGGCGCGAGATTCTTGCCGCTCGAATTGCGATTTGGGTTCGCATAGATCCAGACGCCGTCGATCGTCACGTTCTTCGAGCCCGATTCGATAACGAGTTGTTCCTTCGGCGAATTACGAATGATCAATGCGTTGCCGGTGTCGTTCGATGCGGTGGGGAATGCCACAATCGATTGCGGCTTGCCCGTATCCGTGAAGTTGGCGCCGACCTGAATGTTCGAGCCGGTAATGGCAATCAGTTTCGGGCGGGCCGTATTGCTCTTGCCCACCGCACTCGGCCAGTAGGCCTGTCCATCGCCGTCGATCGCGCCGGAGCCGGTAATGGTCACATTGGAGACCTTGCTGCCGGCGAGCATCGCGCTATCCGACGGTTGCGACGGCGATCCCTTTAACGTGAATCCCTTCTCGAGCTTGAGGACGATATTGCTCGCCAGGTTCACGCTCGTGATGACCGCCGTCGATACGCCGTTGTTCGCGGTGAGATCAACCAGGCCAGGGCTGCTAGCGGACCCCGTGCACTGATTGATCGCCGCTTGGAGGTTTGCGGTGTTTTGGGTCGACGACGAACTCCATTGAGGGGTGCAGGGGGCCGCATGGGTCGAGGAGCACATTAGTAGAAGAGCGGTCGACAAACCCGTCTCGAGTGCGATCACGATGGTTCTTTTTGTTTTCATCAGCATCTCCTTTCGTAGTAGAGAGGGAATCTACACAGCGCACAACTCTCCAATGCATTTCGCGGTTTCGGATGGATCAAGCGGGCCGCAACTCGACGCGCTCGATGTTCTTGACGATCACGAGATAGCTGAACACGGTCACGATCGCATTGATGCCGACAAAGGCCAGCGCACCGTTGAACGAGCCTTGCGTTGCCACGAGGTAACCGATCACGATGGGCGTGACGATGCCCGCGATGTTGCCGAACATATTGAACAGGGAGCCCGACAAACCGATGGCCTCCTTCGGCGCGGTATCGGCAATCACGGCCCAGCCTAGCGCGCCCAATCCCTTGCCGAAAAACGCGATGGACATGAGCGCGACGACGATCCAGTCGCTGTTCACGTAGTTGCAGCCGATGATGCACGACGACAGCATCATGCCGCCGACGATCGGGACCTTGCGAGCCACCGTCAAAGAACGGCCGGCGCGGATCAACGCGTCCGACGCCACGCCGCCTAAGACGCCGCCTAAAAATCCGCAAACGGCCGGCAGCGAAGCAATGAGACCGGCCTGTAGGATCGTCATGTGCCGAGCCTGCACGAGGTAGAGCGGAAACCAGGTGAGGAAGAAGTACGTCAGCACGTTGATGCAGTACTGAGCGAGATAGACGCCGAGCAACATCCGGTTACCAAGCAACTGGCGAACGACAGCCCAACTCGCCCCCTTGCGTGCGGCGGGCGTCGCCGGCCAGTGGCTCCCCGCGAGCCCGCCGCCTTGCACGATGTGTTCGAGCTCCTCGCGATTCACGCGCGGATGATCGGCCGGATTCATCATGGCCTTCAACCAAACACACCCGATTACGAGACCGCCCACGCCCATAACGACGTACACCCGATGCCATCCGTAGACGTGGGTGATCCATGCCATCAGCGGCGTGAACACTACTGCCGCGAAATACTGCGCCGAATTGAAGAACGCCGACGCCGTCCCGCGCTCGTGGGCCGGAAACCACATGGCGACCACCTTTGCGTTGGCCGGGAACGCCGGTGCCTCGGCCGCACCCATGGCGAAACGCAGCACAAAGAGCGCGGCTATCGCGGCGCCCACGCTGCCGAGCAAGCCTATCGCGCTTTGCAACAACGTGAAGATCGACCACAACACGATACTTCCTGCATAGACGCGGCGCGCGCCGAAACGGTCGAGTAACCAGCCGGCCGGCACCTGCGCGAGTACATACGCCCAACTGAAGGCCGAGAAGATGTACCCCATGCGGATAGCGTCGAGACCGAACTGCGCCCGGATGGCCGAACCGGTGACCGACAGCGTCGCCCGATCGGCGTAATTGAGCGTCGTGATAACGAAAATCAACGCGAGGATGAAGTAGCGGACCTTCGTTCGCCTCGCGACTTCTGCCGGGGCTGCGGTACGGCTCAAAGACATGTTGACGGACCTGTATTAGACGAATCGCGGTTCCGGGATGTGCGTTGTTGCCTGACATCACGTAAATTTGTAAGATCGGATCCTATAGTCCGTGAGGCATGGAATCAATGTCGATTCGTTGGTTTGTGCCGAAATCCAGGGTAAACGTGGATTCCTCAACTCGCACCCGACAACGGACGATAGCGCCATTGTTAGACAACTTAGACTAGCAGGGACTGCGCGTTCATTACGTGACACACAAGATTCGGACGACAAATCGATGCGCAACATGACGGTGCGGGGGAGCCTGCTTGGGGTACTGATTCTTTTCGGTGCGATGATCGCGATCGGCGGCATCGCAGGGGTGCTTGCACTGGGACAGGCGAATGCCAACGGGCAGCGCCTGCACGAAATCGCTCGCGAGACGATTCTCGTGAACGATGGATACAAGGAGACGACGCGTACGCGTTCGGCGCTGGTGCGCGCTTATAGCGCGCTCAAAGAGCGCAACGATACGGCCACGCGCGATTCGGCGCTCCAAAGCGCCGGCAAGACGTTCGAGCTCGCGGCACGCGATACGCAGGCGCTGCAAAACGCGCCCGGCTTCGAGGGCATGGACGAAGCGTTGAAGCGTCAGCTCATTGAGTCGTCGACGAGCCTTGCCGCGACGCTCGCGCGCGCAACGGACGCGTTGCGCAACGGCGATGTCAGTGCTTATGTCGCAATCAACGATCGCGATATCACGGCCGCCGGCGCTGAGTATTCGACGAAAGTAGAGAGATTCCAGCGGCTTGCGAACGAGCTCTCCGAAGCGGCGCTGAGGCAAGGCAACGTGCGCTATCGATGGATGGTGGGCCTAGTGGGTGCCGGTGTGCTACTGGCTCTCGCGCTCGTCGCGGGTACGTATTTCGTCCTACAGCGCACGGTTTCGCGGCCGCTTGCCGACGCTTGCACCGTACTCGACCGTATCGCATCGAACGATCTGACCGTGGATGTTCCGCCTGCGGGACGCAACGAGATCGGATTGCTGTTCGCCGCCATGCGTCGCATGCAGGCCGGCTTGTCCCGCACGGTGGCCGGCGTGCGCGACAGTTGCGACGCCATCCATGTTGCTGCACGCGAGATCGCGGCGGGCAATCTCGATCTATCGAGCCGCACGGAGCAACAGTCCGCCTCGCTGGAGGAGACGGCGGCCAGTATGGAAGAGCTGACTTCCACGGTGAAGCAAAACGCCGCGAACGCCTCGCAGGCCAGCACGTTGGCATCGGATGCGGCCGAGCGCGCCCGACGCGGCGGCGAGGTCGTGAACCGTGCGGTCCAGACGATGAAAGAGATCAGCGCCAGCTCGCGAAAGATCGCTGAAATCACGGGGATGATCGACAGCATCGCGTTTCAGACGAACATTCTTGCGCTGAACGCCGCGGTGGAATCCGCGCGCGCGGGCGAGCAAGGTCGCGGTTTTGCGGTGGTGGCCGGCGAGGTACGCACGCTCGCACAGCGCAGCGCGAGCGCCGCACGAGAAATCAAAGCGTTGATCGGCAGCTCCATCGATGATGTCCGCAACGGCAATGCGTTCGTCGCTCAAGCGGGTGAGGCCATGGGTGAGATCGTCGATGCGGTCGGCAATGTCGCGAAGATCATGGGCGAGATCACGACGGCCACCGCCGAGCAAAGAGCGGGCATCGAGCAGGTGGGCATCGCCGTCGGTCAAATGGATACGGTCACGCAGCAAAACGCTGCGCTCGTGGAGCAGGCGGCCGCCGCGGCGAGTGCGCTCGAACATCAAGCGCAATCGATGCGGGATGCGGTTTCCGTGTTTCGTGTCGGCGCCAACGCGTGTGTGGGCGCACCGGCCTGAACGATCTGAAGATCTACAACGACAACGATTGGAGAACGATGTGTTGAATACAACGGGGAACTTGCGCCATCTTATCGGTGGCGTGTTGGGGCTCGCTGCCTCAATGGCCGTCCATGCGGCGACTTACGTCTATGTCTCCAATGCGGACAGCCGCGATATCTCGGTGTTTCGCGCCGATGCCCAAAGCGGCGCACTCACCGCGGTCGAGACGGTGCCGGTAGGGGGCACCGTCATGCCGATGGCGCTATCGCCCGATCACCACAAGCTGTACGCGGCGTTGCGCTCGGAACCGTACAGTGCAGTGACCTTTGCGATCAACCCGCTCGACGGCAAACTGACCGAACTCGCCCGTTCGCCGCTCGCGCAGAGCATGGCCTATCTCTCCGTCGACGAGACTGGGCGTTATCTTTTGAGTGCATCGTACGGCGGCAATCTGCTGGCCGTGAATCGGATCGATCGCAACGGTGTTGTGGGCGACGTGCTCCAAACGGTAAAGACAGGTCCGATGGCGCACGCCATCCGTACTTCGACGGACAACCGTTATGCGTTCGCCTCGGTGCTTGGGGCCGACGTGTGGTTGCGGTTGAAGTTCGACAGCCGGACCGGGACACTGACCGAGGATCCGATGCCGGCCTACTCTTTGCCGAAGGGCTCGGGCCCGCGCCACTTCGTGTTCTCGCCGGATCGGCGTTTCGCTTACCTCATCGACGAATTGGACGGAAAGCTGCATGTGCTCGCGCTCCATGGGGCCGGCCAAACCGTCAAGCCGGTTCAGACAATCTCGATCTTGCCGCCCGACTTCTCGGGAGACAAGCCCTGGGGTGCCGATTTGCACCTCACGCCGGACGGCCGTTTCCTCTATACGTCGGAGCGCACGTCGAGCACGTTGGGCGTCTATCGTGTGAACAGGGTCACGGGCGAGCTCGTCCGTCTCAATACGTATGTCACGGAGCAGCAGCCTCGCGGCTTCGGCATCGCGCCCTCCGGACGCTACTTGTTCGCCGTCGGTCAACGATCGGCGACGTTGAGCGCCTACCGCATCGATGCACACACGGGTGCGCTTGAGCGAATCGGCCAGTATCCGGTGGGCAAGGGGGCGAACTGGGTGGAGGTCGTGCAGTTCGATGGGGCGAGCGATTAGCGGCATGACCCGCCCCCGCGGTTAGTACCGTACGTTAGGGTCCGTTCCAGCGAGGAACGGACAAGCGCAAAAATCAGCAGACCTCGAACCGATACGCTAACGTAACTGGGGCTTCAGGATCGAGCGTAACCGCCGTTGCCACACCTTGTGCGTTGATCGGATTCGCGGCAAGAGAGGCCTGGCAGCCCAACTCGAACGCACCGGCGATAGGCTCCACGCCGACGCACAGATTGCGGCCGTTCCATGGAGCATATCGGCGCCCACGGTTGCTGATCCACAGCAGCAGCGACGGCAGCACAGCCGCGTCCCAGGTGAGCCGGTACGCTACGTCCGCCACCTCGTCGATCATCGTCACGCTACCGTCCATGCCGCAAAGTTGAAGGATTTCTTCCGTGTCGTCTGCGAGCGGGAGCCGATCGAAGGCCGCATGCCCGCCGGCCCCGAGCGGCACGTTATCGAGCCGTGAAAATTGCGCACCGGCACGTGCGCGCGAAACGCCCGGCTCCGGGCCGCCCGGATGGACCATGCCGAAAGCGAATGCGCCCGGATCGATGCGCAACGCGCCGGTCAACGACGGCAATGCGATGTTCGGATGCAGCCCCAGCGGGCGGGCGCTTGTGCGCCGCGCCTCGATATGCAATTCGAAATCGATCGCGGGCGCGGCAAGATCCGCTCGGATCACGCGAGTGAGTCGGGAAATCGCCGACGACGTAGGATAGTCGATGGCGATGCGGATCTCGCTGGCGCTTTGCGAGACGAGGGTCCACTCGCCGATCGCGCCATAGCCGTGGAGTAGATCGTCGCTGGCGTCCATTGCAGGATCGTACTGGGCAGCCGAAGTCGTCAGCGCTGCATGCCATGCCTCGTCGACCTGGTTTGCCCGATAAGGCACGCCGAACGGCACGCAGGGAAACTCGCTGCGCATGTGCGCAACCAATCCCTGCGCCCCGGCGGCCTCTGCATCGGCTAGCCATGGTACTTCGTAGAACGGCCGCACTAGACGGCCTGCATGTTTGAACTCGACATTACCGAGCATGCCGCCCGTCGCGTAAACGGCAAGCGAGCCGTGGTGCCATTCGAGGTGCCAGCGTTGGTTCAAGGTCATGGTTGGAAAAACGAGAGGGTAGCGAGCGCAGGGGGCCGTTGCGCTCGCTTCGGTCAATTTTCTTCTTCGATCCAGCATGTCTCATGGCGCGCGAGTAGCGCGCTCGCAGCGGCCGGCCCCCACGTTCCCGCGGCATAGGGTTTCGGCGCCGCATCGGGCAAGCGCCACGCATCGAGAATCGGCGCGACCCAGCGCCAGGCCGCTTCCTGCTCGTCCCGTCGCACGAACAGCGCGAGCCGGCCGGCGATGGCGTCGAGCAGTAGGCGTTGATAGGCTTCCATCCGGTCTTGCTGGAAGAACTGATCGAATGCGAGATCGAGAAAAACACCGCGCAGATTCATCCCCATCCCGGGCTGCTTCGCAAGCGCATGCAAACGAATCGATTCGTTCGGCTGCAAGCGGATCGTGAGCCGGTTCGCACCGGAACGCAGTGGCTGCTCACCCAAGGCAGAATGCGGTACGGGCCGGAAGTTCACGACGATCTCGGCCACACGGCCGGCGAGGCGTTTGCCTGTGCGCAGAAAGAACGGCACGCCGGCCCATCGCCAGTTTTCCACTTCGACTTTCAGCGCCACGAAGGTTTCCGTCATGCTGCCCGGGCGTACCCCACTCTCGGCGAGGTAGCCGCGTACGGGCGATCCATTGATGGCGCCCGCGTGATACTGTCCGCGTACGACGTTGCGGCGGATGTCGTCCCCGCTAAGCGGTTTGAGCGAGCGCAGCACGCGCAGCTTCTCTCCACGTACGGCATCGGCATCCATCGATTGCGGCGGCTCCATCGCGATGATCGAGAGCAATTGCAACAGATGGTTCTGCACCATGTCCCGCATCGTGCCCGTTTGGTCGTAGAAGCTTCCTCGGGTCTCGACGCCGAGCTGCTCGGCCACGGTGATTTGAATGCTTTCGACCCATTCTCTTCGCCACAGCGGCTCGAACAGCGAATTGCCGAAGCGCAGCGCGAACAGATTCTGCACCGCCTCTTTGCCGAGGTAGTGGTCGATTCGATAGATCTGGTCTTCCGCGAAGATTCGTCCGACGGCGTCGTTGATCTCGTTCGACGATGCCAAATCGTAGCCGAGCGGTTTCTCCAGAACGACGCGAGCGCCGCCGGTCAACCCGGCCGCGGCCAGGCCTTCGCAAATCGGCACGAATAACGATGGGCCGGTCGCCAAGTAAAAGATGCGCGTGCCTTTCAGCGTGTCGCGCATCGCTTGTAACGCCGCGAACGCGGCGGGTTGGCTGACGTCGATCTGTAGGTAATCGAGACGCGCAAGAAATGCTGCCCACTGCGTATCGCCGGAACGGATCGATGCGATGTGCGGCCTCACATGTTCGTCTGCCCAACGCAGGTACCCGTCGCGATCGAACGGCGTGTGAGCAACCGCTAGGATGCGGCCCGACGGAGCAAGCGAACCGTCGCAATGCGCGGCATGGAGCGCCGGCAAGATCTTGCGCAGCGCGAGATCGCCGGTGCCGCCGAACAGGATGAACGTGAACGGACTGCCCGCGGCGAGATTGGCTCGTTTGCTCATGATTTCCGGGGGCTGTGCTCAGCGGGCACGGCGCGGCGCGCTTTGAACCGGTTGATCAGGTTGTTCGTCGAGCTGTCGTGCGTACCGACCGTACCCGGCGCAGCGATTTCGCGCTCGATCTCTACCGCGAGACGCTTGCCGAGCTCTACGCCCCATTGGTCGAACGAATTGATCTGCCAGAGCGCCCCCTGCACGAATACCTTGTGTTCATAGAGCGCAATGAGCGCACCGAGCGTCGCAGGTTCGAGGCGATCGAGGCAGAGCGTGTTCGTCGGCCGGTTGCCCTCAAAGTGCCGATGGGGCGCGTCGGGCGAAGGCGAACCGTTCATCAACGCTTCCGTTTGCGCGAAGCAGTTCGCAAGCAGGATGGCGTGGTGCACGTCGAGCGAATGGTGCGGACGCATGCAGGCGATGAAATCAGCCGGAATCAGCGCGCTGCCCTGGTGCAGCAACTGGAAGAAAGCATGCTGGCCGTTCGTGCCCGGTTCGCCCCAGATCACGGGGCCCGTTGCGTAATCGACCCGTTCCCCGCTCAGCGTGACGGTTTTTCCATTGCTCTCCATGTCCAGCTGCTGGAGGTACGCCGGCAGCCGGTGAAGATAGCGATCGTAGGGTGCGACGAGGTGGCTCGCCGCGCCGAAGAAGTTCGTGTACCACACGCCGATCAGCGCGAGCAGCGCGGGCAGGTTGCCTTCGAGCGGCGCCGTGGCGAAGTGCCGATCCATCGCGTGGGCGCCCGCGAGTAGCGAGTCGAAGCCGTCGGCGCCGATATACAGTGCGATCGGCAAACCGATGGCGGACCATAGCGAATAGCGGCCACCCACCCAATCCCAGAACGCAAACATGTTGGCGGTGTCGATGCCGAATGCGGAGACAGCGTCCGCGTTCGTCGAGACGGCGGCGAAATGCCGGGCGACGGCCGATTCGGGCGCGCCGCTCGCGAGGAGCCAAGCGCGGGCAGTGTGCGCGTTCTGGAGCGTTTCGCGCGTCGTGAAGGTCTTCGACGCGACGATGAAGAGCGTCGATGCGGGATCGACCGCGCGCAGCACCTCGTCGATGTCCGCACCGTCGACGTTCGAAACGAAATGCATCCGCAAGCGCTCGTGACCAAACGGCCGCAACGCTTCGCAAACCATGCGCGGGCCGAGATCGGAGCCCCCGATCCCGATGTTGACGATGTCGGTGATGGTGCGCCCCGTATGGCCGCGCCAAGCACCGTCGCGGACTGCGTCGCTGAACCGGCGCATATGGGCAAGGACCGCGTGCACTTGAGGTACGACATCGACGCCGTCAACGAAAATCGACGTGCCGGCCGGCGCGCGCAGCGCCACGTGCAGAACCGGCCGCGCTTCGGTCGTGTTGATCCGCTCGCCCTTGAACATTGCCTCGCGCCGGGCTTCGACGCCCGCCTCGCGCGCGAGCGTCGTCAGCAGCGCGATGGTCTCATCGGTCATCAAGTTCTTCGAGAAATCGGCGAACACGCCCGCGGCTTCGAGCGAGAATCGGTCGGCGCGCGTCGGATCGGCGGCGAATAGTGCGCGGATCGACGTACTCGAAAGCGCGTCGCGATGGCGCGTGAGCGCCTGCCAGGCGGGAGACTGTGTGAGCTTCGACATCGTGGTTACTTGAGCGAGTGGATCAATGGAAAGGTCGCGTTAGCGCGGCGACGACCAGCCCTTATAGCTGCCGACGTTGTCGCGCGTGACGAGCGTCGACGGCAGAAGAGTCGTGGCGCTTGCGGGCGGATGGCCGTTCATGATCCCGTAGCCTACTTCGACGGCCTTTTGCGCCATCGCCCACGGATCCTGGCTTGCCGACGCCTGCACGAGCGTATCGGTCTTCAATGCGGTCTCGATATCGGGCGCGCCGTCGACGGACGTGATAACGATGCCGCTGCGCTTGAGCTGCTTGGCCGCGAGATCGCTGCCGACGGCTTGCGGGTCGTTGATCGCAAAGACGCCGTTGATCGCCGGGAAGCGCGTCAGATAGCCCTGCATCGCGTTCATGCCGCCTTCGCGCGAGGCCTTGCCGTCCTGATCGGATGACAGCAGCTTGATGCCGGGCGCCTTTGCAAGCACCGTTTTACAGCCGTTTACGCGATCGATCACAGCCGAGACTTGCGGACCGTTTTCGATGATGACATTGCCCTTGCCGTTCAGCTTTTGCACGAGATACTGGCAGGAGATTTCACCTGCCTGCACGTTGTTGGTCTGGACTGTCGCGTTCGCGCCGGCGGCAGCCACGTCCACTGCGACGACGGCGATGCCGGCAGCCTGTGCCTTCTTCACAGCGGGTTCGATCGCTTTGGGATCGGCCGCGTTGATCAGAATCATGTCCACGTGTGCCGAAATGAAGTTGTCGATCTGCGTGAACTGCTTGTTCAGGTCGTAATCGGCCGATACCGACGTCACCTTTGCGTTTGGATTGATCTGCTTGGCTTTCGCTTCGGCACCCTTCACGATCGTGACGAAGTAGGGGTTGCCAAGCGAGCCGACCGTGATGCCGATGGACTTGAGGGGCTTGTCGGCCGCGTGTGCGGCGGACGATACGACGCCCAATGCGAGGGCGATGGCGGTCAATGCGGCCTTGGACTTGAACATATCGATGTCTCCGTGATGGTCCGTGTTATCGAATCGACGGCGAATGGGCCGCGCCTCTTTGGGAGGCACGGTGTCGAAGCGAATCGGGGTGAAGCAATGGGGCGAGTCGAGTCATACAGCGGTTATACGGCGAGCGAATCGCTCGCCGTATGACTCAGGTGCGTGCCGAGCCGCGCTGGCGATAGCGGTCGAGCGCGACGGCACCGATGATGACGAGGCCCTTGATGATGTATTGCCAGATGTCCGACACGCCGAGCAGCACGAGGCCGTTTGTCAGGACCGCGATGATCAATGCGCCGATCAACGTGCCGACGATGGAGCCGACGCCGCCGACGAAGCTGGTCCCGCCGAGGATCACCGCGGCGATCGCATCGAGTTCGTACGACTGGCCCATTTGCAATCCATTCGCCGCATACAGGCGCGCGGCCGACATCACTGCGCCGAGGCCGGCGAGCAGGCCCGAGACTGCGTAGACGAAAAGTTCGATCGCCCAGACCTTGATGCCGGCAAGGCGCGCGGCCTCGCGGTTGCCGCCGACCGAATAGACGCGCAGGCCGAGTACGGTACGACGCAACACGAACCAGGAGCAGGCCACGACGGCCAGTGCGATGATCACGAGCCAAGGAATGCCGAAGATCGCGCCGTTGCCGATAAAGGCAAACGGCAGTTGCGGATTGAAGACGGTCGTATCGTTGCCGAGCAAGCGCGCGACACCGCGCACGGCCGTCAACGCGCCGAGGGTGACGATGAACGGCGGCAGACGAAGTAGCGCGATCAGTCCGCCGTTCAGCGCGCCGAAAGCGAGGCCTACCGCAAGCGCGACGGGCACGCCGAGCCAGCCCCAATGGGGAATATTCGAGGCGAGCATCGCGGCGACGGCGGCGGCGGCAAGCACCGAGCCGACCGACAGGTCGATGCCGCCCGTCAGGATGACGAACGTCATGCCTGCGGCAAGCACGATGTTGATCGCGGCCTGCTGGGTAACGATCGATAAGTTCTGCAAACTGAAGAACGAATCGGTCATCAGGCCGAAGCCGATGCACAGTAGGATGAGGACGGGCAGCATGCCCGCGGTGCGCAGCAGCGATTGCAGGCGCTGACGATGATCGGCTGCGGCGTGCGCTTCTCGCTTCGTTACCGCGGGCTCGCCGGCGACGGCTGCGGTGGCTTGTTGTCGTGTCTGGTTCGACATGTCGTTCTCCTCAATATTCGCCTTGATCTGGCCTTGACGGTAGGGGCCGTGCATACGCAGCGTTACGCGGCCTCGCCGAGGGCGGGCCGCGAGCCCGTGGCCAATTCGATGATGGCTTCCTGGCTGATTGCTTTGCCTGAGCCGCCGCCTAGTTCTCCGGCGATCTCGCCCTCGCGCATGACGAGCACCCGGTCTGCCACGCCGATGATCTCGGGCAGCTCGCTCGAGATCACAATCACGCCGACGCCGGCCTTGGCAAGGTCGTTGACGATCCGGTAGATCTCGGATTTCGCGCCGATATCGACGCCGCGCGTGGGCTCGTCGAGGATCAAGATACGGGGCTCGGTTTCGAGCAATCGCGAAAGCAGAACCTTCTGCTGATTGCCGCCCGAAAGGGCGCCGACGTTGACGTTAGCGTGCGACACTCGAATCGACAGCGAACGGATCGCGCTACGCGCGCGCTGCGCACCCCGCGCGAGGTCGAGTACGCCGAGGCGTGCATCGCGATTGCAGACCGACACGTTGATGTTGTCGCGCACGCTCATGTCGAGAAAGAGCCCTTGACGCTTGCGATCCTCGGTGAGGTAGACGAGCCCGGCGTCGATCGCTTCGCGCGGCGAGTGCTGCGGCAGCACGCGGCCGTCGATCTCGATCTCGCCGCGGATACGGGGCTCGGCACCGAAGACGAGGCGAGCGAGTTCGGTGCGGCCTGCGCCGACGAGCCCGGCGATACCGAGCACTTCGCCCGCATGCAGATCGAAGCTACAGCCGCGCACGCGGCCGGCATCGGCCACGTCGCGCACGCTCAGTACGACGTTGCCCGGATCGTAGGGTGCGTGTTCCTTCTTGTAGAAGCCCGATAGATCGCGCCCGACCATCATCTTCACGAGCGAATCGGCGGAGAGCGCGTCGCGCATGAGCGTGCCCACATAGGCCCCGTCACGCAGCACCGATACGCGATCGGACAACTCGTAGATCTCCGCCATTCGGTGGCTGATGTAGATGATCGCGAGGCCTTCCGCGCGCAGTTGGCGAATCAAATGAAAGAGACGGTCCGTTTCACGCGACGAGAGCGGCGTGGTCGGCTCGTCCATTACGAGGATCCGTGCCCGAGTATGGACGGCGCGCGCGATCTCGACGAGTTGTTGCTCGGCGATCGACAACGTGCCGACGATCGTTTCGGGGCCGAAGCTTGCGCCTAGGCGCTTGAGTACCTCTTCGGAGCCGCGTGCCATGCCGGCCCGATCGACGAGGCCGAAACGCTTCCCGCCACGGCGCAGCTCGCGGCCCGCGTAGATGTTCTCGGCGACGCTCAGGTTCGGCGCGAGGCTCAGCTCTTGATAAATGACGGCGATGCCGAGCGCCTTCGCGTCCTGCGGGCCGTCGATCGTGACCGCGTTGCCGTCGACGACGATTTCCCCTCCCGCATCGGCTTGATAGGCGCCCGAGAGGATTTTCATGAGCGTGGACTTGCCCGCGCCGTTCTCGCCCATCAGCGAGTGGATCTCGCCGGCATGAACTTCGAGATGCACGTTATCTAGCGCGCGCACGCCGGGGAACGTCTTGTTGATGTTGCGCATCTGGAGCAACGGGTTGCTCATTTCAGTGCGGGACATGGTTGATCTCCTGCGCTTGAGAATCCGCGCCTTTCAGAATTCCGGCGCGCGGCGAGAAATTGAAGAACATCGGGAGCGATGCGGCGCCGATCGCACCGGCGTCGGGGCCGAACGAGCCCCGCATCAGTTCGGGGGTGCCGCGCGCTTCGGGTGCGCCGAGTACGAGCGCTGCATGCAGGCGCTTCATGAGGGTATCGATGAGCCCGGCGTCGATATCGGCGTCGACGACGACGACGGGGGCGTCGGTGACGCAAAGCATGGCGCGTACGGCGGGGGCGAGCGCGTCGATGCAATCGTCAATCCACGCATCGACGGCAGGCATGCCTCGGGCGACGCACGCTTCCAGCGCCGCCCGCGTATCCGCCACCTCGCCGCAATAGCGCAGATGGCGCGCGAGCGCGTTGAGCGAGGCGCGCGAGAGGAGAATGTCCCACGCGCCGGAAGGCTGCGGGGCGGATGGCAGGCGGCTCGGGGGTACCGGCATGACGGCGATGTCGCCGGCGTTGCTCTTGGCGCCGCGCAGGCAATCGCCGTCGATCGCGATGCCGCCGCCGATGGCCGGCCCCAGAAAGAGGTAGATGAAGTCGCTCGCTTGCCGGCCGCAGCCGTAGAAGAGCTCGGCAATCGCGGCGGCGTTGCCGTCGTTTTCGCTGAAGACGGGGAGCGGCGTAATGGACGCGAGTTCGCTGGCGAAATCGACGTCGTGCCAAGCATCGAACACATTCGGAGACAGGCCGAGCTCGCGCAGCCAACTGCCGAGGTTGAACGGCTGGGCTACGCCGATACCCGTAAGCCGTTCGCGCTCGACGGGCGAAAGACAGGCAAGCAAGGCACGGATGTCGTCGCCGACGAGTTCGAGGACTTTCGCGGGTGCCGGCAGCACCATGTCATGGCTGCGGCGCGCAAGCACTTCTCCCGCGAAATTGACAAGAACGCATTCGATCCCGCCGCGGTCGAGGCGTACGCCGATCCCGAACGCACCTTGCGGGGCCAATTGCAGCAACGAGGCAGGCTGTCCGCGCAGCCCTTGGACGCGGCGTCCCGTCGATTCGATGAGGCCCGCCTGCTCGAGTGCGGTGATGATGCTGCCGACCGATGTGCTCGTGAGATTCGCCGAACGTGCGAGGTCTGCCTTCGATGCGGGCTGCGTGCGGCGCAACGCTTGAAGCAGCAGACGCTCGTTGTAGCGGCGCAGGTTGGCCGAATTGCTGCCGCGGCCCACGATGGGATGCTTCACCTGTCTCCTCCGAGCGACGAGGAGCCCGCGTCGCGATTAATTAAATCAAGTGGATTTATTTAATCGCGAACGCTTCGGGGAAGAAATAAGGGTTTGTACCAGGGCCAGCCGCAGCGGCCGAATCAAGCTACGCGTCGTGGCGGACTCTCGCTTCTACGCGTCAATTCGCTGCTTGCCGAAGCAGCATTTTTGTCATGACCTACCCGCTTGTTCGAGCATAGAGAGGCGTACCGTGTTGCTATTCGATGAGGCAGCGTAGGGCAGGCGTGCCGTTTTTCGGTGGGCTATTTTGATGATCGATACCCGACGGGACGACCTTTGTACGCCTTGGCCGTCCCAACGTTGTCGTCGGGCGTGTCGAGCACTTCAATGGCCGATGTTCTCGTTCATGCAATCAGGCGGTCACGGCTCTCTTTTCGACGGCAGCCTCCGCGACCGATGCAATGCGATGGCTGGCAAGCTCCGAAAAGATCAAGGCCAGCAGAACGACGGAGCTGGCGAGATAGCCGAGGTTGTGGCTACCAATCACCGGGATAGCGCCAGCGCCAACCACGCCGGCAATCGAGACACCGATATAGGTGGCCGAAGTGTTCAAGCCGACCAAAACCGGGGCCATGGGCGGATTGAGTGAAACGAGACGGAACTGCTGCGGTACCAGCAAGCCCCAGGCACATGCACCCCATACGGCGATGGCGATGGACGCGCTCCATAGATGGATACTGGATACCGGCATCGTGACGATCACCGTCCCGACAACGAGCAGCATCGCGATAACGACCTTGCGCGAGCCGATCTTGTCGAGAATACGGCCGGTGAGCAGATTGGTAAGCGTTCCTGCGAGCCCCCAGAAAACAAGCAACATTCCAAGCACCGTTGCGTTCCCGCCGATGGCGCGATCGAACACAACTGAGAAGTAGTTGTAGATAACGAACGTTCCGATTTGCGCGAGTATGGTCGTTGCGAGCGTCAGACCGACACGGGCGTCCGTGAGCGGCGAGAGGCGCTTGCGTAGCGAGATGGCCGGCGGTAGCGGGACTTCGGGCAGAAGGGTCCAGATTCCGACGAAGCCGATCGCGCCAAGGCCAGCGACGAACGCCAGCGTCCAGCGCCAGTCGACCAAACCGCCGATGACCGCGCCAATGGGCGTACCCAGCGCAGTCGCGGTGGACAGCCCCGCGACGACAATGGAGAGCGCGAAACCTCGGCGCTCCGGCGGCACCAGTAACGTGCTCGTGCCGCTGGCCGTCGGTGAGAACATGGCGGCTCCGAAGCCTGCCAGTGCGCGGGTGGCAAGCGCAGCTGCGAGGCTAGGTGCGACGACCGTCCCGAGATTGGCCACCACGAAGATTCCCATTCCGGCGAGCAGCAAGCGCTTACGTGCGACGCCGGCCGCAAGCGCGGCAATCGTCGGTGCGAGCAACGCAAACGTAAGTGCGTACACCGTAATCATCTGCCCGACGGCGCCTATGCTCACATGAAACGAGCGAGCGAGCTGGGGCAGGATGCCGCCAAAAACGAAGCTGTCCGTCCCCAATGCAAACATGCCGAGGGCGAGGGTTAAGAGACGTCGGTCCATGGCGATTCCCCGGAAAAAGATGCCTAAATAAAAGTTGCGTGATGCAACTATATGAAGACGTCAGGAATCGCGGTATGGACAGAAATTGGCGAATACTTTATCGAAAACTGAGTAAGTTGCATGTTAAAACGTATGGTACAAATTCGCCATGGCAAAGGTTCGGGGAAATAGCGCCAGTAGCCTTACGTGATATCGAAATTTATTAGGAGAACTAAATTTATGAAACTGCTGTATGTGAAAGGGTCGCCCCGTGGCGATCGCTCTCGCAGTGCGCAAGTCGCGGCGCTCTTCATCGCAGCTTATCGTGCCAGGCATCCAAACGCGGAGATCGAAGAGCTGGACCTGTGGCAGGCTTCACTACCTGAGTTCGATGGCGATCGAGCCGCTGCCAAGATGAGCTTTTTCGGCGACCCGGAGATGAATGGCGCGCAGCGAACCGCTTGGGACGAGATCGCCAGGATTGCCAATCATTTTGCGTGCGCGGACGATTTCCTGTTCACGGTGCCCATGTGGAACAGCGGTATTCCGTATCGCCTGAAGCTCTACATCGACGTTATCACTCAGCCCGGGCTGTTGTTTGGGTTTGATCCGGCCACCGGCTACAACGGGTTGCTCAAAAACAAGCGTGCAACTGCCATCTACACGAGCGGTGTCTACGGTCCTGGCGTCGCGAAGCGTTTTGGCCGTGACTTTCATGCGGCCTATTTCGATGACTGGCTTCGATTCATTGGAATCGACGACATTGTCAGTGTTCGCTACCAGCCGAACATCTTGACTGCCGACGCGGCGGCCGGATTGGCAAGTGCTCAGCAGGCCGCGAAAGAGGCTGCGGAGCGCTGAGTTCCCAGGGCGCCGGAGCGGGGCGCGTGCGCAGTCATTGGGGGGTTCTAGGCGGTGTCGTCTTTCGCAAGATCCTGCAAAGTCTGGAGTGCTCGCTTATAGGGACCCGCATTGCCGTTTGCGGCCTGGAGAATCAAGGCGCCCTGGATGCGGGCTACCCAGTCCTCTGCGAAATATCGCGCACGCGATGCCGACAGACCGCTGTCGGCTGCCAATTTTTCGATTGCTTCAATCCAGTCCGAAAACGCCCCCTGCAAGCTCCCCCGGGCTTGGGGACCGATCGCACAAGTGGCCAATTGCCCGAGGACGCACGAGGTCCGGCCTCCTGCATACATATGGTCAAGCACCGCCACTATCTTGCGGATCCGAGCTTTCAGAGAACCCGAAGCACGCGCTGCATCGAGCAGCTCGCGATCGATCAAGATTTTTGCACGATTGAGTACGGCCTCGGCCATCTGCTCCTTGCCATCGGGGAAATGATGGTAAAGGCTGGATTTCCCCAGACCGGTTGCCCGCGACAGGTCCGCAATCGAAGCGCCGTCAAAACCTTGATCGCGAAACACCGTGAACAACCGTTCGACGATTTCGTCCTTCGACGTGGGGGTAGCCGACATGCCAAAGCTCCATAAAAACCGATCATTCGGTACAAACAACAGATTACGACATTGAAGCCGCCGAATCAATGCTTGACGGGTGCCGTGCTCGCTTGTATTGTACCGATCGTTCGGTTCAGAAATTGATGAGCCGGACATTTCCCAACTCAGGAGGTTTCAGCATGTCGACGTCTTCCCGCTATCGAACTGTTTCTGTCTCCGACTCGCGTTCCGGGGCGCCCCTCAACGTTTTCTATCGTGAGGCGGGTTCGCGCGACGCACCCGCTGTCTTGCTTCTGCACGGCTTTCCGACCTCGAGTCATCAATATCGCGGTTTGATTGACCGGCTCGCGGACAAGTACCGGGTAATCGCGCCGGATCTCCCGGGTTTTGGATTTTCCGATGCGCCGGAGGCGGCCAGGTTCGGTTACACGTTTGACCATCTGGCGCAAGTGATTGAGCGATTCACGGAAGCTGTCGGCCTGAGCCGATATGCCCTCTATGTGTTCGACTATGGCGCCCCCGTGGGCTTCCGTCTGGCGGTATCGCGACCGGAACGGATCACCGCGTTGATTACCCAGAACGGTAACGCGTACGAAGAGGGCCTGAGTGACGGTTGGAACCCGATGCGAGCGTATTGGCAAGATCCCACCGAGGAAAATCGCAACAATTTGCGGGCCTTTCTGAAGGCCGAGACGACGCAGTTCCAGTACACACATGGCGAGAGCGATGTGGCTTCGATTGCACCGGAAAGCTACACGCTCGATCAGCATTTTCTTGAACGGACTGGCAACGACGATATCCAGCTGGATCTGTTCGGTGACTACAAGAGCAACGTGGCGGCTTATCCGCGTTTCCAGGAGTATTTCCGTACTCATCGTCCGCCGACGCTGGCCGTGTGGGGGAAGAACGATCCGTTTTTCGTACCTCCCGGCGCCGAAGCATTTCGCCGTGACATCCCGGATGCGGAAATCCACTTTGTCGACGCAGGTCACTTCCCGCTCGAGACGCACCTCGACGAGATCGCGAGCACTATTCGTGCGTTTCTGGCCAAGACATTGGATAGGGCGCAGGGGCAAGCGCTATTCGGCGAGTTGAACGAGTCCTCTGTGTCGGAGCAGGCGCAACCGCTTCTCGACGCGATGCGGGGTGTGTTCGGTTTCGTGCCGAACCTCGGCTATGCGCTTGCCGCGGAGCCCTCCGCGCTCGGCGCTTACCTTACGACACTTCAGGCGCTCCAGGCGACATCTCTGAGTCCAGTTGCGCAGCAGGTCGCGCTGGCCGCTGCGAGTCATGCCAACGCGGCCGAATATGGTATCGCGGTTCATGCGACGCTTGCCGGCAAGCTCGGCGCACCAGCGGATGTCGTCGAAGCCCTGCGAGTTGGAGGCCCGCTTGTCGATGCTCAACTCGAAGCAGTGCGCAAGTTTGCGACCGCGGTTGCAACGAAGCGGACCCAAGTGTCGGACAGCGATGTGAACGCACTGACTGCCGAGGGTTTCGATCGCCGGGCGGTGGTGGCGATCGTGCTGGCTGTTGCGAGCAAGACGTTTGCCAATACGCTGGCTCATCTCGCACGACCTGAGATCGACTCGGCGTTCTTGCCGGTATCCGCCTCCGCGGCCTGAGGTTGGACGGCCTTTGCCGACGGGTGACTCGGTCATTCCTGTCGGACACGGTCTCCTCAAAAATACGGACACTGACGTGGACCGACTCGAAGCCATGGCAATGCTGATCGCGGCCGTCGACAAAGGTAGTTTGTCGGCCGCCGCGCGGGATCTGAACGTGCCCGTCCCTACGCTCACGCGCAAGGTCGGCGACCTGGAGGCGCAACTGGGAACGAAATTGCTCACGCGGACAACGCGCAAATTGACGTTAACCGACACGGGTTTCGCCTATGTGGCGGCTGCACGGCGTATTCTCGACCTCGTCCAAGAGCAGGAGCGCGAAGCCGCGGGGGAGTTTACTGCGCCGCGGGGCGATCTGGTTGTCGCGTCCTCAAATTTGTTCGGGCGCACGCACGTGCTGCCTTTAATCGCTGATTTCATCGCGCTGTTTCCTGAAATCAATGTGAAGCTGATGCAATCCGATCGGAACGTCGACCTGGTCGATGACCGCGTCGATCTGGCGGTGCGGCTCGGCGCGTTGCCTGACAGCGGCATGATTGCGACGCGCGTGGGATCGTTTCGCGTCGTAGTCTGCGCAAGCCCTGCCTTTATTGCCGGGCACCGCGTACCGCAACATCCATCGGAGCTGCTCAAGATGCCGTGTGTGATGTTTAACGGCCCGATGCTATCCCCGGAGTGGAGTTTCAAGGCGCCGGCAACCGGCGAACGCCTGGTCGTTCCCGTTACACCTCGTCTTCAGGTGTCAACGCCGGATTCCGCGGTGGACGCTGCGACGCGTGGCGTCGGGTTCACGCAGCTCCTGCATTACCACGTCGCTCACGAGGTCGACGAGGGCAGGTTGCAGATCGTCTTGCCGGAATTCGAAGTCGAGCGGGTGCCGATTCATCTCGTTCATGTTTCTCGCAACCTGATGCCGCTCAAATTGCGGTGCTTTATCGATTTCGTCGCGCCGCGTCTGCGAGAGTCGTTAGCTCGTTTTCAATGAGCATCTCGTCACGGAAATTTGCTGATCCCCCACGCAGTCAATAAAGTACGTAAGGAACGAAAATGAAATACGGTCGTATGCCGGTGCGCAGGTGTGCCTCTACCTTGCCGCTTGGCGAGGCGAAACGAAAGCGTGCAATCGCAGCCGTCATTGTCGCGCTGAGCGCTCTGATCGGTGCGGGGGAGGCAAGCGCGGCGCCAGTTCAATCGACCTCGGAAACCACCACGTATCACATGGCGAAGGTGGATGGAGTAGGCGTGTTCTATCGTGAAGCAGGACCGAAGGATGCGCCGACGATCGTTTTGCTGCATGGCTACCCTGCCTCGTCGCGTCAGTACGCATCGCTCATACCGTTGCTGGCGACGCGATATCACGTGATTGCACCCGACTATCCTGGGTTCGGCGAAAGCGATGCGCCGCCGCCGTCGCAATACGCCTATACATTCGATCAGTTGGCGCAGACGATCGCCGCCTTGCTCGACCAGTTGAAGCTCGACCGGTATGCCCTATATCTTCAGGATTACGGTGGTCCAGTCGGCTTTCGCATCATGGAGGCGCATCCGGAGCGGATCCGCGCGCTGGTGATCCAAAACGCCAACGCATATAAGGACGGATTGGGCAAGAACTGGCCGACCATTGCTCGCTATTGGGCTGATCCGGCGGCGCATCCGGAAGTGATCGACTATTTCATGTCGCTCGAACTGACGAAGCAACGGCATATCGTCAACAGTCCGAATCCGGAGCGCTACGATCCTCAGGCCTGGCTTGACGAATATGCGTTCCTGTCGAAACCGGGCGAGAGGGAAATCCAGGCCAGGCTGCTGTACGACTATCGAACAAACATTGCATCGTATCCGCGATGGCAAGAGTGGATGCGGCTACACCAGCCGCCCACCCTTGTTTTGTGGGGGCGTTATGACCCATCGTTCATTACACTGGGAGCACTCGCGTACCACCGCGATTTGCCTAACGCGGAAGTGGACGTTCTAGACGCAGGACACTTCGCCACGGAAGAGAAGGTCGACGAGATCGCATCGGACACCCTCGCATTTCTCGCGCGGGTGAAAACTGATCGCTGACAAGATGTTGCCCCAGCGGTTAATTCACTGAGTTCGCGTTACGTTTCTCGGCGTGAGCCACCGTTTCACGAAACGTCGCGAGAAGGCTCTAGACGTTCGCGGCGATATTGCGTGGCATCGCCGCTCTCTTGGAAGTCGACGTGTTGAATCAGCCGATTGCCGCCCAGCGACTTGGCGCGATATAAGGCTTGGTCGGCGGCCGAGAGCAGATCGGAAAGGGAGGATGCCTCGGGCCCCGGCACCGCTAGGCCGATGCTGACCGTGGCATGAAAGCGGTCACCGTCGGCACTATGCGATATCGCGGCAAACCTGTTTGCAACGGTCTCGGCGACCAATTTCGCGCTGTAGCTGTCGTAGCCGGGCAGCAGGGCCGCGAATTCCTCGCCGCCGATGCGCGCGAGAATCGCATTCGTATTGGTGGCGGCTCGAACCGTATCCGCAAATGACTTCAACACTTCGTCGCCGGCTTTGTGACCGTAACGATCGTTGATTTTCTTGAAGCGATCGAGGTCGAACGCCAGCAAAGCGGCCGGGCGACAATCTATCGCGCAGTCGTTGATAATCCGCTCTCCCTCTTCGAAGAACAATCTTCGATTGCCTAAGCGAGTCAAGTAATCCGAACGCGACTCCTTCAACAGTTCGCTATGAACCTCTTCTCTCGTGAGCCTAAGTAGCGTCATCGGCAAAATGACGGAATAAAGGACCCCTTCGTACATCGTGATGTCGCTGGAAATCGACAGCACGCGCACCCCGAAGATCGAGACGATCCATGGCAGAACGAAAGCTCTGGCCGCGTAAAACAGCGCGTGGATGCCCGTTACCGCCACCGCGACGCGTCGGGACTGCGCCGCCGGTATCGCATCGATTCTCATCAATTCGCGGGCTGTCATGGCGGACGCTAGCGCGATCGGAGCGGCGCTGACATAAAGCCAAACGGCAGCTTGCCAGCGCGTACCGGTTGCCGCCCACGTAAGGCTCATCAAGAGCAGCAAACCGCTCGAGCTTTTCACATGCCGCCGGCCGTTGAACATGGCCACAGCATGCAGAACCAATAGATAGCCGCCCAATATGACGAGATTGCTCACGGCGGGGCCGGCGACACCGGTCCCCAGCAGTTCATGCCGGAAGGCCGCGATCGCGCAACCGCCTCCAAGCGTCGCATAGCCGGCGGCCAGCGCTCGAAGTTCCTTGCTGCGTTTGGGATGCGATATGTGTTCCCAATACGTCATGGCCGAACTGGCCCACAATGTTCCGATCGCGAGAAGGTAAAGGGTGGCTAAATCGACTTTCATCGTCCGTGTTTAAGGGCGTCCCCGCGACGACGAGGAAAAGGTTGCGGACTAACTGAAATTACGGCAAGTTTCGCGAATTCTTGAGAAAGAGTAACGGAACGGCAATCGGCTGCAAAGAGAGTCGGCGCATCGACAAGTCGAGGAGGCCCTCGGCGTGCGATTCTTCGAGCGCACCACGCGTAGCGTGACGCTCACTACGGTCGGCCGCGTTTTCGCCTCGAGCGCAGAGCAACTGTTCGACGATCTCGACGTCGCGCTGCTCGGCATCCGCGACGTTTCGACGAGCCGTTTAGGCCATGTGACGATCGCGTGCGTGCCGTCGGTGGCCTACTACTTCCTCCCGAGCGTTATCTCAACCTATCGCCGCCGCTTTTCGCGGATCAGGGTCAAGCTTCGTGCCGGCGACGACAACCGCCCAGTTTTGCCCGAGCGTGCGAAACACCTCGCTCATGCTCGGACGATGCCTGCGCGCCTTGAATTCCTGGGTTTCTTCAAGGTTGCGGCGGAGCAGGAAGAGTTTCAGGAATGTTCGCCCGCGACCGGAAAAACGATAAGTGCAATATTTCGAACGATTGATGTGTATTCGTTATCAATCCACTAATCGACCGAACGAGAGGATTGGGCGCGCCACTTCGCGGGCGTGATGCCCACCTGCCGTTTGAAAATACGCTGAAACGCGGCTTCGGATTGATACCCCACCGCCTCGCCGATCTCGGCGATCGACATCTTCGTTTGCACGAGTTTGCGGCCGGCGATCGCCATGCGAATTTCCGTCAGCACGTCGCTCGGTGACCGACCGATCGCCTCGTCGAAATGACGCGCGAACGTGGCACGCGACATATGACATAGCTCGGCCAGCTTGGGCAGTGTCCATGGCTCGCCGGGTTCGTCGAACATGGCCGCGAGCGCCGGTTGCAGACGCTGACGCTGCGCGAGCGCAAGCAAGCCGCGCGGCGCGTCGCCGCTTTCCGAGGCATAGCGCAGGGTCAGCGCAAACAACGCGCCGGAGAGTTGGTTGACGACCGCTTCACTGCCCGGCCGCAGCTCGAATGCCTCTTCCCGCATCAATTCGATGACACGCGCAAGCCGGCTTGACGCGAATGCCGCATCGCGCGCCTGCTCGTCGCCGGCACTCACGCTGCTCACGAGCAAACGCTCCGGCAAATGGTCGCGCATCAATTGCCGCGGCACGGCCGGCAGCACGAAGCGCCCGCATAGGACGTCGGCACCCTCGCGCGTCTTGCCGTTCGTGGCAACCGTCAATGCGCCCCGGTGCTGCTTGCGCATCGTTCGAGGCGTCTTGCCGCTGCCGTCGTGCAACGTATGGGCGCTGCCGGCGGGAAACAACACGATATCGCCGGCTCTCATGTGAAGCGCCGCTTCGCCTTGCCCGTCGGCGTCTATTTCGACAACGGCTTCGCCGCGCAACAGCACGTGATAGGGCATTTCCCACTCGTTCGACTCGGGTTGGTCAATGCGCCACGGCGAGCCGAAGTGGCATCGCACATCGAGCCGTCCCGTGACGGGCATGAGCGCCAACAGTCGATCCAGGAGTTGCATGTGAGTCAATTGAGCATGAATTTGCGAAAGTATGGCATTAAACAACTCGTCGTGCATCCGTACACTGACTTCCATGCCATACGACATGGCTAACCCGCGCAACGATCGATCAACACTGAACCAAGGAGTCAATCATGTCCCGTCTGCACACCATCCGCCCCGAAGACGCTACCGGCCCGGCCGCCGAGGTATTCGCCAAGATCAAGAAGACCGTCGGCAAGGTACCCAACGCATACGCGGCCATCGGCTCGCACAGCCCCGAAGCGTTGAGCGCCGCGCTCGCGTTCGATGCTGCGGTTGCCGCGAGTACGCTCGGCAAGGCCGACATCGAAGTGATCAAGCTGGTTGTCAGCGAACACGTCGGTTGTGACTATTGCGTGGCTGCGCATACGTTGATGGGAAAACTCGCCGGGCTGTCGAACGACGAGATGAAGCAGGTGCGTGCCGGGACTGCAACCGGCGACGCGAAGCGCGACGCGCTCGCGACCTATGTGCGGACGCTCGTCGGTACGCGCGGTACGGTGCCGGAGGCGGTTGTCGATGCGGTGCGCACGGCGGGTTACACCGACCGCATGCTCATCGAAATCAACCTTGCCGTCGCGTCGATTACGTTCACGAATCTCGTCAATCGCGTCAACGACACGACGCTCGATTTCCCGGCCGTTCAGTAAGAGCGTTGGGGAGATTTGCGCTCGGCGCGTATGTCGCGCCGAGCGCTGGCCATCTAGGAAGGCGAACGGGTGATTACCGTAAGACAGAACGTACGCGCGGCACGATAACCGAGCGCTCGATAAAGATCGATAGCCGCACTGTTCGTCGAAAGCGCATGGAGCAACGGTATCCGGTCTCGTTGTTGGATCGATGCCGTGAGATGCGCCATAAGCGTTCTTGCGAGCCCTCGGCCCCGGCAATCGGGGTGGGTGCTCACGGCGCTGACTTCCACATATTTGCGGGCAATCATTCGCTCCCCCGCCATCGCGACGAGTCTGCCGTCTTCGCGAATCCCGAAAAAGTTGCCGAGTTGATGCGTGCGGGAATTGAACGGTCCCGGCTGAGCGATTTCGGCAAGTGTCCTGATATCGGCGACGTCGGCTTCTCCGAGCGAAACGATTCGATCGTCGCCGGGCGAAGAAAGCGGCCGTGAAGCAATCATTTGGATGAGCGTTGCCTCGAGTACCGTCTCGCAGTCTGTCGGAACCTGCGGGCGTTCGAGCGTGAAAAGCGAGGCCCGTTCGCCGGGACCGAGCATGGCGGCGATCGCCTTGACGTTCGTTTCCGAGTAGTTGCGCGCGGCTGCGAAAGGGGCGAATTCGGGCCTATAGCGCCGAACGTCGCCGTGGATCTGCGCCCATTGCGCGTGCGGACCGCAAAGCGCCGTCCAAACGATATTGTCGAGGGCGTCGTCGCAATCGACCTCGGGGTGTTCGTCGCCTGCCTGCTGCTCGATATTGGAATTCATGCTCTGTGTTCGGTGCGGGCTTTGGATAGGTATTATTTCGATGCGCGGCGCTGTTGAAAAGGACTGCAAAGGCATCGCCTACAAGCAGACTTCTGGCCGGTCTGTCGGCTGCACCCGATGCAGTTCGAGATTAAAACCGCATCTTCAACCCGATGTCGATTAGGATCATCCATGCTGACTGCCCTTGCCATTTCAAACTATCGATCGATTCGCGAGCTGGTCGTCCCGCTCTCCAATCTAAACGTGGTCATAGGCGCAAACGGGAGCGGCAAGTCGAATCTCTATCGCGCATTGAGTCTGTTGGCCGGCGTCGCGCGCGATGGCATCGTGGGTCCGCTCGCGAGGGAGGGCGGGTTGCAGTCGGTTCTCTGGGCGGGGCCGGACGACCGATCCGGCCGCATGCGGCGCGGGGAGGTTCCGATGCAGGGGCCCGCCAAAGGCGCGCCGGCGCCTCGTTTGCGGCTTGGCGTCAATGGCGAGGATTTCGGCTACGCGGTCAGTATGGGGATCGTGACGGGTTACGGAAACGAGGATAGAGAAACGTCTTCGTCATTCACGCTCGATCCCGAATTCAAACGCGAGTCGATCTGGTCCGGCCCCGTTCTGCGTCCGGCCGCCGTTCTCGTGGACCGCGAGGGGAGCGTGGTACGGCGCAGGACGGACGACGGATGGGCCGTCGTCACGCAGCATCTGCCGCGCTACGAAAGCCTGTTTTCGCAGATCGGGCGAGACTCCGTTAGCCCCGAGGTATTCCACGTTCGCGAGTCGATGCGAGGCTGGCGGTTTTACGATCACTTCCGGATCGATCCCGATGCGCCGGCCCGTCGCTCCCAAATCGGTACGCGTACATCGGTCCTGCATCACGACGGCCGAGATCTTGCAGCCGCGTGGCAGACCATTCGCGAGATCGGCGATCGCCGGGCCCTCGACGAGGCCGTTGCCGATGCGTTTCCGGGCGCGAGCGTCACGATACAGAGCCAGCCCGGAGGGCTCTTCTCATTGCAGTTCAATCAGGACGGGCTGATGCGTCCGTTGACGGCCGCCGAATTGTCGGACGGCACGCTGCGTTATCTGCTGCTTGTTTGCGCACTGCTGACGGCACGGCCGCCGGATCTCATGGTGCTGAACGAACCGGAGGCCAGTCTGCATCCGGATTTGATGCCGGCACTCGGGCGTTTGATACGGCAGGCGGCGCGTCACACCCAAATCTGGGTGATTTCACATTCGTCGCGATTGGCGGCGGCGCTCGACGAAGATCCGGAATGCAACTGCCTCGAACTAGAAAAGACGTTCTCGGAAACGGCGGTCGCCGGGCAGGGACTATTGGACCGTCCCGCCTGGCGTTGGGCGGACTAGGGGCCGGTCTATTTCACCCACGGCTCACCCGCCGCTCACCCAACGCTCTTCGGAAGCCATGAGGTGTGCGCGCATCGCCGTTTGCGCGGCGATCGGATCGCCGGCCTGTAAAGCCTTGAGCACGGCCTCGTGCTCGTGCACGGCGGCCGTCCACGTTTGAGCGCTTTCCGTATGGCCCCGCATCGCAGCCGCGATCGGGTCGTGGCGGCTATCGAACAATTCGCCCACGTAACGGCTGAGCACCGAATTGCCCGCCGCTTCCGCGATCAACATGTGGAATTGCCGGTCCGCCTCGACAGGCGATTTGCCGGCCGCGGCGAATCTGCGCATCCGGTCGATCGTGCGACGCAGCCGATCGAGTGTGGCGGCGGTCATATGCGCCGTGGCAAGCATAACCACGCTGCCTTCGATCGTCGCTCTCGCTTGCATCAATTCCGTCGGACTGTCGCCTAACGCTCCCACCGCACCCGCGGCGTCCTCGCTCGCTTCGCAGACATAAACGCCCGATCCCATGCGGATTTCCACTTGCCCGCCGATCTCCAGCGCGATCAGCGCCTCGCGCAGCGACGGGCGCGAGACGCCGAGCTTCAGCGCGAGCTCGCGCTCGGGCGGCAAGCGCTCTCCCGGCGGAAATTCACCCTGGCGAATCAACGCGAGGATCTGGGTGGCAACGGACTGGTAAAGCCGCTTAGGTTCTGTCGATTTCATTGTATGGGCGAAGAGGCACCGCGTAGGTTGCGTCGGAGTTTAGCACGGTGCCCGCTAACCATTGTCCCGTAAGCGATTCATAGCTCTATAGGGTTTTCACTATTGGTAAGATGTCTTTCGATGAATGAATATTGGCTTGACCAAAACGGCGATTTTGTCTTTAATTCAGCAAAATTGGACTGACCAGTTGCAAGCCAGGTTGGCCGTACATGGAGACGGAATGACAGTGCTCAGCAGTTCGCCAAGCGTTGCCGTGATCGATCCCGGGACACGGGGGCGAGAAATCCTGCGCCTCGAAGGCGTCGTGAAGCGATTCCCGGGCGTAGTCGCGCTCGACGGCATTCGTCTGGACCTGCGCGCGGGAGAGGTTCACGCGGTATGCGGTGAAAACGGCGCCGGCAAATCCACGTTGATGAAAATCATCAGCGGTCAGTACCAACCCGACGAAGGCACGATCGTCTATCGCGACGCCCCGGTTCGGTTCGGCTCGACGGCCGAGGCGCAGGCCGCCGGTATCGCCATCATTCATCAAGAGCTCAACTTGGTCCCGCACTTGAGCGTGGCCGAAAACCTCTATCTCGCCCGCGAGCCGAAGCGCGGACCGTTCGTGGATGCGCGCAAGCTCAATGCCGACGCGGTGCGCTGTTTGCAGAGGATCGGTTTGCATGTCGCACCGACGACGCTCGTGGGCACGCTGTCGATCGCGCAGCAACAGATGGTGGAAATCGCAAAAGCGCTTTCGTTCGATTCGAACGTGCTGATCATGGACGAACCCACGTCCTCCCTGACCGAATCGGAAACGGCCCAACTCTTTCGGATCATCCAAGAGCTACGCGCGGCCGGCGTAGCGATTCTTTACATCTCGCATCGGCTCGACGAGATGGCGCAGATCGTCGACCGCGTGACGATTCTGCGCGACGGCCGGCATATCTCGACCGACGATTTCGCCGCGCTGACGGTAGGCGACATCGTTGCGCGCATGGTGGGGCGATCCCTCGACGATGCATACCCCGCGCGGCATTCGGTGCCTACCGAGGACGTGTTGCTTCGCGCATGCGATCTGCGCCGCAACGGCGTATTCGGGCCTGTCTCGTTCGAATTGCGCAGAGGCGAAATCCTCGGTTTTGCGGGGCTCATGGGGGCGGGCCGCACGGAGGTCGCGCGAGCGATTTTCGGTGCGGACCGGTTGGATGACGGGACGCTCGAGGTGCACGGCGAGCGCTTGACGATCCGGTCGCCGCGCGAAGCGATCCGCCATGGCATTGCGTACTTGTCGGAAGACCGCAAACAAGAGGGCCTTGCGCTGGGAATGTCGGTCGCCGCGAATATCACGCTGTCCAACGTCGCCGCCGTCTCGTCGCACGCCGGCTTCTTGCGCTTCGCCGAAGAAGCCGAGATCGCGCGCCGCTATGTGCGCGACTTGTCCATTCGCACGCCCTCGATCGAGCAAATCGTCCGCAATCTGTCGGGCGGCAACCAGCAGAAGGTCGTGATCGGCAAATGGCTGTACCGAGGATCCAAGATTTTCTTCTTCGACGAGCCCACGCGCGGCATCGACGTCGGCGCGAAGTTCGCCATCTACGGGCTCATGGATCGGCTCGCGGCGCAGGGCGTCGGCGTCGTGCTGATCAGCTCGGAGTTGCCGGAGCTGCTTGGAATGACCGATCGGATTGCGGTCTTTCATGAGGGCCGCATAACGGCCGTTCTCGACACGAAACAAACCAGTCAGGAGGAGATCATGCACTTTGCTTCGGGGCGCACACATGCTTGAAATGACTTCCGATCGTAGTCAAAGCGCCGACCGCTCGGCGCAGCAGCGGCGCCGTGACCTCATTCAGAAATTCGCGGCCCTCGGTAGTCTCGTGGCGCTCGTCATCGCGTTTTCGGTCTCCAGCTCGGCGTTCTTTTCGGTCGACAACATGATGACCGTCAGTTTGCAAGTGACGTCGATCGCCTACCTGGGGGTGGCCGCCACCTGCGTCATCATTACCGGCGGGATCGATCTGTCGGTTGGCTCCGTGCTCGCGCTCGCCGGCGTCTCGGCCGCATTGCTTGCGAAGATGGGCGTGCCGGTACCTCTCGCGATGCTCTGCGGCGTGCTCGTGGGCGCGATGTGCGGATACGTCAACGGCATCTGCGTGACGCGAATGGGCTTGCCGCCGTTCATTGCGACGCTCGGCATGATGCTCGTCGCGCGCGGCCTGGCTTTGCAGATCACCGGCGCGCGGCCCGTTTCGGATTTGAGCAATGCGTTCGGCGTTCTCGGCAACGGCGCCTTATTCCGGGTGTCGCATATCGGCGCGGACGGATTTCCGGATACGACGTTTCCCGGTATTCCCTATCCCGTCGTCATCATGGTCGTGTTCTTCATCGCGGGCGCGATCCTTCTTTCGAAAACGTCGCTAGGCCGGCACATCTACGCCGTCGGCTCGAACCCCGAAGCCGCTCGTCTCTCGGGTGTCCACGTAAGCGGCGTGAAGATGTTCACCTACGTGCTCTCCGGCGCATTGGCCGGCGTCGCCGGTTGCGTGCTGATGTCGCGTCTCGTGACCGGCCAGCCCAACGAAGGCGTCATGTACGAACTCGATGCCATCGCGAGTGCCGTAATCGGCGGAACGTCGCTGATGGGCGGTGTCGGCACGATCTCGGGCACGGCCATCGGCGCATTCGTCATCGGCGTGCTGCGTAACGGTCTAAACATGAACGGGGTATCGAGTTTCATCCAGCAGATCATCATCGGCGTCGTGATTCTAGGCACCGTCTGGATCGATCAACTGCGAAGCAAGAAGCGTTAATCGAGCGTAGTTCAATCATCAAAAAAGAGGAGCGAGACATGGGCAGGCTTTCGATTTTTGCAGTATCGGCTTTGATGTGCGCAGCGTTTAGCACGGGCGCGTTCGCGGCAGGCGGCGAGATCGCCGTGATCGTCAAAACGGTCAATTCGAATTACTGGCAGAACGTGCAGAAAGGCGCGAAGGCTGCACTCGGCGATGCCAATGGATACACGATGACGTTCCAAGGTCCGGCCGCCGAATCGGATATCACCGATGAAGTCAATATGGTCGAGAACGCCGTCAATCGCCACGTCGCCGGTATCGTACTCGCGCCGTCGGATCCCGATGCGCTCGTCCCCGCGATCAAGAAAGCGTGGGAGGCGCATATCCCCGTCGTGTTGATCGACTCCGCGCTTTCCAATTCCGGCAAGCAGTACTACCAGTCGTTCCTGTCGACCGATAACGAGAAGGCCGGCGAGCTTTGCGCGCAGGCGCTGATCGACCGCGTCGGCCAAACCGGCAAGATCGCGCTCATGTCCTATGTGCCGGGCGCGGGATCGGAAATCGGGCGTGTCGGCGGCTTCAAGAAATATCTCGCGGCCCACTCGAAATTGCAGATCGTGGGCCCGTACTACTCGCAGTCCCAGATGGCGACCGCGCTGAATCAGACCACCGACGTGCTTTCCGCGAATCCCGATCTGAAGGGCATTTTTGGGGCGAACGAGCCGACCGCCATCGGCGTGGGCCGTGCGCTCAAGCAGTCCGGGAAGGCCGGCAAGGTGGTGGCGATCGGGTTTGACGGCAACCAGGATCTGCAAAATTTCGTGCGCGACGGGACGATCCAAGGCATCGCCGTTCAAGGCTCGTATCAGATGGGATACAAGGGGATTCAGACCGTCGTGAACGTCATCGAACATAAGCCGGTCGCGAAGGATATCGATACGGGCGTCGTGATGGTCGATCAGAAAAATCTCGACTCTCCCACGGCGAAAAACGTCCTCTATTGACGATGCCGTTCACGCCCGCGCCGACGCTGAGAAAGCGGCTGGCGTGGGTCTATACGGGCACCCCTTCAACGATCGATACAGTTACGAACGCGTCACTCGATGATCAACGCTCGCGAAATACGTTCTTTGCCGCGCGGTGGGTTGGCACTGACAGCCTTAGGTCTCGGTTGCTCTCAACTCGGCGGTCTTTATCGTCCGATCTCCGCAGCCGAGTCGGAGGCGCTCGTCGATGCCGCGTGGTCCGCCGGCCTGCGCTATTTCGATACGGCACCCTACTACGGCTATACGCTTTCCGAGCGACGCGTCGGTCAGGCGCTCGCCGCGCGCGAGCGCAATGCCTTTGCGCTCAGCACGAAAGTGGGGCGTCTAATGTGCGCCGATGCGAGCGTGCGGCCCGGCGACGATGGGTGGGCCGAGCCGTTGCCGTTTCGTCCGATCTTCGATTACAGCTACGGCGGCATCATGCGCTCGTACGAGGATAGCCAGCAACGGCTCGGGGTGCCTCGCATCGACATGCTGTACGTCCATGACATCGGGGCGATGACGCACGGCGATCGACATCCGCACTATTGGGCTCAGCTCACGGAAGGCGGCGGTTTTCGTGCGTTGACGCAGTTGCGCGAAAGCGGCGCCGTGCGCGCCATCGGCCTCGGTGTGAACGAATGGGAAATCGTCGTCGATGCGATGAACGAAGTGTCCCTCGACGTAGTCTTGCTCGCCGGCCGGTATACGTTACTCGAGCAGACGGCGCTCGCGCCGCTGCTCGACGCATGCGTGCGCGCGGAAACGGCTGTCGTCGTGGGCGGGGTATTCAACTCCGGCGTACTCGCGGGCAACGGAAAATTCAATTATGGCGATGCGCCGATCGAAGTCGTCGACAAGGTGCAACGCCTCGCCGATGTCTCCAAGCGGTTCGACGTCCCGCTGCCGGCGGCCGCGCTGCAATTCCCGTTTGCTCATGCGGCTGTCGTGTCGTGCGTCGTCGGCGCGCGCAGCGTCGCGCAATTGCAGCAAAACATCGCGTGGCTCGAACGACCGATCCCCACCACGTATTGGCAGGCCTTGCACGATGAAGGGCTGATCGCCGCCGATGCACCGGTCCCGAAGGGGCAAGCATGATGCAGCGTATCGATGCGCATCAGCACTACTGGCAAATCGCCGCGCGCGCCGGTTACTGGCCGCCTCGCGAGTTGCACGCGATCCATCGCGATTTTGGGCCGGCCGATTTGGCGCCCGAGTTGGCCGCGGCCGGAATCGGCGGCACGGTCCTTGTCCAATCGCTGCCCACCGAGGATGACACGCGCTTTCTGCTCGATCTCGCTGAGCGGACGGCCAGCGTGTTGGCCGTCGTCGGTTGGGTCGATATGAAGGCTGCCGACGCCGCCGCCAACGTTTCAGCATTCGCTCGGCACCCGAAGGCGCGCGGTCTGCGGCCGATGCTTCAAGACTTGCCCGACGTCGCATGGATCGACGACCCGGCGCTCGATAGCGCCGTCGCGGCCATGATCGAGCATGACTTGCGCTTCGATGCATTGGTGATGCCGCGCCATCTCTTTGCGCTTTACGAATTCGCGCGGCGGCATCCGGATCTGAAAATCGTCGTCGATCACGGTGCGAAACCGGGTATCGCAACGAGAACGGTCGAGCCTTGGCTGTCGGCGATGACGAAGCTCGCACTCCTTCCCAACGTGCACTGCAAGCTCTCGGGGCTTTGGACGGAGGCCGGCGACGCCGTCGATGTCGAAGCGATGAGCCGCCGCGTCCGTCCGTATGTCCGTGCGCTTGCCGAGCTGTTCGGCCCACAGCGGTTGATGTGGGGCAGCGACTGGCCGGTGCTTCGGCTCGCCTGCGCCGGCGGTTATCGCGAGTGGGTGGCCGCGTGCGAAGACGATTGCGCGCGGTTCTTGGGAGCCGAGGCGGTTCCCGACGTATTCGGCTCGAACGCCTGCAAGTTTTATCGCGTCGGCGACCTCCGTCGCCACGCTTGATTCGATCAAGAGGACATTCATATGCTTAGCGTGATCTGCGAATCGCCCGGGGTGTTGCGCGCCCAGCAATCCGACGTACCCGTTCGTGCGCCCGGCGAGGTGTTGCTGCGTGTGTCTCGGGTCGGAATTTGCGGCACCGATCTGCACATCTTCACTGGCAACCAGCCCTACCTTCAATACCCCCGCGTGATGGGACACGAGTTTTCCGCGGTGGTGGCCGATGCGGAAACCGACTCGGGCTTTGCACCCGGCGACGCCGTGTACGTCATGCCTTACTTGTCGTGCGGACAGTGTGTCGCCTGCCGGCAAGGCAAGACGAATTGCTGCGTCAACATCAAAGTATTGGGCGTCCATCGAGACGGCGCGCTGGCGGAGTACCTTAGCGTGCCCGCGCAGTTCGTTCACAAGGCCGAAGGCGTCACGCTCGATCAGGCCGCGATGCTCGAATTCTTGGCGATCGGCGCGCATGCCGTACGGCGTGCGGATGTCATGGCCGGTCAACGGGTGCTCGTGGTCGGGGCCGGTCCGATCGGCATGGCGGCCATGATCTTCGCGAAGCTGCGCGGCGCCAACGTGACTTGCCTCGATACGCGCACCGATCGCTTAGAACTTTGCAAGTCGCAATTGAATGTCGACGCGGCGGTTGCAGTCGGCCCGACCGATGCCGATGAGCTCGCATCGCTGACCGACAACGAGTTCTTCGACGCCGTGTTCGACGCGACCGGCAATATCGATGCGATGAATCGCGGATTCGGATTTGTCGCCCACGGCGGTAAATACACGTTGATATCGATCGTGCCCGGGCAGGTGACGTTCTCCGATCCGGAGTTTCATAAGCGCGAGACGACGTTGCTGGCGAGCCGGAACGCTACGACCGCCGATTTCGAAACCGTGCTGGAGGCGATGCGTGCGGGCCGCATTCCCGATCGGGCGCTGAACACGCACCGCATGCGGCTTGCCGATGTTCCGGAAGCGTTTCCGCGCTTGTTGGAGACGGGGCAGACGGTCGTGAAAGCCTTGGTGGAGTGTTGAACGAGCAGCATGGGACGTTGACGGACGCCAGTATGAATGAACCCATCCTTCAGTTCGGCACGAGCCGATTCCTTTTAGCGCATGTTGCGCTGTTCGTCTCCCAAGCGCTCGCGCGCGGCGATGCCATCGGCGGCATCGGCGTCGTGCAGACGACCGGCAATGCGGCTAGTCGAGCCCGTATCGCCGCGCTGTCGCGCGAGGGTAGCTATCCCGTCCGTATTCGTGGGAAAGAGTGCGGTTCCACTGTAGACCGGGTCGTCGTCTGTGACGCAATTCGTGCCGCGTGGAGCGCCGATAGCGATTGGACGGCGATACGCCGCGCGGCCGTCGAGCATGTGCGCGTCATCGTGTCGAACACGGGCGACGCGGGCTATCGCCTCGACGAACGCGATTCGGTCGAGCTGCTAGCGGACGACCGGGCGGTGCCGCGCAGCTTCCCCGCGAAATTGCTCGCCTTGCTTTATTCGCGTTGGCAGGAACGTGCGGAGGACGGCATTTCCATCTTTCCTTGCGAATTGGTCGCGAACAACGGCGATACGCTGCGTGACATCGTGCTCGGTCTTTGCATGCAGTGGTCGCTCTCCGACGCCTTCATCGATTACCTCCGGACTCGATGCATTTGGGTGAACTCGCTCGTGGATCGGATCGTGTCGGAGCCGATCGACCCCATCGGTGCGGTGGCGGAGCCGTATGCTCTGTGGGCCATCGAGCGACGCGCGGGTATGACGTTGCCTTGCACGCACGAAAATATCGTTCTGACGGACGACCTACGAAGCCATGAACGGTTGAAGCTATTTTTCCTCAATCTCGGTCACAGTTGGCTCGCGGACCAATGGCTCGCCGAACAGCGATCGCTCTCCGAAACCGTGCTCGATGCGATGAACGACTCGCGTACTCGCGGTGAAGTGGAGACGGTCTGGCAAGAGGAAGTCTTACCGGTCTTCGAGGCGATGGGCATGCGCGTACAAGCCGAGGCATATCTCGCCAGCGTTCGCGAGCGGTTCGGCAATCCGTACCTCGATCACCGGCTCGCGGACATCGCGCAAAACCACATCGCAAAGGTGAAGCGGCGCGTACAGCCGCTGATCGAACTCGCGAATACGTTGCCGATGCGGATCGAGCAGCCGCGCTTGCGTGGCTTGCTGTCGAAGCGCGGACTTATCTAATCGGCGAACACACCAGGCAATGATCATGGCGGATAGGAACGTCGTACGCCTTCATGACGACGACAACGTGGCGGTAGCGCTACGCGCATTAGGCGCGGGCGAGCACGTGGCGTTGAACGGACGGCATGTACAACTGCAAGCGGACATTCCCGCGGGACACAAGGTTGCAATCGCGGACATCGCCTGCGGCGCGCGGGTCTGCAAATACCGGCAAACCATTGGCGTTGCGCTGCGAGACATCTCGGCCGGCGAGCATGTACACGTGCATAACGTCGGCATGCCGGCTCGACACGAGCAGGGCCGGACGGAGGAGGGGGCGCTAGGCCTAAGCGTCGATGCACCGCTCTCCGACGCGTTCATGGGCTTCGTGCGGCCCGACGGGAGCGTGGGTACGCGCAATTTCATCGGTGTGATCGCCAGCGTCAATTGCTCGGCCAGCGTCTGCCATGCGATTGCCGATGCGTTCAAGGGCGACGCCATGACTTCGTTCGGGAACGTGGACGGCGTCGTTGCCATTACCCATCAAAGCGGATGCGGCATGTCTTCGACGGGAGACGGCATCGCGCTATTGCGCCGTACGCTCTTGGGATATGCGCGAAGCCCTAACTTTGCAGCGGTGCTTCTCGTGGGTCTCGGTTGCGAAGTCAATCAGGTCGACGCGCTGATCGAGTCGTTGGAGCCGGCCGGCGCTTGCCCGGTGAAGACGCTCGTCATCCAGGAGCAAGGCGGGGCAAGGGAGACGATCCGCAGCGGCATCGAGATCGTGCGAGGCTTGCTCGACGTCGCCGATCGATCGGTCCGGACGACGGTGCCGGCGTCGAAGCTGAAACTAGGGCTTCAATGCGGCGGATCGGACGGCTACTCGGGCATGACGGCAAACCCCGCGCTGGGCGTGGCCGTGGATCTGCTCGTGCGCAATGGCGGGACCGCGATTCTCTCGGAGACGCCCGAGATCTATGGAGCCGAACATTTGCTGACGGCGCGGGCGGCATCGAACGAGGTAGCCGAACGCCTGCTCGAGAAGCTCAGGTGGTGGGAGCGCTATGCGGCCGCGGGCGGCGGTGAACTCAATAACAATCCGTCACCGGGGAACAAGGCCGGCGGAATCACGACCATTCTCGAGAAATCGCTCGGCGCCGTGTCGAAAGGGGGCGCCTCGCCGCTCAATGCGGTGTACGACTATGCCGACCCGGTGCGCGAGGCGGGCCTCGTGTTTATGGATACGCCCGGCTACGATCCGGTGTCCGCTACGGGACAAATCGCGGGTGGGGCAAACCTGATCTGCTTCACGACGGGACGGGGTTCGGTATTCGGCTCGAAACCCGTTCCGACGATCAAAGTCGCCACGACAACGGCGCTTTTCGAGCGGATGCCGTCGGATATGGACTTCGACAGCGGGCCCATCGTCGATGGGGCGCTCAGCGTCGAGGAAGCCGGGCGGCAACTGTTTCGACTGATCTTGGCCGTCGCGTCAGGGCAGCGCACGTGCAGCGAAATGAACGGCATAGGCGACCGCGAGTTCGTGCCGTGGTTGCAGGGTGCCGTCATGTAGCGCTGCTCAGCGCAAGGGGCTCACTTTGGACTCGGCGTTCGCCCGTCGGCCTGTGCTGCGAACAACTCGCGAAGAGAGTCGATCGAGCGGACATCGAATTCGAACACTTGCACATCGGCAAGGAGTTGATGTTCTGACGGTGTCGGGGCGCGGCTCAAACAAGTCCGCTTGCGTCGGGTTAGCCGCGCCTTCGTGCCTACGTTATCCACAGATTTTGGGGGCAACGCTGTGAATAACTGCGCGGACTGAGACGCAAGTCATTGAGCGGTATCGGTTTTCTCCGTGCGCCTCGCCTTCAGTGCGAAACGAGTCAATCGAGGCGGCGAATGTCGTCGCTTCATGCGGCGATCGAAGCTTCGCTGTAAGCCGCGAAGACAGTGTGGTACCGAGGCAGGCCCGGCCGAAATAGGGGGCCGGCGAGCGGATCAGGCTCGTACGACGGCGGGCCGCGGTTATCCACAGATTTTGGGGGCAACGCTGTGTATAACGGTGGGAACCGCGCTGCAAGTCGCTGAGCCGTATCGGTTTTTGCCGACCGCTCAGGTTTCGTCTAAGGGTGGCTCCGGCATGATCGATTGCCGCTGAAGGTAAAATTTGGCGACTAGACCGTGTTGGAGCAGGTGCTTGACCGCGCAGAACCAAGGCTTCATTTTGACTCGCCACTGGCGTGATACGCCAGCTGGTACGGAGGTGGTGTTCTGGCTGGCGACCGACGACGGGCCGCGCCAGCTCCGCTTGCGCCCGCAGGAATCGGTGGCGTTCGTGCCTGCCGGGCAACGCGAACACGTCGAGCAGAGCCTACGACGGGATCCGCCGTCAGGGCGGATCGAACTACGTCCGCTCGAGTTGCGCGACTTTCATCATCGGCCGGTGCTCGGACTCTATAGCCAGCAATACCGGCAGCTCACCCAGTTGGAAAAGCGGCTAAGGCAGTCGGGTGTCGACGTATACGAGGCCGATGTGTTCCCGCCCGACCGGTACATGATGGAGCGCTTCATCACGGCGCCCGTCACCTATCACGGCCGGCCGGACGATCGGGGGACGCTGCTCGACGCCGAGATGAAGCCGGCACCCGGCTATCGCCCGAGCTTGCGCTTGGTCTCGCTCGATATCGAGACGAGTGCCCAAGGCGAACTCTATTCGATCGCGCTCGAAGGCTGCGGGCAGCGCCAGGTCTATATGCTCGGTCCCGCCAACGGTGACGACAGCGGCGTCGATTTCGACTTCGACTACTGCGAGAGCCGCGCAGCCTTGCTCGAACGGCTGAACGAATGGATGGCCCGCCACGATCCCGATGCGATCATCGGCTGGAACCTCGTGCAATTCGACTTGCGCATCCTCCATGAGCACGCGCAGCGCTATCGCGTTCCGCTGCGTTTGGGCCGCGACGGCAGTGCGATGGAATGGCGCGAACACGGACTCACGCAGGGGCATTTCTTCGCGGGGGCGGCGGGGCGATTGATCATCGACGGTATCGAGGCGCTACGCTCGGCGACTTGGAGCTTTCCGTCGTTCAGCCTCGAATACGTTTCCCAAGCGGTGCTCGGCGAGGGCAAGGCCATCGACAATGCCTACCAGCGCATGGACGAAATCCAGCGCCGCTTCGACGAGGACAAGCCGGCGCTCGCGCACTACAACCTCAAAGATTGCGAACTGGTGACGCGGATTTTCGCCAAGACGGAATTGCTCGCGTTTTTGCTCGAACGCGCGACCGTGACCGGTTTGCCGGCGGACCGCAGCGGCGGTTCGGTGGCTGCGTTCACGCACCGCTACCTGCCGCTCATGCATCGGCTCGGCTTTGTCGCCCCGAACCTAGGCGATGTCGCGGGGGCCCCGAGCCCGGGGGGCTTCGTGATGAATTCGCGGCCCGGCCTCTACGACTCGGTGCTCGTGCTCGATTACAAGAGCCTGTACCCGTCGATCATCCGCACGTTCCGCATCGATCCGGTGGGATTGGTCGAGGGCATGCGCCATCCGGACGATGCCGAGTCGATTCCGGGCTTTCTCGGGGCGCGCTTTTCGCGGACGCGGCATGGCCTGCCGTCCGTCGTCGCGCAGATCTGGGAAGCGCGCGAAGCCGCGAAGCGCGACCACAACAAGCCGCTCTCGCAGGCGTTGAAGATCATCATGAACTCGTTTTACGGGGTTCTGGGATCGACCGGATGCCGGTTCTTCGACCCGCGCCTCGCGTCCTCGATCACGATGCGCGGGCATGAAATCATGCACAAGACGCGCGAATTGATCGAGGCGCAGGGCTACGAGGTCATCTATGGGGACACGGACTCGACGTTCGTTTGGCTCAATCACGCGCGTACGGAGGACGAGGCGGCGCAAATAGGGCGGACGCTCGTTGCGACCATCAACGACTGGTGGCGGCGGCATCTACGCGAACGGTTCGATTTGGATAGCGCATTGGAGTTGCAATTCGAGCGGCACTATCGCCGCTTCTTCATGCCGACCATCCGCGGCACCGATGAAGGCAGCAAGAAGCGCTATGCGGGTCTTACCTTGCACGAGGACGGCCGCGAGGAAGTGGTCTACAAGGGGCTGGAGACGGTACGGACCGATTGGACGCCGCTAGCGCAACGGTTTCAGCAAGAACTCTACTTACGCGTGTTCAGGCGGGAGCCCTATCAGGATTACGTTCGCGACTATGTACGCCGGACGCTAAGCGGGGAATTGGATGACCTGCTCGTTTATCGCAAGCGGTTGCGTCGTCCGCTGGCCGCTTACGAGCGCAACGTGCCGCCTCATGTTCGCGCGGCCCGGATGGCCGACGAATTCAATCGGCAGCAGGGGCGGCCGTTGCAATATCAACGGGGTGGCTGGATCAGCTACGTGATGACGGGCACCGGGCCGGAGCCGCTCGAAGCGCGTCGCTCCGGACTCGATTACGAGCATTACGTGACCCATCAATTGAAGCCCGTGGCCGATGCGATACTGCCGCTGCTGAACGATAATTTCGAATCGCTGACCAGCGGTCAGCAAACGCTTTTTTAATCGGCGAGCCGAGCGCCCTTGTCGGGCGCAAGATACGATCTGAACTTTGCGCATCGGCGCTACGCTAGATGTGCGACTAGGAGCGTTCAATGACGCGACACGTGAGGGGAATCGATCATGTCGTCATTGCGGTGCGCGATCTCGACGCCGCGAGCGAACATTTCACGCGGATGGGTTTTGCGCTGACGCCCCGCGGCTATCACACCGTTGGCTCCGAAAATCATTGCGCGATGTTTGCCAACGGCTATCTCGAGCTGCTGGCGGTGAGGACGCCGCATCCCGTCACGGCGTATTTTTCTCGCTTCCTAGACCATGGCGACGGTGCGGCCGCCATGGTCGTCGCAACTGACAATGCCCAAGCGCTCCATCGCGATTGGCGTGCGGCCGGTGTGCCCGTCGCGGAACCCTTCGACTTTTCGCGGCCGGTGCAAACCGCGCGCGGCGATGCGCTCGCCCGCTTTCGGATCACTCAGGTCGATACGGCCTATACGCCGGGGGGCTTAGTCTTCGCGTGCGAGCACCTGACGCCGGAACTCGTCTATTCACCGGATGAGACGATGCATCCGAACGGCGCGACGGGGCTCGCCGCCGTGACCGTTTCGGTTGCCTCCGCGCAACTCGAGGCGGTCGCCGACCGATACGCGCGCGTACTTGCGGCCAGTACGGCTACGTCCGGCGAAGCGGAACGCTCGATCCGCTGCGGCGATGTGGACGTGCAATTGGACGATACGGCGTCCGAGGCTAAGCCGGGCACGGCGCCCTACGTCTCGGCGCTTACGTTCGCGGTCCGCTCGCTCGACGCACTCACCAACACGCTGCACCGAAACGGTGTTGCGACAAAGCGCAGCGGCGACACGCTGTCGGTCGACGGGGCAATCGTGCATGGCGTGACGCTGCGCTTTGCTCAGCGCGGTCAGACCAAACCAGCGTAATAGCGCCGACAACAGCTTGCAGGAAGCTGTCACAGACATTTCATCGAACTCATCGATACTCCGCCCAGGTTCGGAAAACGAACTCGCTCCGTGCCGGACGCACGGAAGAAAAAAATCGGAGGCTTGCATGAAGCAAGGCCTCTTTTTTTCTCGGTGGGTTGCACACGCGTGCATCGCCGAGTCAATGCTGGTTTATCAATGGGTGGGAGCACGGGGTCAAAAATGAAAAAGTCACTTTTCGCGGTGGTTGCCCTCAACGGTATTTGCGCGGCGGCGCACGCTCAGGGGAGCGTGACGTTGTACGGCATCGTCGATGCCGGCTTGGGTTATACGAGCAATCAAGCCGTGGTGAGCACGGCCGGCAAGGCCGGCACGCCCGCGGTGCTGGTCGGCAAATCGGCTTATAGCTTCGCGAGCGGTACGTGGTCGGGCAGCCGCTGGGGCTTGAAGGGCAAGGAAGAGCTGGGCGATGGCCTCGCGGCGATCTTCCAACTCGAAAACGGCTTCAACATCGGTACCGGCCAGTTGGGTCAAGGTAGCCGCGAGTTCGGCCGCCAAGCGTTCATGGGCTTGAAGAGCACGAAGTTCGGTACGGTGACGATGGGCCGGCAGTACGATCCGATCGTCGATTTCGTGGGCTCGATCGGACCGACGAGCTTCCTGACCGGTATGGGCGCGCACCCTGGCGACCTCGACAACATAGACAACCAATCGCGCGAGAACAACTCGGTGAAGTACACGAGCCCCTCGTTCGGCGGTCTGACGCTCGGCGCGTTGTACGGTTTCGGCAACCAAGCGGGCAGCGCGAAGAACCAGAGCACGTGGAGCTTGGGCGGTCAGTACGTCAACGGCCCGTTCGCGATCGGTGCGGCGTATCTCGTGGCAAACAATGCGTATGGGCCGACGAGCGCATGGACGGGCGCCTACGACGGCACGTTCTCCTCCTCGATCAACCAAGGCTTTGCCAGCGCCCAGTACCAACGCATCATCGCCGCGGCCAGCACGTACACGATCGGCACGGTCACGCTCGGCGTGTCCTATAGCAACACGCAATTCAAGGCGAGCAGCGTCTCGCTGTTCCAGGGCAAGGAAACGTTCAACTCGGCCGGCTTGACGGCGTCCTGGCAAGCGACGCCGGCGCTGCGCGTCGCAGCAGGCTACGACTACACCGCCGGTAGCGCAGTGGCTGGGCAGTCGGGCTCGAAGTACAACCAGTTCAACCTGTCCTCGTTCTATAGCCTGTCCAAGCGTACGGCGCTTTACGGCTTGATCGGCTATCAAAAGGCAAGCGGCAAGACGCTCGATCAGTTCGGCAATGTCGTGAACGCAACGGCTTCGATCGGCGACGTGGCGAACGGCATCTCGTCGGCTGGCAACACGCAAACGCTCGTGCGCGTCGGCGTGCGCCACACGTTCTAAAAAGACGCGGCAACGGCGGACACGGCGGTCGATCGCCGTGTCCGCTCGTGCAAGGCCAACGAGATCGAGACGGAAATATGTCGAAAGCAAAATGGATTGCTAACACAGCGGCGGCGGTAGCGCTGACGGTAGGCGCCGGCCATGCCGCGTTTGCGGCCACCGAAATTCAGTTCTGGCATGCGATGGAGGCTTCGTTGGGCGAGCACGTGAACGCCATCGCCGACGATTTCAATGCTTCGCAAAGCGACTACAAGATCGTGCCGGTTTTCAAGGGCAACTACGATCAGACGCTCGCCGCGGGGATTGCCGCCTATCGGAGCGGCGATGCGCCCGCGATCTTGCAAGTGTACGAAGTGGGCACGGCCACGATGATCGGTGCGAAAAAGGCCGTCGTGCCGGTATGGAAAGTATTCCAAGATGCCGGCGTGCCGCTCGACAGCAATGCATTCGTTCCGGCGATTGCGGGCTACTATGCGCAAGCGCAGACCGGGCGCTTGGTATCGATGCCGTTCAATAGCTCGACCCCGATCCTCTACTACAACAAGGACGCCTTCAAGAAGGCCGGTCTCGATCCCAACCGCGCGCCCAAAACATGGGAAGAAGTGGCCGCCGACGCCGCGAAGCTGAAGGCGAGCGGCATGTCGTGCGGGTTCTCGACCGCGTGGCAAAGCTGGGTCCAACTCGAGAACTACAGCGCTTGGCACGCCGCGCCGTTCGCATCGAAGAACAACGGTTTCGACGGCACCGACGCAACGCTCCAATTCAATCAACCGCTGCAAGTCCAACACATCGCGCGTCTCGCGCAGATGGCGAAGCAAGGCACGTTCACCTACGTGGGCCGCAAGGACGAAGCGAACTCGAAGTTCTATAGCGGCGATTGCGGCATCGTCACGAACTCGTCGGGCGCATTGGCCACGATCCGCAAGTCGGCGAAATTCGACTTCGGCACGGGCATGATGCCCTACGACGCATCGGTGAAAGGCGCGCCGCAAAACGCGATTATCGGCGGCGCGAGCCTGTGGGTGCTGGCCGGCAAGAACCCCGAGGTCTACAAGGGAGTCGCGAAATTCCTCGCGTACGTGTCGAGCCCCGCGGTCGCCGCCAAGTGGCATGAAGACACGGGTTATCTCCCGGTGACGAAAGCGGCCTACGAGCTTGCCCTCAAGCAGGGCTATTACGCGAGCCATCCGGGCGCGGACACGGCCATCAAGCAGATGCTGAACAAGCCGCCGCTGCCTTACACCCAGGGCCTGCGCCTGGGCAACATGCCTCAGATCCGCACGGTGATCGACGAAGAACTCGAACAGGTGTGGGGCGGGACTAAGACGCCGCAACAAGGCCTCGACGCCGCCGTCGCCCGTGGCAACGATCTGCTGCGCCGCTTTCAACAGCAGCAAAACTAAAGTGGTCGGATCCGCTGCGGATCCTTTATTCGGCGGTCGCGCATGCGCGCGGCCGCTCTCTTTATGCCAATCCGCTTCCGCGTCATATCGAGGAAGCGGACCGCTGAACGCATAGTCGACCGAGCCGATTTCACAGGAACGCACGCGTGGCAACGCTTACATTCAACGCCGTGGGCAAGGCGTACGCCGGTCAGTCGCCGGTATTGCAAAACATCGATCTGAACGTAGCCGACGGTGAATTCGTCGTCCTCGTGGGCCCGTCCGGCTGCGGGAAATCCACGCTGCTGCGCATGGTGGCTGGGCTCGAAAGCGTGACTTCGGGCAAGATCGGCATCGGCCCGCGTATCGTGAACGACCTAGAGCCCAAAGAGCGCGATGTGGCGATGGTCTTTCAGAACTATGCGTTGTATCCGCATATGACGGTCGAGCAGAACATCGCCTATGGCTTAAAGATACGCGGGACGGCGCCGGAAACTATCCGTGAACGAGTGGCCGCGGCGGCGGCCATGCTCGAACTTGCGCCGCTGCTCGGGCGCCGGCCGCGAGAGCTGTCCGGCGGACAGCGGCAACGCGTGGCGATGGGGCGTGCGATGGTACGCGAGCCCGCGCTCTTTCTGTTCGACGAGCCGTTGTCCAATCTCGATGCGAAGCTGCGTGCTCAAATGCGGGTGGAAATTCGCAAGTTGCACGCGCGTCTGGGTACGACGAGTCTTTATGTGACCCATGACCAGGTCGAAGCGATGACGCTCGCACAGCGGGTCGTCGTGCTCAACGGCGGAAGAGTCGAACAGATCGGCACGCCGGCGGAAATTTACGAGCGCCCCGCGAGTACGTTCGTTGCGAGCTTTATGGGCGCCCCGGCGATGAATCTCCTGTCGGGACGGGTCAACGAGGACGGGCGGCATTTCGACATCGCGGGCGGTCCCAGTCTTTCGATCGATGGGCTGCGAACGGCGGGCGCTCCGTTGATCCCGAATCGCGACTATGTGTTGGGCATCCGGCCCGAGCACATTTTGTTCGGCGAACATGCGACGAATGCCGCGCGCGCGGGTGTCACGCTGGCGATCGACATTTGCGAGTTGCTGGGCGCCGACAACCTGGCCCACGGGCGATGGGGCAAGCAAAGCGTGGTCGTGCGGCTGCCGCATCATGTGCGGCCTGAGCCGGGCACCGCGATCACATTGACGGTTCCGCCGTCGAGAATGCATGTGTTCGATACGCAAAGCGGTCGGCGGATCGGATAGTGCCGCGCGTGCTTTTCATACGGCGCGGCGAATAGGTCGCGCTGCCTGGCGTTGGCACGGACGTTGACACAGATGCGTCATGATCGGTCGCCACAATGACCGTTGGTGCGAATTTTAGTTGGGTTTTTGCGGGCATGATTGCACGCGCGTGCAATGCACGAGGCAAGCAAATTTTCGTTTGTAGTCAGACGTCTTTATTCACGGGGATGGTCGAAACTTATGGCTTCTTTGATCAAGCGAACGGGCATGTTCGCGTACTTGCGTACCTTTTCCGTTGCGGCGGCGCTGGCTGTCGTCTCGCATGCGAGTGCGGCGGCGGATCTCGTTATCGCGGGGCGCGACGACATTTATGGCCGCGCGCTTGCGCAAGCGGTCGAAGGCTTCACGGCACAGCATCCCGGCACCGATATCGAGTTGCTGAAGCTGCCGAATAGCGACCTTTATCAAAAGCTCAAACTGTCGATGCGCGAGAAGACGGGCGCGTACGACTTGGTGCTCATGGACGACACGTGGGCGCCCGAGTTCATCGGCAACGATTGGCTGGCGCCGCTGCCCGCGACGCTGGCCGATGCCGACATGATCGATTCCGCCGTTGCACTCGGCCGTGCGCAATCGGGTGGGCTCTACGCATTGCCGATCGTCGGCAACGTGGAGATGTTCGCCTACCGCAAGGACCTGCTCGCGAGCCGGGGCCTTCAGCCGCCGCGCACGTGGGACGACGTGCTGAAGATCGCGCAGACGATCGGCGGTGCGAACAAGGGTGTCTCGGGTGTCGTGTTCAGAGGGGCGAAGGGCAATCCGATCGTCACGGGGTTCCTACCGATTCTCTGGGCGTACGGCGGCGACGTCGTCGATGCGAACGGAAAAGTCACGATCGATTCTCCGCAAGCGCTGGCGGCGCTCAAGACGTTGTTGGCGTTGAAGATGTTTGCGCCGAAGGACGTCGATGTGTACGGTGCGGCCGAAGTGCGCGACGCCTTGCAAAAGGGAACGGCGGCGCAATCGATCGAGGTTTGGCCGGCATGGATTCCGGCGCTGGACGACCCGGCGCAATCGCGCGTTGTCGGCCAGGTCGCTCTACAGGCGCCGCCGGGGCAAGTGAAAGGCCCCGCACCGATGCTGGGCATCTGGCAGATGGGCGTTCCGAAGGACGCGCCCCATGCGAAACTCGCGATGCAATTTCTCGCTTACCTGACGTCGGCGAACGAGCAGACCCAACTGGCCAAAATGGGGATTCCGCCCACGCGCAAGAGCGTGTTTGGGAACGCCGAGCTGGTCAAGCAGTTTCGCTGGTATCCCGATCAACTCAAAGCGCTCGAAGCGGGGCGTGCTCGCCCGCGCGTGAAGAACTGGCAGCAGATCGAGGCGATCTTGGGCGATTCGCTCCAGCTTGCGGTGACCGGTCAGGCCGCACCGGATGCCGCGCTTCGCGGTGCCGCGCAAAAGATCGCGCAGGCGTTGCCGGCTTCGGCGAAGTAACGCGGGCATCAATCCGAACGCCGCTCGACGATGAAATCTTCTCGCCGCTATTTGCCGCTGCTCGTCTTGATGGGCCCCGCGCTGCTCGTATTGGGCGTACTCGCGCTGTATCCACTGGTGCGAGTGATCGTCGATTCGTTTTGCGACGTCGACTACGTGTCGGGGCATCGTGCGCTCGTCGGATTGACGAATTACCGCGCGGTGGTGTCGGACAGTGTGTTCGATACGAGCTTTCTGAACACGCTGCATTTCATGATCGCGGCGTCGGTTGCGGAAGTCGTGCTCGGGCTGGGGCTGGCCTTGCTCTTTGCTCGTTCGTTCGGTGGGCGCAGGATCGCGCTTCCGCTCGCGATCCTGCCGATGATGATGTCGACGCTGGTTTGCTCGTCGATCTGGCGTAGCTGGTTCAACTACAGCGGCTTCCTGAATGCGTTGCTCGGTGTGTTCGGAATCGACGGCGTGCCTTGGTTGTCGGATCCGCACGTCGCGATCTGGTCGCTGATCCTAGTCGACGTATGGCAATGGACGCCCGCCGCGTTTCTGGTCATCCTCGCGGGGTTGCAGTCGATTCCCCATGAGCTGACCGAGGCGGCGCGTACCGACGGCGCAAGCGAGTGGCAATGCCTGCGCGACATCACGCTCCCGCTCGCCGTGCCGCACATCATGCTGGCGATGTTGTTGCGGTCGATCGATACGTTCAAGCTGTTCGACAAGGTCTATGCGCTGACAGGCGGCGGGCCGGGTAACGCAACCGAAACGTTGTCGACCTACATCTACGACGCAGGATTCCGGTTTTTCAACGTTGGGCCCGCCAGCGCGGCATCGGTTTTGATGCTTGCGGCGTGCGCCGTGCTTGTCTCGGGTTACATATGGAAATCGGCCGCGAAACGGCAACTATGACGTTGGCATCGCCGGATACGCGCCAGGGCGGGCGCATTGCGCTCGGCGGATGGCTCCCTGGGCTCATGAGGTTTTGTGCGCTCGCAGGCTTGTTATTGCCTTGCGTATGGATGATCGGCGCGGCGTTCATGCCGACGCTGGAGCGCCTCGATCATCCGCTCGCGCTTTGGCCGTCGGCGCCGACGTTTTCGCATTTCTTGTCGGTTTGGCACAGTGGAATCGGGCGGCAACTGCTCAATTCGGCGCTCGTCGGACTCGGGGCAACGCTGCTTTCGTTGGCGATTGCGTTCCCCGCGGCCTATGCGCTTGTGCGCCTTCGTTTTCCGGCGAGGCTCGATCTAGTGTTTTTGATGTTCGTATTGGCGCTGAAACTCATGCCGCCGATCACGATCGCCGTGCCGCTCTTTTCGCTTGCCAAAGGACTCCATCTGTTGGACTCGGAAGTCGGATTGGTTCTCGTCTATCAGGTCTACACGCTGCCGATGGCCATCTGGATGTTGCTGCCGTTCGTGGGCGAATTGCCGATCGAATGCGAGGAGGCCGCCGGCATAGACGGTGCCAATCTGGCGCAGCGCTTGATACATATTGTCTTGCCGCTCTGCGCGCCCGGGCTTATTGCGGCCGGCATCTTCGTGTTCATCACGGCTTGGAATGAGTTCTTGCTCGCGCTGCTTTTCGTCTCCTCGCCGAGCCGCTTCACGTTGCCGCTCGCCATTGCGGGCTACGTGACGGAAAACGGCGTCGACTGGGGCGATTTGATGAGCGCGGGGTTGATCGCGTCTATTCCCACGCTCGTATTGGCGAGTTACGTGCAGCGATATCTACTGCGCGGATTCAGCGGTGCATTGAAATGAACGGCGAATGAACGGCGCTTGAACCGGCGTCGCTCGATGAGCGACGCCGTCCTATGCGCAACTCTTTCGCACGATGGTTTCGACGGGCACGATGCGCGTGCGCGATTCGCCGGAGAAGGTGCCGATCCGATCGACGAGCAGATCGACGGCCGCGTTCGCCAGTGCCTGCGTATCTTGCCGGATCGTCGTTAACTGATAGTTCTCATAGCTGGAGGCGGGAATGTCGTCGAAACCGATCACGAACACATCGCCCGGTGTCTGCAATCCGTAGTGATGACGTGCCGTATCGATCAGACCGAGCGCGATCAGGTCCGACGAACAGAACACGCCGTCGGGTCGCGGCGAATGCGCAAAAATGGCGTGCGCGGCGGCAACGCCGGATTCGTAGTCGTCGGAGGCGCTGACGTGCGCCCCCAAATAGAGTGCACCGGGAATGTTCGCACGCTTGATCGCCCGCCCGAATGCAGCGCCGCGTTCGCGAGCGCTGTAGCTGGTTTTCGTCGGGCCGACGAAGCTCAACCGTTTAGCCCCGGCGCTCGTCAGCATTCGCACCGCATTCGATGCGCCGGTTACGTTGTCGCTCAAGACGACGTCGGCGCCGGGCAAGTTTGCCGCTCGGTTGATCATCGTCACGGGGATGCGGGACTTCAGGTATTGCCGCGCCAGCGCGACGGGCGGCGACGCCGACGTCATGACCATACCGGCGATGCGATAGCTCAGCAAAACTTCGAGGGAATGTTTGATTTGGCGCGGGTCCTCGGCATTCAACACGAGCGGCGTGAACCCATGACCACTCAGCGAGGTAATGATCTGCGAGAGCAGCTTTGCGCGAAACGGGTTTTCGAACCCCGCGGTCACGACGCCGACCATGCTGCTGCGTTGCATGTTCATCTCGCGCGCGATCATGTTGACTTGATAGCCGAGCGCTTGGGCCGCCTTCATGACGCGTTCGCGGGTTTCGGGCGCGATGCTCGCCGTCGGCGTAAAAGCGCGCGATACGGCGGAGCGCGACACGCCGGCTCGTTGCGCGACGTCCGATGAGGTGACCCAGTGCCTTTGTGGTTTCTCTTTCATGCGCGATGAAAACGAGCGTAGGAATTCGGGCGGTGGACCCGCTGCCGATCGATCGGTGAGCGACATGATACGGCTTAGCGGCGTTCAGTGTGCGGAGTATGCCGCTAAAACCTTTACCGAACATTAACGCCTGACCTGAACTGCCACGCACCGTGCGAAATTCGTTTTTGTCGCGCGACGATGTTTGCGCTTCCCGATTATTTTATGAACGATCTTTTGACTGCATTGCCATTTCCTTCCGCCGACTGGATGTCGTCGATGGACGGGAGCCGAAAACTGCATACCTTCTCCCTGCCGGGGAGCCACGATACCTGCGCCTATACGGTGAACGACTCGCTCGCGCGCACACAAGACGCGACGCTTGAAGCGCAATTGCAGGCCGGAGTCCGCGTCATCGACATTCGCTGCCGTCATGAAAATGACACGTTTGCGATATATCACGCGGGCATTTCGCTCGACATGACGTTCGATCACGTCATCGATATATGCGGCCGATTTCTCGCCGGCCATCCGCGTGAATGCATCGTGATGTCGATTAAAGAGGAGTGGGCGGCTAAAGCGTGCAGCCGATCATTCGTTCAAACGTTCGACGGATACGTCTCGGAAAACGTGGGCGTGCGCTGGCATCTTTCCCCGATCGCGCCCACGCTCGAAGCGGCGCGCGGCTCGATCGTATTGCTGCGCCGCTTCGCAAGCGAGCGGCCGTTGGGTATCGATCTAACTGCTTGGCCCGACAATTCGACTTTCGTCATCGACGACGCGCCCACGCGCTTTGCGATTCAAGACGAGTTTCGCGTGCCGATTCGCGCATCCATCGAGTACAAATGGCGGGCTGTCGAAACGATGCTCGATACGGCGCCGGACGCGATGCCCACGCGCTGGGCGATCAACTTTTGCAGCGGTACGGGTATGAGCGCGCCCCCTCATTGGGTGGCGTTTGGCGATGACGAGGTGGCCGGCATCCATACGCGCCTCGATCGGCGGCTGGCCGCACGCAATCAAGCGTGCGGCACGGTCATGCTCGACTTCTGCGACTGGGCGGATTGGGCGCTCGTTCGCCGGCTAATCGCGTGTAACGTGGAGCGTGCCGCTTAGCTGCCGACGTAACGCGACGGCAGCGCAGGCGCATCGGCCGGAATGGACACGAGCGCCGTGTTGAGCCACGACTGCGGCGAACCGTTCGACTGCGCGTACGCGCCGACGTAAGGCATCATTCGCGTCGTTTGATAAACCTGCGGCGTCCAGCCCGCCGGTGCGAGGAATATCGATGTCGCTCGCTTTTCGCTATAGGGCGATGCACCGAACGTGGAGATATTCCACAGGGTCGATTGATAGGTGGAGTAGTCGGCGTTATGGCGTGAGCCCCCGGCTTGCCATCCTTCCAATTGAATGAACGTGTTGTAGGTGCCCGCGCTCGCCAATGCGTTATTCACGGTCCGTCCATAGAGGAAAGACAGGATGAGACCGCAATTGGCCGGAGCGAAGTCGCTGCCGACGCTAAGGTAGTACCGGCCGGTCGTGTTGAGCACCGAAGCGTAATGGGAGTTGCCGATATCGGTGGATGTCGATAGGCCGCTGGACCCCATGAAGTCGTCGAACGCTTGTACCGATACCCCGGCAGGAATGTCGTTCGTCGCGCTGATGGCGACCAGATGAGAGCCGGCCGCGAAGAGGGTGAGGAAGGCCGATACGCTGTCGGCGATCCAGTTGCCCGACGCGTCGACGAACGGGAATGCCCGATAGCCGCTTAGATAGAAAGTGGCAGGGCTGCTGCCGGCCTGGTAGGCGATTTGCGGCACCCACATCGTGAGCGGGCCGTTGCTCGCGGCGCTCGTGATGTAACGCTTGAGTTGATCGAGCAACTGAGCGTCGTCGCTAGGAACGACGGAGCCCCCTGTGCCATTAATCCAGCGGCTCGTCCATTGTGCGACGAACGAGGCCATCTGATTGCCCGTGAAGTCCGCGGGCGGAACGAATCCGTTCGCGGCAGTGCTTTGATAAGCCGACTGGATGACGTTGGCCGTCCTGATGTTGCTGCCGAACATGCTGTTGGCGAAGTCCTGGCAGTTGTTCCAAGCGTTCGACGCGAGCAGGCCGAGCGGAACGACGACGCCGCCGGCGGCGGTCGTCACGCCGCGATAGAGGTTGATATTCGCCACGGCGGCGTGGCCCGAGTAAGTGGCGGCATCCGCGCCCGCAATATAGCCGGAGGACGGTGACACGCCGACTGTCGTCGCGCCCGAGCCGAACGGATGGACGTAGGAAACGGCGAACGAAGCGTCGCCGCCCGCCAGAGCGAACGACCCGGTGCAATCGGCCGCATTGCTCGATGCGCTCACGGTCATGCTTTGGCCGGGGGCGACTTGTCCCGCGGACGATTGCGGCGTCGAACCGCTTTGGCTTGACGCATTGCCGAACGCCAGCGCCAAATCGGGCAGGCGATCGGTGAGATTGATCGTCATCGAGCGCCCGAAGACCCCAAGACTCGTTGCCATCGTGGTTTGAGCTTTGACGCTCGAAGATGCCGCGACGCTTTCCGTGGCGCCCCCGCCGCATGCGGAGAGCGCGCTGACGACCGGGGAGAGTGCGATTGCGGCGCCGCCTTTGAGGAATTGTCTGCGGGGTGCGGCAGACGGCTGTTTGCTTGACTTGCGAGCCATGTCGATCCTTATTGTTCACTGCGGTTGAAGGACGAGCTGCATTGCATACGTGTGCAACGCTCGACGATTTAATCAGCTTACGGATGCGATGCAACCGTCTTTATGAACGGGTTGTGTTAAAGGATTGCGACACGGGGTGCGATCGTGCGGAAAACGAGCGCGGCGGTGCGCCAATAAAAAACGCACCGATCCCGGCGAGGATCGGTGCGTTGTTCGCGGTCGGGACCGCGAGGCGGATTACTTCGCGACAGGCATCGAGAATTCCGCGCCTTTTTCGGTGCTTTCGGGCCAGCGTTGCATGATCGATTTTTGCTTCGTGTAGAAGCGCACGCCTTCTTCGCCGTAGGCGTGCATGTCGCCGAACAGGCTGCGCTTCCAACCGCCGAAGCCGTGCCAGGCCATCGGCACCGGAATCGGCACGTTGATGCCTACCATCCCCACTTCGATTTGCCGGCCGAACTCGCGCGCCACGTTGCCGTCGCGCGTGAAGCAGGCCACGCCGTTGCCGAATTCGTGATCGTTGATGAGCTGCACGGCTTCGGCGAAGTCCTTCACGCGTACGCAAGCTAGGACGGGCCCGAAGATTTCCTCGCGATAGATCCGCATCTCGGGGGTGACGTGATCGAAGAGCGTCCCGCCCGTGAAAAAGCCGTCCTCGTGACCCGGCACTTTCAGACCGCGGCCATCGACCACGAGCGTCGCGCCTTCCTCGACGCCCGTCGCAACGTAGCCTTCGATGCGCTCGAGCGCTTGTCGCGTGACGATCGGGCCCATCTCGGCGTCGGGCTCCATGCCGTTCTTCACGACGAGCTTGCGTGCGCGCTCGGCCAGGAGCGGTACGATCTTGTCGGCCACCTCGCCCACCAGCACGGCGACGGAAATGGCCATGCAGCGTTCGCCCGCCGAGCCGTAGCCGGCGCCGATCAATGCGTCGACCGTCTGTTCGATGTCGGCGTCCGGCATGACGACCATGTGGTTTTTCGCGCCGCCCAGCGCTTGGACACGCTTTCCGTGCTTAGCGCCCGTTTCATAGATGTAGTTGGCGATGGGCGTGGAGCCGACGAAGCTGACGGCCTTTACGTCGCGGTGCTCGAGCAGCGCATCCACGACGACCTTATCGCCTTGTACGACGTTGAATACGCCGTCCGGCAGGCCCGCTTCCTTGAGCAGCCGTGCCATGAACAGCGATGCCGACGGATCGCGCTCGCTCGGCTTGAGCACGAACGTGCAGCCGGCGGCCAATGCCACGGGGAACATCCAGCAGGGCACCATGCAGGGGAAATTGAACGGCGTGATGCCGGCGACGACGCCGAGCGGTTGACGCACGGTCCAATTGTCCATCCCACGGGACACCTGTTCCGTATAGTCGCCCTTGAGCAACTGGGGAATGCCGGCGGAGAATTCGATGACGTCGATGCCGCGTGCAACCTCGCCCTGCGCATCGGAAAACACCTTGCCGTGCTCGGCGACGATGATGGCCGCGAGTTCGTCTTTGTGTTGATTCATCAGCTCCAGAAAACGGAGCATGATGCGGGCGCGCCGGATCGGCGGCGTGTCGCGCCATGCCGGAAACGCGACTTTGGCGCTCGCGACCGCGGCGTTCACGTCGGCCACTTCCCCGAGTACGAGCCGGCGCGCGATTGCGCCCGTGGCAGGATTGAAGACCGGCTGCGTGCGATCTCCCGCGCCGCGCGCAAGCTCACCGCCAATGAAATGAATCACGTCTGCTGAATCGGTATAGGCCTGCATTGCCGTCTCCTGTCGAGTTAGTTCGTCGGGACTAGTGTACGAACCCGAAGACAGCGTGCACAGTACCTGCCGCTGAAATGATTGTTTTCAAAAACGAACAATCGACGAACGCAAATCTGAAAGATGCGGATGCATGGTGCTACCATCGACCGTGGTTCAAGACATGCGCGGGAATCGAATCGATGGATACGCAAAAAGTTGAGGCGCTTTGGATGCATCTGCATTGGCTGAACGTATTGGCCGCGCAGGGGAGCTTCACGGCTGCCGCCGCTCGGCTCGGCGTCAGCAAGGCGGCGGTGAGCCAGCGCATTGCGGAACTGGAGCGCGCTGCGGGTGTCGTGTTGGTGCAACGCACCACGCGAAGCGTGCGTTTTACGGAAGCAGGCAGGCAACTGGTGGAGGACACGCGTCAGGACTTCGAGCGCATTGCCGCGAGTTTTGCGAGCGTGCGCGAAATGGCCGACGTGGTGCGAGGGACGGTGCGCGTGACGGCGCCGGTCGCATTCGCGCGTCAGCAACTCGTGCCGCGTCTCGCCGAGTTTTCGCGTGCCTATCCGGAGGTGCGTATCGAGCTGGAACTCTCGGATCGTCTAAGCTCGATCGCCAGCGAGGGTTTCGATATGGCGATCCGCCATAGCGCGCATGTGCCCGACACGCATGTGGCTTGGAAGCTATGCGATACGCGCTCGGTGATCGTCGCAACGCATGCCTATCTGAAACTGCGGGGCGTCCCGCAAACGCCGGCGGATCTCGCCAAGCACGACTGTCTGTACTATCCGCGTCCGGTGGGATCGGGTATCTGGTCCTTCGAGAAGGCCGGCAGGCGCACCGAGAAGGCTCGCGTGAACGTCACGATCAACGGCCCGGTTTCGGCGAACAATAGTGAAGCATTGCGCGACGCCGCGCTCGAGCATCTCGGCATCGCGCTTTTGCCGGACTTTACCGCGCAGTCCGCATTGCAAGCGGGTAAGCTTGCGGTCCTGTTGGACAACTGGCGCCCGGTCGGCGCATTCGCGTCGCAATTGCACGTGGTACGCCCGTACGGCATGCAAGTGGCGCGCGCGGTAAAGTGCTTCACCGATTTCTTGCGACAAACGTTTAAGGACGGTTTCCCGCTTGAATGAGTGCAAGACCGGCAGGGAAGCGGGCGATGCAGGTACTCAAAACTTATGCTTCATCCCGACGCCTACGGCCCAGGGGGCGTACCCAGGTTGCACCGAATCGTTGGCGAACACCCCCACTCCCACGGTTCCATTGCGATTGTTCCGATAGTAGAGCGCATCGGCAAAAAGCGTCGTTCGCCGCGATAGGTGATACGCGTAGTTGAGCGAGTAGCTTTGGGTGACCCGGTCTCCTTGCTGAGTCACATGCGCGGTGCCGATATTGACGTCGTACGCGCCTAAAGGAATACCGGCATTGATCTGCCAAGACGAAGCGAACCAGTTATCGCTCGTGCGATGGGCATGGATATAGTTGCCTCCGATTTCGATGCCGTGCCAGCCTTTATAGGCCACGCTGACGAGCTCGGTTTTCCAGCTCGACGATGCGGAAGTTTTGTTGTCTGCGTAATAGCCGTAGTCGTTATAGGCGACGTTGAATTTGAACGGCCCGATCGCGTAACGGACCCGTGTGCCGATCTGGCGACCGGCCAGAGACTGGAAGCCCGCGACATTGGAAAAACCGTACGCGACGTCGGCGCTCAACCCCCTCCAATGCGGCGTCGAATAATAGACCGCGTTCGAAAAGTAGTCGGTGTACGTGTCGTAGCCGAGCACGGTGTCGTACTGGAGCTTGATCGCGGCAAGGCTCGAATCGCCGAAGTCGAGGTTGCGGTCGGAATCCACGTATGCCCAATAGTCGGGCTTGTGCATGCGGCCGAGCTCCAGCCGGCCGAATGCCGGGTTCGATAGTCCGACGTAGGATCCTTTGCTCCACTCGACGCCGTTGGACGGTCCTTTGCCGCTTAGAAGTTTGAACCCCTGCTCCAGAAAGAAGAACGCCACGGTGCCGCCGCCAAGCGACTCCGTTCCTCTCAATCCCCAGTACGAGGTGCCGTTCCACATCTCACGATTTTTTTGCCCGGCATCGGAATTGCCGTACATAAAACCCGTTTCCACTTTGCCGTACAGCAAGAGCGACGAGACGTCGGGCACCCGCTTGCCGGTATTGTTGAAGCTGCCGATGTCGGGGTCTTGCTCGCTAGTCGAGGCGTAAGGGGCATAGTCCGGCGGCGGCGCGCAATGGGCTGTATGCGCGAGCAGACCCGCGGTGCCTGCCGCCAGCAGGCTCCGTCCTGTCTTTGTCATCGATTCGTCTCCTAACTTATGTTCTTTTGGCTGAGCGGCTCGGAAGCGGCCGCAGCGCGTTATTCATGGCCGACGAGACAGTCGGGCGCCAACGATCGACGCGCGATGCTCATGAAGCGATCGAGCCGGCAGGCATTGCCATGGGCGGAATCCGCGCATTCTGGAATCGCCAAAGCGTGCCGCGACGGAGGATCGGCGAGCGTTAGGGGCTTCATCTCGCGCAACTGCGAAAGCGATTGATAAACGAGCTCGACAGTCACGAAGTCGGCATGAGCGAGCTTGTCTCGCCATAGCGAGAAAACGAGCGCACCGCCCGGCGGCGTATCGTCAGGCTGGTCGGGCAACGTCCAATCGAGCCCCAGCATGCCGGCCAGGTTGGCGAGATTCGTGTCGTGCGCCGCGAGCACGTACACGCGGCTGCTTGCCGGTGCATGCGTCGCGAACGCCGGCGTGCCCGTGGCGGACTGCGTGAGCGCGCCAAGGATGTCGGCCATGAGCGGCGTGCCTTTGCGCGTCGCAAGGTAAGGCGTTTTTGCCATCAGGTCGAACTGGGCATTGTGCGCCGCGAGTAGGCGCGCCCAGTCGTCGCGGTCGTGGATGGCGCCCCATGCGACGTTTTCGGGCGCCATTCCTTGGGCATACTCGAGCAAGAACACTTCAGAGACCGTGGAGGCGATGCCGAGCGGACCGTCGAGACGAAGGTGGCGGCCCGTAGCGTCGATTTGCACGCGATTGGCGAGCGTCGAGAAGCGGCACTCGGCCCCCGGCTTATCGTGCTCGCAGTATGGGCTCCTGCTGAAATCGAGCACCTTCTCCATCTGTTCGAGCGAGGCCCTGTAGCGATCGGTGACGGTATCGAGCCCCTCGCCGTCGAGCCTTGCGTCGATTGCCGCGCGGGCGGTGGCGGGGTCGAGCTTGCATTGCCCCGACTCCGTCGCGTGAAAGACGGGATCGTCTTGATCGAGTGCTTGTTGATGAGACGCGCGCAGCGTGCAACCCGGCGCGATCCCTTCGAGCAAGGCGTCCCCGGTTAGGCGCGTGCGTTGGTCGACGTCGGCCCAAGCGGCGACTTGGTTCGGCGCAGGGCAGGCACCTGCCGGCAGTACCTGCTCCTGCCTAAGCCATGCTCCGTAATAACCGCCCATCTGACCGATCAAGCTCGCGCCGCGCGCAGTCAGCTCGCCGGGCTGCACGGGCCACGTCGGCCAATCCTTGTGCGTCAGCATTGCCAACGGCGGTTTCGTTTTCGTGGGAGAACGCACGCCGTGGCGGCTGACGATGACCACCGACTCCAATTGCCAATCGGGCCGGGAAGCGACTTCGTGAGCGGTTGCGGGCGCCGTTTCGGCCCATGTCGAATGAGGGGCGCACGATGCGCCCGCAACGAGGGCTAAAAAGCCCAGCAAACGGATCGACCCTAAGCGGGGCCCCGGCGGCTGTGTCGTCATTTTTTGCACTCGATTGCAATGATGTTTAAACATAAGGAATGTTCAGAACTTTACCGTTATGCCCAAGATGACGGCCACCTGGTTGTTGGTGGAGGAGGGGGTGGAGTTTTGCGAGTCGCCGGCGAGCGCGGCGGCGTCGATGATTTGGCCGGATCCTTTTGCCCCAAGCGTCCGGCCGTTCGTGTGCGTATAGGCTTGCAACGCATACAGCGTGGTCCTCTTGGAAAGGTTGTAGGCCTCTTTGAGCGAGACTTGGTGGTAACGTGCGGCCGAGCTGATTCCGTTGGCTTTGGATGCGAGCGTGTACGAGTAGCCGGCGCCCATGGAAAATGCCGGCGTGAAATTGTAGACGGCTAGGCCGCTATAGGTATTGAAGATCGCCGTGTCGGTGAATAGCGAACGTGCGCCGGGGGCGTATCGAACGTTCGAGTAATTGAGTCCAAGCACGAGATCGCCGATCGTATAGTTTCCCGCGACGGCAACGTGCTGGATGCTGCGCGCCGAAACGTATCCTGCATTGACGGCGGAAGTGGGGATGCTGGCCGTGGATGCGCTGTCGAAGCCGCTCGCAAGCTCGGTGTTATACATCTTGAGGTAGCCGGCTGCGATGCCGATCGGCCCCGCCGCATAGCGCACCGCCGCGCTGATCGATTGACCGCGCTCGACGCTGCCCGGAATGCCGCCGACGCCGTATTGGGCCGAGGCGGTTACGCCGGCGATGGTCGGCGTGACATACGAAACCGAGTTGTTGATGCGAAAGCTGCTGTCGAGTCCGTCGATGTCGCCGGGATGCGCGGCGGTCGCCCCGGTGAGCCAGTTGCTCCCGGTGTACGGGCCGAGAAACAGGTAGTACGGCGTGTATTGCCGCCCGAGCGTCAAGGCGCCGGCTCGCTCGCTCTTGAGGCCGACGAATGCTTGGCGATTGAACAGCAGTCCCGACGTCGAGCTTGCCCCGGTATTCAAATCGAAGCCGGCTTCGAGTTGAAAGAGCGCCTTGAGGCCACCGCCCAAATCCTCCGTACCGAGCAAGCCGAACTTCGACGTCGCGAGGTTGCCGGCCCGCATGTAAGTGCGCGAGGCACCCTGCGAATTGTTGACGTAGGCGATGCCGTCGTCGGCGACGCCATAGAGAGTGACCGAGCTTTGCGCGAGCGCCGCTTGTGCGCCCAGCAAGGAAAGACCGGAGATGAGCCAGCGCAGAGCTGGTTGGGTGCGGCAAGGGCGCACCGGGCGATGCATCGACATACGACGTCTCCATTGTTTTAAAGCGCGGCACTGTGGCCGCGTTTGCCTCCGATCATTCGAGCGGAGGCTGTCACGGTGCGATCCGAAGGATTTGCACACGAGTGCAATCATCCTGCAAGTCCGGCAGCCTTTCAACGGGTAGGGCAGCTCTTTTAGATCGGCAATTACCCGAATGCTTGAGCCGGCCGTGAGCCGAAACGGCGCCAAAAATGAACACGAGTGCGAAGTTCGTACCTTTTGATAAGCTATCGCCCAAACCACAGTGGCGGCACGAAGGTACGCAACGACATGAACGAGAAGGAAAAGGATAAAAGTTGGGCGACGGCCGAGGATGTGGCGCGCCTTGCCGGCGTATCGAGGTCGGCCGTATCGCGGGCTTTTACGCCCGGAGCGAGCGTATCGACCAAGACCCGCGAACGGATCATGCGGGCCGCCCAAGAGTTGGGCTACCAAGTCGACTACAACGCCCGCAACATGATTCAAGGCCGCAGTAGCTTCGTCGGCGTAGTCACGTCGGGCCTCGACAATCCGTTTCGCGTCAAGCTGCTTGCGCCGATTGCGCACTATCTCGGCGAACACGGCTTCTTGCCGATTCTCATGAACGCCGACGATAGCGATCAGATCGCCCATTCGCTGCAAATCTTGCTGAGCTATCGAATCGCCGGGGTCATCATGACGTCGGGTGCGCCGCCGCTCGCGCTGGCGCGCGAGTATCTGAATCGGCGCGTGCCGGTGGCCATGGTCAACCGGGCGGCCGAACTGGACGGCGCGGATGTCGTCAATAGCGACAACGAAGCGGGCGGACGACTGGCGGCTCAGCGGCTCATCGAGGCGGGCGCGAAGCGTTTCGCCTTCGTCGGGCCGCACTTGTCGAATTTCAGCGGTAAATCGCGCTGCGACGCGTTCGTCGCCGCGTTGAAAGGCTTGCACGGTAAGCGCGGCGAGGCCGAAATTCTCAACACGCCCAACGACAGCTATGAGAGCGGTCAGCAGGCGGCCAACCAACTGTTGAATCGGGCGCGCGGCGTGCCCGACGGCGTCTTTTGCGCGACCGATATGATCGCGCTCGGCTTCATGGACGCCGCTCGCCATCGATTCGGGCGGCGCGTGCCCGAAGACTTGCGCATCGTCGGTTTCGACGATATCCCGCACGCCAGCCTCGACAGCTATCGACTCACCACGGTCGCCCAGAATGTCCAGGAACTCGCACGCCAAACCGTGCAGGTGCTCGTCGAACGCATGGCGGATTTTCACATGCCCGCTCGGATGCGATCCGTGCCGGTCGCGTTGATCGAACGCGAAAGCGCCGGCGTCCTGTCCGGGTAAGACCTTACGTTTTTTGGGGTACTCGTCGAAGATTTCCTTCGAGCCGTTGTTGAATCCGGTCTCAGTTGATGCTAAATTGCACTCGTGTGCAAAACGAAACGAAGCTGGTCGAATTCGGGCACGCAGGGCACCCTGGCCCGACCGGGGTAGAGTCGTTGTGCCGTGTTGGACGCAGCGACCGCGCTACTCAATAAATGGAGACAATCGGATGAAACCGCTCTTGCGACGCACCGTCGCCGTGCTTTTCGCTTTCGGAACGATCTCGGCGGCGCATGCCGCCGGGAAACTCAACGTGCTGTGTTCCGCGGACTTGGAATGGTGTCAGTTGATGAAGACGCGCTTCGAGAAAGAAAGCGGAGTAGACGTTTCGATGATCCGCAAGAGCGCCGGCGAAAGCTTCGCGCAGATCCAGGCGCAGGCAAAGAACCCGCAGGTAGACGTCTGGTGGGCGGGGTCGGGCGATGCCCATTTGCAGGCGGCGTTCGAAAATCTCACGCAACCGTATCAGTCGCCCGCACTCTCGCAACTGCAACCTTGGGCGCAGACGTTCGCCAAAGTGGCGCAATATCGATCGGTCGGCATCTATCAGGGCGTGCTCGGAATCGGCTATAACGAGGCCGAGATCAAGGGGCGCAAGTTGCCCGCGCCGAAGTGTTGGAAGGATTTGCTCAATCCCGCATACAAAGGGGAGATTCAGATTGCCAACCCCAATTCGTCGGGCACGTCGTACGTCGCGCTCGCCACGCTGGTCCAACTGTTCGGCGAGGACGACGCGTTCAAATATCTGCGCGCGCTGAACGCGAATATCAGTCAATACACCGATACGGGCGTTGCGCCCGGCGAAGCGGCATCCCGAGGCGAATCGACGATCGCGATCGAGTTCATGCACGATTTGATCAAGCAGAAGGTGGCGGGTTTTCCGATCGCCGTTGGGCCGGCGTGCGAAGGTACGGGCTATGAGATCGGCGGCATGAGTATCGTGGCCGGCGCGAAGAATCTGCCGGAGGCCAAGCGTTTTTACGATTTCGCGCTGCACGCCGATACGCAGAGCGCGGCGATAGAGGCGAAGGCGTATCAGATTCCTTCGAACGTATCGGCGAAGGTTCCGCCGCAGGCGCCGAACCTGGCTTCGATCAAGCTCATCGATTACGACTTCGCCAAATACGGCTCGCCGCAGGTGCGCAAGCATTTGTTGCAGCGTTGGACGTCGGAAATCTATTCCCACGGCAACTGATTGGCGACGATGAAAAAGATCTTGTCGATGTGGCTGGCGGCCGGCGCGTTCGCTTTAGCGGCGTTGCCGTGGTACCAGCAAGACGGCGGCGTGTTTGCGCTGCGTTGGTTGACACCGTCGGTCTTGGGTACGCGGGCCGGCGCGCCTGCCTTGGCGCAGGCTTGGCGCTGGGGGTTGGAGCCGGTATGGGTCATGCTGGCGGCGCTCGCGCTGCTTGCGCTGAGCTTGGCATCCGCTACCGCGCGGCGCTCGCTCGGTTTGCGCTGGATCGCACTCGGCGGCCTGGGTCTTGGCGCGCTGGCTTGGGCTGCATGGGGCCAGGGCGGCAATCTTCCTACCGGGCTCGGTGCCGGCGCGCTCGTCGCGGCGACGGTGTTCGTCGTCGTCGTAACGAGCGGTGCGGCCTTGATGGGTGCTTGCCGCGGCGATCTGTTCGTGACCGGTGCCATCGGTATCGTCGTCGCCTTGATCGGCATTTTCGTGTTTTGGCCGGTCGGCAATATCTTGCTCGATGCGTTCCGCGACACGGACGGTGCGTTCTCGCTGCCCGCCGTCTTGCCGCGTATCGCCTCGCGCAGCGTCTGGGGGCTCGGCTGTCTATCGGGAGGACGCAGCTGCGGCGTCGCATGGAATACGGCGGCGCTGGCGCTCGCGAGCGCGGCGGGATCCGTCACGCTCGGCGTCGTCTTCGCGCTGCTTGCGACGCGCACGCGTTCGCGAGCCGTGAAGTTGCTGCGCAGCCTGGCCGTGTTGCCGATCATCACGCCGCCGTTCGTGCTCGGTCTCGCGCTGATCCTGCTGCTCGGCCGCAACGGCGTGCTCACGCTTTTCGTCGCGGACATCCTCGGCGTGGCGCCTGGCCGCTGGCTGTACGGAATGCCCGGCGTATGGCTCTCGCAATTGCTCGCCTTCACGCCGATTGCGTTTATGACGCTCGTCGGTGTCGTGGAAGGCGTAGGGCCGTCGCTCGAAGAGGCGTCGCAAACGCTCGGCGCGTCGCGCTGGCAGACCTTCGTCACGGTCTCTCTGCCGCTCATGCGACCGGGGCTGGCCAATGCGTTCCTGCTCTGTTTTATCGAAAGCATGGCCGATTTCGGCAACCCGATCGTGCTGGGCGGCAACTTTCACGTGCTGTCGACGGAAATCTATTTCTCGGTGGTGGGCGCTCAAAACGATCCCGGCCGCGCCGCGGGTCTCGGGCTCGTGCTCCTCGCGTTCGCCCTCGGCGCGTTTCTCTTGCAGAATCTCTGGCTCGGCCGCAAGTCGTACGTGACCGTATCCGGCAAGGCGGACAGCGGTGCGCATGCCCCGCTCGATTCGCGCTTTCAAGCGCTGTTGTGGTGCGTGGCCGCGCCGTGGTTCGTCTTCACCGTGGTCGTGTACGTCATGATGCTGCTGGGTGGCTTCATCAAGATCTGGGGCGTGGACAACAGCCTAACGTTCGCGCATTACCTCGATGCGTTCGCGGTGCACGGCGATGCCGGCGGTTTGCACTGGCAGGGCCAAGCGTGGCCGTCGTTCTTCACGACGCTCGCGATCGCGGCGATCGCCACGCCGCTCACGTCGCTCGTCGGCATGCTCGCGGCCTGGCTGCTCATTCGTCAACGCTTCGCGGGCAAGCGCCTCTTCGAATTCGGAACGCTACTGAGCTTCGCGATTCCCGGCACCGTCATCGGCATCGCTTATTTGCTCACGTTCAACGCGGGGCCGATCGAGTTGACAGGGACGGGCGCGATCCTCGTGCTGTGCTTCGTATTTCGCAATATGCCCATGGGGTTGCGAAGCGGCATTGCCGCGATGCGCCAGCTCGACGCGAGTCTCGACGAAGCGTCGATCATGCTGCGTGCGAGCAGCTTCACGACGATCCGCCGCGTGATCTTGCCGTTGTTGCGGCCCGCGCTGGCGTCGGCGCTCGTCTATAGCTTCGTGCGCTCCATTACATCGGTCAGCGCCGTCATCTTTCTCGTGAGCGCCAATTACGACATGGCGACCTCCTACATCATCGGCCTCGTGTCGAACGGCAACTATGGCACGGCGATCGCGTATGCGAGCGTGCTCGTGGTGGTCATGCTCATGATGATTCTTCTGGTGCAGCGTTTCGTCGGCGTGCGCCGGCTGCGAGCCCAGACGCGTGTACAGACCGTGGGCAAGCGCCGCGCGGTATTGAAGGGGAAAACAGCATGAACAACGGGCAAAAGCGGGGCGCGCTCGCATTCGAGCGCGTCACGAAGCGGTACGGCAAGAGCGTTGCCGTCGACGACATCACATTCTCGATCGAACCGAAGACGATGGTGACGCTGCTCGGGCCGAGCGGCTGCGGTAAGACCACGACGCTGCGCATGATCGCGGGGCTGGAGCGCGTCGACGAGGGCCGCATTCGGATCGGCGGCCGCGACGTGACCGACCTCTCGGCGGCCGAGCGCGATGTGAGCATGGTCTTCCAGTCGTATGCGCTGTTTCCTCATATGAGCGTATTGGAAAACGTCGCCTACGGGCTGACCGTCGCGCGCCAGCCGAAGAAGCAGGCGCACGAGCGCGCCCACGACGCGTTGGCGCTAGTGGGCCTGGCGGAACTCGCGGCGCGTTCGCCGAGCGAGCTTTCGGGCGGACAGCAGCAACGCGTGGCGGTTGCACGCGCACTCGTGCTGCAACCGGAAATCCTCCTGCTCGACGAACCGCTGTCGAACCTGGACGCGAAGATGCGCACGCGAGTCCGCGATGAGATCCGCGACTTGCAAGTGAAGCTCGGACTCACCGCGGTCTACGTTACGCACGATCAAGAGGAAGCGCTGGCGATTTCCGACCAAATCGTCGTGATGAACCGGAAGAAGATTGCGCAGCAGGGTACCCCGCGCGAGATCTTCGAGGCCCCCGCGGACGAGTTCGTCGCCGACTTCATCGGCAATGCCAACGTGGTCGACGGGGAAATCCGCGTGGCCGACGGGAAGACGGCACGCTGCGCGGTCAGCGGCGAGCAGATCGATCTTCCCTACGGCGGAACGCGTACCGGCGCGGTGCGTATCGCCATGCGTCCCGAGGCAATCGAGTTGTCGCCGTACGAGCACGGCAGCTTGGTGACCGGCGAAGTCAGCCGCGCGATCTATCTAGGCAGGGAAATGCAATACACCGTTCAAACCCAACTCGGAGAGCTTTTTGTGGTCTGTCATCGACTCGATCAAATTTTCCCTCGGGGCGCGCAAGTCGCGCTGCGGTTCAAAGCGCATGGCGCTGCTATCGTCGGAGCGCACGCATGAGCGAGCCGGCAGCGAAAATCGAACTTGACGAGCGCTATACGCTCGCATGCACGCTTGCGCGAGAGGCTGGGCAGCGCGCGATGGCAATGTGGCGCAATCGCGATGCCCTTAAGGTCGAACACAAGGGACTTCAGGACGTCGTCAGCGCGGCCGACCGAGAAGTCGAGACGATCGTGCGCGCGGCGGTGAAAGCGGCTTTTCCGGCGGACGCGTTTTTAGGCGAGGAAACAGCCGGGGAAGCGGGCGAGGGGATCGCGCAGGAGCGTGTGGTTTGGGTCGTCGATCCGATCGACGGCACGAGCTGCTTCCTGAACGGCATGCATGCTTGGTGCGTATCGATAGGTGTCCTGATCGACGGCGAGCCGGCGATCGGCGCCGTCTACGATCCGAATAGCGACGAATTATTCCATGCTGCGCGAGGTCGCGGTGCGTGGGTGAATTCGTCGCCGATGCGGACAAGCGATGCGTCTTCGGTGCGTGACGGCGTACTCGGCGTCGGTTTCTCGCACCGCGTCAAAACCGACGCTTTCGTGCCGTTTCTCGAGCGGCTTCTGACGCAAGGCGGCATGTTCGTTCGAAACGGTTCCGGCGCACTTATGATTGCTTATGTGGCTGCCGGCCGGCTAATCGGCTATTACGAGCCTCACATCAATTCATGGGATTGCTTGGCCGGCCTCGTACTCGTGCGCGAGGCAGGCGGTACCGTCAACGACTTTCTCGCTCGACGCGGGTTGCTGAACGGCAACCCCGTGATCGTCGCGGGCCAGGGCTTGTATCCGAAACTGGTCGGGTTGATCGACGGGACGTGTTGCACGCAGTAAGCGCTGCCGGCGCTGCAACCTGCGCGCCGCTTGGCTTACCGCCCCTGCGTCTCGAGGCAAGCGGTGCGGCTCAATTGCGTGGCCCGGCGATCGGTGCCGCGCTGCGCGAGACACGCGATCGCCCAGACAGCGAGCCCGCCGAGTGCCAGCAGCGCGCCGACCCAGCCCGGCGAGGTCCAACCGAATCCGCCCGCGATCGCGAGACCGCCGAGGAACGGGCCGAGGGCATTGGCCGTATTGAACGCCGAGTGGTTGAGCGCCGCGGCAAGCCCTTGCGCATCTTCGGCGACGTCCATCAAACGCGTCTGCAACACGGTACCGAGCGCGCCGCCCACGCCGATCAAGAAGACATCCACCGTGATCGTCCAGACGTTCGGCGCAGCCAGCGGGAAGGCGAGCAGGGTCAATGCGCTCCATACGAGCAAGAGCCCGGCCGTGCGCATCACGGCGCGGTCGGCGAACATCGGCACGACGAGGTTGCCGATCGTCATGCCGATGCCGAAGACGCTAAGTACGAGCGAGGCGGTGCCCACCGAGGCGTGCGTGACCGACGCGAGCGTGTTGGCGAGATAGGTATAGACCGCGAACAATCCGCCGAAACCGATCGCGCCGATCCCCAGCGTGTACCAGACCTGCGTGCGCTTGAGTGCGCTCAGTTCGCGCAGCGGGCTTGCGCCGATCGCCGCCGGTGTCGACGGTGCCCATAGGCGTACGCAAGTCATGGTGAGGGCGCCCATGAACGCGGAGAAGCCGAAGCTCCAACGCCAGCCGATCGCATGGCCGAGCCAATTCGCGAACGGAACGCCGACGATCGTCGCGACGGTCAGGCCGAGGAACATGCGGCCCACGGCGACGGTGCGGCGATTTTCGGGCACGAGCGAGGTCGCGACGAGCGCGGCCACGCCGAAATAGGCGCCGTGCGGCAAGCCGCTGATAAAGCGGAAGACGAGCATCCAGTGATAGTTGGGCGCGAGCGCGCTCAACGTGTTGCCCACGGCGAAGAGCGCCATTAGTGCGATGAGCAAGTCGCGGCGATCGAGCCGCGCACCGAGTACGGCCAGTGCCGGGGCACCTACGACCACGCCTAGCGCATAAGCGCTGATCACGTGACCGGCGACGGGAGCACTGATGCCGAGCCCGTGGGCAAATAGGGGCAGGACGCTCATGGTGGCGAATTCGGTCGTGCCGATCGCGAACCCGCCGACCGCTAGGGCCAGGAGGACCCAGGCCGTCTTGCTCTTTGCTGCTTCAATCTGGTGCATTGCCGACTGCCGTGATCAAGTGGGGTTTACGCGCAAAGCAGCCATTCTAGTGGCGTAGCGAAAACTTCGCTTGGGCAGGTTAGCTCGGAGGGGAGAGTTTGACGCGTTTTCGACATGGATGTTTATCGTACATTGACGATGTGCAATGGACATCGTGCCGCGAACCGGCTTAATCGCAAAATCGCCTTCGAGACGACGATGCTCGTGTGCTCTCCCGGTCCGCCTTATTCGCTCGACGGTGCCGGCTCCGCCACGTCCGGTGTCGGCGTCGGCGACGATCCCGCGCCCGCGGGCGGGAAGCCGCCGTTGCCGCGCGACGCGCCCGAACCCGGCGGCAGAATCGTCGGTGCAAGCACCGGAGCCGGTGTGCCCGATGCCGCCGTCCCCGGTACAGCCGCCGGCGCGCTAGCCGGCGATCCGATTAGAGGCGGTTCGGACGCAGGTGGAGGCGCCGACGCCGGCGACGGCATAGCGGACGAAGCGGGTTCGGCCGACGGCGTCGAGGCCGACGGCGTCGAGGCCGGCGCCGAAGCCGGTTCGGTCGGCGACGCGGGCTTTGGCGCTGCCGGCGCATGGTGCACAGGACCCGAAACCGTCGGCGTCTCGGGTTTGGCGCCCGAGAACCATGCCATCCACGCGCGAAGCTTGTCGCGGAAGACGTCGAAGCGGCTCGGCTGGACCTCGGTGTCGAAGCGCACGCGCGAATCGATCAGCCGTGCCCGCAGCGCGCGCTGATAGAAATCCCCGACGATCGGCAACGCGCTATGCGCGCCTTCGCCCCAGTAATTGCCGAGCGCGACACGTCCATCGTCGAATCCCACCCACGCGCCCGCGACGAGCTGGGCATGCATCAAGATGAACCAGCCGTCCGTATCGTCCTGCGTGGTGCCCGTCTTGCCGGCCACATCCGCGCGAATCCCGAAGCGCGAGCGGATGCCGGCACCCGTGCCGCGATTGACGACTTCGCGCATGACGTCGATCAGCGTCCGGTCCGCCGCCACCGGCAACGCTTGTTCGGGCGACGACGGCTCGAACTGTGCGAGCACGCGGCCATCGTGATCGTCGATGCTCGTCACCATCCGCGGCTCGAGATAGGCGCCGTCGTTGGCGATCGTCGCGTACGCGGACACCATGTCCTTGACCGTCACCGGGCTCGTGCCGAGCGCGAGCGAAGGCACCGGCTGCAACTCGCTGTCGCGTACGCCCATCGTCCGCGCCAGACGTGCGACGCGCTCGGCGCCGACCTGCTCGATCAACTGTGCGGTAATCCGGTTGCGCGAATAAGCGAGCGCATCGCGTAGCGTCATCGGTTTGCCGCTGGGCGGCACGTCGTCGGTCGGGCGCCAGATTTCGCCGCCCTTGAGCGGGATTTCGATGGGCTGGTCGACGAACGTATCCGTCGGCTTGGCGCCGGCCGCGAATGCCGCGCCATAGACGAACGGTTTAAACGTCGAGCCCGGCTGGCGGCGCGACTGCTGGACATGGTCGAACGGCTCGTCGGCGAAATTGCGGCTGCCCACCCAGGCCTTGATCTGTCCGTTGCGCGGATCGATTGCGAGAAAACCCGCTTGAACCTGTGTTTTGTCGTGGCACAACCGGCGCATGAAGCTGCGATCCGCCCCGAGTTGCTTGAGCACCGCTTCGTCGGTTTGACCGTCGTCGCGTGCGCTGCGATATTCGGGCGATTCGCGCATGAACGTTTTAAAGAGATCGTTCGACGGCGAACAGCTCCCGCGCCCGCTCCATTGCCCGTTCGCGATCGACTGAAGTTGGTTCGCTTGCAGGGCAACCGCCGCTGTCGCCATCGCCTGCAAGCGCGAATCGATCGTCGTATGGACGATCAAGCCATCGGAATAGATGTTGTAGCCGTTGGCATCGGCCCAGCCGATCAACCATTTGCGCAACTGTTGCGCGAAATGGGGGGCGGGCCCGGGCGGCTCCACCTGACGCTCGAAATCGACCGAAAGGGGTTTGACCTTCAGCTTGTCATAGACGGCGGGCGAAAGACGGCCGTATTTGACCATCTGCGAGAGCACCGTATTGCGCCGCTGCAATGCGCGCTCGGGGTTGATCACCGGGTTGTAGTAGCTGTTGCCCTTGAGCATCCCCGTCAGCGTGGCCGCTTCGAGGATGTCCAATTCATCGGCCGATTTGCCGAAGTACGTCCGCGCGGCCATCTCGACGCCGTACGCGTTATAGAGGAACGGCACCGTGTTCAGATAGGTCTCGAGAATTTGGTCCTTGCTGTAGGCCATCTCGATCTTTTCCGCAGTGATCGCTTCCTTGATCTTGCGCGTCAGGGTGGGCGCACGACCCACCTCGTCGGGATAAAGGTTGCGCGCGAGTTGCTGCGTGATCGTCGAGCCCCCTTGGCGGCTTCCTCCGAACGTGTGCAACGCGGCCGATACGGTGCGCTTCCAGTCGATGCCGTGGTGCTGATAGAAGCGGTGATCCTCGGTCGAAATCAGCGCATCCACCATATGCGGCGAGATTTCTTTGAGCGTCACCCACTCGCGATTCGACGGCTTGAATTCGGCGAGCAGCTTGCCATCCGCCGATAGGATTTGCGCCGGCCGATCGACGCGCGCTTTACGGATGTCGCTGATGCTCGGCGTGAACGGTACCAGCACGAGCACATAGAGCAAGACGAGTGCGGACGGTACGGCAAGCGTGAGCAGCACGCCGCGCCGCGTCGGGTGGCGCATATGGTGCCACGCACGAGCGAGGGCGGACCGTATCGATTGCGCCGCCAGATCGAGCAGCGCCAGCGCGAGATGGAAGCTGAGCACCGCCAGCCGGGTCGCGCGGCCAGCCCACCGCTTAAGGAAATCGCGTACGGTCGTCATCAATCGGTGCGTCACAGTGCCGTGAGCCTGTTCTGAAAACGCTGCATGGTATCAAACGGGCTGTCGCGCCCCGGCAACCGGTCGCCGTGGCGGCCTTCAGCGTGTCTTGCCGCGCGACGTTTTCTTTCCGCCGCTTGCGCGCGGCGCTTGGGCAACCGGTGCGCTCGGCGCACCCGCTATCGGTCCGGACACCTGCTCCATCCACGACAGCGCTTCGACATAGGAAAGAAAGTGCTGTAAATAGCCGGGCGACAGCTCGCGCATCAACGAAAGAGACCGATGCACCAAGTGGCTCGAATTGAGCGGTCCCGCGTTCTCCGGCACTTTTTCGAGCGATTGCCGCAGTTGCTTTTCCGTGCTGAACTTCGACCATGTCTCGCGGAAAAAGTCGAGCATGGGCAGGTCTGGCGAACGGTCGTGCCGATGCGCGCGCGGTGTCGATGTTTCGTCCGCCGCGGTTTGCGGGGCGCGGCTTGCCAGAAGGTCGGCCAATTCGGCGAGGGGGCCCCCGCGTCGCGGTGTGGTCGGTGTCGGCGTGCCGCTGGGCGCAGCGACGGTACCTGCCTTCACCTCGGCCTTGGCGCGCTCGAGTTCTCCCGCGTATTCGGCCATCAACACAGCCAGCCGGGCGTCCAGCATACGCCGCGCGTCGCCTTCGTAAGCTGCCGCGCGCCGTGCCAAGGCTTCGATGAAACGAAAGCGCGTGGCGTTTACGCGATTCGCACCGCCGGCGCGCCACGCCTCTAACGTCGAGCGCACGTCGTGGAAGCTGCCGGCGCCGTCCATATCGCTACTCATGCTGAGTGGCCGCACCCGAACGCTTGGGAACAGGCGCGATCTCGACGCGGCGGTTTTTCGCGCGTCCGGCGTCGTCCGCGTTCGAACTGACCGGCTGCTGAGAGCCGAACGCCGCCGCGAAGACCGACGACGCGGGTACGCCCGCGTCGATCAGCGCACGCGTGACGGTTAGCGCGCGTTGGGCGGACAGCTCCCAGTTGTCGGCGAAACGGCGATTGCCGGCGCGTACCTGCTGATCGTCGGCGAAGCCGCTGACCATGAGGATCTCTTCGTGCGAGTGCAAGTACACCGTCAGCGGTCCGGCGAGCGAGCTCAATAGATCGCGGCCCTGCGGCTGCAATTGATCGGAGTTCAGTGCAAACAGCAGGCTGCCGCTGATGCCGATGCGGCCGTTGACGAGCGTCACGCGGCCCGCCGCGAGCGGTCCTGCGAGCGCCTGCTCGAGCGTCTTGCGTCGCTGCGCCTCGACTTGACGCTGCTTGACTTGGTCTTCGAGCCGCGCCGACAGCTCGAGCTGCAAGCCGATCACGCCCACGAGGATCAGCACGAACGCACCCACGAGCACCGACATCAAGTCGGCGAAAGCGGCCCAGACCGGCGCGGTCGGCTCGACGCCGCCGTCGATCTCGTCGTTCATGCCGTCTCGGCTCCGTTCGAGGTGCGTTGTGCGGCGAGCTGCTGCAAGTCTTCGACGATCTGCTTTTGCGAGAGCATGCTCAGGTCGATCACCTCGCGAGCCTGCGCCACGTAGTACGCGAGCTGTTCGTCGCTGCGCACGAGCGAGCGATCGAGCGCCGATTCGATCCGTTGCAGATGCGCGACGAGCCGTTCGTTCGACGCGCCGAATTCCTGAACGGCCGCGCCGAAGGCATCGGTCAGGCTCGCGATTTCCACCGCGCTGCCGGTCACTTGCGCGGCTACCGCCCCGAGATTGCCGGCTTGCGCCTCGATGGTCTCGGAGAACTGCGCGCCAACCCGGGCCAGCAGATCGGCCGAGGTCGAGACGAGTCCGTCGATTGCGCCGCGCTGCTCGTTGGACGCATGATTGACCGCGTTGAGCAGCGTACCGAGCGTCTCGAGCAGCCGCGCGCGCTCCTCGAGCATCGCCGTGTCGCGGACCATGCTGTCGGAGAGTTTTTCACGCAATTGCGCGACCACTTCGGCGGCGGCGCGCGGCGCCTCCGATGCGGCCTGTACGAGCCGCTCGATCTCGGCGATCGTTTCGGCCGCGTGCGCCTGCGTTTGTGCGGAGATCTCGCCTGCCGTGCGAGCCAGCGTGTCGCAAATCGCTGCTTGGCGGCTTGCGGTCTGCTCGCTGCTAAGCCGCCATTCGTCGCTTAGCGATTGCGCGACGGCATCGAGCTTGCCCGTCCATGCTTGCAGTCGCGTTTCGTCGCGCGCGGCCAGTTGCTGCTGCAACTGCGTGTGCGATTCGTCGAGCGTGCGGACAAGCGTGGCGGCATGTTGCTCGAAAACGGCGACTGACGCGGCGAAGGCTTCGCGATGATGCGCCGCTTGCGTTTCGCTCGCCTGCTCTTGTCTCGTCAGCGTGGTGTCCCAGGCGGCTGTCAAGCCGGCGACGCCTGCATCGACACGTGCCGAAACGCCATCCAGCAAGGACGACGAACGGTTTTCGAAGGTGCTTGCGAAGCGCTCCAGCGCGTCCCGCAGATGATCGATGAGCGCTTCGCCCGAGCGTTGCTGCTGCTCGAATGCTTGAGCGTGAAGCTGCGCGACGGTCGACGTCGTTGCTTCGAAGCCGCTGGACATGGCATCGAGTTGCCGCTGCACGGATTGCGTGACGGTCGCGCCGAGCGTCGTCATTTCGCGCGAGAGTCCCGCCATCGTCGCTTGCACGACGGGCGCAATGGCCGCGCTCGCGCCGCGTGCGCTCTCGGCTGCGCTATCGCGCAGCGAACGGCCGACGGACGATGCAAGCGATGCATAAGCGGCTTCGATGCTCGAATGCAACGCTTGCTGGTTCGCGAGCTGGTGCTCGTGCAACGTCATGCTGTGCCGCTCGATCGCGCCCATCATCGTTTGCAGACGGTCCACGAGTGCCGGCATCGCATCGGCCTGACGCTGCATCAGCCTGAAGCTTTCCTCGCGTCGCCACGCTTGCGAATAGGTTCGCAGCGTCGTGGCGATACGTTCGTCGAGTTGACGAGCGGCTTCGAGCCGTTCGTGCCGGCATAACGCCGAGAGCAGACCGAGCATCGCCGAGGTGGCCACACCCGCGATGGACGTGCCGAACGCAAAGCTCAGACCTTTGATGGGGGCGGCAAGCGAGGCGTGAATTGCGGCGAGATCGGTCGCGCTGTCGAGCGCGGCACCCGTGCCGCGCAACGTCGTGACCATGCCGAGTAAGGTGCCCAGCATGCCGAGCAGGACAAGCAGTCCGACTAGATAGGGCGTGAGCGAAGGCCCGGGCAACGCGGCACGCTCGCCTTCCACGCGCAAGCGGACCGTGCCGCGCAGCGTGGGATGAAGACGGTCGAGCCAAGCGTCGAGGCTCGCGGGCGGGGCCGAGAGTTCGGCGACGGCGCGCGAAAGGCTCTGCGTGCGTTGATGGAAGCGGCGCAGCTCGAGCGCGCCCGTGACATAGCAAATGCCGATCAGTAACGTGACGGCCAGCGCGAGCGGATTCGAGCCGGCGTAGCCTGCGCCGATCCAACAAACAGCGGCGAGTCCAGCGAGGAAGACGACAAGATCGAGGCGATATCTGGACATAAGGTCCCGGTTAGCAGGCGCGAAGGGCTGCGCGTAGCCCTTCGACCGGTTGAAAACGAATCTCGAGTTCGGCGAAAAGGACACTGCGCATGTCCTTGCGGAACGCGTCGAGCCATGGGCCGTCCTTCAGCAGCGAGTCGGCGGGCTGCGCGGCGGCCGGCGCGTCGGGCCGATCGGCATCCGCGGCTTCGGCGGCTTCGGCGCACGCGCTTGCGTGCTCGCTCGCGGCCAACTCGGCATCGCGCAGGCGCTCGAAATGCACGGCGAGCAAGCCGGGTACCGCGGCGAGGGCATTGTGCTCGCGTACGCCGAGCACGCGTTCCATCACAGCGTCCACCGACGCGAGCCGGGACATGGCCGGCTCGCGGCTCGCGAGCATCCCGCGCAGGATCGTGCGCAGATTGCCGATCGCGCTTTCCATGTGCTCCTGCAACGCCAGGTACGACTGCCGAAAGGCCGCATACTCGGGCGCTGCATCGGCCGGCGTATGATCGCGGCGATTGCGGGCATGGCTGCTGCGCCGATGCGGCAAAAGCGTGGCATCGCGATTGATGGCGTCCTCGAGCGACGTGCGCACGCGCAGGCACAGCGCATCCTGAGCGTGCTTGGGCGCGTGCTCTGGCGGCGCGGGGCAAGACGCGCTGCCGCTCAGCGCCGATGACAACGCGATCGCATCGGTCCAGCCGAGCCATTGGCCCAGCCGGTCGGCGAGCGAGTGCTCGGACTCCGGAAAGCCGGCGTCCGTCAGACGGGCGAGTAAGCGGATGAGCGCCGGGCCGCTGAAGGCCCGGCGCCCGGGAGCATGCACCATTGCCGTAACGCAAAAAAGGCAGCAGTTTACACGTCCCGGGGGTGGGGCTGTCCATGCCCCATTAAAACCGTGGTTGGATGCGATCGTTCCCCTTGACCCTCACGCGGCGTGAGGTCTTAGCCTCCAACGTGCGCACTTGAACGGAGGCTCTGATGTTGTTGAAAGTGGGAGAACTGGCCAAGCGTAGCGGACTCACGGTCCGGACGCTGCATCATTACGACGAAATCGGTCTCCTCACGCCTTCGGCGCGCGCCGATAACGGCTATCGGTTGTATGACCGCCGCGACGTCGCCCGATTGCATCAAATATTGGCGCTGCGTCGTTTCGGGCTTTCGCTTGCCGAGATCGGTGCTTATTTCGCCCAGCCGAACGCTCCGCTCGCGTCGATCGTCGAACGGCAGATCGCCATGCTCGACGACCAAATCGAACAGGCCTCGCGCCTGCGCGAGCATCTCGTGCGTTTGCACGGCGCGCTGCTCGACGGAGCGGAGCCCGAACTGGCCGATTGGCTCTCCACGTTGGAGTTGATGACCATGTACGACAAATACTTTTCGAAGGACGAATTGGCCCGCCTGCCGATGTACTACGATAGCCAGGCAACGGATGCGCAATGGAGCGAACTCGTCGACGAGGTTCGCGCCTTGATGGACGGCGGTACGCCGCCCGAAGACGAGAAGCCGCGCGAGCTCGCGGGACGTTGGATGACGATGCTTGCGCGCGACACCAATGGCGATCCTCGTTTGCTTGCGAAACTCAATTTGATGCACGAACGCGAGCCGTCGATGCAGGCGCATATCGGCATCTCGACGCAACTGCGCGATTATGTGTTGCGTGCTTTTTCGGAAAGGAAGATGTTGATTTTCGAAAAGTACCTATCACCCGAGGAGATCCGCTTCATGCGGGAAAACTACGGCAAACGAGCGATGGAGTGGCCGCAATTGATGGCCGACGTCCGCGATGCGATCGATGCGGGTTCGACGCCCGATTCGCCGGAAGGCGCGGCCCTTGCGCGGCGCTGGCACGATCTCTTTACAAGCTACGCCGGTGACGATCCTAAGACGCATGCGAAGTTTCGCGAGGCGTTCCAAAACGAGCCGGAACTGCGCGGCGCGCTGGCCGATGAGGCGCTGCTTATGTTCGTTCGTGAGGCGATGCAAAATGCCGCGCAGCCGGAGGGGCGGAATTAATGAGCACTGACGACGTACAGTCCGGCGCCCGCACGCGGGCCACTGCGGTGCTGCATTTGATGTGCGGAAAAGCGGCGTCGGGAAAGTCGACGCTGACCCGCGAGCTCGCAGCCGGCGCCGCTTGCGTCGTCGTCAGCGAAGACGCGTGGTTGTCGCAACTCTATCCGGGCGAGATCCGAACGCTGGAAGACTACATTCGTTGTGCGCGACGCGTTAAGCAGGTGCTCTCGACTTATATCCCGCAGCTTTTAAGCGCCGGGGTGTCGGTCATCCTCGATTTTCCGTTGAACACGGTCAACAGCCGTGCGTGGGCGCGGACGCTGGCCGAAGGAATCGATACCGATCTCGTGCTGCATTATTTGGACGTCAGCGATGAGGTCTGCAAACAGCGCCTAAAGCTGCGAAATGCGTCCGGCGAGCACCCGTTCAATACGAACGAGGAACAGTTCGACCAAATTACGCGCTATTTCGTCCCGCCGACGCAAGAGGAAGGTTTTCGGATTGTGCGGCGTTATGCTATCGATTGAGTTTTATTCGAAATGCGGCAGTCGTGCTATTTAAAGAATTGTCTGTCTATTTTGACTGCCGAAAGACGGCGTTCGGGCGCGAGCCCTTCGCCGTCGTCAAAAAATCGCGTTTGACATATAGAGCGAGTGTAGGCGATCGATCAGTCTGCGGCCATCGGCTCGAGTCGCTGTGCATGGCTTTGATTGAGCGTATCGGCCAAGCTATCGGCTTCATGCAAGGACAAGCCGATGCATGGGCTGCCTTGCATCGTCGCGGGCTCCAGCGTGCGACTATCGAAAACCGTCCAAAGCGCGCCATCGATATTGTCGGGGCGAATGTCGTAAATGCTCATAGCTTGGCTTCCTTGTGATGAACGAGGACGACGATTTCTTGCATGCGAGCGCCGCAGGTATTTGGGAGATCGCTGACCGATTTTATGTTTTTAGCTTAACAGATATCTAAGATAAAAAAGATGGGGTGAATGATTTTTGATCGGTGACATAAATCATTCATTGAAATAATTCCGCCAGGGTGTTCCGCGTAACGATTGGCTACCGCTTGTCATTCTTATTAATCATGCGGCGAAGCCGCGGCGTCCCGAGCACGAAAGTTCTCGGGCGCGCAGGTTCGGCCCCAACACGCTGATTCGTAGTCCTGGCGCGGGCCGGTTGCTCGCGGGCGTCGAAAGCAGCAGAATCAGCGTTTCCGGTAACGGCGACCAAGCGCGCGGCACTCATGCGCGCCGGGAAACCACTTCTGACTCGCGACTCTCCCATGACTTCCACCGAACTTCCCACCTACGCCGACGTCGAGGCTGCCGCGGCGCGTATCGCGGGCATCGCCAATCGCACGCCGGTCCTCACCTCGCGTACGCTGAACGAGATGATCGGCGCCGATGTTTTCATCAAATGCGAAAACTTTCAGCGCATGGGGGCTTTCAAGTTTCGCGGTGCCTTCAACGCGCTGTCGAAATTTTCGCCGGAGCAGCGCCGCGCTGGGGTCGTCGCGTTCTCATCCGGCAATCACGCCCAGGGGATCGCCCTGTCCGCGAAATTGCTCGGTATCCCCGCAACGATCGTCATGCCGCACGATGCACCGGCGGCCAAGGTCGCGGCGACTAAAGGGTACGGAGCCGAGGTCGTCATTTACGACCGTTATTCGGAGAACCGCGAGGAGATCGGGCGTCGTCTCGCCGACGAACACGGTCTGACCTTGATTCCGCCTTACGACCACCCGGACGTCATGGCCGGACAAGGCACCGCCGCCAAAGAGCTGTTCGAGGAGGTGGGCCCGCTCGATTATCTGTTCGTGCCGCTCGGCGGCGGCGGGTTGCTGTCGGGTACGGCGCTCTCCACGCGGGCGCTTGCGCCTCGATGCGTGTTGTACGGCGTTGAACCGGAGGCCGGCAACGACGGTCAGCGCTCGTTTCGCAGCGGCAACATCGTTCATATCGATACGCCCAAAACCATCGCCGACGGGGCCCAGACGCAATACTTGGGCAGCTACCCGTTCGCGATTATTAAACGCGACGTGAACGACATCGTCACGGCCTCCGATCCGGATCTCGTGAGTGCGATGAAGTTCTTCGCCTCGCGGATGAAGACGATCGTCGAGCCGACCGGCTGCCTCGGGCTCGCGGGCGCGCTCAACATGAAGGAGTCGCTGAAAGGCAAGCGCGTGGGTGTCATCGTCAGCGGCGGCAACATCGACCTGGAGCGATTCTGCGCGCTCACGGCGGCATAGCTCGCTTTCCCGTCAACGAAGTTTCGGCCGAGGCCCCCTATGAACAGCCCAGCGCTCGCTTCTCCCGTCGATCCCGCAGCGCCCGAGGAGGAAATACCTTATTCGTCGCTCGAACACCGGCAACACCAGCTCTTTCCGAAGCTCACCGCGGCTCAGATCGCGAGCTTGCGGCGCTTTGCCAGGCCGATTTCGTTCAAGGCGGGCGAGTTCGTTTTCGAAACCGGGCGCGTCGCCCTGGGCCTGTTCGTCCTGTTGAGCGGACGAGTCCGAATCTGTTCGCGCGATCGAGCGGGCACGTGGACACGCATTGCCGAGCACGAGCCGGGCAGCTTCATGGCGGAAATGGCGCAGCTCTCGGGCAGGCCGGCGCTCGTCGACGGTGTCGCCGAGACCGATTGCGAGACGCTGCTCGTCGAACCCGACAAGCTGCGCGCATTGATCGTCGCCGATGCGCAACTGGGCGAGCACATCATGCGCGCACTGATCCTGCGGCGCCTCGGCCTGATCGAACGAGGACTCGGGCCGATCATCGTCGGCGACGGCTCGGACGGGCGCGTCATCGCACTTCAAGGCTTTCTGCGGCGCAACGGGCATCCGTCGACGGTGCTCGACGCCCGTCGCGACGAAGAAGCACTGGCACTGCTCGCCGATTTGACGTTCGACGCGGGCGACCTGCCGCTCGTTTTTTGTCCCGACGGCTCGGTGCTCCGTGCCCCCGACGAAGTGCGCCTGGCCACGTGCCTCGGGCTCGTGCCGTCGTTCGAATCGGCCTGCGTCTACGATGTGGCGATCGTCGGTGCGGGCCCCGCGGGGCTCGCCGCGGCAGTCTATGCGGCCACCGAGGGCCTATCCGTGGCCGTCTTCGATCAACGCGCGCCGGGCGGGCAAGCGGGCGCGAGTGCGCGGATCGAAAACTACCTTGGGTTCCCGACTGGAATCTCCGGGCAGGCGCTGGCGGCCAGAGCCTATCAGCAAGCGTTGAAATTCGGGGCGCACCTAGCGATTCCTAGCCGCGTGTCGGACGTCGCGCGCAAAGACGGCCGTTTCGCGCTCACGCTCGAGGATGGCCAATCGATCGGCGCTCGCGCCGTCGTCGTGGCTAGTGGCGCCGCCTATCGCAAGCCCGCCGTGGCGAACCTCGACCGGTTCGAGGGGCGCGGGATCTACTACTGGGCGTCGCCGATCGAAGCGAAGCTGACGCGTGGGCAAGACATCGTGCTGATCGGCGGCGGCAATTCCGCGGGCCAAGCGGTGGTCTTTCTCGCGAATTTCGCGCGTAGCATTCGCGTACTCATCCGCGGCCGCTCGCTCGAATCGAGTATGTCGAAATACCTGATCGATCGCATCGCGGCTTTACCGAACGTGTCGGTATGCACGGGGTGTACGCTCGATGCGCTCGAAGGGGACGAAGCCGGGCTGGCTCGCGTCGTCATCCGGCACGACGGCGAAGCCGAAGTCATCGCATCGCGGCATCTGTTCCTATTCGTCGGCGCCGATCCCAAAACCGATTGGCTTGCCGCCTGCGGCGTCGAACGCGATCGCAACGGTTTTCTGCCGACCGGCCTAACCAATGAAGGCGGCACCGTCTATCCGCTCGAAACGAGCATCCCCGGCTTGTTCGCAATCGGCGACGTGCGCGCGCAATCCACGAAACGCGTCGCCTCCGCCGTGGGCGACGGAGCGGCTGTCGTCAGTCAAATCCACGCCTATCTTCGCGACGCGCCCTAGGCGGCGATGCCCGCAGCAGGCCCGCAGCAGGCCCGCGCCGGTCGCGCTGGGCAAACCGCGCGGCCGATCGCCCGGGCGCGCCGCCGCCAAATCCGGCGACCGGCCGCGCACCGGCTACAATAGCGTTTTGCGCGTCGCCCGCGCCCCTGCCGGGGTGGCGCGGGCGCCAGCCGGCCGGTTAGCTCGACTTACCCTCCATCCTCGATTGAACGGTTTCCTTCATGAGTACTATTCTTGAAAGCCTCCCGACTGGCCAGAAGGTCGGCATCGCCTTTTCCGGTGGCCTCGACACGAGCGCCGCGCTGCACTGGATGAAACTCAAGGGCGCCGTCCCGTATGCCTACACCGCCAATCTCGGTCAGCCGGACGAGGACGATTACGATTCGATTCCGCGCCGCGCTCTCGAATACGGTGCGGCTGGCGCGCGACTGATCGATTGCCGCTCGCAACTGGTGGCCGAGGGTATCGCCGCGCTGCAATGCGGCGCGTTCCACGTGTCGACGGCCGGCGTGACGTACTTCAATACGACCCCGCTGGGCCGCGCGGTAACGGGCACGATGCTCGTCGCGGCGATGAAGGAAGACGGCGTCAACATCTGGGGCGACGGCAGCACGTACAAGGGCAACGACATCGAGCGTTTCTACCGCTACGGCTTGCTCGTGAACCCCGGCTTGAAGATCTACAAGCCCTGGCTCGACCAGCAGTTCATCGACGAACTCGGCGGCCGTGCCGAAATGTCGGAGTTCATGCGCCAATCGGGCTTCGCGTACAAGATGTCGGCCGAAAAGGCCTACTCCACCGATTCGAATCTGCTCGGCGCCACGCACGAAGCGAAAGATCTCGAAAGCCTCGAGTCGGGCATCAAGATCGTCAACCCGATCATGGGCGTCGCGTTCTGGCGCGACGACGTGCAGGTCGCCAAAGAAGAAGTGACGATCCGCTTCGAGGAAGGCCGTCCGACGGCGCTGAACGGCGTGGAGTATGCCGACCCGGTCGAGCTGATGCTCGAAGCCAATCGCATCGGCGGCCGCCACGGCCTCGGCATGAGCGACCAAATCGAAAACCGGATCATCGAGGCGAAGAGCCGCGGTATCTATGAAGCCCCCGGGCTCGCGCTGCTGTTCATCGCCTACGAGCGCCTCGTAACGGGCATCCATAACGAAGACACGATCGAGCAGTATCGCGACAACGGTCGCCGCCTCGGTCGTTTGCTCTACCAAGGCCGCTGGTTCGACCCGCAAGCGATCATGCTGCGCGAGACGGCTCAACGCTGGGTGGCGCGTGCGATCACGGGCGAGGTCAAGGTCGAGCTGCGCCGCGGCAACGACTATTCGATCCTCAGCACGAAGTCGCCGAACCTCACCTATCAGCCCGAGCGTCTGTCGATGGAAAAGGTGGAGTCGACCTTCTCGCCGCGCGATCGTATCGGCCAACTGACGATGCGCAATCTGGACATCACGGATACGCGCGAGAAGCTGCGCATCTACTCGCAAGTCGGTTTGCTCACGCCGGGCGAGTCGTCGGCACTGCCGCAAATCAAGGGCGAGGACAAGTAATTCGTCCGTTATCCGGGCCGCGCGTTCGTGCGGCCCGTGCGGTCATGCGCCGCACGCAACCTTGCACATGGTGGTTGTTCCGGCCGTTTGCGGCAACGCCGCAAGTGCCATAATCGAGGCTTCCCACACGGCCCGGAGCAACGGCTATGAGAAGCATCGATAACCCTTCCCACGATCGAGAAGTCGGCATCGCCGACGCCACGCAAGATACGACGCGCATCGACGACGTTCGCATCGGCGCCGTGCGTCCGCTCATCTCGCCCGCCTTATTGCAGGACGAGTTGCCCGTCGAGCCGACCGTGCAGGCGCTCGTGGAACGCACGCGGATCGACATCGGCAATATCTTGCATGGCCGCGACGATCGTCTCGTAGCGGTGGTCGGCCCTTGCTCGATTCACGATCACGATCAAGCCCTCGAATACGCGCACCGGCTGAAAGCCGTTGCCGACGAGTTGCGCGAAGACTTGCTAATCGTCATGCGTGTGTATTTCGAAAAACCGCGCACGACGGTGGGTTGGAAGGGCTATATCAACGATCCCCGGTTGGACGGCAGCTTCAGAATCAACGAAGGGCTACGTGCCGCGCGGCGCTTGCTGCTCGACATCAACGCCCTGGGTTTGCCGGCGGCGACCGAATTTCTCGACCTGCTCGGGCCGCAGTACATCGCCGACCTCATCGCATGGGGGGCGATCGGCGCGCGTACGACCGAGAGTCAGAGCCACCGCCAGCTTGCATCGGGACTGAGCTGCCCGGTCGGCTTCAAGAACGGCACCGACGGTCGCGTGCAAATCGCAGCCGACGCCATCGTGGCCGCCCGCGCGAACCACGCGTTCATGGGCATGACGAAAATGGGCATGGCGGCGATTTTCGAAACGCGCGGCAACCAAGACGCGCATGTGATTTTGCGCGGCGGCAAGAACGGTCCCAACTACGATGCGCAAAGCGTCGAAGCATGTTGTGCCGTGCTGAAGGCCGCGGGGTTGCGCGAGCAAGTGATGATCGATTGCTCGCATGCGAACTCGGGTAAGTCGCACGAGCGGCAAATCGATGTGGCGAACGACATCGCCGAGCAGCTTGCCGACGGCGAACGCCGTATCGTCGGCGTCATGGTGGAGAGCCATCTCGAAGCGGGCCGGCAAGATCTGAAGCCCGGGGTGCCGCTGCGTTATGGCGTCTCTATCACCGACGCCTGTTTGAGTTGGGCTCAGACCGAGCCTGTGCTCGAGGTGCTGGCGCAGGCGGTGCGCCGCCGTCGCAGCGCCGGTGCCCGCGCTAGCTGAGCGAGACGGCACCCGAGCCCGATCGCGGGTTCGGTGCCGGGACGCCTTCCATGCCAAGAGGCATGCCTCAAATGATGAGCCTTGAGATCTTCGTGCCCTCGAGCGAGACGCCGGCCATGAGGCCCGCGTTTGTGAGGACGAAGGCTTCGACGGGGCCCGTGGCTGTGGAGGTGTCGACATTGCCGTTCGCGCCGATGCGCACGACGGCCACCGTCGCATCGACGCCGGCTGCCCAGCCTTGGCTACTCGTGAATTTGTCGAGGGCTTCTTGCGTCATGAACAGCATGACGATCGCTTTCGACTGCGCGCCGATCTGCAATCCGAACGAAGCAGCGGCGACGCTGTAGTAGCCGGTTGTTTGCCCGCCGACGCGCAGCGAACCTTGACCGTACTGCCCGCCGAACCAGAAACCGGCGGAAATGACGGACGGAAACACGAGCACGCCGCGCGCGTTGCCGACGAGTTCGCGCGAGCCTTTTACGGTCGAATAAAGACGCGTGAGCGTTGCATCCGCGTCGGCATCGATCGTTGCACGCCGACCCGCGTTCGCGGAGGGCGAGCCCGACGAAGAGGGGCCCGTAGTGGTACAACCGGTCAGCGAAAGGCCGCTCGATGCGAGTGCGGCCCCGGTCATTGCGATGAAGCGACGGCGTTGCATGGATTCTCCTGACAAACGAACAAATCGGTCATAGCTTCGCGCGGATGCGATGCGATACTCGCCCCGAGCGCAAGGCAAAGACACGTTCGACGATGCTGGAGTTCCTGTCGACGCCGGCCGCGGCCGCTTCGAAGGGAGGCGGTGGGCCCTTCATGGCTGGCGATAGCCATTAAAGGCCGACCCGCATCCCCCTAGCGATGCTGGGCTGACGCGATCGCCGGCTTGGCGCCGGCCAAAATCCGCCGCATCTCCGCCAAATGCCGATCCGCGAGAGCGCAGTCTTGCGCCGCTCGGGCCGGGCGAGGGGGAGCCGGCGGCCATATACCCAAATAGCGGCACAGCGCCGACACGAAGACTGCACGACCCGAATGCGCCAAGTGCCGCGCGGCCTCGGTCACGCGCACCCGGCCCGCATGCGCCATGAGCCACGCCAGCGCGTGCCGGTCGTCATCATTCGTAATGCGGATCAGTCGTTCCATACAGATCTCCGTCCTGTATAAACATACATGGATATATATACAGTACTCGATCTGCATTGGCAAGACTGGCCTGATAGCCATTGCCTCTATGTCGGCGAACGGTGCGTCTCCCCCCGCTGCGGCCGGATTTTTTCATTGGCGTTAAGCTGCCGTTAAGGCAACCTAAACGGCCATCGGCTAGGATCGAAGCCCTTGCCCGCCGGCACAGTGACGATGATGAGCGCTACGGATGTCGATTTCGCGTGCACGCAGTGTGCGAAGTGTTGCCACGATCTGCGCTTGCCGCTCACCATCGACGAGGCGATCGAATGGCTCGCGCGTGGCGGCGCCGTCGAGATCTTGTGCGAGGCCATGCCCTGGCTCGCCGAGCCGCCGAAGCACGACATCGGCGCGGCGCATAAGCGTCGCCGGTCATTCGCCGCGTCGAGCGGCGAGCTGCCGATTCGAGTGATTGCGATCCTCACGGCGGCATTCGCGGGGCCCTGTCCCAACTTGCAGAATGACAATCGATGCGGCATTTATGCGGAGCGGCCGCTCGTATGCCGCATTTATCCCGCGGAGATCAATCCGTCCGTGGTATTCGATTCGAGCCACAAGGCGTGTCCGTCCGAGGCTTGGGCTACCGGCTTACCCCCGCTTGTGCGAGCGGGGCGGTTGGTCGACGCGCGTACGGTCGAATTGATCGAGCGATCTCGAGAGACCGATGCGAACGAGGTACCGCTGAAGGCTCAGCTATGTCGAGCGTTAGGCATCGATCGCGCGGCGATCTCGAATGAAGGGTTCGTGGTCTATTCGCCGCCAGCCGACCGGTTGCTGGAGGCGCTGCAAGCGGCTCGGCAGCGAGCTAGTGCAGCCTCGGTCTCACCCAGGCTCGACGCCTCTGAATCCCGGTGGCGATTGGTATCGAATCGAACGGCGAGCGTCGCGGCGCTCGCCGCCGTCGGCGCCCAGGGCGAATTCGCCGACACCGCGAGTACACCGTCCGGCTCTTTCGGCTATTTACCGCTGGGCGATTCGACCGGCTGATCCGTCCGGGCGCATTTGACGATCTGCGGCGAGCGACGAAAGACCAAGGGTTTCACTTGTTCGCCGGCGTGCTCGAACGTCCGTTCCTCGCAACTTGCGCACGGCTCGCGCATCCAGTCTGAAAAAACATTGCGAGCCCAACGATGCAAGCTCCTTTAATGACGTCGATCCAATGACAACGATCAAAGCGGCTCCATTGCGGCCGACGAAGAACGAAGCCGTACCGATCACGCGATTGAGGTTGAGAAGGGACGGCTATCGAATCGCCTGTTCGGTGGCCGGCGCGCGCGACGGCGAGCCCGTTGTCGTCCTGCATGGCGGGCCGGGCAGCGGGAGCCAACCGAGCGCGCTGCGCTTGTTCGACCTGAACCGTCAGCGCGTGGTCTTGATCGATCAGCGCGGCACCGGCGCATCGGGGCCGCGCGGCAGCGTCCGCCATAACCGCACCGATAGGTTGATCGCCGATATGGAGGTGGTTCGCCGGCATCTGGGCTATCAACGCTGGGGCGTGGTCGGCGGTTCTTGGGGCGCTTCGCTTGCACTGGCATATGCGGGCACGCACCCTGAGCGCGTTACCGGCGTGGTGTTGCGCGGAACGTTTCTGACGTCGCCCGCTCAAGTCCGCGGCTTCCTGGTCCGGTCGCGCAAGCGTGCGCCGGCCCCATGGCAAGCGTTGGCCCGGGCCGCGCGATGCAAGAATCCGCTCCAGTTGCTGCGCTGCTGCGCCAAGGCATTGGACGCACGCAGCCCGTTTGCTCGGCGACGCGATGTCGCCCTCGCATGGCGGCAATACGAGGACGCGCTGCTCGGCTCGATCGCTGCGCGTCGCGTCGCGAGCCCCGTTAGCCGATCGCGGCCGACCGAGCAAAGGCTGATCCGCAAGTACCATGTGCAAGCTCATTATTTGACGCACACTTGTTGGCTCGGGGAGCCGCGACTGCTGCGGCATGCACGTCGTGCCGCGTTAAGCGGCGTACCGATCGCCGCGGTGCATGGCACGCTCGATCCGGTTTGTCCGATCGCGACGCTCGACCGCCTCGCGCGTGCCGTGCCGAGCCTACGTGCGGTACGTGTGCATGCAGGACACCTTGGTAGCGATCCCATGCTAGCCGATACGTTGGCTCGGATGATCGAGGCGATGTTCGTTCGCCCGTCATAGCGATGAGCGATGCCGGGTTGCTTGGACCTACTGTAGCAACTGAAAACGCCGTCGCCGCGATGAGGGGAGATGAGGGAGTCGCGGTGTATGCGCCGGTATCACATACTGTCAAACGCGGCCGGCCGAGGAAGCGGCGCGTTGCGGCGAGCGATGGCCGCCGTGCCGCGATCGGTGGCGCTCGCCACCGAAGCGCGGACGGATACCCTAACCTTAGTGCGGTACGTTGACGATACCTGCGTTGACGTCGATCGCATTGCTGCCCGGATCGGGCGCGATCGCGGGCAGATTCGCGGTGCTAAGCGCGGGCGCGGCACCCGGCGTGCCGCCGCGCGGCACGGTGCGGATGACCTGCGAAGGCGGCAATGCCGTGCCGTCCTTCAAGTGATGCCACATCAAATCGAGCGCTTGCAGATAGTAGTAATGGACGGGGATGAAGCGCGTATCGAATCCCGGAAACGGGAGGAACGCATCGAAGTGCTGACCGTGCATGACTTCATAGAGCGAGACTTGGCTGCGTGTGCCTTCTCTCGCGCTGTTCGCGGCCAAGTAGGCGCGCGATGCGTGATTGATCGGCACCAAGGCGTCGCTGCGGCCTTGCACGAGGATCGCCGGTTTGCCGTGCAAGTCGGCCTCGACCCGGATTGCGTGGACGCTCGCAGCCATGCGCGGATCGTGCGACGTCCACAAACGGCGCATGCATTCGGCCCCCGCGAAGCTCGCATCGGGGGTGGCGAGTCGATGATCGGCCGCACCGTTCGTCCCGTCGTTATAGACGAGGTTGATCCCGTTCGTCGGCGGGATGCCGTTGCCTAGACCGAAGACCGTGGGCATCGGGGGCACGCTCGGCGGGACACCTGCCGAGCCGGTCGTCGCGTTCGTCGTTCCGAAGCTGAAGCCGCATAGATTGTCGAGTACGCTCGAACGCGTGTAGGCATTCGCATAGGTGACGGCGACGGCCGGCACCGCTTGCGAATCCCACATTGGCGCTTGCAGTAGGTCGGAATCCGCCTCGTATCCGGCCGCATGCAATTGCGTGAGTGCGTCGTCGGCTTGCGCTTGCCAATCGCCGCCTGCGACATAGCCGGCAGCAGCCAGAGAAGCGCACCGTGCCTGGCGAATCGCCGTCGTTTGAGCGAGCGGGAGCGCCGTCAAGTAAGGAGCGCCGGTGGCCGCATGTGCGAGCGCCGCGCACGGTTGCAGCAGATTGGCGAGCGTGACGTAATCCGCGAGCGGCTTGCCTGCTTGGGCGATCGACTGTCCGCCTTCGAGCACTTGCGCGCGATGCGGCATGCGGACGTTCACTTGCGGCTCGCCGACCACGACGGCTGTGATCCATCCGCGCGTGTCTTGCTCGGCCGCTGCGAGCGAAGCGCCGCCGCCGTTGCTGACCGAGGCGGCGATCGTCGTGATCGAGCCCGGCTCGTAGCGGACGCGATGATGCCAGCCGCCCGTCGTTTGACCGAATTGATGATTCAAAACCCAATAAGCGAACTGGACGGCTTCGAGCGTGTCCCGACCCCAATCTTGCTCGGGGTTCTGTTGCGAATGCGCGTGCTTGAACGCGTAGCGGTAGGGGAATTTCGCAGTGTAGCGGCCGATTTCGGCGGCGCTCGCGCCGACGGTAAACAGGCTGTCATGTCCGGCGCTGGTCGCGTTGGCTAGGAGCCCGTCCATGAGCGTCACGGTGCCCGTCATCAATTCCTGCGCGCCGTTGCCGGTGCCTTTGTCGTTATAAGCCACGGCGCATCCGCGCTTTAGTCCCCATTCGCCGGCTGCCGAGATGGCGCCGTACACGCCGCGCGAGCCGGAAGAAGTGGCGGTGACGATGCAGGGATTGTTCGGATCGAAGCGCGCGGGCACCTGCACCATCAGCGTGACGTTTTGCTTGCCGCTGCCGTTGTCCGCATAAGCGAGATATTCGGTGCCCGGAATCTTGCCTTCGCCGAGCGTGTCGTTTCCGTCGACGTCGATGTTCGGTCCCCAGAAGCGGCCGTATCCGCCGCCCGGCGACATATCGACGAGCGCCCGGTAGTTCGACCAAATCGCGAGGCGGCGCAATTCGGCCGCCGTCGGGCTTGCGGGATTCGCGACGGCGGGCGCCGCGCCTTGGAGGCCGGTTTTGCCGAGGCCCGCGGTCAGCAGATCGTCGCTGACGCCGTCATAGGTGGTGATCCGCAGGCTCTCCGGCACGACGAACCACGGCAGGCGATGCAGGGTCGTCGGTGCGGCGCGGCTATCGTCGGCGTGTGCGGTGGGAAGAAGGAAGGCACCCGCGATCGCGGCGCCCGTCAATAAGGCTGCACTTCGAATTGCAACAGCAATGGCTTTCATCCGCGTCTCCTTGCTTGGCTTGGCGCTTTGCGCCGTTTCGATGCGAAGACCCTGCGTGAGTGACACTGCTATGACATCGATCGCGAGGTTCGGCTCGCTTTTTGGGCGTACTGCCTTCGATCGACCAAGTATTGTGCGGAAACTTCGCGTTGGCAGCAAGGAGCGGATAGCGCGTCGGCGGGTGTGCGCCGATATATCCGTGGGAGCCCGCAACGCTGAGCATAGGAGCCCAGGGCCGTCGACGATGGGCGCGCTTGGTCGGTGATGTACCAAAATTTGGTATATCATGGCAGCGTTGGAGAGGAGGATCCAAATGGCACGGAACACATCCATTTCCCTCGGCGAGCACTTCGCCGATTTCGTCGACAAGCAGGTCGATTCGGGCCGCTACGGCTCGGCGAGCGAGGTCGTACGCGCCGGTCTACGTCTGCTTGAATCGCACGAAGCCCAGGTGAGGGCGTTGCAGGAAGCGCTGAAAGCCGGGGAGGCATCCGGTGCCCCAACGCCGTTCGACAGCGAGACGTTTCTTAAGCGGATGCGACTGACACATGGTGGCTAGGGGGCTCCAGCTTCGGTTGACGCCATTAGCCGAATCCGACCTCGAGGACATTTGGCGCTATACCTTCGAGCATTGGTCGATCGATCAGGCGGACCGCTACCACCGCGATCTTGTCGCGACGATGGCTGCCCTGGCTCAGGGTGATAAGACTGGCCGCGTTTGCACCGTGCGCGATGGGTATTTGCAGTACGCAGTCGGGTCACACATCGTTTTCTATCGCGAGACCGAGACGACCCGCGATGTTAGTCGCGTGCTGCACCAACGCATGGATGTCGACCGACATCTATAGGCGATAGCCGGCAATAGTACGTATTCGCCGACCGCGCGCCGTCACGTTTAGACCTTTTCGACCACGTCGATACGCAGCGCATCGGCGCCGGCAGCGATCTCCAAAAGCCGATCGACATTAGGATGCGCACCGGGCCGATTGCGGGCGTCGGCCGTATGTTCTGCGAATACGGCCAAACCATGCTCGGCCGCCCTGGCGTCAAGTTTGCCGAACGCCTGTTGCAGATAGTGGTAAACGGCAAGCGAACCCTGTTTGCCGGGCTTGTTTTCGATGCTTGCCACCACGTTTGCGTTGGCATCGACGAGATCGATGCGCTCGATCGCGTCGATCGACGGCAGCAGGGCAAGGTTTTCTTTGAATACGGGGGTGGGTTCGATCACTAAAGGGCTCCGCTCATTGGGTATTACATCGCGGGCCGTATGTTAGCCGATCCTTAGCCGATCCTTAGCCGATCTATACCCTCGTCGCGTACCGCTCATTGCGCATCGCTCTCCGCGTCTACGGTCGTCTCCGTTTCCTCGCGCGGCGTCAAATACCTCGGCAGCAGCGCAATCTCGCGTTTAGGCAACGGCTTGCTATAGAGAAAGCCCTGCGCCACATCGCAGCCGTAGACATTCAAGAACGCCGCTTGGTCCATCGTCTCGACGCCTTCCGCCACGACGCGATGTCCGAGGCAGCGCGAGATCGACAAAATCGCCTTCACGAGTTCGGCGTGGCGGCGATCGCTCGTGACCTTTTGCACGAACGTGCGATCGATTTTCAGCGTATCGATCGGAAAGCGCGTCAAATAGCTCAACGCCGAGTACCCGGTGCCGAAGTCGTCGATCGCGATCGATAGCCCCATATGCTTGAACGCGGATAGCGCGTATGCGACCGAGTCGTCCTCGTCGAGTAGCAGACTCTCGGTGATCTCGAGTTCGAGCCATTGCGGGCGGCAACCCGTTTCGGCGAGAATTTTTTCGACCATCGGCACGAACCCGCGCGACTGAAATTGCCGGGCCGACAAATTCACGGCGACCGTATGCGGCACGCCGCCGGCATTCCACTGCGCCGCTGCGCGGCAGGCCTCGCGCAGCACCCATCTGCCGATGTCGACGATGAGCCCGGTTTCCTCCGCGACGGGAATGAATTGGTCCGGTGCGATAAAGCCCACGCCGGGCCGGCTCCATCTCAACAGCGCTTCGGAGCCCAGCACCTCGGCATCGCGAAACGCCACTTGCGGTTGGTAGTGGAGTTCGAGTTCGCCGCGTTCGATCGCGCGCCGCAACTGCGACTCGAGCGCGAGGTTGGCCGCGGCCTCGACGGTCAAGTCGTTCGTGTAAAAGCGGAATCCGCGACGGCCCGAGCGTTTGGCCAAATACATCGCCGAATCCGCGTATTTCAGTAGATCCTCGGCGTCTGCGCTATCGATCGGGTAGAGCGCGATACCGACGCTGCAAGAGATGAACACTTCCTTGCCGTCGAGAACGAAGCGTTCGCCGAGCCGCTGAATGATCGTCGTCGAGATTTGCTCGATGGTCCGCCGGTTATGTGCATCCGGCAGCAAAACGGCAAATTCGTCGCCGCCGAAACGCGAAACGGTGTCGCCGGGGCGTACGCTCGAGAGCAGCCGCGCCGCCGCTTCGCGCAGCAGTTCGTCGCCTACTGCATGCCCCATCGTGTCGTTTACGCTCTTGAAGCGATCCATGTCGATCATCATCACGGCCGTGAATCGATCTTGCGTTTCGCCGGAGGTCAGCCTGCGCAGCGTTTCGTTGAACGATCGGCGATTGGGCAACCCCGTGAGCGCATCGAAGTACGCCATGCGATGGATCTTTTCGCGCGAGACGTGCAACTCCGTAATGTCGCGTCCCACCGCGAGCACCGTTTCCACTTTACCGTCCGGCCCGAGTTCGGGTGTCAGACGAATCAATTGGCAAAGTTGGCCGCCGTCTGCCGGTTGCCAGCGCAATTCGAATTGCCGGTCGGTCGCGCTGACGAAGACTTCCGCCAGTTCGCGTTCGTAAAGCACCGTATTGGGGCCACCCGGATATTCCGACGGGGTTTTCCCAAGCAAAGCTTCGACTCCGCCCGCAGCGAGCCCCGCGAATGTGGGATTGACGTAGAGGCGCCGTAGATTGCGGTCGTAGCGGGCCACGGTATCGGGCGAGTGTTCGACGAGCGTTCTGAACTCCCGCTCTCGGCGCGCAAGCGTTTCGTCGAAGCGCCGGCGCTCCGTGATGTCTCGCGCCACGGCCAGCACGCCGGTGACTTGGCCGTGGTCGTCGAACACCGGGAGCCGACGCGTTTCCAATAAGACGCGCTCGCCTGTCGCCGGGCTGACGACCCACTCATCGTTCACGCAGATGCGCATCGCGCCGATGGCGGCCTTTTCACGTTCGCGGAAGAAGCTCGCTACTCCGGCCTCGAAGAAATCGAAGTCGGTTTTGCCGAGAATTTCCGTTCTCGATTTGCCGACGAATCGCTCGACCCCATGATTGCATAGCGTGAATACACCGCCCGTACTCTTCAACCACACCATATCTGGAATGGTATGCAGTACGTTCATCAAGTGGGCGCGGGCCTCCGACAGTTCGCTCGCTTTGTCTTGCAGCCGCGTATTCAGTTGCAATATTTTTTCGTACTGGGCGCGCAATTCGGTTTCGGCCCGTTTGCGTTCGGTAATGTCCAAGATCGCGCCGATCAGCCCGGCTTGACGGCCCTCGGCGTCATAAAAGACCGCTTTGGTGAATTCGACGTCGCGATCTTCTTTTTGCGCGTTCCGTGCTCTGAATTCGTAGCGTTGAATCCCGCCGTTGGTGAATAATTCCTCGTCTTTGTGAAAGTATGTTTTCGCCAATTCATAGGGATTGACCTCGAACACGGTCTTACCGACGAATTGCTCCTTGGGAATCCCGAGGAAATGTTGGAAGGCCTTGTTCAGTTGGAGATAGCGCCCCTGTCTGTCCTTGGAGAAGACCGGAATGGGGATGGTATCGAGCAGGGACGTCAGATACGATTCGCGCTCGTGCAGCTTGGCCTCCGCGCGCTTGCGCGGCGTAATGTTGAAGCACAGTGCAAGCACGCCCGGACCCTCGTCCGAAACGGGATCGGTTGCGAGCTGCACGAGGTAATGCTCGCGCTGCGGCTCGGGCAAAGCATCGAACGTCAACTCCACCTCGCGCGCCACACCGGTGGCGGCGACGTCGCCGATCGCGTCCAAATAGCGTTGCAGCATAGGCGCCGAGAGCAATTCCGATTCGCATAGCACCACCGGCGAGCCTTCACGGGGCACGCTCATCATGGCGGTCGCGGCTCGGTTCATATAGCGCCGCCGGCCGCTCGCGTCATACCGGATCACGGCGACATGCAAGTCGCCGACAGGCACTCGGTATTCGTTTTGGTTGTCGATCCCAGGTTTGTCCATGCCGTCAGAGAGACTGTTCGGCCACGTATTGCCGCCCAGGTCGAATACCCGAAAGCGGTCGCGCCGTATGCGCGAAGGCGTGCCAACAGCATGGATAACGGCTGGAAGGAGGGGATTCTGAAGCGCGGGATTGCACTGAGCGCGCCTACCGGCGCATCGCACGACCGTGCGAAGATGCGATGAGTAGGCGCGGCGGTGCTTTTCGTATCAATCGTCGAAGGTGCCTTGATACTGCTCGGAGGCATCCGCGCGGGTATTGATCTCGAACATCACGCCGCCCGGTTCACGGCAGAAAAAGCGCGAACCGCGCCCATTGTTGAACACGTCGGTTTCCATGCGGACCCCTTCGTCCTTGAAGCGATCGTATAGCTCGTGCACGGCCGCAAGGCTCGGTAGCTCGAAGCCGACATGGAAATTTTTCGGCCATTGCGGTGCGGCGTCGCTGACGTGTTCGATCACGACATCGAAACCGGGACGCTTCATGATCGCCGACTTGTCCCACGTTCCAGCGATCGTGAAACCCAAATGCCGTTCGAAAAATTCGCTCGTCGCAGCCACGTTGGCTGAAGGGAAGCTCAGGTGATTGAGCTTCATCGTTTGGATAAAGGCAGTCATCGTCAGTCTCATCGGTTGGGGCACGGCCCCATGCCGTATGCCCCGCGAGGACTTCAGAATATAAGTAAAAGCTCACATTCAACAACTCGCATCGGGTGCGGCGACGGTGTCGCCGGCAAACCGAATGGCGGCAAGGCGATGCGGGAGGATCCGAGGCGGCGCGCGCGTGGCTTGCTCACATTTTTGAATTCGCGTACGTTCGCGTACGTACCGGCGTCAGTCCGTGCCGACCTTCGATAGATAGCCGAAGAGCGCGGCGCGTAGCCGGCGCTGTAGGTCCTCGAGATCGGTCTCGCCGCGTTGGCCGGCCGCATCCACCATGCCGCGCGTGATGGCGAACAGATCGCCGGCGGCAACCTCGGGATGCCGATGCTTGGGAATCGCACGCTGCACGACGGTCGCGAACAAGGCTTCCAATTCCGGTTTGCCCACTTCGCCGCGCAAGGCCGGCCGGCTTTCCTCGATGTCGAGCAGCTTGGCCAGCACGGGCCGTTGCAACTGCTGCCGTACCGCGGCCCCGATCAAATATTCGAGGGCGGCCTTGCCGGTTCGCATTGTCAGTGCGACGGCCATGTCGTCGTGGAATCGCTTCGTTTCTCGCTGAATGAGCGCGACCGTCAGCGCGTCCTTGCCGGGGAAATATTGATAGAGCGAACCGATGCTGACGCCGGCGCGACGCGCCACCGCGTTCGTGTTGAACCCTTCAAACCCCTCGGTTTCGAGCACCTGAGCGGCGGCCTCGACGATCGAGGCCACCGTTTCTTCCGAGCGGGATTGGCTAGGGGCTTTGCGCGGCTTGTACTGCTTTCGCGGAGATCGTTCGCTCATCGCTTACCGGAGGCGGCGACCTTTGCTTTCGGTTTCGCTTTCGGCTTTTCCTTCGATGCATTGAGTTCGACCGCCTCGCGCACGAGTGCCTTGAATGCGTCGGCGTCGACGGTTTCGCCCTCGCGGATATCGATGGCCCGTCTGACGTTGCCGTCCAAGCTCGAATTGAAAAGCTTCTTCGGATCTTTGAGCGAGGCACCCTTGGCGAACGTCAGCTTGACGACGGACTGATAGGATTCGCCGGTGCAAATGATGCCCGCATGCGACCAGACGGGCGTACCCATCCATTTCCATTCTTCGACGACGTTCGGCTCCACTTGCTTGATCAGTTCGCGCATGGTGCTCAGCGTTGCGCCTCGCCAGTCGCCCAGGTTGGCGATGCGCTCGTCGATCAACTCGGATGCCGGCTTGCTTTCGGTTGTATCGGATTTATTCATGTTTTAGAACCTTATTCAACCTTCACTTATTCCGTGACCGCTCGATCCGGCCGCGCTTCAGAGTCCGAATTGCTTTTTGTACTCCTCGTGCAGACGCGGCCATTCGAATTTCATCGCCTCGCCGCCGACGATACGTCCGATCGGGTTTTCGTCGACCAAGCGATCGAGGACATCGAGGCAAATATGCCAGCCGGCCGCACCCATCGCGATGAACCCGCGATCGATGTTGTGCCACAGCGTGAGACGTGTGCCGCCTTCGTGCGGCTCGAGCGTCCAGCGCATGTCGTTGCTGCCCCAGCGGTATTCCAACACCTTGGGCGCTTCCGCTCGCGTCACCTGCGTTTCGCTGACGTTCGGTGTCGGGGCGCCGACGGTAGAAAGCGTCACGGGACCGACCGCGCCGAGATTCTTATCCGCATCGAACGGCGCCCACTCGCGCAGGCTGGCCGGATCGGTCAACGCCTTCCACACCTTTTCGGGGGCATGGCGCAAATCGCGAACGACGACGAGCGTCCAGTTCTCGCCCTCTTTGCGGATTTGCGCGCCGGCTGCGGGCCCGGGCTTGTATGTGTCGCGTGTACTCATCGTTTTCGGCCTCTTGTACTTGCGGGGGGAGGATTCGTTGCGTCGAGATGGCGCTCGAGCGCATCGAGATGGACGGACCAGAATTGCCGGAACGGCGCGAGCCATGCATCGATTTCCATCAACGGCTCCGGCCGAATGCGGTAAAGCCGGCGCTGCGCATCGATACGCGATTCGACGAAACCCGCATCGCGCAGCACGCGCAAGTGCTTCGAAACCGAGGGCTGGGGCAAATTCAACGCGTGCTCGATGTCGCCCACCGACTGCTCGGACGATGCGAGCAAACTCAAAATGGCGCGGCGGCTCGGTTCGGCAATGACGGCGAAAGTGGATTCCATAGCCTTAATATACGCATAGAGGTATATGAATGTCAAGGAATGTACTGGGTAACGAGCCCCATTCCCTTTTTATCTTCGCGAGGCCGCTTGCATGAGCCGGGAAACGAAATCAAGCACTTCGGGCCGCGCCTCGCGTTTCGCGGTCAGCACGTGATAGGCGAGCGGGGAGCCGGTTTCGAGGCGGCCGATGCGCACCAGATCGGCGCGCGCTAACCATCCGTCGGAAAACGGCTCGCGCGCCAGCGCGATGCCGAGCCCCGCTTGCGCGGCTGCGAGTACCAAGCCGTAGTCTTCGAAACGCCGGTCCTGGGGCCGTGGTTTGAGAGTGATACCTTGTTGCCCGAACCAGGTGCGCCACCCCGTGATATCGGAATCGTGCAACAGCGGCCAATCGAGCAACTGAATCGGCTTGCGCGCATTGATCTTGTCCGCGATCGCGGGGATCGCTATCGGATAGAGCGTTTCGGGCAGCAGCGGCTGAGAATCGAGTCCGGACCAATGGCCTCTGCCGCACCGTACGGCAACGTCGGCCTCGCCCGCGGTCAAGTCGGCGTTGCGATGCGTGATGTCGAGTTGAAGCGCAAGTGCGGGCGGTCCCGCTTCCAATTCGGCGAGCCGGGCAAAAAGCCAAAGCTGCGCGAACGCAGGGGTGACGCTCACTTTGACGATGCGCGGCGCGCGAGCGGGGCGCCATTGATCCGAGGCGCCGTCGATGATCGAAAACGCGTGTTCGATTCGACCGACGAGCCGCTGTCCGTCCGGCGTAAGACGCACGCCGCGCCCATGGCGTTCGAACAGCGTGTACCCAAGCCAGTTCTCGACCGTGGCGATGCGGCGGCTGATCGCCCCGTGAGTCACGCCCGTTGCCTGCGCCGCCGCGCTGAACGACCCTTCCCGCGCCACGACGCAGACGGTTTCGAGGCTCGCGAGCGGAGGGCGAGACAATGCGATGTTGTGCGTCATGATCACAGCTCGTTGTTTATTTGTGCTGTAGCTTAACAGCTCAAAACGACGGATCATCCAGTTATGAACTCTTCATCTTCCTCCGTCCGGTCGCGCTCGATTGCGTCGCCGGTGTCGGCCGCCGCGGCCGTCGCATTTACGATCGTCTCCTGGGCCAGCGCCTTTCCGTTCATTCGGATCGGCTTGGCGGGGTTGACTCCGTTGCATCTCGCCGCCGCACGGTTCGGCACAGCGGCGCTTCTCGTCGCGGCCTGGCTCGCTTATCGGCGCCCGCGATTGCCGACGGCAGGCGACGCGTTGCGCTTCGTCGGTTGCGGCTTGTTCGGTATCGCGATTTACAACGCGCTGCTCAACACGGGAGAAAAGACGGTGGCGCCAGGCGCGGCTAGCTTCATCGTCAATACGCTGCCGATTTTCACTGCGCTCTTCGCCACGATATTTCTAGGCGAACGGTTCAATCGCTGGGCCTGGCTCGGTTCGATCTTCAGCTTCGCGGGCATCGGCGTCATCGCGAGCGGCCAGCCGGGCGGGCTCATCCCCGGCGCCGGCGCGAGCCTCATTTTGTTGGCCGCAATTTGCTCGGCGGCGTTCATCGTCATGCAGCGACGATTGATTCCGGTCTACGGTCCGCTTGCGTGTACGGCCTACACGATATTGGCCGGGGCGCTGCTGTTGGCGCCATGGCTGCCCGGCGCGTTGCACGAGCTGTCCGGCGCCTCGACGCGCACCGTGCAGGCCGTTGTGGTGTTGGGTGTGTTTCCGGCGGCGCTGGGTTATGCCACGTGGGCTTATGCACTCGGTCATTTCGGTGCGGCCCGCGCCTCCAATTTTTTGTATTTGACGCCCGCGGTTGCCACCGCACTCTCCATCGCGCTGACCGGGGACGAAGTGCACGCGACGACGATTGCGGGTGGCGCGATGGTCATCGCCGGCGTGGCCTATGTCGCGTTGCGCGGGCGACGTTGAGCGTTGCCGCCTAATCGGATGCGTATGACATTGCAATCGCGACGCGTCCATCAAGCAGGCTGAGTTGCATGACGAATTGCCGCGGGCTGCGCTGATTAATCAGACTTTTCGGTAATTTCCCTTAAGAGGTTTTTGAAAAATATTCGGCAGTCCGAACTAACCCTCCCTGAAGAATTGGCAACGCTCGCCGTTAATCAATGTGAAATCATTGTTGACCGTCGCGCCGGTTGCATTGCACCAGTGGTGTGCATCGGCTTTGCCCTTGGGGGAAGTGTGAATCGTCTAACGCTTAGTAAAAAATTAGGATTGGCCTTGCTCGTGATGTGGCTGGGCTTGTTGTTCTTCGGCGGTTGGGCCGCGTTGCAAACGCGCGAGACGATGCTGAGCGGGCGCCAAGCGGCGGTTCAAAACATCGTCGAAGCGGGTGTGGGCGTCGTCGCGCAATATCAGCAAATGGCCGAGCACCACGAAATACCGGAGGAACAGGCCAAGCACGATGCCATGGCGCGTCTCTCCGCCATGCGCTTCCCGGGCAACGGCTATCTCTTCATCACGGACGGTCACCCTACCGTGATCATGCATCCGGTCTTGCCGGACTTGGTCAACAAGGATATGACCGACTATAAGGACTCCAACGGCAAGCGCCTGTTCATGGAGATGTTGCAAGTGGCGCGCGAGCATGGGCAAGGCTTCGTCGACTATATGGCGAGGCTTCCCGGCAAGAGCGAGGAGGTGCCGAAGATCTCCTTCGTGAAGCGCTTCGAGCCGTGGGATTGGTACATCTCGTCCGGCGTCTATATCAACGACATCGACGCGGCCTTCCATGTGCGATTGATCAACTATTTGCTGACGATCCTCGTGCTCGGCAGCTTGAGTTCGGTCGCCCTCGTGATGATCATTCGCAACGTCCAGCGCAGTCTCGGCGGCGAGCCCGCGTATGCGGCGGCCGTGGCCGAATCGATCGCCGACGGCGATTTGACGCGCGATGTCGTCATTCGCGACGGCGATCGCGGAAGCATGGTGTCCGCGATGCAGCGGATGCAAAATCGTCTCGCGGAGACGATGCACCGCATTCGCAGCGGCACCGAAACGATCAACGACGCCGCCCAGCAAATCGCGGCGGGCAACCTTGACTTGTCGTCACGCACTGAAGAGCAAGCGTCCTCGCTCGGCGAAACGGCGGCGAGCATGGAGCAGCTCACCGCGACGGTCAAGCAAAACGCGGATAACGCGCGACAGGCGAATCAGATGGCGGCGGATACGTCGCGCATCGCCGGCGAAGGCGGCGAAGCCGTGCAACAGGTCGTGGCGACGATGCAAAACATCGCGGCCAGCTCGGCGCGGGTCGTCGATATCATTTCCGTCATCGAAGGGATCGCGTTCCAGACGAACATCCTCGCGTTGAATGCCGCAGTCGAGGCCGCTCGGGCCGGCGAGCAGGGCCGCGGGTTTGCCGTGGTCGCGGGCGAGGTGCGCAACCTGGCGCGCCGCAGCTCCGAGGCTGCAAAGGAAATCAAGGGGCTCATCGAGGAGTCGGTCGACAGCGTAGAGGATGGCAAGACGCTCGTCGAAAGCGCGGGCAGCAAGATGAATTCGCTCGTGCATTCGGTCAAGCGCGTCACCGACATCATTAGCGAAATCTCGGCGGCTTCCGAAGAGCAGAGCCGCGGTATCGAGCAAGTGAATATCGCCATCGCGCAAATGGACCAGACCACGCAGCAAAACGCGGCGATGGTCGAGCAAGCGGCCGGTGCGGCGCAAGCGATGCAGGAGCAAGCCCGCTCGCTTGCCGATATCGTGAGCACGTTCCGCACGCGGCGTTGATCGACTAAAAGTAAAACCAAAGCTGGAACGAGCAGGCGAGGGGGGCGGGGCGTGGCTTTGCTGCCTTAGCCCCGCAGCCGATCGAGCAATGCGCGCGCTTGCGCGTCGATATCGGCGGCGTTGGGGTGAAGCTCGAACGCGCTCGCACTCGGCAGTTCGACGAAATGCCCCCTACTGCTGCGCACGTAGGCCGGATCGTAGTGCAGCGCGATGAGCTCGCCGAAGAGCGCCGCGCGCGCGTCTTCGTCGATTAGACGACACCAGTGCGTTACACGTTCTCGGCTATGCAGGCCGATCAGTTTGCTTAGTTGCGCTTTGAACGTGTCGGGCGCATCGAATAGGTGCGCGTAGTCGTCGAGCAAAAATGCAATGCGTTCTTCGCGCGGCGCATGCACGGCGACGCAGCGAGAGCGATGCATCGCGTGGAGCAACGCATCGGGCAACGCCACTTTGCCGATCGTTCGGCTTTCCGCTTCGATGAACACGGGCCGCTCGGGAGAAAAGGCGCGCAGCGCATTGACGAGTCCAGTCTCGAAGGCCTTTTGCGACGGCTGCGCTTGCCCTTGAACGGCGCCCAGCAGCGAACCGCGATGCACGGCGAGCCGTTCTAAGTCGAGGACTTGCGCGCCGGTGTGCGCGAGAGCACGAAGCAGACGCGTCTTTCCGCTGCCTGTCGCGCCCGTGAGTACGATGTATTCGAACCGTGGCGGTAGTGCCGCGAGGGCATCGAGCACCGACCGCCGATACGTTTTGTAGCCGCCCTCGAGCCGGCGCGCTTGCCAGCCCATCAAGTTCAGCCAGACCGCCAGCGATTCGGAGCGCTTGCCGCCGCGCCAGCAATAGACGAGCGGCCGCCAGCCGCGGGGACGGTCCGCGAAGGTCGTCTCTAGATGCCTTGCAATATTGCGCGCCACCATCGCCGCACCCACGCGCGTGGCTTCGAATGCCGACGTCTGCACATAGAGTGTGCCGACGACGACGCGCTCCTCGTTTTCCAGCACGGGCGCGTTGATCGCCCCGGGGATGCGGTCCTCGGCGAATTCGAGCGGCGTGCGCACATCGACGATTTCGTCGAAATCGGCCAGACGCTCCAGGCTGACGCTGAGCTCTTTCAAGGGCGATCCCAATGCGACCGAGGATGCGGCCGATTATGACACGGGGCATGGGCGCAAGCGGCGGCACCTACTCCTGCGTGCATGACCTATGCTTGCGTCTTTGAGTCGGCGGCGAAAACGCCCCATCGCAACCAAGGAACACTCATGCGCCAATCGCTTGAACATTTGCGAGTCGACGTACGTGGACGCGGCCTCGTCGAAATCACTTCGGAGGTGCGCGAGTTCGTCGCGCGGCAATCGATCGAGACGGGTCTCGTCACGTTGTTTTGCCGGCATACGTCGGCGTCGCTGCTGATCCAAGAGAACGCCGACCCTTCCGTTCGGCGAGACCTCGAACGCTACTTCGACGCGGTCGCGCCCGAGGATGCGCAGCGCTACGAGCACGACACGGAAGGCCCGGACGACATGCCCGCTCATTTGCGCACCGCGTTGACGCAAGTTCAATTGTCGATCCCGATCGATGCGGGGGCGCTCGTACTGGGTACCTGGCAGGGCATCTATCTCTTCGAACATCGCCGGCAGCCTCATCGACGAGACATCGTTATGCACGCGATCGGCGAATAGCGCGGGCATGCCGCGATGACGGCGCCCCGCGCGTATCGACCGACAAGTGCAGCCCGGCTACCCACCGTTCAGGCCAAATCGAGCGCGGCCGTCAAGTCGCCGGGCGGCGTCTCGCCGCGCGCGAGGAAAGCGCGATTTCGCGCGGCCACGCCGTCGAGCGGCGCGAGCGCGTGGACGCGATCGATGAATCGAAGTATCGAGTTCGTGTCGTAGAACGTGTGGTCGACGAACCCCTTCTTGGCGAAGGGGGCGATCACGAGCGCCGGAATGCGCGAGCCGGGCCCCCAGCGATCGCCTTGCGGCGGCGCCACGGGGTCCCACCATCCACCGTTTTCGTCATGCGTCATGACGATGACCGTGCCGGCCCATTGCGGTCCGTTGCGAATATGGTCGATCACATTCGCGATGTGCTTGTCGCCCGATTCGATATCGGCATAGCCCGCGTGCATGTTCAGATTGCCTTGCGGCTTATAGAACGAAACGGCAGGTAAGCGGCCCGCATCGATGTCGGCGATGAAGCGGTTCGTCGAGGCGTCGTCGCCAATGCCGGCGTCGCGCAGATGCCTTGCGCGCGCATCCGTGCCCGGCGCGTAATTCGAAAAATAGTTGAACGGTTGGTGGTGGTACTGAAAATCCGGCGTCATGCCGGTTTCTCGATGCTCGAGCGCATATTGCCAAGCGCCGCTGTACCACGCCCAGTCGACCCCTTTGGCCGATAGGCGATCGCCGATCGTGGCGTAGCGTTGCGGCGGCATGACGCGAACGTTCGAGGGATCGGCCAGCGAGGCGTCGCCGCCCGGCGCCGGTGCGACGAAGCTCGGTTGATAGGGCGGCGCCATCGTGTTGACGGCATAACCGTCCGGCGTGAAGAGTCCGTCGCGCGCGAACTTCGGCGGGCCGTCGAGCGCGGACGGCCCCGCACCTGGCGCGAGTTTGAGGCGCGTGCCGAGCGGGTCGTCGCCCTCGAGCACGGAGACGAGATCCTTGGCGGGGCTCGTCGCGATGTCGGGGTAGAAGGGGGCCTGCGCGGAGATCAAAAAGATGTGATTGAGCCAAGACCCGCCGAACGCGGCCATGAAAAAGTTGTCGCACAACGTATATTGCTGCGCCAAATTCCAAAGCTTGAGCGTTTGTGCCGAATTGCGGTAATGCCCCATGACGAGCGCGCCCGAGTCGGCCCACGCGACGAATTGGTCGTTGCGTCCGCCGTTGATTTGCATCTGGTTTTGATAGAAGCGATGCCATAGGTCGCGCGTGATTACGGCGTTGGGCAACGGCTTGCCGCGCGCATCGGAGACGATGAACGGCCGGTTCGGCAAGCGCGTGATGTCTTGCTCGCCGATCATGTAGCGCGTCATGCCGACCTGTTGGGCTTGCGGCACGAGACCGCCCCAGATCTTCGGCAAATACGGCAGCGGGGTTTTACCGTCTCGATCCAACTGTAAAGGAGCCTGTGCGGCGAGCCCATCGAGCGGATCGCGTACGCCCGGGAAATTACCGTAGAGATTGGCGAAGCTGCGGTTTTCCGCATAAATCACGACGATCTGGCGGACCCGCGCCCGCAGGGCGACATCGAGCTTCTCGTCTTCCGCCGTTCGCGTGACGGCGCTTTCGCGCTGCGCCGCGCGGCTGGCCGGTGTGCTGCATGCGGGCAATGCAAGCCCCATGCCGACGGCGGCGAGACCGCCCAGTACACGGCGGCGTTCCGGGTTCGTTGGCCGGTCCGCGTGATCCGATTGCGGTTCGGGATGGGGCGCGACTTTGGGCGTTTCGTCTTGCATCGGCTCGTCTCCGTTAATCGTTACGTGTCTGGGCAAAAACCGATCGGCATCTACGCGTTGGGCATACCTTGCGAGGTGCCGTTCGGCCGGTCGACATGGTAGCGCGCCGCGCGCGAAAGGCTATCGAAAGCGAGCGGACGGGCGCACGTCGGGCATCTGGCGCGTGCAATGCTGGCTAAGCGAGTCTTAAGCTAGCGTCCACGATAATGAGACCCGTTTGCAATACCAACCCTCCATCGATGCAGGAGAACAAGACATGACAGTACGCACCTCGATGGCCGTACAGGACGGCACCGACGTATGGCTCAGTAAAGTGCCGCAAGCCACGGCCGTGTTTTGGATCGTCAAGATTTTGGCAACCACCGTAGGCGAGACGGGCGGCGACGCGCTTTCAATGACCTTGCAATTGGGCTATGCGGTCGCCACCGTGGTGTTTCTCGCGTTCTTCGTCGTCACCTTGGCGATTCAGGTACGCTCGCGCAGCTATCATCCGGCGGCCTACTGGGCCGTGGTGGTCGCGACGACGACCGTCGGCACGACGACGTCGGACTTCCTCGACCGCACGGCGGGCTTCGGGTACGTGTTGTCGTCCGCACTGCTCTTGCTCGGCGTCTTGATCGTGCTGGCGACGTGGCGTGCGGTTAGCGGTCGAATCGAGTACGACCGAATCGCGAATCCGCGTGACGAAATTTTCTATTGGGTGACCATCTTGGTCTCGAATACGCTCGGTACCGCGCTGGGCGATTTCGCCGCCGACAACTTGGGCCTCGGCTTCGAACACGGCGCACTGCTGTTCGCGGGCCTGCTCGTGGTGGTCGCGCTCGTATGGCGCTTGGCTCGTAAAGTGCCGATCGGGGTATTGTTTTGGGCGGCGTATGTGTTGACGCGTCCGCTCGGTGCAACGCTAGGCGATACGCTGACCAAGCCGATTGCCCAAGGCGGGCTGAATCTGAATCGAATTTCGGCGTCCCTCGCGATCCTCGCAGCGATGATCGTGGTGATCGTGCTCCAGCACTTCGCGGGCGGCGAGGCGCGCGCGCGACGCGCGGCGCTGTCCTCATCGCGCTAAAGCGGTTTCACCGCGCGCCCAACGCGTCTTTTAGCGCGTCGTCTTTTTGACCGTCGCGCCTTTCGTCCCGCTCGGTTTGCGGACCGAGCGCGTCTTTGCCGGCTCGGCTGGCGCTACCGCTGGGGCTGCTGCGGCCGTCGTCTTCTTGACCGCCGCCGTGCCGCGGCTTCTAGGCGCGCGCGAGAGCGGTTCGAACTCCGCATGGCCGTCGTCGAACAGCGGCAACGTGCCGACGGCAATGAGTTCCGCCGGCCCGGGGCCGACGTTGACGACGCGATGCCGGTGCTGCGCATCGAAATGCAGCGAATCGCCCGCGGTCAGTTCGTAGTCCTTCTTGCGCAGCGTATAGCGCACTTTGCCGGAGAGCACGTAGACGAATTCGTCGCCGCTATGGGCGACCCATTCGGAACTGTAGCCTTCCATCATCTGCACTTTGACCGCATTGAGCAGGCTACCGTTGAACGTCGTGGAAAGGCGCTCGTATTTCTGCCGCATCGGGCCCACTTGATACGACTCGCGCCGGCCCTCATGCGAATCGGGCTGCGCTTGGCGGGGATGTTCGAGCAACGTACCGAGCGGCACGTTCAGCGCTTTGGCCACATTCACGAGCGACGAGATCGAAATGCCGGTCAAGTTGCGCTCGACTTGAGACAAGAACCCCACCGACAAGCTCGATGCGGTCGCCACTTCAAGCAACGTCATTTTCGATTCTCGGCGCAGCCGCCGAATGCGCTGGCCAATGTGATTGATATCCGAATCCATGAATCCTCGATATTGGAGGAGATCGCCGCGCGTCGTCGATCCGGCGAGCGTTTCGCACGGCACGACAAGCACGCTGCTTCTCGACGCGGATCGGCGCGGAGAGAAGCAGCCGGGCAGCAACGTGCGCGCATTGTACCGCGCTCATTTAGACACTAGCGCTCACATGGCACATCGGCGCAATTTTTTAGTGGCACCAAAATTTTAGCTTGACGTAAATTCGTCACAACGGTAGTTTTCATGACGGGGGCAAGCGAAATCGCTGCAAGCATAGACCGAACGAGCGAATCCGATGATCGATCGACTTCAATACAATTTTTCCGATCTTCCGACTTACGAGACTTCGGTGGCCGATGTCCAGGCCCGGCTTGGCGTACTCATGGAGCGGCTCAGGCTCGACGCGCTCGTGGTCACGTCGCAAGACGAATTCATCAGCGAATACGTGCCGCGCCAAAATAGTCAGCGCTACGCCGTATCGGGCTTCGACGGCTCGGCGGGCTCCGGCATCTTCTTGAGCGCCGCGGCTGCCGCGCGCATCGGCGTACCGCGCTTCGTGCTCTTCGTCGACGGTCGTTATCACCTGCAAGCCGAGGCGCAATGCGATAAGGCGTATGTCCAACTCGAAAAGCTCGAATTGGGCGTGCCGATTTGGTCGGCGCTGGCACGCTGGCTGTCAAGCCATGCCGACGTCGTGCGCTCGGTCGGCTACGATGCGCTGCGTGTGAGCGTGGGCCAACGCGACCGGCTATTCGACGATACGCGCCGCGACGCACTGCATTGGACGGCCTTTTCCGCGCGCGAGATCGATCGCGCGATCGACCTGCCGGGCTGGGAAGTGAGCCGGCCGATTTTCGAAATCCCCGAATCGCTGACCGGTACGTCCGTTGCCGGCAACATCGCCGCACTGAACGATCGTTTGCGCGGCCACCTGGGCAATGCGGGTGCGCGTGTTTGCTGGCTGACTTGCGCGGCCGACGACATCGGCTATTTGCTCAATAGCCGCGGCTATCACATGCCCAATGCCTCGTCGCATTTGGGTTACTTGTTCGTCGTCGGCGATCAAGTCGCGCTCTATCTGCCCGAGGGCTGCGACGCGTGCCCGGTCGAACTCGACGCTTATTCGAAACTGCAAGTATTCCGCAACGACCTGGCCGCGCTCGGGCGCTTCCTTGCGCTGTTCGACGTCGAACATATTTGCTACGGCGAGGACTTCGTCAATTGCGCGATGCCCGATGCGCTGAGCCGCGTGTGGCCGCATGCGCGCCACTCGAGCTTCAGCCCGGTCGAGGCGATGCGTGCATCGAAGACGCCGCAGGTGCTCGATCATTTTCGCGAGGCGTTCAAGCGCAGCAGCGCCGCGATCGCGGAAACGATGCGTTGGGCCAAGTATGGCGAGCCTGGGCAGCATCCCTCCGAATACGATCTCGCTCGTAAGATCAACGATGCCTATGCCGCGCGCGGCGCGGTGGGCCTGACGTTTACGACGATCGCCGCGCATGGCGCCCATAGCGCGCTCGCGCACTATACGGCGGCAAGCGCCGACGTCGCGCTCGAGGAGGGCGAACTCGTTCTGCTCGATAGCGGCGCCTACTACGAAGGCGGATTCGCGACGGACTGCACGCGCGTCGTGCTGCGCAAGACCGATGCGCAGACGCAGCCGCAGCCGTGGCAGCGCGAGATCTATACGATCGCGCTGAAGGCGTGCATCAAAGGGCTCGTCACGCGCTTCCCGGCCGAGTTGACGGGCGGCGAAGTGGATGAAGCCGTGCGCGACGTGTGCCGAGCGAGCGGCTACGACTTCAATCATGGGACGGGACACGGTATCGGCATTCACGTCCATGAAGGCGGCGTACGGTTCGCGCCCAATTCGAAATACGGCCTCGTGCCGAACGCGGTTATCTCCGTCGAACCGGGCATCTATTTGCCGGGCAAGGGCGGCGTTCGAATCGAGAACGTCGTCATCATGCATTCGAGCGAGCGCGAGCCCGGCAAAGTCGAATTCGAAAACATCGTGGCGGTCGGCTACGACTGGGACCTCATCGACTTGGACTTGCTCGACGAAGCCGAACGCACCTATCTATGCGAGTACGAGCGGATGTGTGCGCAACTCGGCAACAGCGTGACGCCTTGTCCGCTGCTGTAAGCGTCGCGGTGCGCGGCGCCCCGCGCCGGTGCTTGCTGCACCATGACGGTCGCATCGCGCACAGGCGCATAGCGCGCTTGCACAACGGCGGCCGCCCGTGCGCCTCCTAATGCTCTGAAGTATCGAGGCGCGTGCAATGCGCGGCGCATGGCATAGCTATTGCGTTGGTCGATGAGCGAGATCCTCGCTAAGAACTCGTGCGAACGAGAACGCCCCGTCACGGTCACGGTATCCGAGGTATGCACTCACCGTGACGCAACGTAAGAAGCCAACGCTATAGCGATCGCATCGACGATCGCGTCTCGCCATGATCAAACAGCCGCTGAACGATACGCGCCGCGCGCCCAAGGACAAAGCCGTTTCCGGCGAAACGATCGGAGAACTCATCAATCTCGCGGGCCGCCAGCGGATGCTGTCGCAGCGGATCGTGCTGCATGTACTGTTGGCGGCGCAAGGTCACGATGCCGCGAGCGAAATCGCGAAACAATGCTTGTCGATCTTCGCGCAGACGCACGCCGATCTCGTCGACGGCAACGATCGCTTGCCCGGCGTCTTTTGCGAAGCACTGCGCGAGCTCTACTTCGGCTCGCATCGTGCCGACGAGCGGATTCGCCGCTTCATCGAAGATGCGCAGCGCGCGATTGCTTCGGCGTCGGCCGGCTCATCCGATGCCGGGCCGGCAGCCGATGCGCTCGTCGAGCAAGCGTCGCCGCTTCTCGAACTTTTGCAAACTATCACGCTCGGCTACCAGAACGAAATGCGCAACGTCGAACGCGCTGCCTCGAAGCGCGACGAACAATTGGCGGAGCAGCTCGGGCGCATCTCGATGCAGGCGAACATCGTCGCGATCAACGCGCGGATCTCCGCGGGCAGAGCCGGTCCCTACGGACGCGAGTTCGCGGTCGTCACCTCGTTGCTGTCGGATATCGTCAAGGAGATGGAGCGGATGATCCATGGGGTCGTGAGTGCCCGGTCGCCGGCGCCTCGCTTGCGCTGAAATTTTGCGACGCGTATGGTGATTGGCTTCGTCCCAGATGCGAGGCCGCCGCGCCACGCCGTGCGCCATGACAAACACGCCTGCCCCATCCGCTTCGAACCGGTCTATCGCGGAACGCCGCACGATCGATTACATCCCCGATTCGGAACGGCACGGCAGACCGGTCAGTCAATTCACGCTTTGGCTTGGTGCGAACCTACAGATCACGGCGATCGTCACGGGCGCGTTAGCGGTCGTTCTGGGCGGCGACGTGTTTTGGTCACTCGTGGGCTTGGCCGCCGGCCAAGTGCTGGGCGGTGCCGTGATGGCGCTGCATGGCGCGCAAGGCCCGAGGCTCGGGCTTCCGCAAATGATTTCGAGCCGCGTTCAGTTCGGCGTATTGGGCGCCACGTTGCCGCTCGTGCTCGTGTGCCTCATGTATGTGGGGTTCTCGGCCGGCGGTACCGTGCTGGCCGGGCAGGCGATCGCCCAGTTGAGCGGCGTCACGCCTACTGCGGGCGTGCTCGTTTTCGCGGCGCTCGTGCTCCTCTCGGCCGTGCTCGGCTATCGCCTCATTCATGGCTTGGGGCGCTTGATGAGCATCGTCGGCGTGGTCGCGTTCGCTTATCTTTTCGCTCGCTTGCTGGCCGAGCACGATATGGCCGCGCTGCTCGCGAACCGGCACTTCACGTTGGCCAACTTCTTGTTGGCGATGTCGTTGTCGGCGTCGTGGCAAATCGCGTACGGCCCATACGTCGCCGATTATTCGCGCTACTTGCCGCGAGAAACGTCCGCGCTTCGCACGTTTTGGGCCGTCTGGTTAGGGTCGGTCATCGGGTCGCAAGCATCGATGACGTTCGGCGTTTTCGCCGCCGCGCTCGCGGGCCGAGCGTTCGCCGGGCATGAGGTGGCCTTCGTCGTCGGTCTCGGCGGAGGCGGCGTGACCGCGGCGCTGCTTTATTTCGCGATTGCGCTGGGCAAGCTGACGGCGACCACGTTGAACGCTTATGGCTGCGTCATGTCCGTCGCGACTATCGCCACGGGGCTTGCAGGGAGACGCAGCATCTCGGCCGCGGTGCGCACGGGCTGCATCGTGGGCATGCTCTCGATCGTCGTGTGGCTCGCGCTCGCGGGGCAGCATACGTTCTTGAAAGCATTCTCGTCGTTCATTTTGTTTTTGCTCGCGTTTTTCACGCCTTGGAGCGCGATCAATCTCGTCGACTACTATTGCGTCACGAAAGAACGTTACGACGTCCCCGCGCTCTACGATCCGAATGGACGTTACGGCCGCTTCAATGTCGCAGGGCTCGTTGTCTATGCGATCGGCGTGCTCGTGCAGATGCCGTTCATCGCCACGGGCTTCTATACGGGCCCGCTCGTCGATGCACTCGGTGGCGCGGACATTTCATGGATCGTCGGCCTTACGGTTCCCGCACTGCTCTATTTCATTGCAGTTAGGCGTAACCGAGCGCATGTGCCCGACCGTCTGATCTTGCCCGGCGATGCCACGGACGCCGCAGTTATAACGAGCGGCGCCTGGAACGAACCGCCGGCTGTGCGGGCAGCCGGCGAATCGTCGCGTTGAATGCGAGGGAGCGCACGCGTCAAGTCGGATGCGCCCCGCAACGCGGCACCGACGACTTGGTTACGCGCCGGTTTCGTCGAGCGACGTCAAAAAGCGGCGCGTATGTGCGGCCACTTCGTCGCAGGCTTCGTCGAGTGCGAAGTGACCGGCCTCGAGCAAGTGCACCTCGGCGTTCGGTACGTCACGCCGATAGGCATGCGCACCTTCCACTGTGAACGAAGGATCGTGCTTGCCCCAAAGCACGAGCATCGGCGGCTGGTGTTCGCGCATATAGCGCTGCCAGTGCGGATAGCGCTCGACGTTCGTTCGATAGTCGTAGAAGAGTTCCGTTTGAATGTCGATCTGCCCGGCGCTCGATAAGAATGCGAACTCGTCGTGCCACGCGTCCGGGTCGTAGCGCTCGGGATGCGTGGTATGGCCTACGTGCCGAAGCCGTGTCGCATCGAACGACAATAGATTCTTGCGCAACGAGGCCTCGTGCCGCGACCGATCGGCCCAAAACGCCTTACGTGTTTCCCAAAGCGGCCCTAGCCCCTCTTCATGCGCAACGGCGTTTTGAACGACGATCGCACGAATCCGCTCCGGCTGAGCGTGCGCCATCCGAAAGCCGATCGGGCCACCGTAGTCCTGGACGAATAGCGTAAAACGTTCGAGCTCCAGCCGATCGACGAACCGAGTCATGACGTCGGCGAGTCGATCGAATGTATAGACGAATTCGCTGGGCGATAACGCCGTGCTGTGACCGAAGCCCGGGTAGTCGGGAGCGATGAGGCGAAAACGATCGGCAAGCGGGGGCAGCAGGGTCTCGTACATCCGGGACGACGAAGGAAAGCCGTGCAGCAACAACAAGACGGGGGCATCGTGCGGACCTGCTTCGCGGTAAAAGATATCCAAGCCTTCGACACGAACGGTCTTATATCTGATGTTTGCGCGAGTCCAGTTCATTTTGTTCTCCTAAGCAAGAATGCGTGAAGTCAGGCCGGCGTTCGATTGCGATGCGTCTGATGTATGACTGCGGCCGCGGCGAATGCGGCGAGCGAGACGGCGCATACGCCGAGCCATCCGAACGAAGCAAGCGTCGGGCCGGAGAGCGCTGCGCCAAGTGCGCCGCCGATGAAGAATAAGCCGGTAAACAAGCCGTTGACGCGTCCGCGCGAGGCCGGTGCTAGCAGATTGATCGCGCGGCGGCCCAGTGCTTGATCCGCGATGACGCCGGCATCCAAGAGAAACGCCGCTGCGGCGGCGAGGCCGATCGCCACCGAGCGCGATAGCGGTGCGGTGAGGGCCAACGCGGCTATCGCAATGGCGAAGATTGCGATCAAGTGCGAGATTTGTTTCGCACGCCGCACGTGGCCCCGATCGGCTGCATGGCCTGCGATCGGGGCGGCCACGGCGCCTCCGGCACCCGCCAGCGCAAATGCCGCGATTTGCGCCGCGCTGCAATGGAACGGTGCGCGCGACAGTACGACGGCAACGCTCGTCCAAAACATATTGAAGCCGATCATGAGCAATGCTTGGTCGAGCGCATGTCGCCGAAGCGTTTCGACGGAGACGACGAGTTGACCCAGCGAGGCAATCAGCGCGCGATACGACGGTTTGCTCGCGGGCAGAAGCGGCGGTAAGCGCGGCACTGCACACGCGGCGACGATCGCGAGCAGTGCGGCGTCGGCGATAAAGAATCCGCGCCACCCGAGTGCCCGTGTTGCCACGCTGGCGAGCGGGCGCGACAGCAAGATGCCGAGCATGAGTCCGCTCATGACGTTGCCGACCACTGCGCCGCGCGCTTCGACCGGGGCGAGGGCGGCAGCGGCAGGAACGAGCATTTGAATCGCGCTCGCGGTCACGCCGATGGCGAACGATGCCGCCAGAAAGACGATAGGCGCCGGCGCGAGCGCAGCGACGGCGAGGCAACAGGCTTGGGCCGCGAGCGTGGCGCCGATGAGCGGCCGATTCGGCAATCGATCGACGAGCGGAACGAGCACCACGAGCCCCACCGCGTAGCCGAGCATCGTCAGGGCCGTCACGAGCGTCGTCCACGCGCGCAGATGCAGCGACGCGTCGAGCGGGCCGAGCATGACTTGCGATGCATACAGCGGCAGTACCGTCACGCCTACCAACGTAGCGAACAGCAAGATCGGAACTTTGTTACGACCTGCTGTCGATTGAGTTGTCGCGCGCTGCGTACAGATATCCATAGAAACGCCCATCCGAAAAGAGAGTGCGATCGATGCTACTCTCTCGATTCATCTAAGTAATCGGCGCTTTGGTAGAGAGATAGTCAAAGAAATCGGGAGAATAGCGATGCAATCGTTGCGAGAACTCGAAACCTTCGTGGCGATCGCGGAGGAGGGCAGTCTGACTGGCGCGGCGCGGCGTGTGGGCAGGTCGCTTCAAGCCGTGAGCCGTGGATTGCAAACGCTCGAGAGTGAGATGGGCGCCACGCTCGTTTTGCGCACGACGCGTACGTCGCGACTGAGCGCGGCCGGCGAGCGCTTCTATCAGCGCGTGAAGGCGATTCTCGCCGACCTTGAAATCGCGCAAACGGAGCTGGCGGAAGACGCGCGGCGGTTGACCGGCACGTTGCGCGTGAATGCGCCGAGCCTGTTCGGGCCACGCTTCGTCGTGCCGCTCGTCGCCGAGTTCTTGCAGCGTCATCCGGAACTCGCGGCGTCCGTGACCCTCGACGACGAGTTCAGCGATCCCGCGACGAGCGGCGCCGACGTCACCGTGCGGATCGGCGCCTCGCCCGATTCACGCTTGGTCGCGCGCAAGCTGGCGGACGTGCGGCGTGTGGCGTTCGCGTCGTCGTCGTACCTTGCGGCGCACGGCTCTCCACAGATGCCCGAAGAGCTCGCAGCGCATGCCTGCGTCGTGCGAACGGGCGTGGCGAACCCGTATCGATGGAGCTTTACCGCCCGCACGGGCGAGGAGGTATCGGTGAATGTGGCCGGTCGCTTCGAAAGCGATCAGGTCGCTGCCGTCAACGCCGCCGTCATGGGGGGCTTAGGCATCGGGCTGGCCGCATTCTGGCAAATCCGGGCGGAGCTGGAGGCCGGGCGGGTGAGCATCGTGCTGCCCGAGCACGAACCGGCGCCGCTGCCGTTGTTCGCGGTGTGGTTGCGCACGCGCAAAATGCCGGCACGAACACGCTTGTTGATCGATTTTCTGGCAGCGCGGCTGGCCGGCGAGAAGCTCTGACGCTCGATCCGATATCGCGCTACCGGTGCCTCCCATGCCCTCGCGGGCGCCCCCTGCGGCGGCAGGTTCTCCTCGATCGGCGTAGAATGCGCGTCGTCGCTGCCCGTGCCGGTGCGAACGCTGGGTCGTCACTGCCGCAACCGCCGCGAGCACCGTTAGCGCTGTTGGAGGAGTCGCCGTCCATCATGACCGAATCGCCTACTTCGATTCGACTGACCGAGCCTTCGTCTCACGAGCCCGTCGCCGGCCATGCGGCGCTCGATGCTTTGTGCGAATTCGTCGCCACACACAAACGGTTGTTCGTGCTGACGGGCGCCGGCGTCAGCGTTGCGTCGGGTATTCCCGGCTATCGCGATCTGCACGGCAACTGGATGCGCGCGCAACCGATTCAGTGGCAGGCGTTTCGCGACTCGGAGCATGCAAGACGCCGCTATTGGGCGCGTAGCATGGTCGGTTGGCCGATGCTCGACAAGGCTCGGCCGAATGCGGCGCACGACGCGCTGGCGCAACTCGGCGCCGCAGGCCGTATCGCTCGTCTCGTGACACAGAACGTCGACGGGCTCCATCAACGCGCCGGCAGCACCGGCGTGGTGGAGCTGCACGGCAGTATCGACGATGTCCTCTGCCTCGATTGCGGCAGCCGATATGCGCGCGCGCAGATCCAAACGTGGCTCTTGCGCGATAATCCCGACCTCGCCGATGTGAGCGCAGCGGTTTCGGCCGACGGCGATGCGCACCTCGAGTGGGATGAATGGGATGTTTTTCGCGTGCCGACGTGTCCGCATTGCGGCGGCATGCTCAAGCCCGACGTGGTCTTTTTCGGCGAGAACGTCCCGCGCGAACGGGTTCAGGCGGCTTCCGAAGCGCTCGAAGCCGCGGATGCGATGCTCGTGGTGGGCTCGTCGTTGATGGTTTTTTCCGGCTATCGCTTCTGTATGTGGGCCGCGAAGGCGGGCACGCCGATTGCCGCGATCAATATCGGCGTGACGCGCGCCGATGCGCTGCTCTCGCTGAAAGTTCAAGCGCCGTGCGGCGAGGCGCTGGCCGAGGCGGCCGCGCGCGTCGCCCTTTAGTTTTCTTATCGTTGACGGTCGTACCGTCGTGACGTGCGCGGCGCGATCCGCCGTGCGCATCGGCCTCTTGGAGAATTCGAGAAATGGGCAAACCAGCCATTGGCGTCATCGGGCTTGCGGTGATGGGCCGCAATCTTGCGTTGAACATCGAAAGCCGCGGTTATACGGTCGCGGTCTACAACCGCAGCCACGAGAAGACGGACGAACTCGTTGCGCAGTTCCCCGATCGGAAACTCGTGCCGGCACACTCGCTCGAGCAGTTTGTCGATTCGCTGGAAAAGCCCCGTCGCATTTTGCTGATGGTTAAGGCCGGCGAAGCGACCGATGCCACGATTGCGGCGCTCAAGCCTTTGCTCGATAAAGGCGACGTGCTCATCGACGGCGGCAACACCCCGTTCACCGATACGATCCGCCGCAATCAAGAGCTGGCCCAGGCGGGGCTGCATTTCATCGGCACCGGCGTCTCGGGCGGCGAGGAAGGCGCGCTCAAAGGCCCCGCGATCATGCCGGGCGGCCCGCGCGACGCGTACGAACTCGTCGCACCGATCCTGACGCAAATTGCGGCGAAAGCGCCGGACGGCGAGCCCTGCGTGGCCTATATCGGCCCGGACGGAGCCGGTCACTTCGTCAAGATGGTGCACAACGGCATCGAGTACGGCGATATGCAATTGATCGCCGAAAGCTATGCCGTGCTCAAGCAAGTGGCCGGGCTCGCGAACGCCGAATTGGCCAAGGTCTACACCGAGTGGAACGAAGGCGAGCTCGATAGCTACCTCATCGATATCACCGCGAAGATTTTCGGCAAACGGGACGAAGAGACGGGCAAAGATCTCGTCGACGTCATTCTCGATCGCGCCGCGCAGAAGGGCACCGGCAAGTGGACGAGCCAAAACGCGCTCGACCTCGGCGTGCCGCTGCCGCTCATTACCGAATCGGTGTTCGCCCGTGTGCTGTCGTCGCTGAAGTCGCAGCGCGTCGCCGCGAGCAAGGTGCTGTCCGGTCCGCAAGCGGCGCCGTTTGCCGGCGATCGCACCGCTTTCGTCGAAGCCGTGCGCCAGGCGCTGTATTTCAGCAAGGTGATTTCCTACGCTCAAGGCTTCGCCCAGTTGCGCGCCGCATCCGAAGAGTACAAATGGAATCTCGACTTTGGCGGTATCGCCAAGATCTTCCGGGCCGGCTGCATTATCCGGGCGCGCTTCCTTCAGAAGATCACGGACGCTTATTCGAACGATCGCGCGTTGGCTAACTTGCTGCTCGATCCGTATTTCCGCGAGATCGCCGAACGTTATCAATCGGCATTGCGCGATGTCGTGGTTGCCGCCGTCAAGGCCGGCGTGCCGGTACCGGCGTTCGCTTCGGCGATCGCTTATTTCGACGCGTACCGCTCCGAGCGGCTGCCGGCGAATCTCGTGCAAGCGCAGCGCGACTTCTTCGGCGCGCATACGTTCGAACGCATCGACCGTGAGGGCAGCTTCCACGCCACGTGGGCGTAAGCAGCAAGTAAGAGGTCGGGGTCGATGTGCAAAAAACGCGCCATTGATCCCGATTTTCGTAGGAAACTTTGCCGATTTCGCGGGATTGTTGCTTTTTCAGAAATTCAATTTCGTCAAATTAATGGTTTTCCCTAGGTGATCGACTGACTAGACTGGAATCAATCGCCGCGGCACATCGCATGCGGCGAACCAGTAAAAACGGAGGTTGATCATGAAGTCATTCGTGTATGCAGTGGTTGCGGCTTCCGCTCTGGCAGCTCCGCTCGCGTCTTTCGCTCAAACAGCAGAGAACGGTCCTGTTACGCGCGCCCAGGTACGGCAAGATCTGATCAATGTGGAGCAAGCGGGCTATAACCCGAGCGCTCGGAGCCCGTACTATCCGGACGACATCCAAGCGGCCGAGCAGCGTGTCAATTCGCAGCAGGGCTACGGCGGCGTGACCGCCGGCACCTCGCAGTCGGGTGCGCCGGCAGCGGTGCGGCCGATGGGTACGACGGACAACTCGCAAGCGCAGTCGGTCTATTTCGGCCGCTAGGTCTTCGACGCGCGCTGACGGAACGCGATCGCGCCCTCAAGGTCACACGGTAGCGATCGGTTGAAATGCGGCTGGCTCGCTGCCCCCGTAAGGGGGCGCGAGCCAGTTTTGTTTTGTCTTTCGGCGCGAGCATGTACGATGCTCGGCAAGTACGATCGTGAAAGACGAGAAACGTCCGTCCGCCGGCGCAAGCGGTTTGTCAGGTGCCGATGGATCGGGTTTAGAAAGGCAATATCGTATCGATCGAGGGCCGAGGGTAATGAGAGTGATTCCAGCACGACAGCGTCTCGTTTGGGCGCGCGCTGCGGTGGCGCTGACCGGCGCAACGGTTTTGGGCGGCTGCGCGACGGGGGATTGGTTTCAATCCCCGTTCGGATCGCAGTCCCAGTCGCAAACTGTGCAAAGCGCGCGTGTACCGGCGGGATTTTATCGCGTCAATCCCGGCGATACGCTGCCCGGAATCGCTAGCGCGTTCGGTCAGAGCGCGGACCAATTGGCCCAATGGAACAACCTGCCGCGCACGGCCATGCTAACCCCGGGGCAAGTGCTGCGCGTTGCGCCGCCGCCTGGCGTAAGCGCTAGTTCGAACGGTGGCGACGCGGTGATCGTTCATCCGGCTTGGCCCGCGTATGGGCAAGTGGTTCGCCTCACGGGCGATGCCGGAAACGTCAAAGGCATCCTTATCACGGGCCGCCCCGACGAGGCCGTCAAGGCTTCGGCCGACGGCAGCGTGATCTACGTCGGCACCGGTATCGATCGATATAAAACGCTTGTCGTGGTCAAACACGGCGGCGATGTCGTGACCGGCTATGCGATCAACGGAGACGTCTTCGTCAAGGAAGGCGATACCGTCAAGCAGGGGCAGCAACTCGCCCAAATGGGTGCCGACACTTCCGGGCGCGGCACGGTCGAATTCGAGATTCGACGCGCGGGCAAACCCGTCGATCCGCTCGCTTATCTGCCCCGCTGATTCGCGCCATTTCCCACGAGCCTCGGCTGGCACCCGTCGTGCTGGCGTCCTAAGACAGCGACGCTAGCACGATGGCGAGCCGTTTCACGTTCGCGTGGAACGCCTCGAGCGTGTCGCGTTGTGCGGAACCGCTCGCGTGCGGCTGGGTCGACACTTCGGCATGGGCCTTCATTTCGTCGGCGATCGCGCAGCGCGCTTCGCGTGGCAGTGCTCGGACGATCGAGAGGGTCAAGAGTTCTTGCGCGTGAAGCATGCCGATGACCGAATGGATGCTCGTTTGGGTTGTCATAGCGATCTCCGATGTACGCCGGCTGTGCTTGCATACTAGGCCGGCGCGCGCTCGGGTGCCAATGTTGCTCGCGTGCATGGCTCGCGTGCACGCGCGAGGAGCGGGGCCAAAGAGGGCGCTTCGTATCCGCTCGAAATGGCGTAACCTGCATATATCCGCGGTAGGCGTCCGGGGCCGCTCGCCAGCAAGGCGCATGCCGCTCGTTGCCCGAGGAGGAATTCGATGACAGCCGTCGATCTGGAGTTCGACCAGCTCAACAGTACCGTCGACGCGCTTAGGCGCTCCATCTCTAACCGGTTGATGTACGGCGTGGGTAAAGACGCCGTCGCGGCCAGGCCGCAAGACTGGCTCAATGCCGCGGCGCTTGCCGTGCGCGACCGGCTCGTCGCTCGCTGGATGACCACCACGCGACAGCAATACGAGCAGGACGTGAAACGCGTCTATTACCTGTCGATGGAGTTTCTCATCGGCCGCACGTTCACGAACGCGCTGCTTGCGCTCGGCATCTACGATCAGATGAAGGAGGCGTTGGCGAGTCTCGGCGTCGACATGGAGGCCGTCACCGATCTCGAGCCCGATGCGGCGCTCGGCAACGGGGGCCTCGGCCGGTTGGCCGCGTGTTTTCTCGACTCGATGGCGACGCTTGCCATCCCGGGATTCGGCTACGGGATTCGTTACGATTACGGCATGTTCCGCCAGCAGATCGTGGACGGCGAACAGCTCGAAACGCCGGACTATTGGCTGCGTGCCGGCAACCCGTGGGAGTTTCCTCGTCCCGAGGTGCAGTACATCGTTCATTTCGGCGGGCGTACGATCGTGCGCGACGGACATACCGAATGGGTCGATACCGAGCACGTCAATGCGATGGCGTTCGACACCGTGATACCGGGCTTCGGAACGAGCGCGACGAACACGTTGCGGCTTTGGTCGGCAAGGGCGACCGAGGAGCTCGATCTCTCGGCCTTCAATCAGGGCGACTATCGTCGCGCCGTCGAAGCGAAGGAGCATTCCGAGAACGTCTCGCGTTTGCTGTATCCCGACGATTCGACGCCGGCCGGCCGCGAATTGCGATTGCGCCAGGAGTACTTCTTCGTCTCGGCGACGATGCAAGATTTGATTCGCCGCTATCAGCGCACGCATAGCACGTTCGGACGTTTCGCGGAAAAAGTCGCGATCCACTTGAACGATACGCACCCCGTCCTTGCGGTTCCCGAACTTATGCGGCTGCTCGTGGATGTCCACCACGTGCCATGGGATCGCGCGTGGAAGATGGTGCATCAGGTGTTCTCATATACGAATCACACCTTGATGCCCGAAGCGCTCGAAACATGGGATGTCGACATGTTGGCGCGCCTGCTGCCGCGGCACCTCGAAATCATCTTCGAGATCAATGCCGATTTTCTGAAAGAGGCTAGCGAGCACTTCGGACACGACATCGAGGTGATTCGGCGGGTGTCGCTCGTCGACGAGTTCGGGCAGCGTCGCGTTCGCATGGCGCACCTGGCGATCGTCGCGAGCCAGAAGGTCAACGGTGTCTCTCAGTTGCATTCGCAGTTGATGGAGCGCGAGTTCTTCAGCGAGTTCGCCCGCTTTTTCCCCGAGCGCTTTACGAACGTTACCAACGGCATTACGCCGAGGCGGTGGCTTTCGCAGGCGAACCCGCCGCTTTCCAAGCTCATCGATTCGCATATCGGCACGCGCTGGCGCACGGATCTGTTCGAGCTGGCGAAGCTGCGCGAGTTCAAGGACCACCCGGCATTCACGTCGGAGTTTCGGGCGGCCAAGCGGAGCAACAAGATTCGGCTCGCGCAGCGCTTGTTGCACGAGACCGGTTGTGCCGTGCACCCGGATGCGCTGTTCGACTTGCAAGTGAAACGGATTCACGAGTACAAGCGGCAACTGCTGAACGTGTTGCACGTCGTCGTCCGGTATAACCGCATTCGGGCCCGGCCCAACGACGATTGGGTGCCCCGCGTCGTCATTTTCGCCGGCAAGGCAGCTTCCGCTTACAAGATGGCCAAGACGATCATCAAACTCATCGGCGACGTGAGCGAGAAGATCAATAACGATCCCGCCATCGGCGATCTCTTGAAGGTCGTGTTCGTGCCGAATTACGGCGTGAGCGTAGCCGAACTGATGATTCCCGCCGCCGATCTGTCGGAGCAAATTTCGATGGCGGGCACCGAGGCGTCCGGCACCGGGAATATGAAGCTCGCGTTGAACGGTGCGTTGACGATCGGCACGATGGATGGAGCGAACATCGAAATCTGCGAGGCTGTGGGACGCGAGAATATGTTTATTTTCGGTCACACGGCGGATAGCGTCAGCGCTTTACGTGCATCCGGTTACCGGCCTCGCGAGATCTACGAACACAATCCGGAATTGCGGCTCGCGCTCGATCAGATTCGCTCGGGGTACTTTTCCGACGGCGATCCGCATCGCTTCTCGGATATCTTCCACACGCTGGTGGACTGGGGCGATCACTATATGGTGCTCGCGGATTTCGCGGCATTTGCAGCGGCTCAAGATGCCGTCGATGCGCGCTTCCGAGACCCTCGCGCCTGGACCGCGAGCGCGATCGAGAACGTCGCGGGCATGGGCCGTTTCTCGTCCGATCGAACGATCGACGAGTATGCGCAAAAGATTTGGCGTGTGAAACGGTTGTCGTTCGAGTGAACGAGAACGCTCCGCCGCCTTGATACCGAGGCAGCGGAGCTGGACCGACAGAGACGTTATTGCGTAGTGGCGGTGCTGCGGATCGATGCGAGCGAGTCTTGCAGCGCTTGCTCGACGCGTTTGACGAAGTCGAGATCGGGGCTCGTGAGGGCTTCGCGATCGCCGCCTTGCGTGGAGACCATGAGCCGGTGCTTGATGTCTTGCGTGGTCCAAGCGAGGAGGCCGACGACGATCGTCATCGCGCCCAGCGTGAGCGCGGCGCCAGAAGACCCTATCGCACCGGCGATGGCGACGCCTGCGCCCGCGAGCGAAAGCGTGAGCGGCAGGACCTTATTCTTTTGAATCGTCTCGACGCGCGTGCCTTGAATCTCGCGCAACGAAAAAATTTGGCCGCCCGCGCTCAGCCCGTTGCGCGTGATCATGACGCCACGCTCGTTGAAGTTGTTATCCATCGAGAAACGTTGGAACGGAGGTGATTGGCCCGCCAGCCTAGCAGATAACGGCGCGCCGCGTCATTAGACACGGCGTCGCACCGCTATAGGCTTCGCTTCAGCTAAGTTCCTCGAAGTACACGCGCCCCGGCACGTGCGACGCGACGAGCCTCGCGATGTCGGTATCCGTGAACTCGGCCGGTACGACACACCGGTTGAACGGTGAATCCTTATGCATCGTCCATTCGACGAGCCGGTAAGTGCGCCCCCAAGGGCGTTGCACGGGCATCGACACGCGGCAGCTTTGGACCGGTAGTGCGTGCTCGCGCTTGAGCATCGTGCGTAGATGCTTGAACACCGTATCTTCGATCATCGCCGTTTCCCTTTACGGCACCGCACGGGCCGTGCGGCCGCCACGCGTAGGAGAATAAAAAAACGCCGCCGATGCTCCGGCGGCTCAACAGGGGTGGTATGGGATGCATAGTCGCAGCCCAGAATTAAGCGAGCCTTAAAGCGGGGGGTGTTTCGGCGCGTTTCGGGATGTGCCGGAAAGCAAGCTAATCGATTGAAATTAAAGGACTTGCGCGTGCCGAGGCGCACCGTCGTGTATTGCGGTGTTACACATTTCATCGGTAGCTAGACTGGGCGCTGCGGGGCATTGAAATGAGGTTGTCGATGGTGCTCGGCAGGCTGTGGCCTCGCGCGATAACCCCGCTTGCCTCGGACTACCTCCATAGGTGTCAACGCCGATTTAAATCTGACCCACTTTTTCGACGAATGGATCTTGTTGCGCTGGAAGACGCACGCCCTTGAGACGTTCCAACGCGAAATCGAAAAAGACGAGCGGCACGTGGCGCAGTTTGCGCAGTACGATGAGGCGACTCTCGGGCGGGCCCAGGCCTGGCTTCAACTTAAGGTCAAGCGCCTCGACGCTCCAGTCGGGCCTGTCTCTGGCAGTAGCGCGGCGCTGTGGTCGATCACAAATGTCAAGGACGCGCGAGGACGCGCGTGGCTGCACGACACCTTCCTTCGAGGATTCGCTCCCGACAATTGGACAAACACCCTACTGCTGTGGGGGATCGCCTTTGTGTTTGGAATGTCGATCGGCGCGGCCCTCAGAAAGGTCGTGCTGGGCCGGTACACTTATCAGCTCGAACTAGTCGGCATGGCACTGGCGCGCAAGGCCAACGATGCGGTAAAGCTGGCCGCTGCGATGGTGGAGTAACCGCGAACGGTACGGAAGCCGCCGGCAAAAGGAAAAGGACATATGTTTGGACGGATTACAACGAATGTGCTTTGTGCATCGGCACTCTGCCTTGTAGCGTGTAGCAGCACGATTGAGGTCGCGCACACAGCAAGCGCAATTTGTATCGTATAGGGTCGACGTGGTGGGCGCCTACTGGCGTGACAACCGCGCTCTGATCGACTCTTTCGCGAAGGACGGCCCATACGGCTGGGTCGAGGTGCAAGCGCCGTCAGAAGGCGACGCGCAGCTCGTGCACGCTGGCTAAATGAGGACGGCATAGAGGACGTTAGGGCGGGCGGCACGGGAGAACCGGACGCCGCGACACTGATCGGCTACTGGCCGAGTAGCGAGAACTGAACGCGCGCATTGATGTCGCGATGCAAGCCGAACGTGCCCAAGCGATCTCGACGATCCGCGAGTTGATGGAGCAGTTCGGAATCACGGCAAGGGACCTTGCCGCGAAGCGCGGTCCCCGGACGCAAGGCCCGTTGTCCGTGAAATATCGCGATCCGAAGACGGGTGCAACATGGAGCGGAAGGGGGCGAGAACCACGCTGGATTGCGGGGAAGGACCGCCGTGCGTTTGCGATTTGATCGGCCGAGGCTCAGGGCCTAAAAGGAAAGCTCATTTGGCCCCTCGATTCACGCGGCTGACTGCGCCGCGACGGTCGCCCGGGCATCAGTGAAAAGGACTGACTGACTTCCTCTGTGTAGGTCGACGAGCCTGTTACGATTCCGCCGTCAACGCAGAACCCCGGCTCCTTAGGTATTGTCCAGTTATCCCGCGCCTTGATGCGACGAATCTCGTCGTGGTAGATGCTTTCTACTTTTCCGATTGCGGATAACCCGATTCGGCCTGTCGTATTAAATAGCGTCCCGTTGTCATAGATGTGGGCCTCAGAGTCGAATGGTAAGGGGGGGCGCAGGCAACGTCGGCTGGCTGATTTCTATCATCTGCTAATGAAAATGAATCGGGTTCGATGACCGGTCACGAGCTTACTTTGCTTCGTTTCGTCCGTCGATTGTCGACGATTGTGGTCGATGTGTCGAACGACCGGTTCATGGCCGGCACCGGAAATCCGCCCTCTCTTCTCCCCACGCAACAAACCTGCGCCTGCGTTGAGCAGCCGCGCAGGCCAAGGGTCTACTCGCCGTGCGGGATGCCCTCTATCGGACACTCCGCCGTGCCGGGCGTGGTACGCGTGAGCGCCTCCACCTTGCGCCGCGTGCCTTCGGGGTCTTCGATCCAGTTGCGATAGAACCCGAACGGGCACGCGGCCACGCCGTCGGCGCAGTCGCCGGAATGAAGCGTTCCCGTGTAGCCGCGATGAAGCAGCTTATACAGATGGTTTTGCGACTGCATGTTGCGCCGCGCGTCGCGAATCATGCCAAGCGATAGTTCGGCATACTGCACGCCCATTTCTTCTTCGCCGCACTCGCCCAGCGTGCGTCCGTCGAAGCCGACGATCGCCGAATGACCGAAGTACGAATACACGCCGTCCCACCCGGTCGCGTTCGCCACCGCGACATACGTGTTGTTCATCCACGCCATGGCCTTGGCGACCATCACCTGCTGCTCTTTCGCGGGGTACATATAGCCCTGGCAACGCACGATGAGCTCCGCGCCGCCCATCGCGCAATCGCGCCAGATTTCCGGATAGTTGCCGTCGTCGCAGATGATGAGGCTGATCTTGATACCCTTCGGTCCTTCCGTCACGTAAGTACGGTCGCCGGGATACCAGCCTTCTATCGGCGTCCACGGCATGATCTTGCGGTACTTTTGCACGATCTCGCCGTGGTTGTCGACGAGGATCAGCGTGTTGTACGGCACCTTGTCCGGATGCGCTTCGTGCCGCTCGCCGGTCAGCGAAAATACGCCCCACACGTTGGCCTTGCGGCACGCCGCCGAAAATATTTCGGTTTCCTCTCCAGGTATCGTGGCCGCCGTGTCGAACATCTCCTGGCGGTCGTACATGATGCCGTGCGTGGAATATTCCGGAAACACCACGAGGTCCATGCCGGGCAGGCCCTGTTTCATGCCGACCACCATGTCGGCAATCTTGCGGGCGTTCTCCAGCACTTCGGCTTTCGTGTGCAGGCGCGGCATCTTGTAGTTGACAACCGCCACGCCTACGCAGTCACGGCTGCTCGAAATATCACCATGTCGCATGACTCGGTTCTCCTTGAAGACGGATGCACAGGCCGCTGCAACGGCCCGTGCTGAGTGATAAGTGCCTGGCTAGTGGCTGATCATCCACGGCCGCCCCGCCGGCCGCTTGAGCCCCGCCGACGTCTGCGCGCTCGCACCGGCGAGCAGTGTGCGGCTGCCCGAGCAACAACTACAGCCGGGCCTGTGTCGAAGCGACGGCCCATCCGCGGACTGGCGCGGCGCGTGAGCTGCACGCTCGTTGGTCGCATGCGCAATGCGGCTTGCGCCCGCCATCAACGCGAGCGACGGCGCGGTCACCACGCGCGACGCCTCGCCGCCGCAATCGGGGCAACGGCAAGGCATATCGCGGTCTGCGATGCGTCGCATGACGGCGAACGGCCCACAGCTCGCGCACTCGAAGTCGTAGATCGGCATATCGGGGCTCCGAATCAATCAGCGGTTTATGACTGCACGAGATCGGGCGAGCACGGCATGTCTACTGCGCCCTGCACGTGACGAACCGGTCCGTGAGCGTTCGGGCGGATGTCGAAGTCGAAGATTTGCGTGGGCAGCCACAGCGTTGCGCACGCATTCGGAATGTCCACTACGCCGCTGATATGCCCCTGCACCGGCGCGCACCCCAGCAGGGAATACGCCTGCGCCCCTGAATAGCCGAACTTCTTCAGATACTCGATGGCATTGAGGCACGCCTGCCGATACGCCACTGTCACGTCGAGATAGTGCTGGCCGCCTTGTTCGTCTACGGAAATGCCTTCGAAGATCAGATAGTCGTTGTAGGCAGGCGTGATCGGGCTTGGCTGGAACACGGGATTGCGAATGCCGTATTTCTCCACGCCGCCTTTGATCAGGTTCACGCGCATGTGCACCCAGCCGGCCATCTCGATCGCGCCGCAAAACGTGATCTCGCCGTCGCCCTGGCTGAAATGCAGATCGCCCACCGAAAGGCCGGCGCCATCCACGTAGACAGGGAAAAACACCTTCGAGCCGCGCGAGAGGTCCTTGATGTCGCAATTGCCGCCGTGCTCGCGCGGCGGCACGGTGCGTGCACCTTCGGCGGCGGCCTTGTCGCGTGCCTCGCCGGCCAGCTTGCCCATATGTGCCGTGGCGGCGAACGGAGGATTCGCGAGCGGCGGTACGCGTTCGGGTGCCGTCGCGATCAGCCCCGTCTCGCGCGCGTTCCACGTTTCGAGCAGCTTCGGATCCGGCAGGCAGCCGATCAAACCCGGATGGATCAGCCCCGCGAAGTTGACGCCGGGAACATGGCGCGAACTCGTATAGAGCCCGTGGAAATCCCAGATGGACTTCTGTGCGTGCGGAAAGTGATCGGTCAGGAACCCGCCGCCATTCGTCTTCGAGAAGAAGCCATTGAAACCCCACTGGCTGTCCGCCTTCGCCCCGATGTCGAGCAAATCGACCACGAGCAGGTCGCCCGGCTCAGCGCCATGCACGCCAACGGGCCCGGACAGAAAGTGGACGATCGAGAGATCGATATCGCGCACGTCGTCGGCACTGTTGTCGTTCTTGATGAAGCCGCCGGTCCAGTCGTAGGTCTCCAGAATGAAATCGTCGCCGGGGTTCACCCAGCAGGCCATCGGAATATCCGGGTGCCAGCGGTTGTGAACCTGTTCGTTTTCATAGGCGGACTGGTTCAGATCGACCTTGATGAGCGTTTCAGCCATTGCGTTCACTCCTTGATCCAAGTACGTGTTAGGGGCTAAACAGAGAGGTATTCGCGTATGCGACCCGTGTCCCCGGCGTCGCGTGTGCTCTGATGCACGAAGCGCCCGCCTTCGATCACGAACAGCCGGTCGGCCACATCCAAGGCGAAGCTCAACACCTGTTCCGAAACGACGATCGCGATGTCTCGCGTCGCGCGAATCTGGTTCAGAGCCTTCGCGATGTCCTTGATGACCGACGGCTGAATGCCTTCGGTGGGCTCGTCGAGCAGCAACACCTTCGGGTCGGTGGCGAGGGCGCGTGCAATGGCGAGCTGCTGCTGCTGACCGCCCGAGAGATTGCCGCCCTTGCGTCTGCGCATGTCGAACAGCACGGGAAAAAGCGCGTAGAGGTCGTCGGGCACGTGCTGGCTCACCGCGTTTTCGAGACCTGTCCGAATGTTCTCCTCCACCGTGAGCGACGCGAAAATCTGCCGCCCCTGGGGCACGTAACCAATGCCTTTGGCCACACGGCGATAGCTCTCGTCTTTCGACACGTCCGCACCGCTCACGCGCACCGTGCCGCGATTGGCGGGCAGCATGCCGATCAGCGCCTTGAAGAGCGTCGTCTTGCCCATACCGTTGCGGCCCATTACCGCCACGCTTTCGCCCTTGCCAACGGAAAAGTCGATACCGTGCAGCACCTCGCTCTGGCCATAGCTCACAACAAGGTCGTCTACTTCGAGCATGATCTGTCCTCCGTTTAATGCCGCGTCAGTGGCCAAGATAGACATCGATCACGCGCGGGTCGGCCTGCACCTGCGCCATAGGCCCTTCCGCGAGAATCTTGCCCTGATGCATCACCGTGACTTTGTGGGCGATGCGTTCCACGAACGCCATGTCGTGTTCGATCACGATCATGGAGCGGTTGCGGCAGATGCGGTCCAGCAATTCGGCTGTCAGTTCGCGCTCTCGTACGCTCATGCCCGCAATCGGCTCATCGAGCATCAACAGTTCGGGATCCTGCATGAGCAGCATGCCGATTTCGAGCCATTGCTTCTGACCGTGCGAAAGCAGGCCAGCTTCAAGGTCGAGCGACTCCGCAAGACCGATTTCCTCTGCCACGGTGCAGACGCGGTCAGTCACTTCGTGGTCCGCGCGGTAGGCGAGGGCACCGAACACCGACCGTCCGCGCGGAAACGACACCTCCAGGTTCTGCGCCACGGTAAGGTTTTCGTAGATGGAAGGCGTCTGGAACTTGCGCCCAATGCCCTTGCGCACGCGGCGAAACTCCGCGAGCTTCGTGATCTCCTCGTTGCGAAACTTGATGCTGCCCGCCGTTTCCTTCGTCTTGCCACAGATCAGATCGAGCAACGTAGTCTTGCCCGCACCGTTCGGCCCGATCACCACACGCAGCTCGCCGGACTCGATATAGAGGTTCAGCGAATCGATGGCCTTGAAGCCGTCGAACGATACGGTCAGGTCTTCGATGGCCAGCAGAAAATCGGTATTGCTCATGACTCACCCCTCCTTGTTTTCCGCGCCGAGCAGCCGCCGCACGCGCGGTCTCACGTGCTCTTCGTAGAGCCCCGCGAGGCCGTTCGGAAAGACCATCACGACGCCAATGAACATGGCGGCCATCAGATAGAGCCAGAGGTTCGGAAAGCTCTCGGAAAACCAGCTCTTGCCGAGGTTGACGAGAATCGCGCCGTACACGGCGCCCACCAGCGACATGCGCCCGCCCACCGCCGCATAGATCACCATCTCGATCGAAGGCACGATGCCCACGAACGACGGCGACATGAAGCCCACCTGTAGCGTGAACATCGCGCCGCCAATCGCAGCCAGCAGCGCTGCGAAACAGAACGCGAAGACCTTGAACATCGCTACGTCGTAGCCCGAAAAGCGCACGCGGTCTTCCTTGTCGCGCATGGCGAGCAGCAGCGTGCCCAGCTTGCCGCGCTGCACCCAGCGGCAGGCCAGCAGCGCACCGATCAGAAGCGCTGCGTTGACGAAGTACAGCGCGAGCTTGGCGTGGTCCGTGCGGATGTCCCAGCCCAGCAGCGTGCGCAGGTCGGTAATGCCGTTCACGCCGCCCGTATAGCCCTGCTGCCCGATGATGAGCACCGAAAGAATGAGCGCCACCGCCTGCGTGATGATCGCGAAATACACGCCGCCCACGCGCCGCTTGAACATCGCGTAGCCGATCACGAACGCGAGCGCCGTGGGCACCACGAGCACCGCGAGAATCGAGAACGGCAGCGAGTGAAACGGCTTCCACCACACGGGTAATGCAGTGACCTGATTCCAGTCCATGAAGTCGGGAATGCCCGGTGTGGTCTGCGTGCGCGTGGCCACAGGGTCGGACGCTTCGAGTTTGAGGAACATCGCCATGGCATAGCCGCCCAGCCCGAAGAACACGCCTTGCCCGAGGCTCAGCACGCCGCCGTAGCCCCATGCGATCACGAGGCCGACCGCAACGAACGCGTACGTCAGGTACTTGCCCATCAGATTCAGGCGGAACGTGTCGAGTGCAAGCGGAAAAACGACCACGATGAGCAGCGCGAGTATCACGATGCCGGCATAGCCCGACGCATCGAGCCGCGCCGCCATTGCGCGCCAGCCGTCGTGTGCCGGACCGGGCCGGGCAGACGGGGCACCTGCGCTCGATACGCCTCCCGCTGTAGGTTGGATGGGTTCCATGTCCCTCTCTCCGTACAAGTAAATCGGTGAAGGCCCCGGTGCAGCAAGGACCACTCTGGGCTCACGCGCGCCGCACTTTCGAAGCGAATAGCCCCTGCGGGCGCAGCATCAGAATGACCACGACCGTCAGCAGCGTGAGCACGCGCGCAATCGACCCCGAGAGAAAGAACTCGCTGATCGACTGCATCTGCGCGATGCCGAATGCCGACGCCACGGTGCCGAGCAAACTCGCCGCGCCGCCGAACGTGACCACGAGAAACGAATCGACGATGTAGAGCGAGCCGCTCGTCGGCCCGGTCGAGCCGATCGCCGTGAACGCCGCGCCCGCCACGCCCGCAATACCGCAGCCAATGGCGAACGTCATGCGGTCGGTACGGCGCGTGTTGATGCCCGCCGCGTTCGCCATGGGCCGGTTAGCCACGGTGGCGCGCACGCGCAGCCCCCAACGCGAGCGGTACAGCGCGAGCAGCAGGCCGCCCGTCATGATGAGCGCAAGACCCATCACGAACATGCCGCTCACCGGAATGTCGAGACCCGGCGCCGGTTCCCACGAGCCCATCAGCCAGTCAGGCAGCGCGGGACTCACTTCCTTGGGACCGAAGGTGGAGCGAAACACCTGCTGCATGCCGAGGCTCAAGCCCCAGGTGGCGAGCAGCGTGTCGAGCGGGCGCCGGTAGAGATGGCGAATCAACGCCCATTCGGCGAGCCAGCCCACCGCGAACGCCAGCACGAAGGCCGCCACGATGGCGAAGAAGAAGTAGACCGGCGTGAACGCGTGCCACACGTTCTGCGCGAACCACGAGAACATGTAGACCGTGTAAGCGCCGATGGTCATGAACTCGCCGTGCGCCATGTTGATGACGCCCATCTGGCCGAAGATCACGGCGAGCCCCAGCCCCATCAGAAGCAGGACGCTGAAGAGGCTCAGACCGGCGAAGCCCTGCATCAGCGTGATGTTGAGAATGTCGGTTGCGGACATCGAACGCTCCTCGCGCGACGGCGCACGGCCGCCGCGCAGTGCCGGGTTGCGGGATTACATGTAGCCCTTCGGGAACGGATTGGGCTGAATCGGCTGGGCCGATTGCGCCACCACCTTGAACTGCCCGTCCGCCTGCCCTTCGCCGATCAGCGACCGGCTCCACAGGTGGTGGTTCGCGTCCACCTTCGCGTAGCCCTGCGGCGCGTTGGGCAGCTCGATGCCCGCGGACGCCGCCACCACCTTGTCCACGTCGAAGCTGCCGGCGCGCTCGCAGGCCGCCTTCCAGATCCAGGGGCCCAGGTACGCGGCCTGCGTCACGTCGCCGATCACGGACTTCGGGCCGTAGCGCCCCTTGAATGCCGCCACGAACTTCTTGTTGTTGTCGTTATCGAGTGACTCGAAATACTTCATCGACGAATAGAAGCCCGCGAAGTTGTCGCCGCCAATGCCGAGCACTTCGTCCTCCGTCACGGAAAGCGTGAGCAGGAACTGCTTCTGCGGCGTAATGCCCGCGGCCTTCAACTGCTTGTAGAACGCCACGTTCGAGCCGCCCACCACCGTTGCGAAGATGCAGTCGGGGCGTGCGAGCTTGATCTTGTTCATGAGCGAATTGAATTCGGTGGTGCCGAGCGGGTAATACTCCTCGCCCACCACCTTCGCGTGCAGATGCTGTTCGATGTGGCGGCGCGCGATCTTGTTCGAGGTGCGCGGCCAGATGTAGTCCGAGCCGATCAGGAAGAACGTCTTGGCCTTCTTCGTGTTCGATGCCCAGTCGAGCGCCCAGAGAATCTGCTGGGTGGCTTCCTGGCCCGTATAGAAGACGTTCTTCGACTGTTCGAGGCCCTCGTAGAACGTGGGGTAGTAGAGCAGCCCGTTGTCTTTCTCGAAGATGGGCAGCACGGCCTTGCGCGAGGCCGAAGTCCAGCAGCCGAACACGGCCGCCACGTGATCGTTTTCGAGCAGCTTCTTCGACTTCTCCGCGAAGGTCGGCCAGTCGGACGCACCGTCTTCCTGGATGATCTGGATCTTGCGCCCCAGCACTCCACCCATCGCGTTGATCTGTTCGATGGCGAGCCGCTCCGCCTGGATGGAGCCCGTTTCCGAAATGGCCATCGTGCCCGTTGCCGAGTGCAACTGGCCGACGGTCACCGTGGTGTCGGTCACGGCGAGGTGCGTCGTGTTCACCTTCGCCGTGGGCGGCACCTGCGCGAACGAGGTGCGCGGCAGGCCGAGCGCCATGAGCGGGGCCGCGGCGAGGCCGCTCAGCAGGCGCCGGCGCACCGGCGAGGGCATGTTGGCGTTGGCGTCGTCGTCGATTCGATCGTCTGCGGACATCACGTTCTCCTTGTCGTGGGCCCGCAGCGCACGTGCCGCGGACGGGTTTCGAGGGTTGGACGCAATGTAGGAAGCCAAATTGGCGATCGAAATACGTCGATTGACGTATTCCCTGCTATCGCACTGGAATGTAATTTGCTCTGGGCATGGCTCCTGCCGCTTGCCGGCCCATGCGGCACTGTCCGGCACCAATCCGGATCATCTTCATGTCCCAGATGCACCAGAGTTCAGTACACACGCCCGGCACGCAGCGCATCGTCAAGGTTCGGCGCGACTACAACGCGTGGGTAGGCGACGAAACGCTCGAAGACTACGCGCTGCGCTTCACGCCGCGTTCGTTTCGCCGCTGGTCGGAATTGCGCGTCGCGAATACGGCGATCGGCGCGGTATCGTTTCTCGTGCTCGAAGCGATTGGCGGCAGCCTCGTCATCAACTACGGGTTCACGAACGCGTTCTGGGCCATCGCGGCCGTGTCGGTGCTGATCTATCTGACGAGCCTGCCCATCAGCTATTACGCGGCGCGCTACGGCGTGGACATGGACCTGCTCACGCGCGGTGCGGGCTTCGGCTATATCGGCTCCACTGTCACGTCGCTCTTTTACGCGATCTTCACGTTTATTTTTTTCGCGCTCGAAGCCGCGATCATGGCGCTCGCGCTACAGCTGTACTTCCATATATCGCTCGCCGTCGCGTACGTGCTGAGTTCGCTCGTCGTGATTCCGATCGTGATGTTCGGCATCACGCTCATCAATCGTCTGCAAAGCTGGACGCAGCCGCTCTGGCTCGTGCTGTTCGTGCTGCCCTACGCCGCGGTGCTGTGGCACCAGCCGGGCCTCGTCGCCGAATGGACCACGTTCGCGGGCTTTGCTCCGCAGGGCCGCGCATTCAGCCTCATCGCCTTCGGCCAGGCCGCTACCGTGGTGTTCGCGTTGATCGTGCAGGTGGGCGAACAGGTGGACTACCTGCGCTTCCTGCCGCCGCTTACCGAAAAGAACCGCGCGCGCTGGTGGCTCGCGCTGCTTTCCGCCGGGCCCGGCTGGATCGTGCCGGGCGCGCTCAAGATGCTGGGCGGCGCCTTTCTAGCGTTCGTCGCGATCCAGCACGAAGTGGATATCGCGCATGCCGCGCAGCCCACGCAGATGTATCTGGTCGCCTATCACCAGTTGCTCGACCGCATGGGCCTCGCCAACTGGGCGGTTCCCGCCATGACGTTGTTCGTCATCGTTTCGCAGCTGAAGATCAACGTGACGAACGCGTATGCGGGCTCGCTCGCGTGGTCTAACTTCTTTGCGCGTCTCACGCACAGTCACCCCGGGCGCGTGGTGTGGCTCGTCTTCAACGTCATGATTGCGCTGCTGCTCGTCGAAATGGGCGTGTTCGACGCCATCGGCAAGGTGCTCTCGCTGTATGCCAACGTGGCGATCGCATGGGTCGGCGCGCTGTTCGCCGATCTCGTCATCAACAAGCCGCTCGGCTACAGCCCGCGCTACATCGAGTTCAAACGCGCGCATCTCTACGACGTCAATCCGGTTGGCGTGGGCGCCATGCTCATCGCCGCAGCCGTCGGCATGCTGGCGCACGGCGGCGCGTTCGGCGCGCTGGGCGAGGCCATGTCGTCGTTCATCGCATTCGGCGTGGCGTTCGTCTGTGCCCCGGTGCTCGCCATCGCCACGCGAGGGCGCTATTACCTGGCACGTGCCGCGCAGCCCACGGGCGATGCAACGTCGTTGCGCTGCGCGATCTGCGAAAACACCTTCGAACCCGACGATACCGCGTATTGCCCCGCTTACGGCGGCACCATCTGCTCCCTCTGCTGCTCGCTCGATTCGCGCTGCCACGACCGCTGCAAGCCGCACGCGCGCCTCGCCACGCAGGTCGATCTCGCCTTGCACCGTGTGTTTCCGCGCGCGCGGCTGGGCCCCTCCGCGCTGCGCCTCGTGCACTACGCGAGCCTCGTGGTCGCGATGCTCACCGTGCTTGCGAGCGTGCTCTATCTGATCTGGTCGCAGAGCATCACGTCGCTGGCCACTGCCGATTCACCCGCGGGCCAGGCCATTGCCGGCAGTTTCCTCAAAATCTTTTTCGCGCTTTCGCTCGTGGGCTGCATCGCGGCCTGGTGGTTTGTGCTGGAGCGTGAAAGTCGGCGCGTCACGCAGGAAGAATCGCAACGGCAGAACGAGCTGTTGATGCAGGAAATCGACGCGCACCAGAAAACCGACGCGGCACTCAAGCGTGCGACGGCCGCCGCCGAATCGGCCAACCAGGCGAAGAGCCGCTACGTCTCCGGCCTCAGTCACGAACTGCGCACGCCGCTCAACAGCATCCTCGGCTACGCGCAATTGCTGCTACAGGCGAAAGACGAACTCTCGCCGTTGCGCTACAACGCCGTGCGCACGATCCACCGCAGCGGCGAGCACCTGCTTGCGCTGGTGGACGGGTTGCTCGACGTGGCACGCATCGAGGCCGGCAAGCTGCAACTGAACATCACGAAAGTGCCGCTGGCCGATTTCGTTGCGCACGTTACCTCCATGCTGCGCCCGCAGGCGCTGGAAAAGGCGTTGTCGTTCGAGGTGCAGACCATCGGGCGGCTGCCCGCCACGGTGAAGTCCGACCAGAAGTGCATGGGGCAGATTCTCACCAATCTGATCGGTAACGCCATCCGCTTTACGTCTGCGGGCACCGTCACGCTGCGCGTGAGCCACGCGCTCGATACGCTGAAATTCGAGGTGGTCGATACCGGCCCCGGCATTCCCGCCGCCGAAATGGAACGGCTCTTCCTGCCTTTCGAGCGCGGCGAAGCGGCGCACGCGCACGATCACGGCGCGGGGCTCGGCCTCACGATCTGCCGCCTGCTGACTCACGCGCTAGGCGGCAGCCTCGAAGTGGACAGCGAAGTGGGCCGCGGCACGCGTTTCGTAGTGAAGCTGTTTGCGCCCGCGGTACACAGCGCGGCAGACGCGCGCACCGAACTCGCCGCCATTCAGGGCTACGTGGGCGCACGCCGCACGATTCTCGTGGTGGACGATCTGGCGGACCAGCGCGGCATCGTCGCGCAGTTCCTCACGCCGCTCGGCTTCGACGTAGCCGAAGCGGCAAGCGGCCCCGAAGCGTTACGCTGGCTCGGCACGCACGCGGCGGACGCCATCATCATGGACATTTCGATGCCGCTCATGGACGGCTATGAGACGAGCCGGCTCATCGGCGAAAACCAGTTGTCGAGCGCGCCCATCGTGCTGCTTTCGGCCAATGCGTTCGCCGACGACCGCGAACGCGCCAGCGCCACCGGCTGTGCCGGCTATCTCGTGAAGCCGTTGCAGGTGAACGTGCTGCTCGACAAACTCGCGCAACTGCTGGCCATCGAGTGGATCGCCTCGCCCGTGCCGGCCCTTGCCGACCCCGCGGGCCCCGTACGCACCGAGTCACGGGTCGCGCTGCCCGAGCCGGTGCTGCAACGCATACGCGCGCATCTCGACGTGGGCTACGTGCAAGGCGTGGTCGAACAGCTCGACGCGGCGCGCGCCGCTTACCCTGCCTTGCGCACGCAGGTCGATGCCCTGCGCGCACTGGCGGAGCGCTTTCAGCTAAGGGATCTAGAGAATGAACTCGACAGACTGCCCGGCAGTCGCACCGCATGACGTTCGCGCCGACGCGGGCGAGGCACCCGCATGGCTCGGCAACCGCCCCGTCGTGCTGATCGTAGACGACACGCCCGACAACCTGGCGTTCCTCTCCGATACGTTGCAGGCGCACGGCTATGCGGTGCTCGTCGCGCTGAGCGGCGAGGCCGCATTGAAGTGCCTTGCACGCGTGACGCCCGACGTCGTGCTGCTCGACGCGATGATGCCCACCATGGACGGCTTCGAAACCTGCGCGCGCATGAAGCAGGACGACCGGCACGAGCATCTGCCCGTGATCTTCATGACGGCGTTGACCGAGAGCGAGCACGTGGTGCGCGGCTTTCGTGTGGGCGGCATCGATTACGTCACGAAGCCGGTGCGGCCAGAGGAAGTCTGCGCGCGCATCGGTGCGCACGTGCGGCGCTCGCGCGCGCAGCTCTATGCGAATGCCGCGCTTTCGCTGGAAACGCGTGCGGCGCTGGTCGTCGCGGCAGACGGCACGATCCGCTGGCAAAGCCCGCAGGCCGCACGGCAGATCGAAGCCTATCGCGCGCGCGACGGGCAAGCGTCCGGCGAGGCCATCGCGCAACCGCGCTTGCCGCCCAGGCTGCGCGGCTGGTTCGCCGACTGGCTCGCGCGCGGGTGCCCCACCAAGGCCGTGCACGAATTCACCGAGGGCGACGTGCGGCGCTCAGCGACCGTCGCGCCCGCGCCCGAGCAGGGTGAATGGATTGTCATCCTGACCGAAGTGGACGACGCCGCGCACCGCGACGCGCTCGTCGCCCGCTTCGGGCTGACGGCGCGCGAGGCCGAAGTGCTGCTGTGGGTCTCTCGCGGCAAGACCAATCGCGACATCGGCGACATTCTGGGCATGGCGGCTCGCACGGTGAACAAGCACCTCGAACACCTGTTCCGCAAGCTGCATGTGGAAACGCGCGCCGCTGCCGCGGCGCTTGCGGTGAAGACGCTGGACCGGTCGTAGTGTCGTTCGGGCGTAATCGTGCGTCTACGTGCGTCTGGTCCAATGTGCCTACTGCGTCCGCGTCCATTCGTGCAACTGGGCGGGACGACTCCAGCCCCATCGCAGCAATCAGCGCCGTAGACAGGGTCACCCCCGCCGCAAGCACCACCGCGACGTGCAGCCCACTCACCAGCCCACGTGCCGCAACGCCGGTGGGCGAGCCGAACACGCCCACGCCCAGCACGCCGCTGTTCGCATGAACCCACACGAGCGACCCATACCCCGCCGCTGCCAGCACCTGACCGGCGATCATCGGAAGCCGGTATCCAAACCGCGCGGTGAGCGCACCCGAGACGATGTTGGCCACGATGACGACAGCCGTCATCGGCAGGAACGCGAGGCCCGTTTCGAGCGGCGTATCGTGGCGCATGTTCTGGAAAAGCAGGCTCAACGCAAACATGAGCCCGTAATAGCCGAAGTTCAGCGAGAGCCCCGTCAACGCACCTACATTGACCTCTTTGCCGGCACGGGCCGAGTACAGGTCAAATACACGTCGACATTTTCGGACGGTGGACCGTTGGCGGCCTGGACCATGGCGCAGCAGCGCCGCGGGACGTTTCCGCACTTCTTCGTCGCGGACGCTAACCCAGAATATTGGGCTGCCTGTGATGAGCGGTTGCGCAAACGCGGAGCTCCGGTTCAATCTGTCGTGGGGCGCGCGGACCAAACGATCGACTGGGTGATCCCGCAACTGGATCGGCGAGGACTGCATCTGGCGTTGCTCGACCCATTCAACGCGGGCAACCTCCATTTCTCGATCATCGAAAAGCTGGCATCGATGCCGTTCATTGACATTGTGGTTCATCTGAGCACGGTATCCAGTGCGAAACAGCAAAGGTTCAACCATGAACTGGCTGTGTCTGCTCGCCCGACACGCGCAGGCTGAGAAGCTTTGGCGTGATGCCTGCAACCTCCGGGGTCGCTCACTGTTCTGACTCTCCGTCTGCCGGGTGCGGGAAACGGTCGAACTGGGCTGAGGAACTGGCTTCTATGTTGAGCTTCGCAAGCACGGCCGCGATCGTGCAGGTTCTAGCCAACGTCTCTTGATTTCACGTCTCTGGGGTAGTTGTTCTAGGGTTCCGAGCACCGGGTTGGCTTCTTATCACAGGAGGCTTATACGTAGTTGGTGCACCCCTACGTCGCAACCGTCGGAGTTGGGAAACAGCCAACTTTTGAGTACGATGGAAAACTTCATAACGAGGGCTTTCCCATGATCCCCCGCGCGCGGCTCGACTCCGTAACTGAAGCCGACATCCATAACCTGATCGACCACAGCGTGCGCGAGAGTCGCGCGCTGGACTACAAACGAGACTGGCCCAGCGATCGAGACGGCAGGGCAGAACTTGCCAAGGACGTCTGCGCGTTTGCGAATTCTTTGGGTGGGTGGGGGCGATGTAAAAATGACCCACCTCGCCGAAGTAAACCTGACCCACCTGGGGGGAGCAAGATGGCGGCTTTTTGCCGCCGATGCTGATTCAGGAGCAAGCAGTGGAAATCAAGGTGTTGGCAAGACGGGGAATGGGCGTACGGGAGATAGCGAGGCAGACGGGCATCTCGCGCAACACGGTGCGTCGCTATCTGCGTGACGAAGAGGCCGTGCATTACAAGCAGCGCGAGCCGCGGGCGACGAAGCTCGAGCCGTTCAAGAGCTATGTGCTCGAACGCGTGGCGGCGGCTCGGCCGCACTGGATTCCCGCGACGGTGCTGCTTCGAGAGCTGCGCGATGCCGGTTATGAAGGTGGCATCAGCCAACTGAAGGCATTTCTAGCGCCGCATAAGCACGCCGAAGCGGAGCCGGTGGTTCGCTTCGAGACGGCGCCGGGCAAGCAGATGCAAGCCGACTTCACGGTCATTCGCCGGGGCCGCGCACCACTGCTGGCGTTGGTGGCGACGCTGGGCTACAGCCGTGCGAGCTTCGTGCGCTTCACCGCCGGCGAGGATGCGACGACGCTGTGCGAGTGCCTGCGCGAAGCGTTTTTCCACTTCGGTGGGACGCCCGAGCAGGTTCTGTTCGATAACGCGAAGTCGGTGATTGTCGAACGCGATGCCTTCGGCGAAGGCCAGCATCGATGGAATACGCAGTTGCTCGCGCTGGCGGAAACGTACGGTTTCACACCGAAGGTATGCCGCCCCTATCGAGCCAAGACCAAGGGCAAGGTCGAACGTTTTAACCGGTATTTGAAGGAGAGTTTCGTCGTGCCGCTGGCGGCTACCCTGAAGCAATCGGGCCTTACGTTGGATGTCGACGCAGCGAACGCGCATATCGGGCGATGGCTTACGGAAGTCGCCAACGTGCGCGTGCATGCGACGACGCGCGAGCGCCCGGCCGCGAGATTGATGCTTGAGCAAGCGGCGTTGTTGCCGCTGCCTGCAACGATGATGGCGCCCTTGCCGACGGCGCCTCGGCCGCGCCGCGTGTTGCCGCGTGAGAGCTTGCAACATCCGTTGGCAGTGTACGACGCGTTGCTGGAGGTGGCCGCATGAACTTGCAGCATGAACGCATTGCCGGCCTATGCATGCAGCTCAAACTCGACTGCATGGCCCGCGACTGGGGCTCGCTCGCGCAACACGCTGCAACGCGCGATGCGAGCCTGGCCGACTTCCTTGAGCAACTGCTACAGGCGGAATTCGATGCGCGCGAAGAACGTAAGCGGCAGACGCTCACGAAGCTCGCGTCGTTGCCAAGCGTCAAGACGCTGGAGCAATACGACTTCGCCTTCGCCAGCGGCGCACCGCGCGCACAGATTCAGGAGTTGGCGAGCCTGGCGTTCATCGAGCGCGCGGAGAACGTGGTGCTGCTCGGGCCAAGCGGCGTCGGCAAGACGCACATTGCGAGTGCGCTGGCCTATCGCGCGACGCAGGCGGGCATCAAGACGCGGTTCATCACTGCCGCCGACCTGATGATGCAGTTGGCGACGGCGCGACAGCAGAACCGGCTGAAGGAGTTCTTCAATCGAGCGGTCGTCGGGCCGAGACTACTCGTGATTGACGAAATCGGCTATTTGCCGTTCGGGCGCGAGGAAGCGGACCTGTTCTTCAACGTTGTCGCCAAGCGCTACGAGCGCGGCGCCATCGTGTTGACGAGCAACTTGCCGTTCACGCAATGGGCCTCGGCGTTCGCCGACGACCAGACGCTGACGGCCGCGATGCTCGACAGGCTGTTGCACCACGCGCACATCGTCCAAATCAGCGGCGAGAGTTACCGCTTGAAGGACAAGCGCAAAGCAGGGCAAACGAGCACGCGGGCGGGCGCGAAGGCAGCCGCGTGATAGGGGCCCGGGTGGGTCAGTTTTACTTCGGCGATTCGTCGAAAAGTGGGTCAGATTTCAATCGGCGTTGACAGGTGTTAGCGCCGATCATCTTCGGAATACGCGAAGATGGTGGTGCATTTTCGATACTCGTCCGCGTTACACCCGCGAAAGATAGAATTGACCACGGAAAGCAACCGGCGCGTAAGCGCCCCGCAACCGCCGGTAGCCGGTAGATGCAATCATGTCCAAGACCTACAAAGAACTATTGGCCGAGCAGCGAGAACTGAACGCGCGCATTGATGCTGCGATGCAAGCCGAACGTGCCCAAGCGATCTCGACGATCCGCGAGTTGATGGAGCAGTTCGGAATCACGGCAAGTGACCTTGCCGCGAAGCGCGGTCCCCGGACGCGAGGCCCGTTGTCCGTGAAATATCGCGATCCGAAGACGGGCGCAACATGGAGCGGCAGGGGGCGAGAACCACGCTGGATTGCGGGGAAGGACCGCCGTGCGTTTGCGATTTGACCGGTCGAGGCTCAGGACCTAAAAGGAAAGCTCATTTGGCCCCTCGATTCACGCGGCTGACTGCGCCGCGACGAGTCGCAGCGCAGGTGCCGGACACGGGTTCGACTGACGCTAGCCGCACACGGGAATGCAATGTAGTGAGGCACATCCGAACATTCCGACTGCAAGCACGAGTACCGTTGCGATTTCAATGAGCTTCCTCACCATTCTTTTCTCTCTCGGTTCAGACTTCGGTATACGACGCGGACTGCGACGCGACGAGCTGTGGCGGCGTGAGGCACTGGCAGAAGCAAAGGTCATCGCTCAGCGCAGCCTGACGGCCATCGGGGCCGGTGGTCGAAATCCGTTGCCCATCGCAAACGATTTTGCCCATCGTTTTGCAGGCTGGGCACCAGACCGGATCGTTTTCGTACGCTTGCTCGCGCTCGCCTATTACATCGCTGGCATCGCCGCCTTGCACAACGCCGCCAGCGGTCGTGGTATCTCCCTTAACGATGTCGTACCGCCGCATATGGGCCTCCTGTTATACCGCGCCGGGACGCAGACGCAGGCTGTTCAACAGGGTGTCCCAGACCTGAAGTGCGCCGGCTTCGTCGACGGGGGAGGTGGCTTGCTCCGGCGTCAAATCAGGACTGCTTGCGCCAAGCAGCAGTTGAATGGCGGTGTGGGGCTTCGCGAGTGTGCTCGGGTCACCCGGCGCGAGCAGGTAGAACCGATAGGAGGTGGCCCCGCCGTCTTGAAGCTCAAACAAGACTTCTTCGGCATTCATTCCAGCGACCGTGCGCTTCGCCTCGCGAAGGACGCGGTAGTGCCCCGGCTGCCGGGACAGTTGGGCGCGGAGAGCGGGTAGTGTCTTGGTCAGGGGCTCGCTTTGATCCTGCTCGACCGAATCGCGCATCTGGATCACGAGCAGCGCCGGGCGTCCCGGCATCAGTGCGAACGACTGGCTGACTTCCTCGGTGTAGGTTGAGGAGCCCGTTATGATCCCACCGTCAATGCAGAACCCCGATTCCGTCGGTACGGCCCAGTTATCGCGCGCCTTGATTCTACCGTAAGTATCCGCGTAGATAGAATCGACTCGGTCCAGTGCGGCGGAGCCTATACTCCCTCGCGTATGAAAGATACTTCTGTCTTCAAAGATGAATCCTTCCGTTTTGAAGTCCAGCGCTGAGGCTGCGTCGAATTGTCGGAAAACAAAAACGCTCGAATGCTTCGTCGGAGAAAATTCCTTCTCAAGCCAGGCATGGCTCGTTGACGAACCCGTCCCGGGATTTATCCGCTGCTTGTACTTTAGGTCAGCACTCAATGCAGCAATTTTCCCCCGATACACCTCGATCGACGAACTGTGCGTTGTTTCAATGCTTTCGCCGCGATATTCATAGCGTTGATTGGAAATTTCGCTCGTTGCGGGACGATCGAATACAAAGCGTCCGATGCACCACGGACGAGACTTGGACAGCAAGGGATTGGTGATCATTGATTCCCCGTAGGATGCCATTGAGCAGGCAGACAAGCTTGCCACGAGTATGAAGACTTTCGCGATACGATTCAGCATGAAGGCTCCGGCGCATCTTGTGCTATCTGCACGACGCTGTAGAGGAGTGCCCAGCGGGTCCATGGATGTTTGTAGCTCATCTGATGGTCATACCCATGTTGGGCGAACGCCATTTGTACTCCCCTTGCAGGGTCGCCCTTCACATTGGGATCGAGTCCGCGCGCCTGAGCTTGTGCCGACCACACCGGCACCGTTCCGTCTCCAGCGATGATGCCGTTCCTCGTGTCATGAGGCGATGGGTTGGACTCGTCTGAGCCGGTCGGAAGTTTGTTCACTTTTTGGGCCTCGAATTCGATCGCCAACTTGCGTGCCGCAAGATGCACACGCAGGTTACCGGAGTGCGAGTCGTGCAGTAACTTCGCAGCGCGCAGTTCCTCCTCCGTTACGTCGGACGGCATGTTCCCTTTCCAGAGCACCTTGCCCCACGTCAACAAAGCGTCGAGGGGCTTACCTTCCTCGATCTGCGCCGCGTTTTGATGATCACTTCCCGACGCGGCTTGCGATTTCGGCTTGGGTAACGCCCCATCGCCGTATGCGGCGTACGTCATGTCATGGTACTTGTCTTTAATCCCCCACTGGTTGGTGACGACGAGGGACATCGTGTCTTTGAAGTTGCCAAAAACAGTTTTGTTTGTATTATTTTTCTTCAGCCGTGCTGCCACGATTCCTGCTGGGTCGAGCAATTTCTCGTCCGGCATGAGGCCATACCACTCTGTATTCGTATAGATCTCGTCATACGCGTTTTTGTCCGCAGGTAGCTGCATTACGGGCGTGCCGTCGGGCCGAGTAAATATCCACCAAGGTTCGCCGTTGTTGTAATCCGGCATAGGCAACAATTCTAGCGGCCCGGGCGCATTCGCCAGCACGGCCACAAATTCGTTCGCGTCACGCCCAAGAAGGCTACCGCCGATAAAGCTATTGAGTCCCCCCTCGTTGCCTGCGCCAGTTCTGAAGCGTTTGGCTGCAACAGGCGCCCCCGTCGCCGGTTGCACGTTGTGAAAGACCCCGTGCATCAAATCCGCACCGCCATGCATTGCGATCGCCATTCGAGCCACCAATCCGCCCATCGAATGTGTCAAGATGATGGCCTTGCCCGTATGGTTCTCCGCGCAAATTTCCTTGATGCCCATCAATCGCGTGGTTTTCTTCGTCTTTGGATCGTAGTAGTCAGAGCCTTCGATTATTTGCCTTCCGGAATCTGTGTTCGATTGCAGCCAGTTATAGCCGATCGCGTATATACGGTAACGGAATTTCGCGAAGTGCTTGAACTCCGGCGAGTCTTCGGTAAGTGCTTCCCCCTTACCGAATGCACCGTAGTCGGTCGGTGCCGTACCCAACAACGGCTTGAGCGTCCATTCTTTCCCCTCGGGGTCGGGATCGACCCATGCGCCTTTGACTTTGCCCAGGTGCATCGGCTCATTGAGTTGCTCCTCGAGCCACGCGAGGACCGGGTGATAGCTCGTGCGGTGCACCGATCCCCAGCCACGCCGACGCGCCTCGGCCTCGTCGATGTACTGAGTGGGGGCATCCTTCTCGTTTTGCTTGTTGTGCCGGCCAACGTTGATGGGCCCGAGCGGCGTGACTGCCGCTCGCGTCGGATCAAAGGTCTTTTCCCGTGACGTGGCACTCGCGAACCACATGCCGATCAACGCCCCGAGCGCGCCTATATCAGAGAACACAGTGTCTGTGTTCGGTGCGAAGAGCATTTCATCGCCCGTATCCTTGAAGGTGAGCAAGGAGCCCATCACGCCCGGCAGAAAGATGACCGGAATAATGGGCCGCACGTCGCAAAGCATTTCCTTGGGTCGCGTATCGCTAGCGGGAGTCAACGTTGCGTGCGCATACGACGCCCCGTCCTTATCCGTGCGCCCGGCCAACCGCACAACCTCTTGCTGGGCGCTGTCATCGAAGGGCGAACCGCCGCTTTGACCATCTGCCTGGTTATCGCTCATTTCGGCTTATTGGATTGGAATTAATGTCGTGGATCTCAAGCGGGTGTGCCGCCGGCCTTTGAGTTCGGCCTCAAAGCACGCAGCATGATCGACTCGACGTTTTCGCTCTTTTGCTCGGGTACGTGTCCCAGCTCGTTCGTCATCCCGGTTAGGCGCGTACCGTCCGCACGGACCAATTCGTAAGGATGGTTTTTCAAAACCTCGCCGGTGATGCGATTGCGCAGCACATAAGGATCGTTGAACTTCGTTTTAGGCAGGCTGTTCATGTGCTCCGCGACCGAGCTTGGTCCTTGTCGGCTGAACGACGCGGACTTCACTGTTCGTGCACCGCGCGTGCCGTCCTCGATGCCGTCGGCCGTAATACGGATATAGGAGCCGCCACACTTGAGCATTAGCTCTTGTTTGGCCTCGATCACGACGCGTCCTTGGTTGCTCGTGATCGTCATGTCCTGGTCCGCATACAGCCGCATTTCATCGCTTTGAGCCGCAACCTCGACTTTCCCCTTGGCCGCGAACAGCTTCATTCCCGCCTGCTGAACGAAAAGGCTGATCTTCTCGGCCGCCGCAATGATCAACGACTTCCCAGCGGCGACGTTGGTGTTTTCGCCGCTGATCACGCTGATCTGCTGATCAGCCGTGACCTGCGTCGATTGCTGCGTCGACAGGACAATACCGGCGGGGCTTGCCATCGCAAGCAACGGCGTTGCGAAACTATTGGCTTCGCCTGTACCGCCGCCTCCGGTGCGCCCGCCGGAGGCGCTGCCCGATGCGCTCTTTAGCGTGGCGCTTTTCATTGCCTTGAGGGTATCTTGACTGGCTTGCAACGGCTCGGCCTGCGCGGTCGCGCTAGCACTCGACAACGATTCGACGAGCATCCCGGTGCGATTGAACTGATCCTGTAGTTCATCGACGCCAAGTTGCTCGTTGTTGTACGAGCTTGAATGCGTGCTGACATACAGGCCGCGATTGGCACGCACGGCGCCGTAGTCGTCGGTGTGCAGCATAAAGCCACTACCCAGATACCGGCCTCGCGTATTGCCGTCCTGCGCAATCAAGTACCCTTGATGAAAGGCGCTGTAGCTTTTGCCCGTATAGCTTGTCAGGCGTGTCCCGCCTTGGTTCGTCGCGTCGTCGTGAACCAGTGCGTTATAAGCCCCCGAGTTTCCGAAGCCGCTCGAGCGAAAGCCCGAGAGCAATACGTTCGTGTGCCAGGGCGGCTGCGTGGTGCCGCCGGTGAGTCGGCCAAGAATGAATGGACGATCGCAATCGCCGCCCCAATGACCGATCGCCAGCCACTCGCCCGCGCGAGGTACATGCACGCCGCCATAGCCGTTTCCTGTGTCCGCTTGCATCGACAGCAGTAACGGCGAGGAAACGAAGGAGCCGGCTGGCGTTTGTCGATCCCACGCATAGCGAACACGGATCCGATTGAGCGCATCAGCCCACGCTTCTTCTCCTTGCGGGGCGACCGCCTGGGCATGCTCGATCTGCATGACAGGTTTGCTGTGCTCGAAGGGGCTCCGATATTCAACCGTCGCGAGCTGTGCGTCGAGCTCGACTACAAAAAATCCGGTCTGTCCGTCGGCCGGGTGCGGCTTGGACGCGAACCGCGTGCCGTGTGCGGCCTTTGCGTCTGCGATCGCGCGTTGCAGACTATGAGGAAAGGCCGCGTCGTGGCGCCCGATCGGCACATTGTTTTCGATGTGCCAGCGCAGTTCGACCGCGACGAACTGTCTGTCGCTGGGATTGCCGCCCTTGTGTCGTGGATGGTTGTTCAGCTCGAATTGTGAACCGGCGTCCGCCCATCTCAAGCCACCCACGCCTAAGAATCGACGTGCCTGCGCATCCCACGCTTGGGTGCGCAGCCGCACACGGTCATCGCCTGCGTCGGAGTTCGGATAGCCGTAGGGTAGCGATTCATAGACTTCCATCGGCGCGGTCGGAATCTGGCGCGATTCTTGATGACGCCATTGTTCGACGGTATATGTCGTCGTCTTGAGTGGACTCGTCGCCTCGAAGTCATGGCTCGGGCGCATATAGTCGAACGACCGGTTCGTATAGCGAAGACTCTGTAATGTCTGGACATCGGCCCATTGCGTTAGACCGTTGACCTCGTCGTCCGTGTTGCCCCGGTAGTACTCGACCTGTTTTCCCTGGGGGAGGGCCGCCAGACGATCGACGATGACGAGCGTCGTTGCCCCAGCCTCGTCACTCGCATGCTCCCAATAGAAGTACCAGCCTTCATCCTCGAGTATTCTGTGAACGAAATTCAGATCTGATTCCGCCTGCCGGCAATACGAGCGTACGGGTGGCTCCTTCGCAATATCTAGGCGAACGTTGCCTTGCAGCTGTGGATATCGATCGAGAACGTCGAGGACGATTTCACGTGCGTTTTTTTCGAGCCAATAATGATCGTTACGCGTATGGTCGAGGAAATAAAGTGCGGACGAGAATTCGAGCTGATAGACCGCGAGATTGCCGTCGCTCCCTAGTACGCTGATTCGATGAACGAAGCCGTGGACAGGACGGTACGTAGAACCAGAAGATTGCGCCGACGCCTGCTGAAGCCATAACGTCACGGGCTGATGCATCAGCGACAACAACGGGATATTGTTGCGTATTGATGCGGCGTCTACCGTCCAGCGATAGTCGCGGCCGAGCTTCGCCCAGCCTTGTGCGCGCAGCGGAACGAGTACGTCGGATCCGAGTGGCGTATCGAGCTTAAGCAGGCGTTCTCGTTGCAGTACGCCTCGCTGGATTGCATCGTATATGTCGCTGTACTTCAGTTCCCCGGGCGCGGCGGATCTGATTAGCATTATTGTTCCAATCTCTCAGTTGCTCCGAACGGCCGCGGAGCGGGGCAAGCCGCTGAATCGAATATCATGCGGCTTTGCTGTCATTTATTCTTTAAATCCTAACATAAATCCAGGATTTTCAGCTCGAACGCGCCAATCGTCGTATGCGATTGCGCCGAGGTTCGGGATGATGCGGCAGACCATTCGATTGCAGCTTGGATGTGACTTTTCCTACGGGCGCTCAGGCCGCCATGCGGTGCTCATAGTACGGCCGCTCACGTGCGTCGGGAGTCGCGTATAGCGCGGGGAGGTCGCTCGCGTCGGGCGTCAGCCAGGCATCAACTTGAGCCGGCTGGATGGGAATGACGCAGCGATCGTGACCGGCCGCCGCAATTTCGGGTGGCGGCTCGTTGGTGATGGCCGCAAACAACAGTAGATCGGGCTCGCCCTTGCCTTGCCAACGAGACTACAGGCACGCCACGAACATGTCGATCGGCGGAATCGGCTTGAATTCGAGCACGACGTTCGCATCCTTGGGGCGCCCTTGGAGTAGCGCCCCACTGACGTTTTCGTAGAAGGCATTGATCACTGACACGCCGAGCGAGTGGCCGAAAAGCAATTTCCGGAAGCCTTCGAGATTGTCGCGCCGTGCGTTGTAGGTACCGGGAAACTTGGGGTCGTAGAACGCCGGTCTGCCGGCTGGCCGGCATTGATAGCGCATTGGCTTGATGACGCGCTCGCCGTTTTCGTTGACCATCACTGGAGCGTAGTGGCTGGGGAAAATCCGCCCGTCACGAGCCTGTGGTGTTGGGCGCCGAAGGTCGCCCAGCCGCCGCAGGAAAGCGTCGATCTTTTCGGTGGCGATACGTTTGTTCTCAAAGACGGTCTTGGTCGCTTTCGCCTGTAGGGCACGCTCCGCATCCGCGAGACGGTTGCGCTGCTCGAACAAGCCTTCCTCGAGCTTGGATATCGATCATCGCCTTGATGCGCAGTTCGTTGTCAGACTGAGGCTGTGCAAAAAGCGCGTCGACGAGTTTCGTGATCTTGATTGCGCGACCCTGCTCACGCTCCCAGTACATCCGGATCAACTCGTCGAGGTCCAATCGCGCGCCGAACGCCCTGACAAACCGCAAGTAGTCATCTTTGATTTGAGCTGAATAGCACACAGGTCGCCTCCGCACCGGGCATTGCCTTGACGACCAGCTTACGCGAAGCCGGGCGCTGCGACTGCGGGATTGAGCGCAGCCACATACTCGCCGCGCTTTACGTGGAAGCTTTTTCTGCCGAGCTATCAGGGGACAACCATTGCGGGCGCAGTGATGGGCTTCAGTGATTGGCGACGGATGTTAGCGGCCCGAAGCCGCGGCCGACATCCGCGTCTCGATCCCAATCGGCCAAGTACGACCCACTGCCGTCATTCGCCTCCCTAGTGGCTCAGCGGTAGGTATTGGCGCGAAGCAGTCACGGGGTTCGGCTACTCACCGACAGCACCTCGGCCGAAACTGTCATTGAAGTCGGTCGCTTTCCACCTTAAACGAATGACAGCCTCTACGGAATCGAGAGCACGTACGTCTGCCGTATGGTCGAGCGTGGCGAACAGGAATCGTGCGATAGGATGGTTCCATCAGAGCGGCGGTCCGGAACCCCATCACATTGATACAATGCCGGGCCGCGAGCAGCATGAGGACAGGTATGACTGATCTCAGAACCGACAACCCTGACTATGGCGCCGTTCATGGCGACATCATCGCCCTGCTGGAAACTGCTCGCCGCACAGCCGCCCGCAGCGTCAACGCACTGATGACGGCCACCTACTGGAAGATCGGTCGACGCATTGTCGAGTTCGAGCAAGGCGGCGCAGAACGGGCAAGCTATGGGCAAGCCCTCCTCAAACGCCTGTCGGCCGACCTGTCGGCGCAGTTCGGACGAGGTTTTGGTACAGATAACCTGGAGCAGATGCGTCTGTTCTATCTGGCGTACCCGCCAGACCAGATTTCCGAGACACTGTCTCGGAAATTGCCACCGAAGAATGCGCGCGAGAAATCCGAGACGCTGTCTCGGATGTTAAGCCTTGAGCAGTTGGCCACAGTGTTCCCGCTGTCATGGTCGCACTACGTTCATTTGATCCGTCGCACCCGTTCCGTGGAAGAACGCGAGTTCTACGAAGGCGAGGCCCTGCGCGGAGGCTGGAGCATACGCCAACTCGATCGCCAAATCGCCACTCAGTACCACACCCGTGCCCTGCTTTCTAGGAACAAGCGCGCGATGCTGGAAAAAGGCAGCCGACCGCAAGCCAGCGATCTGGTCACGCCGGACGAGGCGATCAAGGACCCCTACGTTCTCGAATTCCTCAACCTTAAAGACGAGTACTCCGAATCACACCTGGAAGACGCGCTGATTCACCGGCTCGAGGATTTTCTTCTGGAACTCGGTGGCGACTTCACTTTCGTTGGGCGTCAGCGTCGCCTTCGCATCGGCGAGACCTGGTTCCGCGTCGATCTGCTGTTCTTCCACCGGCGTCTTCGCTGCTTGATCATCATCGACCTGAAGCTCACTGAACTGAGTCACGCCGACGTCGGGCAAATGCACATGTACTGCAACTATGCTCGCGAACACTGGACGCTGCCCGGTGAGAATCCACCAGTGGGCCTGATCCTCTGCGCCCGCACCAATGCGGCGGTGGCACGTTACGCGTTGGAAGGATTACCCAACAAGGTACTGGCCGCCGAATATCAGACTGTCTTGCCCGATGAGAAGGTGCTGGCCAAGGAATTGGCAAGGACGCGGCGAGAGTTGGAGGCGCGATCCCTGACACGGCCGGGAGATGCACCGGCTCAATGAATGCGCGCCGCCGTCACCGGTTCCCAGGGCGCGAATTCACCCGAGACGTCCTCCCCTCGACGTCAAGGCGGCTCGCAGCTATATCGACATCTATGCTGATCAACCTAGAGGCACGGCCTCGCTGAATCACTGAAATGATCTTCGATAAGCTACGCATGGTTTCGGTTTCGCACAGGACGTAGGAGCAATTCGCATGTGCGATACCAGTCGTCGCTGATCGACCGGATTGGCGAATCGTGAACGGCCAGATTGGCCGCGTTGCTCGCCGAAGCGCTCTGGCAGGTTTCAAAGTGAAGCGGCCGTTCAAATGGCTGCCCTGCTGGAACGCCAAACGGCAGCTCATGGCCGGCACCGGAAATCCGCCCTCTCTTCTCCCCACGCAACAAACCTGCGTCTGCGTTGAGCAGCCGCGCAGGCCAAGGGTCTACTCGCCGTGCGGGATGCCCTCTATCGGACACTCCGCCGTGCCGGGCGTGGTACGCGTGAGCGCCTCCACCTTGCGCCGCGTGCCTTCGGGGTCTTCGATCCAGTTGCGATAGAACCCGAACGGGCACGCGGCCACGCCGTCGGCGCAGTCGCCGGAATGAAGCGTTCCCGTGTAGCCGCGATGAAGCAGCTTATACAGATGGTTTTGCGACTGCATGGTGCGCCGCGCGTCGCGAATCATGCCAAGCGATAGTTCGGCATACTGCACGCCCATTTCTTCTTCGCCGCACTCGCCCAGCGTGCGTCCGTCGAAGCCGACGATCGCCGAATGACCGAAGTACGAATACACGCCGCATCCGCGGAGATTCCCGCCGCCATCGAACGCAATCGCACCGACTCGCGCATTGGCAAGGTTGTAGCCGATTTCTTGCGCTAATCCATTTCTACTAGGAGATTCACATGAGCATTGTCGTTACAGACCGCGCAATCCTCCGGCCACATCGCTGTAGGTAGTTAACCCGAAGCGGCGGCACACGTTGGTGCCGCTCCTAAAGACGCGTCTGCAATCTGGGCGCGCATCTGGCGAAGCAGAAGCGCGCCGCTTCCATGTGACCTAGCCCACGTTCGGACCGGTCGATATGAATTCAAGCAGAATGTTGGGTACAACTACGGGACTGTTGAAACTAAATTGCGCGACCACCGCCGGTGAAGGAATCCACATTTTCACATCGTTAGTAATCAGATACTGTGCAGGCCCCGCTCCTTGGGCAATTACAGCCCCACTCGAGATAGCCGGGCCCGGAGGGCAATTGTCGACCAGATAATCGTTTTGTTGGACAGTAGGCGAGTTAAATAAATTCGCAAAAGTAGCGGGATCTGGCACGAGGCGGAGTAGCCCATTCATGATCAGGAAGATTCCGCCTGCGCCGCCATTACTGCGCATAACCAACTGGCCGTCATAGAGACGCCAGTCGGTCGCGGCCAAGGCCTCATGGACCTGGCCCTTAGTAGCAGCCTGATGAGACATTGAAGTTTGTGTCATCAAATTTCCCCTTGAAAATTATCATCACCAACCGGATAGACATCTTTACAATGTGCCTAATGCCGGCGAGAAAAATATAGGTAGTTTGTGCCGTCAGTTCAAGTTATCAAACCCTAATTAATCAGACAGGTCTGTATATATAAAATTCCACTTCGCATCGGCGCAAACCGTTTCGCATATCGATACCGTATTAAATCTCCACGGCGCGGCCTCGCAGGATGGACCAGAGCGTGATTGTATTGATACTTTTTGTCCATTTTGAGCATAATTAAATATCAACTCGCACGCCGCGCTGCTCGGCGAGAATCACGTGGACCTGACTGGCGACTATATGTGGTATATCAAGAAGCCCGTCGCCAAATGGTGATTTGGGCCGCTACGCACGGCCAGATCAATTAAGGTCAAGCCTCACTAGCTATCTCGCTGGACTTGGTCGGTCCAGATGTGCTGACGGGGCATCCGGAGCAAAGGTCTGGAGTGCTGCGTTAGGACGTGTTGGTCGCAATGTGGCGACCCTCAGTCTTTAGTGTCCGGCCATGAGCGGTCGTTCGACACGGGTGCTCAAATCGCCGACAATCGAACTGTTTGTTCCCGTCGACAGCTCGCGTTCTCGTTGCCGAATCGCCAGGATGAAATCGCCCGAGATTGTCGAACCACTTGAGCATCCACTGGCCGAGTTTTCATCGACCGCCGGTTGTGCTCGAGAAGTCGTGGTTGCGGGGCTGCGTTGGCCAACTGCGTATTGGTGCAGTCTGGCGGTTGATTGGCTCGAGCAAGGACTACCTGTCGACGATGACATCGTTGAACTGCTGGAGGCGATCGCCAAAAATCGAGGGTTTCCGCAGAATCTGCGGCACCGTGCATTGTCCATCTACAAACGGTCGACAAAATAGCAGGGCGCGCAGTAGTGGTTCGTCGAACTGTATAGGACTCAAGACGCCGTTCGTTTAGGGATTCGACGCCTGCCAACACGCACGGAGGCACCGTCACGTTCCTGTGGCCGATGGCAGGCATCAAATAACCCGACCATTTGTGCTGCCGAAGCTGACCTCGAACGAAGCCATCGCCTGAACTAGCAGTATTGAACTGCGCGTCTACCTTCAGGCCGCTATCCGAAAGCCGGATATCACCGAGCTGGGCATAGTTCGCTCCACCGGCAAACCGATTGCCGATCGTCATCGCGTCTTTAATGCCGAGCACGTCGACACGCAGATTCGCCCTCGTTGCAATCGTGGCAGTCATCCGAGCGAACGAGCCAATTGCAGCCCGGCGACTGCACCCTCGATGTGGTTTGTACGATGTTCGATAATCGCACCATATTTCGATAATCGCCGTTGACGCGCCAAGTATGCGCCTCTACATTGTTCGTCAACGCGAACCTTGAGGCGTTCCGGTAGGGCGCATACACCGATGATCGATAAGACAATTTCCTCGCTCGAAGCTGCCGTTGCGGGCATTGCCGACGGCGCCACCATCATGATCGGCGGGTTCGGCTCGGCCGGACAGCCGGCCGAGTTGATCGATGCGCTCATTGCACAGGGCGCGCGCGATCTGACCATCGTGAACAACAACGCAGGCAACGGCGAGATCGGTCTGGCCGCGCTGCTCAAAGCGCGGCGTGTGCGCAAGATCGTCTGCTCGTTTCCGCGGCAGGCCGATTCGCAAGTATTCGACGCGCTGTTCCGTGCCGGCGAGATCGAGCTCGAGCTCGTGCCGCAAGGCAATCTCGCGCTGCGGATTCAAGCGGCCGGCGCCGGGCTCGGCGCCGTGTTTACGCCCACGGGCTACGGCACGCGTTTGGCCGAAGGAAAGGAAACGCGCGTGATCGACGGCAAACCGTACGTGTTCGAATACCCGATCAAGGCCGAGTTTGCCTTGATCAAAGCCCACAAGGGCGACCGCTGGGGCAATCTGGTTTACCGCAAGGCGGCGCGCAACTTCGGACCGATCATGGCCATGGCCGCCACGACGACGATCGCCCAAGTCTCGGAGATCGTCCCGCTCGGAGCGCTCGATCCCGAGACCATCGTGACCCCGGGGATTTTCACGCAGCGGGTCGTGGCCGTGCCCCAAGCCCACGCGCGCGCCGCTTGAGGAGCAATCGATGAACAAATGGACCCGCGATCGAATCGCACAACGCGTCGCCCGCGACATCCCTGAAGGGGCCTACGTCAACCTCGGCATCGGTTTGCCGACGAAGGTGGCCAATTACTTGCCGGCCGAGCGCGAAATCTTTCTGCACAGCGAGAACGGTTTGCTCGGCATGGGGCCCGCGCCCGCACCGGGCGAGGAAGATCCCGAGTTGATCAATGCCGGTAAAGAGGCCGTGACCTTGCTCGAGGGCGGGGCGTTCTTCCACCATGGTGATTCGTTCGCGATGATGCGCGGGGGCCACCTCGACATCTGCGTGCTCGGCGCATTCCAAGTGTCCAAGAACGGCGACTTGGCGAACTGGCACACGGGCGCGGCCGACGCGATCCCCGCCGTGGGCGGTGCCATGGATCTAGCGATCGGCGCCAAGCAGGTATTCGTCATGATGGATCACCTGACGAAGACGGGCGAATGCAAGCTCGTCGAAGCGTGCACGTATCCGCTTACGGGTATCGAATGCGTCGATCGCATCTACACGGACCTGGCGGTCATCGACGTCACGGCGGACGGCCTCGTCGTCGTCGATATCGTCGAAGGCTTGAGCTTCGATGCGCTACAGGCAGTCACGCCCGTGCCGCTCAAGCAAGCCTGATCGACGCCGCACATTCTCAGGACACCTGAGTATCTGCCTGTCGATATGCCGCGAAGAGCATCGGCTCGATGGCGGCATATCGGCGTTTCGCTTTTTCGGAGACAGCCTGTATGCAACACGCGAACGGCATCGCTTACACGACGGCAGGCCCGCAAGACGCGCCCGCCATCGTCCTCTCGAATTCCCTCGGCACCACGCTCGACATGTGGTCGCCGCAGCTCGATGCGCTGGCGCAGCGGTTCCGCGTCGTGCGTTACGACGCGCGCGGCCATGGGGCCAGCGTCGCACCGGTCGATAGCGTCTCCCTCGATACCCTGGGGCGCGACGTGCTGGCCGTGCTCGATGCGTTGAACCTCGAGCGCGCGCATTTCTGCGGCATTTCGATGGGCGGTTTGACGGGGCAATGGCTCGGTGTGCATGCCGGTGAGCGAATCGGCAAGCTGATCGTCGCCAATACGGCCGCGCGCATTGGTTCGTTCGACGGGTGGGCTGGGCGGGCTGCGCTCGTGCGCGCCGAAGGCATGGCCGAAGTTGCGGGCGGCGCGGCGGGGCGTTGGTTCACGGCGGATTTCGTCGAGCGGCACCCGCTGGTCGTCGCGGAACTAACGGAACAATTGCGCGCCACGCCGGCGGACGGATACGCAGCCTGTTGCGATGCATTGGCGAGCGCCGATCTGCGCGAAAGCATCGCAACGATCGCCGTGCCCACGCTGGTGATAGCAGGCGAGCACGATCCGATTACGACCGTGGACGACGCCCGGTTCATCGCCGAGCGCGTTGGGGGCTCGCGCACGGTAGCGTTGAATGCCTCGCACCTGTCCAACGTGGAGGCGGCCGAAGCATTCAACGCGGCTGTGTTGGCGTTTCTCGCCGAATGAGTGGGAAGGGATATTGCACGGAGCGCCGCTCTGGTGGCGCTCCATGCCGTGGCTAGCCGTTGTCGCCGCCTGCAACCGGCAGAACTGCGCCGGTGATGTACGCGGCCTCGTCGGATGCGAGAAAGAGAATCGGTGCGACTTGTTCGTCGAGTGTGCCGTATCGCTTAAGGAATGTCGATTCCGTTACCTGTTTCACGGCTTCGCTCATCCAAAGCTTTTCTTGCGCGCTATCGCCGGATAGATTGCGCGGCACGCGTCTCGCGGGCGCCTCGGTACCGCCCGGCGCAGCGGCGACCACACGGATGCTGCGCTCGCCGTACTCCATCGCAAGCGATTGGGTCAACGCGTTGACGCCGCCCTTGGCGGCCGAATACGGAACGCGGCGAATGCCTCGCGTTGCATTGGAGGAGACGTTGACGATCGTTCCGCGGCCTTGCGCGAGCATGTGCGGAAGCACCGCATGGCAGGCGTACAAGGTCGGCATCAGCGAGCGGCGGATTTCGGCATCGATCTGTGCCGGCTCGAACTCGGCATAGGGCCGCATGCGAATGGCGCCGCCCACGCCATTGACCAAGATGTCGATGCGGCCGAACGTGCTCTTGGCAAATGCCATCGTGGAGGCCGCGCCTTCATAGGTCTCCAGGTCTGCAACGAAACCGGCAGTCTGTGCTCCGACCGCCTCCGCCGCAACCTCGGAGACGAATTCGGCGCGATCGACCAACAGCACCGCCGCGCCTTCGGCGGCGGCGCGTAGCGCAACGCCGCGACCGATGCCCTGAGCGGCACCGGTCACGACCATCACCTTCCCGTCGAATCGCCGCGTGCTCATGCGGCCACCGCCGCTGCGTTGGGGGTGAATTTCTCGTAGTGGAAGCTCGCGGGCTCCACGCCGCTGTCATCGAAATACCGGCGAACGGCGTCCACCATCGCCGGCGGTCCGCACAGGTAGACATCGACATCGCCGTCGTTCAAGGATTCGACCGGTATATGTTGGGTAACCCAGCCTTTGCGCGGATGGTTCGAACCGGCCTCCGCCACGACCGTAGAAAACGTGAAATTCGGCAGCCTCGCCGCGTAAGCTTCGATCGCCTGCACCTGGACCAGGTCGAGCTCGCGCGTCACGCCGTAGACGAGATGGATGCGCTGCTGGGAATGGCTGCGGGCCAGAACTTCGAGCATGGACAGGAACGGCGCCAAGCCCGTGCCGCCCGCCAGAAACAACAAAGGCCGTTCGACCGCCCGCAGATAAAAGCTTCCCAGCGGGCCGGTCAGCGCGACTTTGTCGCCGGGCCTCGCCGATTCGAGCCACGTGCTCATCACGCCACCGGGAATCTTCTTGATCAAGAAAGCGATCTTCGATTCGCCGGACGCGGACGAAAACGAGTACGAACGACGCTCTCCGCTATTAGGCACTTCGATGTTCACGTACTGTCCGGCCAAGAAAGCGGGAGGCCAACCCTCCACCTCGAACTCGAGCACCACCGCGGCGTCATTGTGCGGTTCTAGCTTCGTGAGCGTCGCCGCGAAACGGCTTTGTTCCGTTTTGCATGCCGCCGACGAAGCCGGGACCGCGATCACGCAATCGCTATGCGGCACCATTTGGCAGGTCAGCACGAGACCCTGGTCTTTCTCTTCGTCGCTCAAAGCGTCTTCGATGTAATCCTCGCCCAGATCGTAGGCGCCGCTTTGAGCCCGGCACTTGCAGGTGCCGCATACGCCGTCGGAGCAATCCATCGGCAGGTTGATCTTGGCTCGAAATGCGGCATCGAGGACTTTCTCTCCGGCTTTGCATTCGACGAACCGCGTGACGCCGTCTTCGAAATTCAGCGCGATGGTGTAGCTGGACATGGTGCCTCCGACATTCAGTCTCGTTCCGGCCGTGGGCATCAAACGTGATACACGTCGAGCACTTGGCGGATGTAGTCGTTCTTCAGCACGATCTTTTTGCTCGAGATCAACAAGCGGCCGTCAACTTTTCGGAAGGTGACGTAGATGGTGCCGAAGAACTGGTCCGTGATCTTGTAACGATGGTTTAGCGTGTTGAAGTTGTATCGAACGTCCACTTCGTTTTCTCGCTCGGTCAGCACTTCCACGTTGGACACGGTGTGGCTGGTACGCGGCTCCGGCATCGACGCGCCGCTGCGCTCGGTCTTGATGCGAAAGACGCGGTCCTCCAAGCCACACCGGTTGGCGTAATACATCAACGAGATTTGGCTTTTCGGGTCTTCGGTCAGCTTGTCGTCGTCGTCCCAGGCCGGCATCCAATAGTCGACGTCCTCGGCATAGCAGGCCAGCCATTCGTCCCACTCGCGGTCGTCCAGGAAGCGCGCCTCGCGATAGAGCGCATTGCAGATGTCTTGATAGCCGATGCTCATGCTGCCGCCTCCGACTGTTCCTTGCGCAGCGCTTCGCGCATCGTTTTCATCCAGTATTCGTGCTGAACCACGAAAAGGCCTTCGTCTTCGCTTCGCTCGCCTGAAACGAGCGGGTTCAAACCTATGGCTTTCGCATTCGCATCCGGCCCATGGACCCACAGCGGGGCGCCGCGCGACATGTCGTTCCAGGCGGCCGCCGTGCCGCCGTATCCGGTTTGGCACGCGCGGAATTCCTCGAGGTCGTCGCTCGTGCCCATGCCCGAGACGTTGAAGAAGTCTTCGTACTGGCGGATGCGGATGGCTCGGCTTTCCGCGCTTTCGCCTTTCGGGGCGAAGCAAAAAATGCTGACTTCGGTTTTGTCGACGGCAAGCGGACGGATCACGCGAATTTGCGTACTGAATTGATCCATCAGGAATACGTTCGGGTACAAACACAGATTGCGCGTTTGATTGACGATGTATTTCGCTTTTTCTTCCCCCACGCGCGCGGCGATCTCGTCGCGATGCCGGTACACCGGCCGCACTTCGGGATTCATCGTATTGGTCCAAAGCAAGATGTGTCCGTGCTCGAAGCCGTAGACGCCGGCCACGGACTTGCTCCAGCCGTTCGCGTCGACGGCGCGCGTGCCTTCGACGTTGCGGCGGCCCATCGTGGCCGCGTAGTTCCAATGAACGGTGCTGACGTGATAGCCGTCGCAACCGTTTTCCATCTGCATCTTCCAATTGCCGTCGTAGACGTAAGTGGAATTGCCGCGCAGCACTTCAAGACCGTTGGGCGCTTGCGAGACGATCTGGTCGATGATGACCTTGGTCTCGCCGAGATAGTCTTCGAGCGGCATGACGTCGGCGTTCAAACTGCCGAATAAGAAGCCGCGATAGTTTTGAAACCGCGGCACCTTCGTGAGATCGTGCGAGCCGTGCTTGTTGAACTGCACGGGATATTCGGTGGTCTTCTCGTCTTTCACTTTCAGCAGCTTGCCGGTGTTCGAGAACGTCCAGCCGTGAAACGGGCAGGTGAAGCTGCCCTTGTTGCCATGTTTGCGACGGCACAGCATGGCGCCCTTGTGCGCGCACGCGTTGATCACCGCATGCAACTCGCCGCTCTTGTCGCGCGTGACGACGACCGGTTGGCGGCCGATCGACGTGGTGTAGTAGTCGTTGATCTCCGGCACCTGGCTTTCATGTGCGAGGTACACCCAGTTGCGCTCGAAGATGTGCTTCATCTCGAGTTCGTACAAATCGGCGTTCGTGAAAATCTCGCGGCGGCAGCGGAACACGCCGCCTTGCTCGTCGTGTTGAACCGCGTGGCTGAGCAAATCGTCCAGTTGTCGGGCTGTGTCGGTACTTGCGGACATGAGTCGTCTCCCTCTGCGCGTCGCGGGCTTCGGGTGAAAGCCCCGCGCATCGGTTCGAATAGTTCGGGCGAAAGAAGGTAGGCGGCCGCGCGATGAGCGAGCCGCCGAGGATGCGATTACAGCGTGACGGTTGCGCGCGGGCGGTTGACCAATTGGTTGTCTTTGCCTTGCACGAGCGGCGTCAACGCGATGTTGAACTCGATTTCCCGGTAAGCGTCGGCCTTGAGGCCCAGCGCTGCACCGCCGGTCTTTGCCACCACGTGCGGCACGAGTTCCTCGCGTGTCGCATAAGCGAAATCGTCCCAAATGAGCGGATCGCCCTCGATGTTGATTTGCGTCGTCAGCTTGCGTGTCTTCTCGCTCGTAACGAAGAAATGCACATGCGCGGGGCGGTTACCGTGACGTGCCAGCGCGTTCAGAAGCTGCTGTGTCGCGCCTTGCGGCGGGCAGCCATAGCCGACGGGCATGAGCGTGCGGAACTCATACTTGCCGTCGGGGCCGGTCTTGACTGCGCCGCGCAGGTTGAAGTCGTCTTGAGCGCCGGTCGGATCGAAGTGCGAGTAAAAGCCCTTCGAATTGGCGTGCCAGCATTCGACGAGCGCATTGCTCACCGGCTGTCCACCGGGGCCCGTCACCGCGCCGCGAATGACGAGCGGGGCTGCGTTCTCGTCCGGGTTCACGTCGATCTTGGCGACGCCCTCGCGCACGGGTGCGCCTGCGACATACAGCGGACCTTCGATGGTGCGCGGCGTGCCGCCGTGGATGTCTGCTTCGCGATCGGCCGCATCCATCCGGATGTCGAGATACTTTTCGAGTCCTAGGCCGGCCGCGAGCAACGCGGCTTCGCCGTCCCGCCCGAGCTTGTTGAAGTAGTTCACACCGGCCCAGATTTCATCGGGCGTCATGTCGAGCTCGTCGATGGCCCTGAACAGGTCGCTCAGCAGGCGATGCGTAATCTGTTTCACGCGGTCGTTGCCCTCGCCGCTTCCGAGGTTGGACGCTGCCTTCAGCAGGTCCTGCACTTCGCTCGATTCGAATACCTTGGCGCTCATTGTCTGCTCCTGACTCTCGTTATCGTCGATGGGGTTAACCCTCGCCTTCGTCCAATCCGATAATGCTCAGAAGGTATAATTCGGACGGAAATCAGCGTGTGGATGCAGAATAGAGGACGTAAAATGCCCAGGTCCAACACTGATTTAGTATCGGTCTATATCCAAGAGGTATTGAGATGGAGTTGCGACATCTTCGCTACTTCGTAGCGGTTGCCGAGGAGCGCAACTTCACGCGCGCGGCGCAGCGGCTTCACATTGCCCAGCCGCCGTTGAGCCGGCAGATACAACAGCTCGAGGAATTGCTCGGCGTGCAGTTGTTCGAGCGAAACTCGCGGCCCTTGAAGCTGACGGAGACGGGTAAGTTCTTTTACTCGCATGCGGTGCAGTTGATCGCGCAGACGAGCGAGTTGGAATCGATGACGAGGCGCGTCGGCAACATCGAACGCAGTTTGTCGGTGGGCTTCGTCGGTTCGACGCTTTACGGCATGCTGCCGAAGATCATTCGCCGCTTTCGCGACGAGAACGCGACGGTCGAACTGAGTCTGCACGAGATGTCGACGATGGACCAGTTGCGCGCGCTCAAAGACGGCCGCATCGACGTGGGCTTCGGCCGCATCCGGCATGAGGACCCGAACATTCGCCGCGTGATTCTGCGCGAAGAAAAATTGATCGTCGCGCTTCCTGTCGGTCATGCGCTTTCGCTCGCCAAGCCCGCGCTGTCGCTTCGCGAACTCGTCAACGAGACGCTCATCATTTTTCCTCAGTCTCCGCGGCCGAGCTATGCGGACCAAGTCCTCGCGGCATTCCAGGACCGAGCGCTCACGCCTCGGCGCATCTACGAAGTCCGCGAATTGCAGATCGCGCTCGGGCTGGTCGCGGCGGGCGAGGGCATTTCGGTCGTGCCGAGCAGTGTGTACGGTCTGAAGCGCGACGACGTGAGCTACATGGAGCTCGACGATCCGACGCTCGTCTCCCCGATCATCATGAGCATGCGCGCGATGGACGAGTCGCGCGACATCAAGGAAATGCTGGAGCTCGTCTACCGTTTGTATGAGGAAGAGCGGATCCCCTACCAGCCGCGCACCGACAAGGGACGATAGGCGGCGATAGAAGTCCCATACCTAGTAGGTATCGCATCAGACATCGATGGTCTTGGACAGGCGCAGAACTGGCGGGCAATACTGCTGCAACCCACCCACTTCGTCATTTCAGGTATGAACGCCCAAGTAACATCCGTCGAAGCGATCTTGGTCGATCTTCCGACCATTCGCGCGCATCAGCTCTCCATGGCGACGATGCGGCAACAAACCATGGTGATCGTCCGCCTGCGCTCGAGCGACGGCATCGAGGGCATCGGCGAGGCCACGACGATCGGCGGGTTGTCCTATGGGGAAGAGAGCCCCGAAGGCATCAAGCTGACCATCGACCGGTACTTGGCGCCCGCGCTGGCCGGACACGACGCGACTAACATCAACGCCGCCATGCTCAAGCTGAACAAGGCGGCGCGTGGCAATCGCTTCGCCAAGTCCGGCATCGAAACCGCGCTGCTCGATGCGCAAGGCAAACGGCTCGGCGTGCCCGTCTCGACGCTGCTCGGCGGGGCGGTGCGCAAGACGTTGCCGGTGCTGTGGACGCTCGCCAGCGGCGATACCGATCGCGATATCGAGGAAGCCGAGATGCTCCTCGCGGAACGCCGCCACCATACCTTCAAGTTGAAGATCGGCCGTCGTAGCGTTCGCGAAGACGTGGCGCACGTGTCGAAAATCAAAGCCGCGCTCGGCGACCGTGCGAAGGTGACAGTGGACGTGAATCAAGCGTGGAGCGAAATCGACGCGGCGTCGGGCATCGCTTCGCTGGAAGCCGCCGGTATCGACCTCATCGAACAACCGACTCCCCGCGAGCATCGCGGGGCGCTGGCGCGGCTTGCCGCGCGGTTCATCGTGCCCATCATGGCCGACGAGGGCATCACCGGTCCCGAAGATGCCCTCGAACTCGCGCGCGATGCCTGCGCGGATGTGTTCGCGCTGAAGATCGCGAAGGCCGGGGGCATCTACGCCATGATGCGGACCGCAGCCGTCGCCGACGCGGCGGGCGTGCAGCTTTACGGCGGAACGATGCTCGAGGGCAGTATCGGCTCGGTTGCCTCGGCGCACGGATTTAGCGCGTTGTCGCAACTGTCGTGGGGGACCGAACTCTTCGGGCCGCTCTTGCTCAAGGACGACATCGTCACGGCGCGCCCTGCCTATCGGGACTTCGATCTCCATCTTCCCGAAGGCCCCGGGCTCGGTCTGGAGATCGACGAAGAGAAGCTTGCTTTTTACCGCCGCGACAAAGACGCGTAAGCGCGCACCGCTCGGGCCACATACCAACGATCACTCTCGAAGGAGGCAGCATGCTGTATCTGGTAAGAATGGACGTGCACCTGCCGCACGAAATGCCGCAGGCACAGGCGGAAGAAATCAAAGCACGAGAAAGGGCTTATTCGCAGGAGTTACAGCGAGCGGGGAAGTGGCAACAGTTGCATCGCATCGTCGGCGAGTATGCGAATTACAGCGTGTTCGACGTCGAGTCGCACGACGAACTGCACAGCATTCTTTCGGCGCTGCCGTTATTCCCCTACATGACGATGCAGGTGACGGCGCTTGCGCGTCATCCGTCGTCGATTCGTTGAAATAACTCAAGGCAAGGTGCATTCCGGGCCGGCGCTTAGCCGTGCCCGCTTGGGGCGACTTCAGAGCGCGAGCAGCGCCAATTCCCCTGCGCTCTCGCGCAGCGCCGGCAAAATGCGGCTTTCCATTTCGGCCGGCGACATGCGCGCCGCCTGCACGCCGACGTTGAGCGCTGCGATCACCCGCCCTTCGGCGCCATGAATCGGCACGGCGATCGAGCGCAAGCCGATTTCCAATTCCTGATCGTTGAGGGCATACCCGTTGGTGCGCACGGAAGCGATCGTGTCGCGCAAGCCCTCGCGGGAAACGATCGTACGCGGCGTGTATTGAATGAGTTTCGTGCGATCTAGATAGGCGTCGAGCGCCTCGGCGCTCAATTGCCCCAGCAGCACGCGGCCCATCGACGTGCAATAGGCGGGCAGCCGGCTGCCGATGTGAAGATCGATCGACATGATGCGCGAAGTCGATGCGCGTGCGATGTACAGGATCTCATCGCCGTCGAGAATGGCGACCGAACTCGACTCGTTCAGCGTGGCACTGAGATGGCGCAACACGGGCTGTGCCGCGTGAGCGAGCGGCGTGGTCGCGAGGTAGGCGTGGCCGAGTTTCAACACGCGCGGACGAAGCGTAAACAGGCGGTTGTCCTCCTCGGCCACGAAACCCAATTTCGCGAGCGTGTAAAGACACCGTCTGACGGCAGCGCGCGGAATACCGGTGCGCTGACTGATCTGGGACGTCGTCAGCACCCGGCGCTCCTGCGAAAACGCTTGGAGAACGGCTAAGCCCCGTTCGAGCGAGGTCATGAAATTCGGATCGCCGGCCGGGGCCGATTCCGCCGCAGGTTCGTTGCTCTCCTGTTCGCCGCCGGCATGCGCGGCAATTTCTTCTGGTGTTTCCGGTTCGGTGCGGCGGCTCGCTCGTTTCATGGCAATTCCTTTAGCTGGGCGAATTATAGCGATAGGTGCGTTACGCGCGCGGCGCTTGCCGCCGACGGCAGCCGCCGGCCCTGATCGCCTCTTTAAATGGTCGATAATCGCACACTATTCTGATAACCGCACTTGACGCTGATGGCGCGCGAACCCCAAGATGATCCATCGAACGTCATCACCCTGAAGCCGGAGTGCCGGCACCAAGCTAAGGATCCGAGATGGAAAACGCCTTTATCTGCGACGCAATTCGAACGCCGATCGGTCGCTACGGCGGTGCACTGGCATCGGTGCGCGCCGACGATTTGGGCGCGGTGCCGATCAAAGCGCTGATCGAGCGCAACGCCACGGTCGATTGGAACGCGATCGACGACGTCGTTTTCGGCTGCGCGAACCAGGCGGGGGAGGACAACCGAAACGTCGCACGCATGGCGGCGCTGCTCGCCGGTTTGCCCAAAGAGGTGCCGGGTAGCACGGTCAACCGGCTTTGCGGGTCGGGGCTCGACGCGCTGGGTATCGCGGCGCGAGCGATCAAGAGCGGCGAAACCGAGCTGATGATCGCAGGCGGCGTCGAAAGCATGAGCCGCGCGCCGTTCGTCATGGGCAAGGCGGAGAGCGCGTTCAGCCGCGCGGCCAAGATCGAAGACACGACGATCGGCTGGCGTTTCGTCAATCCCGCGATGCGCGCGATGTATGGCGTCGATTCGATGCCTGAAACGGCGGAGAACGTGGCAAGCGAGTTCGAGATCGGCCGCGCTGATCAAGATCGATTTGCGCTGCGTAGCCAGCAGCGTGCGGCGGCGGCGCAAGAGAGTGGGCGTTTTGCCGAGGAAATCGTTCCGGTTGCCGTCGCGCAGAAGAAGGGGGAGCCGCTCTGGGTGGCGATGGACGAACATCCGCGCGCGACGACGCTCGAGGCGCTCGCTAGGCTCAAGGGGGTGGTGCGGCCCGATGGCACGGTGACGGCGGGCAATGCATCGGGCGTGAACGACGGCGCGTGCGCATTGTTGTTGGCGAACGAGCGCAGCGCGGCTCGATTCGGCCTGCGGCCCCGTGCTCGCGTCGTGGCGATGGCGACGGCGGGCGTCGCGCCGCGCATCATGGGCGTTGGGCCGATCGATGCCGTGCGCAAGGTGCTGCGTATTGCCGGGCTGACGCTGGATCAAATGGACGTCATCGAGCTGAACGAAGCGTTCGCCGCTCAAGCGTTGGCGGTGGGGCGCGCGCTCGGGATCGGGGATGACGATGAGCGACTGAACCCTAACGGCGGGGCGATCGCGCTGGGGCATCCGCTCGGCGCGTCCGGTGCCCGGCTGGCGACGACGGCGACGTATCAACTCGCGCGTACCGGTGGGCGATACGCGCTATGCACGATGTGCATCGGCGTAGGGCAGGGAATCGCGTTGGTGCTGGAGCGGGTTTGAACCTATGTGTCGGCGCCAACGGCAGCCGACACGTCTCGAGCGATGACGAGGATGTCGAGTTGGCCACGATCTTGGAGCGGCACTCGCAGCAGACTCCGTAGCGCATGGCAGCCCATTCCGATTCGCTCCACCCATGATCGCGCACTGCCGGAAGGAGCCAAGCTGTGGAGTGCTGCCCCTGACGCGGCTATCGAGTTCATGTATCTGGCGTCGGCACCGGGACTCGACGCCGACGAAGAGGCCGCGATCACGAGGCTCGTTCGTGCGCTCACGGGCGATAGCAATACGCGCAAGGTCACATACCGCACCGAGGCCAAGGGCCGTTCGCAACCGCAAAAAGAGATTCATTGCGGCGCTGCAATGCAATGTGTCATGATTCATTGAGTGGCTCGCGTCTGAAAGGGAGCATGGGCCACGGCCGGAAGCAGGAAAATCAAGTCATTTCGAGGATTGGCTGGTTATAGTTGTTTTTGGCGTCGGCGGAGTATGGGTGATGTTTTTTTGAATTTGATTTATACAAAAAGCCGTGAAAAAGTGAAAATATTATTCATTGTGTTGTTTGGGATTTCTTTGTTTGTTCGGGCATCGCTATCCGTTGCGGATAGCGACCATGGGAAAAGGATCTTCTTGGCGCGATGCGCCATGTGCCATGGATCGGATGCCAAAGGAACGGGGCCGCTTGCGAATAGGAGCAATCCGCCTACGCCCGATCTTACGACATCAACTTTCAAAAAGCGGCTCAGTGATTATCCTGGCGTCATTGTGTCGTCGATCATACTTCGTCCAAACGGAGACTTGATTCCAAGAACTTTGCGAGAGAATGGTGTAAAGCTCTCGCCTTACCCTTGGACTATTAAAGATTTTCGGGATTTAAATCAATATCTGACTGCTTTGATTTCGCGCGGTTAAATATTTTTGAGTCGACTCGAATTCAGTGAAGGCGCGGACGATCACGGGCGAGCGTTGCAGCAGTTCTTACACGTGGTCGAACACAGTGCCTTTTCCACGTTCGCGAAGAAGCCGTCGTAGACCTCCCGTTGCAAGACAGTCTTCTTGCGCGCATCACCGTTGCTATCCCAGACCGTCCTGTCGAATCGCGCGCGCACGAGTGCCGACTGTTCGCCGGCACCGGATCGAACCGTCACGATTGCTGCAATGCGCTCGTGGTCCGGCTTGGCTGGAAACATGCCGGTGTAGCTCTTGAGTGCGCCCCGGAGTAGCTCGCGCCACTTCGGCACGAGCGTTGCACTGCGACCGGCCTCAACCAGGCCCGTCTCCTTGTCGACCGACACCGGCGCGTATCCCAATTCCTCGAGCGCCTTGGCGACAGCGTCAAGCACGTTATTCGGCGCGGCATTCGCGAAGGTGCGGTCGCGCATGCTTTGCAAGCTCCGTTGCTCGGCCTCGGTCAGGTCGACGCTCACTTGCCGCGAGCTGTATCGCACCAATGTTCCACCGCTGCCGGTCTCACGCTCGTTCGGCTGTGCACATGCCGCCAGGAGCAAGGTGGCCCCGACCAGCACCAGCTGCCCGCCTACCCGGACGATCCAATCGCTTATGCCGGCACTCGTTGGCGTGCGTGCCCTAGTCCAGCCCGCCGTCATGCGGCCGCGCCGTACGGCGTTTGGCGTGTCGCAACAGTGCTGAACTGCGAGGTTTCGAGTGGACTTGGCACGATTGTCATCTCCGGCTGCTGTGTGCCGCTTATGATAGGGATTAGGCTCTGTACGAACAAACGAGAAATACTTCCGGACTCTTTAGCCGATCTTTGACATTGCGCCATGCGCCGACTACCGCCTTTGAATGCCTTGCGCAGCTTTGAAGCCGCCGGGCGCCTGAATAGCCTTACCCTTGCCGCCAAAGAATTGAATGTCACGCAGAGCGCAATCGCGCAACAGATCCGCGTGCTGGAGTCTTTCCTTGGACAGAAGCTCTTCGAGCGCGATGGGCGGTCCCTGCGCCTAACGTTGCGGGCTCGTCATTACCTGGTGGACGTTGCAAGCTGTATCGGGCGCCTGAGCGATGCCACGGAGCAGATGTTCGATGCTTCTGACCGGCACCGGATTCGGGTCAACACATCCTCCTCGTTTGCACACGGTTGGTTGCTTCCGCAACTGGGCCGCTTCCATGTGCAGCACCCCAGTATCGAGGTCGAGCTTGTGTCCACCCCGGACATGGAGCTCGAACGCATCGATGAATCGAGCGACGTGATCATTCGGCGGTATACGCCGGAATTGCGGCGCAAGGGTTTCGCGTCCAGGCCGCTTCTGACGAATGCCGCCGCGGCGGTCTGCGCGTCGGGTCATCCGGTGTTGGAGACGCTGCGGACACCGTCCGATTTGCTTCGAGCACCGCTGCTGCACTACGCGGGCCTGCCACAGGTATGGCAATACTGGTTTCACCAAGCGGGTGTGCCGGTTGGCGAGACCCTGCGCGGCTTTTTTTACGACGAGTTCGCCTTGATGCTTAAAGCGGCGACGAGCGGTCTGGGTATCTGCCTGGCGCCGCGTCCCGTGGTTCGGGACGAGGTTGCAAACGGGCACCTGACGGTACTCTTTCCGGAGGTGAAGCTGGAGGGCCCCCCGTTTTACTGCCTGTATCGGGAAGCGCCGGACGACCGGCCCCTCGCCGCGTTCATCGCGTGGCTGTTCGACTGCGCCGCCGCAGGGCACGATCGATCGGCCGGGTGAGATAGAGGAACACCATCAGCGACCGGGAGGGTTCGATCGGCGACTTTGCCCAAGAATGTCCGACCACGGTTTCAAAGGATAGATTAATTAATCGAAGCGCGGCGCGGTGCCAAAAAAGCAATCGTCGCTGTTGCGGCGTCCATGCTCACTGCCGCGTGGCACATGCTTCGCAACGGCGTGGAATACCAGGACCTGGGCCCTGATTACTTCAATCGGCACGACATGCAGGGGACTGTTAAGCGGCTGCTCAAAAGACTGACGGATCTCGGGTATCCCGTTCAACCCGCGTCTCCATCGTAATGGCTTCTTACCAGAATGGAACTATGGACAAGTCGAACAAGTTTTCTGCTTAGCTACTTGGGCATGCAGTTCGCATGGTGCGAGAGCATCGCGGCGAGTATCCGTCGCAGTGGGCGGCGATCGAATCCATTGCACCTAAGATCGGCTGCACGAGCCAGACGCTGCCTGGATGGGTCAAACGAGAAGAAGTCGATAGCGGCGAACGCGAGGGTGTGAGCATGTCGGAGCGCGCGCGACTCGAGGTGCTGGAGCGCGAAAGGAAGGAACTGCGTCGTGCCAACGAGATTTTGAAGCTGGCCAATACGTCAGCATTCGCTACAGCGAGCGCTTGGCCGAAGCGGGCATCGAACCGTCGGTCGGCAACTGGCGCAACAGCTATGACAACGCCTTGGCTGAAACGATCAACGGCTTGTGGAAGGTTGAACTGATTCATCGCCGCGCCTGGAAAACGCGAGAATTCGTTGAACTGGCAACGCAGGAGTGGGTGGGCTGGTTCAATCATCATCGATTGATGGAACTCCTCGGCTATATCCAGCCCGCCGAAGCGGAGGCAAACTACTACCGGCGACTCTGTAACGCAGTCGCAGTGCCGGCATCAATCTAAACCAACCGGCCTCCACAATTCCCGGGGCGATTCACCTCGGCGATTCAAGTTCACCACCCGGATAGCCCGCGGACAATTAATGCGACCCGTTCGATGCGCGTGCTGCTTTTGATCCGGCCGGAGCGCTCTAGCTCGGCCAACCCATGAAGCGCCGCCCAGAACGTCTCGGTCGCCACATCGACATTGGCGCTTGACGGCGAAATAACCGCCGCAAGCGCCTCAAAGGCATTTTTTAGTTCCGACCTTGTTTCGACCTCTGCGAAGCGTAAGTCGGTGGGGAGGGTGAACATGGCTTCGTAGAGGGCCGGATGTTCGCGCGCGAAGGCGAGATAAGCCAAGGCAACGCTCTCGAACGCATGACGATGATCGGTTGATGCGCGCGCTGCCTGATGAAGCGCCATCGTGATTTCCCGAAAACCCTCGACGGCGACAGCAGCAACAATCGCGTCCCTGTTCTTGAAATGGGAATAGAGGACGGGCTGGCTGTATTCGATTTCCTCCGCCAACCGGCGAATCGTGACGGCATTCCAACCCTCGCTTTCCGCGATCAGGCGCGCCGCCTCTGTAATGCGATGCTCACGTTCAGCCCGTTCTTTACCCTTGCGCTCAGCGACACCCAATCTTCGATCTCCTTGAAAGCCACACACTCGTAACGCCCCCACGCTTGACATTCTAGCATTGCTAGAATATTGTCCTAGCGTTGCTAGTTTATCTTGTCTCGCTAGGTTCAACAAGCACAGTGCGGCCGTTCCAGCGCATGAATCCCTAACCAGCTACCGGAAGCCATTACAAATGGAAACCTCAGTCTCAATCGATCTGACCAAGCTCGGCCACCTCTTTGCCGAGATCATGTCGAGCCACGATCTGTCGCGCCTCGACGAGATCAAAGCGCCCAGCTATGTGAACCATAACGCCTTCGCCGAACCCGGACTCGAAGGATCCAGGAAGGTCCTTGGGGCCATTATCGCGGGTGTGCCCGACCTGAAGGTCACCGCGGAAGACGTCTTTGTCTCTGCCGATGGTTCCCGCGTGGTCGGTCGCTACCGGTATGAGGGTACGCACACCGGCAACCTCCTCGGCTACCCTGCGACCGGCAAGCCGTTCGTCATGCGCTCGATCGACATCTGGCGGGTGGAAAACGGACGTTTCGTCGAGCATTGGGACGAACTCAATACCCTCGACGTCTTCATTCAGATCGGCGCCGTGCCGCCGCCTAAACAACCTTCCTGACCTGGGTCTCTTCGCGTCGCGCAACCGGAGACAGCGCGTGTTTTATCGCAATCGGTGACGGTTTCCTCATACTCATCGCTTGCTACCTTTGGTTGCGTAGTGACGTTTCATGAAGTCGAGGAGCGATGTCGGCCGCACTATCGGATATTGGTCATTCGCGACCTCGCGCAAAGTCCCTTCGCCCGACATCATCGGCAGCAGATACTGAAGCGGCAGCATTGCCATCGGATGTGCACCAGCCTTCGCCATTCGCCTTAGTTCGGCATATCCGTCCGCGATCGAGCCTCGGCGCACGCGACGAAGCTCCTTTCCTGTTGCGGCGGCGTAGTCGACTGCAATCTGGGCAATGGTGCGGCGGTCGCCTGCTACGGAAACCGTTCTATTAACTGTCGCCGGGTCGTCGATGGCAGCCGCTGTCCAAGCTGCAACGTCGCTCATGGAGGTGAAATCGAGAGGCGCCTCGTCGTCGCCCCAGTAAGTGATCGTGCCCGCCTCGGCGTCGATCAGGCCGGGGTTGGAGAACACGGCCTCCATGAATCCACCGTTCAGGATGTGCGTATAGCCGATGCCGCTCGGGGCGACCTTGCGATCGAAGGTCCGCCGCATGTCGAGGTAAGGATTAATGCCTTCGGGAATCGAGAACAGGTTCTCGGAAAAGTCAGACGGGACAAATCGCCCGACGTCCGCCGCGAGCGCTGCCTCGAGCAAACGGGACTGGCCATCAATAATGGTGTCCGGGCCACCTTGAACTGCTGAAATAACGGTACCGACGCCGGCACAGGCGTGCTCAAGGCTGAGCGGATCGTCCAGGTCCATATTGACGACGGTTACGCCGTTCGCCACCCACCCGCTTGCACGATGGGCGTGCTTACCTTTAGAACTGCCGCGCACTCCCGCACGGATTTCTCCGGCGGGCCGTGTGCGGAGTAACGCATCGATGATTCGGTGCCCCAGATTGCCGGCGGCGCCGGCGACCAGATAGCTCGTGTGTGCGTTCTCCATGACTCCCTCAGTTCGTTATGACGCTCGGTGTACGTCGTCGAGGAGGAGTCTAGGTCGTTCCGAATTTGAATATAAGATAGCTAAATCGCGACTCGCTGTTCCGATAAACGACACGAAATGGACCAAGCCGACCTCATCATATTTCTTCGATTAGCGGATAGCGGAAGCCTTTCCGGTACGGCACGGACGCTGAAGTCCCCCAAATCGTCCATAAGCCGGGCGCTCGTACGATTGGAGACGGAGATTGGCTCGGCGCTCTTCGACAGGTCCACACGACACTTTCGGCTAACCGACGCGGGAAAACTGCTACTACCCTACGCGTCGCGGGCAGTTCACGACCTACAGGAAGCGCAGGCGATCATCGATGGTTACGCGGGGGAGCCACGCGGGCTGCTACGTATCAACACGACGCAGTCGTTCGCACAGGGACTCATTGCGCCCATGCTGCCTGAATTTCTCGACCGGTATCCGGAGTTGGCCGTCGAGCTAACCACGGACTCAAATTACGTCGACATCGCGCGCGAAGGTATCGACGTAGCGGTGCGCGTGGGTACACTTCCTGACTCGTCGCTCATCGCTCGCAAACTGCCACCAGTCGAATTGTGGCTATGCGCAAGTCCATCCTATCTGTCGCGATCGGGCGTTCCGTTGGAGGCAACTGAGCTTCTTGAACATAGGCTCGTCGTTCGGGAGGCTCCCACGAATTGGGTCTTTCAGGATGGCCAAACGGAATTGACCATACAGCCGCGGGGTAGGGCAATCATTCCTGACGCGGCTGCGCAGAAGATCGTTCTTGAAGGCGGCGGCGGGATTGGTTTTCTTCCAAGCTACCTCGCAGCGCCCGCCTTGACGGCAGGTACCTTGGTTCGGGTACTTCCGTCATTAAGACGGGAACCCATCGAGCTTCACGCGCTGTATCCGACTCACCGCAGCATGTCAGCAAAGGTCCGCGCTTTCATTGATGCCCTTATTGGGCACCTTGAGACAGTCAAGCTAACGTCCTCGCGCGACTAGTAACTGTCGTCCGCCAGGGATCAGAGCGCGGCCTTCAGGTCCGCCAGCGTTATCATGACCGTCATCGGTGCAAGCGGCGAGACCTCGAAGCCTAGCGCGAGATAGAAGCGGTGCGCGTCCTGGTTGAGCGCGTGTGCGATGACGCCGCGTATCCCGATTACGTCCGCTGCCTGCACGATGCGCGCGCCGGCATCGCGCATCAGCGCCCGAGCCACGCCTTTGCCCTGCCAAGCGCGATCGACGGCCAACCGTGCGAGCACAATCACAGGTATAGGATCCGGCATGTTGGGGCGGAAACGGCCCGGCGCCGCGTCGACATCGACGGCGCCCGAGGCGAGCGCGTAGTAGCCGACCACGCCCGCATCGTCGCAGACGACGAAGGTACGCGTGGCGCCGCTCGCTTGGTTCTTGAGCGCGCGGCGCCTCAGCCATTCATCGAGGCTCGGTTCGCCCGACTCGAAGGCTTTGAGGACATGGTGGCTATGGAGGGGTTCTGGTGCGCGCAGCGTCATGCCTCTCCGCCGGGAGCGTCCCAGGGTGGGGGGGTGCGCATGGTGCGTTTGAGGCGCTCGTTCGGCGCGGGCGCGGCATCGAGGCGCGTCATGAACTCGGCGAAGACCTCGGGTGCCGCCCGGACGAGCGCCGTCTCGACAAGCGTTTCCTCCGCCGCGGCGCGCGCTGCCGCGAGAATGAAGTCGGTACGCGTCTGGCCCCGAGCAGCAGCGGCCCGGTCGATCAGATTACGCTCGTCGGACGTGATCCGCATGTTGAGCGCCTCGCGCTTTGGAGCGACGGCATGTGGGGTAGGCATAAAGGCCTCCCTGAAAAACTGGAGAAGACTGGAGTATAACAGAAGCGTAATGACGGCGTCATTACGATAAGATAATGATGCTGCTCCCTGGAGAAGTCAGGGCACCCGGCGGAACGGCGGAGGTGGCCCCCTTTCATGCACCCATATCACTACAGATATCGGCCGGAAATGAGGGATGAGAGGCAGTCCGGCCCGACAGGATACCGTCTCGCCAATTCCGGCGGCGCGACGACACCGGTGGCATCCGCGAATTCGTGGTGTGTTGGTGACCGAGACCTTCAGCAATGCCTGTTGTTCACCGGAGCCCGTGTAGTCGGCTGGCTCGCTTACCTCCATCCGCACGTTTTCGCCATCAAGGCAGAAGTACGGGGGATCCACGATCAGCGTATTCGCACAGGCATTAGCCCCCCACGCCGGCAAGCGCCCCGATTTGATCTGCAGTTTCCCCGCCCTCTGCATATCGCTGAAAGTTTCACTTGGGTTGTCGGGATTGAAGTCGCTATCGCCGCATCGCAAAGCAAAGCACATGAGTTCACCGGCGTATGGCCTGACATCGATGAAATCGATTTTCACCTGATCCCGCGGCGGCCGCGCCTGCGCCTCGAATAGCATGAACTGGCATGCACCAAATGCCGTACCCATGGAATCCATTCCGACCGTGTCATTCGTATAGGACCAGGCGCCAGCGGTCAATGTAGCTAATGCGTGTATCGACCCCTGAGTGCAGTGCGGGTCGCTGGTTATCGTTCGGTGTATAGGTGTTGACCATAACCATTCCGTGCATTGTCGGATTGCCGACGAGTGGTCGTGTCGCTGCGTCCATGCATGATCGACACCCTCCGCTTCAATGACTGCGGAGGGCTAAAGATTTCTAACGCGAGCCAACTGGGTTCAATTGCCACGCAAGCACGGGATGTGTCGCGCCGGCGGGCATGACCCAATCGCCTCCAGGGCCGAAATTCCAACCGACGAAGCTTGCGGCGTTGCCCATCTGAGCGGTGGTGAGCCCGTTCGCCGCCGGAATAGGGGTGCCGTAGCCGACACCCACCGTGGTACCCGTTGTGTTGCTGTTCCAGTACACGTCGTTCGCGATCGTTCCGGCGTTTTGCACTGCGATGCCATACGCTCCGTTGCCTGTCCCTGACTCCGCACTTGTGACTGCACCGCTCGCGAACGACTGGCTGATCGTCCCCTGGTTGCTGTACACGAGCGCGGCGCCGCTCGTGCATGCGAATGCGCCGCACCCGTTGAATACCGAAGCAGTTGCATAAGATTGGGTGATCGTCCCGGAATTGGTGCCGACCAGGCCGCCGGGGCTGCCGAAGCTGATGCCCCCAAGCACGCCATACACGCCGCCGGTTACCTGCCCCGACGCAAACGATTGACTGACCACGCCGTCATTCTCGCCGACTAGCCCGCCCAAATTTCCGCCGGTGGTGACCGCGGCGCTGCTCGACGAGCGTTGTATGGTGCCGCGGTTCGTGCCCACGAGTCCGCCGGCCGTCGTGATGTCTCCTTGCGCCGAACCTGCGGCGTCGACGATACCGGACGTGTTGACGCGCAAGATGGTCCCGTCGTTTTCCCCGGCCAAGATGCCCTCGGTCCCCGAGGTGGGTATATCGTCGGAGGTCTAGTTTATCGTGGCGTGGCCGTTGACGTTGAGATCGCGCACCACCGCCGTTTTGCCCAGGGACGCGAACATACCCACCGTTTGTGTGGGTAGCCCGTCTATCGTCAGCGATCTGATCGTGTGGCTCTGTCCGTCGAATTGGCCAGTGAATGCCGTACTGCCACTGCCGATCGGGACGTATGAGCCATCGCTTGTCGAACTCGCATCGATGTCCCTGCCGAGTGCATAGTTCCCGGCCAAATTGGCGTTGACGTGCTCCAGATCGGCCAGCGAATTGACGAGCAGGTAGCCCGTGATTTGCGTGACGAGTCCGCTGTAGATCGGCGAGGTCCACGACTTGTTGGTGAGCAGATTCCCCGGGCTATAGGTGCCATTCATATCGTAGAACAGACTGACGATGCCATGACTCGTCGACCAATCCACGGTGCCCTTGTTTGCGATGCTGCCGCCGTTATCGATTGCTTGCGCATCGGCGCGTAGAGTCAAATTGCCGTTGCCGCAGTTTCTAAGGTTCGCGGCCGCTTCGATCGTCAGCGAGTGATACGCGCCGAGTGTGAGCGATGCCGTGCCGATCCAGTGGATGCTCGAGACCACGTCGATATCGCCGCTCGTGCCGCCCGCACCGGTCGTTTGTAAGTTGATCGACGTACCGCGGTCGAGGTTGCTTTGGAAGACCGGCGCAGCCAGACCATCGATCGTGAAGTTCGGCGTAGTGATGTTCCATTGCTTCGCCTTCACGATCGGACCGCCCGCGATCCGCAGCGTTGCGGCGTTCGTATCGACGGTGCCGCCGCTGCCCGTTGCGTTCCTTGCTTCGACGGTGCCGTCGAGCCAGACTCTACCTGTATCGGCAACGAGCCATACATGACCGTCGCGCATGGTGGTGCCCGTCGCGCGCAGGATGGAGTGGTTACCGGCCAGCGCGAAAATGTTGCCATCGGCCGCTTGCAGGCTGATCTGCGCGGCTTCGACGGTACCGCGATTGACGATCTTTCCGGCACTGCCGTTCTGGACGAAAACTTGTTGGCCCGTACTGGAGTCCTGTAAGAGCACGCGTTGCCCCGCGGCAATCTCGGCCGTTCCGTGCGCAGCGCTGATGGTGCCGACGTTATCGACTTCGCTACCGGAGATGAGCAATACGTCGCCGCCGCTCGAGGCGATCTTACCGAGGTTCACGACGGTGCCGTCGTAAATGCCCAAAGGGCTCGAGAACGTCAGTGCGCCGCCGTTCATAAACGCGGTGTTGTCCACATCGAGCGTGGACGCGACGAAGCGCCCGCCGGTGGAGACGACGCCGCTCTGGCCGACGACAATGCCTTGAGGATTGATGAGGTAGACACTGCCCGTCGCGGAGAGTGCGCCGAGAATCGACGAGGGATTGGCGCCGGTGACGCGGTTCAGCGTTGCGCCGGGACCGTTGTTGATGCTGACGCTGTTGCCGTTGCCGATCGAGAAACTGTTCCAGTCGACGATGCCGCGAGCGGATGTTTGGTTGATCGTGAGCGATGTGGAATTGCCGGTCATCGACCCGGTGCCGGCGACGAAATGACCGCCTTGCGGTAAAGGTCCCGCTGCGAGGGCAACTCCTGGTATGGCGAACGAGAGGGCGATGAAGAGCGGTGTTAGTGCGGGCTGCGTTGGGTGTTGGAAACGGCGCGAGTGTTCCATCCGTGAGGCTAGAAGCATTTCGGTTCCCCTGACTTTTTGAAAGAGCGGACTCATGCCGACGCGCATGAGCTACCTCAAAGTCTATTTATCCTACGAAACTGTTCTAGAGACGGTATCGCCAAAGCAGCCGTCGATCCCGCCATCGTTAATCGTTGGGGTCCTCGGGTTGCGGCAGCGATAGTCCGGATGATCCGAGTTGGTCGGGTTATCGAAATGATTAACGGCCTCGCGCTTCTGTGTCGGTATCGGTGGCGAGTGCCTACTCGCCTGACCGTAAAGGCATCCATCTACAAATCGATCTGGCGGGATTCGAGGGCGTCTTGCAGACCGACGCCTAGAGCGTCTTCAACGAACTGTATGCGAGCGGAAAATCCGAGAAGCTGCATGCTGGGACCACGCAAGACGGTACAGATAAGACGTTCATGCCCGCACGCCTACCGAGGCGACCCGAAAGTGCTCTGACTGATTCCGCATGCGCCCCATGGCAATGGCCCACAAGTGCAGCGCCTTGGTAACAATGGCAGCTTGGTTGCCGGAGTCTACGATGGCCCCTGGGATCAGTTGTTTCGGTCGTGTGGGAGATATAAGGTCACGAGAAGGGAAGAATTTTCCAAGGCCTCGAGCCAATGGGTTTCCCCTCCCAGCAGGAATAACATGTCTCCACTGCGCATCAGTCGCACGCCCGCGCCGCTCCCGAATTTGACCGCGCCTTCCAGGCACTGCACGGTTATTTCTCCGGGCGCACGATGTTCGGGAATGTGCTTGCCGGCCGGAAGCACAAGCCGGAGGACCTCAAGGTGGTCCGCGCGTGCGAGTGTGATGGATTTCGAATCGCGCAACCCATCGCCAAGCGGCCGGACATCGATCAACTCGCCTGGTGTTGCTTTTGGTGTTGCCATAAGTGACTACCTCCGTTGGTTTTGCCCTACGCCGCTTAGATAGCCCTGCGCGCAAGCATGCTGCGAATTTCGCCGATCGCCTTTGCCGGGTTCAGGCCCTTGGGGCAAACATCCGTGCAGTTCAATATGGTCCGGCAGCGGAAGAGGCGATACGGGTCGTCGAGATTGTCGAGCCGCTCGCCCGTGCCTTCGTCGCGTGAGTCGACGAGGAAGCGATAGGCTTGTAGAAGCCCCGCGGGGCCAACATATTTATCCGGATTCCACCAGAAGGAAGGGCACGCGCCGGAACAGCAGGCGCATAGGATGCACTCGTAGAGGCCGTCGAGTTGATCGCGTTCTTCGGGCGTCTGATGCCTTTCCCGCTCAGGCGTAGGCGTGTCGTTGATCAAATATGGTTTGATCGAATGGTATTGCTTGAAGAACGCGGTCATGTCGACGATCAGATCGCGAACGACCGGCAATCCCGGTAGCGGACGCAACACCGTGTGGCGGGGGAGTTCGTTTAGGTTAGTGACGCAAGCGAGTCCATTTTTGCGGTTGATGTTCATGGCATCCGAGCCGCACACGCCTTCGCGGCAGGAGCGGCGAAAACTTAGCGTCTGATCCTGTGCTTTAAGCCGGACGAGCACATCGAGCAACATCCGGTCATGCGGCGATACTTCGATTTCATACGCTTGCATGTATGGCTTGGCGTCGCGATCCGGATCGTAGCGAAAAATTTCGAAAACTCGTGTGTCACTCACGATGTGCCTCCTTGGCCAAGCAGGTCTCGCGACACCTTAGCGTTGAGCAATTCGAACGTCGTACCCGGCATCGTAGAACGCAACGAGGAATTCTTCGGCAAAGAGCCAGGAGGACACGTCCACCGTGTTCGCTCCCACGTCTGCCGAGACCTTTGCGTCAGGGTCGACCGAAATGATGGCGTCTGCAATTTTCGGTACGTCGCCGTCGCTGAGCTGCTCCCGGATCCTAAATTTCATGGCCAGACCTTCTTTGTTAAATAACGAGCGCGACGAATATCGCCGTCGCCGAAACCTCGCGTTTCTCACATTAACTTGAAGATGCGGGAGCAAGTTGCGGTAGATCAAGGATAGCGCTTTTATATCACGATGTGATATAAAAGACTGGCGAGCAAGAGCCGCGCGCGAATGAAATATGGAGTCTGTCGGTGCAACGGCCCGCGTTCAGCGGGCCGTCCACGCGATCTGGGTTTTTAGTGATGCCAGGCGCTGTTGACCGCCGCCAGCAATGGCGCACTAGTGATGACGGCGTTCGACGGATTGGACGGATCGAACGTCGCGCCGCCGTTCATATTGGCGAAGCTCGCCCCGAATGAAGCCATCGCCTGAACCAGCGTATTGATCTGCGTATCAAGCTTCAGGCCGCTGTCTGAAAGACGAATGTCACCGAGCTGCGCATAGTTCGCGCCGACGGCAAACCAGTTGTCGATTGTGATCGAGTCGTCGGTACCGAGCACGTCGACACGTAGATTCGCCCCGGTCGACGTTACATGGCCAGTGTCATCTACGCGGTCCAGCCAGATAGCGGTATCGGCAATTCCGGAGCCCAGCACGAGTTCGCCTGCTGCCGCATTCGACGTCGTGACTCCATTCACGATCCGCTCGACTCCATCGCCTTTCGCGAAGTTGTACGTATCGACTCCGCCATTGCCCACGAGCGCGGCAAAGTGCTGCCGGGAACCATCAAGCACATCAGCGCCCGCGGTTCCGGAAATGACTGGCGATGCCGACCAGTTGCCTGCGACTGCCGTTTGTAGTGTTGCGTCGCTCGGCAACGCCGTTGCCGTCGCTGGCAGGAACGATGGATTGGCTGCCTGATAGGCGGCCATGACCCTCTCAAGCGCGTTGACGCCAGCTGTCGTCAATTGTCGGCCCCCAAGGGAAATGGACTGGAGCTCGTAAGCGCTGGACGTGAACCACTGATTGATCGTCACGCTGTCCGTCGTGCCGATGAACTGCACGAGCAGGTTCTGACCAGACTGGGAAAACCAGACGCGATCGGGCGACCAACCAGGATCGAGAGCGAGCGTATTACCCGGGAGCCCGTCCGGTACGTTGTTCGCAATGCTCTGTTGCCCATACCCGACGTTAAATACGTACGTTGTCTGCACGCCCGCGAAGCTCCCCGACAGCGTCGAGTTGCCTGGACCGGCATCGAGTACGTTATCCACTTTCGCCACAATACCGACCGAAGAAATTTTCCGCGCCCAGTTGGCGTCGATTGCGGTCGAGATGCTCGTATCTGCGGGCATTTGCGTTGCCACGGCGGGATTGAAAGCGGGATGAGCCTGCTGGTAGGCCGTCATTGCCGCGGCCAGTGCTGACATCTGGGCGCCGGTCATGAACGTATCGGCACCGACAGCGTTCGCGCCCACGAGCGTTTTGAGGCCCAGCAACTGGGAGGCGTTCGACACAAACCAGTTTTTTATCGTTTCCCTGGTCGAACTGCCGAGGACCTGTATCACCAGATCGTTGCCAGCTTGACTAAACCAGAGATTTTCTGCACCCAGTTTCGCGCCTAGCTGGAGATACCCGGCCTGCGACCCTGCGATATTCGTGATCTGATCGCTTCCATATCCCCGCTCGAGAAGGTAGCTTACGGACGCCCCTCCCGACATCGCGACATTGCCTGTGCCCGGATCGATCACGCTCGCCGCGCCTGGCGCGCTCAGAGAATCATTTGCACCGGTTCCAACGACGATGTTCGGCATGTTTGTCGATACTGCCGATCGGACGGTGGGGTCGTCTGGAAGCATCAGCGCCGTTTGCGGATTGAATTGCGGATTTGCTCGCTGGTACGCCGTCATCGCGGTGGCAAGCGCATTCACCGCCGCCGTCGTGAGATTGGTGATTGAGGCGTTGAAGGCTATGATGCGTGTGAGCGCCTCACCGCTAAACCAACCCGTGACGGTGATTTCGCTGGCGGTGCCCAGCACCTGGATTTTCAGATCGTTCCCGCTTTGCGTGAACCACAGTTTGCTAGGTAGCACTTCAGGCAGCACGATACTGCTCATCGAACCGGTTGTAGCTGCACCATTAACAATGGTTGCCTGACCCACGTTCAAGCCGAACATATACCTCGTATCGGCCCCGGGCGCGCCGACCAGTAGTTCGTTGTCGCCCGTCACTACAATCTGGTTGCCGGCGCCCCGGCCGGCTGTTACGGCGCCATTTTGTACGCCGAGAATCGTTCGCGTCCAGTAGCTGCCAAGGGCCCTAATCAACGTTTGGGTGGCCGAACTCGCATCGTTCGGAAGCTGCGTCGCCGTGGCCGGATTGAACCCGGGGTTTGCGGCCTGCCACGTCGCCATGGCGCTCTCCAGCGCGTTGATGCTGGAATTCAAAATCTGAGATCCATCTGCGAGCGTCAGATAGCCAAGTTGCGCCCCCGTTCGTGCAAACCAGCCCTTCACCGTCACTGCGTTCGTTGTCCCCAACTGCTGTATGACGAGGTCGGAGCCCGATTGGCTGAACCACAAGTTATCCGGATTTAGCCCCTCGCCCAGTACAAGCTGCCCAACCGCCGATGTACTACCGGAGACGCCATTGATGATGGTCTCCGTTTGGTTCGCCGTGGCGAAGTCATAAGTATCGATCCCGCCGTTACCCAGAAGTGTGTCGTTGAACTGGCCCGCTGGATCAAGAACGTCGTTGCCCGCTGTCCCCGTGTACGTCATGCCGCCAGGCCAGGCCGCTGTAATAGCGCTTTCGATACCGGACGGCATCGCTGTCGCCGTTTGGGGCGAGAAGCCCGGATTCTGGCTCATCCAAGCCGTCATGGCCTGTGCCAAGTGGCTGACAGCGGTCGAGCCCAGCGCCACAGTCCCGGCCTCGATCGAGGCGAGTTGACGGCATACGTTGGCAAACCAGCCCTGGATTGTTACCTTGCTCGTCGTACCGAGCACCTGAATGACGAGGTCGTTGCCCGACTGTGAGAACCACAGATTTTGGGCCGATAGTCCGGTTCCTAGCTGAAGTTGACCGGACGGTCCCGGATTCGAGGTCGAGCCATTGACAATGATGTCCTGCCCGTACCCTGCGTTGAACACATAGGTTGCCTGACCTGCACCGCCAATCAGCGTATCGTTTCCCAGTCCGCCATCGAGCCTGTCGGCTCCCTCGTGGCCGGATAGCACGTCGTTTGCAGACGTTCCCGTAAGCGCGCGTGTCCACGCACTCCCCAGAACTGTCGATAACGTTGCGTCGACCGGGAGGCCGGCTGCCGTTGGTGCACTGAACGACGGATTCGCCTGCTGGTAGGCGCTCATTGCCGCGGCAAGCTGGGCGAGCGCCCCGGTTCCGATGGATGAGCCATCCGCGAGTACCAGCGACTGCAACTGGCTGTATGCGTTCGAATACCAACCCTGGATGGTCACTTGCTCCGACGTGCCCAGCACCTGAATGACAAGATCTTTCCCGGATTGCATGAACCAGAGATTGTCGGGCGTGAGCCCCGCACCAAGCCGCAGGGTACCCGCTGCTACATTGGAGGACGCAATACCATTGACAACCGTTTCACGATAGCTACTTTGCGCAACGATGTAGGTGTCGCTGCCACCGTTGCCGATGAGCGTATCGTTGACCCCGTCTGCGGCAAGCGTATCGTTACCGCTCGTACCGCTGATGGTTCTGGTCCAGTACTCCGCAGCGACGGCTGACAAGGCGGGGGGCAACGAAGTGGCGCCTGACGGGACGAATGCGGGCGCGGAAGCCGCAAAGGCGGCCACAAGCCCGTTTACCGTGGCGGTACTCAACTGGGTCCCATCGGCAAGCGAGATGCTCGATAGCTGTCGATAGGCCGCACCAGCCGCATACCAACCCTGAACCGTAATCTGCTCCGTCGTACCCACAACCTGGATGAGAAGGTCCGTCCCGGATTGCGAGAACCACAGGTTGTTCGCGGCAAGTCCGGCGCCCAGTTGCAGTTGACCCGAGGGTCCTACGCTCCCGGCGGCACCGTTGACGATGACATCCTGACCGTACCCAAGCTTGAAAACATACGTGTCCGCGCCACCGCCGCCCACGAGCATGTCATTTCCGCCGCCACCATCCAGCGTATTGTTAACGCTATTGCCGAAGATGAGGTCGTTGCCGGACGAGCCAACAACATTCTGGATATTGCCCAGCGTATCCGTTCCACCATATCCGTTGGATGCCGTTCCGGCCGACAGATCGACAGTTACGCTACCCGGCGCACCCGCGTAGGAGGCGGTGTTCACGCCTCCGCCGCCGTTCAACACATTGTTGCCCCCGCCCCCCGAGAGGGTATCGTTCCCTGCGCCGCCTGTAATGGTGTTGTCCTGTTCATCACCGGTAAGCGTGTCGCCGTAGTTGCTGCCGATGATGTTGCGGATGTGTGTCGAGCCATCGTATGAGCGCGGCGTAACCGATGCGAGACTAACCGTGACACCGTGTGCCTCGCTGGCGAAAGCGGCCGTATCCACGCCTACGATATCGTCATAGAGCGACAACGCATTGAGCGCAACGCCGGCCAGCACGACGGTGTCAGTCCCACCATTACCAACGACAAAACTGACGTCGGTGGTATTGCCGGAATCCGTCAGACTGACGGTCCGGTTCTGCGCCGGAACGATCAGCAGGCGATCGCCTTGCGTGCCTGTCTGAAAGTTTTGCACGGTAGCGGAGCTCGTGTCATTCCAGCTACCGAAGGCAAACGTGTCGCGCCCCCCGCCACCGTTGAGGACGTGGTAACCGCCACCGGCTGCGATCAAGAGGTCGCCCCCCGTGTCCGCGCTCAGGTTCGCCGACGGTCCCGCTACCTGCGCCGACGCATAAGGACCAAAAGCCTGCAAGGCAGACAGCAGCGCGCCGAACTCGCCATTGGCGAGGTTCAACGCATTCTGTGCGGCCGATTGGGCCGACTGTAACGCATTGAACTCATTCTGGTCCTGTTGCGTATAGAAGCTGAACGTTGTGGTGTAGGTGTCCGTCACCGTTACGGTTTGGCCGTAGATATTGGTCCGCTGAAAGGACTGCGTCGTCACTTGCGTGGGCGGCAGGATACCGTTGAGTTCTGCTGAGATAGGGGACAAAACACCGGCAGCCGCCGCGAGATTGTTTTGCGTCGGCACCCACTGCGCGATTGCCGCGGCGAAGTCGGCTTCCGCGGTCAGCGCGTCTGCGCGAGCTAAGGAAGCCGCCTGCGAACTGAACGTTGCCCCTGCGTTATTGGCCGCAACTGCCGCGCCAAGCGCCGTCTGTTCGGCACTGTCTGCGTTCGCCACCCCCTGTGCCAGCGTTGCGCTGCTCGCAATCAGGCCATTCGCTTGACTGACTGCGTTGATCACGTTGCTCATCGTGCTGGAGTCGCCCAGGAAAGCCCACGTCGTGACCGTTCCCGTCGACACCTTATCCGTAGCCCGGATATAGAATGTCGTAGGCGTCAGCGCCCCGATCTGTTGATAGCTCGTCACGCCAGGCGGAGGCCCACCGAGACTGGTCCCTGGATATGGCACCCATGCACTGGTGTACAGTCCAACAAATGTCAGGGACGAACCCGATTCGGTGTACTGGTAAGCATAGTTGTAGCCAGAACCATACGGCGCCGGGAGTGCCTTCGGACTGTTGGCGAGCGCATTCGCATAACCATTAACGTTCGATACATTGGCTACCTGCCCGTTAATCGCTCCCACCTGGGAAGCTGCAACGTTCGCACCGCTTGTGGCATATGCGCCGTTGAACTGGTGCTGTGTCGCGAGCGCAACATTAGTGGCCACCGGCACCGTCGTCGGGTTCGGCAGCGGTACGAACCAACTCGTCAGGTCGATACCACCCGGCATGACCTGCACCGATTGCGGATCGAAGCCCGGGTTCGCCGTCTTGTAGAGCGACTGGATCCTGAGGATCGTAGCGACAGACTGCGGTGAAACTTGCAGGCCGTTCGCGAGGGATATGGACTCAAGCTGCTGCCAACCATTGGCGAACCAGCCTTTGACCGTCACTTGGCTGCCAGTGCCCAGCACCTGGATTACGAGATCATTGCCCGATTGCGTGAACCATAGGCTGTTGGCGCCGATGCCCGAACCAAATAGCAGCGTGCCGCTAGGGATTCCGTTAGCGGCGACACCGTTTTCGATGACGTTATGGCCGTAGCGTTCGTTGAAGAGATAGGTGTCGTTACCGCCGCCACCGATCAGGATATCGTTGCCCCCGCCACCATCGAGAACGTTGTTGGTCGTATCGCCCGAGATGGTGTCATCGTGCGCCGTACCCCTTACGTTCTGGATACCGAAGAGCGTGCTTCCAAGATTATCTGCTCCGCTCTGGAGATTGACGTTAATTCCAAGCGGAACATTCGCGTACGAAACGGTGTTTATCCCGCCGCCGCCATTGATGGTGTAGCCGTTCCCATTGACGATAAAGGTATCGTTGCCCGCGCCGCCTGTTAGCATCGTGGCGGCGGAGTCTCCGCTCAGCGTGTTACCAGCATTCGATCCGGTAATGCTCGTGACGTGAATTTGGCCGTCGTACACCCGTGAACCGCCCGTACTGAGCGTACTGGAGGCTTCAACGCCCTGATACGAAACTGCGCTGACGCCTGAGATGTTATTGACGATGTCGAGCGAATTTGCCGCGATGCCCGCGAGATCGACGGACTGGTTGTTTCCGTAGCGGATCAGTGTGCCGCCATTGCCGTCGTCCGACAGCGTCATGGTCGAGCCGACGTTCAAGAACTGTAGCTGATCACCACCCGCGCCGGTCTTGAATCCCTTGACGGTGAGATTTCCGGAGTCCGGATTCAAAAGGATCGTGTCCTGCGCCGCGCCGTCGACGAGGGTTTCACTACCGCCCGCGGCTAGGAACACATCGCGGTCGCTCGCAAGGGTCGTGGTTGCTCCGGCCTGACCGACGAACGCCTGCGCGTAGTCGCCAGACTGAGCGATAGCGGTCAGCGCACGGTCCAGGCCGTCCTTCATTTCGGCAAAGCTCTGTTCTCCAGCGACGAAGCCCGAGAAGGTATCGGCGGCGAACTGCGCGTCGCCTGCGGAAAAATAGCTATAGCCGTTGGCCAGATTGCTGCTTACCGCGTAGCTGACGGGCACAAGCGCGTTCAGCTCGCTGGAGACGTTCGACAGTTCCTGCGACAGCCCCGCAACCTGCGCCACCGTGTTCAGGTAGCCCGCGATCGCGTTACCCCATGTGGTGTTCGCAGTCCGAGCGGCCGTTTGCGCGGCGGCAACATCGGCCGCGGCACCGGTCAGATCAGCGTGCTCCGCCGCGACTTGTGCCGACATAATGGCATTGGCACCCGCCGCAATTGCATTGGCCGTATTGACGGCCACCGGCTTGAGCGCACCGATATCGTTCAGCGCCCGGACGGTATCTTCCGGTGCGGTGCTATCGAGCCTGTATTCACCTCCCCAGGCTTTTGCCCCGGCAATGGGTGTGGTGCCAAGCGCAGAGATATATTGCGGCACGCCCGTTTCGTGAAGGGTATCGCTCGCGCCCACTTCTATCCGGCTCGTGGTGTACCACGCCTGGATCGTGGCGATGGCTCCCGAGAAGCTGACTGACACACTCTGCAAGCCGTTTGTGATTGCCTGCGCCTGACCGGCGGCAGTAGCCGCGTATGCCTTGCTGACATATTCGCCGACGGCGAGCGCACCGGCTGCGGAAATTCCAGCCGTCCCGGTTGTGCTACCGGCTGACGTGGCCAGGCCAATATCGTCGATGGCAAGGGTCGTGCCGTTCGCCATCGTATACGAGGCGGAACTCTCGACTGTGTTGCCACTGACGTTCTGGTTGATCGGCGTCGACTGAAGACTAATTGATGTAATCCCCAGGTCTGCCAGCGAGTGAAGTTCTCCGGCATCCTTCTGGCCGTTTTGGTTGGCGTCCACCCAAACCTGCAACTCATCGAAATAGGACACACCAGTCGTTGAGTCGATCAGCGAGGTGGCTTTCGAGAATGCGGTCGCCCCGGATGTTGCGAGGGTCGCCAGTGCCTGAAAGCCGGTTTGGTTCGCCGGCGGAGTTGAACCATTGGCGGAGAAGTGCTCGCCAAACCATTCGCTTGCGTTATCGATGACTCCGTTATGGTTTTTGTCGAACACGAGAATGCCGTTGGTAGGCCCCACCCATCCGACTTGCTCGCGCGTGCCTGTATCGTTGATGTCGAACGTAGCAGTGCTTTGCGATGCCGGGACGAGGTTGATGCCCTTGCCATCCAGGTCCAGTACGAGGGGAGATTGCACGCCAAAGCCCGAGACTTGAACGTTGACTTGCCACTGGCCAGGTATGGTGCGAACTGCGGTCGAAATGAGCGATTGCAGCGCGGCGGCCGCGGGATCGAAGGTCCCCGCTGCCACAATGCCGGCCAGTGAAAACGTTGAGCCTGGCGCAGGCCCGATGAAGGCCGCGACCCACTTGTCGGAAACGTAGCCATTAGCAATGCGCTGGCTCAAATAGTTCAGCGCCGTAACGTCTTCTGTCAGTGCCGCGTCAATCCCGACGAGAGTGGTTACATCGGATGGCAATCCGGCGCCATTACCAGCGGCGATCAGATTTAGGTCATTGCCATATACGCTCGCGACCAAGTTTTGACTCGCTGCGTTGATTTGAGCAGCGTTGGCGTTTGCCCCGGCGGCGACAGCGGATACCACGTTGCGGCCGCTATAGGTTGTCCCGTTTTGTGTCCAGCTCGATAACGCCAGTTGGCCGGAGAACTGATCGATCCATTGAGCAGTGACTGCGCCGTCTGCACTTTGCGCACCGACAGAAATGCCAGAGCTGCTCACCGCAACTGCCTCGTCGACGCCGGATTGTTTGCCCGTCAACACGATTTGGTTAGCGCTATCGGTGACACTGAAGCCTTCCCCCAATACAAAACTGGGCCCGGCTAGATTCCCTCCTAGTAAAATGGACACTATCCCGCTGCTGTCCGTGCGTATGGCAATTGCTAGTCCGGCGACATCGACACCGTCGAGCACGACCGAGCTGCCGTTGGCTAGCAAGATCGTGTTTTGCGTCCCACCCAGGGTTACGCTGCTATCGTCTCCTACGGACACCGTGGCGCCGCTGATATTTAGGCTGTTGCCAGTGCCGGTCACCGAGTAGACGATTGCGCCGTCCTGGTGGGTAGTTTGCATTTCGCCTGTTAAGATGCCATCGGCGTAGCTGTCGATCAGCGTGACCTCACCAGACGTGTTGTAGTACGACGTCTGCCTAAGCCCGCCCGACGCGTCGTAATTTGATTGATTCAGCAGGATAGCTGCGGATGTATAGGAGGCGGCTTCCTGCATCTGCCCGTTAGGACCATAAAGTGTCGCGGTGAACGCGAGTCCGGGAGCAAAATCGATAGACTCGGCCGCACCGGACGTCAGGTTTTCCTTAATTGAAATCGGCAGACCAGTGCTGGAGTCAGTTGTAAAACTGACGCTCGATATGGGCGCAGGTGCTGTTAGCGTTCCTGGGCGCTTAGCGCCCCAGTGGGTGCCGTAGTAATCGGCGTAGGTTTGACCGGTGTTGCTTGTCGGTAGTGTTGCATAGTAACCGCCAGCAACATCGATCATTATGTTCTTCAGTACATCTGTCGGCGTGCCGTTAGCCGTCTGCTGCGCATATAAGGTATTCAGGACGGAAATTAGACTTGTACCTGTCGGCGCGGAATACCCCCCGGCTACTGTGATCCCCGTGCCACTACCCTGAAGTATCTCCTGATAGACAATAAAATTGTTGTAAACCGCCTCCCCTTCTTGATGCAAACCCTCCCACTCGGCAAAACCGTAGTCTGTTTGCAACTGAGGAAGGTAATTTTTTTGAAGATCCAGATCTGACGTATTGCTTAAATAATGTCCGATCTCATGCGAAAGCACACCGACGAAAGTTTCAGCATCCATTCCGGAGCCACCACCCCCATCACCATATAAACCAAAGACGATTGCATTTTGACCCGGATCCCAGTATATTCCTTGCTTACTCGGATTACTTATAAATGGATTAATTGGATTATCTTTGCGCAATACCGCTTGATTGTACATCAACAGCTCACCCACCAGCGTTGGACTTTTGTTTATTAAAGCAATCTCCGCAGAGGTTAATTTTATACTTCCGAACATATTTTCGTTGCCGGTGATTGACGACGAGCTTGTTTTTTTGCCTCATTTCACATTTCCTTGTTCGATATCTGAATAGTTAAAATCAATTCGCAGGCCACTCAACCGGACGATCACGTAGAATTACATTATCCCGATTGCGAATGCGATCGATGCGCATCACATCGAAGAATGTCAATGAGAGCGTCGATAGTTTTCCCAAAAGAATTTTCGGCACTCAATCGGCTTACGGGCTCGATCATTGGTGTTTCCCGTACTGCATCAAGCGCAGTCATCGTCGCGAAGTCTCGCTGGAATTCAACAAGAAAGTCTATCCACTCCTGCACCGCGTAATATCGCTTGTCAACGGACTCGTCAGGCTTAACCTGATCTATCTCGGACAAATGTGTCCGTAGGAATTCGATTTGCTCGTGCATCTTCCAAGCGAGGAAGTCCGGTTGCCTTCGGAGCGCCTCTCGTAGAGATGTCGCAGCAACAACACCAAGCTTCTCAAGATAGTCGGGCTGTCTTAGCGGTGCCTCCTCTCGTGCGAGCTCCGCAATTCGAGCATCCGATACCACGGGAACGGTGCCCTCTATCTGATTAAGAGTATCGGCAAAGCGCAGTTCAGCAATTTTCCGATAATCCGATTCGCACACCGACGGGGGAGGCTCCGGCGATAGCGCGAGCCCGGGCGTTGTGTTCAAAAATGCAAAAGTGAAAATTGCGATGCGTACAATTTTCATAATTTGATAACTCATAGTGTTGATTTTCAAAATATCAAAAAAATGGTGCAGAAAGCCTCTGAGTATGCCGAGCCCGTGTCTCGGCGACTGTAATAATTGATCCGAAAATTGGCAGAGAGCAGGACGAGCATTTCAGGTTGGCTCGCTGCGAACGGCATCAGCCAAGCTTCCAAGTGCCGAGACGGATGACCCGATACGGATCATGACTTGCCGAGCATTTAGCTAGCAGTGGCGACTTGGACCATGACGCACCATGTTCATACAAGAACGTTAGCCTCAGGTAAGTCCAAATCGCAAAGAGACAATGCATTGCTTTTGTCGGCATTTCGTGCGGGTACTCAACGTGAAGCCCCCATGTATAGGGCAGGGGAGCAGCGCAGAAAAACAGCCCGCTCCTACAACGATAGCGCCAGCAACTATCGGCGCACCTATATCGCTAAGACGTATCGAATCGCTATAACCCGAAAACATTATGAAGATGAGATGATCTAAATAGACGGCCCTGTCTTTGTTATCGAACGGTATAACACACTTCTTCCGCAGCGGCAGCGATAGTTGATCGTCGAACTTGCCGTAACTTCTTGTTTTTTAAATCCTGATTTAACGAAATGGAGCGTAGACATTCACGATCAAGAACAACTCCAGAATTCAAATAAATTTAACGTTTAGGGTACGCAGGTAGCGACCACCAGAGATGCAAATCCTTTTGGGAATAGAATGATCAACGCGAGCCATACAGATATAGCTGCATCAGAGCGAGTAAAGTCCTTGCGTGAACGGGTCGTTACTTGCGTTCACTTTTGTAAACATACTGACTCACTGGCAAGGCAATCGACGATCGTTGACATGTTCAGTCTGCTTGAAATTTGTCTGATTAGGGGAAAATTTCCATTAGATGTCTGCTCGCTACATAAATCCCTCTCAACAAAGACAGAAGCTTTTAGCCTACTCTGTTATGGCAAATTCATACCCTAATTCACCTTCACCGGCAACCAAAAAATCTTGCTTGGGCAGAATCGCTGGAGGTTTTCGTCAGCTTGAAGCCCTTCGATACCAATGCGTGATCGACTAACGTGGATGAGCAAAGAGCAATGGTCAACTGGATCTGCGGAAAGAATGTAGAGGCCATCTCGTATCTTGCGCGCTTCACCTGTGGCGCCGTACAGCCGCCCCCCGTTTCCAATCAGGACAATTTCAATCGTCGCTCCGTCACTCGTGAAATTCCCAATCTTTGCAATGTCACGCACCTCTGCCACATGTGGCAGCGACAGTTGATGCGAAAGCTCGTAAATCACGGGTGGACCAAACCACTCCGGCTCGCTGACACCGACATCGGCATAGCTCGAATTTTGGAGCGCGACCGCTACCGCACAGCAAATAAAAATCGTCAGCATCCGCCTAAGCCGGATTCCGACGCCACTTAGGAACCAAAGTCTCTGGCGCTCACGGCATCCGCTGATCAATGGAGCTCCCCGTTTTAAGAATAGATACAACTTGCCTCAACATCAGTATTTCGGCACAGCATGCGTCACTAACCGCCTGAATCGCGTTACGCTACCGGCGGAACCTAGAATGAAATTCACCGCATTGCTTATGTAGTTTTTTCGAATTAATTGTCGTAGACGATGTCGTAGACGATGTCGTAGACGATGTCGTAGACGACTCGTGCGTCATTACGATATCCGATCTCGCGCTATTTTTCAGTGAACATCTAATGGCAAATGTTGGGTACAAAATGCGGGCACCTCACGACGACCGTCGTAGACGATGGCGAGAGCGGACATCAAAGTCGTGCACCGTCCGAATGCGCCTGCGGCTCGACAAAGAAAAAGGGCAACAGCCCATCCGCGCTGTTGCCCTTCGTCCCTTCCGGCGCTTTAATGCCGGCGATCTTCGCGTTTAACGATCGGGGCTGTCACTCGTATCATCGGCCTTCATCAGCGTGCTCTCCGACGCCATGAACACGCCATTGACCGTCGCCATCGCAAAGACGATCGAGCGCGAACCCATGACGTAGTACCCGGTCCGGTCACCGGCGCTCCCGAGCCCGAATTGAACGCAAAGCTCGCAGCCGCATCGGTGAGGATGAACGACGCCGACGTTACCTGCGCCCACGTCGTAGCTGTCAGTGTCGGCGTCGCCGTTGGCATGTTCTTCGTCGAGAACTCGAAATCGAATTTGCCGCTTACCGAGGTCGGGCTCGACATCGTCCATCCCGTCGCGCTAGCTCTCGTTGAAATTCAAAATACCCAAGGGGCTTCCGATAGAACCGGGAATGGTTCCCCGAACGGCGCGTTCGGCTGTGTGTATGGCCGCCGACCTCCAGTATTGGTGGCGCGTATCCGAAAGCTGCCTGCCTGGTCTGACGCCGTCCAGACAGGTAGGTATAGAAAAAATCAACAGTGTCGCCTCGCGGAACTGTAGGGAGCGAGGCGGAGAACTTGTCCGGAATCATACAAGTCAAGCAAACCGATTTCCGATGAATTTGTGATCTCATTCGAAGCATCGAGTACCCAATCGGAATACCTTAAAAACTCTGAACGATTTACTTGATTTTAACAGGTAGTTTCCTATGATTAGCATGCTGGTTGGGGGGGGGAGGCGGCTGATATTTCCATTTAAAAGGGAAATATCGTACATGGAAAATACATTCCCCAGCAAAAGCGTAGAGAGCGATTTTGCAGGCCTGCACCTCAAAATTCGGCTGCATGGTACGAATAGTCGTCGGTGGGCCGTGCCGCGTGGGCGTCGCGTTTCCTTAGTGCACGGGCCAATAAACCTGATGGCAAGGTTTTTGCAAAATCAGAGTTTAAGTCGAAAGCATTCGCTTGGCGAATGCCGGCATTTTACATGCCAAACTTTACTGCGATTCACTACGCCTTTCCGGTGTCATTTTTCGTGATCAGATAAAAACGTTATGACGCATTACCGAACGAGTTACGAGTTCAACTCGTTAAGGCGGCACTATTTCCTAAGGGAAGAATGCATGAGTAACCCGATTAAGAATATCGTCATCGTGGGCGGCGGCACTGCGGGCTGGATGGCCGCCTCATACCTCGTCCGGGCGCTCCAACAGCAGACGAGTATTACGCTGATCGAGTCTGAGGCGATCCCCCGGATCGGCGTGGGCGAGGCAACCATTCCGAGTTTGCAGAAGGTGTTCTTCGACTTCCTCGGAATACCGGAGCGAGAGTGGATGCGCGAGGTGAACGGCGCATTCAAGTCCGCCATCAAGTTCGTGAACTGGAGGAAGTCTCCCGACCGCTCGCGCGACGATTACTTCTACCATTTGTTCGGCAGCGTGCCGAACTGCGACGGCGTGCCGTTGACCCACTACTGGCTGCGCAAGCGCGAACAGGGCCTCAAGCAGCCGATGCAGTACGCCTGCTATCCGCAGCCCGAGGCGCTCGACGGCAAGCTAGCACCGTGTCTGCTCGACGGCACCCGACAGATGTCACACGCATGGCACTTCGACGCGCACCTGGTGGCTGATTTCTTGAAGCGCTGGGCCGTCGAGCGCGGCGTGAAGCGCGTGGTCGACGAGGTCGTGGAGGTCCACTTGAACGACCGCGGCTACATCTCCAGCCTGTCCACCAAGGAAGGTCGGACGTTGGAGGCGGACCTGTTCATCGACTGCTCCGGCATGCGGGGGCTCTTGATCAATCAGGCTCTGAAGGAGCCGTTCATTGATATGTCCGATTACCTGCTGTGCGACAGCGCGGTCGCTAGTTCCGTGCCAAACGACGACGCGCGCGTAGGGATCGAGCCGTACACCTCCTCGATCGCCATGAACTCGGGGTGGACTTGGAAAATTCCGATGCTGGGCCGATTCGGCAGCGGCTACGTTTTCTCGAGCAAGTTCACCTCGCGCGACCAAGCTACCGCCGACTTCCTCAACCTCTGGGGCCTCTCGGAGAAGCAGCCGCTCAACCAGATCAAGTTCCGCGTCGGGCGCAACGGGCGGGCGTGGGTCAACAACTGTGTCGCGATCGGGCTGTCGTCGTGCTTTTTAGAGCCGCTCGAATCGACGGGGATCTACTTCATCTACGCGGCGCTTTACCAACTCGTGAAGCACTTCCCGGACACGTCGTTCGATCCTCGGTTGGCCGACGCATTCAACGCCGAGATCGTCGGCATGTTCGACGACTGCCGAGATTTCGTTCAGGCGCACTACTTCACTACATCGCGCGAAGACACGCCGTTCTGGCTCGCGAACCGGCACGATCTTCGGCTCTCGGACGCCATCAAAGAGAAGGTCGAACGTTACAAGGCTGGGCTGCCGCTCACCACGACGTCGTTCGACGATTCCACGTACTACGAGACGTTCGACTACGAATTCAAGAACTTCTGGTTAAACGGAAACTACTACTGCGTCTTTGCGGGCTTAGGCATGCTGCCCGAGCGGTCGTTGCCGCTCTTGCGCCATCGACCGGAGTCGATCGATAAGGCCGAGGCGATGTTCGCCCGCATTCGGCGCGAGGCCGGGCGTCTGCGGACGAGCCTGCCGACGAACTACGACTACCTGCGGTCGCTGCATCAGGGCGACGCGGGGCTGTCTCGCAGCCAGCCTGGGCCGGCGCTCGCCACGCCGGTAATCCTGTAGTGGAGCGCACCCTGGAGCGGGTAGACGCATTCGCGGCCACGCACGCCGCGGTGGCGGCTTGCGATCCGCTGAAGGCGAGGGCGATCGTTCTACAACTGCCGGGCCTGAACCGTAAGAAGGACGTGCCCGGCATCGTCGGCCTGTTGCGCAAGTTCCTGCCAGCGCGCGGCGTGCCCACCGGCTGGGGCTTCGTCGAAGCCGCCGCCGCAATGCGCGACATCGGGTTCTTCCTGGGGTCGCTCAAGCGGCACGGACACGAGCCCGTGGACGTGGTGCCCGGGCTCGAGCCGGTGCTCCTTGACTTGGCGCGCGTGACCGAGCTGCCGCCGCGCGAGACGCTTTTGCATGTGACGGTTTGGAACCCTGCGGCGGCCGACGCGCAGCGGAGCTACACGGGGCTCCGTGACGAAGCGCACCTGCTCGAAAGCGTGCGCATCTCGATGGCGGCCCTCGAGGCAGCCATCGAGATGACTGTCGAACTAGCCGACGTGCCCCTGCGGTCTACTGCTTTCGCGCAAGGGTGCGACGAGCTAGCGGCCTATCTTCAGAAAATGGTCGAATCGATCGTCTACGCCTACCGCTACATCTCGGTGCAGGTCTTCTACGACGAACTCCGCCCCTACTACGAACCGATTCGAGTCGGGGGGCAGAGCTACCTCGGCCCCGGTGCCGTAGAAATGCCGCTCTTCGTACTGGAGCACGTCCTGTGGGGCTCGCAATCGGACCATCAAGCTTATCGAGAATTTAAGGAGACGTATTTGCCTTACGTGCTTCCCGCGTTCAGGGCTGTCTACGCGCGGTTCGCCGGGGAGCCGTCGCTCCTCGACCGCGCGCTCGACCAGGCGCAAGCGGTCGGCACGCGGAGCGAGCCTGTCGTGGCCGGACTGACGGCGCTCGACCGGGTCTTCGATGTCCTGCTGCGCTTCCGAGCGCCCCACGTCAAATTGGCGGAGCGGGCGTACGAAGCCGGGCGAAGCGGCCCAACCATCGGCAGCGGGGGGTACGCGCCCAGCATGCTCGGCGATTTACTCACCCTCACGCGTGCTGCGCGGTCCCGCCTTCGCGTTGCCCAGGGCGAGCATTGACGCCTAATGCGCGCGGCCCTGTGTTCCATCTCATAAGGAGAGTTTGCCACCATGACTCAAAAGAGCCCCGCGAACGGGCATGACAGCAACCACTTCGACGTGATCATCCTCGGCTCGGGCATGTCCGGCACGCAGATGGGGGCCATCCTGGCCAATCAACAGTTTCGCGTGCTGATCATCGAGGAGTCGTCGCACCCGCGGTTCACGATCGGCGAATCGTCTATTCCCGAGACGTCTCTGATGAACCGCATCATCGCCGATCGCTACGGCATTCCGGAGCTCGATCACATCACCTCGTTCTACGCGACTCAGCGTTACGTCGCGTCGAGCACGGGCATCAAGCGCAACTTCGGCTTCGTGTTCCACAAGCCCGGTCAGGAGCACGACCCGAAAGAGTTCACGCAATGCATCATTCCCGAGCTGCCGTGGGGGCCGGAGAGCCATTACTACCGGCAAGACGTCGACGCCTACCTGTTGCAAGCCGCCATTAAATACGGCTGCACGGTTCGCCAGAAGACGAGCGTGACCGAGTACTACGCCGACAAAGACGGCGTCGCGGTGACTACCGCCCAGGGCGAGCGGTTCACCGGCCGCTACATGATCGATTGCGGCGGACCCCGCGCGCCGCTCGCAACCAAGTTCAAGCTCCGCGAAGAGCCGTGTCGCTTCAAGACGCACTCGCGCAGCCTCTATACGCACATGCTCGGGGTCAAGCCGTTCGACGACATCTTCAAGGTCAAGGGGCAGCGCTGGCGCTGGCACGAGGGGACCTTGCACCACATGTTCGCGGGCGGCTGGCTCTGGGTGATTCCGTTCAACAACCACCCGCGCTCCACCAACAACCTGGTGAGCGTCGGCCTGCAACTCGATCCGCGTGTCTACCCGAAAACGGACATCCCCGCGCAGCAGGAATTCGACGAATTCCTCGCGCGGTTCCCTAGCATCGGGGCGCAGTTCAAGGACGCCGTGCCGGTGCGCGACTGGGTCAAGACCGACCGCTTGCAGTTCTCGTCGAGTGCCTGCGTCGGCGACCGATACTGCCTGATGCTGCATGCGAACGGGTTCATCGATCCGCTCTTCTCCCGAGGGCTCGAAAACACTGCGGTGACTATCCACGCGCTCGCGGCGCGCCTCATCAAAGCGCTGCGCGACGATGATTTCTCCCCCGAGCGCTTCGAGTACATCGAGCGCCTCCAGCAGAAGCTTTTGGACCACAACGACGACTTCGTCAGCTGTTGCTACACGGCGTTCTCGGACTTCCGCCTGTGGGACGCGTTCCACAGGCTGTGGGCGGTCGGCACGATCCTCGGTCAGTTTCGGCTCGTGCAAGCCCACGCGAGGTTCCGTGCGTCACGCGACGAGGGCGACCTCGATCATCTCGACAACGACCCTCCGTATCTCGGGTACCTGTGCGCGGATATGGATGGGTACTACCAGTTATTCAACGAAGCAAAAGCCGAGGTCGAGGCCGTGAGCGCCGGGCTCAAGCCGGCCGAGGAGGCTGCGGCGCGGATTCATGCCCTCATCAACGAACGTGACTTCGCCAAGCCGATGTTCAGTTTCGGGTACTGCATCAACGGCGCCAAACCGCAGCTCAACAACTCGAAGTACAGCCTTGTGCCGGCGATGAAGCTGATGCACTGGACGCAGACCAGTGCGCCGGCAGAGGTGAAGAAGTACTTCGATTACAACCCGATGTTTGCGCTGCTCAAAGCGTACGTCACCACCCGCATCGGCTTGGCGCTGAAATAGTCGACCGACATCGACACGGACACCGACACGAAAATGATGGACGACATTCAATTAGAGCAAGCGGCCGCCAAGGAGCATCCCGCGACGGTGTACGACGCGACCACGCGCTTGGCCGCGAGCTGGTACGTCGCGATGCGTTCGGACGACCTCAAGGACAAGCCGAAAGAGTTGACGCTCTTCGGCCGGCCGTGCGTGGCGTGGCGCGGGGCGACGGGGCGGGCCGTGGTGATGGACCGCCACTGCTCGCACCTCGGCGCGAACCTGGCCGACGGGCGAGTCGAGGACGGGTGCATCCAGTGCCCGTTTCACAATTGGCGGTACGACGAGCAGGGCCAGTGCGTCCATATCCCCGGCCACAGCCCGACGGTGCGCAGGCTGGAGCCCGTCCCGCGCGGCGCGCGCCAGCCGACGTTGGTCACCGCGGAGCGGTACGGCTACGTGTGGGTCTGGTACGGCTCCGCGCAGCCGCTGCACCCGCTGCCGGAAATCGCCGCGGCCGATGTCGACAACGGCGACTTCATGCACGTGCACTTTGCGTTCGAGACGACGACGGCGGTTTTGCGGATCGTCGAGAACTTCTACGACGCACAACACGCGAACCCTGTGCATGCGCTCCCGATCTCGGCCTTTGAGCTCAAGCTCTTCGATGACTGGCGCCAGTGGCCGGAGCTCGAGCCGCTGGCCCGGGCGGGCGCATGGTTCGGTGCCGGCATCGACTTCACCGTGGACCGGTACTTCGGACCCCTCGGCATGCTGTCGCGCGCGCTCGGCATGAACATGTCGCAGATGAACCTGCACTTCGACGGCTACCCCGGCGGGTGCGTCATGACCGTTGCCTTGGACGGAGAGGCGAAATACAAGCTGCTCCAGTGCGTGACGCCGGTGAGCGACGGCAAGAACGTCATGCACATGCTCATCTCGATCAAGAAGATGGGCGGCGCTTTGCGCCGCGCGACCGATTTCGTGCTATTCGGGCTTCAGACCAGACAGGCTGCGGGGTATGACGTCAAAATCTGGAACGGGATGAAGCCGGACGGCGGCGGCGCGTACAGCAAGTACGACAAGCTCGTGCTCAAATACCGCGCGTTCTACCGCGGCTGGGTCGACCGTGTCGCCGAGCCGACTGCTCGACCGCAACGCCGCGAGTGAGCTGGCGGCCCGAACGCCGGGCTCGACGGTAGCTAGCGCAAAAAATGTCATCGCGCCGAGGACGACCTTACGCCCGCGGGCGAGCGCGAGGGCCTCAATGCGTATTCGGCTGCTCGAATGCTCGGCTTCTGCGAAAATCTCCTGGCGCTAGTCTTTTCCGCTAAAAAAAGGAGATTTCAATGACCGCATCGGCTGCCATTTTCGCCATCGTGGCCGCGCTCTTGCTGGGCGCGATGATTCCAGGCCCAAGTTTCGTCGTCGTCGCGCGCAATGCAATTGGGCTTTCTCGTAGGGATGGCCTCGCCACGGCCCTGGGTATGGGGGCGGGAGGGATCTTTTTCGGCAGTATCGCCCTCGCCGGGCTTTACACGCTTTTGCAGGCCGTCGAATGGCTCTATATCGGGCTGAAGATCGCAGGCGGTGCTTATTTAATTTATGTCGCGTCGAAAATTTGGCGCGGCGCCGACCGCCCGTTTGCGATGCAAGATGCGGCGCTGAAACGTTCGGGTGCACGGCACAAATCGTTCTGGATGGGGTTGACCACACAACTGAGCAATCCTAAGACGGCGATTTGGTACGGCAGTATTTTTGCCGCGCTGCTGCCTCAGCATCCCCCGCTTTGGTGCTATTTTGCGCTGCCGCCGCTCGTGTTTTCGGTCGAGTTCGGCTGGTACACGGTCGTTGCCTTGTGCTTTTCGAGCAAGGGCCCGCGCGAAGTCTATCTGCGCGCCAAAAAGTGGATCGATCGGATCGCAGCCGGTGCGATCACCGCGTTGGGTTTGCGATTGATTCTTTCCGCTCCGAAAGCCGGGATTTGACGATCGCTGCTGCATCCGGGGGGCGTACTTAGCGTCATACTAGGTTGCGTCCCCGATCGCCTTCTCGGCATGAGCCGGCGATCCGGGGCCATCGATGTCCACATTTTGAGCGCTGTGTGAATCGCAGGTTGCCGTAATCCGTTTGTAAATTGAGGTAATTCGATCATCTGTCGTCCTGCACGTTCTCGTCGAATCGCCGATGTTCTTTCAATTTCCCGCTAAATCGAATTATTCAAATCGGGCCGCTGAACATCGATTGAAATGCAGAGGCCTCATGCGAAAAGCTATCCGACTGGGTAGAGAGCGCCGCAGTCCATTCCGGGTTTATCCATTTTGAATAGATTGCGAGGATGAGAGGTCGCTCTATAGAGGGTCGTTCGATCGGGCGCCGAAATCATAGTGGTAGTTGTGTCGACTCATAAATCCGATGTATCATCGCGTGAATTTCACGGGCCGCGGTACATCGATATCTCCTATATACCAAATTCGGCTAAGGCTGATGGCGGCTGCGCCCAGGTGGCGTTCAATCGCCAAGGTCGGCCATGTAAACCCGTCTGTAAGAAAACCCATATCGCATAAAGAAATGTATTTCTGTTAAAAATAATGGAAAGCCATTATTGCCGGCCTTCTGTCATAAGGTTCGGTAATAAGCATTGTTATCGTCGTATACGTCGCAGATTCAGTGCAGTCCTGCCCGAATGGATACATTGTCAAATGGACACCGACACGGAAGACTTGGTTGCGCACTGCGGCGTCGACTTTGCCGGTGCGCATGACGAAACCGAATTGTTCGAAATTGCAGCAAGCATGGCGCGTGAGCTCGGATTCGAGCACTGCTCGTATGTGATGCGCATTCCCCTGCCGATTTCGGACCCACGGTTTCTGTTGTTTTCGAACTATCCCGACGTGTGGATCGATGAATATACGCAGAATGATTACTTCAATATCGATCCGACGGTCCAGCACTGGTTGCAGGGAATGACGCCATTGGTCTGGTCGGCGAAGGAAGCCGTCGATGCGCCGTCGTTCTGGGGCGCGGCCCGGACTCAAGGCTTGCGCTATGGCTCATGTACGCCTTCGCGTGGCCAATACGGCACAATCGGTTTGCTCTCGCTGGTGCGCGGCGCGGAGCCGATCTCGAAGAATGAGCTGGTCAGGATGGAGTCGTCGTTGCTCTGGTTATCGACCATGCTTCATGGCGCGATGACCCGCCAGGTTGCGAATTCGTTAATACCCGAGGCTTCACAGGCACTTACGGTGCGAGAGAAAGAAGCGCTCAAATGGACGGCCGCGGGAAAGACCTATTCGGAGATCGGGCAGATCCTGTCGATCGACGGTCGTACGGTCAAATTTCATCTGGTCAACGCGATGCGCAAGCTTGGTGCGTCGAATAAAGCGGAAGCTGTGGTGAAGGCGTTGATGCTCGGCTTTTTGTATTAAAGGGGACTTCGAACGCGCTCGGGCGACCGATGCGATGCGCTCGCTTAAAGCGGTTCGCCGCGCAGTTCCCCGCGCGGCGAACCAACACCGTCGAGCTTATTCGCCGGACAGCTCTAGGACTCGCCGGCGTCGCCAGCTCAGGCGGATCGCGGCAACGGCGAGCGCCGCGCCCGTGAACATGAGCGCTACGAAGTACGACATATTGCGGTCGGCGAAACTGGCCAGCAAGCTGCTGAACGTCGCGCATGACACCATTGCGGTGGCGAACATGGCCATCTTGGCGCCGGCCGGCTCATTGCTTCCGTCAATGGCCATGCGCTGGAAGATCGCGAACGTCAGGCCGTTTCCCACGTTGTAGACGAAGACGCCGGCAAGCAGCAGCCACACGGAGTCGACGACCCATTCGGATAGCATAAGCAGCAGACCGCCCGCGAGCGCGATCGTGATGCCGGCGCGCACGAAGACTTCTTTTCGCAGCGCCGACGCCTGGCCGTTCACCACGGCCGCGCCGATCATGAAGCCGGCGAACAGCAGAAGCTGGGTCAGCCCGTACCGGACGGGACTGTAGCCTTGCACCTCGAGCAGCAGATGCGGGCTGGATACGATCCATGCAAGTGTGCCGGCAAATAGGATCGAGGCGGACACCGTATTCACCATAAAGGCCGGATTGCCGAGCAGGCGGCCGTAACGCGCGGTGATATCGCTTATTCGCAGCGAGGTACGCAGCGCCGCCGGATGGCTCTCCGGTACGCGCCATGCGATCAGCAGCACGACGACCGCGGCTGCTGCGCCGATCAGACCGAAGATCGGACGCCAAGCCCACCACTCGACGACGATGCCGCCGAGCGTGGGACCAAAGGCCGGCGCCAGCACGGTGAGGAAGCTCATCCAGCCTAGCGTTTTGACGGCTGCGATCTCGTCCATCATTTCGTGGATCGTCGCGTAGCCGCAAACGGCGACCGCGGATACGGTCGCCCCCTGCACGAAACGCGCGGTCAGGAACAGCACGATGTTGCTGGTCGTGGCGCAGGCGGCCAAACTCGCGCAGAACAGCACGCCCCAAACCAGCAGCACCGGCTTGCGTCCGAAACGATCGGACACCGGACCCAGCAGCAGATTGAACACCGCACCGCCGAGGAACCACAGGGTCAGTGTCTGCTGAGCCAGGCTGGTGCCGGCGGACAGATCGTTACGCATGACCGGCAGCGCTGGCAGGAACATGTCGTTGGACAGATAGACTGCCAGTTCGAACAAGGCCAGCAGGACGGGCGTCCAAGTCATAGCGGAGCGCGATGAGAGCGACATGGCGACCGGTCCGTTCAATGCAGGAAGCGGGACGTCGGATGTTCCTTCGTCCATTGCCCGGGCTTGATGCTGACCAGTGCCTCCGCCACCTTGTCGATATCGGTCTGCGTGTTGTAGACGCTGAACGACATGCGCACGGTGCCCAGAACCCCCAGGCTGTCGACGAGCGGTATCGCGCAATGCACGCCGGTGCGCACCGCGATGTCGAAGCTGTTCAAATGATTGCCCACGTCGTAGGGATGTAGATCGCGGACGCCGAACGACAGGATGCTGCCCGGCTCGCCGGGTGCGCCGAACAGCTGTACGCCGGGCAGGTCGCCGAGCTGCTTCGCGGCATGCAGGAACAGCGCATGATCGTGCTCCCGAACCGCGTCCAAGCCCAGGGCGGCGAGGTAGTCGGCCGCCCGCGCGAGTCCGACGGCGCCCGCCACGTTCGGTGTGCCGGCTTCGAAGCGTTGCGGTGCCGGCATGTAATGCGTCACGCGCTCGTAATTGACGCCGTAGGCAACACCGCCGCCGGTTTGGAACGGCGCGAGCCATTCCATCTGGCGCGGATGGATATACAGCACACCGATGCCCTGCGGCCCATACATCTTGTGACTGGAGAAGCAGTAGAAATCGACGTCGAGATCCTGCACGTCGACCTTCAGGTGCGCGATGGCTTGCGCGCCGTCGATCAGGACGGGGATATCGCGCTCGCGCGCCAGCCGCGCCATCTCCTTCACCGGATTGGTGACGCCGAGCACATTCGACACGTGGGCGATCGCAACGAGCCGGGTGCGGGGCGACAGAAGCGCCTGGTAATCCTCGATGCGGATCCGTCCCGTTGTGGCATCGACCGGCACCACGCGCAGGGTGGCGCCGGCTTCCTGGCAGGCGGTCTGCCACGGCAGCAGGTTGGAGTGATGCTCCATGCCGGTGACCACGATCTCGTCGCCTTGTTCGAGCCGTCGCCTCGCAAAATTCTGCGCGACGAAGTTGATCGCTTCGGTGGTGCCCTTGGTGAAGACGATGCTGTCGCTCGAGGCTGCATTGATGAAACGGGCGAGCGTTTGGCGGCTGGCTTCGTAGGCTTCGTGCGAACGATTGCTGAGCTTGTGGACGCTGCGTCCGACGTTCGCATTGATATGACTGTAGTAATGCGTCATGGCATCGATGACCGAGGCCGGCTTTTGCGTCGTTGCGGCGTTGTCGAGATAGATCAGGCTTTCGTCATGGGTGAAGATCGGAAAGTCTTTCTTGGCCTGGTTGAGAGACATGGTGACCCTTTCTTGAAAAGATGAGGGAACGCGATGGTGTGGGCGTTACAAATAGCGCGCCAGATCGGCTGACAGGTCGGCGATATCCTCGATGCCCACCGACAGACGGATCAGATTCGGGGTGATGCCGAGGCTTCGCTTGAGTTCGTCCGGCACGGTGCGATGCGTCATGAGCGCGGGGCATTCGATCAGCGAGAACACGGCACCGAGGCTCACGGCGCAATGAAAATACTTCAGGCCGTGCATCAGCGCCGTCACGTCGCCGAGATACTCGAACGAGACGATCGCGCCGGGACCGGTCATCTGCCGCGCGCATAACGCGTGCTGCGGATGCGATTCGAGGCCGGGATAAATCACGCGCGATATCCGTGGCGATCGCTGTAGCTGTTCGACTAGCGTCCGCGCATTGGCCACCTGACGTTCGACGCGCAGGCCCAGTGTCTTCACGCCCCGGTGGACCAGGTAACAGTCGAGCGGTCCGGGCACCGCGCCCGTCACCGTGCGATGCTTCGCGAGAACGCGGTGATGCGACTCGTCTCGCGAGATCAGGGCGCCGCCGATGACGTCGCCGTGGCCGGCGAGGTATTTGGTCGTGCTATAGAGCACGAGATCGGCGCCGAGATCGAGCGGGCGCTGGAGATACGGGCTGGCGAAGGTGTTGTCCACCAGCACCAGCGCCTCGCGCCGCTTCGCGAGTGCGCAGATCGCCCGTAGGTCCGCCAGTTTCAGCGTCGGATTGGTGGGCGTCTCGATCCATACGAGACGCACGTCGCCGGAGAGGGCGGCTTCCACCGCCTCCAGATCACTCATCTCGACCTTGCGGTGCCGCAGGCCGCTGGTGGCTTCCAGCGCCTGGAACAGGTCGAGCGTCCCTCCATAGACGTCATCCGAGCACAGGAACGTATCGCCCGGCCGCAGTAGGCTCAGCGCCGCCGCTCCGGCAGCCTGTCCGGAGGCGAACGCGAGCGCGTGTTCGCTGCCCTCCAGCGCCGCCAGGCAGCGCTCGAGCGCTTCACGGGTCGGATTCTCGCCCCGGCCGTAGAAGTAGCGTAGCGGCTCCTGGTTTTCCTGCGCGAACGTCGACGCCAAATGAAGGGGCGGCACGACCGCCCCCGTGACCGGATCCGGCTCCTGGCCGACATGTACCGCGATCGTGTCGAATTTCATCAGGCGACGCTCTCGGCTTCGATGTCCTTCTTGGTGCCTTCTTCCCAGGCGTCGAGATAGCTCCGTTGTTCCGGCGTGAGCACATCGATCTCGATGCTGCGCGACGCGAGCTTCATCGAAGCGATCATCGTGTCGACTTCAGCCGGCATGTCGAGCACGCTGATCGGCAGGCCCGGATGCTTGAGCAGATACTCGCAACCCAGCGCTTGGTTCGCGAAAGACATGTCCATCACTTCCGCGGGGTGCCCCTCGGCCGCGCACAGATTGACGAGACGGCCCTCGGCGAGCACCGAGATGCGTCGTCCACTTGCAAGCGTAAATTGCTCGATGTCCGAGCGGATCTTCTGGGTGCTGGTGGACAGGTCGCGCAGACAAACGAGGTCGATCTCGCAATCGAAGTGGCCGGCATTGGCAAGCACGACGTTGTCCTTCATCGACGCGAAGTGGCGGTTGTCGATGACGGATTTGTTGCCCGTTACCGTGACGAATACATCGCCGAGCGGCGCGGCTTGCTCCATCGGCATGACGCGAAAGCCTTCCATGACTGCTTCGAGCGCACGGACCGGATTGATCTCGGTGACGATTACGTCGGCGCCCATCCCGGCTGCGCGCATGGCCACGCCGCGTCCGCACATGCCGAACCCGGCCACGACGAACTTCTTGCCGGCCAGCAGCATGTTGGTCGCGCGCAGGACTGCGTCGACCGTCGATTGGCCGGTGCCGTACCGGTTGTCGAACATATGCTTGGTCTTGGAATCGTTGATCGCGATAATCGGATACTTGAGTCCGCCCATGCGCTCCAGGTTCTTCACGCGGATCACGCCGGTGGTCGTTTCCTCGAGCCCGCCGACGATGTTCGCGGCAGCAGCTGCGTAGTCCGAATGCAGCAGCTTGGTGAGATCGCCGCCGTCGTCGATCACCACGTGCGGTTGCGCGTCGAGCACCATGCGGCAGTGACTCTCATAGGTCTTCAGATCCTCGCCGTGAATCGCGTACACGTGCACGCCCTGCGACGACAGATAGGCGGTGACCGGGTCTTGCGTGCTGATCGGATTGGATGCGCAGAGGAATACCTTCGCGCCGCCGGCACGCAGCGTCTCGATCAGGTTGGATGTCTCGGCCGTGATATGCAGGCAGGCGCCGACGACGCGATTCGCCAACGGTTGTTCGCGTTCGAAGCGTTGCCGGATCGATTCGAGAACGGGCATGCTGCGCCGCGCCCATTCGGTCAGTTCACGGCCTTGGTCGGCCAGCTTGATATCGGCGATATGAGACGGATGAATATTCATGCAGGTACCTTGTCGAGGACGATTGAGAATGAAGGAAACAATGGTTTGACCGCTCACCGTCGGGCGGAAAAGCACAACGCATGCGAAGGCAGCAATACCGTGCCGTCCGCTTGCACGAAGCGGCCGGCCGCTTCGGCGAACTGAATCCACAAGTCGGCGAGTCGTTCCGGTGACGCGCGTTCGGCGATGGCTGCGCCGATACCGGGCGGGATCAGGTCGCGCGAGAACCGGACGAATTCGTCCACCGTTTCGAACCTGAACGGCGCGACGACACGTTCACATCGAATCTGCGAGAAGCCCGCAGTCTCCAGCTCGCCGTGTACCGCTTGCTCGTCGGCCATGCAAAACGGATTGGGCTTGCCGGGTGGCGGTGGCGGCAGATTCAGTTGGCGAGCGAAGAAGCCGACCGCGAGGCTGATCATCGGCACCTGGTCCGGCGTGCTCCACGTGGAAAAGACGAGTCGTGCGCCAGGTGCCATCGCCTCCCGCAAGCGCAGCAGGCAAGCCGGCCGATTCGGCAAGAACATCAGCCCGAACCGGCTTGTCACTACCTGGTAGCGCGAATCGGGCTCGAACAGTTCGGCGTCGGCCACAGCGAACGTTACGTTTGCGATCGAACCCTGACGCCGGCGCGCGACGGCGATCATCTCTTCGGAAATGTCGATGCCTGTCACGTGTCCGTTGAGGCCGACTAGTGCTGCCATGCTTAGGGCTGGTTCGCCTAGCCCGGTCGCCACGTCGAGAACATAGTCGCCGAGCTGGAGGGCGGCGGTGCCGATTAGCGTTCGGCTCACATGGCCTGCACCGCGCTCGAATGCGTCGCCCCAGCGTTCCCACGCCAGGGCCAGCGCATTCCAGGTTTGCCGCTGTTCCTGGCTCGGGGAAATCGTATTCATATGCCTTCCTTATAGAGAGCGCTCAAATCGCGCCGGTGTCGACGAGCTTGCGCAGCGCCGCGATATATTTCGGCGACGTGCCGCAGCATCCGCCGACGAGGCTCAGCCCATAGCGAGAAGCGCTCTCACTGATGAATTCGGCAAACTGCCGCGTGGAAACGTTGGGGCGCAAGTAACCTCCGGGTGCGTCCGCGGGCTCCTCCGACCGGTCTTCGACGTTCGGATAGACGCCGAGGGCGAGGTGGCCGCCCGACGGCAAGTGGGAGAGCGCCAGATGCGTCGTCGCCAGGTTGCTGCAATTGATGCTGATCGCGAGCGGCGCAAATTCGGCGACGAAGTCCGCGAGCGGTGCGTAGCTTTCGCCGCTGAGCAGCAGACCATCGGGATTGCAGACGAAGCTGACGATGAACGGCGCCTGCATCTCGCGGCATAGAGCGCCGATTACCTGTGCCTCCCGCCACGTGTTGATGGTTTCGGCCAAGATGAGATCGACTCCGGCGCTGAGCAGATTCGCGATCGAATCGCGATGTTCCTCGAACAAAATGCCGCTCGAGGGTGTCGCTTCAGGGCGATAGGCATCGGCAACCGGGGCCAGCGATCCGGCGATTAGGATCGTCCTGTCGCTATCGGCCCCGTCGATAGCTTGCCGCGCCAGGCCGACGGCACAGGCAGTCAATTCTGCGGCCGTGATGCGATGGTTGCTTGCCGAAACAGCCTTGCGGGTCGTCCGAAATGTGTTGGCGGTGATGATGTCGGCGCCGGCCTCGACGTACTCCCCATGGATTTCCACCAGCGCTGCGCGCCCTTCGAGCGTCAGCAAGGCTTCGGCGGACCACAGGGGCGGCCGCATCTCGTAGCCGCGGCGCTGTAGTTCGGTCGCCGTAGCGCCATCGAGCAGCACGGGCATCTTCGACGCAAGCCTCAGGCGAAGCGACGTCAATGCGTGTTCGCTCATATCGGCTGTCCCGTCCACGGTTGGACGACGCTCTTGCGAAAGCGCTCGATCAGGCAGGCCGGCAACAGCATCGCCTTTTGCGGAGGATAGCGACGCGAGCGCGGTGGACTGTAGTCGCTGTCGACGCGTGTCGGAAGACGCAGCGTCCTGTCGAGGAGGTGGGACCCGCGATAGAACCAGCATATCTGGCCGACCGTCTCGGTAAAGACGGCGCGGCCTGCCGTAGTCGACAGCAACTCGAGATGATGCAGTGCGGCCATGCATTCGCCTCGCAGCGAGAAATCCTGGCGCGGCGAATAGTGGCAGTAGTAGTCGTGGACAGCTCGAAACAGGTCGTTGTACGCGAACCGGTAGCCGTCGATCACGATCTCGCTGAGCTCCAGCATCGGATGGTCGGGCGGGGCCGCGATATCGCTGCCGTATCCGCGCGAGGTTAGATAGACGAAGAGCGTGCTGGTCGACGCCACCTGGGCCATCATCTCTGCCGAATTGGCATAGGGCTGCCCTTGGCCCAGGAACGGACGTATCCTGATGTCATGCCGGGACATGAACTCGAATTGCATCAGGATCTCTTCCTTGAGCGCTTCGTAGGCCTCGCGAACGTCCGGATCATGCGGGGCGTGGGGTGTCATGTCGTAGGTCATCGCCACGCGGGAGAAGAAGTGTTCCTGCATGCGAAGATCCAGAGCTTTTCGCTCCCTGAAAGGGAATTTTTCCTTGATATAGCATTCCGCCAATAAGGTCATGAAGTCTGTCCTGTCAGCCAAGTGAACGGAAGCAAATAAGCGTTATCGCTATTTAATCTTTTCTTATTCCAAGGAAGAAGCTGCCCGAACGGGCAGGGCGGTGACGATGCGTGTCTGGCGGCTGAGGTCGAGGCGGATTTCGCGTGCCAGGTGCTGCGGAAGACACCGCAAATTTGGACGGCCGATCCCCTTGGCGGGGTTCAGTTGTGTCGAGGGGCCCCCTGTTTACAAGAACGAACGCGGGACTGGATATCGCGTTCGAGCGCGCTGGAACACACCGTATATCGACGAGCTTCGCGAACCGAGCGGGCAGCCGAAGGCTTGCCGATCCACCGAACGGTCGATGAAGTTAGCGACTTGGGGCCGTTTTCAATGGTGACGCTTTTCGAGACCATCGAACATCTACATCAAGAAGAACTGGTCGATTTCCTCCCGACATGCGATCGCGTATTAGGGCTGGACGGTGGCATATTAATCAGTGGCCCGATCGAGATTGGGCCTGCATTGCTCCTGAAGGAGGCGAATCGTTCTGTTCTTCATTTTCGTCGGCCCGAGCATGGTTTGCTTGAACTTGCCAAAGCAAGCGTTCTGGATATTCGCGCATCTCGCGCGACCGATATTAAGCGGAGCCATAAAGGTTTCGATTTCAGGAAGGCCATCTCGGCGATCGACACGCTAGGCTGGGGTGCGGAGATTTTGCATTTCGGCCCGCTGCCGATTGGCACATGGTACGGAAACTCGCAATTCTATTTGTGGGTTACCCGGAAGGAGCCGCGGAGTGTAGAGCTTCGTCAGCAAGGGCAAGTGAGTTGCAAGAATCGTAAACGTGAGGCTCTATCGTTCCAGACGCCAGATAATGCTATCTGGCTCAAGATGGCGCACGCATCACCGATTCCTCGGCTTCGCGACGATGCTTCGTCGAGTCTGCGGCGGGCATCTCCTTTCTCGCTCCGCGCGCTTTGCCCTGGCGCCTTACATCGCTGGGGCACAGCCGCCTCCTGCGAATCTCGGAAACGTGACAGAAACGTACGTGGCAAGGGGCAGCCCGGGCGGGAGCGCGACTCACTATAATGCCAAGGTTAAAGGCTGAGCAGACCGATGGCACATTCTCCGCACAATCATCACGAACATCATGACCATGCGCACGATCATGATCATTCCCAAGGCCACACGGGCCATAGTCACGCTCACGAGGGCCATGGTCACGCGGGGCACGATCATCTACATGGCGTAACGGACCAGCGGCGCATCGGCGCGGCTTTCGTCATCATCGCGATTTTCATGGTCGTCGAGATCGTGGGTGGCCTGCTATCCGGGTCCCTGGCACTGTTGGCCGACGCCGGGCATATGGTCAGCGACACGGCCGCATTGGGTTTTAGCTGGGCGGCGATTCACTACGGGCGCAGGCCTGCGACCGCGCAGCTCTCATACGGTTACAAGCGCCTCGAAATCTTGGCGGCATTCGTGAACGGCTGCGCGCTCTTCGTGATCGCCGGCTGGATCATCGTGGAGGCGGTTCGACGGTTCGCGGAACCCGTGCCGGTTGTCGGCAAGACTATGTTAATCGTCGCGTTTGCGGGACTTGCCGCGAACATTGCGGCGTTTTTGGCGCTACATGGTGGGAATCGGGAGAATCTCAATCTCCGCGGTGCTTGGCTTCACGTGTTGGGTGACATGCTGGGTTCGGTAGCCGCCATCGTCGCGGCAGGTGTGATTCTGCTCACAGGCTGGACGCCGATCGATCCGATTCTTTCGATCGTAGTCGCGGTGATCATCCTCAAAAGCGCTTGGGGCATCGTCAAGTTGTCTGCCCATATCCTGCTCGAGGGGACGCCCCATGGAATGAGTCTGGAGGAAATCAAGGCGGACCTCGAAAGCAACGTTGTCGAGGTGCGCGATGCCCATCATATTCATGCGTGGTCGATAACCGCCGAACGTCATATGGTTACGCTACATGTGCATCCGGCGCCCGGAGTGGGAGCGCGCGAAGCTGTGACTGCCGTTCAGCGCCGCCTGTCTACGCGCTTCAACGTCGAGCACGTGACCGTCCAGGTTGAGGAAGACGATTGCGTGGACGCACTGCATGAACATGGGCACAGCGTGTCCAAGCCTTCTTGCCACTAGTCGTTTTCTGCCTCGGTCCTGCCGTTCCGAATCGCACGTGTGCCCATTCGGACGGCCACTTCCTCGAAGATCATCTCCGCGAATTCGGCAGCGGGCGGCTTTTCCTCGTCGTACGCCGTGACGAACTCGATATCCGGCAGCTCGGGCAGACCTTCGGTCGTACCAAGTTCGCGAAGCGTGTCGTCGATCGTGCAGCGCGGCAACGGCGCAATCGCAATACCGGCCCGAGCAAACGCATAGATACCTGCGGCGCTTGGGCTCTCGCACGCGATTCGATACGGCATGCGGGCTAAAGAGAGTGCTTTGATAGCCGCTTCCCGAAACGGACAGGGATCGGGGAAACACGCTAGCGGTACGTCGCCTTCGGGCAGCGGTTCGTGACGCGCAAACGTCCAAGCGAGCGGTTCTCGCCATAGCGTCGTACCGTTGCTCAACGGCGCGCACCGGCTGCCGACTACGATATCGAAATCTCCATTGGCGTGTCTTTGAAACAAACGGTCGCCGATGTCGACGGTCAAGTCCAGCAGCAAACCACGGCGCGCGGTACTAAAGCGGCGCATCGCTTCAGGTAACCATCCACTCGCAACATCGTCCGATGCGCCGATGCGCAGCTTTCCGCTATAGGTTTCGCCGGATCCTAAGCGGGTTCTCGCTTCTTCGCTAAGGTTCAGCATGGCCCGCGCATAGCCGAGCAGCATCTCGCCATGGGCGGTCAATGCGACGTTCCGCGTGTTGCGCACGAGCAGCGCGCGGCCGATTTGCTCCTCTAGACGCACAACTTGAGCGCTTACCGCCGATTGACTCAGATGGAGCCTGCGGCCGGCTCCGGTAAAGCTGCGAGTGTCGGCGACGGCAACGAACGTATGCAGCAGCGCAGTGTCGAGCGGACGGCTCATTGATCACCAAATCAGGTTAGTGCAACAAATTTATATCGTTTCTAAATTATAGGTGGTCTCGATACGCTGCGAAGCACAGACGAGCGACTGTGCTTTTTTCCTGGCGCCGTCTTCTTTTCTTATTCCTTGCAAGGACTGCTGCCATGACTCGCGTTCTCTATATCGAAGGCTCGCCCAACAAGGGGTATTCGGCATCCATCGAAGTGTGCCGCGCGTTTCTCGATGCGTACCAAGCGGCGCATCCCGACCATGTGATTCAGAAATTCGACGCGTGGGGGGAGGGATTGCCGGAGTTTGATGAGGACGCTCTGGCTGCAAAGTATGCCGGCCTCAGCGGGACGCCGTTGACCCCGAAGCAGGCGGATGCTTGGCGACGGATCGAGGAACTCGCAGCGCCGTTTCATGCAGCGGATAAGCTGCTGTTCGGGGTACCGCTGTGGAATTTCAGCATTCCGTACAAGCTGAAACAACTGATCGACTTGATCTCGCAGAAGGATGTGCTCTTTTCGTTCGATAGCTCGGGGTTTGCGGGGCTATTGCGTGGGAAAAAAGCTGCGGTCGTTTATGCGCGTGGACTTAGCTACACGTCGCCAGGGTCGCTGACGCCGGCTAGTGAGTTCGACCTGCAACGGCCCTATATGGAGACCTGGCTTAAGTTCGTGGGGGTGGAGGATGTGGCTGGCATTGTCGTCGAGCGCACACTGTTCGGGGCCGACGGGAAGGTCGATCGGAGCCGGGCGATTGAAGAGGCGCGTGCGGTTGCGCGGGAGTTTTGAGGGTGAGAAAGCAGGCCGGCTTACTGTGCGGATAGCTCGCGTCCAGCGTCATTGGCAGGCTTGCGCATTGAGCTAACCAGTAAGCCGACGAATAGCGTGCCTGCCTTTACTTTATAAGGGATCTGCCGGTTGCTGCCCTCAGTCGGCACAACCCGTCGCGGTGGCTATTCGTCTATCGCTGCCACTGGCGTGCCGGAGCGATCGGCTGAAAAGACCTATTCCGGTCAATTACGCCTTTCGAAATCGGCCGCTCACGAGTGCGTTTCGACGATGAACATCCGCGCTTGCTGAGCCTCCAACCGTTCGGCCTTGATTGGCGCATACGCCTCGGAATCGTAGAACGCGCGTGCTTGGGCAAGCGTTGGAAACTCGAACACGCCGGCTAGCGGCAGCGGCTTCTCATCGCCTTCTAGAACCTGCGCAACAGGACCGAAATGCAGAATCTTCCCTCCCGCCGCTTCCAATGCCGCCTGAAAACGTGGTGCAAGCGATGCTTGTTTGGCTGCGTCGATGATCCGCAGATTGACGTGTACATAAGCTGGCATTAGGCACTCCGTAAATGGTGCATATACATTATTATTGGAGGATCGAATTGTCAAGGAAGTGAACGTGGACGGTTTTGATCTAGAGTCTCTGAGCGATGTCGAAGCGCAGTGTCCTGGTTTCCAGGCTCGCGCGACGGCGCGCGCACTTACGCGTTACTACAACGCCTGTTTCAAGCCGCTCGGATTGACGGCCGAGCAATTCAGCCTTCTTGTTGGAATAGGTACCGCCGAGGGGGCGACGCTTGTGGAGCTTGCGCACAGAGCCGGCGTGGATCCGACGACGCTTAGTCGAAACGTTCGGAATTTGGAGAGCCAAAAGCTGGTCTATGCTCAGGGTGGGCGTGGGCGCGCTGGAAAGCAGTTAGCGCTGACGCCGTCCGGTCGCCAGCTCGTGGTCGATGCGTTCCCGGTGTGGAGTGCGGCCAAGGCCGAGCTTGCCCGCCGCATAGGCGATAGAAAATTGCGTTCCGCCAGGCAAGCCATGGTGGAACTGGCCAAGGCCGCAGAGCCGTTAAACACGTAACTTTGCGGCACCGGCGATCGCTATAGAAAACAGTCGCACTTTACGAGGTATGACTGCTTCCGGGCCGGTGTCAGCCTGACGCCTTGCTACATCCCTACGCCGAGAGATCGCGCTGATGTGTGGCGATCTGCCAGGTGTTTCCCCATGGATCTCTTATCATCGCGCGCCTGTCGCCGTATGGCATGTCAGCCGGAACTTCGAGCGAAATCGCATTTGCCGCGATCGCTCGCTGATAGGTCGAATCGACGTCCTCAACGTAGACATACAGAAATGCCACCATCGGCTCGCGAAGGCCATCGCCATCGCTCACCATCACGACAGAATCGCCGATCAGGATTTCGGCTGGCCGTCCGTCACGGAATTCTCCCTGCGCTTGAAATACCGCCTTGATGAAAGCGATCAGGCTTTCCGGTTCGCGCACGACGATTCTTGGCGTGACGGTGTGCCATCCGTCAGGCTGAAACTTAGCCATATGAGCGCCTCGGAAACGATGTGCAAGGCATTATCCTCTGGGCGCCGGACGCCTGCAAAGCGTCGCTGCGAGCAAGGCACGTTGCAAGCCTAGATGCGTCGCTTCGATATGAGCGACCGCCCAACCGACGACTTCGCTCCAAAGACTTCACCACAACGAGCGGAGCAACGGATGTCGACTTACATGCGCAAGCCATTTTGCCCCCGTATCATGGCTGTTCTTAAACCTACTCTACGTACGCCGTATGGACGCGTTCTCGCCGAGCGAGCAATATTTGCAGGATTTCCATCAGCGCCGTCCCGGCGCGACGAGTGCGGCGTTCTCCGCATTGCCGGCCAAGACGCCATCCCAAGCTTATAAGTCTTCTTATGCGGTCCTTGCCGCCGTCGCCCAAGACTTGTCATCTTCGAGCACGATACTCGACGTAGGCTGTGGCGACGGGCATCTTCTCGGTCTTCTCGATGCATGCTCGCCTCAATCGAAGCTTATCGGTCTCGACCTGAGCCGCGGAGAACTTGACGTCGCGAGACGCACGTTACCAAGTCGGATCCTGTTGCTAAGAGAGCGCGCTCAACAAATGTCGTTGGCGAGCAAATCGATCGATCTTGTCGTTTCTCACATGGCTTTGATGCTCATGGACGACATCGAGGCGGTGCTCTCGGAGATTCATCGCGTTCTTGTACCCAACGGTAGATTGGCCGCAATCGTCGGGCGCGTCTTCATGCTGGGCCCCGTGAACGATATCTTTCTCGACATTTTCCGGCCAATCGCTAAAGTGGATCTTCCCTCGATGCCCATGGGGGATCGCAGAACTCGCAGCACGGAGGGTTGGATAGAACTGTTTGAGGGCGACTTCTATGATCCACAAATCGAAGACGTGGATGTCGCCTGGCAGCCCACGCCGGGCGAGCTATGGGACGCACTGATCGAAACCTACGACATAGATAGACTGTCGGTGGCGGCACGTCTCAAGCTGAAAGACACGCTTATTGCAGAGACTTCGAGCATGCTCGACAGTGAAGGGCGGCTTCGCACGGGTTGGGGGCTGCGCTTCATTCAAGCATCTGCTCGCTGAAGCGCCCGACTCACGAACTACGTGGCTGCGAACAGTACGTGCCCACCGCCGGAGCGCGGTCCACCGCTTTCTACGGTTGATGCAGTAGGCGACCTTGCCTGTTCGATGTACCGGGAAAGCAATTGGCGACCGCTGACATCGTCGATTTTCGAAAAGCCTAGGCCGCATAGCTTTTCATGTAGGGCCGGTGGGTCAAAATAGCTAAGGAACGGTTCGCCGGCGGCAGCCACCCGTTTCGCTCTAATCTCGTGTATCGCCAATAGCTCCGGGGAAAACGAGGTAGGCGGGTCGCTATAGTCGAAGACCACCTCGGCGCCGCCGGAGAGACCGGCGATCGTCCCAAGCGTTCCAACAATCGCTTTCTCCGTCAGGTAAGGAACGACACCTAGCCAAACGAAAAACGTTCGCTGCATCGCGTCGAAACCGACTGCATTGAGCCCATCCAACAGCGTATCGTGCTCGAAATCGACCGGCGCATAGATAAGCGCATCCGGATGCGCAATGCCGGCTTGGTCAAGCCGTCTCCGTTTCCATAATTGTGTGGCTGGGTGATCGACTTCGAAAATGCGTGGATCGCCGCGCAGCCGGCTGCGATACGCGAACGTATCCAACCCGGCGCCAAGTATCACGATTTGTCGTACCCCACGCTGCTCGACACCGAGCTCGAGGGCTGCTTCTGCGTAACGGGATCGAGCTGCAATAAACAACCGAATATCGCGTCTAGACCTTTGCGACTCGTAGTCCTTCTGTACTTCCTCTGCCTTCAATCCGACTATCCGGAGGGCGAGGGGATCGTTGAAGATTTTTCCCTTTTCCACCACCTGATGGATAGCCCGATGCGTCGCGGCAGACAATGCTGTGCGGCTTGGTTCTTGTTCTCTCATCTCGTTCTCGTCGAGTATCGCGCGTCACATATTCGCAGGGCGAAGGGGCTCCCGAGCGACCGCGGATTTCCTATCGGTTCGACCCGGGTAGGAATGGGCTGGCCGCTGTCAGACATCCTACGATCCTAGGCGTTCAGTCAATGGAAGAATGCGCTTTGTAATCTTCCCCCACAACATCCGCAGCCCAATCGCCTTATTCCAAGATTTATCGCGGTTCGACTACGGAAATCAGCCGGCAGACACCCGAAACATTGCCAATACTTAGCCGGAACGACCTGTCCTTGGTGTTCAACGCCCGCTGAACTCAACCGAACCCGAGGCCGGTCTTCCTCAATTCATTGGCAATAAAGGGGAATCAACGTGTCTTATTCGGCTCCGCTCAGTGCAGGACGTGCACTGGCTCCAGACCTTTCACCCTACGCGGATCGGCCTTTGCCGCCAGACCCTGGGCCGTCCGGGGGCGCCACCGATATGGTGACGGGCAATGCGCATATCGTTTGGGGCACCGACGGCGGCAGCGAGACCGAAACCGCGACGATCACTAACAATGAGAATCAAATCGTCGGCCAGGTGTGCGTCGATAACAAGAACAACACCGTCTCGGTCACGAAATTCGACGTTAAAACCGGAAAACCCGATGTAGATCCGGCGACGGGGAAGCCCGTTTCATCGACCTTCCACTACGACGCCGAAGGCAACCTCGTCAACGATGGGAATCTCTCGTCGGAGGATAGGGCTCACGTGCCCCTCGACGACTTTCATGACATTCGCAATCAATTCGTCACCCTACAGGACGGAACCGCGAATACGTTGCCCATTTCAGTCGACATCGCGCCGAACCTAACCAGTGCATCGGGCCATTCGCTGACGGCAATGATTACGATGCCGGCCAAGCCGAGTTCGAATCCCGACCACAAGATCGACATGCTATTGATGGAGCCGGGTGGCGTGGAGGGCACCAATGCCGATCCCAAGCAGTTGATCGCGCAGTTCATGCCCGAGGCGAGCGACAACAAGACAACCACCTATGTCTCGCCGATGCCGACACCGGCGCCGACGCCAGCGCCGGCCCCATCCGGCGACAAGGGGTTGCTTCACGACTGGTTTTCCTGGCTGTAGCGCCAGGCGTAGCAATCCATACGCAGCCCGCACGATGATCGACGCGGGCTGCTCGTCGTAGCGCCACTAAATCACGCTGTCCGGTCGCACTTATCCTCCCGACACACCCTCGACGCGACCCGTCGCTCGCCTCCATGATGCCGCGCTTGCATGCCAGCCTGCGTTTGGCTTTTTAATCAAGCAGTTACATCACACACCCTCAGGTTACCCACAGCCTTGCCAACAAAATCTGGGGATAACACGGCCGCCGGCAATACCGTCCACGCCCGGCCGCCAGCCAATCTCCCCGTCGCGTCCTAGGGTAAACACAAATGCCCCCTCCCTCCCCAGGCGATCTAAAATTTGCTCAATTCATAAATAGCAAAAACACTTGCTATAGTTTAATTTGCAGTCAGGAGACGCCATGGCGGTCGATTACCAAACGCTGCGGTTCGACTACGTTCGAGCCGCCGAGCACGACGCTCCCTCGCAGTCATTGCATCCCGTGGTCGTCGTCGGAGCGGGGCCGATCGGCCTATCTGCCGCAATCGATCTTGCACAGCAGGGCGTCAACGTAGTGCTTGTCGATAATGACGACACGCTCTCGAACGGATCCCGCGCGATCTGCTTCGCCAAACGAACGCTAGAGGTCTTCGATCGCTTAGGTTGCGGCGACCGCATGGTCGAAAAGGGTGTGAGTTGGAACGTCGGGAAGGTGTTCTTTCAGGACGAGCTGATCTATATGTTCAACTTATTGCCGGAGGCGGGGCACGCTCGGCCGGCATTCATCAACCTGCAACAGTATTACGTCGAAGGTTACCTCGTCGAGCGGGCGATGGAGCTTGAAAACGTACAGATCCGTTGGAAGAGCAACGTAGTCGGGGTGACGCAGCATGACGATCATGTCGAGCTGCAAATCGAAACGCCCGACGGGATCTATGCGCTGCGAGCGCAGTATGTCGTTGCCGCCGACGGCGCGCGAAGCCCGATTCGAAACATGCTCGGCGTCGATAGTCATGGCCGCACGTTCAAGGATCGCTTCCTCATCGCCGACGTCAAGATGAAGGCCGCGTTCCCCACGGAGCGCTGGTTCTGGTTCGATCCTCCATTCCACCGAAATCAGTCCGTACTGCTGCACCGTCAGCCCGACGACGTTTGGCGAATCGACTTCCAGTTGGGTTGGGATGCCGATCCCGTCGCCGAAAAAGCCCCCGAGAAAGTGATTCCCCGCGTGAAAGCACTGCTCGGCGAAAACGTCGAATTCGAACTCGAGTGGGTCAGCGTATACACGTTCTCATGCGTACGCATGGATTCTTTCCGTCATGGCCGGGTGCTGTTCGCCGGCGATAGCGCGCATGGGGTGTCGCCATTCGGCGCGCGCGGCGCGAACAGCGGCGTGCAGGATACGGACAACCTCGCATGGAAGCTAAGGCTCGTGCTCGATGGCAAGGCGCCCTCGAAGCTGCTCGACACTTATGCGTCCGAACGCGAATTTGCCGCCGACGAAAACATTCGCAACTCGACGCGCGCCACGGATTTCATCACCCCCAAGAGCGCGGTCTCCCGCCTCTTCCGCGACGCGACGCTCAAGCTCGCGAAAGACTGTGCGTTTGCACGCCGCATCGTGAACAGCGGCCGCTTGTCGGTGCCCGCCGTGCTGTCCGAATCGCCATTGAACACGCCGGATGTCGCGGGCGATACATTCTTGGGCCCGATGGTTCCGGGCGCCGTCTGCATCGATGCACCGATTGCGATCGACGGCAAGCCGGCGTGGTTTCTCAATCAAAGCGCGGGAAGCACGTTCACGGGCATTTACTTTCTCGGTCTAGACGAGGATTTGACGAAGGCAACGGCAAACTTCGGTGCGCTTTCACGCCTTCCGATTGGCGTGCGATCGGTGATCGTTATCGCCCATGGCGCTCAGGTACCGCCGATTCCGGATGTAACGATCGTAGAGGACGTTGAAGGGCTCGTCACCGAGCGATTCGACGCGCGTCCCGGCACGTTCTATTTACTGCGTCCCGATCAGCACGTTTGCGCCCGCTGGCGCGCACTCGATGTGCGCTCGGTTTTCGCCGCGGTCGATCGCGCCACCTGCAATGTCACTTCGAACGGTTGAACGATCATGAGCCAACTCAATCTCGATCCCAACATCGCCGACATGGATGCGTTCTACGAACAGTTGATCGATACGCACCAGGGACTGAGCGACGCCGATAGTCACATGCTGAACGCGAAGCTTGTGCTCCTACTCGCCAACCATATCGGCGATATCGACGTACTCAAAGAGGCCTTTGCAAAAGCGCGCTTGGGTTTGGCGGCGCCCACGCAAGGGTGACCATGCAAAGGAGAGCCGGGCGTTTCAATCCTCGTTCGACTCGGGCGTGTGCAGGCCGAAGCGCCACGACAGCCGTTGCGTGGCGCTAAGCAGCGCACGTCCGATCGGCCCTTGCGCACTGCGATCGAATCCGCTCGACGGGCCGATGACGGCGATTACCAACCGAATGCTGCCCGTGTGATCGAAGACCGGAGCGGCGAGGGTGCCGATGCCGGGGATAGGCGAATCGAATGCTTCGTCGATGCCGCTTTCGCGAATGCGATTCAACCGCGTGCGATAGCTGCGGGAGATCGAGGCGGGCGCCGTCGCATCGCCGGCAAGCCTGATCGGCTCCTGTGCCAAGAAGCCATTCAGTAGGTCTTCCGTCATGTACGCCGCGAACACGCGGCCGATCGCCGTATTGACGAGCGACATGACCGTACCCACGCGCAAGCTGATATGTTGCGGCCGCGCGGATTCTTCCAACCGGATCACCGTAGGCCCCAACGGTCCGAGCGTGGCCGCCGCAACGGAGAGTTCGGTGGCTGCCGCGAGGGCGACGATTTCCGGCTCGGCGTCGCGCGTCGGCGATAAGCGTTGCAATGCGATCAACCCGAGTTCGAATGCAAGCGGACCAGCCGTGAAGCAACCGTCGTCGTTACGCAGCAGCAGGCCGATTTTTTGCAGGCTGACGAGGTGAGGGAACGCTTTTGCGGGCGGCATGCCGGCGGCCGCGGCGAGATCGCGCAAGTTCAGCGGGCGGCCGGCCGATGCGAGTACCGAAAGGAGTTCGCCCGTGCTGTCGAGCGCATTGATGCCGCGTTGCGCCTTGGCTTGTGTTTGCCCGATGTCGTCGGTCGGGCCTTCTGTGGAATCAAACGGCATGAGTCGGGGTCCGGTGAAGCAGGGCCTGCATGATGCGATTGGCGGTTTCGGTCATCTCGTGCGCGATCGCGCCGCCCCAGCCGATATCCATCGTGCCGGACGGCCCGATGACGGTCAGCGCGAGCAATAGGTTCTCGTCGGCATCGAGCACGGGCACGCTCATGCTGCTAATGCCGGGGCTCGGCATATCGACGCTGCGCGCAAGGCGCCGTCGCCGGATCGCGTCGAGGCTTGCCTGCTTATCCGCACTCGCCGCGCCGTTTGCGGCGATCGTCTGCGGTTGAACGAGTCCCTGACGTTCCCGCATGGCGGTGAGCGATGGCTCGTCGAGAAAGGCGCTGAACACGCTGCCCGTGGATGTGGTTTCCAACGACATCACCGTACCCACGTGAAGGTTCACATGCAATGGATTGCCGCCGCGCTCGTAGCGCACGATCGTAGGCCCTTGCGCGCCCGCGATACAGATGGCCACGCTAAAGCCGGTACGTTCGGCCAGTTGCATCGCATAAGGCCCCGCGATGCGATAGGCCGGTTGTTGCTCGACGTAAATCAGGCCCAGCCGCAACGAAAGCGGTCCGGGTTCGTAGTAGCCGGTGAGGGCGTCGCGCTTCACCAGCCCAAGCTTCGTGAGACTCACCAAATAGGTATGCGCCTGTGCGGTCGACAAGCCCGCTGCCGATGCCAATTCGCTCAGCGCGACGCGCTCGCGCCGCGAGGCGAACGCCTCGAGAATGCGTCCGGCCACTTCGACGCTTTGAATCCCACGTTGCGCTTTGGGGGTTGTTTCTTTCAATTGTCCTATCCGCTCCTGCGGGCGTACGCCACGGAGCAAGATCGTAACGCATCCGCCGATCGCGTCCCGCACAGGGGTTTTCCCGTAGTTCAACTATAGCAAGGTCATTTGCTATTGACAAAGATCAAGGGCAACGTGACCATGCGACCATCCACCGCAGACTCATAGGAGATAGACGTGGCCAAGGCATTCGCATCTCAAGCAGACCTCGAAGAAAAGAAGATTACGTTCGCGCAGTTGTCCGAGAACGCATGGGCGTACACGGCGGAAGGCGATCCGAATTCGGGCGTCATCATCGGCGACGACGGTGTCTTGATCGTCGATACGACGGCTACGCCCGCCATGGCGCAAGATCTGATCGCGAAGATTCGTAGCGTGACGGACAAGCCGATCAAATACGTCGTGCTGTCGCACTACCACGCGGTGCGCGTGCTCGGTGCATCGGCTTATTTCAAGGAAGGGGCGCAGCAGATCATTGCAAGCCGCGGCACGTACGAGATGATCGTCGAGCGCGGCGAGCAGGATATGAAGTCGGAGATCGAACGCTTTCCGCGCTTGTTCGCCGGCGTGGAGACGGTTCCGGGTTTGACGTGGCCCACGCTCGTGTTCGAGAAGGAAATCACGCTGTGGCTCGGTAAGCTCGAAGTCAAGATCGCGCATCTGGGCGCGGGTCATACGAAAGGCGACACGGTCGTCTGGCTGCCGTCGCAAAAGGTGCTGTTCTCGGGCGACCTCGTCGAATACGACGCGGCTTGCTATTGCGGCGACGCTCAGCTCGAGCAATGGCCCGCGACGCTCGAGGCGCTGCGCGCATTGAACCCGGAAAAGCTCGTGCCGGGCCGCGGCCCCGCGCTGCTTTCGCCGGCCGAAGTGAACAAGGGTCTCGACTATACGAAAGACTTCGTCACGACGCTGCTGCAAGCCGGTCGCGACGCCGTCGCCGAAAAGCTCGATCTAAAGGGTGCCATGGCGCTGACGCGCAAGTCGATGGATCCGAAGTTCGGTCAGGTCTTCATCTATGAGCATTGCCTCCCCTTCGATGTCTCCCGCGCTTACGACGAAGCGAGCGGCATCACCCATCCGCGCATTTGGACGGCGGAGCGCGACAAAGAAATGTGGAGTGCGTTGCAGAACTAAGGCAAGCGGCGGTGTAGGAAAGGTCCCGCGGGACCTTTCTTTTTCGTGAACCACCTAGGGCGCGTAAGACGCCATGAAGACAGGCGAACCGTTTCACGACAGGCGGCGCCATGGAGCGAGACAATGCAGAACACGTTGAACCTTGAAGCGTCGGGCGCCGAATTCGCGGCGGCCGACGAGCAGCGCATATTCGCGAAGGTCGCTTGGCGCACCATTCCCTTTCTATTCGTTTGTTACGTCGTATCGTTCTTGGACCGGATCAACATCGGCTTCGCGCAGTTGCAGATGAAACACGATTTGGGGTTCAGCGACGCGATGTATGGTCTCGGCGCGGCCGTGTTCTATATCGGCTATGTCCTCTGCGAAGTGCCCAGCAACATGCTGCTGGCCAAGTACGGCGCGCGTAAGACCTTCGCGCGCATCATGTTGCTGTGGGGCGCCGCATCGGTCTGCATGATGTTCGTATCGAAGCCGTCGCATTTTTACGTGCTGCGCTTCATGCTCGGCGTGTTCGAAGCGGGTTTCTTCCCCGGCATCGTGCTGTATCTAACGTATTGGTTTCCGGCGAATCGCCGTGCGGCTGTGATGTCGGTGTTCTTCGCCGGCGTGGCGGTAGCAGGCGTACTCGGCGGTTTGATGTCGGGCTGGATCATGCGCGACATGAGCGGCGTGGGAGGGCTCTTCGGATGGCAGTGGATGTTCGCATTGGAAGGCGCGCCCGCATTGCTGCTTGCCGTCGCCGCGCTGTTCTATTTGGTCGATAAGCCCCAGGATGCCCCGTGGCTCAGCGTCGCCGAAAAAACCACGCTGATCGCGCTCTGTGCGCAACCCGGCCCGAAGGCGAGCAAGCACGGGGCACACGACGCGCGCAGCTTCGCGGCCGCACTCGCGAATCCGCGCGTTTACTTATTCGCCTTCATCTATTTCTCGCTGACGTGCGCATCGCTGACGCTGAACTTTTGGATGCCGCTGATGATCCGCGATTTCGGGATCAAGGATGTCGTGCAAGTCAGTCTCTACACGGCTATTCCCAATGCCATCGGCGCGATTGGCCTCGTTTTGATCGCGCGTCGCTCGGATCGCCGAGCCGAGCGGCGTCGTCACTTCGCGTTTTGCACGATCGGCGGGGGCATCGCGCTGGCAGCCTTGACGCTGCATCTGAGCAGCTTCGCCGCGATGCTCGCGATCCTCTCGGCGGCGGCCGCTCTGATCTTCGCGGCGCTGCCGATCTTCTGGGCCGTGCCGCCCAGCTATCTGTCCGGCAATGCCGCAGCCTCGGGAATCGCGCTGATCAGCAGTATCGGGATTACGAGCGGGATCGTGAGCCCGTGGGTCATCGGCCAGATCCGCACGAGCACGGGCAGCATGGATCTCGCCGTCTATCTGCTTGCCGGCTTGCTCGTGACAAGCGGCATCGCATTGATGGCGGGCGTGAAGCCCGGCGCCGCAACGCTTCGCTGAGGCGGACTCAGACGAAGCGGAACGAAATCGATCCGAGCCGCCCGTAGTCGATATGGAACGCATCGCCCGCCGCCGCAGGCGTCGGGCGCGTGAACGAGCCGGCGAGCACGATGTCGCCGGCGTTCAGCTTCTCGCCGTGCGGTGCGATCTTGTTGGCCAGCCAAGCAACGCCGCTGGCCGGATGATTGAGAACGGCTGCCGCAAGTCCTGTTTCCTCGATCACGCCGTTCTTGTGCAGCAACGCACCGACCCAACGTAGATCCACCTCCATCGGCTTCACCGGCCGCCCGCCGAGTACGATGCCCGCGTTGGCCGCGAAGTCGCTGATCGTGTCGAAGACTTTGCGCATGGCGCGCGTGTCGCGATCGAATTGCTCGATTCGAGCGTCGATGATCTCGATGGCCGGCACGACATAAGCCGTGGACGACAAGACATCGAATAAGGTCACCCCCGGTCCTTCGAGCGGCTTATCGAGCACGAACGCTAGCTCGACCTCGACGCGCGGCGCGATGAAGCGGTTGGCCGGGATGTCGGTGCCCGAATCGAAGAACATGTCGTCCATCAGCGGCGCGTAGTCGGGCTCGCTAATTTGGCTGGCCTGCTGCATCGCGCGCGAGGTCAGCCCGATCTTTCGGCCTTTGATCGTGCGGCCGTCGGCCATCTCGAGCTTCACCCACTCGCGCTGTATGGCGTAGCCGTCGTCGATCGTCATCTCGGGGAATCGGCTCGAGAAATGACGCAGCTGCGTGCGAGTCTTACGTGCCTCGTATAGCTCGCGCGCCAGCGACGCGATCGTATCTTGCGGAACCATGGATCAGCCTCGCGAGAACAGCGGGTGCAGAGAACTCAGGCGCGCGTTGTACACCTCCGCGCCTTCGTCGATTTGCAGCGTGATACCGATATGCCTCGTTGCCAAGAGCGGGGCGAAATGCGCTTCGGCGCAGGCGCGAAGCGCGTTGCCGGCCGCCTCGTGCACCGCTGCACTGCGCCCCTTCGCAAGGCGCAAATTGAGGTAGGCGAACGAATACTCGCCCGTGCCTCCCGCGGCACGGCCGGCCGCGCCGCCGTCGGCGACGGCGCTGTGAGCGGCGGGGTAGGCGAGCACGCGGATGCCGCCTGTCGGGAAGACGGGTTCGCCGCTTTCATCGCGTTGCGCGCGCATCGTGTCCGCCAGCGCGGTGCACAACGCTTGCATGTCCGTGCCGCCTTCGGCAACCGGGTGGTCGAGATCGGGGGTGTAAAGAATCGTCAGATGCGGCACGTGTCTCTCCTGAATTCGGGCGCGCTCATAGGCGCGAAAATGCCCGGTATTGCGTCGCGCTCGATGCTTCGGCCGCGGGGATCGCTTGACCGCTTTGCGGCGTCACCGGAAATACGGCGTTGATCTGTCCGGTGCCGGATGCGCCGAAATACGGGGTGATGACTTCCGCTCGGCCATCGTAGTCGGACCAGCCGAGCGCGCCGAGCATCATCGCGGTGTCGTGCATGAAGCCTTCGCCGTGCCCCTTCGTTGCATACTCGGGCAGCATGGTGCAAAACGTCTCCCATTCGCCGCGCTCCCACATCGCGACGACCTGTCGATCGAGCGTCTCCAAAAGCGGGCTCCAGATCTTGAACGCATACTCGGGCGCGAGCCCGTTTTGCGCGAATCGATGGCTCAAGCTGCCGCTCGCGAGGAACGCGACCTTGCCGTCATAGTGCGTTTCGACGGCGCGACGCATCGCCCAGCCTAGCCGGACGCTATCGTTCAGATAATGCGCCATGCAAAGCGCCGAAACCGAGACGACTTTGAAGTGTTCGTCGGCGTTCATGTAGCGCAGCGGAACGAGCGTGCCGTACTCGGGCGCGAGCGTCGTCGCATCGTGCGCTAGCGTCTCGACGCCGAATTCGGTGCAGGCCCCAGCGAGCAATCGACCGAGCGCGGGATTGCCCGGCGCCTTGAACGGCATGTTCGCAATGAAGTGCGGCAGCTCGTTGCTCGTATATCGTCCTTCGAAATGCGGCGCGCAGTTGATGTGGTAATTCGCGTTGACGAGCCAGTGCGTATCGAACACGACGAGCGTATCGACGCCGAGCGCCTTACATCGTCGAGCGATTTCGCGGTGCCCGTCGATCGCATCCTGGCGTGTGCCTTTGCGCGGGCCGTCGAGTTCCGAGAGGAACATCGAAGGCACGTGCGTGATCTTTGCAACGAGCGCGAGTTCGCCCATGTTCGTCTCCTTGGCATCGCTCGATCGAACTTAAACGCGACCCCACTGCGGGATAGCGTGCGAACCGAGCGATACGCATACGTTTTTCGGCTCGAGGAATACTTCGTAGCTCCATGTGCCGCCTTCGCGCCCGACGCCCGAGGCCTTCGTGCCGCCGAACGGCTGGCGCAGATCGCGTACGTTTTGGCTGTTGACGAAGCACATTCCGGCCTCGATCGCGGCGGCGACGCGGTGTGCCCGCCCCGTGTTTTCCGTCCAGACGTAGCTCGACAGGCCATAGGCGATGTCGTTTGCGATTCGGATCGCTTCGGCCTCGTCGTCGAACGGAATCAAGCAGGCGACAGGGCCGAAGATTTCTTCCTGCGCGATGCGCATTCGATTGTCGACGTCGACGAACACGGTGGGCGCAACATAGTTGCCTTCTTTTAACGATGCCGGTAGGTCGAGCGCATCGAGACCGCCGCATGCGAGCGTCGCGCCTTCCTTCGGGCCGAGTTCGATGTAGCTTTGTACTTTCGCAAGATGACCTCGGCTGATCATCGGGCCGACGATCGTGTCGCCGTTCATCGGTTCGCCCACCGTGAGCCGTTTCGCGCGTTCGATGAAACGATCGGCGAAGCGCGCATAGATCGAACGCTGCACGAGGATGCGCGACCCGGCGGTACACCTTTCGCCGTTGTTGGAGAAGATCATGAAGACGGCCGCGTCGAGCGCGCGCTCGAAATCGGCATCGTCGAAAATCACGAACGGCGATTTGCCGCCCAACTCCATCGAGAATTTCTTCAAGCCCGCTGCTTGGACGATTCGATGACCGGTGGCAGTCGAGCCGGTGAACGAGACCGCTCGAACGTCGCGGTGCGAGACGAGCGGTTCGCCCGCTTCCGGGCCATACCCGTGCACGACGTTCAGCACGCCCGGCGCGATGCCGGCCTCGAGCGCAAGCTCGCCAAGCCGTGAGGCGGTAAGCGGCGAAAGTTCGCTCATCTTCAAGACGGCGGTATTGCCGAAGGCGAGACACGGCGCGACCTTCCAAGTCGCGGTCATGAAAGGCACGTTCCACGGCGAGATCAGTGCACAGACGCCCACCGGATGAAATAGCGTGTAGTTCAGGTGCGTGTCGGTCGGATAGGTGTGTCCGTCCACGCGCGCGCACATGTCGGCGAAGTAGTGGAAGTTATCGGCCGCGCGCGGAACGAGCTGTTTGCGCGTTTGCGAGATTGTCTGCCCCGTGTCGTTCGTTTCAAGCTCCGACAACTCGGGCACGTAACGCGTGATTAGCTCGCCGAGCTTGTGCAGCGCTTGCGCGCGGTCTTTCGGCGTGCGTGCGGCCCAGCCGGGAAACGCGGCCTTCGCGGCGGCGACGGCCGCGTCGATTTCTTCGGCGCCGCCGCGCGCCACTTCGGCGAGCACGGCTTGATTGGCGGGGTTGACGGTCTCGAAGTAATCGCGGCCGCCGCGCGATTCGCCGTTGATGAGGTGGTCGATGCGCATCAAAAGTCCTCTATCGGATTCGTTCAGACACGCCCGAACAGAGCGTCGGAGGTGATGTCGTTGACGAGACGGCCGAGACCGTCGATTTCGCAGACGACTCGATCGCCTACATCGACGTTCACGACGCCTTCGGGCGTTCCGGTAAGAATCACGTCGCCGGGAGCGAGCGTCATGAAGCTGCTCAGGTATTCGATCAACGCCGGCACGTCGTTAATCAAGTCGCGCGTGTTGCCGCGTTGGCGCAACGTGCCGTTCACGTACGTGCGCAATTCGAGGTTACCGACATCGGCAACATCGGCGGCATCGACAAACCATGGGCCTAGCACCGTGCCGCCGTCGCGGTTTTTGACGCGCAGATTCGGGCGGTAGTAATTCTCTAGGTAGTCGCGAATAGCATAGTCGTTAGCGATGGTATAGCCCGCAACGTGCTGCATCGCATCCGCGCACGCGACGCGTTGCGCCGTGCGACCGATCACCACCGCTAGCTCGCATTCGTAATGCATGAACGTGACGTTGGAAGGTCGCCGCGTGACGCCGCAGTGGCCGATCACTGTCCCGGGACCTTTGAGGAATACGAGAGGCTCTTCCTGCTCAGTGAATTGCAGCTCTTTCGCATGATCGGCGTAGTTGAGCCCAAGTGCGAAGATCGTGCCCACCTCGATGGGCGCAAGCCACACGACTTCATCCTCCCGAACGATGCGGCCGTCGGCGAGCCGCACTTGGCTTTCACCGCTCGGATAGGCTTCATGGATGGCGCCCGAGTAGGCGACGCGAGCGCGCATCATGGCGTATCTCCGGCCAGTTTCGATCCATCGACGAACGACACATGCAGCGGCGCCATATCGCCGATGTCAATATCGGCTTCGTCGCCGGCGCGCGCAACGGGGGCACCGTGCGGCACGCCGAGTGTCAGTATGTCGCCGGGTGCGAGCGTCATGAAGTCGGTCACATCGGCGAGCAGGCGCGCGACATGGCGTATCGCCGTGGCGGTAGTCGCCTCGAACGACGGGCGGCCTTTCACATTCACGCGAATCGCGACGCTATCGGGATTCGGCAGATGCCGCTTCGCAACGAGTGCGGGGCCGATCACGCAGAAGCGGTCGCGCGCGCGAAAGCGGACCGAGGGACGGTAGACGCTCGCGTGAGGGATGCTGAGATCGGCGACCGCCGTATAACCGGCAACGTAATCGAGTGCATCCTCGATGCGAACGCGCGTCGCCGTCCGCCCGAGCACGATGCCGAGCGAGGCGCCGATTTCGATGCCGTCCGCATCGGCCGGGATGGCTACGGAAGTGCGGTGGCCGGCAAGCGTATTGCGCGGCTTCAAATAGAGGACGGGTGCGTTCGGCGGCGCCTTGTAGGGCGCTTCGTGCATGGCGTCGCCGAGTGCGTCGAGCGCGGCGCGGTCATTGAGCAGGACGCCATACACCGCGCCGGCAATGGGCGCACGGCAAGCGACCTGGCGCGTGAGCAACGCTCGCAAGGCTTGGGCGTCGAGCTCGCGCGGTAACGCATCGCCCTCGACATGGACGAGATGATCGGCCAGTGTGAACATGAACTGGAATCCTAGTTCATAAATCGCTAATATGTTAGCGAGTCTGCGCTTGATATGATTCGCGGTCAATAAGATCGCCGTGTTTGTGCGGGTTTCCCCTCGAGGCGCCGAGCCTCAATCGTCTTCCATTGCCATGTCCCATTCCGCTACCGACGGTCCTGTCCACCGCAATTTGCCGATGTTGTTGTTGCGCGCGAGAGAGAAGATGATGGAGCGGTTCCGGCCGCTTTTGACGGCGAACGGGCTCACCGAGCAGCAGTGGCGCGTGATTCGAGCGCTCGATGAGAACGGATCTCTCGAGCCGCGGCAGATTTCCGACCTCTGTACGATTTCGAGTCCCAGTATGGCGGGGGTGCTCGCGCGGATGGAAGCGATGGGGCTCGTCACGAAGGAACGCTTCGTGGCCGATCAAAGACGCGTGCGCGTTTCGATGACCAAGAAAAGCGCGAACCTCGTGCGCGTGCTCGCGAAGGATCTCGAGAAGCAATATCGATTGCTCGAGCAGCAGGTCGGGCCGGACGTCGTTGCGGCGGTCTATGGCGCCGTCGATGCGTTGTTGGCCGGGCTCGAGCAACCGTGAGCATCGGCCGGCGAATGCTGCCATCCTCGTGCGCCCAGGCGTCTGCCGCTTTGCAATCAACGACTTAGCCGATCAGCCCGCAGGTTACCCACAACCTTGCTAACAAAATCTGGGGATAACCCGCATCGCGCTCGGCCCGATTCTCGCGCGATGCGCTCGCGCCTGCCGCGCTTGTGCGCCCAGGGGCCTTCATCCGTCAAAACAATGACTTAGGCGATGAGCCCGCAAGTTACCCACAAGCTTGCTCACAAAATCTGGGGATAACCCGGAGTCGATGCGGCTAGCGATTCGCTCTCGATATCACGCATTAGGCCTTATCCGATGCGGGCTTGCGGCTGTCTTTCCAGTCGCGTTGATACAACTCGATACATAACGGAAACAAGCACGATACGTGAGGGGTTTTCAATTACCCCTGGTTGCTTATCGCCCTTGCAGTGTCTTCCCTTGGAGCCGAGCGAGCACGCCTTGCCAGCTTAACGGACGAGTACTTCTCTTGAAGCCTTGAGCATTGTCGAAAGGGTGCGAGGTTGGCAGCCGACGCTATCGAACGGGCTTGCGTCGGGTGCCGTGGCAACGCCTTGCAACGAACTGCTATTTTTCGGAGGTACAAGTATGTCTGATCAAGTCAACGAACGGCGCCGGCGCATGTTGGGCACCGGAATCGCTGGTATCGCGCTGCTAGGTTCGGGCCTGAGCGAGATCGCCAACGCGCAATCGTTGTCCGCCGCGACGGGGTCGGTAGCGAGTGCGGGTCTCGGGTCGTTCGGCACGCTGCGCCACGTCGAGGCGAACGGACTCACCATCGGCTATATGGAAGCGGGTCCCTCCGGTGCGCCGCCCGTCATCCTCTTGCACGGGTGGCCCTACGATGTTTATAGCTTCGCCGAGGTTGCGCCGCTGCTCGTGGCAGCAGGTCATCGCGTGCTCGTGCCGTATCTGCGCGGCTACGGTCCCACGCGGCTGCTCTCGGCCGATGCGCCTCGCAACGGCCAGCAAGCCGTCGTTGCGGTCGACGTCATCGCGTTCATGGACGCGCTCAAGATCAAGCAGGCTGTGATCGGCGGCTTCGATTGGGGCGCGCGGACGGCCGATATCGTCGCGGCGCTCTGGCCCGAGCGCTGCAAGGCGCTCGTCTCCGTCAGCGGATATCTGATCGGCAGCCAAGAGGCGAACAAGAAGCCGCTGCCGCCGCAGGCTGAGCTAGCGTGGTGGTATCAGTTTTATTTCGCCACCGATCGAGGCGAGGCGGGTTATGCCGCGAACCGGTTCGACTTCAACAAGCTGATTTGGCGCCTGGCTTCCCCGCAATGGCGTTTCGACGACGCGACATACGCGCGTTCGGCCGAGGCGTTCGACAATCCCGATCATGTGGCGATCGTCATTCACAACTATCGTTGGCGGTTAGGGCTCGTGCAAGGCGAGCCGCAATACGACGAACTGGAAAAGAAGCTGGCGATGTCACCGGATATTTCGGTGCCGACGATCACGATGGAGGGCGACGCGAACGGTGCCCCGCATCCGCAACCGGCGGCCTACGCCAAGAAGTTCAAGGGCGCCTATCAACATCGGAACATCGGCGGCGGCATCGGCCATAACTTGCCGCAAGAAGCGCCCAAGGCGTTCGCGGACGCCATCGTTCAAGTGCAAAAGCTGTAAAGGAACGGTCGCATCCGCTGCGGCCAGTTGCGCAGCGGATGCCGATCTAGCGACTAGGACAGGCCGAGCAGCGATCGAACACGCGCCTCGGTCTCGGCATAGTCGCCTTCGCCGAAGTGGCTGTACACGAGGTTGCCCTTCTGATCGAGCAGATAGACGGCCGGCCAATATTGATTGCCGTACGCATTCCACGTGGCGTATTGATTGTCCTGTGCGACGGGGTAGGTGATGCCGTAGCGTTTGATCGCGTCCGACAGATTTTTCGTATCGCGCTCGAACGCATATTCGGGCGTATGTACGCCGATCACGACGAGCCCCTTGTCGCGGTACTTCTCGTACAAGCCTTCCACATGAGGCAGCGTATGCACGCAATTGATGCAATCGAACGTCCAGAAGTCGACTAGCACCACTTTGCCGCGCAGTTGCCGCAGATTTTGCGGCGGCCCGTTCAGCCAGTGGTCGATGCCGGTGAACTCGGGTGCCGGCGCGCCGGCGGCGATGGCCGGGCCCCCTGGCGATGCGGCATTCGTCGATGCATAGGCGACCAGCGCGGCGGCTGCGACGCCGGCAAAAACGGTTGCGATCTTGATCCGTTTCAACATGATTACACCTCTCGAAAATTGAACTTCAGGTGTATTTGAGCGCCGCGACGTATGTGGCATTTGTCCGAGGAAGCGGCATGCGAATCGGCGTGTATCCAAGCCTACCGCGGATACGTTCGGATACAAAATCGCGCCCACCGAGGTACGGGGCGCGCGATGTGCGGCCGGGGCCGACGCCGCATCCACTGGACGGCTCGCGGTGTGCGCCGGCAGCTGCGGCCCCGGCAACTTGCACTTGATCAACGGCCTATTCGATGCCCATCGCAACGGGCAGCCCGTGCTGGCCATCGCCGCGCATATCCCCTCGACGGAAATCGGCCTCGGCTATTTCCAAGAGACACACAGCTGATGCTCGGCACCGATTTTCCTTATCGCTCGTTTTATCCGTCCAACGCGAAAATCGTCCAAATCGACCGCCAAGGTTCACGGCTCGGTAGACGGGCGCCGCTGGCGCTCGGCCTCGTCGGTACCGTCAAAGAGACGATCTCGGCGTTGTTGCCGCTGCTCGATCGTAAGGAGGAGCGCAGCTAGACCCGTGATTGAACGATCCGTGTAGCTGGCGAACGCGCTGCCGCAGGCGCTCGGCGCACAAGACGCACATCGCTCGCGACAGGTCGTATCGCTTTCGGGCGACGGCGGTTTGTCGATGCTGCTCGGCGATTTGCTCTCGGCACGCCAGCTGGACCTGCCCGTAAAAGTCGTCGTATTCAACAACAGCTTGCTCGGGTTCGTTTCGATGGAATTGAAAGCGGCGGGCTACTTGGACACGAATGTCGATTTGGCCGAGACCGACTTCGCGGCCATTGCGAGGGGCGCCGGCATCCACGCCGTCAGAGTCGACGATTCCGCGGCGCTCGAGGGTGCCTTGCGCGCGGCGTTTGCTCACCCCGGCCCGGCGCTCGTCGATGTGGTGACGTCCAAGCACGAACTCGCGATGCCCCCCAAGGTAAGCGCCGAGCAGGCGAAAGGCTTCAGTTTGTACATGTTGCGGGCGATTCTCAGCGGTCGGGGCGACGAAATCGTGGAGCTGGCCCGAACCAACCTGCGCTGACCGGCGCACGAATGCAATATTTCTTGTCCGGGTCCCGCTCAGATACATTGAGACACAAAGCGAGGTGGCCTTTGATGTATAACCCCGTTATCGCCGATGTCTTCCAAGGAGCCGAGATGAGTGCCGATGTATGGAAAGGAGCTTGCCACTGCGGAGCCGTGAAGTTCGAAGTCCGCGCGCCTTTGTCGCCCGCGTTTCGCTGTAACTGTAGTCTGTGCCGCCGCAAAGGCGTGCTGATGACGCAGCCGGTTCCCGTCGAAGATCTGAACATCGTTTCGGGTCGCGATGAATTGACGCTATACCAATTCAATACGCACGTGGCGAAGCACTATTTCTGCAAGCATTGCGGCATCCATCCGTTCCATCAGACGCGTATGGATCCGACGCGTTGGCGCGTGAACATTTCCTGTCTCGAAGGTGTCGACCCCTACGCAATCGAATACTCCGTTTTGAATGGGGCAAGCCTGCCTCTTGCCGAGCCTAGCGTATGAAACGACTGATCGCTGTTCTCGCGTTTGCCGTCGGTGGCCTGGCGTCCGAGCTGGCGCATCCGGTCCAGTGCTTGTTGATTGCCCCTAGCGGCGTATCGGAACGACGGCGGAAGGTCGAACGTTCATGAAGGACACGATCGACCACGTTCTCGTCGTCGACGACGATCGCGGGATTCGGGAATTAGTGGGAGCCTACCTCGAAAAGAACGGCATGCGCGTATCCCTGGCCGCCAACGGTCGAGAGATGCGCGCGGCGTTGCAGTTCGCCGTGCCCGATCTCATCGTGCTCGACTTGATGATGCCCGGGGAAGACGGTCTCATGCTGTGCCGCGAACTGCGCGCCGGAAAGTTTCGTACCGTACCGGTGGTCATGCTGACGGCGCGCGGCGATGAGACCGATCGAATCGTCGGGCTCGAAATGGGCGCGGACGATTACCTCGCGAAACCGTTCGCCGTGCGCGAGCTGTTTGCCCGCATCCGTTCGGTATTGCGTCGAGCGCGGATGTTGCCGCCCGGGATGCAAGTCACCGAGGTCGCGCCTATGCTGGCGTTCGGCGACTGGCGACTCGATACGACCGCGCGCCACCTCTTGGACGAGCAGGGCACGATGGTCGCGTTGAGCGGCGCCGAGTATCGGCTGCTGCGTGTCTTCGTCGATCATCCGCAGCGCGTGCTCACGCGCGATCAGTTGCTCAACCTCACGCAGGGACGGCAGGCCGACCCGTTCGACCGGTCCATCGATCTGCTCGTGAGCCGGTTGCGTCAGCGCCTGCGCGACGGTGCGCGCGAGCCGCGCTATATCAAGACGTTGCGCAATGAAGGCTACGTATTTTCGGCGGCCGTGACGGTGATCGAGGCGGCGCAATGAGGATGTTTTCGCGTTGGCATTGGCCGCGCAGCTTGTTCGCGCGGCTGGCGCTCATCTTCTGCGTGGGGTTGGCGCTCGCGCAGGCGTTGTCGTTCTGGCTCACCGTGACCGAGAGGGACGAAGCGACGGTCAATGTCATGACGGGCTATGTGGAGCGCGAGGTGGCCAGCTCCGTGGCCCTGCTCGATCATTTGCCGCCGGACGAGCGCGCTCGATGGCTACCGCGGCTCGCACGGCGTAGCTACGAATTCATCCTCGGCCCCGGCGAGCCCGGCACGCCCGTCGATGCGCGTCTTTCGGAGCGTTTCGCGCGCTCCATCACGGACGGACTCTCGCGTACTCACACAGTAACGACCAACGCGATCGCCGATAGCAGCGAGCATTTTCAGGCGCATTTGACGCTGACGGACGGCACGCCGCTGACGATCGATTTCCACCCGATGTCGAGCATTCCGCTTTCGCGTTGGCTGCCGCTCATGCTGATCGCGCAGTTCGCGTTGCTGATCGGTTGCTGCTGGCTCGTCGTTCGCTTGGCGACGCGACCCCTCAATCAACTGGCGCGAGCAGCCGATTTGCTCGGCCCCGATCTGAAAGGGGCGCGCCTGCCTGAAGCGGGGCCGTCGGAGGTGGCGCGGGCGGCGCGCGCGTTCAATGCCATGCAGGATCGCATTGCGATGTATACGGCCGAGCGCGTGCAAATCCTCGCGGCGATTTCGCACGACTTACAGACGCCGATTACGCGTATGCGCCTGCGCGTCGATGTCATGGACGATGGCGACGAAACGGACAAGCTGCGTCAGGATTTGCTGGAGATGGAAAACCTCGTGAAAGAGGGCGTGACTTATGCGCGTAGCCTGCATGGCGCCAATGAACCGCCATGCAGGGTGGACCTCGATGCGCTGCTCGATTCTCTCGTGTACGACTACACGGATGCAGGCAAGGACGTGACGCTTGCGCAACATGTCGCCATCGCCGTGATGGCGCGGCCGCGCGCCCTGCGGCGCGTGCTCGGCAACCTCGTCGACAACGCCTTGAAATTCGGCGGCTCCGCAACGATCGAAGCGACATCGACGAAGGGCGGCGGCGCGATCATCTGTATCCGCGATGAAGGGCCTGGCATTCCGGAGGCATTGCTCGAGACGGTGTTCGAGCCGTTTTACCGTATCGAAACCTCGCGCAATCGTAGCACCGGTGGAACGGGGCTTGGCCTCGCGATCTGTCGGCAGCTCGCCCAGTCCATGGATGCCACGCTGACATTGCGTAATCGCAGCGGCGGCGGCCTCGAAGCGGTGCTGGCGCTCACCGGCACGCCTCGGGAATGACTTGGCGGATTGGTTGCCCGAATAAGATTGGAAAGTCTTACAAGCCGTGCCGAAGCTGCGTTTCGTATCCATACCCGGGGCGTACGGTTGGGCTTTCGTTAAGCTCGTCCGCAAGCTCTATTTCAACATCACAGACCATCGCGAGTATCGCCCATGTTTGAAGTTCGACTTGCTGTCCCTTCGGACACTCCGGCGCTCGAGGCGCTCATTCGCCGCTCCGGTGTGGGATTGAGCGTGGGCTTCTACACGCCTGAGCAGGCGCAGGCCATCACGCAGCACGTATTCGGTGTCGATAGCCAACTCGTGGAGGACGGTACTTATTTCGTGGTGGAGCACTACGGATCTCCCGTGGCTTGCGGCGGATGGAGCAAGCGCCGGACGTTGTTCGGCGGAGATAGGGCAAAGTCCGGGCCGGACCCGCTCCTCGATCCTGCTGTGGAAGCTGCGCGTATCCGCGCGTTCTTCGTGGAGCCGTCCATGGCACGTCGCGGGCTTGGCAGGCTCCTTATGGACCGCTGTATCGCAGAGGCCTTGCGGGCAGGATTTCGGTCGATGGAACTCGTGGCGACACTTCCCGGCGAGCCGCTGTACCTCGCCTCAGGCTTCGCGGTGCTGGAGCGCTTCGAGTTGTCTCTCCCACCGGACATCCGGGTGCCGGTGACGCGCATGTCCCGGCCGCTGTCTCCTGCGGACGCCTGCGAGGGACCGGCCGCGGCGGGAAGCGCGGCCAAGGGCGATAGCTCGGCAACGGCCGAACGCGATCGACTGTAGCGGCGGCGGCCTCGAAGCGGTGCCGGCGCTCAAAGGAAGGCCTCGAGAATGATTTGGCGCATTTGCTCGCTGAATTGAGTTTTATATAGGAAAATGCGCCTGGAAAAATCGGACGGATTTCGGATGTAATCCGCCAAATCGATTGAATAAGATGCTCGACGGATATTCGGAAATGCCGAGATTGATTTAACAAAACTTAACGCGTTTCGCGGTCTTTTCTTCCTATAGTATGGGGCGAACGTTGTTTCCATTGCTTCGGAAATGTTGAGGAGAGGATGCCGTGAACCAATTCGCTGCCGTTGATCTTTTGATACAGACCAAATCCGGGCGGTCTGTCTATTCCGGACGATTAGCTGCCGGTGCGATATTTGGCGCTTTAAGCTTGGTCAGTCCTTTATCGATGGCGAGCGTGGTGCCGGGCCCCATCGTATGCACCGGCACCGTTGCATCGACAGGCGGCAATCCCAATGGTCAACTCTCCGTCGATACGCCGACGCCTGATGGCGTGCGCCTTTTCCCTGTCGGCCAGGCGTTCAAACTGTCGTTCCTCACGGCGGCTCCGGCATCGGACGCCGTCATCTGGTCGATCAGCGACGCCTCCGGGGCGGTGAAGGAGCGCGGGGCGTTCAGAGTCGAAAAGGGCGCCCAGACGAACACGCTCTCTTGCCGCGCGACGTTAGCCGGGTACTTTGCCGTGTCGGCGAAGTTGGCGCGTGCGGGTAGCGTGCTGCCCGAGGCGGGCACACGTCCTCGCGGCATCGCCACGTTCGGGATCGTCGCTGACTTATCGGCCGTCGTGCCGGCAGTCACGTTCGCGCATCAAGATCAGCACCGCTTCGGCATGCAGGGCATGAACGGCAATGCCGCCGCGCTCGCGGGCCTGGGCATCGCGCAAACGATCGACGCGCGTCAGCTTTCCGTCATGGAGCCGAGCGGGCCGAACACGTGGACGCCGTCGCTATCCGATCTGGGGTCGGACTATACGAGCGGCAAGATCATGCGTCTCGTTCGCCTCGACGGCATTCCCGCGTGGGCCAGCCCGACAGGCGCATACGAGGACGACACGAATGCGCCGACCAATCTCGCTTACTACCAGAACTATATGGCGCGTGTCGGCAGCGACACCGCCGCGATCAAACGCGCATATTTCCCGAAGCAACAGCGCAATTACTATCAGGTCACCTGGGAACCGCAATGGGCGGACGCTCAAGCGAACTTCGTCGCCATGTACAAAGCCGTTTATAACGGCTTGCATTCGACCGATCTCAACGCGGTCGTGATGGGAACGACGAACGCGTCGCCGGCGAACTGCGCAGCCGATTGCACGAGTGGCTATCTGCAAACCTATGCGGCGCTGGGCTTGGGCAGTTATATCGACGGCGTGACGACCCACGGCTATTACGATGCCGGTACTTATCCGGCGCATCCGCCCGAGTTCTACGATACCGATTCTAATCCGGCCAATGTTGCGAAGGCATTGGATAAGCAGATGCAGACGCTGCGCGCGCAAATGCAGTCGGTTAGGCAGAACATGAGGTTGTGGTCGACCGAATTGGGCATTCGCTACGATCCGGGCGCAGCCTATGGGCCCAACTATCCGACGGCCAACGAACTCTATGCGCAGGCGGCGGTTGCGGCTCGCGCACACCTGATCGTTCTTGGCGAGGGCGCGCAGGTCACGTACTTCGGCTTCGGGCCCGATACGGCGGAGAAGGTCGGCGACGGCACGTTTTTCGATCTCGTCGATGCGAACGGAAACGAAGCGGCAACGAATCTGAGTCCGAAGCCCGAAGCGATGGCGTTCGCCGCGATGACGCGCATCGTCGACGGTACGCAAACGCTCGGCCGGCTGAATGACTTGCCGCCGAAGGTCTACGGCTATGCGTTCCAACAACTCGGTGACGGCAAGATCATTACCGCTTTGTGGACCCATGACAACGCGCAATGGCCGACGCCGTCCGGCGTCTACAGTACGACCTATAGCAAGTGCTATTCGCTCGCCGTCGATGCGCCGGGCACGCACGGCGACGTGGCGGTGCTCGACATGATGGGGAACGCGCGTACCGTCGAATATACGAATGGGAAGGTCGATTTGACGCTGACGGAGACCCCGCTTTACGTCGTCTCGACGAACGCCGCATGGACGAAGGCCAATGTAACGGCGCCGGTCGGCTATGCCGGTCAATGAAGTCGAATAGCGTTCAGCTCTAACTTTATTCGATTGAGTTATAGATCCGGCTTGATGGCGGAAATTGGTCGTTTTGAAGTTGTCTTCCCGTGATGAATTCTGTATTTAACGAATTCGATGCGACTGTCAAAAGTGATAGGTGTGCGGGCCGCATATGCGGTATAGGCTAGTTGCGCCTAAGTGGCCGTCGCCGCTCTTTTGTCGAGCGGGGAATGAACATCAAGTCGACCAATCAATAACGGGGCGGGGATCATGCTTAATAGATTCGTTATGCAACGCATGTGCGTTGAGCGTATCGTGCCTTCCTTGGCAGCCGCAGTCCTATTCGGCACCTGTGCTTCTGCCGCATTGGGCAAATGTCCGAGTTCTGTGGGAACGTCCGATCAAATTGTCGTGTGCTCGACGTTCCCGGACGACATTCAGGGAAAATATGGCGCGCAAGGTGCCTCGCTCAGAGAGGCCGGGGAGTTTGCCTGGCAAGAATTCATTGCTTTGAACTGGCCTGCACTTGCCAATAAACGCGATACGCCGGATGACTCGAAAAAATTCGGCGACACGTCGCTTAGCGGCCCGCTAGTGTGGCATACCTTCCGAGGGAAAGTGGAGATATACCCGGGGCTTTACCAACCCGAACGGAACCCACCCACGGACAATCCCCCTCCGGGCTACGTCGACTCCGCCGCGAAAGATTACGGTTATGACGCCGGCCCCGCTTATTGCTATGACCGGCCGGGATCGGGAGTCAGTGCTTCCGCGCCGAAGTCGTGCGCCTTGGACACGAATCCACCGTGGATCAATCTTGATGAGAACAGCCAAATCTTTCTCGATCAGATGTTCGCGGGCGTCGTGTCGCAGAATAATAAACTGTACGACGATCAAGTTCTCTTCATGGCGAAAGCCAATCGGGTGGAGTACAAGTACATCGCCGGCAATCATTGGTGGGATGGCACAGCGCCGCTGAAGGCGACGTCCAATTATATAAAGGCGAACAATACACTGCCTCCACCCGGGTCCAGCCAATACGTGAGCTTTCCTGCCGGGGCGGTGGAGGTAAAGGCCGCCTGGCGACGGCTCTCGCCCACCGAAGATCCGAGTCGATATTACATGACCAAGGTCCGCTACTACGTACATGACGCGGCCGGCAAGATTGAGTCCGTCGACACGGAAATGGCGCTGGTGGGGCTCCATATCATTCACAAGACGGAGACGGCTCCCTATTTTATTTATGCCACGTTCGAACAGGCCGATAACATCATCAAGCGCGATGGATCGTTCGCGGAGGACGTCGACGGGGCCGAGATCAATCCGCCGGATACTTTTTTTGCGCCGGAGATCGCATCGATCAACTCGACTTCCGGCACGACCCCGCAACAGTTCTCTTTCGGTAACTTTTCAAACGTCACGCGCAACCAGTTGTACTATTTGAATACGCCTTATACCGGTATTCCGGTGAAGCATTTCTTCAATTCCCATCTTCAAGAATCGGAAAAAATTCTCGTCAATAAGCGGAAGCATCGGATTCCGGACGATATCGTTTCCGTCAACAAGCTAGCCCATGCGGCGATCGATGCTTATACGAACGACAAGTTCGGCAAGATGGCTCCCCGGTCGCCTTGGAAGTACTACAAGCTCGTCAACGTTCAAAGTAAGCCCATAGCAGGCAAGGTGGCGAGCGTAGACTACCAAGCGTCCGACGCCGCGACCTACTACCAAGCCAATAGCGTGATCGAAACGGACTACAACTTGCAGGACTTCAGTGGGAGATTTTTTGCCGAGTTCAAAACGACGGATCCCCATAAGTTCACGATCACCGATTATGCTGGGGCCGTAAGCGGTTCGAAAAAATCCGCGACGGAATTTAACAATGTTCTTTATAAGAACTTAGTCTCCAATCAAATCGCTTCGGTCAACATGGGCGGGTGCATGGGGTGCCATGGCAATGTCGAGCTGAGGGGCGCGGACTTCAGTTTCATTCTGGCCGGTGGACGGGTTCATCTCCCCGATGTGTCTGGCGAGCCCGTGACTTCCGAGCAAGTCGCCCGCTTCGTCAAATACTTCGGCGCGCACCAGTGATACATCGGTGACGCATCGGGGGAGCCAATATTCGGTATCCCCCGATACGTGTCGCTCAACGATTTTTCGAAGCGAGAGCCCCAGCCTTCCTAGCTTAGCCGCAGATCGACGGAGCCGAGTTCGATCAAGTTCTGCATCTCATCGTCTTTGCCGCCGGCGGTCGTCGCCGGTACGGAATATTGGCCGATAACGTCACCTTCTTTGTTGAACAGATCCTCCGACTCCGTCTGCGTGGTGGGAATCTGGAAGTAATCGAACTTGAAGTAGGCGCTTGGCGAAAAAGGCCTGCCGTCCGGCGTGCTGAACGTAAACGCCATCGTCATCAACGGCGTCCCATTGCCGACGTTCTTTGGAACCGTTAGGCGCGTGGCGGCCGTGCCGTTCGTCGAAAACGTGCCGTCGTCTTGGAACGAGCCGCCCTCCAAACGCCTATCGGTGCACTGCGCCACCCATCGCGTTTTCTCAGGGATATCGTAGCCGATCATCGCGACGATGAATTGGCTTGCCACCGGATTGGCGTTGCCGAACGTCAAGTATTCCGTGATGTTGGCTTCGGATCCGGGCTGATGGTCGATGTTACGCTGGGCTACGTTGGGGTTGTTGCGTATCCACTTGACGAAATCCGCGTTGCTGTCGAATTTCTGCGGTATGCCGAACGGAATATTATTGTTGTTGGCCACTGCGATGAAGCAGAAATGCTGTCCCGGCTGTAGATGATTTAAAAGAAAGGGTGCTTCAACGATCCCGATCGAGCCTTCCGGAATCTGAGCGCTGTTGAGGCGGCCGACAAAGGGAATGTTTCCGTAAGGTTTGTCGAGCTGAGTCCACGTGCTCGGCAATAAAAATAGCGATGCATTCGCATAGTACAGATTGACGTTGCCGCGCATCGTCTTGTTCGAGATGTTTTTACAGCGCACATAAATGTTGTTGTTGAGGTTGTTGACGACCGGCTTGCCGAGGTCGGGTCCGCCGTAAGTTTCAACCGCCCGCTCGTAGCTGAGAACGTCTCGTCCATAGGGAATGATATCCGGTGCAGTCCAATGGCATTCCGGCGCCGGGATGGCCCCGGTATCGCCGAAGGCCGTGCGAACCAGTAGTCCTTCGTAAGTTGCCATGTTGCATCTCCCCATTATCAGATGACCCGTAGCGGTCTTGAACGCTCGAAGACCTGCAATAACGAAGTGCCGGATATGGAATGGGTATTGCCCCCGGCCCAAAACAACGACGCTTGCCTCGTCGATCCGCACCCTTTGTCGAAAGAGAGCTTGATCGATTTCCCATTCATCGATCAGTATAGGTAATCGCTAGCGCTTTTCGCGCCTTGAGATGTGAACAATCGTTATTGCCATTGTTATCCCGTGTAATTGACTTTCCGAAGAATGGTTAATATGAATACATCTACCAAATTTGGTAGTGCGTTTTTTGGTGGGCTTTGATCTAGGATCAATGACGGCAATGCGAAAAAATCGATGCTTGAGATGAAACATGAAATCTCCGCCGGACGTCTACCCGATTCCAATGTTGACGTATCTTCTCCAGTCGCGTCTGACCCTAGATGGCTGGGAATTTTTAACGGCTGCGTTCGATGAAATAAAAAGCGGCGTTTCGTTTCTGCGTTTCAAGCAATTGCTTTCGCTTGCTAGTCGTCATGTCGCTTCCGACGTTACGCTCGATCCAAATTGCGATGAGCTTCGCCGGTTCGAGCGAGAGAAGGCCGATTTCGATCCGGTCCGCTGGAGCCTGCTCGAAACCTTGCGCATTGCGCTGCTGCTCTCATTTGCGGAAGTCGCGAATGGCGATTTCCCTGCGTTATTCGATCGTTGTTTCCGTTTCGCGGATCACAACGAAACATGCGCGCTCTATCGAGCGTTGCCGTTGTTGCCGTATGGACCGCTTTTAGTTGCGCGTGCGAGGCAGGGGTGCCGTACCAACATGCGAACGGTGTTCGAAGCGGTCGCTTGCGACTCCAACTTCCCGGTTCGGCATTTCGACGACGCTTCGTGGTGCCAACTCATCCTCAAAGCGGTGTTTATCGACGTGCCGCTTGCACGCATCGAATCGCTCGACACCAGGCTGTCGCCCGAGCTTGCGCGCATGGCGCTCGATTTTGCCGACGAGCGGCGCAGCGCAGGGCGCGATGTGCCGGCGCAATTGTGGCTTTGTCTCGGTCCTTACGCCGGAGCGAGAGGACTCGCCGCGTTGCGTGCCGAGCTGCAAGGCGGCACCGAGCGCGGAAAGCAAGGCGCGCTGCTTGCCTTGGGGCGTGCCGGGGCGCTGACGCATGACGAACCGGCGATCGATTGCGCGTGGCAAGAACACGCGGCGTTCGTCGAGCGGGCTCGCGAAGCCGGGTTCTCCGCACGCGCGATCCACCTTTCCAGCCAACTCAGATGAGGGGTTTTCCGTGAGATTCTTCGACCCGCACATCCACATGACCTCGCGTACGACCGACGACTTGCAAGCCATGGCTGCCGCGGGTATTCGCGCCGTCATCGAGCCGGCATTTTGGTTAGGTCAGCCGCGTACGAACGTGGGTAGCTTCATCGACTACTTTTCGAGTCTCGTCGGCTGGGAACGCTTTCGCTGCGCACAGTTTGGCGTGGCGCACCACTGCGCTATCGGCTTGAACTCCAAGGAAGCGAATGACGAGGGGCTCGCACGCGAGGTCCTCGAATTGATTCCGGAGTTCGCCTTGAAGCAAGGCGTCGTGGCGATCGGGGAGATCGGCTATGACGAGATTACGGACGCCGAGGAATTCGCCTACTGCGCGCAACTCGATTTTGCGCGCCGGCACGAGATGGTCGTCATGGTACACACGCCCCACCGCGACAAGAAGCGCGGCACGCGGCGTTCGATAGCCGTTGCTCGGGAACATGGCGTGGAGATGACAAAGCTGGTCGTCGATCACAACAACGAAGAGACGATCCGAGACGTACTCGAAGCCGGCGCCTGGGCCGCGTTCACGATCTATCCGAATACGAAGATGAGCTCGGAGCGGATGGTGGAGATCGTGCGCCAGTATGGGGCCGAACGCATCATCGTCGATAGCTCGGCGGATTGGGGCGTCAGCGACCCGCTCGCAGTCCCGAAAACCGCGCGTCTGATGCTGGAGCGGGGCATCGCACCGGCCGACGTCGAAGCGGTGACCTGGGGCAATGCACTCGCGGCTTACGGACAGTCGCAACAAATCGATATCGCCGAACTCGCCCGGACACCGCGTCTCGATCAGCGCCAATTGTTCGCCGACAACTCGGTGTTGCGAGGGCAAACACCCTGCGTCGACGAACCCGTGCCGAATTGATCGGGCGGGCGAATGAATCGACAGGGCGGCACGCAGCTCTGTCGAGCGACGAGACGTCATACGGGAGCGTCCATGCTTGAGCATCGCATCGATCAGCGTTTCACCGTGACATACAGCTACCCCGTGTGCTTCACGCGGAAAGCGTTCTCGCCGGACAATCCGGTATTGGCGGAATTAATGCGAATGCCTGAACAAGGCATGAAGGCGCGCGCACTTGTCTTGATCGACTCGGGCGTTGCGGCTAGTCGCGACGGCTATATCGAATCGATCGAACGCTACGCCTACGCGCATAGGCATTTATTCGAACTCGCCCATCCTCCGGTCGCGATGCGCGGCGGCGAAGCGGCGAAACACGGATTGCGGGAGGTCGAACCGATCTACGACCTCGTGCGCGAGATGCGGATTTGCCGACATAGCTATGTCGTGGCGATCGGCGGCGGTGCGGTTCTCGATGCCGCCGGCTATGCGGCTGCGACGGCACATCGCGGCGTTCGACTCATTCGTATGCCGTCCACGGTGCTGGCGCAAAACGATGCCGGTATCGGCGTCAAGAATGGGGTCAACTGGTACGGGCGAAAGAATTTCGTCGGGGCGTTCGCGTCGCCTTTCGCCGTCGTCAACGATTTCGATTTGCTCGCAAGCGCTCCCTCGCACGTTCGTCGCGCGGGTATCGCCGAAGCGATCAAGGTCGCGCTGATCCGCGACGAAGCGTTTTTTGCGCAACTTCATCAGCAACGCTTCGAACTGGCCGATCTCGCGCCTCATGCGATCGAACCGATGATCGTACGCTGCGCGCAACTGCATCTCGCGCAGATTCGCAACGGCGGAGATCCGTTTGAACGCGGCAGCGCACGCCCTCTCGACTTCGGACATTGGGCGGCGCACAAGCTCGAGGAGCTATCGCAACACCGTCTGCTGCATGGCGAGGCCGTCGCGATCGGCATCGCGCTCGATACGCTCTATTCGCAACACATCGGGCTCATCGACGGTGCCGCCGTGGACCTCGTGCTCGACACGATGCGCGATATCGGGTTCGTCCTCGACGACCCCGTACTCGACGAGCTCGACCTAGAGCGGGCGCTTGCCGATTTTCGCGAACACCTCGGCGGCCTGCTTTGCATCACGTTGCTCAAGGGGATCGGGGAGGGCATCGAAGTCGACCGTATCGATATGGCGGCCATGCGCGAGTGCGTCGCTCGATTGCGCGTCATGCGCCAGGCCGTGCAAGCGGTGCGGGCGGCGTCGGAGGTATCGACGTGAGCGACGACTATCCGCTGACGTATTGCACGAATATCCATCCGGGCGACGCATGGGACGATGTTCTTCGCAATCTCGACGACCATACTCTGCACGTGAAGCGCACCTGCTCGCCCGCAAGTCGCTTTCCGCTTGGTTTGCGTGTATCCGCGAAAGCGGCTTCAGTGCTCGACGATGCGAAGATTCGCGATTTCGCCCGCTGGTGCGATCGTCACGACTGCTACGTGCTGACGCTCAACGGCTTTCCCTACGGCTCGTTTCACGGCACGAGCGTCAAGGAGTCGGTCTACCAACCCGATTGGCGCGATTCGCGGCGAGCGGTTTATACGAAGCGGCTCGCCGACATCCTCGCTCAGTGGTCGAGCGAGGGCGGCGAACGCTCGATTTCGACGGTACCGATAGCATGGCGCGACGGCTTCGACAACGGGGATTGGACGCTCGTCAGAGCGCATCTCATCGACGTGCTTTCGCATCTTGCGCGTCTGCGGGAACGCAATGGAACGCTGATTTGCCTGGCGATCGAACCGGAACCGCACTGCGTGCTCGAAACGACCGACCAGGCAATCGAATTTTTCGCGCGTATGGCGTTCCCGTCATCGCTATCGGAGCATATCGGCCTGTGTTTCGATTGCTGCCACCAAGCCGTCGAGTTCGAGGAGCCGGCGGTCTGTCTCGCGCGGCTGGCGAACGCCGGTATTCGCGTGGCTAAGGTGCAAGTGTCTTCGGCATTGCGCGCGCGTGGCGATGAGATCGCCAACCTCTCCAAGTTCGACGAGCCGACGTATCTTCATCAGGCCGTCGCTCGATGCCCCGATGGGCGCACGCTGCGCTTCGCGGATTTGCCCGATCTCGCGAGCTGGCTCGAGCGCGGCGAGTCGATCGACGAATGCCGGGTTCATTTTCATGTGCCGATCTTTCTCGCCGAAATCGGTGATGTCGGTACGACACGTTTCTTCCTCGAAGATTGCCTGCCGCGGCTCGCCCCCGGAACGCCGCTCGAGGTGGAGACGTACAGCTTCGGCGTCTTGCCGCCGAAGCTGCGTCTAGATTCGGTCGCAAGTTCGATCGCCCGGGAGTTGGGCTGGGTCAAGGAGACGCTCGATGCAGCGCACTGCTGTCATTGATGTCGTCGGTCTAACGAAAAGGCTGCTCGGCCCGCATACCCCGAATTTGTCCTCGTTCAGCGACGAAGTGGCCGCGATCGATGCGACGATGCCGGCACTAACCTGTTCGGCGCAGACGACCTACCTGACGGGCAAGCGACCGGCCGAGCACGGGATCGTCGGCAACGGCTGGTATTTCCGCGAACTGGATCAAGTGTGGTTGTGGCGGCAAAGCAATAGGCTCGTGCAGGCGCCGTGCATTTGGCATCTCGCGAAGGCGCGCGATGCTTCCTTCACGTGCGCCAATACGTTTTGGTGGTACGCGATGGCCACCGACGCCGACATCACGCTAACGCCACGGCCGCTCTATTGCGCCGACGGATTGAAACTGCCCGACTTCTACGCGCAACCGTCGACATTACGTCGCTCGCTGCGCGAGCGGCTCGGCCAGTTTCCGCTATTCCAGTTCTGGGGGCCCGGCACGTCGATTCGTTCGAGCCAATGGATCGCCGACGCGGCGCTCGAGGTCGAAATGCAGTTCGCGCCGACGCTGAATTTGATCTATTTGCCGCATCTCGACTACTGCCTTCAACGCGTCGGCCCGGATGCGGATATCGTTGCCGATCTGCGCGCGATCGATGCGGTGTGCGGCCAATTGATCGCGGCGTTGCGACAGCGTGGCGTGCGCGTCGTGGTGCTCTCGGAATACGGCATTACGCCGGTGACCCGCCCCGTGCACATCAACCGCGTGCTGCGCGAAGCGGGTTTCGTGAGCATCAAGCAAGACCTCGGGCGAGATTACCTCGACACCGGCGCATCGCGTGCGTTTGCCGTCGCCGATCACCAGATCGCCCACGTCTACGTCCGCGATCGCCGCGATCTCGCCGACGTCGGCCGGCTATGTGCTGGGCTGCATGGGGTGGGCGAAGTGCTCGATGAGACCGGCATGCGCCGTCACGGACTCGGGCATCCTCGCGCCGGCGAGTTCGTTTTGTTGGCCGAACCCGATAGCTGGTTCACTTATTACTTCTGGCTCGACGACAAAGCCGCGCCGGACTATGCCCGCACCGTCGACATCCACAACAAGCCCGGCTACGACCCCGTCGAATTGTTCGTCGACCCCGGCATCCGCTTTCCGAAGTGGAAGGTCGGGGCCACGCTCGCGCGCAAAGCACTGGGCATGCGCTACACGATGGACGTGATTCCGCTCGATGCGTCGCTCGTGCGCGGCTCGCACGGCATCGGAGCGTTCGACGCCGCCGACGCGCCGATCCTCATGAGCTCCGAACGCAACCGAGTCAAGCGCGGCAATCTCGCCGCAACCGATGTTTGTGCCGTGCTACTCGACCACATTTTTACGCCATGAGCACGCTTACGTTCAATAGCCGATGCCATGCGGCGCTCGCGTTGTGCCGCGTCAGCAATCTGCCGACGGTCTGGATGAATGTGTTGACGGCGGCCGTGCTGTCCGGTCCATCGAATCAGGGGCCGCACGGCGCGTTCGTGCTGTTGCTCGCTTTCGCGCTCTCGTGCTTCTACTGCGGAGGGATGGCGCATAACGATCTATGCGACCTCGATCACGATCGCGCGCACCAGCCGTTTCGCCCCATTCCTGCCGGGACGATCGCGCTCGGCTCAGCGCGCGCGTTGACATTCTCGCTCTTTGCGATCGGCTTCGTTTGTCTACTGCTCGCTCCGCATCGTGCTGGAGCCGCTGCCGGCGTCGCGCTGCTCGTCGTAATCTGGGTCTACAACCGTTTTCATAAGCGTCATCCGTCGACGATGTTCGCGATGGCGGGCGCGCGGCTGCTTATCTATATCGTCACGGCCCTCGCGTTGACGGGCGAGGTATCGACGAAGGTCGAATTGGCGGCCTTGGCGCAGGCCGCGTACACGTCGGTACTCACTGCCGTTGCACGTTTCGAACCCCATACGGCCACGCAGCGCTATCGATGGCCGGTCGTTCCCTGGATGCTCGCCGCGATGCCGATGATCGACGGTTTGGTGCTAGCCGCGCTGGCCGATCCCGCCTGGCTGCTTGCGGGTGCCGCAGGGGCCGCGTGCGCGCGTGCGGGGCAACGCCGCATCCGTGGCGACTAGCGCGTCGATGAAGGAAGACCATCACCAAAACCGAGGAGAGCCATGACTTCCCTATCTACTCAACCTGTCAGCTTGACCTCTCGCTGGTTCGTCCGGCCCGGTTGCGAGCAAGCGGCCGAGGAGGCGTTGCGTCAGCTGGCGAGCGACGTCGAACGCAACGAACCCGATACGCTGACCTACCTCGTTCACCAGCCCTATCGAGGCGACGGCCGTTTGCAATCGCTGCCGCCGTCAGAGCCGCGCACGGTGCTTTTCTTCGAGACGTACCGTAGTGCCGATGCGTTTGTGCGACACGTCAATGGACCGGTATTCGGCGCGTTCGTCGAACGATACGGCGAGCTGTTCGTCGCCTCGAACGGCAAGCCATTCACGTTCGTCGAATTCGTGCAAACGCTCGCGGGATTCGTTCGCGCAGCCGGTTCCCCTGTCGGAGCAGGCTCCGATGCCGCCGCAATCCCGGCGCTATGCGGCGGCAATCGGCACCCGAGCGTGATGTTCGAAGTCATCGCTCGTGACCAGGCCAAGCTGAAGCAATTCTTCAGCGATGTATTCGAGTGGGACTACGAGATTGGAAAAGAGAGCGGCTTCGCGTACATCCCGTTTCCGGAGCAGTGCACCGCGCTACTGGGCGGTATCGGACAAGCCAATCCGCAAATGGCCGGCTTCGAGGCCGGTACGAATTTTTATTTACGTGTGGCCGATCTCGAAGCGGCGATCAAGCGCGCGGTCAAGTATGGCGGCCAGCAGTTCGTCGATCCGGTCAGCGCCGATGGATACAAGTTCGCGATGGTCAAGGACCCCGAGGGCAATGCGATCGGATTGATCGAGCCATTCGAATGAGCGCCTCGCAGCGTGGTTGCCACGGCAGATGCGCGCCGCCCAAGGCGCGCGTTTTGGACTAGGGAAGTGCATTTAAGGAGTGGAAATGAGTTACTTACAATTCCCGAGACTGGCATTTTTTGGTGAGTTCCAAGCCGACGTTTCGACGGTCAACAACGATCCGCGTCATTTCGACGTCGGCACCTTCGAGCCTTCATTCCAACAATTCCAGGAGAAAGGGACTAACAAGGACGGCCGTTTCGACTATTACAACGGCTGGTGGAACCCAGGCGGTACCGCGATCATGCGCTTCAAGGACTGCTTCGTTAAAAGCCTGCGCGATCGGTCGGGCGCTTATATCGGCAGCGCCGCGGGCGATCCGCTCGTCGGATGCAAGATCGGCAATGCTTCGGATAGTCCGTCGGGAAAGATGGTCGATCTGGATACCGATTGGCAGAACGCCTCGACGATCTTCGGGCTTGTTGTTTCTATCGTCGATCCCAATGGTTCGCCGATCCTCGTAGCGGATTACGAACATGGCCCATTTCGCGATCTGTGGGCCACGCGCTCGGGCCGGGCATCCGATAAGAACGCTTCGGCGATATTTCAATCGAGGCTTAAGCTCCGACAGTATGCGCTCGCCGATATCGAGAGTCCGTTCCTCAAGGAGCTGCTGGCGGCATCGGAAGACGGCTACTTGTCTATCCGTTTGACCACGTACGGCTTCCAAGGAAACTTCGGCGAAGGCGGCAATCTCAGCACGGTGTTGAATCCGAGATTTAGCTATGGGAAGCTCGTCGGCACTATCGGGCCGGTGCGGCACGAACAGCCGCGTACGTTCATTCTTGGCCGCCGCTTCCTGCCGACTACGGAAAACTATGCGCAGGATCTCGTCAGCAAAAACGGAATCGGGTGCTTCTCGTCGTATATCGATCCGGACGATGGCTATTTTCATGCCGATTTGAGCAATGCACTGCCGCTCGACGGCGCATCGGATTTCCGTATCGCCAATCAAGGAAACCTTGCGTTCGTCGCACTGCATGACGACTTCATCACGCAGGACGACACCGTTAGCAGCGACCAATACACTAAGCTGGGTTTGGTCGATCAGACCGATCAGCTTCAAGAAAACGCGGGCGGCATTTGTTCGTTGAAACTGAACCCCGGTCAGCTCAAGGCGAGCAAGGGGAGGCCGCTCGCGATCGTCAAGCTCGATCGCGATTCAAGTAGTGCGACGGTTTGCGTGCGTGAGGCAGCTTATGGCTTGGAAGTTCGCGCCGAACAGATTGCCTTCAAGCTCGACCCGAACGACCGAGACGGGAACGCACAAAAAGTGTTGCTCTATGCGACCGCCTACGGGGAGCCTTATATCAACCGGGCGTTGAGCTTTTCGGTCGGCCAGACAACGCCCGATAGCCCAAATACCCCGGACAACGTGCCTGCCGACACATCGCCGCGCGCGCCCGTGCCTTCATACAACGACCCACAGGACTGCGTGCGCTTCGCGCCCGCCAATGTGACGACGGACGAGTTGGGCCAAGCGACGGTGACGATCTCCGGTCCGAAGACGATGGGTACGCCGCGCGGATACATCGATGGTCAGCTTTATGTGATCGCCTACAACTTCACAGTGGGAAACAAGGCGCAACAGCATCCGCTGGATGCGATTGCCGTGGTGATTTACAGCACGTTCCCCTCGCTGGTGTCGGAGCGGCGCATCGACATCGACAACCCGACATGGGAAGACGTCCAACCCATTCTCCAACAGTACGCGAATCTCTATCCGGTGATGAGCCAGGGGATGTTCGATTTCTCGAAGCAATCGGTGGCCGATTCCGCTGCGTTCATCATGAAATTCGTCTTCGATAAAGATATCGACGATCCGGACCAGATGCCCGTGACGCGCGACCTCTCGTCGTCGAAGCGGCGGATGCTCGTCAACTATTTCGGCAACGTCATCAAGAACACCGGTAAGAACCTCGACATGCAGATCGCCTTCGGTAAGCGCTGCCCTTTGCATCGTTTCGTCGATCCCGAGAAGGCCGCCAGTCTCACGGACGTCGCGCTAACGAAAGGCAAAAGGCAATAGGCAATGAGTTCGGATCTGCGGGCCGGGTATCCACTATCGAATAGGATGATTCCATCATGTTGAAAGTCAGGAAAGAGATCATCGATAAACTGAACGCGGCAACCGATGTCACGCCCGTTCAGGAATCGCTGAAGGCTGCGGTATTGACGGAATTGATGACGATCCCTCCTTATCTGACCGCGCTGTTTTCGATCGCGGAGGGAAATGACGAGCCGCGAAAGCTCGTGCACTCGGTAGTCGTCGAAGAGATGCTACATATGACGCTCGCCGCCAATACGTTGATTGCGATCGGCGGCACGGTGCCGATCCTCGCGTTGGGCACAAGCGTCCGTTATCCGTCCACGTTTCCCTTGGACGTCGATGACGGCTTGGTGGTGAGTCTCGCCTCGTTGAGCACGGAACAGACCCATGATGTGTTCATGGCGATCGAGCGGCCGGACACCACGGCGGTGCTCCCCGGTGAGTCCGCACCGCTGCCGCCGGTCGGTACGCCGCAGGGTTATGCCTCCCTCGGCGATTTCTACAACGCGGTGATCGAGGCACTTAAGCGACTTGGCTCCGGCATCTTTGCCAAGCCGCGAGTCGATCGGCAAGTGGCCATCAGCGGATGGTTCAACTACGAGATCGACGGGGCCTCGGACGGCCGGGTGAGTTCGTTCGCATCCGCGCAAGCGGTCCTCAACAAGATCGTCGCGCAGGGCGAGGGACTTCAGATCGTTCATGATCGGATAGATCCGAAAGATGGTGACAAGACCTACGCGCACTATTTCAAATTCGGCGAGATCTATCACGGGAAACAGCTCATTCCCGACAAGAACGATGTCTCGGGCTGGTCGTATACGGGCCCCGATGTCGGGCTGGAGACGGGGCGTATCCGCACGGTGCAGAAAAACGCGGCGCTCTCGGACTACACGGCCGGTAGCGGCGCCTATATTGCAGGCTCCGCGTTCTACGGCGCGTATTGCCGTCTGTTGAAAGCATTGGACGAGACGTTCAACGGTAACCCCGCCAAGCTGGATTCGGCGATGGGCATCATGTTCGAGCTCAAGTTGCTCGCCCGTCAGGTCATGCGGTTTAGGGTATCCCAGAGCGCCTTCGCGGCACCGCCTTTCATGCCCGACCATTCGCGGATGGGCCCCGCCTTCGATCTTTGATGACGGCGGGCTTCGCGATCGCTTAGGCCGAGAGCAAAGAGCCGGTGCGATAAGGCGTCGCGCCGGCAATGCGCGCCACCTCCATGCCCGCCGTAGCGAAGCGGGTGCGGTGACGTGCGTACAAGACGCCCGACGTGCCGGCTCTCACCGTTTCGACCCGGTCGCTCACCGGGTCGACGATATCGGCCACCTCTTGCCCCTTCTCGATCCAAATGCCGGCCGGCGTGCGAAACACGAGCACGCCGGAGATCGGCGCATGAAGCGGTTCCGTGCCGGCGAGCGGCGTGGCGGGAAACGCGAGCGGCGGCATATGCGCCGGCGTACCGTCGATGAGCCCGCGGTGCGTCAAGAACTCGACGATGGCTTGCGAGTCGTGCTCGGCATGCGTGTAGGACACGTCGGCCTGGCCGCGCAATTCGACCGTCACCGAGATCGAACCGTTCGGAATGGGGAAGCGCTCGCCGAAGCGCGCGCGCAATTCCGACCAGCAAAAGCTATGGATCTCATCGAATGGATTGCCGATCGAGTTCAGCGCCAACAGCGAGGCTTTGGCGTCGAGATAGCGCGCGAGCGGTTCGACGTCCGCCCACAACTCGGGGTTCGTGTAGAGGTGCATCGCACCTTCGAAGTCGCAGTGCAGATCGAGCACGATATCGGCGTCATACGACAAGCGCTGCAACGCGAGGCGCTGCGATTCCAATTCCGTGCGAGGCGTTTGCGCATCGAGCGCTGCCCCCATCGACTGTCTCACCGCGCGTAGATTCGCCTCGGCATCGCCTGTCAGGCGCGCTTCGATGCGCGGCACGACGAGGGCGGCCAGGTCGTAGAAATTGCGATTGAAGTTCGTGGCCGTGTTCGCCTCGAAGCGGCCGATCATTTGTCCGAGCACGTGCTGGCTGAGCCCGATCGGGTTCGGGACCGGGACGACGACGATCTCGGCGCGCAGCATGCCGGCCGCTTCCAGCGCCGCGAGCTTGCGGCGCAATTCCCAGGCGACGAGCATGCCCGGCAGCTCGTCGGCATGCAGCGACGATTGGACGTACACCTTGCGTCCGCCTTCGGGCCCGTAGTGAAAGCTCGTCAATGCGCGCTCGGTACCGAGGGAAGGGGAAATCAGCGGATGAATCTTCTTTTGCATAGCGATTTTCAGCGTCGTTGCCGCACGCCGCGCAAGGGGAAGGGTGTTCGATTGTACGTCGGGGCGGCGCAACGTTCCATGCGGTAGGCGACGCCGAATATAAAAAAGGCTCCGGTTTGACCCGGAGCCTTTGGATCGAACACGGGGCGCCTGGCGCCCAGCCGGCGATCAGCTCTTCGGAGCGACGTCGAAGTCGAAGTACTTCTTCTCGAGCGTCTTGTACGTACCGTCCTTCATCATGCCGTCGATGGCCTTGTCCACGTCCGCCTTCAGGTCCGTGTCTTCCTTGCGCAGCCCCATTGCCGCGGCGCCGCTCGGAATCGACTCGCCGACTTTCTGGAACTGAGCGCCACGCGGTTGCTTCAGGAAGCCGAGGTCGGCTTGCACTTGGTCTTGCAAGGCTGCGTCGAGACGGCCCGAGATCAAGTCTTGGTAGACCTGGTCTTGGTTCTGATAGGGAACGACCTTCACGCCCTTCGGTTCCCAGTTTTGCTTCGCGTAGGTTTCCTGAATCGTGCCTTGCTCGACGCCCACCGACTTGCCCTTGAGCGAATCGGCCGTCGGCAGCAGGCCCGAGCCCTTCTTCGCGACGAGCGCCGTCGGCGTATCGAACAGCGGCTTCGAGAAAGCGATTTGCTTTTCGCGATCAGGCGTGATCGTCATCGACGACAGGACGCCGTCGAACTTCTTGGCCTTCAAACCGGGGATCATGCCGTCGAAGTCGTTTTCGACCCAAACGCATTTGGCATGCAGGCGTTTGCAGATCTCATTGCCGAGGTCGATGTCGAAGCCGACGAGCTTGCCGTCCGAGGCTTTCGATTCGAAGGGGGCGTAGCTCGCGTCGACACCGATACGAATTTGCTTCCAGTCTTTCGCTTGCGCCACACCGGCCGATGCGGCGAGCGTAGCGATGGTCACGGCGGCTAACAATTTTTTCACGTTGACTCCTCGAGTGGTTCGATCGACCTCGATGCGGCAGCTTGTCACATCGAGGCGCCGCTGCGGCGCATCGCAGGCGGCCGGTGGTTGTCCCAGGCTGCCGTAGGCCGGCAGCGCGGCGCACAGCATACCGCGCCAAAATAACGGCGCTGCTAGTAAAACACCGGATGGCGAGCCAATGCAACATCTCGCAAAACGCGCGGCGCGTATTGAGTCGAAGACGCAACATAGGAGCGCCTTCGCACAACGGTTAATCGAACGCGGTGCGAAGGCTTCTTTTATTGCGTATTTTGAAATAAATCAACGTGTTAAATCGCGATTAGACTTAAACGCCCATGCACAAATACTTGACCACGACGTATTCGTCGATTCCGTAGTGCGATCCTTCCCGTCCGAGGCCCGACTGCTTGACGCCGCCGAACGGTGCGACTTCGTTGGAGATGATGCCGGTGTTGATGCCGACCATACCGTACTCGAGCGCTTCGGCCACGCGCCAGACGCGGCCGATGTCGCGGCTGTAGAAGTACGCGGCCAGGCCGAACTCGGTATCGTTGGCCAAGCGCACGACTTCCTCGTCGCTTGCGAACTTGAAGAGCGGCGCGACGGGGCCGAACGTCTCTTCCTTCGCGATCTTCATGTCCGAGTTGACGCCGGTCAGAATGGTCGGTTCGAAAAAGTTGTGGCCGAGCGCATGGCGCTTGCCGCCGGTGCTGACCCGCGCGCCTTTCGAAACGGCATCGGCGATGTGCGTTTCGACCTTGAGTAATGCGGCTTCGTTGATCAGCGGGCCTTGCGTCACGCCGGGCTCGGTGCCGCGGCCGACTTTCAATTGCTGCTCCACGGCGGCTTGTAGCTTCGCGGCGAACGCGTCGTAGACCTTTTCGTGTACGTAAAAGCGGTTCGCACAGACGCAGGTTTGCCCGCTGTTGCGGTATTTCGAGGCGATCGCGCCGATCACGGCCGCATCGAGATCGGCGTCGTCGAACACGATGAACGGGGCGTTGCCGCCGAGTTCGAGCGAAAGTTTTTTGACGGTCGAGGCGCACTGCGACATCAACAGGCGACCGACGCCCGTCGAACCCGTGAACGAGAGCTTGCGCACGAGGGCATTGCTCGTCATCTCCGCGCCGATCGCCTTCGGATCGCCCGTCACAACGCTGAGGATACCGGCCGGTACGCCCGCGCGTTCGGCCAGCACCGCGAGCGCGAGCGCCGATAGCGGCGTCGCCTCGGCCGGCTTCACGACGATCGGGCAGCCCGCCGCCAATGCCGGACCGACCTTGCGCGTGATCATCGCGGCCGGGAAATTCCACGGCGTGATGGCGGCGCAGACGCCCACGGGCTCCTTCACGACGACGATCCGTTTATCGGTCGTCGGGCTCGGGATCGTATCGCCGTACACGCGCTTCGCTTCCTCGCCGAACCACTCGAGGAACGAGGCCGCATATTGGATTTCGCCCTTCGCCTCGGCGAGCGGCTTGCCTTGCTCGGCCGTCATGATGGCCGCGAGATCGTCCGCGTTTGCGATCATGAGTTCGTACCAGTTGCGCAGCACCGCCGCGCGTGCCTTCGCCGGCTGCGCGCGCCATGCGCCCCAAGCGGCGTTCGCCGCCTCGATGGCACGGCGCGTCTCGCTCGCACCCATTTGCGGCACTTGCGCAAGCACGCGGCCCGTGGCCGGATTGCGCACTTCGAAGGCGGCGCCGTTCTCTGCGCCTTCCCATTTGCCGGCGATGAACGCCTGCGTGACGAGCAGCGACGGGTCCTTCAGATCGATCGTTTCGAGGTTCTGCATGTCAACTCCAACGGCGTGAACCGAGTGAGTAAAAAATTCAGCCTACGCCATTGCGCCGATGCTTTCTTTCAACGCCAGTTCGAGCAGATCGAGCGCTTCGTCGAAGACGGCCGTCTCGATGGTGAGAGGAAACAGGAAGCGAATGACGTTGCCGTAGGTGCCGCACACGAGTAGTAGCAGGCCGTGTTCGAGCGCGCGCGCTTGCACGCGCTTGACGAACGCCGCATCCGGCGTGCGCGAGCCGGGCTCCAGAAATTCGGCCGCAATCATCGCGCCCGGGCCCCGTACGTCTGCCAATTGCGGGATGTCCGCGCGTAGCGCTTCGAGACGGGCCTTCAGTTTGTCGCCGAGTTGCGTGCCGCGCTCGCATAGGCGTTCCTCGTCGATCACGTCGAGCACCGCGTGCGCCGAGGCCAGCGCGAGCGGATTGCCGGCGTAGGTGCCGCCGAGCCCGCCCGGTGCGGCCGCGTCCATCAGATCGGCCCGGCCGACGACGCCGGACAGCGGCATACCGCCCGCGAGGCTCTTGGCCATCGTGATCAGATCGGCCGCGACGTCGTAGTGCTCCATGGCAAAGAGCTTACCGGTGCGTGCGAAGCCGGTTTGGACTTCGTCGGCGATCAATACGATGCCGTGTTGGTCGCAAATGCGGCGCAAACCGCGCACGAATTCGGGCGGCGCGACGTTAAAGCCTCCCTCGCCTTGTACGGGTTCGAAGATCATGGCCGCTACGCGGGCCGGCTCGATATCGGCTTTCAAAAGCGTTTCGACGGCCGCCAGCGCATCCTCGGTCGTGATGCCGTGCACGTGGTTCGGAAACGGGGCGTGGTATACGTCGGACGGAAAGGGCCCAAAGCCGATCTTGTAGGGCGCGACCTTTCCGGTGAGCGCCATGCCCATCAGCGTGCGGCCGTGAAAGCCGCCCGCGAACGCGATGACGCCCGGGCGGCCCGTCGCGGCCCGCGCGATCTTGACGGCGTTTTCGACGGCTTCGGCGCCCGTCGTGAAAAACGCCGTTTTCTTCGGATGTGCGCCCGGCGCGCGGGCGTTGATCTTCTCGGCGAGCTCGACGTACGATGCGTACGGCACGACTTGATAGGCCGTATGCGTGAAGCGCTCCAGTTGCTCCTGAATCGCGGCTACGACGCGCGGATGGCGGTGGCCCGTGTTGACGACGGCGATGCCGGCGGCGAAGTCGATGAAGCGGCGGCCCTCGATGTCCCACAGCTCGGCGTTTTGGGCGCGCGCTGCGTAAAAGTCGCACATGACGCCAACGCCACGCGGGGTGGCGGCATTTTTTCGGGCTTGCAGATCGGAATTCTTCACGCTGTTCTCCTAGTCTCGCCGGATCGATTGGGGGCTTTGTCGGCGCTCGTCTCCGCCGACACGGTAGGGCGACTATAGCCAGCTTTGGCTCTTAGCTTCAGAGCCATTTGTGCGAAGACAATGGAACCGCTTTGAGTCGGAACGGTGGAAAGTCCGCCGAGAAAAACGTGCTTGCGCGCATCTAGGAGCGGCAAAACGGCCTATATTGAGGAAATCGTCGGTTACGACGGTACTCCTCATTCGATCGACGCTCGGGTTGCAAGCGATGACCGTCTCTCTTCCCTCGTTGCCCGAGACCACGTTCCCCGAATACGAAGAGCTCAAAGCGATTCTGGACGCGGGCGGCCGAGGCTTGGCCGTGCGCGTGGTGTCCCAGGTGAACGCGCACGGACGCGACTTTCCGATCTACGTCGCCTCGCTCGGCTCGCCGGATCCGCAAGCGCCCGCGATCGGGTTCTTTGCCGGCATCCACGGATTGGAGCGGATCGGCACCCAGTTGCTGCTCGATTACATGCGGTGTCTCGTTGCGCGCCTCGAATGGGACGAACTCTTGCAGGACGAACTGCGTTCGGTTCGCCTAGTATTCATGCCGATCGTCAATCCCGGCGGCATGTGGGCGATGACGCGCTCCAATCCGAACGGCGTCGATCTCATGCGCAATGCTCCGCAAAACGCCGAAGGCCGCGTGCCGTTTTTAGCCGGCGGCCAGCGGATCGGCGCGTGGCTGCCGTGGTATCGCGGCGCCAGCGGGGCGCCGATGGAGCTCGAAGCGGCGACGATGTTGCGCGTGGTCGAGGAAGAGCTGCTATCGCGCCCGCTCAGTTTCGCGCTCGATTGCCATTCGGGCTATGGCTTTCGCGACAGCATCTGGTTCCCTTACGCGAAATCGACACGGCATATCGTGCATTTGCCCGAGATGTTCATGCTCAAGGCGATGTTCGAGCAAGCGCATCCGCACCACGGTTACCAGTTCGAGCCGCAAAGCATGCAATACCTGGCGCACGGCGATCTCTGGGACTACGCGTATGACCGGCGGCGTACCCCGTCGATTTTTCTGCCGTTGACGCTCGAACTCGGCTCGTGGCTTTGGATCAAGAAAAATCCCCTACAGATCTTTCGGCGCGAGGGCATGTATCACCCGATCAAGGCCCATCGGATCGAGCGTGTGCTGCGCCGTCATACGAACTTCCTCGATTTTCTCGCGCGCGCCGCTTATGCGTCGCAGCGCTGGCTGCCGTGCGGCACGAGCCGCGACCTGTTGATGACGCGCGCGGTGGAGTATTGGTATCGGAGGCCCCGGGCATGAGTGCCTGGATCTTGCTACGGGGACTGGCGCGCGAACGGCGGCACTGGGCTCGACTGCCCGACCGGCTGCGCGCACGGGGTCTCATCGAGGAGATCGTATGCGTCGACCTGCCGGGCAGCGGCGAGTACGCGCATGAGCACGCCCCGACGAGCATCGCGGCGACCACGGACTTCGTGCGCGCGCAACTCGCGGCGAGCGGGCGGGCGCCGCCGTATCGCGTCGTCGCACTTTCGCTCGGTGCGATGGTGGCGGTGGATTGGTCTCAGCGCTTTCCGCTGGAACTCGAGCGCCTCGTGCTGATCAATACGAGCCTGCGCGGTTACAACGAACCGTTCGAGCGGCTACGGCCGAGCGCTTGGCCGCAGCTCGCGCGCGCCGCGTGGTGTTGGCACGCGCGCACGAGGCGGCGCGCCGAATCGGCGATTCACACGTTGACGTGCCGCCGTATCGACGAGCGCGAAGCGGATCTGGCCGCGTGGACCGCGATCTATGAGAGTGCGCCGCCGAGCCGGCGCAATGCCTTCCGGCAGGTGCTGGCGGCGGCGCGTTTTCACGGCGGCCGATCGGCGCCGTGCTGTCCTACGCTCGTGCTTTCTTCGCGTAACGACGCGCTCGTGCATCCTGCTTGCTCCGCGAAGTTGGCAGCCATATGGGGCGCGACGCTGATCGAGCATCCTTGGGCCGGGCACGACCTGCCTCACGACGACAGCGCCTGGCTGGCGGATACGATCGCGGCGTGGGTGGGGAATGCCTGGACTGTCGCCCTCCCGTCCGCCAGCGCATAATCGCTCCCAAATGGCCGAGCCCATCACGAACGCCGAGCATCGCCCCCGGAGGCACCATGCCGTCGAAAAACGAAGAAGCCGTCGCTCATTTGCTGACAGACGTTGTTGAATACGCGCGAGGACGATGGTCCGAGCCGGCCTTTGCACCGATCGAATCGTTTCTGACGTTTTATTACGAGCTTGTCGATGCTCAAGACTTGAAAAGCCGTAGCATCGCCGATCTGTACGGCGCGGCGATGGCCCACTGGCAAACCGCTCAGCGATTCGCCTCCGGCATGGCCGCCCTGCGTGTCTACAACCCCGTGCTCGACGAGCACGGCTGGCATTCCGATCACACCGTCATCGAGATCGTCAACGACGATATGCCGTTCCTCGTCGATTCCGTGACGATGGAAGTGAATCGCTGCGGCTTGACGCTGCATTCCGCCATCCATCCCGTCTATCGCGTATGGCGCGACGCACAAGGCGCCATTGCGCGTATCGAACCGGGCGGGGCCGCGAACGGCGAGGAAGACGCGGCGAATCGTTCGCATCTGGAATCGTTCATCCACTTCGAGATCGATCGCTGCGGCGAGGCGTCGAAACTGGCCGAGCTACGGGCCAACATTGCACGCGTGCTCGGCGACGTGCGGGCCGCCGTCGAGGATTGGCCGAAGATGCAAGCGGTCGCCAAGGAAACGATCAAGGGCCTGGCCGCACGCGAAACGGGCGACGACGCCTTCGAGGCGCGCGCATTTCTCGAATGGATGGTGGCGGACCACTTCACGTTCTTAGGCCTGCGCGATTACGCGCTCGTGCCGCATGAAGGAGGCTTCGCCCTACGCGGCGTGGAAGGCACCGGCGCCGGGATTTTGCGCGAGAGCTTGCGCCGAGCCGAGGCGCCCGATCTGACACCGCTGCCCCACGCGGCGGCCGCGATCGTCGACGAAGCTTCGCCGATTTTTCTGACCAAGGCCAATTCGCGCTCGACGGTGCACCGGCCCGGCTATCTCGACTACATCGGCGTGAAGCTATTCGGTCCCGACGGAAAGCTCATCGGCGAGCGCCGCATGCTGGGCTTATATACGTCCACGGCTTATACCGGTTCGATCAGCGATATTCCGATCGTCCGCAGAAAATGCGCGAACCTCATGCGGCGCGCGGGTTTTCTCGCGAAGGGGCATCTGCATAAATCGCTTGTCACGGTTCTCGAGCAATATCCGCGCGACGAGCTGTTTCAGGCGAACGAAGACGAGCTTTACGACATCGGCCTCGGCATTTTGCGGCTGCAAGAGCATCAGCGAACCCGCATGTTCGTGCGGCGCGACCGCTTCGAGCGCTTCGTCTCGTGTTTGATCTTCGTTGCGCGCGAGAAATACAACACCGATTTGCGTCAACGGATCGCCAAGCTCTTGGCCGATGCGTTCAATGGTACGAGCGTCGAGTTCACGCCGTTGCTTTCGGAGTCGCCGCTCGCGCGCATTCATATCGTCGTGCGCACGAATACGGGGGTGTTGCCCGAAGTCGATACGCAAGAGCTCGAGGCGCGGCTCGTGCAAGCGACGCGCCGTTGGCAAGACGATCTCGCCGACGCGCTGCTCGAACGCTTCGGCGAGGAGCAGGGCAATCGCTTGTTGCAGCGTTACGGCGATTCGTTTCCGGCCGGTTATCGGGAAGACTATGCCGCGCGCACGGCCGTGCGCGATATCGAACTCGTCGAAGCGGCCCATCGCAACGAGACGCTATCGATGAATCTGTACCGTCCGATCGAGGCGGCGCCCCGTGCGTTTCGCTTCAAGGTCTATCGCGCCGGACAATCGATCGCGCTCTCGCGCAGTTTGCCGATGCTCGAGCACCTGGGTGTGCGCGTCGATGAAGAGCGCCCCTATCTGATCGAGCCCGCCGGTTCAATACCGGCGTGGGTGCACGACTTCGGATTGGAGTTGACGGACGACGTCGAATTCGACATCGAGCGCGTGAAGGCGTTGTTCGAGCAGGCGTTCGCCCGTGTCTGGTCCGGCGAAGTCGAAAACGACGATTTCAATCGGCTGGTGCTGCGCGCTCAACTCGCCGCGCGCGAAGTGTCGATTCTGCGCGCCTATGCGAAGTATTTGCGGCAAGTGGGTTCGACCTTCAGCGACGCTTATATCGAACGCGCGGTGACGGGCAATCCGGCGCTGGCGAAGGGGCTCGTCGATTTGTTTCTCGCGCGCTTCGATCCCGCGCTCGGGGCCGCGCGCGTGAGCCGGACCGAGGTGTTGCTAAAGGGCATCGAGACCGCACTCGATCAAGTGCCGAATCTCGACGAAGACCGGATCTTGCGGCAATTCCTCGGCGTCATCAACGCGACGATCCGCACGAACTACTTCCGGCGCGATGCCAAGGGCGAGCCGCTGCCTTATATCTCGTTCAAACTCGATCCCTCTCGCGTGCCCGGCTTGCCCGAGCCGAAGCCGATGTTCGAGATCTGGGTCTATTCGCCGCGTGTGGAGGGCGTGCATTTGCGCGGCGGGCGCGTCGCGCGCGGCGGCTTGCGCTGGTCGGATCGACGCGAGGATTTCCGCACGGAAGTGCTGGGCCTCATGAAGGCGCAGATGGTCAAGAATACGGTGATCGTTCCGGTCGGCTCGAAAGGCGGCTTCGTCGTCAAGAATCCGCCTGCCGGCGGCGATCGCGAAGCGATGATGCGCGAGGGCATCGCGTGCTATCAGACGTTCTTGCGCGGCTTGCTCGACGTGACCGACAACCGGCAAGCCGATGCGATCGTGGGACCGCCCGACGTCGTGCGCCACGACGGCGACGACCCCTATCTCGTCGTCGCGGCCGATAAGGGCACGGCCACGTTTTCCGATTACGCGAATGCGATCGCGCGCGAGTACGGCTTTTGGCTCGACGATGCGTTCGCCTCGGGAGGCTCGGTCGGTTACGACCATAAAAAGATGGGCATCACGGCGCGCGGTGCTTGGGAATCCGTCAAGCGTCATTTCCGCCAGATGGGCGTGGATACGCAGACGACCGATTTCACTGTCGTCGGTATCGGCGATATGTCGGGGGACGTCTTCGGCAACGGCATGCTGCTCTCGCGTCATATCCGCCTCCTCGCCGCGTTCGATCATCGCCACATCTTCCTCGACCCCGACCCCGATCCCGAAGCGAGCTTCCTCGAACGCGAGCGCATGTTCGGCCTAGAACGTTCGAGCTGGGCCGATTACGATCACACGAAGATCTCGGCAGGCGGCGGCGTGTTCCCGCGCACCGCGAAAGCGATACCGGTTTCGCCGGCCATGCAGGCGGTACTTGGCATTACCGCGACGGCGTTGGCCCCGAGCGAGCTGATTCGCGCGATCCTGCTCGCGCCCGTGGATCTGCTCTACAACGGCGGCATCGGCACTTACGTCAAGGCGACGCGCGAAACCCACGCGCAGGCCGGCGATCGGACCAATGACGCCGTGCGCGTGAACGGCGCGCAATTGCGCGCGAAAGTCGTCGCCGAAGGCGGCAATCTGGGGCTCACCCAATTGGGCCGAATCGAATACGCGCAAAACGGCGGCCGTATCAATACCGATGCGATCGACAATTCGGCGGGAGTCGATTGTTCCGACCACGAAGTCAACATCAAGATCTTGCTCGGGCTCGTCGTGGCCGACGGCGAAATGACCGAGAAGCAACGCAACGTGTTGCTCGCGGAGATGACGGAGGAGGTGGGATCGCTCGTCCTGCGCGATAACTATCAACAGACGCAGGCGCTTGCGATCGCGGGGCGCTATGCGGGCGAGTGGTTCGAGTCCGAAGTGCGCCTCATGCGTTCGCTCGAGCGCGCCGGCCGCCTGAATCGAGCGATCGAGTTTTTGCCGAACGACGACGAGATCGCCGAGCGGCAAGCGGCGAAGGCCGGCTTGACGTCGCCCGAACGCGCGGTACTGCTGGCTTATAGCAAGATGTGGCTCTACGACGCGTTGCTGGAGTCCGATCTCCCCGAGGACCCGCTCGTCGCCGACATGCTGCGCGGGTACTTTCCGAAGCCGTTGCAAACGCGCTTCGCGGATGCGGCGGCGCGGCATCCGCTCAAGCGCGAAATCCTCGCGACGCATTTGGCCAATGCGCTGCTCAACCGAGTCGGCTGCGCGTTCGTTCATCGCCTCGAAGAGGAGACCGACGCCAAGCCCGGCGACATCGTGCGCGCCTGCATGATGGCGCGCGACGTATTCGACATCGACGATCTCTGGGGCAATATCGATGCGCTCGACAACCACGTCGCCGACGATGTGCAAGCGCGCATGTTCGTCGACGTGGCTCGGCTCATGGAACGTGCGGCGCTCTGGTTCTTGCGACAGTTGCAAACCGAGCCGCGTGCGCGCGAAAGCGGGAATGTCCGCGCGCTGATCGAGCGCTGCCGCGAAGCCGCGGCGCGGCTCGCACCGCGTATGCCGACGCTGTTGCCGAGCGCCGAGCTGGAGGCGTTAGACCAAAGGCGGCAAGCGCTCGAGCTGGCCGGCGTCGATGCGGAGTTGGCTAGGTGCGTGTCCGGCGGCGAAATATCGGTGGCCATCCTCGACGTTGCCGAAGTGGCATCGAACGTCGGCAAGCCGCTCGAACTTGTCGCGGGGGTTTATTTCGCGCTCGGCACGCTGCTCGATTACGGGTTCATCGGCGAGCGCGCGAGTGCTTTGCCCACGCATACGCATTGGGACATGCTCGCGCGCGCGGCCGCGCTCGCCGAGTTGGCCAGACTCAAGCGCGCGCTGACGATCAGCGCGCTCGCCCATGCGTCGGAGCGCGCGAGCGCCGAGGCGATCGCGGCGGCTTGGCGCGACGAGCGCGGGCCGCAACTTGCACGGTTCGCGCAATTGGTCGGCGAGCAACGCGCATCGGGCGGGGCGAGCTTGTCGATGCTGCTCGTGCTCGTGCGCGAAATGACCGTACTGGAGCGCGGGTGAACGAGCCGACGAAAGACCGGCCCGAGGCGAACGGCCAAGCCCCGCGCCTCACGAGCCTCTCGCATGGCGGCGGCTGCGGCTGTAAGATCGCCCCCGGCGTCTTGGCGCAATTGCTCGCGACGCAGACCTTGCCGTTTCCAGCTGCCGCGTTTCCCGATCTCATGGTCGGACGCGAAACGTCCGACGACGCGGCCGTCTATCGGCTGAACGACGAGCAGGCGATCGTCGCCACGACGGATTTCTTCATGCCGATCGTCGACGATCCGTTCGACTTCGGGCGCATCGCCGCCACGAACGCGCTGTCGGATATCTATGCGATGGGCGCGCGCCCGCTGCTCGCACTGGCGCTGGTCGGCATGCCGATCAACGTGCTGCCGCACGAGACGATCGCCGCGATATTGCGCGGCGGCGAAAGCGTATGCGCCGACGCGGGTATTCCGATCGCGGGCGGACATTCGATCGATTCCGTGGAGCCGATTTACGGACTTGCCGCAATCGGCGTCGTCCATCCGGCACGCGTCAAACGCAATTCGACGGCGCGCGCAGGGGATCTCCTCGTACTCGGCAAACCGCTAGGCGTCGGCGTGTTGTCGGCTGCGCTCAAAAAGGATGTGCTCGATCGCGCGGGATATGTCGAAATGATCGACGCCACGACGCGATTGAACCGTCCGGGCATTGCGCTGTCCGATATGCCGCAGGTCCATGCGTTGACCGACGTAACGGGTTTCGGCTTGCTCGGCCACGCGCTCGAGGTTGCGCGCGCGGCCGGTTGCGGCATCCGCCTGCGCTATCGCGACCTGCCTTGGCTCGCGGGCGTGGAGGCGTTGGCCGCGCGCGGCATCGTGACGGGCGCGTCGGCTCGCAACTGGGCCTCGTACGGTGCGCAGGTCGACCTCGATCAGGCGCTGCCTGACGTGGCACGCGCCTTGCTGACCGATCCCCAGACCTCGGGCGGCTTGCTTGTGGCGTGTGCGCCGGAAATCCTCGACGATGTGCTCGCATGCTTTCGCGCCGAGGGTTTCTCGCGTGCGGCGGCGATCGGAGAGGTGATCGCAGGCGAGCCGCGCATCGTCGTGGCTTGACCTGCGGCGATCGGCGACGCACGCTTGTCAAAAAATCGTTCGGTGAGAACGGAGTCAGATCAGGACGGCGCGGGCGGTGCGTGACCCGCCGCGTGGGCATCCTGTCGTTGGCATTTCTTCCTCACGGCCCTATGCGTAAATTCTTTTTCGTCGTCCTGCTGCTCCTTTCCTTTTGCGTTTCGTCGGCCTATGCCGCTTCCGCCTCTGCACCCGCGGCGGCGCAGCCCGTCTCCAACCCTTCCACCGTCGTCTTGACGCCCGAGCAAGCGAAGCACGCGCTGCAAGTGCTTGGGGACCCCAAGTCGCGCTCGCAGATGGAGGACACGCTGCGGGCGATCGCCGCAGCAGGTGCGCTTTCGACGCCGCCTGCCGCGAGTGCCCCGGCCGCCGCGTCCGCGACGGGTGCGTCCGCCGTTCTATCGGCGATCGCATCGAACGGGTTGGTCTCCCAGGTTTCGCACGAAGCGGTACGTCGTATCCGTGACATCGGCAAATCGTTGCGGCATTCGACGGCCGCGTTGCTCGACGTGCGCTCGGTGCGCGCCTGGTGGGGCTACGAGATCACGAGCGTCCAGGGTCGCACGCAACTCGAGCAATTGGCGTGGACGCTCGTTGCGACGTTCGTCCCCGCGTGGCTCGCGAGCTGGCTCTTCACGTGGCTGTTGCGAAAACGCGTTGCGGCGTTGGCGTTCGGCGAAGCCGAAGTTCAAGACGAGGGCGGCTCGAACGGCCGAGGCGACAATGCGAACGCGCAGGCGGACGACGAGGTTCGTTCGCTAAACGCCAACGTTCCGGCCGCGAGCATCGACGAGCACGCCGTGCGGGCAGCGCGCAACCAGCGCAACGCGGTGAGCGCAGTCAAGCATTGGTCGTTATTGCAGCGGTTGCCCTATGCGTTGTTGCGGACGTTGCTAGAAGCCATTCCCCTGGCGGCGTTCGTCGGCGTCGCCATCGTCGCGATGTCGCTGCTCACGGACGAGGGAACGCCGGAGGCCGACGTCGTCGAAACGATCATCGAAATTTATGCCGTCGCGCGCGCCGTCGTGCTTGCGAGCACTTTCTTGTTCGCCGCCGGGGCGCCGAGGTTGCGCATGTTGCCGCTTGGCGATACGTGGGCCGCTTTCAGCGAACGCTGGGTGCTGCAATTCGTCGTGGTGCTCGGCGTCGGCGTGGCGCTGGCCGAAACGCCCGTGTCGCTCGGGCTCACGGCGGAAGCGCATTTGGGCATTGCGAAAGCCGTGGCGCTCGTCGGGCACTTGATGCTCGCGGCGTTGATCCTGCAAATTCGCCGCCCCGTCGCGGCTTGGATTCGATCGAAATGCGCGAGCTCGGTACTGCTCCGATTTTTTTCCAATTGGCTGGCCGATATCTGGGCGGCCGTCGCCGTGTTCATCGTCATGGCGCTGTGGTTCATTTGGGCGCTCGACGTGCGCAACGGCTATCAGGCATTGCTCGAGCATGGCGGATTGTCGCTGTTGATTTTAGTGGGCGCGCGCGTGGTCATGATCGTCACGTTCGGCGTGCTGGGGCGCATCTTCAAGACGCGGGAGGGCGAGTCTCCGTCGATCGGGCTGCAACGCGCGCAGCGCTACTATCCATGGCTGCGGCGCCTTGTCGGTGTGGCGATTCTGCTGGCGGCTGCCGTACTCGTGTTATGGGTCTGGGACGTCCACGTCTGGCGTCTATTCACCGGCAACTTTATCGGCCGGCGTTTGATATCGGCGAGCGTAACGATCGCCGTTGCGGGTTTCATCGCGCTCTTGGTCTGGGAATCGATCAACGTGTCGATCGAGCGGCGGCTGCACCGGTGGACCGATGCGGGCGACCTCATGCGGGCTGCGCGCCTACGCACGCTGCTGCCGATGTTGCGTACGGCGCTATTCGTGGGCATTGCGCTCGTCGTCGGTCTAACGGGCCTCAGTGAAATCGGCGTCAACATCGGGCCGCTGCTTGCAGGTGCCAGCATTTTCGGCGTGGCCCTCGGTTTCGGCTCGCAAAAGCTCGTGCAGGATTTCATCACGGGCATGTTCTTGCTGATGGAAAACGCGATGCAGGTCGGCGATTGGGTCACGCTCGCGGGCGTGTCGGGCACCGTCGAATATCTCTCGATCCGCACCGTTCGTTTGCGCGGCGGCGACGGGGCGCTCCACACGGTGCCGTTCAGTTCGGTATCCACGGTGACGAATTCGAACCGGGGGCTCGGCAATGCGGCCGTCAAAGTCAGCATCGCTTACGGGCAGGACATCGAGCTGGCGACGAAGACGCTCGGCGAAATCGGCGCCGAGTTGCGGGACGATCCGAAGTTTAAGGACGGCATCGTCAGCGACTTCAGTTTCTGGGGCGTCGATCAAGTGGACGGCTCGATGGTCACGCTCGTGGGCCAGATGCAATGCCGCGATACGGCGCGCTGGCCGATTCAGCGCGAATTCAATCGGCGCATTGCCGAGCGCTTCCGCGAGCGCGATATCGCGATCGCCAATCCGCTGCGCAACGTCCTCGTACCGCCGAGCAATGGGACGCCGAAGGCGGACGACGACGATCGAACACAAGCGGCGGTCGGCGACCAAGAGCAAGGAAAGGTGCAAGAAAAGGCGCCGCCTTCGCATGAATGACGGCGCGTGGGCGTGCCTCTATACTGACGCGCGCGGTACCGAGGGTATCCGCGTCAGCGAGCGGTTCTGTTAAACAAATCACGAAACCAAAGGAACGCCCATGCTTACTCGCACTATTGTCTCGATCGGCGCCATTGCGCTGACCGCCTGCGCGGCCACGGCCTCGAGTGCGCAAGACAACGACTCCGATTTTGCCGCCGGCTACGGCTCGCATGGCCGGCACGTGAAGGTCATGATCATTTCGATGTTCGCGCCGGAAGGACAGGTCTGGCTAGATCATCTCGGGCCGTGGGAGTCGATTCCGGTTGCGGGTTTGTCGCCGGACTACCCCGACGTCCATTGCAATAAGCAGGACATTTGCGTGATGACGACAGGCATGGGCCACGCGAACGCCGCGGCCTCGACAATGGCATTGGCGTTCTCCCCGCGCTTCAATCTGCGTCACACGTATTTCCTGATCGCCGGGATCGCCGGCATCGATCCGGGGCAGGGCACGATCGGCTCGGCGGCCTGGTCCAAATACCTCGTCGACTTCGGCATTCAATGGGAACTCGATGCGCGCGAAATTCCCGCAGGTTGGAAGACGGGCTTTCTCGGGATCAACACGACGAACCCGAATCAAAAGCCGCCGCTCGACTACAAAACCGAAGTGTTCCAACTCAATGCGAAGCTGGCCGACGCCGCTTACGCGCTGTCGCGCAATGCCGTGCTGACCGATAGCGCGCAAGCGCAAGCGGCGCGCGCGAAGTTCGACTATGCGCCCGCAAACCGGCCGCCGGCCGTGATTCAGTGCGACACGCTGGCGGGCGATACCTGGTTCTCGGGTACGGATATCGCCGAGCGCGCCCGCGATTGGACGAAGATCCTGACTGACGGCAAGGGCACCTACTGCACGACGCAGCAAGAGGACAACGCGACCTTCGAGGCCCTGACGCGGGCCGCGAACGCGCATCGGGTCGATCTCTCGCGAGTGGCGGATCTGCGCACGGGATCTGATTTCGACCGTCCGTACGCCGGCCAATCGAGCGCCGACAATTTGCTCAATTACGCGGCTCAGGGCGGCTACACGCCCGCTGTTCAGAACCTGTTCGCGGCCGGCAATCCGCTCGTGCAAGAGATTGCGACGCATTGGGGCGAATGGCGAGACGGCGTGCCGCAGCGCTGAGCGCGTCGTACGCGGCGGCGTGTTGCCGCCGCGTGACGAACGGCGTCCAGACGGGCGTGTCGCTGTCCCAATGATCGAGAACGGAAGGCGAGACGTCGAACATTTAGAACTCCTTATATCGAGCGCTACGCAATTGCCTGGTTATTGGCCGGCCCGTGCGAGCGAGACGCGCGTATCCGCACCTTCGGCTGCCGCTACGCGAGCCGCTTGGGTTTGGCCGGCAAGGCTCAGTTCGGGATAGCTTTGCTTGTTCATCGAGGGCAGCGTGCCGTCGCGCCGAGCCGCGACGATTTCGGCACGCACTTGCTCACGCGTCTTCGTGCTGGTGCCGATCCAAGATTGATCTTGGTACGAGCCGTTGTGGCCGATGCCGCCGTCGGCGAAAGCCGCGGTGCTGGCGAAAAGCGAAACGAAAAGGGCGGCTGCAAGGGTGCGCTTCATGATGTGACTCCTGTTGTATCGATTGCGTTGCCGGTAATCGGCGTCGCGACAGGAGCAAATGTAGGCGCGTTCGATATCGGGATAAACCCGAGTTTTGCGAAATAATTTGTCGGATCGGCGGAACAATCGACGTTCGACGTTCCGCCGAGGAGGTCAGACGACCCACTCCGTGAGGACGGGCGTATCGAGCGCCGGGGCGCTTTCGCGCTCTTCGGGCGTGCGCTTGCTACATACGGCGTCGAGGCTTTGGCGGCCGCTCAGCAGCGGGCAGCGGTCGAATACCTCGGCCACCCAGTCGACGAATACGCGCACCTTCGGCGACAGATGACGGCTGTGCGGATACACGGTGGATATCGGCATCGGCAACGGCTTCCACTCGGGCAGCACTTCTTTGAGCGCGCCCGAGCGCAGATGCGGCAGCGCCATATAGAGCGGCGCTTGGATCAGACCGAAGCTTTCGATCGCGCAGGTCAGATAGGCATCGGCATCGTTGACGGATACCGAGCCGGGCATCTTCACCTCGACTTCCTCGCCGTTCACGAGGAACGACCAATCCATGATGCGGCCCGTTCTACTCGAGAAGTAATTGACGGCTTGATATTGGCTCAGTTCCTCGAGCGAGCGAGGCTCCCCCGCGCGCGCGAGATATTCGGGCGAGGCGCAGGTCACGCATTCGAACAAGCCGATGCGGCGCGCGACGAGCGACGAATCTTGCAGCGCGCCCACGCGAATCACGCAATCGACGCCCTCTTGCAGCAGATCGACGGGCCGATCGGAGAAGCCGAGCTGCAAATCGATATCCGGGTAGCGCGTATGGAATTCGCACAACGATGGAATGACGAGCGTGCGGCCGATCGAGCCCGGCATGTCGACGCGCAATTTCCCGCGCGGCTTCTTGCTGCCGTTTTGCAGACTGCTCTCCGTTTCGTCGACGTCCGCTAAGATACGCACGCAGCGCTCGTAATAAGCGGCGCCGTCCGGCGTCAAGCTCAACCGGCGCGTCGTGCGGTGCATGAGCCGCACACCGAGGTACGACTCGAGATTTTGGATGATCGTCGTGACCGACGCACGCGGGAGATCGAGCGTTTCAGCAGCTTTCGTGAAACTGTTCGTATCGACCACACGCGTGAACACCTGCATGGCCTGAAGGCGATCCATCTTCGTTCTCCAACTGAAGAATCAATGTTCCCCGCTTTTGTGCGCTAGTGCGCCATCCCGAGGCAATCCCATCTAATGGGATCCATTGTTCGGGCGCGGTGAATTGTGTTGCCGGATTATAGGCATTTATCCGCAACTCTGCCGAACACACAATTCGGGCATCGTGAAACTGCCGCGCATTGCGCGTTTCAAACATGCCAACTACGCATTCCCGTGGTCTGTCGGCGGGATCGCCCTGGGACGAACCGCCGCTTCAGGTCGACCAAGCTCAGATCGCAGGCTATGAGAGCAATATTCAGGTACGGCTTTATCGCCGTGCCGGCGTAGGCTCGTTGCCCGTCATGCTTTATTTCCATGGCGGGGCTTTTGTCGGGGGATCGCTCGACGACGCCGAATTCGCCGCGAGACATTTCGCGGAGCATTTACCTGTATTGGTCGTCTCCGTGGGTTATTCGCTCGCGCCTAAGCATCCGTTTCCGGCCGCGCTGGAAGACGCGTATCGCTCGGCTCGCTGGGCCCTGGCGGCGGGCAAGTCGATCGGTGCGGACGGCAAGCGCCTGTTCGCGGCCGGTCATTGCGCGGGCGGTCACGTGGCCAATGGGCTCTCGTTCATCGCCCGCGATCGCGGCGACGTTAGGATCGGCGCGCTCGCTTTGTTTAGTCCGATGCTCGATCCAAGCATGACGTGCCTTGCGCACGAGCGCGAGGTCGATTCCGACATCTCGCCACGGCAGTGTTTAGCGAGCTACAAGGCTTATCTGCCCCAGGCTTCGCAGCGGATGCATCCGTACGCGGCGCCGCTCGAATCGGCGCGGCTCGCGGGTTTGCCGCCCGCGTTCATCGCAACGGCGCGCAACGACGTCTTGCACGTGGAAGCGGAAACCTACGCCGCCCGCTTGATCGGCGCGGGCGTGCCGACGCAGGTCATGCGCTATTCAAATGCGACGCATGAGCGAATCGCGTACGATCCGCAAGCTTTGCAAGACGCCGTTCGTTTTTTCGAGCGCCATCTTCAACCGCATGCTGTAACGGCAGGCTGAGCTCGAACGTCATACAACAAGTCATCACAGTCATCACACCCCGGAGCCTCGACAATGTCCAAGAAACCTCTTCCTCGTAAACGCATCGCCTACGCGGTCCTTGCCGTCGCAGCGGTTGCCGGCATCGGCGCGGTGAGCGCGATTCGCGTGAATGCGAGCGCGCCGGCGCAAGCGGCGCCGATGGAACCGGAGGTCGATGTCGCCAATGTGCTCAACCGGACCGTCACCGATTGGCAGACGTACTCGGGCCGGCTCGAGGCCGTCGATAAGGTGGACGTGCGTCCGCAGGTCTCCGGCACGATCGTCGCGGTCGACTTCAAGGACGGCGCGCTCGTCAAGAAGGGGCAGACGCTGTTCGTCATCGATCCGCGTCCGTACGCGGCCGAAGTCGATCGCGCGAAAGCCCAGCTCGCCTCCGCGCAGGCGCGCAACGGCTACGCGCAAACCGATTGGCAACGCGCGCAGCGCTTGATGACGGACAACGCAATCGCCAAGCGCGACTACGACGAAAAGCAAAACTCCGCGTTGCAGGCCGCTGCCGACGTAAAGGCGGCCCAGGCCGCGCTCGAAACGGCGCAGATCAACTTGGGCTATACGACGATCGTCGCGCCGGTCGCGGGGCGCGTCTCGCGCGCCGAGATCACGGTGGGCAACGTCGTGTCGGCCGGGGCGAGCGCCGCGCCGTTGACGACGCTCGTCTCGGTCTCGCCGATCTACGCGTCGTTCGACGTCGATGAGCAGACGTACCTCAAGTACATCGGCCGCGCGCGCAACGGCGCGAACGTGCCCGTCGATCTCGGCCTCGCCGACGAAACCGGCTACTCGCGCAAAGGCACGATCGCCTCGGTCGACAACCGGCTCGATACGTCGTCGGGCACGATCCGCGTGCGCGCACGCTTCGACAACGGCGACGGCACGCTCGTGCCGGGCTTGTACGCACGCGTGAAGGTGGGCGGCGGCGAGCCGCACAGCGCGCTGTTGATCGACGAAGCCGCGATCGGTACCGATCAAGACAAAAAGTTCGTGCTCGTCGTCGACCAACAAGGGCACGTGGCCTACCGCGAAGTGAAGCTCGGCGCCGAGCACGGCAATTTGCGCGTCATCACGGCGGGTCTCGCCGAAACCGACCGCATCGTCGTGAACGGTATCCAGCGCGTGCGTCCGGGCTCGACGGTACGGGCGCACATGGTGCCGATGACCGATGACCCGGCAGGCGGCAACAACGGTAACGCCAGTGCCGATGCAGGTCAGGCGGGCGAAGCGAAGAATTCCTGAGATACGTGACTCAGATAGCCATATGAACATATCCAAATTTTTTATCGACCGACCTATTTTCGCGGGGGTGCTCTCGGTCTTGATCCTGCTGGCCGGCGTGATCGCGCTGTTCCAGTTGCCGATCTCCGAGTACCCCGAAGTCGTGCCGCCGTCGGTCGTCGTGCACGCGCAGTATCCGGGCGCGAACCCGAAGGTGATCGCGGAGACCGTGGCCTCGCCGCTCGAAGAGCAGATCAACGGCGTCGAGAACATGCTCTATATGCAGGCTCAGGCGAACAGCGACGGCAACATGACGCTGACCGTCACGTTCAAGCTCGGCACCGATCCGGACAAGGCGCAGCAACTCGTGCAGAACCGCGTCTCGCAAGCGATGCCGCGTCTGCCCGACGACGTCCAGCGCTTGGGCGTGACGACGATCAAGAGCTCGCCCACGCTGACGATGGTCGTGCACTTGATCTCGCCGGACAACCGCTACGACATGACGTATCTGCGCAACTATGCGCTGCTCAACGTCAAGGATCGTCTGGAGCGGATCTCGGGCGTCGGCGAAGTGCAGTTGTGGGGTTCGGGCGATTACGCGATGCGTGTTTGGCTCGATCCGAACAAGCTTGCGCAACGTAACTTGGCGGCAACCGACGTCGTGAACGCCATTCGCGAGCAAAACGTGCAAGTGGCGGCCGGCGTGATCGGTGGCTCGCCGTCGCTGCCGGGCGTGCCGCTGCAACTGTCGGTCAACGCGCGCGGTCGTTTGCAGACGACCGAGCAGTTCGGTGCGATCGTCGTCAAGACCGCGCCCGACGGCGCCGTGACGTATCTGCGCGACATCGCGCGTGTCGAACTCGCCGCGTCGGAATACGGCCTGCGTTCGTTGCTGGACAATAAGCCGGCCGTGGCGCTCGCGATCAACCAGCAACCGGGTGCGAACTCGCTCGCGATTTCGGATCAGGTTCGCCGGGACATGGCCGATTTGAAGAAGGATTTCCCGGCCGGCGTCGATTACAGCATCGTCTATGACCCGACGCAGTTCGTGCGCTCGAGTATCGAGGCCGTGATCCATACGCTGCTGGAAGCGATCGCGCTCGTCGTGGTCGTGGTGATCGTGTTCTTGCAGACGTGGCGTGCTTCGATCATTCCGCTCGTCGCGGTGCCCGTGTCGATCGTCGGGACGTTCTCGCTGTTGCTGGCGTTCGGCTTTTCGATCAACGCGCTCTCGCTCTTCGGGATGGTGCTGGCGATCGGGATCGTCGTCGACGATGCGATCGTCGTCGTGGAAAACGTCGAGCGCAACATCTCGGCCGGGTTGACCGCGAGAGCGGCCACTTACCGAGCGATGCGCGAGGTGAGCGGACCGATTATCGCGATCGCGCTGACGCTCGTCGCCGTGTTCGTGCCGCTTGCGTTCATGAGCGGGCTGACGGGCCAGTTCTATAAGCAGTTCGCGATGACGATCGCGATCTCGACGGTGATCTCGGCGTTCAACTCGCTGACGCTTTCGCCGGCGCTTTGCGCGATCTTGCTGCGCGGGCACGACGCCCCGAAAGATTGGCTCACGCGTGCGATGGATCGTGTATTCGGCGGCTTCTTCCATCAGTTCAACAAGGTTTTCAAGCGCGGCTCGCAGTCGTACGGTCGCGGCGTGACGAGCGTGCTCGGCCGCAAATCGCTGATGCTCATCGTCTATGCAGTGCTGCTCGGAGCGACGCTGCTCGTGACGCACATCGTGCCGGGCGGGTTCGTGCCGGCGCAGGACAAGGAGTACCTGATCGCGTTTGCCCAGCTGCCGAACGGCGCGACGCTCGATCGCAGCGAGCAAGTGATTCGCGATATGGGCGAGATCGCGATGAAGCAACCGGGCGTCGAGCACGCGGTGGCGTTCCCCGGCTTGTCGGTGAACGGCTTCACGAACAGCTCGAGCGCGGGCATCGTGTTCGTCACGCTCAAGCCGTTCAAGGACCGCGGTTCGAAGGCGCTGTCGGCCGGTGCGATCGCCGGGGCGCTCAATCAGCAATACGGGAGCATCAAGGGCGCGTTCGTCGCGGTGTTCCCGCCGCCGCCGGTGCTGGGTCTCGGGACGCTGGGCGGCTTCAAGCTGCAACTCGAGGATCGCGGCGCGCTCGGCTACGCGCAACTCGACGGGGCGACGCAGGCGTTCATCAAGCGTGCGCAACAGGCGCCCGAGCTCGGCCCGCTGTTCACGAGCTATCAGATCAACGTGCCGCAGCTCAACGTCGATCTCGATCGCGTGAAGGCGAAGCAGCTCGGCGTGTCGGTCACGGACGTCTTCAACACGATGCAGATCTACCTCGGCTCGCTGTACGTGAACGACTTCAACCGCTTCGGACGCGTCTATCAAGTGCGCGTGCAGGCGGACGCGCCGTTCCGCGCACATCCGGACGACATCTTGCAGTTGAAGACGCGCAATGCGTCGGGCGATATGGTGCCGTTGTCCTCGCTCGTGACGGTGTCGCCGACGTTCGGCCCTGAAATGGTGGTCCGCTACAACGGTTATACGGCGGCCGACATCAACGGCGGGCCGGCCCCCGGTTACTCGTCGGGTCAGGCGCAGGCGGCGATCGAGCGTATCGCGAAGGAAGCGTTGCCGCGCGGGGTGAAGTTCGAGTGGACCGACTTGACCTATCAGCAAGTGCTGGCCGGCAACTCGGCGATCTGGGTGTTCCCGATCAGCGTGCTGCTCGTGTTCCTCGTGCTCGCCGCGCTGTACGAGAGCTTGACGCTGCCGCTCGCCGTCATCTTGATCGTGCCGATGAGCGTGCTGTCCGCGCTGACCGGTGTGTGGCTGCTGCACAGCGACAACAACATCTTCACGCAGATCGGCTTGATGGTGCTGGTGGGCTTGGCGTCGAAGAACGCGATTCTGATCGTCGAATTCGCCCGCGAACTCGAGCATGACGGACGTACGCCCGTTGCCGCGGCGATCGAAGCGAGCCGGCTGCGGCTGCGCCCGATCTTGATGACGTCGATCGCGTTCATCATGGGCGTGGTGCCGCTGGTGTTGTCGACGGGCGCGGGCTCGGAAATGCGCCATGCGATGGGTATCGCGGTGTTCTTCGGGATGCTGGGCGTGACGCTGTTCGGCCTCATGCTGACGCCGGTGTTCTATGTGGTGCTGCGTACGCTGGCCGGCGGCAAGATCCATGTGGCGGGCAAGGACTCGCATAAGGAATCGGACCTCGAGCCCGAGTTGACGGATGCTTGAGGCCAGGAGAAACATGAAGATGAAACGGTTTGATTCGGTTGCCGGCGCCTCGCGCCTTGCACAGCGAGCGTTGGCCGGCGGGTTGTTGATGACGCTGGTTGCCGCGTGCTCCATGGGGCCGACCTACAAGCGGCCCGATGTCGATACGCCTGCCGCGTTCAAGGAAGCGCCGCTTCCGGCCTCGGAAGCGGGGACCTGGAAGAGCGCGCAGCCTTCGGAAGTCTTGGAGCGCGGCCAATGGTGGACGGTCTTCGGCGATGAGACGTTGAACAAGCTCGAAGACCAAGCGCTCGCGGAAAACCAAAGCCTGAAGGCGGCTGCGGCGCGCGTGCGCGAGTCGCGTGCTTCGCTCAATGCCGCACGCTCGGCTTGGTTCCCGGAACTCGACGCGGGCTTCGGCCCGACGCGCGAGCGGGTGTCGCCCGCTTCACAATCGCTGCCGCAAAACGCGTACGTGCCGCCGATGACGCTCTGGCGCGCCCAGGCGACGGCCTCTTACGAGGCGCCGCTGTTCGGCCGTGTCAGCGATAACGTCGCGGCCACACGTGCGGATTCGCAGCAGCAAGAAGCGTTGTTCCGTTCCGTACAGCTCGCGCTGCAAGGGGACGTGGCGTCGAACTACTTCTCGCTGCGCGAACTCGATACGGAGCAGGATCTGTATCGCAAGACGGTGGCATCGCGCGAAGAGGGGCTCAAGCTCGTCAAGCATCGTTACGATGCGGGCGAAGTCAGCGAGCTCGATCTTCAGCAAGCTACCAATTCGCTCGCGACCGCGCGCTCGGAAGCCGCCGGCGTCGAGCGCCAGCGTGCCGCGGCCGAGCATGCGCTGGCGGTGCTGCTCGGCAAGCCGCCCGCCGAGTTCTCCTTCCCGCAGCAGCCGCTCGAGCCCGTGCTCGCACGCGTACCGGCGGGCTTGCCCTCCGGGTTGCTCGAACGCCGTCCGGACATCTCGGCGGCGGAGCGTGCGATGGCGGCGGCCAATGCGCGCGTGGGCTTGGCGAAGTCGGCGTTTTTCCCGCAACTGAACGTGACGGGGGCCTTCGGCTACGAGTCGTCGGGTTTGAGCCAGTTGTTCCAATGGTCGAGCCGGACGTTCTTGCTCGGGCCGTTCGCCGGGACGGCGCTTACGCTGCCGATCTTCGACGGCGGCCGGCGCAAGGCCGAACTCGCGCAGGCGCGCGCGCAGTACGACGAACAGGTGGCGAACTATCGCTCGCAGGTTCTGACCGCGTTCCGCGAGGTTGAGGATAGTTTGTCGGACCTTCGATTGCTCGACGATCAGATTCGCGCCCAAAACGATGCCGTGAATGCGGCCGCGCGGGCACAGCATCTGTCTGAAGCGCAATACCGCGAAGGCGAGGTGAACTACCTCGACGTACTCGACAGCCAACGCACGACGCTGCAAGCGCAACGTCAGGCGAGCCAGTTGGCGGGATCGCAGGCCGTGGCGACGGTCAACCTAATCCGCGCGCTTGGCGGCGGCTGGGGTGACATGAAGGCGGCCGATGCGCAGCAGGTGGCGAAGCAATGATGCGGTGATTGAGTGAAGCAGTGCGCCGCCGCATCGGGCATGAGGCTTGATGGGGCGGCGCGTTTCGAATCGACAGGGCGGCAGGCGCCGTGGTTCAGCGCTCGATCGCTGCCGTGTTCGTGCACCGCGTGTGCATGAAGGATGCGAGGTACAAGAGATGAACTCGACGGTCGTAGTGGAGGATATCGCGCAAGGCGAGAGCTTCGAACAATTCATGAGTTCGCTGCGGGATCCCGCGTTCGCGGCGCCGATCGTATCGGCGCGGCGTTTTTCGGAGGCGCTGCATATCGACATGCAGACATTGGCGCGGCAGGCGGGCGTGCACCGCAATACGCTGAGCCGGACGCCGGCCTCGGAGAGCGTGCAGCGTTTCTTGCGCGAGGCGCTGCGCGTCATTCGTGCGGCTACCGATATTCAAGGCTGCGTGAAGCAAGCGCTCTTTTGGTATCGCAATGAGCCGTTGTCGGAATTCGAGTACAAGACGGCGGAACAGCTCGTCTCGAGCGGGCGCACGGACGATGTATTGAAGTACATCGTCTCGAACGAGATGCAGGCGAATCTGCAATAGGTGAGCCCGATGCGCGCCGTGTCGCGCATCCGAACGAGGCAAGGCGGCTAGTCCGCCTCGCTTTGCGCCACGTACGCCCGCATTCGTTCCTGTAGAAAATCGCGCAAGCGGCTAAGCGCCGGCGTGAGTGCTAGCCGGTGCGTGCTGACGAGGTTGACGGGCGCACGCTCGCCGAGCCAGTCGTCGAGCGCCGTCTCGAGGCGTCCCGCCCGTAAATCCGCCAGCACATCGAGGCGCGATTTGTAGGCGAGCCCTTGTCCCGCCACCGCCCAGCGGCGTACGAGTTCGCCGTCGTCGCTGATCCGGTTTCCCGTCACTTTGATCACCCGTTCGTCGCCGTTCTTTTCGAACGTCCAACGATCGTGCATCGCTTCGCTGAGCGCCAGGCGCAGGCAGTTGTGTCCAAACAGCTCCTCGAGCGAAGCCGGCTTGCCGTGGCGCGCGAAATAGGCGGGCGACGCGCACAAGACGCGCCGATTGTCGGGCGCGAGCGGCGCGGCGACGAGCGTCGAATCGTCGGGCACACCGTAACGAACGGCGGCATCGACGGGTTGCCGGAACATATCCACGCGCATATCGCCGATTCGCACGTTCAGCGCGAGCGCGGGATGTTGCACCATGAATACATCGAGCCAATCCGTCAAGACGTTGCGCCCGAGGTCGGACGGGATCGATATTGTCAGCGTCCCGTGTAGCGCCTCCCTTTCTTGCATGAGTGCATCATGTCCGGCGCGCAACTCGGCGAGTGCGTTGCGGGCGAATTCGACATAGCGCGCGCCGTCGGAGGTCAGTCGCAGGCTGCGCGTGGAGCGCGCGAACAGGCGTACGCCGAGTTCGGCCTCGAGGCGCTTGATGGCGGCGCTCGCCACGGCGGGGGCGATGTTGAGCAAGCGGGCGGCGGCCGACATATTGCCGTTGTCGGCCGCGAGTACGAACACCGTCAGATCGTCGAATCGAATCATTGCTTAAGGGTCGAGGCAGGCGCCGCGAACAGATCGCGGTAGCCGCCATAGATGGTCAGCAGCATCGGCGCAAGCAGTACGAGCGACGAGGCGAGCAGCGGCACTTGATGGGCCAGCAACACCGCATCGGCCACGGCCACGACGTAGATGAGCGTGGTGCGCCAGTTGCGAATGGTACCGTGCAAACTGGCCGCCATTGCGTCGAGCGGCGCGCTATCGCGCAATACGACGAGCGCGGGTGCGAACCAAGCGGCCGCGAGCGCGACGGTAAAGATCGGCAGCGCGACGAGCGTGGCTATCGTGCCGCGCAAGCCGGGGCCGCCGTAGCTGATCGAGAGGTGATGCGCGCCGCTCGTGACGAACGACTTCAGCACCGATGCGTCGACGACGATGGCCGAGAGCACATACCCGATCACGATCAGTGCCGCGCTGGATAGTCCGATCGCGAGCAGGGCGTAATAGTGATGCGCGACCGCGGCAACGATGTCGCCTACCCGTGCGGGCCGGCCGATCCGCACGCGCTCTTGCGCGATCATGAGACCGCCCACGACAAGCGGAGCGATCAGCACGATCATGGGGCGAAGCAGCGGCAGATGCTTGCAGGCGACGGCGAATGCGGCGCAGGCGAGGAACGTGCCGAGCCAAAGCAGCGGCTGGGCTCGAACCGCGCGCCAGCCCGTTTCGAGCCAATCGAGGATGAACATGGCATCGAGTTGCAGTCCGTCGAGACGTGCGGGTACCGGCGCGGGCCGCCGCTGGGCGGTTTTGGAGACATCGGCGAGATAGTGCAGGCTCATGGCGATTCCTTTCTTTCGATGTAACGTCAGTGAAATTGTATAGGACTACTAACTAGTTAAGGGCCAGCCATAATGTGGCGATGGCTGGTCCCGCATGAAGCGGGTATTACGATGTTTGTCCTTGTTCCTCGAGTCGAGCGGAGAGGGCGGCGATCTGGCGATGCACGTAGCGGGACAACGCGAGCCAGGTCAAGCGCGTCAACCAGATGCAGGCGATGAGTCCGAGTACGCCGCCGACGAGCATCGCCAGCGCGGTGGCGAACGAGATGGCGCCGAGCGACCAGCCGAGCGGCGCCACGATATGGATTCGGTCGTGGGCGTCGTTGACGGTGAGGCCCTTGTTCGCGTCGATGACGACCGATTCTTTCCCGCTGCGTACGGCGAGCCGGCCCATTTCACCGTGATCGCCTTGCTGGAACTGGACATGATCGGCACCTTCGTCGTCGCTGACGTCCCAGACCAGTGCCGAATCTTTATCGCCCTCGTGGGCGACCGATACCGTTTTGCCGTCGCTGTCCTTGATCGTCATCGCGGTTACATCGTGCGTTGCGATACGGTAAGTACCGTCGCCGATCTCGGTCAGCAGCGTTTCCGCACCTTTGCCGACGGCGACGATCTTCGTCTTTCCGTCCTCCTTCTTCAGCGTGACGACGCCATGATGCGTGACGATCGATGCTTCGCTGCCGTCGTCGAGCTTAAGGACGAAGTGTTGACCGTCGAGTTTGACGTTATCGACGTTCGGCACTTGATCGGAGGCTTCGTCATCGCCGGAGGCCGCGTGCGACGCGTTCGCGCTGATGTGCAAGGAGGGCTTATCCGATGCGGGCCAGCCGAACAGTTGATGGCTGCCGATGCCGACTACGGCGACGAGGCCGCCGAGCGCGAATGCGACCGACACCATATAGCCCGCCGTCAGCAGCAGCAGGTAAAGCATGAACGGTACGAGCAGAATGAGATTCAGCAACCCTAGCCCGGCGATCGACGCGACGACGCGAGCGAGATTGCCGAACGAGCGGCGCGCCTGCCATTGCCGGTAGGTCGCCTGGGCTTTGATCTCGCGTGCCAGTTTGTCCGGATCGCCGAGCGCGGCGATGACTTCCTCTTCATTGCGGCCGGCGGCGATCGCATCGCCGATATATTCCCGGTAGTCGGCGACGATTTCCTCGACTTCCTGTTTGGGCAGGTTGGCCAGGCCTTGCCGCAACCGCTGGATAAATGCGTCCTGCTTCATTGACCTTCCCTCTCGTCTTGTTTCATGCCGGGCCAGCCGAGCACACTGTTCACTTCGTCGACAAAATCGCGCCATTCCACTTCCATCTCTTGCAGGCTGCGCCGGCCCAGGTCCGTCAACGTGTAGTACTTGCGCGGCGGTCCGGACGTGGATTCGACGAGGTAGGTCGATACCCATGCTTCGGCTTGCAGCCGGCGCATCAGCGGATAAATCGTGCCTTCGCTGATCTCCATCGTTTTCGACAGGGTGGAGACGAGCTCGTAGGCGTAGCTGTCGCCGCGCGCAAGAACGGCCAGGACGCACATATCGAGCGTGCCTTTTTTCAGTTGGGTCTTCATGTGCCGCGGGGTCGAACGAATCGGCCGTGCTCTGTGCTATGCATCGCAAGGTACTTGGTTTGACATGGTTCGAACTGTAGCAGGCAGTATTGTTTTATGCAAGGTACTGGGTGAAGCAGAGGAGCGTCCAACCTGCCTTCGTCCGGCGGCCCCGGTTTCATGCGGTTCACCGATAGAACGCGGACGGGGCGATGCCGAAATGGCGCTTGAACATTGCGGCGAACGCGCTTTGGCTCGTGTAGCCATGATCGAGCGCGACGGCGACGATCTTTTCACCGTGCGCGAGACGTTCGAGCGCTAGGAAAAGACGTGCGTGCCGTCGCCACCGCCCGAGCGTCATTCCGGTTTCGCGCTGAAACGCGCGATGCAACGAGCGTTCCGCCATCGATAGCGTTCGTGCCCAAGCGGCGATTTCATGCGGCGCATCGGGCGCGTCGAGGATCGCCTCGCATAGCGAGCGCAAACGCGCATCGGTAGGCCAGGGAAGATAGAGCGGGAGGCGCTGCGTCACCGTGAGTTCGGCCAGCAACAGACGCATGAGCAAGTCGTCGCGGCTTGCGGGCGCGTAATCGAGCGGGATGCGCACGGCATCCAGAATCAATTCCCTTAAGAGCGGCGGCACTTCCACCACGCAATTGCCGCGAGGCAGATCGCGCGCGGCGCCGGGTTCGACGAACACGGTGCGCATGCGTACGTTGCCGCTCATCCGAACGGTGTGCTCGAGCCCCGCATCGAGCCAGACCGCGCGCGTGGGCGGTACGACCCATCGGCCCGCCTGCGCCTCGATCAACATCACGCCCTCCACTGCATAGAGCAACTGCGCACGCCGGTGGCTGTGCGTGGCGACGAACGCGCCATGCGGATAGTCGGCCGCAAGGGCTGCGACCGGCATCGGCGTGTCTTCGAAGGGGAGGTGCACGTCCGGCGCGGGGAGATGCTTCATCGAGCTGTCCGACGGCAGGCGGTTTTGGTTTTGGCTTCGGCTTTGGTTGGCAGTTTTGCGACAAGCGTTGCCATTCTAGCGTGAGACAGACCTTGTCTGTGGCCCGCATCCTCGTGGCTCATCGAATCATCCACCCAGGGATGTACTTTTGGAGGCCCCATGCCCTTGACTGCTCCGCGTCGCGCGTTCCATGCGCTTTTTCCCATCGTCGCCATCGCATTGTGGTCCGGCAACGTCGTGGTGTCGCGGTTGTCCGCGCACACGATTCATCCGTACGCCATTACGTTTTGGCGCCTCGTGCTGGCCGTTGTATTGATGAGCGTCTTCGTGCCCGCGGCGGCTTGGCGCAACCGGGCCGCCATCGTGCCGCAATTGCCGAAGCTTGCATTTCTTGGCTTGCTGGCGATGGCGCTGTTTCAGTGCTTATCGTACGAGGCGGCGAAAACGACGACAGCCGCCAATATGGCGATCATGACGGCGCTCGTGCCGCTCTTGACGATGTTGCTCGCGGTGGCGCTGCTCGGCGAGACCCCGACGGCGGGCATGGTGGCCGGCGGGCTGCTCTCGTTCGCGGGGCTGCTGTGGCTCATCACAGCGGGACATCCTGCGACCTTACTCGCCGGAGGCGTTCACGCAGGCGACTTGTTGATGCTGTGCGCGAGCAGCGCCTATGCGCTCTACGGCGTGTTGCTCAAGCGCTGGCATGTTGGCTTGCCGTCTTGGCAGTCCACCTATTTCCAAGCGATCGCCGCGCTCGTCTTCATGCTGCTTCCGCTTTCGCGTCTTCCGCTCGCCGAGGTCTTGCCCACGCGCGCAAGCTTGCCGCTCATCGGCTACGCCGGCTCCCTCGCATCGGTCGTGCTTCCGTTTTTCTGGATGCAGGGGGTCAAGCACCTCGGGCCGAGCCGTTGCAGCCTCTACATGAACTTGCTGCCCGTCTTCACGGCGGCGCTCGCTGTCGGCGTGCTCGGCGAGCACTTGCATGCGCACCATCTGATCGGCGGTGGCGTGGCGCTTGCCGGCGTGCTGCTCGCGCAGATATGGCGCGCGCCGCTTATATTGCAGCGCGCGCCGCGCGATGTTGCCTAAACGGAAGGCCGTCTACGAAGCGTCGCAGCTAAACCGATAGCTGTCGTCGAGTTTTTTCGCGAGCACGAGCGTGCGCAGGTTCGCCGCATGGGCCGCCGCGCAAAGTGCGCTCTGCTCGCTCGCCGTGTGGTACTTCTGGGCGTACTCCGCGTTCAGGACCGGCTTGTTGTCCGAGGTGAACGCGCCGTAATTACATTCGTTCTGTTCATGACATTCCTCGTTGATGGCGAAGTCGAACAGCGGCTCGAGCTGATCGAGTTGATCCATGTCGTTCTTGAGCGCAACCGCGAGATTGCGGCTATGCGCCTCGTTCGCGAGGAACGTGTTGTAGTCGATTTGATCTTGCGCGCTCAAAGGGAAGCCGGGATCGTTCGTATAGCCGTCGACATTGTCGGGCTCGACGCCGTCGCAGCCCTTCGATACCGCGAGATCGAGACGTTGCTTCATGATCGAGCGGACATTGTCGGAGCGGATGTCGAGCCAATTTTCCCCGACCCATTCCGGATCGAGTGGATTGCCCATATCGCTGGCCTTGAACTCGCTGAAGTCGGGCCGCCAGTTTTCGGAGCTGCCTGCCGAGAAGTAACAGACTACCTTGCGTCCCGCGTTTTGCAGCGACTTGATCGTCGCCGTATCGGTGTTGAATAAATCGATGTCGTAGATCTTCACGTCATACGACGTGTTGATCTTGCCCTGAAGTTGCCACTGCCACGTATCGGATGCGACGGGCGTCCAACGCGTTGCAGCGGCCTGTTGCCGAGCGGCGACCGCTTGTGCGGATGCGGGATTGGACGAGCCGTCGCCGCAGGCTTGCAGAAGCGCCGCGCATAGCGCCATCGCCGCGGCACCATAAAGGGTACGTGGAGTTTTCATCGGGGAGCTTCTCCTTTTTATTCCGGCGGTGCGCCCACAGCTTTTCTCGATGACGCACGCTTTCGGTTTGCCGGCCGCGCTATCGTACAGGGCACTGCGGTGACGCGCATCGAAAAACTTACTCATCGTTCTTTCGCTCCGAGGTCGTTTTTCGCGCGAAATGGCGCATGTTCGTCGGCTTCGATAAGGGCGTCGGCTAATATGCTCGTTTGCCCCGGCGCCCCGGTCCGGCCAAACCCTTGATTCCCCCGCGCTCGCTCGAAGGTATCGAAGCATGTTGATCAACTGCGCTGCTTACCAGGACGGCAAGAAGCTCGCCGACATCGAAATTCACGAAATCAGCGATTACGTCGCCAAACCCGACTGTTTCGTTTGGGTCGCGCTCAAGGATCCCGAGCCCGGCGAACTGGAAACGATGAAGGAGGAGTTCGGGTTGCACGAGCTTGCCGTCGAGGACGTTCGCCATGGGCATCAGCACCCGAAAATCGAGGAGTACGGCGAATCGCTGTTCGCGGTGTTGCATACGATCGAGATGGACGACGACAACGAATTGCTGATCGGCGAAGTCGATGTGTTCGTCGGTCCCAACTACGTCTTGTCGGTGCGTAATAGAACGGTCCACGGCTTCCAAGACGTGCGCGCGCGATGCGAGCGGCAGCCCGATTTGCTTAGGGCAGGCGCGGGCTTTGTGCTGTATGCGCTCATCGACGGCGTCGTCGATCGCTATTTCCCGATCCTGCAAGCACTCGGAGCGAAGCTCGAGGAAATCGAAGACCGTATCTTCGAGAAACATAACTTGGCGGCATCGCGCGCCATTATCGAAGACCTGTATTCGCTCAAGCGCAGACTCGTTTCGCTACAGCACCATATCGCGCCGTTGCTCGAGAGCGTCGGCAAGTTGACGGGCGGGCGCATTCCGCAAGTGTGCGTAGGCATGAGTGCGTATTTCCGCGACGTATACGACCACCTCGAACGGATCGTACGGACGATCGAAGGCCGCCGCGAAATGATCGTGACGGCGATTCAGGTGAATCTCGGCATGATCTCGCTCGCCGAAAACGAGGTGACGAAGCGCCTTGGTGCGTTTGCCGCGCTGTTTGCCGTGCCGACGATGATCGCGGGCATCTACGGAATGAATTTCCAAAGCATTCCCGAGCTGCATTACGCCTATGGGTATCCGGTTTGCCTCGCGGCGATGCTCGCGATCGACGTGATTCTTTGGTGGCGGTTCAAGGCGGCGGGGTGGCTGTGAAGCACTCGTATGCGCTCGCCCCCGCGAACGATGAGCTTTCCTTCGAAAGGCGCGAGCGCGTCGTGACTCTCAATAGCTAGTACGTTGGCCAGTCGGCGCTAGATTTTCACTGATCGTGGCCAGTAAAAACTTGTGACGACCCATCCCCGTCTTGTACAACGGATAAGAGAATCTTTTCGAACCTCGGCCACGATAGCGTTGTGTTCGATGCCGGGTTCTCGGTCCAATAGATAGAGGGGATGTTTAAATGACTCAGTATAAATTCCAGCTTCAGTATTCCCCGCCGCCGGAAGACGCGATCGTCGAGCCGAATTATTATCGGATCAAAACTGCGGGTCAGAATTATGTATCGCGGGATGGCGATCGTTTTATGGTCGGCGTGAACGGGATGATTCCTCGCATAGACTTCGTGTTGGATACGCAAGCTAAGACGCTGACTGCCGATTTTCGCCAAATCGGGCTGGACGAAGACAATTATTTAGTGCTAAGCAACTCCTCGCAACTCGTCGCGTGGCAGGTGAAAAATCAACAAATTTCGCTATATTTCAGCTCGGGATACCTGGAGTATAGTTGTTGGGTGGTTTCTGACTATCTTCAAGCTTCCGGAATTGGAACGTCGTGGTTCGATGTGATCGGCGACAAGATACCGGACACGCCGGATTAAACGCACACGCATATCTGCCCTGGCGATACGCGCGAGGTCAATGCGACGAGACAAAGGCCGAATCGGCGAACGCCTCCGGAATCGCAAAGCTGTCTCTCATACGCTTGGCCTCGGCCGCCGGCGTCAGGCCGAATAGACGCTTGAACTCTCTACTGAATTGCGAAGGGCTCGTATAACCCACGGCCTGGCTCGCCGCCTCCGCGGTTAGGTCCTGGCGCACCATCAACAAGCGGGCTTGGTGCAAACGCGTCGCCTTCACGTACTGCATCGGCGACACCCGCGTGATCGCCTTGAAATGGCTATGGAAACTCGGCACGCTCATCCCCGCTTCTTGCGCAAGTTGCGCGACATCGAGCGATCCGGCATAGCCGGCATGGATCAGCCGCAGCGATTTGCCTATCCTCCCGAATTGTCCGCGCATCGATAGAGCCTCTCGCATCGCGCCGCCTTGCGGGCCGGTAAGCACGCGGAAATACAACTCGCGCAATAGACTCGGCCCCAGTACCGCCGCCTCTAAAGGCGCCTTCATCGCTTCCAAGAAGCGCAACACGGACCCCTGCATCGTCTCGTCGATCGGCGTCGACATCATGCTTTGGGGCGCTTGCGCGGATATCGTTGCGCCTTCGGCGTCGATTTGCGCCGCCAGTTCGGCCGCCGTCGAAAAGTCGAGGTGCAGATACAGGGCGAGCAGGGGGCGCTCGGCCGTCGCATCGGTTTCCATACTGAACGGGACGGGTACGGAGACAGCCAAGTAGTGATGCTCGTCGTAGAGATAGAGTCGATCGCCGAAGTAGCCGCGTTTGCATCCTTGGCAAACGATCACGATGCCGGGGTCGTATAACACCGGGGTGCGCGATAGCGCCCGGTTCGAGCGGAGGATGCGGACGCTCGGCAACGGCGTCAGGTTGTAGCCTTCTTCGGGAGCCAACTCGCGCAATAGCGCGACGATCCGTCTTTTGGGGCCGCGCGGGGAGCCAAGGGGGCGATCCGTCGTCGTGCGCTTCGTACTCATAGGTTTATGCAAGAAAAGCAGGGGAATGTGGCTTATTTGACCTCGCCGATGAGACTAGTATGCACGCTCCTATCGATATTCCGGAGCAACTTCGATGTCATCGAGTAAAACTTTGCTGATCACCGGCGTCAGCAGCGGCTTCGGCCGAGCGCTTGCCAACGAGGCGCTGGCGGCGGGGCATAAGGTCGTCGGGACCGTTAGAAGCGCACAGGCGAAAGACGCATTCGAGTCGCTCTCTGCACACGCCGCGTTCGCACGCGTGCTAGATGTGACCGACTTCGATGCCATCGACGGCATCGTCGCGGGCATCGAAGCGGACGTGGGGCCGATCGACGTGTTGGTCAACAACGCGGGGTACGGCCACGAGGGCATCATGGAGGAATCGCCGCTCTCGGAAATGCGCCGGCAGTTCGACGTCAACGTGTTCGGCGCGGTCGCGATGATGAAAGCCGTTCTTCCGTTCATGCGGGAACGCCGCAGCGGCCGAATCTTGAACATGACGTCGATGGGCGGCCACATCACGATGCCGGGAATCGCCTATTACTGCGGGAGTAAGTTCGCGCTGGAAGGGATTTCGGAAAGCCTCGGCAAAGAAGTGAAACCGTTCGGCATTGCCGTCACCGCCGTGGCGCCGGGTTCGTTTCGCACCGATTGGGCAGGGCGGTCAATGATGAGGACGCCGCGAGCGATCGCGGACTACGATGAAATCTTCGATCCGATTCGCAAGGCGCGCGAGGAAAAGAGCGGCAAGCAATTGGGCGATCCGCAAAAAGCGGCGCGTGCGATGCTTGCCGTCATCGATTGCGAGCGTCCTCCCGCGCATTTATTGCTGGGCAGCGACGCGCTTGGACTGGTACGCGACAAGTTATCGGCGCTCTCCGACGAGATCCGCACGTGGGAGGCCGTTACCTTGTCGACCGATGGCGGCCTCGCCTAACTCAATACAATCGGCATCGGCAGGCGCGGCATTACGCCGACTCGGAAACGATCTGTCTGATCGCCTGCTCGAATACTTCGGGGGGCTGTCCGCCGCTGACGAGGTAGCGCTGGTTGAAAATGACCGACGGCACCGACTGAATGCCCATCGCCTGATACTGCCGCTCTTCGGCGCGAACCTCGTCGGCGTATCGATTGCTTTGGAGTACTTCGCGCGCCTCTCCGGCGTCGAGGCCGACCGAGCTCGCGGCTTCGATCAGAACGTCGTGATTGGCGGGGTCTTTGCCGTCCGTATGATAGGCCTGTAGCAAGGCCTGCTTGAGCGGCACTTGCTTGCCTTCGATTCCCGCCCAATGCAGCAGCCGATGCGCGTCGAACGTGTTGTAGACACGCGTGCGCGAGCCGAACTGGAAACCCACGGCCGCACCTCGTTCGCGGATCATCGCTTGGGTTTCGGCGATCTGCTCCGGTGTGCGGCCGTATTTTTCGCCGAGGTATTGCACGACGTCTTGGCCGCCGGGCGTCATCGAGGGGTTCAACTCGAACGGATGCATGACGATTTGCGCATCGACCTCACCCTCGAGTCGTGCGAGCGCCTGTTGCAGCGATGAAAGTCCGATCGCGCACCAAGGGCATGCGACGTCGGAGACGAAATCGATTTGAATCTGTTGTGCGGTCATTGCAATTTTCCGAAGATCATCCGGCGCTTGGCTTCGATAGCGTATCGCCGCGGTGACCAAGCGTAACGCGAATCGCGGATCTCTGCCGGCGGGCACCGCGAATGCCGTGAGCGTCGGCTTTGCTCAGCGATGCTTGATTTGCTCGAGCAGTTCAATACCTTCAGGCCAAGCGCCTAGATTGCTGTCCGCATTGAGATGCCCCTTTGCGCCCACCTCGACAAGTTCGCTGCCCCAGGCGGCTGCACAGGCTCGTGCATGGTCCACGCTGCCGTACGGATCGTTCGTGCTCGACACGACGATGGTCGGAAACGGCAACCGGCACGACGGCAACGGCGCGAAGCCGGTCGCGGCCGCTCGTGGAAAGGCCGGCGATGCGGGGTCGGGCACGGCGACCAATAGCGCGCCTCGAATGGCGCGCGCCGACCGAGCCGCCCAATGGGCTACCGTCAGACATCCGAGACTGTGCGCCACGACGATCGTCCCGGCTCCGCTGTCGGGAAGCTGCCGATCCAAGGCTGCTACCCAGGCGTCGCATGCCGCCTCGTCCCAATTGCCGACTGCTAGTCGCCCCCAATCGGGATGCGCGGACTGCCAGACGCTTTGCCAGTGGGATGGGCCGGAGTTGCCGATACCGGGCACGACGAAAACCGATGAATCCATTGATCAGATCTCCATGAGTGAATCTGTACCGAGTGTAAAAGGGCAAGAATTCGGGCAACATGGCCCATTGAATGAATTGACGGCCGTCTGCATCGGAATTGACGGAATTTCAGGGTGTTTGCAAATGAAAACAAAGTCCGTGACGTTGGATAGGCTTGACTGGCGGATCTTGGAGGCGTTACAGCGCAACGCGCGCATGACGAATACGGAGCTGGGTAAGCTGATCGGTCTTTCCCAGCCCGCGGTCACGGCGCGTATCAAGCGGCTCGAGGAGCGGGGCGTCATCGAGGGCTACACGGCACGCGTCAATCCGGGCCTCGTCGGCCGCAGTATCGGCGCGATGGTGCGAATCCGCACGACGCATGCCGAGATCAAACGTTGCTTGCACGCGTTCGACACCATGCCCGAGATCGTCGAGGCGCATCGCATCAGCGGCGAGGACTGCTTTATCGTGCGCATTGTGGTGGAGCAAATGGCCGAACTCGAAGCCGCCATCGATGCATTGGCGAAGTTCGGGCCCGTCACCACGTCCGTCGTGCTGGCAAGCTATCCGCCGAAGGCGATCGTCGAAGGGTAACCGGAGAAGCCGCTATGCACCCCGATCGCGACGATACGTTGACGGCCGAACTCATTGCGCTAGCCGCAAAATCCAATTGGCTGCGGCCGGCGCTGGTTGCGGTCCGCGAATTGGGCTTGCCCTCGTGGTGCATCGGCGCGGGCGCGATCCGCAATCTCGTATGGGACAGGCTTCACGGTTTCGATGATCCCTCGGCGCTGGCCGATATCGACGTTGCCTATTTCGACGCATCCGACATGTCGATCGACCGCGATAGGCAACTCGAATGTCGACTCGCTGCCGCCTATCCGGCGCTAGCCTGGGACGTCAAGAATCAGGCAGGCGTGCACTTATGGTATGAATCGAAGTTCGGGCAGGCCGTAGCGCCTTTCGAATCTTTGCAAGAAGCCGTCGCTTCATGGCCGGAGGTGGCGACGTCGGTCGGTTTGACGCTTCGCGCCGACGATTCCATCGAAGTCATCGCACCGCACGGGCTCGGCGATTTGTTTGCGATGGTGGTTCGCCATAATCCGACGCGCGTCGGCGTCGAGACGTTCCGAAAGCGCGTGCAAGAGAAGCGGTATCAAACGCGTTGGCCACGGGTTATTGTCATTTCAGCTTGATCTTCAATGAAAACACATCGCATCGATTGCTTCGGCCGTACCGATAAAAGCGGAAATCCCGCGATCGTGGTCGAAAGCTCAACGTTAGTAGAGGAACAGAGACAAGCGTTTGCGCGCGGGCAAGACGCAGGCGCGACGGTCTTTGTGGAGACGAATGCTTCCGGCGAAGTTCAGCTCGACTATTACTACCCGCACGCCCGCAGCCCGCTGTGCCTCCATGCGACGCTCGCGGCGGCGGCCGTCCTCTTCGAGCGCGACCCTGGCATGGAACGCATTCGGTTCGTCACGAGCGTTCATCGGCAGATCCTCCACGTCGAACGTGCAGACGAATGCATTTTTATCGGCGTCAAGGCGCAGCCATGTGCGTCGTTGAATGCGGATGTCACGGAAACCGCCCGATTGTTGGGTGCCCAGGAAGCGGACCTGATCGGCATTCGCGGGCCTGCTTCGGTCGGCAGTGCGAAGCTGCTTGTCGAGGTCGCGGACGAATCGGTGCTGCATGGCTTGAATCCCGACCTTGCGGGTATCGCTGCTTGGAGCCGAAAGTACGGCGTCTCGGGCATATACGCTTATTGCCGCGTGCGCGATGACCTCTATGCGGGGCGGAATTTCAATCATCTCGAGCCGCGTTTCGAAGATGCGGCCACGGGCGTCGCCGCCGGCGCATTGGCATTGTCGCTCGCGCGAAGCGTGACGCTCATGCAAGGCGATCGGCTCGGTCAGCCGTGTACGCTCGTCGCGCGATACCTCGACGGCGCAGTGCAGGTCGGGGGCCGGGCGGTTCGCGCTGCTTCCGGCCGCCCCCTGGCTATTTGATCGGACTGCCATGCAAGTACTCGTCGATGCGGACGCCTGCCCCGTTGTCGTGAAGGACATCCTGTTTCGGGCGGCACGGCGTACCGAAGTGTGCGTCACGCTAGTTGCGAATCAGTATCTTCGTACGCCGCCGTCCCCCTTTATCAAAGCGCTGCAAGTGCCATCCGGCTTCGATGTGGCCGACGATCGCATCGTCGAACTCGCCTGCCAAGGGGATCTCGTCGTGACGGCCGATATCCCGCTCGCCGCCGCGGCGCTCGAGAAGGGCGCGTATGTGCTCGATCCACGCGGCGACTGGACGACGCGCGACAACATTCAAGAGCGTTTGACGATGCGCGACGTCATGGATCAATTGCGCAATTCCGGCGTTGCAACGGGCGGCCCGAGACCGTATGCGGCGCAAGACGCAAAGGTCTTCGCGGGACAGTTGGATCGCTTCCTCGCCCGTCACAAGGCCGCACCGGGCCGATAGATCGACTTCTCGCCGACGAAAGCGGGAATAGACGGCCGGGTTCTCGGGTTTACGTTCGTGTAGACAGAGACCGAGCCGTTTCCCCCGAAAGTACGGAAGTGCTCAACACGACGGCGCCCACGAACGTTCTCCTGTCTGCGGCACGGATATCCTCACGTTTAATTAGGAGTACGAATCATGTCAAAGTTTGCATCCCGCTGGGCTCTCGCTCTAGCTATTGCCGCCCTAGGCGCGCCGGTATCGAGCTTCGCGCAGGCGAGCCATCCGCTAACGCGAGCCGAAGTGCTTGCGGATCTAATCCGGGTCGAGCAAGCGGGCTACAACCCGGCTCGCGGCGACGACCTGAACTACCCCGCCGATATTCAAGCTGCCGAGGCGAAAGCCGCTATGCAAGGCGACGGCAGCTCGACCCAGCAGGACGTCGGCGGCGTCGCGCAAAGCGGTTCCTCCGGATCGCGATCACCGTCTCCCATGCCGATGCAACCGAGCTGTGTCGGGCCCGCCGGCTTCTGCTCGCCGTACTTCGGCAGCTAGGTGGGATCATTCGCGGCCTATGCGCATTTTGACCGGCGCATAGGTTCCCTCACCGCGTCAATGCTGCATTCGACCATCGATCGTTCTCATATTCCGGGACTTCTTTCTTGCGGATCGAAGGCTGACCTATCGCCATATTTTCGACTGATCTAACGTTGTCGATGCTGTCGCGTTCTATTCGATCCCGTAGTTTCAATCGTCGCTTTATCCGACTGACAGGAGGAGATTATGTCGACGTTGGCAAGGTTTTACCCGGAGATTATCGATGTCGCCGTTTTGGTCGATGCCCCGCGCATTATTTATCATTACGGGGTCAATAAGGCCCGCGATCACGTGAGCTTCAGCGATTACGTTCCGCTCGGCCCTCATGCTCAAGGTGTCGGCTACGTCTACATGGTCTCCACTTGGTGGGACTCGCAAGGCGAAGGCGGCTCCGAGTTTCGAGTCTTCGGCAAACCGGGAAACCGGATTCGTTGGCGCATTCAATCGCTATCGATGGGGGGCATCGCCGACGGTGTGCCCGCCGATGTGCATATGCCGCCGGTTCGTTCGGACGGAGTTGTCGAAGCGAAACCGGCCGTCGCCTATCGCCCGTTTATCAGAGGGTTCGTCATCAATAGCGGCGCGCAGAACATCACCCCTCCGAAGCAGGTCGTCGAGACGGTGAATAGTTGGCATGTCGATCCGGTGACGCAGAAAATCGTGCGTGCGCAAATCACGGACGTCTACTGGGAATCCAAGGTGCTACAGCAAGCGCCGGTCGTGTACCACATGCCTTTCAACATCTTCTGCAACTGCGAGAAATGCGCCGACGGCGATGACGGTGGCGACGACGGAGGCCATGGCGGCGGCGGAGGCGGCGGCGACGGTTGCGGAGGCTGGCTGCACGACCCCTTCGTCAACTGAGCCGGCGGTCGAACGTCTCCTCAGTCCTTTAAAAACAACTCGTGCATCGGCGCGAAGTGTGCGTAGAGCGGCAAAATCGCACCGCCCATCGCTCTCGCATCCGCGCCGATGGTTCCTTCGATCAGTTGCGGTCTGACCATCCCTTCCCATTCGATTCGATCGAGTTCGCGTTGCGTGCGCCGGATGATCTCGCGCACGAGCTGACGGTCCACCTCGCCGTCGATGACGATCGCGTCCAAGTCGAGCAAGGCCGTCGAGCTTGCAATCGTCATCGCGATGGCGGGGCAGGCTTCGTCGAGCCATCGTTCGGTAACGGCCCAGACGTCGGCGTTCAGTGCGCGATGATCGTGCGCCGCCGCCGCCGGCACCCCCGCAGCGACAAACCGTTGCTCCAGCACGAACCCCGACGCCGTATGCAGCAATTGCCGAGGCGCGTATCCGTTGCCTAGCGCGAGCGGCATCGAGCCGACGGCTCCGGCGTTGCCGTGGGGGCCGGCATGCAAGCGCCCGTCGATCACGAGGCCGCCGCCGATGAACGTACCGACGAAGAGATACAGGAACGATCGAATTCCGCGCCCTTGACCCATGACCAGCTCGGCGGCACAAGCTGCGGTCGTATCCTTCGCGAATTCAACGGGTAGCCCCGTCAACGCGGCGATGCGCGCGCTGATATCGATTGCGTTCCAAGCCTCGAGCGCAGCGGGCGGCGCGCCCAGAAAGTCGCGCCATCCGCCGAGCCAGAGCGGCGCGGCCACGCCGATGCCGACGACCTTATCGACATGCGCGCCGAGCGTGCCCGTCACGCGCGCAAGCTTGCCCTCTAGCGCGGGGAACAACATCTCGGGATCGGGATACGCATACTCGAGCACGTCGCGCGTGCATACGTGCCCCGTGAAATCCATGGCCAGTACATCGAGGCTGCGGCGGCCCACCTTGATCCCGATCGTGTATGCGCCGTCGGGCCTCAGCGCGATCGGCACCGACGGCTGGCCGATGCGTCCGCGCACACGGGCCTGCTTGGCCAGTAGACCGTCGTCGATGAGCCGATCGACGATGGTGGACACGCTTTGCATGCTCAGCCGAGTGAGCCGGGCGACGTCGGCCTTCGGCAGCGGCCCGTGCAAGCGAATCGCTTGCAACACGATTCGCTCGTTGAATTGCCGCATGCCGACTTGGTTCGAACCGACCGTCCTCGTCGCATGCGGATGCGTTCGCGCGTTCATATGGCCTTCTTCGATCATTGAATTCGCCTCGAACAGTACTACGCCGTGCGTAGCGCCGCTCGGGCGAGCCGTTATGCGATGGCCCGGACGTCGGCTTGCTTGGCACCCGTCATGATCGCGACGGCGTCGGACATATGAATGTCCTTCGTATTGACGAGCGCGGCGCGCCGTCCGAGCCGCTGAATGTGAATGCGATCGGCAATCTCGAACACGTGCGGCATGTTGTGGCTGATGAGAATGACGGGCAGGCCGCGATCTCGTACGCGCCGAATCAGCTCCAGCACCATGTTGCCTTCCTTCACGCCGAGCGCGGCGGTCGGCTCGTCGAGAATGACCACGTGCCTGGCGAACGCGGCGCTGCGCGCCACCGCGACGCCTTGGCGCTGCCCGCCCGAAAGCGTTTCGACGGGCTGGCGCATCGATCGAATGCCGATTTGCAAATCCTTCATGTGCGAGGTGGCCTCGTCGAGCATGCGGCGCTTGTCGATCATTTTGAGCAGCGAGCCGCGCCAGCCGGGCATGCGCCGTTCGCGGCCGAGGAACAGGTTCTCGGCGATGGTCATCGCGGGCGCGACGGCGAGCTCCTGGTAGACCGTTTCGATGCCTTTTTCGCGCGCATCGAGCGGGCTGCGAAACTTCACGGGGGCCCCGTCGAGCAGAATCTCCCCGTCGTCCGGGACGGTCGCGCCCGACAGCGCTTTGATCAGCGACGATTTGCCGGCGCCGTTATCGCCGATCACGGCGAGGATCTCGCCGGGCATGACTTCGAAATCACAGCCGTCGAGCGCGGTCACTTGTCCGTAGCGCTTCACGAGGCCGCGTGCTTGCAGCACGGGAGTCGCTGCGCGAGAGCTTGAGGTCGACATGACGTTTCCTTGGCGAATACGAGTTCGGGTACGAATGCGGTTGCAAGTGCAGGCTCGATCAGCCTTTACGGTGCGTAAGCTTATCGGCCGCCACGGCGAGAATCACGAGGATGCCGGTGATCAGTACTTGATAGACCGACGAGACCCCGATCAACGTGAGCCCGTTGCGGAACACGCCGACGATCAGCGCGCCGAGCAGGGTACCCACCACCGATCCGCGTCCGCCAAAGAGGCTCGTGCCGCCGAGCACCACGGCGGTGATGCTGTCGAGGTTGTCGGTCTGGCCGGCCTGCGGGTCGCCCACGCCGGTACGCGAGACGAGCAGCAACGCGGCGATGCCGTAGATCGCGCCGGACAGCGAGTAGACGGTCAGCAAAATCCGTTGCGACGAGAGGCCCATGAGGCGCGCCGCTTCGGGGTTGTTGCCGAGCGCGTATAAGTGACGGCCCGGTACCGTATTTCGGAGTACGAACCAAACGGCCAGGTACATGAAAAGCGCGAGCACCGTGCCGTACGTGACCTCAGCCGGCCCGACTCGGAACGTGTTGCCGAGGAACATCATCGCGGCGGGTAGATTCGAGACCGTCTCGGCGTTCGAGTAGAGCTGCGTCAAGGCGAACGCGATGTTCAGCGTTCCGAGCGTCACGATGAACGACGGCAGTTTCACGCGCGTGACGAGCACGCCGTTCAGGAGCCCGAACAAGGCGCTGGCCGCGATCCCGCACAAGATGGCGAGCACGGGCGGGATGCCGAGCACGACCGCGAACTTGGTCATGATGATCGAGCCGAAGGCCATCACCATGCCGCACGACAGATCGATGCCGGCCGTCAGTACGACGAGCGTTTGGCCGATGGCGATGACGGCAACGACGATCGTTTGCTGAAGGATCAGCGAGAAATTCTGAAACGATAGGAAGCGATGGCTCTGCGAGACGAAGAAGGCGCACGCGGCGATGAGCGCGATCAACGGACCGGCCTCCGCCAGGCTCGGCATGCGATGTCCGTGCGAATGGGGAGCGGGTGCCGGCGCCAGCGGGCCGGCTGATTGAGTCGTCATGATGCGTCTTCTCCTACGATCGAAATGACTGACAGAGCCGGCGCGACGACGAAGCTTCGCCCGCGCGCCGCCCGCCGAACTACCTTACTGGCCCCAGCAGTTCTGCAAGCCGAAGCTCGTGTCTTTGCTATCGACGCCGGACATCGGCTTGTCCGTAATCAGCGTGACGCCCGTGTCGGTATAGCCGCTTACTTTCTTGCCGCTCTTCGCGTATTCGACGCCGGCATCGACGCCGAGCGCGGCCATCTTGAGCGGGTATTGCTGCGCGGTCGCCGCGATTTGGCCCGCCTTGACGTTGCGCACGCCTTCGCAGCCGCCGTCGATCGACACGATCAGTACGTTCTTCTCTTTGCCCGCGGTCTGGAGCGCGCGATAGGCGCCGGCCGCGGCGGGCTCGTTGATCGTGTAGACGACGTTGATGTCGGGCGATTTCTGCAAGCAGTTTTCCATCGCCGCTTGACCTTTCGATTGATCGCCGCGCGTGTCTTGGCTGCAAACGATGCTCGGATCGCCCGCCTTGATGCCGAAGCCTTGCAGGAAGCCGTTGTGCCGCAAGATGCCGACCGAGATGCCCGGCGCAAGGTCGAGCGTCGCGATCTTGGCGGGCTTATTGCCGAGCGCCTTGCGGGCGTATTGACCGATCAGCTCGCCTGCCTTGAAGTTGTTCGTGGCGAACAACCCGTCGGTGGCGTTTTGCGGATCGGTGGGGGTGTCGAGCGCGATCACCATCACGCCGGCTGCGCGCGCTTTTTGGATCGACGGCACGATGGCCTTCGTATCGCTCGGCGTAATCAGGATCGCCTTCGCGCCCGCCGTCGTCATATTTTCGAGCGCGGTGACTTGCGAGGAGTTGTCTCCGTCGAACCGGCCGGCGGCAGTCAGCAGTTTCGCGCCGTCTTTCTGGGCGGCAGCCTGCGCGCCTTGCTTCATCTTCACGAAGAACGGATTGGTGTCGGTTTTCGTGATCAGGCCGACGATCGGCTCTTCGGCAAGCGCCGCGCCGGCGCACAAGACCGAGGCCGCGGCGGCGCCGAGCATCAAATGCCGGGCGGCGACCAGATAGGGACGGGTTTTCATCGAACGCTCTCCTCCGGGTGATTAACAACGAATTGGCAGCGCATCGGATCACGCCGCTCGATTAAATCAACTGTGTGGATTTAGTACAGCAGCGCGAGGGAAAGGAGTCAAGGACGCGCGTTGGATGCATTGCGAAAAAGGCAATCCGATCTAAGGGCAGGGGAAGGCCGCCCTATCGGAAATAAACGGGAATCGTGCAATGCAGCGATGAAGAAGGTGACTCAGGGAAAATCCCGAGTCGAATGACGATGGGACGAAGCGCTTAATTCGCTTTTTTTAGCTTCTTTCGCTCGTCTGTTTCGCTGCGGAGTGAGGGCGGTCCCAGGCCGGGTCGTCCCCGAAGGTGTCGACGAGATGGTCGACGAAGCGCCTAACGCGCAGCGGGATATGGCGCGTGCTTGGGTATACGGCCTGGAGATCGAGATCGGCAGCGCGATAGCGCGGGAGGATGGCCGCGAGCGCGCCGCTGGCGAGCGCATCGCCGAATGCGAACGAGGGGCCGTAGGCGATGCCGCTTCCGGCGAGCGCCGCGCTCACGAGCATCTGCATGTTGTTCGACACTAGCCGGCAAGGGCCATCGATCGTATGGGCTCGGCCCTTGGTGTCGAAAACCGTCCAGTCGCCGGGCGAGACCGCGTCGCTGAACGCGAGCCGGTCGACGCGCCGCAATGCGGCCGGGTTGCGTGGGGTGCCGTGGCGCTCCAAGAATGCCGGGGATGCGCATAGCGTCATCCGGCACGGCGCAATGCGCCGCGTGACGAGCGCAGGGTCGGTCAGCTTGCCGATGCGCAATGCCACGTCCACGCCGGCATCGAGCAAATCCACGTAACGATCGCTTAGGGCGACTTCGACGTTCACCTCGGGATGCGCGTTGAGAAAGCGGGCCACGACCTCGCCCAGATGCAGCGCGCCGAAGGCGACGGGGGCGGCGACGCGCAACACGCCGCGAACGGTGCCGTGCGCGGCGCTGGCCTCGCGATTCGCTTCGTCGACGGCGTCTAAAATGGCCTTGCAGCGCAGATAGTAGCCGTGACCGATGTCGGTAAGCGTTAGCCGGCGAGTGGTGCGCTGGAGCAAGCGCGCGCCGAGTTGCGATTCCAGCGCGGCCACATACTTGCCCGTCATGGCGGCGGACATGCCGAAGCGGCGCGCCGCAGCGGCGAGGCTTCCTTCATCGACGGCGGCCACGAACAGGCCCATGCCGGTGAGGCGATCCATTCGATTCTCCGGTGATTCAATCGCCGTGCTATCGATTCACGGCGCAAAGACGTTCATTATCAACCGGCGGCGGACAGGCGAGCGCCCGCGCGTGACGGTATCGGAACCGGTCACGCGGCAGGCGGGCGTTCGATGGGCGAGGAAAAACGGATGGCGGTCAAGCCGCGCGAGCGGCTTCGGCGGACTGCGCCGCTTCCAAATTGTGCTTGGCGGTCGCGGCGCGTTTGGTCTTGCCCGCGCGGGACGGCGGCTGGCAGGCACCGCAGACGACGTTGTGTTGCAGATCGTGCTTATGCGCGACGAACTTTCCGCTGCAACGACAGCACGGCGTCAGTTGCAAAATGTCGGCGTCGAAGAAGCGCACGAGCGTCCAAGCGCGCGTCAGATCGAGCACGGGCTCGGCATCGCTATGCTTGCAATGTTCGAGATACAGGCGGTAGCCCTTGGTCAGCGCGTCCAGATGCGAGCAACCCGCTTCGTGCTTCAGAAAGACATACGTGTTGTAGAACAGCGACGCGTGAATGTTCGCGAGCCACGTCATGTACCAGTCGGCCGAAAAGGGCAGCATGCCCTTCGGCGGCGATACGCCTTTGATTTCGCGATACAGGCGGATCATGCGGTCGCGCGAGAGGGTCAACTCGCTTTCGAGCACCTGCATGCGCGCACCGAGCTCGATGAGCGCGATGGCGCGGAATACTTCCTGGGCATCTTCCGTGAGGCTCTTTTTCTGGACCATGGCTTAGCCTCGTCGATTTACGCGAACTGCTCAGCCGGTTGGCTGGCAAGCAAAATCGCGGTGTGCGTGGCGGCCACTTCGGCATTTTTCGCGGTCTGCGTCAAAGCCGACAACATCGAGTGGTCGTTGAAGCGGAAGAAGCACAAAAGCTGATCGGAGGAAGCCAGCTTCACGCTTTGCGCGAGCGAAAGCCCGGCCAGCAGATCGGCCAACTCCGACGACAGGCCAAGACGGAACATGCCGATGGCCTTGTCCTCGCGCAGCATGCGCTGCGCGAGCATGATGTACGACAAATTAATTTCGCGGATAGAGTCCAGCGTCTCGCTGCTGCGGTCCATTTCTCACGTTTCCGAAGCCCCGTTGACCCAGTCCGGTATTTTCTACCGTGTAATTTTGTCGCTCGCGGGGACGACATCGTTTGCGCGACCCCGGTGCATTCTTTGATACAGCCAGTTACAACTTGTAACACCACGGAGGCCATTCTAAGAACCGCTTTTACCGAAAGCAATCCCTTCCTAAAAAAATGTAGGAAAAAAGCACACATAGGGTTTTCGGCAATTTTTTCATGCCGATGTAACAAGAAAAGTTGACCGACTTCAGTCAGGGTTATTTCCGGCCAATGTGTTGCATCTATGCCGAAGCTCTTGTTCTGTAGGCAATTTGAAGGCAAATTGTCGTCTATGAGTAAAAATTGCCAGGCCTACCGGTCGGTTGATCGTCGTTCGGGCATCAGCCGTGGGTGTGCCACCACTGCTTCGCCAGCGGCCAGAGCACTGTCGCCCAGGTCATCGCGCCGATGACGAGCGCAAGGAGGACAGCCGCGCTGCCGCAATCTTTCGCGCGGCGCGACAGTTCGTGGCGATCGAGCGAAATGCGGTCGACAACGGCCTCGATGGCCGAATTCAAGAGTTCCACGAGTAGTAGGAGCAGGACGGAGCCGATCAGCATGACGCGCTCGATGGCGGTCACGGGAAGCAACGTTGCACACGGCACGAGTACGACGGCTAGCGCGACCTCTTGGCGGAAGGCGCTTTCGGAACGGAAGGTCGAGCAAAGCCCGTCGTACGAATGTTTAAAGGCAAATAGGGCGCGGGTGATACCCGTTCGCTTGGGAGGCGGCACGAGCGGATTGTGCGAACGCGTGGCGGAAGGCGATTTACTGGGGCGAACCATCGGACGTACCTATCGATCGGTCGCGCGGGACGCGGCCGATTTTGCTGGGGGTACCGCAAGTTTGTCACACTTGTCTGCTATGCTAAAAGGTTTCGCGCAGCGATTCGTCCCCATTATGCGGGGCGCTCGCAATACTCGTCGAAACGGAAAATCTTGTTTGGGCGGGCACTCGCTTTGCTCCGCGCGTGAACGCGTCGGCTTGCGCCACGCGCATAGGCATGTGGAGCCGAATGGCCGCGAGCCCTAGGTTCAAATCATTTGTCGCAAGTCAAAGTTCCGTCTATATAAGCGGTGTATGCGGATGCGGATGAGCCGAAATCGGCGCGCGCGGCAACCCCGTCAGTTCACACAACGGGCGTGTCGCCGGATTGCAAGCTGTGCAAGGACGGGCCGTCGACTCGACGCCCATCGTTCGGCATGAAACGGGCCGTCAATGAAGAAACTCGTACTATCGACCTACGTTTGTTCCGCTGTTTTAGCCGGCTCGCTTTCCGGTCCTTCCTTAACAGCCGCCGCGCCAAGCGCCGCCGCGGCCCCGACGCTAGCGGCTAGCAGCGCGGCGCCGGTATCGTCCGCCGCGTTCAAGTTCGCGACGCTCGGCGCTTACGAGCCGCTTCATCTCCGCGGTCCGGACGATACGCGTACGATCAATGTCGGCGTAAGGCTCGACCGCGTCGTGACCGCCGCTACGCTACGGCTGCGCTACACCTACTCGCCGGCACTCGTCTTTCCGCTCTCGCATCTGAAGGTGTCGATCAACGGCGAGGCTGTTGCGACCGTACCGTTCGATAGCGAGCACGCGGGCCAGATGGTTACGCGCGACATCGTCCTCGATCCTCGTTTTCTGACGGACTACAACCAACTGAACGTGCAATTGATCGCGCACTACACGCTCGATCATTGCGAGGATCCCGAGAACTCCGCGCTGTGGGCCGACATCAGTCCCACGAGCGAGATCCTGCTCGATACCCAGCCGCTGCGGCTTCCCGACGATCTGAGCTTACTGCCCGCGCCGTTTTTCGATCGACGCGATCCGCAGCAGTTGCGGTTACCGTTCGTGCTGCCCGCTTCGCCCGACAATTCGACGCTCGAAAGCGCGGGCATCTTGGCTTCGTGGTTCGGCGAGCTCGCGGATTACCGTCAGGCGCGTTTCTCCGTCTCGAATGCCTTGCCTGCCGATGCGCATGCCGTCGTCGTCGGCAAGCGCGAGCAGTTGCCCGCCGGGTTAGCGTTGCCGGCGATCGACGGGCCGATGCTCATCATGGCCGACAACCCGGCCGCGCCCAATAAGAAATTGCTGATCGTGACGGGCCGCACCGAAGACGAAGTCAAGCAAGCCGCCGATGCGCTCGTGCTGGGCAAGGCGGCCCTCTCCGGGTCGGAGGCCAGCATCGAACATGTCGATATCGGCCCGGAGCGCAAGCCTTACGATGCGCCGCGCTGGCTGCCGATCGGAAAGCCGATTCCGTTCAAGCGCCTCGTCGACGACCCTAGGCAACTGCAAGTGGCCGGTAGCCGGCCCGATGCGATCCGCCTCAATCTGCGCGTACCGGCCGATTTGTATTCGTGGAGCGGGCAGGGCGTGCCGATCGATCTCAGGTACCGTTACACCGCGCCGACCGTGCAAAACAACTCGGCATTGGCGATCTCGATCAACGATTTGCTCGTGAAGTCGCTGCGTCTGCCGCCGGCCGACGACAAGGACGGGAAGGGTAGATTGCAGTTGCCCATCTTGGGCGGTGCCGACGCACGCACGGCCGATCTGTTCGACATCCCGGCCTTTCGCGTCGGCAGCGCCAACCAGTTGCAACTGAAGTTCGATCTCGACTCGCAAAAGACAGGGCTGTGCCAAGGCGTCGCGCAAAATCCCGTTCGTGCCGCCGTCGATCCCGATTCGACGATCGATTTCTCGCATTTCGTGCATTACGCGCGGATGCCGAATCTCGCCTACTTCGCCAATAGCGGCTTCCCGTTCACGCGTTATGCCGATCTCGCGCAGACGGCTGTCGTCGTACCGGATCATCCCGCGCCGCAAGATCTCGATGCGTTGCTGACGGTGCTCGGACACATGGGGCAGTGGACGGGGTTGCCCTCGCTGCGCGTGCAGGTGCTGCGCGCCGGGCAGGCGCAAAGCGTGCAAAACAAGGACTTGCTCGTGATCGGCGATAGCCGCTCGGCCGTGTTGCCGCCTAGCTGGCGCGCCGCCTTGCCGCTGTCGATCGCGCAGGAGCCGAGCGGCCAAGTGACGCGCACGGCTTTTTCCGTGAAGGAGTACTGGCGCGACGGCGTGCAGGTACCCGAGGGTAGCGCGCGCGTCGGCGAAAGCGGGCCGATCGCCGCGCTCCTCGGCTTCGAATTGCCGAAGAGTCACGGACGCAGCGTGGTCGCCATGACGGGCACCTCACCTACGCAGCTCGACGATTTGCTCGATGCCCTCGAGCGGCCCGATCTCGTCGCCAAACTGCAAGGCGACGTCGCGCTCGTTCGGGGCAGCCGCATCGAGAGCATGCGCGTGGGCGAAACCTACGTGGTCGGCTACGTACCTTGGTATGCGCAGATTTGGGGACGTGCCATTCGGCATCCCGTTCTGCTCGGCGTGCTCGGCGCCATCGGCGGTCTGCTGCTGGCGATCGGCGCGTTCACGGCGTTGCAAGAACTGGCGGCGCGACGCCGGGGGATCTGACGGATGGTCGGAAAGGATCGGCGGGGCGCGCTCGGAACAGCAAAGCGTTGGGCGCTTCGCGGTATCGCCGCGGGCTTCTTGGCGGGGGCGAGCGCCGCAGGCGCGGCAACGGTATCCGCATCGGCATGCAGGCCCGACTGGCCGCGATGGGAAGCGTTCAAGCATAGCTTTTTATCGGCTGACGGCCGCGTCATCGACGTCGGCTCGGCCGACGATCGCACGGTATCGGAAGGTCAGGCCTATGCGTTGATGTTCGCGCTCGTCGCGAACGATCGAGCGACGTTCGACACCGTATTGCGCTGGACCGAGAACAACCTCGCTCAGGGCGATTTGACGAGTCATTTGCCCGCCTGGCTCTGGGGCCGGGACAAAGACGGCGCTTGGCACGTACTCGATCAGAACGCCGCATCGGATGCCGATTTGTGGATCGCCTATGCGCTCATGCAGGCCGGCGCGTTGTGGCATGAACGCAGCTATACCGCGCGAGCAAGCGTGCTGGCACGGCACATCGTCGAGCAGGAAACGGCGACGCTGCCGGGTCTTGGCCTCACGTTGTTGCCCGGTCCGCAGGGCTTTCATCCGAACCCCGACGCATGGCGGGTCAACCCGAGTTATATGCCGTTGCAGGTCTTGCAGGGGCTGGCCGAGGCGTTGCCCGACGACGCGCGTTGGAAACGCCTGGCCGAGTCGGCATCGGCCGTCTTGCTCGGCACCGCCCCGCGAGGCTATGCGCCCGATTGGGCGCGCTACGCTACCGGTCGAGGATTTCTGCCGGACCCCGATACGCAGGCCGTGGGCAGCTACGACGCGATTCGCGTCTATCTCTGGGCCGGCATGCTCGATCCGGCTCAGCCCGGCGCGAAGCCATTGCTTGCACGCTTGACGCCGTTTGCCGATTACATCGCGGAGCACGGCGCCCCCTACGAGTCGATCGATACGACGAACGGCGAGACGAAGCGGTCGGGCAACGCCGGTTTCTCGGCCGCGGCCGTGCCCTTTCTGAGCGCACTGGGACGATCGGCCGCCGCCGCCGCACAAGTCGAACGCGTGCAGTCGCTCGAGGCTCAAAATCCTCCCGGCTACTACTCGAGCGTGCTGACGCTGTTCGGTCTCGGCTGGCTCGACGGGCGCTATCGCTTCAAAGCCGATGGCACGCTGGAACTTCGTTGGCGAGCGGCATGTTCGGGCGAGGAGCGATGACGGATCGCGTGCGTAAAAGCGCGGGCCCCCTCGTCCGATGCGCCGTCTTGGCCGCGCTGGCATGGGTCGCCGGCAGCGACGTTGCAAACGCCGCGGATTCGGCCGCGCCGTCCGCCGCTACGCAGCCGACGACGCCCGAGGCCCGTCTGCTCGCCACCGCACGTTTATGGGCCGCGAAGCATCGCGACGACCTTGCGTTGCAAGCCGTGCAAAAAGCGTTGCTGATCGCGCCCGACGATCCCGTGCTGCTCAGCGAAGCGGTACGGATCGAATTGCGGCTGGGGCACGCGCGAGCGGCTGAGGCGCAACTCGATCGCCTGAAGGCGCGGCAACCCGACGCCGCGGCAACCCTGCAACTCGAAGACGAATACCGGTCCGCGACGAGCGGCCGCGGGGAACTGGCGACGATTCGCCTACTTGCGCGCAGCGGACAGCGCGAGGAGGCCGCGCGCCGATTGCAGGTCCTGTTCCCGCACGGCGCCCCGCCTGGGGCGCTCGGCGCCGAGTACTACCGGATCCTGTCCGGCACGCCGGCCGGCTATGCGCAAGCCGTCGACGGCTTGCGCCGCCGTATCGCGGCCGACCCAAGCGAAACCGCGGCGGCGTTGACGCTCGTGAGTCTGCTCAACGAGCATGGCGCGACGCGAGCCGAGGCCAATCGACTCGCTTGGGCGCTCGCGCTGCGTCAAGACGTCGACCACACCGACGCTATGAACGCCTGGCGAAACGTGTTGCAGGCGGCCGGTGCGGACCCCGCCTATCTCGACGCCGTCCATGCCTATCTAGCGCTCGATCCCGACGACAACGAGTTCAAGGATCGCGCTAAAACGCTCGACGCAGAGCGTCAGGCGCAGTTCAAGCTCGAGCACGACCCGGATTACATCGCGCAGCGCGAAGGCTTGAGAGCGCTCGGGCGCGGCGATCTGCCGGCAGCCGACTCGCTGCTCGCGCGCGCGGCCAAGGCCCGGTCGAACGATGCCGATGCGGTGGGTGGCTTGGGTCTCGTTCGGCTACGCGAAGGGCGGCAGGACGAAGCGCGCGCGCTATTTTTGCGTGCGGCTTCCCTCGCGCCGGACAACCGGTCGAAATGGGACGGTCTGGCTCGCACGTCGCTCATCTGGGGCACGATCGCGAAGGGGCGTGAAGCGGCTGCGGCGGGCCGCCCGGCGGACGCGCAACGCGAGGCGCAAGCCGCGCTGGCGCTCGACCCGGGTAACGCGCAAGCGAAGCAACTGCTCGCGGATGCTTGGCTTGCGCAGCGCAATTGGGCCGCTGCCGAGCCGATGCTGCGCGAGCTCTTGGCCAGCCGGCAGTTGAATCTGGGCGCGGTGCAGGGGATGCAGACGCTTTTGCGCGAAACCGGCCGCGGTCAGGAAATTCCGGGGCTGCTCGATGCCTTAAGCCAACGGTTCCGCGATCAGGCGGACCGCCAAGGACTCGCCGGCCTGCGTGCCGATGCGCTGACGCTGGAGGCCGAGCGCTTGGTTTCCACGGGCAAGCTGGGCCCGGCGGCCGAGGACTATGAAAAGGCGCTGCGCTTGGCGCCCGCCGAGCCCTGGACGCGCTTTGCGCTCGCGCGAATCTATCGCGATCTTGGCTTGCCTCAATTGGGGCGGGCTGTGATGGACGATGGGCTCCAAGCGCAAGCGTCGCCCGAGATGCGCTATGCGGCGGCGCTCTATCGTAATTCGATCGACGACCTAGCCGGCGCGCAAGCCGCGCTGGAAGGCGTTGCGCCCGACGCGCGTACGGAAGCGATGCGTGCATTGGCCCGCAAGCTCGATGCGCAAGTGGCGTTGCGGCAGGCGCGTACCGCGTTCGCGACCGGCGATCGCGAGGCGGCTGACCGGGCGCTGTCCGTCGCACGCACGAACGGCAGCGACGATCCGTACGTCACGGCGTCGGTAGGGGCGGCGCTCATCGACGAAGGACAGCCCAAGCAAGGCCTCGGATTGATGCGCGATTGGATGGCGAGCCATCCGCAAGAGACCGATGTCGACGTTAAGCTTCGCTACGGCGACTTGCTCGGCAGCGCCGGACGCAACGATGCGCTGGCCGATTGGCTTGCCAAGCTTCGTCGCGAGCCTCATCTGACGGCGCAGCAGAGTGCGCGCCTCGAAGATCAATCGCTGCGTCTGGTGTTGCGCGAGACGGATGCCGCCCTCGACGAAAAAGACTTTTCGAAGGCGCGCCGAATCTTGATGCAAGCGAGTACGGCGGGCAAGCGCGATAAGCGTTATGCCCTTGAGCTGGCCGACCTCGAACGCGCGCAAGGTCGTTACAAAGCCGCCCGCGCAGCGCTGGCACCCGTGCTTGCGCAGTCGCCGGACGACCCCGATGCGCGCTTAGCCATGGCTCGCGTGCTCGAAGACAGCGGCCACCGCGCGCAAGCGTTGGACCTCGTTCGGGGCGTGCTCGAGACCGCATCGCCCGACGATGTCGATACCCGCCTGTCCGCCGCGCGCCGTTTGGCTGCACTGCGTCGGCCGCAAGAGGCGACGCGGCTGACCGACGCGTTGCAGCAAGCCTATCCCGAGCGTCCCGATGTCACGATCGAGGCGGGGCGCTTGGCGGAGGATCTTGGCCGTTACGACGAGGCGGCGTCGCTGTTCCGCCGTTCGATGAGGCAAGAGCGTGCCGCCGGCGTGGTGTCGAGCGATCCGGCCGGCACGCCAGGGCAAGCGGCGATGGCCGATCTCGAGCAGCGGCGCGACCCCGAGATCGAATCCGGGTGGATGCCGGCGTTCAAAGCGGGCGATCCCGGTATCTCCGACTATCACGCTCAGCAGGTGCCGATTTACATTCAAGTGCCGTATCGCTACGAGGGGCATTTCTTCCTGCATGTCGATACGGTGCACTTGGATGCCGGCACGCTCTCGATCGCCGACTCGCCGTCGTACGCGCAGACCACGTTCGGCACTTACTCGGCGTTTTTGCCACCCGCAAGCAGCCCTGTCTTTGTCACGCATCAACAGGCGACCGGCGTCGCGCTGGGCACGGGTTTCACATCGGATGCATGGCGGTTCGATCTCGGTACTACGCCGCTGGGTTTTCCGGTGCACTACCTCGTGGGCGGCGTGCGCTACCGGTTCGACGCGGGTCCGGCGAGCTTTTCGGTCAGCGCGTCGCGGCGGCCGCAAACGAGCAGCGAACTCTCGTATGCCGGGCTGCGCGACCCTTGGACCAACGCCACCTGGGGCGGCGTGCGGCGCGACGGTATCGATCTGCATAGCGGCATCGACATGGGCCGCGTGAGCTGGTTTTCCGAGCTCGGCGCCGGCGTGCTGACAGGCAAGCACGTTGCGTCGAATCAGGAAGTGACGATTCGCGCGGGCTTCACCACGCCGGTCTATCAAGGCCGCGACATGCGCGTGAGCACGGGGCTCGTCGGCAACTGGTGGCATTACACGAACAACCTGCGCTTTTATACGTATGGCCAGGGCGGATACTACAGTCCGCAACGTTATACGTCGTTCGGGGTGCCGTTCGAATGGAATGGCCGGCGCGGCGGCCTAACTTGGGATTTGACCGCCACGGTCGGGGCATCGAATTCCTACGAAAAAGATTCGCCGTATTACCCTGATGGGCTCCCGGGCGCGCCGCCTGGGCTGTCCGCGCAAAACCCGGGCAGCTTGGTTTATTCGGGCGGATCGACGGCGGGGCTCAGCCTCTCGTACGGCATTACCGGCGTGGTGCAGTATCGCTTCAATCGCCGGTTGGTTGCGGGGGTACGCTTCGATATCGACCATGCTCACGATTACGCACCGAGTTCAGGGATGATTTACGTGCGATATTCGTTCGACGCGCGAAAGCCGGATACGAGCCTGTCGCCGAGGCCGGTCGGCCTTTATTCGGATTATTAGGACCATGGAAGAAGGCAAGCAACCCGCACCGCAGCGTGACGAGGCGCGCCGGCCCGAGAGGGCGGGCGACGACGTGCGCTCGTTGGTCGGACGCGGGCTCGGTCTGCTCCGCGACGCCGCAGGCGCCAAGGCGCTCGCAGGCAGCCGGCTCGCGATCGAGGCGTTGCCCGACGAAGTGGCCCTATTGGCACCGGGCAACTTCTACGCGATCTACGCCAAGCCGCGCACGCCGGCCTGCGATGCGTTGATTTGGGGGACGGCGAAGACCGCTCGCACGCGACACGTCTCGATCGTGCTGTCGCGAACCCGTGGCCAAGCGGCGGCTCGGATGCGCGAACTCGGATTCGGATCGGGCAGCCCGGTGCCCGGCTGGCCCCGCAATTTGAACGTACTGGCGATGCCGGACGCGCCGAAGGGCGGCGACCCCAAAGGTGGGGCGCCTGAAGGCGCGTTGCCGCCGGGCTCGCGTATCGCATTCGCTCGCCTATTCGGCGGGCTGCGGGCGCTCAAGCGTTTCGGCTTCCGCCAAAACGCGTTGTATTTGGTGGAAGGCGCCGAGCGCTGGCTGACATGGGGCGATCCCGATGCGCTCGCGCGCGAGGCGAATTTGCTCGCGAACTGGTGCGCCGCGCGGCGGATTGCGCTCGTGTTGCTGCTCGATCCCACCAAGATCGGCGGCAAGGCGGCCGACGATCCGAATGTCGATCGTTTCATGAACGAGGAGCTTGCGCAGCAGCCGGGCTACCTTGAATTTCACGGTGCGTGCGGCGGCGTGGCCCGGATGGGGCGCACGCATGGCGAACTGCTTTGGCACGTCGAGTTTTGGCGCGCGGGCCGCGCGTTGGCGACGGGCGAAACGCGCGCATTGCGCTTCACCGACGACGGACGGTTGAGCGTCGCGCTCGACGTGGCCGACGGCCAGGCGCAAGCCGCGTTGCACCTTGCGCGCGACGAGTCGCGCGTGGTGGCGACGCGGGCGGTCGTCGCCAGCGAGAGCTGGGCGCCGCCGGAGTGGGACATCGTCGACGACCAGCAGGCCGCGGTGGCCGCTTGCGTCGGTGCTCAAGCGGCGACGGTGCTGCTCGATTTCCGCGATCGCTCGACGCTAGAGCCGTTGTGCGCGGCCGTGCATGCGCTGCGGCGCGAGTGCGGGCGGGCATTGAAGATCGTCGTCGTCGAACGCCGCGAGGCGCTGCGCCATCAGTACGAGTTGTTGTTGCTGAGCCTGGGCGCCAATCTCATCATCGGACGCGAACTGCCGTTCTCGCGCGTGCAATCGCTGCTTCGTTCGTTGCAGGGGCAGCTCGATACTCGTCCCATCGCGCACGATTACCGCGCGGCATTGGCGGCGGCATTGACCGATGAAGTGCGTGGCTACCTGCCGGTCGCCGCGTTTTGCGATCGTATCGAGGCGGTCCTCGCGCGCGGGGCCGTGCTCGATTTGCCGCACGTGCTGGCCAAGATCACGTTGCTGCCCGACCTCGCTCACGCGCAGGCGCTGAAGTATTGCGCGCCGCGCCGGGCGGGCGATGTCGCGACAGCCGATGCCGCGCATCTCTATGTATTCTTGTTCGCGTGCCGTTTGCCCGATGCCGATGTCGCGCTCGGCCATATCTTTACGGTTCCGCTCGACCATCTGTCGGATCGAGTCGTTTACTTGGCCGAAGCGAGCATCGAGCGCGAGATAACGGCGCTGGCCGACGCGAATCGCCGCACGCCGGTCGCCGATTACAGTGATTTGTTCCGTCTTGCCGTGCCGCAACAAGCGCCGCGGCCCGCGACGAGGGAAGAAGCGCCGGCCGATGCGGCACTCCAGCTCAAAGCGGTCGAAACCATGCTGCAAAAGATCAATCGAGAGGGGTCGCCCGCGCGTCGCGAAGCGGATCGACCGGGGGAGGCGCCGAGCGTCGACACGCCGTCATCGCCCGCATCCTCGCCCAAGCATCGACGTGCCGCGCAACCTTGGCCGATGCCCATGCGCGGCGAACGGAGCGGCCCATGATCCCATTCTTGCTTTTTTGCTTTGCGGCCGGCATCGTGATTGCGGTGCCGGTGTGGATCGTTTCGCAACGATTCGGCGCGCGCCGGGGGCTCCAAGCCGCCCGCCGCTTCAACCCCGACGACGCCGTGCCTTGCGTGATCGAACCCGTAGCGCTCAAGGGCCGCCTGATGCCCGATCTCGTAGGCGTGGACGAGGCGCCGGCATCCGAGGACGAAGGAGGCGCGCGATGAAGGTGGTTGCAATCGTGTCGACGGTCGGCGGCGCCGGAAAGACGACCGTGGCGGCCGCGTTGGCCGTGCTGCTCGCCCGGCGCGGCCGCCCCGTGGCCGCGGCCGATCTGGATCCGCAAAACATGCTCGGTGCGCATTTCGGCTTGGATAGCTTCGCTCGCCGCGGACTCGGTCACGCCATGGCGGGACATGGCGAGCCGTGGGACGGCCATACGTGGCGCAATGCCGATGGCGTGCTATTCGCGCCGCACGGAGAGACGACGCTTGGCGAACGGACGGCATACGAAGCCCGGATGGCGCAAGCGCCGCGCTGGCTGGCCGATGCGCTCGCTCGAATCGATTTTCCGGCGCGCGGCGTGGCGCTCGTCGATACCGCGCGTTATCCGTCGCAACAGGCCGCGCAAGCGGTCCGCGCGGCGGATCTCGTGCTATGCGTGACCCCGCCCGAGCCGGCAGCCTGCGCGACGCTGGCGCGCTGCTTTCCGAGCCTACGGGACGCGGCGGCAGTCGTGAAAGTCGTCGTCAATCGTTTGAATCCCGCGCGCGAGATGCAGCGCGACGCGCTCGCCTTGCTGCGCGCCGCGGTCGGCGATGCGTTGGAGCTCGCCCACCGTGTGCATTTCGACGCCGCGATGCCCGAATCGCTCGCTCGCGGTGCATGGCTGTTCGACGAAGCCCCGCACTCGCAAGCGTCGCACGATCTGCACGGCTTGGCGAATTGGATGGACGCGTGGCTGGACGGCGCACTCGACGTCGATGCGGACGTCGATTCGGAGCAGGCGAGATGAAAGCGCGCATCGTCGGCGCATGGAACCATGCGCGAACCCGCTTGATCGATTGGATCGCGTTGGGCCTCGGTCTGCCTGCCGATCGCACGCCGCTCGATTGGTTCGTCCGGCTTTTCTTCAAGCCGCCGCGCGCCGGCCGCCCCGATGTGCCCAGGCGTTGGGCGCGCGCCGCGCTGCTGACGCTTGCCGCGCATTGGGGCGTGATCGATCCGCGCAGTTGGCGCGCTTGGCTCTGGCGCGCTTTCGTGCGGCCTCCGCGACCGCAGGCGCAATCCGACCTGTCGCGCGCGCGCGAGACGCTGGATCGCATTGAACGCATAGTGCTACCGGCGGTGCTCGTCGTGCGCGGCGCTTGGCGCCGGTTCGAGGGGCTCGTCGCGCTGCTGCCCTGGCAGCGCTGGGGCGATGCGCTCGAGCGCGGCACCGAGCGTATCGGCCACGTGCGCTGGCTCTTGCCGGTGCTGACCGTGCTGGGTGCGTTGCTGTGGACCGGCGTGGGCGCATCGCCGCTTCAGGCCGGCGGCCAAGTGCAGTTTTTCGCGTTTACGATCGCGATGGCGCTCGTCGTGCGCCGTTTCCCGGGCCGATTGCCGGTACTGATCCTGGCGACGCTCTCGCTCCTCGCGATGGGACGCTACATTCTCTGGCGTGTGACGGAGACGCTGACGTTCCGTACGCCGATGGAAGCGATCGTCGGCTATGCGTTGTTCTCGGCCGAGATGTACACGTGGTTGATCATGACGTTCGGCCTGATCCAGACGGCGTGGCCGCTCAATCGCACGGTTGCGCGTTTGCCGAGCGACCCTGCGACATGGCCGACGGTCGATATCTACATCCCCACGTACAACGAACCGCTTTCCGTCGTGCGACCCGCGGTATTCGCGGCGCAAGGCGTCGATTGGCCGTCGTCGAAACTGCGCGTCTATCTGCTCGACGACGGACGCCGCCCCGAATTCGAAGCCTTCGCGCGCGAAGCGGGGATCGACTATCTGACGCGCACCGACAATCGCAACGCGAAGGCCGGCAACATCAATGCGGCGCTCAAGGTGACGAAGGGCGAATACATCGCCATTTTCGATTGCGATCACGTGCCCACGCGCTCGTTCCTCCAGATGACGATGGGGACGTTTTTGCTCGATCCCCGGTGCGCGATGGTGCAAACGCCACATCACTTCTTCTCGCCCGATCCGTTCGAGCGCAATCTGGGTACGTTCAACCGCGTGCCGAACGAGGGCAAGCTTTTCTACGGCCTCGTGCAAGCGGGCAACGACCTGTGGAACGCTTCGTTTTTCTGCGGTTCGTGCGCGATCATCAAGCGCGGACCGCTGCAAGAGGTGGGCGGAGTGGCCGTCGAGACGGTGACCGAGGATGCCCACACGGCGCTGCGGCTGCATCGACAAGGCTATACGACGGCCTATTTGCCGACGGTACAAGCCGCGGGTCTCGCGACCGAGAGCTTGGCCGGCCACATCAAGCAGCGCACGCGATGGGCGCGCGGGATGGCGCAGATCTTTCGCATCGACAATCCGTTCCTCGGGCGGGGCCTCGGCTTTTTCCAGCGGCTTTGCTACGGCAACGCGATGATGCATTTCTTCTACGGTGTGCCGCGGCTGATCTTCCTCGTCATGCCGATGGCGTACCTGTTCTTTCAGCTTTACTTCATCAACGCCGCGGCGACCACGATCGCAAGCTATGTTCTGCCGTACATCATCGTTTCGAACATCGCGAATTCGCGCATGCAGGGCCAATACCGGCACTCGTTCTGGGCGGAAGTGTACGAATCGGTGCTGGCCTGGTACATCGCACTGCCGACGACGTTCGCGTTTTTCAGCCCGAAGCACGGCAAGTTCAATGTGACGGAGAAAGGCGGCCGGGTCGACGAAGGCTATTTCGACTGGAGCGTATCCAAGCCTTATCTCGTGTTGCTCGGCATGAACCTCGTGGCGTTCCTCGCAGGGGCGTACCGGCTCGCGTTCAACGCGAACGGCGAGGGGGCGACGATCCTCATGAACATGGTCTGGACGATCTACAACCTTGCACTGCTCGGCGCTGCGGTGAGCGTTGCGAGCGAGGCGAAACAAGTGCGCGTGACGCATCGCATCGCCATGCGCGTGCCCGCCACGCTGTTGCTGGCCGACGGCACGACGCTCGCCTGCACGACCAGCGACTATTCCACGGGCGGGCTCGGGCTCGAGTTGCCCGTAGCGGGGCTAGCGTTCGATCGCGGCCAAGCGCTGCACGTCACGCTGAGCCGCGGCGATCGCATCTTCCATTTCCCGGCGCGCGTTACGCGTTTGGGCGGCAAGCATTTGGGCCTGCAATTCGAAACGCTCACGCTCGAGCAGGAGCGGCAGTTCGTGCAGTGCACGTTCGGTCGCGCCGATGCGTGGCTGAGCGGCGAGGAGCGGCCGGAGGAGGATATGCCGTTGGCCGGCTTCAAGGAAGTGATGCTGATGGGTGTCGAAGGATATGCTCGGTTGGCCCAAGGGGCGATGCGCTCGGTCCGATCGCTGCTGGCGCTGGATCGAGCCCGGTATTGAGACCGATATTGAGCACGGTATCCGGCACGATATCGAGCACAACGAGAACGGTTGGATCGGTGAGCGCCACGCGGCGGCGCCGATGCGCAAGGAAATCAGTTCATGACGTTTTGGAATCTCTATTTCATCCTTAAGCTGTATCTGTTCGCGACGGGACATCTCAAGCCGATATGGCTTGCCAACCTCGCGTTCGTTGCCGCGCTCGCGTTGACGAGCCCCATTCGGCGGCGTTTCTGGCGCATCGTCCGCTTCGTCGTAGGCCTCGGCATCGGGGTGCCGCTGCTGTACTACGAAGCGATCGTGCCGCCGTTCTCGCGCGTGTTGGAGGAGGCATCCGGTCTAGAGTCGTTCACTGCCGGTTATTGGTTAGAACTCGCCGGTCGCTTCATCCCGCCCGCACTCATCATCGCGGTCGTCGCCGTCGTGCTCGGGCACTGGCTCGTCAACCGTTGGTTGCGCGTGGCGACGTTCGTCGTCGTTGCCTTGGTGGCCTTGCCGGTGTGGCGCACGGCGAGTCTGGCCATCACGGCGGCGCAAAGCGCTTCGACGGGCGGCGCACGTACGACGTCCGTCGTCGAGCAGCCGCTCGACCACAATGCCGCGCTGGCGGCTTTCCGCACGACGGAATCGCAACGCCAAGTCACGTTCGGCAAGCTCAGTGCCGACCCGAGCCAGCAGTTCGACGTGATCATTTTGCACATCTGCTCGCTGTCGTGGGACGACCTAGATGTTACGAAGGCTCGCGACAATCCGATGCTGAGCCACTTCGACTATTTGCTGACGAACTTCAGCACGGCGGCCAGCTATAGCGGTCCGGCCGCGATACGCGTGCTGCGGGCGAGCTGCGGGCAAGAGGCGCATGCCGATCTTTACAAGCCGGCGCCGCAGCAGTGCTATTTGCTGAGCGACCTCGCGCACGCCGGCTTTACGCCCCAAATCTTAATGAATCACGACGGGCACTTCGATAACTTCTTGGATCTCGCGAAGGAAAATGCCGCCGTGCAGGACGTGCCGGTCGAATCGAATGCCAATGCGACCGTGACGATGCATGCGTTCGACGGATCGATCGTTCACGACGACTATTCGACTTGGGCGAATTGGTACGCGCAGCGCGCGCAGACCCCAGGCCCCGTGGCGCTCTACTACAACACGATCAGCCTGCACGACGGCAATCGCGTGAACGGCAAGGAGAAGCTGACGAGCCTCGAGTCGTATCCCTATCGCGTCAATACGTTGATGAACGAGGTCGATCAATTGGCCGACTTGATCGCGAAGTCGGGGCGGCGTGCCGTGATCGTGTTCGTTCCCGAGCATGGCGCGGCGTTGCGCGGCGACGCCAATCAGGTCGCGGGCTTGCGCGAGATTCCCACGCCGCGCATCGTTCATGGACCGGTTGGGGTGCGAGTCGTCGGGCTCCCGGGCACGCACGGCCCCACCACGGTCATCGATACGCCGACGAGTTTCCTCGCGCTCGCGCAATTGCTGTCGAACCTCGTGTCCAACAGCCCGTTCAAACCCGGCGTCGTGCTCTCGCAGTACGCCGCCGGCCTGCCGCAAACGCAGATGGTCGGCGAGAACGAAGGCACCGTCACCATGAAGACGGCCGACGGCTATGCCGTCAAAACGCCGGACGGCGTATGGGTGGACCAGAAATGACGATCGACGAGGCGAACGGCCGAGGCTGGCCCATCAACGATATCGGCGGCCTCGCGCGCCACGTGCCCGAAATCGATCCGAGCCGGTATTTCGACGAGCAAGCGCGCCTCGCCTACGAAGAGGCGCTCGTCAAATGGCCGGTGCTCGCACGTTTGATGGGACTCGCCGGCGAGCAGCAAAGCGACGATGAAGCCTCGCTTTCGAGGGACATGTCGTTGCCGGCGCCGCCTACCCGCTGATGCCGGTTCTGCCGGGCTTGACGGGATCTAAGCGTCGACGACGTCGCGCCCGCGCCCGATAGCGGTGCCGTGGCCCGTCTCGGCAACGAGCCGGTCGACGAGTTCGTCGACGGCGCGCTCGGCCGCTGCGATCGATGCGGCGAGCCGCGCATCGCCGAACTCGTCGTATTCGATCGCGACGCAATGCACGTGCTCGATGCCGATATAGGCGAATGCGGTCGCGATACTCGATTCGACGTGATTGCGATCGGCCAGGCGCGGCGTGTCGTAGCCGTAGTCTCCGCGCGAACTCAACAGCACCAAGCGCTTTCCTTGGCCTGCGAGCATCGGCCAATACGGCTCGCCGGCACGGGCCCGATCGAAGCCGAACGTGCGGCCGACACGCACGATGTTGTCGATATACGCCTTGAATTGCGCCGGCGGTCCGAAGTTATACATCGGCACGCCGGCGACGACGATATCCGCTGCGAGCAGTTCGTCGACGAGCGCATCGCTCGGCGCCAAAACCGCATGCATAGACTCGTCGCGCTCGCCGGGCCGTGTAAACGCCGCGCGAATCCAGTCGCCGGTGACGGGCGCGGGCGGTGCGGCGCCGAGATCGCGGTGCACGACCGTGATCTCGTCGATCGTTTCGCGCCGGCGCGCGACGAAACGCGCGACAAAGCGCGCGGATAGCCTGCGCGTATGAGAGCCATGGGCGTCGATGCCCGATATGCCCGTGCGGGCGCTCGAATCCAAATGAAGAATACGTGTCATGATGCTCGCTCGTTCGGGTTGAAGATGTATGCGACGTGACGTTTCGCATGGGCTTCGACTATACGAACGCGCGGGGCGGTACGACAAACGAGGAATTTTGGTCGGCACAGCCGAGAAAAACTCATCCATGCGCGCCATCGTGCCCGCGATTCACCGACCGGCGATTGTTCACCACATTAACGGATATGAGGAAGCTGCCATCGTTGAACGCGTTGCGTGCGTTCGAAGCCGTCGCGCGGCATATGAGCATGAAGCTCGCGGCGCAGGAGTTGGCCGTCACCGCGACAGCGGTCAGCCATCAGGTGCGGCAATTGGAGGAGGCTATCGGCGCGCCCTTGTTCGAGCGCCGCGTGCGTTCGCTCGTCTTGACGCCGCAAGGCGCCGCATTGCTGCCCGTACTCTCGCAAGGGTTCGACGCCTTCGAGTCGGCACTTGCCACGATTGCGCACGCAAGCGTACGCGAGACGGTGACGATCAGCACTACGACGGCGTTGGCCGCGTGCTGGCTCGCCCCGTCGATCGCATCGTTTCGAGCGGTATGCGGGGAGTTCGATTTGCGGATCCACGCCGCCGATGCTGCCGTCACGATTCCAAGCGAGCACGCGGACGTAGCGATTCGCTACGGCGCCGGCCATTGGCCGGGACTCGTGGCCGAGCGGCTGTTCGACGACGCGTATGCGCCCGTCTGGCATCCGCGGTTGGGTCTGCGGGATCGGGGCGATTTGAACGCGCACGCGCTCATTCACTCTGAGTGGCAGCCGAGTCTGCGCAATGTGCCCGATTGGGGTGCGTGGGCGAGCGCGGCGGGCATGAAGCTGGCAACGGCGAGGGAGCTCAAGTTCTCGGACGAATCGCATGCGATCGGCGCGGCGATCGCGGGCCAGGGCGTGGCGCTCGTCGATCTGCCGCTCATCGAGCGGGAATTGCGCAAGGGCGAGCTCGTCGCGCCGTTCGGCCCGGTCCTGCATCGGTTCTCGTTCTGGCTCGTCTACCCGGAGCTGGCGACGCTCGGTAGCGGCGCGCGCAAGACCGCCGCGCTGTGCGAGTGGATACGCGCGCTGCCGCGACCGAACGTGAGTGCGTTACTTGGCGACGGCGAACAGCGTCACGTTCATTAACAGCTTGAACGCTTCGCCGAGCAGCACGGCGCCGACCACGCCGCCGCACCAAAGCGCGACGAACCAGACCCAGCGAGGCAGAGCGCCTCGCCGCTTAGTGATAGTGATGCTCGCCATGACGTACCTTCCCGCGGAAAACCCAGTAACCGAGCATCGTGTAGGCCAAGATGATCGGCAAAATGACGACGGCGCCCGTCAGCGTGAACGTTAGGCTGCGCTCGGGCGAGGCCGCTTGCCAAAGCGTGACCGACGACGGGATGGCATACGGCCATAACGTAGCCAACAAACCCGCATAGCCGAGCACGACGAAGCCCATCGCGAGCAAGAACGGGCGCGTATGGTGACGCTCGCGTGCCGCACGCCGCATGAAGAAGGCGCACAGCGCAACGAGGAACGGTGCGGGCAGCATGCGATGAAACCATCGGGCGCTGAACCAACGCGCGGCCACGCCGGGTTCTTGCAGCGGAGTCCAAATGCTGACGGCGACGATGAACGCGATCAGCACGAGCGTGAGCGGCCAGACGAGCCGATGCAGGCGGCGCTGCAAATCGTCTTCGGTTTTCGCCACTAGCCAGCAACAGCCGAGCAGCGCATAGGTGGCCACGACGCCGAGCCCCGTGAGCAGCGTGAACGGCGTGAGCCAGCCGAATGCATCGCCGGCGAATTCGCCGTTTGCGAGCGGAATGCCTTGCACGAATGCGCCGAGCGATATGCCTTGAAAGAAGGCCGCTCCCGTCGAGCCGCCGATGAACGCGAGGTCCCACAGATGCTTCGTGCGCGAAGCTTTGCCCCGGATTTCGAACGATACCCCGCGCAAAATCAAGCAGGCGAGCATTCCGACGAGCGGTAGATAAAGCGCCGACAGCACGGTCGCGTAGACGATCGGAAACGCGCCGAACAGCGCGGCGCCGCCGAGTACGAGCCATGTTTCGTTGCCGTCCCAGACGGGCGCGACGGTGTTCATCATGAGATCGCGTTCGCGTTCGTCGGGAAAGAGCGGAAAGACGATCCCGATGCCGAGATCGAAGCCGTCCAAGACGACGTAAAGCAGCAGGCCGAGCGCGATGATCGCGGCCCAGACGACGGTGACATCCATGTTGATCCTCGAATGACGAAAGTTCGGTATCGGCGTTTGCGCGGGAATCGCTCAGGCGGTGATGGGCACGGTGCGGCGGCCGCCCGTTTTGGCTGCGCGCTCGTCGTCGTCCGCGTGCGAGATCTTCGGGCCCGCGTTCATGATCTTGAGCATGTAGTAGACGCCGGTGCCGAATACCAGGAAGTACACGACGACGAACGTCATCAGCGAGATGCCGACTTGCTGCGCAGTGAGTGGCGAGATTGCTTGAGACGTGCGCATGACGCCGTAGACGACCCAGGGTTGGCGGCCGACTTCGGTCGTAATCCAGCCCGCCAGCAGCGTGACGAAGCCGCTCGGACCCATAAGGAGTGCGAAACGATGGAACCAGCGCGCCTCATAGAGCCGGCCGCGGCGATCGAGGATCCAAGCGGCGAGCGCCAAGACGATCATCAAGATGCCGAGGCCGACCATCACGCGAAAGCTCCAGAACACGATGGCCGAATTCGGGCGTTCGTCCGGTGCGAAGGACTTCAAGCCGCGGATCTCGCCGTCCCAGGTGTGCGTGAGCAAGAGGCTGCCCAAGTGCGGAACGGATAGCGCGTAGCGCGTCGTTTCCGCTTGCATGTCCGGCAGGCCGAACAGATTGAGCGCAGTGCCGTTCGTCTCGGTGTCCCACAGACCTTCGATGGCGGCGATCTTCGCGGGCTGATAGCGCAGCGTGTTCAAGCCGTGCTGGTCGCCGACGAATGCCTGTAGCGGGGCGAGCGCGAGGAGCATCCACAGCGCCATCGCGAACATCTTCTTGACGGCCGGATCGCGCCGGCCCTTCAGCAGGTGCCAAGCACCGGTCGCGGCGACGACGAGCGCGGCGACGAGGAAGGCGGCCAGCGTCATGTGCACGAGGCGATAGGGGAACGACGGATTGAAGACGATCTTGAACCAATCGACGGGAACGGCCTGGCCGTCGACGATCGCAAAGCCTTGCGGCGTTTGCATCCAACTATTCGATGCGAGGATCCAGAACGCCGACATCAGCGTACCGACGGCCACCGTAAGCGTGGCGGCGAAGTGGGCACGCGGACCGACGCGATTCCAGCCGAAGAGCATGATCCCGAGAAAGCCCGCTTCGAGAAAGAATGCGGTCATCACCTCGTAGGTGAGCAGCGCGCCCGTGATGGGGCCCGCGAACTTCGAAAAGCCGGCCCAATTCGTGCCGAACTCGTAGGCCATGACGACGCCGGATACGACGCCCATCCCGAAGGCGACGGCAAAAATCTTCGACCAAAACAGACACAGGTCCTTGTAATAGGCTTTGCCGGTTTTGAGCCATCGCCATTCGAGGACCGCGACGAAGCTCGAGAGTCCGATGCTCAGGGCGGGGAAGACGATGTGGAAACAGACGGTGAAGGCGAACTGAATGCGTGCGAGATCGAAGGCGCTAAATGAAGACGTTTCCATAGCTGATACCTGATACCGGTGACGGACGACGCGCGCCGGCCGTTGTCGACGCGCACTGCATGAGCAGCCGGTCGCAAGCGTAGATCAGCGGAGAAAAAAATGCTGCACCGCATGTAGCGGGCGGTGAGCAGGCGGGATGCGGCAATTTACCGTATCGACATGCGTTAACGCACTGACGAGTAAGCGAAAATTCGATGCATCGCAGCATCGTCGAAAAACGATGCGTGCGGCGATCTGCGGCAATACACCGCGCAGATGCGCGCGGATTGCTTGATGCATGTCGTCTGCGGCGAGCCCCGCGTAGTGCTAGCGATGGGATGGGTCTAAAGCAGCGCGACCGATCCTTGGCGCGGTTCGCACCGGCGCAAGAGCGCGCCCGTGGACTTCGACAGCACGACGAGTTGCACGAAGCTGTTGACCGGTGCGAACGGGGCGAAAAAACCGTCCATGACTTCGACGAATGCGCTGATGCTGCTGCCCGAAAACGCTTGCTCGTCGACGGCCAACGTGACCTCGATGCCGCGCACGAGCGCGGGGCACGGCTCCATGACGATCCATTGCATCGTCGAGCGCGAGCCGACGAACGCGATGCCTTCGATCTGGCGCGCGGGCGTGGGCGAGAGCGAGGCGTATTGGCGCAACAGACGCTTGATCTCGTCGAGCCCTTCCGTGCCGAGCGAGATCGCGTGCGGCGTGAATTGCGACAGCAGGCGCCATAATGCGCCGTGAGTTTGCTGCGCGCGAACGCTTTCCGTCGGGCGGCGCAGGAGAGCGAGTCGGCACGCCACGGAGCCGCCCTCGATCATCAAGTCGCCGGTGGCCGAGCCGTACGAAAGTGTCGAAGGCAGATTGCGGTTCGTGCAACTGACGTCCACGGCCACCTGCGATACGGGCACGGTAGCCGGATGGCCGTCGAGGCCGACGAACGCGAGCATCGTTCGCTGTTCGTCGCGGTGCTGCGGATCGTCGTCGGTGCGCGCAACCCAGTACGGGCCGCTCAACGCCGCGGCGCTCCCGTGCATGAGCCCGAAAAACGGCTGGAATGCGCCGGGGCTCGACGGCGATTGCTTTTCCGGATAGACCGCGTCGATCGAATACACCGCGAAGTCGGACGTGCTCGCCGATTTCTGCACTTTGGGCGTGACGGCATAGGCCTGCGTGAGCGGATCGATCTTGATCGGCTCCGCCTTCGTCGAGAACAAGTTGACGACGGGCGTGCAAAAAAGCTTCAGGTGTTTCTCGGTCAATTGCGCGAGGCGCTGGCCGGCCCACGAGTCGTCATGCACCCCTTCGATCACGAGATAGAGCGTGAGCGTCGTGCATGGGCCGGCTGCGGCCAGCATCGACGCCGCATCGACGTCCACGAAGTCGAACTTGTCGGGGAACGCGAAGTATTCGGCGAGTAGGCGAAATTGCGCGCTGGCCGCCGTCCCCTTTTCGACGAGTGCATCGTCCGCGTCGACCCCCGCCGCTTTGATGGGAAAACGATCGAGTGCGATCCAGCGCCCGTTGCCGTCGGCTTCCACGAACGCCTTGGTGGCGCGCAGCAAGAGCGTATCGGTGACGGTCGTGACGATTTCGCGTTGCCCGTGCGCGTGCAGGCGGATGGTTCGCGGCGCGACGGCATGCAACCCGGCCGCGCCGGCCGCTTGGGCGAACGTGATAGCGACGAGCCCCGAGGTGGCGGGCGGCAGCGACGCGTTGGCGGGCGCCACCGCGCTGCGTAGATAGCGTGCGCGCGTGAGGCGCATCGGCGCGAGCGTCACATCGTAAGCCGTACGAAAGCGGCAAGGCCGGTCCTTCGTGACGAGATCGGTGCCGCGCTCGACCGTGACGGGTCCCGACAGGCCCTCGAACAATCCCTCGATGTCGAATTCGACGATCGAGCACGACGGATAAGGCCGCAAGTAGTGCGGATACAGCGTCTCCAGCATCCCCTCGGTGAACTCCGGGTAGTCGTCGTCCAGCCGAGTGTCGATGCGCGCCGCCAGCAGTGCGAACGATTGCAGCATCCGCTCGACGTGCGGATCGTCGGAATGCTCGCCCGAAACCGCCAAACGTGCGGCGATCTTGGGATACCGTGTCGCGAACTCGTGCAGCGAGCGGCGCAGCATGGCGAGTTCACGTTCGTAATGCGGCAGCAGGTCTTCCATTGAAAATCCGAGTTTGAGAAAACGTGCCAATTCGAGCCGCGGTATGCGCGGCCATATCGGGCGACTCGAATATTACTACCGATGCAAGAGACGGATTCGCCCGGCGGCGCGATCGGGGGCCGCCGGGCTTCAAAGCGCGCTCGCCGTTATTCGCCCGGAGCGTATATGTCGAGCAATTTTAAAGTCACGCCGTTGGTCCAGCCGAATCCGTCTTGCAGCGGATATTCGCCGCCGCCCCCGCCGCCGGCATTCGGGCCTTCGACGACGTATTTTTCGACGAGTTTATGGTCCGAAGCATAGACTTGGTTGACGTCCGAGAGAAACCGAGTACCGACTTCCTTCGCGAATTGCCGGTCGCCGTAATGCTGCGCGCCCTTGAGTGTCAGCCAATGCAGCGGTGCCCAACCGTTCGGAGCATCCCACTGCTGACCGGTCTCGACGGTGGTCGTCGCGAGCCCGCGCGTCTGGAGCAGCTTCGCTTGGAGCGTGCGTAGCGTTTCATGAGCGCGGTTGGGCCAAGCGGCCCGTACGAACAGGGGATAGGCGGCTGCCGCCGATACGCTGCCGCTGAGCTTGCCGAGCCGCCAGTCGTAGTCGCCGTAATAGCCGTTAGGATTCCAAAGGTATTGATTGATCGCTGAAGCCCGCCGCTGCGCTTTTTGCACGTAATCGGCCGTGCATCGGAAATCCAGCGAAAGTGCGCACGCCTTGGCGATCGTCGCTTCGAGCGAGAACAGCAAGCTGTTCAGGTCGACAGGCACGATCGACGTCGTGCGGATCGTAGCGAGGGTTTTGCCGTCGGCGAGCCAGCGGGAGCTGAAGTCCCAGCCCGATTCGGCAGCCGCGCGCAGGTCCCGATAGACCTGCTTGGGATCGCGGCCGGCCGCTTGCTTTGCCGTCGTCACGTCCTCGTAGTACGACTCGTCGCGCGGCGTGTCGCGCTCGTCCCAATAGCGGTTCAACACCGTGCCGTCCTTGAAGACCACGACGTTGCGCGAGGCCCCGCCGCGCGGCGTCGTATCGGCGCCCGTCATCCAGTAGGCGTATTCCTTCTTCAGCTCCGGCAGATACTTTTTATAGGCGCGCTCGCCCTCGACCTTCGCGGCAAGCTGAACCATGAGGCCGAAAAACGGGGGCTGCGAGCGGCTGACGTAGTAGGTTCGATTGCCGTTCGGAATATGCCCGAATTGGTCGATCTCGTAGGCGAAGTCGTCGAGCATGTCGTCGACGAGGTCCTCGTGCCCCGATTCCTGCAAGCCCAGCATCGTGAAATAGGTGTCCCAATAGTAGGCTTCGCGAAAGCGCCCGCCCGGCACCACGTAGGGCTTCGGCAAGGGGATCAGGGAGCTGTTCGGCGGGACGTCGGCGGCGGTGGTCGTTCTCGTCAATTTCGGCCATAGCCAATCGATATGCTCGCGCAGCGTTTGGCCGCTGGGCGGAGTGATGACGGGCTCGCTCGGCAGCGTGAAGTTCGCGAGTACGAACTGTTTCAGATCGAAGTTCGGCTGGCCTTTCGATTGTTCGTACTGCTGAACGATCGCCGCCGGATCGCTTTTCGGTACCGCATCGACGAACGTTTTTTGATCCGGGAGGATCTGCTGCATCTGTACGGCGACGAACAAGTCGCCATACAGCTCGGATGGCGGGGGCGGCAAGTTGGGCGCGGCATCCACGTGGCACAACGGGCAAGCGGCGAGCCCGGCGGCCAACAAAAGGCCGGCGAGGCGCGCAAGACGCGGGCGCGTGGCGGCGGGGCGAGCGCGGCGCGCAAGGGACGATTCGAACATGACTCCTCCATGAGATGGGATAGGTTCGTTCTTGGTCCCCTCGTTCTGACCCGAATCGATGCGCATGGCCACCCGGCGGTTCGGCGATTTTGCCTCACCGGGAAATGAAAAGAAATCCGCTGAAAACGTAGGGCCGTTAAAGACGGGGATTTTCGGTGCCGGCTAGAGGTTCGAACAGACAAGAACGTCTAGCATAAAAGCGGCGTTTTATTATTTGGAATTTCTGAAGTGCCGGTGGAATGGATTGTGCTGCGGAGGAACCGGTGCGATCTGTTTGAAATGCGTCGAGAGCCGACTGTGATCGAACGTTGGCGGGCCGAGAGGACGGTGATCCGAGCAGTCAAAACGCCGACGGCGTGCCGGTGCGGCACGCCGTCGCATACTTACGTCTGATGAATCAGTGGTGGTTGTGCCGCTGTTGACTACGTAGGTCTTCACGCACGCGCTTCGTCACGAGTACGGGCAGGTAGTCCGTGATGCGAGCGCCGTCGCTGAAGGCCTGCCAAGTCTGCGAGACCATTCTCGACACGGTTTCGGGCGGGGCGCCGGTATCGCTTGCGATGGATTGCACCAGGTCGTCCACGTTCGGTTGGGTCATTTCGATCTCCGTGGGAAGCGCGCAGCGATCGTATGCCCTGCGCGCCTCCCGATATTTGAGGTGTGGGTTGGCGGCGTTGCCAATTGAATTCACCTATCGGGCGCGCGACGGTTCGTAGTGGATCGGCGGGCGCTTGCGGGGATGGCATTTGTCTAGACGTATCGTTGGCTTGCCGCTGACGCATGTCGGGCGTCATTCGTTCTGGAAAATCAGAGTCGATTTATCGAATTGTCCGAGTCGTGTCGCGATAATGACGATAGATTTTCGGATAATAACGATAATCTATATGATTCGGATTCAATTCGATTTATATCGATGATTTATCGAGCCGCGTATATGAGGGCGAGACGCATTGTGGTGCCTCCGCTAGATCGTCGACAAATGCGATGACAGCTTGCGCAACGGCATCGGCACGACTCAGCAAGACCCAGTGGGTCGCATCGAGTTCGAGACGGCGATGCGGACCGAGCCATCGATCCAATCCCGTCGATAACGATGGTCCGACATACCGGTCGCGCATCGGCACGATGAATTGCACGGGAGCATGGGCTGCGCGCGCGTTGGGTCGACGAAGGCGTTCGATGAAATTGGCGCGGTAGAGCCCGAGGCCGTGAATCGCATTGCGCAACAGCGCGGGGTCGGGTGTCGTTTTGATGCCCTCGGTCGCACGAAGCCACAGCGTCCAAGTCGGCGCCCACAATCGACGCCAAGCGAATTCGGGGAGCCGCGGCAGCAAGAAGAAGTAGATATAGCTCGATTGCAACATCTGCCGCATGCTTCGCAGGAGGGCTCGCGGAGATTTCCATCGATTGCCCTCGCGTAGTTGCACGGCGGCGTAGTCGAGCGAGGGTCCCGAAATCGAAGTGAAGGAGGCGATGCGACCTTCGAATGCCGGACTCGTGACCGCCTCCCAGCTTTGCACCGAGCCCCAGTCGTGCCCCACGAGATGAAACGGTCGCTCGCCGCACGTCGCATCCGCAACGGCGGCGAGGTCGTCGGCTAAGCGCTCGAGACGATAGCCGGCAACGCTCGTAGGCGCCGACGAGGCACCCGCGCCCCGTACGTCGTAGGCGATCACGCGAAAGCGCGTTTCGAGCCGAGCGCGTACGGCGTCCCAAACTCGCGCGGAATCGGGGTAGCCGTGGACGAGCACGATGAGCGGTGCATCGGGCGGCCCGCTCGCATAAACGGCAAGCGATACGTCGCCCGATTGAACCGTAATGGTTTCTGTGACGAAAGACGGGCCGTCGATGCGGCTTTCCTCGATCATGTGGATGTCTGCGACCGGGCGAGCATGCGGGCCCGTACCGCGCTTGGACCCTCGCGGCCGCCGGCCGCTTCGACCGCGGCGACGATCGAATCGATGCGCGCGAGATGGCTGCGATTGTCGTCGTCCCATGGATGGAAGCTGGGTTTGAAAAAGCGCAGCCAGTCCAGCGCGATGTTCGGAAACACGCCGCGTCGTCCATACAAAAAGCGCATGAGGTTCCATATCCCTCGCAGATGGCCGCCACGATGCCGATCAGCGATCAGCAAGCGAACGTGAAAGCAGAACACGATCGTCCAGAACATCAAGGTCACTTGCAGCATCGCCGCGGCTCTGATCAGGTATCGCTTCAATCCCGGCCTGATCGCCGCGTTCCAAACGTCGAACGACACGGCTTTATGTTCGGTTTCCTCCAGCGCGTGCCAAATCCATAGTTGCGCGTAGATAGGGACGTCGCTCGCGATTCGCGAATCGTCGTCCAATAGCATGCCGGCCAGCATCGCAGTGTAGTGCTCGAGCGCAACGGTTTGCGCGAGTTGAAGCGAATGCGGCGCGGTTCGACGCCCGTAATCGAGCAACTTGACGACATATTTTTCGAGCTTCGATGCGGGGAGCCCGGCAGCGTTCAGCGCTTCGTTGTATTCGATGTGCTCGCGCGTATGCATCGCTTCCTGGCCGATGAAACCCAGCACCTGTTGCTTGAGCTCGGGATCGTCGATGCGATCGCGATAGTAGCGCACGCTGTCGATAAAGTAACGCTCGCCGGCCGGGAACAGCAGCGATAGCGCGTTAAAGAAGTGCGTGACGTAAGGCCCCAACGAATGCCAGTCGCAGGCGCGATCGGAGGGCAGCGGGAAACGCAAATCGCGGCGTATGGGCGTGTTCATGGCAGATTGTTCTCCATGGTGGCGGCATGGGCGCGCTTGCGCGCGGCGCGACTGAGACGCAGCGCCGATCGAACGACGAGCGCCTGATACCCCGAGGGCAGCAACCGCGCGAGCCAATCGGCGGCGTGCGCGTCTCGTCCGATCAAGACGCGGCGCCGGTTATGGCGCACCCCGTCGAGAATGGTCTCGGCGGCTTGCTGTGGGCTGGTGATGAAGAGCCGCTCGAAATCGCGCCGGCCTTGCCGGTCGTCTTCGATCAAAAAGCCGCACATATTCGATGAAATGCGGCTCGCCCGCGCGATGTTGGTTCGAATGCCACCCGGGTGGACACAGGTGGCCGATACGCCGCAGCGAAGCATGTCGAGTTCTTCGCGCAGCGACTCGGTGAAACCGCGCACGGCGAATTTGGTTGCGTTGTAGGCGCTCATGCCGGGTTGAGAGAACAAGCCGAATACGCTGGACGTGTTGACGATGTGTCCGTCGCCCGTGGCTTTCAAATACGGCAGGAACGCCTTCGTGCCGTGCACGACACCCCAGAAATTGATCGCGACGATCCATTCGAGGTCCTCGTAAGCCATCCCTTCCACCGTGCTCGAGAGCGCGACGCCGGCATTGTTGAAAACGAGATTGATGCGACCGTGACGTTCGTTCGTCGTGCGCGCCCAGTCGTACATCGCCGCACGGTCGGCTACGTCCACGACCGACGTCGAGATGCGTAGATCGCCTCGATTCGCTGCATTGCCTGTGCGGGCGGCGGCGGCCAGCGTCGCCGTCTCGTCGAGCGCGCGCCCGTCGACGTCCGAGAGCGCCAGATGACATCCTTGCCGCGCCAATGTCACCGCGAGCGCGCGTCCGATGCCGGAAGATGCACCGGTGATCGCGGCGACTTTATCGTTGAGCGTTTTCACGACGCGCGTCCTTATGTGGTGTGGGCAGTATGCGTGTTTGGCGTAGCGGGCATGCCGTTGTCCTCGGTCGGACCCGGCTGAGCGGGCGTCGTACCGGGCTCGGCGTAGGCGAGATAGTCGGCCATGCGGAACGTTCGTGTGGCCTGGCGAAAGCGCCATGCGAATCCCGGCCAGAGCGTGGTGTTCTTGCCGCTTTTGGGGTCGAGGTACCAGCTGTTGCATCCGCCCGTCGACCAGATCGCACGCGTCAGTTTGCGTTGAATGCGAGCGTTGTACGCGCGCTCGACGCTGCCTCTGACTTCGATCGCGGTGGTGCGTTCGTCTTGCATGGCGCGCAGCGCCCGCATGATGTATTCGACCTGGGACTCGATCATGAACACCATCGAATGGTGGCCGAGTCCGGTATTCGGGCCGACGATCATGAAGAAATTCGGGAACCCCGGCAGCGTCGTGCCGAGGTAAGCGTGTGCGCCGTCGCGCCATACGTCGACGATATCCACGCCGCCACGGCCATGGACGAGACCGCGCGGGAACGGATCGGTGACGTGAAAGCCGGTGCCGTAGATGAGGCAATCCACGCGATGCAGTTGCCCGTCGTCGGTCACCGGACCTTCCGGGGCCACCCGTACGATCTTCGACGTCACCACCTCCACGTTCGAACGCGCGAGCGCCGGATAGTAATCGTTCGATATCAATACGCGCTTGCAGCCGATCGTGTAGCTCGGCTGAAGCGTTCGACGCAGCGCTGGGTCCGCCACCTGGCGATGCAGATGCCGCAACGCGATTTTTTGCACTTGCTTCATCAATGCGGGATGGACCGAGAAGCCGAGCGCGCGCGATTCGAGTTGCCAATACAGACCCGCGCGAACGAGTTTTTGCACGGCGGGTAGATGTTCGAACAGCCAGCGCTCGGTGCGCGTGACCGCGCGATCGGGTTTCGGCATGATCCAAGGCGGCGTGCGTTGAAAGAGCGACAACTGCGCGACGCGGGGTGCGATGCGCGGCACGAATTGGATCGCGCTGGCTCCCGTGCCGATCACGGCAACGCGCTTGCCGTCGAGGGGATAGGCATGGTCCCATTGCTGCGAATGAAAGCTCTTGCCCTCGAACGTCTCGATGCCGGCGATCTCGGGCAATGCCGCGCGCGAGAGCCCGCCCATCCCCGAGACCAATACGCGTGCGCGCAACGTCGTGCCGTCCGAAAAGCGCAGGCGCCAGCGCTGCGTAGCTTCGTCGTAGGCAGCATGCGTGAGCGCTTTGCCAAAGCGCAAATGCGGTTCGATGCCGAAGCGCTCGGCGCACGCTCGTAGATAGGCGTGAATCTCGGGCTGTGGCGCGAACATGCGCGTCCAGCGCGGATTCGGCGCGAACGAAAACGAGTAGACGTGCGATTGCACGTCGCAAGCACACCCGGGATAGTGATTGTCGCGCCAGGTGCCGCCGATCGCATCGGCTTTTTCCATGACGACGAATTCGTGCATACCGGCTTGCTTGAGTCGAATCGCCATGCCGAGTCCGGCAAAGCCCGATCCGATGATGGCAACGTCGACCGTCTCCATCCGCGCCCTCCCTGATTGGCGTCTATCGTTACATTGATCGATGTAAAGATACGACGGGCGATGCGCCGCTTCAAGGACACGTTTAGACGCGAAATTCTATGAACGGGGCGAGACGCGAGGAGGCCGGCCGGCCAAGGCTCGATGGGCGATATTCAAACGCGAAGTGACGCAAGCGTGCACTTGCGCGAAGCTCATCGTATGAAAAACGCGCCGATAGAAGCGGGGCTGGACTCACTCCGCGCGTTTGCGGCGCGAGCGTGGCGTCGAAGGGGCGGGGGTGGCCGTGCGCGCGTTGGTCCGCTCGATACGCTTGTCCAAAATCGCCGAAACGCGATTCGCGAGATACCCTTCGGAGGCCTCTTCCAACGCGCGGTTCATTTCGCTTTCGACGAGCACCATCGCCTGTGGACGTAAGCGCCAAATGGCATCGACGAGCGCGGGGACGTCGGCCGGCGGAGGAAGCGTATCGGCTTCGTAGCGATCGAGCCGCCGTACGACAAGGTCGACGAGCGCTTGTGCGACTTGCTCGAAGTGCGGGCGCAAAACGCGCACGGCTTCGAGTAGATCGGCGGCCGGCACGCCTTCCTTGACGAGCGCGGCACCGGCGTTCAGGGCGGCGGGGCTGCGTGCGACGAACTTCGTTCCGGTCCGCTCGAGCAGGCCCAGGTTCAGCGCTTTCGCCAGCCGTGTGGGCGATACCTCGCCGAACAGCGTGGCGAGCTCGGCGAGCGAATAGGTTTGCGCTCGCTCGTGCGACCAGCGCGAACCGATCGCGCTTTCGAGGCCGAGAATCGAACGCAGATCGTGGCCTTCTTCGATTGCTCCGATCAAATCCTGGATATTTGCCAGCGTATACCCACGTGCGAGCAGATGATTGATCAGCGTTAAGCGCGCCACGTGCGTATCGTCGTATACGGCGACGCGTCCTCGCTTGGTCGGCGGCGAAAGTAATTCCCGGTCCTGGTAAGCGCGAATATTGCGAACGGTTGTACCGGCGACGCGAGCGAGTTCGTCGACGGTGTATTCGTTCGGCTCGGAGGAGGGGGCTTTCGACATGCGCGGATTGTAGCGTGAGGCGATGGACGCTCGGTGGCAATCCGGGTGCGGCATTTGCCAAGGCCGATGTTCGGCATCCTCGGACATTTCGCCCTGCGCAAGCGCCAAATGCGCGCCGTGCGCATGGTTATAGCTCGTCGTGAGAATTTCATCGTCGTAACTTAACGGCGTGGTATCGTCCGCCCCGATTCCAGCCCCCATCCCCCGATGTATGGGCTGCGACCGAATCTCGCATGCAACTTCCGCGAGGGTGAAACGGTCCGAGGTGCTGGCGTAAGTATCGATAGCGACAACAAAGGGTATGAACGGACTGATGAGACTCGAACAGATGACGGTCGTCGTTGTAGAAGACGACCCGTCCAGCAGAGAGTCGCTTGCGATGGTGCTCGAATCCGAGGGCGCGCGAGTCGTAGCTGCCGCCGATGCCGAGGAAGGTGTCGAAGCGGCGCTCAAAGTAGCGCCGGACGCCGTCGTCTGCGATATCGATTTGCCGGCGATGGACGGCTTTTATCTGATCCAACGGCTGCGCGACGACGAGATCCGCAACGATCGCCCCGCCGCCGTGGCCGTAGCGCTGACGGGCCATACGGACGAAGCCTACCGGCTGCGCAGCATCGGCGAAGGCTTTCATCACTTCATGAGAAAGCCCGCCGAGCCCGAGCAACTGGTGTCGTTGCTGGCGGACGCCGTGGCGACGCGAGCCATCGGCTGACGGCCGAAAGCAACTCGCTGACGGATGGAGTTTTTGCAAAAGCGAATGTCAAAGTTGCTCTCGCAACGACAGGCGCGCGCCCGGCGTTCGCTTACGTAGGCTAAATCGGCGACGATAGCTGCGGGCGGCGCGCGCGCGGCGTGCCGCATGCTCGCTTGAATGAGCGCGTGCGTAGGTTAGGCATGACTTGTGCTTTTTTGTTTTCCTAGCGGCAACCTGTGTCGCATTTTTCCAAAATGAAAACGCCGCCGTCATGCGTCCGGATAGCTTCGCCAGCGATAGCCGCTCCATATCTTCGCCGCCCGAACCGGTGGTGACGTCCGAAGAACGTCTGCGGATTTTGCTCGAGTCCGTGCAGGACTACGCCATTTACTTGCTCGACACCGACGGATGCATCATCAGTTGGAACAGCGGTGCCGAGAAGATCAAGGGCTATACCGCGCAAGAAGTGCTCGGTCAGCACTTCTCGATGTTTTATCCGCCCGATGACGTCGCCAGGGGCACGCCCGAGGCCGAATTGAGCGTTGCAGCGCGCACCGGCCGAGTCGAGGAGGAAGGCTGGCGCGTGCGCAAGGACGGCACGATGTTTTGGGCCAACGTCGTCATTCGTGCCGTCTACACGCCGAGCGACGACGGGCCGCGGCTGCGCGGCTTCGCGAAAGTCACGCGCGACATGACGGAGCGCAAGCGGCTGCGCGAGCTCGAGGCCGCGAGCCAGCATATGAACGAATTCTTGGCGACGCTCGCCCACGAATTGCGCAATCCGCTCGCGCCGGTCAGCAACGCGCTGAGCGTGATGATGCTCGAGCCGCTTGTCAGCCCTACGTTGCGTCAGTGCCGCGACATGATCGATCGGCAGATTTCGCATTTGACCCGCCTCGTCGACGATCTTCTCGACGCGGGCCGCATCACGACTGGCAAGGTCGCATTGCGGCTGGAGCCCGTGGAGTTGTCGGACATCGTCGTGCGCGCGATCGAGATGATTCGTCCGCATGTCGCATTGCGTCAGCAAGCGGTGGAAGTGCATGTGCCGCCGACGGGGATCATGGTGAACGGCGACAGCACGCGGCTCGTGCAAGTCGTGCAAGGCTTGCTGAATAACGCGTCCAAGTTCTCCGAGCACGGAGGACGCATCAGCGTCGAGATCGACAAGGTCGGCTCTTTCGCGCGTTTGCGCGTGTCCGACGACGGCTGCGGCATCGAGGCCACGGCCCTCGAATCGATCTTCGATTTGTTCGTTCAGGCCGACAACCGATTCGAGCGGAAGGAAAGCGGCCTAGGGATCGGACTGACGCTGTGCCGTTGGCTCGTCGAGATGCACGGCGGATCGATCGAGGCGGCCAGCGACGGCCTGGGGCACGGCGCCATGTTTACCGTGCGGCTGCCGCTGTTCGCGGTGCAAGGCGCCGCCAACGACGAAGGGATGCGCGGCAATTCGACGGGCCATGCGGAGTTGGGGACGCTGGCCGTGCTCGTCGTCGACGACAACTGCGATTCGGCGGACAGCATGGCGATGTTGCTGCGCATGAAGGGGCATCGCGTCCAGGTGGCTTATAGCGGCGCGCAGGCACTCGACGCCGCGGAACATTCCGACCGAATCGACGTCGCCCTCATCGACATCGCGATGCCCGGTGCCGACGGCTTCGCAGTCTTACGTCAGCTCAAACGCATCAAGGCGCTTGGCGACGCACGCTTTGCCGCCATGACCGGGTTCGGCCAAGAGAGCGACGTTGCGCGCTCGCTGGATCAGGGTTTCGATCTGCACCTGACCAAGCCCGTTCAATTGCCGCTGCTCGATACGTTGCTCGAACAAGCGGGCGAGCGCCGTGCGCATCCGTGACGGCACCGCGCGCGCCGCGCAGTTTCAGGTCAAAGGCAGATCGATGTACTTCTTGAAGGCGGCGCGCTGCGTCAATCGCTGATACCAGCGCTCGAGGCTCGGCATCGGCGGACGCTCGATTCCCTCGAGCCCGAACCAACGTTTCGCGAATGCGCCCAGCACGATGTCGGCGATCGTGAAACGGTCGCCTTCGGGATGAAAGCGCCCTTGCAAGTGACCGTCGACGATTTTCCAGCGCGCCACTAGCGTCTTCATATTCGCGGCGAGCGCGTCCATATCGCGCTGCTCGGGCGGCGTGCGCACGAGGGCGATGAAAACGGGCCGTTCCGCGGGCGCCAAGGTCGAGAGCGACCAATCGAGCCACCGATCGATGCTCGCGCGCAGCTTCGGATCGGCCGGGTACAGCGAGCTCGACGCGCCGTATTGCATGGCCAGGTAGCGCAGGATCGAGTTCGACTCCCAGAGGACGAACGTGCCGTCCACGAGCGTCGGAATCTGACCGTTGGGATTGAGTTCCCGGTAGTCGGGGTCGTTGACGCGGCCGAACTGCAAGCCTGCATCGACGCGCTCGAACGGGACGCCCAACTCGTCGCAGCACCACAAAATCTTTTGTACGTTGACCGAGTTGGCGCGTCCCCAAATCTTCAGCATTTGATTTTTCCTCCGGAAGAAAGCAGCGGCGTCTCGATCGTTTCGAGCAAGCCGGCGCCGCGCGGTTTGTACAATACGCCGAATTCAGAACCTCAAAGCGAGGATTACCCCGCCATGGCACGCCTAATTCCCGACGATTGGAAGAATCTGGCCGCAACCGGCGCCGCCGAGCGCGAGCGCGAAACGCTCACGTTGCTCGAGCAGGCGCTGCCCGACGACTACACCGTGTATCACGGCGTGCATTGGACTCGCCTGAATCGGGCTTTCTCCGTATTCGGCGAAGCGGACTTCGTGATCGTGAGCCCGGCAGGGCGGCTCATGCTCGTCGAGCAAAAGGCCGGTTTCCTGCGCGAGACGCCGAAGGGACTCGTCAAGGTCTACCTGCAAACCGAGCGGAACGTCTCGATCCAGCTCGCGAGGACCGTCGAAAGTCTCCATCGACGGTTCACGGCCGCCTTCGGCGCGGGTACGTACTGTATCGAAGCGCTCTTGTTTTGTCCCGACTACATCGTGAAGAACGCGGCCATTGCGGGCGTGCCTGTCGAGAGCATCGTCGATGCGACGCGCAAGGATCGTCTCGTCTCGGTCATCCTGGCCGCGCTGCCGGCCGATGAGCCGAAGTTGCCGAGCGCTGCGAAGATTCATCACTTCTTGGCCGACGAATTGGCGCTGACGCCCGATACGAGCGCGCTCGTCGGGCAGGCGGGCACGCTCGTGACGCGCCTGTCTGGCGGATTGGCGACGTGGGCGCGCCGGCTCGAGTTCACGCCGTTTCGGCTGCGCGTGATCGGGACCGCAGGCTCGGGCAAGACGCAACTGGCCGTGCAAGTCATGAAGGATGCGGCGGCAAACGGCAAGCGCGCCTTATATGTCTGCTTCAACCGGCCGCTGGCCGACTATATTGCCCGCGTCGCGCCCGAAGGGGCACGTGTCGCGAACTACCACCAGCTATGCGATTGGGTGGCGCGAGACGTGGGGGCGGTGCAGGATTTCCGCGCGGCCGACGTGTTCGCGCGATTGGAGGCGGCGTTCGTGAGTGCGCCGATCGAAGCGCGTTGGCAATTCGACGTATTGATCGTCGACGAAGGGCAGGATTTTCAAGAACCGTGGGTGGAAGCGCTATCGCGTCTGGTTCGCCAGGGCGGCGCCTGGTGGTGGCTCGAGGATCCGCTGCAAAACCTCTATATGCGCGAACCGGTCGCGTTACCGGGGTGGACCGTGCTCACGGAGATGACGAACTATCGCAGCCCGCGCGATATTTTGGATTTCGTGCGCGAGAAGGTCGGCGCGGCCGTGCCGCGAGCGGCCGGGCTCCTTGCCGGCAGCCCGTTCGACGGCTCGCAGATTTCCTTCACGCCGTATGACGATACGCAAGACGAAGCGGTCGTCGATGCGACCAAGCGGGCCATCACGCAAGCGCTCGCGCTGGGTTTTCGCAAGCAAGACATCGCCGTCCTCTCGTTCCGAGGGCGCGAAGGCTCCGCGCTGACCGCGCTCGAGCATTTGGGCCCGCATCGGCTGCGTAGCTTCACGGGTAAATACGATCTATTCGGCAATCCCGAATATCGTGACGGCGATGTCCTGCTCGAATCGATTTATCGGTTCAAGGGGCAGTCGGCACCGTGCGTGGTGCTGACCGAAGTCGACTTCGAGGCGTTCGACGAGCGCGCGGCCCGTAAATTGTTCGTCGGCGCGACGCGCGCCACGATGAAGCTCATCGTGGTGGCATCGCGTCGCAGCTGCGCCATGTTGGACGCACACGCCTGAAGCGCACCTGCGCCCGCGACTCGCGGTCATCTTGCAGAGAGGATCGCGACAGTTTAGAGATAATTTATTTCGAGCCGGAAACGTTTTCATTCTATTTTGCTTAATTCATTGGTTTTGATTTATCCGGATCGGATAATGACGCAATGCAGAATTGATCTCGATCAAAATGAAAGAGGGGCTCGCGTTATATCGTCGTTGGGTTCCTGGGGCGGGCGGAATTAATTGACCTCGAAATAGGGAGGCGCTCCGTCCTGCAAGGGTTTCAGGCGTGGCGCGCACTCCGTGAAAAGTACGATTGTTACATTTTCGCGGATATCTGTCCCCGAAATAGGGGGTAAACGATTTAGATCGTCTGCTAGATGTCGAATGAGAAATTCGACTCCATGTTTTCCCTAAAATCGCTTGTAGAATATTTATTCTATTGTTAGTCTGTCCTTGACCTCGGTGCTAAGCCGAGGCGGTCAAGACAGCAAACGGTTTTGCCGTTTCATTCCGTTTGCTAACGCACGAATCGCTTACCGTCCTTAATCGGACGGACCAATGCTTTGCGACGGAGTTCATATGTCGACGGCTACCCGTGACCTAGTTGATCAGTTTTGCGTAGGTGATGTCGTGACCCTGAAGGTGGGTGGTTCGCGCATGACGGTGACGGCTGTCTCGAACGACGCTGTCCTATGCCAATGGTTCGACGAGCACGGCGAGTTCCGTCAAGATACGTTTGCCGGGGAGGCGCTGGGGCGCGAGCCACGCTCGATTTCGCCGGGCCTCGTTCACGTTCGCCTCTACGCCGCGGCGATGGCCGGCTCGGTGGCGGCCGGCATGCCGTTCGTCGAGGCGGCGCTGAAGTCCGCCCTTTGATGCTCACGGTGCGATGCCGTCTGTGATGCCGTCTGCGGGCCCTTAACCCCGCGTCCCTCAAGGTACGGCTCTCGTTTGCCGTACAGGCCTCTTAGTGGCGATGCGCGCTGTCTTGCTTAGTTGCCCGCCGGTCGATCCGCGCCATTAGCGCGCTCGAAAACGCCGTCATCCGCAGCAGCTTGCGCTTGGCCGTGACTTCGCGCGCCAAGCTTGCGGGGGGATTCGGCAAGTGGGCCCAATACAGCGCGAGAAGCCAGCCGAGGACGGTCCAACCCAAACATGCATTGAACAGGGCGAGCGTCAGCACGTCGTGGCGTTTGCGATGGTCCGCGATGATCGCCGGCAAAAAGTAGATCGCCAGCGCAAACACCACCTCGACGACTTGGAGGGCAATTCGATCCAACATGATGCCTGCCTCGAGGGTGGGGTATGACGGATTGTCGCGCGTTCCACAGGTTTTTGCTTGAAGGCACGCGCTCTGCTCGCGATGTTCGGTTTTGCCTCATACGTTTCCGATTCAGGACAGCCGAATCGGGACTATCATGTGCGCTTTGACTGCCACAGCCCACCGCCATGACCGCACTTGATGCGAAGCAGCAAAACGAGACATCGATCGACCGCCCCGCATTGACCGAATTCGTCGAGCGCAAATGGAATGACGAGATCATTCCTGCGCTGACCGATTACATCGCGATCCCCGCCAAAAGCCCTGCTTTCGATGCCGATTGGGATAAACACGGATATCTTGAACGGGTCGTCGCCGATGCCGCCGCTTGGGCGCAAGCGCAGCGGGTCCGTGGGCTCAAGCTGGAGATCGTGCGGCTGCCCGGACGCACGCCGGTGATTTTCTTCGAGACGCCGGCTACGCGTTCGGGGAGCACCGATACCGTCTTGCTTTACGGCCACCTCGATAAACAACCCGAATTCGAGGGATGGCGGCGCGACCTCGGCCCGTGGACGCCGAAGCTCGAGGACGGCAAGCTGTACGGCCGCGGCGGTGCCGACGACGGCTACGCGATTTACGCGAGCCTGTGCGCGCTGGCGGCGCTCGATGCGCAAGGCATCGAACGGCCGCGCTGCGTCGGTCTCATCGAGACCTGCGAGGAATCGGGCAGCTACGATCTGCTCCCTTATGTCGACGCGCTACGCGACCGGCTCGGCAACGTCGGGCTCGTCGTCTGCCTCGATTCGGGGGCGGGCAATTACGATCAGCTCTGGCTGACTACGTCGCTACGGGGACTCGTAGGCGGTTCGCTCGAAGTTCAGGTGCTCGACGAGGGCGTGCATTCGGGCAGTTTCGGCGGCATCGTTCCATCGAGCTTCCGTATCATGCGGCAGCTATTCGAGCGGCTCGAGGATTCGGCGACGGGCAAGTTGCTGCCGTCCGCGTTTCACTGCGAGATTCCGGCGGGCCGGCTGGACGAAGCGCGCGCGACCGCGGGCATTCTCGGCGAAGAAGTGTGGAAGGCGTCGCCCTGGGCCTGCGGACAAGACGGCAAGCCGGTGCTACCGGTCACGGCCGATCCCTACGAAGCCCTGCTCAATGCGACCTGGCGTCCGTCGCTATCGGTGACGGGGGCGCAAGGGCTCCCGCCGCTCGCGAGCGCCGGCAACGTTTTGCGCCCGCGCACGGCATTCAAGCTCTCGCTGCGCGTGCCGGCGCTCGTCGATGCGGCGCGCGCCGTGGCCGACCTCAAAGCGCTGCTCGAACTCGATCCGCCGTACAACGCCAAGGTCACGTTCAAGCCGGAGGCCGCCGCATACGGATGGAATGCGCCGGAGCTGGCGCCCTGGCTGGCTACCGCGGTCAACGAAGCATCGCGCGATTACTTCGGCGCCGATTGCGCGTTTATCGGGCAAGGCGGCACGATTCCGCTCATGAACGTCTTGCAGGAAGGCTTTCCGAAATCGCAATTCGTCGTTTGCGGCGTCTTGGGTCCGAAATCGAACGCGCACGGCCCGAACGAATTCCTCCATGTGCCTTACGCCAAGAAGCTGACGGCGGCCATGGCGCAAGTGATCGCCGCGGCGCCCTGACCTGACATTGCTCGCAACCGGGCGCCGTGCGGCGCCCCCCTCGAGTTCACCCGCGACACGCAGATAAAGCCGGTAACAACGAAGGAGTTCGACGTGGCGATACTGATTCTGGGCTTGCTCATTTTCATCGGCGTGCACTCGATACGGCTTGTGTCGCCGTCATGGCGCGATGCCCAGGTCGTCCGCTTCGGCGAACACGGTTGGAAAGGACTGTATTCCGTCGCCTCGCTCGTCGGATTCGTTTTGATCGTTTGGGGCTATGGCGTGGCGCGGCGTGTCCCGGACGTATTGTGGATCCCGCCGGTCGGCATCCGTCACCTGACTGCGCTGTTCGTTGCCGTCGCGTTCGTGTTGATCGCCGCCGCTTATGTGCCCGGCAATCGGATCAAGCGCACGATCGGGCATCCGATGATGGCGGGCGTGGCGATGTGGGGGCTCGGGCATCTCCTGGCCAACGGGACGCTCAATGCGATTGTTTTGTTCGGCGTGTTCCTCATCTGGGGCGCCGTCGGCGCGATCGTCTCGCGCGGCCGCGATCGTGCGGCGGGCGTGCGCTATCCGGCCGGTACCGTTTCGGGCGACGCCAAGGTCGTGATCGTCGGTCTCGTCGCCTGGGCGATCTTCGCGTTTGCGCTTCATCGCTGGCTGATCGGGATGAGTCCGCTCGCCTAATCGCGCGGCGCGTCCGGCGATCGCCGTCCCGCGCCGTTAAGCCGCCGCGAGCAGGGCTTGCTCGATCTCGCGCGGCGCCGAGCCGATCGCCAATTCGGGCGTGCCGTGCCAGCTAGCGCAACGCTCGAGTGCTCGGCGCATATCGGCGAGCATCGATGCGCTCACGCGCAGTCCCGGCTCGAGATGGACCGCTTTCAATTCGAAGATCCCCTGGGCACGATGTGCCTTCGCATCGACGCGCCCGATCAATCGACCTCGGTGCAGAATCGGCAAACAGAAGTAGCCATATTTGCGCTTGGCCGCCGGCGTATAACACTCGATCGTGTAATCGAAGTCGAACAGCATAGAGGCACGCTTGCGATCCCAGACCACCGGGTCGAATGGAGAAAGGACGGTCGTTACCGTCGAGCGCAGACGACCTTGCGCGACATCGTCGATGAGCGGCGCCAACTCGATCGGAACGAATACGTCTTCCTTCCAGCCCTCGACTTTCACAGGGACCGCTTCCCCCGCATCGGCGAGCGCATGCAATTCGGCCGTGTATTTACGGCGTTCGATGCGATAGTAATCGGCGATCCAATCGGCGCGCGCGACGCCGAGCGCGCGACAAGTCCGCTCCACGAGCGTGGGAGTCACGATCGAGGCGGCGGGCAGATCGCGCTTGTCGCTCCAATCGGGCAACACACGTTGCGCGACGTCGTAGACGCGGTGGAAGTTGCGTCGCTCCGCCACCATCAAGTGCCCCAGCGTGAACAGCACTTCGAGGTGGCGCTTTTCCGGCTTCCAATCCCACCAGCCGCTGCCGCGTCCCGCCTCGCGTTCGAAATCGGCAGCGCGGACGGGACCGTTTTCCTGCACGTGGGCTAGCAGCCGATCGATGTCGTCCTTATGACGCTGGTGCCATTCGGCCGCGTATTTCCATCCCATCTTGCTCGGGTCCAACATGCGATGGCGCATGAGGCCGTAATCCTCGATCGGGATGAAACAGGCTTCGTGCGACCAGTATTCGAACAGACGTCCCTCAGCCAAAAGTTCGTCGAGCCATTGCGGCGCATAGGGACCGATTCGGCTGAACAGAACGAGATAGGGGCTGCGGGCGACGACATGAATCGTGTCGATCTGCAACTGCGCCATCCGCTGGATTGCCGTCAGCACGTCCTGCTTGACGGCCTTGCGGCGCGGCGGAGTAAGGAGTCCTTGAGCGGCGAGATGAAGCGTGCGGGCGGCGGCGATGGGAAGCGTGATCATCTGTGGCGAGGAGGGCGAGCTTCGTTTTTTTGGACGCGATGCGGCAGCGTACACCGGCTTTGCCGATCGTGCGTGTCGGCGCAGCGTTGCCCGATTCGAGCATCCCTTCCATCGATGAGCGCTAGACTGCCCCGAATCGCGTAATACAGCATGACGAACCTACGGGGAACGAAATGAGCTTGCACGAAGTGAAAGCGCTGCTGTTCGATGTGTTCGGTACGGTGGTCGATTGGCGTGGCGGCGTCGCGCGCGAAGCCGCGCCGTTTCTCGCCGAATATGGCGGGGAGGGTGCGGATCCTTTTGCCTTTGCCGATACCTGGCGCCGCCGCTATTCGCCGGCGATGGAAGAAGTGCGTAGCGGACGGCGCCCTTTCACGCGCCTCGACGTTTTGCACCGGGAAAATCTCGAAGCCGTTCTGCCCGAGTTCGGTATCGACGCGGCGCGTGTGCCGCGTGATGCGATCGATACGCTAAACCTCGCGTGGCATCGCCTCGATCCCTGGCCGGATTCGGTGCCGGGCCTCACGCGGCTGAAGGCGCGCTACATTATTGCGCCGCTTTCCAATGCGAACATTCGGCTCATGCTCGATATGAGCAAGCGCGCTCGCTTGCCTTGGGACGCGATTCTCGGCGCCGAAGTCGCGCAAGCGTACAAACCGACGCCGCAATCGTACTTGCGCACCGTCGAGATACTGGCGCTGCGTCCGGAGCAGGTGTGCCTTGTCGCCGCGCATAACGGCGATTTGGCCGCGGCGCGCGGATGTGGTTTGAAGACGGCGTTCGTCGCGCGGCCGACCGAGCATGGCCCGGCTCAAAGCACGGATCTCGCGGCCGAGCAGGCATGGGACGTCGTCGCAAGCGACTTCGTCGACTTGGCGGATCGGTTGGGTGCGTAGTGAGTAGTGCTTAGTGCTTGCGCTTTCGCGAAATGGCGACGGCCGCTCGGTGCGAGCGGCCGCACTTTTTCTCGGGCGAGCGGTTAGCGTTGCGCCGGCCGCGGGAACAACGGATGGGTCAGCAGCGCGATCAGTCCCGCGACGAGCCACACGACCGACCACGAACTAGCGGCCAGCAGATGCGGTAGCAAGAACGGCACGAGGAACATGCCGCAGTAGACGAGCGCATTGGCCATCCCGAGTGCGGTACCGGCTCGGGCGGGCCCCGCGAGTGTCGCCAGCTCGGCATAGGCGACGCCGTGCCAAGCGGAGACGCAGACGCCGGCGAAAACGATCAACCCGATCACCCAAGCGATCGACATCGCGTGCCCGAGCGCGACGGCGAGTGCCAGCGCGCCGAACGAGGCTGCGGCGACGAGCGTCGAGCCGCGGATGTAGCCCCGGCGGTTGCCGCGGCGGTCCGTATGGCGTCCGCTCCAGATCCGCATGACGATCGCGCCGATTTGCAGTGCGGCCATCGTCGCGCTGATGCCGGCAATGCCGAGGTGGCCGAAGTCGTGCAAAAAGACGGTGGCAAAGGTCAGCACGGCCAATTGAGGCATGCATAGCACGCCGATGCCGAGCGCGACGCGCCAGATTCCGACGTCGCGAAGCGGGGTGCGTTGCGGCGCGACGCCGGGCTTCCCGGCCACGGCTGCATGAGGCGGCTCATGAAGCCAGAGAATCGCCAGCGCGGCGGGCACGGCGCATAGCAACGCCAACGCGCTGTAGACGGCGCCGAAACCGTAGGTCGAGGCGAGCCACGGCAGCAGCGACGCGCCGATGCCGCCGCCGAGCGGCACTGCCGTTTGCCGGAGGCTCATCGCAATGCCGCGTTCGCCTTCCTTGAACCAGCTCATGATCGCGCGGCCGCTCGAGCCGTTGACGCTGCCGCCGAGCAAGCCCACCAAGGCCAAGGCGGCGGCCAATATCGGCAAGGCCGGTACCGATGAGGCCGACGGCACGATGAACAGCGCCATCGAGAGCAGCGCGAGCGCGGTCGCGAGCAGACCGGCGATGAGGACGGGCCGGTCGCCGAATCGGTCCGTCGCGACGCCCCACGGAAGTTCGGACAGCGCAATGCCCAGCCCCGTCGCGCCGATCGCGATACCCAATTGGGCGTTCCCGAGGTGATAGCCCGTGCGCATCCATACCGCCGTGGTCGGAATCCCGGCCGCCGCCGCGGAGAATCCCGCATTGGCCGCGACGCCGACCCCGAGCACTTTCCACCGGTGTGCTGCGTCGAACGCTTTGCGCGGCGCCCGGGTGACATAGCGCGTGTCCATTCATGACTCCGTATGAGGTTTGACGGACGCAGTCTCGCACTCTATGATCGTCCTGAAAATCGGATAATTTCGAATCGATCATTCGAAAATTCAGGACGATGGAGGTGCGATGAGTCAAACGAACTTCGATCTCGCGGCGTTGCGCAGCTTCGTTACGGGAATGGATTTGGGTAGCTTTGCGAAGGCGGCGGACCGAGTGGGGCGTTCCACCTCGGCGGTCAGTGCGCAAATCAGAAAGCTTGAAGAACAGGTGGGGGCGCCGCTCTTTCGAAAAGCGGGCCGAGGCCTCGGGCTGACCGACGCCGGCGAGGTGATGCTTCGCTACGCGCGGCGGCTCGTCGAGTTGAACGACGAAGCCGCGTTTGCCGCGCGCGGAACGGATCTCGAAGGCTGGGTGCGTCTCGGGTTGCAAGAGGACTTCGCCGAATCGGTGCTGCCGGGCGTATTAGGCCGCTTCGCCCGCGCGCATCCAAAGGTTCGAATCGAGGCGCGAGTTGCGCGCAACGCCGAGTTGACCGCGCGGCTCGACGCGGGCGAGCTCGACCTTGCGCTCGTATGGGACGATCGCAACGTCTCGATGCAAGCCCGGCGTGCGGCTGGCGCGAGCGTCGAGGTTGCGAAGCCACTTATGCGGTGGATCGGCTCGGAGGCCTTGCAATGGTCGCCCGACAGCGACGAGCCGCTGCCGCTCGTTTTATTCGACGGCGGTTGTTTGGTCTGTTCGCTGGCGACGGATGCGCTCGATCGGGCGGGTATCGCTTGGCGCGTCGCGATGACGAGCCCGAGCCTCGCGGGCCTATGGGCCGCGGCGGCGGCGGGCCTTGGACTCACGGTCCGCACGCCGCACGGATTGCCGGCCACGGTGCGCACGCTCGATCCCGGCGAGTACGGCTTGCCGACGTTACCGTCGATCGGGCTGACGCTGCTGCGGGCTTCGAGCAAGGCCACGCCCCCGGTCGAGCAATTGGCGACGATCATCGTAGAAGCGGTGAGGGGCTACGCCAGCGTGGACGGCACACAGGGCATCGCGGCGTGAGCGATGCGGACAGGCTTGGGGTGCCGGGACCGCTTATCCGCGCGTGCCTCGGGCGATCTCGTCGCCCGCATTGGGCGCGAGCCGGCGCGTAATCGGAATCGAGCCGAGCGAGAACAGCCCGACGACGACGAACGACGGCCAGAAGTCGGACCATTGCGCATGGGTGTGCCCATGCAGTGCGCGCGAGATTTGAAGGACGATTCCGCCGACGGTCACGCCGAGCCCGAGCGACATCTGCTGCACGACGCTGCCGAGGCTTGTGGCGCGCCCGACGTCCTTGCTTGCGATTTCGGCGTAGATCATCGAGTTCAAGGCCGTGAATTGCAGTGCGGGAAAGAACCCGCCGAGCAGGACGACGAGCCACATCGCCCATATGGGCGTGCCGGGGAAAAACGTCCCGTAGGCCGCGATGGCGATCCCCGAAAACACGGCGTTGTAGATGAGCACCTTGCGAAAGCCGAAACCGCGCAGCACCGAAGAGGTCATCGAGCGCATGAAGATGCTGCCGAACGCCGAAGCGCACGTAATGGCGCCCGATTGAAATGCCGACATGCCGAGCCCTTCTTGCAAGGCGAGCGGAAGCAAAAACGGCACCGCGCCTAGCCCGATCCGAAACATCGATCCGCCGAGGACGCTGGCGTGAAAGGTCGGGACGCTAAGCAGCTTCAGGTCGAGAAGCGGCCGCTCGGCACGTTGGGCGTACAGCACGTAAAGCGCGAGAAGTAGCGCGCCTGTCACGCACATTTCATAGGCGGTGCGGTCCGAGATCAGGTCGCTGCCGATCAACGAAAGGCCCAGCAGCAAAAGCGAGGCGCCGCTCGCCGAGAGCAGGAAGCCGATCCAGTCGAGCGGGCCCGGATGCGGCTCGTGCGTGTTGACGATGTACCGGTTCGTGAGATAGATGCCGAGAATGCCGACGGGCACGTTGACGAAAAAGATCAGGCGCCAGTGCAAATACGTCGTGATGAATCCGCCCAGCAACGGCGCCGCGGCCGGCGCGAACATCGCGGGCAGACTCAGATAGTTCATCGCACGCACGAACTCCGTCTTGGGCACGGCGCGAAAGATGATGATGCGCCCGACCGGCACCATCATCGCTCCGCCGATGCCTTGCAGAAACCGCGCGAGCGTGAAAACGTGCAGCGAGTGGGAGAAACCGCATAAGGTCGAGCCGACGACGAAAATCCCGATGGCGGTTCGAAATACCGTGCGGGCGCCGAAGCGATCGGCCAGCCAACCGCAGATCGGAATGAACACGCCGAGGCCGACCACGTAGCTCGTGATCGCCACTTTCAACGCAACCGGGTCGCTGCCGAAGTCTCTGGCCATCGACGGCAAAGCCGTGACGATGATGTTGCCGTCTACGGATTCCATGAACATGGCGCAGGCCACGATCAGCGGGGCGATAAAAGCTTTGATGGCAAGCGGCATGGACAAGCGGCGCTGCGACGCGAGCGTGGACAAGGACGCAAAGCAGCGATTATGCGCCGAGTTCCGCGAACGTGCCGCCCAATATGCCGTTTGTGTTGTTTGTTGCGCGTACAACGAAATCGCCGGCCCGGCTTGCGGGCGGGCCGGCGAGAAGCGAGAGACGCCGCCCGGCTTGCGCCATCGGACTTTCGTGGCGAATCGGGCGGTTGCCTATCGGCGTGCCTCGGGCTTGCCTCGTGCGCTTTACTGCGCGAACGAGTGGCTCTTCACGTACGACGCGAGGTTGGACATGATCAAGCTGCCCCAGCCGGTCGGGTAGTCCCAGCCTTTGGCGGCCTTGTAGCCATAGCCTTGGTAGCCGTTGTTGCCGGACGTGACATCGTGCACGAGCGACGGCGTCGACTTCACTGCGCTATAGATGCTGGCTGCGGGAAAGCCCAGTGAGTTCGAATGCGCGGATTCAAGCCGTGCCCACAACCCGACGAAAATTGGCGAAGACAAGCTCGTGCCGCCGATCTGTTGAATCTGGCCGTAGTTGTAGACGAGCGCACCCGTTCCCTGCGCGGCGTCGAACGAGATATCGGGCACGGCCCGGCCGGTGGGCTTCGGGCTCACCGCCAGCGAGCTTTGCCACGAGGGCAGCGCTTCGACCTGGCTGATGCCGCCCGTCGATGCCCACAGCTTGCCGTTGCCGTCGAGCCCTTCGTTCCAGACGGTCTCGCTCGCCCAGCCGCCGCCGCTCGTCGTGTATAGCGTCGTACCGCCCACCGAGATGACGTTCGGCGAGGACGCGGGCCACGAGATCGAGTAGGTGCTGCCGTCGGGATAGCCGCGGTTGTTGCACTCGTAGGCGCCTTCGTCGCCGGAGGACACCGAGAACGTCTGCCCTTGCGCGACCGCCGTGGCGAAGATCTGATCTTCGGCGGCGACCGAGCCGTCGGCTTGGGCATCGGTTTCGCACCAGCCGAGCGAAACGTTGATGACCTTTGCCGTGTTGTCGGAGACGGCTTGGTTGAATGCTTGCGTGAGGCCCGTGTTTCCGGAGGCGTTCTGGTCCGCTTCGTAGAACAGGAGCTGACTCACGGCACCGCCGGCCGCGCCGACGACATCCTGGCTATCCAAGTCCCATTCGCCTTGACCTTCTTGATCGTCGCTGTAGTTACCGCTCGGATCTCCGGTTTGCACCGCGGATACGTTGACCGTCGGCAAGTTGTTCGCCTGGGTGAACTGATTCAAGTCTTGCGTCGCTTGGTCGGCACCGCCGATCGTGATAATGCCCACCGTCGTGTTCGAGGCAGTGGGCAGACTGGTTGCGCCATACAACGTCGGCCATTCAGTCGGATAGTGACCCGTCTCCGTACCGGTGGCCATCGTCTTCGCTTGCGTACGCGGGCCCCTGACGGCCATCGTATGCGCGCGCGTTACGTTCTGGAGTCCGAGCACGGACAGCACCGTGCCGCCCAGCGCTTCAGGCACCATCGCGGGCGCCGAGTTTGCGAAGACGGTTCGGTCGCCCTTACGGAAGTGAACGAGCGGCGTATTGAAGGCCGTCTTCACCGTGCCGGCCGTGCCGTTGGCGGAAACGAGGAGCCGGTTCTTCGATACGCGGATATTCACGAAGCCGCTTTTGCGCATGTACGCGACGACCTTTTGCACGTCGGCTTCGGTCGGTGCGTAATCGGCAAGGAATTGCTTCGGCGTCAGGAAGTGGTGATAGCTGCTGTTGCCGCGCTCGTTGACGGCGAGCCCAAGCGCCTTCAGCTTGTTCATGTTGCGCACGCGCAGGCTGACGACCACATGGGCGGGCTCGCCCGCGGCTGCTTGAGCTTCGGGCGCCGCTGCGAACGTCCGCATTTGCGCCGGGGTAAGAAACGCCCTTGTTTCAGTGCTGACCCAACTCGTCGGAGCGCTGGCCGCATGAGACGGCAACGCAGCGACGACGAGCGGCAAAGCCAATGCCGCGGTTTTGCAAATACCTTGTACCGACCCCTTCGATTTTACTGTCGACTTCAATTTGACCTCCTAGGATTGCAACGCCAAGAGACGCCGTATCCGCGGGATAGCGGTGAGTCAACGGATTTAAAATTTGATGCCGTCTCGAGCCATCGTTTCGATTGTGGAGTTAATAAAATCGCTCAACGATTTATTGAGCATTATTAACCTAACAAGCCAAAAAGGTGGCCGTGTAGCTGTTAGGAGTGGTAGTGGAAATGGAGGTCTGTATGTGTTGTGTCACCCGGGCTGGGGGCGGATCCGCCCCCAGCATGCGACGTGGGTGTTTCGTAAGGTGGTGTCATATATCGATTTCGGAATTCGATATAAAAATATTTCCATTAATCGACGCTTGATTTGTTTTGGTTGTCGAGTCGATGGAGTGTATAAATGGTCGTATGGTCCTATTTGCTAGGTCTGAATTTTCAGCTGGGATTGCAATTTGCTTTTAAGTTTGTGCGTTCACGGTCGGTTCGCTTCGTCATAAAATAGATCCAAATCGCCCTTCAGTCTGTGCAATGCCGAGTCGTCGAGGTAAATCATGTGCCCCGTCGCGTAGTAGGTGATGCGTAGATTCGCGCGCAGCGACGGCTCGAGGCCCATATGCGACAAGTCGTACTCGGTGGCGAAAAACGGCGTCGCCAAATCGAAGTAGCCGTTGGCGGACAGCACCTTCAGGCGCGGGTTCTGCCGCATCGCCTCCGCTAGATCGGCTGCCGCATAGGGCACCTCGAGCGATTCGCCCCACCAAGCGTGATGTTTCCAGTCCCACGCGTCGAGTACGTGGTCGTTGAAGACACGGTATGCCGTATCGCTCGAATAGTGAAGGTCTCGCGCCAAGTGCTCGTGAAACGCCGCGTTGAAAGCGCTCGTCACGTACTTCTCGGAAGGATCGTAGTCCGGCGACGAGGTGGTCTCGTCGGCATCGATGCCTTCGAAGCGGCCGTCGTAGCGGCCGAGGGTGCGCGCGCGACCAAGCAGCAGTTGCTTGCGGAAATGCCCGGGCGAGACGCGCAGCCGCGCACGCGCGACGTACGCGGCATCGAGCCCCGTGTATTGCGCAACGCGCGCGGCGATCGCATCTCGCTCCGTATCGGGGAGCGCATCGCCCTCGGCCAGCGCCGCGGCGTAGGGGCCTTGTGCAAAGCGGCGCACCTCGTCCAAAAACGCACTCAGATCGGCGGGTTTAGAGGGGCCGAGCTTGTCGTGGTACCAGGCGGTGGCGGCATATGAGGGCAGATAGCGCACGTACATCAAATCGAGACCGGGCGCGCGCATGCCCGAATTGAGCACCGAGGAGAGCAGCACGACACCGTTCAGCGAGATCTCGTGCTGTCCGAGGCGGTAGGCCAGCATGGCCGCGCGTGCCGTGCCGTACGATTCGCCGATCAGATATTTCGGCGAGTTCCAGCGCTCGTTGACGCTGAGGTAGCGGTCGATGAACCGGACGAAGGCATCGAGATCGCCGTCCACACTCCAAAAGTGCTTCGCGTTGCCGTGCCCCACCACCCGCGAGAATCCCGTGCCGATCGCATCGACGAAGACGAGGTCCGTTTTGTCGAGCAACGAATCGGGATTGTCGGTCAGCGTGTAGGGTGCGGGCGCCGTGGCGCTCGGGCTCGACGTGTGCACGCGTTTCGGGCCGACCGAGCCCATCAGCAAAAAGACGCTCGCCGCGCCGGGGCCCCCGTTGAACAGGAACGTGATCGGGCGTGGCGTAGTGCGCTCGCCGGCCGGCCCAGCCGTATAGGCGACATAGAACATGCTCGCCTCCGGCTGACCTTTCTCGTCGCGCAGCAAGAGGTTGCCTGCGCTAGCCTGGTAGTCGAGCCGGCGACCGTTCAGGCGCAGCGCGTGCTTCGTCACGACGGAGGCCTCGCGCGGCTCTGGCGCGCTGTCCACGGCTTGCGTCGCCGAGGACGCCGCTGCCGGCGCCGCGCTGGCCGCGAGCGGCGCATGGGCGTCGCGGTTCGACGGCGCCGTTGCGCTGGCTGCGTTCTCGGCCGGTTCGGCTTGCGTGTTGCCGGCGGCGATGGCCTGACCGTTCGCACCGATCAAGGCGGTCAGCGCGACGGCGACCGCGGCGTGCTTGATTAGACGCATGCGGGATGGGATCGGGGCAAAACGCACGTGCATGACCGCTCCTGGGCGATGGTGTGGAATGCGGCGGGTCAAATTCGCCGTATCGGTTGGATTTTTTTTCAAACCGCGATGCGAAGTCAATGGCGGCGAGATCGAGCGCAGCCGAACTTCGATAACATGTCGCCGATCGACACTCTCATCGCAAAGGCGTTTCTCATGCCCATTTTCCCGCTTGCCACGAACGATTCCGCCGATGGAAAGCGTAGACAGCGCATTGCGACGTTACTGCTCTACGCCGTGCTCGTCGCGCTTGCGCTTTGGGTCATTCGATCGTTCATTCCGTCCATCGTCTGGGCCCTCGTCATTGCGATCGTCGTTTGGCCCTTGTTGCAGCGGTTGAGTGCGCCCAAGCAAAGTTCGATTCGCGCGAGTGCGATCGCGCTCGCACTGACCACCGTTGTCGGCCTCTTCGTCGTCCTGCCGATCGTAGGCATTTTCACGCAGGCGCTGCATGAGACGCACCACTTGATGCAATGGGCGACCGACGTCGAGCAAAACGGCATCCCCGTGCCCGATTTCTTGAGGCAGGCGCCGTTCGGCAAACAAATTGCCGATTGGTGGCAGGCGAATCTTGCGCTCCCGCTCCAGGGCTCGCCGGCCATGCAAGAGTTACGCGGTAGCCATGTCGCGACCGCCGGGCGCCAGTTCGGCAAGCTCGCATTGCGCGGCGTCGTGCATTTCGGCTTCATGCTGCTTACGCTGTTCGTCGTGTTGCGCACCGGACCTCAAGTATCCGAACAAATCGCCAAGGCGGTGCGCCGCGTGTTCGGCGCCGACGGCACGCATCTGGCAACGCGAATGGCCGCCGCCGTACGGGGGACGGTGACCGGACTCGTGGTGGTCGGGTTGGGCGAGGGGGTGCTCATCGGCATCTCTTATGTCGTTGCGGGCTTACCGCACGCAACTGAATTGGGACTCGTGACTGCCATCGCCGCGATGCTGCCGTTTTGCGCACCGGTTGCCTTCGGCTTGGCGGCGCTCTGGCTGTTCGCGCATGGGCAGATGGCCGGTGCGATCGGCGTGCTGGCGACGGGCAGCGTCGTCGTCTTCGTGGCCGAACATTTCGTGCGGCCGGGATTGATCGGGAGCACCACGCGCCTGCCGTTCCTGCTCGTGCTGTTCGGTATTCTCGGCGGCGCGGAGACGTTCGGCCTCGTGGGCCTGTTCATCGGTCCGGCATTGATGACGATTTTGACCGTGCTGTGGCGTGAGGCGCTGCGTTGAAGCAAGTGCTCGAGCGCTGCGACACGAAGCGCTCGACGTTATCAGGCGGCCGGTGCGAGGCGAGCGGCCGGCCCCGGCTGGCGAAGGTGGACGACGGCGACGAGCGCCGCAATCGCGAGCGCGTCGGCGGCTAAACCGAGCGGCACGTGCAATAGGCCGTTCGTGAGGGCGTAAAGAATCGAATCGACGACGAGCGAGATCGCCGCGCCCGCGATGAACGAAACGAGCCCGGCTCGGCCGATTCGATTGATCCAATGCGCCCGGCGCGCAAGCCAGGCGATCCAACCGCGCCGCGTCATCTCGGCGGCGAGCCATGCGATTGCGGCGAAGTTGAGCAGGCGCAGCCAGCCGAGATCGGGCTTGGCGGCAAAGGCGTGCAAGTCGCTCCAGCCGCCGAGCTTGGCAATAGCCAGTGCCGTGGCCACGCCGGCCGCGACCGTGCCGAGCATGCCGGCGCCGAGCCGCGTACGGGCCTCGTGAAAGACGGGTTGGGAACGCGCAAGCGCACCGAGGACGAAAACGAATTGCCAGGCGAGCGGATTGAAGCGCCATGTCGATGCGTCGATCGAAGGCAGCCAATCGGCGGCCACCCCCGCAATGCCCCACACCGTGGCGCTCACGGCCAGCAACGGCCAGGGGCGGCTCGCGGCGAGGGGAACGACGACGGGGGCCGCCAACGCGAACACGATGTACATCGGCAGCACGGATGCAAGATACGGCTGACGTCTCAACGATGCGATATCCCATAGGGTTTGCGCCGGCATCGCAGCCAAATCCCCGAGATCCCTTGAAACTAGATTCGGCGCGTCGATCCGTAGTGCCGCGAACGCGGCGCTGATGGCCAGCATCAAGGCGGCCGTGACGAGAAAGCCGCGATAGAGCTCGGCGGCCCGTTGGGCGAAGCGTCCGCGCGCCGCTCGTTCGCCGCGCTTCGAGGAGACGGATAGATAGGCCGTGGCCGCCGCGTATCCGCCCAGAAATACGAAGACGTCCGCGGCATCGTTGAATGCGTAAGCATGCAACGTAAATCGCGACAAGATGCTGCCGCCGATATGATCGACGACGATCACGAGCATCACGAGACCGCGAAGGAAATCGAGTTCGATAAGGCGCGACTGGGGTGAGGGCATGCGTACGGATGGCGCCGCGGCGGGCTTGAGGGCGATTGAGTTAGGTTGTGATTGTAATGCAAAAGAAAGGTTTGTTCGCCGCGGCTCGGTGACCGCTAGGTGCGGCTTTGCATCGTAAGTCCGAACTCGCGGGCGAGGACATTGGGCAACTCGCTCGCCGCCAGGGTGCGCTTTTCAGTGCGACCGTGCGAGACGATCTTAAAGCTGTCGCCGCCCAAGATTTTGCGCCCGGTTTCTGTCATCACCACGGCGACGGTCATTCGTACGAAGATCGCGTCGGGATGCGTGGAGTTGAGGTAATTGGCCGGATCGAAGTCGACCCACTCCTGCGGCGAAAGGTCGAACGCGTATTGATTCGTCCATTGCCCGTCGACCTTCGCCTGGAGCACGTAGAACCCGTCTTCGCCGAGCGTCAGCTTGAAGGTGTCGTCGTCCTGAGCCACGTCGACGTCTAGAGCCGAAAGGGACATCGGGGCTCGAATGCCATAGCTGCCGAAGCCGAGATCGCACAGCCAACGCTCGTCGCCGAGCGTCGCCACAACGGCCATATGCGTACGCGGGCGCCGCACCGGATAAAACATCGGACGCGCGGCCACGAATTGGTAGCGGATGCCGAGCGCTTCCAAAGCCATGGCGAATAGGCCGTTGACTTCGTAGCAATAGCCGCCGCGCTTGCGGCCGACGATTTTCTCGACGATGTCCTCGGGCACGAGCGAGACGATCTTGCCGGCTTGCACGTCGAGGTTCTCGAACGGCACCGTAAAGAGTTGACGCCGCATCATGGCTGCAACGGTCTCGATATCGGCCTGCGGGGTTTGCGTGAAGTCGATGCGGTTGAGGTACTCCGCCAGGGAAAAATTATCGGCGTGCATGGGTGAGGCCAGTCCTTCGATCGAAATAATAAGTTGTGTGCGCAACGATGTGCGTCGTGCCGGTCTCGATTACCGGGCAAATTGCGATGCAACCGCAAGCGCTTCTTGTACGGCGGCCGCGTCCACATCGAGGTGCGTGACCCAGCGTTGGCGCGTGGAGCCGTAGGTCGAGACCACGCCGATCCCGTGCTGGGCGAGGTGTGCCGCGAAAGCGGGCGCAATCGACGCATCGACGCCCACAAACACGATGTTCGTATCGGGCTGGGAGACGCTCAAGCCCGGCAGCGTCGCCAAGCCCTGCGCGAGCGTGCGTGCGTTCGCATGATCTTGTGCGAGCCGTTCGACGTTGTGTTCCAGCGCATAGAGGCCCGCGGCGGCGAGGATACCGGCCTGCCGCATGCCGCCGCCTAGCATCTTGCGCAAGCGGCGCGCACGCGCGATAGCGGCCTTCGAGCCGACAAGGACCGAGCCGACGGGGGCGCCGAGGCCTTTCGATAGGCAGACCGACACCGTGTCGAACGGTTGCGCCAACGTGGCGGCAGGTACGCCGAGCGCCACGGCCGCATTCATGAGGCGCGCCCCGTCGAGATGGCAGGCGAGACCATGGCGTTTGGCCAGGGCGGTAGCGGCTCCGACGTAGTCGGTCGGCAAGATCTTGCCGCCGATCGTATTTTCGAGCGCGAGCAAACGCGTGCGCGCAAAGTGCGAATCGTCCGGTTTGATCGCCGCTTCGATGTCGGCCAGTGCGAGCGTTCCGTCCGCGCCGTTTTCGAGCGGTTGCGGCTGGATGCTGCCGAGCACGGCCGCACCGCCGGCTTCCCATCGATAGCAGTGCGCTTGCTGGCCGACGATGTATTCGTCGCCGCGCTCGCAATGCGTCATCAGTGCGATGAGATTCGACTGTGTGCCGGAGGGCACGAACAAGCCGGCTTCCTTGCCGATGAGCTCCGCCACGCGCGCCTCGAGCCGTTTGACGGTCGGATCGTCGCCGAACACGTCGTCGCCCACTTCGGCCGAAGCCATCGCCGCCCGCATGGCGCTGCTCGGGCGCGTGACCGTATCGCTGCGAAAGTCGTATTTCAATGCTGCCGTTTCCATCGTCGTTCTCCTGTCCTGAAGTGCCGCGAAAGTGTGCTCATGATGGCATGACCCGCGCCCTGTCCCTATACACAACAGGGGCAAATCTGTTACATAACAGATTTTCACGCTTTCTTTTATCTGCGCGCCATGGATCGTCTCGAGCAGCCCGTCCCGCTATACCTTCAATTGGCGCAACGTCTTCTCGACGCGATCGACCAGGCCGCGATGGACGAAGGCGCGCGTCTGCCGTCGGTGCGCACGCTCGCCGCGCAGCATGCGATGAGCGTATCGACGGCGCTCCAGGCGTTGCGTTGGCTCGAGACGCGCGGACATATCGAAGCCCGGCCCCGGTCCGGGTACTTCGTGGCGAAGCGGTCGAAACGGGGCAAGCGCGCACACGGCGCCGCCGGCGCAAGGGCGGCGGGCGCAAGCCGGTGGGCGAAGCCAATGCCCGAACTCGATGCGCAGGCTCGCGATCATTTGACCATTGCGGCGGCTCCGGCCGGCGTCGGGCTCGACTTGGCGTCCGCCGAGACGGTGCTGTATCCGGTCGAGCGCTTCAGCGTACTTTTGCGTCGGCTGGCCTACCAGCACCGCGATCTCGTCGGGTCGCACGTGCGCGGCACGGGATACCCTGCGCTGCGCGCCCAAATCGCGAGGCAGGCGATGCAGTACGCCTGTGAACTCGATCCCGACGAGATCGTCGTGACGAACGGATGCGTCGAAGCCTTGAACTTGGCGCTGCGCGCGGTCGCGCGTCCCGGCGATGTGATTGCCGTCGAGTCGCCCACCTATTTCGTACTCCTACAAATGTTGCGGGCGCTCGAAATGCGCGTTCAATTGATTCCGTGCGACCCGAACACGGGAATCGATCTGCATGCATTGAGAACGGATCTCGATCGCGGCGTGCCGATCAAGGCCGTGGTGACGGTGGCCAATTGCAATAACCCGCTCGGAAGCGTACCGAACGATGCGCGAAAGCGTGCGCTCGTCGCGCTACTGCGCGAGCACGATATTCCGCTTATCGAGGACGATATCTTCGGCGATCTTTGCTTCGGCGAGACGCGGCCTCGCCCCGTACGCGCGTTCGACGACGCGCATGGGAACGTATTGCTTTGCGGGGGGTACTCAAAGAGCTTGTGCCCCGGATTGCGACTGGGGTGGATCGCGGGCGGTCGCTTTACGGAGCGCGTCAAGGCGCTGAAGTACACCACGAGCATGGCGACGGCGGAGCTTCAGCAAGCGGCCGTGGCGGAGCTGCTGGCCACCGGCGGTTATGCCTTGCATTTGCGGCGCTTGAAAGCGGCCTTGCAAACCCAGCACCAAGCGCTGCGCGAAGCGGTGCTGCGATATTTCCCGGCAGGCACCGAAGTTACGAATCCGGCGGGCGGCCTCGTGCTGTGGGCGAAGCTGCCGGCCATCGACGGTCGATCGCGCAGCACCCGCGCGCTATTCGAGCAGGCGCGCGCCGAAGGCATTAGTTTCGCGCCAGGCCATTTGTTCGGCGAGGGCGGCGCTTTCGACGATTGCTTGCGCTTGAATGCGGGCAATCGCTGGACGAGCGATCTGGAGGCGGCGGTGCGACGGTTGGGCGAGCTTGCGGTATAAGAATCGTGTATTCTTGCCGGGCCGTAAATTGAATTGAAAAATATAAATAAGCCGTCGCATTAAGATAAAAAAGAGCCTCGAGGTGGTATGACGCAAGATGAGAACGTCTGGTTCGACCAGGTGGCCGGGGGTATTGCCGTAAACCTAGTGTCACGTTCCACGCGCCAAGCAATGGCCGTTCGTTACGCGCTCTATTTAAATCGTACAGATCTGTTTGTATTTAATTCTGCATTCGGATCGGGCGAGCGCGAATGAAGCCGAACACCGATGACGGTGTCCAGCGCGGGCCTGTTTCAGCACGCAAGCTGAAATGGGCGATCTTGCTCGTCACGTCGCTCTACACTCGATTTCATCCCGTTCTTTTCTCGCTCAATTTGGGCGTTAGCGCAGTCTTGGCGATCGTTGCGTTCGCTGGATTGTGCCGGTCTGCCTTTCGCGGACGGATGGACCAAGCTCGGCTTGCCGCCGTTGTGATCCCGGTCGCTTGGTACGGATGTTTTGAATTGAATTTGCACTACTCGTGGGTCGAGAGAGTGGAAATCGAGCTGCATATGAACACGTTCGCTTCGTGTGCGGCTCGTGGTGTCGAGGTGGGAGCCGGGCAGCGGCTTTCGATATGTGAAGTCGATAATCGATGGTGGCGGTATGGGTTTACAAAAGCCATCGTTTATGACTCGAGCGGTCAAGTCGCACTCGCGCATCCGCATCGTACGCCGGTATGGGAGCAAGCCGCGCATCGCATGAGCGGAGTTCCGTTTGGGATAGTGGGGTTCTCCGTATCACATCTTCGCGGCAACTACTACGCGCTTTTTTTCGAAGACGACAAATTACCCGATTTCTAAGGTCATAAAACAATATGAGCGATCTTATTTTCTATGTAAAGAGTAGGTCTGGGCAACTGGTTCCCGCACGCTTCTTGACATATAACGGGCAATACATCAGCGATCCGAATACGCTCACGGCGACATCGATGCCGATTTACACGAGCGATGGGACCGCCGTGCAAAACGCCAACCCAAACGGCTATCTGATCGTTCCCGCCGATTACACGATCGACGGTGCGCTTTCGTTCGCTAACCAAGTCGCGGCGCAACTGAACGGTCCCGGCACGCCGCTCGCGCCAGGCGACGTGGGTGCCGACGGCTCCGGCAACTTTATGGCGGCGGCTGGAATGATGACCGGTGCTTTTGTGCCGAACGGTCCTCAGGATCTTCAGCGGACCTACCCGCAAAGCTCCGGCGTCAATCCCGATTGCTTCGTATCGGCGTTTACCGATGCGGCCTCGTTCAACCTCGGCGTCATCTCCGAGTACTCCGGCTTCGGTCAGGAATCGGCACTGCTTGGCGGCGGCACGCTCAACTTTCTCCATAAGATCGTCAATTGGAAGATCGATACGAGCGGCCCGGATTTCAATACGCCGAACAATGGCCGATCGATTGCGGCCGGGGCTGCGTTCGTCGACGGTACGCTCGGTAAGAAGGCGCAGTTCCCGAGCTCCGAGAATTCGCTCATCTCTTCGTTGCAATCGCTCTTTCATACCGCGTTGCGACCTGTCGATCCGCTGGTGCTCGACCTGACCGGTTCGGGCGTCAGAACGGTTGGGATCAACGCCGGCGCGCACTTCGACTACAACGGAACCGGGTTTGCCCAGCAAACCGCGTGGGTCACGCCGGACGAGGGCATCTTGGTGCTCGATAAGAACGGCGACGGCAACATCACGGGCGACGAATTGATCGGCAACGCGGGTACCGATGCGACGACCGCGGCCGCGAACGGCTTCACGACACTCGCATCGCTCGACTCGAACGGCGACGGCGTCATCGACAGTCACGATGCCGGGTTCGCGAATCTTCGGGTCTGGGTGGATGCGAACGGCGACGGCAAGTCGGAGGCGGGCGAACTCAAAACGCTGACGGAACTGGGTATCACCTCGATCAGCCTCGCCTATACGGGCGAAAACGTCACGGATGCGAACGGCAATAAGCACTTGGCGATCAGCTCGTTCACGACGGCGGACGGCAAGACGCATACGATGGAAGATCTTTGGCTGAATGTGGATACGGCCAGAACGATCAATACGACGCAGACATCGGTCAACGCTACAATTGCCGCCTTACCCGATTTGGCCGGCTTCGGTAACGTCCCCAGCTTGCACGCCGCAATGGCGCTCGATACGACGGGGAAACTGCAAGGGCTCGTGCAATCGTTCGTCGGTACGACGGATCCTACCCAGCGCGCTCAGATCGTCACCGATTTGATCTATACGTGGGCGGGCGTTGCGCAGAACAACCCGAACGGTCGCGACAACAACATCTATGGCCACGTCATCGATGCACGTAAGATCGAGACGCTCGAGTCGTTCCTCGGCCAGCACTACGCCGCGAATTACGGCGCCGGCGCAGATCCCAATCCGCGCCATACGGACGCGGGCATTTTGTCGAACGCGTTCGACGAGCTATCGACCTACGTCACGGGGCAACTGCTTGCGCAGTCCGAACTGAAAGACCTCTGCGCCGGCGTGCAACTCTCGCTCGATGCGAACGGAAAGGCCGTTCTCGACGTGTCCGCCATGGTCGCTAGCCTGAGCGGCATGTATCAGAAAGATCCCACCGCCACGGCAAACGTCATTGTCGATTTGAGCTCGACCTTGAAGAGTTTGGGCGACTTCGGGCAGCAAGTCATGACGGCATTGCGTGCTCAAGGTTCCTTGGCGCAATCGGGCTTTTCGGGTCAACTCGCCGCGCTCGGTGCCAATGTGATCGTTGCCGACGCGAGCCACCTTGTCATCCGGGGACAGGCCGGCGTCGACAACATTTTGATGGGCACGGACAAGTCCACGCTTTATGCCGGTTCGGGTACGGACATGCTGGTCGCGGGCACGGGTGCCGAAACGCTATTTGGCGGGGCAGGGCGCGACACGTTCGTACTCAAGCCGGGGTTCGGCAACGTTGCGTTGAACGAATCGAGCAAGGTCGGCGGGTTCAACCTCGACGATGTGCAGATCGGAGGCGGCATTACGGCCGCGCAAACCATTGCTTATCGCGATCAGTCGAACAATCTCGTGTTGGTGTTCAACGGTGGAAGTCAACTGACCGTCGCGAGCTATTTCTCCAATGCCGCCAATCAGCCGGTGATCGTGTTTGCCGATGGCACCAAGTGGGATTACACGGCCGTCGCGAGCAATGTCGTGCTGACGGACATGGGCGGTGGGGGCCATACGCTCAATGGGTTGTATGGTACCGACAACCGGATCGTGGGCGCGGCGGGCGACGTGATTTATGCGGGCGACCGAAACGATACGATCACGGTGGGCAAGAACAACACGGTCTACGCGGGCCGTGGGACGGATACCGTGATCGTCAACGCGGGTAGCGGGCAGGTCGTGTTCAACGACGGTTACGCCAGCAAGACCGGCGGTTTGAATCAAGACGTGGTGAAACTCGGTACGGGCATCTCGGCATCGAGCACGCAGATCGCGCGAGATTTGTCGAACAATCTGATCCTGAACTTCGGCAATGGCGATTCATTGAAGCTCTCCGGCTACTTCGGCAGCGGTTCGAACCGGCCGATGATTTCGTTTGCCGACGGCACGAACTGGGATTACACCGCCATCACGAACAATCTGGTCTTCACGGATACGAGTGCAGGCGGCAATACGCTCAATGCCTTGTATGGCGTGGATAACCGGATCGTGGGGGCCACGGGCGACACGATCTATGGAGCCGACCGCAACGATACGATCACGGTGGGCAAGAACAACACCGTCTACGCGGGTCGAGGGACGGATACCATTCTCGTGGGCGCGGGTAGCGGGCAGGTTGTTCTGAACGACAGCTATTCGAACAAGAACAGCGGCGCGAATCAGGACGTGGTGTCGCTCGGCGCGGGGATCTCGGCATCGAATACGCAGATCACTCGGGATCTGTCGAATAACCTGGTTCTCAGTTTCGGTAACGGCGATTCGCTGAAGCTCCTTGGCTACTTCGGCAGCAATCTCAATCGGCCGACGATTACCTTTGCCGACGGTACGAACTGGGATTACACGACCATTACGAACAACCTGGTGTTCACCGACACCAGCGCCGGTAGCAACACGCTGAATGCCTTGAACGGTGTCGACAACCGGATCGTGGGCGCCACGGGCGACACGATTTATGGGGCCGACCGTAACGATACGATCACGGTGGGTAAAAACAATACCGTGAATGCAGGCCGAGGCACGGATACGATCGTCGTCAATGCGGGCAGCGGGCAAACCGTGCTGAACGACAATTATTCGAACAAGAGTAGCGGCGTGAATCAAGATGTCGTGGCGCTGGGCGCGGGGATCTCGGCATCGAGCACGCAAATCACGCGGGATCTATCGAACAACCTGGTTCTCAGTTTCGGTAACGGCGACTCGGTGAAGCTCGTCGGCTACTTCGGCAGCAACCTCAATCGGCCGGTGATTGCCTTTGCCGACGGCACGAAATGGGATTACACCGCCATCACGAACAACTTGGTGTTCATGGACACGAGCGCGGGAAACACGACGCTCTATGCTTTGAACGGCGTGGACAATCGGATCGTGGGCGCGATGGGCGATACGATTTATGGGGCGGACCGTAACGATACGATCACGGTGGGTAAGAACAACACCGTGAATGCAGGTCGAGGCACGGATACGATTATCGTGGGCACGGGCACCGGGCAAACCGTGCTCAACGACAACTACTCGAACAAGAGTAGCGGCGTGAATCAAGACGTCGTGGCGCTGGGCGCAGGCATCTCGGCATCGAATACGCAGATCGTGCGGGATCTATCGAATAACCTGGTTCTCGGTTTCGGTAACGGCGACTCGGTGAAGCTCGTCGGCTACTTCGGCAGCAACCTCAATCGACCGACGATTGCGTTTGCCGACGGCACGAAATGGGATTACACGACGATCACGAACAACCTAGTGTTCACGGATACGAGTGCGGGCAACACGACGCTCTATGCTTTGAACGGCGTGGACAATCGGATCGCGGGCGCGACGGGCGATACGATTTATGGGGCGGACCGTAACGATACGGTCACGGTGGGAAAGAACAACACCGTGAATGCAGGTCGAGGCACGGACACGATTATCGTGGGTGTGGGCAGCGGGCAAACCGTATTGAACGACAACTACTCGAACAAGAGTAGTGGCGTGAATCAAGATGTCGTGGCGCTGGGCGTGGGGATCTCGGCAGCGGGCACGCAGATCGTGCGAGATCTGTCGAACGATCTGGTGTTGAACTTCGGCAACGGCGATTCGCTCAAGCTGACGGGTTACTTCGGCAGCGGTTCCAACCGGCCGACGATCACGTTTGCCGACGGCACGAAGTGGGACTACTCCGTCGTGGCGAACAACCTCGTGTTCACCGATACGAGTGCGGGCGGCAATACGCTGTACGGATTGAACGGCGTGGACAATCGGATCGTGGGTGCCGCGGGCGACTCCATCCACGGCGGCGACCGTAACGATACGATCACGGCGGCTAAAAACAGCACCGTTTATGCAGGCAACGGCGACGACACGATCACGGTGGGGCAGAACAACACCGTCTATGCCGGTCGGGGCACGGATACCGTTATTGTGGGCGCCGGTAGCGGGCAGGTGGTACTGAACGATAACTACTCGAGCAAGAGCATCAGTTCGAATCAGGACGTGGTCAAGCTTGGGGCGGGGATCTCGGCGTCAAGCACGCAGATCGCGCGAGATCTATCGAACAACCTGGTCTTGAACTTCGGCAATGGCGACTCGCTGAAGCTGATTGGTTATTTCGGCAGCAGTTCGAACCGGCCGACGATCGCGTTTGCCGACGGTACTACGTGGGACTACACGGCGGTCACGAATAATTTGGTCTTCACGGATACGAGCGCGGGCGGCAATACGCTATATGCGTTGAACGGCGTGGACAACCGGATCGTGGGGGCTACGGGCGATGCCATTTACGCGGCGGATCATAACGATACGATCACGGTGGGCAAGAACAACACCGTGTATGCGGGTCGGGGTACCGATACGGTTATCGTGGGCGCTGGCAGCGGGCAGGTTGTGCTGAACGACAATTACTCGAGCAAGAACAGCAGTTCGACTCAGGACGTGGTGAAGCTTGGAACGGGTATCGCCGCGTCGACGACGCAGCTCGCGCGAGATCTGTCGAACAACCTCGTCTTGAGCTTCGGTAACGGCGACTCGCTAAAGCTGACCGGCTACTTCGGCAGCACCTCGAACCGGCCGCTGATTACGTTCGCCGACGGCACGAAGTGGGACTACACGGCGATCACGAATAGCCTGGTGTTCACGGACACGACCGCGGGCGGTAATACGCTGTATGCGTTGACCGGTGTGGACAACCGGATCGTGGGAGCCACGGGCGATGCTATCTACGCGGCGGATCATAACGATACGATCACGGTGGGTAAGAACAATACCGTGTACGCGGGTCGGGGCACGGATACCGTTATCGTGGGCGTCGGCAGCGGGCAGGTGGTGCTGAACGACAATTACTCGAGCAAGAACAATAGTTCGACTCAAGACGTGGTGAAGCTTGGAACGGGTATCGCCGCGTCGACGACGCAGCTCGCGCGAGATCTATCGAACAACCTGGTCTTGAGCTTCGGCAACGGCGACTCGCTGAAGCTGACCGGTTACTTCGGCAGCACCTCGAACCGGCCGACGATCACGTTTGCAGACGGCACGAAGTGGGACTACACGGCGGTCACGAATAACCTGGTGTTCACGGATACGACGGCGGGCGGCAATTCGCTGTATGCGTTGAACGGCGTGGACAACCGGATCGTAGGAGCCGTGGGCGATGCTATCTACGCGGCGGATCATAACGATACGATCACGGTGGGCAAGAACAACACCGTGTACGCGGGTCGGGGTACCGATACGATTATCGTGGGCGTCGGTAGCGGGCAGGTCGTGCTGAACGACAATTACTCGACCAAGAGCAGCGGCCAGAATCAAGACGTCGTGAAGCTTGGTGCGGGTATCTCGGCATCGAACACACAGGTCGCGCGAGATTTGTCGAATAACCTCGTCTTGAGCTTCGGCAATGGCGATTCGCTCAAGCTCACGGGCTACTTCGGCAGCACCTCGAATCGTCCGGCGATTTCGTTTGCCGACGGCACGAAATGGGACTACACGGCGGTCACGAACAACCTGGTATTCACGGATACGAGCGCAGGTGGCAACATGCTGTATGCGTTGAACGGCGTGGATAACCGGATCGTCGGGGCTGCGGGCGACAGCATTCGTGGCGGCGACCATAACGACACGATCACCGCGGGCAAGAACAACACGATTTACGCGGGGACGGGCGCGGACTTGTTCGAGGCTAGCCGAGGCTGCGGCGCGGTCACGATCAACGAAGCGACGAAGGCTAACAGTTCGAATCACGACACGTTGTTGCTCGGTGGCGTCGATACGAACCAGCTCTGGTTCAAGATGTCGGGTAGCAACCTTGTCATCGACATGATGGGGACGAGCGACCACGTCACGATCAATGGCTGGTCAACGTCGGCGGTTACCTCGTTGCAGACGATCGAGGTCGACAACGGCGCAGGCGGGAAGTCGCTGCTGGGGGCAGGCGCGGTGAGCCAGTTGGTTCAGGCTATGGCCACGTTCTCCGCGAACAATCCCGGTTTCGATCCGACGTCGACGTCCACTCCGACGATCACGGATCCGAACGTGATGCTTGCCGTTAGTTCTGCCTGGCATCGCTAAGGTTCGCGCGATGTAAGGTCGCCGGTTTCCGTTTGTTTTTGCGGAAACCGGCGATACCTCATCTCATACGCACCCCTCAATCAGCGCGTAAGCACATCGAACGCTTGTAACAACCGCTCCATATCTGCCGCTTCGATCTCGCCCATCGTCGAAATACGGAACAGTTGCTTCGAGAGATCGCCCTGTCCGGCATAGATGACGAATCCCTTCGCTTTCAACCCGTCGTGCAGCACTTCGTATCCAACCCCTGCCGGCAACGCATAAGCGCGCAGCACTACCGAAGACTGCTCGGGTGGCAGAACCGAGGCAATACCTCGCGAGGCGAGCCCACTACGCACCTGTTCCGCAAGCCTCGCATAGCGCTCGTGCCGCGCCTCGAGTCCCCCTTGTTCCTCGAACTCGCGCAGCGCTTCGACAAGCGCATAGTACGCGTGTACAGATGGCGTAAAAGGCGTATTGCGCTGCGCTTGTAGCTTAGCAAGCCGAGCCAAGTCGAGGTAATACGTACGGCTAGCCGCGCCTTCGATCGCCGTTCGACGGGCAACAACGAAAGCCGCCCCCGGTACACCGTGCAGGCACTTATTGGCCGTAGCGGCAACGGCAGCGATGTTCGCGTCCTCAAAATCGATCGCCTCGGCTCCGAAGCTACTGACCGCATCGACGAGCAACTGCACGCCGCGGGAACGGCACGACGCCCCGATCGCGCGCAGATCGTTGAGCCGCCCGGTCGTCGTCTCGTGATGCACGATCGCCACGTGCGAAAACGGTCCGTTCGCATCGAGGCACGCTTCGATGCGGGCCAAATCGGGCGCCTGCATCCAATCGTGCGCCACGATCTCATGCGCGATGCCGTATTGCTTCGCGATGCTCGCGATCCGTTCGCCATAAACGCCGTTTTGTACGATGAGCAACTTGCCCTCTTGCGGCACGAGCGAAGCGATCATGCTTTCTACGGCGCCGGTTCCCGACGCCGTCATCAGCACAGCCGACCACGCTTTCGGATCGAGCCGATAGACGTCGAGCAGCCGAGCACGCGCTTCGTCCTGCAAATCGTAAAACTCGCTTTCGCGATGGCATAGATCGGGCTGCAACAAGCTTTGCCGCACGCGATCGGTCAACGTAACGGGGCCGGGATTCAGCAACAATGTTTTCATAGAGGGCATTCCTTAAACAGCCCCGATATGCCGCATCAATCGCGTTTTGACGTCGGCGGGGGAAATGGTCGGGCGCGGCAAGCCATCGGGTGTCCCGCGCCGAATCGTCAGCCGTGCGAAGCGCGGGCCGCGGCGCGTATCGTCATTGGCGTGGCGCATAAACAGCGTATCGACGAGCGAAAGATCCTCACCTTCAATCGCCAGGGCATAACCGCACGCCGCCGCGACGCCCGCGAAGGAGACATGGTGCGAGACGGTCGCTTGTCCACCCGTGGAATCGTGTGCACCGTTATCGAGCAAAAGGTGCGTGAGATTATCTGGCCCATATGCACCGATCGTCGCGAACACACCCATTCGCATGAGCGCCGCGCCATCGCCGTCGAGGGCAACCACATGCAGATCGGGCCGCGCGAGCGCAAGGCCGAGCGCGAGCGGCGTCACGCATCCCATCGACCCCACCATATAAAGCTGGTTCGGCCGGTCGCCCAACGCATAGAGTTCGCGTCCGCAAAAACCCGTCGATGCGAGTACCACCGTCGACTGAAGGGGCGTGTACGCGATCACGCGTTCGAGCGCATCGTGCCGCGACGGCAAGCCGTCTTGCGTCGCACCCCGCCAATACGATTGCGGCGTGCAGGTGCGCTGCGGCGTCGCTTTCGTATCGTCGAGCGGGTAGGGCGATACGCTGCCTTTTTGCATGACGAGTGCGTACGGGCGACCCGTCTTATCCATATGCTCGACGGCACGGGCGAGCGCGGGCTCGATTGCCTCGGCCTCGCGTGGAAACGGCTCCCAAGGGATCTCCATCGTCTCGAGCAGCGACGGCGTGATCGGCCCCATCAGAGCGTGCTGAGGCTCGTCGGCAACGCCCGGTTCGCCGCGCCATGTGACGATGAGGAGCTGCGGCAGCCGGAAGGTCCACGTGAGCGAGGTCAACGGACTGACGGCGTTCCCGAGCCCGGAGTTTTGCATCATCGTGATGCCGCGCGCGCCGCCCTGCGCACCGAGCGCCACGCCCGCGATCAACGCAACCGCGTCGCCCTCGTTGGCCGCGCTGACATAGTGCAGCGAAGGATCTTGAAGGACGTAGTTGATGAAGGGCGTAAGAAACGAACAGGGTACGCCCGCATACCACGTAAATCCGCGGCTACGGGCCGCTTCGACGAATTGTGCCGCTTCGATCATGAGGCACCGCCCTGACCGTTGCGCCCGACGGCGAACGGCGTTTGCGCATGCGCGAAGTCGCCCGCGCGCCGGAAATCTTCGAGGTCGTTCACGCCGCACCAATGCCCGTGTACGTATTGCACCTCGATTTGCTCTCCGGCGTCGATGAGCGCGTTGAGCAGCGCCGGCACGTCTAGAGCGTCGAAATCGGGCTGCCGACGCAGCTCGGCCAGCATCGTTCGCAACCGCTCGATACCGTGCCCCCGAACGCTTAGCAGTCCGATCCATCGGCCGTCGGGTGGCGCGACGCCGGGTTTCCCGCTATGAATGCGCTCGAGCAACGTCTTGCGGCCGAACAGCGCGCGGTCGTCGGGTGTCGAGCAATAAGCGAAGTCTCTAACGCTTTGGTTCGACATCTGCGTGTGCGAGGAATCGACGACGACCGTGAACGGCGCATCGCTTTCGGCGAGATCTCGCAAGATGTAGCTTCGAAACAGCAGGTCGCCGTACGAGATGATCGTATCGGTCGTCAATTCGCCCGCATCGACGGCGCATGCGAGGGAGGCGAGCTCGCCCGTTTGCGCATGCGCTTGATTGACGACGAGTTTGATGCCCGCCGCGTCGATCGCATCGGCACGATAGCCACCTACGACCGTGATGTCGTTGACGGCTTGTTTTTTGAACGCATCGACAAGCCAACGCAGGAGGGGCTTGCCGGCCACGGGCAGCATGACCTTGGGTCGATCGGCCGTGACGGCTTCGAGGCCGTGTCCACGGCTCGCCGCCAGCACGATCGCGGCGCCGGGTTTGCGCGATGCGGAAAGGTAGACGCGCTCGGCCGCCGCATATTCGTCGGCATCTTGCAGACGGAAGATCTCCTCGACGCTTGCGATCCGATCCTCGACATTGACGAGGGTTTCGCTCTCGTGGATTTCCTTCGCAACGGCTTGCATCGACGAAGCCGCCGCGCGCACGAGGTGATTCGCCCAAATTACCGTGCTGATCCCCGCCTTGCGAAATACTTCGGTGGGCGTGCTGTAGTACTTCGTCGGCACGATGACGAGCGGCCCGCGGCCGGCCCACTCGCGCGCGAACGCCAAAATTTCGTCGGGACGCGACAGCTTGCTGTGAATCAGAATGGCATCGGCTCCGGCCTGGCGATACGCCTCGGCGCGTTCGAGCGCTTCTTGCAAGCCCCAACCCGCGATCAAGGCTTCCACCCGCGCGACGATCGAAAAGCTTGCTTCGGACTGCGAATCTTTGCCGGCCTTGATTTTGCCGCAGAACTCGTCGACGTCGGCCAGCGGTTGACGTTCGCCGCCGATAAAGCTGTTCGTTTTAGGGAATTGCTTGTCTTCGATACACACGCCGGCAATCCCGCGCTGCTCGAGCTTACGCACGAGACGCCGCACATTGTTGAAGTTGCCGTAGCCCGTATCGCCGTCGAGCAAAATCGGCAGGTCGCTGGCGTCGGCCATGAATTCCAACGTATCGACGACTTGAGTCCAACTGGCCTCGTTGTTGTCGCGCACGCCGAATTGCGCGGAGATCGCCAGTCCCGAAGCCCAGATGCCTTTGAAGCCGGCCTCGCGCACGATGCGCGCGGACAGACCGTTGTGGGCTTCCATGAGGAATTCGAGTTCGTCGCTAACAAGCATGTCGCGTAGTCGCTCGAAGCGCGAGCGAGCGGCAATACCAGGGTCCCGGGCATTCATCGTGCAACTCCCGCGGGTTGAGCGAGGCGCGGCAGCACCTCGGTTTCGGCGCGTGCGACGTCGCCCGGAAAGTCGATCTCGATCCACGGCAGGCCCGTGACGTCGGCCACGTCGTAGTGGCGTCCCCCCTCGAGCAGCAAATCGCGTACGGCTTCCTCGTGCGGCATATTTTGCCGGCCGCTGCTCACGTACCCGGCGACGATCTGCGCCAGCCTGCGCGCGGTGTCTTCGCGAAAGCGGAAGAACCCGACCGATTCGCCGATCGTGTCGTATTGCAGCCCCACCGCCAGCTGCTTGCGCAGTTCCACCGGCACGCCTTGCTTGATACAAAGCTTCACGGGCTCGTCGCCCGTTTCGAAATCGCGGTCGATCAGCAACCGGTCGACGCTCGGGCCTTCCACCAACGCTCGCAAAATGCCTTCGTCGTAGAGAACGTCGGCATCCATCAGCAGGACGTCGCCGCCGCGCGTGAGCGCATCGGCCATCGTGTGCACGGTGAGGACGCTACCGAGGTCGTAGCGTTCGTTCAGGACGATAGAAGGCCGCGGTTGCCATTCGATCCGATCGAGTTCGGCTTCGATCTGTTCGGGCTGGAACCCGAGCGCAAGCTCGACCTCGGTGATCCCGAGCGCACGGAGTGCACGCAAATGGCGCTCGAGCAGCGTCACGCCTTGAAAGCGCAACAGGCACTTCGGAAATTGCTGTTGCGGCGGTTGCTGTAGGCGCAGGCCGAGGCCCGCGGCGAGAATGATCGCTCGCATGTTTTTCTTCTCCTAGCAAGAGCCGACTGGCGCGACGGCCTAGATGCGTCAATCGGCAAGGGGCAAGCCGGGCGTGCGCCGGCGTCGCCAATCTCTTTCACTCCACTGCAAATAGACAATGCCGGGCAGCCCGAGTGCCAACTCTCGTGCGCGCTTGGCCAGCGACAAGGCGAGCGCGGCCTCGGGCGAAATGCCGACCACGTGCGCGAGCAGCAAATAGCCGCCCTCTTGAGCGCCGAGCGATCCCGGAATCGCGAACGCGGCCCCGCGTATTGCTTGCCCCACGCTTTCGAGCAGCAAGGCATCGAGCCAGCTCACGGGGTGGCCGATGAATAAGAGCGCGAGCCAGACTTCGCCGATCCCCACGAGCCACCCGATCAAGCTCAGCGCAAACGTAGCGGCGATTTTTCCGCGCCGGCGATACAGGGCGCGTACCGCCGCATCGATCGCATCGGCGCGCGTAGCGGAAGCCATCGCCCCGTGCGGGCCGAAGAACTTGCCGAGCAGACGCGAAAATCGACCGAACAAGCCGCGTTGCTGCGCGTAATAGAACGCTCCTACCGCAACGGCCAGCACCCCGCTTGCACCGAGCGCCGCGAGATGCAAGGCATGGATCGTGCCGGCGCCGCGATCGTCGGCAAAGGCGGCGAACATGAGCAACCCCAACAGCGCGAATCCAATCTGTGCGACGGACTGCATCGTGGTCGACACGGTGACGGCGGCCGCCGCATCGTGCATGGCGATACCTCTTTGTGCGAGATGGCGCGCCATTAGGACGGGTCCGCCGATTTGACCGGCCGGCAACAAGCTATTGACGGATTCGCCGACCCACCTCGCACGCAACGCGTCCGCGAACGAGGCAGCGCCTCCGATCAGTACGGCAATCGCAGCCGCATCGATAACGAGCGGAAAGAGATGAAAAGCCGCGACGAGCGCTAAGCCCCAGCCGGCTGTCGCAAGCGTTGCCGCGACGGCGCCCGCGCCTTGCCATGCGAGCAATGCGACGAAAACGGCGATGCCCAGCGATAACAAAATCGCGGCGGTACGCGTCATGCGGAGTCCGAGCCGGCGGACGGCTTACCGTTCGCGCGAGACACGTTGAATACTTGGCGGAAGCCGAAATAAGCGATGGCATCCTTCATGTTCGAAACGAACCGGCGCCATGGGCGCATGCGTGCGTCGGTGACGTATTCGAAAGTCAGCGATACGCGCATCTCACCGGCTTTCGACGGGGTGATGCGATGGCGAAGCTTGTCGCCGTCGAACAGCACCATCGCGCCCGGGGGATACTGGATCGAACCGGGCACGGCCGTTGCACCGGGCGTGCGCGTGTGCAATTCATAGTCGAGACGGCATGACGAATCGTCTATCACGCCGAGCAAGAGCGTGTAGCGCCGCCCTTCATAGTACGACGTGTCGTAATGCCAGCCGATATGATCGCCCTCTCGCGTGTAGTAGTACAGCGCGTAGGCGTGCGGATCGTCGTCGGGCGAAGGCAGGAGCCTATCGCCGGTAATCGCCTCGAGCCAATCGATGAGCGCGGGCGAGCGATAGAGCTCGGCGATCTGCGGCGCGAGCCGGTCGATCGTATGGCGGCTCACGCTGCCGCCTTGCTTGTGTCCGGGCAGGTAGTTGCGATTGACGGCCGGCAAAAGCGCTCGCGCGCTATCGGCGAGGCGGGCCGTCAGCTCGCGCGGCAAAAATGCATCGAGGTAAAGAAAAGCGCCTTGCTCGACGTACCGCTCGCGTAGTTGCTTACGATCGAGGCTGTGTAACGAGGCGCTCACCGTATCATCGATCGTCGGAAACTCGTCCCGCCCTGCGGATACCGGCACGGATGCCTCTTGAACGCGCGCATTCACCGCGACCCCCATGCTTCGCTAGATTGCTGCGGGGACGGGCCGGTGCGGCGCATGACGCGCCGATAGTCGATCGCGACCCACAGCGCGAATACGGGTGCCCCGATCGATGCGGCGATGACGAAGGGCTCGACCTGGCGCGTGAGTGTTACGAGCGGTAATAAATAAAGTACGTCTTCGGTTTCGAATCCTGCTGCCGACGCTTGCCGCGTGCCGACTTTGCCTGCCATCGATTCGATGCGCATCCGCAAATAAAAGATCAATGCAACGGCGATTCCGGCGACGGCGCCGAGCCAAGTGGATTGCGAGAGCGCGCTGTCGCCGTGTAGTGCCGCGACGCCGAGGCCCATGCAAAGGAACAGCGCAATGGTGACGAACGCATCGCTCGCCAAATCGTAAAAATGGCCGAACTTACTCGATTTACCGCTGATGCGCGCGAGTTCACCGTCTGTGTGATCGATGAAATTGGATAGGACGATAAGCAGCGCGCCTAGGTTGGTCGCGACGAACCCGCCGCGCGCAAGCGCGACCGCTCCGGCGACGCCCACGGCCAGCCGAACGGTGGTGAGATGGTTCGGGGTAACGCGCGATGCTTTAAGCGGGGTGACGAGACGGCGAGCGAGCCGAGCATCCCATGTACGAGGCATGGGCGCAATGGCGCGATTAGAAGAGTCGGCGCGTTTATCCATCCTCGGAAATATATACGCTTTTGCGTGGGCCTGCTTTCTAGCACGACATACAGGGCATGGCGCGGGCCTCGGCGCTCGGCGGTGGCCTGAACCGGCGGGCGGCCGTAAAACGCGGTAAAGTGCCGCGCTTTCGCCTAAATTGGATTCGGCACGCTGCGTGCGACGCGGCAAATCCAAATCGATAATCATGCCCGGTCGCACCGCGGGCGCCACAGCCATGATGAACCGTTTCGCCCTCGCATTCGCCACTGTCCTTATCGCCGGCATTTCCTGCGCCCCGGCCTTCGCCGCGTCGCTCGACGAGCCGTTACACTGCGACCGCCCCGCGCACGACTTCGTCGGTGCACTCGAGTCGAAAGGTCTGATCGATCCGCATCCGTCACACGTCGAACCCAATTCGATCAACGCATTCAATCCCACCCGCGCCGCAGACTTGACGGCATTCGGCTTTCACGTTTTTGCAATCGTCGGATATCAGAAGGACGATCCGATGTTCCACAAAGGCGACGGTAAACCGCTTGCCGACTCCGCGTACGGCGCGGTCGTGCTCGGCTCGACCGACAGCGTGCAGGCCGCGGTCAGAGCGGGCGGGAGTTCGGCCATCGTTCATCACGTCGGCCCGTTCGTCACGGCAATTTTTTGCCAAATCGACAGGGACAAGCCGGCCGATCCACAGTAGACGGCCTTCCAATTTGATCTAAGGGCTTCCTGCTAGTTCTCGGCAAATAGTTCTCAGGGTTAATTCCAGCTTGCGCATATTTTTTGCCGATCGCTATCGCCTTGGATCTCCGATTGCAGTGCCGACATAGGCGAATGAGTTGGCAATAAGCAACGATGCGGCGTAGGTCCGCAACGCGGGATGGACTTGCCGACTCGCTCGTGCAACCATTCTGTGCATCGCGTCGCCGATGCGTGGCGACGAATAGTGCGAGGAAGGCCCAGAGCGATCCAATCGCCGATAACAACAAGCAGTCGGGCGCGGCCCGGTCAATAAAACCTTTCGAATTCACTAGCCGGCTTGGAGCACTAGATGAAAAAACACCTTTTTTCGCTCGCCGCTTTAGGGGCATTTGCGGTACCCGCGTTCGCGCAGTCGAGCGTGACGTTGTATGGCGTGATTGACGAAGGCTTCAACTACACCAACAACGTGCAAGGCAACCATAATTACGAGTTGGCCAGCGGCGACGTGCAGGGCAGTCGCTGGGGGCTCAAGGGCGCCGAAGACTTGGGCAACGGCCTGAAGGCGGTCTTCCAGCTCGAAAACGGTTTTGACCTGAACTCCGGCCGCCTGGGGCAGGGCTCTCGCATGTTCGGCCGGCAGGCCTTCGTCGGTCTGTCGAGCGAAGCCGGTACGGTTACGCTGGGCCGCCAATACGATGCGCTCGTCGACTATCTGGCACCCACCACCGGTAACGGCAACTGGGGCGGTTATTTGCTGTCCCACCCGTTCGATAACGACAATACGGACAATTCATTCCGCGTCAATAATACGATCAAATACGCGAGCCCTGACTACGCCGGCTTCCAATTCGGAGGCACGTATAGTTTCAGTAACGACACGGGTTTCTCGAATAACCGGCAGTACAGCCTCGGCGGGCAGTATCAGCGCGGCGGTTTGCTGGTGGCCGCGGCCTATTTGCAGGCGAACAATCCGGGCGTGACGACGGGCGGCGCCATTGCGACGAACGACGCGAACTTCGTGTCCTCGCGGCTGCGTATCTTCGGCGGCGGTATCAACTATACGTTCGGGCCCGCCACTGCCGGCTTCGTTTATACGAATACGAATATCAGCAACCCCACGGGCAATAACTCGTACTTAACCAACGCTGAGTCCTTGCTGCCCACCACCGGGCCGCTCGCCGGCGCAACGGTGAATACGCTTAAGTTCCAAAACTTCGAAGTCAACGGCAAATATCAACTCACGCCCGCGCTCTACGTTGGGGCGCAGTACATCTACACGATGGAAACCTACGACACGACGCTCGGCGGCGTGAAGCCGAAGATCCATACGTTCGGGCTGATGGTCGATTACAACCTCTCGAAGCGCACCGACGTCTATATCCAAGGCGCGTTCCAGAAGGTGGCGGGCGACAGCACCGGCTCCTCGCTCGATCATGCGTTGATTCCAGGGGCGGACGACTTGTCGAGCACCTCGAAGCAGGCCGTGGCGCGCGTGGGGATTCGCCACAAGTTCTAACTCGACTCGGATAGATCCTAGACTGACGAATGGGCGGCGCGTGTCGCGCCGCCCATTCTTATATCGGCCCATCCGATATTGGAAGATCATGACCCATCCGCAAGAACTGGCCGCGCGGTTGGTGCAAGCGCGCCGGACGCATACGCTCATCGATCCGGGCTCGTTAGGGGCCGAGAAGCCCACGAACGCCGACGATGCCTACCTCGTGCAGCAACTCGTGTTGGCAGAACTGGGCGGGTGCGCCGGATACAAGATCGGCGCCGGCTCGCCGACGGCGGTCCCGTCGTGCTCGCCTTTACCGGCGACCAAGGTTTTCGGCGCGGCGACTGGTATCCGTCAAAGCGATTACGCGCGGATCGGGCTTGAGCTCGAGATCGCTTTCAGCTTTGCCGAGGATGTGGACCATACTTTGTCCGAGCAAGCGGATGAGGTCATCGATGCGATCGATACGATGTCGGTCGTCGTCGAAATCGTCGACAGCCGCTTCGAGTCCTGGCCGGAGGTGGATCCGTTGCTGCAACTGGCCGATCTACAAAACAATGGGGCATTCGTGATCGGCGAGACACGCCCATACGATCGGAATTTCGATTTCAGTATGCCGCATGTCAGTTTTTACTGCGGCGACCACTCGATCTTTCAAGGCAAGGCACAACATCCCGCGGGCGATCCGCGGCGCTTGATCGCGTGGCTCGTGGCCCGCACGCTCGAAACGGGGCATTCGATTCCGGCGCGTACCATCCTCTCGACGGGCTCCTATACGCCGTTTTACGTGGCGACGGGGCCCGGCGTCGTGCGTGGGTCGATCGAAGGATTCGGGAAAATCGAATTCGAAATCAAGTAGCCGAGCCTTCCCCTTGCTCGCGCATGATGCCTGTTGCCGTTTGCGGGGCGAACGTCGTGGCGGCTTGCGGCTGGACGTGCCGAGGCGAGAGCACGCGCCGCAGCCATTTCCTGCCGGGCAGTTCGATGAACCGATGCGTCAAGTGGCTTGCGGCGAACAGCATCGCGAGCAAAACGAAAACCTGCATCGTCGGCGAGCCTGCGAGCGCGGCGCTCGCCTTGCGTGCTATCGATAGGCCTTCCATCGGAAAGCGTTGCACCATGTAGAGGCAATACGAGATCTCGCCAAGATAGACGATCGGACGAAACGCCAGCAGCGGCGCGACGAAATCGGCGTTGGAGGACAGCCCGAAGATGAGCAGGCCCAGGCCGATTACCGTCAACGTATCATGCCGAACGACGATGCCGAGCGCGATGATGCCGATTGCCGCGAGACCGAGCATGCGCGGCAGCGTCGCGAATGCCGAGGCACGCCGCAGGCGAAACAGCAGGACTCCGGCGTAGAACTCCGGAATCAATCGTGCGAGCCCTCCGGGCAGCGAGAGTGCCGTTGCGGAGTGCCACTCGAGCGCCGCCAGCGCGCCGGCGGGCACCACGAGCAGCACCGCCGCGAAGAGCCGGTTACGTGCGGGCGCCAGTGCGACGAAGAGCGGGAAGAAGACATACGCGAACCATTCCGCACTAACCGACCAGGCGACATCGTTCCAGCCGGTCACGAAATCGAACGACCACGCATTGAGCAAAACGAAATTCGCCGCGAGCGCCGGATAGGTGTTTTGCGCAGTGCCGATGACATGCTTGTGTAAGACGAAGTGCCTGATGCAGACAAGACCGATAGCGCCAAGCAACGTCACGAAGTGGACCGGATAGACGCGTGCGAATCGGGCGCCGACGAACGCCCGATAGTCGAGCGGCCGGCCGTTGGCATAGTTGTACGCGAGGATGAAGCCGCTCAGAATGAAAAAGCCGTCGACGCCGAGATAGCCTTGGTCGAATGCGAGGAAGCGGGTGCCGAAATCGATAAATGCGCCGTTCTCGAACGGATGGAAGAGGTGCCGAGTAACGACCCAAAGGGCGAGGAAGGCACGGAGCCCTGTGAGTTGATCGATCTGACGCACGTTGTCGTTTGGATTCATTCGCGGCCCTTTTTTAGAATGTATTGCCGATTCGGGGGGCATCAGCCGGCGCCGCGCTCGGTGTTTCACTACGCCGTGCACGCATGCCCCTCGATCGTCTCGATTGGTCAATGATGGCCGATGAACGGGCCGATTGGGCAGGAGAATGGCAGCGCGATCTCGCCAATCTCTCGTCGATTTACGTCGCAACGACGCAGTGATCGTCAAATGAAATAAAAGTGAAAGAAAGCGTGCGGGATATTGGCTTCGGTTCGACGCATGACGTAGGTCGCACGAACGCCGGCGATAGTTACGCGCCGTCCCCGATCCGTCGTTTCACGCTTTCAATGAACCGATCGTCGGCGAACGCGGCCGCCGCAAGCGCGGCAACGTCCGGATACGCCGCATGCACGATGTCTGTCGATACGCGCCCGGGCGGTGCTTCGAGGATGAGTGTCGCGCCACGCTCGACGATCGTCGTCAGTACATCGAACCATCGCACGGTGTAGCGCATATTCGTCGCGAGGTCATCGCGAACATCGTCCCCGCGGTACAGCGCACGTGCGCGACGGTTGCCGATGTAAAGATGCTTCGGCGTACCGACCGGTATGGCCGAGGCATAGTCGACGAGCGTATCGCAGGCGTCCCGCAAGAGTTCGCAGTGGGAAGGGACGCTGACCGCGAGCCGTTTCGCGCGGTGTGCACCCGCCGCTTGCGCGCGGTCATTGAACGCATCGAGCGCCGCGTCGGAGCCGGCCACGACGATTTGACGAGGCGCGTTCACGTTTGCCACATACACGCAGCCGCCGCCCGGCGCGCCCTCGGTGCCGATCAGCGCTTCGATTTGCGCCTCGGTCAACCCCTCGATCGCGGATAGGCCGTAGCCCTTCGGGTAAGCACGTTCCATCAACTCGGCGCGCCTCTTGACCATCCGCAGCGCATCGGCGAAGGCAATGGCCCCGCAGCCGACGGCCGCGGCATAGGCGCCGACCGACAAACCCGCATGCACTTGCGCTTCGATACCGGCCTCGGCAAGTCGCCGTGCAGTCGCCACGCCGGCGACGGCGAGTGAGATTTGAACGGCCACGCTCGATTGCAGCGCTTCTTCCGAATCGAGGCTCAGAACGTCGAGCGATAAAGCATCGGAGGCTTCCTCGATCGTCGATGCCACGACGCCGTGCGGCGGCAGGCGATGCAGGAAGCCGGCGCTTTGCGCCCCTTGGCCCGGATAGAGCAGTGCGAGCATCATGCGTGCTCGCCGACCGAAGGCCCGGCCCACGGATCGTCGACAAGTCGCGGTCCGCACACCGAGCGCGCCATCACGCGCGGCTTGCCTTGCGCCCACTCGACGAGCGCGACGCCTCCGGCAGGCGTTTCGAGTTGCGCGTCGATATGCAGGCCTAGGTCTCGTTCGAGTTCGGCCAAACGTTCGCATAGCATTCGTGCATAGGCGCGAGAAAGCGGCGACGGCATTCGTATCAACAGATCGAGATCGCTCGTTTGCGTGACGGTCGGCTGCGTCGTAGTCAGTTCGAAGCCGACGCTACCCGTGGGTCCCCAAACGAGCGCATCGAGGGTGCCTCTCTGGACGATTTCGCGAAGCGCGGCGAAGGCTTTGAGCGCCGCGCGGGCGGGGCTCGTGCTTCGTTCGCGGAGTCGTTCGGGCGGATACGCCGAGAGGACGGCCGCACGCGGCACATATGCACCGTACCGTTCGGCGCGCGTAGCGCCGCGAAAGCCGACGGCGACGAAATCCTCGGGCGCCTGCGCCCTGCGCACCACAGCGTACGGCGCGAGCGCGAACGCATCGGCAAGCCACCGAGGCGCGTCGGTCGCCACCGGCAACGCATCGAGCCGGAGCAGATCGTGCGCGCCGAATGTCATTGCTTCGGGCAAATCACACTCGCTCATCTCGTCCAACATTCGTCAATCTGCATCCCATTGCGACGCTAGCCGCCGCCGCACTTCGATGGAGGCTGCGCGCGTGGTCCGCGCCGTTTCGGAATCGAGCCGACGAGAAAGCTCGCGCGAGCCGTTGCGCGCCGCTGCCACGGCGGCCTCGAGGGCCGCTCGCACGGTGGCGATCTGCGTGTCGGTCGGCGCGTCCGCATCGACGCCTTCGATGAGTTGGTCGAGTAAGCCCAATTTCGCGAATCCGCCCTTGAGCGAATACGACATCGGCGTGATGGTCTCACCGAGTTCATCGAGTGCCTCGACGCACCGGCGCGTCACGCGGGCCGCCGCTTCCTTGCCCATCGCATGGACCATCGTGCCGGGCGCATCGAGCGCGAGGATGCGATCGGCCTGGTAGCCGTGTGCGAGAAAGGCGCCCGACATCGCCGGGCCCACGATCAACGCAACGATCGGATGACCGGCGAGCCGCGCGGACGCATAGGCATCGACAGCCGCCGCGCACGCGAGATGAATGCCGAGCATTTCCTCGCGATAACCGTAGGCCTGGCTCTTGACGTCGACGATCGCCACGATGGGCCGCTTTGCGGCAGCGGTCGCGTCCGTGTTCAGGGTCTCGCGTACGGCCTGCGCAAGACGCCAGCCTTGCTCGAGGCCGATGACGTTGTCCCGCGCGCGCGGGAAGCGGTTCTCGGGATCGGGTACGACGGCGATGAAGCGGGCCGGCTCGGCGCCGAGCGCGGCATCGGCATAGCGAACGGGCGCGTTGCCGGCGGGCGTACCCGCGAGCGCGCGCAGCCATCGTTCGCCGCGCGATAGGGCAATCGTCTCGTTCATTGGGCGTCCTTATCGGTCGATGCGTGCGCGGCCGAGCGACGCTCGCCGTTTCCAAAAAGCGCACGCATATCGCCGGGCGAGATCGTCGCGGGATCGACGCGCGCGAGTAGCGCTAGGTAATGATCGACCGCTTGCGTGCGGTGGATCGCGGGCACGCCGGCCGCGAACGCGGCTGTCACGGCGGTACGGATCTCGTCCACGTCGTCGCCGGCTAGATGATCGGCGAGCCCTGTTGCGACGCGCTGCTCGCCGCCGATCAGTTGCCAGATGCGGCGCCGATCGCCGGCGTCGAGCTCGTCGATCCCGGCTTCTTGTTCGATGACCTCGGGGCCGTTCATGCCGAGCCGGCCTTGCACCGTCATGACTAAACGCGTGCAGAGCGCGGCCGCGAGCGACATGCCGCCGAAGCATCCGACCATGCCGGCGATGACGCCTACCACGGGCACATAGCGTCGCAGCGCGACGATGGCGGCCTGAATTTCGGCGATGACCGCGAGACCGAGATTCGCTTCTTGCAGCCGCACGCCGCCCGTTTCGAAGACGATGACGGGACGCACGATCTTGCCGCGCTCGCAGTCTCGTAGCGCGAGTTCAAGCGCCCCGGCGATCTTGCTGCCCGACACTTCGCCGATGCTTCCGCCCTGGAACGCCGATTCGATCGCGCAGACGACCGCCGCTTGGCCGTCGATCGTCCCACGCGCAATGACTGCGCCGTCGTCGGCCTGACAAACGATCCCTTGTAGCGGCAGCCACGGCGAGGTCATGCGATCGAAGGGGCCGAGCAATTCGCGGAACGTGCCGGCGTCGAGCAGACACCGAGCGCGCTCGCGTGCCGTCAATTCGATGAAACTCGCGCGCGCCATGAAAGGCGCGGCGGCGGTTGCGTGGAGCGTGTTCATTCGCCGGCTCCCTGCCCAGCGTCGGAAAGCTCCGCCGCTTCGGCCAGACGCAGTGCGACAACGCCGGGTGTCGCGCCGAAATCGTTGATCTCGATCGAAGCGGCCCCGTCGTAACGCGTGAAGAACCGTTCGAGGACGCTTTTCCAAATGTGCGAATAGCCGTCTACGCTCGTGTTGACGATCACGCGGGCTTGCATCGTCTCGCTGGGCGCGAGCAGCACTTCGAGGTCGCCCGAACCGACCACGCCCACATGAGCGCGTGCGGCGACCGTGCGACGCGCCGGGAAATCGAACGTTAGATGCTCCATCTTTGTTTTCCCTTGGAGGCGCTCGGCGGCGCCAGCCTGTCGATAAATAGGGTTGCCGCAAGCAAGTCCGCGGCGCCGCCCGGGGAGGCATTGAGCGCCAGCAGATGCGATTCGAGTCGGGCGAATTCAGCTTGTCCTTCGGCCGTCGAACTGCCGCCTAACGATAGGACCGTTTGCGCGCCTCGCTTGGCGGCGGCGAGCGCCGGTGGGCCGGCGCGATGCAATAGGCAGGTATCGTCGAGCGTCGTCATGATGGCTAAAAGCGCATCGATTCGCGCCGCGCTCTCGGCAATGCCGCGCAGGCGCGCGGCGCGTAACGCCGGCAGCCCGATATGCAAGGCATGCGGAAAGCCTTCCTGCGCTTCGCGCCGCGCGCCGCCTACGCCGTAAAGCGCGCGCACGCGTGAACCGTTGCTTGCCGTGATCGGTGCGCCGTGGTCGGGAAAGCAAGCGATTTGCGCGCCGATCGCGCAGATCGTTTCGGCGGACGATAGGGACGGCTGCACCAGCTCCGAATAGATGGTTGCGCCCGCAACCAGTAGGCCGACGATCCAAATCGCCCCGCGATGGGTGTTGCTGCCTTGCGTGGCGCCTAGCATGACCGCTTCCCCGGCTCGGCCGATCGCGCCCAATTCGGCGCGCAAAGCGGCCGACGGACGCATGCCGCGAGCCGCCCGCGAGAGGGCGGCGAACGTCGGCTCGAGCACGCGCGCGGAGCGCTCCATCAAGGCGAGGTTCAGATCGCGATGTGCCCCGTTGCCGCGCCGATCGACGAGCGCGGGCTTCGGGGTTGCGTGCGCCTCTTCGATCAATGCGTCGGTGGCCATGCGGCCGAGCCGCGTTGCGAAATCATCGTCCGGCGTAGCCGGAACCGGCTCGACGCGCTTTACGTTGCAAACGACTCGCGTAGGCATGCGTCACCAACTCCTGAAACGAGCCGGCGGCGCATATAGGCCGCCCGACCAGGTTACGAGATCGTCGATGCTGCGAGCGGCCAGCAATGCGCGCTTCGCTTGCGCGCGCCGAATCCCGAGATCCTCGGGGTAGGCGACGATGCCGCGCCGCCTGAGTTCGGCCGTGCGCTCGGGCTTCGCGCGCAAGCCGATCGGCGTGACGCCGGCAACGGCGGCCAGCGCCGCGCGCCGTTCTTCGACACCCTCGGCCTTGTGCAAGTAAGCGATGCCTTCCTCGGTCACGACGTGGCTGACGTCGTCGCCGTAAATCATCACGGGCGCGATCGGCATGGCGCTTTTGTTGCCGACGGCGATCGCATCGAGTTCATCGACGAACGTGGGCTCGCCCCCTTTCTTGTAGGTCTCGGCGAGTTGAACGACAAGCTTGCTGCCGCGCGAGATCGGCCCGGCGTTTGCCTTCGCCAATTTGAGCCACGCCTCGCTCGCGTGACGCCGGCCGCGCGGATCGTGTCCCATGTTCGGCGCGCCGCCGAAACCGGCAAGGCGTCCGCGCGTGACGGTCGACGAATTGGCGTCCGCATCGATTTGCAGCGTCGAGCCGATGAACAGGTCCACACCATATTGGCCCGCCAATTGGCACAGCACGCGGTTGGAGCGCAAGCTGCCGTCGCGGCCCGTGAAGAATACATCGGGGCGCGCGGCAACGTAGGCCTCCATGCCGACTTCGCTGCCGAAGCAATGGACGCTCTCGATCCATCCCGATTCGATGGCGGGAATCAGCGTGGGGTGGGGATTGAGTGTCCAGTTCGTGCAGATCTTGCCTTTCAGGCCGAGTTCTGCGCCGTACGTCGGCAGAATCAATTCGATGGCCGCGGTATCGAAGCCGATGCCGTGGTTCAGCGAGGTCACGCCATACGGCTCGTAAATGCCGCGGATGACCATCATCGCGGTCAGCACCTGCAAGTCGCCGATGTGACGCGGATCGCGCGTGAACAACGGTTCGACGGCGAACGGCTTGTCCGCTTGCACGACCACGTCGACCCACGAGCCCGGTATGTCCACACGCGGCAGCGTATCGACGATTTCATTGACCTGAACGATGACGATGCCGTGCCTGAAGGCGGCGGCCTCGGCGATCGTCGGCGTGTCTTCGGTGTTGGGGCCGGTGTACAGATTGCCGTGCCGGTCGGCCTTTTCCGCGCAGAGCAACGCGACGCGGGGCGTCAGGTCCACGAACATCCGTGCATAAAGCTCGACGTACGTGTAGATCGAGCCGATTTCGAGCAGACCGTCTTCGAGCAGTTGAGCGACGCGTAGGCTCTGCGGTCCCGCGAACGAAAAATCGACCTTGCGTGCAATGCCGCGTTCGAACAGCGTCAGATGCTCGGGGCGGCTGATGCTCGAGATCAGCAGGTGGATGCCGTTGACGATATCGGGATCGACGCGCGCGAGCGAGCGAGACAGGAAATCGGCTTGCTTTTGGTTGTCGCCTTCAAGCGCGACGCGATCGCCGGGATGGATCAATACTTGAAGCGCGTCGACGATCCGTTCTCGCGGAAGGATGCCGTCTTCGAGCCACGGCGCTACCGCCGCTAGCCGGCGCGCTTTCTCGTCGCGCAGCGTGGTCCAGCTACGAGGCGACGGGTGTTCTGTTACGGAGTTCATCGGAAGAAACGACTCCTATGTTCGGGACTTCGGACGGCCGTGGATCGATCGATCAATTCGTGCGGCTGATGCGCTTTTTCGGCGCGAGTATAAATGACTGGGCTGCGGGTGCTTTGCCGCGTTTGCGCGCGGCCGGAGCTGGCGCCGCGGCCGGCTCGCTGAGCAGACGATAAAGCAGCTCGCCCGTACCGAGCAAATGATCGGCAATCAGTTTTTGCGCGGCGACGATATCTTTGCGCCGAACGAGGCGCATGAGCTGACCATGCTCGTCGTCGGAGACGCGCTTGTGTTCCGGCAGCCCGAATTTCACGCGCAAATAGCGTTCGCCACGCCGATGCAGCGTGCCGATCATCTCGATCAATTGAGGACGACCGGCCGGCGCGTAGAGACCCATATGGAACGCTTCGTTGCGTGCCACATAGAGCGCGGGATCTCGTTCGAGTTCCGCCGCCTCGTAGAGGGCCTGCACCTCGCGCAGCGTGGCCTCGGTGTGATGGGGAATCGCCAGCGTGAGCGCGAGGCTTTCGAGCGCCGCGCGGATTTCGTAGATTTCGCGTGCCTCGGCGGCCGAGAGCGGGGCGACCGTGGCCCCCTTGTGCATTTCGACCTTCGCCCATCCCTCGCTTTCCAATTGACGCAGCGCCTCGCGCACCGGAATCGCACTGACCGAGAAGTGGCGGGCCACGGCGTCTTGCCGTAGCGGCGCACCTGGCGGCAAACGGCCGTCTACGATTGCCGCGCGCAGCGCGTCGGCCACCATGCGGGACGCGCTCGTACGCGGCGCGACATCCACGGCGGCGAGCGGCAGGCCCGAATCGGACTCGGGCTCTAGGGGAAAACGATTCGTTGCATCGGTCATGGTGCTCGATATTATATACAAAATATTAGATTTGAAATCGGGCAAACCCGGGGCACATCGGGCCCGCAAGGACGAGACGCGGCAAGCGCCGCGCTCTCGTGCAGTCATGAGACGTCAGTAGTCCTAACCGCTTCACCGGAGGAGTCAGATGAGTTCAATGACAGACACCGCGCGTGCCGCCCGACGACGCACGCCGCTCAATCGTTCGCAAATCGCGGGTTTTTGGGGCGCCTGGGCGGGCTGGACGCTCGACGGCATGGATTCGTTCATCTATGCGCTCGTGCTGACGCCCGCGCTGACCGAGTTATTGCCGCGCTCGGGCTATGCCGCGACGCCGGCGAACGTGGGGTTGGCCGGGTCGATTCTCTTTGCGCTGTTCTTGGTGGGGTGGGGCCTGTCGTTCATTTGGGGGCCGCTTGCCGACCGGTTCGGGCGCACGAAGGTCTTGGCGGGGACGATTTTCACGTTCGCGATCTTTACGGGCCTCGCCGCGACGGCCCATAGCGTCTACGAGCTGGGCATCTATCGCTTTCTGGCCGGCGTGGGGATCGGCGGCGAATGGGCGTTGGCCGGGACCTACGTGGCCGAAGCATGGCCCGAAGACCGCCGTAAGATGGGCGCCGGCTATTTGCAGACGGGTTACTACGCGGGCTTCTTTTTGGCGGCCGCGCTCAATTACACCGTCGGCGTGCATTTCGGATGGCGAGCGATGTTCTTGACGGGAGCGGTCCCGGTGGTCATCGCGATTCTCGTGCTGTTGCGCGTGAAAGAGCCCGAGAAGTGGAAGCAGGCGGAGGCGCGTGTCGTTCACGCCAAGCCGCTTGCCACGATCCTAGGACCCGGTTATCGGCGCCGCACGTGGGTGGCCTGCGCGCTGTTGACGATCGCGATCGTCGGTTTATGGGCGGGTGCGGTGTACGAACCGTCGGCGGTGATACAGCTTGCATTGAAGTCTGGCATGGACAAGGCCGGCGCGATCAAGACCGCGTCGCTCGCGACCGGGTTGCTGTCGATCGGCACCATCCTCGGCTGTTTGGCCTTGCCGCCGCTCGCGGAGCGCATCGGGCGCAAGAAGACGTTGGCGGTCTACTTCGCCGGCATGGCCGTTTCGATCGTCGGCAGCTTCGGCTGGGCGTTTTATTTACCGGGCGGACTCGCTCCGTTCATCGCGTGGCTGTTCGCGCTCGGATTTTTCGGGGGCAATTTCGCGCTGTTCAGCTTGTGGCTGCCCGAGCAGTTCGAAACGCGCGTACGTGCGACGGCGTTTGCGTTTTGCACCTCGTTCGGCCGCTTCATCGGCGCGGGCGTGAACTTTCTGCTCGGAGCGGCCGTACTGCATACGCATACGCTCGGGCTGCCCGTTGCGTTGACGGCGGTTGCATTCGTGATCGGATTGTTCCTCATTCCGTTTGCACCGGAGACGCGCGGAGAAGCGTTGCCGCAATAGCCGAAATAGCCCCCGGTGCATAGGCGTCGCGAACCTCGTTATCGCGCGGCGATGCGGTCGTTGCCGTTCGCCGCTTGCCACCAGAATTTGGCGGCGCGCAGATTCGGGTCGGTGATCGCAAGATAGGTCGTACTCCAAAGCTGAGCGGCGTTCGCCTCGGTCGCATCCGCGCTATGGGTGCCGAACGCCTCGGCTTGATACGTGCCGTTGGTATAGGACCACGTCCACATCTCCGATGCGCGCATCTGGGAGGCATTCGAAATCACCTGCCAGATACGCAAGCGCGCGTTGGTCAGCAGGGTTCTGACGTCGGCGGGCAAGTCTTGGCGTGCGAGTTGCCGGTCGAGCCCGGCCACCCACATCGCTTGCTGCCAAGACCAGACGACGGTGCCGTGATAGGCGGCATTGGTGAAGCGCGGCCAGAGCGCAGCATCGGCATAGGCCGGATTCGCGACGAGCATACCCGCGTCGGTCACGAGGCCTACCGGGAACGGCTGAACGGTCGCGGTGACGATCCTTGTGAGGACGTCGGATGAGGGTGTGCCGAATAATAGAGCGAAGCCGCCGTCGGAGTTCATGACCGGGATCGGATTGCCCTGTTCATCGAGCGAAACGGCATAGAACGAGGTAGTCGACGTTGGAAGGGTGCCGGCTGGTATCCCTGTTTGCGTGGCGTAGCTCGGTACGTCCGCCGCGGCTTGCGATGCCGATACCGATACCTGGAACAGCGGCGCCGCGGCCGATTCCCATATCGATGCTTGCTGCGCGGCATCGGCGAGGGCCGTGCGCTGGTCGCTGCTGAGGTAGGGGTCGAGCAACCCGCTATCGAGAAACCGGCTCGCGGCCCGTAGGGCGGCCGGTACGAGTACGGCGTTGACGTCGTAGGGGTAGACGCCGCCCGCTAGTCCATCGGTACTGTCGCGCCAATTGCCGACGATTTGTCCCGAACGCAAATGGATGAGGTTCGAGGCGATGCTTTGCTGCGAGAAGGCGCGCGCGGTATTGGCGACGTGCACGAGATTCGTGACGAAGCGGCTACCGTTCGTTTGTCCGCCTTCTTCCGTCTGTGCAAGATACGCGGCTGCCCGCGCGGCGCCGCGCGTATCGTCGAGGAGCCAGGCAGCCATGACCGGGCCGAGCATGTAGTCGCCGTCGATCATTTTGTAATCGTAGGTGGGGGTGGCGTTGTTGCCGCGGCCGTTTTTCTCGTTGTCGATGACGGCGAATTCGCCGATGCCTTCTTCGTGCGCGACGATCCCATCAGGCGAAAGCCGGCTCAAGACGGATGTGAGTCCGGCTTCGATGGCGGGAGGCTGCAAGACGGGCATGAGCATGCGCACTGAGATCAGCGTGTCGCGGCCGAAGTAGGTGTCGTACTGCCAAGACCCGGCGAGCAGTTTGTCGCCGTAGCTGAGAAACTGGACGACGTTTTGGCTCTGCGTGTCGGGGTTGACGGTGTTGTTGAACAGATCCGCATGCGTGATCGGCGTGAGGGGCGTCTCTCCGGTCCATGAGAGAACGTGCAAGTGGATGCTGTTGGCGCCGTTCGCGGCATTGAACACGAGCGAGCCGGTTGCGTCCGTACTGACCGTTCCGCCGCCCGTCAATTGGACGGTAAGCTCATATCCGGCGGCGCCGTCGACGCGATCGCGTTGCCAGTGGATGGTGCTTCCGTTGACGACGGGTTGAGTCTGAACGCTCGCAGGTGCCGGATAGCCGCCGTTGTAGTCGCGCATGAAGCGCACCGAGGTCAGCAATGCGCCGCGCAGCGTCAATTGCTGCGCATTGACCGAGACATTGGCCGAGATGCCGTAAAGCGCCCGGCCGCGACTGTCGTGATCCAAAGTGGGCGAAATGGCGGAATCGAGCGTCCACGTGACGGGCTGTGCGGTATCTTGGAACCATAAGCCGGTCCCGCTGTTGCCGGCGGGGAATACGACGAGCAGCCTCGGCTTGGTCGACGAACGCATCAGTAGGTGTGCGGCCACATTGCCTTGACGAAAGAACTCATTGGTTTGCCCGCCTGCCTGCATTTCAAAGGAAAGCGCTTCGCCCGTTGCGGGCGCGGTGGTGTCATTGCTGCCGCCCGAGCAGCCGGCTATCAAGCTCGCGAAGACGATGAGCAAGCACAAAATGCGAGTCGAAGAGATTTCCTTCATGTGCGTCTCCTTTTCTTTTGGGATTTCAATGCGTCGCTTGATGCTTAGCTGTGGCGTTATTTATGTTTTTTTGTTTGGGTAGTCGAGAGCGAGCAATTAAAGTGCCTAGAAATTCCGGGGGCGGCGCGGAGTGGTCTAATATGAGCGAGCGGAATGATAGTCGGCAATGGAGGGGCTTGGATAGCAAGGTAGATTGAAGGCGTTTTATCGAGTTTTGAAATTTGAAATTTAGTCAACTATCAAAAATATTAGGTTTTGACGAAGGTGAAGTTCCCTTTTCGGCACTTCGCGGCATCTTGTGTATCGAGAAAAATGTCTGTAGTGTCATTGGTCCGATGAAAAGACCTTGCCCGCGGCAGGAAGCATCCCTGTATGCATCGGGATCGGGCAGTGATTTCAAAGCATCATCCGGGGGCACGCAAACGCGGAAATATTCCCACTCCAAGTGATGCCCCTATTTTTGCCGATTCATAGGCGGCTTATTGGCGCTACGGCGCCGCGGAGGTCAGCTATGTTCTTCGTCGATGAAGGTGACGTCGACACATTCTTCCACCTGACTACGGGCGGTGAAAGTCCATATTGGAGCATTGCAGGCGATAGCGATGCGCTTTGCCTGGGTGGTTCCCCGCAATGCTCGGACATTGCATGTAAGTTGAATGCGGTCGATCTAGAAAAACTGCGTTCGTTGACCGATGAGCCTGAAGAAGTGTTGTGCTCGCTCTCATTTTACGGACAGCAATTCAATGTCTTCCTCGTAGGTCGCCAAACTTCGGGCAATAAATGGCAGGGAATCGCATCGGCTCGCTCTCGGTTAGCGACGACGAACGCGTCGTTGGGTGACGCCGGCGGGAAGGCATATTACGGCACGCGTTGACTGCGGACGCATCTTGACGCTAGGTGAGCGCTATGAAAGGGAATGGGGCATTTCGCGATCTTGAAGACCTGTTGGGTACGACGAGCCCAGTCTGGAAATTCGCCAGCAATAGTTGCGCGCTGACGCTTTGCACTACGGGCGAAGGAATCGAGTCGAACGTTACGGTCGAGCTGAGCGCCCGTCAAGCCGAGCGAATTCGGAGTCTAACCGGGGTGACCGGTGTACTCATCTTGGATGTACAGATGCTCGGCAGGCGCTGCAAACTGCATCTAGTGGGAAAAAAGATCAGCGCCTACGAATGGGCGGGTGTTGCGGCGCTTTTGACGGATTCCGAATCCGTTGCCGAAAACTCTCTGCAAGCATTGGCATTCGCCGAAGGAATCGTATCGGAGGTGAACGCGATTGTCGTTGTGTTGGATAGAGCATGTACGATACGACGATTCAACAAGAGAGCCGAAGAATATACGAACTGCAAAGAGGAAAACGTAATAGGCGAGAATGCGCAAGCGCTGTTCATGACGCCCGACGAGGGGCAGAGGTCGAAGGACAACATATCGCGGTTTTTTGACGAAGGGCGGTCGACTGACGTCATGCGAGTGATTCAGACCGTGAACGGTGCTCGCTCCTTTATCTTTCGAAATAGATTCCTTCGTCCGATGCACGACGGCAAGCCCGAACTCATCGTCTGCTCGGGGGTGGAGGTCAAGCACCCCGATCCCGTTCCCGCGATCGAGGAAGACGATGAGCTGAGCGTTGGGTTGACCGAAGTGCATGCCGCCGACGTGATGCGCAAGATCATGAACTGGGGCGCGCTCGTCAACGGTGCGAGGGCTTTGCTCGACTCCGATCATGGCGTTCCCGACCCGGACGCGCTTGAGGACGCTAAGCGCCTTGCTGCATGGGCAGTTCGAGACGCGCACAGTCTCTATGACGAGATCGATGCAAGGCTCGTTTGTGCCCGCAGACGGAAGTAATAAGCGTTAATTCGGATCGTCGTTGCTGCCGTCTGCGGCGCGTTTTGTGCGGGCAGCCTTCGGCGTGCCATGCAGTCGGCTCGTTTGCCGGGCCGCGACCAAACCTTCGACAAAGCGGCGAGTTATTTCCAGTTCTTCCGGCGTAAGCGCCTCGAGCCACTCGGGAGCGGGTAGGCTGCCCGTCATAGGACCTCTATCGAGGGCAAGCCATACAGGATTTACGCCGTAAAGTAAGGCAAGCGCAACCGTGAATGCCGACCCGGCTCCCGTTTGCTCGAGCTCCGCCAGATTGCTTGCAGATATCCCGATTTCTTCAGAGACCTGGCGTTGAGTCAATCCCTTCCGTCGCCTGGCAAGAAAGAGGCGTTCTCCAAACGGGCTGCGTCCCCGGCCATCATCCGAACTCTTACTTTTTTCCATCAAGGCTCACTGTATTGCATGTTCGGAATTCCGAACAAAAACATTTGTATTTGATCGGAATTCCGTTATTATAGCTGAGCCGAAAACCGGCCGCGGCTCGCTGTTATCAGTGGTCAGTGCGTTATCGATGCTTGCGATGACATTCACGCGGGAGGGTGCTCCATTCGTTGCGCCTCGAAGATTACCGCGCAAATGACGCGTGGTGAAGTAAAGATGGATCTCCTGATAGCAAAGCTCGAGGCAGCAGCGGTCGACGTTGGTGGTGACCCGTCAACCTCGGCGAGACCCAACGACGCGGATGGTATCGCCTGTGGCAACGGCAGGAAGCACAAATTGACCTTGCCGTAATGATGCTCGATATCGATCCAAGAGTATGGAGATTAGTACTCCTAACGGACTCTATCGGGCTTTTCAAGTCGTCGATCTGATAGCGGAGGGACAATCAGTGAACTTGCGAATTGTGCGGATTCGGCGCGCCATACGCACGCTGCTCACCTTCATCGCGTTGGCGGCGGCGCTCGGTGTCACGTACTGGATCGTTCAGCTCGGCTCGATAAGTGAATGTATTACGTTCGGGGTGCTTGCTCTTGGCTGGGTCGGCTGGGTCTGGCTCCGACGTCCGGAGATGAGCGGCGTGGGTCGGCACGTAGGGGAGTGACGGATCAAGCGAAGTCCGGGGCTAACCGACAATGAAGAGAAAACGACGCCTTGAGGCCGCAATCGGTCCTGCTGCTCGCGAACAATCGGACCCGTGGGCCGATCGCCACGATCGAACGTGGGCTTGGATCGTCCGCACGGGCGTCGTCATCTTCGGAGCGGGGCTGCTCGGCCTGGCCGGTTTGGCGGCTACCGAAGCGTTTGAAGCGTTCGAAGGCGTTCGGTCTCCCAGCGCTCAGCTAGCAGGATTCTCCTCGGCCGGCGGCGGCGCTGCGCCGCTCGGCATGCCGAGAATCGATAGTTGAAATATGCGCGTCGCGGCAAGCGATTCGAGGCTGGGATCTTCCGGTACGCGCAGCAGTAAAGGAAAGATCACCGAACCCCCGATCACGGAGCGCCGGCTGTTGTCGGCGGGACGCATCCCCCAGATGTCCTGATAGACAAGCGGGACCGTGCGTCCGTCACGCGTGGTGTTTCCCAGATAAAGCATAACGTGCCCGCCGATATAGATCAGCGTACGCATCGGCTTACCGTGTTCGATCAAATAATCGAGCCGCTGCTTCGGTGAATCGGCGGAAAGATCGGTCATATCGCCGGCCGTCATTTGCGCCGACGAGTGGCGCGGCAACCATACGCCGAACGCGGCGAAAATGCTCTGCAATTCGGAGGAGCAATCGTTATAAAAATTCATGTTGCCCCAGCCATAAGGGCGGCCGATCAACGATTTGATCAGCAACGCCAAATGGCGAGGGGTGGCGGCGATCGGCGCGGGAGCGATCGCCGCATTGGTCAGTTGCGCTTCGCGTATGACGGCGCGACCCTCGATATCGCGGGCGGGAACCAGCACGGTGTACTGACCCGATGCACCGTCGGCCGGGGAAGTTGCGACATGTGCAAGCGGTAGCAGCGTGCCCGCCGTCGCATTGAAGCGAAAGACGCCGGTCGTATCGCCGACGGCCGTCGACGCCGCAACGATCACACCCCAGCCGTTGCTCGGCCGATGGGTCCAAGCCGAAACGAACGCATCGTCGACGGTGCCCACCCCGCTTGCAAGTACCCACCCTTGAACGTCAGGTGTTTGCACGTAATCCCAGGCGCCGTCCACGCTGTGCCCAAGCACGTAGAGCGGCGTGCCCGGCCGGACCGAAGAGATCTGCAAATTGTCGAACGGATAACCTTGGCCTGCGAGCGTATGCGAATAGAAGGACGGATCCATCGTCGGCAATTCGCGCACGAGTAGCGCATCCGTCGCGATTGCCCGCGCGTTGGGCGTATAGCGGGGCGCCTGCGCGAATTGCTGCAAATTCATATTGCGCTCGATATCGTCGATCCACCGAGCATCGTGAGGCAGATAGTTCTGCCCATAGCCGATCGTTTTGCTCCCCTTGCCCGCGTTATCGTAGTTACCGATGCGGCGCAGTTGCAAGTCGACGATGTCGGCACCGTCGTCGGCGTACAGGCGATCCGCGATGTGCTTCGGATTCCAAGGCGACGCGTCATGTTCACCGTTGCCGAAATAGCGAGCGAGAAACGCGCTCCAATGCGCTTGCTGCTGTGCCATGCTCAAAAACGGCGTGTCGTAATCGGCGCTGGTTGGATCGATCCAGTGGTCGACGTTCTGATCGTACGCCGCCATCGGAAACGGCCCGATGGGATCGACGTATGCATGAGCCGCACTGGGGGGATTCGGTGCCGCACACGCGGCGAGCGCGAGTACGAATGAGGCAAGCGCGGCGCGAATGCAAAGGGCGCGCGTCGACGTAACGACAAGGGCGGACATGGGAAAGACGGTTCGTCGAGAAAAGTATGACCCGGACATGATAATCCGTTCGCCGAACGAGCCGTCTAGACGACATCCCGGCGCGGCAGCGCGACTCGGCGCAGCAGCGTCATCGGGCCGATGGCGCGGACGGTCTCCATCTCCTGCGCGTTGCGTACGAAAAGCGACCCGGCGAAGCCGAGCGAGTTCACGGCGATACCCTCGACTTGCTCGGCGCTACGCGGCACGAGCAGCATCCACTTCGGCGTCACAAGTAAGTTGTAAGGTCCCGATTGATGGTCGCGGCCGGCCACCTTCAGCGCTCCGAGACCAACGGTGCCGAGCAACGTGCGATAGCGCTCGAGTGCTTGGTCGGCCATCTCCGAGACCGATCCCGGCACGAGTCGCGCGAACGCATGGTCGAACGGCAAACCCGGCAGCCGGCCGATCGCCGGCTCCGGCGAGGCGGCGTCGATCAGCACGTCGATCGGAAGCGCCTGGCCCGCGTCCCCTAGCGGCAGCGGCACGATTTGCAGATGCTTATGCGGTTGACTTGCACCGGCATCGCGTCCGCCGTTGTAAAAACCGAGCCCGTCGAACGCGTTCAAACAAGCGAACCACGCTTGAAAATCGTCGCGATCGAGGAGCGCTTCTTGCGGTTCGAACGCCCGCGTCACGATCAGCAAGTGGCGATCGATGACGTTGAACTTATTGAGAAGCGCGAAGTGCGTCGGCGATAGGTCGGCGACAAACAGATCAGGATCGTGCGGGAGGAACGGATCGACGAACGATCCGGTCGAACGCCTCGTTTGCGAAGACTTGCGCACCAAGCTCGACACTTGCCTGACGACGAAACGAACGCCCGCGTCATCGAGCGTGGTTTGGGTCGTCTCGATCGGATGGATTGCACCACAAGCGAGCGCATGAGCCGATTGCGCAACGAGAGCGGGCCACAGCGCATCGGGCCTAAGCGAACGGAGAGTCATCGTCGAATTGAACGTCTAGCAATCGATGTCGGCATTGTGACGCAAATGCGGTGAGGCAAGCGCGGCTGTCGCGATAGACGCGGTCCTCGATAGATTTCGACGGGGTGGAACCGGTACGATTGTCGATGCAGGGCGAGATGTCCAAACTGTGCCGACGACGTGTCTCGAACCACCGATTTTTAAGAGGTTCTAAGCGGAAAAAAGCGGTTGCGTCCGTGAGATCTTGTTCTAGACTGCACTGCCGTGCGAGGGCGTTTCAGCAAAACCAATAAGAAAGCGATAGGTCTCAGGGAGAAAGCGATGAACATTCGGCTGGCGCAAACCCGCTCGCCGTGGGCGACGCTTGTATTGCTAGACATGGCGGTCAGTTCTCCGAGCAGTCGTCTCTACCGGAATGGCCGTCAGCAAGTCGAGTTGACCGTGCGGCTGCGCGCGCTCGATGCGATGGGCGAGTCCATCGCGCTTAGCGACGCACAGCGCGACAGCATTAGGCTGATCGACTACGACACCGGGCAGCCGCTGCCGAACGTGCCGCCGTCGGGCGAGGTCGCGCAGGGATGGGGCGCGACCCGGGTGCGCAACCGATACGCATTTTTTCCCGGCAGCGACGAACGCCGATCCGCGGACAAAGCGCGGACGTTAGGCGAAGAGTCGATCGTTTGGTATGTGCAGACGGTCGAGACGCGTCCCAAGCGAATCGGCTGCCAAGTGCGCGGCGACGACGGCATGCTCTCGGCGTGCACCGGCGACGCTAGCGTGCCGTTCGTGCAGTTGACCCCGGAGCGGCTACCGGCGCAGGATTTCGCGCGGACGGTCGAGTATCGCTGCGAGCGGGAAAGCGCGTTCCCGCCGAACATGGGGCGCGGCGATTCGGCGCGCGACGTCGATTATTACTATTGCAGTGTCTATGTGGACGGCCGCCGCTTAGGACTCCTATCGTTCGACGTTCAACCGGCCAGCCTGCTTCATTGCGACGATACGGAAGGGCGCGCCGCGGCGTTCAGCTTCACGGGGTTTGCCGCGCCCGGGGGGAGGTCGATCCATTACGCCGTGCCCTCGACGCTCGATGCGCACCGGCACCGCATCGTCGCGCGGCCCCGCGCCGGAGAGGGTGTCATCGTCGTCGTGCACGGCGAGGCCAGTGCGCACGATCGTCCCGCGCGGCTCGCGTGGGAGTCGTGCGATATTCATGCGATCGACGAGTTCGGCACCCCGCACGCGATGCGTATCGCCTTCGCCACGTCCGGCGCGCGCCGGACGCTCGAGTTCGCGCGACGCTGAGTCGATGCGCTGACGTTACGCGGCGCCGGTCCGCACATCGTTATTCGCCGAAAAGGCTACGGATGTCCTTGGCGTCGTCGGTGTCGGACAAGTTGTATTCGGCCCGCACCGCGCGCAGTACCTCGTCGACGAAGCGATCGTATCCGACGGCGTTGCCGAAGTGCTTCATCGTCCAGTTGCATCCGCTCGCATCGAGCTCCTGCTTCTGCGGGCGCGGCACGCGAATTTTGACGCCGTCTTCGACGATCTCATGGATGCGATGAAGGCGGCGGCTCACTTCGTCCTGTAGACGCGAAGCGTTCATAGTCTTGCGGATCACGGTACCTCCTGATGGGGCGGTATTGCATCAGCCGTGACTATGCCATGGATGAGCGCCGTTCGGCCCTGGGCATCCGTGCCTGCGGCGCTCGCCTCTTTAGTTGACCAAAACCGGCGGGATATAGGCGCCGTAATAAGACGGCGTTCCGCCTCCTCCGGGCCCTACGTTCGTCGGAAGGTAGTTGGTGATGAAGTGGCCCTCGAGGTACGGGTTGCTGCCGTTGGCCGACTTATCGATTTCGAACGGTGCGAATGCGACGATCGGTTGGTTCGAACCCGCCGAGACGTCGGCGACAATGGGCAACAAGACCTGGATCGGCGTCGGCACGGCGTTGTAAATCGAGTTCTTCGTTCCGGTATCGATCCATGTGTTGCTGCCGATACTGAGCGTTGTCGGGTTGCCGTTCGTGATGAGATTGATGACGGTCGGCGTATCGTTGGCAACGGTGTTGAAGGTTGTCCATTGCCCGTAGTAGCAAGAGCCCGTGTGATAGGAGGAGCCGATCTTCACATCGTAGGGCTGGCCCGTCGATGGGTCGATCGTCGGCTGGTTTGTCGTCGAGTTCCAGTAGATACCGAGCATGCACTGGGTGATGGCGACCGGAAAGAGCGCGCCGGGTTTGGCGACGCCCGGTGTGGCGATCGCCGCGACCGCGGTCGCACTGACATCGATCGTGCTGGTGCCGATGAGCCCTGCGAAATAGGTTTGAAGTGGGCCGCCGTTCGAACCGGCCGCACGGCTTACCGTCACTTGCACGGCCGGCAATTCGTTCGCGTTCGGTGTGATCGTCGAGGATTGCATGCCCGAAGGCGAGCCCGTCACGCTCCAATAGCCGGCCGTGACCGTCCCCGTGCTGAGCGCTTGCCCGTCGGCGTAGTTGAGCGCGACCGCGGCATTGGCCTTCGATGTCGCATTGGCCCACGTGGTGGGGGTGTTCGTCCATTTGAGCTGACCGGCACCGGCCAACGCCGCCGCATCGGCGGCGTTTTGCAACTCGTTGCGGACCACCAGCGCTCGCCCGATATCCACGGACAGCGCGATGAACCCCATCATAACGATCAAGAACAGCGCGACATAGACTGCGATCGAGCCGCGTTGCCGGCCGGCGAGCCTTGCGAGTTGAGCGTCGTTGCGCATGATTTTCCCCCGGTCCATCTTATGAGTTGCATCTCGGTTTCGTTCTTTCGCAACCGACTTATTCGTAGTTCATCGTCGTCGTGGCGCTCATCGTCAGCAGGCTCGGCATCGGATCGACGAACGCATTCATCCCGAGGCTCGTGTAGCCGTATGTGACGGTGACCGTGAGCGGGTTGCCCGAGGCCGTGCCCGACGGGTGACTCACGGTCACGGTCGGCGTGGGGTTGCTTCCGAGCGAGATGAGATATGTCGAGCAGTAGTTCGTCGCAACGGTTTGAACCTGCGCGTTCGTCAGTTGCGGCGAGGCGTAGACGATGCCGGCCCGTGCTGCCTCTCGGCTCGCGTTCGTGATGACCGCTTTGTCGTAGAGCGCGATCGAAAACTCGATGATGCCGAACGTGATGACGAGCAAAAGCGGCAGCAGCAGCGCGAACTCGACCACCGCGGCACCGCTCTCATGCCTGCGCCGCCCTAGCCGCCCGAATGGCCGGCGTTTGGCGCGAGACCCGATACGGGTCGGTAGATGATTGTTCATGATTCCCCCGGTTTACTGCGCGATAGCCGAAATGGCATGCCGATGAGCGTTCCGTTCGTGCGACGAACTCGCCCCTTGCTTGCCGGCACCGACGCTCTTGGTTTGCGAGCGGTTGCGCGTTACGTCTTAGCGAAAAGCGCGCCATCGCGCCAGCGGCTGCGCGGGCGCTAGCGAGGCCCAACGCGACAGGATCGAAACCGGTCGTATCCGTCCGGGTTGTCGCACGTGCAATACAGATTTCGGGGAATTTCGGCGCGCCTCGATACGCCCGAAGGTGCGTCGAGCCGGCGGGCGCTCGAAGCGACGGGCTTTCCGCGGCCTATCCGTTTCGAAACGCGCGCCGGCGAGCCCGCGCGATTTGTTTCGTCGATGAAACGGATGGTGCGATAGCCCACACAACGACGGCCCCGCGCGTTTTCTTCTTGAGACCTCTTGAAATCCTTCCGGCCGCCGCTATTTTTTGTTCTGCTCGGACAGCAGATCGTTCCTGCGTGCTGCTCCGGAAACCTTAGAGGGAATAATGATGAGTGACTTCCTATTCGGAAACTTCGGCAGCGATTTGTTCCGCGAATTCAATCGCCTTCAACAGCATATGTCGTCGCTATCCGGCGGCTTTCCCACGAGCCTGCGCTCGGCCCAAAGTTTCTTCCCGCCGATCAACATCGGCACGACGGACGATTCGATCGAAATCGTCGTCTTCGCGCCGGGCTTCGACGCATCGCAATTCGATGTGTCGATCGATAAAGGCACTTTGACGATCGCCGGGGAGCGCAAACGGCCGGAAGCCGCGACGCGTGAGGAAACGCGTTCGTATGCGCGAGAGCGCTATATGGGCGCATTCAGGCGCGTCATCGAGTTGCCGCAAAACGCGAATCCCGACGACGTCCATGCGAAATACACGGACGGCTGCCTTTCGATTCGTATCGGCAAGCAAGAGTCGTCGAAGCCGCGCAGCGTCACTGTTCAGTAATTAACGCAACGATCAGGCGAAGGAACAAACCATGAACAACGAAACCGAAGTCGCGCCGCGTGATGCAGGCGCCCTAAGTCAACGCGAAGCCGGCGCGCGCCGCGCGGCGATCGTGCCGGCTGTCGATATCGTCGAAGACAAGAGCGGTGTGACGGTGTGGGCGGATTTGCCCGGCGTGCCGAAAGACAAGCTCGAAGTGAAGGTGCATGACGGCAACCTATCGATCGAAGCCGAGGCGGTGGTGCCGATGCCGGCAGGGCTTAACGTGACGCACCTCGAAGTGCGCGCGCCGCGCTATGCGCGCGCGTTCTCGATCAGCTCGGACTTGGATACGTCCAAGATCGACGCGAGCTTGCAAGACGGCGTCCTGACGCTACGCATCCCGCGTCGCGAAGCCGCGCTGCCGCGGCGGATCGAAGTCAAGGCCGGTTGAGCCGACGTCCAAGTACGTTTTCGGCGACGCGGTGCCGGCGGAAAATCGCCGGTGCCGCGTCGCCGGCTACGTTAGAAGACGAGCGGTATCAGGCGATAGCGAACGGCTTTGCGATAGCAACGATAGGCGATGTCGGTGGCGAGCATCCGCTCTTCTTGCAGGATGCGGCCCACCTGCAATCCCACTTGAACGACGTGCACCCCAAGATTGAACAGCGAAAAGTTCGTCAGCAAAAAGCCGATATCGGTCACGAAGTAGCCCAGGTACATGGGGTGCCTAACGAATCGGTAGGCGCCGTGCGACACGACGCCTCGATTCGCGGGCAGTACGCCGAACGAGCGCTTCAGCGAGACTTTGGCGAACAGTTGCCACCCGATGCCCGCGATCTGAAGCGACGCACCGACATTCTCGGGCACGAATTGAATGCCCGGGTTCAAGTTGTACGCCATGCACCCGTAGGTGCCGCCTAACGAACAAAGCAACGCCACCGGGCGCCAGTCGCGCCGCACGGGCGTGCGTGAGAACAGCGCTAGGCCCGTCGTGAAGCAACTTTCGACGACGATCAAAAGCAGCGTGATTCGCGTTGGTGCGGCAAGCCATTGAGAGACGGCAACGATGGCGAATACGCCGAACACCGCGACCGTGATGGCACGCAAAATCAGGTCGGCCATGACATGCCGGTCGACAACCGGCATGCTTGCCATCGATTCTTGATCTAGCGAACTCATTCAAGCACCTCCCATGTGGCTCATCGTCGGCAGAAGCTGACGATAGATCTGAATAGCGGCCGGGCCGACGAGGACGACGATCAGTGTCGGAAAGATAAAGAAGATCAACGGAAAGAGCAGCTTGAGCGCCACTTTGGCGGCCTGTTCCTCGGCCTTCATGCGCCGCTTCGTGCGCATGCTGTCGGTGTAGACGCGCAGCGAATCGCCGATGCTCGTACCGAAGCGGTCCGCTTGGATCAGCATCGTCGTGAGCGTATCGATGTCCTCCACGCCCGTTCTGGCCGCAAGGTTGCGCAAGGATTTCTCGCGGCCGGCGCCGGCGCGCAGTTCGAGCAGCACGAGCTGGAGCTCGGTGGTCAACGTCGGACTCTTGGTGCCGAGTTCCTCGGTCACGCGCAGCATGGCGGCATCGAGGCCAAGCCCCGCTTCCACGCAGACGGTCATCAAATCCACGGCGTCGGGCAGCGCTTCGACGATCGCGCGTTGGCGGCGGCTCGTCAAATGCGACATGACAACGTTCGGCGCGTAGAACCCGAGCGCGGAGGCGGCGAGCAAGATGAACAGCGCATCGAGCGTGTGACCCGCGGAAAACCGCGTTGCCGCGAAAGCCAGCGCGATTGCAGGCAGTGCAAGCGCGAGTATCGTTTTAGCCGCGAAGTAGTAGGCCGGCGCCGCCCTGCCGCGAAAGCCCGCATGCATGAAGCGTAGACGCAGGGCCGATTGGTCCCAGTCGTCGTCCTTCGGCTGCGAAAGCTTGGCGACGCGCTCCGAGACTTCGGCGATCCGTTGGCCCCACTTGCTTTCGAGCTGGCCTTCGAGTCCGCCGGTGCCCGCGCCCGACCCGGCCGTCGCGCCGGCGAACGGCATGGAAAGCTCTTCGATGCGCCGCTTCATCGGATTGGGGCGCATGAGTTGCAACGCTCGCAGCACGGTGCCGAAGACGACGAGGAACATCGCCGCAAGCAAAACAATTTGTTCGGTTCTCATGATCGGTCCTTGAGAGTTCTGTGAATCCGGGCACTAGACACGAATCCGCACGATTTTGCGCATCCACAAAATTCCGATCGCCATCATGCCGAGGCAGATTCCGGCGAGCTTCTCGGCGGCGGTATCGGTCCAAAAAATCCGCATGAAGTGCGGGCTCAAAACGGAGAGCACGCCGATGACGACGAACGGCAGTAGCGCGAGAATCCAGGCCGATAGCCGGCCCTCGGCGGATAGCGCGCGGATCTTCCCGAAGAGCTTCAGTCGCTCGCGGATGATGAAACCGATGTTGCCGAGAATCTCCGCGAGGTTGCCGCCCGATTCGCGTTGGATCAGCACTGCGATGACGAAGTAGCGCAGATCGTCGATCGGTACGCGCTCGGTTAGGTTGTATAGGGCCTTGTTCATCGATACGCCGAAATTGATCTCGTCGAAGACGATCCGGAATTCGGTGCCGAGCGGATCGGAGAGCTCCTCTGCCAGCATGCCGAGCGCGCTGGCGAACGAGTGGCCGGCTCGCAATGCGCGCGCGATCAGATCCGCGGCGTCCGGCAATTGGCGCTCGAGCTGCTTTAGACGTTGGTTGCGTTTGCGCCGCACATAGAGCCAGGGCAGGGGCGCGAACGTGCAGGCGAGCGCGAGCTGAACGAGCAGCGACAGGTGCAGCAACATGCCGAGGACGAGACCGAAGGCGGCGCAACCGAGCGTGTAGCCGAGGAATCGGCCGACGGTCACGGACAGGCCGGCTTGTTTCAGCGTGTGATCGACCGCCTGCACGCCCGGCATGCCCGTCAGCACGCGCACGAGCCAGCGCGAGTCGCTCAGTTTGTGATCCTTCAGGATCGAGAGCGGCTGCGTACCGGCCTCGCCGTGCGCCGAACCGAGTGCGAGGCGCGCGGCGATCCGCCGTGCTTCGGGGCCATGACGACCGACCCAGAACAGGTACAGGCCTTCGATGCAAAGTACCGTCGCGAAGAAAAGCAGGACGGCGAAGCCGAGATACGTCGTATTCATGGCGCTCTCCTTGCCTCAGGCGTCGAAACGCCGTGACGGGTCGAACAGATCGTCCGGCAACGCCATGCCGAATGCCGCCAAGCGCTCGCAAAACTTGGGGCGTACACCGGTTGCGCAAAAGTAGCCGGTGATCTTGCCTTCCGCGTTCACGCCCGTACGCTTGAACGTATAGATCTCCTGCATGTTGACGATGTCGCCTTCCATGCCCGTGATTTCTTGCACGCTCATGAGGCGGCGCGTGCCGTCCGTCAGGCGCGAGGCTTGTATGACGACGTCGATCGCCGAGGAGATTTGCTGCCGCATCGCTTTGATCGGCAGCGAGAAGCCGGCCATCGCAACCATGTTCTCGAGACGCGTCAGCGCATCGCGCGGCGTATTCGCGTGCAGCGTCGCCATCGAGCCTTCGTGGCCGGTGTTCATCGCGTGCAGCATGTCGAGTGCCTCGGCACCGCGAACTTCGCCGAGCACGATGCGATCGGGGCGCATCCGCAACGCGTTGCGCACGAGCGCACGCTGCGGAATCTCGCCTTTGCCTTCGATGTTCGGCGGCCGGGTCTCCAAGCGCAGCACGTGCGGCTGGCGCAGTTGCAATTCGGCGGCGTCTTCGATGGTGACGATGCGCTCGTCCGCGGGAATGAAGCCGGACATCAAATTGAGCAACGTCGTCTTGCCGCTGCCCGTTCCGCCCGAAATCAAAATGTTCAGCTTGGCCTTGCTCATCGCTTCGAACATGCGCGCGATGGAGGGCGTGAACGTCCGGTTGCGAATCATGTCGTCGACCGTCAATGGGTTGACGGCGAAGCGACGAATGGAAACGAGCGGTCCATCGATCGCGGAGGGCGGGATGATCGCGTTCACGCGCGAGCCGTCGGGCAACCGCGCATCCACCATCGGCGTCGATTCGTCGATGTGGCGGCCCACGCGCGAAACGATGCGCTCGATGATCTTCATCAGGTGCGCGTCGTCGAAGAACGTGATGTCGGTCAATTCAAGCTTGCCGCGCCGCTCCACGTACACCTGCCGCCAGGTGTTCACGAGGATATCGCTGACGGTGGGATCGGCGAGCAGCGGCTCGAGCGGTCCCAGGCCGAACATTTCGTTGTGCACGTCTTGAGCGAGGCGCCGCCGTTCGGCCTCGTTCAGCGGAATCTTTTCCTCTTCGACGATGCGTTCCACGAGCTGGCCGAGTTCGCGCGTGATCTGTTCGGGCGTCAAGCGCTGCAACTTGTCCAATTCCACGAGTTCGATGATCGTGTGATGAACGTGCATCTTCAACTGCTGGTACGCTTGGCCCCCGCCTCGCGGTTCGCTTGTACCGGGTAAGTTGGAAGCGGCCGTGTCGAACGCAACGACACCGCTTTGCATCATCAATTGCTCACGCAAGGACATGGCTGTCTCCGCGATAGGTCATGGGTTCAGGATTCGGCTTTCAGCGCACGCAGGGGCGCGGCCGCCGGCTTGGAAGCGAACAGGCGGGAGAACATGCTCGTCGCCGTTTCAGTCTGCTGCGGCCACAGCAAGTCCGCCAAGGCGTCGATGCTTTTCGCGAGCGCGCTCGCTTTGGCCACTTCGAGCAGCGGCGCGCCTTGGTCGACCGCTTGGATCGCATGCTTGTCGTCACGAGGAAGCCGGTGCGCGATGCGCAGCCCGAGCGCTTGCTCGAGCGTGTCGATATCCACGGTTGCGCTCTTGTCGTATTCGTTGAGCAAGAGTCGAAGCTTGGTGCCCGGGTAACCGAGCTCGCGCAAAATGTCGACAAGCCGTCGGCCCGTATGCAGGTGCGGAATGCTTTGACGCAGGACGACGCCGATATCGCTGCTGCGATCGAGCGCGAGCATCGACACGGGATCGACGGATCGGCCGAGGTCGACGAGCACCGCGTCGTACCGCGGGATCACGAGCGAGAACAAGCGCTCGACCTGCGCCGGCCTAATGTCGGCCGCTTTGATCGGATCGCTCGCGCCTGCGAGCACATCCAGGTTCGGATGCACGTGCATGGCGCAGGTGTCGAAAAACGCGCCGTCGAGACGCTCGAATTGAGAGCACACGTCGACGAGCGTCGCTGCGGGTGGTTTATCCGCCAGCATTAAATGCGCGTCTCCGAACTGGCGGCTCAAATCGATCAGCAGCGTGCGCTTGCCGCGCTCGCGCGCCAGCGCGTAGGCCAGGTTGACCGTCACCAACGTGGTGCCGCTTCCGCCGCGAGGCGAAACGAACGACAGCATCCGGCTCTCGCGGCCCGTGCCTGCGGATTTCTTTTCGCCGATCAGCGACAACTCCGCGGCGAACGATGCTTCGTCGATCGGCCATGAGAGAACATGGCGCACGCCCGCGCGCATCGCCGCCACGAGCCACTCTTGCGAAAGCGACGGAGTGACGAGCAGGCAACTGAGCCTCGGTGCGCTGGCGGCGATCGCCTCGACGGCAGCCAGATCGCGCTGTGCCAGATGCAGGTCGTCGATGATGAGCAGGTCGGCTTTCTGCGCACTTTCTCGATATTCGCCAAGCCGCGAAGCACCGGCGCGGATCGTACGAAGACAATGGCCGGTGTTTTCCTGTGCGACGAGGGCGGCGATCCGGCCTGCGCGCTCCTCGTCCGACGAGATCAACAGAATGTCGAGCATGGGATTACCTCGTAATACCGCTGGGCGGCGTTGGGCGTATCGTGGCGGCGCGTATCAGTTGCTCGCGCCGCTGGAGCTGCCCACGCCGATCGTGAGAACGTTGACCGGCGGGGGCGGCGTGAGGAACGACTTGCCGTAGTTTTGCTGCGCGGCCGTCGCGGCGGTGCCGTCGACACCGATGACCGGGTCTTCGTTGGCCGCTGCGTTCGGATTGAGGGTCTGCATGGCCGCGACGGTGTGCATCGAGTTGCCGAAGGTGTGGTCCCACACCGGGGTGGAACTGAGGCAGCCGTTCAGGGCTGCGCAGCCGGCCGCGATGAGCGCGAGGCGAAGGGCGATGTGTTGGATCTTCATGTCGATCTCCGATGTTTTGGATCGTGTCTCGTCGGCCGTTAATGCGTGGCCGGTTGCGTTTGGTCTTCGGCGAGCTTGGCCGGCGCATCGGGCAGCGGCGTGGCCACCGGATCGGCCGTGGCAACGGGTTGCACGCTGGCGTCGGGCGCGGCCTTCGCGTCGGGCGAGGGGGCAGTGTCGGGCTGCGCGGCCGCGGCGGGCGTAGCGGGCGCCGACGGCGCGGGCAGGGCGCTGACGGGAGCCGCCGGTGCGCTCGGCGCGGGCGCCGGCGTGGCCGGTTTGGCGGGAGCGTGCCCTTCCATGTTGCCGGTCGCGTAGATGCCGCCTTCGCTGACTTGCCCGAAGTGGTCGGTCGGCAACGGATAGTTCGGCGGCAGCGGCTTCGCCAGGTGAGGCGTGACGACGAAGACGAGTTCGGTCTTATCGTTCTGGTAGTTCGTGCTGCGTGCGAGCGCGCCGAGGATCGGCAACTCGCCTACGCCCGGAATCGCTTTGATCGTGCCCGTGATGTTGTCCTTGAGCAGGCCGCCGATCGCGAAGCTTTGGCCGTCGTTGAGCTGCACCGTCGTCGAGGCGCGGCGGGTCGTGATCAGCGGCAAAATCGACGTATTGTTGCTGTTCGATGCCGTGACGGTTACGCCCGTGGGAGACAGCTCGGAGACTTCGGGTGCGACCTTCAGATTGATCCGCCCGTTTTCGAGCACCGTCGGCGTGAACACGAGGCCGATACCGAAGCGCTCTTCTTGCAGAATGATCGTCTGCGAGCCGTTGCTGTTATTGCTCTGCGGCACGGGAATGAACACTTTGCCGCCGGCGAGGAAGCTCGCTTCTTGGCCGCTGATGGCCATCAGCGTCGGTTGCGCGAGCATCTTGACGAGCTGATCGTCGTGCTCGGCGTCGAGCAGCAAGCTCAGCGGCTTGTTGTTGGATTTCGCGATCGTCAGCGCGCTCATGCCGCCCGAGAGGAAATCCGCCAGCAAGCCGACGTTCCAACTGCCGAACGCCCCTTGAAGGTTCGGCATCGCGCCGAGCTCGTTGATCAGGGTTTTCGACACCTCGGCGACCTTGACCTCGAGCATGACCTGTTGCGGCGCGGCGATATGCATCATGTCGATGATGTGCAGCGGCGTAGGGCCCGACGAGGTCGGGGCCGCCGCGGCCGCCGGTGCGGCGGAAGCCAACGCGGCGCCGTTGTGCCCTTGGGTCGCCAGCGGCGTCTGCGGACGCTGTGCGAACGCGTTGGCAATTTCGAGGATGCGTTGCGCCTTGACCGCGTCGGATACGATCCCCGTCAGCACGATCGTATCGGCGGCGGCTTGAACCTTGACGCCTGTTTCGCCGGGCATCAGTTGGGCGATGGCCTGCTGCAAGCCGCTCGTGTCCGCGCCCACGACGACGTCGATGATGCTGCACGAGCCGCTGCGTCCTTGCACGATCATGTTCGTCGAGCCGATGTCCGACCCGAGCAGGTACAACGTGCGCGGCGATACGAGCATCGCTTGCACGACGGACGGATTGCCGACGGTGCGTGCGCGTACAGGCTCGGGCAGCGCGACCATCGTCGATTTGCCGAGCGGAACGACGACGGAAGTGTGCATCGCCACATCGCCTACGCAATTCGGACCGTGCTCGGCGAACGGCATGGCGCGCGTCGCGGCTTGCGGCGCAGCGGCGGCAGCCGCTGCTGCTGCCGTTGCCGCGGCTACCGCCGGCTGCGCTTGTACGTGCGTCATCATGCTGAAGAACAGCGCGCCGGCGATGCCGCACATCCGCGTCTTCGAAAGGCGTACGCCGGAAACCGGATGAGGGCGAGCGCGGGTGTGCCGCGTTGCTCGGCTGAGGCGTTCGGATTGAGTCTTCATGTCGTTCCCCCGGTGATGCAATAAGTGATGCCAATTTCGCTTGCGGGCCGCATAGTTGTTCGGCGGCGCGTGCGTTATCGAGTCGTTACGGTCCTTCGTGCGGTCGCTGCTTGCTTGCGTTAGTCGTTTAGTTAGCAGCCCGAACGAACCTTCGGTCGGCGGTTAAAAGCATTCTTGCGTGTTGCTCGAGCCATCGATTACGTGAACGCAGTCGCGTGGCGCGGCTTCGTGATGCACGGCGACCTTGACGGGCGCCGGGCGGACGGGCGCCGGCGGTTGCGGCAGCTTGAGCAGCGAGGCGCGCGTTGCGCCGTCCGTATTCGGGTCTTGCGGATCGACTTGGTTGCGCAACACGAGCGACAGCGTGCCGATGCTGCGTGCGAGGTCGATCTTCTCGGCCTGGTCGGGCGTCACTTGGAGCGTGACGGCATCGACGACTTTCGGCTTCGTCTCGTCGCGGCCGGCTTCTTGCGCGACGGCCAGCACGAGGATGTGCTCGAGAACGATCTTCGAGATCTTTTGATCGTTCTGGACGCTCTGCACGTTCGACTCTTTCTGCGTGTTGACGATGATGTCGACGTAGTTGCCGGGCAGCGCGAAACCCGCGACGCCGATGACGTCGTTCACCCGGACGGTGATTGCGCGTTTGCCGGGATCGATGACGGCCGACAATCCTCCCGTCGAACCTTCCGGCGAGAGTTTCGCGTCCAAGATCGGCTCGCCGCGCATCGCGCTTTCCTTGAGCACGCGGCCGTCGACCTTGCCGATGTCGTGAAAGGCGCCCGGCGGAACGCTGCCCGACGGCCAGTCGATGGTTTTGATGAATTCGGGCGAGATGCGCTGCCCGAGGTCGATATCGGCGGTTGCCACGACCACTTTGGTCGTCGCGTTCGAGTTTTGCGCCATCATCCAACGCGATGCGAAGACGACGGCGGTCAATCCGGCCGCAGCGGCAATCAGAAGCATCATCAATGCGCGAAGGTTTTTCATGTCGTTCACCTATCGGTTGCTTGTCAGCGCGAGCGGCATTCGAAGTTGCCGGAGTAGCGCGTCGAGGCGGCGTGTATCAAGCGTTTTCCCGTGCGGCGTCGCCGCGTCGTTTAAGCATCAAAGCTCGGGGGAGTCATGCAACGAGGCGTTGGCCCGCGTCGCTCGCACGTACGATTCGTACGCGCTTCGTTTGGCGTGACCGCGCGAGGCGGTTCGTTTGACGTTCTTGCTCATTGCACTTCCCCCGAATAAGCTCGCCTCTCGGCGTGCGATAGACCGGACAACTGCTCTCGCACGTCTTTGCCTGCGTGAGCCGCTGCCCTTACGCGTCCGCGTTTTCCTCCCGCACGCGGCTTCTCGTTTTTCAATGTCGTCTCGGCTTCTCGACCGGCGCACCCGCGCTCGGCTCGGCTTCGATCGACCCTCCCGGCCCCCGTTTAATCGAATCTCGCTACCTCGTTTTCTCTCAGGCTCAGCTACGCATTCGCGGCGATCGCGATCACGGAACCGATCGCAATCGCGATGCCGTACGGGAGCGAACCGACCGCTGACCCGAGGGCATGCTTCCTTTCGGCCGGATCCGGCGTATCGTCGGCCGACATCGTGATCAGTATCGACATCGCGCTTGCCACGCCTTTGCGCAACCGGCGCTTTTGCAGCAGCGCGACGAACGAGATCGCTCCGCCCACCACCGTTGCCGCCAACACGGCCTCGAGCGCGCCCCGCGGTCCCATCAGCGCGCCGACTGCGGCCATCAGCTTGACGTCGCCGGCGCCGAGCATGCGAATCAGATACCCGGGCATGAAGAGCAAGCCGCCGGTCAACGCGCCGGTTAGCCACCAGATCGGACCGATCGGCAACCCGTTGGCGACGATCTCGATCGGTAGCGCCAGGACCAAGGCCGTTCCCACGAGCCAGTTCGGGATACGGCGTGCGTGCAGGTCGTACGACATGGCCACCACGACGAGCGCCACGACGCATGGGCCGGTAGGAAAGAGGACGGTATTCATTGCATTCCCCGTTCGTCGCAATGACGCTTATGAATTCGATAGGGCGCTTCGCAACCTGTCGCCTTCCGGTGCCGCCGCGACGCACTTGAGGCGGGCGAGGGCATGGCGTTCGGCACATGAGGCGAAGCGCTGGGTCCCTTTCAGGACCGGCTTCAAGGCGCGGCGATGGCGCCCAGCGCCGTGCTGACGTACCCGTACACCGTATTCAGATTGGTACCGATCAGCCCGACCGTTACAACGATCGCCACTGCGATCAGACCGGCGAGCAGACCGTATTCGATTGCCGCCGCCCCTTCTTCTTGGCGCAAGAACTGCCGAAGCTTGTTCATGCTTCCCCCCTGATGGTTGAAATCTCGCAGAATCTCGAGCGCGACGAGGCGCTCGAGATCGTCGCCGCGCGATCAGGGGGCTTTCACGCCGGACAAAGCGGTCTGGACGTAGCCGAAAACGGTATTCAAATTCGTGCCGATCAGCGTGACCGTCGTGATGATCGCGACCGAGATCAGACCCGCCAGCAGACCGTATTCGATAGCGGCCGCACCGTCTTCTTCGCGCAAGAAACGTTGAAACTTGCTCATAATTGCCCCCGATGGAGAGGTTGAAATCAACCAAAAACGCCGCGGCCGTTCATAAATGACCGCGACATACTTAGTCGCCCTAAGGACGACGACCTAGACGGGGCACCTCGCTCGTATGTCCGCATCGCTCGCATAGCGGCGCGACGGCCTCGTCGTTTCCCCGGCGCTTAGCCGGCGCACTATGTCGCCGGCTCTTTGCCGAAGTTCGTTGCCGCAATCCGGTGAGGCGTCTGCAATTGCGGCGAATTCGATTGCGAGGGCAATAAGGCAATGGGTATGCCATCGGGCTGCAAACCGTTGCGGGTCAAGGAACGTCGCAACGCGTTGCGCGCTTTTTGGCGGCTTTGGAAAGGGGGATGTTTCGTTACTGAAACATTGCGACTGACGATAACGCTTTGATTCCGGCGATATCGCACGGACGTTCGCCCGTGCGATAAGGATTGCCGCGGTGCAGCGAATGCGTTGTCGGAGGCAGCGGCCCGTAATTGCCGGGGCTATCCAATCTGAGGAATAGACACGCGCGACCTTGTGAAAAACGCCTACGTCGGGGATGTGTCATCGGTGAGACGATACCTTTTGGACGCGCGGTAAGCCTAGAGTCGGGCGCTGTCGTCGCGGAAATGATCGCTCGCCAACAGATAACGGTAAGAACTACTGCGACTCCGTATTCGGCCCGATGGCGTTTTTTCCTATAGTAATTCGTAAGGTTCAGGGCTATGTTGCATTGCATAACGAAATACAGCACGGGACGCAACGAACCCGACGCTTTGAGAGATTCCGAGGTGGGGGTGTGCAATTCGGTACGACGATTCGGCCGAGGCAACCGAGCGTCGTATTTGATGCATATCAATGCGTGATGGCTGGCAACGCTGCATGAGACGGCGTGCCGACGCGATTTCAATCGGGTGACTGAGGCGTGCGTAGCGCCGCAAAAACACTGACGGAAATCAAAAATGGCTTCGATTCGCCGAGATAGTCTGGCTGAGGAAACTCGCGTATCGATACGGGGGCAATACATGAGTACTGGTTTTCATCCGCTGCGCGCGGAACGCACTGTTCTTCTGGTTTCGCTTAAGCCGGACCCGGAGACTGTCGATTGGCTGGTGTCGACGGGGTGGAACGTTGTCCACGCGAAGACACCGCAGCAAGTGCAGCGGACCGTCGAACGCGGCGCGATCCATGTCGGCCTCGTTCAATTGCCGGCCGAGTGCAGCTCGCAGCAACTGGCCGAACTCGAGTCGTGCATTGCTGATACGGATGTGGCTTGGATCGCCGAGGTGCGTCCGGGACAAGCCGAAGATCCCCCAGTCCGCCGCTTCATTCTCGATTTCTGCTTCGATTTCGTGACCTTGCCCTGCCATGACGAACGGTTGACCATCTTGATGGGGCATGCCGACGGCTTGTGGTCGTTGCGCGATACCGCCAGCCGCGCGAAGCCGCTAGCGGTGAATAGCACGATGATCGGGCAATGCGAGGCCATGCAGCAACTGAACCGCGGCGTGGACAAGTGCGCGCGTAACGAAGCGCCCGTTTTTATCGCGGGCGAATCGGGCACGGGCAAGGAATTGACGGCGCGGGCCATTCACGATCGCTCCTCTCGCACGAAAACACCGTTTGTCGCGATCAATTGCGCGGCCATCCCGCCTTCTCTGTTGCAATCGGAATTGTTCGGCCATGAGCGCGGCGCGTTCACGGGGGCCTTGCAAAAGAAGATCGGTCGTATCGAAGCGGCCGACGGCGGCACGCTGTTTCTCGACGAGATCGGCGACATGCCGCACGAATGTCAGGCCGTTCTCTTGCGATTCTTGCAGGAAGGCACGATCGAGCGGCTCGGCGGCTCCGGACCGATCAAAGTCAATGTACGTATCGTCTCCGCCACGCACGTCGATTTGATGGCGGCGATCGAAACGGGCCGGTTCCGGATGGACCTTTTCCATCGGTTGTGCGTCTTGCGTCTCGACGAGCCGCCGTTGCGCCAGCGCGGCGGCGATATCAAGCTGCTCGCTCAGCATGCGCTCGAACTCTATCGCCGCGACGGCGCACGAAAGATCCGCGGATTCTCGAGCGATGCGATTTCGGCGATGTTCAACTATTGCTGGCCCGGGAACGTGCGCGAACTGATCAATTGCGTGCGCCGCGCCGTGGTGATGGCCGAGGGGCGCTTCATCACGGCGTCGGATTTAGGCCTGCCGGGCATGGAATCGAAAGCCGGCCGTACGCTGGCCGAGATCCGCTGCGATGCCGAGCGCGCGGCCGTTCGCGATGCGCTCGCGCGCCACGCCTACAGTCTTTCGAGTGCCGCGATCGAACTCGGCATTTCTCGCGCCACGCTATATCGGCTCCTCAACTCGAGCGGGCTGCGCGACGAATCCCCTTCGCAGCGTCATCCGCGTGCCGCTCCGGAGTGCGAGCGCTCGGGCAATGCAAGCCGGCAGGGCATGGAGCAAATCGCCCCCTAGCGCGCTCGCCGGTTAAGGGCCGAGCACATCGGCGCTTGGAAATCCGGGCCGTAGCGCATATCCTGACCTTCGACGTCCGCGCGCGTTCATCGCGCGCTGTCTTTTTTATGGACTAGGAGGTTCGGATTCATGACGCGTGCCGCTGATTCGGGAATCATTCTCATTGCACGTTTGGCGCTCTCGGTGTTGTTTCTATGGTCGGGCGTGATGAAAGTGCTCGGCTACGGCGCGTTTGTCGGCTACCTGCAAGCGAAGGGCGTACCGTTCGTGCAAATCGCGGCAGCGATCGCAACCGCCGTGGAAGTGATCGGCGGTCTCATGCTGATCGTCGGTTTTCTGATTCGTCCGCTCGGGCTCGTCATGGCCGTTTATACCGTCGCCACCGCCGTGATGGGCCACGATTTCTGGAATGTGACGAGTGCCGCGCTCGAGCACGATATGGTCATCCATTTTTGGAAAAACATCGGCATCGCCGGCGGGTTTTTGCTGCTCATGGTGACTGGGGCCGGCGGTGCGAGCATCGACGCCGCGCGCACCCCGAGACGGCCGTCGCTCTAGGCGCCAGACGATTCGCGACTCGCCCCGTCGATATCGCGCACGATCCTTGCTTGCCGATGTCAGGTGTTTGTGCGTGAAGGAGGGCCCGCGGATGATTCAGAGCTTCGAGCAGCAGATCGACGGACGTGCGATGCACTTTTGCGCGAGCCTGGGCGAGGGAGAGTCCAAGCATCGCGTCATCATCAGCCGTGACGATTCGGCCGAAACCCTAGTGATCTTCGATGCGTCCGGACTAATCGGTTCGTTGAAGGCGGAGATGGCCGCGCCCGAGCAACTGATCTCGGATGCTATACGCAAGGCGTTAGACGAAGGCCTTATCGAACGCGCCCTTGATACCGGCGCTATCCAAAACGCGACACTGTAGCGGTTGCATTCGCGAAACAGGGCGAGCGTCGCGCCGCTTCCGCGGCGCTCGCGTTGCCCCTCGAGCCCGACTATCGGCCCGAACTCTCCCGCTGCGCCTCGTTATCGGTGCTTGAGCGCGCGTGTGCCGTGGGATGGACGAAGCTCGCAAGCCCGAGCCCTGCGACGAGCAACCCTGCCGCCACGGCCGCCGATATCCTCGTACCCGAGACCACGGACGCCGCACCGGCGCCGCTCGCCAGTGCCCCGAACGCAGCCACCCCGACCGCGCCGCCGGCTTGACGCGCGGTGTTGAGCAGTGCGGAGGCGGTGCCGGATCGCTTGTGTTCGACCGATGCGAGCACGGCCGTCGTCATTGCGGGCACGGCAAGGCCCATGCCGGCCGGGATCAATAGAAACGGTACGAGCAGCGCAAGCAGTGGCGTATTCGCTTGCGTGAAGTGCAACAACGCGTAGCCGAGCGCACCGACGAGCGCGCCGATCATCATCGGCCGGCGCGGGCCATAGCGCGCCACCACCCAGCCGCTGGCGATGTTGGATATCAAGAACCCCCCGGTAAGCGGCAAGAAGGCGAGTCCGGCTTGCAGCGGCGTCTCGGCGCGCACGCGTTGCAAGAACAGGCTCAGCACGAATACGGTGCCGTAATAGGCCATGTTCACGCAGACGCCGAAGGCTACCGCCGCGCTAAACGTCTTGTCGCGTAGCAGCGAGAGCGGCACCATCGGCGCCCGGCTACGCGCCTCCACCGCCACGAACGCGAGTGCCGCGAGCACCGAGGCGATGAGCGCGCCGACGATCAAGGGGTGACTCGGGCCGAGGGGGCGCATCTCGATGACCGCGCCTGTGAATGCGGTCAGCGCGATGACTGCGATGGACTGCCCGGGCAAATCGATGCCGACCGGCGTGCGGGGCATGTGAGCTTGGTCGTCGCGACGGGGAATCCACGCGTACGTGGCGACGAGTCCCGCCAGGCAGATCGGCACGTTGACCAAGAAGATGCTGCGCCAGCCCCAATTTGCAATCAGGATGCCGCCGAGCACTGGCCCCGCCGCGATGGATATGGCGCCGGAAGCGGTCCACAAACCGACGGCGCGCGCCCGTAAATGCGGATCGTGGCGGGATGCGCGATTGAGCAGCGCGAGGGAATTGGGCAGCATCGCCGCGGCGCTGATGCCTTGTATGGCGCGCGCCGCGACGAGCGCGCTCGCGTTGGGCGCGATTCCGCAGCCCAGCGAGGCGACGGCAAACAGGGCGAGGCCGGCCGCGAACAACCTTCGCGCTCCGAAGCGATCGCCCAGCACGCCGGCCGACAGCATCAATACCGCGAACGCAAGCGTGTAGGCATCGACGATCCACTGTAGGACGGAGACCTGCGCGTGCAATTGCGCGCCGATGCTCGGCAGCGCGATATTGACGATGGTGACGTCGAGTTGCGTGACGACGAATGCGGCGCTAACGGTCGCAAGCACGCGCGCGACAGTGGGTGAAAAAGGGGCGGGGGCATGGTTTGAGTTCATGCCGACGATGCTAGCAGCATGTCGGCGCCGACGTTTCGTGGTACGACGAAATATCGATGTCGAGTTTCGCGGCGCAATATCGACGAATTAAGAATAAGAAATTATCAACATATCAACTGCGCTATCACGGATGCCGAACGATACAGTGTGCGCCACCTGACACTTTCATACTTTTTGAGCGCGCGAGAACTCGCTTAACCGTGCATGCTGATAACGCAGGGTAACGAGTCATGCGCGAACCCCCTTCGCCTTGTCCGTCCCGTGCTGATCAAACTTGAGAAAGCCCTCGCGATGTTCCCCCGAGCATCGCGACGGTACTGCACGTCCAAAACCCGTTCGCCGCCGAGGCCGCGCGCGGACGAACAAGAAGGAGCCGGCTATGCCCGTCCGCCATATTGAACACCGCCCTCGCAAAGTCACGCCGATTGCAATGGGCCTCGCTTTATCGATTGCGCTTTGCGGCGCTTTATCCATGCATGCAGCCAAGGCACAAACCGCAAATCCCGCATCGAGTTACAAGGTGCCGCCTCGGCCGATCCTTTCCGGGAACGTGAAAGTTCAGCCTGGCATGTCGAAAAAAGATTGGAACGACGCTTATAAAGAAACGGGTCGTCCCAAGTTTCAACTGAATACCGTCAAACGCGTCGGCGGCACGGTCGAGCGCGACTAGGGGAGACCGGACATGAAAAAGATCATCCTGATCGTCGCGCTGTTGATGGGATTCGCGCAACTAGCGATGCCCGGCATCGCTCGCGCGCAAGCCACGACCGCGAGTACGCTGATTCTCTACGACAATCCGCAAAACGACCCGTATTCCAAGCTCGGCCTGATGTACGCGATCATGCTGCGCAACTTGCTCGGACACTTCAATACCACGGTGACGATCGAGCCCGTGCAGAACTACACCGCGGGCCAGATTAATGCGACCACGGCGACGTTCTATATCGGCGACTACTACAACAATCCGTTGCCCACCGCGTTCATGAGCGACGTCATGACCGCGAAAAATACCGTGGTCTGGTTCAAGTACAACCTATGGGAAGTGGCTTGGAATTCCGCCTATACGTTCACGCAAACGTACGGCATCAACTTCCTCGGTTTGGCAGGGCTCAACGCACAGCCGTCGTCCAGCAACCCCAATCCGGGTTTCTACGATACGGTCTCCTACAAGAACATGTCGATGGTGAAGTACTACGCGTACGACGCTTCGACGGGTACCGTCAGCGCCGATCCCGACATGGGCCTCACCTCGGTGGCCAATGCCGCGTTGGCGCAATCGCTCGTGACGATCACGAACAGCAAGACGGGCGCAACGGCACCTTACGTGATGAGATCGGGCAACTTCTGGTATTTCGCCGACATGCCGTTCTCGTACATCGGCCCGACCGATCGGTATCTCGTGATTTGCGACATGCTGCACGACATCCTCAATACGGGCGCGCCGGTCAATCATCGCGCGCTGGTGCGGTTGGAGGATCTCGACGCTTATACCACGACGAGTTCGATGCAGCAGCTGACCAACTATCTCTACAGCTTGAAGATCCCGTTCACGATGGCGACGATCCCGGTCTACACGGATCCGAACGGGTACTACAACGGCGGCGTGCCTGAGACGATTCACCTTGCGCAAGCCACCGGATTGAAATCGGCCCTCAACTATGCAATCGCACGAGGCGGCTCGATCGTCATGCACGGAGAAACGCACCAATACGATTCGACGCCGAACGTCCAGAACGCCGTGTCGGGCAACGACTACGAGTTCTGGTACATGGTGCAGAACCGGCCGGTGGATGAAGACTCCGAGCAGTGGGCGGCAGGGCGGATGCAAGATGGCTTGGCCGAGTTCACTAACAGTGGCTATAAGGTAGCCGGCTGGGGTGCTCCGCAATACCAGATGTCACCGCTTGCCTCGCAAGCAGCGGCAGCGGAATTCTCTACGTCGTTTCAGCGGGCGGTCTACTACACCGCGACGGATCCGCAAATCGGCACGGGCGCGGCCAATCAGGATTTCTCGGCGGGTCAATTCTTCCCGTACATCATCAATCAGGATTACTACGGCGAGCGGATCGTCCCCGAAAACCTCGGCAGCATCCAGTACAACATCTGCAATGTCGATCCGTTCTCGTGCGTGGCGTACACCTGGCAGCAAGTATTGACGAACGCACAGTACGCGCTCGTCGTGCGCGACGGGTTCGCTTCGTTCTTCTTCCATCCGTATTGGCTGGAGCCCAGCTTGAAAGTGCCCGCAATGAGCGACTTCAAGAGCCTCGTTTCCGGCATCACGAAGCTTGGATACAAGTGGGCGGACGGCACGACGGCCAAGTAACCGGAGGATTTGACGTCGATCAAGAGCGCGTCCGAGGCGACGCGCTCGCGCTGCCCCTATGCGGTAGCTCCCACAGACATTGCCATGGCCGATCTTTTACTGTCGGGTTGCAAGCGAATTGCAAGCAAACGGCGCCGGCGGGGATCGGCATAGCCAAATCAGCGGGGAAAAAATGAAGAAGGTTTTAACGGTATTCGGTACGCGGCCCGAAGCAATCAAAATGGCGCCGCTCGTCAAAGCGCTGGCCGACGAGCCGGACATCGACGCGAAGGTGTGCGTCACCGCACAGCATCGGCAAATGCTCGATCAAGTGCTGGAGCTGTTCGATATCGTGCCCGATTACGATCTCGATTTGATGCGCGAGGGCCAGACGCTCGGCGATCTGACTTCGGGCATTTTGCAGTCGATCGGCAAGGTCTACGACGATTGGCAGCCCGACGCCGTTCTCGTGCACGGCGACACGACCACGACGCTTGCCGCAAGCCTTGCGGCGTTCTATCGCTACATCCCGGTGGGTCACGTGGAAGCGGGGCTTCGCACCGGAAACATTTGGTCGCCATGGCCGGAAGAGTTGAATCGGCGCGTGACGGACGCCGTTTCCTCTTGGCTCTTCGCCCCGACCGAGCAAGCCAAACACAACTTGTTCAGTGAAGGGGCGCCGGCTTCGCAGGTCATTCTCACGGGCAATACGGTGATCGACGCGCTGCTTCAAGTGAAGCGCAGGCTCGATGAAGACACCGCGCTCGCCGATTCGATTGCCGCGCGCTATCCGTTTCTCGATCCTTCGCGCCGTTTGATTCTAGTGACCGGACATCGCCGAGAAAGCTTCGGCGATCCGTTCAAGCAGTTTTGCGAGGCGCTGCGGCAAATCGCGCTCAAGTACGACGACGTGCAGCTCGTTTATCCCGTGCATCTGAATCCGAACGTGCGCACGCCGGTCAACGCGGTACTGCGCGACGAGCCGAACGTGCATTTGATCGATCCGCAAGACTACTTGCCGTTCGTCTATTTGATGTCGAAGGCGCACTTGATCATTACCGATTCGGGCGGCATTCAAGAGGAAGCGCCGGCGCTCGGCAAGCCGGTTCTCGTCACTCGCGAGACGACCGAGCGTCCCGAAGCGGTGCGTGCCGGTACCGCTCGGCTCGTGGGCACGCATACCGAGCGCATCGTCTTCGAAGTGGGCCGCTTGCTGGACGATCGGAGTCAATACGTCGCGATGGCTCATGCCACGAACCCGTATGGCGATGGGCATGCGAGCGAGCGCATTGTCGATTCGCTATTGACGGTGCCGGCCACGTTCTCGTCGCTGACCCAGTCCGTCGGGCAAGCGCTGCCGCTACACAATGCGATCGCTTCGGGATTGCAAGCGCTGCGTTCCGCTTGAGCGTTGGAGCAATTCGCTATTCGACTGTGTAATCAGTGTGGGGCGACGCACGGTATCAGGCCGGTATTCGACGCACGATATTCGTGTGGTAAGTGAAAGCGACTATACGAAAAATGCACGATCTATCGGTATGGGGTTCCTATCTGCAAGGGCTGAACGCCGTCGCCATGGCGACGGCGATCATCATCTTCATTAGTACGGTAGACGATCTGTTTCTCGACGGTTTTTACTGGATATTCGAAATAAAACGAATGTTGCGTCGAGAGTCGAATACGGGTGTCGATGCGCAGGCACTGCGCGAACTCGACGAGCAGTATTTGGCGATCATGGTTCCGGCTTGGAAGGAATACGACGTCATCGCGAAGATGATCGAGAACACGCTCGCGACGATGGAGTACGAGCACTACATCATCTTCGCCGGCACGTATCACAACGATGCCGAAACGACGGCCGAGGTCGAACGCATGGTGCGCCGGCATCCGGGGCGCGTCGTGCGCGCGGCAGTGCTCAACGACGGACCGACATGTAAGGCCGATTGTCTGAACTGGATCATCGCCGCCATTCGCCGTTACGAAACCGCGCACCATATCGAATTCGCCGGCGTGATCATGCACGACTGCGAGGACGTGATCCATCCGATCGAGTTGAAGTACTTCAACTACGCGATCGTCGATCACGACCTAGTGCAGCTACCGGTGCTCTCGTTGCCGAGAAAGTGGAATGAGTTCGTGGCCGGCACCTACATGGACGATTTCAGCGAAACGCATCAAAAGGACATCCCGTCGCGGCAACTATTGACGGGCATCGTGCCGGGCGCCGGCGTCGCGTCCTGCTACAGCCGGCGCGCGATAGAGACGGTGTCGGTCGAGCGCGGGGGCAAGCCGTTCAATACGTCGACGCTGACCGAAGACTACGACTTCAGCTTCCGGCTGCGCGAGCTCGGTATGAAAGAAATGTTCGCGCGTTTCCCGATCGCCGACGTCGTTCGCGAGCAGGTACGACGCAAGCGCATGACGCTCAGGCGCAATTTGCTCGCGACGCGCGAGTACTTTCCGAGCACGCTGCGGACGGCGTATCGGCAACGTACGCGTTGGATTCTCGGCATCGCGTTTCAGGGATGGCAACAGCTCGGCTGGAAGGGGAGTTGGCGCGATCGCTACATGTTCTTTCGTGATCGCAAAGGCATGGTCACCTCGATCGTGTCGATCGTCGCTTATGCCGTACTCGCCAACTATCTCTCGATCGCAGGGCTGCGTGCAGCTGGATGGGCGCCGCCCGGGCAGGCCGACGAAGGGTTGGTGAGCGGATCGCTCGCGCCGCTGTTGGCCGTCAACACCGTCCTGCTCGTGCTTCGGCTCGGCGAGCGCTTCTATTTCGTCGCGAAGCTCAACGGCGCGCTACAGGGCATGCTGTCGCTGCCGCGTCTGTTCGTCAACAACCTCATCAACTTCATGGCGGTGTGCCGCGCGTGGCGCATCTTCATCAACCATTTGATTACCGGCAAGCCGATCGCTTGGGACAAGACGAGCCACACCTACCTGTCGAACGATCAGATGGGTCGGGCGCGCCGCAAGCTTGGCGAAATTCTCGTCGAGTGGGGCGTTGTCACGGCGGCCCAAATCGATGCTTCTCTCGCGCGTCAAGCCGAGTGCGGCAGACGCCTCGGCGAGCTTTTGCTCGAAGGAGACCACGTTGGGACGGAGACGCTTGCCGATGCGTTAGCCGAGCAAGCGGAATTGCCGAGAGTGAGTTTGTCCAACGTGGCGTCAGGACATTTCAAAACAGCCTTTGCGCTGGAATTACAACAAACGTATCGGGCCGTGCCGTTTTCGACGGCGGACGACGGGACGTTGAACGTTGCCGTCGGCAGTCCCCTCACCGAAGACGAGCGAGAGACCGTCAAGCGTGCGGCGGGCTGCAACGTCGCGTACTTCGTGGCGAGCGACGCCGAAATCTCGACCGAACTCGCGCGCCACGCACGGCGCCCCGATCTCGATCGAGCGGTGGGCGGCGTGGCGTTCGCGGGGCGCGTGCCGCAATCGGCTCAACCGGGGGAATTGAGATGAAACGAGCACGATCTAGGCGTGCGCGGCGCTTACCAGCGATAGCGAGAAGCGGCGGCCTCGCGGCCTTCGCCGTGCTCGTACTGTATGCGAACGTTGCATGGGCCGACCCTCAAGCATTGACGCCGCGTGCGTACCGGCTCGCCGACGCGGCTTATAAGGCGATCGCATCGGGCGACCTCGTGCAGGCCGAGCGCTACGCATCGCGCGCGATCAAGGTGCAGCCCACGAGCTTGCAATTGGGGTTGCTGCTACTCGACGTCTATGTGCGCGAAGGCAAGATCGATGAGGCGGACCGGCAAGCCGATGCATTGCTCGCGCGTTATCCGGAGGACGGCGGCGTATTGGCGCAACACGGCTTTCTCCAGCAAAAGCAGCAACGCTATGAGCAGGCTGCGGCGGACTTTTCGGCCGCGCTTGAACACGGCACGTGGGACGAAACGCAGCAACGCAATTTGCGGATCGCTTGGGCCGATAGCGCGTTGATGACGCATGAGCCCGACCAAGCGGCAAAGGCGCTGGCGCCGATCGAAGACGACGCCGATGTCGGCGTTCAACTGCGCGTCGCGCAATTGCGCTTACGCAACGGCGATCGCCAAGGTGCGTTGGCGGCCGCTCAGCGCGCGCAAACGAGTGCGGTGTCGGACGACGATAAAAAGAGCGCGGCGGCATTGATCGGCTATGCGCAACAGAAAGAGCCGGATCCGAAGGACGAACAAGCGCAAAAGACGCTGCAACATGCCTATGACCTGCTTCGCGAAAACAAGGACGATCAAGCGCTCGCGGCGTTCGAACAAGGGTTCGCGCTTGGCGGCGGAAAAGCGGATAACTACGCCGATGCCGGCTACGCGGCTAAGCGGATCGGGCAAAACGACGAGGCCGTGAAGATGTTCGAAGCGAGCTTGGATGCCGACGAGCACCAGCACGAATTCGACGAGCAACGGCGCTTCGGATACCGCCGCGAGGTACAGCAACTCGAGCGGACGTGGGGCTTCGTCGTCAGCTTGCCGTATCAGGTGTCGGCTTTCTCGTATCAAGGCACGGTCAGCGTTTTGCAGCCGGGTATCGAAGCCTATTGGCAGCCGCCTAAGATCGGCTTTCGAAACGGGCGCATCTTGCAGTTCTTCGTGCGCGGCTACGGTACGGCATACGACGGCTCGGGCAACGTCACGGGTGCGCCCACGCTGCAAGGATCGATCGGCGCGCGCTATAAGCCGCTCGTCGATCAGAACCTCGTATTGAGTGCCGAACGGCTGGTGCGCATAGGGAGTCAATCGCAAAACGATTGGCTCGCGCGCTTAGGCTACTCCTCGGAGGCGGGCAACGATTTGCGCGTGACCGAACCGAGCTGGCGAGCGTGGCAAGTGTATGCGGAAGCCGACTATTTTCTTCACCAAGGCCGTTACGTTTTGTATTCTCAGTTACGTTACGGACACACTTGGGCGGTGACCCAAATCAGCGATCACCTAACGGTATACCCGCATATCGCGTTCATTTTCGATCACGACAGCAGGGAGCAAAACGAAACGGCAATGAGTATCGGCCCGGGCGTGCAGTTCCGCTTTTGGTTTCGCGAAGGCCGATACAGCGCGCCGGCGAGCTATGCCGACCTGACGGTGCAGTACCATGTCCCGCTGACATCCGCCGCTCGCGCGCGCGGCTTGGCCGTTCAGTTGACGCTTTGGTACTGATCGGCGCGGCGTATTGGAGGCAGCTCATGAGGCGGTTTTTGCGAGGTCGTGGCCGAGCTCGATTGGCGGTTCTCGGCGCCGCCTATGCCGTGACGGCGTTCACCGCTTCATGCGCCAACCTGCCCGGCGACAGTCATGCGCAAGGCATCGTCTGGCAAGTCGATAACGCCACGGCCGATCCGGTGGGCGATTGGCATCTGCTCGGTGTCCGTGAGCTGCTAGTGCAATGGCTTGTGGTCGACGACACGGCGTTCGTGCCGATTGCCGGCCTGCAATCGGCCGCCAATCTTCCCGATTGGGCGCGCATCGGCCGCGAACCCTGGGCGCGCAACGTGATACTGGGGCTTGCCGGCGATGCCGACGAAAAGCGTGCACGAGAAAATGTCGATAAGCTTGTGCGCGAGTCGGCGCAAATTGCCCGCGTGCCGCTGCCGCTGCACGTGACCGGTTACTACTTCCCGGTCGAAGTCGACCCGACGTGGACCGACGCACCGAAGCTCGGCACGTTGTTGCAGACGCTACCGCGTCCCTTATGGATTTCCGTCTACGATCGCTCGAATGTGGGTGGCCAGGCGCTGGCGGATTGGTTGAACACATGGCTGCCGCGCGACGTCGGCGTGTTTTTCCAAGATGGGTGTGGGGTGTATGCGCGGGGGCCTCTAGTGGCCCGAAGCTATCTAGACGAGCTCTCGCGGCGATTGGGCCGCGATCGCGTGCGCGTTATCGCCGAGGCGTTTCGCCCGAGCGAGCACGGCGGCTTCCGTGCGGCAAGCGCCGACGAGTTGCGCTCGCAACTCGCGGCGTATCGCGGGTATGAGGCTTACTTGTTCGACGGGCCGCATTACGTGTCGAACGAGTTGGCCCGGACGCTGGCGCCCCGCGCCGCGGCGCGGCATGGGGCGAGCGATCGATGACGGCGGCGCGTCACGACGGCGCTTTGAGATTGATGATCGTGTTGCGCAGCAGTTGGAAGTACTGGCTCGTCGAGTACGGGAGCATTTCCTCTGCGTAGTACCACCAGAAGAAGCCGCCGATAAACTTCGGATCGCCCAGCGTATCGACCATCGGATAGTACGTCTTGATCAGGTTCGACTGAACCGACCAGGGAGCGGACGTGCTTGACGTACCGATTTCGCCGAAGCCGACCTTCGCATTCGGGAACAGGCTTTCGAGCGCCGCGAAGTCGTTCTTCCACGACGGCGTCAGCCCCGGGCAATCCTGATACGGGTAGTAGCTGAACAGAGCGTAATCGGCGCCGTTACGTACGGTCGACGAGAGGAACTGCGTCGGCCACGTGCGCCAGTTGTCCATCGGCAGTTGCCAGCAATTGTTGCCCGCGGGATCTTGGTTGTAGTACACCGTCACGGCCACTTTGCCGCCGGCTCCCTTCACCACGTTGTAGGCGGATTGGACCATCTGGCCGATCTGCTGTTCTTGCGTCGTCGCCGTCGCCGTCGGGCCGTTGGAGTTGGCGCGCAACCACTCTCCGTTGATTTCGTTCGCGATCTCCCAAACGTCTACATTGGCGCCGAGCGTCGAGACGAGTTCTTTCGCGCGGGCCGTGTAGGTCGTCAAATCCGTCGGGAAATAATACGAATCGTAGATCTCGCCCATGACGTAGGCGTATTGATGCAGCTTGACGATGTACGGGTAGTAGTCGGCCGCAGTCGTACCCGGATCGAACACCACTCGAACGGTCGGGCGGTACGGAAGATTTTGCAAAGACGCGATGATCGCGTTGAACTTCGAGAGGTCGTCGAGCGTTACGCCGTAGATGGGGGCCTTGGGCGTTTCGACCTGTGCGTGCGCGGATTGTGCGAAGGGCAGGTACATCGCGCAGCTAACGAGCGCAGAAGCCGCTAATTTGGAGAAGAATTTAAATCGTCTGAACGTCACGTGTCTTCCTTGGGGTGGGCTGAAGGAAGCGCGATGTTACATGGAAATAAATACCAATTATCCGAAGATAGCGGCACATTCGTGTGATGAACCGGTTGGATAATTGGTTGTGCCGGCAACGATCCGCCGCTCGAAAGCGGCGGCGGACACGGCGGTAAACAGCGAGGTTTTGGCGTTCGAAATGCGTCTTTCAGGCGTAGGCGAGCGGCGATGAAACCCGTCGCGCGAGGCAGGGTTTAAAGCTTCGGCAATGGCGGCCGCGATTCGATAGTATTCCTAATCAATTGCTCGACTGCATTGCGTTCTTCACCGACGAGGGGCAACCGGGGAGGACGGACGGGTTCGGTCCCGAGGCCGACGATCGCCTCCGCGAGCTTAATGTTCTGAACGAGCTTGGACGAGACGTCGAGCGCAAGCAACGGTGCAAACCAGCGATAGATCGTGCGGGCTTCGTCGATGCGTCCGGCTTGCAGTAGGCGGTAGATCGCAACCGTTTCGTGCGGGAACGCACAGACGAGTCCGGCCACCCAGCCGTGCGCGCCCATGAGCATTGCTTCCATGGCGAGGTTGTCGACCCCGCAAAAGATCGCGTAGCGCTCGCCCACCGCGTTGAACAAATCGGTGACCCGGCGCACGTCGCCGGACGATTCCTTGATGGCGACGAGTTTGGGCTCGTCGGCGATTTCCTTGAACATCTCGGGCGTCATATCGACGCCGTAGGCGAGCGGGTTGTTGTAGACCATGATCGGCAGCGGGCTTGCTTTGGCGACCATGCGAAAGTGATTGATCGTTTCGCGACGATCGGACAAGTAGCGCAGGCCGGGCAGCACCATGTAGCCGGCGGCGCCGTGCTGTGCGCCGCGCGCCGCTTGGCGGCAACCTTCGAGCGTGCTGTCCTCGGCGATCGTCAGCAAAACGGGCACGCGGCCGCGAGCGGCGTCGACGGCGATATCGAGCACTTCGAGCTTTTCGTCGAGCGATAGCGTCGATGCTTCGCCGAGCGAACCGCAGACGATGATGCCGTCCACGCCGGCGTCGATTTGCGCTTCGATGTTCTTCTTCGTCCAAGCATGGTCTATGCTGAAATCTTCGTGAAACTTCGTCGTGACGGCGGGCATGACGCCTTGCCAAACTGGTGCCATTTCATTTCTCCGGAAGCGGTGGATAAGAACGATGCGAGGGCAGTGTAGGACGGGGCCCGGGTGCCGTCTTGCGCGGTTCGCGCATCGGCGATGACGATTTCGGCATAGGTTTGCGGAGTGGGGCGGGATGTGCCGAAATCGGCATGTCGAGCGCGCACCGCCGCCAAGACGCGGCGCCGGTGCGTTTCTACCATTAGCCGCATGAAAGCCATCCACATCATCGATTCCCATACAGGCGGTGAGCCCACGCGTCTCGTGATCGCGGGCGGTCCCGACCTGGGGAGCGGCCCGCTCGCCGAGCGGCTTGAAATCTTGCGTACGCGCCACGACGATTGGCGCGCGAGCGTCGTCACGGAGCCTCGCGGCTCCGATGTCGTCGTGGGCGCGTTGCTGTGCGAACCGTTCGATCCCGATTGCGCGGCCGGCGTGATTTTCTTCAATAACGTCGGCTATCTCGGCATGTGCGGGCACGGAACGATCGGACTTGTCGCCTCGCTGGCGTACATGGGACGGATTGCGCCGGGCGACCATCGCATCGAGACGCCGGTCGGCATCGTGCAAGCGACGCTGAACGAGGACCGTACGGTATCGGTGCGTAACGTTCCGGCGTACCGGTATCGGCACGACGTCGCAGTGAACGTGCCGGGTGTCGGTCGAGTCCTGGGCGATATCGCGTGGGGCGGGAATTGGTTCTTCCTGGTGGCCGATCACGGCCGCGCACTGCAACCGGCGAACATCGGCGCATTGACCACGTTCACGCATGAGATTCGCGAAGCATTGATCGCGCAAAACATCACCGGGGCCGACGGTGCGCTCATCGATCATATCGAGCTATTCGCGCACGGCGACGAGCCCGGCATCGACAGCCGCAATTTCGTGTTGTGCCCCGGCGACGCGTACGACCGGTCTCCGTGCGGCACGGGCACGAGCGCTAAGCTGGCGTGTCTCGCCGCGGACGGTAAGCTGGCGCCGAACGCAGCATGGCGTCAGCAAAGTATCGTCGGCAGCCTTTTCGAGGCGCGATACGTACCGGCCGATGCATCCATGGACACGTCGCCGGCGATCGTCCCGACTATCACGGGGCGCGCTCATGTCATGGCCGAAGGCAAGCTGTTGTTCGAAGCCGACGATCCGTTCGCGGCGGGTATTCCGAGTACGCGGCCGGTATGAACCGCGATGCGATCGTGATCGGCGCCGGTATCGTCGGCGCAGCCTGCGCCGCCGAGCTGGCCGCGCTTGGTATGCAGGTCGAGGTGCTCGAGGCGGCCGGAGTCGGCGGTGGGGCGACGGCGGCGGGTATGGGCCATATCGTGGTCATGAACGATTCGCCGGCGGAACTTGCGTTAAGTGCGTATTCGCGCGAACTGTGGCTCTCGCTCGCGCCTTCGCTGCGCGCTTCCGATGCATTCGCGCGTTGCGGCACGTTATGGGTCGCGGCGGATGACGAAGAGTTCGATGCGGCGCGTTCGCTAAGGGACGCGTTTGCCGATGGCGGCGTAGAGGCGGAATTGCTCGACGAGGCCGCGCTGCGCGAGTGCGAACCCTCGCTTGCTGCGCCGATGGCGGGCGGCTTGCTCGTGCGCGACGACGCGATCGTCTATGCGCCCGGAGCGGCTCAATGGCTGCTTAGGCATTCGTTAGGATATCGAAACATCTGCGTTCGCGAGGGGTGCGAAGTGACGGCCCTGTCGAGCGGCGGCGTTCGGCTTGCGAACGGCGAGATGATCCACGCCGACGTCGTCGTAGTTGCCAATGGCTTATCCGCTCAGCGGCTCTTGCCCGAACTGCCGATCGTGCCGAAGAAAGGGCATTTGCTGATCGCCGATCGTTACCCCGGCTACCTTCGCCATCAAGTGCTCGAGCTCGGGTACATCAAAAGCGCGCATCAAACTCAGGGGGCATCGGTCGCATTCAATGCGCAGCCTAGGCCAACGGGGCAAATACTGCTCGGCTCGTCGAGGCAGTTCGATACGCTCGATGCAGCGGTTGAATGGTCTGTGTTGGCGGGCATGCTTCAGCGCGCCGCGCGCTATTTGCCTGCGTTGCCGTCGATGAATGCGATACGGGCGTGGACAGGTTTTCGCGCGGCGAGTCCCGACGGTTTGCCGCTCATCGGCCCCGCCGGCGACGCGCTGCCGGGCGTTTGGATGGCCGCGGGGCATGAAGGGCTCGGTGTCACCACGTCGCTCGCGACCGCAAAGCTGTTGGCCGCGCAGATTATGGGTACGCGTGCGGCGATCGATGCCGCGCCGTATCGGGTCGATCGTTTCGCAATGGAGTGCCGTCATGGCGCGTGAAGTGCTCGTCGTGATCGACGGTGCGTCGCTAGCCGTGCAGCCCGATACGACGGTGGCCGCCGCGCTTGTCATGCGTTACGGTGTGCGAGGCACACGCAGATCGGTGCGCGGGCAGCCGCGGGCCGCCTTATGCGGCATGGGCGTGTGCCAAGAGTGCAGGGTCACGATCGATGAGCGTGCGCATGCGCTGGCTTGTCAGACGATGTGTCGGGACGGCATGACCGTTCGCACGGAAGCGCCCATGCTATGAAAGCGAAATTCGATCTCGTTGTCATCGGCGCGGGCCCGGCTGGACTTGCTGCCGCGCACGCCGCCGCATTGACTTCGCAGTCGGTCGCCGTCATCGACGACAACCCGCGAGCAGGCGGACAGATATGGCGTCAAGGCGCGAATGCGAAGAAGCCGGCTGCGCTGAGCCGGGTACTCGACGAATTGATTAGTCATCCTAATGTAACGTTCTATCCGGCTACTCGCGTGTCGGTGCTGGAAGGGACACACGAAATCATCGTCGACTCCGCGCAGCAAGGCGGAATCTCGATTGCATTCGCTAGGCTCGTCATTGCGGCCGGCGCGCGCGAACGTTTGCTGCCGTTCGACGGGTGGACCCTGCCCGGCGTAACGGGCGCAGGCGGGTTGCAGGCACTCATCAAGGGCGGCATGCCGGTTCGTGGCGAACGTTTGATCTTGGCCGGTAGCGGGCCATTGCTCATTGCCGCGTTCGCGACGGCGCGCTCGGCCGGGGCTCGTGTGTTGGCCGTGGTCGAGCAAGCGCCATCGCACGCCATCTTGCGGTTCGGCTTATCGCTATCGGCCACGCCTTCCAAGCTTGGGCAGGCGATGCGGCTGACGCGCGGTTTCGCGGGTACCCATTACTGGACCGATAGCGTGCTGACGCACGCGCTCGGCAACGAGCGCGTCGCGGCGGCGGTGATTCGTCGCGCAGGCCGCGACGTTACGCTCGAATGCGATCGCATCGGCAGCGGTTACGGTCTCGTGCCCAACGTTTCGCTGGCCCAGATGTTCGGATGTACGCTCGCGCGAGGGGCGGTCGTCGTGGACGATATGCAACGCACGTCGGTGCCAGATGTATGGGCGGCGGGGGAGTGTACGGGGATCGGCGGGATGGAGCTTGCCCGTGCCGAAGGACGGATCGCCGGGCTCGCCGCGACGGATCAGGCGGTGCCCGCGTCGCTCGTGCGCGAGCGCGAGCATTGGCGCCGCTTCGCGCGCCGCGTGGCGCGCGCGTTCGAACTCGGACCGCAGGCACGCACCAGGCCGAGCGCGGAAACGATCGTCTGCCGTTGCGAGGACGTGGCGTTCCGCGATGTCTCGGCCCATGCGAGCTGGCGCGATGCGAAGTTGCATACGCGCTGCGGAATGGGGCCGTGCCAGGGGCGGATTTGCGGCGCGGCCCTCGAGACTTACTTCGGTTGGGACGCCGCGCCGCCTCGCCCGCCCCTCATGCCTACTCGCATCGGCGCGTTGCTCGAGGCCCGGGAAGGAGACGACGCTCGCCTATAATCGAGGCGCTTTGCGCGGCGCATCCTTGCCGCGCGGCTTTTAGCGCTTCGCCACGATGCCACCCACGATTCCCTTGCCGCAAATGCCCGCCGCCGAAACGCTAGCCGATATGCTGCCGTATTACGCGCAGCTCGAACCGGTGCTCGATGCGTTGCCCGATCTGGTCTTCTTCGTGAAGGATCGCGATGCGCGTTATGCGCTCGTCAATCGCACGTTGGCGACGCGTTGCGGCTGCAAGGACAAGCGAGGGATCGTCGGCAAAACGACCGAGGAAGTTTTTCCGTCGCGCTTCGGTGCGGCTTACATGGAACAGGACCAATCGATCATCAACGGCGGTGCCGCGATGATCGACCAACTCGAGTTGCATCTGTACCCCGGGCGTCAGCCGGGATGGTGCCTAACTTCAAAAGTGCCGTTGTTCAATAGCGAAGGGCGCGTCCTCGGTATCGCCGGGGCGTCGCGCGACCTGAAAGCCAACGAGCGTACGCATCCGGCTTATTCCAAACTGGCCGAAGTCGTTCAGTACATCCAAGAGAACTACGTGCAACCGCTGAACTTGACGCATCTCGCGAAGATGGCGGGCATGTCGGTTGCACAGCTCGAACGGTATTTTCATAAGGTCTTTCATTTGACGCCGCGGCAAGTGCTGTTGAAGACGCGTTTGGATGCGGCAACGGCATTGCTTGCATCGAACGACAAAGTGACCGACGTCGCCGCGCTTTGCGGCTATACCGATCACAGCGCCTTCACGCGGCAGTTCAAAGCGACGGTGGGTGTGACGCCCAGCGAATATCGGACCCTGCTGCACGGCGCGGCCTCGCGCTGAAAGTTTGCGTCCGATGGTTTGCATCGCATGCATGGCGCTAGCGCGATAAATGGCGTCGCAACCGATTGGCAACTAACTACGAACTTCTGGCCGATTTGTCCGGATGGAGATGGCGACTTAGGCTTGACGCATAAGAGACGCTAGTCGATAGTGGGCCACTGGTTCGATTCGATCAACGATTATGGATATGCTTTTTTATCGAATCGAGCGGTTAATCGCGCTCGCCAGCACGAGCGCTCATTCGAGGCGAGGCGCACCGTCTGCTTCGTCCGTACGGTAGGAGTACGGACATGCGCGATCAAACCGCTCGCGAGCCGAAATTTCCGGTGGCATGTGCCCGATGCGGCGGCCGGATTTCGGAACCTATCGCTTTCTGCCCGCATTGCGGCGCCCATGCGCGCTTCGCGCTCGGCGGCGCAGCGACTCCTGTGGAAACCACGCAATACGCCGGCGGTGCGCGGTCAGCGCCGCATGGACGTAACACGACGGCGCACGGGAGAGCTGCCGCACCGGCGGACGACTTCGAGGGCGACTTGGACCTGCCGTGGCCCGGCCGGCCCACGCCGCTGTTCGCCTCCCCGGATGGCGACCCCTATGCAGACGTGCATGCGCCTGCCTTTAGAGGAGGGGCGCGCCAATGGGGGTTCAAGGGAGGAACGGCGCTTGTCGTCGCCGCCTTCATCGTCCTCTATGGCGGTGCGGTCGCGATCCATCGATACGACGGCACCTCCCCGGCGTCGCAGCCGAGCGCGTCGAAATCCGTGGAGGGTGCCATTGCGTCGAACGGCGGCGACGATTCGAGCGTGGCCGCATCCGTCGGCGGGAAGGCGCCTGCGCAAGCCGTGACGAATGCGGGCAACGACCGAGCGACGGCACCCTCCTCGGCGGGCAACGGCGCAGGCTCTAACGGATCGCCTTCGGCCAGCGTGGCATCGAACGATGCTCGAACCGCCCCGATCGCGCCGCCCGCCACGCCGCAAACCGGCGCTTCCGGCGAGGCGCGTGCACCCGACGCATCGATTGCCTCGATACCCCCGCCGGCCGTAACGGCGCAAATGCCGCCGAGCCCGGCGCAAGCGGTTGCGCCTGCCGCGCCTACGTCTACGGATAGGCAGCCGAGTGCCGACACGCGGTCGGCCCGAGCGCCCGCGCGAGACAACGACGCGGCGGTTGCGAATGCGCCGGCACGGCAGCGTACGCGGTCACAGCGCGAGCCGGCCGTTGCTCAGTCGGGGCGTGCCAACGCTGCTTACGCGCTGAACAGTGCGCAGGCGCAGCTAGCGAAGAGCGATCTGCGAGGCGCAAGAGCGTCGCTGGCGCGCGTGCTGAGCGCCGATCCGCGCAACGGCGAGGCGCTTGCCTTGCGCGATCAGCTTCTTTCGCGAGAGCAAGCACGCGATGCCTCGTTGGGCGAGGCGCACGCATGCGTCGTGCAGTCACGCTGGAATTGCGTCTGGCATAACGCGGGCAAAGCGCTCTCGATCGATGCGAGCAGCACCGAGGCGAAAGCGCTCGTCGACCGCGCAATCGTGGAATCGGGCGCCGCGACCGCTCCGGCGGGGCCGGGTCCGGACAACGTCGAAGTGCCGATGGTGCAATAACTGCCCTAGTGGCACGCGCTGTCGCGCTGTCGCGCGTGCCGAGCGCGCTAGCCTTCGAGCGCAACCGTGCGTTCGAGGGCGAGGCCGGTGTGCTCAGCGCGCTCTGCGTTCGGCGATCGCATCGCCGGCGATTTTCGTGAGGTAGGTCGCCTCGGCCGCGGCGAGCCCGAGTATGCCGTGTGCCGGTTCGAGACCGAAGCGGGCGAAGGCGGCCGGAATCGGCCGCCCTTCGGCGATAGCCGCGGAGATCAATTCGCCGGCCGTCGTTGTCGGCGCGACGCCGTGTCCGCCGAAGCCGACCGTATGCCAGATGCCGTCGCCGCAACGGCCGATCTGCGGCATCTTATGGCGTGCGTAGCTCATCAAGCCGCCCCAGGCATGATCGATCTCGACACCCTTCAACTGCGGATAGACGCGCAGCAAGTCACGCATCAACAGCTTGGCGATCGTGCGCGGGTCGCGCTCGAAAATCGAAATCCGTCCGCCCCAGAGAATGCGCGTGTCGCGCAGGGCGCGGTAATAGTCGAAAGAGAAACGCGTATCGTAGACGGCGGCCGAGCAATCGATGGCCTCTTTCAGTCGAGCGCCCAGGGGCTCCGTCGTGACGACATAGGTCGCGATCGGAAGGATCGCGCGCTCCACGCGGCGATAGACGCCGCGCGCATATCCGCCGCCGGCCATGACGACGTGACGCGCCGAGATCGATCCGTTCGTTGTGCTGACTAAGTAGCGATCGTTCTGACGTTGCACGCTAAGCGCCGCGCTACGCTCGTAGATGCGCACGCCGCCTTCTGTCAACGCATTGGCGATACCTAGCGCGTATTTGAGCGGATGAAAGTGAAAGCCGTGCGGCTCGAGTAGGCCGCCGTGGTAGCGGTCTGTCTTTAGACGATCGCGCAGCGCGCTCTTCGAAAGCGGTTCCCATTGCACGCCGAACGAATGTTGCATCAATCGGCGCTGCGCTTCGAGCGTTTCGGGTCGACCGAACCAATCGGCCAGAATGACGCCTGCGTTCACGACGTCGCAATCGATCGCATAACGCGCAATCCGCGCGCCGATCAATTCGACGGCATCGAGCGTCAAGCGATAGAGCGCTCGCGCGTCGCGTTCGCCGAGCACACGTAGCAAGTCGGCGCATTCGAGGCTGTATCCGCCGAAGACAAATCCGCCGTTACGCCCCGATGCGCCGAACCCGACGCGCTGGGCTTCGAGTATGACGACATCGCGCATGCCGCGTTCGAGCAAACCGAGCGCCGTAGCGAGCCCCGCGAAACCGCCGCCGACGATGCAGACCTCGGCTTCCTCGCGCGCTGCGCTAAGCGCGGGCCGCTCGATGCGTTGAACCGTGGCTTCGTAAAAGCTCGTTGCTGCCGTGTGCATGCGGGAGTCTCCTTCAAGGTTTGTCGAGGATTGCTCGCCGGCCGGCTAGGCCAGGTGCCGCGCAACACTACGGGCGACTTCGGCGATCGCGGCCTCGCGGGCGGCGGCCGGCGCTTGCGTTTCGGTCAGATAAACGGTGACGAGAACCGGTGCCCGCTCTTGCGGCCAGAGTATGCCGATGTCGTTCGTCGTTCCGTAGTCTCCCGTGCCCGTTTTGTCGGCGACGCGCCAATCGCGCGGGACCCCGGCGCGCAGGCGCGCATCGCCGACACGGTTGCCGACCGCCCATGACAACAGTTGCGCACGCGATGCGGGCGAAAGCGCGTCGTCGAGCAGTACGCCGCGCATGCTGCCGAGCATGGCGACCGGTGTGGTGGTGTCGCGCAGATCGCCGGGAATCGCCGTATTCAACGTGGGCTCGGTGCGGTCTAGGCGCGTGACAGTATCGCCCAATCGTCGCATGAACGCCGTCAAACCGGGTGGCCCGCCGATGGTGTCCAGCAAGACGTTCGCTGCCGTGTTGTCGCTCATCGTGACCGCCGCGTCGCATAGCTCGGCGACGGTCATCCCAGGCGCACCGACGTGCCGGCTTGTGACCGGCGCATAGTGTTCGAGCCGATCCCTGCCGAAGACGATGCGGCGCTCGAGGTTTTCCTGGTGCGAGTCGACGCGCGCAAGGACGCTTGCCGCGAGCATGAGCTTGAACGTGCTGCACATCGGGAATCGTTCGCTCGCGCGGTGACCGGCCGAAAGCCCGGTCTGTAAATCGTGGATCGCGACGCCGAGCCGGCCATCGACGCCTTTCTCGATCGAGGCCAGCTCCGCTTCGATGGCCTGTGCCTTAAGGGCGAGCGCCGGCGAGGGCGACGATGTGGCCCAAGTCCGAGCCGATAGGCTAGCTATGACTGCCCCGAACGCGGCGCCGACGAATTGTCTTCTTTGCATCTGACTTTGCTCCGTTGAAAGAGGCATGAATATCGCGGTTTCGACGTTCAGCCACAATCGACGATAATTTTTCAGACGCAAAACTATTTCTAATGGGTCCTCGTGTAAGGCAAGACATCCGCCGCGCAATGCGCTGCGCGCGTCGGGCGGCTACCTAGAGGCGTGCATCATCAGGAGCCACCAGCGGTTGCCGCTTGCTTGAGATCGGGATCAAGATTCCCAACGAAGCCGTCCATCGTCGCTTCGCCTAGATCGACTGCTTTGGCACCCCCGCCGGCAACGATCGTTACATCGGTGATGCCGATGACGCCGAGGATCAGCTTCAGGTACTGGGTCGCGATATCGCGATCGCGGATGGGCGACCCTTCTGTATAAATGCCGCCGGATGCCAGTAGCACCGTCGCTTTCTTGCCGGTGACCAAGCCTTTCCCGTCGAAACCCAGTGTCATGCCCTTGCGCACGATGTGATCGACCCATGCTTTGAGCAGCGCCGGTACGTTGTAGTTGTACACGGGCGTGGCAATAACGATCTGGTCGGCAGCCAGGACTTCGGCGATCAGTTCATCGGACAACGCCAGCGCTTCCTTCATCGCGGACGAATGCTGCTCGGGCGGCGTGAAGTAAGCCTGCAACCAAGGCGCAGTGACGAAGGCCAAATTCGTTTCGACGAGATCGCGATTGACGATCCGGCCGCCCGGATGTGCCGCTTGCCACTGCGCGACGAAGCGGCGAGTCATGTTGCGCGAAATGGAGGCATCGCCGCGAGGGCTGGTTTCAACAACGAGTAACTGGGTCATGGGTTTTCTCTTTGCGTATCGATAGATGAGCGGACGGCGGTCGAAGCGAAAACCGGAAAAAGCAAATCGGTTTTTCAACTCGTGCGCATTGAAGTTTGGCGGCCACCGGGCTTCATGAGAAGAGATATAATTTTGATAATTTCCATCGGAATTTATGATTGATGGCGCTCGGAAGCCTTAGCTTGGACCACCTGCGGGTGATCGTGACGATTGCCGACGTGGGTAGCTTCTCGGCCGCTGCCCGTAAGCTTCGACGTGCGCAATCGGCTATCAGCCAGGCGGTGGCTGCCCTTGAAGAGTTGCAAGGCGTCCGGTTGTTCGACCGAAGCGGACATCGGCCGCGGCTCACGGACATCGGCCAAGTGCTTGTCGAACAGGCGCGTCTGGTGCTTGCCAGCGCGGCCCGCTTCGAGGCGGTCGCAGCCAGCAACCGCTCGGGACTCGAGGCCGAACTCGCTCTCGCGATCGACCCGCTAGTGCCTACTGGACCGCTGATCGAGAGCCTGCACGCGCTGCGCAAGACTTATCCCGACCTTCCCGTCAGTTTTACGACGGAAGGACTTGGCGGCGCCTTGCGCCGCCTGCGCAACGACACTGCCGCGCTGGCTATTTGTCTGCTGCTTCCTGCCGTGCCGGAGGACATCGTTGCGTATCCGCTACTGCGTATCGACATGATTCCGGTGGTTGCGTCGGGCCATCCATTGGCCTCGCTCACGAGGCCGGCAACGCGAAGCGATCTCGAGCCGCATGTCCAACTCGTACTCTCGGATCCGCTCGACCCTAGCGGCGCATCTTATGGTTTATCGAGTGCCAGGCTATGGCGTTTCGTCGACCTCGGAAGGCGCTTGGATTTCCTTCTGGCGGGCTTCGGATGGTGCCGCATGCCAAGTCATCTCGTCAGCAAACCGATTGCTGCGGGGCAGTTGACTCGCATCGAGATTGAAAACGACCCGACTCCCCCCGACGGATTGACGATCTATGCAGCTCATCGACGCAACCGCGCGCCAGGAGTCGCCGGACGTTGGCTACTCGACGAACTCAAGCGCCGTTTGTGCGCCTGAATGAAGGTCGAAACGGAAAGGCAAACAAAGCGTCATGCGCATGACGGCTCCGACCTTCAGCCACGATCGACGATAATTTCTCCGACGCAAAACTATTTCTTGTGGGTTCGTGTGTATGGCAAGACATCTGCCGCTCAATGCGTTGCGCGCGTTCGAATCGTCGGCGCGCCATCTGAGTTTCACGCGCGCGGCGCGCGAGCTGAACGTCACGCAAGCGGCGGTCAGTCAACAGGTTCGAGCGCTGGAGGAAAAGCTCGGCGCGCAGCTTTTCAAGCGGCTTGCGCGCGGGCTCGGCATGACCGATGAAGGGCAGGCGCTGCTGCCGGTCGTCTCCGATGCGTTCGGCCGGATCGACGCGGTGCTCAAGCAGTTCGAGGGCGGTCATTTCCATGAGGTGCTGACGGTGGGTGTCGTCGGCACCTTTGCCGTAGGCTGGCTGATGCCGCGCCTGAGTGGATTCCGCGCGGAGTATCCGTTCGTCGAGCTTCGACTGCTGACCCACAACAATCTCGTCGATTTCGCGGCCGAGGGCTTCGACTTTGCGATTCGCTTCGGCGACGGCAACTGGCCGGGCACCCAGGCAGTGGCCCTGCTCGATGCGCCGCTCACGGCGCTATGCGCGCCCGATGTGGCGAAACGGTTGACTGCGCCGCGTGATCTGGCGTCCGAAACGTTGCTGCGCTCGTATCGCGCCGACGAATGGGCATTATGGCTAGCGGCGGCAGGTTTGCCGCAGGGCGCGGTTCGCGGACCCGTATTCGACTCGTCGCGCCTGATGGTCGAGGCGGCCATGCTTGGGGCCGGCGTGGCGCTCGCGCCGGCGCGTATGTTCGAGCGGGAGCTTCAGGCCGGGCGGCTTGTGCGACCGTTCGATGTAGAGGTCAACACCGGGAGCTATTGGCTGACCTGGCTCAAATCGAAGCGGATGGCGCCCGCGATGCAGGTGTTTCTCGACTGGATCGTAGCGCAGGCCGGCGCGGCGTAGCGGCTGGCTCCGGCACGAGCGACATGAGCCACTGCGACAGCGCGACGAACGGTTCGTCGTTCGCCACGGCGTCGGGGGCGGCGAGGAAGTAGCCGGCGTCGCTCGGGAGCGGCATATCGAGCGCGACGGCAAGCCGTCCCGAGGCCAGTTCGTCGGCGATCAGAATTTCAGGCATCAAGGCGATGCCCATCCCCGCGATCGCCGCGCTCGACAGCATCGTGAAGAGCTCATAGCGCGGCCCGCGCACCGCACGCGCGTCTTCGCTCGAGCCGTACGCGCGAAACCAATCGCGCCAAGCGTCCGGACGCGTCGATAGATGCAATAGGGGCATATCCATTAAGCGCTCGCGCGTGAGCGGTGCGCTATCGGCCGTGAGGGCGGGGCTACACACGGGCACCGCGCTTCCTTCGCGAAACAGCAGCGTGCCCTGCGTCCCCGGCCATACCGATCGGCCGAAATAGATTGCGGCGTCGAAGGGCGAATCGCTGAACAGGAACGGTTCCGTGCGGATCGATAGATTGATCGTGATATCGGGCCGCAGCGCGCGAAATTGCGGCAGCCGGGGAATGAGCCATTGACTGGCGAAGGTCGGCACGACGGCAAGTTCCAGTACGCGGCCGATACCGCGTTGCGCCATCAGCTCGAGCGTGTCGCGCTCGATGCGCTCCAAACTTTTTCGGATCTGCGTGGCGTAGTGGCGTCCGTGCGGCGTCAACACGACGCGCTTCTTGATGCGCAGGAACAAGGCCACCCCGAGGCGATTCTCGAGTGAGGCGACTTGCCGGCAGACGGCGCTCTGCGTGAGCGCCAGCTCGTCGGCGGCTCGCGTAAAGCTTTCGTGCCGTGCTGCCGCCTCGAAAACCTGCAACGCGGCGAGATTCGGGATCCCTTTTCTCATCGATGGTCTGACGGTGCTAAGCGGTGAAGTTGGTGCGTTTTAGGAATGAAGTGGTGAGTTTAAATCAATTGTGAAAGGCAGGGGCGGCAGCGACAATGCCAATCGACCGGTGAGTGACAGAGTGCCGACCGGATTGGCGTCGAGTGCGCGCCGGCAGGCAAGCTACGGAATATGGAAAACGGGGAACGATGTGATGAACAGCAATCTGGACGCGATGCTCGAAGCCGCCTGTGGAGCGGGCGCTGCGCAGCAGTTAGTGCAATTGATGAATGTGCCTGCGGCCCTCGATCGCTGTGAGTCCGGCATCGTGACGCGTGCCGAGCTAGCTCAAGCGCTCAACATGGCGCTGTTCGCCGGGCTCCTCGAGCGCGTGCCGACCGGCCGCGCTTATACCGAGGACGTCGTACGCGCAGGCGGGCGTGTCGAGTTCGATCACGGGGCGTTGCGGACGGTGCGTTGGCCGCATTGCGGCGCGTTGCCGCCGGGAGAAGCCGCCTTCACGCGGATCCTGAAGCCGCTCGGCTATCGCCTGAACGGGACTTATCCGCTCGATCGCATCAAGATGACGGGGCGTTCCTACGCGCACTTGGACGCACCCGAACACATCGCTCAATTCTTCGTCAGCGAATTGCACCCCGAACGCTTTTCCGCGGCGTTCCAACAGGCGGTGACGAATGTCGTCGGCTCGTCGGTGGATCCGCTTACGCCGCAAGCAGTAGCTTGGCTTGCCGAACTCGAGCGCGACGCGGCGCTGCCGCTGGCCGACGCGTGTGCATTGCTGCCGATTCTCATGCGCTGCTTCGATCGGCAGCATATGACGCCGCGCTTGTCGGACTATGAGACGCTGCTTGCCGAGTCCGCCGAAATGGCCTGGATCGCAACGGAAGGCAATGCGTTCAACCATGCGACGGATCGGGTCGCCGACGTGTTCGCGGTCGCTGACGCGCAGCGTGCGTTGGGCCGCCCGATCAAAGAGCGCGTGGAAGTCTCGAAGTCGGGGCGGGTCAAGCAAACGGCGTTTCAGGCCGATCGCGTTGTTCGCGTATTTCGCGGCGACGACGGCACCGAAGCACGCCGCGAAGTGCCGGGCTCGTTCTATGAATTCATTACGCGCGACACCTATACGGACGCGGAAACGGGGCGCGTCGCGCTCGATCTGGGTTTCGATGCCGGCAATGCGACCGGCATCTTCAAAATGACCGCCGCGGCTTGAGCCCATCTGCCGGTGCTGCTTGCCGCACTCTGAAGTCGAGAGGAAACCGATGACGTCAGGCCTTACCATGCAAGCGGCCACGCCGGACGATGCATACGAGTTCGTGGCGCCGTTTCGTGCGCCGCAGGGCTCGCCGATCCGCGAGTTGTTCAAATACGTAGGCCGTCCCGGAATGATTTCCTTCGCGGGCGGCTATCCGTCGAAGGATTTGTTCGATCGCGATGGCCTCGCGCAAGCGCTCGAGGCTGCATATCGGAGCGATCCGATCGCGTGTTTGCAATACGGCGACACGGCCGGCGCGCCGCTGCTGCGCCGCTCGCTCGCGCGGCTCATGGCTGTGCGGGGCGTCGAGTGCAGCGGCGACGACATTCTCGTGACGACCGGCTCGCAGCAAGGCTTCGATTTGCTCGTGCGTACGTTGATTGCGCCGGGCGATACGGCGCTCATCGAGGAACCGGCCTATCCCGCAGCCATCCAAGCGTTGCGGCTCGCCGGCGCGACCATCGTGACGATGCGCACGGACAGCGACGGCATCGACGTCGATGCGCTCGCCGATCAGCTCGATACGTGGGGTGACGCCAAGCGGCCGAAACTGCTTTACACCGTGCCGACGTTTGCCAATCCGACGGGCGCGACACTGCCGCGCGCAAGGCGCGAGGCGCTCGTGCGGCTCGCGGCCCGGCATCGTATCGTGCTCGTGGAAGACGATCCGTACGGGGAATTGCGCTTCGCCGGCACGCCGGTGCCGCCGATCCTTGCCTTGGCCGACGCTTGCCCGGGCGCACGCGATTGGGTGGTCTATTTCGGCAGTTTGTCGAAGATCGTCGCACCGGGTTTGCGAATCGGCTGGGCCGTCGCGCCCGCGCCGATCGCACGCAGAATGATCGTCGCCAAGCAAACGAGCGATTTGTGCACCTCGCCGCTGTCCCAAGAGGCGGCGCGGCATTATCTCGACAGCGGCAGCCTCGAGTTGCATCTGCGTTCGATCGTCGGCGCGTATCGGTCGCGCTGCGACGCACTGCTTAAGGCGCTCGCGCACTTCGCCCCGGAGGACATCGAGTTTTGTGCGCCCCAAGGCGGCATGTTCGTCTGGGCCAGGCTCAGTGCGGGACGAGACGCGGCGGAGGTGCTCAAACGTGCGATCGAGCGCAATGTGATGTTCGTGCCGGGGACGGCGTTTTTCGTACGAAATCCCGACGTGAGCAGCTTGCGCCTGTCGTTCGCTGCGCCGAGCGAGGCCGAGGCGTTCGAAGGGGCGCGGCGGTTGGCATCCGCGCTAGCTTAGTTTCGTCGCCGCTTGCACGGGCGGCGCGAACGCGTTTCAATCGCTGGACGTGGACGTCCGGCAAGGGAAACGCTCCAGACCAATTTTGACGAAGTAACTCGACATAAAGAGGACGTGATGGTAGTCAACGATATTTTCGCAGCGCTGGGCGTCGACCTTTCGGCTTGGAAGGGCGATGCCCTCACGGCCCGCTCGCCGCGCGACGGCGCGACGCTCGCGACCCTCGCCGTCGATTCGGCCGCCGGCGCCGAGCGTAAGATCGATGCCGCCCATGCCGCCTTCCTGAAGTGGCGGACCGTGCCGGCGCCGCTGCGCGGCGAGCTCGTACGTATTTTCGGCAACGTCCTGCGCGAGCATAAGGATGCGCTGGGCCGGCTCGTCACGCTGGAGGCGGGCAAGATCCGCTCGGAAGGGCTCGGCGAAGTTCAGGAAATGATCGACATCTGCGATTTCGCGGTCGGGCTCTCGCGTCAGCTCTACGGTCTGACGATTGCCTCCGAGCGCCCCGGCCATCGCATGATGGAGACGTGGCATCCGCTCGGTGTCTGCGGTGTGATCTCGGCATTCAACTTCCCCGTGGCCGTCTGGGCGTGGAACGCCGCGCTGGCCTTCGTCTGCGGGGATCCGGTCGTTTGGAAACCGTCCGAAAAAACGCCGCTTACGGCGATCGCCTGTCAGGCGCTGTTCACGCAAGCGTTGCGGCGATTCGATGAGGCGCATCCCGGCGTCGCTCCGGAAGGGCTTTCGCAACTGATCATTGGCGGCCGCGACGTGGGCGAAGCGTTGACCCGCTCGCACAAGGTGCCGCTCGTGAGCGCGACGGGCAGCGTGCGCATGGGTATCGAAGTGGCGCAAACGCTGAGCAAGCGCCTGGCTCGCAGCATTCTCGAGTTGGGCGGCAACAACGGCATGATCGTCGCGCCGAGCGCCGATCTCGATCTGGTCGTGCGCGCCGTGACGTTCGCGTCCGTGGGCACGGCAGGGCAGCGCTGCACGACGCTGCGCCGCTTGATCGTGCATCGCAGCGTCGCCGATCGGTTGCTGCCGCGTCTCGAGAAGGCGTTCGCATCGGTCAAGGTCGGCGACCCGCTCGAGGGCGATACGCTCGTGGGCCCGCTCGTCGATCGCGGCTCCTTCGATGCGATGCAAACGGCACTGGCCGAGGCTCGTAAGGACGGCGGTCAAGTGACGGGCGGCGAGCGTGTCGACGTGGGGCATGACGGCGCTTACTACGTGCGTCCCGCGATCGTGCGGATGCCGGCGCAAACGGCGGTGGTGGAGCGCGAGACGTTCGCGCCGATCCTATACGTGCTCGTCTATGATGAATTCGACCAAGCGCTCGCCGTGCATAACGCGGTACCGCAAGGATTGTCTTCGGCCATCTTCACGAACGATATGCGCGAAGCCGAGCAGTTCATGTCGGCGGCCGGTAGCGATTGCGGCATCGTGAACGTGAACATCGGCACGAGCGGCGCCGAGATCGGCGGTGCGTTCGGCGGCGAGAAGGAGACGGGCGGCGGCCGCGAGTCGGGCTCGGATTCCTGGAAGAACTATATGCGCCGGGCGACGAACACGATCAACTACAGCCGCGAGCTACCGCTTGCGCAAGGTGTGAAGTTCGACGTTTGAGCGCGCATGTTGCAGCCCCGGCAGGGCCGGGGCGCATCGACCGAGCGAGGCGGCAAGCCGGTGGGTTGCCGCCCGCCGGTTCACGTTCGGCCCAGGCGCTTCGAAAGGTCCGCGACGAGAATCGCGAGGCGCGCCGGCTTTTCGTAGCAAGCCACGTCGAAACGGCGGATGACTTCGCTGATCTCCGATTCGCTTGCCTTGCCGGTCAGCAAGTCGCCCGTGAGCAGGAATATCGGCGCATCGGGTTGCGGCGAGCGGCGGACCGATTCGATGGCCGACGCGGCTGTGCACCCGTCGAAAAGCCAATCGGTCACCACGGCGTCAAACGTTTGCGCTCGAAGCGCATCGACGAACGCGGTCAGGCGATCGTAGACGTGTGCCTCGAAGCCGTTCTGCAACAGGTAGTCGCCGAGCGCTTCGGCGGCGGCGCGATCGGCGTCGACCACGGCGACCGTCGCCCTTTGCGCTTCGCCCCGGCGCGGGTGAATCTCGATCTTCTGCACTTCATGGGCATGTTCGCCGGGTGTGCCGTCGCATCGGACGATGCGCCAGCGCTCGCCTTCTCCGTACGCGACGAATTCGGCCCGCTCGTCGCGGCCGAGCTGGGCTCCGATCCACGCGATACAGGGGCCTTCGAAGCCGCCCAAGTTCAACGTTGCCTCGCGCGGTTGCGCGCCGGCGGTATCGAGGCCGATTTCCTGGGCGCCGAAGAGCTGCGTGGGCGGTTCGCCGAAGGCCTGGGCGACTTTACGGATCTGCGCGAGGGTCCATGGACTGCTGCCGCGCAGTTTGCGGTGCCCCTGCGAAAAGCTGAGATCGAGGATGCGGCAAAGCTCGGTGGTTTGCTGTCGTTTGCCGATGCCATGGCGAACCATTAGCGCGCGCACGCGATCGGCAACGGCGAGTGAGTCCGCTAGTGTGGCTTCTGTGGTCATGCTGCTTCAGGTCGCTGCGGCGTCGGTGGCGGTCACGGAACGAGAATCGCCGGGCCACAAGGCTTGGCCGCAGCGGTAAAAATATGGAGGCGGGGCGTATTTTAACGGGCAACGCGCCGCGCCGCCCTCGTCAAATATGTATCGACAGGTTACGTTCGTTACTGGTAGTCAACGGCGACCGGTTAGGCAATCGTCGAATGCCTGATCGCGCCCCCGCGGCGCATGGCCGCATGCTTGTTTCGCCGGCGGCGCCCGGGTTCGCCGGGCGTCCCGTATTGGAGGAAACCCTATGACGATACCGTTTTACGACGCCGAAGCAACAGCCGCGCTCACACCGTTTCCGGCGCTCGTCGAGGCGCTCGCTCAGGCGAGCTTGGATGCGGCGCGCGGCGAGATTGCGAGTCCGGCTCGGCTCGTGGTGCCGCTCAACCAAGGGGGCACGATGCTGTCGATGCCGGCGGCGGCGCGCGACCTTGCGATCCATAAGCTTGTCAACGTCTGTCCCGCGAACCGGGAGCGCGGTTTGCCGACGATCCACGGCCAAGTCAGCGTCTGCGATCCCGACACGGGCGAGGCCCTGCTCACACTCGACGGGCCGACGGTGACGGGCCGACGCACCGCAGCCGTGACGTTGCTGGCGATGCGAACCTTCTTGCGGGCGGCGCCGCGTGAAGTGTTGCTCATCGGCACCGGCACGCAGGCGGCGCATCATGCCGACGCGCTTGCGGCCGTCTATCCAGACGCTCGTGTGTGGGTTCGCGGCAGCTCGCTCGAACGCGCCCGCGAGTTTTGCGCAAACCGGGGCGGCCGCGCCGACATACGTCCGTACGAGCGCGACGCGTTCGCCGAAAACATCGATGCCGTCATTGCGCTGACGACGAGTCGCGCGCCGATCTACGACGAGCCCGCGCGCCCGGATCGGCTCGTGGTTGGGGTGGGGGCCTTTACGCCCGAGATGGCCGAGATTGGAGCGCGCACACTAGCGGGCAGTGCGCTTTATGTCGACGATCCGGCGGGCGCGCCTCACGAAGCCGGCGATTTCATTCAGGCGGGCGTCGATTGGGGGCGTGTCGGCTCGCTGGCCGACGTCTTGGCCGCGGCTGGAACGTCGCCTTTAGGCAGCGGTGCGGGACCGATGCCCGTCGTCTTCAAGAGCGTCGGGTGCGCCGCGTGGGATTTGGCGGCCTGCCGTGTCGCACGCGCACACCAATCGGGCGGCGCTTGACGGCGGGTTCTTCAAACCCGGCGCAGTTGGGCGGCGAGCCGCGGCTCGCCGCTCGAATCGCGCCCTTGACGCGCGACGAGTTGCCGGTCGATACGGTTGAACTCGCGCGTTTCATGGTCGGCAAATGTCTCGTTCACGATACGCCGCAGGGCCGCGTGAGCGGCCGTCTCGTGGAAACCGAGGCCTATCCGATCGGCGATTCGACGAGCCATGCCTACCGGGGGCCGCGCCCGTACAACGGCGCTTTGTTTCGGGCGCCGGGGCATGCCTACGTGCGGCTCGTCTACGGCGCGTCATACATGATCAATATGTCGGCGGAAGCCGAGGGGCAGGGAGCGGCGGTCTTATTTAGGGCCGTCGAGCCGCTGGACGGCCTGCGGCTCATGCGCGATCGGCGGCCCGGCGTCAAGGATTCGGATTTGGCGAGGGGGCCGGGGCGACTGTGCGCGGCGTTCGCCATCGGCCCGGAGTTCGACGGCGTGGACCTCTGCGGGGGCCACGCCCTCTGGATAGGGCGCCTAAGCGAGCACGACGCGCCCCCGGCTCGGATTGCGCTCGCCAAACGCATCGGTTTGTCCCGCGAAATGCACGAGCTGCTCAGGTTCTACGAGCCGGGCAGCGCTTTCGTGAGCGGCCCCAAGCGATTGCTCGAGCCCATCGTACGTTGACGGATCGGATTCCGGCCCCTGAAACAGCGCCTCGTGTGTCTGTTCTCCGAGGTCGATCGATAGGGCAATGGTGTCGGCGTTGCCGATGCGCACGGGCGGGCCGTAGCGCCGCGTCGCGATCCTCGCCCGGATCAGCAAACGTTCCACGGCGGTGGTCGTAACCGTCACATAGCTCGTAATTCGGTGCCGATCGGCGAATGCGACGACGGCCCGCATCGCATCGAGCGCCAATTCGCCAAAACCGAAGCGCGTTCGCTCGCGCGAAACAATTGCAAAGCGGCTCAACTCCCAGATTTGCGCGGACGCGGGCGCGTCTTGCTGGTAAAGCAGTTCCGGAAATGTATTGCGTAGCATATACGGCCCTTCGGTCGGCAACAGGCGCCAACACCCGCATACTTCGTCGTAATTGTTGCGCATTACCATGTAATAGGGCGATTGTGCGTCATATTCGTCTATTTCCATCCCGGATAACACCGCGACTTCCCATCCCATCCGCTCGCCGAAAATCTTGGCGCGTAACCGATACATTTGCGCCAGCGCGTCGAGATCGAAAGTACATTGTTTATCGATCGTGATCTTCGTGCTCATCTCGCTCTCCCGGATTGTCATGCTCGTAAGGGGCATCGACCATATGCACTTTGCGTGCTAGGTGTAACTGTCAAGCAAGATAGGTACAAAATATCGGTCACAGTTGGGATGATGCGGGTATCGAGTACGTCCCTTGAACAGGTGAAAACCATGTCCCTAGCCGATATTCGTCAACCGCTAACTGAAGATGCGGCCCGGCCGGTTCGGACCGAAATCAACAGTGCCTTCGTTCAGGCTTATCGCAAGCAAGTCAAGGAGAGCCAGAAGACCTTCTGGGCCCGATTCGGTGTAACTCAGTCCCGTGGTAGCCGTTTTGAACTGGGTGCGAATATCCCAAAACCCGTCATGATTCTTCTGAGACTCTATTTCGAGGCCAGGATATCGGACGAGGATATTCGCGCCGTTTCGCAAAAGCGTGCGCCGGCACTTCGGCCGGCGCTGCTCAATCAAGATCTATCAACCCCATTCGGGTCGCTTTGACCGCTGCTGCGCTCCGCGAGCTGACGCCGAACTTGCTGCGGATATTGGTCATGTGAAAGTTCACGGTTGCTTCCGAGCAGCCGAAGATCTTGGCGATTTCCCAGGTCGACTTTCCTTGCGCCGTCCACTTCAAGCATTCGTATTCGCGCGGCGTCAGCTTGGGGACGAGCCGTTCCGTATATCCGTCCAGGAACCGCTGGCTCGTATCGAACGCTACGTCGCGCAGTAAGGTCAACATCGGGAGATTGCGCTCGACATGAGCGTTGAGCGCATTGGGCGCCTGTTCGTCGCGGACGAAGCAAAGCATCCCTACCTCTTGCTTCGGGCCATGTATCGGAAGAGCTACACCGCTGCATAGTCCGTACTGACAGGCTTCCTCGTACATCTCCCGCTGATTGAGATCGGCAAAATTGGTGGATGTCCAAATCAATGGCGACGTCTGGGTTAAACAGTGTGCGACCGTCGGATCGATGTGAAAAAGGGCGCGCTCGTTATAAGTCTGACGCCAGCTATCGTCATAGGTGCTCCGTAGATACGCGTCGGTAAAGCGCATGCCGGGCCTTGGCACTACAGCAAATAGCGTGTGCTCGAAACCGTATTTTCTACCCAGCAACGCAAGCGCTTCGAACCACGTTTTTTCATCCGTCGCACGCCAAAGCGGCGACATCGGTTCAATAAATTGGCGCGGCATATGTCCTCGCATGTCGAAAATATTACTTGCCTGAAACAGGTAAATTGCCCAATCTACCGAAGACAGTTTCAGACGACTCTCTTTTTGTGCGAAACGTGTCAGACGAATCGAATACTATCCTGCTGCTACCTGGTATGTGGGGTATTGTCGGAGTAAAACTGGGGCTTTTGAATAGAAGCTCGATCATGCGGCGCGCGGGATCGATTTCAGTTGTCGGTGGGAATTCGAATATCGCCGAAACTTGCGCTGCCTAGTTTTTGTAGTTGACGTTTGTTCAAACCGATTCCATTCGTCGATTTTAGTGCTAATACGGGCTAAGTGTTTTCGGGCGAGCGGTTTGATATTTGCAGGTTGTGCAAAGGTGATTAACCGAAATCTAGGGTTTTCGCGAACCTACGTAAAAAAGCAGGCTGCGAAAAGCCTGCCGATGTGGTGGATGGCGGGCGGAGGGAAGGGGGCGAGTGCCGAGGCACTCGCCCGGATGCGTAACTAGATATGGACGCCGGAAATGTAATGCTCGAGTTGTTGGATAGTGAACTGTTGCTCGGAAATGATCGCTTTGACCAAATCGCCGATCGATACCATACCCACGAGCTTGCCGTCGTCGATGACCGGCAGATGGCGCATCCTGTGTTCGGTCATCAGCGCCATGCAGGCCTCGGTCGAGTCCGTCATGCGCACGTGCAGCACCTGCTGCGTCATGATCTCGCTGACCGCTGTCGACTTCGAGGAGCGGTCGAGCAAGACGATCTTGCGGGCGTAATCGCGCTCGGTGATGATGCCCGCGATTTTTCCTTCGCTGCCCTCGGTGACGATGAGTGCACCGATCTGATGTTGAGCCATCATTTTGACGGCTTCGAAAACCGACGATCTTGCATCGATTGTGAGGACCGGCGCTTGAGCGATTCTCTTTGCGGCCTGTGGGTCGTCGAGCTTTGACTTGAGAATCTGCGCTACGTTGGGCATAGGAGTCTCCGTCTTCTGTTTTCGTTGGGCGGGGATCGGCCAGCGTCGCACGTTCATGGCGGCGCGGGACTATTTCCCAGTATAGGCGGTGGCGCGGCGCGCCGTGGCGCCCGTGACGGGCTGCGATCGGTGAATAGGGTTAAACTCGCGGTGCGCGCATCGACTGTCGGTGCGAGTGCGAACCGATATAAGCCATAAGTCACTACCAACTCGTTATGCCCACGTCAGCCCAGCCTCCCCGCGCAGGCGGCGAGTCCACTACGCAGTGCGTCTCGCTCGCCGCGAAGGCCACCTTGCCCACCCGGTACGGAACGTTTACCTCGTACGCCTATCGTGTCGCTGCGGGAGAAGCCGAACATTTGGCATTGGTGATGGGCGATGTCAGTGGGCAGGAGTCGGTGCTCACGCGTCTGCACTCCGAATGCTTGACGGGCGACGTGCTCGGTTCGTACCGATGCGATTGCGGAGAGCAATTGGACTTGGCGCTGCGCTATATCGCCGCGGAAGGGCGAGGGGTTCTTCTTTACCTGCGCGGTCATGAAGGCCGGGGCATCGGCCTGTCGAACAAGATTCGCGCTTATCAGTTGCAGGAGCAAGGGCTCGACACGGTAGAGGCGAACCTCGAATTGGGCCTACCGGACGATGCGCGCGAGTACGATTCCGCCGCTGCGATTCTGCGAGATTTGAACGTCACGTCGGTCCGGTTGATGAGCAACAACCCCGACAAGTTCGAGACGCTTTCGCGCCACGGCATTCCCGTGTGCGAGCGAGTGGCGCTTGCGATTCCCGTACGCGACGAGAACGAGCGGTACATTCGCACGAAGCAGGTGAAGTTTGGGCATTACTTCGAGGAGAACGAGTAGCGGAGATTTCGGCTTTGTCCGATGTAGTGGCCATGTCTTGCGGCGCACCCTACGTGAACTCGATTCCTCATCTGTAACCTAGGCCGGTCGGCGATTCCGCATCGATGCCTGCCTCCAGCGGCAGCATGGACGCTTAAGATACGACACACCTTCCTGGCGAGCTTGCCAACGGTCGCGTAGGCTTGTTGGGCGGTCCATAAGTCGGCTCGCCCGCCATTTTCGATGCCCGGCCATTGCTCCAGACGTAGTGCCATTGCGGGCGAGATTGTCGGAGGGCATTCTGAATGCGCGACGGAGCCGAGCGTGTCACGCCAAGCCGCTCGGCTGCTTCCGTGACCGTGAGCCTCAGTTCGAGCAATACGTCTTCGCACAGCGTTTCGCCGGGATGCGGCGGACTGAAGATTCGAGTCATGATTGCCTCAGTCATCGTCTTGGTAGTCGAAGAGAATTGCATCGGTGCCATCAAAGGTGAACGCGATGCGCCGGTTGCCATCGACTTTCACCGAATAATGGCCGGCAAGATCCTGAGCCACAGAATGCAGCCGCCAGCCCGGTAAGTTCATATTGTCCATGTCGGAGCCGCGGCACCGCAAGTTAGGAAGCAATCGTAACGGGCCTGCTCGGCTGTTCCTTATGAAATTTTGCGGTGGTAGAAAGATCTTGCAGGCATCCTGCCAGCGCCCTCACGGGCAGCCGCGTTTAAAGTGACCCTGCCAAACCGCTTTAACCGAAAGGAGTTCGTGACGAACTATGGCGGTGTCGACCGGCACTCGAACCTCAGCGTGACGGGATTGATGCCAGTCGCACTGGCCGGCATCGTGGTCGAATCCAAGCACGACTGGTCCTGGCGAATCTGCTGATTGCACGCCGCCGAATTTTCATTCGCTCCTAACCAATCGGTTTCGAGCAGAGACTTTGTGCAAGGGGCATAGACATCAATCGATACTGTGCGGATCTGTACATCTACGAGATTGGCTATCGTCTCTACCGTGACTATGGAAGGTGCTAGGCGAAGAATGAAGGCGGAGCGTCAATCCGTTGTCGGCGGTCTGTACTCCGAGGCGCCAACCCGATCGACGGAGGCGGAGGTCGTCTATTTAGTCCGATGTAGGCGCGTGCGTGCCCGTCTTTCGATTGTCCTTTTACGACAACCACATCTCGCAATCGGCGCGCCTCAAGGCAGTGAAGACGAGAGCAGCGTAGGATTGTTCCCATACGTCCACGAGTTGAGGGAGTGCTCCGGGGCGATCACTGCTGGGCGTCTCTTCCGAATGCAGTAAACCGGCGAGTGTAGGGCGCGCATTGAATTCGATTCGACCGCCGGGGCATTTTCACCGGTATCCAACGATATGATCGTGAACTCTTATGAACCTACGCAGCGTTGATCTGAATTTACTGGTTGTCCTTGATGCACTGTTGACGGAAAAGCACGTGACTCGAGCGGCGACGAAGGTGGGATTGAGCCAGTCTGCTATGAGCAGCGCACTCCGACGCTTGCGAATTCTCATGCGGGATGAATTGCTGATACGCAACGCGTCGGGAATGGAGCCGACGCCGCGCGCGTTGGAGCTGGAAGAGCCGCTGAAACAGATGCTTCGTCAAGCGCAGCGGCTCATCAAATCCAGCACTAAGTTTGATCCTGAAACCTCAGCGGAGCATTACCGGATTAGGATGTCTGACGTGCTCGAGTATCTATTGATGCCGCCTCTGCTCGCACAACTGGAAAGAGAGGCGCCGAACGTGACGCTCGACGTGGTTCACCTTCCACCAGGGCAGACTGTGATTGCACTTGACGCGGATGATATCGATGTCGCGGTGAGCATGGATCTGGAACATACGAGCGCGGTGTGCGCAATGCCCTTGTTCGATGATCGTATGGTGTGTGTGCTGGCAGAAGGACACCCGAATGCCGCGGATGAGATGACGATGGAACTCTTTCTTGCATTGCCTCATCTCAAGGTGTCCATGAGTTCGACCGACGGCCGTTATGTGGATGCGGCGCTTGCTGATATGCACCGCGTTCGGCATGTCGCGCTGAATGTTCCACATTGGCTGGTGGTCCCTCATCTGTTGCGCAGTTCGTCGATGATTGCCGTGATGTCGGCGCGTTTGGCAAGTCGTTTTGCGGAAGTTGGTCTATTGCTTAAGGAGCTACCGTTCACTGCGACAGATTTTCGTTGGTCGATGTACTGGCATCGGCGCCACGAGAGCGTACCTGCGCAAGTGTGGCTGCGCGAAAAAATCCACGCTGCGGTTCTTCGACTGGAGTAGTGGAGTGCGGGATTTGCGCGGTCGGCGACGTAGCTGCTCTCTGGGCAGGTCCGATAACCGCCAGCTCCATCGCCCATGTGCCTGAGGAGTCCGGCGGACGGGCGGGTACTACTCGGCGATTACAGCTAGGTCGGACGATACGCGTTGAACTGGCGAGAAAATAGCACCCAGCTCTTCAAACTGCTCGAGGAATTCTGGAAAGGAGCAGATGACGTCGTTGAATCCATCGATATAGCTCGGGCGACGGAATTTCAGCGATGCGATGAATAACGACATGAAATTCCGGTGATCGCCGCAGCTAGTGAAGAACGTGCCGCCTTCATAGTCGCTTCGTCCGTGCGTGACGAAGCCATCAATATCGCCCTGCTGGTTCCAAAGCGTCTTGATGTCTGCGCCGAGCTTGGTCGCCTCCGTGACCATCGACTCGATGCGCGAAGACTTGTGAAGCCGAGTGACAGAACCTCCGATGACGCGGAACTCTCCCTCCACGAAAAGGCTTAGCGCGACGAGCGTCGGAATGATGTTTGGGCCGTCGCTGACATCGATCTCGTGTTTGCCGGAGAGCGTAGCATGAATGCTCGAGACGAGGAGTTCCTTTGCTGCGTCGTCATGCACGACCTTCACACCCAGCGCCTTCACGACGTCGATAAAGATTCGTTCACCCTGCAACGTATCGCTTGTGATGCCGCGGATCACATACTCGCCAGAGAAGATCGTGCATGCGAACAGCAAGTAAGACAGCGAAGTGTAGTCTGCGTTAATGTATGAGTCAAAGGCCTTATATTCGCCCGGGCGCACAAAAAAATGATTGAATCGTGGATCGACGTCGATGTCGATCGATGCGCGGCGCAGGAAGTCGACCGTTTGTGCGATATAGGATTTCGACAGCACTGGGTCGCTCTGGCGAATTGTCAAGGGCTGGTCCGACAGTGGCGCCAGGAACAGCAGAGCAGTAACGAACTGTGAGCTGACGTCGCCTGGCAGGTCGGCGTTCGAACGCGAGATCGGCTGCCCCCAGTTGATCACAGGAGCGTTGCCGGCGTCGCTGAGATGCTCGATATTTGCGCCAAGCGAGTCCAGTGCATCGAACAGCGGCCTCATTACTCGCCGACGCAGCGTATGGTCTCCCGTCAGTATAGTGGGTGCTCGACGTGCACAGGCGACAGCCGATAATGTGCGAAATACTAGTCCGGAACCCTTTGCGTCGATGACGATGGTGTCGCGAGTGAAATCGCGGCCAACGCCGCTGACTTCAAGAAAGCCGTCGTACTCGCTGATTTGCGCCCCCAACTGCCGGCAGGCGCGCTTCATGGTCTCAGTTTCCAGGCAGCGTAGATCGTTATAGATTCTTGAGAGACCTGCCGCCAAGCTTGCTGTGACAATTGCGCGCTGGGTCTCTGGTTTCGATGCGGGTACAGACATGACAGGCTTCAGATACGACGTGGGATTCACTCGCAGATACATGACAGTCTCACTTGTCTTGATGAAGGGTAGGGCTAGTCCGGTGTAGCCGGCTACCGACGGATTACGCGACGGCATAGCCGCTGGATTTCATGTCCGACATCGACTTGTTCAGGTGAGAGCCTTCCTGCACCTCGTAGATGGAGCCGAAGTCTCGCTCTGCGATCGGCAAACGATGCACGCCGGATTCCACTCGAGCGAATCGGGCGGCCTGGCCACGCAGCAGTCGAACGCCCGGCTCGTTATGGGCGGCGTGCGGACCGAAGTAGATTGGAAACGCGTCGGCCGCGCGGTAGGCTGGCAGGAATGTGCGGCGCGGAAGATCGGACGTATTCTTTTCTGACGCGTGCAGGGTGAGGCAATGCAAAAATAGAGCGCCACCAGCTTTGACCTCGACCGCGACGGCGTCCGATTCGTCGACATCGGACACCGTGCCTCGGAAGTAGCCGTCGATGTCATGCGACCGAAGTCCCCGGCGGTGAGAGCCTGGAATTACGCGAAGGCAGCCGTTTTCACGAGTGGCGTCGTCCAAGAAGATGAGCGCGGTCAACAAATCCGAGTTGGTGTGCGGATAGTAGGAAAAATCCTGATGCCATTTCACGACGCTGCCGACCTTAGGCCCTTTCATATTGATCTTGCTGTAGTGAAACATGACGTCGTCGCCTATCAGTGCCTGCACGCAATCGACTAGGGCTGGATCGGCAGCCAGGCGCTCGAAAACATGGTGCTTCTGCGTTGGCGACCAGATGCGGCGGACGGTCGCCCCATCATTGGGTTCCATTTCAAATGCCTTGCCGAGATTGCTGGGATCTAGTAGTTCATCGATTGCACCGATCGCCTCGCGAATCGTTTCCGTGTCGAAGACATCGTCGACGACTACAAAGCCATGGTGGGCGTAAAACTGGGCTTGCTGAGCGGAGATCATCACAACTCCTTTAATGGACTGGATATACGACTGCACAACGATGAGCTACTTGGTTGTACGGCGATCATTGCTCGTGGCCGTCAACCAGAATGGTGACCTTGCCCCTGTTTCGCGAATCCCATAGCTGAGAGCTTTATGCGGCTCGCCCCTGCTGAGCGGCGAACCAGTTTTTCTCGAACGTCATGGGGCTGACGTAGTCGAGCGTCGAGTGTAGCCGGCGCGAATTATAAAAGCCAAGCCAGTCGACGATTTCATCCATTGCAGCACGCCGCGTCACGAAGTGCCGACCATGCAGGCGTGCGACTTTCAGCGAACCCCATAGGCTTTCGGTTGGCGCATTATCCCAACAGTCGCCACGCCGGCTCATTGAGGAACGCATACCGTACGCTCTTAGCGAGTCCTGGAAGAGCCCGCTGCAATACTGACTGCCCCTGTCGCTATGGACGATGACGCCAGCGTCTGGGCGGCGCCGGAACCACGCCATACGCAGCGCGTCGGTGACCAGTTCTGCTTTCATGTGTGACTGCATCGACCAGCCCACCACCTGTCTGCTGAACAGGTCGATGATGACCGCCAGATAAACCCAGCCTTCGGCCGTCGCACAGTACGTGATGTCGCTTGTCCAGACCTGATTCGGCGCCGTCGCCGTAAAGTTGCGCGCCAACAAGTTCGGCGCCACCGGCAGGTTGTGGTTCGAGTTCGTCGTCGCGATGTATTTGCGCTTGTGCCGGGCCCGGATACCATGCTGTGCCATCAGTTTGCGTACACGCTCCTTGCCAACGCGAACGCCGCGTGCAACCAGCTCTTTCCACATGCGCGGCCAGCCGTACTCGCCTTTGACCTCTGCGTGAATCGCCTTGATATGCGCCAGCAGCGCATCGTCGCTTACGCGGCTTCGGCGGGGCTTGTCCTGCGCGGTACGTTGCCGCCGCTGATGAAAGCCGCTAGGGCTCACATCGAGCACCTCGCACAGCACCGAAATCGGCCAGTGATGGCGATTGCGCTCGATGAACGCGTACTTCACGTCGACTCCTTCGCGAAGTACGCGCACGCTTTTTTTAAAATATCGCGCTCCATCTTTAAGCGTGCAACTTCGGCGCGCAGCCTCGACAGTTCCATCTGCTCCGGGCTCACCGGCTTTGTGCCGGCCCCGCCAAGCTTGCCTTCCTGCTCAGCCTTCAGCCAGTTGGAAATCGACTGCGCCGGTAAATCCAGCGTCGCGGCGACCGCCGCAACGCTCTGACCGGCCTTGACCAGCCGAACCGCTTCCAGCTTGAATTCGAGCGTGTAGCGCGCCCGCGTCGTCTTGTTCATCTTCTTGACTCTCCTTGCTTGAGTTTAAACGCTCAGCAAGGGATTCGTTTTGCGGGGGCAAGCTCATGGGGCTGAAAAAGCCGTCATATATAAGCGGCTTGGGCAAGGTTTTTCTAGCCTCTCTAACGAGACGGCGCGGACGACCGACGACTAAGTGTTGCGTATCGATCGGCCGGAGAGAACAGCTAACCATGTTGTGAAAAAACAGAAACGAAAGTCGATCTCAAGTGCCGCAGACCGAACATCAATCCACTGCACTTGGGCCGAGCAGTGCGGTACGAAAGCGATCCTTGAGGTAAGAGCCGTCGCGTGGTGGCATCATGAGTGCAGGCTTATTTGGCGCAATTTTGATTTGTGAAAACAGTACCCTGGTACAAGAATGCAATGTGTCTCGAATATCCGTCACATCCTTAGGGACACGGGCCACCGACGCACACTCTATTCCGCATGCCTGCGCGATTTCCATAAGATTGACGCCGCTAGCGGTGTGTGTTTTCTGCATGCCCGTTTCGCAATAGCATTCATTGTCCAGAACCACGATCGACAGGTTCCTGGGCCGCTGCACGCCGATGGTCGCCAGTGCACCAAGCTGCATCAACATCTCGCCGTCTCCTGTGACAACGAGCACCGGGCGCTCCGGTTGCGCAAGAGCGAGGCCCAGCCCGATAGTCGAAGCGGCGCCCATGGCCCCCCATACGGGAAAGTTGAGGGGATGATCTCCCGCCGCAGTGATGTCCCAAACAGCTGAGCCCAAGCCGCTAATCACAAGAAGATTTCCGCGAGACTCTAGTAGTGTTGATACGACCCACCGACGTTCCAACAACCCGTTTAACATTGCATTTTTAGACATTGGTTTTCCTTGGGGATGAACTCATCTAGGCCCAGGGACATCTACATCGTGTAGCCAGTTGATGACTGTCTGGTATCGCGCTACCAGGAACGAACTGAGCTTGCCCCCGCAAAACGAATCCCTTGCTGAGCGTTTAAACTCAAGCAAGGAGAGTCAAGAAGATGAACAAGACGACGCGGGCGCGCTACACGCTCGAATTCAAGCTGGAAGCGGTTCGGCTGGTCAAGGCCGGTCAGAGCGTTGCGGCGGTCGCCGCGACGCTGGATTTACCGGCGCAGTCGATTTCCAACTGGCTGAAGGCTGAGCAGGAAGGCAAGCTTGGCGGGGCCGGCACAAAGCCGGTGAGCCCGGAGCAGATGGAACTGTCGAGGCTGCGCGCCGAAGTTGCACGCTTAAAGATGGAGCGCGATATTTTAAAAAAAGCGTGCGCGTACTTCGCGAAGGAGTCGACGTGAAGTACGCGTTCATCGAGCGCAATCGCCATCACTGGCCGATTTCGGTGCTGTGCGAGGTGCTCGATGTGAGCCCTAGCGGCTTTCATCAGCGGCGGCAACGTACCGCGCAGGACAAGCCCCGCCGAAGCCGCGTAAGCGACGATGCGCTGCTGGCGCATATCAAGGCGATTCACGCAGAGGTCAAAGGCGAGTACGGCTGGCCGCGCATGTGGAAAGAGCTGGTTGCACGCGGCGTTCGCGTTGGCAAGGAGCGTGTACGCAAACTGATGGCACAGCATGGTATCCGGGCCCGGCACAAGCGCAAATACATCGCGACGACGAACTCGAACCACAACCTGCCGGTGGCGCCGAACTTGTTGGCGCGCAACTTTACGGCGACGGCGCCGAATCAGGTCTGGACAAGCGACATCACGTACTGTGCGACGGCCGAAGGCTGGGTTTATCTGGCGGTCATCATCGACCTGTTCAGCAGACAGGTGGTGGGCTGGTCGATGCAGTCACACATGAAAGCAGAACTGGTCACCGACGCGCTGCGTATGGCGTGGTTCCGGCGCCGCCCAGACGCTGGCGTCATCGTCCATAGCGACAGGGGCAGTCAGTATTGCAGCGGGCTCTTCCAGGACTCGCTAAGAGCGTACGGTATGCGTTCCTCAATGAGCCGGCGTGGCGACTGTTGGGATAATGCGCCAACCGAAAGCCTATGGGGTTCGCTGAAAGTCGCACGCCTGCATGGTCGGCACTTCGTGACGCGGCGTGCTGCAATGGATGAAATCGTCGACTGGCTTGGCTTTTATAATTCGCGCCGGCTACACTCGACGCTCGACTACGTCAGCCCCATGACGTTCGAGAAAAACTGGTTCGCCGCTCAGCAGGGGCGAGCCGCATAAAGCTCTCAGCTATGGGATTCGCGAAACAGGGGCAAGGTCAAACAACCTGTTCGAGGTGAAATGGACTAGTTCCGCCACGTGGCGGTGGGAAACCACCGCCGGGGTAGTATTGACTAAGCCGTTGCTTGTAATTTTCCGAAGGACTTGGTGCCTATCACACGTTGTGAAATGAGTACGGCACTGGCCTTGTAGCCGTAGAAGGCCATTTTTAGCGCAGCTTCGACGGCTGGAGCAATATCATCCGATTTCTCAGCATGAATAACGGAGAAATCGAAAAGTTCGAGACACTTACGAGCGGCTTGCCCCATTGGAATCTGCCACGGTACGAATTCACCCCATTCGCCACGCATCGTGACGAGAATGACCGCCGGCATTGTGCAACTGCGAATAAGTGAGAACAGGTTGACGCAGTTGCCGACTCCCGAAGACTGCATCAGCAAAACAGCGCGTTGTCCACCGAGCCAAGCACCCGCGATGAGGCCGATACCTTCTTGCTCCGTTGTCAGAGATATGGTGCGAATCGCGTTGTCGGTGTCAAGCCTCGCAATGAGCTCTGCATTGCCTCCGTCGGGGACATAGGCCGCCTGCTTGATCCCGAACTTCGTCAGCAGAGCATGAATTTCCTTCGGCCATGTGGCGGTTGCGTCGGATCCGCCGAAATCGTATGACTCGGAATTCGCGGTGAGATGTGATGTCGACATCTTTTTAGACCTTCTAAACCAGTTGATTGATCCAAGCTCAAATATATCGGGCGGGCCTGGAAATGTCTTATTCTGTCCGGATCGAAGTGCTGACCAAAGCGTGGTCCCACACGTCTATGTCGCTTTGGCCAGCAACGAAATATCGGCCAATCCCGATTTGATCGGATTGATTTGCGACCGACAGCGTCGGCGAACATCATAAATCAAACAAGCAGGAACCCTCTCCCAGTTGAAGCATATTTCGTACATCGGACGTACTTCTCCTTGATATGGGCTATTCGATAAGTCGTCTCAGTCGTTGCATCTAAGGACTCAATGATAAATTGTTTAAAAGTCGATTTGAAATTGATAGTTGTAATATCGGTATTTGTCGAGTGAATGTGATATGAAAAATGCATAGATGAGGCTTGCGCGGATGGGTTGAGTGATGGGCGAAAATGGCGCAAATATATGTTGCTTTTAATTCTGAATGAAAAGTTTTCTTTATTTTTTCCGTTTTTCGGGTCAGTCTTTGTGGTCGCTGGTTTGTCATTTGTGTATTAATTTTGTGAATATGTTGATTGTTTTGGTTGATGTGGCTCGATTTGTAAATTGAATGTGTGGTAGGTTGCGATAAGATTTAGAGTGGGTGTTGCAGTTTGTTGACTTCTCGTTGGTTTTTTGTGTTGGCACAATTTCTGTGCTTCAATTCCTTCGATGAACAAACGACCAACTGAAGGAAAATTGTTCCTGGTCTCGCGGGTCGACGAGCCTCATTCGCCAAATGAAGAATGCAACGCTATCTAAACTATATCGATGGAGCATTCGTCGCCCCTGATTCCAACGCTTGGCTGCCAAGCGCAAATCCGTACACTGGTGAAAACTGGTGCGAGATTCCACGGAGTAATGAACGAGACGCCCGAGCCGCGGTCGACGCCGCCAGTCGCGCATTCCGTAGCAGCGCATGGTCGTCGTTCAACGCGAGTCAGCGAGGTGTATTGTTGCGCCGGCTGGCTGATCTCATCACTGAGCATGCAGAGTCGTTGGCTTGCACAGAAGTGAGGGATAACGGGAAGTTGATCACCGAGATGCGCGGCCAGCTGCGATATATTCCAGAGTGGTTTCATTACTATGCCGGGCTAGCCGACAAGATCGAGGGCAGTGTTCTACCGATAGACAAGCAGGACTATTTGACGTTCACTCGATACGAGCCTCTCGGTGTTGTTCTTGCTATTACCGCGTGGAATTCGCCGCTCCTACTGCTCACTTGGAAACTGGCGCCGGGTCTTGCTGCCGGCAATACGTTTGTGATCAAACCTTCCGAGTATGCAACCGCGTCGACGCTCGAGTTCGCCGCGCTATTCGGACGAGCGGGATTTCCGCCTGGTGTTGTCAATGTGATTTCCGGTTATGGATCCGAGATTGGCGATGCCCTGACTGGTGACAGCCGGGTTGCTAAGATCGCATTCACCGGATCCGATTCGACCGGGCGCAGAGTAAACGAGCAAGCCGCACGTGATTTCAAGCATGTAACGATGGAGCTCGGCGGCAAGTCGCCGAACATTGTCTTTGCTGATGCCAATGCGGATCAGGCAATCGCAGGAGCGATTTCAGGAATCTTCGCTGCCGGCGGGCAAACCTGCATGGCAGGATCCCGGCTGCTGCTTCAGGAGCCGATATACGACGAATTTATCCGACGCCTCGTGGCGGCATGCGGTGTTGCTAAACTCGGAGATCCGATGGACGATACGACACAGGTGGGCCCCATCGCGAATCGGCCGCAGTATGATCGGGTGCTCTCATGCATCGAGATGGCCCATGCGGACGGTGCCACACTTGTACTGGGAGGCCGGCCGTACACCGAAGGCAACGCAAAGCGCGGCCTCTTTATCGAGCCGACGATTTTTCGCGATGTTTCCAATGAGATGCGGATCGCTCGCCAGGAGGTTTTTGGGCCCGTGCTTGCGGTGATTCCGTTTACAAGTGAAGAGGACGCGGTCGCTATTGCGAACGATAGCCCGTATGGCCTGGCGGCGGGTGTCTGGACCAAAGACATGGGGACCGCGCTGCGCATGTCGCAGCGTCTCGAAGCGGGAACAGTCTGGGTCAACTCCTACCGCGCGGTCAGCTACCTTGCTCCATTTGGTGGTTACAAGCAGAGCGGCATCGGTCGTGAGAGCGGGTACGAAATGATTAAGGCGTACTTGCAGACCAAGACCACGTGGATCTATTCAGGCGAGGCCTGCCCGGACAATCCGTTCGTGATGCGATAGCTCGACGCGATAAGCGATCAGCTTGGCGTTCGCCAACGCGCGACGGGCTTCGACGCTACCCGCGAATCAACCCAACCGCAAGCTAAGTCTGGACAACCCCTCTACACCGCCGCGCAATATATCCGTGCGATTGACGGATAGGGAGGGGCTAGGCGAGCCGGTGAAAACAAGATCTCCGCGTCTCAGGGGAAGTTGATCGGAGAGCAGGGAGACGATCTCCGGTATCGGCCATGCCATTTCTCCCAGTGTCGCTTCCATTGCGGGGCGATTGTTCAGATCCAGCCACACCAAATTGTTCTCGCATTCGAAACATGCCCTTGGAACGAGCGCGCTACAGACAGTTCGGCAATTCGGGCGCGCACCTCGATCGACTTCTGCCGGACCGATTGCATGCTTTGGTGCAGAGTCGAGGAAATTCACGGCGACGCCATACGCGCAAATGTGCTGAAGGGCGCGCGATACTGGGATGTGGCGCGCAGACTTTCCGATCACGGCAAAGATCTCAATCTGGCACTTCCAACAGCTGCCGGTCAAGCACGAAATCCCGTATTCGAGCGAGACGATTGTATTTATGTCCCTTACTAGGAAATTCGCGCTACGCGTTCGCTGGAGCCCTCGAGCGCTGTAGTTCTGCTCGATCCCGAATGCACGAAAGACGTCGACGTAGTCGTTTTGGCCTTGCATCGCGAGCTTCAAATGCGCCGAAGACGAGGAGTGCGTCATTTCAGATCCTGATGGCCTAAGATGAGTGAGATGCTAATGGCGCGCGGGGAACTATCGCGCACTTGCCGCGATTCAGCTTGAATTTACGGTACGTCGCTCTGGCATGCCCCCGAGCAGGAAGATGTAAGCATTGAGCGCGATTACTCTCAGGCATTCTCCAGTTCGTTTAAGCGAAGTACTGTACGTGGCTGCGACGCTTCTACTAGCGCTGCACCATGCAGCTCTTGCAAGCTACGAGCGCCGCGAACGCGCGCGGCCTGCTTTTCCCAACCGTCGCGATCGGTTATATAACGCGGTTCGGCTGCGTGTATGGAGCACACATCGGCTACCCCTTCTCGGAGTACATACTTCACCATACCGGTGACGGCGGTTGCTCGATAAGCGACGAACTGATCAATGCTGCTTCGGAGATCGCCGAACCAACGCCCTTCGATCGCTTCGCGAACCCAGATCTGCTCCAGCGAGAGCTTTTCTCGAATCAGTTCCGGATCGAATGTTGCCATCTCTAGGTGCCGATATGCATTCATCAGGACGTGTGCTGCCGGTGCCTCGCGCACCTCTAGAACCTTCTCGCCGTCGTCCAGATGTTCTAGACCGCAGTAGCGTCCGATCCTGTAAGCGCCGACGCAGTTATTTAGTCGCGCAATCAATTCGACCAACGGAAGCTTAACGTCGTCGATTGCTACAGGCGTCCCGGCGTCGAACCGGATTGAGACGGTGTTGCGTGGCGCGATGTTCGCTCGCGGGGCTGTCCAGGCAAAAAGCCCTTCGGGCACCTCGAAGGCCTCCGGATTGTCGAGCGATCCGGACTCGAATTCGCGACACCAGAGATTCGCGTCCCCGCTCGTGCCGCGAGCCTCAAAAGCGGCGAGGCCGGCGCGACGAAGTGCTTCGATCTTTTCTTGTCGTGTCAGTGCGGAGTATTCGTAGGGACTTCCGTAAAAGCCACCGAATCCGAGTTGGTGGATCGCTCCGTTTAGCCGACGCAGGCTATTTTGAGATTGATTGGCCGTGTGCACGATTGTATTGCACCCGATTCGAGCGGCCTGGCGGACGGCAATTTGACAGATGACGGGCCGCGACAGCGATGAACTGATGGGATACATCGCCAAGTACTGTGCGTTACAACGTATTGCTGACAAGACGGCGTCATGGGCGAAAGTCTCGCGGCCATCGACGATCACCGATCGGGCGCCGAAATGCGAAGCAATCATGGCAAGATCATCCCTATTGACGCCATCGCCCAGATCGACGGTCAGGGCCGTGACCTCGCAGTTGCGATATTTGGCCAATTTCATCAGCACGTAGCTGCTGTCGACGCCACCGCTGAACAAAGTCAAAACGCGTCCGCAGTTGCGGGCGACGTATTCCAGATCGGCAAAGCTGCGGATACGACGTTGCGTTTTCATGTTCGTCCTTTGTATGTGCTTGGATGGCCGTTAGGGAATCCGAATGTCCCGGTTGTACGGCTGCGAAGGCCATAAGTGATAAATGACTGGGGAATTGGTGTGGCGGGGGGCGGAGTTTTTACGAGATTGACGAAGGCGTTGAAGACCGAACGAGGGAGGGCGATTCTGTAATGAGCTCTATCAATCAAGCCACCGCATTCTGGTGTCACAAGCGTGGTATCACGCGTTTCGCCAGCGCGGCAGGAGCCGTAAGCAACTGACGAAGGTACCTACCAGCGCGAAGGCACTGCCGATCCATAGAGCGACAATCGGACCGTTTCCTCCATGGACGTGAAAGCAAAGAGCGACCAGCGCGGCACCGAGTGTTTGTCCGAGCAAGCGCGCGGTGGCAACGATCCCACTGGCGCCGCCGCTGCGTTCGGGCGGTGCGCTTCCCATCAGCGCTTTGAGATTGGGAGATTGAAAAAAGCCGAATCCGGCGCCGCATAGAACCATGCGCCATGCAATATCGATCGTTGACGGTGTGGGCGGCAACGTGGCCAACGACGCCATGCCAATGCATAAGATGAGGAGGCCGGTTGTTCCGAGAAAGCCCGCGGGATATCTCTCGACTAGGCGACCCGCAATGGGTGCCATGATTGCTACGACGGCTGGCCATGGTGTCATCAAAAAACCCGTTGCGACCTGGCTGTTTCCAAGGCTCACTTGTAAGAAAAACGGTAGCGATACGAATGCAAGGCTCTGCGCCGAAAACGAGCAGATCGAGGTGATCGCAGACAGTGAGAAGACAGGGCGCTTGAAGAGGTCGAGCGCGAGCATAGGAGCAGGGTGGCCGGCCTGGCGTCTCAGCAAAGCGGTCCCGCACGCGGCGGCGATCACCCACTCGATGACCTTGCCCCTGTTTCGCGAATCCCATAGCTGAGAGCTTTATGCGGCTCGCCCCTGCTGAGCGGCGAACCAGTTTTTCTCGAACGTCATGGGGCTGACGTAGTCGAGCGTCGAGTGTAGCCGGCGCGAATTATAAAAGCCAAGCCAGTCGACGATTTCATCCATTGCAGCACGCCGCGTCACGAAGTGCCGACCATGCAGGCGTGCGACTTTCAGCGAACCCCATAGGCTTTCGGTTGGCGCATTATCCCAACAGTCGCCACGCCGGCTCATTGAGGAACGCATACCGTACGCTCTTAGCGAGTCCTGGAAGAGCCCGCTGCAATACTGACTGCCCCTGTCGCTATGGACGATGACGCCAGCGTCTGGGCGGCGCCGGAACCACGCCATACGCAGCGCGTCGGTGACCAGTTCTGCTTTCATGTGTGACTGCATCGACCAGCCCACCACCTGTCTGCTGAACAGGTCGATGATGACCGCCAGATAAACCCAGCCTTCGGCCGTCGCACAGTACGTGATGTCGCTTGTCCAGACCTGATTCGGCGCCGTCGCCGTAAAGTTGCGCGCCAACAAGTTCGGCGCCACCGGCAGGTTGTGGTTCGAGTTCGTCGTCGCGATGTATTTGCGCTTGTGCCGGGCCCGGATACCATGCTGTGCCATCAGTTTGCGTACACGCTCCTTGCCAACGCGAACGCCGCGTGCAACCAGCTCTTTCCACATGCGCGGCCAGCCGTACTCGCCTTTGACCTCTGCGTGAATCGCCTTGATATGCGCCAGCAGCGCATCGTCGCTTACGCGGCTTCGGCGGGGCTTGTCCTGCGCGGTACGTTGCCGCCGCTGATGAAAGCCGCTAGGGCTCACATCGAGCACCTCGCACAGCACCGAAATCGGCCAGTGATGGCGATTGCGCTCGATGAACGCGTACTTCACGTCGACTCCTTCGCGAAGTACGCGCACGCTTTTTTTAAAATATCGCGCTCCATCTTTAAGCGTGCAACTTCGGCGCGCAGCCTCGACAGTTCCATCTGCTCCGGGCTCACCGGCTTTGTGCCGGCCCCGCCAAGCTTGCCTTCCTGCTCAGCCTTCAGCCAGTTGGAAATCGACTGCGCCGGTAAATCCAGCGTCGCGGCGACCGCCGCAACGCTCTGACCGGCCTTGACCAGCCGAACCGCTTCCAGCTTGAATTCGAGCGTGTAGCGCGCCCGCGTCGTCTTGTTCATCTTCTTGACTCTCCTTGCTTGAGTTTAAACGCTCAGCAAGGGATTCGTTTTGCGGGGGCAAGCTCACGACTATGACGATCGGTGACACGCCTTCATGCGAAATCGTGCCAAGACCAAGTATCAGCAGCGCGAAGAAAGTTGCGCAGAGCATCGCTGCGGCTATATCGAAATCGTACCGTGCTCGATGAGTGATCGGCAGCGTACGGGTCGCCAGCGCAATAGAGAATACGCCGAGGGGAACGTTGGTCAAGAACAGCCAGTTCCATGACGCCACGGACAGGATCGCCGATGCCACGGACGGGCCAAGGGTAAACGAAACGGCTACGACGAGCGCGTTCAGTCCAACGCCACGCCCCAGCAGTTTGAGGGGGTAGGAAAAGCGTATGAGCGCGGTGTTGACGCTCATGATTGCGGCTGCCCCAACACCTTGCATCGCGCGTGCAGTGACGAGCGTGGGAAGTGACCACGCGAGGCCGCAGCCGAGCGAACTAGCCGTGAAGAGCGTAAGCCCTGTGATATAGACGCGCCGGTGTCCGTGTATCTCGCCGAGGGCTGCAAACGGAAGAAGCGTCGCGACCATCGCAAGTTGATAGGCGTTGACCACCCAGATCACCGAAGACGGAGAAGAGCGGATGCTCATCGCGATCGTCGGAAGGGCGGTGTTGGTAATCGCCGTATCAAGGTTGGCCATCGCGACTGCAAGCGAAATGGCGATAAGCGCCGCTACTCTCTGCCGTGTTGGCAAGCCGTCTTGAAATGGGGTGTTCAGCGGTAGGTCGGTAACGGACATCGCAAAGCGGAGCAGATTGAATGAGCGACACTTTGTCACTCGCGACAAAATTAATCCAATGGATGTTTGTAATGTCGATATCTATTCCGTGGATGTCAGTGCTGCGGCGCGCCGCTCAACGGAGGTGGTCTCGATGCCAAAATCAGGAGCCTTACCTGGCATGCCCGTGCGGGCGGTGATTGGACTTAGCCGCCTGAATCATGCGCCGCAGCTTGCGTTGCAGTGACAGAGACATATCGCCGGTCTCGTCGAGGAAAAGCGTGCCGCCGTGAGCCAGTTCGAATTTGCTGACAAGGCCTTTTCGGTCCGCGCCGGTGTTGGCGCCCGCAGCCGTGCCGAACAGCTCGACCTCGAGCGGCGAATCGGGAACGACCGCGACGTTGACCGCGACGAACCGCCTGTCGGTGCGCGCCGACGCGCCGTATCAATCGCGTCACGACGAACATTTCGGACGGCCAGCGCATTGCGCTCCCACGCATTAGCTGTAATCGCTCAGGATGGTGCCGAGCTTTGTTGCCATGTGGATTTCTCCTTGTTGCGTGACAGTACAGCCCGGCCCTGCTTGTTGCGAATCGTCTAACATTAGAGACACTAAGGCGAGAAGTGTCTCAACTTGTGGACGCGCGGGGGAACGGGAATTCCCCTTATCAGTCGCGTTTTATCGCGCAAAAAGAGGCATGCCGCGGCAATAGATGCGCCGTCAACGGCCGCGTTGCGCCGATACATACGGGCATGGATGCTGCTTTTGATCCGCTCGCCGTCGGGGCATGACCGCTGTTCGGTCGCTTCCTGACGCGGTTGGCGGCATGTCGATTCGTTCGATCGGAACCGGCCGGCCATTCAAGACGGAACGGTCCATCGAATCAGTCGAACCCGCTTCTTATGCGGTATTCAAACAAGTAAAGGAGACGTCATGCAATTGCTATCACGGCGCCAGTGGCGATGGCTTGTGTGTTTCTTCGCTGCGCTCGTAACGACTTCTGCATTGGCTGCTGTCACGCCCGGCCCCGGAACCTGGAGTGCGCAGCAAACCTGGGCCGCGGATTCGGTGAACGGCGGCAATCTGACCGGTTATTACTACTGGCCGGCGAGCCAGCCGACAACCCCCAACGGTCAACGGGCGCTGATATTGGTGCTGCACGGTTGCCTACAGACCGCGTCCGGTGACGTCATCAATAACAGCAATGGGGCCGGTTTCAACTGGAAGGCGATCGCCGATCAGTACGGCGCGATCATCCTGGCGCCGAACGCAACCGGCAATGTTTACAGCAATCACTGCTGGGACTATGCGAACACTTCCCCCAGCCGCACTGCCGGGCATGTCGGGGTGCTGCTGGATTTGGTAAACCGCTTCGTGTCGAACGCTCAATACGCGATCGATCCCAACCAAGTGTACGTGGCGGGCCTATCTTCGGGTGGCGGCATGACGATGGTGTTAGGTTGCATCGCGCCCGACATTTTCGCCGGCATCGGGATCAATGCCGGGCCGCCGCCGGGAACGACCACGGCACAGATCGGCTACGTGCCGAGCGGCTTCACGGCGACAACGGCGGCGAACCAGTGCAAGGCGTGGGCGGGCTCCAATGTGAGCAAGTTTTCGACGCAGATTGCCGGAGCTGTGTGGGGGACGTCGGATTACACTGTCGCTCAGGCCTACGGTCCGCTCGATACAGCGGCTTTGCGCAGCATTTACGGCGGCACCTTTACGCAAGGCGCGAAAGTGACGATTCCGGGCGGCGGAACGAACACACCGTATTCCGACAGCAGCGGCAAGGTCCGGACGCACGAGATTTCGGTGTCCGGGATGTCGCATGCGTGGCCGGCCGGATCGGGCGGTAACAACACGAACTACGTGGATGCCACCCACATCAACTATCCGGCATTCGTCATGGACTTCTGGGTCAAGAACAACCTTCGCGCCGTGTCGGGGCCGGCGCAGTCCGGCTCCGTCCCGACCGGTTTGGCAGTGACCGGCACCACGCAAACAAGCGTTTCGCTTTCGTGGAATCCCGTTGCCGACGCAACGAGCTACAACGTCTATCGAAACGGGAGCAAGGTTGGTTCTTCCACATCCGCGAGCTACACCGATTCGGGCTTGGTCGCAGGGACAACTTATTCCTACACCGTGACCGAAATCGATCCAAGTGCGGGGGAGAGCGCGCAATCGTCCGCCGTATCGGCGACAACGCAATCGAGCTTCACCTGTACCGAGACGACGGCGTCGAACTATGCCCATGTACTGGCGGGCCGTGCGCACGATTCCCTCGGTACGGCTTACGCCAATGGGTCGAACCAGAACATGGGGCTCGACAATCTCTTCTATTCGAATACGCTAGCGCAGACGTCGGCGGGATACTACGTCATCGGCAATTGTCCTTAGCAAGGCGTCGGCAATAGCCATCGACTCGTGCCTCAAGCGTACACGGCCTTCGCTTGCAGGAGGCTCAATCGCTCCGCGAGCTTGCGCGCCTCGGGCAAGCGCGGCGTACCGAAAGACGGTGAGATGAACGCCGAAAACGGGATCAGCACCGCCAGCGCTTCGCCCGCGTCGCCGGTTTGCGCGAGCGACGCGCTCAACTCCAGCGCCGAGCGCAACTCGAACAAGCGCGCGCTCTGCTCATGGGCCAGCGCCATAGCCTCGCGCAAGTAACGACGGCCCGCCTCGATATACGGCGCCGGGCTCTGGCCGCCGCGCGCTTCATGCTGTCGCGCGGCGGCCAGTTCGACCATGCCACGCACGCGCAACAGTTCGGCGGCAAAACCGAGATCGCCGTGGGCATCGCCATGACGCTGCGCATCGTCAAGCTTCGCGATGGCCTCGTCGATGCGCCCGCGCTCGGCGAGCGCTTGTGCGCAGGCACAAATCAACGGCGTGGTCACTCGCCGGTACCCGCGCGACGCCAGGCCGGCCAACCCGGCCTCGAGTTGCTTCAAACCGTCGGGATTGCCGGTCTCCAATTCGAGTTGTCCGACGAGGCACCGGCCGTAATCCTCCCACCCGTCGAACCGGTTCAGCGCGGCTTGCGAGCGCAGCAAACCGATATGGTGGGTGGCCGCTTCGATCTCGCCGCAAGCCAATTCCAGCGGCACGACCAACACGGCCAAGAGATGACAAAAAGACGGCTCGAGGATATCGGCACGCAGGAAGTTGATGGCACGCTCGACGAGTTCCAACGCCAGCGCCGTATCGCCTTGCATCCATGCAATACGCGCCAACGTACCCGTCCCGAAGATGCGAGGATCGACCGCCAGAGCGCTCTCTTCGTGCCCGGGCTGCCCGAGTAAGTCGAGCGCCGCAAGCGTCTGCTCGAGGCGCTCACGCGCCTGAGCGTGCTCGCCGAAGCAATGCAACGTGGCCGCGAGCGTCGCACTCGCGCAGAGCTTTTGCCAAGGCGTGCCCTCGCGCTCCGCGCGTGCCTCGAAGCGCGTAGCGAAGCGCAGCGCCGTATGAATATCGCCGCTCGTCATTGCCGCGTTCCACAGGCCCCATTCCGCGCGGGCGGCGAAGATGTCGTGATTGCCGCCTTGCGCTCGCTCGAGCACGCGGGTCCACAGACGGGCCGCGTCGGATACGGCTCCGCCGGTCAACACGAGCGATGCAGCGTACGCGGAGCATATGCGCATTTCGCAGACGACGTCGACGGCGTCGAGCGGCAATCTGTCGAGCGTCGCGAGCGCATATTCCGCACGCTCGCGGCATTCGTGCACGAGCGACGTGTCAAGCAGCATGCCGACCAGCGAGCCCGCGAGCGCCACGCCAAGTGCGGGATCGCCTTCCGTCGAGAATGCCCAGTCCCACGCGCTGCGCGCTTCGTCGAGCGACGGATGACCGAGCGGCTGCCCATCCTTTCGATAGGGCGTTAGTGCCGAGTGATCCTCGATGTGCCGCTGAAGATAGCGCAGGTGACGATAGGCGACTCGCTTGACTTCGCCTCCGTCGCGCAGCTTTTCCATCGCGTAAGCACGCGTCGACTCGGTGAGGCGATATAGCGCGATCGCGCCGTGGAATTCAACGGCGAGTAGCGATTTGGCGGCCAGCTCGCCGAGGGACGCGATCGCCACCGCGATCGGCGCACCGGGTTCTATCGCCACCGCGCAAACGGCATCGAACGTAAAGGCGCCGGAAAAGAAGGCAAGACGGCGGAACAGGGCGCGGGCCTCGGTATCGAGCAAGCCGTAGCTCCAGTCGAACGTCGCTCGCAAGGTTTGATGACGCGGCAACGCGGAGCGCAGACCGCCGCTCAATAGATTCAAGCGGTCGTCAAGGCGCGCCGCGACGCCCTCGACCCCAAGCGTCGCCACCCGTGCGGCCGCCAACTCGATCGCGAGCGGCAAACCTTCCAGGCGCCGGCAGATATCCGCCACGATGCGGATACTGGCCGCGTCGCCGGCGCAACTCGGTGCGAAGTTGCGAGCGCGCAGCAGAAACATCTCGACCGCACCGTAGGCGGGGATCTCCTCGGCGCTCGCCTCGCAAGGCGGCACGGCAAGCGGTTCGATTCGAATGACCGCCTCGCCGCGAATCGCAAGCGGCTCGCGGCTCGTCACGAGCACACTGAGCGCATTCGAACCGGAGATAAGCGCTTCGACGATCCCGGCCACCGAGTCGATGACGTGTTCGGCGTTGTCGAGTACCAGAAATGCGCGCTGCGCGCCCAATCCGCTCAGCAGCGAACGAGCGTCGCGCATCGCTTGCGACGGGTCGGCTTGCAACGTCATCGCGAGCGTGGCGATGACCGCTTCGCGCGAGGTGGACGAGGCCAGCTCGACGAAGTGTACGGAGCCGTCCCTGTCCGCACTCAATGTGCGAGCGATGCAAGATGCCAGCGCCGTTTTGCCGATCCCGCCGGCGCCGACCAGCGTGACGACCGATGTCTGCCGCAACTGGGCGAGTATGCGCGTTACGTCCTCGTCTCGCCCGATGAGCGGCGTATTGGGCGGCAGCGTCTGAGCGACGGTCGCCTCGCGCGCGACGCCCGAGAACGGCACGAGCATATATCCGCGGCCGCTCACCGTCTTGATGAGTTCGCGATCGGCATCGAGCACCTTGCGCAAGGCGGCGATATGAACCTGCAAACAGTTTTCTTCGACGATCTGATTGCGCCAGACCGCTTCGATGATCTTGTCTTTCGTGACGATCGACCCGTTGGCGCGAAACAGTACTTCGAGGATATCGAACGCACGAGCGCTGACGCGCAGCGCGAGACCGTTCCGGCGGATCTCCCTCCGTTCGAAATTCACCAGCAACGTGCCGATCTTGACCATGGTTTTCTCCGAGGACCGCTGAGCAGCACGCATTAAGCATGCGGGTACGGCGAAGGCATACCGAGGCTGCAAGTGATGGGGCGAACCCAATGTAACGGAATCGGGACCGATGCGTCTTGAACGAAAATGCTCCGCGACCCGGCATGGACGTGAGAGGCCGCTTCGGCGAAGCGGATACCGCGCTTTTCAGCCGGCATGCAATGCACGGTCATTCTTGATTATTTTTCAAATATGTCTTGATTCGGTGTCAGTACAAATCGACCTGCCCATGAGGCAGACTATGGCTCATGCCGGTTATCTAGCCGACCCTGTGGCGGAGCATCATGAAAATTGACCTGGAAGAAGGCCGATGTCACTTGGCGGCTCCGTGCGAGGCACGGCAAATTCCATGGCTCTCGTGCGCTTTGCGGATTCTCCGGTCCGATTTGGCTGCTGAACTTTCGATGTCGGATGTCGCTGCATCAGTCAATCAGTCCACCGCACATTTTTTTCGGACCTTTAGGCTGACCGTTGGGCAAACGCCTCATCAATGGAGGTTGAACGTACGCATCGCCGCTGCGCAGTCCGACCTCATTGAGTTGCCCCTATGTACGGCTGAAATCGCGCACAAGTACGGCTTCAGCGATCAGGCTCACTTCACGCGAATCTTCAGGCGGATCGTAGGACAAACGCCCGGGGCGTGGCGCCGAATACATTAACGGGCGAATTCCGTGCCGCGTACCGCTTCGATCAGATAGTCGACGAAGGAGGCAACGCGCGCCGAAGTCGCCGTATTGCGGTAATAGACCGCGTTGATCGGCTGCCGAACGTCGTGAGTCTGGCGGGCGAAGAGCTGGATGAGCGTTCCGTCGTGACGATCGCGCGCAGTCATGAAGTCGGACAGACACACGATACCGGCGCCCGCCAACGCCAACTGCCGGAGCGTTTCTCCGCTAGACGACAAAATAGTGGGTGCGATCCGATACGGCTCATTGTCCGGTCCCGTTACGGGCCAAACATTGAGTGTCTCCGGCCGGTTGAATCCGAGCAACACATGTCGCGATAGATCTTCTACGCGCTTAGGGTGCCCGTGGGTCGCGAGGTAGGCGGGACTTGCAAGAATACGCATGCGACTACGACCGACTGCCTTGCGATGCAGTGAGGAATCTCTCAGCGGGCCGATGCGTAGCGCGACATCGGTGCGCCGCTCCAGCAGGTCGATGATTTCGTCGTTACTATTGAGCTCCAGTTCGACGTGCGGATAGCGCTCGCGGTAGCCCTGTACGAGCGGCACGATCACATGGAGCATGAACGGTGTGGCCGCATCCACGCGCAGCCGCCCGGACGGCCGCCCTCGGCGCGCGGCCATTTGCTCTTCCGCGCCCTCTACCGACGCGATGATCGCTCGTGCATCGCTCAGGAAGGCACGCCCCTCTTCCGTGAGTTCGAGGCGGCGCGTCGTACGCAGCAGCAACGTGGTTTTCAGTTTCTCCTCTAATCGTCCCAACGTGCGGCTCGTGGCCGAAACGGTCAAATCAAGCTGTTCCGCGGCGGCCGTGATCGACCGGCTGTCGACAACGCTTACGAACGCCTGCAATTCGTCGAGTGTGATCTTCATGTATGACTTAAAAGCAAATCCGGTTCGTTCGAAGAGGAATTTCTAAATAAGCGCTCTCGGCGCCCACCGTTCAGGACGTTTAAGCGCTCATTCAGGACTTCTCATTCGCGCGTTGCTACGCTTCGATCTTGCGATAGAGCCGGCGGACCGTCGCTGTGTCCAATCGAGTAAGAGACCTCGCGGAAGCATTGTCTAGCAGGGGAGCGTGAAATGTCGATGATCGAAACCGGTGGGGATCCGTGGCGGCATACCGTCAATTTACTATTTTGCGTGAAAGATTCGAACGGCGCTGACTGCGCGCGCGCCGATCTGTTCATGATCGACAAGCGTCGACAGAAAGCCGGAACCGCGGGACGGTACAACCCACGCGATATCACGATCCGTCTACTCGAGCGGCAAGGCGCCGCGAGAGCGACCATCGCGTGGCACGATCCGACGCGTTGCTCGTACGGCTACCAAACGTGGCAAGCCGCGCGGGCCCGTCATTCGGGCATCTGCGCGGTAAGCGGACGCCCCGTCTGCCGCGGTGACGAGGTATTCAAACCGCGCCTTCATAAACAGCGGGCATCGAATGCCGGGGAAATGATTTTGGCGTCGGTGTTGCGCACGATCGAGATCGACGACATCGTGAAGGCCTTGGCGCCGGCGCGGCCGCTGCTACCGCGATCGTAACCGTACTTATTGCCGCCCGCCCTGAAGTGTCGGGACGGCGGCATAGACGCCCGCCAGCCAATCCACGAAGAGCTTGAGCTTGGCCGGAACGTGCCGATTCGGTGGGTATAGCACGGAGATCGGCCGTGGCGGCGGGTTGAACTCGGCCATGACTTCGCGCAACGCGCCGGACTTCAGATGCGGCTCGACAAAAAACAGCGTGGTTGTGATCAACCCGAATCCCGCGATTCCGCACGCGATGTACGTGTCCAAGTCATTGGCCGAGACGGTGCTACGCATTTGAACGATATGGGTTTCCCCGTCGACGGCGAACGTCCAGCTGCGCGGCCGGCCGGTGTCGGCCGACGTGTGATTGACCGCGATGTGTTGGGCCAGATCGTCGATCGTCTCCGGAATGCCGTACCGTTCGAGATACGAGGGCGATGCGCACGTGCAGGTTGTGAGGCTGCCGATTCGCTTGGCGATCATGCCCGAGTCGTCCAGTGCGCCGACTCGTAAGACGCAATCGACACCTTCACCGACCAGATCGACCTGGCGGTCGGTCAAGCAAAGCTCGACCGTGAGGTCCGGATGCGCGGCAAGGAACCCGGGCAGGGCGGGAACGACGATTTGCTTGGCCATCGCCGGCGGCATGCTCACCTTTAAGCGGCCGCGCGGCGCGTTGCGCGAGTGCGACATCGATGCCTCCATGTCGTCGATCTCGCGTAGCACGGCGACGCAGCGTTCGTAGTAGGCCTGTCCGTCCTCGGTCAGCGACAGCCTACGCGTGGTGCGATTCAACAGCTTGCAGCCGAGATGCTGCTCCAGCATACGCAATAGGGCGGACACGCGCGGCGTTGCCAGGCCGGACGTATCCGACGCGCGAGTGAGGCTGCCGGATTCGACGATACGTGCGAACACGCGCATCGAAAGAAGTGTATCCATACGGGGTGAATCCTTTCCGCGGTAGGTAATGGGCGTTTGTCGCTGCCGGCCCGTCCGTCTCGATCGCCCTCGCCCTTGCGACGATCACGGTGGGAGTCTAGGCACGCCCGCCTACGAAGTCTTGAAGCGATGCTGAAAAATTCTGAAGTGGCGGGTTGTCAACGTAGGGGCGCACGAGAATGCCGGATCGATCGAGTACCTGTCTTCAGGACGTTTCAGGCGGACTTCAGGACATTTCCGTGCACTTTGCGTAGTCTTCGTCCGAGGCCCAGGTTTTCGGTGATCCACAAGGACGATACGCGCGATGAACAACCCTAAGCTCGAAGTACTGACGACGGAAGCTGGGAGCGCTGTTTTAGCGATCCCGCTGGGCGGTCCGACATGGTGACGATAAGTGGCCGGAGCAACCCGGCATGGGTTGGCCTGGTCCTGGCTCAGCCGTGGGTGATGCCGCTCGCGCGTCTGGCGTTGGTATCCGCATACCTCATCGGCGGTATCGACAAGGTCTTGCACTTTAACGACGCCATCTCGGAGCAAGCGCATTTCGGGCTGCATCCCGCTGCGCTCTGGGCCGTGCTGGCTATTGCGGTCGAGATCTTCGGCTCCCTGTGCGTCATCTTTCGTCGCTTCACGTGGTTCGGCGCCGGCGGCCTCGGCGTACTGACAGTCGTTGCGATGCTCGTCGCCAACGACTTCTGGAACCACATCGGAGCCGCGCGTTTCATGGCGCTCAATAGCTTTTTCGAGCATCTTGGCCTAATTGCCGCGCTCGTCCTCGCGACCGTTCTCAGTGATTCTCAACATGAAATCTGAAGACACGTTACTGGCGGCGATCGCGGGTTTCGTCGATACGCTCAGTTTTGTCGCGCTGTACGGGCTATTCACCGCGCACGTGACCGGCAACTTTGTGCTGATCGGTGCCGGCATTGCCGGCTATGCCCAAGGTGTCTTGCTAAAGCTCATTGTGTTTCCCGCGTTCATCGGCGGAGTCGTTTTTAGCGCTTTGCTTGTGCGATCGCTGTCCGGTCGGCGCGCTTTGCAGGGCGCGCGGTGGCTCTATACCGTACAAGCGGTCCTCATGTTCGGTTTCTGTGTGGCTGGGGTTTGGTCGACGCCGACCAGCCGGCCCGACGGTCTGCCGACGATAGTGGCGGGGGTGCTGGGCGCGTTGGCGATGGGGGTGCAAAACGCGCATTCGCGTTTGATCCAGCGCGCAGGCGTGCCCAATACGGTGATGACGGGCAATGTCACGCAGGCCATTCTCGACGTGGTCGATATGCTGTCGCCCAACGCTGGCGAGAGCCTACGCGTGTCGGCGCGTGCGCGCTTCGAAAAAATGATGCCGGCCATCCTCGCATTCGCGATCGGTGCGACGGCTGGCGCGTTCGGCTTCCGGTATGCGGGATTTTGGGCGTTGGCGGCACCGGTGTGTGCGCTCGTGGGGCTTGCATTGACGGCAGGCGAACATGAACGAGCGGCACGTGCGGTGTAGTGCTCGATCGCAAGCTACGAGTTCGACGTGCCTGCGTGGCTGCGTCCGGCGATGGGCGTCGATGCCGCGTCGGACGACTGCGATGGCAGTCCCGCCACGACCGAGTACATGTTGAAATCGCCCGGAGTGCCGCGCACCATGCGATAGGCGCGCAGCAGGCCCTCGTATTGGAAGCCGCACTTTTCCAGCACGCGTATCGATCGACGATTGGCGGTCAGCACGGTGGCTTGGATTCTGACGAATCCGTATTCCCGTTGCGCCCATTCCACCAGCGCGGCGGCCGCCGCCGCACCGATGCCTCTACCCCAGTACTCGGGGCTAAGGTCGTACGCTAGCTCCGCGGATCGATTCGTATCGGAAACGGTATGAAATCCGATGGTTCCCGCGAGGCGCAGAGATTTCGTTTCGACAATGGCAAGGCGGCGAGCCGAGTCGATGGCCGTCGATTGAAACGCGGAAAATTGCGGATCGAGGTCGTCTGCACAACGTAGCGCCCAACTTGTGTGCTCGTACACGCTTGGAATCGAGAGATATTCATACCAGGCGGGTTTGTCGGCGATTTCCAGTTGCCTCAACGCAAAAGCGGACATTCCGAAAGAGGGCGGTGTTTCGATTCGCATGGACGTCCCGTGGAGTCAAATGGTGTCGCCTTTGAGATGCGGTAGCGTATGAAGCCAAACCCGCTACCTCACTGTATATCGTCCGGAACGATGTGGCGATCTTCACGCGAGCGGGCGATTTCGTCGAGGACCCTTTGGCGGATCGATGGCTGAATATTCGATTGCGCGAAGTGGGCTCCATAGTGCGCCCGGACGCGTGGATTCATCACGCGGAACCAGAGCGGCGGCACGTAAGCGAGGAGGATCATCGTCGCATAACCCGCAGGCAGTTGCGGTGCGTCGTCGAAGTGGCGCAGTGCTTGATAGCAGCGCGTCGGATTTGCATGATGGTCGGCATGCCGCTGGAGTTGATAGAGGAACAGATTGGTTACGGTGTGATTGCTATTCCATGAATGCTCCGGCATGCAGCGCTCGTAACGCCCGCTTGGCAACCGCTTACGGCCAAGCCCATAGTGTTCGACGTAATTGACGACTTCGAGCAGCGATAGGCCGTACACGGCCTGAATCAACAAAAACGGGACGACCTTCGCGCCGCACAATGCAATCGCGATGCCCCATAGCGCCGCTGTCATCGCCCAGGCGTGCAGTACCTCGTTGCGCCACGTCCAAGGCGAACGGCCGGTGCGTGCGAGTCGCACCCGTTCGAGCCGCCACGCGGAAGCGATACTGCCCAGCACCGTCCTCGGCAAGAACGACCAGAGCGATTCGCCGTAGCGGCCGCTGGCCGGATCGTCCAGCGTCGCGACGCGAACATGATGGCCGCGATTGTGTTCGACGAAGAAATGGCCGTACGCGACAGGGGCGAGCGTGATTTTCGCCAGCCAGCGCTCGAATCGATCGGTCTTGTGACCGAGCTCATGGGCCGTGTTGATCGAGACGCCGGTAGCGGTGCCGAGCGATAACGCGAAGCCGATGTAGTCGTACCAAGCGAGGGACCGTGTGGTCACGATCCATAGCGCCCATCCGAATGAAAGATAGGCGATCGCTGTGGCCAGATAAACGATGTACCGGTAGTAGCGCTGCCGTTCGAGCGTAGGCACGATCGATTCGGGCGGATTGTCTTTATCGGCGCCGATCAGTACGTCCAGAAGCGGGATGACCCCGAAGACGAATATCGGCCCGAACCACCAAAAGATCGCCCAGCCGGTCGACAGCGCCTGCTGCGCGGCAAGGATCGGCAGCGTCATCGTCAGCGCGCCCAGCATCCACCAATAGCGCTTCGTATCGGTCCACGGCACGCGTGCCGGTTGCTCGGTTGCCATCGGGGCCTCCCGTGTTCGAATATACCGAATCTTCTCGGCTGGCTGGACGTGCGAGCGAAATGCGCGCGCCTATCGCAGCCAAGTTGGTGACTCATACAGTGAGTTATAAGCCGATATTCGCGCAATGCCAGATTCGAACGAACGTCTCAAAGGAATCCTCTAGAAATGGGTTCGAACGTCGATGTGTAAACCCGTGGGCGGAAGGTGCAGCACAATTAAAGATCGAATCCCGTAAATCGAAAAAAATAGAATGATCCGAGGGCCGGCGCAACTCGATTGCATATCCCACATGATGAGGGCTAAGAAAACGCGTCCTATGGAGGATGGTTTCCCTCTCAACTTACGCTTGTAGGCGGCGGGTACCGGGGACTAGCATCTCCGAAACGGCGTGAGGGATGTATCGAGGCCTACATCGTTTCCCCGCTCGCACGCTTGACACACCTTGCTTGGGCCATTTCGAACGCTGAGTGCGGGCGATCGACGTAGCCGGTCGGTCGGCGGCTGTTTTTCGTTTAAAGCGGATCGACGGTATCGGTCTGTTTTAATGCACGGTCTATCAAATTGACACAGGGCGAATAAAGAATGTCGCGGCTGAAGGTGTGTTTGATAAAAAAGGCAAAGAACGTATGCTTGATGTTGTCGTCGATATCGATAAGCGTCTACGCAATGGCGGTGCAGGCAGCTGTTTTTTAATCAATCGATGAAATAACATTGCAAACAAATATTTATAACGCCCGCTATCGACACGATCCTGATCACCTTCGGTATTCTCCACTGATCGGTGCGGAGTTGCGCAAGCAAGGCGGGTGGTTGTATGGAGGAGCGTTATTCCGTAATTCATTCGGACAGTTTTCTCAAACCCTGTACGTCGGCCACCTTTGGTATGTCGGGGATTCGGGATTCTATGGGAAGGTGGTGGGCGGTTTGATTCATGGTTACGTAGGAAGGTACAAGAACAAGGTGCCGCTCAATTGCGGTGGGTTTTCTCCCGGAGTCATTCCCGCGCTCGGTTATCGCATCGGCGCGCTTCGTGTCGAAACGCAATTTTTTGGAACGAGCGGTTTGATGGTGACAGCGGGACTCGCTGTTCGCTGACTTTCTCGGAATTCTCGGAAATTGGGCGAACCCACCGCTATTGGTTGCGGTTGAATGGGTTCGCCGCCCTCGGATGGTTATTTAGAAGAAAACGAATAGCTACCAGCGCGCGAGCTTCGCACGGTGCCGCGCCCACACCATCCGATCGGAGAAGCCGAGGAGGCGGTGGAGCCCGATAACCAATGCTCCACCGTCATCCCCAACTGACGTGCCGCCTCCGCCTCGATGCCGCTACAAGCGGTCTCCGCGCAGCCTCGGACGGCCGCCTGCGTGCATCGAAACACGAAGCGGATCTCGACCTCGTGATCGACCACGCGCATGAAGATCTCCCGAAGATCGGCGGTCGCATCGCTCGTCCTTGCCCATGCGCGAATTTCGGCGAAGTGATAGTCGAGCCAATGAGAGAAAAACCATGCGTCCTCCGGGCTGGCTAACGTGAATGCGGCGTCACAGGAAACGAGGCTGTACGGATCGGCTTCGCCGGCCCATACCGAAGCCGTCGCGCGTCCGCGCTCGTTCGCCTCCATCCGAACGTACATTTCGCTGTCGGCGCCGCACGGCATACGCCCGTTATGCGACGCCGTACAAGCCGGTTCCGCTGTGGCGGGGCATGTCCATCGAGCCGATTCGTCGCCCGATGCCACGGCACCCAGGTGAATCTGATAGGCGCGCAGCGCTTGCCAAAGCAACGCATGATCGTCGGCGCGCGACGGTTGCAGCGTGACCGCGAACGTGCCGCCGTGCAACGGCTTCGCTCTGCGAGCGACAAGACGCAACTCGCAGAGCGTCTCCCCGTCGGCAACGATCAGTGCGCGGCGAGGTAAGCCGATGGCCGGCTGATCGGCATCGTCGACCGTTACGGTCAGTCCGAGCCGATCGAGCCGCGCGAGTGGCATCGTCAACGGACGGTCGAGATACCGCACCTCGATCCGAGCTTGTGAGGCGAAGTCGTCATGGGAAACGGGTGCCGGCACGTCGCGAGTAATGGTCACGGTGTATCTCCTTCTATATAACGCAGGCCGACAGCAGCGACGACCGAGGTGCGCGTCGCCCTATGGAGACGCGACGCGCGAAGCAAGACGTTAGAGGGGGACCGAGTACCGGGACCGCCGCCTTGATTGCGGAGGCGCTTGCCATGGGCAAGCGCCGATCGCGCGTGCCGGCACGCCCGCGAAGAGGGCGGGTACACGCGGAACAGTGCCATGGCCGCCGCGCCTCGCGACGGAGCGGTCAGCCGCGAAGCCGTCAGGCTCAGGCTTGCAAAGCCAACTCGCAGTCCTCGGCTCGTTCGATGAGAGCGGGATCCAACCCGAGCGCCGTTAGGGTTTGCACATCGAGATCGATCCAACAAGCGACGACCATGCGGCCGTCGATCCGCTGCGCAGGACCGGCCCGGTGAGCATGCACGCCGATGCGACGGAACAGCCGCTCCATGCTGAGGAACGTTACCCCGATCAGCTGACGCGCACCGAGCTTGACGGCGCACTCGACCACCGATGCGAGCATCGGGCGCACGGCCCACGCCCCCGCTTCGTCCCCGAATGCCCCATCGGACGTGCTCGCCGCAAAACGAGACAGTTCCCAGACGTCGGCGGTTTTGGGCGGCGCGATGCCGTCGGCCAATAACGACGGAAAAAGCTCTTGCAACAGATAAGGACGGGTAGTAGGCAACAACCTCGCGCAACCGCAAATGGCCCCCGATTCGTCATGGGCGACGACATACACGGTGTCGTCGCGATCGTATTGGTCTCGCTCGAAGCGGTCATCGGCACACGGCAGACGCCATCCCAGCAGTTCGACGAAAATCCGGTGCCGATAATGCGCCAGCGCAGCATCGAGATCTTCGGGCAGTCGCCCGTCGCCGTGAACAGAAGTCCGCATGAAATCCCTCGCTTTTGATTTTTGATGAGCGCATTACAGCGCGCGCTCCGAGGGTCGGTAACTGTCAACGTTGACAGGACTACAATGGATGCACATTTCCCTGCCAAAGCGGCGCAGCGCTTTTGGGCAAGTCAGTCGAAACTAATAATGAGATTGAAATGAGCCGGCGATTTGCTTATAAATGAGACCTGTGGATAAATTTACAGATGAATCGAGCGCGGGCGTGCCGATTTTGCAGCCCGGCTCGGCGTTATTGGAGCGTCGGACCGTACGTAAGCGGCGTGCCCCACGGGGCAAGCGCGGCTTGCGCGACGGCGTTCGGCCAGTTCAGGCCGGCGACGCGCCGCAACAATGCTTGAGCCGTATGCGTCATGCCCATGTCGAGACCGCGCGGGTCGATGCACATGACGTTGCTGCGAATGTCGCTCCAGGCAACCAGCAGGGCGCCCGTTCCGCGATCGACGTACCAGTCCCAGCCGAGCGTCACGTGCGCTGCGCCGGGGCCGCTCGGGCGTTGCCATTCGGTGTACCCGGCAGTGTTTGCGTCGACACCTTCTGCGCGCAATTCCGCGAGCAGTCCGTCGTCGAGCGCGGAGGCGACATGGACGAAATGAAGCCCGGCAAGCGCGCACTCTTGGAGGCGGACATAGCCGTCGACGTGGTGGCTGGGCAGCGTGGCGGAAGGATGTCTCATGCGCCGGACTGTAGCAGCCCGTCGCAGCTGTGAGACCTGGCAACTATGACAGCCTTGTGTCCCGTGTTACTTATCAATTGGGGTATTCATGGAATCGCCGTTGCGGTGGCAAGATAGTTACGAACAGTTGCGCTCGGCGACCGACGAGCGGCAACTGTTCGACCGAATCGCGGGGTTGGCGAAGCGACTCGGTTTTGAGTATTGCTGTTACGGCATTCGCGTACCCCTGCCGGTTTCGAATCCGGCGGTCGCCATCTTCGATACGTACCCGTCGGGGTGGATGAAGCACTATCAGGAAAACCACTTCATCGACGTGGATCCGACGGTGCGCGAGGGGATGACGAGCTCTCGGCTCATCATTTGGCCGGAAGCGTCGGCGAACGCGCCGCGCCTATGGACGGATGCGCGCGATTTCGGTCTGCGCGTAGGCGTGGCGCATTCGAGTTGGGCGGCGCACGGTGTCTACGGATTGCTGACGATGGCGCGGCACGCCGATACCCTCAGTACCGAGGAAGTCGACGATTTGACCCTGCAAGCGAGCTGGCTCGCGAATCTGTCGCATTCGCTGATGAGCGAATTTCTCGTGCCGAGATTGGCGCCCGAAGCCGGCGTCGTGCTGACGCCGCGCGAGTGCGAAGTGCTGTGCTGGACCGGCGAGGGCAAGACGGCGTGCGAAATCGGCCAAATCCTCAGCATCTCCGAGCGGACAGTGAATTTTCACGTCAACAACGTCTTGTTGAAGCTGAACGCGACGAACAAGGTGCAGGCCGTCGTGAAGGCGATCGCGATGGGGCTCATCGCCTCCGTTTAATCGCACGCTGGGCGGCAAGATGAGATGAAACGGGCGGCCGATCGGTCGCCCGTTTCATTTTCGGTCTCCGGCGGGCGCCGCTATCGCGCTTCGGTTCGACGCTTATGAGGGGAGCTGCGACGAGCGGATCGCCGGCAGTGCGCCGAGTTCGGCGAGCGGATGCTTTGCACTGGGCCAGGGCGAGCGCAAAAAGTGCGCGATCCGCTCTTGGCGTACCTCGGCCAGCGAGGCCGGTTGCCAACGCGGGCTGCGGTCCTTGTCGACGAGATGCGCGCGTACGCCCTCGCGGAAATCGCCTTCCTCGATCGCGCGCGAGACGATCCCGAGCTCCATCCGGTAGGCCTCGGCCAGCGTGATGCGCCGCCCGCGCAGGATCGCTTCGCGCGTCACGTGCAGCATCGTGGGAGAGTAGCCGTGCAGTGCCTCGAGCGCCGTCTGCAACCATGCGCGCATTTCGGCAGGTGGGTTCGAGATTAGCGTAGCGGCAAGCGAGGCCGCCATTTCGTCCACGGTCAAGCTGGCCGAGAAGTGTTTTTCGATTCCGCGCAGCACGCCTTCGATCGGGGCGGGCGGCAACGGCGCGGCGGGCGGCACGAACGCCTCGCGCAGACGGGCGCCGACTTGCTCCGGCGGCAGCGCGGCCAGGCGGGCTTCGAATCCTTGCAGCCATACGCTTTGGACGCAGACGTCAGCGAGATTGCAGCGTACCGCGTCCGCACCCGTCAAGACCGCGCCCGTCAGCGCGACGTATAGCGCGAGTTCGACCGGCATGACGCTCAGAAAACGCGTTGCGCCGACGTCCGGCACGAAGCCGATGCGCGTTTCGGGCATCGCGATCTTGCTGCGCTCGGTCGCCACTCGTAGCGAAGCGGCTTGAGCGAGTCCCATGCCGCCGCCCATCGCGATGCCGTCGGCGAGCGCGACGATCGGCTTGGGAAAGGCGTGCAGCGCGAAGTCGAGCCGGTATTCGTCGATGAAAAATTGCCGCCAGCCGTCGTCGCCCTCGACGCGACCGGCGTTGGCGGCATGATAAAGCGCGCGTACGTCGCCGCCTGCGCAAAATCCCTTTTCGCCGCTGCCGCGTAAGACCAGCGCGACGATCGTGTCGTCCTGGCGGCAGCGCTCGACTTCCTGCGCGAGCTCGCGAACCATCTGATGCGAGAGCGCATTGAGCGCGTGCGGCCTATCTAGCGTGAGGATCGCGACGCCATTGACGACGTGGCTCAGCACGCGCCCCTCGGCCGGCGGCGCGGCGCTCGATCCGCCGTCGCGTCCGGCATCCGAGAGTTCGACACGTGCGTTCATTCATTGTCTCCGTTCATAGTCTTGCACGACAGTAAGCGCAGGCGCGCACGTTTCATTGCTGCGCCGCGCGTTGTTGATACAGCGCGATGATCGCGGAAAAATCCAGGCCGCCTTGGCCGTTCGCGCTCATCGCCTGATAGAGCTGCTGAGCGAGCGCACCGAGAAAGATCGGCTGCTTGGCCCCGCGAGCCGCTTCCGCGGCAAGCCCCAGGTCTTTGAGCATCAGATCCGCACCGAAACCGCCCGTATAACCGCGCGACGCCGGTGCCGTCTCCACGATGCCCGGATACGGGTTGTACGTATCCGAACTCCAGCAACGGCCGGTCGAGGTATTGATGATGCCCGCCAATACCTTCGGATCGATCCCGAGCGCGGTGCCGAGCGACATGGCTTCCGCCACGCCCGTCATCGTGATGCCGAGCAGGAGATTGTTGCAGATTTTCGCAACTTGGCCCATGCCGGTATCGCCGCATCGGACGATGTTCTTGCCCATCGCGCCGAGCACGCCTTGAAGTTCGGCGAACAGCGTTTCATTTGCGCCGACCATGAAAGTCAGCGTCCCGGCCGCCGCGCCGCCCGTGCCACCCGACACAGGCGCATCGACGAAAGGATTGCCGTGTGCCGCCGCGAGTTTGGCGAACGCTTGCGCGCTTGCGGGATCGATCGTGCTGGAATCGACGATCGTGACGCCCGGTGCGATGCCGGCCAGCACGCCTTGCTCATCGGTCAACACCGCGCGCACGTGCGCGGCCGCGGGCAGCATCGTGACCACGAGTTCGACATCGGTGGCCGCTTGCTTCGGCGACGCGCATGCCGTGGCGCCCGCCTCGGCGAGCGTGTGCAGCGCGCCTTCGTTTAAATCGAACGCTTGCAGCGTATGACCGCTTTTCAGCAGGTTGCGCGCCATCGGCGCACCCATATTGCCCAACCCGACGAATCCAATCTTCATGGCGAATCTCTCCGTGTGCGGTGCGAGCCGAGCGCGCAGAACCGTCGATCGATGACCGACGGTTCGCGGCCGCTGCCTTGTCTTCAGCGCAGGTTGATCGTCGTGTTCACGCCGCCGGTGGCTGGCGCGTCGTCGAACCAGCGTGCGGTGACCGTCTTCGTTTGCGTATAGAACTGAACGACTTGCTTGCCGTACGGGCCCAAGTCGCCGAGCTTCGAGCCGCGCGAACCCGTGAAGCTGAAGATCGGTACGGGTACCGGGATCGGGATATTGATGCCGACTTGTCCGACGTCGATGTCGCTTTGGAACTTGCGCGCCGCCGCGCCGCTTTGCGTGAACAGGCCGACACCGTTGCCGAACGGATTGCGATTGACGAGCGCGATGGCATCGTCGAGCGTCTCGACGCACAGCACGACGAGCACGGGGCCGAAGATTTCCGTACGGTAGACGGTCATCTCCGTCGTCACGTCGGAGAAGATCGTCGGGCCCACGAAGTTGCCGTTCTCGAAGCCTGGGACGCGCACGTCGCGGCCGTCGAGCAAGAGCGTCGCACCTTCTTCGACGCCCTTGGCGATCAGCGATAGCACCCGTTCCTTGGCGGCCTTCGACACGAGCGGGCCCACATCGGTATTCGGCTCCGTTCCGGCATTGACTTTGAGCGTCTTCGCGCGGGCGACGAGGTCGGGAAGCCACTCGCGCGCCTCGCCCACGAGCACGACTGCCGACGTCGCCATGCAGCGTTGACCCGCCGCGCCGAAGCCCGCGCCGGCCAGCGCGTTGAGCGTTTGCTCGCGATTGGCGTCGGGCAGCACGACGGCGTGATTCTTGGCGCCCATCATCGATTGCACGCGCTTGCCGTGTTCGCTCGCCAGCGTATAGACATGCGTGCCGACGGCCGTCGAGCCGACGAACGAAACTGCTTTGACGTGCTCGTGCGTGCAGAGCGCATCGACGACTTCCTTGCCGCCGTGCACGACGTTGAGCACACCGCGCGGCACGCCGGCTTCGAGGGCCAACTCGACGAGCGCCATCGTCGACAGCGGATCCTGTTCGGACGGCTTCAGCACGAACGTGTTACCGCAGACGATCGCCATCGGGAACATCCAAAGCGGGATCATCGCCGGAAAGTTGAACGGCGTGATGCCCGCGCAAACGCCGATCGGCTGGCGCAGCGTGTACGTATCGACGCCCGACGCGACGTTCTCCGCGAACTCCCCGAGCTGCAACGTGCCGATCGACGCGGCATGTTCGACGACCTCGAGCCCGCGGAAAATGTCGCCTTCTGCGTCGGGCAGCGTCTTGCCTTGCTCGGCCGTGAGGATTTTCGCGATGCGCGGCATGTGCTCGCGAATCAGCGCCTGGTATTTGAGCATGATGCGCGCGCGTACGCCGATCGGGGTCGACTTCCACTGCGCGAAAGCGGCTTGTGCGGCGCCGATGGCCGCATCGACTTCCGCGAGCGTCGCGAACGGCACGCGCGCCAGCACTTCTTGCGTGGCGGGGTTGACGATGTCGCGCCACTCGGTCGAGACGGATTCGACGAATTCTCCGTTGATCAGCAGTATGACGGTCGGGCGGTTCGTGCCCGCGGAGGAAGGAAGGCTCATCGATAGGCTCCTGATCGGTTCATTGGAATGCGCGGGCGGACAGACGCGCCGCGCGAGGGCGAGCACTCGCCCGGATGGGAATGCGGCTTGAGCTGGATCGTCGATCGCATGGTATGCAGATCAGCGCAGCTCGGGGAAGTCGTCTTCCCAATATTCGCCTGCCAATCGCTCGACCGCCTCGCCGCGTTCGATCTCGCGGCGGCGCAACTCGACACGGCGGATCTTGCCGGAAATCGTTTTGGGCAACTCATATACTTCGAGACGCCGAATGCGCTTGTACGGCGAGAGACGTTCGCGTGAGAACGCAAAAATGCTGCGGGCAAGTTCCGGGCCGAACGTATAGCCGTGGCGCAGCATGACATAGGCTTTCGGCACCGAGAGCCGCAGCGGGTCGGGGCTCGGCACGACCGCCGCTTCGGCGACGGCCTCGTGTTCGATCAGCGCGCTTTCGAGCTCGAACGGGCTCAAGCGATAGTCCGATGATTTGAAGACGTCGTCGGCGCGGCCGATATACACGTAATAGCCGTCGTCGCGGCGCATCGCCACATCGGATGTGTGATAGCGGCCGTTGCGCATGATGTGCTCCGTCGCATCGGCATTGTTCGCATAACGCGTCATTAAGCCCAGCGGGCGGCGGCAAGGCTCGGCCGCGCCGGTCGTATCGGCCGGCGCGCCAAGGGGTAGGGCGATTTCCCCTTCTTCGGCAAGGTGATCGTCGGGATCGACAAGCTCGATGCGATAGCCGGGCATCGGACGTCCCATCGAGCCGGGCACGACGCGCTGCCCCGGCGAATTGCCGATCTGACAAGTCGTTTCCGTTTGGCCGTAGCCGTCGCGGATCGTGATGCCCCAAGCGGCCTTGACGCGTTCGATGATTTCCGGGTTGAGCGGTTCCCCGGCGCCGACGATCTCCCGCAGCGAGATGCGATACGACGCCAGCGGCTCCTGCACGAGCATCCGCCATACGGTCGGCGGTGCGCAGAGCGTCGTGATGCCGTTGTGCGTCAGCGTATCGAGCACGGTCTTCGCGTCGAAGCGGGCGTAATTGAGCACGAAGATGCAGGCCTGTGCATTCCAAGGGGCGAAAAAGCTGCTCCAAGAGTGCTTGGCCCAACCGGGCGAGCTGATGTTCCAATGAACGTCGCCCGGTTGCAGGCCGATCCAGTAAAGCGTCGACAAGCTACCGACGGGGGAGCTTTCTTGCGTGTGTTCGACGAGCTTGGGCTTCGAGGTCGTACCCGACGTGAAATACAGCAGCATCGGGTCGCGCGCGTGCGTGACGGCGAGCGGCTCGAAGGCCGGGGAGGCGGCATAGCCGTCTTCGAAGCGGCGCCAGCCTGGCAGGTCATCGGCATCGTCTTGCCTACCCACCACGAGCTTGACGAGCGGTGTCTCGATGCCGGCGAGCTTGCCGCATTCGGCCGCATCGACGATCGCGAACGCCGGCTGACCGATTTCGAGGCGCTCGCGCAAATCGTCGGTCGAGAGCTGAGTGGTGGCCGGCATCACGACCGCGCCGAGTTTGATCGCGGCCAGCATCGCATCCCATAGCTCGACCCGGTTCGGCAGCATCAGCAAGATGCGGTCGCCACGACCGACGCCCAATTCGCGCAGGAAATTCGCGATGCGGGCCGAGCGCTCGGACATCTGCGCGAAAGAGAGCTTGGTGTGTTCCCCGGTGCTGGCATCGACTAGCCAGAGCGCGCAGGCATGGTTGTCGCGGGCGATTTCGTCGAAATAGTCGATGGCCCAATTGAATTCGTCGAACTCGGGCCACGCGAAGTGACGATAGGCGTAGTCGTAATCCGACCGGTGGCGCAGCAGGAAATCGCGCGCGGCTAGAAAGCGCTGTGATGCGTTCATCCTTGTCTCCGTCGATCCGAATTTGCGTTCTTCTCGCGTGTTCGGATCCCATGCTTCGCGGTAGCCGCGCTGGGCCCGCGCAGGGCCGGATGGCCTTGCCGATGGTACCCGCGCGTTTCCTTTATTGATGGATGCGGCTGCGTCAATGCGACCGGCACGGCGAATCTTGGGCCGCCTATGCCGATGTACTACGCGTCGAAGTGTAGGTCAGCGGCGGAGCCGCTTTCGATGCTCAAGACGCTCACTTTGGATGAGCGCATTTGCCACCCGCTGAGCGCAAGGGCGGAGTAGGGGGACGGCGGGCTAGATTTAATTGACCCCGAGCCCGCGCAAGACGGCGGTGCCGTCTTCGGTCAATTGGAAGCGTGTGGTACCCGATTCATGCTCGATGGGCTCGACGAGCCCCGCCTCTTGGAGCATGGGAATCTCGGGCTTGGCCGAAACGTCGATCGGTGCATGCAGCAAGAGCAGCAGCGTGGCGATTTCGTGGTGGCTTAGGATGCGCCGCAACATAGTGCGCGGCTTGCGCGGCGTGGCGTGTTCGTTCGAGTCAGTCATTGGGCCGGCCTCCATCGCGTCTGGCTGCGGGCAGATATTGGACATGGCGCCTTAAGCGATCCTTAAAAACGCAGGTTGTGCGCATGGGTGACGGGGTGTGCCGCTCCGGTCTTAGAACGATCGATAACCACTGAAATATAAGGCGTTTTCCTGTTTCGCTGCGTAGTCGCGATGAACCGGTAAGTAATGCCGCGTTACAGTTTCGATAGAAGAATGGAACTTTAGGTAGGCTGGATTGCGGGCCGTGCATATCGTCGCGTAGTCCGCAACCGTCTCTGCGCAGTCGCAGACGGGGACGTCATTTGGGAGCGAATGTCACTATCTCGCCATGGTGTGCTATCAATGATTACACTTATGCGGTACCAATGCTATCGTTGATAGCAAACCGACTGTGAAGTGAAGCATGGGCAAATCTTCTGGTGAGAAACGTCGACGAGGGACTAGTTCAAAGTCTTCGTGAGCGGGCCGCAGCTCATGGGCGCAGCGCGGAAGCCGAGCATCGCGAGATTTTGGCAAAGGCGCTACGCGGACCGCAGCGTAAGACGTTTGCGGAAGTGTTGATGAGTATTCCGAACGTCGGCACCGATGCCGACTTTACGCGCTTGGATGACGGTGAGGCGGCGAATGTATTTGGTTGATACCAACGTCGTCAACGAAGTACGAAAGCGGGATCGAGCGGACAAGGGCGTCATGGCATTCTTCCGCCAGGCTGCGCAGAAGGACGCTGACCTTTACCTTTCTGTGGTAACAGTCGGTGAACTCCGGCGCGGGGTGGAGATCATTCGCCACCGAGGCGATGAGCACCAGGCAACGCGTCTTGAAAAGTGGCTCGAGGGCGTGCTTGGTGAGTTTGCCTCGAACATCCTAGCCGTGGACGAAGAGATAGGGCAACTGTGGGGACGCTTACGTGTCCCACACCCCGAGCACTCGTTGGACAAGTTGATCGCTGCAACTGCATTGATTCACGACCTCACCGTCGTGACGCGAAATGTCGATGATTTCGCGGGAACGGGCGCCCGCGTCCTGAACCCATTCAAAGGATAGTTCGAGTCTAGGGACGGCCGACCGCGACCAAGGCGTCCTTCGCGCGTTCGGACCCAGGGTTGGAACGACGGTAAATCGAAGCGCGGTTGGGGCAAAGCTAGTTCAGAACATTTCAGGTCGTGTTAATGCGCTTAATGGCGCCAGGTGACACGATATTGCACGCTCAAACACGACCAGTGAGGAACTAGTATGACCGAAGAAGCAAAGTGCCCGTTCAATCGGGTTGCCGGCAGCGGGACGACCAATCGCGATTGGTGGCCGAAGCAGTTGCGTGTGGATCTACTCAACCAGCACTCGAACCGCTCCAACCCGCTCGATCCCGACTTCAATTATGCACAAGCATTCAATAGCCTCGATCTGAAGGCTGTGAAAGAAGATCTCGCCGAGTTGATGACGCATTCGCAGGACTGGTGGCCTGCCGATTTCGGGCACTACGGACCGCTCTTCGTTCGCATGGCTTGGCACAGCGCCGGCACCTATCGTGTGGGCGACGGCCGAGGCGGCGCCGGGCGGGGCCAGCAGCGCTTCGCACCGCTCAACAGTTGGCCCGACAACGCCGGCCTCGATAAAGCGCGCCGGCTGCTGTGGCCGGTCAAGCAGAAGTACGGTCAGACAATTTCGTGGGCGGACCTGTTGATTTTGGCCGGTAACGTCGCGCTCGAGACCATGGGCGTCAAGACGTTCGGTTTCGCCGGCGGCCGGGCGGACACCTGGGAGCCGGACCAGGACGTCTATTGGGGTACCGAGCAAGCCTGGCTAGGCGGCGACCTACGTTACGCCGGCGGTAAGGAGCGCATCGCAGGCCAGGAAGCGCGGGGTGGCGGCGAGAAGAGCCCAGTCGAGCACGAGCGCAATCTGGAAAGCCCGTTGGGCGCGGCGCAGATGGGTCTGATTTACGTGAATCCGGAGGGGCCGGACGGGAACCCGGATCCGATCGCCGCGGCGCACGATATCCGAGAGACGTTCGGACGCATGGCGATGAGCGACGAGGAAACGGTTGCGCTCATAGCGGGCGGTCATACGTTTGGGAAAACGCATGGCGCGGGTCCCGCCGATCACTTGGGACCCGAACCCGAGGGCGGCGCACTCGAGGACCAGGGGCTCGGCTGGAAAAACAGTTTCGGCACCGGCCGTGGCGCCGATACGACCACGAGCGGGCTCGAGGTGACTTGGACTAGTACGCCGACGAAGTGGGGCATGGGCTTCTTCCAGAATCTGTTCGGCTACGAATGGGAACTCACGAAGAGCCCGGCCGGCGCCAACCAGTGGATCGCCAAGGATGCGGAAGCGACGATCCCTCACGCACACGACCCGTCGAGGAAGATCAAGCCGACGATGTTGACCACCGACTTGTCGTTGCGCTTCGACCCGATCTACGAAAAAATTTCGCGGCGCTTCATGGAGCATCCGGAGAAGTTCGCGGAAGCTTTTGCGCGTGCGTGGTTCAAGCTGACCCACCGCGATATGGGCCCGCGCGCTCGCTATCTGGGCCCGGAGGTGCCGGCCGAGGAGATGATCTGGCAGGACCCGATTCCCGCAGTGAATCATCCGCTCGTCGATGCTCGCGATATCGCTTCGTTGAAGCAGAAGATCGCGGATTCGGGGCTCTCCGTGGCGGACCTGGTATCGACTGCCTGGGCCAGCGCGTCCACCTTCCGCGGATCGGATAAGCGTGGCGGAGCCAACGGTGCGCGCATTCGGCTCGAGCCGCAAAGGAATTGGGAAGTCAACCGGCCGGAACAGTTGGAGAGGGTGCTGACAGCGCTCGAAAGCATACGAGCCGAGTTCAACGCCGCGCAAACGGGAGAGAAACGCATTTCGCTCGCCGATCTGATCGTGCTGGCAGGCGCAACCGGTGTCGAGCAGGCGGCGAAGCGGGCAGGTTATACGATTACGGTGCCGTTCGCGCCTGGTCGTATGGACGCCTCTCAGGCACAGACCGACGTTGAATCGATGGGAATGTTGGAGCCCTATGCGGACGGCTTTCGCAACTTCGCCAAGGCTCGCTACCGCGCGACGGCGGAAGCGCTGCTTATCGACAAGGCGCAATTGTTGACGCTGACTGCGCCGGAAATGACGGTGCTCGTCGGCGGCCTACGCGCGCTCGACGTACGGACGGGTGAAGATGCCCACGGCGTCCTGACCGATCGGCCCGGAACGTTGACCAACGACTTCTTCCGCAATTTGCTCGACATGGCTACCGAGTGGCGGGCGGTTTCGCCGGAGCGAGAACTATTCGAGGGTCACGACCGGAAGACGGGGGCGCTGAAATGGACAGGGACGCGCGTCGACCTCGTATTCGGTTCTCACTCGGTTCTGCGGGCGCTGAGCGAAGTGTATGCGAGCGCGGATGCGCTCGAGAAGTTCATCCACGACTTCGTGGCCGCATGGGGCAAGGTGATGAATCTCGACCGCTTCGACTTGGTTTGAGCGGATTGCAGTGGACCGGCGCTTCGGCGCCGGTTCGCTCTGGCGCCAAGGTGCGGTTTGTGCCTCGCACGACGTGCAGGGGCGGCGTTATTTGGCCGCAGCCCGTTCCTGCACGCGTACGTGTGCTTGCCGAGAACGATTTTTCTGATCAAGCGTCGATCAGCTTGCGAAGCTTCTCGCCGGCCAACGGCATGTCGCGCACTCGCTTGCCGGTCGCATCGAAGAGTGCATTCGCGAGTGCGCCGGCCGTCGGACCCATCGATGCCTCCGCCGCGCCGAGGAACGGTGCGCCGGGTCGATCGATCAAATGGATGTCGATACGCTTGGGAACCGACGAAAATCGCAGGATCGGGTACGTGCCCCAGTCGAAGCTGCGAATTCGTTCGGTGTCGAAGCGCAGTTCCTCGTATAGCGTGCAACTTGCAGACTGCACGATGCCGCCTTGAATCTGATTGCGAATTCCGTCGGGATTGACGATTTGCCCGGCATCGACGGCTGCCACGGCCTGCTCCAGCACCACGTGACCGGTTTCGGGCTCGACGGAAATTTCAATCGCGAGGGCGACGTACGCCATTAAATTTTTGTACTTCGCAAATGCGAAGCCGACACCGCGATTGCGGGCGCGCGGCGGACGGGGCCAACCGAACTTCTGCGCGGCCAATGCGATGACTTCCCGTGCGCGCGGATCTTGCATATGCCGGAGACGAAACTCGACCGGATCCGTAGCCGCCATATGGGCGAGCTCGTCCATGGCGCTTTCGATCGAAAATATATTGACGTGTGCGCCGAGAGAGCGCATCGCCGACGTTTGCAATGGCATCGTCGGCGAGAAGTTGTTCATCACGTACATATTCGGCAGCGAGTACAACGGGATCCCGTTACGATCGCCGCCGCCTTCGGGTTGCAACATGGGAGTGGATGGTGCGGGCACGAACGGTTTTTCGAGCATTCGCGCCGGAAGCAAGCGCCCCGCATTGACGATCCGTTCGTTGTGCGAACTGCTCCATAGCGCGTATTTCCAATCGACGATCTTGCCGCGTGCGTCGATGGATGCTTCGAGTTCCGTTACCATCGCCGGCGTGAAATGATCCCACGTGTGCTCTTCCTCGCGCATCCATTGCACGCGGATGGGATGACCGGGCATCGTCGCGGCGATCAGGGCGGCATGGGCGGCGGCATCGTCGGCACCATTGTGTCCATAGCACCCCGAGCCTTCGGTATGAACGCAACGCACCTTCGACTTTTCCATCGACAGCATTTCGGCGAGTGCGTCGCGTAGCGGATAGACCCCTTGAGAATGGGTCCAAACGGTCAGCGCACTGCCGTCGAACATCGCGACGGCACAGGATGGGCCGATGGAGCCGTGCATGAGATAGCGCTTGGTGAAGCGCGCGTTCAGTGTCTTGACCGCCGGCGGCGTCGACTGATGTTGGTCGGCGATTTTGATTTGTTGGGTCGAAAGCTTCTTGAGATCCCGGTGAACGGTTTTCGGATCGGGCAGGGCGCGTCCCGGCGTCCATTTGCTGCCCGCCAAGAGCGCGCGCTGGGCCACGACCGCCTGCCACTCCCCTCGAGCGACGACGGCGAGCATGCTCCCATTGCGGACGACCGCGACGACGCCCGGCATCTTCGCGATCGCCGCTTCGTCGAAGGAAAGCAGTTTCGCATCGTAGACAGGGGGCATGACGACACGCGCGTGAAGCATGCCGGGCAGCGACATGTCCTGGACGTAGCTTGCACCGCCGGTGACTTTCGAAGGAATGTCGATGCGAGGCAATGAGGTGCCGATCGTCCGGAATGTTTTCGGATCCTTAAGGGGCGATGCCGGCGTCGCCATGCGATGCAGATCGACGATCCCGACCGCTTCGCCATAAGTCATCTGCCGTCCGTCGCTCGTGCGGATGACCGCATCGTTGACGACGAGTTTCGACCTGTCGACCTTAAAATGGTCCGCAGCGGCATCGACGAGCAACCCTCGCACTTGCGCCGCCGCATTGAGCAGTGCGGTGCCGCTGTCGGCAATCGTATGACTGCCTGCCGTGAGTCCCTCGTCCGGCGATGCCCCGGTGTCGGCAGTGAGAAATGTAATCAGCGAGGGCGCCATGTCCAACTCTTCGGCGGCGATTTGGAGCAGGGCGGTGCGTACGCCCGTTCCGAGTTCGACTTTACCCGTGAAAACGGTGACCTTGCCTTCGGGCGTGATTTTGATCCAGGCATCGAGGAACGGGTTCGTCTTCAAGCTTCCCGCCAACGCTTGAGTCGCCTTCCCGATATGGACCGCCGCGCCTTCGTCCGCAATGACCTCTTGGGCGAACGGCGCCTTGGTGGGCGCCATGCTGAACGCAACGAACAATGCGCCTGAAATCATGAAACGCCGCCGGTTCTCATCGACGGAATCGTATGGGTTGCTCATCGTGAAACCTTCGTTTCTAAAGAGGTTGAGCCGACGCTGGGTGAGCTTGAGGTTCGGGTAAGCCCGCTACCTCGCGTATGGCGGCGAGAATGCGCATGTGTGTGCCGCAGCGGCACAGGTTGGGTTCCATGTGCGCACGCAGCGCCTCTTCGGTGGGATGAGGGTTCCGCTCTAACAGCGATTGCGCGCGCATGATCATGCCCGCGATGCAATACCCGCATTGCGCCGCCTGATGCTTAACGAACGCCTTCTGTAGCGGCCCTGGGTGATCGGGTGTGCCTAGGCTTTCGAGGGTCCGCACGGGCCGCGTGCCGATAGCGCCGACGGGCACGACGCAGGAGAACGTCGGCTCGCCGTCTACGATCGCCGTGCAGGCGCCGCATTGCCCCATCCCACAGCCGAATTTCGCGCCGTGCAACTCCAGGTCGTTACGCAACGCGTAGAGGAGCGGCGTCGACGGGTCGATGTCCAGCGTGTGTTGCACGCCATTCACGTTGAGGGAAATCATGGCGCACTGTCCTCCTTCCTGAGCTTTGCGACCATCGGCTCGATCTCGAGCCAGGCTGGCTTGTTCGAATAGGTGCTACGCAAATACGAGGCGAGATCGGCAATTTGCCGGTCGTCGTAGATATGGATAAAGCTCGGCATGTAATTGGTCGCATCCTCGCCATGCCAGTTGATTCCGTTCAGGATCGTCTGAACGGCATTGCGTGGCGTGCCGGCATCGATCGCCGAACTGAAAGCCAGCGTCGGGCGCTGGCCGATGCTTTGCATCGGCGAACCCGCACCATGACACTGCGCGCAAGAAGCATTGAACAAAATCGCCCCTCGCTGTTCGGAATCGGCAACTTGATGAACGGAATCCGCCTTCGGTGCGGGCAGGCTGGCCTTTTGGAGTGAAAGGATGTAGATGGCGATTGCCTCGACATCGCTTTCAGGGACGGTGGCGAGATCTCGTGTGACGGGACGCATCGGACCGGCCGCGGCGCCATGCTGCGACGCTCTTCCGGTGCGCAAGTACATGACGAGTTGCTCCTTCGTCCATGGTTGAGCGGCGCGGCCGAGCGCATTGAGAGCGGGGGCCTCCCAGCCGTCGACGATACCGCCGTCGAACGCGTGGCCGGCTTCCTCGGCGCCGATCGCATTGAGCGGCGAGTGGCATGACGCGCAATGGCCTAGGCCGTCCACGATCAGCTTGCCGCGGCTCCATTGAGTGTCCTGCGCGGCGTCGGTCTTGCGCGGTCCGGGATGAAGGAACAATACGTTCCAAAATGCCACGAACGGCCGGAAGTTGAGCGGAAAGATCAGGTGGTTGGCCGGCGTCCTAGCATGGACCGGTTCGCGACTCATCAGATACGCGTACGCCGCCGAAATGTCGTGGTCGGACATGCGGGTAAAGTGGACATAAGGGAACGCCGGATAGAGCTGATGGCCATCGCGCGAAATGCCGTAGCGTACCGCGCGCATGAAAGCCGCCTCCGACCACTTGCCGATACCCGTCTCGGCGTCGGGCGTGATGTTGGTGGCGTAGATCGTGCCGAACGGTGTTCGCAGCGGCAATCCCCCCGCGAACGGGCGGCCGCCGTTCGCCGTGTGACACACCACGCAATCGCCGAGCGCCACGATACGCGCGCCCTCCTGCTTAAGCCCGGTATCGAACCCGCTCGGCTCAGGCGGCGCGATCGGGGCAATCGACGGTTCATAGGCAATGACGGCCGTAAGCGCCAAACCCGCGACGATCAGGCCGACGATACCGCTCCAAAGTAGTCTACGATTCATTGCAATGGCGTCCTTGCATCGTTGACATGGTCATATATCTTTATGGTGATGAACGTTAGGCGCGGCTGCGGTTAGGGTTTGCTCGGCGCATGGGATCTCGCGACGAACAGGAAGTGACCGAGAGCGATCAGCGGGAAAATGGCCGAAACGATCGCTATCAAGGTCCAGCCGCCGCGTTCGAAGAGCACGCTCGCCACGCTCGAACCGAGCGCTCCGCCGATGAAGATCGTCGTCATATAGAGCGCGTTCAGTCGATTGCGGCTGGCAGCGTGCAGGGCATAGATCTCGCGCTGGCCTAGCACCATGTTCATCTGTACGGCGAAATCGAGCACGATTCCCGTCACGACCAATCCATATGAACCTGAAGATAGGTGAATCAATGCGGGCGTGAATGAAAGTACGCCCGCAATGAGCGCGATAAAGGTTGCGCGAATCGAATGGCCGGCATCGGCGAGGCGTCCCGCGACAGGTGCAGACGTTGCCCCGATCGCACCAACCAGCGCGAAGAGCCCGATCTGAGATTGAGAGAAGCCGTAGTGGCGGGTCAACTCGATCGGCACGGCGGTCCAAAACAGACTGAACGAGGCGAACATCAACCCCTGAGAGAGCGCTCGCTGACGCAACACGGGCATCGTTCGAACGAGAGACAAGAGCGAGCCGATGAGCTCGAAGTAACTGGCGCTATGTTCGGGCTGCCGCCGCGGAATGGTTAGCGCGAGAACCGAAGTCACGAGCGCCATCAAGATCGCGGCGGCGCCGAATACGAAGCGCCATCCGAAATGGTCCGCAACGAGACTGGAAATCGGGCGCGACAACAAAATGCCCAACAGCAAGCCGCCCATGATCGTGCCCACCACGCGACCCCGCGAATGATGCGGCGCGAGATGGGCTGCAAGCGGAATCAAAAGCTGGACGGCGACGGAGCTAAAGCCGATCAAAAGCGATATGGCAAGGAACCATCCCGGAGACTCCGCTAACGAGGCAGCCGCGAGGCTGACGATGGAGACAAGTGCGGTCGCGATCATCAACTTGCGGTTTTCAAGCAGGTCGCCGAGCGGCACGATGAAGAACAACCCGAGCGCGTAGCCGATCTGCGTAAGCGAGACGATCAGGCTCGCGAGGCCGCCCGACATATGAAGCGAGGGGGCGATGAGTTCCGTGATGGGCTGCGCGTAATAGAGGTTTGCGACGATCGCTCCGCAACTGAATGCGAATAGCGCAATGAGCCCTTGGGTGAGTTTGGCGGCGGGCTCGTCACCGGAATGCGCATGCGTTGGGGAGGACATTCAAAGACTCCTTTGATGCAGATTAGCTGTACGTCGAACGCAACGGAATGTGCACGGGACGCAAACCCTCGTTGCGCTCCGTGCAACGAGGGAAGCCCTCAAGGCTCGAACGTTCCAGTTCGGCCGAATAAGAATCGCATGGCGGGCTCTGAATAGTCCTGAACGAGTCTCTTAATTTTTCCAATGATCATGCCGTTCAGTGTGAGGCTGGCTACGCCGCGCAATCCACGCTTGCAAGCGCCAGGTATTTCACGCCTCGCGGGGAGGAGGTACCCTGCGGCGTGTAAAGAACAATTCAGCGCGCCTTAAAGAATTTTCAGTGCTCCTCGCACTACTATGCATCGCCGTATCGAGGGTCAATCGCCACGATTTTTCGAGACGATGAGTTACTCGTGCGCGATCCCGCCGTCGTTCGGGAGGGATGCTTCATTGCTAGACATTCAAGGGGTGTCATGGATAGTGTGAACATGGACGTGATTTGCGCGGCGTATCAATGGCTCGAGGAAGGCCGCCGCCCCTTGCTTGCGACGGTCGTCAAAACATGGGGTTCTTCGCCGCGCGTGCCGGGTTCGATGCTCGTGATCCGCGACGACGGACTCGCGATCGGATCGGTGTCCGGCGGTTGTATCGAAGACGACTTGATCGCGAGGGTGCGCGAACGACGTATCGACGCCACGCGCCCATACACCGAGCGCTATGGCGTGTCGGCAGAGGAGGCGCATCGGTTCGGATTGCCCTGCGGCGGTACGATCGAACTCGTACTCGAGCCGTTGAACGCCTCGAGCGGCATTGCTGCGCTACTGGATGCCTTGCGGGCCGGACGTCTCGTGACGCGTACGTTGGATCTTGCCACGGGAGCGGCAACGCTCGCACCGGCATCCGTGTCCGACGGCATTCACTTCGATGGAAAAGCGCTACGGACGGTGCTCGGTCCGCGCTATCGCCTTCTCGTCATCGGAGCCGGACAACTTTCGCGGTATTTGGCCCATATTGCAGTCGGTCTGGATTTTCAAGTGACCGTTTGCGATCCGCGCGAGGAGTATGTGGACACATGGGATATACCAAGCGTCGAACTCGTCCGCGAGATGCCGGACGATGTCGTGACGGCGATGCGTTTGGATGAACGAAGCGCCGTGGTTGCCTTGACCCACGATCCGAAGTTGGACGACCTCGCACTGATGGAGGCACTGAGAACGCGTGCCTTTTATGTCGGTGCGCTCGGTTCGCGGCGAAACAACGATGCGCGGCGCGCGCGTCTACGCGAATTCGATCTGGACGACGAGCGCATCTCGAGAATGCATGGACCTGCCGGCATTCATATCGGCAGTCGTACGCCGCCTGAAATTGCAGTCTCTATCGCGGCGGAAATGATCGCCGCGAAAAACGGTATTCAAATTCCGCTTCGAATGCAGGTACGCTTCGGCAAGGACGGCGCTCGGCCTGGCTTGCACGCTTAGCTTCGGCGTACGAGCCAGGCCGGATTTCGTCAACGCGATTCGAGGGCGAGCGCCGGGTAATCGATATATCCGGCTTCGCTGCCGCCGAAGAATGTGCTGGGATCGGGCTCGTTGAGGGCGAAGCCCTCCCGCAGCCGCTGGGGAAGGTCAGGATTGGCGATAAAGGGGCGGCCGAACGCGATGACATCCGCCCGTCCGTTTTCGATCGCCCGTTTCGCCGAGTCGAGGGTATAGCCGCCGGCAAGCATCAGCACGCCTTCGAATCGTTCGCGCATCAACTTGATGATGCTGTCCCAACGGGGATCGTACTGCTCGTCCTTTTCCGTGCCGACAATGGCCGGTTCGACAAGATGCAGATACGCGAGGGAACGATCGTTCAAATGCTGCGCGATGTAGCCGAACGTCTCCTCGGGGGTCTCGTCTCCCATTCCCATAAAACGTCCCATAGGTGTAAGCCGGACACCGACGTTCGCGTGGCCTACTTCCGTACTTACGGCATCGACGACTTCGAGCAGCAAGCGTGCACGGTTCTCGAAGCTGCCGCCGTATCGGTCGTCGCGGCGATTGCTGTTGCTATTGATGAACTGATCGAGCAGGTATCCGTTACCGGCGTGGATCTCCACGCCATCCATGCCGGCTGCCATGGCGTTGCGGGCGGCGGCGCGGAAATCGTCGACGATCGCAGCGATTCCGCCGAGCGTCAGCGCCTGCGGGATCGGAATGTCCACCCAGATACCGTTGCCGTTTTCGTCGGCGATAAACGTCTTGCCCGGCACCGGTATCGCCGACGGCGCAACGGGTAGGCTGCCTTCCGGCTGAAAGACGGGATGGGAGATGCGTCCGACATGCCATAGCTGTAGAAATATTTTGCCGCCTTCGGCATGGACCGCATCGCTTACGGCGCGCCATCCGCGGATCTGCTCGGCCGTGTGGATGCCGGGAGTCCATGCATAGCCTTGGCCCTGCTGAGAGATTTGCGTCGCCTCGGTGACGATGAGCGCGGCGCTTGCGCGCTGCCGATAGTATTCGACGTTCATCGAAGTCGGGACGTTGCCGGGTTGACCGGCGCGAGAACGGGTGAGCGGCGCCATGGCGATGCGATGGGGTAGCGTGTGACGACCCAGTTGAATTGGGACGAATAGCGCATGAGTTTCGGACATTTCAATCTCCGTCGATGTGGGTATCTTCATGCAGGAAGTTATCGGCGATTCGTCCGCGCGTGAATCCGGTATCTGCGCAATCCAACGTTGCGCGAATTGCAACGGACGTAGCGGTGCGCATGAATGAAACGGAATCTTTGGTCGATGGAGGGGCGTCCATCGGACCGTCATATGCGAACCCGATGGAATTGATTTTGTACGCTGCGCGTGAATAGGCGAAATGAAGCGTTATAAAAATTCCTTACCGTCGTGTTGGGCATTGAGCCCCAGCGCCGTGCGGCAAGCTTCAGTTCGTGTTTTGTGAGGCGATGGGTAGGCGAAACACGAACTCTCTAGCGCCGTATTGTCGACGCGCAACGCTCGTGGTTTCCGGATTCAGGTGTTGGAGATTGCGCATCGAAAGCGATTGCCCGCATGCTATGAGCGGCACTTGCGGTCACGGTGTCGATGGTGGCGATTCGGTGCTGTGCGAGGAGCGGCCACAAGACCCATCCCTCGGCGATTACCCCGTCTTACGGATGCCGAGTTGCTGGGCCATGACCACGAGATCCGCAAACGTACGCGCCTTCATCTTGCGCATCGCTTGACCGCGGTGGATTTTGACCGTTACTTCACTGATTCCGATTTCACCGGCGATTTGCTTGTTTAGCAATCCGGTCACCGCAAGACCCATGACCTCCGACTCGCGCGCCGTCAATGTCGCGTAATTGGCTCGGATTTCCTCGATCGTGCGCAGCCCCTGTCTGCGTGTCCGATCCTTCTCGAGGGCGGCCGAGACCGCATCGAGCAGATCCTGATCGCGGAACGGCTTCGACATGAAATTCTCGGCGCCGGCTTTCATCGCTGCGACCGTCATCGGGATGTCCCCGTACCCGGTCATAAAAATGATGGGCACGCCGACGCCTTGCTCGGTGAGTTGCGCTTGCAAGTCGAGGCCGCTCGGGCCGCGAAGCCTTACGTCGAGTATCAGACAGCAGGGAACGTCGGGAATGGGGAATTTCAGCAGTTCGGCAGCCGATGCAAACAGCGCGACGTTGAGGCCGACCGAACGCAAGAGGCTAGAGACGCTGTTACGCACGTTGTCGTCGTCATCGACGACGAGGACGATCGCGTCGTCATCCACGCTCGTATCACTTATCTCGAGATTGCTGCGTGTCACTATCAAAACTCCAGTCAGCTCTAGGGGCTTGAGTATCGGCCTTCGCTTGACTGCGTCAACCCTGTGGCGCACTCGCGGGTGATGTGCCGAGGGATGATGCGCACCTAAATTTACGGCGCAGTCTAGCATAGACTCTATGAAAAGAATTTTGCTAATTGCTCGAAACGAGGCTCCCGCGCAATTCACGACTCATACCTTAGTATTAGGATAGACAAGGCGTCATAGCGTTGCGCCGCCAAGCCCGATGAAAGCGACGGTCGGGCGAGTGCCCCGCGGCCGTGCCGTGCCGTTCGCCTTCCGGAGTGTGTTCGCTCGACCGGCTTGTATCCGACTACCGTATGATGGTGCGACGTGTTGCTTGTCGCTACCCTTGTGAATATCCGGTGGAGGCGTGATCCGACCTTGTCACTGCTTCTAGAACCCAGGAATTTTGAGTGAATACCACCCCGGTCATCGCTGTCGTTGACGACGACGTATCCATTAGAGAGGCCATGGGTCAGTTGATTCGCTCCTTCGATTTCGCGGTACGACTGTATCCAAGCGGCCCAGAGTTATTGGAATCGCAGGCACTCGACGAATTCGACTGCATCGTTACCGATATTCAGATGCCCGTGATGACGGGCTTTGCCTTATGTGAAGCATTGCGTTCGCGCGGCATCGGCGTGCCTATCGTCTTTATGACGGCTTTCGTAAAGGAAGGATATCAACAGCGTGCGCGCGATTTCGATGCGGCTTGTTTTCTGACCAAACCGTTTCAAGGCACCGATATCCTGCGCTGCATCGAGCACGCGCTCAGAATGCGTCGGCGTTGAGTCCGATCTCCTTTTAGATCGCCGCCGCCGCGGCGTATCGCCAATATTTTCCTAGGCGGACCTACTTCCCTGCGGCCTCTCCGCACGGCGATCCCAACGCTGCGGCGCGACCTCCATCCGATCTCCCGCTGAAAGCAAGGCGAGTGCGCGCAGGTGTGCTTGCGCCGACCGCATGAGCGAAAGAGCTAAAGAGCGGTTAATACTAAAGTGAGGTCCCGCTAGATAGAACGATGGCGCGGCAATTTGCACGCAGCCAATTGCCGCGTGCGATGCGTCGGTACGGACTCGGTCTATAGGGCAATCCAACTCACACGATGGAATGATGGAAGGTCGCGGCTGCCCATACTACGATGCCTGCGTAGTTGCTCCGGTCAAAGCGAGACGTTTATCGCGGTGGAATCGATCGGAGCAGTGGAGCGCCCCGGTCCGTTTGCCGGCAGGGGATTGAGCGTCAATCAATTAGGCAGGCTCAGCATGCATACGTTCGATCGTATAGCGGTCTCATTCGAGAGTCGCGAGGTTTTCGTCGATGGCGAACTCCAGCGCATTAGTATGCGAGCGCTGGATATCCTCGAATTGTTGATCGAAGCGGACGGCGGGCTGGTCACGAAGGACCAGATCATGCGGGCGGTTTGGCCGACCACATTCGTTGTCGACAATAACATTCAGGTGCATATCTCGGCCCTTCGCAAACTCCTGGGCGGCAAGGACGGCTGGATCAAAACCGATCCGGGGCGCGGGTACCGTCTCGCTCGACCGAGACCGGAGAGCGTATCGGATACGACGGCGCCGAGCGCGCTTGCCTCTTACCGGACGAAACCTCTTACGAACGCTATGCTCGTGGGTCGAGATCGTGCAGTCGAGGAAATCCTCGAGATGGTCGAGGCCGATCCGATCGTGACGATCGTTGGTGCCGGCGGTATCGGCAAGACTTCCGTCGCACGAGAGGTCGCACGCCAGTATGCAACGGGTCTGGGCGCACAAGTATGCGTCGTCGATCTTTCCACGGAAGCGCGAGGCGCAACTGTGGCGCAGGCCATCGCCGAGACGTTGGGCCTGCATCGGCGCCAAGACGAGAGCGGCCTGGCGTCGAGATTGAATGAGCTATCGGGCCGATACGCGGTTCTGGTGTTGGATGGATGCGACCACGTAATCGCCGAAGCCGCGGCGGTTTGCGAAGCATTGTGTGCCGAGCAAGCGAATGTGCGACTTATCGTCACCGCGCGTGAGCCATTACGGATCGCCGGCGAGCGCGTCTATCGCTTACAACCGCTAAGCCTACCTGGGCCCGAAGCCGGCGAGGACGAAATCCTGGCCAGTCCCGCAGTGCAGCTATTTTTGCGTCAGTGCGGCAACCTGGGTGCTATTGCTTGCGCGGATCATGCTTCTCTACTGTGTCTGTCGTCGTTATGCCGGCAACTCGACGGATTACCGCTTGCCATCGAACTCGCTGCTCAGTGGGCCGCGGCAATTGGCGTCGACGACTTGTTGGCAGCCCTAGACACCCTGATCCTTGCGCTTTCGAACCGACTGCGTTCCGTGCCTGCACGGCACGAGACGCTCAGAGCATCCATCGACTGGAGCTATGGCTTGCTCACGGAGTTCGAACGTGTCGTGCTGCGCCGGCTTGCGATCATGGATGGTGCGTTCGACTTGAAATCCGCATGCGAAGTTATTTCATGCGAAGAGTTCGATGCGACGATGATATTGGGCGGTATCGTAAATCTTGTGTCGAAGTCGCTCGTTGTGGCCGATAAGGGAGATGGCGCATCACGCTACTACCGCTTGACAAAGGTTACCCGTACCTTTGCCAAGGAAAAGCTTGACGCCACGGACGAGTTCGCCTGGTTGCGGCACAGATTGGAGGCCTGCTCGTTCGACGACCGCGGCACTCATGAGGCGAGCATGGATCGTCCGGCATCAGGCGTTCGACATCCGTTTCAGTATCGTCGACAATCTCGCATGCGCATCGCACGACGGCAAATCGTGCGGCGTGCTGACTTATCCGTCGTGTAACATCAACATCCGACGGATCATGACAACCGTTGGGCTCGAGTTCGGGCCATCGACTTCTTTCGTCCACGCGGTCTCACATCGATGCTGGATCCCGCAGTTGCTATCGCTACATCCGCGCTCATGTGCATCGTCTTATTGGTGCTGCTCGGCTCTCTCGTTCGATCGGGCATACCCGGCGTGCGCGAGTGGCTCGCAGCCAATACCGCGATGGTAGCCGCGTTGCCGCTTATCCTTATGCGTGGGCGAATTACCGACATCCTGTCCGTCATCGTCGCGAATATGTTGATGGCATTGGCGGCAGTCACGTATTACGCAGGCTGCGCGCGATTTTTGGGGCGCCCGGCCCGTTGGTCGGCCTGGATGGCGTCGCTCGTGCCGCTTTGCGGCGCTCTGGTGTATTGGCGTTACGCCGTCGACAGCATTCCAGTTCGCGTGCTGGTGACGACGCTCTTTACCGCCGCGGTTTGCATCGCCGTCGCACTTTTGGTTCTCCGGTATCGTCCACCTGGGCGGTCCGCCTATCCCTACCGGGTGACCGCTTGGATGGCATTGCTATTCGCGGCATGTCAGTGCGCGCGCGGGATTTACTTCATGACGTTATCCGGGGTGTCGACTCCGCTAATGTTCGCCTTGCCCGGGAGCGTGCTCATGCTTGTCGCCGGCGCGGCCGTGATGCCGACCCTGTCGATGTCCGCAATGATGATGGTGCACGACAAGCTGCTCGCCGACGCCCGCGAGGCGGCGAATCGAGACTTTCTCACCGGAGCGCTTTCGCGTAAGGGCTTCGAAGCCGTCGCGCGAACACAGTTGGCCGACGCGCAAAGGCAAGGGCTGCCCGTCTCGCTTTTGATCGTCGACCTCGACCATTTCAAATCGATCAACGACACGCTCGGCCACGCCGGCGGCGACACGGTGCTGCGCGAATTCGTGCGCGCGACCCAGATGCAACTGAGGCGCGGCGACGTGCTCGGGCGCATGGGGGGCGAGGAATTTGCCGTATTGCTTCCCGCAACGGCGTTGGACGATGCACGGCGCTTTGCGGAACGGCTACGTGCCGCCGTCAACGCACATTCCGTCACGACAGCGGCTGGGCCGTGCAGATATAGCATGAGTGGCGGCTTAGCCGCTTGGCAAGCGGACGAGGCGCTAGACCAGCTGAGCATGAGAGCGGACGCTGCGCTCTACGAGGCGAAGCGGGCAGGGCGCAACAAAGTATGTGTCCGCGAGACGGCGCCAAGCGAGGCCGCGTTGCAGCGTGCGCAAGGCCGGTCGCTAGCTTGAAATGAATACGCCGTCCGGGCGCGAAGCCTGCTGTTTGGTGCGCAGGCCTAGCGTTACAGCCGCAAGTACCTACCGTCTCTTTTGCAACTCTTGAATGTATTGGCCTGCGACCCCGCGTCCGCGATGGGATAAGCGTGGAACGTAATCACGGGCCCGTCTTTTTCTTTCTGCCAGCCGCCCTGCACAAGAATGTCGGTTTCGCCCTCGGTCCCGACGATCGTTCTGCCGCAATCGAAGATGATATCGACGCCGCCGACGCTACGTTCGAATCGCCCCCATGGGACGGCCGCGGCGATTCGCTTACACAGAGTGAGTTCGCTCTGACTGAACTGGTCCCCTAAAAAAACCGGCTTGTCGGTTGGCGTTTGGCCTGGCCAATTCCCAAGATAAACATGCTTGCGTTGATGGTAGTCGCAGTAGATTGGAACCGAATCCGCGTGAATGGCCACGAGGATTCCAAGTTTTTTGTCCACGGTACCGATCGCGTCCAAGCGACGGCCAGGCGCTGTTTTCAACGCCATCGGCCTCCCGGGACCGTCAGGCATATATTCCAGGTCGCACTTATGTATCGGACAGTGCGGGTCCTTGGCTTGCATATTGGGGTTCGCCGCCGTTGCGTGGACCGGACGCACACTGGGTGCGAAGGCCCAGATATGGCAGGTCGGATCGGGACATATCCATTTGGGCATGGTCGAAAATCCTATCGTTTGTAGCGTTGGCGGTTCGCGGTGTGGATCCAATGCCGCACAATGCAGGCGCCTGTCCTCCCCAAGGACATCGGCACTTGCCGTTGCCCGTTCACGGGCGGCGGATCTTCAGTGGCGCATTATTATCTTAAGAATTGCCATCCTAGCAAACCTTCGCTTGGCTCGGCTAGGGATGTTAGGGCGCGCGCTTATAGAGGGGCGGACCCGATCGCTTTTATGCGTTCGCTCGCCCATGTATTTACATCGATCTTGAAAACCTCAACCGCGGGGCTACGAAGTCCGCAAGCGATTCTCGCGCCTCAGCCGCTCGGGACTCGCCCCCGTCATTTGCCGGACCATGGCGATATACGCCGAGGTACTGTTGTAACCCAGTCGCCGGGCAATCTCGTCATTCGAGAAACCTTCCTCGAGCATCGTCAGTGCGGCGACGAGCTTGGCGCGTTGGCGCCAATCGTGAAACGACATGCCGGCCAGTTCGCGCCAGCGCCTCGACAGGCTGCGTTCGCTTAGCGCGACTTCCTCCGCCCATTGCGCGAGATTCCGCCTGTCTCCCGGCGTCTGCACGATCGACGTCATGATACGTGCAATTGCCGGATGGTCGACAAAGGGTAAATAGCCGCCGAATTCGCGAGCGAGACGTATCCGGTCGATCAAAACGTCAGCGAGGCGCCGATCCTCGACCGAGGTCGGAATTTCGATCGAGCGGGCGGCGAGGTCCTGAACGATCGCAAAAAGAATATCGTCACACCGCAACGCGGTGACTTCCGCAGGCAACGAATCGCATCGCTTCTCGGCGATATAGATAGCCGCGTATCGCGTCGCTTGACGTGTTCTCGATTCGTGTTCGATGAATGGCGGAATCCAGAGCGCGTAAGCCGGCGGCGATAGATATCGTCGTCCCGCGATAGTGAATTCGACGACGCCGCTCACGGCAAACAAAAACTTTCCCCACGGCGCCGACTGCGGCATGAATGCCGTACCCGCCGGAAAATCCACGACACGCACGGAAACGGGCTTCGGCGCGGGGCCGATCAAGGCGGGGTGTTCCGCGTGTGGCGGCGCGCCGATATCTTCTGGCCGATTCTCGCGATTGCCTTGCCAATCCTCGGTTTCTACCATTTGCAAGCTACTTTCGGAGAAAGAAATATGGAATCGAATGATTGGATAGACGTTCACGCGCATTTTACGCCGCCCATGACAGAGGCCGAAAGCGATGCGCGCTGGAAGGCGATGCAAGAGAACGATTGGGTGGGGCCCAAGCCGCCCGACTGGTCCGTGGACAGCACGCTCGAGGCAATGGACCGGCTGAATATCCGAATGCAGATGTTGAGCAATATCCCGTTTGCGCTGGATAGGCTCAAAAAATCGAATGAATTCGGTGCCTCTATCGTGAAGCGCTATCCGTCGAGATTCGGCTTGCTCGCCGCGTTGCCTACGGACAACCCCGATGCGGCATTGGCCGAGATCGAACGCGCCGCAACGGAACTGAACGCCGACGGTTTCGCGACGACATGCTGCTACAACGGCGTCTACCTGAGCGATCCACGGCTTGAACCGGTTTGGGCCGAATTGAATAGAAGGAAGGCCGTGGTGTTCGTCCACCCGAACGCCTATGGCCCGGGCATGTTCGGGCGGGCAAGCGCGCTGCTCGAAGTTGCGTTCGAAACGACGCGCACCTTGGTCGACATGCTTTATGCCGGGATTTTCCGCCGCTACCCGGATTTCAAATTGATCGTGGCGCACTGTGGGGCCGCGCTGCCGGCGTTGTCGGGAAGGCTGACGCTCCTCGGAACGCAAGCTTGGATCGGCAATCCCGCGGCGATCACCGAACTGGAAATGCGCAATCAGCTTGCGCGGCTATATGTCGATACGGCGATGACCGGCTCCATTCACACGATCGCCCCCGCGGTCGCCATGACCGGCCTCGACCATATCGTCTACGGCTCCGATTGCGGCGTGCCTTGCACATGTTTCCAGACGATGGAAGGCAACATGCGTGCGTTGCGCTTGTCGTCGGGACTGGACGCCGAGCAAGTGCAGCGGATCGGTCGCAATGCCTTGAAGCTGTTTCCGGCAGCTTCAAGGCGGATCGAGGAAGACGCGCCGCTCAAAGACTGCGCGCGATGACCATGCGCTGCACTTCGCTCGTGCCTTCGTAGATCTGCGTGATCCGCGCATCGCGATAGTGACGCTCGACCGGATAGTCCTCCAGGTAGCCGTAGCCCCCGTGGATCTGAATCGCCTTCGAGCAGACGTCTTCGGCCACTTCCGACGCGTATAGCTTGGCCTGCGACGCCTCCGACAGACACGGCATACCGGCGCTGCGCAATCGCGCGGCGTGATGCACGAGCAGTCGCGCGGCGTTCAGGCGCGTCGTCATATCGGCGAGCATATTGGCGATCGACTGATGTTCCTTGATGGCTTTGCCGAACTGGACACGCTCGTTTGCATAGGTCTTCGCCGCGTCGAAGGCGGCGCGAGCGATACCGACCGCTTGAGCGGCAATGCCGATGCGTCCACCTTCCAGATTCGACAAGGCGATCTTCAAGCCTTCGCCGCGCTCGCCGAGTAAGTTCTCCTCCGGGACGGCGCACGATTCGAGCGTAATCGGGCAGGTATCCGACGCGCGAATCCCGAGTTTGTTCTCAGGCCGCCCCACGATGAAGCCGGGCGTGTCCGTGGGCACGATGAAGGCGGAAATCCCACGTTTGCCGAGATCGGGATCCGTGACGGCGAAGACGATGGCGACACCGGCGCGTCCGCCGTTCGTCACGAATTGCTTGCTGCCGTTGATGACCCAGCGCCCGCTCTCCAGCACGGCGCGCGTCTTCAGATTGTTCGCTTCCGAGCCGGCATGCGGCTCGGTCAAGCAAAATGCGCCGATCGTTTTACCGAGCGCGAGATCGCCGAGCCAACGCGATTGTTGCGCCGCATTACCGAACTTCAAAATCGGCCCGCAGCCCACGGAATTGTGTACGCTCATCATCGTCGCGCATGCCGCGCAGCCGGCCGCGATCTCCTCGAGCGCGAGCGCGTAGGCGGTGTAATCGGTGTAGGTGCCCCCGAGTTCCGCGGGTACGATCATGCCGAGCAGACCGAGCTCGCCCATTTGACGGACGACGTGTGCCGGCAGGGCGCCCTCGCGGTCCCACTGCGCGGCGTGCGGCGCGAGGCATTCGGTGGCGAATTGCCGTGCGGTGTCGCGGATCATCCGTTGTTCTTCGGTATAGAACTCATCCATGGCTGTGCAAGCGTACGAAAGGGAGTCGAAAAAGATTGTGTCGCGGCCGCCTGCCTCACGCCCAGGGAGCCCGCTTGGCGCTGGGTCGTACGGGCCTTACACTGTCGCGTTTTAGTGCCGGCTGCGCCGCGTGCACGCTCGCACCGGCTCCGGCCGTCTTGGCGCGTACGTCGGGCAAGCCGTCTACGCGTCGAAGTGTAGGCAGGCTCGCCGCGGCTTTCGATGCTCAGGCCGCTCAATCGGCGTGAGCGCATTTGCCACCGGAGCGATCGCAAGGCAGTCCGCTAGGCCCGTTGGAACGACTCATGGATAAAGAAAAAGGAACCATCGCCGTCAGTCTCGTGGAGGAGGCCGTGCGCTGTGTCGAGCGCTGCGGCGTGGATCCGAAGCCCATGCTCGAGTCGGCGGGTATTTCGGCGCAACTGCTCGCGTCGCCGCAGGCGCGCGTGTCGTCGGCGCAGTACGGCGCGCTCTGGAATGCGATCGGCCGCGGGCTCGATGACGAATTCTTCGGTCAAGACTCACACCCCATGCGCAGCGGCAGCTTCATCGCGATGTGCCAAGCCGCGCTCACCGCACGCGACGGTGCGCAGGCGGTCGCCCGCGCGACGGGATTCATGCGGCTCGTGCTCGACGACATCACCGCGGACGTGGAGATCGCAAGCGACCGCGTGCGCTTGGTCTATCGGCTGCGTGACGGCGTGCCCGAAAAGCAGATGTTCGCCTACGCCACCCACTTCATCCTCGTGTACGGCTTGGTCTGCTGGCTCGTTGGGCGCCGCATTCCCGTCCGTGCCGCTCGCTTCAGCTGTGCCGAGCCCGCCGCCGGACACGAATACCGTTCGATGTTCTGTGACGACCTGCGGTTCGGCGAAGGCGACTCGTATGTCGAACTTGCCCCGGCGTTTCTCGAGTTACCGGTCATTCAAACGCCGAAATCGCTAAAAACTTTTTTACGCAATGCCCCCGCGAGCTTCATCGTCAAATACCGCAACCCCGATGCGCTGACGGCGCGCGTGCGGCGCGCGCTACGCGCCCGGCCGATCGCGGATTGGCCGGCGGCCGATGCGTTGGCCGCCGAATTGCGCATCGCCGAGGCGACGATGCGGCGCAAATTGAAGCGAGAGGGCGAGACCTATCAGTCGATCAAGGACGCGCTACGCCGCGACATGGCGATTGCCGCGCTGCAAAGCGGGGAGGGAACGATTGCCGATATCGCCGTCGCCGTTGGATTTGCGGAGCCGAGCGCGTTCCATCGGGCGTTTCGTAAATGGACCGGCGCTCGGCCCACCGACTATCGTCCCGTAGGCACGGCAGACGCTTAGCACCCACCAAGACGAAAGCGCCATGGGACGATAGGGCCGCGAATTCGCGTCCATAGCGCCTGTGCGTCTGGGATTCGTCTGTCGAATTTCCTACTATCTTGTAACGAAGCACCGTAATGCACGTTCGAGGCTTGAAGAAATGAATAACGTGGTTAAGCGGTTCGACGGCAAGGCGTGGCGGTGGATCGGATGGGGTTGGCCTTTTATCGGCCTGCTTATGCTGGTGACGGCGGGTATCGGCGCGGTCGGCACAGTCACGCTCTACAACAGCGAAGCCGAGGTCCAACATTCGAACGAGGTCTATACGGGTCTCGAACGGCTGTTGTCGCTCGCGCGCGACGCCGAATCGGGGCAGCGCGGCTATGTCATCACGGGGCGCGATGAGTATCTGCGGCCCTACCTGCAAGCGGAGCCGCAGATCGGCGTCCAGCTCGACCGTCTCGACGCGCTGATCAAGAGCAACCCGGTCCAGGAACGGCGGCTCGCTCAACTGAGTGACTTACTGGATGCGAAAAAGCGCGAGCTAAGCTCGGTCATCGAGCTGCGGCGCACGCAAGGGTTCGAGCCTGCACAAGCCATCGTCTTGAACGACTCGGGCATGACCTTCATGGATCACGCGCGCGCAATCGTCCTTGCCATGGAGCAAGATGTAGCGGCGCAACTGGTTGCCCGGCAGGCCACGGCCCGGCACACGCGCGACTTGGCGATCGTCATCGGCCTGGCTTCCGGTGCGCTGACCGTCTTCCTCTGTTTGTCGTTCGGTTACCTAGCTCGTCGCATGCTCGACGAGGCTTCGAAATCGGCCAACTCGATGTTCGAGCAAAAAGAACTGCTGGAAGTGACCCTCACGAGTATCGGCGACGGCGTGGTGGCGACCGACGCCGATGGACGTATCGCGTTTTTCAACCGCGTCGCGCAGGCGCTGACGGGCTGGCGCGCCGCCGAAGCGATGAGGTGTCCGGTCGATGATGTGGTGCGATTCGAACGAAGCCGCGATAAGAGCCGAGCCGAGAATCCCGCTTTAGTGGCCATGCGCGAGCGGCGCACGGTCGATCATTCGAGCGGGACCTTGTTGATCGGCCGCGACGGCACGCGAACGCATGTCGACGCGAACGGCGCTCCGACGTTCGATTCATCGGGGCGGCTGGTCGGATCGGTTCTCGTCTTGCACGATGTCACCGAACGGGAGCGCGCCGAGGAGCGTTTCCGCGTGGCGGTGGAGGCGGCACCGAACGCGATGATCATGGTCGACGACGCCGGCAAGATGACGCTCGTCAATACGCAAACCGAGCGGCTATTCGGCTACAGGCGCGCCGAGCTGCTCGGTCAGTCGATCGAGATGCTCGTCCCCGAGCGGTTTCGCGGGCACCACCTCGGCTATCGCACGTCGTTTTTTGCGAATCCGTCGGCGCGGCCGATGGGCTCTGGCCGCGACCTGTTCGGCTTGCGCCAAGACGGCAGCGAATTTCCGATCGAGATCGGTTTGAACCCGATCGAAACGTCCGAAGGCACCTTCGTGCTGAGTTCGATCGCGGATATCACCGAGCGCAAGCGTGCCGAGCGGCAATTGCGGCAGCGCACCGAGGAGCTTGCCCGTTCGAACCGCGACCTCGAGCAGTTCGCCTATGTTGCATCGCACGATCTGCAAGAGCCGCTGCGCGCGGTGGCGGGACCGTTGCAACTCTTGCAGCGCAGATACGAGGGCAAGCTCGACGAACGCGCGGACGAATTCATCGGCCACGCGGTGGATGGCGCGACGCGCATGCAAACCCTCATCGACGACTTGCTCAGCTATTCGCGTGTCGGCCGGCTCGAAGATCCGAAGCAATCCGTGGAAGTGGCGCACGCGCTCGAGCTTGCTCTCAAGAACCTGGCGGTCGTGATTCAAGAAACCCAAGCGCAGATTACGCACGATGCGCTGCCGACGGTACAGGGCATTCCGACGCAGTTGGCATTGCTGTTTCAAAACCTCGTCGGCAACGGCATCAAGTTTCGGAAAAAGGACGGACCGGTGCAAATTCATGTCGCCGCGGAGCCGGCCGGCGAAGCGTGGCAGATTTCCGTCGCGGACAATGGCATCGGGATTGCGGAGCAGTATTTCGAACGTATTTTCGTGATCTTCCAGCGCTTGCATACACGGCGCGAGTATCCCGGCACCGGCCTCGGGCTCGCATTATGCAAACGCATCGTCGAGCATCACGGCGGAAGGATTTGGCTGGAGTCCACGCCGGGCGAGGGCACGACGTTCTTTTTCACCCTGCCCCGACCGGCGGGGCAAAGCGCAGGCTAATGCATCGGTCTTGGGAGTGTTGCTCATGCTACGCGATGACAGCGGTAAGCTCGTCCACATCCTTCTCGTCGAAGACAGCCCCACGGACGTCATGTTGACGAGAGAAGCGATGGAGCAATACAAGGTCCTCAATCCGCTCGACATTGTCGAGGACGGGGTGGACGCAATGGACTATCTGAAGGGGCGCGGCAAATATGCCGATCGAGAGCCGGCGCGCCCGGGGCTCATCATTCTCGATCTGAATTTGCCGCGCATGAGCGGCCGGGAAGTGCTTTACGAGCTCAAGCAAGACCCGGAACTGCGCAACATTCCCGTCGTCGTGCTGACCACCTCGAAGTCGGAGGAGGACGTGGTGAAATCGTACTGTCTGCACGCCAATTGCTACATCACCAAGCCTGTCGACTTTTCGAAATTTATCGACGTCGTACGCAGCATCAGTGATTTCTGGTTCGGCGTCGTCACTTTGCCACCCGTGCGCTCTTGAATACCCCGTCATCCGTCAAGGTTCTGCTCGTTGAAGACAGTCCGACCGATGCGTTGATCATTGGCGAGGCCCTTGTCGACATCAGCGAGTTCGAGCACACGCTAGAGCGTGCCGAGTCGCTGCGCGACGCGCTGAGGTTAGCCGAGGGTACGCACTTCGACGTCGTATTGCTCGATCTCGGCTTGCCCGACGGAAATGGAATCGATACCTTTCGGCGTTTTCGGCAGATCGCCCCCGATACGCCGGTGCTCGTCTTGACGGGGTTGGCCGACATTTCGGTCGGTCTCGTGGCGATCAAGGAAGGGGCGCAAGATTACGTGCTCAAACGCGAGATCGAAGCGGCCCTGCTGAGCCGCGCGATCCGCTATGCGATCGAGCGCAAGCGTGCGATGACCGCGCTCGCAGCCAGCGAGGAGCGGTTCCAGCTTGCGGTTAGCGGCGCGAGCGCGGGCCTGTGGGACTGGAATCCGCGGACCGGCGAAATGTATTTATCGCCGCATTTCAGGGAGATCGTCGGGCATGACGAGGACGAGTTGCCCAATTCGATGCGTGCGCATTACGACATCATTCATCCCGACGATGTCGAGCGGGTCATGCTTGCACTCAAAGCGCATACCGAAGACAGGCACCCTTACGATATCGAATACCGTGTACGTACCCGCGCCGGCGAATATCGCTGGATTCAATCGCGCGCTCAAGCGCTCTGGGATACTTCGGGCAAAGCCTACCGGATGGTCGGCTGGATCCTCGATGTAACGGATCGGCGGCGTGCCGATGAGGCGCTGCGCGAATCGCGCGAAGAGTTGCAACGGTTATCGGCGAACATTCAACACATTCGCGAAGAAGAAAAGACGCGTATCGCCCGCGAATTGCATGACGATCTGGGGCAGTTGCTCACGGCGATGAAGATCGACATGGGCCGCTTCGAGCGGACCATCGAAGGCAAGCTCGATGAGCATGCGACGGGTGCATTGCGTAGCATCTATGGGCTTATCGACCAACTCGTCGCGTCGGTGCGCCGCATTGCCGCCGATTTGCGCCCGGTCATGCTCGACGATCTCGGTCCTATTCCGGCCATCGATTGGTTCATCCACGAGTTTTCCGCCAGACATGGTATTGCGGTCAACGCGCAGCTCGACATCAACGAAGTCGCCTTCAACCGCGATAGCGGAACAGAGGTGTTTCGAATGGTGCAAGAAGCGCTGACGAATATCGCCCGCCACTCGGGGGCAAGCGAGGCGGAGGTCGAAATTGCACGCGATGAGCCGTTTTGCATCGTCAAGATTAGCGACAACGGCCGCGGCGCGCTGCCCGATGCTCGGCGCAGTCGCAAGTCGTTCGGACTGATCGGTATGCGGGAGCGGGCCGCGCGACTCGGCGGCGAGTTGAGCGTCGCCACGGCGCCGGGCGAGGGCTTCGCCTTGACCGTAACGTTACCGCTCGCCGTGGTCGAAGCGCCCGACATCGACGATGCGGCGGCCGGTGCCGTTAAGCATTGACGCGCAAGCACGGAAGTTGCTTGGCTTGTTAAGAGGCAAGCACTTTCTACGGATCGCGTTAATGACAGAAGCAAAGCTTTCCGGCCGGCGCTCGGCACAGGGGCACGACCGCTCGTCGAAGAACATTCAAGGCATTCAAGGACCCAATCGAAATCGGCAGTCGAAATCGTATCTAACGAGGGGCGTGACTCGCGCGGCGGCGTCGATCATCGGCTGTATGATCGGCTGCGGCGCGATCGGCTCGCCCACAATGGCGCTCGCGGCGAGCGCCGCCGGGGCGTCGGCGGCATCCGGCGCGGCTTCCAATCCCGGCGCAAAGCCCGCGTCGGCCGCTTCTTCGGCATCGGTTGCTTCCGCAGCATCGGCAGCATCGGCGGCCGAAGCGGCATCGGCCGCGTCCGCCGCGGTGGCTAGTGCGGCACGTCACGCCGCCGATGTCGCCGCGCACCTGGACCCACGCGACGCGCTCAAGCTCAGCAGTCAATTCGATAGCGTGGTGACAAGGCGGTTGTCGGTGCCGCCCGCCGATCAACTTGCGTATGGACGTCGTCTACAGGCCGCGTTGGCGGAAAAAGGGCTTGGCGCGTTGTCGAGGCAATACGTCGTTCTCGTCGATCGCAATCCGAACGTGCAAGCGCTGTTCATCTATTTTCGAGGCGACGCGGCCAATGCCTGGACGCTGATCGGCGCCTCGCCGGTATCGACGGGCTGGCCGGGCCGATACGACCATTTCGTGACGCCGATCGGCGTGTTCGAGCACACGCCGCAAAATATGGATTACCGCGCCGAGGGGACGCTCAACGAAAACGGCATTCGAGGATACGGCGCGCGCGATATGAGGATTTTCGATTTCGGTTGGAACGATGCCGTGCGCGGATGGGGAAAGGGCGGCGTTTCCTCTATGCGCTTTCAGATGCACGCGACAGACCCCGATCGGCTCGAACCGTTGCTTGGAATCCGACATTCGAAGGGGTGCGTGCGCATACCCGGTTCGCTCGACCGGTTTTTAGACCATTTCGGCGTGCTCGATGCCGACTATCAAGCGATGGCCGACGCCGGCCTCGCGCTCTGGGTGTTGCACCGCGATCGAGCGGTGACACCCTGGGCCGGCCGCTACTTGGTCGTCGTCGATTCCGGCGCGAAAACACGGCCATCGTGGTCGCCGCAGCCGCGGCCGGAAGTTAGAGCGCGCGTGCCCGAAGGAGCCGACACGGCCGACTGACGAACGGTTTTCGCCGAATGCGGCGATTCACCGGGCGAGCCAAACGACGCCAATGCCGAGCAGCGCGCCCGTCATGGCGCAGGCCCAGAGCAGGCGCCGGGTCACGCGCTGCTCGTGGCGCAACTGCGCGACCAAGATCGCCGTTTCGTGCGGTTCTTGGTCCACGAACAGCCGTTGCAGCCGATGCACGAGGAGGTTGGGAAGACGCGGCATCGCCGATAGATGCGGCAGCTCGCGCGCGAGCCGCTTGAGCCAACCGCGGTGGCCGATGTCTTCGCGGGCGAGCCCCTTGAGCGTGCCTCTGACGATGTGCCATGCATCGAATCCCGGCGCCAGCGTGCGGGCGAGCGATTCGGCGCGCACGAGTGCCTGATGGGCCAAGACAAGCGCGGGCGAGACCCTGCCATCGAACGGCTCGACGGCGCCGAGCAGGTGTCCGAGCAACGCGGCCGGCGAGCGATCCTCGCTGCGCGCCGCGAAATGCGGTTCGGCCCGCGTGCGCAATTCAGCGGATAACACTTCGTCTCGGGTGCTCGGTGCGACATGGCCCGCTTCACGATGCATGGCGGCGAGCCGCGCGTATTGCTGGTCGAACAGCGCGCTCGCCCCATGAATGAAAAACTCGCGCTCGGGCTCGGTCAGCGTCGCCATGATCTTTCCCTCGCCGAACACGAGCCTGCCGAATGTCCGAGCGTCGAGGCTGACCCGTAGCCGCCCGGCATCGAGCGCCGCATGGAAGAAGCCGTGGGAGAACGCCTGTTCGACGACGACTTCGACGATCCGTTCGGCTAAGGCTTCGAGATCGACGCCACGCGTGCGCAGCACGTCGATATCGGTGACCGCGACGGACTCGATGCGTTCGATGACGAGGACGTCGTCGGTGCTGAGCGCCCACACGACCTCGGGCACGATGACGCGTTCATCCGAGACGAAATGGCGTCCCGTCTGCGACAGGTTGGCTGCCTCCGTGCGCAGATCGAAGCGGCGTTGGACTTCGGCTGCGAACGTTTGGGCGAGAGCATGCAGTTGCAGTTCGCGCGCGCCGGGCGAAAGGCGCTCGAGCAATCGCGCAACCCAGCCGAGCACGGCGATGTCGTCGCCCAAATGCTCCACTTCCTTAACGCGCAGCAGTTTGATCGCGGTTTCGTCGAAGCCGCCGTCGGGACGGTCGGCCTTTTCGCGCGCATGCAATAGCCCGACGTGAATTTGCTCGGCGATGCCGCTTTCGAGCGGTACGAGCTCTACCGAGGCGAACGCCGTATCCGGCGGCCGTCCCATGGCTTTGGCGAGCGCGGGAACGACTTCGCCGGGCGGCAGGGGCTGCGCCAGCGCGGTTTCCACGGTGCCGAGCCGAGCAAGTGCGTCGTGGATCGAGCGCCCGACGCTCTCTCGATCGGCCAATGCCTGTACGGCGAACGCACTGACGAGCGGCGCGAGGCGCGGGAGCGCCGTATGCAGCATCTGGCGCGAGCCCTCGACCGCATGTAAGCGGGACGCAAGGTGCACGAACCAGCGCGCTCTGTCCTCACGCGGCGCGGCGGACCACAGCAGCTTTGCGCCGTAACGCAGCATGCAAGCCAAGAGAACCAGTCGTCGAAACGTCGTACGCATAGGCGAGGAGGCGGGCGAGGGAAAACCGGATGCCAGCGAGAAGGATGCCACGTGATGCAGCGCACGGCGCGTCGTTGTGACACGTTGAGCTGCCGGCGTCCAAACGAAGCGTAAGTGCGGCGGTGCACAACAAGAAAAATCTACCGACCCCTAAAGTTAGGCACTTTATTGCCGTAAAGGGGACATCGGCCCGACCGCGCTACCCGCAACGAGCACACCAGCGCCTCGCCCGTCATGACGGGACGCATGCCGTTGTTGTCATCCATGAGAGAGTCAACGATGTCGCATCCTGCATTTTTCAATCGACTGTTCCCGCAAAGCGTGGCGATCGATCTCGGCACCGCGAATACCCTCATTTACACACGCGGGCAGGGCATCGTGCTCAATCAACCGTCGGTAGTCTGCTTTCAGCGGTCGGCCGAGGCGGGTCGAACCAAAGTGACGGCAGTCGGCGATCAAGCTAAACAGCTGATCGGACGTTCGCCCGGCAACGTCGAGGCCGTCCGGCCGATGCGACACGGTGTCATCGCCAACTTTTCCGCCGCGGAGCATATGTTCCGCGAATTCGTCGATATGGCCCGGCTGCGCTCGCTGTTCGGGCGTCGAGCCGAGTTCACGATTTGCGTCCCGTCCAACGCAACGGCCGTGGAGCGGCGTGCGATCCGCGAGGCGGCGATCGCAGCCGGGGCGGCCAAGGTGACGCTGATCGGCGAATCGCTGGCGGCGGCCGTCGGCGCCGGCCTGCCCGTTGCCGAAGCGCGCGGCTCGATGGTCGTCGATATCGGCGGCGGCACGACGGAAGTCGGCATCGTCTCGCTGGGCGGCATCGCGTATCAAAGTTCGGTGCGCGTGGGCGGCGATCAGTTCGACGCGGCGATCATCGGACACGTTCGCAGCATCTACGGCGTGATCATCGGCGATCAGACGGCCGAACTCGTCAAGAAAACGATCGGTACGGCGACGGCAAGCGTGCCGCGCGAATGCATGCGCGCTGTCGGCCGCAGTCTCAGCGACGGCTTGCCCCGCACGATCGAGCTCTCGAATCATGACGTTGCCGAGGCGCTGGCCGTGCCGCTGAAGGCTGTCATCGGGGCGGTCAAGAACGCGCTCGAGAACGCACCGCCCGAACTCGTCACCGATATCGCCGACACCGGCATCGTATTGACGGGCGGCGGCGCGCTGCTGGCCAATCTCGATCAGCGGCTCGCCGAGGTGACGGGGCTTGCCGTGCGTGTCGCCAACGAGCCGTTGACCTGCGCCGTGCGCGGGGCAGGGGCGGCTGCCGATTGCGTCGATTCGGCGTCGTTCCTCCAGTAGTCGGAAGCCGGGCAAGGCCCCTTGCCCACGTAACAACGTCGGCCTTGATGCGGTGTTACCATCGGCGTTCGCTTATTCGCCTCGGCCCGCTCGGGCTTCGTCATGCCTTCCATCAGCCAACTCAACGTCTATCCCATCAAATCGTGCGGCGGTATTTCGCTCGACACCGTTCGTTTGACTTCTCACGGTCTCGAGCATGACCGCGATTGGATGCTGGTGGATGCGCAAGGGCGGTTCGTCACTCAGCGTACGCATCCTGCGCTAGCGCTCGTTCGGCCTGAATTGAACGGCGATGGGCTCGCGGTGGGCACGCCTGGAATGCCAACGCTCACGCTCGCCTTGGACGCCGCGGAATTGGCGGGTGCGCCCTCGGTTACGGTGACGGTATGGAGCGATACGTTGACGGCGCTCGATGCGGGCGACGACGCGGCGCGTTGGTTCTCGGATTTCCTCGGGGCCTCGGTCCGCTTGGTGCGGTTCAACCCTAATGTGGAGCGCCTCGCGAGCCGGAAATGGACCGGCGATGCCACGGCTGGCGTCCATTTTGCCGATGGTTTCCCGCTGTTGCTCATCGGCGAAGCGTCGCTCGCGGATCTGAACGCGCGCTTGAGCGGCAAAGGCGTCGATCCGATCCCGATGAACCGCTTTCGACCGAACGTCGTTCTGGCGGGCGTGGACGCATACGAAGAGGATTACACCGATACGCTCAGCATCGCGGCGGCCGACGGCAACGTGCTGCTGCGCATCGTCAAACCGTGTTCGCGTTGCCCGATTCCCACGATCGATCAAGCGCGCGGCGCGCCCGATCCGCGTTGGCCGAACGAGCCGACCGATACGATGAGCACTTATCGCGGCGACAGCCGACTCGACGGCGCCGTCACGTTCGGTCAGAACGCGATCGTCGTCGCCGGCGCCGGCGATACGCTTGCCGTGGGGCAACCGATCGAAGTCGAATTGCGGTTCGACGCATGAGCCGAAGCGTTGCGATGACCGCCCGATCGGCCGCGATCGGCCGCGCCGCCGTCGTTCCCGACGACGAAGTGCGCTTCATCGAATTGGATGGCGGGTTACGAATGCCTTACGTCGAGCGAGGCAGTGGGCCGCTTTTGCTCTTCGTACACGGCTCGCTTTGCGACTATCGATATTGGCAGCCGCAGCTCGCGGGGCTCGCCGCGCGTTATCGCTGCGTGGCCGTTAGCCTGACGCACTACTGGCCTATCGCGCCGTTGCCGAGCACGGTGCCGTTCAGTTGGAGCCGGCATGCCGACGAACTCGCGCAGTTTTTGGAGCGACTGGGCGGCGGGCCCGCACACGTCGTCGCGCATTCGCGCGGCGGTGCGGTCGCCTTCCAATTGGCCGCGCGCCATCCGCAGCATCTCCGCACGCTGACGCTCGCCGATCCCGGCGGCCCGCTATGGGCACCCGGCGAGCGCGAGGGCACGTTTCCCGATACCGTCAACCCGCTGCGCGCGCGGGCGGCGCAACTCGTCGAGCAGGGCGACTTAGAGGCCGGCTTGCAGCTCTTCGTCGATTCGGTGAGCCGCGTCGGCTCTTGGGCCAAGAGTCCGTCGGCCTTTCGCGCGATGGCGATCGACAACGCCCTGACGTTGCCGCTCCAATTCCAAGACCCGTTGCCGGCCTATACGCGTGAAGCCGCCTGGAGTTTGCGATGCCGTTCGATGCTGATCGACGGAGAAAAGAGCCCGGAGCTCTTTCGGCGCAACGTCGGCATGCTCGAAGGGTGGCTGCCCGATGTCCGGCGGCATACGATACGCGGGGCGTCGCATGGGATGAACCTTGCGCATCCGAGCGCGTTCAACCGCCATATCGACGAATTCATTCGTGACGGCGATTAGCGCGATACGCAGGCACCGCGCTTGCGCGGCTCATCAGGCACGAAGCGAGATCCGCCGCGCCTGTTGTTCCGCCCACGCGCCGCTTCGTACAATCGGAGCAAGCGAACGGCCGCGAGGCAGGGGCTCAAACGGAGCGCCCAACGAGCCGACGCGGTAAAGTGGCGAAGCGCCAACTCCAACCGACCGGAGAGAAGACGATGCTCGATACCGACGCACTGACCGATATCCCCACGCAAACCGGCTCCCCGTTGCATAGCGATCCCGACGGCGCGTTCATCGCGCCCGAGCATCCGTATATCGCACGTACGAGCCAATACGTACTGAAGTCGGGCGATACGTTCGTCGTCAACGATCCGCTCGGCGATATCAACGGCATCGACGACGGCTTATTCGTCAACGACACGCGCATGCTCTCGCAACTGCGCTTGACGTTCGGCGGGCGCGCGCCTTCGTTGCTCTCCGGTAACGTCAGCAGCGACAACACCTCGTTCACCGCGCATTTGACGAATCGTCCGCTGCCGCCGCTCGGCGGGGAGGGCACGCCCGAGGGCGTCATTCACGTCGAGCGGTTGCGCGTGCTCTGCGGCACGGTCCTGTACGAAGCGATTACGCTGACGAACTACGGCTTCAGCGATGCGGTCGTGCCGTTGTCGATTTCCTTCGGCAGCGATTTCAAGGACATGTTCGAAGTTCGCGGCCTGAAGCGAACGCAGCACGGCACGGTCGAACCGACACACGTGAGCGGCGACGAGGTCAAGCTCGCCTACGTCGGATTGGATCGAGTCCGCCGAACGGTCGATATCGCATTCGCACCCGCCCCGGATCATCTGTTCGAAGATCGAGCCGATTACACGGTGCAGTTATCGGCGCATGCCTGCGTATCGATTTACTTGTCCGTGGCCGCGCATACGCAAACGGTGGCCGGCGCGGGCAATATCGAGCCGCCCGGCGCGCAAGTCGCACAGCCGCCGCATAGCTCGCGCCCCGCGCATTTCACGCAGATCGATGCCGTCCCTCCGCGCGTGGGCCGGGCGGCAGTGCGTGCGGCGCTGGCCAATGCGCACTTGTCGATGCGCGAGCGCCGCCATGCCACCGCGCGGCTACGCTCGAGCAATCCGCTGTTCAACGCGTGGCTCGATCGCTCGTTTGCCGATCTGAGCTTACTTACGACGGATTTGCCGACGGGGCCTTACCCATACGCGGGGATTCCGTGGTTTTCCACGCCGTTCGGACGCGATGCTGTCGTCACATCGTTGCAGACGTTGTGGTTGCAGCCCTGGCTTGCCCGCGGCGTGTTGCGTTTTCTTGCCGAGCATCAAGCGCGCGAGGACTCCAAGTTCCGCGACGCCGCCACGGGCAAGATCATGCACGAGATGCGCAAGAGCGAGATGGCCGCGACCGGGGAGGTGCCGTTCGCGTTGTATTACGGCGGCGTCGATACCACGCCGCTGTTCATCGTCCTCGCGGGCGCCTATGCCGCGCGCACGGGCGATCATGCGCTCATCGCCGAACTGTGGCCCGCGCTCGAACGGGCGGCGCAGTGGGTGGCGACCGTCTGCGACAAGAACCGCCATGGGCTCGTCGATTACCGGTGCGAGTCGGACCGCGGGTTGGCGAACCAAGGCTGGAAGGATAGCCACGATTCGGTGTTTCATGCCGACGGGCGGTTCCCGGAAGGCCCGATCGCGCTCGTGGAAGTTCAGGCCTACGCATGCGCGGCGTTCGACACGATGGCGCAATTCGCGTCGCAGCGCGGTTTGACGAAAGACGCGGCGCAATATGCTGCGCGTTCCACGGCGCTGCGCGAGCGCGTCGAAGCATTGTTCTGGATGCCTGAAGCCGACTTTTACGGGATCGCGCTCGATGGGCACGGCGAGCTATGCCGCGTGCTGGCATCGAATGCGGGTCACTTGCTGGCATTCGGACTGCCGACGAAGGCGCGCGGCGAGGCCGTCGCGCGGCACTTGCAATCGACGCTCTTTCATACGGGCTGGGGGGTACGCACGTTGGCGGCCGGTCAAGCGCGCTTCAATCCGATGGCTTATCACAACGGATCGGTGTGGCCTCACGACAACGCGCTGTGCGCGCGGGGATTGGCCCGCTACGGCAACAAGCAAGCCGCCGTGCACTTGCTGCAAGCGCTGTTCGAAGCCGCGGTCAGTTTCGATATGCGGCTGCCGGAGCTCTTTTGCGGCTTGGGGCGCAGGCGCGGCGAGCCGCCCACGGCATACCCGGTGGCTTGCCTGCCGCAGGCGTGGGCCGCGGGCGCACCGTTCATGATGCTCGAGGCGTGTCTCGGCGTGACGGTCGATGCCGAGCGTGGCGAAGTGCGCATCGACCAGCCCGCGCTACCGGAAGGGATCGACTGGCTCGAAGTGCGCAATTTGCGCGTGGGCGACGGGGCCGTCTCGATCACGTTCCGCCGCGTCGGCGAGAAGGTCGTCCCCTCCACCGATAGCGGCAACGTTCGCGTCGTCGCTATGCTGTGAACGCGCCGGCTAGGGGCTAAGGGGCGCCCCGGCCGGCCACTGCGCCGGCGATCGCGAATCCGCGTCGATCAAGCTTCGAGGGCGAGCAAGGCGAACGTGGCCAGCCAATGTTCGCCCATGTAGTCCCCGGCGACGTGGGCAAGGGCCGCATCGAGGTGCGTTTCCGCGGAATCCTCGAGCAATGCTTTGCGAACGTCGCCGTCGGCCAAGGCGCCTGCCAGCGAGCGCTGGCACCAGGCTCGGCTCAGATTGAGTCCGTCGAGATGCGCGATTTTTCCGTCGGTGCGGTCGGTCACGACGGCCGGCGTGAATAGCGTCGCCGGCTCCTGTTGCGCAAGGCGAGGCAAGAACCGTTCGAACCATATGCTGAAAGCGTCGTGCGGCAGCACCCGCCGCATGAGTTCCGCCTCCATCAACGCCGGCGACAGAAACTCGTCGCCGCCCGGCTCCCATGCCTGGCAATCCATATCGCGCTTATACCAGCGCCAGGCCGTTTCCTCGATGAGCGCTTCCAGCTTGGCGCGCTCCGTTGCCTGCGCGAAATCCAAAGCTAGCGCAAGGGCGAACGCCGTATTGAAATGGGTGCCCACGCGCAGCGGATAGGTCGCTTTAGGCAGGAATTCCGTAAATCGGTCGACGATGGCATCGGCAAGCGGCGCCAGCACGCTCGACCATCGTGCCGCTTCGGGCGAGCGCATGCCGTCCAATTGGCCGGCAAGCGCCAGCAGCCACGCCCACCCATAGGGCCGCTCGAAACCGCGATTGTGAGGAAGGCTCAAATATGCGAGTTCGCCGGCGACCTTGGCTTCGGTGAAATGCGCGTTGACCACGTCGCGGATCTGTTGCGCCTGCGGCAGCGCCGGGTAACGATCGAGCAGCCGCAGCAGCAGCCAGTATCCGTGGACGCAGGAATGCCAATCGTAGCTGCCGTAGAAGATGGGGTGCAGCTCGCGCGGCGAACGGACGTCTTGAGGGCCCGCCAGGGAGTGCGTGAGCTTGTTGGGGTATTCGCGGGTCAGATGAGATAACGCCAAGGCGGCGAATTTCGAGGCGAGCTCAGGCGTGAGGCGGGTAGTCATCGAATGGGACAAGGATAAGGAAACCAAACGATAGTCGTGCCGTCCGCATTGGGCAAGTGCCCCGAGAGGGTTGCCTGCGCGATTGCCGCGTTCAATCGTCGGTTTTATCGCGCTTGTGCTTGCGCTTGTCGGTCGTGCCGGCAGCCGCTTCGGCCGCGGCGCTCGGCTGGGACACGCTCGCCTCGTAGCGCCGCATCGCTTCCCCGAGATCGTTTCTGAGTTGCACCAATGCCGCCACGGCGGGCGCCGGCGGCTGAAGCGCCGTCCACAGGATATCGATCAAACGGTCGGCCGTGACGTCGATGTCGGGACTCCGATGCGCGAGCGCCGCGTCCCACAGAACGTGCTCCACGGGACCGAACACCATCGAGCGCATCAGCCGCAGCGGCAAATCGGTCCGGATCTGCCCCGACTGCTGGGCCTGGGCGAGCACCCGCATCAGCGGGGCCGTGTAGCGGCGCTGCAACGCGGTGAGCTCGGCGCTGAGTTCATGGTGTTTCGCGCGGCCTTCCGACAACACGAGCGAGCACATGCCCGTGCCGTGCACCAACATCAGTCGCAGGTGAGTGCGCAAGATGAAGGCGAACTGCTGGCGCGGGGTGCCCTCGCGGGGCAGGCCGGTTTCGATCGCCGCGATAATTTCGTCATACCAGTCGGCGATCACCCGTGCGCACAGCTCGCGCTTGCCGCGGAAGTAACTGAACACGGTCGCCTCCGAGACGCCGAGCCGTTGCGCGATTTCGGCGGTGGTCGCGCGTTCGTAACCTTTTTCGGAGAACACCTCGCGCCCCGCCTGAAGGATGTCCTTCACGCGTTGCTGAGATTTGCGCCCCGCGGGCTGGCGTCGGGCGCCGCCTGCGTCGGTCTTCGTTTCTTCCCCAGTCTGAGTCGTGTTCAAATTCGTCGCACCCGCTTGATTGCTGGGCCGGATATTAGCACCGCAAACCCGTATCCAGATGGCGCAGCAAAAATATGAGCTTTCCTCAAGAAAACTATTGACGCATACGTAAATGTGGCGTGAAATGCGCGGTGATCGAGCGCTATGCCGCTCGTTGGGCCGCATCCGGCCACCATCCGAATTCGAGGAGACGTTCATGAGCAATGTGCCTGGTTTGCAGTTCGCGCTCGGTGAAGACATCGACATGCTGCGCGACGCCGTCGCCAACTTCGCGGCGAAGGAAATCGCGCCGCGCGCGGGCGAGATCGATCGCAACGATCAATTTCCGATGGATCTGTGGCGCAAGTTCGGCGAACTCGGCGTGCTCGGTATGACGGTGTCGGAGGAATACGGCGGCGCGAACATGGGCTATACGGCGCATATGATCGCGATGGAGGAGATTTCGCGCGCGTCGGCTTCGGTCGGTCTGTCGTACGGCGCCCACTCGAACCTGTGCGTGAATCAGATCCATCGCAACGGCACGCCGGCGCAAAAGAGCAAGTACCTGCCCAAGCTCGTGTCGGGCGAGCATGTCGGCGCGTTGGCCATGAGCGAGCCGAACGCGGGTTCGGACGTCGTCAGCATGAAGCTGCGCGCCGATAAGCGCGGCGACCGCTACGTGCTGAACGGCACGAAGATGTGGATCACGAACGGCCCGGACTGCGACACGCTTGTCGTCTACGCAAAGACGGACGTCGAAGCGGGCGCCCGAGGCATCACGGCCTTTATCGTCGAAAAGGGCATGAAAGGGTTCTCCGTTGCGCAAAAGCTCGACAAACTCGGCATGCGCGGCTCGCATACGGGCGAACTGGTGTTCGAAGACGTCGAAGTGCCTGAGGAAAACATCCTCGGTCAACTGCATGGCGGCGTGAAAGTCTTGATGAGCGGGCTCGATTACGAGCGCGCCGTGCTGGCCGGCGGCCCGACCGGCATCATGCTCTCCTGCATGGACGCCGTCGTCCCGTACATCCACGATCGCAAGCAATTCGGCCAAGCGATCGGCGAATTCCAACTGATCCAAGGCAAGGTCGCCGATATGTACACGACGCTGCAAGCGTGCCGCGCCTATCTGTACGCGGTCGGCCGCCAGCTCGATACGCTCGGCAAGGACCACGTGCGCCAGGTGCGCAAGGACTGCGCGGGCGTGATTTTGTACACGGCGGAGAAAGCCACGTGGATGGCCGGCGAAGCGATCCAGATCCTCGGCGGCAACGGCTATATCAACGAGTATCCGGTCGGCCGCCTCTGGCGCGACGCGAAGCTCTATGAGATCGGCGCGGGCACGAGCGAAGTGCGCCGCATGTTGATCGGCCGCGAGCTGTTCGCCGAAACGCTTTGATGCCGAATCAACCCTCGTGACGGAGCATCGCGCACCATGCCGATCATCGAAAGCAAGTTGAACCCGCGCTCGGACGAGTTCCGAGCCAACGCCGCCGCGCTGGACGCGCTCGTCGCCGATCTGCGCGCGAAGGTGGCCCATCTCGCGCAAGGCGGCGGTCAGGCCGCGCGCGACAAGCACGTCTCGCGCGGCAAGCTGCTGCCGCGCGATCGCATCGCGCAACTGCTCGATCCGGGTACGCCGTTTCTCGAGTTCTCCCAGCTCGCCGCGTTCTCGATGTATCACGACGCCGCGCCGGGCGCCGGCATCATCACCGGCATCGGCCGGATCGCCGGGCAAGAGTGCGTGATCGTCTGCAACGACGCCACGGTCAAGGGCGGCACGTACTACCCGATGACGGTGAAAAAGCACGTTCGGGCGCAAGAAATCGCCGCGGAGAATCGGCTGCCTTGCGTGTATCTCGTCGATTCGGGCGGCGCGAATCTGCCCAATCAAGACGACGTGTTTCCCGATCGCGATCACTTCGGCCGTATCTTCTTCAATCAAGCGACCATGTCCGCCGCGGGCATCGCGCAGATCGCGGTCGTCATGGGCTCGTGTACGGCCGGCGGGGCGTATGTGCCCGCGATGAGCGACGAGTCGATCATCGTCAAGAACCAAGGCACGATTTTCCTGGGCGGCCCGCCGCTCGTGAAGGCGGCGACGGGCGAAGAAGTCAGCGCGGAAGATCTCGGCGGCGGCGACGTGCATACGCGGCTGTCGGGCGTGGTCGATCATCTCGCGCAAAACGATGCGCACGCGCTTGCATTGGCGCGCGGCATCGTCGGCAAGCTCAATCGCACGAAGCAACCGAGCGTTGCGATGCGCGAGTCCAAGCCTCCGCGCTACGACGCCCAAAGCGTATACGGCGTGATTCCCGTCGATACGCGCAAGCCGTTCGACGTACGCGAGGTCATCGCCCGCATCGTCGACGATTCGGAATTCGACGAATTCAAGGCGCGTTTCGGCACGACGCTCGTCACGGGCTTCGCCCACATCTGGGGGCACCCCGTCGGCATCATTGCCAACAACGGCATCTTGTTCTCCGAATCGGCCGTGAAGGGCGCGCACTTCATCGAATTGTGTTGCCAGCGCAAGATTCCGCTCGTGTTCCTGCAAAACATCACCGGCTTCATGGTGGGCCGCAAGTACGAGAACGAAGGGATCGCGCGCAACGGTGCGAAGATGGTCACGGCCGTGGCGACCGCGAAGGTGCCGAAGTTCACCGTCATCATCGGCGGCTCGTTCGGCGCAGGCAATTACGGCATGTGCGGCCGAGCGTACTCGCCGCGCTTCCTCTGGATGTGGCCGAACGCGCGCATCTCGGTGATGGGCGGCGAGCAGGCCGCGTCGGTGCTCGCCACCGTCAAGCGCGACGGTATCGAAGCGAAGGGCGGGACATGGAGCGCCGAGGAAGAAGAGGCGTTCAAAAAGCCGGTTCGCGAACAATACGAGCACCAAGGGCACCCGTACTACGCGAGCGCGCGGCTGTGGGACGACGGTGTTATCGATCCCGCGCAGACGCGCGACGTTTTAGGACTCGGGCTGTCGGCGGCGATGAACGCGCCGATCGAAGAGACGCGCTTCGGCGTGTTCAGAATGTAAGGCATCGTCCTTCTCACGGAGACGATCAATGTCAATGCAATACAGCATGCTGCAAGTGGCGTTCGCGGGGCACGTGGCGACGGTCACGCTCAATCGCCCCGACGTGCGCAACGCCTTCAACGAAACGACGATCGCCGAGCTGACCGAGGTGTTCGCGAAGCTCGATGCGCGCGACGATGTGCGCGCAATCGTGCTCGCGGCCAACGGTCCTGCGTTTTGCGCGGGGGCCGACTTGAATTGGATGAAGAAGATGGCGACGTTCTCCGACGAGGAGAACCGGGTCGATGCACGGCGTCTCGCCGATATGCTCGCGGCCATCTATCGCGTCTCCAAGCCTGTCGTGGCCCGCGTGTCGGGCGATGCCTTCGCGGGCGGCGTGGGCCTGGTCGCGGCGTGCGATATCGTCGTGGCCGTCGATACCGCGCGGTTCTGCCTTTCGGAAGCGCGTCTCGGTCTCATCGCCGCGACGATCGCACCGTATGTCGTCCGTGCGCTCGGCGAGCGCGCCTCGCGCCGCTACTTCACGACGGCCGAGCCGTTCGATTGCGCGACCGCGCAACGCCTGGGGCTCGTGCACGAAACGGCTACGGCCGATATGCTCGATAGCGCCGTCCAAAAGATCACGGCCGCGCTGTGCGTGAACGGTCCGCAGGCCGTGCGCGAATCGAAGCGTCTCGTACAAGACGTCGCCGACCGCATGCTCGACGAAGCCTTGATCGACGATACCGCCCGCCGCATCGCACGGATCCGCGCGAGCGAAGAGGGGCGCGAAGGCGTCGCGTCGTTCCTCGAAAAACGCGCGCCGGCTTGGCGTGATTGACCGCAACCGACTGCAACCGACTGCCGCTTCATTGCGAGACATTCCATGTTCAACAAGATTTTGATTGCAAACCGCGGCGAGATTGCTTGCCGTGTGGCGGCGACGTGTAAGCGGCTCGGGATCGCGAGCGTCGCGGTGTATTCCGATGCCGATGCCAACGCCAAGCACGTCGCGGCTTGCGACGAAGCGGTGCATATCGGCGGCGCGGCGGCGAGCGAAAGCTACCTTCGCATCGAGCGCATCATCGACGCCGCGTTGCGAACCGGTGCGCAAGCCATTCACCCGGGCTACGGTTTTCTCTCCGAGAACGAAGATTTCGCGCAGGCTTGCGAGGCCGCCGGGCTCGTCTTCATCGGCCCGCCGGTCTCGGCGATCGCCGCGATGGGATCGAAGGCCGCGGCCAAGGCGTTGATGCATGCGGCGGCTGTGCCGCTCGTGCCGGGCTACCACGGCGACGAGCAAGACGCGGATCTGCTTCAGCGCGAAGCCGATGCGATCGGCTACCCCGTCCTGCTCAAGGCGAGCGCGGGCGGCGGCGGTAAGGGCATGCGCGTCGTCGAGAAGCACGAGGACTTCGCCCAAGCGCTGGCTTCATGCAAGCGCGAAGCGGCAAGCAGCTTCGGTAACGATCGCGTGCTCATCGAGAAGTATCTGACGCGCCCGCGTCACGTCGAGGTGCAGGTGTTCGCCGATAGCCACGGCGGCGCGGTATACCTGTTCGATCGCGATTGCTCGGTTCAGCGCCGCCATCAAAAGGTGCTCGAGGAAGCGCCCGCACCGGGGCTTGCCGACGAAGTGCGCCGGGCCATGGGCGAGGCCGCTGTGGCCGCCGCACGCGCCGTTTCCTATGTCGGTGCCGGTACGGTCGAATTCATCATGACCGACACCGCGTTCTACTTCATGGAAATGAACACGCGGTTGCAGGTCGAGCATCCGGTCACCGAAATGATCACGGGGCAAGATCTCGTCGAGTGGCAATTGCGTGTGGCTGCCGGCGAGCCGTTGCCGTTGCGGCAGGAGCAATTGCGTATCGACGGTCATGCGATCGAGGCGCGCGTCTATGCCGAAAATCCGGCGCGCGGATTCCTGCCTTCGACGGGTACCCTTAAGTATCTGCGCATGCCCGAAGGCGTCGAATTTGCGATCGGGTCGCCGTCGCGTGCGCCGATCCGTATCGACAGCGGCGTCCGCGAAGGCGACACGATCACGCCGTTCTACGATCCGATGATCGCCAAGCTGATCGTGCACGGCGCGAATCGCGAAGAAGCGCTCGCGCGCATGAGCCGCGCGTTGCAGGCCTGCGAGGCAGTCGGCCCGCAAACGAACGTTGCGTTCTTGCGTCGCATCGTCGAAAGCAAGCCTTTTGCGACCGCCGATCTCGATACGGGGCTGATCGAACGCCATCATGCCGAATTGTTCGCCCCGGCCGATAAGCCTTTCAAGGAGGCATTGGCACTGGCTTGCGGCGCGTTGATGACGCGCGAGGGCGGCGTCTCCCATGGTGCGTCGCCGTGGGATGCGCTATCGCATTGGCGTTTGAACGGCAGCTATCGGCAGACGATCGAATGGCGCGATACGGAAAACGAGAACGCATTCAAGGTTTTCTATGTGCGTGAGGGCGAGGTGCGAACGCTCGAGCATGACGGCGTCGCCGAGCCGTTCGAATGGTGGCGCGGTAGCGAGGCCCATACGTACGGTGCGCGCCTGGGCGATGCTCGCGTGACGGGCCGCGTCTTCCTCGACGGCGATCTGTTTCACGTGTTCTGCCTAGGATCGGCCCTGACGTTCGAATGGCAAAACCTCCTCGCGCACGCCGCCGACGCCGAGCACGGCGAAGGGCGATTGACGGCCCCGATGCCGGGCAAGGTCATCGCGGTCTTGGTGGAGCCGGGTACGATCGTCGAGAAGGGCGCACCGCTGATCGTGATGGAAGCGATGAAAATGGAGCATACGATCGGCGCGCCGGCATCGGGCAAAGTTGCGGAAGTGCTGTACGGCGTGGGCGACCAAGTGGCCGACGGCGCTCAGTTGCTCGTCATGGAAGCGCAGTAACGTAGTGAGCCGTCATCGGCGGATACCCACGCGGGCGGCGTGAGCGGCATGGTTTGCCGCCCCGCCGGCCCCCTCCGCCGGCGGCGCGCATCGAGCGTCGCTGCCGTTATTGCAAAGTGCCCCACCGATCGACGGCCGGCTCGGCCGATGCCCACTTCCACCGGCCGCCTTGCTGACAGGCGTTCGCGGTGAACCAGTCCACCTTCGCATCGGCCTTCTCGCCGTCGACGACCGAGAACGCGAATTCCTTGCAGTTTGCTAACGCGGTATCGAAGGCGCGGAGCACTCGCACTTCGCCGTGGCCGTTCTCGACGGGCAGCGTGTGGCTCACGCGCCACGGCTCGGATGCGCCCACCGGCATTTCGCCGACCAGCATCGCGATCGCGTCTTGTTGATCGCGATGCATGACGAGCATGTAGCGGTTGACGGCTTCGTCCGTCGCCGCCTGCACCGCGATACCGACGCCGATTCCGACCGCCGGGTTTGTGGTCACGATACCGGTCGCGACGCCGGCCGCCGCACCGCTGGCGGCACCGATCGACGAGCAGCCGCCAAGCGTCGCGCCCGCAACGGCGCACGCCAGCGCGGCGAGCATCAAGCGCGCGCTCATTGCAGTGCACCCCAGCGTTCCGTGGCGGGCTCCGCCGACGCCCATTTCCATGCATTGCCGTCCCGGCAGATCGACGCGACGTAAAAAGCGCTCGACGCCGGTTCTTTCTGGGTCGCGTCCTGGTCGACGGAGAATACGATTTCCTTGCAGTCGAGCGCGCCGGTGCTGATCGTGCGGCTCACGGTCACGCGGCCGTGCTCGTCGCTTTCGATCGCCAGCGTGTGCTTCGAGTCCCAAGGCGCAATCGCGCCGACCGCGAGCGGTCCGGCTGCCGTCGCGATGGTGTTCTGGGTGTTCCGGTGAATGACGCGCTCGGTATATTGCACGCCTGCTTTCGCGGCGGCGACGGCGCCCAGGCCAATACCGGTGGCCACCGCCGCGTTACGCGTGACTTTGGCCGCCAATGCGGCACCGGCGATACCGGCGCCCGCCGAGGCGCTTTCGCCGTATAACGAGCTGCATCCGTTCAGATTGGCAATGGCCGCGGCGGCCAACACGGCGATCGCAAACCGGTGCATGGTGAATTGCATATTGCCTGCCTCTTGGTTCTTACTTTTTTGCATTGGCTTTTCGCATAGCACGAAGCACGCCGCCGAGCCGGCGATAGGCCGGACCCGCTGCGGGCCGCACCGCGCGTGCGTTGCCGCGGCATTTTGCAGCATCGGGTTCGATAATGACACTCGGAAAATGCAAAAAATTGCAAATGCGAGGGTATATCGGCTATTTATCGACTATGCGATCACAACGGCTGGGCGGCGTTGCACCGATGGTCGAGCAGCGTCTCGGCCGAGCCGGTGCCCCCGTCGGTATCGAGGCTGCTATTGACGACGAGCCAACCCGCTTCCGCGGCCGAGGCGCCGGCGCCGGTCACGAAGATAGTTTGGCTCGCCATGAGGTCCGGGCTCGTTCGGGCGCCGGCGACGAGATCGAAGGGATTGAAATCGAACGTGGGACCCGGAATGCGCATGATCCGATAGCGGCTACCGTCGATCGTATCCCAGGTCCAAACGCGCGGCGGATCGCTGCGATGCCGAGCAAGCGCTGCGGTGGCATCGGCATGCACGCAGTCGATATGGATATGCAGTTGCTCTTGCGAGCGGCGCAGCGCCGAATTGATCTCGAGCCCAATCTGATCGTCCGCGAGCGGCTCACGCTGAGCCTTCTTTAAAGCGGTTTCGACGTAGCGGCGCGCATCCCAAGCGTCGGCCCAGTAGTTCGGGGCGGTAGGCGCCAAGAGCAGCGGACTTTCGACGCCGGAGATCCGGTCGGTCGGAATCAGCAGGTGCTGGGCGACGCCCGATCGATCTTTCAGGAGCGCATAGCGTCCCGGCAAATCGACGGTCGCGCAAAGCCCGGTTTTTCCCGTCGTACGCGCTGCCGGCACGCAGTCCAAGTTGACGATCTGCCACAACGCGTTGGGGTCGGCGGCCGCGAGGACCGAACAACCGGCCGCGACGAGCGCAGCGCAAGCGGCGACGATGAACGAACGCCGGGGGGATCGCAACGGGAGGAACATGGCTTGCCGCGTGGACGGGTTTCGAGACGCGGCAATTCTGTCATGAAACAAAAACGGACGGGGTCGAGCTGCGCAGACGCAGCGTCGGGTTGGGGCGGCGCGAGCATCACCTGCTAATGGAGGTACTTTGCCCGCAGATCTGCCTTTATATCGCGATGCGACGGCTATTAAAGCTTCTCTCGAATCGCTTCTGTCATGTCGTCTACTGGAACAACTAATAGGTTGTTAGGCGAATGCTTGTGCTACCGTATTTTCATCGAATGACGAATGCTTGGTTCAGGTAGGGTTGTGATAAGTCACATTTGAGAGCCAAAATATTCCATCGATGTCGCGCTCGCTTCTTTTGTTTGTAAGGATCGTGGGGGAGTTAAAGCGTATTCAGTGAAAGTCGTTTGCGAGGGTGAGTCATGAGTGAGCGGTCAATTGTCTGCATAATTCATAATCAGTCAAGCCAAACTCTATTGTTTGATAGAATTGATAGACGCGAGGAGGGGCAGTCGCATCCGGATGCTCTATATCCTGGAGTCACGAATCAAGTGAACATTTGGAGTGACGATGTTTTCTACGGCTGTGAATGTTGGTTTTACTACTCAATATCTCCTCGAGGTTATAATCTGGGGTGGATTAAATTGCATTTGGATAATCCCTGGATTGGTCATAACCACTGCTCGCTCGAGTTAGACGGTGGGGCTCAGAATTTACTCAAGGTTTCTCCTGCGGGATCGCAGGAGCCTGGCGGAAATAACACCTCTATCACTTTCACATTGACGGATGCGTAAGCCGTCGATGGGAGGTTTCCGACTGCCGGCCGGTCACGCCGGCAGTTAGATTCTCGGAAAGACTCAGAACACCTTCGTGATCGTCGCGAAAAACGTCGTTTTCAGCGGGTTCGAAACCGCGATGTTGCCCGACGAATCCGGCGCGCCCGTCGTGTAGCGATCATAGACGTTCGTCGCGCCCCACGCTTTGGTCACCGCACCCGTCAACGTCCAGCCGCCGTCGAACGTCTTGGAGACGGCCACTTTCGCGTCTTGCCAGTTGTAGGCCGAGAAGTTCTGCACGCGTTCCCAACCGTAATGCAGCAGCAGCGAGAAGCCGTGCGTGAGGTCGATGTTCGTGTTCAAGTCGAGGTAGCCCGAGCCCCGGCTATTCTGACCGCTGCCGATGCCGAGCGATTGACTGTCATAGCCGAAGTAGTTCGGCGTATAAGTGAGCCAGTACTTGGCGGTGAACCACTTGTACGTCAGGGCCGCGACGAATTCGCCGTAGTTGTAGCTCGTCGAGGTGGCCGACATGCGCGCGCCCGGATAGACGTAGTAGTAGACCGTCCCCGTGTACGACAGATCGCCCAACGCGCCGCCATACCCGCCGTACAGATCCCATTCGACGCTGCCCCCTTCGATGAACTTGCTGCTGACGGTCGAGAGCCACGTGCCCGCGAAAAGCCCATTCGGATTCGTATAGTCGAAGCCGCCTTGGATCGCCGGTTTCCCCCACGTTTGCCTAAAACCGCGGGAGACGTACTGAGACGCGAGCGTGACGTTGGCCGTGAACGGCGAAGTGCTGGGCGCCGGGCTCGGAGCGGCCGCGCTCGGGGCCGACGCCGGATCGGCGCTCGCGGCCGCGGCGGCAACCGGTGCGCTTGCGCCGGTACCGGCCGCATCGGCCGTTTGCGCGAATGCGGCGGGTGTGTGAAGCGGTCCGAGCAATAGCGCCGCGCCGCCAAGAACGGCGGATGATAGGCGTGACTGGGTCTTGCGGTGACTCATGGTGCGCTCCGTCGTCGTTGTAATCGGTCTTTTGTGCTTGCCCGGATTCCAATCGGGTGCGGATCCGGTTGGGCTGAGTATTGCCAGCCGATATGCGCGGTGCGCACGCATTTTCGGACGCGAATCTGTCGTTTCGCGACATGGGTCAAGCATGCGAGGATTGCATTCGAGGCACGCAGCCTTATCGTACGGGGCTCGGCGGGAAAGACGCGCGATGGCGTGATTGGGCCCGTGTCGCATTTTCGCAAGCGTGCGTCGGAATTCGTCGGCCGCACGGGGATTTTTCTGGCAACCATGTAGGCAGACTGTGCAGGCGTCGGCCTGCCGCAAGGAGACGGAAGAGATGAGTTCACCGAAGGTGATGGTGCAGGGGCTCAGCAAGGTGTTCGGCGCGAACCCCAAGCAAGCGCTCGACATGCTGGCGGCCGGTTCGACGAAGGATGAAATCTTCGCTCGCACGGGACAGGTCGTCGGCGTGCACGACGTTTCGTTCGATGTTCAGGAGGGCGAAATATTCGTCTTGATGGGGCTCTCGGGCTCCGGCAAGTCGACATTGATTCGCCTGATCAATCGGCTCGTCGATCCGACGGCCGGCAAAGTGCTCATCGACGGACGCGACGTTGTTGCGGCGCGGCGTCGCGATTTAACGGCGCTGCGGCGGACCGATATGAGCATGGTGTTTCAGTCGTTCGCGCTAATGCCGCAGCGCACCGTGCTCTCGAACGCCGCCTTCGGCCTCGAAGTGGCCGGCGTGGCTCGCAAGGCCCGTGAAGCTCGCGCCATGGCGGTACTCGAGCAGGTGGGCCTCGCACCGTTCGCGCATAAGCTGCCGGCCGAGCTCTCGGGCGGCATGCAACAGCGTGTCGGCTTGGCGCGGGCGCTGGCCGTGAACCCTTCGCTGATGATCATGGACGAAGCGTTCTCGGCGCTCGATCCGCTCAAGCGCAAGGAGATGCAAAACGTCTTGCTGCAACTGCAAAAGGAGCAGCGCCGCACGATCATGTTCGTGTCGCACGATCTCGAAGAGGCGCTGCGTATCGGCAACCGCATCGCAATTATGGAAGGCGGCTGTCTCGTGCAGGTCGGTACGCCCCAGGAGATCATCAGCCGCCCGTCCAACGATTATGTGCGAGCGTTCTTCGACGGCGTCGATACGAGCCGTTATCTGACGGCCGGCGATCTAATGCAGACCGACGCCGTGCCGCTCGTGCGCCAACTCGATGCGGCGGGCGTGGCTGCCTCGCTGAACGGCAGTGCCGATTATGCGTTCGTACTCGATGCGCAGCGCAAGATTCGCGGCTTCGTGACACGCGATGCGTTGGGCGATGCGTCGCCGCGCTTGGCGCAAGTCGAATGCATTGCTCGCAGCGCGACGCTCGAACATGTCGTTTCGCGCGTCGTCGCACACGCGCGCGCACTCCCTGTCGTCGACGACGACGGTTGCTATTGCGGCTCGGTCGATCGCGCCGTCGTTCTAAATGCCATCACGCGTACGAGAGGCTCGCATGTCTGAACTCATTCCGCTCGGCAGTTGGGTCGATCAGTCCGTCCACTATCTGCTCGATCACGATAGCCAAACGTTCGACGTCATCGGACGTGCGATCGACGGTCTCGCCGGCCTCGTCGAACATGGCTTGCAAGCCATTCCGATGTGGGCGTTGATGGCCGTATTCGTGGGGATCGGCCTATGGCGCATCGGCTGGCGATTCGCGCTATTCACGACGCTCTCGTTGCTGCTCATTTACGCGACCGGTTTCTGGGACCAGACGGTGATCACCCTCGGCCTGACGCTGTCGTCCACGCTCATCAGTCTCGTCTTCGGTATTCCGCTGGGGATTTGGACGGCCAAGGATAAGCACGTCGCCATCGTCGTGCGCCCGATCCTCGACTTGATGCAGACGATGCCGGCCTTCGTCTATCTGATTCCGGCCGCGATGCTGTTCGGTCTCGGCCGCGTGCCGGGGATCTTGTCGACGGTCGTCTTCGCGATGCCGCCCGCGGTCCGCTTGACGAGTCTCGGCATTCGTCACGTCAATCGCGAGATCGTCGAGGCGGGGCAGGCGTTCGGTTGCACGCCGTGGCAATTGCTCTACAAGGTCCAGTTCCCCAACGCGTTGCCCTCGATCATGCAAGGCGTGAACCAGACGATCATGATGGCGTTGTCGATGGTGATCATCGCATCGATGGTAGGGGCCGGCGGCCTGGGCAACGACGTGCTGGCGAGTATTCAGCGCTTGGATATCGGGCTGGGTTTCGAGAGCGGTTTGTCCGTCGTGTTGCTCGCGATCATCTTGGATCGTATTACCGAAAGCTTCGGCCGTACGCCGGGAATGGCGAACGCACCGCGCTTCAAAGGCCTGCGCAGCGTCATGCGGCTACGCGCGGGTGCCCAGCAACCGATGACGCAAAGCTGACCTGCGCGAGGCAAGCATGACGCCGGCCACCGTGATGCAGCCCGAAGCACTAGCGTCGATGCCCGTGCATTTCGGGTTTCTGACGCTGCCCAATTTCTCGATGATTGCGTTCACGAGCGCCGTCGAGGTGCTGCGGATGACGAATTACGTCTCGCGCGGCACGCACTACCGCTGGTCGGTCGTGTCGGCCGACGGCGTGCCGGTGCGCGCGAGCAACGGCGTCACCGTCACGCCGACGCGCACGCTCGAGGAAGTCGGTATTCCCGACGTCTTGATCGTGTGCGGCGGCACGCAGATCCGCAGCGCCGTGGACACGCGCGTGACAACGTTGCTGGCCGATCTCGGCGCGCGCGGCGTGCCGCTAGGGGCGATTTGCACGGGCGCCTATGCCTTGATGAGCGCCGGCTTGCTCGACGACTATCGCTGTACCGTACATTGGGAAGACATGTCGTCGCTGCATAACGAGTTCCCGCGCGTGAAGTTCCGCGACGAACTGTTCGTCATCGACCGCGACCGGTTGACGTGCACGGGCGGCACCGCGCCGCTGGATTTGATGTTGCATCTCGTAGGTGAGCGGCTCGGCCGCGACCTAGCCGCGCAGGTCTCGGCCCAATTCATCCTCGAGCGTATTCGCAGCGCCAACGATCATCAACCGATCCCGGTCGACGCGCGCATCGGTTTCTCGCGCGCGGAGCTCATCGAAGTCGTGCGGTTGATGGAGGCGAACATCGAAGAGCCGCTTTCGCTCGAAGAGTTGGCGCGGCTCGTCAGGCTCTCCCAGCGGCACCTGCAACGCATGTTCAAGGTGTATCTCGACGTTTCGCCGACGCATTACTACCTGTCGTTGCGATTGCGGCGCGCGCGGGATTTGCTGCGTACGACCGATGCATCGATTGCCCGCGTGACCAGCGTATGCGGGTTTCAATCGCCATGCCACTTCAGTAAGGCGTACCGGGCTCAGTTCGGCTACGCGCCTAGCCGGGAACGCCGGCAAGCCAATTGATTCACAGTAGATGCTTAGGAGTCCTAGTAATACGTCGAAGTATTTTTTAAAACGGCGATGAGCCGACATAATTGTGCGATTGAGGAGAGTCTAATGAACCAACGTTTGATGAAAGCCGGCTGGGCCTTGGCTGCGGCTGCCCTGATGACGACGAGTGCCTATGCGTCGGATTCGGCCGTGTGCCGCAACGTCCGTTTCGCCGACGTGGGCTGGACCGATATTGCCGCTACGACGGGGCTGGCTTCGGCCGTATTCGAGGGGTTGGGCTATAACCCCACGAAGACGATCGCATCGGTGCCGATTACGTTCGCGGGCATCAAGAGCAAGCAGATCGACGTGTTTCTGGGCTACTGGTCGCCGACGATGGATCCGATGATCGAGCCGTTCGTCAAGTCCAAGCAGATCGAAGTGTTGAGCGCGCCCAATCTGACCGGTGCCAAATACACGCTGGCCGTCCCCGACTACGTCTACAACGGCGGGCTCAAGTCGTTTGCCGATATTCAGAAATACGCCGATAAGCTCGGCGGACGCATCTACGGCATCGAGCCAGGCAACGACGGCAATGCGTTGATTCAGAAGATGATCGGCGGCAATCAGTTCGGACTGGGCAAGTTCAAGCTGGTCGAGTCGAGCGAGGCGGGGATGCTCGTGCAGGTGAATAAGGCGATTCGCGAGAAGCAATGGATCGTCTTCCTCGGCTGGGAACCGCATCCGATGAACGTGCAGATGAAGATCGACTATCTGAACGGCGGCGATGCGGTGTTCGGGCCGAATTACGGCGAAGCGAAGGTGTTCACGGCGACGCCGCCCGATTACGCGACGCGCTGCCCGAACGCGGCCAAGCTTGTATCGAATCTGCATTTCACGACGGATATCGAAAACCACGTGATGGTGCCGATCATGGACAAGCAAGACCCGAACAAGGCGGCGGCCGCGTGGCTAAAGAGCAATCCGCAGGTGCTCGACAAGTGGCTGGCCGGGGTGACGACGTTCGACGGTAAGGACGGCCTTGCCGCGGTGAAGGCGTACATCGCCTCGCATTGACGCGGACGTTCGCCCCGGGCAGGGACGGACGGTTGGTCCGGCGAAGCCATGGAGCGATGGAATTTGAAACGGGCCAGACGGCCCGTTTTTCTTTTTGTCGATGGCGCGCATGCCGTTGCCGCGCCGAGGTTTGCAGGGCGCGATCAGGGGTCATTCGTTCCGATATTGCGACCTGAACGCTGAGGAGACATCGGGGCGGAGCCAATATAGCGGGCTGGCGTCGGGGGCCATCTCGAAGAGTGGCATGGGATAATTATTGCAGCTACAATAATGCGTATCAAAATCGAGTTCGATCCTGCCAAGGATGCCGGTAACAACCAAAAGCATGGTGTGTCACTGTCTACGGCAGCCGAGCTGGATGTTCAACGCTATGAGCAGCAAACGTAAATTGGTCCATCCAACGGATGAAGAAGACGCGTCGATCCAGCGGGGTATTGCGGCGGATCCGGACACGCGCGAGTTGAGCGACGAGGAGTTCAAACGGCTGCGTCCATTTGGAGAGGTCATGGCCAAGCGACGTGCGGGACGCCCACCCTTGGAAAGCCCGAAGGAGCAGATCAGCATTCGCTACGACGCCGACATCCTTGAGGCATTTCGTGCTACGGGCGACGGCTGGCAAACACGCATGAACACGGCGCTTAGAGTGTATCTATCGGAGCATCCGCTGGGTAAAGCGTCGCGATAGCTACACGGGCGGAACCACTGCTAAAGCCGGTTATTCGCCCGCTTGCCCCCAACCTCAAGACATCGCCCCCGACGCCAAGAAATATTCGTCGCAAACCTGGTCGTCGGGGGCACTCCCAGTCTTGTTTTCGCGAAACGCCACGGGCGGCATCCCGTACTGCTTACGGAACTCGCGACCCAAATGCGACGCATCGGAAAAACCGCAACTCGATGCGATGTCCGCAACCGTTCTATCCGAGCTCGTCAGCAACCAAGCCGCCGTGCGCAGCCGTACATGCTTAGCGAAGGTCTGCGGCGTCTTACCTGTTTGCGCCTTGAAAAGCCGTTCGAGTTGACGCGGCGACAAATCGAGCTTGCCGGCCAATTCCTCTAGCGTCAGCGCACGCCCCAGATGCTGCTCCATGAGCAAGATCGCGCGCTTGATCTTCGGGTGCGTAGCCGGCTCGAGCCCCGGTGGATGGGGTTGCGGCGCGTTCCCGTTCTGCATCTCCCCAACCAGCAAGATCCGCAGCGCCTTTTGCACCGTCGCATGATCGAAATGCCGTAGCAAAATGGCCGCCGCCACATCGATCGACGCACGGCCCCCGGAACACGTAATGCGCCGCCGATCGATCACGAAGAGGCGATCGGCGACGAGCATCTGTGCATCGGCCGCCGGAAAGCGTTCGATGAAGTCCCAGTAGTGAAACCAGCTCACGCACACGCGGTGGCCATCGAGCACGCCGGCCCGCATCAGCGTAAACACCCCCGTGCAAATCCCGACGATCGTGGCGCCGTCGCTCGCGGCGCGGCGAATGAAAGCTAACGTCTCATCGTCCGCTTGCGGGCCGGAATGCAAGAGCCCGCCTACGACGACGACGTAATCGAACGGCTCGGCCTCGTCGAACGTCTCCCAGGGGGTGACCTGGATTCCGCAGCTCGCCCGCACGGGCGCGAACGTCTTGCCGACCACGCTCCAGGCGCAACGCACAGGCTTGCTGAAATCGCTATCGTCAGCCGATAGCCGCAACATGTCGACGAAGCCCGAGAACGCCGTCAGCGTGAAATTGGGCAGCAGCACGATCCCGAAGCGGATGCGCTCTCGGGCGGCGGTGGAAACGAGCGGTGACGGTTCGACGGCGTTCATGCGAGTGAAGAATAGGGGATGCAGCAGCATACCCGCCCAGCGTCGCCGATTGCTCCGCTTAGCGTTTGTGGTTTTCCGTCGCCGATCATCGCTGAAACGCCCGCAGCGGCAGGCCCCAGCGAGGTTTGGCGACGGCATCCCAGCGCGATGCCGTTTTTGTTCTATCGGCGGATTTTACGCTTTGGTGTACTGGCGTCCATAGCATTCCTCCATTCGAACCCAACGCGAGGCAGTCCCTATGAACGTTAGCGTCTTCGATCTGTTCAAGATCGGCATCGGCCCGTCGAGCTCGCATACGGTCGGGCCGATGATCGCTGCATGCCGCTTCGTATCGCACGTCGAGGATGCCAACCTGCTCACCTACGTGCGCCAAGTCAAGGTCGAGCTGTACGGCTCGCTTGGCGCGACGGGTAAGGGGCACGGCACCGATAAGGCCGTATTGCTCGGCCTTGAAGGCCATCTTCCCGACTCGATCGACCCCGATCTGATCGAACCTCGGCTGGCCGCGATCCGGTCGGATAAAAAGCTGCGGCTCATGGGCGGGACCGAAATCCGCTTCGACGAGAAAGACGATCTGGCCTTCTACCGCCGGATGATGAGCGGCACGAGCGTCGTGCACCCGAACGGGATGCGCTTTCAGGCGTTCGACGAAAACGGCCAGTTGCTCGTCGAGAAGGAGTATTACTCCGTGGGCGGCGGCTTCGTCGTGAATCGGGACGGCGATCGGGTGAACGGCGTGCGCGCCGGCGCCGAAGTGCCCCATCCGTTTCGCACGGGGGCCGACTTGATGCGTGCATGCCTGGAGAGCGGGTTGTCGATCGCTCGCGTCGCTTTCGAGAACGAATGCGCCTCGCGTTCGCCCGCCGAGGTACGGGAAGGACTCCTGACGATTTGGCGCACGATGGCAGGCTCTGTCGAGCGCGGCTGCCGTACCGAGGGCGAACTGCCCGGCCCGATGCGCGTGAAGCGCCGTGCGGCCGAGCTCTCGAAGCACTTGCGCGCGCGTTCCGAAGAGTCGCTGCGCGATCCGCTCTCGATGCTCGATTGGGTCAACCTCTACGCCATGGCCGTGAATGAGGAGAACGCGGCGGGCGGGCGAGTCGTCACCGCGCCGACCAACGGCGCCGCCGGCGTCATTCCTGCCGTGCTGCACTACTACGTCAAGTTCGTGCCGGGCGCGAACGACGACGGCATCGTCGATTTTCTGCTGACGGCCGCCGCGATCGGCATCATCTACAAAGAGACGGCGTCGATTTCGGGTGCCGAAGTGGGCTGCCAGGGCGAGGTGGGCGTCGCCTGCTCGATGGCGGCCGCGGCGCTCGCAGCCGTCATGGGCGGCACGCCGCAACAGGTGGAGAACGCCGCCGAAATCGGCATGGAACACAACCTCGGCATGACCTGCGATCCCGTCGGCGGGCTCGTGCAGATCCCGTGCATCGAGCGCAACGCGATGGGTGCGATCAAGGCGCTGAACGCGTCGCGCATGGCGCTCAAAGGCGACGGGCAGCATTACGTTTCGCTCGATTCCGTCATCAAGACGATGCGCGAGACGGGCGCCGACATGAAGACCAAATACAAGGAGACGTCGCGCGGCGGGTTGGCCGTGAACGTCATCGAATGCTAAGACAAACCTCATCAAAGCCAATCTTCCCTTCGAGACCACCGCTATGAGCCGCTTTTCGATATTCAGTTTGGTGCGCAACGGATTGTCGTACCACGAAAACTGGGAGCGCCAGTGGCGCAGTCCCGAACCTAAACGAGAGTACGACGTCGTCATCGTCGGCGGCGGCGGGCACGGCCTCGCCACGGCCTACTACTTGGCGAAAGAGCATGGCGTGCGCAACATCGCGGTGCTCGAAAAAGGATGGATCGGCGGCGGCAATACGGCTCGCAATACGACGATCATCCGCTCGAACTACCTGTGGGACGAATCGGCGGCCCTTTACGAAAAAGCGATGAAGCTTTGGGAAGGGCTCTCGCAAGACGTCAACTACAACGTGATGTTCAGCCAGCGCGGCGTGATGAATCTCGCGCATACGCTGCAAGACGTGCGCGATACGATGCGACGCGTCAACGCGAACCGGCTCAACGGCGTCGATGCCGAATTCTTGACACCCGAGCAAATCAAGGAAATCGAGCCGACGATCAACTTGAACGCGCGCTACCCGGTCCTCGGCGCATCGTTCCAGCGGCGCGGCGGCGTGGCTCGCCACGATGCGGTGGCTTGGGGCTTCGCGCGCGGCGCAGATGCGCACGGCGTAGACATCATTCAGAACTGCCAAGTCACGGGCATCCGTCGCAACGGGGGCGCCGTGGTGGGCGTCGAAACCGTGAAGGGCTTCATCAAGGCAAAGAAGGTCGCGGTCGTCGCGGCCGGCAACACGACGACGCTGGCGGATATGGCCGGCGTGCGTCTGCCGCTCGAAAGCCATCCGTTGCAAGCGCTGGTGTCGGAGCCGATCAAGCCCGTTGTGAATACGGTCGTGATGTCCAACGCGGTCCACGCCTATATCAGCCAATCCGATAAAGGCGACCTGGTTATCGGGGCCGGCATCGATCAATACACGGGTTTCGGCCAGCGCGGCAGCTTTCACGTGATCGAGGGCACGCTACAGGCGATCGTCGAGATGTTCCCGGTCTTCTCGCGCGTACGCATGAACCGGCAGTGGGGCGGCATCGTCGACGTATCGCCCGATGCGTGCCCGATCATCAGCAAGACCGACGTGAAGGGCTTGTACTTCAACTGCGGCTGGGGTACGGGCGGCTTCAAGGCGACGCCCGGATCGGGCTGGGCGTTCGCGCACACGATCGCAAACGACGAACCTCACCCGCTGAACGCCCCGTTCTCGCTCGATCGCTTCTACACGGGCCACCTCATCGACGAACACGGCGCCGCCGCCGTCGCGCACTAATGCACGCACTTTGGAGACTGACATGCTGACGATCGAATGCCCTTGGTGCGGGCCACGCGCCGAAAGCGAATTTTCATGCGGGGGCGAGGCCGATATCGCTCGCCCGCTCGAGCCCGAGAAACTGAGCGATCGCGAGTGGGGCGAGTACCTTTTCATGCGCAAGAACCCGCGCGGCGTCCATCGCGAGCAGTGGTTGCATACGCAGGGTTGCCGCCGTTGGTTCATGGCAACGCGCGATACGGTGTCGTACGCGTTCCAAAGCTATGAAACGTTCGGCGGCGCGGCTTCGCCCAAGCGCACCCAAGGAGAGAAGTGACATGAGCAATCAAAAAGATCGCCTGGGCTCGGGCGGGCGGATCAATCGTGCGATCCCGCTCACATTTACGTTCAACGGGCGCACCTACCAAGGCTATCAAGGCGATACGCTTGCCTCGGCGCTGCTCGCCAACGGCGTGCATTTCGTGGCGCGTAGCTGGAAATATCACCGGCCGCGCGGCGTGATGACGGCCGGCGTCGAAGAGCCGAACGCGATCGTTCAACTCGAAGGCGGGGCGTACAGCGTACCCAACGCGCGCGCGACCGAAGTCGAACTTTATCAAGGCCTCGTGGCCACGAGCGTGAATGCCGAGCCGTCGATCGAAAACGATCGGCTCGCCGTCAATCAAAAGATCGCGCGTTTCATTCCCGCCGGCTTCTATTACAAGACGTTCATGTGGCCGCGGAAATGGTGGCCGAAGTACGAAGAGAAGATCCGCGAGGCAGCCGGGCTCGGCAAGGCCCCCGATACGCGCGACGCCGATCGTTACGACAAATGCTTCGCGCATTGCGACGTGCTCGTCGTCGGTGGCGGTCCGGCCGGGTTGGCCGCGGCTTATGCGGCCGGAAGCGCGGGCGCGCGCGTGATCCTGGTCGACGATCAACGCGAATTGGGCGGCTCGCTGCTCTCGTGCCGTGCGCAAATCGACGGCAAGAATGCGATGCAATGGGTCGAGAAGATCGAGCATGCGCTCTCGCAGATGCCGGAGGTGAAGATCCTCTCGCGCAGCACGGCGTTCGGCTACCAAGACCATAACCTCGTCACGGTGGTGCAACGCTTGACCGACCACCTGCCCGTGTCGATGCGTAAGGGCACGCGCGAACTCGTCTGGAAGATTCGCGCCAAACGCGTGATTTTGGCGACGGGCGCTCACGAACGGCCGCTTGTTTTCGGCAACAACGATCTGCCCGGGATCATGATGGCATCGGCCGTATCGACGTACATCCAGCGTTACGGCGTGTTGCCGGGGCACGAAGCCGTCGTCTTCACGAACAATGACGACGGTTATCAAAGCGCGCTCGATTTGAAAGCCTGCGGCGCGAAGGTCACCGTCGTCGATCCGCGCGCGCAAACCGATGGCTCGCTGCCCGCGGCGGCGCGCCGGCATGGCGTCGTGGTCATGAACGGCGCGGTGATCAATCAGGCTCGCGGCAAGTGGCGCGTGTCGTCGGTGGAGGTGGCGTCCTTCGCCAAAGGCGCGCTGGGCGCGCCGCTCGCTACGTTGTCATGCGATCTCGTCGCCATGTCGGGGGGATGGAGCCCCGTGTTGCACTTGTTCGCTCAATCGGGCGGCAAGGCGCATTGGCATGACGAAAAGGCCTGCTTCGTGCCCGGCAAGGGCATGCAGCCCGAAGTGAGCGTGGGGGCGGCAGCGGGCGAGTTCAGCTTGGCGCGCGGCTTGCGCTTGGCGCTCGACGCCGGCGTCGAAGCCGTCCATTCGCTCGGAATGAAAGCGGCCTCGCGGCCCGCTTCGCCGCAAGTGGCCGATATCAAGGAGTCGCCGCTCATGCCTCTGTGGCTGGTCGGCACGCATGAACGCGCGGCGCGCGGACCGAAGCAATTCGTCGATTTCCAAAACGACGTATCGGCCGCCGATATCTTGCTGGCCGCACGCGAGGGCTTCGAATCGGTCGAACACGTGAAGCGGTATACGGCCATGGGCTTCGGGACGGATCAGGGCAAGCTCGGCAACATCAACGGCATGGCGATCCTCGCTCAGGCGCTCGGCAAGACGATTCCCGAGACGGGCACGACGACGTTCCGGCCGAACTACACGCCCGTGACCTTCGGCGCGATCGCGGGGCGCGAGATCGGCGATTTCATCGATCCGATCCGCAAGACGTGTGTCCACGAATGGCATGTGGAACACGGCGCCTTGTTCGAGGACGTCGGAAACTGGAAGCGCCCGTGGTACTTCCCGCAGGGCAGCGAGGACTTGCACGCCGCCGTCGCCCGCGAATGCTTGGCGGTGCGTACCAGCGTGGGGATCATGGATGCCTCGACGCTCGGCAAGATCGACGTGCAAGGACCCGACGCGGCCAAGCTGCTGAATTGGGTCTATACGAACCCGTGGTCGAAATTGGAAGTCGGCAAGTGCCGCTACGGCCTCATGCTCGACGAGAACGGCATGGTTTTCGACGACGGCGTGACGGTGCGCCTCGGCGAGCAGCATTACCTCATGTCGACGACGACGGGCGGAGCGGCCCGCGTCTTGACCTGGCTCGAACGTTGGCTGCAAACGGAATGGCCCGATATGAAGGTGCGGTTGACCTCGGTGACCGATCACTTCGCGACGTTCGCGGTGGTGGGACCGAATAGCCGCAAGGTCTTGCGCAAGGTGTGCCGCGACATCGACTTCTCGAACGAGGCATTCCCGTTCATGACGTTCCGTGAAGGCAACGTGGCCGAAGTCAGTGCGCGCATCATGCGGATCAGTTTCTCGGGCGAGCTGGCCTATGAAGTGAATGTCCCGGCCAACGCTGGCCGTGCGGTGTGGGAAGCGTTGATGGCCGCGGGCGAGGAGTTCGACATTACGCCCTACGGTACGGAAACGATGCACGTGCTGCGTGCCGAGAAGGGGTACATCATCGTCGGCCAGGATACGGACGGTTCGATGACGCCCATCGACTTGGGCATGGGCGGTCTCGTGGCGAAAACGAAGGATTGCCTCGGCAAGCGCTCGTTGACACGCTCCGATACCGCGAAGGAAGGGCGCAAGCAATTGGTGGGGCTGTTGACCGACGACCCGTCGTACGTCTTACCGGAAGGCAGTCAAATTCTGGCGCAAGGCGCGAGCGGCCCAGCCAAAGATCAAGTCGCGGACACGCCTGTGCCGATGTTGGGGCATGTCACGTCCAGCTACTACAGCCCGATCCTGAAGCGTTCGATTGCGATGGCCGTAGTCAAGGGCGGCCTCGGCAAAATGGGCCAAAAGGTATCGGTGGATTTGAACGGAAAAGCGATGGCTGCGACGATTGCGAGCCCCGTCTTCTACGACGTCGAAGGAGTGCGTCAGAATGTGGAATGAGAATAGAACGAGTGCGCTTGCAACGGGCGCCGGCGCACAGCTCGAATCGCCGCTCATCGGCGCCCAGGCATTGCTCGATGCGAATCTCGCGCAACAATCGAAACGCTTTCGACTGCGCGAGCGAGCGTTCCTCGAACTCGTCAACGTGCGGGGCGATGCACGCGACGGCGCTTTTGCCGCCGCGGTGCAAAGCGTGATCGGCATGCATTTGCCGGCCGCGCCGAATACGCTGGCGCGCGGCGGCGAGTACGAGGCGCTGTGGCTCGGCCCGGACGAGTGGCTCGTGCGCTCCAACGAAGCGCGCACGCCCGAACTCGAGGGTAAATTGCGCACGGCATTGGGTGCGCTGTTCGCTTCCGTCGTCGACGTCGGCAGCGGATACACCGTGCTGGAGGCGAGCGGCGAATGCGTGCGCGACGTCCTCGCGCGCGGGTGCCCGCTCGATTTGCATCCGACCGTGCTGAAGCAGGGGCAGTGCGCGCAGAGCCACTTTTTCAAGGCATCGATCGTTCTGATTCCGACGCACGACGATACATTCGAGATCATCGTGCGCCGCAGCTACGCCGATTATTTTTGCCGCATCATGCTTGACGCGGCGGCGCCGATCGTATCGTGAAGCCGAGCGAGCCGTTTGCCGTGCAGGAAGGGCTTTGGCGCTCGGCTGAGACGTCCATCCGCGGTGGGCGCGGATGGACGGTCTTCGTCGATGGGCTCGAAGCGTTGACGCGGGTAGGCATTCATCCGCACGAGCACCTGGCGCCGCAGCCGGTCGTCATCGATGCGCGGCTAGGTTACCGGTGCGCGCCGGCGGAAACCGATGCGCATGAATGGATCGATTACGAACGGTACTGCGAACGACTGTCGCAATTTCTCGAAACGAAGCCTCACACTCGCTTGCTGGAAACGTTGGCGGTCGAGCTCGCGGTGCGTTCGTTCGAAGACTTTGGCGCGCTCGATACGATTACGCTCACGTTGCACAAGCCTAAGATTCGGCCGGGAACGCAACGGATCGGTATCGAGCTGAATTGGACTCGCGCCGATTACGAACTCCATGCGGGCCGCTGCTCCCATCCTGCTCGTCCTTGAATAGCGCGGCCGGTTAGGCGTCGAACCCTTTGTGAAGGTGACCGGCCTCGTCGATTCGACTGATCACACGTCGCTCACATCCACGGCGAAATAGGGGGCCATCCGCTTCCAATCGGCTTGTGCCGGGCGCCCGGACGTTTTGGATGCATATCTGCGAATCTGGGTGCGTAGTGATTCATACTTAGGAGAGCCGAGGTAGCGTTTAAGCTCGGATTCGTTGTAGCCCAGTAAGGTCGTTATCGATCTGACCTGGCCAGGAAATTGCCTTTGTAGCGCTTTGACAACCCCGGCCGCCCTTGCGCGCACTTCTTTTCGTCTACCAGCTATTTCAGGCTTGGCATCGTTGAGTACCTGCTTAAACGTTGAAATTGGATGTACGTTTGCGTCAGGCGGATGAACGTTGCCGGTCTGCGGATGCATGCCGGGCGCGGGCTCCGCGATAGGAGACGTCGCGGCGCCGACAGCATGATGCGCACCGATGGCCCCCGACCCCGATGGGACGCCGCTTTGAGGGCTGACGTTAGCCGAAGCGTGAGTGGCAGCGGCGTCTGTCATGTCGACTCCCTGCCGATGCGAGGATCCAAACGTTCCGGCGTTAGGCATCGGATCGGTTTTCGGTGCTGCTTTCGGTGCTGCTTGACGCGCGTCCATCTCCTCTAGCGCGCTCATTGTTTCCTCGGCCGTCAGTCCATAGATGCTGAACATATGCCCAGTCGGATCGATACGGTTGATTGGATCGTCCGCGCAATATGAATAGGGATGAATGCCGCCGACGCCGAACGGACTCTCGCTATCGAGTGCGTTAAAGCGCATGAGCGAAGGCAGAAACCAGCGATAACCGCTTCCCAACGGATAAGCGCATGTGACGACGTCTTCGTATTCGCCGGTGAAACCGATCGAGATAGCGTGGTACATACCTGGGTTGTCCGCGAGTTCCGTTGGATCTGGGCTAGGCCTTTTTCTCGCGAAAGCGTAGCGAATTTCGACGGCTCGAATGCTATTTTTATAGCCGGATTGGGACTGAGAAGAGGCGTTGTAACGCGGTGAATTTACTTAGTGGGACACCGTCGCGCCGGACGATGCGGCGCGTGCCACGTGCTGAGCGGTTGCCTCAAGCATGCGTCACGCGCCAGATTGTTACCGAAACACTCCGGTCAGTTCGACTTCGGTTTGCTCTGTGCCTTCAACTGACCTTGGTAGAACGGCATCCGCCGCTCGAACGATTGCTGCGGAGTGCGCTCGATGAGCATCATCCGAGCCGCGACGTTCGGTGCAAGCGAGAGCGAATCGATGCTCTTCTCGCGAGACGGATCGGCGAGACCCGCGCCTACGAGTAGGTGCGCCTCGAGCTTCAGGTTCGTCAACCTCGGCGGATCTTGGAGCGCCCCACTTTGCGTAAACAACTCGCTCCAAGCATTGTCGCCGTAGTTCACGACGTAGTAGTCCTGTCCGCTCGGATCGGCGAGCACGGCGCCGCAGCCGGCGAGCCGTACTTGCATCGACGTATCCGACATCGCAATCGTCTTCCGGTTATTGAAATTGAAGCCGTAAGCCAGCGTGACCGGGATTGTCCATTGCGTGCCTGGATACGCGTTCTGATTCGGGAACGCCTGCTGCTTGAGCGTTACGACCGTTTGATCGTTCGTCAGATCGCATTGGGTCTCCAGCGATACGAGCGGTACCCCCGTTTGACGCACGAAGCTGTCGCCGATCGCATTCATCGGCTGGCCGCTGGCGCGGGCGAGTTCGTCCCAGAGTCGCTTAGGCGTGGCATTGCCGAATGAATAGTCGGTCAAGTACTGCTGCAACCCTTTTCGCATGACGTCTTCGCCCAGGTAGCCCTCGATCATCTTGAGGACCTGACCGCCCTTGTCATAGACGAACGATGCGGCGTTGATGACGAAATCGTTCGATGCCCATGCATTGAAGTTCGGTTGAACCGGGTACGACGAGGACGATAGGTCGCCCGCGATGACCGCGTACTTGTTCTTGACCTGACCCGCGAGACTAAAGCGGTCGGGGAAGAACGCGATCTTCGTTTTGTTTTCGAAGAACGTCGCGAACGATTCGTTGAGCCAAACGTCGTCCCACCAGTCGAGCGTGACGAGATCGCCGAACCATTGGTGCGCGGCTTCATGCGTGAGCACGGTGACGCCGTAGTTCGACATCGTCGTGCCGGGTGGCGGCAGGATGTCGTCGGCGAACTCAAGTATGGCGCCCCAATTTTCCATACCGCCGAAGTTCAGGTCCTTTTCGGCTTTGAACGCGTCGTTGGCCGCGATCGTATCGAATTTCTTCAGCGGCAACGGGATGCCCGTGTAGCGATAGTAGAAATCGAGCGCTTGCTTAGTTTCTTCCATGGCCGGCTTGGCCCATTCGCTCATGCCGGGCGGCGTGAAGACGCGCAGATGCAGTCCTTTGCCGTCGGGTAGCGGGCTCGAGAAGTCGTCCTCGAACGTATCGAACTGGCCGCCGCCGAAGAACAGCAGATATGAGGGCATCGGCGGCGTCTTCTCGAAGCTCACGCGTTTATAGCCTTGATCGACGTTGACTTCGTCTTTCTCCGCGGCATTCGAGACCACGCGCCAATTTTGCGGAACGTCGGCGCTAACCTCGTAGGTCGGCCGAAATGCCGGCTCGTCCCAACCCGGGAACCATTGGCGAGCGAGATCGGATTCGCCTTGCGTCAAGATCGCGCCGCTCGTCTTCCCTTCGGGCGATTTCAGATCGACTCGGAACACGCCCTCTGCGGCGGAGCAGCCCGGGTAATTGTCGTTGCCGCAGCTACCGCCCGTTTTCGTCGCCGGGTCGTCGTAGGTCTTGAAGTTGATGATGCCTTTCCATTCCATGTGCAGCGAATAGGTGCCCGGGGCGATCTGGCCGCTTTGCGGGCGCAGCTGATAGTAGTCGCCCTCGTCCTGCGGGTTGGCGATCAGCGGTATGTTCCCGGGCTGGAGCGTCAGGTTCCCGTTGACGAACGTCAGACGGTGCGCGGCCACGACAATAGAATCGACCGGCTTGAGCACCTTGATTTCGACGTCGGCGCGGCCGTCGAATGCATTGAGCGCGGGGTTCGGGCGGAACCATAGCTTGTAGTTCACAGGCACCACGGTGTCGGGCATTTCCACCGGCGGCACGGTTTTATCGATGCCCGGCGTGGCGGCAGCCGGCGCCGCCGGGGCGGGCGCGGCCGCCGCCGGTGACGCAGACGGCGACGCGGCGGCACCGGCGCGGCTTCCCGCCGACGAACCTCCGTCTCCGCCGCCGCAGCCCGCCAGCACAATGGCTGCGGCCAACGAAATGCAGTTCAATTTCGTATTGAATGGAAAGCGCATTTTCAACCCTCTAATGGGAATGTTTCGTTCACTTGCGGGACGAACGTTATTTCCAGCTATCTCGAAGAAAAGCAAAGTAAATCTATCGCGCGCAATGAAGGCGTGCGAATTCGTGACGCGCGTTATTCGAGGCGTATATTTCAGCGTTCAAGAAAAACGCGCTTCTAGTTAGGAATGCTAAGCAAAATACGGGATCGAAAAGACAGTCATGGACAGGCCTGTCTTTCGAGAGTTCGCCGGTGAACTCTCGGACGTCATCCTGCTTTCGCGCGACGTGTCCGGATTGTTTGACGGCGATGCGAGAGAGATTAGGTGGGCAAGGCTCGCCGTGTCAACTTCATTTCTATTTTTTATTTTTTGCGAAATCTTGAAACGTTTTTCCTACGGTCTTTAGTAGATTGGTCTGTATATTTTTTATGGTAATTGATTCCGAGTGGAGTTAAATATGTGAAATATTGACTGAATGCCGAGAATGAATGCGTTGTCGAAATTCGGCAAGACACGGATTACCTTCGGCGGATGTCATGGCGTCGAGGGGAACCGACTCAATCGAGCGCATGGCCTTTGCGTTCGGAGACCAGGAAAATCGTAGCCGCGATGTCGAGCACGTAGAGTGCGGCGAGTGTCGATATTGCGACGGGATAGGAGTAGCGGCTCGCGATGGCGCCGACAACCAGCGGGCCAAGGCCGCCGACCGCACGCCCCGCGTTCCACAAGACGTTTTGTGCAGTGGCGCGTGCGCGAGTGGGATAGAGTTCCGAGAGCAGCGCGCCATAGCCGCCGACCATCCCGTTGACGAACGCGCCCATGACCGCGCCGGCCCAAAGCATCGAAGCGGGCTGGGTCAGCCGTGCATAAAGGACAACCGTTACCGCCGCGCCGATTTGATAGAGGACGAACGTGGGCTTGCGGCCCACTCGATCGGCGAGCTGGCCGAAGCACCAGACGCCGGCCATCATGCCTAGAACGGTGACCGCCGTCCACATCCCCGAGCGCGTCAACGAGAAGCCGAGCTTCGCGCAGAGAAACGTCGGCATCCAGATCATGATGCCGTAGTAGCCGAAGTTCTGAATCGAGCAGAGCACGAACAACGCGGCGCTCGATTTAATCGAGTGGGCATCGCCGAATAGCGCTTTAATTCGCTCGGCGAACCCGATCCGCTCCGGCGTTCGTCGAACGAACGTTTCCGGCTCGCTCAGTGTGCGTCGCATTACAAAGGCTACGAGAGCGGGCGCCAGGCCGAGGGCGAACATGCCGCGCCAACCCAAGAACGGAAGCAGAAGCGGTGTGAGTAGCGCCGCGCCGAGCACGCCGGCTTGCCACCCGAGTGCAACGTAAGAGGAAAAGCGCGCACGCTCTCGAGGAGGACACGCTTCGGCGGCCAACGCCATACCGATTCCGAACTCTCCGCCGAGGCCGACACCGGCCATCGTTCGATAAAAGAGCAGATCGGAAAAACCTCGCGCAACCGCACATAGACCCGTGAATAGCGCAAAGACCGCAATCGTCCAAGTTAATACGCGCACGCGGCCGAAGCGATCGCTGAGCAGACCAAAGCCGATGCCCCCGACAACGGCGCCGACGAGCGTCCATGTGACGAGCGCGCCCGCTTGTTCGGGCGATAGATGCAGTGCTGCCCGAATGGCGGGCAGCATGAATCCGAGGATCAGCAAATCGAAGCCGTCCATCGCGTAGCCGAGCGCGGACCCAAGCAGCGCCTTGCGTGCGTAAGAGGACGATGCGGGAGCTGCGAGCGGGGAATCGGCTACGGGCGGTTGGACTTGTGCTTGCACGGTGCGCTTCGTGAAAATAAAAATCGGCCTGGCGCTCGGCAAGGGCGCCGGGCGGCCGATAGTTTACTTCGTTCGCACCGTCGAGACCCGCTATTGCGCCGGGACTAGCGCACTCGCTTCGGATCGGACGCTCTTTTCGCGCACCGCCCGTTTGTTCGCATACATCGCACGATCGGCGATATCGATCAGTTCGGCGATCGACGTGTCGTCGTTCGTGTCGCAGGGCGCGTATCCCACGCTGAATTTCAGGTCGTAGCCGCGCCGACCGTCGCGGTTGTAGCGGGCCACGCCCAGGCGAACGCGATCGATGATTTGCGCTTCGTCGCCGGCCTGAGCGCCCGCGACCAGCGCCACGAACTCGTCTCCGCCAAGGCGGGCCAGCACGTCGGTTTCGCGCATCGCGCCGCGCAATACCCCGGCAAAGCCGACGATGGCTCGATCGCCTTCGGCGTGGCCATAGACGTCGTTGATCTGCTTGAAGCCGTTTAGATCGAAGTAAAGCAACGATGCGCGCGAGCGAGCCCGCTTGGTGAGTGCCAGTACGTGATGACCCAGCGCCTCGAAACCGCGGCGATTGGAAAGCCCGGTCAGATCGTCCGTGGCCGCGAGCTGCAAGACTTCGAGTTCGCGCTCGGCGATACGAGCGAGATCCCGTAGCAAGTCGCGCTCGGTCGCATCGAGCTTACGAGGCTTCGTATCCACGAGGCAAAAGGCGCCCACTCGAAGGTTCTTGTTCAAGGTGAGCGGACTTCCTGCATAAAACCGTACGCCGAGATCGCCGGTGACGATAGGGCTGTCGGCGAAGCGTGGGTCCAATTGCGCGTCTTCGACGACGAGCAAATCGTCGTCGAGAATCGTATGCGCGCAGAACGAGATGTCGCGGGGCGTTTCGTCGACCGAAAGCCCGATGCACGATTTAAACCACTGTCGATCGGTATCGACGAGCGAGACGGTGGAAATGGGGACGTCGAATAGGCGCCTGGCCAACCGCGTCAATCGATCGAATCGCTCGTCCGGAGGCGTGTCGAGAATATCCAACGATCGCAACAGGGCGATTCGAGCGGCTTCGTTCGACGCATGAGCAGGGGGGGACATATTGCTCCTATCGCTCCATATGATTGTTCAGGTGCGGTCCGCGCGGCGCACCATTTTCAGTTCGTACAGGATAAGGCGCTCGCTCGCGCGGCGATCGAGCGAATAAGGCAATCATTCGGTCCCGTTTCGCGGCATTGGATGTGGCCCCGGCCGGCCCGGCAGCGTTGGGTACGAACGTTGCAATAGTCGGAGCAATACGTTCGAAAGGAGCCGCAATGAAGAAAATCGTCGCTTGCGTTACCGTTCTCGCGCTTGGCTTGTGTGCCGGTCAAGTTCAAGCAAAGGGATGTATGAAGGGCGCCGTGGTGGGCGGCGCGGTAGGCCATGTCGCCGGCAAACACGGTGTGGCGGGCGCTGCCGCGGGCTGCGCGATCGGCCATCATGAAGCGGCTAAAAAGGCCCGCGCCGCGAGCGAAGCCGCCGCGCAGCAACCCGCGCCCGCCTCCGCATCGAAATAGTCGTAAGCGCAGCTCGCCGTTGCGGGCCAGGGGTGGCCCGCGCGCCCCGAACGCATCGTTTCGGCAGAGGGATTATGCTTTCGCTTTGGCCGTCTAAGGCGGCGTGCTTGGGAGAAAGCGATGCAATACCGTAAGTTCGGCGCAACCGGTTTGAGCGTGTCGCGCGCCTGCCTCGGGACGATGACGTTCGGATATCAGATCGACGAAGCCACCTCGGTCCGAATCATGGATGCCGCTGCCGAGGCCGGCGTGACGTTCATCGATACGGCGAACGTCTATCCGCTCGGAGGCGGGGAGACGCGCGTGGGGGTTACGGAGGAAATCGTCGGCCGGTGGCTCAAGGGCAAGCGGCACGGCTTTGTGCTCGCAACGAAGGCCGTCGGCAAAATGGGTCCTTCGCCTTGGGACCAAGGGGCTTCCCGAAAACACCTGCTAGACGCGATCGACGCCTCGCTGCGCCGGCTCGGCACCGACTACGTCGATCTGTACCAGTTGCATTCGGACGATCGAGAGACCGCGTTCGACGAAACACTCGAGGCGCTCGACGTCATCGTCCGCTCGGGCCGCGCGCGCTACGTGGGCGTGTCGAATTTCCTCGCTTATCGTCTGGCAAAAGCGCTCGGGCGGGCCGATGCATTGCGCACGGTCCGCTTCACGTCGGTTCAGCCGCGCTATAACTTGCTCTTTCGTCAGATCGAACGCGAACTGCTGCCGCTTGCCGAGGAAGAACGTTTGGCAGTCCTACCTTATAACCCGCTCGCGGGCGGGTTGCTGACGGGCAAGCACCGGCGCGACACGCCGCCGCCGGAAGGGCGTTTCACGGTCGGCACCGCCGGGCAGTTGTACCAGGACCGTTATTGGCACGAGCGCGAGTTCGAGACGATCGAAGCGTTGAAAAAGCTGACGACCGACGCGGGCGTGTCGCTCTCGACACTCGCCGTCGCTTGGGTGCTGGCCAATCCTGCTGTAACGTCGGCGATCCTTGGCGCCAGCCGCCCCGAGCAATTGGCCGATACTTTGGCCGCCGTCGATTTCGTGCTGGATCCGCAGCTCAAGGCGCAACTCGACGCGTTGACGCACCCGTACCGTTTCGGGGATGCCACCCGCTAGTCGGTGCAGCGCGAGCGCGGCTCAGTCCGCGGTGACGAAGCAGGACTGGCCGCGCTTCGCATATTGCGGCTTCGCATTCATGCTCGGCTCGCCTCCGGTGCGCATGCGCTTTACGTCGTCAGCCGGGCTCGTGCCGAAGAGTCGCTTGAATTCGCGGCTGAACTGCGACGCGCTTTCGTAGCCCACGCGCGTGGCGGCCGCACTGACGTTCAGCCGGTCCTGAACCATCAGTAAACGCGCGTGGTGTAGACGCGTCGTCTTGACGTATTGCATCGGCGAGGTTTCGGTCACGGCTTTGAATTGCGCGTGAAACACGGCCAAGCTCATTCCGGCTTCGCGCGCGAGCGTGGGGACGTCGAGGTTACCCGCGAAATCCTGGTGTATGCGCCGCAAGGCTTTCGCGATCCTGCCGAAATGGTCTTGCTGGGTCAGCGCCGCCCGAATCATGTCGCCTTGCGATCCCGTGAGCACGCGGTAGCAAATCTCGCGAACGATCGCCGGGCCGAGAATGCGGGCATCGTGCTGCGACGATAGCGATTCGAGAAGCCGCAGCACGGCGTCGCTTAGCGTCGCATCGAGCGGTGTGGCGTAGACGGCTCGCGGTTCGCTATCGATGGGCCCGCGCGTATCGTTGAGCATCATCAACAGTTCGGCCACGACGGCAAGATCCACGCGGATCGAAATGGCCAGCATCGGCTCGTTAGGCGTGGCTTCGGTTTCGCACTCGAACGGCAGGGGCACGGCGAGCACGAGATAGTGCTGCGCGTCGTAGGTGAAGGCTTGGCTGCCGAGAAAGCCGCGTTTGCGGCCTTGCGCCACGATCACGATCGACGGTTCGTACATCACCGGCACGCGCGGGATCGAGACATTCGTGCGCATGAACTTTACGCCGTCGAGCGCGGAATGCGTGTACCCCTCGTCGGGGGCGAGCTTGCCGAGCAAGTGCACCATGCGCGCCTGAGCAGGGCCGGCGAAACTAGGAGGCGGGGCTTGAAGGGACATGGCGGCGGAGCATAAGCGTTAGGAGAATCAGGCTGAAAATATAGCGCCGATTTTGCTTTCCCGCCGGGGCTCAAGAGAAAAAGGCAAGCGTTCGATAGATTCAGGCATTGGCTTGCGGGCACGCCGCTTCCTACTATTTGCCCCTGCGAAGCTCCATGTCGGAGCGCGCATTTTGCAGGAGCGAACCCCCATGTACAAGACTCACGGATACGCAGCGCACGACGCCAACTCTCCTCTTGCCGCATTCGATATCGAGCGCCGGGACGTGCGCGATCACGACGTGCAAATCGAAGTGCTGTTTTGCGGCGTCTGCCACTCGGACCTGCATCAAGCTCGCAACGAATGGCGCAATACGGTCTATCCCGTCGTGCCCGGACATGAGATCGTCGGCCGCGTAACGAAGGTCGGCGCCGGCGTCACGCGCTATAAGAGCGGCGACTTGGTCGGCGTGGGCTGCCTCGTCGATTCGTGCCGCACCTGCGCAAGCTGTGCCGAAGGCCTCGAGCAATACTGCGAAAACGGCTTCGTCGGCACTTATAACGGCGTCGACCGCGTCAGCGGCGAGATCACGTACGGCGGCTATTCCACCAGCGTGGTCGTCGATGAGGCGTTCGTATTGAGCGTGCCGGACAATTTGGATGCGGCTGGAGCCGCGCCGCTACTTTGCGCCGGAATTACGACTTATTCGCCCCTGCGCCAATGGGGAGCCGGCCCAGGCAAAAAGGTCGGTATCGTCGGTTTGGGCGGTCTTGGGCATATGGGCGTGAAATTGGCGCGTGCAATGGGCGCGCATGTCGTGCTATTTACGACCTCTCCTTCGAAAGTCGAAGATGCAAAGCGTTTGGGTGCTCACGAAGTCGTGATTTCCAAAGATTCGGCCCAAATGGAGGCCCACTCGAATAGTTTCGATTTCATCCTCAATACGGTGGCGGCCCAGCACGACTTGAATCCGTTCATCCAACTGCTCAAGCGCGATGCGACGATGACGCTGGTCGGCGCGCCCGAGCACGACCATCCGTCGCCGCAAGTCTTCAACCTGATCTTCAAGCGGCGTCGTCTGGCCGGCTCGCTGATCGGCGGTATTGCCGAAACGCAAGAGATGCTCGATTTCTGCGGTCAGCACGGGATTACCTCGGATATCGAAATCATTCCCATGCAAAGCATCAACCAAGCTTACGACAGAATGTTGAAGAGCGATGTAAAGTACCGCTTCGTAATCGACCTCAATTCGCTTAGGCAATAGCCGGAGGGCTCATGACGACGCTGACGATCAATGGAAAAACCCATGTAGTGGATGCGCCTGACGATATGCCGTTGCTTTGGGTAATACGGGATCTCGTAGGATTGACGGGCACTAAATTCGGTTGCGGAATTGCGCAATGCGGCGCTTGCACGATTCATTTGGATGGCGCGGCCGTTCGCTCATGTGTTTTGCCGGTTTCGGCTGTCGTCGGCAAAAAGATCACGACGATCGAAGCGGTCGGCGAAACGCCGGCCGGCCGCAAGGTCCAAGCGGCGTGGACCGAACTCGACGTCGTGCAATGCGGGTATTGTCAGTCCGGGCAGGTGATGTCGGCCGCATCGCTGCTCGCGACAAACCCGCATCCGAGCGATGCCGATATCGATGAGGCGATGTCGGGCAACATCTGCCGGTGCGGGACCTATAACCGTATTCGCGCGGCGATCAAACATGCCGCCGGGGAGGCATGACATGTCGCAAGGTCTCCTCGAAGCCGGGCGCGTGAGCGCGCCTTCAAAGGCCGGCGTATCGCGCCGCACGTTCCTCAAATATGGCATCACGGTCGGCGCTGCCGCGGGCGGCGGGTTGCTGCTCGGTTTCAGTGTGCCGGCCTCGGCGAAAGGCGGCAATCGGGTTGGCGTACCGATCGGCGATGCCCAGCCATTGCCGCGCACCGGTGTGCTCGAGCCGAATGCGTTCATTCGAATCGACCGCCAGGGCGGCGTGACGCTCATCATGCCCAAGGTCGAAATGGGGCAGGGCGTCTATACGGCGATTCCCATGCTGATCGCCGAGGAGTTGGAGGTGCCGCTGCAAAGCGTAGCGCTCGATCATGCGCCGCCCAATGCGAAGCTGTACGGCGATCCGTTGCTCGGCGGCGGGCAAGTCACGGGCGGCTCGACTTCGATCCGCTACGCGTGGCAGCCGATGAGAGAGGCGGGCGCGACCGCGCGCGAACTGCTCGTCGCCAGCGCGGCGCAGCATTGGAAAGTCGATGCCGCGACGTGCCGAGCGGAGCAAGGCTACGTCGTGCACGTTTCGTCGGGGCGTCGTATCGGCTATGGCGAGCTCGTCGATACGGCAGCGAAGATGCCGGTGCCCACGGGCGTCAAGCTCAAAAGCCCTGCGCAGTTCACGCTGGTGGGCAAGCCGACCAACCGGCTCGATTCGCCGCAAAAGGTAGATGGGTCCGCTCGCTTTGGTTTGGATGCGCGGGTGCCTGGGATGCGCTACGCGGCGATCGTGCATTGTCCCGTTCTAGGCGGTACGGTTGCGAGCGTCGACGATTCGGCCGCTAAGAAGGTCAGCGGCGTTCGGCAAGTGGTCAAACTGACCAACATCGTCGCGGTGGTAGGCGACCACACCTGGGCGGCCAAGAGCGGCGCGGCGGCGCTCGACGTGAAGTGGGACGGCGGCCCGGGTGCGGCCTTGTCGACGAAGGATATCGTCGACGATCTGGCGAGCGCGGCGCAAAAGCGCGGCGCGGTCGCGCACCAGGAAGGCGACGCCGAGAAAGCGTTCGGCACGGCCAAGCAGCATATCGACTCCGTCTACGAACAGCCGTTCCTCGCCCACGCGACGATGGAGCCGATGAATTGCACGGTGCACGTGCGGCGCGACGGCTGCGATATTTGGGTGGGTACGCAGGTACCGGGATTCGCCGCTCAGGCTGCGCAAAAAGTGACGGGCCTGCCGCTCGAAAAGATCACGGTGCATAACCACTTGATCGGCGGCGGGTTCGGGCGGCGCCTCGAGGTCGACATGATCGTCCAGGCGCTCGAGATCGGAAAGCAGGTGGATGCGCCCGTCAAAGTATTTTGGACCCGCGAGGAAGACGTTCAGCACGACATGTATCGGCCGTATTACTACGATCGCATCTCGGCCGGGCTCGACGAGAGCGGACGGCCGGTCGCATGGCAGCATCGCATTGTCGGATCGTCAATCTTTGCGCGCTTCGCGCCCGGAGCGGTCGGCAACGGCGTCGATGCTGATGCCGTCGAAGTGGCCGCCGAGTTGCCTTATGCGATTCCGAATCAATGGGTGGACTACGTTCGCCAGGAACCGCGCACGGTGCCGACGGCGTTCTGGCGCGGCGTGGGTGCGACACGCGGCACCTTTGTCGTGGAGAGCTTCGTCGATGAGTTGGCGGCGCAGGCGCGGATCGATCCCGTGCAATACCGGCGCGATCTGCTCAAAGATAAAACGCCGAGTGCATTGAACGTTCTCGACGTCGCCGCGCGCGCGGCCGGTTGGGGCGAGCCCTTACCGAAAGGCGAGGGCCGGGGCGTCTCGGTCATGCATGCGTTCGGCAGCTACTTGTCGATGGTGGCTCACGTGGCTGTGGATGCTCAAGGTCAAGTCGTCGTCAAACGCGTGGTCTGTGCAGTCGATTGCGGTATGGCGGTGAATCCGAAGACGATCGAAGCGCAGATCGAAGGCGGCGTGGTGTTCGGTATCAGTGCGGCGCTTTACGGCGAGATCACGTTGAAAGACGGGCGCGTCGAACAGTCGAACTTCACCGACTATCGCGTGCTGCGGATGAATGAGGCGCCGCCGATCGAAGTGCATCTCGTTCAGAGCAGCGAAGCGCCCGGCGGGATCGGCGAGCCCGGAACCGCGGCGCTCGCGCCTGCCGTGACGAATGCGATTTATGCGGCGACGGGTACGCGCGTGCGTAAGCTGCCGGTTGGGACGCAGTTGAAGCAGGCGTGATAGTGGGGGGCGAGTCGAACTCGCCCCTAATTCGGCCCCAATGACCCTCGGTATGGAATAACGGAAACGCGTGCAGGCTGATCCAACCTACGACGTCCTCCGGCATCGCGGCGCCGAACCCACTATCCGTGGGGCTTAAACGCAACGACTCCATCTTCGTTGCTAAGTTCGTGCCTTTCACGAACATCCGGTATTCGTACGAATCGAGCGGAGTTCCCAAACGGCTTGGAATCTCGTGTCGACTGGCCTATGATCTGCGCCTCGTCAAGCAACGTCCGGCGTAGTGGTGAGAAGATGCGGGGCGGTTTGCGGCGCACGTGCAAGCCGAAGCGCCAAACCGCCAACCCCTCGTGCAAGCCGGATATCCGACTGAAGAAAGCCTTTATGAATACCGCCAGCCACGCGCGGCACCATGAACGTGACCTGACCTGGTTCTGCAAGATTGCGGTCTTGCTAAAGAGCAATGGGTGGACGATCTCCAATTTTCTCCGGGTTATGTTGCTCTGCTGGATTGCGCACGTGCCGGCGTCGGCCGCGGTGCGCCTGCCCGATTCCGGGCGCGTCGATCTCGAGCAATGGGCGTTGCTGCGCGACCCAGCTAGCGCACTTACTGTAGACCAGCTATCGAAACCGGAAGTGAGTGCGGCGTTTCAAGAACGACACGCCGCTCCTGCTCTTGGCTACGCGAAAGGCACAGTCTGGCTTAGGATCACGGTGATCCGCCCCGTACAGTCCTCCCCGGTTTGGCTGCTGGATCTGCGCTCGCCCTTATTGAAGGATGTCACCTTATATCTGCCGCGGCAAGACGCGGGATATCAGGAGCACGGTGTCGCAAATACACAGCCCTTCGTTCAGCGCGACATAGCGTATCGGGAGCCGCTGTTTCGTATCGATCTGCCGCCGGACCAACCCGTCACGCTGTATCTGCGAATACGTAGCCACAGCACGATGAGCTTCTCCATGGTGATGTGGTCGCCCGAGGTGTTCATTTCGGCGATGAGCAGCGAGTCGCTGCTATTCGGCTTATTCTTCGCAGCGCACGCAGTCCTGCTTATTTCGAGCATTTGGCTTTACCGCGTCACGCGCAATCCGTCGTTCGGCCTCTTCGGGCTGAGCGTGCTGGTGAATCTGTTCACATCACTCGGTGCCGAGGGATACCTTTATCAGTATCTTCTGCCAGGCTCCCCATCCGCGAGCGATGCAATCTATTTATGGAGCTGGCTGCTCGGGACGCCGGCGGGTACGTTGTTCGCTGCCGACTATCTTGGTTTGTTCGAATTACCCTATCGGCGCAAGACGGTTGCATTTTGCTGGGTCACGCTCGCGGCCGCGGTCCTCGCCGCTCCGTGGATGCTCGTGTTCAACGTCTGGTGGGTGCGGCCGCTGTACATGCTGTGGCAATTGGCCGTGCTGATGATCACGCTCTCGGTCGTCATCTGGCTGGTTTCGCGTGGGCAAAAGCCGGCCCGCGTATTTCTGTTCGTTTTGATCCTACTGCTGGGCGGTACCGCATTGCGTGTCGCACGCAACGTGGGGTGGGTCGCCCCGGGGCTTCTCGTCGACAACGCGACCTATCTCGGGATGCTGGCGTTCATGTTGATCATGAATTCGGCGATCAGTTGGCGCTATACCGACATGCGGGCAGAGAAAGAGGCCGCGCAGGCCGAAGCGCTGCGCGTTGCACTCCAGGCCGAGCGCGATCTCGAAGCGAAGGTCGCACTGCGTACTCAGGCGCTCAGGGAGGCGATGGAGCAGGTCGAGGAATCCCTCGCGCTGGAACGGCGAGCGCAGGACGAGCAGCGGCAGTTTCTCGCCACTGTCTCGCACGAGCTGCGAACGCCGCTGGCCGTGATCGATGCCACTGCGCAAAATCTCGACCTCGACGACTCACGTCGCGATCCGCTTACCTCTGCCCGGTATCAGAAGATCCTCCGCGCCACGCAGCGGTTGGCTGTGCTCGTGAACGACTCGCTGCATGAAGATGGCTTCGAGCTGCTACGGCGCGGTTTTCGAGCGACGCCTACCGAGCTGGTGCCCGTTCTGCAAGATGCTGCGGCTGCGGCAAGCCTGCTTTCGGAAGGGCACCATCTCGAGGTCGAAGCACATGACTTGGAGGGCGCGTTTTTGTGCGACGCGAGCCTGCTGCGCCTCGTCCTGCGCACGCTCGCCGACAACGCGGTGAAATACACGCCGCGAGGCACGCATGTCGTGCTGCGTGGAAGGCGGGTCGAGCGCGGCGTTGAACTCGAGGTGGAGGATAACGGCCCGGGTATTGCCGAGGCCGACCTGCCTCACGTTTTCGAGCGCTTTTATCGCGGCCAGAATGTCGGTCAGAAGCCCGGAACCGGGCTTGGTTTGCCGCTTGCCCTGCGAATGATCGAGATGCAGGGAGGTTCGCTGAGCCTGGATAGTGCGCCGGGCCGGGGCTGCCGCGCGAGGATTTTTCTGCCGTCCGACGTTCAAGTCAGCGCCAGCGGCTCGGCGAACGTATAGCCGATACGATGCGCGGTCTTGAGCGGTAATTCCGTACCCGCTTCGCTGCGCCAGCGCTGGCGCAGGCGACTGACCATCGCTTCGAGCCTTCGTTCGTCGTAGTCCAGCCATTTGTAGCCGAAGCACTCCGCGATCTGGCGACGACTGACCGGCTGCGACGGATGGCTGGCGAGCAATTCGAGCAGCGCGCTTTCACCGGCGGATACTTCCAGGCGGTTGCCTTGCGGTGCAACGAGCGCGCCGGCTTGCCGGTCGAGGCGCCAGTTGCTCACGACCCTTCGAGTCAAGGCTCGAAGAATCGCTTCAAGTTCGAGCAGCTTGATGGGTTTGACTAGATAATGATCCGCGCCGCCGGTCAGCCCGCTCACCTTGTCGTGGGTTTCGCCGCGCGCAGTCAGCATGACGATTCCGCAACTATCGCGCTTCTCCCTCAACCACGAAGCGGCCTCGAAACCATTGCCGTCGGGCAACATTACGTCGACCACGGCGATGTCGGCGTGCATCGCCAACGCTCGAAACTCCGCGACCGTCCCTGCGTGACTGACCAGCCAGCCACGTCTTTCCAGAAAGGCGGCTATCTCTTCGCGCAACTCGACCTCATCGTCGAGCAGCAAAACCTTACCCATATCTGTGTCCTACAGGTGCCTGTGCGTTGAGAACCATTCTTCGTTTTGCTTGACGTGGCAGGCGCAAGTTCGAGCCGATATCTCGACTCCTGCTCCAATGGGGCGCCTGTTGCGGTGTGACCTTTTCATGGTCACTACTCCCTCCACCGCAATACCGTCCGATCGGCACAGGTTCCACGCAGCCTTAGCCGCTTTTACGGCGGGATACCCGAAAACTTTAGGCCACCCACGCGGTATCGCGAATGCAGAGAACCGAACGTCACGCCGGCGCTCGAGCCTCGATGTCAGAACTTGTCAGCTTTTGGCTCCCCCGTTTCCCTAGAGTCGCTGGTCAATGTAGCGAGGCTTCGCCACGGCGTTTGCTCTTCGGCTCGCGGAGGTCGGAGAGGTAGATGACGGCTGCTTTTAAGGGCTACCCGTTTCGGGGTGCCCTAGCGATTCCGATCCGGACATGACGTTGATGCGCCCGCATAAGTTTTTTATTTGTAAATCGTAAATCATTAGACGGCAATTAAGCAGATGAAAAGAAACGCTTCTCAGATCCCGCGAGTCAAGGTCATTTCACTTGCCGTTGCTGCCGCGATGGCGGCTATTCCTCAATCGGCAGTGAGGGCGCAGTCGATCTCCGGGCCGCAGGGGTCGGTTACGGCGACTAACGGTACCAACATTACGATTACAAGTTCGGGGCAGATTTCTGGCGGGGCGACGGGCATTACTGTTGGCAGCGGCGTTTCGTTCGGTACGCTGAGCAACAACGGTGGCATGATTGCCGGTAACAGCAATGGCATCGTGAGCAATGGCACGATCAATGCGCTGAACAATGGCGGCTATATCAATGGTAGTCAAGCCGGTATCGTCAACGGCGGCTCCATTGGCACCCTGACCAATAGCGGCTCCGTCTCGGGGATGAACGGTATAAGCAACAACGGCTCGATCGGCGCACTGGCCAACAACGGCGGGACGATCTATGCCGGTGTCGCCGCCATTGACAACAATGGGGTGATCGGAGCCCTCACCAATAGCGGCACGATAGGTAACGATTCGCAGCTCAACAGCCACGTTATATCTAGTACCTACGGTATCTCAAACAGCGGGACGATTCGCACGCTGACCAATAGCGGCTTGGTCGCCGGTGATTCGGGCATCAGCAACACATCCTTCGGTACGATCGGTACGCTGACCAACAGCGGCACCATCGTCAGCGCTGGCGGTAACGCTATTTCCAACTCCAGTTCGATTGACACGCTGTCGAACAATAACGGCACGATCAGCGGCAATGCCGGTATCGCCAATAGCGGCACGATCGGGACCATTTCCAACAGCGGCACGATCACAGGCACCCTGACCTCCGGCATCAACAACAGTGGGACGATCAGCGCGCTATCCAATAGCGGCACGATCGGCGGTGCGCAATCGGGCATCGGCAACAGCGGCAAGATCAGTACGCTCTCCAACAATGGGGCGATCGGTTCGCTGGTCAATACCGCCCCCAGCAGCGGGATGAACCCGGGCGGCATGCCGGGCTTCAGCGGCTTCAGCAGCGGCGGTACGATCGGGACGCTCACCAACAACGGCAATATCGCGTCGCTCACTAACGGCGGCACGGTCGGTGGCGGCGCAGTAGGCATCAACAACGGCACGGGCGGCACGATCGGCCTGCTAACCAACAGCGGCACGATCACGGGCTCAAACTTTGCGCTAGATAACGCCGCGTCCGGCTCGCTGGGCACGATCATCAATTCAGGGGTGATCGCGGGCAACATCATGAATGCCTCGAGCCATGGGCTGGCGATCAACGGGGGGACGGGGACGGTCGTCGGTACGCTGACCGGCTACGGCGGAACGATCGGCACGATCACCAATACGGGGTCGAACGTGGTGTTCGGCTCGGGCAGCCTGGTGCTGAACGACGCGATCAACGTGGGCAGCGGCAATCAGGTGAATAACATCGGTGCGACGCTGCGGGTGAATGCGCCGATGACGATCACGGGCAACTATAACCAGGGAGCCGGTGCGACGTTGCTGTCGGGGGTGAGTTCGAGCACGAACTACGGGGAACTGGTTGTGACGGGCAACGCGACGATCGCCTCGGGCTCGTCGGTTGGGCTGACGAGCCAAGGCTATGCGCTCGTGGCTGGGCAACGCTACCTGGTGGTCGATGCGGCGGGCAGCGGCCAGTACAACGAGGGCAGCTTGCACTATTCGGCGCTGGGCTACAGCGGCACGATCATCGGGCAGGCGGTCACCGTGAATGGCCACAACGACCTGCAAGTCTGTCTTGCAACGTGTACGCCGACACCCACGCCGACACCCACACCGACGCCGACGCCGACACCGACGCCCACACCGACACCGACGCCCACACCGACGCCCACACCGACGCCCACACCGACGCCAACGCCAACGCCAACGCCAACGCCGACGCCAACGCCAACGCCGACGCCGACGCCAGCCACGGCTACGGCGCCGAACTCGATTGCTGCGCTCGGAGGGATGTCGCACTACACGGGTTTCGACGCAGGCTTGATGAACTTACAGAACGCGGTGCTCGCCGCGAACAGCGGCAACTCGAGCGCGGTGGCCAACCGCGTGGGTGCGCAGCTCGCGCCGGTGCATCCGGGCACCAGCGCGCGGGCCGCCGCGGCGCCGACCTTCGACGTGCTGTCGATCGTATCGGCGCACACCAACAGCCTGCGCCTGGCGCAGGCCGACGGCGAAGGGGTGACGCAATCGGGGGTGTCGACCGGCGAGCGTGCTCCGAGCTGGGGTGTATGGGGACAGGCGTTCGGGGGGCACGCGGGCCAAGGTGCGGTGGACCAAGTGGACGGCTACAGCGCGAACTACGGGGGACTGCTGTTGGGTGTGGACCGAGCGATCAACGAGCGTTGGCGAGCAGGGGGCGTGTTCAGCTACAGCAACACGCTGATCAACGGCACGGAGAACAGCGCGGGGGACTCGACGCGGGTGAACGGGTACGGGTTGATCGGCTACGCGAGCTATCTTGGCGCGCCGTGGTACCTGAACCTGAGCGGCGGGGTGGTGCAGCAGCGCTACGACACGACGAGGCAGATGAATCTGACGGGTTTCTCGTCGGTGGCCAACGGACAGTTTTCCGGGCAGCAGTACGTGGCTAACGTGGAAGGGGGCTGGCCGCTGGCGGTGGGAGGACTGACGGTGACGCCGCTGGCGAGCCTGACGTACAGCTATCAGCACGAGAACGCGTACACGGAAAGCGGTGGTGCGGGCGCGGCGCTGTCGGTGGGGGCGGCGCACAGCACGTCGGTGAGGAGTGCGTTGGGAGCGAAGCTGGAGCGAGGCTTCGAGAGCGCGTACGGCACGATCGTGCCGGACTTGCAGCTGAAGTGGGTGCACGAATACGTGCATACGCAGACGAGCACGGGGGCGAGCTTCGCGGCGGACCCGAGCGGGCAGACGGCGTTCACGACGGTGGGGGCCTCGCCCGTGTCGGATCTGGCGGACGTATCGCTGGGCGTGACGGTGCTGCGGGCGAACAACCTGACGTTGACGGCGCGCTACGAGTTGCAGGCCGCCCCGCGCTTCGTGTCGCAGACCGGCACCGTGCGCCTGCGTCAGCTGTTCTAAGTACCTCTAAGTACCTCTAAGCTTTTGGCGCGGAAGGGCGCATGGTTCGGTCCGACGGAACCATGTGCCCTTCGCGCTTCGCTCGTCATAGCATTTCTTCCTTTGAGTTTTTGTGTGTTTTGCGGAGTTCCCGATGTCAAGCATTACCCCAGATCCCGGTTCGATGAGCATCGCCGAGGCGCTCACCCGCGCGCATGCTCACTGGAACGCGGGTCAGGCCGACCAGGCTGAGCAGCTCTGCCAACGTGTGCTGGCCGCGTGGCCGGGCCAGGCGGACGCGCTGCACCTGCTGGGGTTGATCGCACACGCGTACGGCAACCTCGATCTGGCGATTGCCCACCTGCGAGAGGCGTGCAAGGCGCCGCGGGCTTCGGCGCTTTATTCGAGCAACCTCGCCGAGATGTGCCGTCAAAAGGGTCTGTTGGCCGAGGGGGAAGAGGCGGCGCGGCGGGCCGTGGCGATGGCCCCGTCGCTCGATACCGCTTGGAACAACCTGGGCATCGTGTTGCAGGAGGCCGGCAAGTTCGAGGAAAGCCGCGCATGTCTCGAACGCGTGCTTGCGCTCAAGCCCGAGTGGCCCGACGCGCACAACAACCTAGGCAACACCTGCCGTCGTCTTGGCCGCTTCGATCTAGCCGAGACGCACTATCGGCAGGCGCTGGTGCTCAACCCCGAGTATGCCGAGGCACACAGCAACCTCGCGTTCCTGCTCTCGACTCAGGGGCAGCATGACGAAGCCGCGCGCGCCGCACATCGTGCGATCGAGCTCAATCCCAGGCTCGTCGATGCCTACCTGAACCTGGCGGAGGTCGAGGCCTCGCGTTTTCGCTACGAAGCTGCATTGCGCGCATTGGACATGCTAAGGGCGTTCGCGCCTCAGCACCCGGCGGCGCTCGTCGCGTCCGCGAAGGCGCTGCGACAGCTCGAACGCTATGATGAAGCGCTCGGCTTCGCGAGGCAGGCCATCGCCGTTGCCCCTCGAAACGCGGAAGCGCAACAGACGTTGGCGTCCGTGCTCCAGGCGCTTGGGCATGCGCAGGATGCGCTCGCGGCATTCGAGCTGGCAGCCGGCCTACCCGGCACGGTCGCCGAGGAGGCGCTCGTGGGGCGCGCCACGCTGCTGATGGAGGCCGGGCGCAAAGAGGAAGCGCTGGCGGCGTTCGAGCATGCGCTCGCTACCTTTCCGGGGTCCGTGTTGGCGTTAGCCGGTCGCGCCGACGCTCGCAAGCTCGATGTGGGGGACCCCGATATTGCGGCGCTGGAGGCGTGTGTCGAGGAAGGCGGGCGGCGTTCTCTCACCGACCGTATTGCCGCACGCTTTGCGCTCGGTAAGGCCTATATGGATGCGGGCGATCCTGCGCGCGCGTTCGTGCATCTGGACGAGGGCAATCGTCTAAAACGCGCGAGCTTCGACTACGACTCGGGCGCGGCGGGTCGTTGGATGGAAGCCGTTGCGCGGTGCTTTGCGCAGGATCGATATGCGGGGCTTGCACGGGCGGATGAACGAACGGAGCTGCCGGTCTTCGTGGTCGGGATGCCGCGTTCGGGCACCACGCTGATCGAGCAGATCGTGTCGTCGCATCCGCAGGTGACCGGCGCGGGCGAGCTGTCGGCCCTCCGTCTGTCGGTGGACGGCAGCGGATACTTTCCCGAAGGCATGGTTTCGATGACCGCCGAGGACGCCGCGCGCATCGGGCGTGATTATCTCCGGCGTGTGACGCCGCTCGCGGGGGGGCGCGCGCGTCTGGTCGACAAGATGCCGGCCAATTTCATCTACGCCGGGCTGATCCCGTTGATTTTGCCCGGTGCGCGGATCATCCACGCCCGGCGCAATGCCGTGGATACTTGCCTCTCGTGCTACACGAAGCTGTTCGGTGGGGAGCAACGCTTCACTTACGATCAGACCGAGCTCGGCGAGTTCTATAGCCACTACGAGAAACTGATGGCGCACTGGCGTGCCGTGCTGCCGGCCGACCGTTTCATCGAGGTCGATTACGAAGCGGTGGTGGACGATGTCGAAAGTGAAGCACGGCGCCTGATCGATTTTCTGGGGCTGCCCTGGGATGCTGCGTGCCTGAATTTCCACGATAACCAGCGCATCGTGCGCACGGCAAGCGTCAACCAGGTACGCAAGCCGATCTACCGGACCTCGAAAGGCCGCTGGCAAGCCTACGCCCCTTGGCTCGGGCCGTTGCTCGCCGCGCTCGATGTCGAGGCGCCGTGATGTCGGGCGTCGCTTTCGACATCAACGCGATCGATAGCCAAGCTCGCCGGATGATTCAGTCGGGACAGTTCGAGCAAGCGGAGGCGCTCGTGCGGCCCTATCTGGCGAGCGGTCGCGGACCGCTTGCGCTGTGGAAGCTGCTTGCGGCCGCCATTCGTCCGCAGGGGTGCATCGCCGAGACCCGCGCGATCCAGCAGATGCTGGTCGAGCAGGTACCCGGCGATTTCGCGACGCGTTTCGACCTGTCCGAAACGCTGCTGTTGCTGGGCGAATTCGAACGCGGCTGGCGCGAGTACCGGCACCGCTACAGTCTCGCGCACACGACGCAGATCGAGCGGAAGGTGCAGCGGCCGCGTTGGAACGGCGAGCCGATTCCGGGCAAGACGCTATTGATTCACGACGAACAAGGGTATGGCGACACCTTTCAGTTCATGCGGATGGTGCGCTGGGCAAAAGCCAAAAGCGGTGCCCGGGTGGTCCTGGAGATAAACGCGGACACGCTGCCGCTAGCACGGCGCATGGAAGGTTACGACGACCTCTTGGAGCGCGGCAGCTTGCCGCCTGCGTTCGACGTCCACTGCGAAATGATGAGTCTGCCGATGGCGATGGGGCTCACGCTGGCCGATCTTCCCGGGTCGACGCCGTATTTGACGGCCGACCCGCAACGTATCGCGAAGTGGCGGCAGCGGCTCGCCGATCTGCCGCGTCCGCTCGTCGCGCTGGTATGGGCGGGGCGTCCGACGCACGTGAACGATGCGAACCGTTCGCTGCATCTCGACCAGCTTGCCCCGCTCGCCGTGCCAGGCGTCACCTTCGTGTCGATCCAGAAAGGGCCGGCCGAGGCGCAGGCGATGAGTCCACCGGCGGGCTTGCCGGTCATACCGCTGTCGAGCGAGATCCAAGACTTCGAGGATACGGCGGCGATTTTGAGCGTCGTCGATCTGCTGGTCTCGGTCGATTCGTCGCCGGTGCATCTAGCCGGTGCGCTGGGCCGTCCGGCTTGGGTGATGTTGCCGATGGTGCCCGATTGGCGATGGCTGCTCGAGCGCAGCGATACGCCTTGGTATCCGACGCTGCGCCTATTTCGCCAGAAGTCGCGCGGTAATTGGTGCGATGTCGTGGACGCGATGGCGTCCGAACTCGCGCGCTTCTAGCCACCGACGACGCCGACAAGCGTCGTGCGGCGGAGAAGCGGTTTGGGAAATGTCTAGACGTGTATGGCCGCGATATTCGCTCTCGATGGCCTTGCGCAAAGACGAGTGAACGCGGCCCAAGGAGAAGAGATCAATGCAGTTTGTCGACGCCACTTGGGAAGCCTGGCTGACCGATAACGTACACCGTGGCTGCACCGCGCAGTCCATGGTAGAGGCCATGGTGGGAGCGGGTTTCGATCCGAAGGTAGCCGGTGCCGCCGTGCAACGCGCAATCGGTGGCGATGCAGGGTTCGAGGCGAGTTCGGCTCGCGGCAAGCTCGGCGAATATCAGTATGACCGTGGCCCTGTCTCGGGCGGCAATTCGATTCGCGCGTTCGATCGCGACGTCAAGGTATTGATGCGCTGTGAGCGACCGCAGGTCGTGCTCTTCGGAGATGTTCTGTCTGGCGAGGAATGTGCCGAGATGATCGAGCGTTCGCGACACCGGCTCGAGCGATCCACGACGGTCCATCCGGAGACGGGGCGTGAGGACATCATTCGCAATCGTACGAGCGAGGGCATCTGGTTTCAACGCGGCGAAGATGCATTCATCGAGCGCCTCGAGCAGCGTATTGCAAACCTCATGAACTGTCCGGTCGAAAACGGCGAGGGGTTCCAGGTACTCCACTATGGCGTCGGAGCCGAATATCGGCCGCATTTCGACTACTTCCCTCCCGAGCAAGCCGGCAGCGCGGTTCATACCGCGCGCGGCGGACAACGGGTGGCGACGCTGGTCCTTTACCTGAATGACGTGCCTGGCGGCGGCGAGACCGTGTTCCCCGACGCGGGGCTGGCGGTCGTCGGCCGACAGGGCGGCGCCGTGTATTTCCGCTACATGAACGGCCTGCGGCAGCTCGATCCTTTGACCTTGCACGGCGGCGCGCCGGTATTGTCCGGCGACAAATGGATCATGACGAAGTGGGTGCGCGAGCGGGCTTATGTGTGAGCCGGGATGAGAGCGCGATGCGAGGCTCGTCGTCCTTCGACAGGTAGCGAGCGTACCCGCACATACGTCGTGTTTTCGCCCAAACGTTTGCGCTTGAAATCGTTCGCTCGCTGTCAGCTTTTGTCAGATATTGCGATGCGCGCTTGGATACGCTCTGCCTCGCTAGAGTTTCAAGAACGCGAGATAAATGATGAAAAGCCAGAGCATCCGTAATCCCAAGCAAAAGAAGGTCGTACTGGCGATCGCCGCAGCGTTAGCGGCGATTGCTTCGGCACAGGTGCAAGCCACCGGCGCCTGTTCGGTCACTGCGCCGACTACGTCGGCCGTCAATTGGAGTTCGGGCGATTGCGTGATCTCCAGCAGTGGCGCTATCACTGGGAATGGAAACCTGAACATCGGTACCGGCGTAAGCGTGGGCACCTTAACCAACGCCGGCACCATTAATTCGAGTACGCTTGCCATCTGGAATTCAGGGTCGATCGCTTCGTTGAACAATGTCAACGGCGGTACTTTGAGCGGCCGGGCAGGCGTGTACAGCGGCATGTCCGGCACGATCGGAGCGCTGACCAACTCCCTCGGCGGCTTCATCAGCGGCACGAGGGACGGCATAGACGTGGATGGGGTGCTTGGTACGCTGACCAACAGCGGTACGATCAGCGGCGCTTCGTTCGGGATCTACGACAACGGAGGCACGATCGGTACGCTGACCAATAGCGGTATGATCAGCGGTGCGCTCGGCATCAGCAACAATAAGACGATCGGTACGCTGATCAACAGCGGCACGATCACCGGCTCCAGTTTCGGTATCGCAAACGGCGGAGTGTCCGGAACGCTGGCCACGATCGGCCAACTGACGAATAATGCCGGCGGTTCCATTAGTTCGCTGTCCAATAGCACGTCCGGCTTCATCGGCGGCGTGGCAAACGCCTCGGGTATCACCAACGGCGGCACGATCGGCACGGTGACCAACAGCGGGACCATAGGCGCGACGATCAGCGCCGTGGGCATCGGAAATCACGGCTCAATCGGGACGCTCGTCAACAACGCAGGCGCGACGATCCAGGGCGGTTTCGACGGCATCCAAAGCTTTGGCGCGATCGGTCAGTTGAGCAACGGCGGCGTCATCACCGGCTCTTATGGCATTTCGAACGTCGGCGGTACGATCGGCACGTTGACCAATAGCGGCGTCATCAGCGGCGGCACTGGCGGTATTTCCAATAGTTTGGGTGTGATCGTTACGCTAACGAATACGGGCACAATCACCGAGCGTATGACGGGCATCGGCAACACCGGCACGATCAGTGTGCTCGCCAACAGTGGCGCGATTTCTAGTAGCGCGATCTTTAACCAAAGCGCAGGGATCCTAAACAACGGCGTATCGGGCACGCTGGCCGCGATCGGCCAGTTGACGAATAGTGCCACCGGCTCGATCAATTCGCTGAATAACGGTACGTATGGTGTGATCGGCGGTATGGGCGTCGCGGCGGGTGTGTCCAATAGCGGCACGCTCGGGGTGCTGAACAACAATGGCACGATTAGTGGCGGTCACGCGGGCCTAGTCAACAGCGGCACGATTGGAGGGCTGTACAGCTTCAACACGATCAGCGCGCTGTCCAACACCGGCACGATTAATTTGCTGAACAACGGCGGCACGATTGGTCACGGCGAATCCGGTATAGAAAACGACGGAGTGATCGTTTGGCTGACCAACAGCGGCGTGATTGTCGGCAACAGTAGCCCTATTTACAACAGCGGCACGATCGGTACGCTCACCAACAGCGGCACGATCGGCCCGCATAGTGCATCGGGTATCGGCAACAGCGGTACGATCGGTACGTTGACCAATAGCGGCACGATCAGCGGCACTCACAACGCGATCTTCAACAGCTCGAGCGGTACCCTCGGTGCGATCACCAATTCAGGGGTGATCGCGGGCAACATCTGGAACGATTCGAGCAATGTTTTGACGATCAACGGCGGGGCGGACTCGGCATTCGGTACGCTGACCGGCTACGGCGGAACGATCGGCACGATCACCAATACGGGGTCGAACGTGGTGTTCGGCTCGGGCAGCCTGGTGCTGAACGACGCGATCAACGTGGGCAGCGGCAATCAGGTGAATAACATCGGTGCGACGCTGCGGGTGAATGCGCCGATGACGATCACGGGCAACTATAGCCAGGGAGCCGGTGCGACGCTGCTGTCGGGGGTGAGCTCGAGCACGAGCTACGGGGAACTGGTTGTGACGGGCAACGCGACGATTGCCTCGGGCTCGTCGGTTGGGCTGACGAGCCAAGGCTATGCGCTCGTGGCTGGGCAACGCTACCTGGTGGTCGATGCGGCGGGCAGCGGCCAGTACAACGAGGGCAGCTTGCACTATTCGGCGCTGGGCTACAGCGGCACGATCATCGGGCAGGCGGTCACCGTGAATGGCCACAACGACCTGCAAGTCTGTCTTGCAACGTGTACGCCGACACCCACGCCGACGCCGACGCCGACACCCACGCCGACGCCAACGCCAACGCCAACGCCGACGCCAACGCCAACGCCAACGCCAACGCCGACGCCGACGCCGACGCCGACGCCCACACCGACGCCAACACCGACGCCAACACCGACGCCAACACCGACGCCAACGCCGACGCCAGCCACGGCTACCGCGCCGAACTCGATTGCTGCGCTCGGAGGGATGTCGCACTACACGGGTTTCGACGCAGGCTTGATGAACCTACAGAACGCGGTGCTTGCCGCGAACAGCGGCAACTCGAGCGCGGTGGCCAACCGCGTGGGTGCGCAGCTCGCGCCGGTGCATCCGGGCACCAGCGCGCGGGCCGCCGCGGCGCCGACCTTCGACGTGCTGTCGATCGTATCGGCGCACACCAACAGCCTGCGCCTGGCGCAGGCCGACGGCGAAGGGGTGACGCAATCGGGGGTGTCGACCGGCGAGCGTGCTCCGAGCTGGGGTGTATGGGGACAGGCGTTCGGGGGGCACGCGGGCCAGGGTGCGGTGGACCAAGTGGACGGCTACAGCGCGAACTACGGGGGACTGCTGTTGGGTGTGGACCGAGCGATCAACGAGCGTTGGCGAGCAGGGGGCGTGTTCAGCTACAGCAACACGCTGATCAACGGAACGGAGAACAGCGCGGGGGACTCGACGCGGGTGAACGGGTACGGGTTGATCGGCTACGCGAGCTATCTTGGCGCGCCGTGGTACCTGAACCTGAGCGGCGGGGTGGTGCAGCAGCGCTACGACACGACGAGGCAGATGAATCTGACGGGTTTCTCGTCGGTGGCCAACGGACAGTTTTCCGGGCAGCAGTACGTGGCTAACGTGGAAGGGGGCTGGCCGCTGGCGGTGGGAGGACTGACGGTGACGCCGCTGGCGAGCCTGACGTACAGCTATCAGCACGAGAACGCGTACACGGAAAGCGGTGGTGCGGGCGCGGCGCTGTCGGTGGGGGCGGCGCACAGCACGTCGGTGAGGAGTGCGTTGGGAGCGAAGCTGGAGCGAGGCTTCGAGAGCGCGTACGGCACGATCGTGCCGGACTTGCAGCTGAAGTGGGTGCACGAATACGTGCATACGCAGACGAGCACGGGGGCGAGCTTCGCGGCGGACCCGAGCGGACAGACGGCGTTCACGACGGTGGGGGCCTCGCCCGTGTCGGATCTGGCGGACGTATCGCTGGGCGTGACGGTGCTGCGGGCGAACAACCTGACGTTGACGGCGCGCTACGAGTTGCAGGCCGCCCCGCGCTTTGTGTCGCAGACCGGCACCGTGCGCCTGCGTCAGCTGTTCTAAGTACGGCCACCCTTTGGTGCGCCGAGTGCTCGTTCGATCGACGGCCGACGAGCACGGGGCGCGATGTAAGTCCGTTCGAATGCTTCCGCGTATTCGAAGTCGATTTGCATCGCGCCCGGACGAACCGTCGTCGCACTATTCCACTCGAACTCGACTTCGAAACCATCGCGTCCCGACATGCCGAACTTGCGCGCTCGGGCTGGACCATCGGCGACTGTCATAGTCCCTTTTCAATCGAGATGCGCCGCTGCATTGTCGAGTACCACGCGTTTCAGTTGCGCCAGCGCGGGCGAAACGTCTTTTGGCCGGCTGTGCAAACAGAGTTCGACCGTCGGCAGCGGAGGCAGGCCATCCTTTTCGCCGAGTTGCCTAAGCGATGACGGGATGCCGGCCGCTGTTCTCAACGTAATCCCGAGACCCGCCGCGACGCCGGACCAAAGGCTTTGAAGACTGGCGGTGGTGTAGGCGAGTCGCCAAGAGATATGAGCGTTATCGAGTGCTTCGATCCCGGCTCGGCGAAACAAGCAAGGCGATTGATACAACGCCAAATCCAAAGGACGGCCGGGGCTCAAGCGCATCTGTGCGTCGCAAGGCCCGATCCATGTCATCGGCAACATCGCGAGGGGCTCGGCATCGGGACGGCTACCGTGCCCCAGGACCAGCACGAGATCCAGTTCTCCCCGGTCGAGTCGCTCAAGCAGCAGGGCATTGCGTTCGACCGCGACTTCTACGCGAACCGCCGGATGGGTTTTCTTGAATTGCCCGAGCGCAGCAGGCAACCAAGTTTCCGCGAAATCGCCAGGAAGGCCGAAGCGCACCGCCCCTTCGACGCTTGCGCCGCGCACCGCGCGGACAGCTTCATCGTTGAGATCCAGAATACGGCGGGCGTATGACAGAATCAAATCGCCGAATTCAGTCAATACCAAGCCTCGCCCTTGACGGCGGAATAACGGCTGGCCGATCTGTTCCTCGAGCTTGCGCATCTGTTGGCTAACGGCGGATTGAGATCGGCCGATGCGCTCAGCCGCCCGATGCAGACTGCCTAATTGCTGAGTCGCCAGGAGCGTGCGTAAAGCATCCATATCGAGGTTGGGCAAAGGCATAGTTCAGTTTTACTGAAGCAACGGTGCGGAATTATCGCATTCATTACAGTCTCGCTATGACTAAGATGGACGCCGGTTAGCCCAATCATGGAGAACGCTATGCCTAGCCGTATTTTTGGACACCGCATGTTCGGTGCCGCTATTTTTGCATGCGCGGCAGTGGCGAGCGCAGGGTACGCCGGCGCCGCGACCGTCGCACCGGTATTTGCAGGAACGTGGACATTGGTCGCGGCGGACGTCGTACATCCTGACGGCTCCCGCGCGCACGACTATGGCGCGGCACCCAGCGGCCTTCTGGTCATTGACACGCAGGGACGTTATTCGCTGCAAATCTTTAAGGCGGAGCGTGCGCGCTTCGCTTCAGGCGATAAGTCCGCCGGCACGGCTGACGAGTACAAAGCCGCGGTCACGGGCTCGAGTACGCACTTCGGCACGATCGGCGTCGATCCCAAGGGCGGGACCCTGGTCTTTCATATCGAACATGCATCGTTCCCGAATTGGGAAGGCGAGGAGCAAAAGCGTAGCTATGAACTCAACGGAGACGAATTGAGCTATCGCGTCGCGCCGAGACCGAATGGAGATGTACCGATTTCGGTCTGGCGACGCATCAATTAGCGGTCGGAAGTCGCGTTTAGTGCGGCCGTCTTCGATCAAGTGCTCGCGCGCCGACTACCGAGCCTTATCGAACGCGGCGACATATCCATCCGCGTTCGCCGCCCCGCCATCGCTTTGCCCCAATGCTTCGAGTGCAAGGCCCTTGGTCTCGATGCCCATCGTCGCAACGGCGATGGCGGCCAGCGCAAACGAGCACGCGCCGAGCGTGAACACGCCGCCTTGTCCGAACGTGGGTAGCACGACGCCCACTGCATAAGGGCCGATCAACGAACCGATCCGTCCTATCGCCGAAGCGAAGCCCGAGCCGGTCGCACGCGCCCCCGTGCCGTACAGCTCGGGCGTGTATGTATAAAGTGCGGCCCACATCCCAAACAAGAAGAACTGCATGGCGAGCCCGGCGCAAATGACGAGCGCGACGCTTGCACCATGCAGCGCTGCTTGGCCATAGACGTAGGCCATTACCGCCCCACCCACCAGGGAAGCCACGCAGGTGGGCTTACGTCCCCACCGTTCGACGAGCCACGCCGCGCAAAGAAAACCGGGAACGCCTGCCAACGAAATCCAAACCGTGTAGAGCACCGATTTGGCGACGGCGACGCCCGATTGCTGCATCAATGCGCCGAGCCAAGAGGTGAGCCCGTAAAACCCCAGCAGGGCAAAAAACCAGAGCGTCCAAACCATGATGGTGCGGGTACGGTAGGTACTGCTCCATATCTCCCGGAACGCGCCTTGTTTCCGCTGGAGCGGCGGCTGGCTATGAGCGATGATCGGAGCAGGCAATTCACGTAGTCCGCAAGCGCGCATCACTTTGGCTTCGATCGACGAGAGCACCGATTGTGCTTCGCGCAGGCGGCCGCGATGCTCAAGCCAGCGCGGCGATTCGGGAACGATGCGACGCACGACCAAAACGAATACGGCCGGAATCGCGAGCAGCGCAAATACGGTACGCCAACCGAAGCTCGGTATGACGAAGTACGAGACGACCCCCGATGCGATAAACCCGAGCGGCCAGAAGCCATCCATCAGGGCGATCAAGCGCCCGCGCGAAGCCGCCGGTACGAATTCGGAAAGCAACGCCTGCGCAACCGGGAATTCCATCCCCATGCCGATACCGAGCAAGATGCGGTACACGATCAAGGCATCGACGTTTTGCGCGGTCGAGCATAAATACGACGCGGCCCCCCAAAGCACCATGCTCCATTGGAAAACGGGGCGCCGCCCGAAACGATCGGCGAGCAAGCCGGCCACGGCCGCGCCCGCCACCATGCCGAAAAAGCTCGCGCTTGCTACGAGACCGGCCGCAGCCGTGCTCAAGCCGAACTCCTTTTTGATCGATCCGAGCACGAACGTCATCGTGCCCAAGTCGACCGAGTCGAAGAAAAAGGCGAGGGCGATGACGATGAACAGCAGGCGGTGATACGACGAGAACGGCAGGCGTTCGAGTCGTGCGGCGGCGCTCGCGCGCAGCGGCGTCGTGGGGGCGGCTTTCGGCATGGCGGGTTCCGAGTGAGAAGTCGGTTGGAATCCGTTCGGACTAGCTAGCGATACTCGCGGTCGATCGGGGGGCTTTCGCACCGCCTGGCGCGGTGGCCGATGCCCCCTCTCGTGCGGGCGCTCCGTTCGCCACGTAATACGGTACTTCGACGCGCGGCAGCGGCGAGCGCCCCCGAATGCGATCGGCGATCTTTTCGGCCAGCATGATCGTCGGTGCATTCAAATTGCCGGTCGTGATGCGAGGCATGATCGAAGCATCGACGACACGCAGGCCGTCGATACCATGCACACGCCCTTCGCTATCCACGACCGACATGTCGTCGTATCCCATCGCGCACGAGCAAGACGGGTGATAAGCCGTTTCCGCGCGCGCCCGGACGAACGCGTCGAGCTCGGCATCGGTTTTGAGTTCGCCGCCGGGGCTCAGCTCGCGTCCGCGATACCGATCGAGCGCTCGCTGCCCGATGATGTCGCGTGTCGCGCGGATGCCGTCGCGGAACTCACGCCAGTCGAGCGGCTCGGCCATGTAGTTGAATAGGATGCTCGGATGGGCGCGCGGATCGCGCGAGCGGAGCCGGATGCGGCCACGACTGGGGGAGCGCATGGACCCCATGTGCGCTTGGAAGCCATGCATCTTGATCGCGTTCGAGCCGTTGTAGTTGATGGCGATCGGCAAGAAATGGTATTGAATGTTCGGCCAGGGATCGTCGTCGCGCGTTCGAATAAAGCCCCCCGCTTCGAACTGATTGCTCGCGCCGATACCCGTACCGTTGACGAGCCATTCCAACCCGATCGCGGGCTGGTTGTACCATTGCAGCGCGGGATAGAGCGAGACGGGCTCTTTGCACTCGTACTGCATGTAGATCTCGAGATGATCTTGCAGATTGCGGCCCACGCCCGGTAGATCGAGCACGACGGGTACATCGAGTTCGGTGAGCCACTCGCCGGGCCCGACGCCCGAGCGTTGCAGCAGTTGAGGCGAGGCGATCGCGCCCGAGCATACGAGCACTTCGCGGCGCGCATGCGCCGTCACCGGTGCGTCATGTTGCAGATAGGTCACGCCGGTGGCGCGTTTTCCCGAGAACAAGACGCGATCCGCCTGCGCATGCGTGACGATCGTCAGGTTCGGTCGTTCGCGTGCTTGATCGAGGTAGCCCCGCGCGGTGCTCGCGCGTCGACCTTGCGCGGTCACGGTCCGATCCATCGGGCCGAAGCCCTCCTGCTGGTAGCCGTTCAAGTCGTCGGTGCGCGGATAGCCTGCTTGCACGCCGGCCTCGACCATCGCACCGAACAGCGGATTGTTGCCGGGCTTACTCGTCGTGACATGCACGGGGCCGTCGCCGCCGTGATAATCGTTGGGGCCGACGTCGCGCGTTTCGGCTTTCTTGAAGTAGGGCAGGCAATCGAGGTAACTCCAATTCTCGAGCCCCTTGTTTTGCGCCCAGCCGTCGTAATCGAGTGCGTTACCGCGGATGTAGCACATGCCGTTGATCAACGACGACCCGCCAAGTCCCTTGCCTCGGCCGCATTCCATGCGGCGATGATTCATGTGCGGTTCGGGCTCTGTCTCGTACGCCCAGTTGTAACGCCGGCCCTGCAAGGGGTAGGCGAGCGCGGCCGGCATTTGCGTGCGGAAGTCGAACCGGTAATCGGGGCCGCCTGCCTCGAGCAGCAAGACGGTGACGTCGGCGTCTTCGGTCAGGCGCGTGGCCAGCACGTTGCCGGCCGAACCCGCGCCGACGATGATGTAGTCGTATTCCTTGGCACTCACGGGCGCTCTCCTTCGTCCTTCAGAACACGGGCCGATAGGGGCCGAGTTCGACCTGAACCGATTTGATCTGGGTGTAATGCTCGAGCGTGGCGATCCCGTTCTCGCGGCCGACCCCCGATTGCTTATAGCCGCCGACAGGCATTTCCGCCGGCGATTCGCCCCATGTATTGATCCAGCAAATGCCGGCTTCGAGGCGGTGGATTACTCGGTGTGCACGGGAGAGACTCTCGGTGACGACACCGGCGGCCAAACCGTAATGCGTCGCGTTGGCTCTCGCAATGACTTCGCTCTCGTCGTCGAATTCGAGTAGGCACATCACGGGGCCGAAAATCTCTTCGCGCACGATGCGCATATCGTCGCGGCAATCGGCGAAGACCGTCGGCGCGACGTACTGGCCATGCGAGAAAGGACCATCGGCGAGGCGCATGCCGCCCGCGACGAGGCGAGCCCCCTCGCGCTTTCCGCTATCGATGTAGTCGAGCACTTTACCCAGTTGCGCTGCACTTGCGAGCGGGCCGAAGTTCGTGTCGGGATCGGTGGGCTTGCCTACGCGGATGCGCTTGACGCGCTGCGCGACGAGCGCCTCGAAGCGGGCCATGACCGAGCGTTGTACGAACACGCGCGTGCCGTTCGTACAAACTTGGCCGGCGCTGAAAAAGTTTGCCGTGACGGCGATATCGGCTGCGCGTTCGAGATCGGCGTCCGCAAATACGATCAACGGCGATTTGCCGCCGAGCTCCATCGTCACCTCCTTCAGCGACGAGGCCCCCGCCATCGACATGACTTTCTTGCCCGTCTCCACGCCACCCGTAAACGAAACCTTCGCGATGGACGGATGTTGGGCCAGCATCGCGCCGACGGATCCTCCGCCTTGCACGACGTTGAACACGCCGGGCGGTACACCTGCTTCGGTATAGATTTCGGCCAGCTTCAGCGCCGACAACGGCGTGATTTCACTGGGCTTGAAAATCATCGCGTTGCCCGCGGCGAGCGCGGGCGCCGACTTCCAGCAGGCGATTTGAATCGGGTAGTTCCATGCACCGATGCCCGCACATATGCCCAAGGGCTCGCGTCGCGTATAGACGAACGAATCTTCACGCAAGGGAATCTGGCTCCCCTCGAGCGCCGGCGCGAGGCCCGCGTAGTACTCGATGACGTCCGCGCCCGTCACGATATCCACGGCCCGCGTTTCGGCGATCGGTTTCCCGGTGTCGCGCATTTCGAGTTCGGCGAGCTCGTCGTTACGCGCACGCAGCAAGTCGACCGCGCGTCGCAAAACGCGCGAGCGCGTCATCGCGCTTTGCGCCGCCCATTCGCGTTGCCCGTCGCGGGCCGACGCCACGGCGCGCTCGATGTCGTCGCGGCCCGCTTGTCCGACCGTTGCCAAGCATTCGCCCGTGGCGGGATCGAACGTGGCGAAGGTTTCGCCCGAGGTCGCATCGACATACGTTCCCCCGATGTAGAGACGCTGTGGGCCATAGACGGAGGACTGGGTCATCGACAATCTCCAAGAAGCTTTGTCAGTGATTCGAAGGCTCCAACGATAGGCGTTTTGCGCCGCGCCATCAATCGATTAGGGGTGGATCGCACCGTTCGTGTCGGGTTCTAGCAAGCGCGTGTCGCGTTTTGTACGATCGCGGCCGCCCGTTGCGGACTACGCTGCAAACGGCGGCGGAAGGGGCGCACGCGCTCCCCCGCAACAGGGATCGCCGGTCGGCGGTCGAGACGACAGGAGACGAATACGATGAGTAGCAACCGAGGTGTCGTGTATCAAGGGGCGGGCAAGGTCCAGGTGCAATCGATCGACTATCCGAAGATGGTCGATCCGAACGGTCGCTCGATCCAGCACGGCGTGATTTTGAAGGTCGTGAGCACGAACATTTGCGGCTCCGACCAGCATATGGTGCGAGGCCGCACGACGGCGCCGGAAGGGCTCGTGCTGGGCCATGAGATTACGGGCGAGGTGATCGAAGTGGGGCGAGACGTCGAGACGCTGAAAGTTGGCGATCTCGTCTCGGTGCCGTTCAACGTCGCCTGCGGTCGGTGCGCGATGTGCAAGGAGCAGCACACGGGCGTCTGCTTGAACGTGAACGCATCGCGGGCCGGCGGCGCATATGGCTATGTCGACATGGGCGGATGGATCGGCGGTCAAGCCGAGTATGTGCTCGTGCCGTATGCCGATTTCAATCTGCTGAAATTTCCCGACCGCGATCACGCGCTTGCGAAAATTCGCGATCTGACGTGCTTATCCGACATTTTGCCGACCGGTTACCACGGCGCGGTGACGGCCGGCGTGAAGCCCGGCTCTACCGTCTACGTCGCGGGCGCGGGCCCCGTCGGTATGGCCGCGGCCGCATCCGCGCGCCTGCTCGGCGCGGCGGTCACGATCGTCGGCGACATGAACGAAGAGCGCCTTGCGCACGCGAAGGCAATGGGTTTCGAAACGGTGAATTTGTCGCTCGATGCTTCGCTCGGCGAGCAGATCGAGCAAATCCTCGGCAAGCCGGAGATCGATTGCGCCGTCGATTGCGTCGGCTTCGAAGCGCATGGCCACGGCAATGCGCATACGCAAGAAGCGCCGGCGACGGTTCTAAACTCGCTGATGGAGATCACTCGGCCCGCGGGCGCCATCGGGATTCCCGGTCTTTACGTGACGGACGATCCGGGTGCGACGGATGCGGCCGCCCGGCGCGGCAGCTTGAGCCTTCGCTTCGGCCTCGGTTGGGCGAAGTCGCATTCGTTCCATACGGGACAAACGCCGGTCATGAAGTACAACCGCAACCTGATGCAAGCGATTCTGTGGGACCGGTTGCCGATCGCCAAGATCGTCAACGTGACCGTCATTTCGCTCGAGCAAGCACCGGAAGGGTACAAGGCGTTCGATGGCGGTGCCCCGCGCAAGTTCGTCATCGATCCGCATGGGATGCTCAAGGCAGCCTAACCGCGGCATGAGACTGCCGCCCATCGCGTAGCACCAAGCGACGGGCGGCCGACCGATACAGTAGGCGGGCGCGCCTAGCGGCGCGCCCGTCGTCTCAAGCGAAAGCTCGCACGGCGCCCGCGCTCGGCAGCTTGAACACGGCCGCGGCCGCGCGCAGCTTGCCGGCCTGATCGCTCATGGAATTCGAGGCAGCCGCGGCTTGTTCCACGAGTGCCGCGTTTTGCTGCGTCACGTGGTCCATTTGACTGACCGCCGTGTCGATTTGCTCGATGCCGCGGCTTTGCTCTTCCGACGCGGCCGTGATCTCCCCGACGAGATCCGCCACGCGACGGATCGCATGCTTCACTTCCACGATGTTTTGTCCCACTTCGTCGGCCTTCGATACGCCGTCGCGAACGGTGTCTATCGACGTTTCGATGAGATCCTTGATCTCCTTGGCGGCCGACGAGGAGCGCTGCGCAAGGCTGCGGACCTCGCTCGCCACGACGGCGAAGCCTCGGCCTTGCTCGCCCGCGCGGGCGGCTTCGACGGCCGCGTTCAGGGCGAGGATGTTCGTTTGGAACGCGATGCCCTCGATCAGCGAGATGATGTCGGCGATCTTGCCCGAACTCGTACTGATGGCGTTCACCGTCGTCACGAGCGCTTCGACCGACACCGTGCCTTTCTCGACGGTCGCGACCGCGTTGGAGCCGATCATGTTGGCTTGCCGCGCGTTTTCGAGGTTTTGCTTCACGGTGGCCGTCAGCTCGCTCATACTCGCGGCCGTTTCTTGGAGCGAGGCGGCTTGCTGTTCGGTGCGGGCCGACAGGTCGTTGTTGCCGGCCGTGATTTCGCCCGACGCCGTCGCGATCGCGTCGGTGCCGTTGCGCATGTCGGTCACGATGCGAACGAGGCCGTCGTTCATCGTTTGCAGCGACCGCATCACACGCGAGATCTCGTCTTTCGAGGCCGGATCGGCGTGACTCACGTCGAAGTGCGAAGTAAGATCGCCTGAGGCGACTCGGCCGGCCGTCGATGCAGCCACTTCCAAGCCCGCGACCACCCGCTTGAAGATGATCTGGAGCATCAGCGCGAAAAACGCCAGCACCCCGATCGCCACGATCGCCGAGATGATCTTCCACATATGCGCCGTTGCCTGCGCATCGGCGATCGCGCCTTCCGTACGATGATCGAGCAAGATCAGGAAGTCGTTGATCGGGTGCATGATCTTCGCCTTGAACTGGTGATAGTTCGCATCGAACATCATCGTTCTGGCTTTCTCGAGATCGGGCTGGCCTTGCGTGAAATTGCCGCTCGCATCTTGGGTCCGACCCTTGACGAGATTCATGGCGATCGTCTCGGTCTTCACGAGATCGTCGGAGTTTTGCTCGGCTTCGTGGAGCTTGGCGAACTCTTCATCCGTGAAGCCCGCCTGCTTCATCATGTCTTGCAGCGCGATCGTCTCGCCGGTGCCCGAGTCCGCGGGCTCCCCGGCGGCGCGGAAGTCCCAGTAGATACGATCGTAGTTCAGCGGCCGAGGGGCTTTGCCGCTGCGGATCGCCAAGATGTCGTTGTATTCCTGCTCCCACTTCTCGTCGCCGGTGACGACATACGTCCGCGCGAGGCGAGTCAAATCGTCGGAGCTACGGCGCAGCTCGTTCGCCAATTGCGTGGAGACATAACGGCTCTGATAAGCCTGCGCGACGTGCTGATTCGCGACGTCGAGCCGCCATTCGCAAAAACCGACGGCGACGGCGGCGACACCCAGTAAACCCAAAAGCAGCGATACTTGTTTGCGCAATGAAAGGGTGTTTAGAAATCCCACGGTGTTCTCCGGTTGGTCTATCACGCGTTGATGACTCGTTATCGTCGTCTCGATCGGATGTTTGAATAAGTGGTATTCCGTACGTCTTATATTGGCGTCGCGCCGAAGCGTGCCCTAGTATCGATTCGAAGGGGCGATATTCGCTTGGTGTGAACGAATCGTCGGGAAACATGCGTGCGATACAATGTTTGCCCGCATTGCGCGGGTATCCGCCTATTGAGCGAGAACACGAACAAAGATGACCATGTACGTAAGCGAACTCATGACGACGCGCCTCGTGACCGTCGGCTTCGACGAAACGTTGGCGACGGTGCGCGAGATTTTTCATCACGCCAACTTTCACCACTTGCTGGTGGTGGACGATGGCGTGCTACAGGGTGTCGTGTCCGACCGGGATTTGCTCTCGGCGCTGAGCCCGTTCATCGACAGCGTCGTCGAAAACGCGCGCGATCTGGGCACGCTCGGCAAGCGCGTCCATCAAATCATGTCGCGCAAGCCCGTCACGTTGACGGCGGAGGCGACGGTGGCCGACGCCATTGCGCTTTTCATTGCCAATCCGATCTCTTGCATTCCGATCGTGGACCGCGCGTTCAGGCCGGTAGGAATCGTCAGTTGGCGCGACATCTTGCGCACGGATCCGCGAGCGGCTTGATTCAAGCGCGGCCGATCGCGCGAGCCAGGCGCGCGATCGATGCCTCGATCTCCTCTTCGTCGATGCAACCGAATCCGAATGCGATTCCCGCACTCGCGCTAGCGCTCGCTCGACGCTCGAGTAAAAAGCTGCCGGCGTCTCGCGCGCCGGCGGCATACTGTGCCGTAAGCGAAGCGATTCGCTGCGCTTGTCTCCGATCGCGATACCGCGCATAAAGGTGAATGCCGGCGCCGGGCTCGACGGGAATCAGCCAGTTGCCTAAATCGCGATCGATTGCCGCGAGCAACGTATCTCGCCGTCTGGCGTAGCGCTTACGCATTCGGCGCGTGTACCGAGCCAGATCGCCATCGAGAATCAACCGTGCCACCGCCTCTTGGATGGCGACGTTGCCGCCGTTGTCGGCGCTCTGTTTTGCCTCCGTCAGCGCTTCGATGAGCCAGGGTGGGGCGACGATATAGCCGAGGCGCAGCGCCGGAAACAAGCTTTTCGAAAACGTGCCGACATACACGACCTTTTCATTGCGATCGAGCATTTGCAGCGCATCGAGCGGTTGCGTTCCGTAACGGAATTCGCCGTCGTAGTCGTCCTCGATGATCACGGCGCCATGCCGTTGCGCGAAATCGAGCAGCGCGCGCCGGCGCGCAAGCGACATTGCGACGCCGGTCGGAAACTGATGCGACGGCGTGACGCAAACGATCCGTACATCCGGCGGCAAACGATCCACGATAAGCCCTTGCTCATCGACGCAGATCGGAACGAGTTGCGCGCCGGCCGCCGACATGGCCGCGCGTAGCGGCGGATAGCCGGGATCCTCGACCGCGACTTTCGTTTGTCCGCGCGTGACGAGCACGCGCGCGAGCAAGTCGAACGCCTGTTGCGCACCCGAGGTCACCACCACGTCGTTGTCGGTGCAGACGACGGCACGCGCGTAGCCGACATGCTGCGCGATAGCCGCGCGAAGCAGCGGCCTGCCTTCGGGCGCGGGGTAGCCGAATGCATCGGCGAGTGCGGGGCTCGATGCGCGCATCAACGCGCGGCGCCAGACATCGGATGGGAACCAGCGGTGTTCGGGTACGCCCAATTCGAAACCACGCGTGATTGAAGATCTCTCGGTCGCCTCCGCGGGTCCTGCTTTGCGCCAATCCATCGCGGGTGGGCGCGGGGCCAGCCGGGGCTGCCGCTTGCGTCCGCTCATGCCGGTTTGCGTCGCGACGTTCGCGACTTCGGCCGCCGCGCCGGCCCGCGTGACGATGAATCCCTCCGCCATGAGCAGATCGTAAGCGGCGATTACCGTGTTGCGCGCGATCCCGTAGGCTTGCGCCACGCGACGCGTAGACGGTAGCCGCGTGCCGGCGATCAGTCGTCGCTCGATGATCGCCGCGCGCAATTGCTGATGCAGTCGTTGCACCCGGCTACCGGGACCGCGCTTGGCGAGCTCGAGCGGAAACTCGAAAACTGGTTCCATCGATGGGTTAGAGACTGGATCAAATGTTGAGCCAGTGTACCGCTAAAGTGCGGCGCATACGGCTTCCTCTCCGCCGTTCAATGGAGCTACCGCCATGAGTCACATCGAGCCGAAATTACCCGCATCGCCGATCGAATATCTTCCCGCGCGCATTGCCAGTGCGCCCGACATGCCGTGGATTCCCGAATCGCCCGTCAAGGCATGGAAGCCCTTGAGGTTTTTCTCCGACGGCAGCGGGTTCGTCGAATTGATGCGTATGAGCCCGGGCGCGATCATGCCGTTGCATCGGCACACCGGTGCGATTCACGCGTTCAATCTCGAAGGCGAGCGTCTGCTATGCACGGGCGAGCGTATCGGCCCGGGGCAATACGTCTATGAGCCGCCGGGCAATACCGATTGGTGGAAGGTGGTGGGCGACGTGCCATTGGTCGTCATGGTCGTCGTCTATGGCGAAGTCGAGTTCATCGGTGCCGATGGGACGGTGCGCAACCGAGTGGGCGCGTCGACCCAACTGGCTGCGTACCGTCAGTACTGCGAAGCGAACGGCTTGGCGGTGGCGGATTTAATCGACTAACGGCTAAGCGGCGTGCGTTTGCTTAGACGCGCTGACGGGCGAGCTCGGCACGAAAGAGGGCGAGTTCCTCTTCGAATCCGCGCGCGGCGGCGGGCCGCGCCATGACCCGCTTCATCAGACCCAGTGCCGCCGGCCACGGCGCGAGATCGACGTCGCAATAGCGCGCCCAGTTCAGCACGACGGCCAGATAAATATCGACGATGCTGAAGCGCTCCAGCATCCACTCCCGAGCGGCGAGATGCGCTTGCAGCATTTGCATGCGCCGCGCGACGTGCTCGCGCGCGTAGCGTTTGACGTCGTCGTTCGCCTTCTCGTCTAAAAGCGGCACGAACAAGGCTTTGTGCAGCTCGGTACCGATGAATCCTAGCCACTGGTGCAGGCGTGCGCGTTCGAGTCCGTCGACGGGAGCAAGCTTTGCGGCCGGGAATCGATCCGCCACATAGGGCAAGATCGCCGAATTTTCGAATAACAGCGAACCGTCGTCGGTACGCAAAACCGGCACTTGTCCGAGCGGATTGATCGCGAAAAAGTCACTGCCGTCCTGCAACTGCTTGCGCTTGGTGTCCACCTGAATGTATTGCGCCTCGTAACCGGCTTCGTAAAACGCAATGCGGGTGGCGAGCGAACACGCCATCGGCGAAAAGTACAGGTCCATCCGCTATCTCCTCGTTGGTTGGTTTTTGTACTATAGTGAACAAAATTTCGAACGGTCAAGTAATTTTGTTCTAGATGGTACAAAAAAAGACGGAAGACAATCGGGCGGAGCCGAAGCGCTCGCGCGGCCGCCCACGCGCATACGACGCGGCCGATGCACTGGCGCGCGCACGCGACACGTTCTGGCGAAGCGGTTACAGCGCAACGACGCTCGATGATTTGAGCTCGGCGATGGGCATGAATCGGCCCAGTTTGTACGGCGCCTTCGGCGACAAGCACGCGCTGTATCTCGCGACACTCGAGCGCTACATCGAAGTCAGCTTGGCTGCGATGGATAAGGCATTGAGCGAGGATCTGCCGCTCAAGGACGCGCTGATGCACGTGTACGACCTTGCGCTGGGTCTCTACTATCGCTCGGGTCACGTGGCCAACGGCTGTTTCCTGACGGGTACGGCCGTGGTCGAGGCGATGAACGACGAGGCCGTGCGTACGATCTTGGCCGACGGTTTGCGCGTCTTCGATCGCTCGTTCGAGAGACGGCTCGAGCGTGCGCAGCGCGACGGCGAACTTTCGCAGGATGCCGATCCAGCCGCGTTGTCGCGGATCGCATCGGCGATCATGCATTCGCTGGCCATGCGCTCGCGGGCGGGCGACGAACGTGAGACGTTACGTGCGACGGCCGAGGCGGGCGTCGCGTTGATTTGCGCCTCGAACGCGACCACTGCAAAGAAGTGATCCACTGCACCGATTCATCTGGTATGGACGAGCGGGCGCGCACTGCCGAAGAGAGTGCGCGCGCTCGTCGATTTTCTGGCCCTGCGGATCGGCGCCGAAGTCGGCTGACACGCCGGCTCGTTCAATGGGCGGCCTCGTGCTCCACGCGCAGCTCCGGCCGCCAGCCGAATTCGCGTTTGGCCTTTTCGCTCGTGACTTCGGCGCCGTCCTCGGCGATGTTGAACGCCCCGCCGCGCGGGTGCCGAACCGCGAGCAACGCCGCCCAAGCCGCGGCTTCGACGTGCAGCGGGCTGGCGCCTTGCGGCGTGTCGCGCCCGGTGCCGGGACCGTACAGATTGCCGTAGCGCAGTACGGTGCCGATCCCGCCCGATTCGTTGAGGCTCAGGACCCAACGCTCAAGCGCTGCGGTGCCGACGACAGTGACGGCGCGCGCGCCTTCGGCGCAAAGGTCGAGCGGGTGCGATTCCTCGTAAGGCTGGGCGCCGGGTGCATACGCCCAGGCGATGCTCTGCGCAACGACGTGCTCGCATCCTGCCGCACGGGCCGCCGCCACGAGATTGGCCGTTCCTTCGCCGCGAATGCGCGCGTTTCGCGCCACGGCGTCGCCCATGAGCTTGGGATCGAGCCCCGGCGGCAAATCGGTCAATTGATGAATGACGATGGTCGGCGCGATGCATTCGATCGCATTGGCCAGCGTTTCCCGGTCGAATATGTCGACGAGGATGGGGTGCGCGCCCGCAGCCCGAATCGCGTCCGTTCGCTCCAGCCGCCGTGTCGTCCCATATACCTCGTATCCGGCGTCGACGAGCAGCGGTGTCAGCGCGGCGCCGATGGCCCCCGCGGCGCCTGCCAAAAAAACTTTTCCTTTCATGGGTCCGATCCTCCCTTAACGATTCCGTGGTAGTTTGATCGCGCCATGCACCACTGAAAAGAACCAAAAATGAAGAAAGCGACTAGGCCATCGATGGCGCCGGCGAATCGCGGAACGGATGAGCGAACATCGATCGCGCGAATCGATCGGCGCAAGCAGGTTCCGCTCTCGCTGCAAATCTACGAGCGGATTCGCGCGGCGATCGATAGCCGCGCGCTGGCGCCCGGCGCGCGCGTTGCGTCGGCGCGCGTGCTCGCGAGCGAGCTCGGCGTCGCGCGCGGAACAGTGGAGGCGGCGTATCAGCGGCTTGCGGGGGAAGGCTATTTGCTTGCGCGTGGGCCGGCCGGAACGGTGGTCTCGCCGAATCTTCCGCTATCGTCGCGAGGCCGCTCGGCGAGCTCCGACGCCGCTTCCGAGAGCGCGAGTTCGTTCGGGCGGAACAAGGGCTCGCCCGCGCTTGTCGCGCTGCCGCCGCTGCCGTTGCAACTCGGCGTTCCGGCACTCGATGCATTTCCACGCAAGACATGGTCGCGTCTTGCGGCAAGGCGCGTTCGCAGTGCGCAACCAACCGACCTCGGGTATGGGAATCCCTCGGGAGAACCGGCGTTGCGGCAGGCTATCGCGGCCTATTTGCGGGTGTCTCGCGGGATTGGCTGCCGCCCGGAACAGGTGTTCGTGACATGCGGCTACCGCGCGTCGCTCGCGCTGACCGTGGGGACGCTATTGCAGTCGGGCGACTGCGCATGGATCGAAGATCCATGCCACTTGGCTACGCAAGCGGTGCTGGAGCGGCTGGCGGTGACGATGGCGCCGATTCCCGTCGACGAAGAAGGTATTGCCGTATCGGTGGGGTGCTCATCCGCACCCGCCGCGCGATTGGCGATCGTCACGCCGTCGCATCAAGCGCCGCTTTGCGTGTCGATGACGGTATCGCGCCGTCTAGCGTTGCTCGAGTGGGCTGCGCGAGCGAAAGCATGGGTGTTCGAAGACGACTACGACGGCGAGTTTCATTACGCGGGTCCGACGCTGCCGGCGCTCAAGAGCCTCGATTCGCGCGACCGCGTGATCTACGCGGGCAGCTTCTCGAAGGCGCTCTTTCCCGCGCTATCGATGGGCTACATCGTCGTCCCCGATGCGATCGCGCCGCTTTTCGAAAAGGCCGTGCGAGCGGGGGCAGGCGGGAGCGGGGCGCGTTTAGCGCAAATCGTCGTGGCCGATTTCCTGACGCAGGGGCATTTCGCCCGCCATTTGAAGAAGATGCGATCGCTCTATGCGCGCCGCCGTACGTGGCTTGCCGATGCGCTGCATGCCGCGTTTAGCGAGCGCATTCAGATCGATCAAACGCGCGGGGGCATGCACCTCATCGTGCGGATTCGTTCGCGCGCCGGCGATCGTTCGCTCTCGCGGCGTGCGCGGGAGATCGGGCTGAGTTGCCAGCCGCTGTCCGAACGATATGCGAAGGCCGGGCCAAAGCAGCAAGGCCTGTTGATGGGATTTACGAACGTAGGCTCGCCGAGCGAGGCGGACGCGATCGCCCGCCGATTGCGCGACGCGTTGACCGCCGCGTGATAGGCGAAGGCGAGCGGATAAGCCGAATCAGACGTGCAATGCCGGTGCGGTAGGCGCGCCGGCTGCCGAGCGTGCGAGCGGCGCCACCTGCTTGCGGCGTTCGCGCGTCGGCGCGGTGCCGAATGCGTCGCGATAGCTCTTGCTGAAATGGCATGCCGATTGAAAACCGCACGCCATCGTGATGTGCATGATCGACATGTCGGTTTGCAACAGCAACTCGCGCGCGCGTCGTAGCCGCAGCGTGAGGTAGTAATGCGTGGGCGTCATGCCGAGGTGCTCGCGAAACAGCCGTTGAAGCTGCCTTTGCGACATATTCGCGAGCCGTGCGAGTTCTTCGCGCGACAGCGGCTCCTCGATATTGTTCTCCATCAATGCGATGACTTCGAACAGCGACTTGTTTGCCGAGCCCAGGCGCGCGACGAGCGGCATCCGTTGCTGGGCGCTCGTATCGCGGACGTGTTCGACGATGAACTGCTCGGCGATTTGCGTGACGCGAGGCGTGCCGATTCGCGGTGCGATCAAATGCAGCATCATATCGAGCGGCGCCACGCCGCCCGTGCAGGTGATCCGATCGCGATCGACGACGAATAGCTCCTTCAAGAAACGCGTGCCGGGGAACTCTTCCTTGAGCGCCGACATGTTTTCCCAATGAATGGCGCAGGCGTAACCGTCGAGCAACCCTGCGCGCGCGAGTGCATAGGTACCCGTGCATAGGCTGCCGAGCGCAGTGCCCGACCGCGCGAAACGGCGTAACTCGGATAAATGCGCGTTCGTCGTGGAGTGCTGTACGTCGATGCCGCCGCAGACGAAAACGACGTCGGGCTGCTGCTCGAGCGACGACACGGGCACCGTTTCGACGGCCAATCCGTTGCTGGCCATGATTGGGCCGCCGTCGGGACTGACGACCGACCAGCGGTAGAGCGTCTGGCCGCTGAGATAGTTCGCCATCCTAAGCACTTCGACCGCATTCGAAAACGCGATCATCGTGAAGTTCGGCAGGGCCATGAACACGAAGTTCGACAGCGATGCAGTGCGGTCAGGGGACATGGGGACGTTCCTTTGAATCCGATCTAATGCTGCTGCGGCTACCGCCGAGCCGGCGCGTTTCATTGTGGATTCCAGGGCAACAAGCATGCCATACGGCTTAACCCTATACCCGCGCGGTGCGGCGATTTATGCTGCACCGCAGCCGTGCGCCGGTGCCCAGCGAGCGCCCGTCTCGGCATGCGATTGGTGCATTCGTGCTGCATTGCGAGGTGGTCGCGATTCGGTGCGTATCGGCGGCGCTCCCGGCTCGCCGTCGCCGCCTATCGCCCGATCGTCGCCGCATCGATACGGCGCATCCGACTTGTCCAAAACGGACGCGCGTGTCGGAAAAGGTAAAGAACGCGTCTGAATTCGTCAATCCGCAAAAAGGGCGAACCGCAAGAATAGAGCCGTCGCCAACGAACGCCGGCGGCGCCGAACCGCACAGTGCGCCGCGCCCTCATTACGGATACGCCATGTCGAACACAGAGCCGTTTTTCACGCAGACGCTTGCCGACCGCGACGCCCCCGTGCGCGCGGCCGTGCTTCGGGAACTCGAGCGGCAGCAGTCGCAAGTCGAGTTGATCGCATCGGAGAACATCGTTTCGCGCGCCGTGCTCGAGGCGCAGGGTTCGGTGCTGACCAACAAGTACGCGGAAGGCTATCCGGGCAAGCGCTATTACGGCGGATGCGAGTTCGTCGACGAAGTCGAGGCGCTGGCGATCGAGCGCGTGAAGCGCCTGTTCGGCGCGGGCTTTGCGAACGTGCAACCGCACTCGGGTGCGCAAGCCAACGGATCCGTCATGCTCGCGCTCGCCAAACCCGGCGATACGGTGCTCGGCATGTCGCTCGATGCGGGCGGGCACCTGACGCACGGCGCCAAGCCGGCCCTCTCGGGCAAATGGTTCAACGCCGTGCAGTACGGCGTGAATCGAGACACGATGCTGATCGATTACGACCAGATCGAGGCGCTGGCCGCCGAGCATCGGCCTAGTCTGATTATTGCGGGCTTCTCCGCTTATCCGCGCGTGCTCGACTTCGCCCGCTTCCGAGCGATTGCCGACAGCGTCGGCGCGAAGTTGATGGTCGACATGGCCCACATCGCCGGGATCATCGCGGCCGGCCGGCACCCGAACCCGATCGAGCACGCTCACGTGGTGACCTCCACGACGCACAAGACATTGCGCGGCCCGCGCGGCGGCTTCGTGCTGACGAACGACGAAGACATCGCCAAGAAGATCAATTCGGCCGTGTTCCCGGGCTTGCAGGGCGGACCGCTCATGCACGTGATCGCGGGCAAGGCCGTCGCCTTCGGCGAGGCGCTCGAAGACGGCTTCAAGGGTTACATCGATCGAGTCCTCGCCAATGCGCAAGCGCTCGGCGCGGTGCTGCGCGAAGGCGGCGTCGATCTCGTGACGGGCGGCACCGACAACCATCTGTTGCTCGTGGATCTGCGGCCGAAGGGGTTGAAGGGCACGCAAGTGGAAACCGCACTGGAACGCGCCGGCATTACCTGCAACAAGAACGGCATTCCGTTCGATACCGAGAAGCCGACGGTGACGTCGGGTATTCGTCTGGGTACGCCGGCCGGCACGACGCGCGGCTTCGGCGTAGCGCAATTCGAGCAGATCGGACGGCTGATTTTGGAGGTGTTCGAGTCGCTCACTCGCCACCCTGAAGGCGACGCGCAAACGGAACAGCGCGTGCGACGCGAGATCTTCGCGCTGTGCGAACGCTTTCCGATTTACTGATCGGACGCGCGCACGCTTGCATGACCGCTTCCATTCGCCCCGTCCAAGCCAGGAGCCATTGATGTCCACTCTTCATGAAAACAGCATCGTCATCGACGGTTTAAATATTTCCAAGTTCGAGCGCTCGGTGTTCGAGGACATGCGCAAAGGCGGCATCACGGCCGCCAACTGCACGGTCTCGGTCTGGGAGAGCTTTCCGAAGACCGTCGACAACATCGCGCAGATGAAGCAGCAAATTCGCGAGCACGACGAAATCTTGACGCTCGTGCGCACGACCGACGACATCTTGCGCGCCAAGCGGGAGAACAAGACCGGCGTCATCCTCGGCTTTCAAAACGCACATGCGTTCGAAGACAACCTCGGCTATATCGAAGCGTTCCACGACATGGGCGTGCGCGTGGTGCAGCTTTGCTACAACACGCAAAACCTCGTCGGCACGGGCTGCTACGAGCGCGATGGCGGCTTGTCGGACTTCGGCCGCGAAGTCATTACGGAGATGAACCGCGTCGGCATCATGGTCGACCTCTCGCACGTGGGCGGCAATACGTCGTCGGAAGCGATCGCGTTTTCGAAGAAGCCGGTCTGCTATTCGCATTGCCTGCCGTCCGGGCTCAAGGAGCACCCGCGCAACAAGAGCGACGCGCAACTGAAGGAGATCGCGGATGCCGGCGGCTTCGTCGGCGTGACGATGTTCGCGCCGTTTCTCAAGCGCGGTATCGACGCGACGGTCGAAGACTATATCGAAGCGATCGACTACGTCGTCAATTTGATCGGCGAGGATGCCGTCGGGATCGGCACCGATTTCACGCAGGGTTACAGCGTCGATTTCTTCGATTGGCTTACGCACGACAAGGGGCGTTATCGCCGCCTGACGAACTTCGGCAAGGTCGTCAACCCCGAGGGTATCCGCACGATCGGCGAGTTTCCGAACTTGACCGCGGCTATGGAGCGCGCCGGCTGGAGCGAGACGCGCATCCGCAAGATCATGGGCGAGAACTGGGTGCGGGTATTTCGCGACGTATGGGGCGCGTAACGTACCGTTTTTGATTTCGAACGAGGACCCTCTAGATGCAACCGCAACTTCCGATCGACGTCGATGCCGATACCGGCGTTTGGACGACCGACGCGCTGGCGATGCTTTACGTGCCGCGCCATTTCTTCACGAACAACCACGTCGCCGTGGAAGAGGCGCTCGGACGCGATGCGTACGCCGAGATTCTCTATCGCGCCGGCTACAAGTCGGCCTATCACTGGTGCGACAAGGAAGCCAAGCAGCATGGGCTGACGGGCATGGCGGTGTTCGAGCATTACTTGAAACGCCTTTCGCAGCGCGGTTGGGGTCTGTTCACGATCGCGGAAGCCGACCCGGCGCGCGCTCACGCGCGTATCGAGTTGCGCCACTCGTCGTTCGTTCTGGCCCAGCCTGAAAAGGAGGGAAAGCTTTGCTACATGTTCGCCGGCTGGTTCGCCGGCGCCATGGATTGGGTCAATGACACGGCCGGGGGCGGTAAGGCCCCGCGTTCACAGTCGAAGGAGACGCAGTGCGCGGGCGAAGGCCACGAGCATTGCGTATTCGAAGTCTCGCCGCTGCCGAACTAATTGATCGGCGACGCAAACCCCATCGCTATTTCGCAATACAGCTCGTCAGAGAACACGCTCGAGGTCGATCGACATGCGCTACCCCCATTTGTTCAAACCGATGACGCTGAACAAGCTGACGCTGCGCAACCGCATCGTCAGTACGGCGCATGCGGAGGTCTACGCGGAGCCGGGCGGGCTGCCCGGAGACCGATATATCCGTTATTACGAGGAAAAGGCGAAGGGCGGCGTGGGTCTGGCGGTGTGCGGCGGCTCGAGCCCGGTATCGATCGACAGCCCTCAGGGATGGTGGAAATCGGTCAATCTGTCGACCGATCGCGTCGTCGATCCCTTGAACCGGTTGGCCGAAGCCATGCATCGGCACGGCGCGAAGATCATGATTCAGGCCACGCATATGGGACGCCGCTCCGCGTTTCACGGCGAGCATTGGCCGCACTTGATGACGCCCTCGGGGGTGCGCGAGCCCGTGCACCGCGGCAATGCGAAGACGATCGAGGTCGAGGAAATCCGTCGCATCATCGCCGACTTCGCGCTAGCGGCCAAGCGCGTTCAGCAAGCGGGCATGGACGGCATCGAAATCTCGGCGGCGCACCAGCATTTGATCGATCAGTTCTGGAGTCCGCGCACGAATTTCCGGACGGACGAATGGGGCGGCTCGCTCGCGAACCGGCTGCGCTTCGGCGTTGAGGTGTTGACGGCGGTGCGCGAAGCCGTCGGACCCGATTTCGTCGTGGGGCTGCGCATGTGCGGCGACGAGTTCCACGAAGACGGACTCGATCACGAGCAACTGAAGGAAATCGCGCAAGCGATGTCGGAGACGGGCCTCATCGACTACCTGGGCGTCATCGGCTCCGGCGCCGATACGCACAACACGCTGGCCAACTGCATGCCCCCGATGGCCTTGCCGCCCGAGCCGTTCGTTCATCTCGCGGCCGGGATCAAATCGGTGGTGAAGGTTCCGGTCATGCACGCGCAAAGCATCCGCGACGCGGGGCAGGCCGAGCGTTTGCTCGCATCGGGGATGATCGACCTCGTCGGCATGACGCGCGCGCAGATCGCCGATCCGCATATGGTCATCAAAATCCGCGACGGTCGCGAAGACGAAATCAAGCAGTGCGTCGGCGCGAACTACTGCATCGATCGTCAATACAACGGCTTGGACGTGCTGTGCGTGCAAAACGCGGCCACCTCGCGCGAAGCGACGATGCCGCACGTGATCGAAAAGTCTCGTGGGCCGAAGCGCAAGGTCGTGGTGGTCGGCGCGGGGCCGGCGGGACTCGAGGCGGCGCGCGTCGCGCGCTCGCGCGGCCATGACGTCGTGCTGTTCGAGAAGAATACGGAAGTGGGCGGTCAGATCGTGCTGGCGTCGAAGGCGCCGCAGCGCGAGCAGATGGCCGGCATCGTCCGGTGGTTCGATATGGAGACGAAGCGGCTCGGCGTCGATCGTCGGCTCGGCGTCGAGGCCGACGTGAACACGATCATGGCCGAGAAGCCGGACATCATCGTGCTCGCCACCGGAGGCCGCGCATTCTCGGATCAAGTCGCTGCATGGGGCGTATCCGACGGAGTTGCCGTGAGCTCGTGGGACATCCTCTCGGGCCGTGTCGAGCCGAAGCGCAACGTCCTCGTCTATGACGGCGTGAGTACGCATGCCGGTGCGGGCGTGGCCGACTTCATCTCGAGCCGCGGCTCCAATGTCGAAATCGTGACGCCCGACGTGAAGGTGGCCGACGATTGCGGCGGCACGACGTTCCCGATCTTCTATCGACGGCTCTATGCGCAAGGCGTGATCCATACGCCGAATTACTGGCTCGATCGTGTCTACGAAGAGGGCGGCAAAACGATCGCCGTGCTGCGCAACGAATACACGGAGGAGCAAGAGGAGCGTGCCGTCGACCAAGTCGTCATCGAAAACGGTAGTACCCCTAACGATTCGCTTTACTGGAAGCTCAAGCCCGAATCGGTGAATCGCGGGCAAACCGACGTCAACAAGCTCTTCGCGGCCGAACCCCAGCCGTCGCTGTCGGAAACGCTCGGCAACGGGCGCTTCCTGCTGTTCCGTGTCGGCGATTGCATCTCGATGCACAACATCCACGGCGCGATCTACGATGCGCTGCGGCTTTGCAAGGACTTCTAACCATGAGCCCGGCGTTTCTGATCACAGTGTTGCTGTGGCTTTCGGTGGCGGGGCTCGCATTTGCCGTTGCCAAGCGTTCGGCCTATTGGCGGCTCGGGCGTGCGACCGCGCCCGGCGCGTTTGGCGTTTCGAATCTGTTCGCGATTCCCAAGCGATATTTCGTCGATCTGCACCACGTGGTCGCGCGTGACCCGTATATCGCCAAGACGCACGTCGCCACGGCGGGCGGTGCGATCGCCGCGCTCGCGCTCGTGTTCGTCAATTACGGTCTTGCGATCTATTCGCCCTGGCTCGACAAGCTGATCTTTCTCGCGGCGCTCGCGATGCTGATCGGTGCGGTATTCGTTTGGCGCCGCAGGCAAGCGCGCGACGTTCCCGCTCGGCTCTCGCGCGGACCTTGGAATACGCTGCCTTGGCTGCTGGGCTCGTTCGCACTGGGGCTGCTGCTCTTCACCGTCGTGCCGGCCGCGGCGATGTCGCGTGCATTCGCCGTGATTTGCGCGGTGCTGATCGGCATGGGCGCATTCGCGATGACGCTCGGCGCCGCGAAGGGCGGGCCGATGAAGCATGCAATCGCCGGTCTGTTGCACCTTGCCTTTCATCCGCGCCAGGAGCGGTTCTCGGCAACGGCCGCGGCTTATACGGGAAGCGGCAGCGCCGTTCCCCCCACCGCGCTGAAGACGCCCGATCTCGAACGCAGTGAATTCGGTGTGTCGAAGCCCGTCGAGTTTCGCTGGAATCAACTGCTGAGCTTCGATGCCTGCGTGCAATGCGGGAAATGCGAGGCCGCGTGTCCGGCGTTTGCCGCGGGGCAGCCGCTCAATCCGAAGAAGCTGATCCAAGATCTCGTCGTGGGCATGGTCGGCGGGACCGATGCCGCCTACGCCGGTAGCCCGACGCCGGGTATCGCCGTGGGGCGCCACGGCGGCGATCCCAACGGGCCGATCGTGTCGGGGCTGATCGAGTCGAACACGCTTTGGTCGTGCACGACCTGCCGCGCTTGCGTACAAGAGTGCCCGATGCTGATCGAACATGTCGATGCGATCGTCGACATGCGCCGGCATCGTACGCTCACCGAAGGCGGTATTCCCGGCAAAGCGCCGGAAGTCCTCGCCAACTTGCGCGAGACAGGCAGTGCCGGAGGCTACGATATTGCCGCCCGCTACGACTGGGCCGTGGATTTGAACGCGCGCGTCGCGGAGCCGGGCGTGGCGGTCGACGTGTTGCTGATCGCCGGCGAGGGCGCGTTCGACATGCGCTATCAACGCACGTTGCGTGCGCTCGTCAAAGTGCTGAACAAGGCGGGCATCGACTTCGCTGTGCTCGGCGGCACCGAAGCCGATACGGGCGACGTCGCGCGGCGACTCGGCGATGAAGCGACGTTTCGCGCCATGGCCAAACGCATGACGGCGACGCTCGGCGCGCTCAGTTTCAAACGGATCGTGACAGCCGACCCCCATGTCATGCACAGCCTGCGCAACGAGTACCGCGCGTTCGGCGTGCGTTATGAGGTTCAGCATCATACGAGCTTGCTGGCGGAACTCGTGCAATCGGGCCGCATTTCGCCGAAGGCGTCGGCCGCGTTGACGGATAAACGCATCACCTATCACGACCCGTGCTATCTCGGCCGCTATAACGGCGAAACCGAAGCGCCGCGGCGCGCGCTCAAATCGATCGGCATCAAGGTGATCGAGATGGAGCGTCACGGCATGCGCGGGCGCTGCTGCGGCGGAGGCGGCGGAGCGCCGCTCACGGATATCCCCGGCAAGGCGCGCATTCCGGACATCCGCATCGCCGATGCGCGGTCGGTCGGCGCGGACGTCGTCGCCGTGGGCTGTCCCAATTGCACGGCGATGCTCGAAGGCGTCGTGGGGCCTCGCCCCGAAGTGCTCGACGTTGCCGAACTCGTTGCTTCCGCGCTGGAGTGATACGCCATGACGACCATCAAACGAATCGATCCGCGCCGGCCGTTCGTCATTGCCGCATCGGGGCTCAAGCGCATTACGCTCGGCGAGGAGCGGGCCGGCGATGCGGCCGATGCGGCGATGTTCGCCGCGCCGCTCGGCGCACATGCGCCGGCGCCGAAGCCGAAACGGGCCTATGAAGCCGGTGTTCGCACGCTGTTAGCCGTCGCCCATAGCGACCGCGGCGCGCTCGACGAACACGCCCGTCAGGCGCTCGCCGCCGCAGCCATTCTCGCCGATGCGCGAACGGAGGTGGCCCTGCTCGTATTCGGCGAGCTGACTGACGATGCGGCTGCGCTCGGGGCGGACAAGGTCGTCCAGTTGCCGCTGTTGGCCAGGCCGGCGTTCGCCCCCGACAAGACGCTTGCCGCGCTATGCGATTGCGTCGATGCGTTCGCACCGGCGCACATCTTCATGCCCGACAACGCGACCGGCGACGGCGATCTCGGCCGCCGGTACGCGGCGCGAGCGCGTGCGAGTATCGCGACGCACGTGGTCGAGATCGATGCGGAGCACGTGGGCTGCTATGTGGATGCGGGCCGCGCCTTCGCCACTCGCAGTTTGCCCGACGTGATCTTGCTCGATCCCGAGGCGGTATCGGCCAAGCTTCCGTTCGTTGGGGCGGGAGAGGCGGTCGCGTTGCGAACGGACGGCGCAGCCGAGCGACGGCACGATGCCGGACGCTATGCCGACCGCGGCACGGCTCAGCTCGACGCGGCGCAAGTCGCGCTCGAAGAAGCCGACTTCATCATTTCCGCGGGCAACGGCGTGACCGACATTGCCGCCTTCGAGACGCTGGCCCGTACGCTCGGCGCCGCGATAGGGGCGAGCCGTGTGGCCGTGGACAACGGTCATTTCACGCGCGACAAGCAAGTGGGCGCGACGGGTAAGACCGTCAATGCGAGCGTCTACATCGCGTTCGGCATTTCGGGCGCCGTCCAGCATCTGCAAGGGATCAAGGACTGCCGGCACGTAATCGCGGTCAATTTGGACGCGAGCGCGCCGATCGCCAAACGCGCCAATCTGACGGTGGTCGCCGACGCGCAATCGACGATGCGTGCGTTGACCGACGCGGTCGGCGAAGCGAAACAGGGCGGTCACAGCCATGCTGGGGCTGCTGCGAGTACCAACGTGCGAGAGGGATTGGCTGCATGAAAGCGGATCTGAAACCGAAACGTACGCCGAACCGTATTGCGGTACTGGTGTCGGTGGGACGGCATCGCGTGAGCGGTGTCTCGTGCTATAGCCGAAACGATGCGTGCGCGCTCGAAATCGCTCGCATGCTTGCGCAAGCGAATGGGGCCGAGCTCGACGTGGTGCATGCGGGCGATCCGTCCAATCTCGCGTTGACCGATTACCTGGCGCTGGGCGCGCCGCGCGTGGACGTGTTGAGGTGCACCGACGGGGACGATGCCGCAGCCTTGATCGCCGATCGTTTGCGCGGCGTCTCGCTCGTGCTCACCGGCACGCGGGCCGAAGGCGCCTATGACACCGGCATGCTGCCGTACCGCGTGGCGAACGCGCTCGGCTATGCACTGATCGATTCGGCACTCGACGTGGCGATCGACGGCGAGCGTGTTGCGGTGACGCAGTTCTTGCCGAAGGGCTTGCGCCGGCATATCGATGCTTCGCTGCCGGCCGTCGTAGCCGTGCATCCGCAGGCCGGCGCGGCGCCGCGCTATGCCTATGCGCGCAGTGTTGCGGGTTCGATCGAGCCGCAGCGCACGGCGTGCGTTCATGACGCCGACGTCGACGCTTGGCGCACGGCCCCGGTTCATCGTAAGCCGATCAAGCTCGCAGCGGCCGAAAAGCGTTCGGGGCATGCGCGGATGCTGACGGCGACGACGACGGAGAGCCGTGGCGGAAACGTCGTAATTGAAGGGACTTCGGTCGAAAAAGCACAAGCCATCTTGGGGTATTTGCGGGAGCATCGACTCGTCGATTACTGAATTCGCAGGGTTTGCAGCAGATAAACCGCATCTGGCCCTTGCGACGAGCACTCGCACGAGGCGTGAGCCGAAGCGGACACGCACAACACGTTATGCAGACAGTATTCAAAGCACTTAAAGCACGTAAGCATTCGGAGCAGACATGACCGTATCCGTAGACATTCGCGCGCTCATCGATCGGCGCAAACAGGGTTACAGCTTGGAGGCGCCGTTTTATCTCAGCGAGGAGATCTTCGCGCTCGATATGGAGGCGATCTTCCGCAAGCACTGGATCCATGTCGCGGTCGAACCCGATATTCCCGAGCCGGGCGACTATGTGACCGTCGAGCTCGCCGGGGAATCGGTCCTGATCGTCCGCGACGACGATATGTCGATCCGCGCGTTCCACAACGTATGCCGGCATCGCGGCGCGCGCTTGTGCAACGAAGAGCGCGGCACCGTGGGCAACATCGTTTGCCCGTATCACAGCTGGACCTACAACCTGAGCGGCGCGCTGATGTTCGCCGAGCACATGGGCGAGAAGTTCGACCGCTGCAAGCATAGCCTCAAGTCGGTGCACGTCGAAAGCTTGGGTGGCTTGATATTCGTTTGCCTTGCGGAACAACCGCCCGTCGATTTCGCGATGATGCGCGCGGCGATGGAGCCGTATCTGCTGCCGCACGATTTGCCGAACTGCAAGATCGCGGCGCAGGTGGACATCATCGAAGAGGGCAATTGGAAGCTCACGATGGAAAACAATCGCGAGTGCTATCACTGCGTCGCGAACCATCCCGAGCTGACGATTTCGCTCTATGAATACGGGTTCGGCTATCAGCCGTCGCCTGCCAATGCCGAGGGAATGGCGGCGTTCGAACGCACTTGCGTCGAACGTGCGGCCCAGTGGGAGGCGATGAGCTTGCCCTCGGTGGAAATCGACCGCTTAAGCGACGTCACGGGTTTTCGTACGCAGCGCTTGCCGCTCGATCGCAGCGGCGAATCGCAAACGCTCGATGCACGCGTGGCGTCGAAGAAATTGCTCGGCGAATTCAAGCGCGCCGATTTGGGCGGGCTCTCGTTTTGGACGCAGCCGAATTCGTGGCATCACTTCATGAGCGATCACATCGTGACGTTTTCGGTGATCCCGCTGTCGGCCGGTAAAACGCTCGTGCGTACGAAGTGGCTGGTGCACAAGGACGCCGTGGAGGGCGTCGATTACGACGTCGAGAATCTGACGGCCGTCTGGAACGCAACGAATGCGCAGGATCGCACGCTCGTGGAGTTCTCGCAGCGCGGCGCGGGCAGCAGCGCGTACGAGCCCGGTCCCTATTCGCCGTACACGGAAGGGCTCGTGGAAAAATTTTGCGATTGGTACATCCGGCGCCTGGGCGCTCACGTCGGGGCTTAGCGGATAACGAGGCACGACATGATGCGAGACGCGCAAACCTTCGAGCTGCAAGACGGACGCCTCGCGCGGCCCGCCTTTTGGGGCGCCCTGGGCGAGCCGTGGACGAGCGATGCGGAGGAAACGCTCGTCTGCTGCCAGGTCCGGCAGGAGACGCACGATGTGAAGAGTTTTTTCTTCATGTCGCGAGCGGGGCGGACGTTTTCTTTCGAACCCGGGCAGTTCATCACGCTCGAGCTCGAGATCGACGGCGAGGCGATCAACCGCTGCTATACGATTTCGTCGCCGCCCACGCGGCCTCATACGATTTCGATCACGGTCAAGCGCGTGCCCGGCGGGAAAGTATCGAATTGGCTGCACGATACGCTGCGTCCGGGCGATTCGGTCCGCGTGCTCGGGCCTGCCGGGGAATTCACCTGTGCACGCCATGCCGCCGGCAAATACTTGTTCTTGTCGGCGGGCTCGGGCATTACGCCGCTAATGTCGATGAGCCGTTCGCATCATGAGTTGGGCGAGGACCGCGATATTGTTTTCGTGCATAGCGCTCGTACGCCCGACGACGTCATCTTCGCCCGCGAGCTTGAGCTGATCGCGGCGAATCAGCAGCATTTCCGGACCTCGTTCGTCTGCGAGCGGGTGGGACAGCGCACGACTTGGCCGGGCATTACCGGTTTTTTGACGCTGCCGTTGTTGCGGCTGATCGCACCCGACTTCATGGAGCGCGAGATCTTCACCTGCGGCCCCGCGCCTTATATGAAGGCGGTGCGCGATATGCTGGCCGAGGCGGGCTTCGACCGGTCGCATTATCACGAGGAAAGCTTCTCTTTCGATTCGCTGCCCGCGGCCGAGCAGGCCGCGGCGTTGGAAGGCGCGAGTGCGCCGGCCGGTGATGCGCAAACGGACGATGCTACGACGTTCTCGGTCACGTTTGCGAAGATGCGCCGGGATATCGAGTGCGGGGGGCACGAACACGTGCTCGATGCGGCGAAGCGCGCGGGCGTTCGTCTCCCCGCATCGTGCACGCAGGGCATGTGCGGGACGTGCAAGGTAAAGCTGGTTTCGGGACAGGTGGACATGCGTCATAACGGGGGCATTCGTCAACGGGAGATCGACCAGGGCATGGTGTTGCTTTGCTGTAGCAAGCCGCTTAGCGATCTCGTCGTCGACAAATAACGACACGCGCGGGTCGCTCACGGACAAGCGCATGTCGGAAACCGCACTCACAAGCGATTTATGGCTTCGCAATCTAAAGCCTGTGACACCCGCGCCGCGGACAGACCTGGAGAGACCATCATGAATTTACTTAGACGATTGCTGACGACCGCCGTGCTCGGCGCGACGCTGGCGTGTGCCGTGCCGGCCCTGGCGGACGGCAAACCCACGATCAAGATCGGCTATGTCGAGGGCTGGGACGACAGCGTCGCGACCTCGAACGTGGCGGCGCAAATCATCGAAACGAAGCTCGGGTACCCCGTCAAGCTTGTGCCCGTCGCGGCCGGCGTGATGTGGGGCGGCGTGGCGCGCGGCGATTTGGACGCGACGCTCTCGGCTTGGCTACCGGCTACCCACGCGGCGTATTGGGATCAATACAAGTCGAAGGTCGAGGACCTCGGCGCGAATTTCAACGATGCGAAGATCGGGCTCGTCGTGCCGGCCACGGTGAAAGCGACGTCGATTTCCGATCTACAAGCTCAAAAGAGCGATTTCGGCGGACGTATCGTCGGTATTGACGCGGGCGCGGGCGTCATGAAAAAAGCCGACGACGCGATCAAGGCCTATAACCTCGACTATCAACTCATGCCGAGCTCGGGCAGCGCGATGACCGCGGAGCTTGCTCGTGAGATTCACGCCGACAAACCGATCGTCGTGACCGGATGGGCGCCGCATTGGATGTTCGCGAAGTGGAAACTGAAGTTTCTCGAGGATCCGAAGAAGGTGTTCGGCGGCGCCGAGCATGTCGACAATGTGATCAACCCCGAGCTTGAGAAGAAGGCGCCCACCGTCGTCGAATTCTTGAAGAAATTCCAGTGGAAGCCGGGCGAGATCGACGGTGTAATGCTCGCGGCTCAAAACGGTACCAAGCCGGTGGATGCGGCGAAATCATGGGTGTCGGCGCATCCCGACCGCGTGTCGGATTGGCTTGCCGGCGTGAAGTAGTCGCACCGAGCATCAAGTATCAAGTATGGAGCAGGGTCCCTGGCGGGGCGCACGGTCGGAAAGACCGCTGCGTCCCGTTTTTTTTGGTTGCGATCGGCGATGTATTTCGACGTCGAGCATGCGCGAACTCCGCGCCGGTTGCTTGCGCGGAGCGATACCAAGGCGATCTTCTTAGGGGGCTCTTACTGGAGCACGACGGTGCGCTCGCCGTTGATGAATACGCGCCGTTCGATGAACGCTTTGACGGCCCGCGCGAGCGTGATGCATTCCACGTCCCGCCCGACGGCGAGCAGCCGTTCCGGGCTGTGCGAGTGATCGACGCGCTCCACCGATTGTTCGATGATGGGGCCCTCGTCGAGATCGTCTGTCACGAAATGGGCCGTCGCGCCGATGAGCTTCACCCCGCGAGCATGGGCTTGGTGATAAGGCTTCGCCCCCTTGAAGCCGGGCAGGAACGAGTGATGGATGTTGATGGCGCGTCCGGCGAGCTTGCGGCTCGTTTCTTCGGAAAGAATTTGCATATAGCGCGCGAGCACGATCAGATCTGCGCCCGTCGATCGGTACAAATCGAGCAGTCGCGCTTCTTGCCTGTCCTTCGTGTCGGAGGTGAGGGGCAAGTAGTGAAACGGCAAGCCGTGTTGCACGGCCATCGCCTCGAGCGTCGTGTGGTTCGATGCGATGCCGACGATATCCATTTTGAGCTCGCCCATGCGCCAGCGGAACAACAGGTCCGCCAGGCAATGCTCCAGTTTCGAGACCATGATGAGCACTTTGGGGCGCACGTCGGCGTCGTGGATCGCCCACGTCATATCGAAATCGGCGGCGATCGGGGCGAATTGCGCTTTGAGCCGATCGATATCGAGCGGTTCGCCCGTCGCTCGTGCGCCGTGAAAGACGCAGCGCATGAAAAAGCGCTCGCTGAGGTCGTCGTCGAAGACGGTGAGCTCGTCGATGTAGCCGCCGTGCTTATCCAGCAGCGCGACGACGGCGGCCACTTGGCCGGCGGCGCTCGGGCAAGCGAGCGTGAGCACGAATTGGTGAGAACGATCGGGAGTCGACATGAAAGTAGCCTTGGTTCTTCAATGGAATGCGCGCGATCGAACCGTCACGCTGCCTATCCAGTAGACCAGGCCAGATTTTCCGCCGATAGAACCGAATCGCCGCGGCGATGGTATCGGTACGTCAGCCGGCGTCGCGCGCCAACCGAAAGCGCGCCACGGCTTCGTCGAGGCGGCGGCTCTGGTCTTCCAGCGAAGCCGCGGCGGCCGACGCCTCTTCGGCGAGCGCGGCGTTGCGTTGCATCGCCTGTTCCATGTGCGCGACCGAGGCGTTGACCTGTTCGATGCCGATCGACTGTTGCTCCGATGCGAGGCTGATCTCGGCGATGATCGTGCGCACGCGCTCCACGGCCTGTGCGAGATCGGTCATCGTCGCGCCGGCCTCGCCGACGAGTGCGCTGCCGCCGTTCACCCGTTCGGTGGAATCGCCGATTAGCGCTTTGATTTCTTTCGCGGCGGATGCCGAGCGTTGTGCCAGATTGCGCACTTCCGCCGCGACGACGGCAAAGCCGCGGCCGTTTTCCCCGGCACGCGCCGCTTCGACGGCTGCGTTCAGGGCAAGAATGTTCGTTTGGAACGCGATGCCTTCGATTACGCCGACGATGCCGGCGATTTGCGCCGAGCTGGTCGAAATCGCGCTCATCGTCGACACCACGCGCTCCATGGCACTGCCGCCTTTCAACGCGATCTCGGCGGCGCTGACCGCAAAGGCGCGGGCGCTACGGGCATTTTCGGCGTTCTGCCGAACGGTGGCGGTCAATTGCTCGATGCTAGCGGCCGCTTCTTGCAGCGACGCGGCTTGCTGCTCGGTGTGGTCCGAGAGCTCCATGTTTCCGTGCGCGATCGCGCGCGCATCGCCGACGATCGACTCGGTGCTCGTCCGAACCTGGCTCACCGTCCGCGCCAGGCCGGTTTGCATCTGGTTCAGTCGGGTCAGCAGGTGGCCCATTTCGTTCATGCGCGCGATCGACACGCCTTCCGTCAAATCGCCTCGAGCGATGCGATCGAAATGCGCCACGGCCGTATTGACGGGCGCGACGATCGCACGGGCGAGCGTGCGTTGTATGACCCACCCGACGGCAATCGCGAGCGCGGCAGCTGCGCCCAGTGCCCATAGCGCGCGCTGAAAGCGCAGATCGGCCGCTTCGAAGCGCGCTTTCTCGCGCGCCACTTGCAGGTCCTCCAACGCGGCGATGGCATCCTGATAGGCGGAGAACAGGGCGGGCGGGGCCTCGCGCTGAGTCGAGAGGAAATCGACCATATTGTCGTCGTCCAGTTGCGACAACGCCTTTTGCACCGTTTGACTCATGAGTGCTTGCCGGCGGGCAAGCAATGCGTCGAGCAACTGTTTCTCGACGGCATCGGGGCGATGTAACTGCTGATAGGCGGCCAATTCGTCGTTACTCTGGGCGAGCAATCGATGCAACCGAGCGATTTGGGCTTGGGCCGGCTGACCGGCGCTGATCAATTGCTCCACTTCGCTTAATCCCCCGCGCAGCACGAGCAGCCGCTCCGAACTGGTCTTGAGATGCAGCAGCGAGGCCGTATCGTCGAGATACATCGCGGCCAGGGCGGCATTGCCCGCCGACAGCATCGCGACCGCCCCCGCAATGACGAGTACGAGCAACGCCGTATAGCCGGCGATGGCGGCGGCAAGGCCGCCTCGAATGGAGAGCGAGATTCGCATGGCGATGATGGTTCATGTGCGGTGCGCCCGGCCGGCGGGCGGGCGCCGGTGCGCGTGCGCGTTCGAAGACGGCAGGCGGCACGCGGCGGCGGGTTGCGCGCAAATTAGCGGCGCTTACCGCGTGAATATCGGCAGTCCTAATTAGCGGCTATTGTCAGCAAGCGACAGCAGCCTGGCCAATTGCGACAGAGGCCTCGGGCGGGAGCGTGCAACGGCACGCCGAAATAGACATAAATGGTGGCGCTCGGCAACTACCGGAAATCGTAGCCTTGCCCGGCCGGCTAAATAGAATTATTCCTCGGCGGAATGGCCGAACGCGTCGACGGAGATCATAGCCGCCGCATTGGCCGGCGCGGGACGTTCCGCGGGACGAAATACGGCGTCGCCGCGGCGAATCGCCCGGCGCGATACGATGCAGGTTCCCGATGCATTGGCCGAGCGGCGGCGCCAGCGCTGTTCCCCATAATGGCAGCGGCCGGGCTCTACCCAACGAATGATTAGCGTCGTGTCGGATTGTTCGAGAATTTCGATTTGGACGCGGCTTACGTCTATAGCGTGAGACTTTTTGGTCCTCATAGCAGCTCCTGGACTCGAGCTTGGTAAATGTATTCGGGTCCGGCCAGGATCGCTATCGTTATATCCGTAGAAACACAATTCTCCAAATGGAAATAATCGGGATCGGCTTACGTTAATTTGCACAAATTAGTACACATTTCTGCACTGTCGCGTGGTAATCGCTTCGCCGAAATCCTAACAGTAAGTAGGCAAACCCCTGTACCCCGGGGTTACGCCGTATATCGAGTCGCGCTCAAAAGCGCGCCGGGCGATAGGGGCTGGGGTCGGTGAAAGGCGCGGCGCCTGTCATCATTTCGGCGAGTAGCCGTCCCGTGACGGGGCCGAGCGTCAAACCGTGGTGCGCGTGGCCGAAGGCAAACCACAGACCGCGGTGCCTCGGCGCCGGGCCGATGACGGGGCGCATATCGGGCGTGCAGGGGCGCAGCCCCAGCCAAGGCTGCGGATCCAAGCGCTGCCCGAGCCCGAAGGCGGGGCGTGCATAGGCTTCCGCGCGCGCGAGTTGGATGCCGGTGGGGGGAGCCTCGCGCGCGGCGAGCTCGATGCCCGTCGTCAAACGTAAGCCGCGTTGCATCGGCGCGATCACGTAGCCCTGCTCGCGATCCAAGATCGCACGGCCGAGCGGTGCCTCGCGCGTCGCTTCGTAATGCATGTGATACCCGCGTTTCGCTCGCAACGGAATCCGATAGCCGAGCGGCGCGAATACGGTATCGGACCAGGGGCCCAGGGCGACGACGAGTTCGCGCGCGCTGATCGTGCCGTTAAGCGTTTGTACGGTCCAGGCGTCGTTTTCGGCGCGCGCCGTCGCCGCATCGCCCGAGACGATTGTGCCGCCGCCAGTCTCGAACAGTGCGGCATAAGCTTTGGTGAGCGCACCCGGGTTCGTCACGCATTCGGGATCGAGCCAATGCAGGCCCGCGCAGAATGCGTCGGAAAGCGCCGGTTCGCGCGCGCGTAGGGCCGCGCCGTCCAGCGTATCGAGACGCAAGCCTTGAGCGCTCGCCAACTGCTCGGCGCGCTTGGCGGCGGCCGAGTATTCGCTAGGTGTCCTAAACGCCTCGATCCAGCCGGTGGGGTGAACGAGCGTGGCGGCATCCGCGCCGGCGCGTGCGACCAGGGCGTTATGTTCGTCAACGCACAGCCGAACGAGCGGAAGCATGTCGCGGGCGGCTTCGGCGAGCCGTGCCGGAGACGATTCGTGCCAATACCGCGCAAGCCACGGCGCGAAACCGGGCAGGGCCTTGTAGTCCCAATAGAGATCGGTGGAACGATTCCGCGCATAGCGCAGCAGTGCGCCCATGCTGCGCGGGAACGCATAGGGCGTGACGGCCGAACGTTCGATGAGCCCGGCGTTGCCGAAACTCGTCCCATCCCCGGGAGCGCCGCGGTCTAGAAGCGCGACTCGCCGCGAACGGTCTTGCAGGTGGATGGCGCAAGACACGCCGACGATGCCGGCACCAAGAACGATGACGTCGAAATCCATGGGATGAGGTCCGGTTCGGTTGATCGGGGGGTACGGCGCGATAGGCGGCTAGCGCTGCCGGCCGTTTAGTTTTCGTCGGGGATCGGCAGCTGCGATGCGGCTTTCACTTCGCGCAGGGTCAAGCTCGACTGAATCCAAGCGACGCCGGCTTGCCGTCGCAAGTCGAGCCCGATGGCGCGCCGGTCGATATTCGCGTGATAGCCGGTGATCACGCTTTCGTCTTCCAAGTGTTCGCGGCGTCGCCAACAGGGCGTGACGCTCAGCGAAAGCTTTTCGCGGAGCGCCGCGTTCGATAGCGATCCGTCGTCTTGAAGCATGCGCAGCATTGACCGATCGACGGTATCCATTTCGACTTTGGGACGCTTTGTGCTCATTTTCGTCGTTTTGTAGGCGAACTGCCCGGTAGTCTAGGCTGCACAGAAATCGAAAGCAAAATCTTGGCGGCCCGTGCTCCGTAGACTGTTGCCTATGTTCAACGGGACCGTCAACCCATGCTCACTATCTATAGCAGCGACCATCGTTTTCATTATGGCGTCGAGCTCGAGGACGGTGCGGTTTCGGAATCGTTCGAGAAGCCAGCCCGAGCCGAGACGGTGCTTGCACAAGTGATGGCCGCCAAATTAGGCGACGTCGTCGGTCCGCATTCCTATGACCAATCGATTTACGCCGGCGCACATAGCCAGCGCTATGTCGAATTCCTGGCGGGGGCGTGGAACGAATGGAGCGCGACCGGGCGCAGTTGCCAAGCATTGCCGCTGGTGTGGCCCGTGCGGGGCCTAGCGAGCACGGAATTGCCTCAATTCATCGACGGCAAGCTCGGCTTCTTTTCGATGGATGCGGGCTCGCCCATCAACGCCGGTACATGGGACGCCGCGTGCGCAAGTGCGAATTGTGCGCTGACGGGCGCCGACCGGCTGTCCGGCAGCATGCGGGCCGCATTCGCGCTATGCCGTCCCCCGGGACACCATGCCGGCCGCGAGTACATGGGCGGTTATTGCTATTTGAACAATGCGGCCATCGCCGCGCAGCGATGCATCGATCAAGGCGCTCGCCGTGTGGCTGTGCTCGACGTGGACTTTCACCATGGAAACGGTACGCAAGATATTTTTTACGATCGCAACGAGGCTGCTGGACGTCGTGGCAATGTGAATCGTGCACGCGCTCGGTATCGATCCGATGCGCGCGAAGCTAGCGACCGACGAACGCATCCGCTAGCTTGCGCCCGCATCGGGCGCAACGATTCAAACGAGTCGATCGGCGAGCAAGCGTTTAGCTTGCTCGTTGTCGCTCGTCGCGATGGTTACGATGCAGCTCTCGGCCTGACGGCTGACCGTGCGCATCATCCGGATGTCGAGACTTGCCTCGGCTAGCTCGCTCGCCACGCGCGCGAGCGCGCCCGGCACGTTTTCCACTTGTAGCGTCAGCACCTCGTCCGACATGACTTGGCAGCCGGCGCGTGTGAGTACCGCCATCGCGGTGGAGAGATTGTCGACGTCGATGTGCAAAATCGCGTTCGTGCCTACCGCGCGGCCGTCCATCGCTGCGACGTTGACGCCGTTCGTTGCGAGCAGGCCGGAAAGTTCGGCGATCAGACCGGTGCGGTCGGTGGTGATCACGGTGAGGGAGTTCATGCTTGCCCGGGCTCCTGGGTTGTCGAGATATTCGTGGCTTTGCCGCCGTTGCGACCGTCGCGCTCGGCAATCATATCGTCCACGAGCGCATCGACTTGTGCGCGCGTGACGTTGGGCATCACGATCAAATGAGATTGTTCGCCTTGCGTGGCGAGTTGCCAGCGCGCCTTGAGGGCGTCGCCGACCTTCGGAAATACGACCGTGAGCGCTTGCGGATTGCGCCAGGCCGGGATACCGGCGTCCTTCATACGTGTCTCGGCGTAGGCGGCGAGCTCGAGCGCCGCGGCGGCGCGCCGGCGCAATCCGTCGATGCCGAGCTCCTTGAGCCGATACCACAGCACGAGGGGCGTGAAGCCGTTGCGCGACCCGGTGATCGTAGTGTCGAGCGAGCCGATGTAACCGATCGAACGCGCAATGCGCTCGACGTGGCGTTTACGCGCGATCACGACGCCGCAAGGCATCGGCGAGCCGAAGAACTTATGGCCGCTGATCGAAATCGAGTCGGCGCCATCCGCGAAATCGAATGCCGGGCGCGGCTCCAGAAACGGCGCGAAGCCGCCGCAGAGCGCTGCGTCGGAGTGAATGTAGTAGTCGCGAATCGCAAAGCGCCCAAGCAAGCCCTTGATCACGTCGATATCGTCGCGGGCCTCGGTCATCGTCGTGCCGATATTGGCGAAGATGATTGCCGGTTTGTCGCGATTGATACGCAGCGTTTCGGCTAAATCCTCGTAATCCATTTCGCCGTTCGGTTGGCTGCGAATCGTAATCGAGCGCAGACCGAGGAAATGAATGTTCTTGGCGACCGAGTAATGCGTGTCCTCGGAGAAATAGACGATACCGCGTGGCAGCAACTCGCGGGCAAGGTATAAGCCGTAGAGGTTGCCTTCGGTGCCGCCGTTGGTGACGTAGCCCCAAACCTCGCCGGCCGGTGCGCGTAGAAGGTCGGCGACTAAGCCGACGACTTCGCGTTCGAGTTCGCGCGTGCCGACCTCGAAGGTGGAATCGACGAACGGATCGCCTAGATTGTTCAGCGGAAAGCGCAGAAAGCGCTCGAGCGGCCCCATATCGAAGTCTTTCGACACGGGATAGCCGAGGAAGCGTTCCGTAGCCTGCTCGAGCGATTGATAGAGCGCGTCGAGCCGACGGAGGTCATGTTCGGTAAGCATGATGCAGACACTTCTAGTGGTGGACGATACGCCGCATGGGGGCACCGATTCTATTGCCGATGCACCAGCATGGAGCGCGTGCATTCTAACGCCAATGAAGGCGCGGAAAGAATGTTTCTGTCGACGTAGCCGCCAATTGATGAGTGTATTTCTTTGTCGAAGCGATTAGGTTATCGTGAGTCGCTTTCGATAGACGTGTCCAGACGAAAACATCGCGAGCGAAATCGCCGCCAGGGCAAGGTGAACGCATATGTCGACAGCATTGCGCCGTTTGACGCGACGGATTAGGCGTGTGTTCGCCAGCGCGATCTTCCTGCTAACTTCATGCAGTCTCCCGCCGTCTCAGCAACCGGGGCATATCGTCGGCCATATCGATGGCATCAGCCGAGATGGGGATCACTACCTTCTCTCGGGTTGGGCTTGTCAGCGCGGGTTGATGCAGTCGATCAAAATTCAATTGTTTGCCAATGCCGGGGCGGACAGCGTCGCGGGCATGGCCCCCGTGCTGACGGAAACGGCGGATTTGTTCAGTGAGCCCGGCGTGGCGCAAGCGTGCCGTACTTCTGTGGCGGGAAAGCATCGGTTCGTTCTAGTGTTGCCCTATGGTTACGGGCCGAATAGCATTCTCGCCGTGCATGGATTGCGGATCGTGGACGGTGTTCCCAATGACGCAATAGCCGGTTCGGGAACAAAGCTCCCCGTTTTGGCGGCTCCCGCGGTTCCCTATGCGCCGCTGCCACGCCCTACAGGCGCTTACAGTAGCCTCGCCATGCATCCTGGCGTGTTCATGACGCCAAAGGAAGTCAAAGACATCGCGTCGCGGATCGATCGTCCGAATAGCTACTCGAGGCACCGCTTTGATTTGCTTGCGGCAAAGATTGCCCAAGATCTGAAATCCGGAATCGATTGGGACGTTACCTATTCGGGCGGCGATCCGAGCGTTTATCAGTATTCATTCTCGTATGAGCCGCAAGATGGACACGATGCACAGACTCGGGCCGCGCTGAACGTTCCATCTGGCATCAAGGCTCCGGCGGGAGCCGCGGTCGTCGCGTCTCGTCTTGCGCTCTACGCCGCGCTCGTCAACGCCGGCGCCGTCCCGCCCCCAGGCGCGCCGGGTGCCGCGGAGCCCGCAGCGCTGGCCAAACGCATTCTCCTCGCGTGGGCGGACCGGGGATTTCGCGACCCAAGCGGGCGTTTCCAGAGCCTCGGGTCATTCGTCCGCGACGGTCGCGCGCGCCCCCAATCGGGACTCGGGCTGACGCTGGGACGAGGGGTGATCTATTCGGTGCAAGCCCAAGATCTGCTCGAATCGCTCGGTATGTTCGATAGCGATGAGATACGGCGGCTAAACGCGGCCAACGAAGCCCTCTTCGAATTGATTCGCCAATCGGAAAACGTGCTATTCGCGGGAGTGGGCTATCCATACTCGGCGTGTTCGCGCTACACCAATCTTGCGGCAAACGCGAATGTTGGAATGTTAGCCACGGCACGTCTGCTGAACGATTCGCGCAAGGTCGAGGCCGTGGTTTTCGGCGGCGATCCTTCGTTGCCGGTGCTGGCGCCATGGACGCAACTGTTCGATCGATTGGTGTACGGCCAATCGGACGGCCCCGATCCGGCCTGTGTCGAAAACCGAGAGGCCGATAGCGAGTCCAGCTTGCTTCATCACGATGCGTATCAAACACCGCGCGCCGCGCCAGGTGAGATCGCCGACCGGTTTCGGAACGCGACGCCGCTTCAAGGTATTGGGTATCCGATGTTTACGCTCGAACGGCTGCTAGATGGCGCGGAGCTACTGCGGTTCGCCGGCTTCGACGTGTACGATTACCGTGGCCGTCGAGGGCAATCGATCGAATTGGCGGTGCAATATTACGCTTGCTTTGCCAAGCGGGCGGGTTTCTACGGAGTGGTGTCGGCGGCGAACGCTAGCGATTGCCCGAATGCCGGCCAATATTATGGAAAGCTCGTCAACGGGGTCGACACGAACATACTGATTGCGGCATATCGATTTCCTAACGATCCGATCATTCGAGACGTTTTAGCCGCCGCCCAATCGCACGCATCCGCAGGTGCGTTTTCCGATGACGCGATCCTCTTTGGAAAGTGGCCCGATTAAGTTTGCGCGGCTGTTCGAGCTTTTCCTCGATGCCGCTTACTTCTGTTGCGGACGATCGATTTCGGCCTCTGGTACCAGTAGCACGAGATCCGTCTCGGCGAGCGCGACACACGGTAAAACCCAACCCTCGTTTTTTTCTTCTTTCGTCAATCCGGGCCATTCGATGCGATACGACACTGTGCCGCTGATTAAGCGGCACATACAGGTGCGGCAGGAGCCGTTCCGGCACGAGCGCGGAAGTCTGACCTGGGCGGCCGTGGCTGCTTCGAGGAGCGAGACGGACGGGGACGACTCGAACGAGTACCCGTGAGGTTCGATGCGAACGATGCGGGGCGCTGGCGATGAAGTCATGATAGGCAAAGGATGGAGCAGGGAGGCTCAATTCGGCGGTGACGGCGCAGCGTTCGCGGAGCGTAGCGGAAGCACTGAACATGCCGACAGTGTATCGGTCCGCGCCGCGACGTGCGTTCCCGTCCGATGCGCCTATTCGTGTCGGGCGTCATGCTCGAGGACACGATAACCGGCGAGCACTCGGGAAAGGATTCGGACTCCTTACTATTTCCACCCGCAATTGAAACCTATTTCCTCGTATCTACAGACGATAAAACCCGGAATCTCAAGGAAAACTTGCTCGCCGCCGCAAACGTTCTAAAGTAAATGCAATCGGCGAGGGCCGTTGTGCTCTCGCCGTTGAGCCCGCGCTTCCAGCAAGAAGGAAGCACTCCCCACTCGGCGCGGTTATCGGCGTGTCTTCGTCACGGCAAAGGCGAACCCCATGCAGATCAGTTTTCCCAATGAAGCGCCCGAGTACTCGGGGCGCGAGTTGAAAGTAGCGTTTCCGGCGCTTGTCAACGGCCAGCGCGTTTGGTGCAGCATTACGGCCGAAGCGCTCGAAGACCATTTCGGCGCCGCTTCGCCGCGACTAGAGGACATGGTCGGTGCTTTCGACGCGCATCGCACCCGCATCGAGGCGGCGACGCGCAGGCTACTGGCCGAGACGAGCGGCCAATGCGTGACCCTGCGCAGCGGCTACGTGAGGTTCTACGAGGCGAATGCAGGCGCCTAAGCACGCTTGGAAACGCTGTTTCGTCGGCTCGCGCTATCGCTATCGCGGAAACAACGAAGCCGCCCCAAAATGGCGGCGGCTTCGCTATGTCTGCCTTGCGCCGACGGCGCGCTGTATTAGCCCCCGCCCAGATAAAAGAAGCGGAACAGGAAAATCGCGGCGATGATCCAGACGATCGCCTTGACCTGGCGCGCCCGCCCCGTAAAGAGCTTGAGACCGGCATAGGTAATGAAGCCGAATGCCACGCCGTTGGCGATCGAGTACGTGAACGGCATCATCAGCGCAGTCAGCACGGCCGGCACCACTTCGGTGGCGTCGTCCCAGGGCAGATCGGCCAATTCCCTCAGCATCAGGCATGAAACGTAGAGCAGTGCAGGCGCCGTGGCATAGCCGGGTACGACGCCGGCGAGCGGCGCGACGAACAGGCAAGCCAGGAACAGGACGGCGACGGTAATTGCCGTCATGCCCGTGCGGCCGCCGGCTTGAACGCCCGAAGCGCTTTCGATATACGCCGTCGTGGACGACGTGCCGAGCAGCGAACCCGCGACGATTGCCGTGCTATCGGCGAGCAGCGCCTTGTTCAACCGATCCATCTTCCCTTCGACGAGCAGCCCCGCGCGGTTGGCCACCCCCATCAACGTGCCCGTTGCATCGAACAACTCGACGAGGAAAAACACCAGAATCACGTTCAAGATTCCGGTGGAAAGCGCGCCGCGGATATCGAGGTGAAACAGCGTGGGGACAATGGACGGCGGCGCCGAGACGACGCCGTGAAATTCGTTGCCGCCGAAGAAGAACGACAAGACCGTCACCGTGAGGATGCCGATCAGAATCGCGCCGCGTACCCGCAAACAGTCGAGGGTGACGATGGTGAAGAACCCGATCGTCGCGAGGATCACCTCGGGTTTATGCAAGTCGCCCAGCGTAACGAGGGTAGCGGGGTTGCCGGTGATGACACCGGCCGTCTTCAACGAGATGATGGCGAGAAATAAGCCGATCCCGCCCGTGATGGCGGCGCGGATCGATCGCGGTATACCGTTCACGATCATCTCGCGTACGCCGATCAGCGTGACGATTAGGAACAAGCAGCCTGAAATAAAGACGGCGCCGAGCGCCGCTTCCCACGAAAAGCCCATGCCCTTGACCACGGCGTAGGCGAAGTACGCGTTTAGCCCCATGCCGGGTGCGCAGGCGATGGGGTAGTTCGCATACAGGCCCATGATTAGCGTGGCGATGGCCGCCACGAGGCATGTTGCGACGAAGACGGCGGCTTTCGGCATCCCCGCGTCGCCCAGAATCGCGGGGTTGACGAAGATGATGTAAGCCATCGTAAGGAACGTCGTTATGCCGGCCAGTATTTCCGTACGGAAATTGGTGCCGGCCTCCTCGAAGCCGAAATAACGCTTTGCCGATTCCAAGAACGGAAGGGCTTTGACTTGTTCCATTGAGTTGCGTCTCCTATCGATTGCGCCGGCGGCCGCTCTCCTATACAGGAAAGCGGCCAATCCGCAGACCAGCCGCACAGTTTAATAGCGAGGATGCGTCGACGCCAGCGCGTCGCGTCCTGTCTACCGCGGATGCGCGTGGCCTTAAGGCGGATCACCGTCGATCGAGAAGCGTATTGAGCAAGTCGATGGGCAGAGGGAAGACGATCGTGGAATTTTTGTCGGCGGCTATCGTCGTCAGTGTCTGTAAATAGCGCAATTGCATCGCCTGCGGCTCATGGGCCAGGGTTTGCGCTGCCTGTAATAGTTTCTGCGAGGCTTGAAGTTCGCCGTCGGCATGAATGATTTTGGCGCGACGCTCGCGTTCGGCTTCGGCTTGCCGGGCGATGGCGCGAATCATCGACTCGTTGATGTCGACATGCTTGATCTCGACGTTCGATACCTTGATGCCCCATGCATCCGTCTGCGTGTCGAGCGTTTTTTGAATATCGGCGTTCAGTTGCTCGCGCTCGGCCAGCAATGCGTCCAGCTCGTGTTTGCCCAGTACCGCGCGCAACGTGGTTTGAGAAAGCTGGCTCGTCGCTTCCATAAAGCGGGCGACCTGAATGACGGCCTTTTCCGGATCGACGACGCGAAAGTAGACGACGGCATTGACTTTAACGGAGACGTTGTCGCGGGTGATGACGTCTTGCGGGGGCACGTCGAAGACGATCGTCCGTAGATCGATGCGTACCGCTTGTTGCACGATCGGCATGATCAAAACGAGGCCTGGACCTTTGACCTTCCAAAAGCGGCCGAGTAAGAACACCACGCCGCGTTCGTATTCGCGAAAGATGCGGATCGAGGAGGCAACGATGACGATCACGATCAGAAATAGGATCGTGCCGAAGCTGAATGTGAAACCGATCATGGCGACACTCCGCGTTGTTGTGGTTCTTCGGTCGATACGACGTCGAGCACGAGTCCGTGCCGGCCCGTGACGCGTATGTGGGCGCCGGCCGCGAGCGGTGCGGCTGCCCTGACGCGCCAGCGCTCGCCGTGGACGCGCGCCCAGCCGACGCTCGCCCCCGTCGATTCCTCGTCGGCCGGGGCCAGGGCGGCATCGATGACTTCGCCGACGCTGCCGACGAGTGCCTCGCCGCCCGTGACGACCGGCCGTCGCCGTGCGCGATAGGCAAAGCTCGAGACGAAGAAGACGAAAACGGCGCCTGCGGCCGAGATGGCGGCGACCGTCGGCAGGGGAACGCCGTAGCCGGGCTGATCCGTATCGATCAGCATCAACGCGCCGGCAGCGAAGGCGACGATACCTCCGAAACCGAGCGTGCCGAACGTGGGTAGAAAAGCTTCCGCGATCAGGAAAGCGATGCCGAGAAATATGAGCGCCAGTCCGGTATAGCTGATCGGCAGCAATTGCAGTGCAAAAAGACCGACCAAGAGACAAATTGCGCCCGCTACGCCGGGTAGCACGAAGCCCGGATTGGCGAATTCGAAAAAGAGCCCGTACATGCCGATCGTAAGCAGGATCAGCGCGACGTTCGGGTCCGTTACGACTGCTAGGAAATGGCTGCGCCAATCGGGTTCGAACGTAACGACTTGTGCGTGAGACGTCGCGAGCTTATGCGGCCCGGTTGCCGTTTCGACGATTCGGCCGTCGAGTTTCGTGAGCAGATCGGGCAGATCGCGCGCCGTTAGATCGACGACATGTTGTGCGAGTGCCTCGCTCGCGGATAGGCTGACGGCCTCGCGTACGGCCTGCTCGGCCCATGCGGCATTACGCCCGCGCAATTGCGCCAGTCCGCGAATGTAGGCGGCCGCATCGTCGATCTGTTTGCGTGTCTCGGTGGATTGCGTCTCGGTTGCCGGAGCGGATGCGGCGCCTTTCCCCGCCTCGCTCGGACGTTTAGGTTCCGGGGCGGCGAGACCTGGCGCGCCGAGTTGAATGGGTGTAGCTGCGCCGAGGTTCGTGCCCGGCGCCATCGCCGCGATATGACTGGCGTAGACGATGTACGTGCCGGCGCTTGCCGCGCGCGCACCCCCTGGTGCGATGAACGCGGCGACAGGGATGGGCGAGGCCAGAATGGCTTTGATGATTTGCCGCATCGAAACGTCGAGCCCGCCGGGCGTATCCAACTCGATGACGGCCAATTGCGCTCCGGTATTCGCCGCGCGGGTGAGCGAGCGCGTGATGAAATCGGCACTGGCGGGGCTAATTGCGCCCACGACGGGGATGACGACAACGTCTTGTCGGGTCGGCGCGGCGGCGTGCGCGATCGCCGCGCAGGCGAGGAGAACGAGAAAAGCGGCGGCGCAATGAGAAAGCCACATGCGCAGCCGGGTGGGCGGGCGCACGAGGGGAGTCGATGCGAGTCGCGGCAACGGATGGATTTTCATCGTTTTCAGCCGACGCATGCGAATGCGTCGCCGCCGGCGGAGAAGCCGCCCTTGATATTGAAAGCTTAGGACGATTCGCTGACGTTCGCTAAATGGCGATGACTGGTAGGCGCGATTGTAGAGGGACGCTTACAGTCTGTTGTCGGTTTTTCTATTGTTTTAATTTCTTACTTATGTCGCCGTCGATGGACGAGATTCTTGCGAACGAGACGTTGAAGTTGCGAGAGCGTGCCCCGGGGAACGGGCGTACGGGCAGGCGGTGGGTCTTATTCCCCATGCAGTCGGGGCGTTCCCATTTTGAACCAAGCCTTTGCGATCTTTCCGCCGGAAACTTCGTAAATCGCTAGAACGTCGATCTCCCCCGGCCCTTTAGGGAAGGTGCGCGTTACGCATTCCTGATCGACGACAAGATTTCCTACTACGGCGCGATGGATGAGTCGACCGAACAGGTTCGATTCCTCGAAGCGTTTGACGTGACGCTCGCGAATTTCCGCCGCGCCGCGTGCGAGCAGGCGGGAGGGGAATTCGTAGTACTCGCAATCGTCCGACCACCACTGCATAAAGCCGTCGATGTCGCGCGCGTTATAAGCGTTCAGTTGCTGCTCGACAGGGAAAGCTGCCGAGACTTGTTCTTGTGCGTGGGTGGTGGCGTTCACGTGTGGCGGTCGTTGTCGTAGTGGGCTTGAGCGTGTCGCGTCAGCCGGCCTTCGGCGTTCGCGCACGTTCTCCTTCAATCACGCTTTTTTAACGAATTCCGATTTCAGGCTCATCGCGCCGAAGCCGTCGATCTTGCAATCGATGTCGTGGTCGCTATCCACGAGTCGAATGTTCTTCACCTTGGTACCCATTTTGACCACACCGCCCGAACCCTTTAGCTTCAGATCTTTGATGACGGTGACGGTGTCTCCGTCTTGTAGGATGTTTCCGGCGGAGTCCCGGTAGACTTTGGCGGCCGCATCGGTCGGTGCATCCGCTTGAGCAGACCATTCATGCGCGCACTCCGGGCAGATATAGGTGCTCCCATCTTCATAGGTGAACTCGGAATTGCATTGGGGGCAGGGAGGCAACGCGCTCATGTCTAATCCTTGGTGCCTTGCGAGAGGCGATTAAAACGAGGAAGTATACGCTGCCGTTCGCGCTGCTCGGCGGTTGGGTGTCGATCGCCCGGCCGATGTTGCCGACCGCTCCCAAAACTCGACAATGGCATTACCGAGGATCATGCGTACGGATGTGCCACGGCTGCATCGCGATATTGCGTCATGAATCGACACACACTAGACGCGTCAACGAGATCGATCCCGGAGCGTTGAGCCATAACCTGCCGTTAGCCTCAGTTCTCGATCGAAGAGGAGTTTCGACGTGTCGCGTTACGCAAAAATAATGATTGCCGGTGGTGTTTTGGCTTTAGTAAGTACCGTTGCACGGCCCAGCCCCGTCTTTTCGGATACGGGATATTCGGCCGATGCGTACGGCGCCGCGGATGGCTATCCTTTACCGTTATCCGGCCACGCAAGAACGAAAAAGCAATTCGTCGGCTATTACAGCCATTACGATGACGTCCGCCCTGCCGATGCGATCGCCAAGGCCGGCGCGCCCTCGATGCTCAAGACATCGGAGCAGGAACTTACGCTGAACTACCCGTACGGTGGGCAATATCGCAATCTCGACGACTATCTCGATCGCAATCCGGTGACCGGACTTTTGATCGCCCGCGGCGATTCGATTCTGTACGAACACTATCGCTACGGTCGAAAGGATTCGGACAAATTTTTGTCGCAATCGATGGCTAAGACAATCGTCGGGATGCTCATCGGAATTGCCGTATCCGAGGGCGCGATACGCTCGATCGACGATCTTGCGGACGTTTATGTGCCGGAACTCGCAGATAACCCATACGGGCAAACCTCGATTCGGGATCTGCTACATATGTCTTCAGGCGTTCATTTTTTTGAAGACAGCAACGCCGGCGACGATAGAGATAAGCTGGGCCTCGATCTTTTCGATCCGCACGGCTTGGGTGCGATACACGCCGTCAAGCGTTTCCATACGCGCGAACGCAAGCCCGGGACGCATTTCAGCTATGCGAGCATCGAAACGGAAGTGCTCGGGCTCGTTTTGAGCCGGGCGACGCATATGAGCGTCGCGCAGTACGCGAGCGAACGCATTTGGAAAAAGATGGGCATGGAGTCCGATGCATCGTGGGGACGCGATGCAACCGGGCAAAACATCACCTTTTGCTGTATGAACGCTACGTTGCGCGACTGGGCGAGGGTAGGGCTGATGCTCGCCTATGACGGCCGGTGGAATGGTCAGCAGATCGTGCCCCGCGATTGGGTGTTGGCAGCCACGAGCGTGGCGCCTCAAGACGGTTTCTTGACTCCGGGCAAAGCTAATCCGGTTTTCGGTTATGGATATCAAGTCTGGTTGCTGCCGGGGGAGCGGCGCATGTTTGCATTGCAGGGAATGGACGGCCAAAGAATCATCGTCGACCCGGCCTCGAAACTTGTCCTGGTTCAGACTGCCGTCTGGACCAACGACCATGATCCAGGCATGCGGGAAATCTTTGCTCTATGGAATGCGCTTGTCGCGCAGTATGGAATCGCCAGTGTCGCAAATAGATGACGCCGGTCATTGCGGTATGCGAGAGATCGTTGTCGCCCTGTAGCCAAGGGAACAAAAGGCTCTCGCATGAGATAGCCGACAATCGGGGCCGGGCAGTCACGCAAGATTCACGAGAGCAGGTACGCGTTTAGCGATTAGGGTCGGCGTCGCCATTTTTTACGCCGGATACTCCCCGCGGATCGCCAAGATGCTTGCTCACTTCGCCCCGTCTTCCGCTGTCATTGTTGCAATGCTCGTCGTGTGCCTCGTCATGGTCTTGGCATTCGAGGCAAGCAACGGGTTTCACGACTCGTCGAATGCCGTTGCGACGGTCATCTACACGCGCTCGCTCGAACCGGTGCAAGCCGTGGTTTGGTCCGGCATCATGAATCTTGTCGGGGTGCTCGTCGGCGGCATCTCGGTTGCCTATGCGCTGGTCGAGATACTTCCCCCCGACGTCCTGACACCGCCCGACGGTGCGCCCGCGGTGCCGATGCTCGTTTCGATTTTTGCCTCGGCGCTCTTTTGGAATGTGCTGACATGGGCATTCGCAGTGCCCAATAGCAGCTCGCATTGCATCATCGGCGCGTTGATCGGTGTGGCCTGTGCGGACACGCTCGTCAATTCGCGCAACGTGGGACGGAGCGTCGACTGGCAACAGATCGCCACCGTGCTGAAGGGACTCGCCGTCTCGCCGCTGCTGGGATTTCTCATCGCCGGCGGCCTTTACCTCGCGTTGAGGCTAGTCGTTCGGAAAGGGCATTGGCTGGTGCCGCCCGGTCCGGGCGAGCGTCCGGTTTGGTGGCTGCGCGCGTTGCTCGTGACGACCTGCACAACGGTGAGCTTTGCCCACGGCACCAACGACGGACAAAAGAGCATCGGCCTCATCATGCTGACGATCATCGGCTTGCTGCCCGCAACCTATGCGCTGAATCCGAGCGCAGTCGAGCAACTGTCCGCGCTGCCGTCGCATGCCGCGCAAGGGCAGCCGCTGATTGCAACCTACGGCAACGACCGGAAGACCCGCGCCGTAGCTGCCGCACAAGCGCTCGTACATGCACAGCCGCAATTGGCTTGGGAGGTGGCCGAACTGCGCGCGCGGCGACCTGCAAGGGACGGCGAGCGTGTGACGCGTTCGCGATTGCGGGGATATGTGTACGACGTCGTGGCTCAACTGAAATATATGAGCGAGCGCCGCGACGTGCCGGATGGGCCGCGGCATGAGGCGTCGCAGTTGGCTTCATCGGTCAGCCTGCCTGTGGAGTATGCGCCGTGGTGGGTGCGCGTACTGAGCGCGATTTGCTTGGGCGCGGGAACGATGGTCGGCTATCGCCGGGTTGTGCGCACGCTTGGCGAGCGCCTTGGGCGGCAGCAGATGACTCCGGGGCAGGGTGCATGCGCGGAGCTCGTGGGTTCGCTGCTGATCGGCACTGCGGGTTTTACGGGGTTGCCCGTGAGCACCACCCATATCATCACGTCGGGTATTGCTGGGACGATGGCGGCGAGCGGCCAGGGCGTGCGCGGCGCCATGATTGCGCGCATCGTACTCACGTGGGTCGTTACGCTTCCAGTCACGGCGGCTCTCTCGGGTGGGCTTTTCTATCTGCTGGGTTAGGTCCGCGCGCTTGCAACCCGGGATTTCGATTTGGACGAGGGATAAGCGACTGGGGAAGTCCGCCGAGGACTTGGGGGTGGCCGCGGGATTGTTGAATTAGCGGGCACTCCCGGGCGCTACAAGCGCGCCACCCCTGGTTGCGCATGCGCCGCCTCCTTTCGGCGACAGGCCGACGGGAAAGATGGCATCGGCGGATTGCGACCTCGCTTTCTATACGCGGCTAACGATTCGCTATGACTGGCCGCGATCAAAAGATCGATCGCTTGGTTAATGTGGTCAACCATTCGAGGGATAGCGTGCCCGCGAGCGAATTGCCGTTCGCATCGAGTCCAGGCGACCACACGCAAACCGCCATCTCTCCGGGCAGCACCGCCACGACGCCGCCTCCAACACCACTCTTGGCGGGAAGTCCGACGCGGTAGACGAAATCGCCGGCCGCGTCATAGGTCCCGCAGGTCAACATGAGTGCCGACAAGCGCTTAGCCGAACTCGGATCGAGGATTCGCTCTTGCGTGGCGGCCGATACGCCGCCGTTCGCGAGGAATAGGGCGGCGCGCGCGAGCTCGACGCAATTCATCTCGATCGCGCATTGACGGCAGTAGGCGTCGACGACCGTCTCGGGCGGCATTTCCAGATTGCCGAAGCTTGCTATGAAATGCGCCATCGCGCGATTGCGCTCGGCGTGCTGGAGCTCCGATTGCGCGACGCGCGAGTTGTAGTCGATGTCCGTTGCGCCGGACAGCCGCCGAACAAATTGCACGAGCGCCGTCTCGGCGCCGACGAAGCGGCGGCACAGCACATCGGTTACGACGAGTGCTCCTGCATTGATGAATGGGTTGCGCGGAATTCCTCTTTCCGTTTCGAGCTGGACGAGCGAGTTGAACGCCGTACCCGACGGCTCCCGCCCGACGCGCTGCCATAGCGCGTCGCCGAGCAACTGAAACGCGAGCGTGCAGGCAAAGAGCTTGGAGATGCTTTGAATGGAGAAGCGCTCTTGTGCATCGCCGACCGTGAAGACTTCGCCGTCGAGGGTGACGACGGCCATGCCGAACCGTTCGGCGGGTACCTTGGCGAGCTCGGGTATGTAGTTGGCGACGCGACCTTGAGTTCGCCACGGTTCGATGTCGCGATAGATCTGCTCGAGGATGAGTGGGTAGTTCGGCTGATGATTCATTGGCTGTTTTATAGACCGATACGCTTGCGAGAGGCCTGGCCACGCTTGCTATATATGTCTGCATATATAGACGGTGTCCGCGGGGCCCCCGTATGGAACCCGCAAGCGAGCATGGCCGTCAAGCGTCCGATATATATGGGCGCCGCCGTTGCCGAGACCTATGTAGATAGCGACTGCAAAAAACCGCTTGCGCGGTTCGGATAAGCCGCCTAGAATTGCGCCCTTTCGTGCAGTCAGTGTGACTGAACGAAGAGAAGCGAGGCCTTGTGGGGTGCGGTTTTCCGCGAGGTCGTCGTCAACGGTTCTTCAGCAAGCAGATGCAAGCGACGCGAAAAAAACTGTTGACGAGATGCAAAAGGTTCTGCATAATCTCGTTTCTCTGCTGCTGACGCAGCAACGCAAGACGGGCGGTGCTGAGAAGAAGGTGTTCCGGTGCTGCTGACGGTTAAGCGACGCGATCTTTAAAAATTTACAGCCGATAAGTGTGGGCGCTTGATGGCGACGCAAGACGGATTCTTCGGGATCTGTCGAAAGCGAAAGTATCAAGTCTCACACAGTATTAGAGGAAGGTTTATCTGTCGAAAGACGGATTAATCATCGTCAGTACGTTGAGTGAGCGACCGGTTGGTAACACAACCGAAAACAGTAACAGGTATTGAACTGAAGAGTTTGATCCTGGCTCAGATTGAACGCTGGCGGCATGCCTTACACATGCAAGTCGAACGGCAGCACGGGGGCAACCCTGGTGGCGAGTGGCGAACGGGTGAGTAATACATCGGAACGTGTCCTAGAGTGGGGGATAGCCCGGCGAAAGCCGGATTAATACCGCATACGCTCGAGAGAGGAAAGCGGGGGATCTTCGGACCTCGCGCTCAAGGGGCGGCCGATGGCGGATTAGCTAGTTGGTGGGGTAAAGGCCTACCAAGGCGACGATCCGTAGCTGGTCTGAGAGGACGACCAGCCACACTGGGACTGAGACACGGCCCAGACTCCTACGGGAGGCAGCAGTGGGGAATTTTGGACAATGGGGGCAACCCTGATCCAGCAATGCCGCGTGTGTGAAGAAGGCCTTCGGGTTGTAAAGCACTTTTGTCCGGAAAGAAATCCTCTGGGTTAATACCTCGGGGGGATGACGGTACCGGAAGAATAAGCACCGGCTAACTACGTGCCAGCAGCCGCGGTAATACGTAGGGTGCGAGCGTTAATCGGAATTACTGGGCGTAAAGCGTGCGCAGGCGGTTCGCTAAGACCGATGTGAAATCCCCGGGCTTAACCTGGGAACTGCATTGGTGACTGGCGAGCTAGAGTGTGGCAGAGGGGGGTAGAATTCCACGTGTAGCAGTGAAATGCGTAGAGATGTGGAGGAATACCGATGGCGAAGGCAGCCCCCTGGGCTAACACTGACGCTCATGCACGAAAGCGTGGGGAGCAAACAGGATTAGATACCCTGGTAGTCCACGCCCTAAACGATGTCAACTAGTTGTTGGGGATTCATTTCCTTAGTAACGTAGCTAACGCGTGAAGTTGACCGCCTGGGGAGTACGGTCGCAAGATTAAAACTCAAAGGAATTGACGGGGACCCGCACAAGCGGTGGATGATGTGGATTAATTCGATGCAACGCGAAAAACCTTACCTACCCTTGACATGGACGGAATCTTGCTGAGAGGTGAGAGTGCTCGAAAGAGAACCGTCGCACAGGTGCTGCATGGCTGTCGTCAGCTCGTGTCGTGAGATGTTGGGTTAAGTCCCGCAACGAGCGCAACCCTTGTCTCTAGTTGCTACGAAAGGGCACTCTAGAGAGACTGCCGGTGACAAACCGGAGGAAGGTGGGGATGACGTCAAGTCCTCATGGCCCTTATGGGTAGGGCTTCACACGTCATACAATGGTCGGAACAGAGGGTTGCCAACCCGCGAGGGGGAGCTAATCCCAGAAAACCGATCGTAGTCCGGATTGCACTCTGCAACTCGAGTGCATGAAGCTGGAATCGCTAGTAATCGCGGATCAGCATGCCGCGGTGAATACGTTCCCGGGTCTTGTACACACCGCCCGTCACACCATGGGAGTGGGTTTTACCAGAAGTGGCTAGTCTAACCGCAAGGAGGACGGTCACCACGGTAGGATTCATGACTGGGGTGAAGTCGTAACAAGGTAGCCGTATCGGAAGGTGCGGCTGGATCACCTCCTTTCTCGAGCTTAAGCGTCACAAGTTAAGCGCCCACAACTTATCGGCTGTAGATCAAGACAGACTCAGGGGTCTGTAGCTCAGTCGGTTAGAGCACCGTCTTGATAAGGCGGGGGTCGTTGGTTCGAATCCAACCAGACCCACCATTTGCGATGATCGTTAGTGCTTTAGCACTTACGAGCATCTCACCCCCGAAGGGGGTTAAGCGGTGGTGATAATCGAAGAGTTATTTGAGTCTGACAAATGGTTATGCTGGGGGCATAGCTCAGCTGGGAGAGCACCTGCTTTGCAAGCAGGGGGTCGTCGGTTCGATCCCGTCTGCCTCCACCAATCACTAATGACAAGTGTTCGATCTTGTATCGAGTTTTTGTCATTGGCGATTGAGCCAGTCAGAGCGACTGAAGGTATGAGTCGGCTGTCGATCTTTAACAATCTGGAAGAAGTAGTAATGGATATTGAAAGCGTCTATGAGATGGACGTGGAAGATATCATGGGTAGTGATTGTATCAATGTATTTAAAGTGATCGAAAGATGACTTGGAATACGGCACAACGCGAGAACTCAAACCTGTAGCGAGTGTTCTAACCCTGTTGGTGGTGCCTTTTGGGTGCCCCCTACGGGGGTGGTTCCCAGTAAGTGCTAAAGCACTAACTGGTCACGTAAGACGCTCTCGTTATAGGGTCAAGCGAACAAGTGCATGTGGTGGATGCCTTGGCGATCACAGGCGATGAAGGACGCGGTAGCCTGCGAAAAGCCCCGGGGAGCTGGCAAACGAGCTTTGATCCGGGGATGTCCGAATGGGGAAACCCACTCCGAATGGAGTATCCATAGCTGAATACATAGGCTATGTGAAGCGAACGCGGTGAACTGAAACATCTAAGTAACCGCAGGAAAAGAAATCAACCGAGATTCCCAAAGTAGTGGCGAGCGAAATGGGAAGAGCCTGTACGTGTTATCTGTGTTGTTAGCTGAACGCTCTGGAAAGTGCGGCCATAGCAGGTGATAGCCCTGTAAGCGAAAACAGCGTGGAAGAACTAGGCGTACGACAAGTAGGGCGGGACACGTGAAATCCTGTCTGAAGATGGGGGGACCATCCTCCAAGGCTAAATACTCGTGATCGACCGATAGTGAACCAGTACCGTGAGGGAAAGGCGAAAAGAACCCCGGGAGGGGAGTGAAATAGATCCTGAAACCGCATGCATACAAACAGTCGGAGCCTCGTAAGGGGTGACGGCGTACCTTTTGTATAATGGGTCAGCGACTTACGTTCAGTAGCAAGCTTAACTGATTAAGGCAGGCGTAGCGAAAGCGAGTCCGAATAGGGCGTTCAGTTGCTGGGCGTAGACCCGAAACCAAGTGATCTATCCATGGCCAGGTTGAAGGTGCGGTAACACGTACTGGAGGACCGAACCCACTAACGTTGAAAAGTTAGGGGATGAGCTGTGGATAGGGGTGAAAGGCTAAACAAACTTGGAAATAGCTGGTTCTCTCCGAAAACTATTTAGGTAGTGCCTCGTGTATCACCTTCGGGGGTAGAGCACTGTCATGGTTGAAGGGTCCATTGCGGATTACTTCGCCATAGCAAACTCCGAATACCGAAGAGTGCAATCACGGGAGACAGACATCGGGTGCTAACGTCCGGTGTCAAGAGGGAAACAACCCAGACCGCCAGCTAAGGTCCCCAAATATAGCTAAGTGGGAAACGAAGTGGGAAGGCTAAAACAGTCAGGAGGTTGGCTTAGAAGCAGCCACCCTTTAAAGAAAGCGTAATAGCTCACTGATCGAGTCGTCCTGCGCGGAAGATGTAACGGGGCTAAGCTATATACCGAAGCTGCGGATGCGTGCTTGCACGCATGGTAGGAGAGCGTTCCGTAAGCCTGCGAAGGTGCATTGTAAAGTGTGCTGGAGGTATCGGAAGTGCGAATGCTGACATGAGTAGCGATAAAGGGGGTGAAAGGCCCCCTCGCCGTAAGCCCAAGGTTTCCTACGCAACGTTCATCGGCGTAGGGTGAGTCGGCCCCTAAGGCGAGGCAGAAATGCGTAGCTGATGGGAAGCAGGTCAATATTCCTGCACCATTGTTAGATGCGATGGGGGGACGGATCGCGGAAGGTTGTCCGGGTGTTGGAAGTCCCGGTCGCTGCATTGGAGAAGGTGCTTAGGCAAATCCGGGCACGTAATTCAAGGGTGTGGCGCGAGCGGCTTTAAGCTGCGAAGCAATCGGAAGTGGTTCCAAGAAAAGCCTCTAAGCTTCAGTCTAACAGTGACCGTACCGCAAACCGACACAGGTGGGCGAGATGAGTATTCTAAGGCGCTTGAGAGAACTCGGGAGAAGGAACTCGGCAAATTGGTACCGTAACTTCGGGATAAGGTACGCCCTTGTAGCTTAACTGGCTTGCGCCAGAAGGGTGAAAGGGTTGCAATAAACTGGTGGCTGCGACTGTTTAATAAAAACACAGCACTCTGCAAACACGAAAGTGGACGTATAGGGTGTGACGCCTGCCCGGTGCCGGAAGATTAAATGATGGGGTGCAAGCTCTTGATTGAAGTCCCGGTAAACGGCGGCCGTAACTATAACGGTCCTAAGGTAGCGAAATTCCTTGTCGGGTAAGTTCCGACCTGCACGAATGGCGTAACGATGGCCACACTGTCTCCTCCCGAGACTCAGCGAAGTTGAAGTGTTTGTGATGATGCAATCTCCCCGCGGCTAGACGGAAAGACCCCATGAACCTTTACTGTAGCTTTGCATTGGACTTTGAACCGATCTGTGTAGGATAGGTGGGAGGCTATGAAACCGGAACGCTAGTTTCGGTGGAGCCGTCCTTGAAATACCACCCTGGTTTGTTTGAGGTTCTAACCTTGGCCCGTAATCCGGGTCGGGGACAGTGCATGGTAGGCAGTTTGACTGGGGCGGTCTCCTCCCAAAGTGTAACGGAGGAGTACGAAGGTACGCTAGGTACGGTCGGAAATCGTGCTGATAGTGCAATGGCATAAGCGTGCTTAACTGCGAGACCGACAAGTCGAGCAGGTGCGAAAGCAGGTCATAGTGATCCGGTGGTTCTGTATGGAAGGGCCATCGCTCAACGGATAAAAGGTACTCTGGGGATAACAGGCTGATACCGCCCAAGAGTTCATATCGACGGCGGTGTTTGGCACCTCGATGTCGGCTCATCTCATCCTGGGGCTGTAGCCGGTCCCAAGGGTATGGCTGTTCGCCATTTAAAGAGGTACGTGAGCTGGGTTTAAAACGTCGTGAGACAGTTTGGTCCCTATCTGCCGTGGGCGTTGGATATTTGAAGGGGGCTGCTCCTAGTACGAGAGGACCGGAGTGGACGAACCTCTGGTGTACCGGTTGTCACGCCAGTGGCATCGCCGGGTAGCTATGTTCGGAAGAGATAACCGCTGAAAGCATCTAAGCGGGAAACTCGCCTTAAGATGAGATATCCCCGGGGACACCGATCCCCTTGAAGGGTCGTTCGAGACCAGGACGTTGATAGGTCGGGTGTGTACATGCAGTAATGCATTTAGCTAACCGATACTAATTGCCCGTACGGCTTGATCCTATAACAAGTGCGTTTTGCGATTCGCACAGGTTTGAGCGCGTAGTGCCACACAATCGCTGCCCAAGCGACATTACACCGAGCCCAACACGCTCGATACTTCTTCCCAGATTGGCTGTGGCGCCCTGCGCGACACAGCAACAAGTCATGCCTGATGACCATAGCGAGTTGGTACCACCCCTTCCCATCCCGAACAGGACCGTGAAACGACTCCACGCCGATGATAGTGCGGATTGCCCGTGTGAAAGTAGGTAATCGTCAGGCTGTTCTATTGAAAAACCCCCGATAGCACACCGCTGTCGGGGGTTTTTGCTTTGCGCGGCGGAAAATGCCTGTTCGCCAGCGCACCTCGCGCCAGTATCTCGCGCCGCGCCTACGTTGTCATTGCAACGCCGTTAGCACACAAGCGTCACGCCCCCCTTAGAACTCAGACTGGTCCGAATTTCCCCCTGCCCACCGATCCGATCGATCGCGCGGCATAGACTACGCGCCCGTTTTCTTCCCGGAGCCCGTATGTCGTGGAAAGCATTTTCGTTTGTAGCGATTTTGGCAATGCCCGTTGCGGCCGAAGCGTCACTGCGTGACAACGCGGCCTATGACGATTGCATGCTGCAATCGTTGCGCGAGAGCCGTAGCGGCGACGTAACGAATTTAATCCGTCAATCGTGCGACGCGCTTTACCGCAACGGCGCGATGCTCTTACCCCGCGACCGCAGGTACCACGAATGCATCTTGCAATCGCTGCCCGGCGTGAGAGACGAGGCCGCGGCCCAGCAAATCGTCTCGATCTGCCGTCGGCGCGGCGGACTTTGACTTGGGGCATGCCGGTTGCTCGCGGTCCTTCGTAGCCGCTGCGTTCGCGGCGCTTCAATCGAGGAGCCAACGATGACGAGCAGACCGACACCGCCGTTGCCCAATCAGCAGCAGGAGCAAGTCCCGGGTAAGACCGCACCAATGTCTCCCCAACCGGATCACGGTGAGCGGAGCTACGAGGGACATGGGCGTCTCGCCGGCAAGTCCGTGATCGTGACGGGCGGGGACAGCGGTATCGGCCGAGCGGTTGCCATCGCTTTCGCGCGTGAAGGCGCCGATGTCCTCATTGCCTATTTCAACGAGCATGACGACGCGCGAGAGACGGCACGCTGGGTCGAGCAAGCGAGCCGAAAGGCCGTACTGGTCGCAGGCGACCTCGCGCAACGCCAACAGGCGCGAGAGATCGTCGATCGCGCGGTCGATGCTTTCGGCAGAATCGACGTGCTCGTGAACAACGCCGCGCACCAGATGAATTACGAATCCGTCGAAGAGATCTCTGACGACGAATGGGATCGAACCTTCGATATCAACATCGGCGCGATGTTTCGGCTCGTCAAAGCGGCTTTGCCGCATATGAAAGCGGGTAGCGCGATCGTCAACACCACGTCGGTCAATGCCGATAAACCGCGTCCCACATTACTGCCCTATGCCACGACGAAGGGGGCAATTCAAAACTTCACCGGCGGATTGGCCGGGCTGCTGGCCGAGCGCGGTATTCGAGTGAACTGCGTCGCGCCGGGACCGATTTGGACACCGTTGATTCCAGCCACGCTGCCGCCGGAGAACGTCAAAGAGTTCGGCAAGCAAACCCCGATGAAGCGGCCCGGACAGCCGGCGGAGTTGGCACCGGTCTACGTAATGCTGGCAAGCGACGAAGCGAGCTATGTCTCTGGTGCGACCGTCGCCGTGACGGGCGGAGTGCCGATTATTTGACGGATGCTTGTTTAAAGATGACAGGCACTGCGGATATGGACGCCGCCGTTAGGACAAGCGAGGAAATACGGGAATCGAGCGCAGGCAGGCAAAGACATGGGCTGCTCGAAGCCGGGCGTAACTGCCGATCGATCGAGCATGCGGATCGATTCGCACTGCTTATCGACGGCAGTGCATATTTTTCCGTGTTGCGCGATGCGCTGCTTGCGGCGGAGCGAACGGTATTCATCGTCGGTTGGGATATCGATAGCCGGATGCGGCTCGTGCCGGGGCAAACGACCGATGGACTTCCTGCGGCGTTGGGCGAATTCTTGCAGGCGCTTTCGGCAAGGCGGCGTCGTTTGCGCATTTATGTCCTCGCATGGGACTTTGCCATGATCTACGCGTTCGAGCGTGAATGGATGCCCGTTTATCAAACGGGCTGGCGCTCGCAGCGGGGCGTCGTTTTCCGACAAGACGGAACCCATCCGCGCGGTGCCTCGCACCATCAAAAGATGGTGGTGATCGACGATCGACTCGCATTTGTCGGGGGTCTCGATTTGACGCGTTCGCGTTGGGATACGCCTTCGCATTCCGCGGACGAGCCGCGCCGCCGCGATGCGAACGGCGCGCCTTACGGGCCGTTCCACGACGTGCAGGCCATGTTCGACGGCGATGCCGCCGCCGCCATCGGCACGCTTGCTCGCGAACGCTGGCAACGCGCATGCGGCAAACGGATCGCACTGCGCGCGCATCGGGCCGTCGACCGCGATTCCGATCCTTGGCCGCTCAGTGCGAAGGTGGAGTTGCGCGATGTCATGGTCGGCATTTCGGTCACGCAGCCCCCTTATCGCATACACGATGCGGTTCAGGAAATTCAAGCGCTCACGGCCGATGCGATCGGCGCGGCGCACAGCAATATCTATATCGAGAACCAGTACTTCACGGCTGCCGTCGTGCGCGAGGCGTTGAGGGCGCAGCTCGCGCGCAACGACGGGCCGGACGTCATCGCGGTGGTTCCTCGCTTGCAGAGCGGATGGCTGCAAGAGGCGACGATGGGCGTGTTGCGTGCTCGGCTACATCGCGCACTCGTCGACGCCGATCGCTATGGCCGCTTCCGCATGTATTGTCCTCACGTCGATGGCCTCGGCAACGGCTGCGTCAACGTGCACAGCAAATTGACGATCGTCGACGATACGCTCATCACGGTCGGCAGCGCCAATCTAAACAATCGATCGATGGTGCTCGATACCGAGTGCAACGTGACGATCGACGCCAACGGCGAGGCGCGCGTCCGCGAGGCGATCGCAAATTGGCGCAATAGGCTGCTGGCGGAACATCTTGACGTCTCGGAGGACGCCGTTGCGGCGGCACTCTCGAAAACACATCGCCTCAATGGAGCCATCGCGACGCTGCAACGCACCGAGGGCCGCACGTTGCAGCCGTTCACGCCTGTCGTGACCGCCGATTTGGATGCCCTCGTGCCGGTCAACGCGTGGCTCGACCCGGAACAGCCGATCGAACCCGATGCGCTGGTGCGCGAGTTTATCCCCCAGGGCCGCCGTACGTCCTTGACCGTGCGTTTTTTTGTGCTGGGCGCACTCGTGTTGGCATTGGCTACGATGGCTGCCGTTTGGCAATTCACGGCGCTCGGCCATCATTTGAATTTGGCCGAACTCTCGCGGCTCATCAGGCGAATCGATGCGCTTCCGCTCGCGCCGATGATCGTTCTGACGGGCTATGTCGTCGCGGCGGTGGTGTCGGTGCCCATCACGCTGCTTATCGCTGCGACGGGATTAGTCTTCGGCGCCTGGCCGGGAATCGGATATGCGCTTGGGGGAACGTTGCTGTCGGCGCTGGCGACGTACGGTCTCGGCGTCTTGCTGGGCCGCGACGCCGTTCGACGCCTCGCAGGGACGCGCGCCAATCGGCTCAGCGAACGCATCGGGGCGCGAGGTATCGTCACCGTGATGATTTTACGATTGTTGCCGATCGCCCCGTTCACGATCGTGAACCTCGTTGCCGGCGCGTCGCATATCCGGCTGCGCGATTTCTTGATCGGCTCCACGCTGGGCATGGTGCCGGGCATTGTGTTGACGGTCACGTTCGCGCATCAATTGCTCAATGCGATTCGCCATCCGAGCCTGGGTTCTGTGGCCGCGATGTTGGCGATCGGTCTCGCGCTCGTAGGCATTTCGGTGATGCTGCAACGTTGGCTGGGGGGGCGCAGATGAACGCGAATCTGAACGGCCAGGCCGAGCCGATCGTCGAATCGACACCCGCTTCCGGCGAGTTCAAGCAACGCGCCGGCATCCGGCCGGAGCGCGTCTGCGAACTGCGTATCGCCACCTACAACATTCATGGCGGTTTGCCCGCTTGGACTGCGCAGTCGAGACGCCAATTGGTGGAGCGCATCGCTCGCGTCATCGAAGAGCTCGACGCGGATATCGTCGCGTTGCAAGAGGTGCCGCTCGGCGGCGCCGAAGCGCCCGATGTACTGTCCCAGCTTCGCGAGTTGAGCGGGATGTTCGCCGTGGAGGGGCCCACGCTCGATACGCCGAAACGTCGCTACGGCAACGCAGTGCTGTCCCGGTTGCCGGTGCGCATGGCGCGCACGCTCGATTTGTCGTTCCACCGCCGTGAGCCGCGCGGCGCGCTGGATGCCGACATCGAATGCGCGGGACGATTGATCCGCGTCGTTGCCACGCATCTGGGATTGTCGGCCACCGAACGCAGCGCGCAGGTGCGGACGCTGCTGACGGCCTTCGACAATAGCGAGCTACCCGTGATTCTACTCGGCGACATCAACGAATGGTTCGTACGCGGGCGAGCGCTGCGCGCTCTGGTATCGCATTTTCGGCCGGCGCCGGCGCCTCGCACTTTTCCGACGTTTTGCCCGATCTTCGCACTCGATCGCATTTGGATGCACCCCGGCGAATACTTGATGGATGTCGCGGTTCATCGCAGCGAGTTGGCCCGCCAGGCCTCGGATCACTATCCGCTCGTCGCGCGCATTCGTATGCCGGTCAATCCGTAGGCGGGTTATGAGGAGGTATGTCATGAATACGAGCGACCTAGACGGATGCGCACTCGATTATTGGTGCGCCCGTGCACTTGTCGACGGCGATGAGCAGATCGTGTTCATTCAGGTCGAGCCGAGCGTCGTCGTCACGCTGACCCACGGCGCGTTGCGCAAGCTCGCCCAGCCGTTTTCGCCGGCGACCGAGTGGGTCGACGCGCTCGAGGTCTTGGAGCGCGCTCAAGCGTTGCAATGGCAACGCGACGAGGGCGGCACGCATTGCCGCGTACGCTTTGGCGGCGCCGATCCTTGCGAGGCCGATGCGGCGCATCCGCGCGTCGCGTTGCTGCGTGCATTCGTGCGCGCGCGTTTTGGCAATGCCGTCGGCGATCGCCCCGCCGAGCCGCACGCCGTCAGGCAAGGGAAAGTGCGTCCTTACGATGCGGGCGGCGTGCCGCCGACATACGGCGACAACGCCGGCGCCGGCGACGAGATCGGCAATATCCGCTCGGTGCCGCGGCCGTAGACGCGCTTAAATCGTCGCGCCTCGCACGAGACGCAGACGCGTGATTTCCGACGGCGCGCCGAGCCGCTTGGGTGGTCCCCAGTAGCCGGTGCCGCGGCTGGTATAGACCCAGAGCGCATCGATCTTGGCGAGTCCGGCTGTGAACGGCTGCTGAAAGCGGACAAAGAAATTCCAGGGGAAGAACTGGCCGCCGTGCGTATGCCCCGACAGTTGCAGCGTGTAACCGGCGCCGGCCGCGGCGTGTGCCGTACGCGGCTGATGCGCGAGCAGCACCTTGAGGCGAACGTGACCGGGCGCTTCGGCTAGTGCAGCGGCAGGATCGCTGCGATGCGACGTGTCGAAGTGTTCGGCCGTGTAATCGGTCACGCCCGCGAGGACGAACTCGGCGCCCTGGTGTTCGAGCACCACGTGCTCGTTCATGAGCACGCGCAATCCAAGACGTTCGAACTCCGCGATCCATTGCGCCGCACCCGAGTAGTACTCGTGATTGCCCGTCACCAAGTAAGTGCCATAGCGGGCCGTGAGCCTGCCGAGCGGCTCCGTATGGCTGGCCAGCTGCGCGACGCTGCCGTCGACGACATCCCCCGTCACCGCGATCACATCGGGCTTTAAATGGTTGACGGCATCGACGATCGCCTCGACATATCGCGCTTTGATCGTCGGCCCGACGTGAATATCGCTGATCTGAACGATCGTCAGCCCCTCGAGTTCGGCGGGCAAGTCGTCGATCGGAATATCGACGGAGACGACTCGCGCGCGGCGGCGCGCATTGACGAATCCGATCGTCGTCGACAGGAGGGCCAGCGCGAGTACGCCCACGGCCGTATCGACTCGCCAACGATCCAATGCGAGCGCATGGTGCAGGAGCGCATCGACGGTCAGCGCCGAGGCGAGCACGATATCGCGCAGGAAGGTGAATACCAGCAGCGATGAAAACAAACCCATCGCGATCAGGCCAATCCATGCGATACGGTCCGCCTGTGGTTGACGTTCGAACGTTCGCGCGAGCATCCCGAGCGGGATCAAGCAACACGACAGCACGAGCGCGCAGGCGGCGAGCAGTTTGACCGGCAAGCCGACCGGTAACTCCGGGACGATTCGCAAGCCGACGTAAAGGTGCATCAGCACGCCGATCAATATCGCGCGCGTGAAAAAGGATGAGCGACGCATAGGCAGGGAAATGGGCAGGGATCTCGAGCAATCCCTGCCGTTGAACGATATGAGCCGATGCATTGTACCGGCCGCGGAGCAACGTTGCCCGATGCCCGCCCCGCAACGAGCTGAGCCGGGTTAACGGTTGTTTCCCATCTGGTGAAATGGATCTAAGCTACGAGTATTCATGATTCGATTCCCAAGCGGCTTTGGCATTCGACAGGGAGGAGGCGAATGATGAAAACGGCTAAATGGCTCCATAGACCGCATCGCCCTCACCATCTCGGTTACGAGGGCAGCCATGTCATGTTGCCGCTCGTGGTCCTCTCGCTGATGGCGCTCGTCGTCTATTACCTTGTCCGTAGCTTCGATTTGCTGGAAATCAGCCGTAGCGCCTTGTTCGACGTCATGATGGTCTTTGTCGCACTGGGAATCGCCGGGCTTTTCGGCGTGGCGGGTGCGTGGCTGCGTTCGGACGGCGACGGCAAGAACGAAGGCTTTTGCTTCGTCGGCGCATTGATCGGCGCGATCGTTTTTTACGTCGCGTTATTTAGCTGAGCGGTAGGTTTCGGTGCGCCGACGCCCACTTGGGCGAGGGGGCGGGCATGTTTTCGAGGGGCACGTGTCCGGACCGGAACATGCCCCGATTACGAAGGGGCGCTTATTCGATACGAGCCGCTTCGTCGAATGAAAAGCGCGGGTTGCGCGGAGGCAGTTTTGTGCGATCGCCGTAGCCGAGGTTGATCAGGAAGTTCGACGTGACGGTCGTTCCCGCGAAAAACGCCTCATCTACTTTGGCGGCGTCGAACCCGGACATCGGGCCGGCGTCCAAGCCCAATGCCCGTGCCGCCATGATCAAATAGGCGCCTTGCAACGAGGCATTGCGAAACGCCGTGCTTTGGATCGCTTGCGCGTTGCCGGCGAACCAGCTCCGCGCATCCGTGTGCGGAAAGAGTTTCGGCAGCTGTTCATAGAACGCCATATCCATGGCGACGATCACGGTGACGGGCGCCGCCATCGTTTTCTCGACGTTGCCGGCCGAAAGTGCCGGCTTCAGCTTTTCCTTTGCCTCGGCCGATTTTACGAAGACGAAACGGGCGGGGCTGGAATTGGCCGATGTCGGGCCCATTATCGCCAGGGCGAATACTTGCTTGAGGAGAAGGTCGTCGACGGGCTTAGCCAGCCAGGCGCTGTGCGTACGGGCTTCGCGGAAGAGTTGATCGAGAGCGGCGTCGGAAAGGGACATGTTCGACGAAAGGCGGAGCCAAGAGTTAAATCGGGTCAATGATAGCGGTGCAAGCGTTCGCTTGCAGCAGCCGGAGCGACGATTTCCGGCGCATTGCACCCGCAATGAGGCAGCAAGATTTCCGAAGCGCTTGCCTCGCTCTTCGGGTGACATTGAAGCCGTGAGTGGGGAAACGATAATCGGCCTCGGGCCGTCAAGGTATCGCGTAAATGATCGATGACATGTTCGGTGGAATGCCTCAAGTCGATATCGACTGGCATCCGCATTGGTTGTCGCCTGAGGAAGCCACGCTCGCGCTGGATGCGCTGCTCGAGGAAGTTCAATGGAAACAGGACCTCATTCGCACGCCCGGCGGCATCAAGCCGCTGCCGCGTCTCACGGCTTGGCAAGGCGATTCGGGAGCGGTCTACGTCTACTCGGGCATCCGCAATGAGCCGCTGGCTTGGACGCCGACGGTTCAGGCCCTCAGGTCGCTCGCCGAAGCCACCTGCGAGACGCGCTTCAATAGCGTGCTGCTCAATCGATATCGAAGCGGCGAGGACAGCATGGGATGGCACGCCGATCGTGAGCCCGAGCTCGGTGCGCAGCCCGTGATCGCCTCGGTGAGCCTTGGTGTCGCGCGGCGTTTCGATCTGAAGCATCGCGCGACCGACACGATGCGCTCGTTCGAATTGACGAGCGGCAGTCTGTTGGTCATGCGAGGGCAGACGCAGCAAGAATGGCGACACCGTATCGCCAAGGCTCCCGGGCTGCGCGGGGAGCGAATAAATCTGACTTTTCGCTTTGTCACCCCGATAGAGAAGAGCCCCCGACGCTAAACGTTGGGCGCTAGTGGAACTATAAAAGTAATAAGTTTTTATGCGCATAAACTTTTTCGACAATCGGCGCCATCAGGTCCCTTAGTGGGGAAGATATGGCGGATCGTGCCGATACTCTCTCGCCGTCGCGGAGGGCGGCCGCCTTATGCTGACCGCATCTTGGTCGGCTGCGAGCCGATCGGTCCGATTCTCGAAGGAACACCCGCGCATGAAGATTCCTCTCATCCTTGGCGCGACGGCGCTCGCCGTCTCGACGGCCGCGCTCGCTCAACGGCCGGCCGTTTATCCTCTGCGCAGCCAAACCGCGGCGACGCAGGGGCTAGACAATGCCTATTGTTATTGGCAAGCGAGGCGGGAGACGGGCGTCGACACCGTCCGGCAATCGCAGCGTCCCACGCGCACGAAACCGCTTCAGTTCGCTGCCGACGGAGGCAAAGGTGCGAGCGAGCCCCCGTTGCCCGCGCCGCATGCCGGGCCGGCCAGCACGACCTCCGCAGGGAAGCCGGTTTCGCATGAGGCCGAAGTCTCCGCGGCGGCGAGCGCCGGTGCAGCATCGATCCCCGCAGCCCGCTCCGGCCGGGGCGATGCGGGCGGCGCCGGCGGTGCTTCAGCGCAGACGGCGGCGGCGCCAGGCTCGGCGGGCGCGGCATCCGGCGCGTCCCCGGGGCTTCCGCCGCTGCCGCCGCCCGAACCGCCGATGGAACGATATTGGCAAGCGTATGGCGACTGCATGCAAGGCCGAGGCTACGGCGTGCAGTAAAGCGCTTTGCATGGAACAGGCGCGGGTGACCGGTTTCGTACCCGCGACGTTTCGTTGCCTTGCAATCGACTCCCTGCGACATAGACTTTATTGCTTACAGGACATCGTGGGGGAATAGGAGATGCGTTTGACCATTCTGATTAACGGTTCTGATCCCACCGTCAATCACGATTACGCTGTGCTTTGGCTCGATACCGAGGAACGCGTCTGGTCTAGAGAGTCGCATGACGGGATCGACCTTCCGCCCTGGGGAGAGTTGCGGGACGAGGGCGATGTAACGAAGTTGTGCGCGCCGACCGCGGAACAACCGCTATGTACCCTGCTGGGGTTGCACGTCGAGCGCGATTACCCGACAGCGGCGCAGGGCGGGGCGCAGTGGTCTTGTGGCTCGATCGGCCCAACCGACGGCGTATGGCGCCTGCAAGCGGTCGAGAAAAAGCAGGTTCAACCGGAGCACAGTGTCTTTAGACGGTAAGTCGTCCGTCTTGCGAACGCTGCGCGTGTGAAAAATGTCTTACCGTTCGTTACGAAATCCCCCGAACGGCATTTCGTTTAGGTATAGTCGGCCTTGGCTATCTCGAGGCCAACCCTCCTAGGCCCGTTCGGCTTTTCGCCGACGGGCCGTCTTTTTGTCCGCGCTCCGTTCGCTCCGATCTCCGTCCTCGTATCCATCCCTCCTAGAACTGGGTGGTGTGCGATCGCGCGAGCTCGGGAAAAATAGCGGTTTCGCAGCCGTGCCGCAGCAGCCGTCTTACTATTTCCCGAGGCAGTGCCTGCGATGTATTTCAGCGTCTCGATGCCGCCGCTGAAGCGGCACCCCCGCCCATGCGAAGCGCTCATGCATGGGCGCCGGCTCAGTGCTCCCTGCCTTCCGGTCATGACCGCCATATGAAAAGCGTTGCGATTTTGCAACTGCCGTTCGGTCAAAACGACCGCTTCCCCTCAGTCCGACTCGACCCCCTACCACAAAACAAATCCGTTCAAAAACAATGATCTAGGGGTTTTTCCTAGGTTGATTGTTTCAGATGGCGCAAGAATGTGTTGTGTGATCCGCGTATACCCTAGCTAGGGTCGGCACGTAGACTCGGCCCTCATCGGACGGGTCAATTGGTTTGATCGCGTAGCTGCTTGAGAAGCGGCGTCGAGGGTCGATCCGTCTATTCCGAAATCTGGCAGTGAGCCAGTTTTATAAAAGGGACTTCTCAAATGAAAAAAACCCTGGTCGTCGCAGCGGTTTCCGCCTCTTTCGCAGTCGCAGCACATGCACAAAGCAGCGTCACGCTCTACGGCGTGATCGATGCAGGTCTGACGTACACGAGCAACGTCGGCGGTAGCTCGAACTGGCAACAAAACTCGGGCGGCGTCGATCAAAGCCGCTTCGGTCTGCGCGGTTCGGAAGACCTCGGCAATGGTCTGAAGGCAATCTTCAACCTCGAAAGCGGTTTCAACCTGAACAACGGCCGTTACGCAAACAACGGCGGCCAGTTCAACCGTCAATCGTACGTTGGTCTGTCGAGCAACTACGGCACGGTCACGCTGGGCAAGCAATACGACGCAGCGCAAGACTTCCTGGCTCCGCTGAGCGCAACGGGTAGCTGGGGCGGCACGCAGTTCGCCCACGTCGGCAACCTCGACAACCTGAGCACGAACGGCGGCAACTCGGTCAACAACTCGATCAAGTTCACGAGCGCGAACTACGCTGGCTTCACGTTCGGCGGCACGTACGGCTTCTCGAACCAAGCCGGCGCATTCGCGAACAACCGTGAATACAGCCTCGGCGCGGCTTACCAGTACCAAGGCCTGCGTGTGGCGGCTTCGTACGCTCAGCTGAACAACCCGTTCGGCAACACGGTCGGCGCAACCGACAACGCAGCGACGATCGCGAACGGCAACTTCCGCGATCGTACGTACGGCGTGGGTGCTTCGTACGCTTTCGGCCCGGCGCAAGTCGGCGCTGTTTGGACGCAAACGCGTCTGGACAACTTCCTGGTTGCGCAATCGCTGCGTCAAGACAACTATGAAGTCAACGCCAAGTACAACCTGACGCCGGCTCTGGGTCTGGGCGTTGCTTACACGTTCACGGACCAACAAGGTTCGGGCTTGGCGAACGGCTTCTCGGCTCGCTTCCACCAAGTCGGCGCGCAAGCTGACTACTCGCTGTCGAAGCGCACGGACGTCTACGCTCAAGTTGTGTACCAACACTCGAGCGCAGCTGGCGCATCGATCTACAACGGCACGTTCGGTGGTGTGTCCACGTCGGACAACCAAACGGCTGCTACGGTTGGCCTGCGTCACCGCTTCTAAGCCGACAGTCTCGGCTTAGTCGTCGCAAGAACGGCGCTGCTACCGCGGCGCCGCGCATTGCGGATGAACCCCACGTTTTCCGGAACGTGGGGTTTTTTCTTGTGCGTCATATCGCCGCTTCGGCGATGCTTCTCCCTACTCGCCGGCGGGCCACTGCCGCGACCGGTCGGGGTTCTCCCTATACTTGATCTCGTCAAGCGTGCACGCGCTAACTGTGCCGTGCACGTCCGATGCATGGGCCTCATCGGGGCCTTCGTCATCATCATCGAAGAGGTAGGAACCATGAGTGAAGCAGCGGCACCGAGGGAGGACGAGGTCCTTCGCACCGACGTCGTCATCATCGGCGCGGGACCAGTAGGGCTTTTCGCAGCGTTCGAAGCCGGCGTCATCGGCTTGTCGTGTCATATCGTCGACGCGCTCGAGCAAGTAGGCGGCCAGTGTATCGAGCTGTATCCCGATAAGCCCATTTTCGACATCCCGGCCGTCCCGGTGTGCACCGCGCGGCAACTGATCGACCGCCTCTCGGAGCAGTGCAAGCCGTTTTCTCCGCCGATTCATCTCGGGCATCGGGTCATGACCGTGGAGCGCATCGAGCAAACGCAACGTTGGCGCGTCAGTACCGACCGCGGCCTTGTGTTCGATACCGCAGCGGTGCTGTTATCGGCCGGCAACGGTGCGTTCGTGCCGCAGCGTGTGGGCCTGCCCGAAGCGCAAGCGCTCGAAGAGCGCTATGTTCACTATGCCGTGCGCAAACGGGCAATGTTCGCCGATCAACGCGTCGTCGTGGCGGGCGGGGGCGATTCGGCGTTGGACTGGGCACTTTCGCTGCGCGGCTATGCGAAGCACGTCACGCTCGTGCATCGACGCAATGCGTTTCGCGCAGCCGACGCCACCGTGCAGGAGGTCAAGCGCGCAGTGGCCGCCGGCCAGATGGATCTCGTCATCGGTACGCTCGCCACGTTGAACACCACGGAGGACGTACTACGCTCGATCGAGGTCAAGACCCTCGATGGAAGCTTGACGATCGAGGCCGACCATCTCATCGCACTGTACGGCCTCGTAGCGGATCTCGGGCCGATCGCTCAATGGGGGCTCGATGTGCGGGCCGGGCGAGTTGCCGTGGATACTTCGTACTACGAAGCGTCGGTGCCGGGCATTTTCGCCGTCGGCGACATCGCGATTTATCCCAACAAGCAAAAGCTCATTTTGTCGGGCTTTCACGAGGCTTCGCTTGCCTTGCGCAAGGCATACGCCTACGCGTTCCCCGATAAGAAGCGCGTGCATGTCCACTCGAGCTACGACGCCGGCTTGTCTGAACGCATCCTCGGCACGCCCGCGACGCAGGAGCCAGCGCACTCCTAATTTCGACAGTTGATCTGAGCCGCATGTCGTCGCGATACTTCATCGGATGGCTAACGACTCGCAAGCCGCCACGCGACCGAGTGGCCGGCGTCAATCCTGGAGGACGGAAATGTACCAACGGATCTTAGTCCCCGTCGACGGTAGCGAGGGCGCGCGGCACGCGCTCGACGAAGCTCTGAAACTCGCGCGCCTCTCCGGCGCGCAACTGCAAGCGGTGTATGTTCTGCAACATCCCACGCAGGTAGTCGATGTGGCGGCGGGATTCGTGGAACAGGTCCAAACGCGCGATACGTCGAGCGCGACAGCGACCGCCGTACTGGCCGATGCGCGCGAGCAAATGGCGCCGTTCGGGGTGACCGGAACGGTACGCGCGATCGACGCCTACGGCGAAAACTTGGCGGCGGTGCTCATGCGCGCGATCGATGAGTTCGACGCCGACGTCGTCGTCATGTACTCGCACGGGCGCAGCGGGATTCGGCGGCTCTTCGCGGGGAGCGTGGCCGAGTCGTTGCTGCACGAAACGACCGTCCCACTATTGCTACTGCGCAACGGAGCCGATTCCGAAACCGAATAGCGGGCTATTGCGGCGTGGGGCCGGAAGCGAAAGTGCGGGTTGACCTGAATTGGTGCGTGTTCAATGGCTAGCTAGAATGATGGGTTTTGCCCGGGCGATCACGAGTCGATCGGGCCATACCATCAGGAGAGGAGGTCTGTTTTGACGCGTCCCACCGAGCACGACGGTTTACACCGCGGGCTAAAGAATCGTCATATCCAATTGATCGCGCTCGGCGGCGCGATCGGCACGGGGCTCTTTCTCGGCTCGGCCAGCGTCCTAAAGGCGGCCGGCCCTTCCATGATTCTCGGTTACGCGATCGGTGGCTTCATCGCCTTCATGATCATGCGTCAACTCGGCGAGATGGTGGCGCAAGAGCCCGTGGCCGGCTCGTTCAGTCACTTTGCGCACAAATATTGGGGCGACTTCGCCGGCTTTCTATCCGGCTGGAATTATTGGGTGCTCTATGTGCTCGTCAGCATGGCGGAACTCACTGCGGTGGGCACCTACGTACACTTCTGGTGGCCTGCCGTACCCACTTGGGTCTCGGCGCTCGTGTGCTTCGTCGCCATCAATGCGGTGAACCTCGCTAACGTGAAGGCCTACGGGGAGACGGAGTTTTGGTTCGCGATCATCAAGGTCGTGGCCGTGATCGGCATGATCGTCTTCGGCGTGTATTTGCTCGAAACGGGGCGAGGGGGACCGCAAGCGTCGATTTCCAATTTGTGGCGCTACGGCGGATTCTTTCCTCATGGTTTCAACGGCCTGTTCATGACGCTGGCCGTCATCATGTTTTCGTTCGGCGGGCTCGAACTGATCGGGATCACGGCAGCGGAAGCCGACGATCCGCGTCGCACGATCCCGAAAGCCGTCAATCAGGTCCTCTATCGCATCTTGATTTTCTATATCGGATCGCTCGTCGTCCTACTCGCGCTGCATCCGTGGAATGAGGTCGCGCAAGGCGGGAGTCCGTTCGTCATGATCTTCTCGCAGATCGGCGCCGGGCTCACGGCGAACGTGCTCAATCTCGTCGTCTTGACGGCCGCGCTGTCCGTCTACAACAGCTCCGTCTATGCGAACAGTCGCATGCTCTACGGCCTGGCCGAACAAGGCAACGCGCCGCGCGCGCTGCTCAAGGTCGATCGGCGCGGCGTGCCCTACGTCGCCATCGGTTTGTCGGCGGCCGCAACGTTCGCGTGCGTCATCGTCGACTACTTGATGCCTGCGCGTGCGCTCGACGTATTGATGGCGCTCGTCGTCGCCGCGCTCGTCATCAATTGGGCCCTCATCAGCCTCACGCATTTGAAGGCGCGCAAGGCGATGGTGGCGGCGGGGCAGGAGCTCGTCTTCAAATCGTTCGCTTATCCCGTGGCCAACTGGATCTGCCTTGCGTTCATGGCGATGGTGCTCGGGATCCTTGCGTTCACGCCGGGATTGTCCGTCTCGGTCTGGCTCGTGCCCGTATGGCTCTTGGTGATGTGGCTCGGGCATGCGGCTAAACGGCGCTCGAACTCCGCGTTGCCGGCCGGAGCCGGCGGCCGCTAAGCTCGCGTCCCGCGCACGGCGCCGTCTCGGCCCTGGGCGCGCGCTTGCGAAGGCGCGTCGCGCCATGATGGGGCGCCCGGGTCCGGGGCCGTGTCGTGGCGTGGCCTTGCGGCAACCGCTCGCGCGTGACGGCCTCGATCGCTTCCGCAAAGCGCTGTAGCGCCGGCAGCGAGCCGCATACGCTGTGGTAGGTTTGACTGCCGATGCGCGCATCGAGCAGCACTTGCAGGCCCGCTTGCCGGGCCAATTCGATGATATCCATGGCACGCCTCCCCGTTAGGCGTTGACGCAACGCATAGCGTTGCGAAACCGGCTGAATTCGTCGCCGCGCCGCGCGATGCATCGTCCGCACCCGCGGTGCCGAGTATCCAGCCGGCATCCCCGCTCGCTTGTTTTCGTTTTGTGCTGGCGCCATTGACGCACACGATCATGAGAAAACGTCGAAACGGCCGATTTCATTCCTGCCGTGACTCGTATGCCCATTGTCGTGCTCCCCGCCACGCCGCGAATGTGCGCGGGCGTACCGCCCTGCGCTTATCGTCGTTCGCTCGTTCATTCGCGAAGGCCGCACTGCTCCTCGCCGGCGCCATGGAGCGCCCCCCGTGTCCATGTTCGTTGCCATTCGTGTGACGAATGGTAGTCGACGCGGTGCGTGCCTGACAGCGTGGTAACTACCTATGCTCCGGGCCCGCTCGCCACGGCGAGCGGGGACTCGAGCGGGGTAGACGCCGGGCGGCGGCGTTCAGCCCATCACGACATTGGTCAACTCGAATCGATACGGGACGGCCGCCGTGCCGCCGCCGCCGCCGGTCATGACGATATCGGCGCTGGCGATGCCGAGCAGCGAAAGCTCAGTATTGATATCGGATAGCACGGCCGAATTCATGAGTTTGCCTTCCTCGATTTGCGATGCCGTGCCGATCCACAGTGTGGGTTTGAATTCGAAGACGGCCTTTTGTCCCGGGGCGATGCCGGTCTTCGTCGACAGCAGCCGGCCGTCTTTGAAGATGGAGGCATTGATGGCCCCCGCGCCGAGGTCGTTACGCACTTGCACTTCGCGCGATGTCGATGCGCTGCCGCCGGCGGCGAGTATATTGCCGGAGTGCGAGCGCGTGACGGTAAAGAGTTGGCCGTTTTGCGCCGCTTTTTGCGGCATGAAATTGCCGTCCGAATCGCTGGCCGTTACCGTCGTCGCCATCGGAAACACGAACGGGTGGTTCGCGCCGCGGCCGCAGTTCGAAATGACTTTCCATGCCACTGCCAGTTCGTCGAAGTCCGTGGAGACGTTCTTTTGAAATACGACAATTTGCGAATTGTTGACGTCGTTCGACAAGTTGATGAAGTTGAGTTTGATGTCCATCGCTAACCCTGCCTATTGATTGTTTGTCGATGTAAGTCGAGCGGCCCGTTTAGCGCGCCGCCGATTGCACGGTGCGTTACGCCATGACGACGTTTTCGAGCCGGAAAGCGAACGGCAGCGACGTGGGGCCGGGACCGCCGCCGGTCATCACGATATCGGCGCTCTTGATGCCGAGCAGGGAGACTTCGGTATTGATGTCCGACATCACGGCCGAATTCATCACCTTGCCCTGTTCGACCTGGGAGGCCACGCCGATCCAAATCGTGGGCTTGAACTCGAAGACGGCTTTTTGTCCGGGAGCAATGGACGTTTTGATCGCGAGCGGCGTGCCGTCTTTGTAGATCGTCGCGCCTACCGCGCCTTGCGGTAGATCGTTGCGCACCTGGACCTCTTTACTGGAGCCCGGCTGCGAAGCGAGCTGCATGACATCCCCCGACGGTGCGCGCACGACCTGGAACACTTGGCCGTTCGTCGCGTCTTGCTGCGGCATGTAGTTTCCATAACTGTCGCTCGTGCTGACGGCCATCGCCATCGGAAAACGGAACGGATGATTGTCGCCCTGACCGCAATTGCGAATGACTTTCCAGGCAACGTGCAACTCGTCGAAATCGGTCGACACGTTTTTCTGGAAAATGACGATGCTCGAATTGTTGGCGTCGTTCGAGCGATTGACGAAGTTCAATTGAATGTCCATCTACAGCTCCTGATCAAAAAGCGGCAATCGGTTTGCCGCGTACCTAACCGCCGGCCCACGCGAGCGCGGGTCGTCGAACCTTTAAATCGACTACGGGAACTGCAATCCGGGCGGGCGTGCCGGTGCTACCGGCGTGAGACGTTTTCGAGTTCGAATTGAAACGGCCGAGCGTTTTCGCCGCTGCCGCCGCCTGTCATCACGATGTCGGCCGATGCGATCGCGCCGAGTTCGAACGGCGTGTTCGCGCTGGAGATCACAGCCGAGGCGAGCGCGCGGCCTTCTTCGATTTGCGAGCCGACCCCGATCCAAAGCGTCGGCGCAAAACGGAACACGGCTTTTTGTCCCGGCGCGACGGCCGATTTGGCAGCCATCAAACGGCCCGCGACGAATGCATTGACGTTGACCGCACCACGCCCCATTTGATTGACGACTTCAATGTCGCTATGGACCGTCCCTTCGGACGAGCGCGACAGACGCGGCCGTCCGCCAGCGTGCGCGGCGATTGCAAGGCGGGTACCGTTTCCGGCGGGCACGCGCGGCGAGAAGTTGCCGTAATCGTCGCCGAGGGCGATCTCCACCTCGTTCGAATAGCTGAACGGATGTATGCAATCGCGGCCGCAATAGCGGATGACATGCCAGGCGATCGCCAACTCATCGAGGTCGGGAACGACGTCGCGTTGAAACAGCACGACTTCGCTGTTGCCGCAATCGTTCGACCGATTGATGAAGCGCAGTGCGATGTTCATGGCGCCCCCGCCGTGTCGTCGTCGCTATCGAGCTGGGTTTCCGCCCACTGCACGAGCGCGGCCGGCATACCCACCGCGAGCGAAGAGAGATGAGCCGCATAGGCGCTTGCCTGGCTGTGCATGTCGCCGAGGAGCTTCGCGGCGAGCATCGACGTATCTTGCAGATTTCGGCAGCGTTCGAGGCCCTCGAGATATTCCGCCGTAGCGGTCGTGAGCGCGCTCGCGTGCTGCGTCTGGCTTTGCGTCATGCGCGAGGCGAAATCGGCTTGGATCTCGGCAAGGGCTTTGATCGATGCCGCCGCGCCTTTCAACTGAAGCTGCGTGCGCTCCTTTCGCCAGCCGTCGTCGATCGCCGACTGCATCGCGTCGGCGTAATGGCGGCCCATGTGTAAAGCCGCTTTCGTCAGGTTCTTCCAGACGTTTGCGTTCGGCATGACACCGGCGGTTTGCAGCGACGCGTGCGTTTCGGAGGCGAGTTTATCGGCGAGGTCCAGCGCGGCTTTGTGCGCGCTCTCCCATTGCGCAATGACGGCGGTCAGCATGGCAAATCCTTATCGAGTGGACGTGGTGGGAGAAGCGTGCAGGCGCTCGATCATTTTCATGACCGCTGCCATTTGCGGCGCCTCGCGCGTGAAGAAGTCGGGATGGCTTGCGTCATCGCTCGTATAGCCCCAAAAATCCCAACATTCGAGCGGATTGCTCGGCGAACCGCGATCGGACGAGGCGATCTGGGGATAGAGCACGATGATCCGGTTGGTGTCGGCGAATTCGTTGTAGCCGGTGTCTCTGACGAATCGTAGGTCGACCTTATGGACGTTTTGCAGACAGCCGTGAAAGACGACGTGCACGGCGCAGCCCTCGGCTTCGCAGCTTGGCGGCACGTAGACGTAGCCGGTTCGCGCGAGCGAGGCGCGTCGATCGCGATCGAATTCGGTTTGATCGAAGGCCACGAGCTCTCCCGTCGCCTTCGCCGCGGGGGCGTTGAGCGGTGCGCCTGCCTTGCCGTAAATCCACTTCAGGATTTCGTGCGACTGCTCGACGCCGCAGCCGTTGATGAACGGCGCTTTATTCGAGTCGCACGCGATGTCGTCCGTGCGGTTCGTCAGCAGCGCATGTCCCGCGTTCGGCAACTTTTGATAGTCGATGTCCCGGCTAGGCACGCCTGCCAGCTCGTAAAAGCGCGCGGCCTGATCGACGACTTTGGTGAAGACGACCGTATCCTTCGCCCCGCTGAACAGATAGATCCTCTGGCGTTTGAGGTTCGCCGGATCGTCGATGAGACCCTGTCCCGCGAACGTTCGCGCATCCTTGTAGGCGATCTCGGCTTTCGGTGCCGGCCCGAGCGGTTGCATACAAGACGTCACGGCGGCAAGCGAAAGCGGTGTCACCCCGGAGGCGCCCGCGCAGTAAAACTCGCCGCCCGCGACGATGCCGGCGCCGATCAATTTGCTCGAATAGGCAACGTCGAACTGGGCCGCCATGAATGCGCCGGACGACAAGCCCGACACCGAAGTGCGCGACAGATCGGCCGCATAGCCCTTTAGCGGCGGCGCCTGTGTCTCTTGCGCAAGGGCCGCCTTCGATACGAGCGCGACGAAGGCGAAGCCGATCGCCGCTACGCACGCGATACGGCGTATCGTCCTCCCCGTCGATGCGTGCGAGGCGCCGGCCGCGTGCAGCCGGCGGATCGCTTCGAGACGTGCGGAACCGCTTACTGGGTACGTGCGCTGCGATGGCCGATGCCGGTATTCGGAGATGGATTTCATTTAGGATTCCTATTTAATTGTTCGACTTCTGTTTCGATGTCCATGTCGATAAGGTACGGGGATTCGGCGCTGTACCCTATAGGGCGGATGGGCCACCCGTCTTCCCATGACTTCCGTACGATGTACTCGAGTCGCCGGACGTCGAACCGCTCATCGCGGCGATGCGACGCAATAAGTCAGCGCGATAAAGGTTTTCTTATCTGCCGTTGCGAGGGCAATCGGCTCGTTGGCGCGCGAGTAGATCAAGCGCAAAGCACCGCGCGGGCCGTATCCGCTATCGATATCGGCGGCTAGCCGGTCGCCGTCGACGATCCCCGCCCGGCTCTTACCCGAGAACATGACAGGGCGCGTTTGAGGATCGTCCCATTCTGCCGAGTCGGCCGATAAATAGAGCGACGGCGGCAGCCTGCGCTGTCCATACATGCTTTCGAGCGTGGTCGTGAGTCGCGCGGCGCAAGGCGCGCAAAGCTGTGGCTGCTGTTGTGCGACCAGCGATTGCGCGAGCTGTTCGACTTCGGCTCGACAAGTCGGCGGCGAATCGGCATGCGCCGTGCCGATCAGCATCGCGGCAAAGGCTGCGGCGAGGGCGAACGGGATGCCGCCCGCGCGTGAGGTAGGTTGTGCGTTCATGGGATGGCTCCGAGGGTAGGGAAGGAATCGATCTCACGAGCGAAACAGCGCGCGTTCGGCTTGGCGGCGTTTCGTCAGCCCGGCGAGCGGCTTGCCGCCGGCCTTGTTCCAGACGAGGAATTGATCGGCGGCTCGATCGAACTGCCCCGCGTTCAAGCAGCGCAGCAACGTCGACGATTGCAACCGTCCCGGCCCCAGGTTGAAGACGAAGCCCATCAGCGCATCGAACTGCTGTTGGGTGAGCGCGACGCGTACGAGCTTGCGCAGGGCGAGTTCGTGGCTGCGTAAATCCTTCTTCAGCAAGCTTTCGGCGGCGGCCGTCGTCAGCGGCGCATCGAACTTTTCGTGCGGTAGGATCAGGTGGCCGTAACCGATCGTCGGTTTGCCGACGGCATCGAGATAACGGCGAAGGCGTAGGCCCTCGAACCGTTTGATGAGCTCGATGCCGTCCTGGCCCGTGTGTTCGGGGTGTTCAAGCATGGGTATTCTCCTCGTCGGTCGGCGCGCCGCGCTTCGGGCGCGGTACGAGCCGATGCGTGTACTCGTCGATGACGCGCATGATCGCGTCGGGGGGATCCAGTGCGGCGAAGTGCATCTCGATGTCGATGTGCTCGGTATCGCGCTCGCGTCCCGAGCTCTCCCCCGCGCGCTTGGAGGGTGGGGCCAGCGTGACGTGGAAACGCGCCCGATGATCGCCGCCGTCGAGCGGCATGGCCTCGGCGAAATCGCCGCGCACGGTCAAATGCACGACCATCTTTTCCAACGCGAGCCCGCGCGGCGTCGCCAGCGCCACGAGCGGCACGGGCATCGTATGTTCCGCGTCGAGTTCGACGTCGACCGAACGCGCGGTCAAGAGCCCCTCGTCGTTCGAATCGAAGAACGTATCGAGCACGCGCGTGTACTGCTGGGCCAGCAACTGGTTGGCGCTCGCGGCGGCGTGTTGCATGCCGCGGGCGATTTCGTCGAGCGCCAAGCCGCGCGGCGGCGCGGGCGGGCTTGACGGCGGTTCGGCCGGTGGGCTCGGCGCACCAGGCGGTGGACCGCTGGGCGGTGCGCCGGATGCGGCATGCGAGCCGGGAGCCGCTTGCGTTGGGTGCGTTGGTTGCGTGGCTTGCGAAGCGGATGGCGACGCGGCTTCGTCGGTGGCTTTGGCCGCACTGGGTGCCCGTGGCGCCGATGCAGGGCCGTCCCATGTTTGCCACGAATCCGCGTCGTCGGCTGCCGGCGATTGCGACGGCGCGGCTTGCTGCGCTTGCGGCGCATGAGGCTGGTCATTCGTGCGCCGGCGCCTGAAGAGCTTGAACATGGAGATCTCCGCTACGCAAGGACGGCCGGTTTAAGGCGTCGTGCTTGCCGTTTGCGGTTGCGCGTTGCCCGATCCCGCGGCGGCATCGCTCTTCGGACCGACGAGCGTACCGTCGGTGGGCGTCGGCGGCAGGGGTTGCGGGTTCTTCGATTTGTCCTCGGTCACGACGGGTTTGGTGGCGGCATCGGTCAAGAAATCGATGACCCGCATCAGCGCCTCGGGCGGCGGCTGGCGACGCACCTGCGTATGAATCGAGTATTTGGCGCGCGTATCCGTGCTGCGTGTTTGTTCGGCCTTATGCGAGACGCGGCCCGAAATGCTAACGCTGACCGGACCCCACCCGAGCTTGGCTTGGAATTCGCCCCCCGCTTCCGTGGACGACGACGATTTCTCCGATTGTGTGATCTCTAGCTCGAAATCGATCGTCCCTTCTTCGATGGCAATGATGGGATGAACAATGGCCGCTAACAGCGGAATGCGCATCGTTTTTTGCACGACGCCCTTGGAGACGCCATTTTCGTCGACGAGCGATTCGTCGTAATCGAACTGCACGGCGACGGCTTTACCGCCTTGAATGCAGACATGCATCAAAAAATCGGCGTAGCTTTTGGCCGCTTGGGTTTGCGCCGTAATCATCGCGTTCAAGGGGCCCGCAATCATTTGGTCCATCGGTAATGCGTTGATCACCGACCCGATAAAATTTGCTTCCATGAGAAAAACCCCTCCGTGTTAGAAATGGCGCAGCGTCAGTTCGCTGACGTTGTTCACTTTACGGGGTTCGAGTAGATGAACGAAGGGGCCGCAGGTCATGGCCGGAGACACAGGACTATTGCGCTGCGCTGGGCCGCGCTGCCACGGGCCTTTAGGATTAGTACGTCGGTCATGGATCTTCGGTGCTAGTGCGCACCGAGGAAAACGGCGGTAAAAAGCAACCGAATGAGATGTGTTAGGCGTCGTTAATAGAACATCTCGCTACCGAGGGAAGCGCATAACATGAACGTCCTGATGATCGATAGTCTGCCCCTTTTCGTAGCTGGAGTCGCCGATGCGCTCCTTAAGCTCGATAAAGATTGGAAAGTCTGGTCCGCGGAAAATCCCGACGATGTTTATCGGGTGCATGACGAATTACTCGGCGATGGTATCGATGCCATTACTCTAGAGTGGGATGACGACGCGGCTCGCGTGGGATGGCCGACGGTATTGCCGAACGTTTTCGGCACGGTGCCTTGGTTATTCGTCGTGCGCAACGGAGGGCGCCACGCTATCGCGGATGCATTGCTAGCGGGGGCGGCGGGTGTCGTCGAGCGACATGCGACGGCCGAGGAATTCGCGCTCGCGCTTAAGCAGGTCGCCTCCGGCGCGATATACGTGCCGTCGCGTTATCAAGACGACGGCGAGCCGTGCGCACGCACGGGCCTGGCGCTCGGCGAACGGCGGCTCGATCGACTGACGCCTCGTCAACTCGAAGTGCTCAGGCTGCTCGCGCAAGGGAAATCGAATAAGCAGATCTGCCGGGCGTTGAACGTCGCCGAGGGTACGATCAAAAATCATCTCTACGCGCTATTTCGACAGATCGGCGTCAGCAATCGGACAGAAGCGGCGCTATGGCTCGCTCGGCGCATCTCGGGGGAAGCCGTGCGGCTGCCGCTGCCGCGGGCCGCTTTTGCCGGAGCCGAGTGAGCCTAGCGTGGCGATCGATCAGGGATTCGAGCGAGGCGCAGCGGGGAGGCCCGAATGGATCGGCTCCGCGCCGAGCATCGTGCGCGTCAGCGCCGCCAGCCGCCGTTTGACGTCTTCGGTCGACGCGGTATCGTCGAGTGCCTGTTGAAGCTCGACCAGGCTCGCCGCAAGCTCGCTTTGCATCTGTGCCCGCGTCTGCGCGGTTTGTGCCCGTTCGGCGTTACGCATCGCCGCGATGCCGCTGGCGGGGTCGCCTTTGACGAGGGCATCGAGCGTATCGACGAGCCTTTGCAACAGCCGATGTACGGCCGTCGCGGAAAAACCGCCGAGCATCGCAAGCGCCGGTTTGCCGAAACTGCGCATGCCGCCGCTTTCGAATAGATCGCGCGGCAACATCTCGACGAGAATCAATCCTGCGATAACGCCTAAGATGAGGCGAGCGCCGTACGAGGCGTCGTAGCGCGGGTCGTAGGTCGCCTCCGCGATGTATCGATGGGCTTGAAATAGCGCGGCGAACGAGGCACCCAGTCCGGCGCAAAAGATCAGAAACAAGGTATTCCACAGCAAGCTGGTGCCGCTCGCCGTCAGAAAACCTTGTTCGATGTTTTTGGCGGAAACGTCGGGCGACAAGCCGGTCGCGATGACGGCGACGAGAAATGCGATTGCTGCGACGCTTAGCAACCGGATCAACGGGACGGGCCCGAGCCACGCGAAGGGATGCGTGCCGCGATAGTGGGAATCGAGCAGCAATACGGCATGAGGGGTGGCCGGCGCGATCGCGGCCGCGAGCTTGCCGTGCAGCGTCGCGAGCGTGCGCCGCACGTCGGGGTTGGTCGATACGGGCGACGCCGCCGCGTCCCCCGAGATCGCACGGGCGAGTTCGGCGATCGATTCGGGCGCGACAGGCAAGCCATGGCGCAGCGCGAAGCGCGCCATCGCATCGCATTCATTGCGCAGTTGGGCGTCCAACGTATCACCCGGATCGGGCGACGATGCATCGCGAGCGCGCGAGCGAATTGAGAACCAGGGCAGATGCATGACGATCGTCCTCGACAGGGAACCGATGGGACCGGCAACGGCCGGCATCGGCTGCACTGTGCGCCCGGGGCCCGGCCGCGAACAATCCGACGGAAGTCATGCAAGCGGGAAGGGGAGAAACGTTCCGTGAGGGAAGGGCTCCATCACATCGACGACTAGACGACGCCAAGAAGGCGAGCGGGCGGGCCACCGAGGCGCCGCCGCTCGCGCACCCGATTCGATCAAGCTTGATTACGGCGCTTTACCGGGCGCCATGCCACGCGACGGAAGCGCTCTCGCTTTTGTTCCTCTTCGAAGTGCATGCGCGAGGGTTTGACGAGGTCGCTGCGCGAGACGATACCCTCAAGCGTCATGGAATCGCGATCGGCCACGACGGGCACGCGCTCGAGCCCATGCACGGCGAGCCGCGCGGCGACCAATCGGCACGTTTCGCCCGGCAAGGCGACCGTGACCGACTTGCCGGCGTATGCGTCGCCGATCTTCATATCGGCGGGTGCGCCGCCTTGGGCGTCGGCCAATGCCGCGAGCGTGGCCCGATCGGCGATGCCGACGAGCCGCTTGCCGCTGATCACCGGATAGGCACGATGCGTCTGACTCGGGCCGAAGAAGTTGGCTAGCGCTTCGCCGACCGACAAGTGGGCATCGATGGTTTGGACCGCGCGCGTCATGACTTCGTCGATATGATGACGTTCGAGCGGATCGACGCCGTATTCCCGATAGATGTGATATCCGCGCCGCGCGATTTTTTCCGTCATGATCGAACGTCGCATGACGACCGTCGTGAACCCGTGCGCAACGAGCGTCGCCGCCAGTAGCGGTAAGAGTGCGTTCGCGTCGTGCGTTAGCCCGAATGCGAAAACGATCGCGGTGAGCGGCGCGCCGAGCGTGGCGCCAAGCGTGGCGGCCATGGCCACCAGCGGCCAGAGCGCCGCATCGTGTCCGGGCAAGATCGGTCCCATGACGATGCCGAGGCCCGCGCCGAGCATCAGCAACGGGGCGAGCACGCCGCCGGAGGTACCGGATCCCAGGGCGATAACCCAGATAATGGCTTTGACGACCAGAATTGCGACGGCCACCTTGATGGCGAGCTGCTGGTGCAGCAAATCGCCGATAACGTCGTAGCCCACGCCGAGCACGCGCGGCTCGATCAACCCGCCGACGCCGACCGCGAGGCCGCCGATCGCCGGCCACCACATCCAATGCAGCGGTAACTTGCCGAACAGGTCCTCGGTGGCATAAAGCGCGACGGACAATCCCGATGCCAGCGCGCCGGACGCCACGCCCAGAATCAAGCACGAGAGCAAGGAAATGGCGCCCGGCGGCGCGGTCTCGAGCGGAAACAGCGGGCCTACGCCGAACCAGATTGCGCGCAGGAACCCGGCGACCGCGCACGCGAGCGCCACGGGCAGGAAGCTGCGGGGCCGCCATTCGAACAGCAGCAACTCGACGGCTAGCAGCACGGCCGCAACGGGCGTACCGAAAACGGCGGTCATGCCGGCCGCCGCACCGGCGACGAGCAGCGTCTTGCGTTCGGCCGCCGTGACCTTCACGCACTGCGCGAGCAGCGAGCCCAATGCGCCGCCCGTCATGATGATCGGCCCTTCCGCGCCGAACGGCCCGCCGCTGCCGATCACGATGCCCGATGAAAGCGGTTTGAGGATGGCGACTTTCGGCGACATGCGGCTCTTGCCGAATAAGATGGCTTCGATCGCTTCGGGAATGCCGTGGCCGCGAATCTTATCGGAGCCGAAGCGGGCGATAAGACCGACGATCAACCCGCCGAGCGCGGGAACGAGCACGACCCAGGCCCCCAGTTTGTTATCGGCCGGGGAGTGATTCGCGAACGAGAACGTGCCGAAAAAGAACACGTTCGTAAACATATAGATGAGCTTGAGCAGCACGACAGCCGCGATGGTGCCCATCACGCCGATGACGGCGGCCAAGGCGCAAATACCGGGTAACCGGGCGTTGGCGGAAAAGTCCCGCTTGTTTGGATCGAGGTGTTCGGTGCTCATAGCTGTATCAAGGTCATAAATCGATTTGCGGCACGGTGAAGGCGCCCTGGAGCGACTTCAGTTCCGCGCGGTGCAATGCCGCCAGTCTTGCCAATACCGTTTCGCCTGCTTTGAGCAAGTGGACTTCCACTTGCCGTCTATCCGTTTCGCTCACCTTGCGTTTGACGAGCTCGAGTGCTTCGCAGCGCGAGACCAATGCGACCACACCGTGATGCTGCGCTTGCAAACGTTCGGCCAACTCGCCGATCGTGGCCCATTCGCGGCCGGGATACCCTTTCACATGCAAGAGCAGCAGGTACTGCAACGGCGTGATGCCTTCGCCCTGAGCGGCACGCTCGGAGAAACGCTCGAATCGGCGCATCTGATAGCGGAACTCCGACAGTTGCTCGAAATCGCTTTTGGCGAGCGTGCTGCTGTGGGCGGATGTTTTCATGGGAATCGAGGGTAAGGACGAAACCGAAAATTATATCACGTTGTGATATAAATGGCCGCGCAATGGCTTGGATCAAGGTTTTCCAAGTTAGCACTGTTTACCGATCGTCCCTTCTTCTCGACCTATGCCGTCCGAAGCTGGCGCGTTTGCGTTTGCCGATGCAGACCGCCGATCAAATCCGACTGCGTAATCATGCCGATCAACCGCCGGGCGTTATCCACGACCGGAATATGGTGGTGTCCGTAATGCGCGAATACCGGAATCAGCTCGGCCACGGGCAAGCTCGGGTCGACCGTGCGCACGTTGGGCGTCATCAGGTCATCGACACGGTATGTCTCGCCCGGGTTGCGCCAAAGCGATCGGCGTTTGCCGCGCGGACCGCGTAGCCCGAATGCGGTGCGGCCGACGAAGTCGGTGCGCGTCACGATACCGACCACGCGTTTCGTCTCATCGACGACGGGCAGTGCCTTGATGCGATGACGCTCGAGCAATCGCCAAGCGGCGGCGGCCGAGGTTTCGCTGGAGACGCTGACGGCGTCGCGCGACATGATTCCCGCGCACGTCAATTCGTGGAAGCTGCGCGCATAGGCAAGCAGTTGCGCTTCGTGCACGAGCGATTCCAAATCGTCGGAGGCGACGTCGATCAATTCGCCGCGTTCCCGCACGATGGCTTCGAGATCGGCGCGCGTCACCCCGGTGCCGCCGGCCGTTTGCGTGGCGGGGCGGCTGACGTGCGGATAACGGTGGCCCGTGACGGTGTGATAGATGATCGCCGCCGCTAGCAATACCAACGATTGCAGCGCGACCGGCTCGAGAACGAAGCGCAGGCCGAGCGCATGAATGGCGGGACCGCCAAGAACGGCTGTGAGCGCCACGGCACCGGAGGGCGGGTGAATGCAGCGCAGCGCGAACATGACGGCGATCGCGGCCGCGAGCGCAACGGCGGCGGCAGCGACGGGGTTGTCGATCCACATGGCGCTGAGCACGCCGAGCGTTGCCGCCACGAGATTGCCGCCGAAGAACGACCACGGTTGAGCGAGCGGGCTGGCGGGGACAGCGAACAGCAGGACGGCCGATGCGCCCATCGGCGCGATCAAAAACGGGACTTGCGTCTGTGGCCCGAGCAGCCAATGCATCGACGCGCCGGTTGCAGCGATCCCCAGCAGCGCGCCGAAACAAGCGCGTAGGCGCTCGCGCCAAGAGACGGCGATCGGGTGCGGGGCAAAGCTGGCGAACCAGCGCAGAACGGCTTGACTAGGCACGGGTATTTGTTCGTATCACATGACGAAAGCGCGGCGAAAGGTCGCATCGACGCCTGGGGAGCCCGAGATTGTATCTCAATGTGATATAAGCGCGCCAACGCGAGGGTGATACCGTTGCGGCGAGGCCGCAAATCCTCTGTATCGGGTGCGCGTGATGAGGGAGGAGGCGGGCGCCGGGCAGCCCGCTCAAAGCGCACGGCTCACCGCGGCTCGGTTATGGAAGAGAGTGAAGGCGTAGGGCGTGTGAAAGGGCCGGCACTTAACGCCAACTCGACCCGTCGCAAAATCGATCGACCTGCGTTTCTTCCTCGGGCGGAACCGGCACGTCCGAGCGCGCGGCTGCTTCCCGATAGAGCTTCGTTTGATTGATCGACGCGGCGATCGCGGCATCGTCGGCCTGGGCATCGAACCCCCGCAGCAAGCCCCAGCGCCGATACTGCGCCAAAAACCAACGGCCTTCGGCCACCCGCGGATAGTTCACCGAGCCGCCATCGAAGAACGAAACGGGAAGCGGCGCGTGGGCATAGCGCTTTCCGCCTTCACGGCCGGCGAGCCGCGGCGCGATGAGCTCGCGCGGTACGTCGAGCGCGTCGGGCTTCGCAAGCCAAGCAGAAATCTCGTCGCGATGCTCGGGAGCATCGACCCATCGGCACGCTTCGAGCATCGTGCGGACGAGCGCGCGCGCCGTAGCCGGGTAACGTTCGACGAACTCGCGCCGGCAGGCGAGGACTTTCTCGGGATGATTCGGCCAAATCTCGCTTGTGGCGACGACGGTTTCCCCCGCTCCGCGCGCTTCGGCCACCGCATGCCAAGGCTCACCGGCACAGAAGCCGTCCAGCACGCCGCGCTCGAGTGCATCGACCATGCGCGGCGGCGGAATGACGACGCTTTCGATATCGTCGCGCGGATGCACGCCATGCGTGGCGAGCCAATAGTAAAGCCAGAGCGCGTGCGTGCCTGTCGGAAACGTCTGCGCGAACACCGGTGCGCGTCCGAGCGTGGCGAGCGCGGCCTTTAAGTTGCCTTCCCGGTCGAGCGCGCGGGCGAGCGGCGTGGACACGGTAATGGCTTGTCCGTTGCGATTGAGCACCATCAAGATGGCCATCTCGTCGCGCGGCCCGCCGATGCCGAGTTCAATGCCGTAGACGAGTCCGTACAGCGCATGCGCACAATCGATTTCGCCCGCGAGCAGTTTGTCGCGCACGGCGGCCCAAGAGGGCTGTCGACAAAGCTCGAGCGTGAGGCCGTACCGATGCCCGAATTCGAGCACCTTGGCCGCGATGAGCGGCGCGGCATCGGAGAGTGCGACGAAGCCGATACGCAAATGCGTTTTTTCCGGTGCGCCGTCGTTCGGCGTTGCGATGTTCATGGCGTTGCTACCTCGAAGAGTCGGCCGCCTCGAGCACGCGGCGTGCGATTTCGGCCAGACGGACGCCCGCATCCATCGCGCGTTTGCGCAATGTGGCGTAGGCGTCGTGTTCGGAGAGTTTGCCGCGCTCCATCAATAGCCGCTTCGCCCGATCGATCGTCTTGCGGTCTTCGAGTTCGCTTTCCGCCTTCGCGAGCCGCTGGCGCAGCTTTTCCTCATGCGCGAAACGCGCAAGCGCCACTTCCAGAATCGGCGCGAGCTTATCGGCAGTGAGCCCCTCGGCCATGTAGGCGGTGACGCCCGCATCCACGGCGGAGCGGATCAACTGCTGGTTGGCATCGTGACTGAACATGAGCACCGGGCGCGGCGCCGTTTCGTTCATCACCGCCAAATGCTCGAGCGTGTCGCGCGAAGGCGATTCGGTATCGATGATGACGACGTCGGGCCGCTCGCGTTCGACCACCTTCGGCAACGTGTGCGGCGCGGCGGCCTCGGACAGCATCTCGTAGCCGAGGCGAGCGAGCGCCTCGCGCAATTCGCCGATGGGCTTTTCGGTATCGGTGACGAGCAAAATACGCAGCATCTAAGCGGGTGTCGTCGCGGTGAGCAACCGCTTTATCTCAGGGACGCAAGAGCCGCAGACAGTGCCACAGCCCAGTGTCGATTTCAACTCATCCAACGCGGCGCCTTTCGCAACCGCCTGCTCGATCTGCGATTGCTTCACTTGCTTGCAATTGCAAACGACGCGATCGCGCGGCGCCCGAGCGCGTTGTTGCGGCAGCTCGCCGCCGAGCAAGACGATGGCATGGCGCGGGCCTTCCCACGGCGTCTCGCCTCGGATCTGCTCGATCAGCGCCGTAGCGGGGCTCGTATCGCCGGTCAGCAAAAAGCCGTCGACGAATTGCCCGTCCCAAGCCACGCGCTGAGTGCGGCCGCGGCGCGGATCGCGGTATTCGAGCAAATCGTCGCCACGTGCCAATCCTAGCGCATCGTGCAAGCGTTCGGTCCAGGCGGCGTCGGCGTCGATGTCGGCGGCGGTCACGACGATCAGTTCGTCCGCCTCTACGCGGATCGAGGCATAGCGACGTTCGGCGAGCAGCGGTTGCACCGCCGCGCGCAATGCGAGCACATCGCCGCGCTTGGCTGCGACGAGACGCCAAGGCAGTTTCGCCGCTTCGATGCGCACGGCCGCGTGTTTCAGCTCAGGCTGCTTCGAATCGGGATCGACGGCGCCGATCGTCGCCTCGTTGATGCCGCCGCTTGCGAGGAATTGACCGCTCCAATGCATGGCCGCGAAGACCGTGCCGGGCGCCAAGTCGTCGCTCATCTCGAGCGGCAGCACGAGTCGGCCGCGCCGGCTCGCCACCGTCACCAAGTCGCCTTCCTTGAGCCCGCGACGAGCCGCGTCTTCGCGGCGCATCGATAGGGTAGCTTGGGGGGCGTGGTTGAACAGGATGCCCGCGCGCCCGGTCCGGCTCATCCCATGCCATTGATCGCGCAGGCGTCCGGTCAGCAGACGGAACGGGTAGCGCGCATCGACGCTCTCGGCCACAGGCAAGTAGCGCGGCGCATGAAAGCGAGCAAGGCCGTCGGCAGTAGGGAAGCGGCCGTCGCCGTAACGGCGCGCCGAACCGTGCTCGGCACCGGCCGGAAACGGCCATTGCTGCGGGCCGCTGTCTTCGAGCACGCGATACGACAACCCGCCGATGTCGAGGTCGCGCCCGATCGTGAGGGTGCGGTGTTCGTCGAATACTTCTTGCGGCGAGGCGAACGGAAACAATGCGGTGCCTGCGGGCTCGCTTTGCCGAGCGCATAGCCGTGCTTCGAGCTTGCGCGCGACTTCGTTCACGATCCACCAGTCGGGCCGTGCTTCGCCGGGCGGCTCGACGGCCGCGCGCACGCGTGAAATGCGTCGCTCGGAATTCGTAACGGTGCCCGACTTTTCTCCCCAGGTGGCCGCGGGCAGCAATACATCGGCGTAAGGGACCGTGTCCGTTTGTTCGAAGGCTTCTTGTACGACGACGAACTCCGCGGTTCGCAGTGCCTTTCGTACGCGTTCGATGTCGGGCATCGAGTGAACCGGATTCGTACAGGCGATCCAAATCGCCTTGATCTTGCCTTCGGCAACGGCGTCGAACAAATCCACGGCCGGCAATCCGGGGCGCGGGGATAGACCCGTGATACCCCAGAGCGCTTCGACTTCCGACCGATGCTCGGCATTGCCGATATCGCGATGCGCGGCCAGCATCGTCGCCATGCCGCCCACCTCGCGACCGCCCATGGCGTTCGGCTGTCCCGTCAGCGAAAACGGCCCCGCGCCCGGCTTGCCGATTTGCCCCGTCGCCAGATGCAGGTTGATCAACGCGAGATTCTTGTCGGTGCCGTGGCTCGACTGGTTTAAGCCCATGCAATAGAGCGAGAGCGCCGCGGGGCTCGCGGCGAACCATTGCGCCGCCGTCAGCAAATCGGATTCGGCGACGCCGCAAATCTCGGCGGCCATGCTCGGCGAATAGCCGCGTACCAGCGACTTCAGCTCTTGAAATCCGTTCGTGTGCGCGGCGATATAGGCCGGATCGATCGAACCTTCCCAGATCATGTGGTGCAGCATGCCGTTGAACAGCGCCACGTCGGTACCGGGTGTGATCGCGAGGTGCAGATCGGCCAGCGCGGCCAAATCGGTGCGGCGCGGGTCGACGACGATCCATTTGATCGACGGATCCTTCGCCTTCGCTTCTTCGAGCCGCCGGAACAACACGGGATGCGCGTAAGGCATGTTGCTGCCGGCGAACAAGACGGTATGCGCGAGTTCGAGATCTTCGTAGCACGTCGGCGGACCGTCTGCGCCGAATGCCTTCTTATAGGCGCTGACCGCGCTCGACATGCACAGGCGCGAATTCGTGTCGATGTTGTTCGTGCGGATGAGCCCCTTCGCGAGCTTGTTGAAGACGTAATAGTCTTCCGTCAGAAGCTGCCCCGAAATGTAGAAGGCCACGGCATCGGGACCGTCGCGCTCGATGATGTCGGCAAAGCGTGCGGCGACATGATCGAGCGCGACGGTCCAATCGGCGGGCTCGCGCGACGATTCGCGCGTGAGCCGCATTTCGGGTCGCAACGCCCGGCCGGCATGATCCGCCACGGTGAGGGGCAACGTGCGCCCCTTCGTGCAGAGCTTGCCGAAGTTGGCCGGATGATCGGGGTCGCCGGCGATGCCCGTGATGCGGCCTTGCTCGGCTTCGATCAGCACGCCGCATCCTACGCCGCAGTAGCAACAGGTCGAGCGGGTGACGGTTTTCATCGCGGCGGGGCCTTTAAGCGAAGCGAACGAACACGGCTTCGCCGTCGACTTTCACGGCGAAACGCATGGTGCAGCCTTCATCGGGCGCGCACGCTGCGCCTGTTTCCAGTGCGATGTTCCAGCTATGAAGCGGGCACGTCACGCTCTTGCCGTGCACGATGCCTTGCGAGAGCGCGCCGCCCTTGTGCGGGCAGCGATCGTGCAGCGCGAAGACTTCGTCGTCCGCCGTGCGAAAGAGCGCGATGTCGCCGTCGTCGCGCTTGAGGACGCGGCTGCCGAGTCGCGGAATGTCGGCCACGCTGCACACGTGCGTCCACGTGGAGGAAATTGTCGTATCCATATCCAAATCCATGTCCCTATCCGTGTTCTGTTGTTCGATACGCCTAGGCGATGACTTTGAGCGGGATGTATTCGCGCTCGTGCTGCCCGCCGATGCGTGCCTGCCAAGGGTCGGGCAAGCCGTCGAGCGCGTAGAGCAAGCGTTCGTACAGCGCGCGGCGATTGGCGGCGTCGTCCACGACCTTTTGCTTGACGTAGTCGAGGCCCACGCGGTCGATGTAATGGACCGTCCGGTCGAGGTAGTGCGCTTCTTCCCGATACAGTTGCAAGAACGCGCCCGTGTATTCCTTCACTTCCTCGGCCGTCTTTACCTTGACGAGGAACTGGGCCACTTCGGTTTTGATGCCGCCGTTGCCGCCCACGTAAAGCTCCCAGCCGCTATCGACCGCGATCACGCCGACGTCCTTGATGCCCGCTTCCGCACAGTTGCGCGGACAGCCCGAGACGGCCAGCTTGACCTTGTGTGGGGACCACATGTTCGCGAGCATGGTCTCGAGGTCGATGCCCATTTGCGTGCTGTTTTGCGTGCCGAAGCGGCAAAACTCGCTGCCGACGCAGGTCTTCACGGTACGAATCGATTTGCCGTAGGCGTGACCCGACTGCATGCCGAGGTCTTTCCATACGTCGACGAGATCTTCCTTCTTCACGCCGAGCAAATCGATCCGCTGGCCGCCGGTGACCTTGACCATCGGGATCTTGTATTTGTCGGCGACGTCGGCGATGCGGCGCAGCTCGTCCGGCGTCGTAACGCCGCCTTTCATCTGCGGCACGACCGAGAACGTGTTGTCCTTTTGAATATTCGCGTGCACGCGCTCGTTGACGAAACGGCTTTGCGGATCGTCCACGGCTTCATGCGGCCACGTAGACACCAAGTAATAGTTGACGGCGGGGCGGCACGTTGCGCAACCGTTCGGCGTCCGCCATTCGAGGAATTCGTAGACGGCGCGATGCGTGAGCAGCTTATGTTCGCGCACGGCTTTGCGCACCTCGTCATGCGTGCGATCCGTACAACCGCACAGCGCTTTCGTCTTCGGCGTTTCTTGGAAGCTCGTGCCGACCGTGCTCATCAGGATCTGTTCGACGAGGCCCGAGCAGGAGCCGCACGAACTCGCGGCCTTCGTATGCTTCTTGACCTCGTCGAGCGTGAAGAGTCCTTTTTCGGTGATGGCCTTGACGATCGTGCCCTTGCACACGCCGTTGCAACCGCACACTTCATCGGAATCCGCGAGGGAGGCGGCGCGGTTGTGGCCTTGCACGCCGGCGTCGCCGATGCTCGACTCGCCGAACATCAAGCGATCGCGCAATTCGCCGAGCTTGCGGCCTTCGCGCAGCAATTTGAAATACCAGGCGCCATCGGCCGTGTCGCCGTACAGGCAAGCGCCGACCAAGCGGTCGTCTTCGATCACGAGCTTCTTGTACACACCGCTCGCGGGATCGGACAGCACGATTTGCTCGGTGTTTTCGCCGCCGACGAAGTCGCCCGCCGAGAATAAATCGATCCCGGTGACCTTGAGTTTGGTCGAGAGCACGGAGCCCTTATAGCTGCCGATGCCCATCAGTGCGAGATGGTTGGCGCACACCTTCGCTTGCTCGAAGAGCGGCGCGACGAGTCCGTACGCGACGCCGCGATGGCTCACGCATTCGCCCACCGCGTAGACGCGCGGATCGTACGTTTGCAGCGTATCGTTGACGACGATGCCGCGATCGCAATGCAGACCGGCCGCCTCGGCGAGCGTCGTGTTCGGGCGGATGCCCGCGGCCATGACGACGAGATCGGCTGCGATTTCGCTGCCGTCCTTGAAGCGCACGCCCGCGACTTCGCCCGCCTCGTTGCCGATGATTTCGCTCGTGGCTTTCGAAAGCAGAAACGCTAGGCCACGGGCCTCGAGCGAGCGTTGCAGCAGACGGCCCGCGTTTTCGTCGAGTTGCCGCTCGAGTAGCGTCGAGGCCAGGTGCACGACCGTGACGTCCATGCCGCGCAGCTTCAGACCGTTGGCCGCCTCGAGCCCGAGCAAGCCGCCGCCGATCACGATGGCGCGCCGTTTGACGGAAGCCGCGTCGATCATCGCTTGCGTGTCGCCGATATCGCGATACGTAATGACGCCTTTGAGCTTGGCGCCGGGCACAGGCAAGATGAACGGTTGCGAACCGGTCGCGATCAGCAGCCGATCGTAGGGCGCTTCGGTGCCGTCGTCGGCGACGACGATGCGCCGCTTACGGTCGATGCGAGAAACGCTCTTGCCGAGATGAAGGCGAATGCCGTTCTCCTCGTACCATTCGAGCGGGTTCAGCACGATGTCTTTGAACGTCTGCTCGCCGGCCAGCACGGGCGAGAGCAGGATCCGGTTGTAGTTCGGGTGCGGTTCGGCGCCGAAGACCGTGATCTCGTAATGATTCGGCGCGAGCGCGAGCAATTCTTCGATCGTACGGATGCCGGCCATGCCGTTGCCGATTACGACGAGTCGGGGCGCGTTCATCGTTGCATACTCCTTGAATCGTTGAGGTCGCAGCGTCATTGCACGACGGGAGAACAAAACATTAGCCACATGGCATGCGCCAACGAAAACGGCGTCCGCTCGTGCCGAGGCACGAGGGGACGCCGTTGTCCTTGAAGCGTGAGCGAAGGGCGAGCGGCGGGCGAACTCGCAAGTGGTTCGCCCCTATCGCCGCGCAATCGCGTTGCGTTGCATGCATCCCGGCGCCGTTGCCGGGTACGCGCGAGTGCTATGCAAAGGCTATGCCATGTGAGTGAAACGTCGAGCCGGTAAGGCTTCAGGCGAATGGACTCGATCCCGCAAGAGGGTCATGCACCGATTTGCCGCACCGCAGCAGTGCAGCGGCTAGGGGATGCCGCACCCGTTCGGCGCGACGCCGTCCGCTTCGGTGCGTCATTGACCGATGCGGCGACGCATCGGGGTCTATAATTCGGAGCCTCGATTGAAACTCATCCCGCACGGCCCGCGCGGGCAATACAGCGGGCGGTAGCGGATCTTAGTGCTTGCCAACGTAAATAACGGAGGAGGTTCGATATGACCATCCGCATCGGCGACGTCGCACCCGATTTCACCGCTGAAACCACAGAAGGCACCATCAAGTTTCACGAGTGGATCGGCGATCACTGGGCGATCCTGTTCTCGCATCCGAAGGATTTCACGCCCGTTTGCACGACCGAACTCGGTACCGTCGCACGTTTGAAGCCGGAATTCGACAAGCGCAATACCAAAGCGATCGGTCTGAGCGTCGATCCGGTCAGCGATCACGAGAAGTGGGTCGGCGACATCGCGGAGACGCAAGGGCACGCGGTCAATTTCCCGGTCATCGGCGACCACGATCTGACCGTGTCGAAGCTGTACGACATGATCCATCCGAACGCCAGCGGCGGCGCGCGCACGGCGAACGACAACGCCACGATTCGTTCGGTTTTTATCGTCGGCCCCGATAAGAAGGTCAAGGCGATGCTCATCTACCCGATGAGCGCCGGCCGCAACTTCGACGAAGTGCTGCGATTGCTCGACGCTTTGCAAGTGAACGCCCAGCACTCGGTGGCGACGCCCGCCAACTGGCGCCCGGGCGACGACGTGATCATCCCGACCTCGGTGTCGGATGAAGACGCGAAGAAGAAGTACCCGGATGGGTTCAAGACGCTCAAGCCGTATCTGCGCACGGTTGCGCAGCCGAAGTAACGGCACGGCCGAACGTGGAAAGCTTATTCCACGTTCGGCTTTAGCCCGCCCACACGGCGGCGCCTATCCCGGCCGCCGCACATAGCGCCACCACGGCAAGCGGCGGCGTTTTCCATCTGACGAGCAATAGAAAGCCGATGGCGGCGATCGCGAAATCGATCGGCTCGCGCACGGCGCTGGTCCATACGGGCGAATAGAGCGCCGCCGCAAGCAAACCGACGACGGCCGCATTCACGCCCGCAAATAGAGCGGCCGTCGACGTGCGCGCTCGCAACGCTTGCCAGTGAGGCAACGCAGCCACAACGAGCAGTAACCCCGGCAGGAAGATCGCGACGGTGGCCAGTGCCGCGCCGGCGAGATGCCCGCCTGCGCCGGCCATTACCCAGCCTAGGTAGGCGGCGAATGTAAACAGCGGCCCCGGTACGGCCTGCGCGGCACCGTAGCCGGCCAGCAACTCGTTTTGGCCGACGGCGGCGTGAATGACCGGTTGTTGCTGGAGTAGCGGCAGCACGACATGGCCGCCGCCGAACACGAGCGCGCCGGAGCGAAAGAACGCATCGAACGCCCCGAGCAATTGCCCGTCCGCCGCGCCCAGCATCGGTGAAAAACGCAGGATCGCAGGAAGGCCGGCCAACAGCGCGCAAAACAAAACGAGTGCGACGATGCCGGCCGCATGCGACACGCGCCGCTCGAACGTTGCCGTCGTGCGGGGCACGGCGAGCGCATCGAACGCCGGATCGTTTCGGTACAACGCTAGCCCGGTTAGCGCGCCCAACGCAATGACGATCAACTGGGCATAGGCGGTATGCATCGCACTCAGGAGCGCGATGGCGGCGAGGGCGATCGCGGTGCGCCGCCGGTCGGGGCACAGGCGGCGCCCCATATCCCACACCGCTTGCGCGACGACTGCAACGGCTGTCAATTTGAGCCCGTGAATCAGCCCTTGCCCATAGTGGCCGCCCAGATCGGGCGCCAATGCTGCAAAGGCCAGCAGCAACGCCACCGACGGCAGGGTAAAGCCGCACCAGGCGGCGAGCGCGCCGAGCCAGCCGGCCCGCAGCAGCCCGACGGAAAACCCGACTTGGCTGCTGGCAGGGCCGGGCAGGAATTGGCAAAGGGCGACGAGATCGCCGTAGGTCGCCTCGTCGAGCCAGCGGCGGCGTTCCACGAATTCGCGACGGAAATAGCCCAAATGCGCAACAGGCCCACCGAAAGAGGTGAGCCCGAGCTTTAAGAAAACGCACAAGACTTCGAAGGCGCCGCGCCCGCGAGCAGGTGCGGTAGTTGTAACGGTCAGCGGTTTAATGGTCGAGCCTTTTCATCGTTTCGGATTCCATCGCGGCGTGCCATTCCTCAGAGGCTTCGAACGGATTCGTTTCGTCTTCGACCGAAAACTGCGCGCGCTCGGCTGCCGTGCGTGCGCCTGTGAAGCCGGTGTCGAAGTCGTCTTCGGCGTCGTCCTCGCCCGGCGGCTCCAGCATGTCGCGCAGCATCGCGCCGAGCTCGGGCGTGTCCCAAGGCTTGCCGTGTTGCTTGCAAACCTTGATGTAGTGCCGGATTTCCGCATCCTGTTCCGGGGTCAACGGCAGCCCACGAAAGGTCCGCTGGGGATCGAGGTCGCTCATGATGGGGCTCCGCGCAGAGAGATGCCCCAGTTTAGCGCCGTTACATGACGGTGCGCTATACGGGGACATCCGATATAACGTCGCGCCCCGCACGTAGCGCCGCTTCGCATCGTAGGCGAGCGCTTCGCTGAGCGCGACGATTGGGCGATCTCGCATCGCTAGACTCCTTTCGAACATATCTAAGCGCTCGCATAGGTTGCGAGCGCGCAGGCCATTCGATGTCGCACACGACAGGGGAGCTGCGATGCCTTTCTTGAGAAACGCCTGGTACGTCGCGGCGTGGAGCCGCGAGTTGAACGACGGGGAGCCGGTGCAGCGCACGTTGCTCGGCGAATCGGTGGTGCTCTTTCGCGACTCGCAAGGCCGCGGCGCCGCATTGGCGAACCGGTGTCCGCATCGCTTCGCACCGCTCGGCGGCGGCAAAGTGCGCGGCGATGCGATCGAATGTCCTTATCACGGGTTGCAATTCGATCGAACGGGCCGGTGCGTGCACAACCCGCATGGCGACGGCCGCATTCCGTCGGCGGCCCAGGTTCGGTCCTATCCGACGATGGAGCGCTACGGTGCGCTCTGGATTTGGATGGGCGAGCCGCAGCGCGCAAGCGATACGGCATTGCCCGCGTTCGATTATCTCGACGAGCGCGAGAACGAGACGAGCAACGGCTATCTGCTGACGAAGGCGCACTATCAATTGAGCGCCGACAATCTGCTCGACCTGAGCCACTTCCAATTCCTGCACCCGCAAACGCTCGGCACCCAGCAGATGGCCGCGCAAGGCGACGCGACGTTCGACCACATCGGCGACACCGTTTGGTCGCGCCGTCTGTGCCGCAACGAACACCTACAGGAATTCGTCGCGAGCGCATACGGCGTGCCGCCCGGGATGGCCGTCGATCGTCGCCTTAATGTCCGCTGGGACGCACCGGGGCTGATGTCGATCGAGGTTGGCGTGACGATTGCGGGCATGCCGCCGGAATTCGGGCGCGTTTCATTCTCGGGCCACTTCCTGACGCCCGAAACGCAATCGTCGACGCATTACTTCTTCGGATTCGGTCTGCCGAAGGCCATGGGCGAGGCTGCCCGGGCGCTCGTCGAATACGCCGTGCACGGCTTGATGACGCCGTTCAAGCAAGAGGATCTGCCGATGCTTGAGGCGCAGCAACATGCGATCGGCGACAGCGACTTTTGGGCGGCGCGGCCCGTCATGCTGTCGATCGACGGGGCAGCCGTGCGAGCGCGGCGCATCATGGAGCGCAAACTCGCCGAGGAGGAGCGTGAACGCGCGTACGCCGAGACCCTGCGCGCAATGGACTCGCACGGCGATCACGGTGCCGCAGACGATGCGCATGCGCACGGCGAGCCGAAGAGCACCGTGATCGACGTGTTCCCGATCGATTTCGTAACGCTAGGCCGCTAGGCGAGGTACGACCCACAATGGATGCTACTTGCCTTGAAGCCAGCGATTGCGCCGACGATGTAACCGCGATCGAAGCCAACCTCAATCAGTTATGGCTCGACTGCGTGCTCGATCTCATGGAGGCGGCCGGCGTGCGCCGGGCCGTCCTATGCCCGGGCGCTCGCTCGGCCGCCATGGCGCTAACCGTGCGCGAGCGCGCGTCGTTCGCCGACGTGCTGGTGAGCGCCGATGAACGGACGGGCGCCTATACCGCACTCGGCATGATCAAGGCAACGGGGGAGCCCGCGATGGTCGTGACGACGTCGGGGTCGGCCGTCGCCAATCTCGTGCCGGCGTTGACCGAGGCCGACGAGTGCGCGTTGCCGCTCGTGCTCGTGACCTGCGATCGCCCGAGAACGCTGCGAGGGAGCGGTTTCGGACAAATGATCGATCACATCGGGGCCTGCGCGGCGTTCGTGCGGGCCAGCGTGGATTTGCCCGATCCGCTCGACGAGGCACAGGCTTTCGCGCAGTTGCGCGAGCGCGTCGGCGAGGTGCTGGCTTCGTTAGCGGGCCCGCGGCCGGGCCCCGTGCACGTCAATATCCCTTTCGCCGGCCGCTACGACTCGACGGAGCCAAGCGCGATTTCCCCCACAGCGCTGCGAGAAGCCAGACGGCCGGCTTTTTTCCACCCGGCGAGTAGGCCAGCCACGAACGATACCGCCGCCCTTATCCGATCGCTTGAATTGCGGCCGGGCATGCGCGGCATTATCGTGGCCGGGCCCGAGTGCAGTATTGCGCCCGATACGCTCGCGCGTTTTGCGGCGCGAACCGGTTTCCCGGTTTTCGCCGATGCCGCGAGCGGAGTTCGGGCGACGGGACTGGCCTCGGTCATAAGCGGCTACGACGCCGTCAGCGCGCACAGCATGCGGCCGCATGAGGCGCCCGAACTCGTGATACGGACGGGCTTCGCCCCCGTGATGCCGGCCGTGCAGAACTATCTGCTCGAGCACCCCTGCCCGACGATACGCCTCTCGCGCACGCCCATCGAGCGCGACTATCTTCATCCGAGCTTCGAGTCGCTTGTCGCGCCGAGCGGCGAGGCGCTCGATACGCTGGCCGATGCGCTGGCACTCGGCGACGTTCGCTGGTTGAACGGCTGGCGGCGCGCCGCCAACAGGGTGGCCGCGCAGCGCCGCGGCGTGGCCGATGCGTTGCCGTGGGGAGAGCTGCCCGCCGCGCGTGAGATCTTCGCGCATGAAGGGTTCGATTTCATTCACTTCGGCAATTCGATGCCGATACGGCACGCCGATTTGTACTATGAAGCGCGTGCGAGCGGGCAGCCGGCGTTTTCGAATCGCGGCGTATGGGGCATCGACGGCACGCTCGGGACGTTTCTCGGCGAAGCGGTCGCGCTCGATGCTGCCGGCCTGCTCGTGTTGGGCGATCTCGCGTTTTTGCACGACCTGCCGGCGTTGGCCAATTTGCAGCGCCATGCTAAGCCCGCTTGCGTTTGCGTGATCAACAATTCGGGCGGGGCCATTTTCGATTTCCTGCCGTTGGCGAGCCGACCGGCCTATCGCGTGGCCATTAGGAATCCTTATCAATGCGACATCGGGTTGGTTGCCGCCGCGTTCGGACTGGCCTTCGAGCGCGCGCAAAGCCGCGAGGCGGTGCGTGACGCACTCGATCGGGCTGCGCGGCACCCGGGCGTCACCATCGTCGAGGCCGCAGTACCCGCCGATTCGGCTTATGACGGACTGCATTGCCTCGATGCCGTGTTGGCTTATATGTAGCTGCGCCGCCTTTGCGGCGGTTCGACAAGAATAATGAGGAGCAAGCGAGTGAACGCTATCGATATGGCCGATGAAGCCAAACAAACGGAATGCGTCGAGGCCAGCGCCGCGAAGATCGACCGTCAGCGCCGCTTTTTGTGTGCCCCCGATCCCGACGCCGTATTCCTCGACGACTTCGAGGCGCTGATCCGCGCTGCTCGCGCGAGCGGTGCGTCGTTGCAGCGAAAGGAGCCTGCTCGCGCGCGTTCCCAAGAGGAACCGCTGCGCGTGCTGCTGCTCGGGTACACCGGCGCGGGCAACACCGGCGCCGACTTGCGCACCATCGAAACGATTCGCCAGCTTCGTGTACTGTTCGACGATCGTCGGCTCGAATTGACTGTCTTTGCGGTGGATAGTCTGCTAGACCATCCGGACCTGCAATCTGTGCGCATTTTCACGCCGCGCGACGCATATCTACCCGATGCGCTCTCTGACGTACTCGACGATTACGACGTCGTATTGAATGTCGAGGGCTCGACCTATACGTCGAAATTCTCCGATGCGTTGGCGGCGTTGCTCATCGGCGCCGTTGGACTGGCCGCGGCGCGTGGGCGTATTGCCTGCGCGTACGGTATCGATGCGGGCACGATGACCGACCGGCTGACACGCTTCGCGACCCGCACAGCGGAAGGCGTCGAGATCGTTTGCCGAAGCGGCGGGGCGAGCGAGCGGTTGCGCGCGTTGGGGTTGACCGCTGAAACAGGCGCCGATACGGCATGGACATTCCGCGCGGCGCCCGGTGCGAAGCCCATGCTGCCGGCCCGGTATGCGGTGCTTTGCCCGAACAATCCGTTTTGGTGGCCCGTGCGGACTGACGTGCAGCGCGCACTCGAACTCGACGTGGCCGGCACGCGATCGCCTTTGCGTTACGGCCCGCTCAGTTTTCACGCATGGGACGATCTGCGCGCGGCGCGCTTTGCGGCTTACAAGCGTAGTTTTGCCTCTATCGCGGAGGGCTTGAAGCAGCGCGGCTATACGCCGGTGTTCGTCGCAATGGAGCGTTTGGATCGCGCCGCTTGCGAGGAAATCGCGGCCTTGCTTTCGTTTGAAGTGCCTATCGTCGCGCGGGGTGAGCATACCCTGGATGCGGTGGTCGCGACGCTCGAGGACGCGCAATGGGTCGTCACGACGCGCTATCACGCATCGGTCTTGGCAATCGCTAACCGCGTTCCGGTGGTCGGCGTGTCGATGGATAGCCGTATCGATCAACTGTTCGCGGAGAATGGATTGAGCGAGTGGGTGCTCTCATGCGACGAACGGGGCTTCGACGCAGGTGTGCTCGAGCGGATCGATGGCGGTGTCGGTCGCGTACTCGATGAATTGCGCGATCGGTATGCGCAGATCGCGCAGCGGGAAGCTGAGACGTTTGCGCGGATGGGGCGCAAGTTGAAGGAGCGGGTGGATCGGGGAGGCATAGCGAGCTGATAGAGCATGTTCGAAGCCGCATGCCTAAAAGGTCGATGAACTGTGCCGCAATCACGCTGCATTCGCTAAAGCGTGTGTTTCGCTGTCGGTCGAAATCATTTTTCTAGCTCCAGCTCAGACAGTAACGCGGGACTACCGGCCAAGTGGGCGTGTATAGCTCGAGCGGTAGCGCCCTATCCGGCGTATTCCCTTCCGCGTTGCTGGATTCCGCATTTGGTGCAAGCCAAGGAGCGCTTCTGTATCGCGGCTCGGCCGGATAGGCCGCATTGACACCGGGAACAGTGGGCAGTTATCGCAGGACGTACGCGATCCAGTCGACACCTACACCTTTACGGTGAACAACGATGGACGCAATGCCGGTGCCTCGCTGAACGGTGCGATGGTGGGCAGCTATCTATACAGCGCCTTCGGACAACGAGTGCAGAAGGTCGCGGGCGGAATCACGACGCAACTGCTCTATGATCGTATCGGTCACTTGTTGGAAGAGGCGAACGGTTCAGGCGCTGCGCTGCGAGACTACATCTGGTTCGACGATGTACCGGTGGCGATGGTTGACGATACAGGTGCGAGCCCCGTGATCTACTACATTCATACGGATCAGTTGGGCACGCCACAGAAGATGACCGACGGCTCGGCTAATATCGTACGGGACAACGTGTCGGATCCGTTTGGTAATGCGATTGCAACGCAAGGAATGAACTGGGACGCGGCGAACTGGGGCAGCTTTAACTGGGCTGTGTCCATGCTGTCGCTCAGCAATTTTCGGTTTCCGGGGCAGTATTTCGATAGTGAGACGGGACTGAACCAGAATTGGAATCGTGATTACGATCCGACTACTGGGCGGTATGTACAAAGCGATCCGGTTGGGTTGGCTGCGGGATTAACACCTACGCCTATGTTGATGGAAACCCGACCAGTTCAATTGATCCGCCTGGTCTTGAGCCAATTCCCGATCCGAACGGCATCGTGCTCGGCGGACCGTGGACGCCGAATCCAAAAGGGCGGCCTGGGAACTTCTTAGGCTCGAAAATCGGACATGGTGGGCGGGAGCAATGTCAGTGGGTACCGGAACAGGAAAATGGTGGCCCGCAGGGCTCGAAAGGGTATTGGAAAGTTAATATGCCTGGGAAAAAGGGCTGGAATCGTTATGATAGAGGTTCTGGCGAGCCTATTTCCCTTGACGAAGCGCACCCAGGAAATGCGCAGGATGCGTCACCGGTTTCCCCTCCTGATGCATCGCCTGGCTCACCGCCGGCAGCTGCGCCGTCCGTTCCGCCATATCTTCCGTCGGGTATTCGATTCGGGGTAGGTCTGAGTCTTTTCCTATACTCATCGCCTGTTTATTGATCGTGAGGATAATTGGTATGCAATCGTTGTCAATCGAAGGTGCACAAGATTATCTTCGGAAGATTGGAATGAAGATAGGCGCTTGGAATGAGATTTGCTATATCGAAACATTGCAATCCGAGGAGCCCGCATGGATAAGGTGTCGTGCACCGAAGGATGCACGCGAGCTTTACGTATTCTCGCAGTATGTTGCTGGCTGGTTGCCGGGCGGTAGTTGGAAGATATTTCAAGTTGATAATTCGACATCGCTTAGCGTTGATGAGTCATATTTGTTTTGTCGTCTCGTTGGAATTGAGAATTATATTGAATTCAGTGAGGGAATGCCGTGTCGAACATTTTTGTTGGAGTCTGCTGACGGTTTTGATCTCGATCTTTCGTTCAATTTGATGATGGCAAATATAATATACATATTTTTGTTGTTCGAAGGGCATGGCCACCTTGTTTCATCGGGGAGCCGTAGTGGAGAGAAAATCGGCGTTCAAGATGGGTTTGTATATTTCAGTTCAGGCAGAGAGGGGTTGTCGCGCGCGAAACAATCGATGGCGGATTTTGAATCAAATCCGTTGATGTTGCCAGAATGGGTTAGGTTGACCTGAAATCTGTCGTCAGCGACAAAAAAATCGGCATACTTGATCAAGGCCGCAGCTGATAGACAGGCGCTTTTCGATCTTGCGGCTGAGAAGGTGGCCGAAGGCTTACGAACTAAGTTAAAAGACCGATGAATGAGGCCGAGCGGCATCTTCAAGAAGCGGTCGTTTTGGGCATGACGAAGTCACGCGTATTTCCCCGAGCTCCGGCCCACGTTGAAAGCCCGCTCGGACGAGAGCTTTAGTTAAAACAAGCTATCAAAATTACGTGGCGGCGAACGATCAGTCGGTATTTGACAAATTCATACGTGGATTCAAGCCCCTGCGACCAAACAATTCAATATCTACAAAGCGAACCAAAATCCAAAGACTTGTCAGTGCTTCTGGCAGTCGCGTGGGGCAGTAGCACCGGCGGATTTGCCGCCAGGGGCGATGCCTATTGAACCATTCTCAAATTGATGCGGAGATCATTAGATGAAATACCCTGATGGTCAGGATGTTCGGCTGGGAGACAAGGTGAAGCTTTGCGATGACGTCGGTATTGTCGTTTGTTCCATCGATACGGGCGAATACAGTGCTGACCATCCAGAAGCCGCGTGGGGCTATCTAAAGAAGGGCGTGATGATCTCATTCCCGAAACATGGCCTCATCCACTACGAAGAGCCCGAGGCGGATCTACAGCTTATTTCCCGATCCTGTCCGTAGCTCGTAGTTGCTTGCAACGTGCAAGTCCCAGCGTTGACCCGCGTGTAAGAGAGGTGGCCGCGCAAATTCGGACAGCCGGATAAGTGGAGCGACCGGGGCTTGAGCCAGCGATAATGCAGGCAAAGGAACCGAGGGCCAGACTTCGTCTCTCGATTTCCAATTCCGAGTCGAGAGCGGCCGGCGCTGCGGGTTAATCGCCTTGCCCAGCGCATAGACGGTTTCGCGCTGCGCCAACACGGCAGTAGCGACACCGCAGTGAAGCTGCGTCTGTATGACGAATTTCAGTCCGCTGGGCTTGTGATCGCGGTCGGATCAACGCACGAACTGCTGCGCCCACGCGCATGCTACGCATCGCGAATGCTTTGCGCGGGTAGTCAGGCTCATACTTGCACGTGCGCAATACCGGCTCGGCGTACGGGTTGTCGTTACTCACGCGTGGGCGGCTGAACGGGGCTGCCACGCCGAGGTTTTCCAGCGTGGCGCGCATCGTCACGTCTTTCATCGCACTGCCGTTTCATCCGTTCTGTAAATGACCTTACGCACCGCCGGCGGGAATGCGAAGAACGGAACGCCGCGATCCCAAGCATTGCGCTACGCGGCACTAAGGACGGTGTTCAAAACTCACGCATGCCCGGGTCACCTCGTCCGGCGTCCAACCGTCCGGTTCAGCCCATTAGTTGGGATCGACGAGAATCACCTGCTAATTCTAGGGGGTCTCAAACAGTAATTTTTTCCGTATGCTGGCGCGTTTCGGATGATTTTCTGACGCTCGGCCGCCGGAATCGCCCATGGTGGCGTACCGCTGCCTCGACAAATCCGAGCGAATTGCGACATTACGGAGGTGGCCGCATGCCGGAAGCAAAAAGCATTCAAACTGCTAAGTCGGCAGATGATCGGCGGCGAATGTCAAGGCGGCTTTGGGCCGACCCCTCCATCCTATGGATCCCTATCGGAACTGTTCTGCTCATTTTGAGTATCTGGTTCGCCACGATTTGGCGGATTCAGACGGAAGGGCAAGAAGCGTGTATTGCGGCCTCTAACGCGACCTCGCAGGCCGCCAAATCGTTTGCCGCACACGTTGACAAGACAATCCACGATGCTGACGTTATCGTGCGATGGGTCGAATACGAATATGAGCGTTCGCCTTCGACGTTTCGCCTAGATGCGTTGGATGCAAGCGGCGTGATTTCAGCCGACACCACCGTTCAAGTGACGATCATAGGTCCGACCGGTGAGGTCTTACAAACCACGACGCCCGACGCCCAGCCAATCAACCTGAGCGATCGCCAGCACTTCATTGTCCAAAAGAAGGATCCATACGTGGGGCTGTATATCAGCCGCCCGGTGCTCGGCCGGGTGTCTCACCGATGGACTCTGCAATTTACCCGGCGCTTGGACGGCCCCGACGGATCGTTTGCCGGCGTCGTCGTCGTATCGGAGGATCCCAATTTCCTCACGACGGGTTTTGGCAATCTCGATTCCGAGGGCCAAGGGAGCATGCTCGCCGTGCTTTCCGACAAAGGCTATCTACTCTCGCGCCGCGTGGCCGGGGAGGCGGCGTCCCCCGAGGGGCCGTCAGCAGATGAATACCGCAGAAGCTTCAGCGCGGAAGGGGCGGTGGTTCCCGATCCTATCGATCACGTACGCCGATTCGTTACTTATCTCCACTCGGGGCGTTATCCGGTAGCGATCCTTGTAGGCATGCCGGAGAGTACCGCCTTGGCAAGCTACCGACATGCCAAGGCGTTATATCTCTTGTTGGCAAGCTTGCTGACGGCGGTTTTGTCGATCGCGGGCGGACTCATCGCAAAGAACATGGGGCGGCTTGCGGCAGCCCGCGTAGAGATGCAGCACCTAGCGGAAACGGACACTTTGACAAGTCTCCCGAACCGGTATCTGCTGACTGAAACGCTGCGTCGTCGTATCGAGAAAGGAATGCCTTCCGGACGACTCGCGGTCCTCTTTGTCGACCTAGATAACTTCAAGCGGATCAACGATGCCCTTGGCCATCAAACAGGCGACGAACTGCTCCAGAATGTGGCGCGACGCCTCGAAAGGGTTGCCGGCGCCGATGCGTTTCTTGCTCGCGTGGGCGGAGACGAGTTCGTTGTCGTAATCGAGCGTCCCGAAGCAAGCGTGGTGGCGCAAAATCTCGCTGGATCGATCGTCGAAGCGTTCGAGATCGCATTCGGTTTGCGTGGCAACAGTTACGTTATTCGAGTGAGCATCGGGATTGCCGTCCATGACGACAATACCGAAGCCGAATACGATCTACTGAGGCGCGCCGATCTGGCGATGTACACGGCCAAGGAGGAGGGCAAGCGAACGAATGTCAGCTGCTGGCGATGCTACGCGCCCGATATGGCGAGCCGTGCCATGCGCGATATCGAACGTCAGCAGGAATTGCAGTATGCGATCGACAACAAGGAATTCTTCGTCGAGTACCAACCTATTGTCTCGTTGAAGACGGGGCGCACACAGGGCCTCGAGGCCCTTGTCAGGTGGCAGCACCCGGAGAAGGGTCTCATCGCACCGGGCGATTTCATTCCCTTTGCTGAAAATACCGGGTTCATCATCCCGATCGGTGAACAAGTCATGGAAGCGGCTTGCAACCAGCTAAGAGAGTGGATCGGGCAGGGGCTCGATGTGCCGTGGGTCTCTGTGAATGTTTCCGCTGCACAGCTCATCCATGGCGACTTGCTTGGCGTAATGCGCCGGTGTGCCGCCGAGTACGGTCTCGACCCAGCAAGATTGAAGCTTGAAATCACCGAGACTGCTCTTCTCGAGCGCTCCGCTGTCGTTGAGCGGACCATCAATGGGCTCCGCGAGCTCGGCGTCAGCGTTATTTTGGATGATTTCGGGACTGGCTATTCCTCGTTGTCACATCTGATCAACTTGACTGTGGATGGCATCAAAATCGATCGTGGGTTCACGCGAGGTATACCGCAAGACCGCGCTGCGGTAGCCATGTTGGAAAAAGTTGTAGCGCTCGCTCGCGAATTGGGCCTGTCCGTTGTCGTCGAGGGCGTAGAGAGCGAGCAGCAAGCGGTATGGCTTCGTCGTCTCGGCGATATCGAGGTGCAGGGCTTCTACTTTGGTCGCCCAGTTTTGCCGTCAGCCTTGCGCGTTTCCCACGTTGCATAGCCATGCGCACCATTGGCGCTGTTCAGTCAGAGCATTCGACAGGCGAAGTCCTGTTCGACGCAGACGTACAAGTGCTGAAGGATCGGGTCATCCTGCGCCTAGTGCGTGGTCTTGATGCTCAATATGTACTTGAGCATCACCTAGTTCGAATCGATGGCACGAGATTGATCCAGGTTCTCTCATTGGCGGAGAGTGCCGTTCTCGAAGAATTTATCGCTGCGGATCCGTACGGCGAACATCTGCGAACGCAATACGACTCGATCGGTCGACTATGTGGCGAACTGACGAACCGTTATACGGCGCATCGCCTCGTCCCCAGCGACAAGCTCGACGCGCTTAAAGACGTTGGCGCCATTGCCGCCTGCTCGAGCGAATCGGAAGTCATGGCGATCGCCGCTCGTGTGCTGGCGCAGTGCGGAGGGCAATCGTATACCTATCGTTGGCTCCGTATCGACGAGAAGACGGGCGCGATCGGCTTTCAGCGAACGCTGGTTGGTTGTCATCCCGCGTGGCTGCATACTTATGCGAAACGGCAGTGGTACAAAAAGGATCCGTTCGTGGAGTATGCACGGCGTAACGGGTCTCCGGCGCGCAGTAGCGATGTTTCCGTCTTTGGCAACGAACATTGGGGCCGTGAAGAAGCGAGCCGCTACGGCTTTCGAAGCACCATCGTGTGCCCGGCTCACCCTGCTTCTGGTCCCAGCATTGGTTTGCTGCAAGTGGGCAACGAACTGCCCTCGGAGGAAGGCGAGCAAGCGCTCTGGCAGCATCGCGTCCTTTTCAGGGCGCTTGCCGATGAGATGTTGGATTGGGGCATCGCTCGTCGACGCAGCGAAGAGGCAAGCCGCGTCGCGCTTGAACCTCGCGAGTTGGTTGCTCTGCGGCTTTTGAGAGACGGTCGTACCGCGTTCCATGTTGCGGAAAACCTGGGCGTTTCTGAAAGGACGGCCTACGGCATCTTCCGCAAAATCAATGACAAGCTGGGCGTCTCACATATTGCGCGTGCCGTCGAAATGGCTGCGGAAAGAGGCCTGATCGAGTAGGGAGTCGCCTCGTCAGGTCGAATGGCAAACTCTTTATCATACAAAATTCCTGTGCATTTGCATATGTCAGAATCAATTTGGTTTTGACATCGAAGTCTTCGGTAGAGTGACGGATATTCGGTGCGCGATTCGTTGAATCGTGGTTCGCGTACTCAACAGTGTTATCCATTACTCGAGAAAGTCAATGTTCAAGAGAACATTAGGACTACTAATCGCTGTCTCTGCCCCGATGTTGGCGCTATTTTCGCCGCAAACGGTTCGCGCACAGCAAACGGGACAACAGTGGGTGATCGCATCAGATCATCCCGACGATACTGTCGGTGGGAGCGCAATCCGGCAATTTTCGGTTTCGCTATCTGAACGTACCGGAGACGCCGTTTCCGGTATTATCAGAACAAAGTCGAAGCCAAAATTCGAAGAACTGATCGAAGAAATTCAACAGGGACGCTTGCAGGTCGTCGATGTATTTTCTGGATCGCTTGTTCGACTCGATCCGATCTTTGAATTGCCAACCCTCCCGTTTATCGTGCGCTCGGCGAGCGATGCTCATCAGTTGGCATGTATAGCGTTGCCGGCCTATCGCAGCGCGTTATCGAAAGCAGGTTTTCACTTGCTCTTTATCTCCCCATGGCCTCCGACCGGGCTATGGTCGAGAGAGCCCGTCGACTCGGAAGCTGACATCGCAGCGCTAAAGGTGCGGACCTATGACGAGGCTTCCGCTGAAGTGTTGCAAGCGATCGGTGTGCAGGCGGTGGCTCTTCCTATTCATGAGGTCGCCCCGCGTTTGCGTATCGGCAGCCTCAACGCCGTTCTCTCATCTGGAGACGGCGCGGTGGGGAAACTTCTTGCTAAGGACTTACCGAATTTCAGCGCTATCGGATATGCCTATCCGACATCGTTCGTGCTTATGAAAGCGTCTGTCTACAAGGCACTACCCAAGCGGCTTCGCGATCAGGTAGATGCAGCGGCAACTGATGTCTCCGAGCAGCAATGGAACGCATTCCCGCAGCGAATTCGTTCGAATTACGAACGGATGAAGTATGCAGGAGTCACGGTAGCGATGTCTCCAACCGGCGCAATGGAGTCGCGCTTGGCCGATGCTAGCCGGGATCGAGTCGAGAGTTGGCTATCGCGCGTGCCCGCCAGTTACGCAGAAATCATCAAATCCTTGCACGACGCCAAGGCGAAGGCCGTGACCGACGCATGCACGTCGAAATTCGATTCGCTCAAGGTCCAGAAAACGGCGCCGTACGCCGCCAGCGTCACAGCTTCGAGGGATGCAGTCTCGGCATTGTATTGACTTTGTACTTCTACCAGTGGCTCCGTCGACGATGGGGTGGCACGCGATGGAGTCGATACACACATAACGGATGGCAACCAACGATGGCTAAGAACACGATTGACTTGAATGTTGACATCGGCGAAGGATTCGCGCACGACGTCGAATTGCTCGACTACGCGACGTCTGTGAACGTAGCGTGCGGATGGCATGCGGGCGATCCGCTAACGATGCGAAACATCACCTCGGAGGCGATTCAGAGGGGGATTGCCATAGGCGCACACCCAAGCTTCCCTGACCGGGAAAACTTTGGACGGGTACCGATGGACCTCTCTCTGGAGGAGGTGTACGCCGGCGTGCAATATCAAGTCGGCGCATTGGCGGCAGTTGTCGCCGGGCTGAGTGGCCGGGTCACGCATGTAAAACCCCATGGGGCACTGTACAACCAGGCCGAACAGGATGCCGATCTTGCCCAAACCATTGTTCGTGCGGTGCGAGATGTCGACAGCGAGATGGCGATATTCGGGCTGGCCGGAGGTCAACTTGTGCGTATTGCTCGGGAGGAAGGGTTGGTAGCCATCGATGAGGGCTTTGCCGATCGTGCATACACTTCGACTGGCAAGCTCGTCCCGCGGTCGCAGTCGAATGCAATGCTGGGGTGTAAAGAATTGGCCTGTGCACAAGCAATCCGAATGGTGCTCGACGGGCGCGTGAGAACCGAAGATGGAAGCGACGTTGGAATTGACGTTCAGTCTATCTGCCTGCATGGCGATACGCCAAACGCACTCGCTTTCGCGAGGATGGTTCGTACGGAGCTGGCGAAAGCAAACATCATAGTGCAATCCATCGATCACTCGAGAAGTCCAACAGCTTTTTCCAAAACAAATGGGGTGATCCGCCCTGTCGCGGATGCCGCCTGATAAAACAAAGCATACGGTCCGGCTTTCGCCATAGGCGTGTAGCGGTTTCGATATTCGACTCGAGTGCGACGAGACCGCCTGTAAAGGATTGGCATTTGCCGAACTGAAGCGCTGCTTCCGTCTGCGTGATCGAAAGTCGGCACCTCTCCTTAAGTAGGTGCCCGAAAAAATCAGAATGGTCGGTCGGAGCGCTAATTCATTAGTAGTCCTAATTGGCAAGATTGGAATGCTCGTCTAACCGATGCGTTGAAAGCGGGTCAATCGACAATCGCCGGTCCGAGGCGCCGCTTACGGCGGACGTTGACTAACGATGAAGAAAAACCTACGTCTCGATGCGGCTGCCGGCCCCACGACTCGCGAGCAACTGGCGCGGAGAACGGGTCAACACGATCGAATGTGGGATCGGATTGTTCGTGCGGGCATAGTCATCTTTGCACTGGGTCTTTTCGGCCTTGCCGGTTTGGCCACGATAGAAGCCTTCCAGACGTTCAACGGGGTTCAGCCCTCGACGGGGACCACCTCATCCGCGAGGTGAAGAGCACCATCGACGTCGTGCTCTCCTTGGAAAATAATATGATCAAGAAAACCTACTTCGGTCTCGTGACAAAGTGGATGCTGCTGCGGGGGGCAGTATGAGCGGCCGCACGAACGTTCCCACCGATCCGGCGGACTACGCGCACACTCAATGGCATGGATTGGAGCAAACCCTTGGGAATCGTTCGTCGAACGCAGTCGTGGATCGATTGGCAGAGCGGATCCCTACACTGTGCGACGCGAGCGGGGCGTTACCGTCGCAAGAAAGGCTGGCGAAGGCGTTGGGCGTCAGCCGCGCGTTGCTGCGCGAAGCGCTGAGCCAGCTCGTTGCACGGGGTGTGGTCCTTGTGCGCGCCAAAGCCGGCTCTCGTGTCGTCGACGAACGAATGTGGCAACTCGTCGATCGTCACGTCGTTGGCTGGCGCCTGGCTCGTGCGACGGATCCGGCCTTCGCGGCGGATATCGCAGGAATCCGCCGCGTGCTTGAGCCGACCGCGGCCGCCGACGCAGCAAGACACGCAAGCCCTCAGCAACGTGCGCGGATCACCGTCGCGAGCGCAACGCGGCTCGCTGCGAGGACACTCCTCGAATACGCGAGCGCGCGGCGCGAGTTGCATGTGGCGTTGTTAGCGGCGAGTCCAAACCAGTTTCTCCAGCAACTGACTTGCCTGGTGCCGCCTGTCGATCCCGACCTTGATCCGCGTGCTGTCGCGCCGGAAATCCTCGAAGGCGAGCGCCGGGCTGTAGTGTTGCTCGACACGGCGATCCGCAACGCGGATGCGGGCGTAGCTCGCGAGGCGATCGAGCGCCTGAACGGCTTCGATCTGCCGCGCGTGTGAAGGCTCGGGCGCTTGATTGAGGGAGATGGAAGCGGCGCTGCTTCGGGTCTCAGCGAACCGGACGTGTATCGCTTCGAACGTGCGTCTTACCAAGAGGCAGTAGCAAAGTCGATTGCAAAAAATATCGACGATAAATTCGCGGAAACAGTCGATTCAAAAACGCTGATGCGGGATCCACTTCCCCCTTGTCTGCTTTACAATTTAGAAACGTCGCAGTGCATGTTCATGCGATATACAAAATTGTAATAAAGTAGTCTCGATTTCGTGAGGCAAGGGGATAAAATGGCACAGTGCATAAAATGCGGGGCTTGGTTTAAAGACGGAACTTCATGCACAACCTGCGGCCCGTCGACGTCGATCGTTGCGAGTAAGAAGAGAAGTCACGCTAACTATCTCGGTGGGCAAAGCACTGCATCGTCTTCCACCGCTTCGCCTGCCGTTCCCGTTCCATCCTCCTCTTCCTCGTCCCCGCCTTCGCTTTGGTCGTCGTCATCGCCTCGAGTTCAAAAACGTACTCGGCGCGTTCCCGCCGAATCGTCGAGCTATATCCTTCTTCACACCTTGGGTGGAAACGAGTTTGAACCGTTATCGGGAGACGGTGCCTATTCCGAATGGCTTCAGAAGGCGTTTACATCCTACCCCATTAACCAACGGGGATGTGTATTCTCCAAACGACTGGAATATGTCGGCGACCCTGAGGCTGCGGACTCATTTATGAGACCGGAGCTGAGCAGGCAGTTCGCGGAGCAATTTTTTAAAATTCTCGAGGAGAATGATTTTGGGTCCGCCTCCGTGATCGTTCTCAATTGGCACCTGAGGCAGACGGGTAGGCCCGGCAGATGGACCGGGAGAGGCCTTCATAAAGGTCTCGTCGATGTGCTGACGAATATTGCGAACGCATGGGGGTTCAGACTGCTCATCGTATACACGATTCATGAGCAGGAGAAATTGAAGACTTTCATAAGCGAGTGTGCTAGGCCTACCGGTCTCGTTTCGCTAAATCCAACGGTTCATCAGTTTCTCGCCAAAGAATTCACGGGCTTGCCTGTCGAGAGTTCCCAGGTTCCCGGTTTTATGACCTCACTGCACACATCGAGCGTCGAACATATCCTCAAGTTCTTGCCGCGGGACACACCGCCGGACGCGTTGAACATGGCGGGCTCATGTCTTCTTCAAATTCTCAAGGCTCACAACAATTGGCCTCGTCCGCGAGAACTCGCAAGGGTGTCCGAGGGTATCGTCGTATTTGGAATGATCTCCGCGCGCCACGGCACCACGGTCGAAAACATGAAAGCGTTGTGCTGCGCTTTGGGAAAATATAATGTCCCGAAGACATTCAAGGTTGTCATCATTGGCATGCCGGAGGTGAAGCTGACGAAGAACTTGAACACCCTCGCCAAGCAATACGGACGGCTGGTCGTATTTGGCGCGCTGCCTTCTTCCTTACCCTTTGACCAGTTTATGCAGAGCGTCGGGAAAGAAAGCGTCGCCAGCGCGGCGATAAAAAACGTGAATGTCAACATCGGTTTTAATCCGATTGCACAATGTCGATATGCGATTTCTCTTGATAAGCTCGGCTACCGAGAAAATGCCTCGGCGATGGTGAATATGGTTCGAGCGGGAAATTTGCTGTTTTCGAGAATTGGCGGTGAGACGGATGAAGATTTGATCGATCGCTGCGCGCGGGTGATCGCACACTGCCGTCAAGATCCTGTTCACTACTCGAACCTATTGGCCGAGCAACAACCTCGATTTCGCGATACCGATTCGACTGTAGTAGGTTTGCGACTCAATAACTTTTTCAGTGATCTCGTTAGGGCAGGGCTTCGGACGGTAAGTGCGCCGAATAAAACTATATTCAAATTGAGGCAGCCTTATAAGGTTTATTATGCGTGGGCGATCGAGAGCGTAGTCGTCTATTGCCAGGTAAGCGGAACGATACGGATCGACGGGAGCACGCGCGAAGGAAGTGGCGGAAAGCGCTATTTTCAGTTCACCGTGCTCAATGGGACGGTCATTGCCTATGCGACCGGTTTCCCGACAGTGACGCTGGCGAAAGGCGCTTTTGCTTCAACCCCGCTCTTCATTCACGAGGATTTCTTGCGCTAGCGTATCGCCGACGTGACGGACTCGACCGCTGCCCAACGGCGAAGCGCCACGAATGGCGAGCCAGATCGGGCAGCGAAGGAGCGCGTGCGGGTGACGACGTTTATTACGCATGCGCGCAATGCCGCGACCGCGCGAACGCCGGCATGACATCGCGTGCGAAACGCGCCATCGATGCGAGCACGCGTTCGTGCGACAGATCGCCGAACCAAAAGCTCGCACTGAAGTAGTCGCATCCGAGTCCATCGCGAATCCGTTGAAGCTGGCGAATGCATTCGTCGGCCGTGCCGACGACGACATAGTCGTTGCGCATCTGTTCATCGGTCGGCTCGCCGGGGAAGGCGTCCGCGCGCACGATGCCGTCTTGAACCTGTGCCGAGTCATACCGCAGCCGCACCGTAGCGCGTCCGTTCCAGCGCGCCGCACGTACCGCGTCAGCCGCATCCGCTTCGTTTTCCGCGACATAGACGGGCCGCTGCGTACCCACGAGCAGTCGAGGACGTTCGGCGAACAGCTCGGGATAGGCTGCGCGTACGTCAATGAGTCGAGAGATGGGTTCGAGCACGCCCGTGAACAGGTTCATGTCGGCACGCGTGGCGGACGCCACCGATTCGCGCTTGCTCGAATTCACCACGAGCCAAAACGGCGCGCGCCGCTGCAACGGTTGCGGATATAGCCGAGTCGGTGCGATCCGAAAGCGCTCGCCCTCGTACGAGAAGGTCGGCTGGTGGAGCGCACGTCGAACGATCTCGAGCGATTCCTCATAGCGCCTTTCGTCCTCGCCCTTGGTCATGCCGAACCGGTCGTACTGATATTGCTGATAGCCTTTGCCGAGTCCGACCTCCACTCGTCCGCCGCTTAGGACGTCGAGCGTCGCCAACTCCTCGGCCACGATGAGCGGATGATGCAGCGGCATCGGCACGATCGCCGGCCCAAGACGGAGGCGGCGCGTTTTCGCTGCGATATGCGAGAGCAGCACGAGCGGCCGCGACGTATACGCGTAATTTGTGAAATGATGCTCGGCGAGCCATAGCCGAGTCAGGCCGATCGATTCGGCCATTTGCGCCACGTCGAGCGCTCGCGCATAAATGCGATCCGCGGGTGCCGCGTCGGGCGATTGCATGGTCATGAAGGTGCCGAACTCCACGGGCGGGTCTCCTTATAGTGTCTCGGCATGCACCAGTGCATCGAGCGAGGCGCGCGCCTCTGTATATTCCATCGAATGAAATGCCGCTTGCGGTTGGCTTGCAACGGGTTGCGCCTCGTCGTGGGCAACCTCGTCGGGCGACGGCTCGAGAGAAGGTTTGGTCAACGCGAACATGAGCGCGTCGTCGATCTTAAGGCCCGCGTTCGGGCGTGCGTCCCAATTGCATAGCCGCCCTTCGAGCTTGAACCCGAGCTTTTCCATCACGGGCGTCGATGCGGCTTGCGGCGAGCAACACGCGAAGAGGCGATGAACGCCGGGTTGGGCGATGATCCAATCGATGAGCTTGCGCAGCGCCAGCAACCCCGCGCGCCGGCGGCGATGCGTCTCGCGCATGCTGATCGCCACGCCGATTTCGACTCGCGGCAGGCTGGGCCGAATTTCGATCATCGCGGTCAGATACCCGGTGCGCTTGTCCTCCAACGCCCAGGCGAAGCACGTCTTGCGCTCCCAGCCCAATTGCATTTTGCGAATCATGGTGCGTGCATCGTCGACCGATTCGAGCGTCGGCGTGGGCAACCATTCGGTGACTTCCGGGTCGCCGAACAACGCGTGATAGAACTGCGGTGCATCGCCCTCGGCGAACGGCCGAAGCAATAGATGATCGGTTTCGATGAAGCGAGGCGGATCGAAGGGTTCCATGACGACCTCACGGATCAGGCGAATATCAGGCGAATGAATAGCGCGCACAGGATCTATGTCTGTGCTCGGTCGAATGCACGATCAACGTGCGAGCGTTTCGGAAGGTGCCTCGTGAAACACCTTGCGGTAGCCGTTGACGAGCGTCGAGCGATGCTGAACGCCCCAACGATTCGCCACTTCGAGCACGCCGGGCGAGTGGCCATCGTCGCGTGTCAGTTCATGACGAATACGTTCCATCCGTTGGCGGCGGATGAGCTGACACGGCGACAAGCCGAGGTGCGTCTTGAAGGCCGCCTGGATGGCGCGTTCGCTGACGCCGATATGGGCGGCCAGCTCGCGCACCGATAGGTCGTGACGGTCGAGGTTCTCCATCATGTAGCGATAGGCGCGCCGGTATTTGCCGGGCAGGCGCGCGCTCACATCGTCGGACACGGGTTGGCGCATGTCTTGCAGCGAATCTGCGGTCGCACCGGTCATCGAGATGTTGTCCGCACGCACGTGGCGAATCGAAGCCAGCGCATAGCGCCCGTAGAGCTGCGCGTATTCCTGAATGCGGCCTTGACGCTGACGCACTTTGGACAGGCAATAGGCGTACTCCAAGTACCAACGCTCATGCCAAGGTTGTTGCGCTTGACTGACTCGACACTGTTCGAGCATCGATTCGGCCGTGTTGGGTGCGCCGGCCGCGAGTGCCGCGACGGCGATTTCGAGGCAAAGGCCGCGGTGGTATGAGCTAACGCCCGCGCGCGCCGCCCAATGCAGGTGCTCATCGAGCTTGTCGGCGACTTCGCGCCGCCCCGCGGCAAATGCTTGCAGATGAGCCAGATAGGCGAGGCGCGCTTCGATGAGTGCAATGTGTGCATCGGGTTTAACGTTTGCGGTATCGACGACACCCTCGGCCAAGGCGGGCCGGTCCGATTCGATCGAGCGCCAGTAGATGTGATCGTGCAGCTCCTGCGCGTTGCGCACGTGCTGTTGGATGCGAAGATCGCGCGCCAACGAGGAGGCAAGCGTCGACCAACGCGGATCTGCGGCTTGCGCGGCTAGGGCTGCGAGCGTGTCGGCACGTGCGTCAATGGACGATAGCCGGCCCAATTGATGAAGCACGAGGATTTCGCCGACAAGGCTTTCCATCCTTTGTCGATCGGTGGCTTGCGCGTCGCCGCTAATGCGCGCGAAGCATGTGAGCGCAGTCGTGAAACGATGTTGGAAGAAGGCTTGCCAACCGGCGTTGCGGCACGAGACCGTGCGTAGCGTGATGCGGCAATCGCGAATGAGGCGTTGCGCCGAGCGATACGTTTCCTCGGCTTCCACGGGACGGCCGAGCACCAATTGCGCGTCGCCATACGCAAGCAGCGCCGTGTGATCGGTGTCGCGGCCCGTGCCGTCGGGCTCCGACCACGCTGCCGCGGTCGAGCAGGCATCGGTCAATTGGCCGGCGATGACTTTGCGCGTATAAGTGGGAAAGCGCTCGTGAGCCGAGAGTGCGGAAACGACGGCGAAGTAAAGGCTCGAGAACATGACACACTCCATTGAGATCGTTGTGCTTGCAAACGGATCGACACCCTGTGTCTTGGCTGCAATCTTCTCAACGGCGGTCGCGTCTTCGTTCGAATTGTGATGGTTTGTTACGTTGCGCCGAAGCGGGGCTCTAGCATAGCGGCGCGGCATAAATGTGAAATGCGCCGCGGGAATGCGGCGCATCGTATCGCTTTCAATTTCGCTACAACTGAATAAAAAAGAAAGGCCGGATGGGAACCCAACGTTATTGGATCTTTTGCGACGCTTTGGACACGCTGCCCACCAAATCCTTTTGGAATTCGATGGTGGTCTCGATAAGCTTGACGGCCATGGAGCGTTGAGCGGCTTCCATTTGCATTTGCATCATCGCTTCCATATTGGAGTTCATCACGTGGTTGGCCGTGCCTGAGAGCTGGTTGCCCGCGTTCCCGACGTCCTCGGTTTTGTGCAGTAAGGCGTTGTTATTGAACCCTGGGCGCGAACTGAGGCCTCCTAGCTGCGGCGACGTGCTCTGATGACTAGATCGATGCTCGGGGCCGGACGGGGTTTCGGTGTTGCCGTGAGGGGCGGTGAGGTCGGCCTCTACCGGGGTAGAGGTATTGGTACCAATAGAGGCAGTTTCGTTCATAGCGCTTTCCTCGTAAAGTAACCGGCTCTGCGCCGGAGCGAAGTGGGGCGTTGTTTGAGCAACTACCCCAATGCGGCAGTTGTACGTGACCGCACCCATTGGAGCGCTTTCTCTCGCGAAGTCCCAACTTCCAAAACGAAGCGAAGCGCGCGCCGATCGCCTCTATGGTTGCCAGTGCAACCTTTTCATAACAAACGGAAGAGATGACCTCATAAAACGCTATCGATGCGATAGTCGGAAAATTAAACCGAGTGAATCGCTCGGAAATATAAATGAAACATTACGCATGCACTAAATTGGCTCTGGTGAAAACCCTAATGCGCACGCTATACTCCCGTGCCGATAAGGCTGGGGTCTCAGGAAGCGTGCGCAGTGCGGTTTTTCTTTTTTGTACAAATAAGATGTACCGCTAAGCGTCAGATAAAGGTAAGTTTCGCTACCGATAATCGGCGCATCGCGAGTTTGTAAATCTTTGTCAAACATCGTGCGCGACGTGCGTCCGACCGGTTTTAATCCGGTCAACGCTTGATCGAACCTTGGAGCATCTCATGCAGTTCCATCCGATTGTAGGTGGCACGCAGCGCGTCGCGCGACGAGATCGTGCCGCGCGAGACGAGCGAAGCCAGATGTTCGTTCATGGAACGGGACATGTTGTCTTCCTTGCGACGGATGAACTCGCCCACGAAATGCAGCTTGTTCGGGTCGACGAGCAGTTTGCTCACTTGTTGGTTCGTGTTGAAGAGCAGTTCGCTCGCAAGTGCGAAGTTCTCGCCGTCTTCGGTCGGCACGAGGCTCTGGCAGATGACGCCGATCAGCGAGTTGGCGAGCGAGACGGCGTGGCGTTCGCGCTCCATGGCGGGAAAGAAGGACAACAAGCGTGTAAGCGTGCTGAGCGCACTGCTCGTATGCATCGTGGCGAATACGAGGTGGCCCGATTCGCCGGCTTGCAAGACGGTCTCGGCCGTTTCGAGGTCGCGCACTTCGCCCACCATGATGACGTCGGGCTTTTGTCGCAGCGCCTCGCGCAGGCCGGCCGAGAAGCTCGAGGTGTCGGTGGGCACTTCGCGCTGCGAAACGATCGATTGGCGGCTGTCGAGGTAGTACTCGATGGGTTCCTCGATCGTGATGATGTGCGAGTTGCGCGTTCGGTTGACGTGATCGAGCAACGACGAAATCGTCGTCGTTTTGCCGGAGCCCGTGGGGCCCGTCACGAGCACGAGGCCTTTGGTCGCTTCGAGCATCGTCTTCACGTACGCAGGCAAGCCGAGCTTGTCGAGCGCAAGCGGCTCGAGCGGCAAGCGGCGCATCGAGATAACGGTTTTGCGGCCGCCCGAGCTGCGGTAGACGTTGCAGCGCAAGCGGCAGCGCGTCAGCAGGAACGGGCGATCGAGGGCGCCGACGGCGAGACGCGTTTGCCAGTCGGGATCGATCGCATCGAGCATCGGCAACATCTCTTCGAAGAGCACGGGGCCGTCGCCCGTTTCGACCCAGCCGCGCGGCGTCTTGATCATGATGGGGCGATCTTGCTCGATGTGGATGTCGGTGAAGGTTTGGCGTAAATCGACGAGGTCCAGTATCTCGCGCGTTAGATCGCGCATCGTGCCGAAGTCGGTAGTCATAGCGGTAAGTGGTGGTTTGAAGTGAAGGCCGCGGGGCGCATCGAAGGCTGCGCAGCGAGTCACCGCGGCGGATGTCGCGAGCTTATGAATTAACGCAGTCAAAGTAAAGCAGGCTTAAGCAGTCCAAAACAAACGAAACAGCCGGAAGATTCCGGGCCCGGACGGTGTGGGCAACTGGAGCGAAACCGGCGGCAGGCAAGCCGTCTCGTGGGGGGACGGCTACGAGGGTGCAGACTTTCGCCCATATCGTCGGACGCGGTTTGCGTGTCCGGGCTTGCCGCTGGCTTTGTTGATCGAATCGGCAAGGACAAGAATATGCAGAAGCTGACAGTGTGCATTGCCGTTCTCGCGGGTATGGCATGCGGCATCGCCGATGGCTCCGCGGCGTTGGCGAAATCGTTGGATTCGGAGCAGGTACGCGTCGCGGGCGAGGCCCGCGCCGTGCCGCGCGTCGAAGAGGGCGGCCGCAGTGTGCCTCTTCGACACGCGCTCGAACAAATCGTCCCGCCCGCGTACAGCATCAACATGCCCAACGCGGGGCCCTGGGCCGACGTGCCGGTGAGTTGGCACGCGCATGTTCCGTTCGTCGTCGCGCTGCGCGAGGCGCTTGCCGCCGATCCCACGCTGAGCGCCGACGTCGACGTACGCCTTCGACTCGTCACGGTGCGCGCGAACTTGAGCGCGGCCGGCAGTGCCATGAGCGACGATGCGAGTCTCGCGATGCGACATGTATGGGGCTTGCCGCCCGATGCCAACGCGCCGGCAGCGCCGACCGTGCCTGTGCTCAAGGCGCAACCGCCGTTGCTCGCGGCGATGCAATCGGCGCCGGCCGCCGCGCAGCCCATGGCGGTTAGCGCTTCGCCCGAAGCGAATCGTGCCGTGAATCAAACGGCAACCCCTCTCGCCAAGCCCGCGATGCTTTCCGCGCCGGCGCAACCGGTGGTTGTTGCCGCACCCGCTGCACCGGCTGCACCGGTCGTGTCCAAGGCGCCGGTCCCGGCACCTGTGTCGCCAGCCACGGAGGTATCGCGCTCGAATATCGCGAGCACGTCGAGCGTTCCGGGCACGGGAACTACCGCATCCGCCCAGAACACGACACCCCCCAAAAGCTCGCCGGCGAACGCCCGAGCGGTTGTGGCGACGACGGTTAGCGCACCGGCTGCGTCCGACCCGCATACAGATGCGCCTCCGGCGCCGTCGGAGCCGATTCGAAGCTGGCATCTCTCGCTGTCGGACCATACCGTTAAGACCGTGCTTACGCGCTGGGCGAAAGAAGACGGATGGCAACTCGTGTGGGACGTGCCGATCGATTTCGGCGTCGATGCCGATGCCACCGTCACGGGCACCTTCGAGCAGGCATTGGAAGCTGTCGTCGAAGCGCTGAAGAAATCCGACACGCCGATTCAGGCGGTTCTGTACCGGGGTAACAAAGTTCTGCGAATCGTCGCGAAGGGGGCAGCATGATGCGCAACATCCGTTCGACACGCTGCACGGCAATGGTTATGTCGTTAGTGTTCCTAATGAACGCGGGCTGTTCCGGCCTTTCGCAACGCATCAGCGATGCGGCGGACCAAGATGCCGCGCATAGCCATGCGCTCGTCGCAGATACGAGCAAGGGCCACAATGCGGTTCGCGCGCTCGACGACGTGGTCGTCGACAACGGCATCTGGCTGTCCGGCCGCACCGTGAAGCTCGGCACGGAGGCGGTGTTGCCCGCGATCTTCGCGCAACCGGCGACGTTCGATCGATCGGTCGCCTCGCTGCAAGAGTTCGCCGAACGCGTGACGCGCCTCACGCAATTGCCGACGAAGGTCGCCCCCGATGCGAACGCAGCGGCCGAGCGCACGCTCGAAGGTGTCGCGGGGAGCGACGGGCGCTCGGGCTCGGCGGGGGGCAACGCCAACGGCGCAGTCGCGGTCAAACCCCCGCTGCCCACGGCGCGCGGCTCGCTTGCGGGCGGTACAGGCGGCAGCGCCATGCCGCTGCATATCGTCTACAGCAACGGCGATCTGAAAGGGTTGCTCGATTCGGCCTGCGCACAGTTCGGCGTGTATTGGAAATACGCGAACGGGGTCGTCGATTTCTATTTCACCGATACGCGCACGTTCCAAGTCAGCGCGGTGCCGGGCGATTCGGCGGTGAAGGCCAATGTGGTCAGCTCGGCCACCAACTCGAACGCGAGCGGCAGCGGTACGAGCGGCACGATCGGTTCGACGGGTACCTCGGGCGGCTCGGGCGGCACGGGCGTGTCCTCGGACAACAGCTCGACGACGCTGGTCAATACGCAGTTGTCGATCTTCGGCAGTTTGGATGCCGCGATCAAAGCGATGCTCTCGCCGTACGGGCAGGTGGTGTCCTCGCCAGCCACCGGCTCGATCTCGGTTACCGATACGCCCGACGCACTCGAGCGCGTCGCGAACTTCATGCAGGAGCAAAACCGCGTGATGTCGCGGCAAGTCATGATCAACGTGACGGTGCTCACGGTCACGCTATCCGACCAGGACAGCTACGGCATCGATTGGACCGCCTTCTATCAAGCGCTCGGAACGCGATTCAATCTCGCGAACTCGTTTCCCGCGACGCTTACGAATCCCGTGTCGTTCTCGGCCTCGGTCATCACGCCGAACAGCCGCGCGAACGGAACGGTGGCCGCGATTTCGGCCTTGTCGGAACAAGGCAAGGTGCGACGCAAAACGTCCGCATCCGTGACGACGCTCAACAATCAGCCCGTGCCTGTCCAAGTCGCGACGCAGCAAGGCTATCTCGCCTCGATCTCGACGACGAACACGGCCAACGTGGGCTCGGAAACGTCGCTGACGCCGGGCACGGTGACGACGGGTTTCAACATGACGTTGCTGCCGCACGTGTTGGACGACGGCACCATCTTGTTGCAGTTCTATACGAACTTGTCGTCGTTGATCCAGTTGCAGCAGGTGTCGAGCGGCGGCACCAATCCGCTGCAAATCCAAACGCCGGAAATCGATACGCGCAACTTCCTGCAACGTGTGGCGATGAAATCGGGATCGACGCTGGTCATCAGCGGCTATGAAGGGACGAACGACAATCTCACGCAACGCGGCACGGGCAAAGCGCAGAACTACTTGTTCGGGGGCGGCTTCGAGGCCACGCGCTCGCGCGACATCATCGTGATTCTGCTCACGCCGATTTCGATGTCGGCGGCCGGCGCATAACGCACGCGCCAAGGGGCACATCATGTCCAATCTCGTCCTCCAGATCGGCCGCCAGCGATTCGTGAGCGGACTGTTCTGGCAGTCGCTGTCGCGGCGCCGGGAGTTGCGCAAGGAAGCGATCGAGCTCGCGCACAAGCTCAATTTCGATCTGCTGATCGTGCGCATTGGCCGCGACGTGGCCGAGGCCGGCTTCTCAAGTGCGCGCGACGGCGTACAGCCGGGACTGCTGTCGCTCGGCGCGATCGTGAGCGAGGCGATCGCGAAGCAAGGCGCGCATTACGACGGGCGTCAACAGCCGGCGCCGAATTGGCTCGGGGCGTTCAAGGTGCCCGACGGTCGTTGGGCCTACTTCGCGGTGCGCGACAACGTCTTTTTGCCGAACGGCGATTGGCTCGGCTCGCGCGAGGAAGTATTCGATCGATTGATCGCGGACTACGGCTTGGGCGGCTGGAACGTCGTGATCGGCGATGCCGAACTCGAAAGCCTCGGCTTCCACAATTTCTACCAACGCAGCCTCGACGAGTTGCTGCCGCAACGTAACGGCAAGCTGCGCGTTCCGCGCGCTTTGGCCGTGCAACCGGTGCGGCGCTCGCTTGGCACGCCGTTGCTCGTGGCCGCCGGCGTGGCCACGCTCACGCTTGGCGTCGCCTTCGGGTATGCGAAGTACCGCGACCACGAGCGTCAAGTCGAGTTCGACAAGATGGTTGCGCTAATGAAAGCGCGCGCGGTCGCGAACGGCAATCGCAGTGGGGCGCCCGCGCCGATCGTGCATCCGTGGGCCACGCAACCGACGCCCTCGGCAATGCTGCGTTCGTGTCTACGTGCGTTCGGCATCCTATCGCCGGGCGGCTGGCAACTCGACGAATATTCGTGCTCGCAAGCCAGCGCGAGCTACGTGTGGTCGCGCAACGGCTCGACGGTCGGCTTCTTGTTGGCCGCGCAGCCGAGCGCGCAGATCGACGGTAGCGGCGATCGGGCCGTGATGACGGTGCAGCTTCCGTCATCGCGGCTAGACGATGAGCCCCTCGATGCGGAAACGCAGTTGCGGTTGCGCTTACTCGATGCGTTTCAGCCGCTCGGCGTGGCATTAAAGCTAGACGCGGTGCAGCAGCGCGACGACACCTCGGTGAAGTCGACCATCGTCAATTCATTACCGGGCAGGCACGACCCGCCCGCAGCCGCGCCCACGTGGCGCGTCTGGCGCTTGTCGGCGAACCTCGAAGGCATTGCGCCCACGCTCGTCGCCCCGCTGTTCGATCAACCGGGCGTTCGACTTCAGAAGGCGTCGTATCAAAACGGCGCTTGGGTTGTGGAAGGAGAGATCTATGCAAGGTAAGTCGATCCAAAGCATGCAAGCGATTGCGCTCGCTTGCGTCGCGCTGGCGCTGTCCCCGCTCGCGCATGCCGCGCCGCAAACGCCGGCGGCGGCTCCGGTCTCCGCGTCGGCCACGCCGGCCGCAGCGATGACGTCTCCGCCGCCTGTCGTCGATGCGCCGTCCCCGCAAGCGCAAGCGACCGTTGCGGCGCTTACGCGGCTCGAGGGCGAGACGGTCGTGCTGAAAGCCGAACTCAAGAAGCTCGAAACGCAGACGCAAATCGCGCAGCGTACCGCTGAGCTGAATCGCTTGAATGGATCGGGCGGTCCCGACGAAGTGCGCGTGCGTGCCGTCGAAGGACTTGGGACGAAGCTGTTCGCGACGCTCGAGAGCCGTAACGCAGGCGAGTTCGAGGTCAAGGTAGGCGACACGCTGCCCAACGGCATGAGGATCGTCTCGATCAAGCCCAATGCCGTCTATGCGCAAGTGCGCGGCGGCGCGAAAGTTCAGTTGCCGATGGTCGGATCGTGGGATGGATCGGCCTATGCCGGCGCCCCCGAGTCGAACGCCACAGGCTTTCCGCCGCTGCCGAGGAACTGATCATGCGCATACTGAACGCGAAGTCCCATTCCGCTGTCCCCGTGCCGCTGCATCCGTCGCGTACGTCGGTGGAATCCGCGCGGGCCGCATTGGGCATCAAGCACTCGGAATTCAAAACGAAAGCCGAGCCGCTCGACCTTGCGAACGCGAAGGCGCTATCGGATAGCGGCGAGTTCGCCGCCAGCGAAGAGGAGCGCAAGTTTCTTTGCTTGCTCGACGACGGCCGGCTCTTGATCGCCGAAGGGCAGGCGATGAACCCGTTCGTGCTCTCTTACCGGGCGCGGCTCGATCGCCTCAGTCACCGGCATGTGCCGACGTTCGTCGGCCTGGACGTGGTCGCCCGCGCGTATCGCGAGCGTTGCCGTGCGGGCGCGGAGCCGCTCGATCATACGGCGATGCAAGTCCTTGCCAAGGAGCTGATCGCGCAGGCTTGCCGCGAACGCGCATCGGACATTCACATTCGCGTTCATCGCTTTAGCACCGAGATTTTGTTTCGCGTGCATAACGAGCTTCAACGCGTGAAGGAGCAGACGCGCGAGCAGGGCGAACGGCTGCTGGCCACGCTGTATGCGGCGATGGCGAGCGTATCGGACAACACGTATAAGCCGACGGAGCGTCAAGACGCCGCGATCGGCGACCGCGACAAGTTGCCCGATCAATTGTTCGGCGTTCGCATTGCCACCGCGCCGACGAGCGAAGGCAGCTTGATGGTATTGCGCCTGCTCTACAACGACGCGGGCGATACCACCGAGCTTCAGCGCCTCGGCTTTACCGATGCGCAGGCAGACGCGCTCGAATTCCTGAAGGCCCAGCCGATCGGGATGAACATCATCAGCGGGCCGACGGGGTCGGGCAAATCGACGACGCTGCAACGCGTGCTTGCGAGCGAGATCAAGGATACCGACGGGACGATTCACGTCATCACCGTAGAGGATCCGGTCGAATATCCGATCGCCGGTGCCGTGCAAACGCCAGTCGTCAACGCGCTCGGCGAAGAGGCGCGTTCGGCGGTTTTCGCGGAAGCGATTGCGAACGCAATGCGGCTGGACCCGGACACGATCATGATCGGCGAGATTCGCGATCGCGCGTCGGCCCAAACGGCATTGCGCGCATCGATGACGGGGCACCAGGTCTGGACGACGTTGCATGCGAACAGCGCGGTCGCCATCGTCGACCGTCTGATCGACCTCGGCTTGCCGCTCCGTATGGTCACCGACGAGACCGTCGTGACGGGGCTGATCAGCCAGCGCCTCGTCAAGCTGCTCTGCCCGCATTGCAAGGAGCGCTTCGCCGATCGGCTGCACGAACTCGATGCGCCGCTCGTGTCGCGCATCAAGCGTGTGGCCGGGGCGCGCATCGGCGATGTCTGTTTGGCGGGCCCAGGCTGCGAGCATTGCCGGGAGCGCGGGACGATCGGACGAACCGTGGTGGCTGAGGTGATCCGCACCGACGCGCGATTTTTTGCCTTGCTGCGCGATGGCGATAAGGCGGGCGCCATCGCTTATTGGATTCGGCACTTGGATGGGCAAACCGTCGTCGATCACGCGATCGAGAAGGTGCTCGACGGCCTCGTCGATCCACGCATGGCCGAGCGCGTCGTCGGGCATCTGACCGAGCAAGTCGATTACGACAGCTTCGGCGGCAATGTGATCGGAGCCAATTATGGTGCGGCTTGATTTCATTCGCTTGCCGTTCGCGCTGCCCGACCTCGAGCGCGCGTTCGCGAAACTGCAACTGACGACGGGCGAGCGGCTGCGGCTTTATCGCAAGATCAGCAAGATGCTCTCGAACGGGCTGCCGCTCTTGAAGGTGCTGGAGGAGCTGGAGTTGCGCGCCTCGCATGGCGGACGTAAGCCGAAAGAAGCGATGGCGATCGTCCTTGGCGATTGGCGTCATGCCGTGCAAAACGGCGGCATGCTGGCTGAGGGCATGGCGGGTTGGGTGCCGGAATCGGAGCAATTGATCATCTTGGCGGGCGAGCAAGCGGGGCGGATCGAATCGGCGCTCGTTTCGGTGGCGGGCGTCGTGCAGTCGAGCCGCAAGATTCGCTCGGCGATTCTCGGCGGCATCGCCTATCCGGTGATGGTGCTCGCGATGGTCGTTTGCTACTTATACCTGTTCGGCACGCGCGTCATTCCGCGGTTCGAGCAATTCGCCAACCCTGCCGATTGGCATGGCACGGCACGTTCGCTCTATGTGATGTCGGGCTTCGTGCAGCATTGGCTGTGGCCCTCGCTCGCCGTGCTCGGGCTCTTCGTTGCGCTCGTGGGCTGGTCGATGCCGCACTGGAACGGCCGCATTCGTACCGCGCTCGACCGCGTGCCGCCTTACTCGGTTTACCGGCTCGTGGTGGGGAGCGGTTTCTTGATGGCCTTTTCGTCGTTGCAGGCGTCTGGGTTCACGGTCGAGAAGTCGCTGCTTAGGCTCGCGACGAATGCGCGGCCGTGGCTGCGCGCGCGGATCGACGACACGCTGTTCGGCGTGAAATCGGGCCTCAATGCCGGCGAGGCAATGCGTAACGCGGGCTATCGGTTTCCGTCGCAAGAAATCGTCGACGACTTATGCGTCTACTCCGAATACAGCGGGTTTTCGGAGGCTTTGAAGACGATCGCGGAAGAGTGGCTCGAGGAAGGGGTGGAGACGATCTCCGTGCAGATGAAGGTGTTGAACGGTGCAGCCATCATCGTGCTTGCTCTGGTCATCGCATGGCTTATTACCGGGTTTTTCGGGATTCAGCAGGAAATCGCAGCCGTCACGCGCGCGATGCGCTAAGCGGCACTTCGGGATTTTGGACATTGCCGTCATTGATGAACTGGGGGACCAAATGAAAAAGCATCAGTATTCGAAGACACGTCGGTTGCAGAAAGGGGCGTCGCTGCTCGAAGGGATCGCCTACTTGGGGATCGCCGCGATCGTCGTGATTGGGGCCATCGCGTTGCTTAATACGGCGTTTAGTAGTTCCAATGCCAACGATGTGAATTCGCAGCTATCTGCCATTCAAACTGCGACACGCAAGTTGTTTATGACGACGCAGGGCAGTTACGGGACCACGGATATCACGCAGACGCTGATCACCGCAAAGGCGTTTCCTCAGACCCTGTCTGTTGGAGCGTCCACGGTTAGAGCGCCGTGGAACGGTGGGGTGAAGGTTTCCGGGGCAGCCTCTGGGCAGCAATTCACGATCACTTACACCTCTTTGCCTGCCGATCTTTGCGTCAACGCAATGACGGCGACCTCCAACGGGTGGGTTTCGGTCACTGGGCCGGCCGATAAGGCAGCTCACACACCTCCGATCTCTCCGGCCGATGCCCAAACCTCATGCGGGTCGAGCGCCGGCGACGTAGTTTGGACCTCTAACTAAGTAACGTCGTTCGATCCTTGTACCCCTCGCCGGCCCACCCGCCGGCGGGCCCTGCTCATCCCTACTACGGAGAAAACCGTGTTAGCGATTGCCATGTTCGCGGTGTTAGCGATGCTGATCGCCGGCTACGAGACGTTCGTCGGCGAGCAAATGAACGTCTTAGCCACGACGTCGACGCAAGCGCTCGCCTTGAATATGGCTGCGTATCGGCAAATGGTCATCAATTACGCGACGGCGCATCCGGCGTTTAACGGCGCGGTGCAATCGAATCAATTGACGCCGGTCGCCAATTACACGCCGAACACGATGTGGCAAAACTACGTGCAAGGCCATACGGTCGTGGTCTATACGACGAGCAACGTCTCGCCGGAGATCGTCGCGGAAATTTCGCAGCTCGCCTTGGGCTCCGTATTCGCGGGACGGGCCTTTAACGGAAAGGAAATACCGCCGTCGAAGGTCTCGATTGCCATCCCGTTGCCCGCGGGTATAGCGGCCTCGATTCCGAACGGCAGCCCGGTATGGCTGGCGCAGGTCTATGCGAGCTGAGGGGGGCCAACCGATGCGGCGTTCGATCACCTTCAGCCCACGCAGTCGCCAACGCGGCGCCACGCTCGTCGAAGCGCTGGGCGTGCTGTTTATTGCTGCCTTGATGTTCCTTGGCTTGTCGATGCTCATCAACACATCGATGCAGAACATCCGCGACCAGCAAGCCGCGCAATATCAGGCCCAACTCGCCACCGCCGCGACGCAACTCGTGCAGGCCAATTACCAGCAGCTTGCATCGGATGTGGCGGCCAAGTCTCCGGTGGTGGTGCCGCTGAAAGCGCAACCCGGTGCTTTACAATTGGCCTCCTTTTTGCCGGCAAGCATCCAAGATAAAAACGCATACGGTCAGTCCCCATGCTTGCTTGTAACAGCCAGCCCGACCGGCATCGACGCACTGCTCGTAACAGAAGGCGGGCAGACGATCCCCGATCTCGAACTCGGCTATATCGCGGCGAATGCTGGAAAGGGCGGCGGCTCGATTCCATCCAAAATCGCCTCGGGCGCGGCGAACAACGGCGCGGCCTACGGCGCCTACGGCGCGTGGATCATCGGCGCCCCCAATCCGACGGGGCAGAGTTGCGGCAGCCTCCCCACGGCCGCCGGGCACCTCGTTAGCGAAGTATTCACAAGTGCAGTCGCGAACAAAAACCCCGACTTCCTATATCGCTCGCGGGTGGCGGGTTATCCCGACGCAAATGCCGTTCATGCACCGATCTATTTGAACGACACGGTGCCCCATGCGAAAGAAGTGCTCGATGCCGATTGCAATCACCAGGTGTCCAATGCGATCGGTAAGATCACGACGGACGCGAACGGCCGTTTGCTCGTCTGCGTGTCTCCAGGCGATTGGGAGTACGCGGGCTCGGCCTATTGGCTCGATCCCGTTGCGACGGACGCCGACCGCCTTAACCTAAAGAATGTGAAGGTGGGCGACGTCACACTCGTCTTGTCGACCGGCGTACCTTGGCAATACTCAGGCACCGGCAGCAACAACGGATGGCACCCCCTCGTCGTCGACAACAACGGTAATCTGATCATCGGCGATGCGCTGATCGCCGCAGCGCGGCTAGATCTGACGAAGACGAACAACATCGGCGACGGGTGCCCGGACGACTCCAAACTGATCGCCTCCGCCGGCCAGATTTCGATGGACAGCTCGGGCAGCGTGCTGTCCTGTCAGAACGGCACGTGGCAGAACCAATCGCAAATCAGCCCGGGCGGTAGCGATCAGGGTTGCTACATCATCATGGGTACCCCTGGCGCGCAAGACTACCCGGAATGCAAATTTCAGTACACGGGAACGTATCCGTCGGGCAGCGGCAACCCAGGCTACGACTCCGGCACGGGCAGCTATAGCTTCACCATTACGCGAACGGTGAAGCTGTCCAAGCCGGGCATCATCTCGGCCGCCGTCTGGGCGCACATGTACGACGAGCAGTGCGTAGGCGGGAAGATCATCGGTACCAACCGAGGGCAGGTGGCGCAATACGTCTCGATCTACGACAACGACACCCATACGCTCATCGGCCGCAACCAGGCGCAATCGCCGACGATCGTCAACGATGCCGCAGGGATCAACGTCAATCTTCTGCAATCCGCATCGCCGAATACAAAAGGCTACGACGTCGTATTGGAAACCGATTGGGCCAATTACGACGGTATCCAAACTCCCTATAACACGAGCTATTGCGGCCCGAAAGGCAATGTCGTGCTGACGTCGCCGGTCGTGTCCGGCTGGACCATCAATTCCTTTTACTGAACATGTCGCGTCAACCGGAGAGTGCAAGCGTGCGTAATCATCGTCAACACGATCGTCATCGCCCGACACGGCGTCGCTTTCGCAGCTTAGCGCCGCTTGCCGCGCTCGGCCTCGCGCTGACGCTGATCGCGCCGAGCCTGCCCGCCGCGACGGTGCATTGGAAGACGAATACGGTCACCTATTCGACGGACGGCAAGGACGTGAAGGAAGTGCTGCGCGATCTCGCCGCGAGCCAAGGCATTCCGGCCAATATCGGCGGCGAGGTGTCGGGCTCGGTCAGCGGGCGGTTCAACATGCCGCCCCAGCGCTTTCTCGATACGCTCGCCGCCACGTTCGGCTTCGTCTGGTACTACGACGGACAGGTGCTCGACATCGTCACCCCGGGAGAGATGAAGAGCACGCTGCTGCGCTTGGATAGCGCGTCGGCCGAGCAGCTTCGGCGCACGCTCGATCAACTCGGCGTAGCGGACAAGCGCTTCCCGCTCATCTACGACGACTCGCAAGGCGCCGTCATCGTCAACGGTCCGCCGGGCTACGTCCAGATGGTGTCGAACGTGGCGGACCGGATCGATCACAACGCATCGCACCGCTCGGGCACGGAAATTCGCGTGTTCCCGTTGCATCACGCATGGGCGACGGACCGCACGGTGGACGTCGACGGCCAGCCTGTCACGATCGCGGGCGTCGCTTCGCTGCTCAATAGCATGTACCACCCGAATCAATCGGGCGTGGGGGGCGCAGCGGGTGCGGCCGGTGCGGCGGCAGGCGTGATGAAGGCCAAGCCGATGAACGACGTGGCGGGCTCGAACGCGGGCGGTTATCCGAACGGCGGCACCGGCGCGGCCGGTACGCCGCCGTTGCCGCCGATTCCGAGCGGCGGACCGCTCGCCGGCTTGTCGGGCAAACCGTCGGCGCCCGTCGCGCAAGCAGCGAACAATGCCGCCCCCGCAGGCGGTGACGCGAGCGGCGGCCAGAAGGACGACGAATTGCCCGTCATTCAAGCCGACCCGCGCACGAACTCCGTGCTCGTGCGCGACACGCCCGACCGTCTGTTTCAGTACCCCGAATTGCTGCAACGGCTCGACGTCAAACCGCAGTTGATCGAGATCGAGGCGCACATCATCGAAATCGACGACAATGCCCTACAGCAGCTCGGCGTGGATTGGAGCGCGCACAACAGCCACGTCGACATTCAAACGGGCGGGGGCACGCTGCCGCAAAATACGTATAACGGCACGCTTACGCAGACGTTCGGCGGCACGACGTTGAACGGGTCGTTGCAGTCGCCGGTGCCCGTTTCGCCGACGGGCCTCTCGATGGCGGCCGTGCTCGGCGATGCCGGGCGGTACTTGATGACGCGCATCGATGCGCTGACGCAAACGAACGAAGCGAAGATCGACGCGAGCCCGAAGGTCACGACGCTGAACAACCTCGAAGCGGTGATGGCGAACAAGACCCAGTTCTTCGTGCCCGTAACCGGTTATACGTCGGCCGATCTGTACTCGGTATCGACGGGCGTCTCGCTACGCGTGCTGCCGATGGTCGTCGGCGAAAACGGCTCGACGCAAATCAAGCTCGACGTCTCGATCGAGGATGGGGAATTCACGGGGCAGATGGTATCGAATCTGCCGGTGGTCACGAGTTCGAATATCAACACCTCGGCATTCATCAAGCAAGGCCAGGCGTTGCTCGTCGCCGGATACCGCGTCGACAATCGTTCCAACGGCATTTCGGGCGTACCTGTCCTTTCGAAGATACCGCTCATCGGCAACTTGTTTAAGACCACGAGCACGAACGACAGTCACATGGAGCGCTTGTTCTTGCTGACTCCACGCATCATCGAACCGTGACCGGGTGCATTTTGCAAGGGATGAATATGGAAAGCCTCCGACACATCGAACCCGCCGCTCAGCGCGAATCGCAGCACGATGCGCAACCCGATGCCGGCAGAAAGCGCTTGCAGGCGATGCTCGACAGCCAGCCCTGGGGATCGATCGCGTTAGGACGCGACGGGCGCGTCGTCGCCGCGAGCGCTCGCGCCCGGGCGATGCTGCGTATCCCCATCTCCGTGGGCGAGTCGATCGAGAGCGTACTGAGCTTCTGCTTGCACGGCGGCGCCGAGGCGTACGCGACCCTCGAACAAGGGCGTGAAGTCGAGATCGAGGGCACCTGGTGTTGGCTCAAGCTCACGCGCGTCGACGAGCAAGGGGACGACGACGGCCGCGGCGATCCGTACTATGTGGCAGCATCGGTGGCGGTCGTCGATATCACGCCGGTGCATCGCGCGCTCGACGAACGAATCGCCTCGCTGCGCTTTTTATCGCACGATCTGCGCTCGCCGCTCAATTCAATCGTCGCGTTGACGCAATTGCAAGAACTCGATGCCGCGACGTTCGCGCAATGCGGCGGCATGCGGCAGATCGGGGAGTTGGCCCGCTATGCGCTGGGGCTCGGCGAGAATTTCTTGTTTTCGTCGGTCGTGGGCAATCTCGAGCGGCGCGACTTCTCGCGCTTCGACCTGCGCGCCACGCTGCGCGAGCTCGTGCCGCAATTGGAGGTGGCGGCCGTCTATCGCGGTGTCTCGCTGCGGTTGTGGTTGCCAGACGGCCGGCCCGCATGGGTCAACGGACTTCGTCCGTTCGTCGCGCGTGCGCTGCAAAACCTGATCGACAATGCGATTCAGGCGTCGTCGGCCGGTGCGACCGTGTCTGTCACATTCAAGCTGCAAGACGATATCGTCGAAATCGGCGTGAAGGATTCGGCGGGCGGTTTGCCGGGTCTCCATCAAAAAGGGCGCATCGATTCGTTCGATGAACTGGCGCAAAAAACGTCGAAAGGGTTCGGCCTTGGGCTGAAGCTGGCCACGCGTATCGTCACGCTGCATGGCGGGACGCTGCACGCGCAAATCAATGAAGACGGCGGTACGACGTTCGTCATGCGTTTGCCGAGTGTCGTCAAGCAGCAGCGGGCGGCCGATTCCGCGGCGGCGGCCATGCCGAGCGTGCGCGATTCGGTGCGCGCGTTCGCGGCGGGAGCGATGAAATGATTCAAACGACAGGCAAACCCGTCCGCGTGCTCGTCGTCGAAGACGACCCGGCCCAGCATGCGATGCTCGTCTCTTGGCTCAAAGCCGAGGGTTATCAGGTTACGTCGTTTCACGACGGGCTCGAGGCGCGCAACCATCTCGCCGATCATTGGGCGGATCTTCTCTTGCTCGATTGGGACGTGCCCGGCGTGAATGGCGAGCAATTGCTTTCTTTCGTGCGAGGGCGCTCCCGTTCGTCAGTGCCGGTCATTTTTCAGACGGTGCACTCGTCCGAAGCCGATATCGCCAAGATTCTCGACACGGGCGCGGACGATTTTCTCGTCAAGCCCGTGGATCGAACGGTCTTGCTTGCTCGCATCCGCGCCGTGCTGCGCCGAGCCAGCAGCACGAACGTCGACGGTCGCAAGATGATCGTCGGCGACTGCGTGCTCGACCGAGGCAGGCAGGCGCTCGTCGCGAGCGGCGCAACGCATCCGCTCGGCACGAAGGAGTTCGACATTCTTTGGCACTTGGCCACGCATGCGGGAACGGTCGTGCAACGGCAGGACCTCCTCAGCGTGGTCTGGGGCTGGGATGCGAACGTGCAGACGCGTTCGGTCGACATGTACGTCAGCCGCGTCCGCGCCAATTTGAAAGCGGCCGGCGTGGGCTGGACGATCCAGTCGGTTTATGCCACGGGCTACCGCCTCAATACGAGCGCCGGCGACGAAGAGGGGACGAGTGCCGAGGCGCGCCCCGCGGCGCTGCCGGCCGATCCGCCGTCGGCCGCGGCCCCCAGTCCTTCGCAAGAGCCCACGCTCGAATCGGTTTGGTCGAGCCGTAAACCTGATTGAATTGTCGAGAGCCGTCTCGCTATGAACCCGTACCTGATATCCGCCTGCGCTGCCTTGCTTTGCATCGGCGTGGGGAGCATGCCGCGCGAAGCGCGCGGCGCGTCGATTCCTTGGCAAACCGAACGGTTCGATTACTCGGCCCAGGCCGTGCCGCTGACCGATGCATTAGCGGCCTTGTCGTCGCAGACCCATGTCGAAATCGACGTTGCGCCCGGTGTGTTGGGTAGCGTGACCGGCCGCTTCAACTTGCCCCCGCAGCAATTTTTGTCGACGATGTCGTCGACCTACGGCGTGAGCTGGTACTACGACGGCATGGCGGTGCACGTGGCGCCTGACGCGGATCGGCGTACGTCGGCGATGCGCTTGAATTACACGACGCCCGACGCCGTACTCGCGCAATTGTCGAGCACGGGCGGCAGCGATGCGCGGTTCGCCCCGCAAGTGGACGAAGCCACCCGCACGGTCGTCGTGGCGGGGCCGCCGGCGTACGTCGCACGCGTCGAGTCGACTGCGCGCGCATTGGAACGCGAGGCACGCGAGCGCGTGCGCACGGCCGTGCGCGTCGTGACGCTGCAATCGGCGCAGGCCGCCGATCGGCAAGAAACGATCGGCGGCGCGCCGTCGGTTAGGCCCGGCGTGGCGACGCGATTGCGCGAGCGTTTTGCGCTCAATCGGCAACGTCCGTTCGCCGACGGTCGCGTGCCGCTTGAATTCGAGGCACCGTTGCCGCTCATCGAAGCCGACGTCGATCACAACGCGATCGTGATTCGCGATCGGCCGGAACGGCTCGAGGCCGACGCGCAAATGGCACGCGCTTACGATGTGAGGCCGGCGCTCGTGCGCATTTCGGGCTACGTGTTCGACGTCGATCCCGAAGCGTTGGCTGCGCTCCCGTTCGATTGGCGGCCGGTGGCCGGCTCGGCGCCGGATGCCTATGCCGTGCCGGGTACGCCGCCGGCAGCCCGGTATGCATTCAGTGACGAAGATGCGGCGGCCGTTGCCGCCCAATTGAACGAGTTCGTCTCGGAAGGACGCGCAACCAAGGTGATGCAACGCGATGTCATGACGGCCGACGGTACGGCTGTGCGATTGGACGAGCGAGCGGCTAGGCTAGTGGCCGCGGCCGACGATGGTGTGGGGATGGCGGGCAGCGACGCCTCTTTGCTCGATGTGCCGGAGGGCTTGTCGCTCGACGTCACGCCGGTAGTGGAAGGGGCGATGGATTTTCCGCATGTTGCATTGACGGCGCAATTCGCATTGCCGGGCGGTGCGCCATCCACGGTTCAGGTGGATGTGCCCTCGCGCAGAGCCGTATTGATCGCCGCGGCGCCGAGCGGCGGCATCGCGCCGCGCATAGAAGGATCCGATGGGGGCGCTGCGTCCCATGACGGCGAGCGGCCGCCGCGTACGCGAGTCGTCGTGCTCGTTCCCTACGCCAACGTCCATTGAGTTCGGCGGAGCGGCAATCGGCGCTCAGTGTTTTTCCTTCCATTACCGCACGGCTTCCATCGTCGCTTCGATCAGTTGTTGCGTCGATTCGAATACGTTGCGCGCATGTCGTTCGGGGTCGTTGAAACCGGTCATCGGCACCGCCAGTGAAATCGTGGTGGCTTCCGGAAGCTCTGCCAGCAGGTCTTTGAGCGGCAGCGTGCCTTTGCCCGGCGTCAGCCGTCCCGAGCGGTTTTCGGTGATGCGCGCATGCATCGACGCCGGCGCGATCGGGCCCGCGTCGCACAATTGCGCCGCGCGGATGCTACCGGGCGGCGCCGCGCATAAGTCGAGTGCACAGCCACCCGACCGCCACAAGTGCAATGCGTCGACGAGCACGGAGCCGTTCGATTGCCCCGCCGCCATGACGATATCGAGCGCGTCGTCGAACGAGGCGATCTGACGCCAAGCCATGAATTGGAGTGCGATGTTCAACCCAAGCGGCAAGGCCATCTCGCAGACGCGGGCGAAGTTCTCGGTTAGGCGAAAGGCATCGGGATCGTCGCCGAACACGGTCAGGCTCTTCGCATCCAGCGCGTACGCCGCCTCGAGCAGCGGAAACGCTTCCGAAGTGTCGAAGTTTCGGCCGATTCCCAGCGACTCGATACTGTTGACTCCGATCCCCTCATTGCGCAGATGCGAGGCCATTTGACGCGAGGCGACCGAATCCGTGCCGAGCGGATAGTAAGTCGAGCCCGGAAACGACGGATGTAGACGTAAGTCGATACTGGTGTAGCCGATCGTCGAGGCAAGCGTCGCGAGTTCGATGGGCGGCGTTTCCAAAATCGTCGAATGCGCTAGTGTCAATTTCGGTGCGGTGGAGAAATTCATCGTTTCATCACCTATTCGTTCGAAGCTCAAGTGGGAACGAGCGCTACGAAGGAAAGCCTAGCATTTGGATTATTTTAGATTCAACGGAAATTAGGCCGATTAATCGAAGGCCTAGGATTTTTGATAGTTTTATAAAGCGTGAATTGTCAAACTGTGGGATTTGTCGAGGCGAATGCACGCTAACAGGTGCGGGCGTTCAAGCCTTTAACCAGTAGTAGGTGCCCGAGGCGATTCCGTTGAACATGTCGTCGGACGACTCGATGACGTTTTGGCGCCAATAGCGTCCATGTTCGGCGTAGTGGGTAAAGAGGTCGGCGATGACCTCTCCGGTGACGTCGGGCGTGAGAGGCAAACGCAAGATCAAAATCATCCCGCCGGTGTCGGCATCGAGCCCGAGCTGGGCTTGATCTTGCGCGTAGATGAGCAGGTTCGCCTCGAGCATGAGGCGAAAGACCGTGAGCGTACGGCCCGCGGTGACGGTGCCGTAGTGGAAGTTGACATACATCGCCTGCGGATCGTTTTCGAAGTGATCCATGCGAACGTCGAAGCCTTCCACTTCGAGCGTGCGTGTTTGCAGAACTTGCTCGGCGTCGGGCAATCCGACCACCGCGCAGGTTTCGCGCACCACGTCGACGTAACGTTCGAGACTCATGCCATTTCCCGGTGTTCATGCAGTGCCGCACCCTCGTTGCGAGGGTGGGGCTAACGGAGCGAATATTCGTCCCGACGGGCGTGTAGCCCGAAGTGATGAAGATGCCTGACGTCGATGCAGAAGAACCACCCCGACGACAGGCCGTCCATCACTGAGGCGTCGTCGAGACGTTTTTTACCGCCGACGCCAACGAGCGTTGCAGGTTCAGAACCGACTCCATCATCGTGATTTCCATCTGCATTTGCGCCGTTTGCTGCATCATCGGCATCATTTGGCTCATGCTCGATTTCATTGCGCCGCCGGCTGCACTTGCTGATCCGCCAATTGCCATGGTTGCCTCCAAGAAAAGAGATTACGGTTAGGGAACGACAGTTTTACTGCTTCACTGCTTTTGCTGCTTCACTTCAAATAAGACGATCGCGTTACGCATCCAAGCCGGCTTGCGCCTTGAGGTCGGCCAGGCGCTGCACGACTCGGCCGGCTGCGGCGAAGCCGCGCTGGAGCGTTTGCAGATGCGCGCGCTCGCGCTCGACGGTTGCGGCTTCGAGCTTCGCCGAGAGGTTCTTCACGGTGTCGTCGAGCGCCGACGTGAGGCGCAAGACGCGCGCATGGCTCGTCGGCGAATTCAGGGTTGCTTCGAAGCCGGCCATATCGGCGGCGACGGCTTGCAGTGCTTCGTACATGGTGATGACCTCGCTGATGTTCGACTTCGTTGAAATCAACGGCTCCGCTCAATCCGGAACCGAATGTGCTTTAGCGCTCGGGCGATGCTGCTCGCCCGGCACGGACGCATTGCCGGGATAAAGGTGTTTCACGCCATCGGGCGTCTCGACGTAGCGCACGTCTCCAATCGCAATGAGCGCCGTGTAGTCGCCCGCGCTTTCGATCGGCGCGGGGCGTTCGCGCACGGCCACGTCGATGCGCTTGATATTCGTGTCGAGATCGCTTTTGACGCGGGCCAGCGCGGCGTGGAACTGCGTCATCGAACCGACCGTGCCTTCCACCTCGAATACGCCCGCTCCTCGATATTTCACGTGCGCGCCGTCGATCGCGAGTGCGTCCTCGAGATTGCGCCGGTCCGTTTCGCCCACGTCGTATTGACGCAGTACCTTGTCCTGGTCGGGAGAGACGCGGGCGAATACGCCGCGCGCCGCGACGTCCTCGGCTGCCGTCGCAACCATTCCTTGCACGACGACGGCGCTGCCGCGCGGGACCGCTTGCAAGTCCGCGAGCCCCGCCGCATGCAGCGCGTTGGCGATTCGCGTGGCCAATGTGTCGGGGCTTTGCATCGCTTGCGCGTCGCGCGGCTTCGAGCCGAATAACGTCGCGCCGGCAACGAGCACTGCCGCGATCATGGCGCCAGCCAAAGCCACGCCGATGGCGCGAGGGTTTTGCAGCCCGTGTGGCGTTGAGGCGGGCTCCTCCGGCTTGACCCACAGCATGCGCAGCAAGTCGACATCGGCCGGCCATTGCGCCTGCTCGGGGCCGATGCACAGTACGATCTCGCCGAACGGCAAGGGGACGAGATCGGGCACGAGCGTCACCGTGGCCTCCGGCTCTGCAACGGCCGGTGCGGCTGCGTTTTCCACGCCGTCCGTTTCGACGTCGCGCACCGGTTGGCTCGCTTGCGCGAACGTCCACCGCGCGACGCCCTTATCGTCTAGATCGATGCGAATGCTCGCTTCGGTCCAATCGGTGATGCAAATATCGGCGCCATCGTCGGCACCGAGCCGGTAAGTGCCGGGCACCAGTCTTACTTGGGCGCCGGAATGCGCGCCGGTCAAGATGCGCAGTTGTTTCAATTCGGTTGCCTCTTCGCTCGCATGATGGTGTGCACTTGTTGCCGCTGCGTGCTCGTCGATTTCTTGATGTTCAGTCTATCGGTGCAGGCTTGTTTCGTAGGTCTCGATGCGAACCGGTCAAAAGTTTTGCGAAGCGCGGCTGCGGCTCTTGGTCGCGCTCGCGGTCATTCCGTGTCGCGTTGCTGGGCACGCGCAGAGCGCGCCATGCGCTCGGCCCGCAGCGCTTGCGCGGGATCGACGGCCTGGCCCGTGGCGAACAGCAACGTGCGGATGCGGCAGACCGACAAACGCAGTTGCGGACGCGTCGACGGGCGCTCGCCGTGAAGGACGAATAGCGGCGCGAGTAGATTCAAATCCTTCTGACGCTCCGACAATTCGCCCGCCGATTGCGGCTTGAACGACGGCTCGTCCTGGACCGTTTGCAGTTGGTGCTTCACGCCGAGCAAGCCCGTTTGCCGCGTGGCATCGCGCAATGCCGTATGCCGGAAGCGGGCCGCGATCATATCGAGGGAAGAACCGAGAATGACGGGGGTGACGGCGGCTTTCGGATCGAGCGCCAGGGCCGCGCCGAAGCCTAGGCAGGTTCGTGTCCACGCGAGGCGCATTTGCGTTTCGAGCTTGATCGGCTCGTCGCCGTTCGCATCGGCAAGCGTGCGTAGATCGCTTCGAATCGCCGAGGGCGAGATACGCTTGCTCAGCTTGATCTTGACGATGTTGCGTCGATCCTGCTGCTGTTGCTGCTGGCGGCCCGATCCTTGTCCGCCGTCGCGATCCATCCGCTCCACACGGCGCTGTGCACCGGGTTCGTGCGGATGTTCCCCGTGAGCCGCATGTTCATGGGTTTTGTGTTCCCCGTGGGCGTTGTGCTCCGCGTGCGTCTTGTGCTCGCCATGCTTCTCGGTCTTCTCGGATTCGCCGCGCTGCTTCAACTCGCTCAGTAACTTTTGAGCGCGTGAACCTCGTGTGCGTTCCGCGCTCGCGCGGGCGGCGGCGAAGCGGGCCTGCAACTGCATGCCGGCGCGCCGGCGCGCCGCCGCTTGGCGCATCTTGAGCAGCCGCTGACGCTTGAAACGTACGGCATCGTTGCTCGCATGTTGCGTTGCGGCCTGTTCGGCTTGCTGCTGCGTTTGGCTCTGCTCGGCGCGCGCTTGTTCGATCGCCTCTTCGCGCTGAGCGAAGCTGTCGTAGCGAATGTCGCTCATGACGGCACCGCGAGCTGAACGAGTTCATTGGCGAAATGCAGGATCGTCGATCCGCCCCACGGGGCAAGCACGGCGATGGCGGCGATCGAGACGACGAGTTTCACCGCATAGGAGATCGTTTGATCCTGCAACGAGGTGATCGCCTGAATGAACGAGATCAACAAGCCGGTAATCGCGGCGATAAGCACGATCGGCAACGAGACGTAAAGACAGAGCAGCATCGCTTGCATCGCGAGGCGAACGAGGTTTTCGACTTCCATGGCGCGATTCCTACGGTTCGTGCAAAGCGGCGGCGGCCGCTCATCGGTACGTCAGTACGAGGCCGTGCATCAGCGCGGACCAGCCATCCATCACGACGAACAGCAGCAGCTTGAACGGGATCGCGACGTTGGTCGGCTGAACCTGGTTCAAGCCCATCGCCATGAGAACATTGGCGATAACCAGGTCGACGATGATGAAGGCGATATAGAGCAAGAATCCGATCTTGAACGCGTCGGTCATCTCGGTCAGCGTGAACGCGGGGGCGAGCACGATGAGGTCGTTCTCCTTCAGTTCGGCGGCCATTGCCTTGGGCCACACCACAGAGGCGGAACGCAAGAAGAAGCGCTTTTCGCGTTCGTGCGTATGCTTCATCAAGAACTGGCGGAACGGCTCTTTCGCGGCGCCGAATGCGCTGATCATCACTTGCGACGTTTCGCTCGGCATTTGCCGGTTTTGCATGTTCGCCATCGCTTGCATGCCGACGGGCGCCATGATGTAGATCGACACGAGAATCGCAATGCCGTTGAGGACCATGTTCGGCGGTACTTGCTGAACGCCCAGCGCGTTGCGCAGCAAGCTCAGGACCACGACGATCTTCGCGTACGAGGTCACCACCATCGCGACGAAGGGCAACATGCTCATCGCCAAGACGGCGATGAGCAGGCCCGTGTAATCACTGAACTGAACCATTGCCGTGCATCATCTGAAGGACGCGAACGCCGAGCTGGTCGCCGACGGTGACGAGCTCGCCGGTGCCGATCGTTTGACCGTACGAGGTGAGCCGGATGCGAGCATCCACGATCGGGACGGGCAGCTCGACGACGTAACCGGGCCGCAGCGCCGACAACTGAACGACGGGCATTTGCACGGTATCGAGTTCGAATTTGACGGGTAGATTCAGCTCGCCGATATCGATCGGCTCGTCGCCGCTCGCGGGGGAGGTGTCGTGGTCTTGCGTTTCATGGCTCATCGTAGGGGTCTCCTTTAAAGTCAGCGTGTGTCCTTCGAGGCGTGCGCCGGCGGCCAATTGCGCGGCGCCGGGCGTGCCCCACAGCGCGCGCAGATCGGCGGCCCGCGGCGGTGTGGCAAGCGAGCCGGCAAGCGCGGGGTCGACGGCGCGCAGCAAAATGTCGCCCGGGCGAAGCGTGCGCAGCGTGTCGATCCGATAGGTTTTCGCGCCCACGACGAGTCGGCCCGGTACGTGGATCTGGCTTGCATGCTGCGCGAATGGAATGCGTTGACGAGCGATACCGGCCGCGAGTGCTTCGACACAGGCGTCGTCGAGCCGGCCGAGGCGGCATTCGATATAGCGCTGGCCGAGGCGGAACGCGACCGATAGCGTCGTGCGCGGATCGGCTTGCTCGCGGCTGCGGCGCACGCCGAGCACGCGCACGTCGGGCATCCCGAGCGAGGCGAGGCGATCGGTGAGCGGCGCGAGCAGGATCGCGGCAACGGCGTTACGCAAGGCAATATCGCCTCCGCGCGTATCGTCCTTTATGACGTCGGTTTGGCGGCCCGACGAGGCGTTGCGGCTGTCGTCGTCGACGGCAACGCTCGCGAGCGCCGGATACAGGCTTAGATCGATGGCGATCGAAGCATGCGCGAAGCCGTGACTGAGGTCGATCCAAGCCGGTTGCGCGAGCGTCGCGGATTCGCCTGTCCCTACGGCGAGGCCCGTAATGCCCAACTTCAGATGCAGTAACGCGGCGAGCCGCTCGTCGGCGGCGAGCCGCGCGAGGCGCGCCAATCGCGCGTCGATCGCGGGCAGGGTCGCGAGTGCTTGCGCGCCCCGGACGATCGGGCCGTGGCGCGATGCGGCCGGCGAGGGCGGTGACGTGAATTCCATGCTTACCTTGTCGTAGATGAGTCGGATCGGGCTCGTCGCTATTCGAGCGTGATCTGAACCGTGCGAGGTGCGTCGTGCCGCAGCAGGAGCGCCTCGAGTCGACACTTGAGAACGTCTCCGTGATGTAAGACTATTTGCTTCGAACTCGCATGACCTGTGTCGAACCGAAGCACCAAGTCAAAATGCGAAAGCGTCAAGGACAACTTGCATTCGGGCAGGATCGAAGGGTCGAGCGTGAGGCTCATCGACCAGTGTCCTTGAGCCAGGACGGCCGGATCGGAGCAGAAATCGGCGACACGCGCGGCGAGGTAGTCGACTAGCAAAAAAACCGTGTGTTGCTCGCGCGAAAGGGCTTCGAGGTACGGCGCGTCATGCCGTTGCAGTTGCTGCGTCAGCGATTCCGTTTGCGCGGGCGGCGCTTTCCGTCCTTGCTCGGCATCCGCGGCCGGCGATACCGGCGCACGGCCGGTTGCCGCGCCATCGGAATGCTCGGCGCCGCCGTCCTGGTCGGCTTGCGGCGATCGCACCGATTCGCTGTCGGAGGCCCCGTCTTGCGATTGTGCGAGGCCTGACGCGCCGCCGTTGCGCTCGCCAGTAGCGCCGCTGTCGTTCGAGGTGTCGGCGCTGCCGGCCGGCAGGCGCGGCGGGGCCCCGCTTGCGGCGTGACCTTTTCGCTTGAGCAGGGACGCGTAATCGAAGCCGTTCCGTCGTTGTGCGCCAAGGGATGGGTCGACGCCGAGCTCGTCTTCGTCGATGGCATGCACGGCATACCCGCGAACGATAGCCATATCTATGGGTGGTGACGGAGGAAATGGCTTGCGGGGGTTACATCGTCACGCGGCCGAGCGCTTGCAGCTCCACGTGTCCGCCTAGCTCTTGGTAGGAGTAGACGGGCAACCAGCCGAGGCGGCTTTCGATCATCCGGCGGACGTAACGGCGGATGTCCATCGACGTGACCACGGCCGTGGCCGGGCGCGGCGCGTCGCCGGCATGGGCGGCGATGCTATCGACGAAATATTTGATTTCGTCGGGCGGCAGCGCGAGAAAATTGCCCGTCGGTGTTTGCCGGATGGATTGCCGAATGTGCTGCTCGACGGGGACGTCGAGCACGACGGCGGTGAGCGTACGCCCGCCGCCCGCCGCGCGATGGGCGATGTAGTGCGCGAGATCGCCGCGCACGTATTCGGCGAGCAGCAGCATGTCCTTTTCCTTAGGACCCCAAACGATCAGACTTTCCATGATTCCGCGGACGTTACGCACGGAAACCTGCTCTTCGAGCAGCCGCCGCAATACGTCGGCAATTTTTTGCAACGGCAGCGCCTTCGTCACTTCGGCGACGAGGCCCGGATAGTCCGCTCCGAGCTGGTCGAGCAGCCACTGCGCTTCTTGGATCCCGAGGAATTGGTGAGCCCGCGTACGCAATAGTGTGATGGCTTCATGAGCGATGACTTGCTCGGCGCGCCAAGACTTCGCTCCCGACGGAACGCTTTTCTCGCCGATCCAAAAGCTCGTCGCGAAGCCGCCGGCCGCACCGCGCGCTTCGCATTGCGCGGCGAGCGCCGAGTCGCCGGCGGCGTCGGGCAGCATGACCTTGCCTGGCGCAAGCTCCGCGCGCGAGCAGGGCACGTCGTGAACGAGGATCTCGTAGGCATTCGACGGCAGCGTTTCCGCCGTCCACATCACGATGCCGGGAAACGGCAGGCCCAGTTCGTCTTGCAACGCGGCGCGCTCGCCGTCGAAGGCTTTGTCGAGATGAGGGGTGGAAAGCCGCACGATGAGATCGGGCGCGACCCGCACGCCCACGGGCGCCGTGAATTGCGGAGCGCGCGGCAAAATGGACGGCGCGTCGCCCTTAGCGCCCGCGCGTTGAAAAGCGCCGACGCTCTCGCCTTTGGCGCCGGTCGTGCGGCGGCCCGTGCTTTTCTTCGCGAGCCGGTAGCCGGTGAAGGCGAGGACGGCCGAAAGCAAAATGAAAAGCGGCGCCGGAAAGCCGGGCACGGCGGCGAAGCCGAGGAGCAGCAACGCGGCGAAAAACAGCGGACGCGCGCTGCTCGCGAGCTGGCCGAACATGTCGGTGCCCAGCGAACGCTCGGTATCGTGGTTGCCGTCTTCCACGCGCGTAATGATGACGCCCGCGGCGACCGAGATGAAGAGCGACGGAATCTGCGAAACCATCGCATCGCCGATCGACAGAATCGAGAAGCGATTCGCGGCGTCGCCGGCGGTCATCCCGTGGTAGGCCACGCCCACGGCGATACCGCCGAGAATATTGATCAGCGTGATGATGAGACCCGCGATCGCGTCGCCCTTGACGAACTTCATCGCCCCGTCCATGCCGCCATGCAATTGGCTTTCCATCGCCAGTTGCAGCCGCTTTTTGCGCGCATCCTCTGGGGACAGCACGTTGGCGCGGAGCTCGGCGTCGATGCTCATTTGCTTGCCGGGCATGGCATCGAGCGTAAAGCGCGCGCCCACCTCGGCGACGCGCTCCGAACCTTTGGCGATGACGATGAACTGCACGGTCGAAATGATGATGAAGACGACGAGGCCGACCACGAGATTGCCGCCGACGACGAGCTCACCGAAACTTTCGATGATGTGGCCGGCGTCGGCGTGCAGCAAGATCGACTTCGTCGACGCGATGTTGAGCGACAGCCGATACAGCGTGGTGAATAGAAGCATCGACGGAAACGCCGATAGCGAGACGATGCTGCCGACGTACATCGTCACCATGAGCAGGGTCACGCTCAGCGTGATGTTCAAGGCAAGCAGAACGTCGATGATTTCGGGCGGGAGCGGCAAGATCATCAGCGAAACGATCGCGACGACGAGCACCGCGATACCGATTTCTCCCGCGCCGGGGATGCGCAGCGACTTGAACATGATTAGGCTCCAATGCGTGGCGCGCCGACGCTATCGACCCAGCGCAGGATCGCGGCGACCACTTCGAACATCGCTTCGGGAATAGGCGCGTCGTATTCGACGCGGTACAGCGCACGCGCGACAGGCGGATTCGCCACGATCGGCACGCCGGCTTCGGTTGCATAGCGGCGCACGAGCGCCGCTTGCTGATCGACGCCCTTGGCGACGACGACGGGCAGCGGATCGATGCCGGGCCGGTAGCGAATGGCCACCGCGTAATGCGTCGGATTGGTGAGCACGACGCTTGCGCCGCCCACGGCCGGTTTGTCCGGTCCTTTGTTGATCATTTCGCGACCGCGTTTGCGCCGTTCGCGCTTGACGTGCGGATCGCCGTCTTGCTGCTTGCGTTCGCGCTTGATGTCGTCCTTCGACATTCGGTTTTGCCGAATGAAGAGCCACTTTTGGATCTTGAAGTCCGCAAAGCCAATGACGAGGTAGGCGACGAACGAGATTGTGAGTAGCTTGAGCAAGGCTTGCCAGAGCACCTTCATCAACGGACCGAGCGGCTGATAGGCGGCGCTCGAGAGCAACGGCAGCATGTGTTCGATCGAGATCCACATGACCGGCAGCAGGACGGCGAGCTTGATGAGACGCTTGCCGACGTCGATGACGGCGCGTAGCGAGAAAATGCGCTTCAGGCCGGCGCCGGGGTTGACCGCCTGAAACTTCGGCATCACCGGCTCGAAGGCGATGACGAGGCCGGCCTGCGCCGCCGTGCCGACCGCCGCCGACAGCGCGCCCGCGCCTGCGATCGGCAGCAACATCATGACGGCGACGCCGAACAAGTGATAGAGCGTATGCAACATGCTCTGGAGCGAATGGTCGCCGCGCACGAACGCGAGCGTCTGGGTGACGAGGCCGCGCAACGAATCGGCGATCATGTGCTCGCCCATCATCAACACCCCGATCACGCCGAGCATGCAGACGGTTTCCGTCAAATCGGGGCTTTTGGCGACTTGCCCTTTCTCGCGGGCATCGTCGAGTTTCTTCTGAGTGGGCTTTTCGGTCTTTTCGCTCATCGGGTCCGCGTTCCCATGGCGTCGACGCACGAGCGGCCGACAATGCCGCGAACGATAGCTCGGGCATTGCCCCGTTTCGTTCGAGCGGGCGAAGCACAGGGAGGAAAAGCGAACGCGCCGAAATTTCACCTACCAAAATTGGCAGCTATGCCACTACGAGATCTCCTACCAGAATTGACAGCTATGCCACCGGGGTTTCCCCTACCAAAATTAGCGACGCATTACGGATCATTCACAAGGCCCTAACAGCTAGTAAGTTATCCCTCGGAGCGCAAATTAGATCGGCTCCGCCTGAATGGAGCAAGTCCAGCAGCAAATCGGTGTGACCCAAGCTGACGTGACGGTACAAGCGTTCTCCCGTCACCCGCAACGTCCCCTCCAACCGCTTCAGCAAGGAACGCGCGAGTAGCCGCGCCGCGGCTTTCATCGCTGCATCGGTGTCAACGCTAGTTATGTCTGTGATCACAGCGTGAGTCGTCCGCATCAACTCGTGCTGCACTTTGTTTTCTGACATTGCGCCTATCAATATTGCAAAGCGTAGATATGGAAAAGCGAATCAAGATCAGTTCAGAAAATCCGATTGTTGCTGGTCATGAGGTTCAAGGTAGCAAAGTACTTCCCGGCTTGGCCTATATCGACATGCTCTACCAGTTCTTCGGGAAGCATGGGCATCGCTACGATGAGCTAGAGCTGCGTAACGTGGTGATCTATCAACCTCTCGTGGTGAAGTCCGGCGAGTCGATCGTGTTGACGATCCGTTGCTCGGCGGCGGGCGAGGGAAGCTGGAACGTAGTCGTTGCGCGTCAGGGCGCGGGCGATCGGCATGGCGATTCGCAAGATGGGCGCTATCTGACCGCCGAGATGCACCGCGTCGGCGCTTTCGTATTCGCCGAGGCGTTGGACGAACACTTGCTCGCGGATACGGCTTCGGGTACGGATCTGGAGACGATCTATTCGGTCTGCCGCGCCCGCGGCTTGGTGCATAGCGGAGTGATGAAGGTCGCGGGACGCATGCGACATCTGGGCGACGCGGTCATCGTCGATTGCCGCCTGGCGCAGGGCGTAGGCGCGGGCCCTGTGCCGTCATTTCATCCGGCGTTGATCGACGGCAGTGCGGTGTGTGCCGGCGCCGCCTGGCATTCCGTTGAAAAAAATGACGACGCCAGGTTGCTGCTGCCGCTCTATTACGAATCGTTCCGCGCCGTTGCGCCGCTTGGGCAGCGATGTATCGCCCGCGTTCAACTGAGCTCCCGCCGTAGCAAGAATGAAATCGGATATCAGACGCTGGAGTTTTTCAGTTCGACGGGACAAAAGGTCGCGGAATTGAAAAACTTGGGGAGTAAGTTCGTCCGCGATTCGACGACGATCGGAGGCGGATCCGTGTCCGACGCGAGCGCACCGCGGATTGAGTTCGCATCGGAACAGACCGATGGAGCCTTATTGTCGCGCGCCGATATCGAGCGGATCTTGTGCGAGCTAATTGCCGCCAAGTTGAATGTCCTTGTCGGTAAGATCCGGACAGATGCCGGTTATTTCGAAATGGGACTGCAATCTTCCGATCTGCTGGGGCTCGTTGAGACGATCCAGCGCAAGCTCGGTGTGACGCTGGCCCCAACCGTTTTGTTCGAATACGCAACGATCGCCGAGTTGGCTGAATACTTGAGCGGGGTTAGCGTGCCGGCCGGGCGGCTGACCTCGGCTGTGGCGGAAAGTCCCAGCGTTGTCGCCGAGGGTGTGGGCGTACGTCTTAAGCAAGATGCGCAAGAAACCGTGCAAGCGATGCCGTTTGTCGGCATCGCGCAGCCAGGCGCTTCAGTGCGGGCGCCGTCGATGGATATCGCGATCATCGGTTTGAGCGGACGATATCCGCAGGCGCGCAATGTCGCCGCGTTCTGGGAGAACCTGGTCGCAGGTCGCGATTGCGTTGAGGAAGTGCCCACCGAACGCTGGGACCATCGGGACTACTTCGACAACGACAAGGACAACACCGAGAAGACCTATTGCAAGTGGGGCGGCTTCATGGAGGGCGTGGATGAATTCGATCCACTCTTCTTCAATATCTCTCCGCGCGAAGCGGAGGTCATGGATCCGCAGGCAAGACTCTTCTTGGAGACGATTTGGGAATTGCTGGAAGACGCAGGTCATACCCGAGAAATATTGCATGAACGTTATAGGCGCAGGGTAGGTCTGTACGTCGGGGCAATGTACCAACAGTACCGGTCGCTAATCGAAGACTCGCATGGGGAATCGATCGCGGCCATTTCGTCTTATAGCGCGATCGTCAACCGAGCGTCATATTTCTTCGGTCTGGAAGGCCCCAGCATCGCCGTCGATACGATGTGCTCGTCGTCGATGGTAGCGATTCATATGGCTTGCAAGGATCTGTTGCTCGGCGAGTGCGAGTTGGCGATCGCGGGCGGCGTCAATCTCTCGATAGACCCGAAGAAATTCGTCGGCTTGAGCCAGGCGCAACTGATCGGCTCTCATCCGGATAGCCGCAGCTTCGCCGATGCCGACGGCTTTTTGCCCGCCGAAGGCGTCGGGGCGGTACTGCTGAAGCCGTTGGCGCGCGCGGTGGCGGACGGCGACAGCATTCTCGCGGTGATCAAGTCGTCGGCCACGAATCATAGCGGCCGCTCGAGCGGTTATGCCGTCCCCAACCTCAATGCTCAGGCCGACCTCGTCGAGCGTACGCTCGATAAAGCGGGGATCGACGCGCGCAGTATCAGCTATGTGGAAGCGGCCGCCAACGGATCGCTGCTCGGCGATCCGATCGAGATTGCGGCGCTGAATAAGGCGTTCGGCAAGTTCACGACGGATCGGCAATTGTGCGCGATCGGATCGGTCAAGTCGAACATCGGCCACGCGGAGGCCGCCTCCGGAATCTCGCAACTCACGAAGGTGGTGCTTCAACTGCGGCATCGTCAGCTTGCCCCCTCGATCAAGGCTGACACGCTCAATCCGAATCTCACGTTCGAAGGTACGCCGTTCCGTTTGCAGCGGACGTTGCAGGAGTGGATGCAACCCATGATCGAGATCGATGGCGTACGGCGGGAGGTGCCTAGACGGGCCCTGATCAATTCGTTCGGCGCCGGCGGCTCTTACGCGAATCTAATTGTCGAGGAATTCATTCCGGCGCCGATGCACGCGCAGGGCGAATTCGCTGACGGTCCGGTCGCCATGATTTTCTCGGCGAAGACGCGTGAGCGCCTGAATGCCGTGGTCGAGCAGATTTCGGCGTACGTGCGCAGTCAAGAGGCGATCTGCCTCGCCGATCTGGCCTATACGCTGCAAACGGCGCGCGAACCGTTGGACGTGCGCGTGGGGTGGGTGGTGGCAAGCCGCGATGAATTGCTGCAAGCGATGATGCAGTACCTAGCGTCACAGCGCGAGGAGCGCGATCGCGGGGACGTCGACGAGACGAATGAGCAAAGCAAGATTCGCACGCTGCTTTCGGGCCGGACGGGCGAGATGATGATGCAGTCGCTGCTCGCCGAGCGAGACCTGGAAAAGCTCGTTCTCCTGTGGACGCAGGGCGCGAAGATTTCGTGGCAATCGCTCTATACGGGCCGGCATCCGCATCGAATTTCGTTGCCGACCTATCCCTTTGCGAAGATGAAGTTTCGCTTCGCGAAGCGCACGTCGACCGGTTCGGCCGCTTCCTCCATGCAGGCCCCCGTGATCGGCGAGGGTCAATCGATCGAAGAACACGGCGCGCCTCGCAACGAGGGTGTCGAGCGCTGGGTCTTGCGATTCCTCTCGGATGCGCTGCGTATTCCCCTCGAATCGCTGAATCCGGCCAGCCGGATCGACGATCTCGGGGGCGATTCGATCGTCAGAATGCGGCTCGCCCGTGGGTTGGAGCGCGACTTCAAGATCAAGCTCTCGGGACGCGAGTTGCTCGATCACCCAACGATCGGCGCGTTGAGCCGCTTGGTACGCGACAAGTACAAGCCGAACGATCTCGTTGCGGACGTGGCGGCGCTTGCTCAGCCCGAAAGCGCCGAGGCCGCATTGCATCGAGAGCGCGTCGCACAGCCCGTTGGCGACGACACGGTGCAAGCATTGGAAATGTTCCGCAACGGCGAGTTCGATTTGGACGAACTCGAAGACATCTTAACGGAGAGGCTACTCGCCTAGCTCGCGGCCGGCATTCCTACGGTTCGCTTTAGCCCACTCGCCGCGGCGCGCGCGAGTCTCCTAGAAATCGCTTCATCATCGAAACGGGTACGAGGATGGTCAGTCGGGAAATCTTAGCCGCATACAAGGCAGGCAAGCTCTCAACCGCGGAGGTGCTCAAGCACCTTGAGGCGCTAAGGACGCAGGCTCCGAAAAAAGAGCTTTCGGAAAATCAAAAGGGCCTGTGGGCGTACCAAAAGATTTTTCCCGAATCGAACGTCTATAACATCCCGATCTGCTTGCGAGTTCGCGGTGAGTTCGACCGCGCGGCGCTTGAAGCCGCTTGGGCCGCGCTGCTTCGAGCCTATCCGATCTTGACGACCGTCATCGAGGAAGAAGGCGGCAAGCCCTATCAGCGCTGGGCCAAGGAACGCCGCTTCATCATCGAATACGAAGACATTTCGGCGCTCGCACCCGAGCAAGTCGTCTCGTACGTGAAGGAAAGGGCTAAGCCGCCGTTCTCGCTTCAGGCCGGTCCGTTGGTGCGATTGCACGTGCTTTCACGGTCGAGCGACGAGCAAATGCTGTTGTTGGTCGCGCATCACATCATCGTCGACGGCCGCTCGCTTCAGCTATTGCTCGAGGCGTTGCTCGGCGCCTACGCAAAGTCATGCCGCGGCGAGACGCTCGCGCCTCGTGCCACCAAGACGCAATACGACGATTTCGTCGCCTGGGAGCAAAGGTTTCTAGCGAGCGACGAGGCGCGCGCCCAGCGCGAATACTGGTTGAAACAGTTGGAAGGGCCATTGCCCGTTTTGGCGCTGCCGACCGACCGGCCGCGCGCGGCCGATCGCCGGCGGGTAGCCGATTCGAGCGCCCGCACCGTCTCCGCGCCGCTGAGCGAAGCGCTTCGTGCGTTTTGCTCGACGCATCGGATTTCGCCGGCAGTTATGTTTCTCGGCATCTATAACGTTTTTCTGCACCACTACGGCAGCGAGGGCGACGGCGAGGTCGTTGTCGGCGTGCCGATCATGGGCCGGCCCGAGCAAGCCTTCGACGATGTCGTCGGCAACTTCGCGAATATGATCGCGGTTCGCAGCCGTATCGAAGAGAGCCGGTCGGTCCTCGATACCGTCAAGTCGTTGCAATTGACGCTGACAGACGGAATGGACTATGCGTTGTATCCGTTCCCTCGCGTCGTGCGCGAGGTGAAGAGCGGCCGCACGACCGATGTCGCACCGATCTTTCAGGCGGCGTTCGAATTTCAAAGCGCGAACGTAATCGATCTGCAAAGTCTAGCGCACGAGTTTCAGATCGAATTTGTCGACGGCTTGAGCCAAGAAGGCGAATACGAACTCGTACTCGAGGTGCTGGAGCGCGCCGACGGCTTCATGTTGCGACTCAAGTACGACGCATCGCTTTTCGATCGCGCGCGTATCGAAAGCATGTTGGCGCACTATCTGTCGCTGATGCAGCAAATGGTCGACGACCACGATCGCGCGCTATGCGAACTCGACTTGCTCACGGCCGCCGATGCGGACAAGGTATTGGCGTCGTGGAATGCGACCGCCTTGGATTATCCGCGCGATGTTTGCCTTCATGATCTATTCGATCGGCAGGCGCAGCGCACACCCGAGAAGATTGCCGTAACGTGCGACGGCCATTCGCTGACCTATCGTGAATTGCAGGATCGAAGCGATGCGCTCGGCCGCTATCTGCAAGCACGCGGCGTAGGCCCCGATCGGTTGGTCGGGTTGAGCGTGGAACGCTCGCTGGACATGATCGTCGGGCTGCTCGGCATTCTCAAAGCCGGTGGCGCCTATGTGCCGCTCGATCCCGCTTATCCGATCGATCGATTGCGCTATATGCTGGACGATTCGGGTGCCGCGCTGGTCGTCACGCAAGCGCGACTGCTCGATCTACTCTCGCCGCTGCTGGGCGATCGCGTGCAGGCCGTGGTGCTGGATCGCGACTGGAGTCAGATCGAGCGAGCACCGGCGCGAAGCACGGGCGGGGCCCTGCCGCCGACGTCGAGCAACCTCGCGTACGTGATGTATACGTCGGGCAGTACCGGTCGCCCTAAAGGCGTGATGATCACGCACCAGGCGCTCGTGAATTTCCTGACGTCGATGGCGGACATGCTCGTAGTCGGGCCGCAAGATAGTTTGCTAGCGGTCACCACTTATAGCTTCGACATTGCCGGATTGGAGCTGTATTTGCCGATCGTCCGCGGCGCCCACTGTCATATCTGTACCGACGGGACCGCACGCAACGTCGACCAATTGCTTGCGGTACTTAAGCGCGTAAAGCCGACGCTGATGCAGGCCACGCCTACGACGTGGACGATGTTGTTTCAGGCGGGATGGAAGAACGAGACGGGGATCAAGATTCTTTGCGGTGGCGAGGCGCTTCCGCAAGCACTGCGGCAATCGTTCGTCGCGAGCCGCTCGCCCGCGTGGAATATGTTCGGCCCGACCGAAACGACGATCTGGTCGACGGCCGCGCCGATCCATGGCGACGGCCCCATCACGATAGGTCGGCCGATCGCCAACACGCAAGTCTATGTGGTCGACACCCGGTTGCGGCCCGTTCCGGTCGGCGTGGCCGGTGAGCTGTGCATTGCAGGCGATGGATTGGCCCTCGGCTATTTGAATCAGCCGGCACTGACCGAGCAAAAATTCATCGATAACCCGTTCACGCCCGGCACGAAGCTCTATAAAACCGGCGACCTCGCGCGTTGGCTCGCCGACGGGACGCTCGAATATATCGGTCGGATCGATGCGCAAGTGAAAGTGCGCGGTTTCCGGATCGAGTTGGGCGAAATCGAAACGCAATTGACTGCGTTGCCCTTGATCGGCAGCGCGGCCGTGGTCGCCTATGACGACGGCGGCCGGCAGAAGTTGGTCGCGTACTACGTCGTTCGGCCGAACGGCACGGGCGATCGCGCATTGGATGCGCGTCAGATTCGCGAGCGTTTGAAAACAGTATTGCCCGCCTATATGGTGCCGTCGCAGTTCGTCGAACTCGACGCGCTTCCGCTCACGCCTAACGGCAAAGTCGATCGCAAGACGTTGACCGCCCGAGATCCGGGTGCAAGCAAGCGGTTGCCGCGCACGCCTGCCGTGAACGATTCCGAAATCGTCGGAAAGATATTGGCGATCTGGCGCGAGGTGCTCGATACGGACGATATCGCGCTCGACGACGGGTTTTTCGACGTGGGCGGCGATTCCGTGCTGGCGGCGGTGGTCGCGGAGCGGATTCGGCAAGAAGTGCCCTGCGACTTCGATGTGACGACGCTCTTTAAATACGCCAGTGTCGGGAAAATCAGTCAGTTTATTGCCGATGCCAAGCGCCGGGAACGTAACGATGCGGCCGCGGCAAACATTGCGATCGATTCGAATCTCGAGCCCGGAAAGACGGCGGATCAGCCGGCCGCGTATCCCGACTACTACAAAGATAGCATCGCGATTATCGGCATTTCTTGCCAATTCCCGGGATCGCAAGATCATCGCCGCTTCTGGGACAACCTTCGGCATGGCCGCGAGGGCGTGCGGACGCTTTCGCCGGAAGCCCTGCGCGACGCCGGGCTGCCCGAGCCGTTACTCAGCAATCCGAATTACGTTCCGGTGTACTCGTCGATCGAAGGTAAGGATCGGTTCGATCCTCGTTTTTTCGACATTTCCCCGCGCGACGCCGAGTTGATGGATCCGCAGCTGCGGCTGCTCTTGATGCATGCATGGAAAGCGTTCGAAGATGCCGGCTATGTCAGTAGCCAGGTACCCGACACGGGCGTGTTCATGTCCGCGAGCAACAGCTTCTATCACTCGCAATTGGGTACGAATGCACAAGAGCCTGATCCGGAAGGGCAGGCAGCGGGGTACGTACCGTGGTTGCTGGCTCAAGGCGGCACGATTCCTACGATCATCTCGCATCGATTGGGATTGAAGGGCCCAAGCTTCTTCGTGCATTCGAATTGCTCGTCTTCGTTGGCCGGGCTGTATTCGGCGTATCAGGCCTTGCTGTCCGGCAACGCGAAATGTGCGTTGGTGGGCGCGGCCACGCTCTTCGCTTCGGAGCGGCTTGGGTATCTCTATCAACCGGGCTTGAATTTCTCCAGCGACGGCCGGCTGAAGGCGTTCGATGCGAACGCCGACGGCATGGTGGCCGGAGAAGGCGTCGCTGTCGTGCTGTTGAAGCGAGCTGAGGATGCGATTGCCGACGGCGACAACATTTATGCGCTCGTTCGAGGCGTCGCGCTCAATAACGACGGGGCGGATAAGGCCGGTTTCTATGCGCCCAGCGTGCAAGGCCAAGCCGACGTCATTCGCCGGGCGTTGAACGTATCCGACGTGGATCCCGAAACGATCAGCTATGTGGAAGCGCATGGCACGGGTACGCGCATCGGCGACCCGATCGAACTCGCGGCGCTCACCGAGGCCTATAAGACCTTTACCGGAAAGCATCGGTTTTGCGGTATCGGATCGGTCAAGACCAACATCGGGCATCTGGATACCGCGGCGGGGCTCGCCGGCTGTATCAAGATCGCATTGGGATTGACCTTCGGCGAAATCGCGCCGAGCTTGCACTATAAGCGTCCCAACCCAGGCATCGACTTCGACAATTCGCCGTTTTATGTCGTCGATCGACTCACGCCCTGGGCGCGCACGAATGCGCCGCTGCGCGCAGCGCTGAGCTCGTTCGGGATCGGCGGCGCGAACGCGCACGCCATTCTCGAGCAAGCGCCCCGCATCGAAGTGCAAAAGGAAAAGGTACACCGCGGCTCGTACTTGATTCCCGTATCCGCACGCAACGATGAGCGGTTGATCGAGTATGCGCGCAGCCTGCTGGATTATTTGAAGGAAACCGTCGACGTCGATTTGGCTGATCTTGCGTACACGTTCCAGGTGGGACGCGAAGCAATGGCTAGCCGGCTTGTTTTCGTCGCGGATAGCCGGCAAACCGTGATCGGTCAGCTCGAACGCGTTTTGGCCGGTGGCGAATGCGGTGTCGGCGTGTACCGAGGGGAAGCCAAAGCGGCCACAGCCGACGAGGCGCTGACCCATCGCCATGCCGACGCGTTGATCGAGCGCGCGGTTTCGCGCAAAGCATTCGACGAAGTCGCGCAAGCGTGGGCGGATGGAATGGCGCTCGATTGGCGTAAGTTATATGTCGGTGCAACGCCGCGCCGAATCAGCTTGCCGACGTACCCGTTCGCGCAAGAGCGCTACTGGATCGCGGCCGATCGCGCCGCGGCGCGCGCCTCGACAAGCGCGGCGACGGCGCACGCCGGCGTGTTGCATCCGCTCTTGCAGCAAAACACGTCGGATTTCAACGAGCAGCGCTTCAGTTCGACCTTTACCGGCGGCGAATTCTTCCTCGCCGACCACGTCATCAAGGGCAAGCGTGTCCTTCCCGGGGTGGTCTACCTCGAAATGGTGCGCGCGGCGATCGCTCAGGCGCTTGGCGATGCCCCCGGAAGAGCCGGTTTGCGCGACGCAGCCCGCGTGCGCCTCAAAAACGTCGTATGGCCGCAGGCCGTCACTGTCGCCGATCAGCCCGCGCGCTTGCATGTTCGCGTCGCGCCGGAAGCGTCGGGCGAAGTGAGTTTCGAGGTGTACAGCGGCCCGATGGGAACGGCTGCGAGCGAGAATTTAACGCGCATTCATTGCCAAGGGCGAGCAGCGGTGCAGCCGCACGCAGACGCCGAGCACGTGGACGTCGCACGTTTGCGTCAGCAATGCAACGTAAGAACCTTGTCGGCGGACGATTGCTATTCCGTGTTGCCCGCCATCGGCTTCGTCTTCGGTCCTTCGTTCCGCGCGATCAAAGCCATTCACATGGGGCAAGACGAATCGGGACGCCCGCAAGCGCTTGCCGAACTCGAGCTGCCCGAACCCGTGTCGAGCACGCTCGAAGACTACGTGCTCCATCCGAGTCTCATGGATGCCGCATTGGGCGGTTTGGCATTGGACGCCGGGGCGTCGACGAATCAGTCCGGCAAACCCAAATCGACGCTGCCGTTCGTCTTGCATGAACTGACCGTCTATGGTGCCTGCAAGCAGCGCCTCTTCGCCTTGATTCGATTCAGCGAGGGAAGTCAGTTTCTGGACAAAGTCCAAAAATACGACATCGACCTGTGCGATGAAGACGGCGTCGTCTGTGTTCGGATGAGGGGCTATTCGCGACGCGTGCTCGATGGCGAGTTCGGCGAAACCGCGCGCATCGGTACGCGTTTGTTCAAGCCCGAGTGGCGGCCGCAGCTTATCGAAGACGGCGTCGCGCATGCCTACGCGCAGCGCTGGGTCGTACTCGGCGAAGGCTTGGCGGAGTTGGCCGCGAGCGTCGAAGCGCAAGTGCCGCAAGCGCGATGCGAAGTGCTGCGCGGGGAAGGCTCGATGGCGGCTCGCTTCGAGTCGGCTGCGACGCAGATGCTCGCACTGCTCCAAGTCGTATTGCAGGCCAAACCATCCGGCGATGTGTTGCTGCAACTCGTGGTAGCGGACGAAGGCGAGTCGCAGTTGCTGGCCGGTCTTTCGGGATTGCTCAAGAGCGCACGCCAAGAGAATCCGAAGTTGCTGGGGCAGGTGATCGGCGTCGGCGCGCAGGCGAACGCGCAGGAGGTGGTGGCCGCACTGCAAGAGAACGCGAACGCGCCCCACGATGCACGAGTGCGCTACGTATCCGGGAAACGGCAGGTCGTCGCATTGACTGATTTGACCGATTTGACCGATAAACAAAGCGGCGAGTCCCCGCAATTGCCGTGGCGCGATGCCGGGGTGTATTTGATCACGGGGGGCACCGGCGGATTGGGGATGCTGTTCGCGCAAGAGATCGCTCAACGCGTCCATGCGCCGGTGCTCGTGCTGAGCGGTCGCTCGGCCTCGGACACCCGTAAGCAAGCCCAACTCGATCAATTGCGAGCGCTCGGCGCGACGGCGGTCTATCGGCAGGCGGATATCGCGGATCCGCTCGTCGTGCAAGGACTCGTCGACGGGATCGTGGACGAGTTCGGCGCGTTGCACGGCGTATTGCACTGCGCGGGCGTCATCCTCGATAACTTGCTGCTAAGGAAATCCGCCGGAGAACTGCGGGCGGTGCTGGCGCCGAAGGTGTCGGGTGTGGTTGCACTCGATCACGCGACCAAGGCCCTGTCGCTCGACTGGCTCGTCTTGTTCTCCTCGGTGGCCGGCGTGTTCGGCAATCTGGGGCAATCCGACTATGCCGCGGCCAATGGTTTCCTGGACGGATATGCGGCGTACCGGAACGCGTTGACGGCTGCGGGGCAGCGGCATGGTCGCACGATTTCGTTGAACTGGCCGTTATGGGCCGACGGCGGCATGCAGGTGGATGCAGCGGTGCGCGAGCGCCTGCAAACAAGCGGCATGCATGCGTTGGAAACGGCCGCCGGCGTGCGGGCGCTCTACGATGCGTTCGTATCGAGTGAGTCGCAAGTGGTGGTGCTCGCCGGCGAATTGGAGCGCTTGCGCGATGTCACGGCGACCGACAAGAAGCCGGCGCCGGCGGAAAAGGCTGTCGCGATCGATGCGCACGCGTCGCATTCCGATGCGGATGAAACGCGCGAGCGGGTGCTGAACCTATTGATGAAGACGACGGCGAAGCTTTTGAAGATCAGCGCCGACGACTTGGAGCCCGATGTCGAACTGAGTAAATACGGTTTCGATTCGATCAGCTTGACCCGGTTTTCCAACGAACTCAACCAGACGTATCGTCTGGAGCTTTCGCCAACCCTATTCTTCGAGTATTCGACGCTCCATGGGCTGGCGGATTATCTGGCGCAGGAGCACGCGTCGGTATTCGTCGACTCGTCCAAGCCGGCTTATCGATCCAGTCAAGAGGCGATCTCTCCCGCCCCGTCCGCGCTCGTGGAAGCCCCCGCGGCAGCGGTGCGACTCGACAGGCCGCGGCGATTTGCGAGCGCCTCGCTCGGCGCGGGCGCCGAGACCTTCGAGGACAATCAGCGTCCCGAGCCCATCGCGATCGTTGGGATGAGCGGCCGCTTCCCGATGGCCGAAGATCTAGACGCCTTTTGGGAAAACCTCGTCGGCGAGCGAAACTGTATCGCCGAGGTTCCGAAGATGCGCTGGGATTGGGAAGCCATTTACGGCGATCCCACGAAGGAAGGGAATAAAACCAACGTCAAATGGGGCGGCTTTATCGACGGTATCGATGAATTCGATCCGTTGTTCTTCAAGATATCGCCCAGCGAAGCGGAGGGCATGGATCCGCAGCAGCGTCTGCTGATGACGCATGTTTGGAAGGCGCTAGAAGACGCCGGCTATGCGGCGCAAGATATTTCCGGAAGCCGAACGGCCGTCTTCGTCGGCATGGCGGAGAGCGGCTATAGCGGACTCATTGCGCGTTCCAACCGGCCTGTCGAAGGCAGCACGATGACCGGCGCTGTGCCCTCGCTCGGGCCGGGACGGATGAGCTTCTTCTTGAACCTGCATGGGCCTAGCGAGCCGATCGAGACGGCATGTTCGAGTTCGCTTGTCGCCATCCATCGAGGCTTGGCCGCGATCCGGAACGACGGCTGTGAAATGGCGCTCGTCGGCGGCGTTCACGCCATGCTGACGCCGGCCGCGCATATCAGCTTCAGTAAGGCGGGGATGCTCAGCGAGGACGGCCGTTGCAAGGCGTTCTCCAAGGACGCCGACGGTTATGTTCGTGGGGAAGGCGTCGGCATACTCGTGCTAAAGAAGCTCAGCGCGGCCGAGCGGGACGGCGATCACATCTACGGCGTGGTATTGGCCTCGGCCGAAAACCATGGCGGGCGCGCCAATTCCCTGACGGCTCCCAATCCGAGGGCGCAAGCGGATTTGCTGAAAGACGCGTACTCGCGCGCAGGCATTGCGCCGTCGACGGTCGGGTATATCGAAGCACACGGCACCGGGACCTCGCTTGGCGACCCGATCGAAATCGAAGCGCTGAAGACCGCGTTCAAGAGCTTCGGGGAAGCCGAGGGCGACGCTCGATGCGGCGTCGGCTCGGTCAAGACGAACATCGGTCATTTGGAATTCGCCTCCGGTGTGGCGGGCGTCATCAAGGTGCTGCTGCAACTCAAGCATAAGACGCTGGTCAAGAGCTTGCACAGCGAGGAGATCAATCCGTATATACAGCTCGAGCAAAGCCCGTTCTACATCGTTCACGAAACGGAACCTTGGCCGGCGCTGCGCACGGAGAGCGGCGAGGCGCTGCCCCGCCGAGCCGGCGTCAGTTCGTTCGGCTTCGGCGGCGTCAATGCGCACGTCGTGATCGAGGAATATGTTCCCGACAATCGTAGGCATGCCGAATCGCGTACCGGCCACGGCGAACCCGTTGCGATCGTACTCTCCGCGAAGAACGAGGCACGCCTCAAGGAACGAGCCGAGCAATTGCTGCAAGCGCTCAAGCAAGGGCGCATAGCGGAAAGCGAGCTCGCGCGCGTGGCTTATACGCTCCAGATCGGCCGCGACGCGATGGAGGCTCGTTTAGGTTTGATCGTCGAATCGGTCGCACAGCTGATCGGAAAATTGGAGCAATTCGTTTTGACCGATTCGGTCAGCGATCTCCATCTGGGACATATCAAGCGCGACAAGGCTGCATTGTCGCTGTTCAAAGCGGACGAAGACCTGCGCGATGCCGTCGAGGCGTGGATTGCCAAAGGCAAGCTCGAACGGATCTTGGACCTGTGGGTTAAGGGCTTGGCATTCGACTGGCGGCGCCTATATCCGAATGGAACGCCGCGGCGGATCAGCCTGCCGACCTATCCGTTCGCAAAGGAACGTTACTGGATTTCGGTCTCGAAAACATCGGCCCCGGTCCATGCACCGGTGTCCGACGTGCCCCCGGTTGCGGTACCGGCTCACGTCGATCCGGCATCCGCCGCAAGCGAAGAGCGGCCCGAGTTGATGACGTTCGAGGAGAGTTGGTGCGAATCCGCGCAGACGCCAGCGGATGGCTCGATCGCGTTGCGTGTCATCGTCTGCTTCTTCAATGAAGCGGAACATCGGCGCAAGGTGCGCGAGACGGTGGCGTCGTATGACGCATCGATCAAGGTCGCTTTCGTCACGCATGATGCGAGCGATAGAGACGACGCAGAGGTGGTCTATTCGATCTCGGTGGCGGCGGACATGCCGGCCTACGCCAGCGTGCTCTCCACGATCGAGGCCGAACACGGGCGCATCGATGCCGTCCTTTATGGCTGGCCGCTCGAAACGCCGCAATGGGGCGAACGTGCTACGCCGGTAGTGCATTTGATTCAGGCCTTGGCGCGCAACAAATCCTCATGCAAACGTGTACTGCTTGGTACGAGCGGCGCCGAAGCGCTGTCGCGTTCCCATAGCGAGTCTTGGATCGGGTTCGAGCGTTCGTTGGGACGGGTGCTTCCGCAGCTAAAGATAGCGGTGATGCACCTGGAGGGCGATGCGGCAGCAAGCGCTGAGGAATGGACGCAACACGCTTGGGCGGAACTGAATGCCGTCACGTTCGAAAGCACGCGTTACCGGGAAGGTGAGCGCTATGTTTTGCGCGTCCGACCTACTGTGCTCGGAGGCGGCGAGAGCCGTTTGCGTCAAGGCGGTACGTATCTGATCACCGGGGGATGGGGCGGCCTCGGGCAGCTATTCGCACGGCACTTGGCCGAGCGCTACGGCGCCAAGCTGATCCTTACCGGCCGCTCGCCGCTGAACGCCGAGCGGGAGCGTCAACTGCGGGAGTTGGAAGCCTTGGGTGCGCAGGTCGAGTACCTGCAAGCCGATGTTTGCGACGCTAGCGCGATGCAGCCAGGATTGGCGCGGGCGAGGGAACGCTTTGGCGCGATTCATGGCGTGATCCATGCAGCCGGGATCGACAGCGCGCAAAGCATCTTGACGACGCCGTCGCAGCAGTTCGAGCATGTACTTGAGCCGAAGGTCAAAGGCACGCTGGTGTTGGATGCGTTGTTGCAAGATCAGGCGCTCGATTTCGTCTGCTACTTCTCGTCGACGTCGGCGGTGCTCGGTGATTTCAGTGCGTGCAGCTATGCGATAGGCAATCGGTTCTTGATGGCCTATGCGCGGGAGCGGAATGGCCAACCAGGCGCGGCGCGCGTGATCTGCTGGCCGCTGTGGCGCGATGGCGGCATGCAGGTGGGCGATGAAGGGGCGACCCGGTTGTATCTGGAGTCGAGCGGTCAGCGCGCGCTGGCGGCGCCGGAGGGCTTGGATGTTTTCGAGCGGGCGCTGAGCGCGCAGAGCGTGCAGTACTTGGTCATGTCCGGACGGCGCAGCCGGATTCACGCGATGCTAGGCGTCGGCGCGCGTAGTGAAGCCAGCTCAGCCACCATGCAGCCCGCGCCAGTCTCGGCCGGCAAAGGCTATCGCACGGCGATGCAGGGTTTCACGTTGGAGCAATGCGTGACGTGGGACCTGAAGGAGCTGGTCAGCGAGCAATTGAAGGTTCCGCGCCAGCGTCTCGATGTGACGGAGAACCTGGCCGATTTTGGGTTCGATTCGATCAGCCTGGCCACGTTCGCTCGCAATTTGAGCGCGCATTACGGTATCGAATTCACGCCGGCTCAATTCTTCAGCCATCCGACGCTGGAGCAATTGGGCGTGCATTTGCAGCGGCAGCACGGCGAGATGCTGGAGGCGTTCTACCGAGAAGGCGGCCAGGTCGAAGTGGTGCAAGCGGCAATGCCTGTCGCAGCCTCAGCCCCGGTATCTACATCTATCGCAGCGCTCCCAACCGCGCATGCTATCGGCTCGGCGATTGAGACTCGCTCCTCCGCGACCGGAGATAAGAAGCAACCGCGCGATATCGCAGACGAGCCCATCGCGATCATCGGCATGAGCGGGCGTTTCCCGCAAGCGCGCAGTGTTGCCGAACTATGGGCGATTCTGAGCGGCGGCAAGGATGCGGTTGAAGAGATCCCGGGCGAGCGCTTCGATTGGCGCGAATACTTTGGCGACCCGGCCAGCGAGCCGGGCAAGACCAATTGCAAGTGGGGCGGTTTCGTCCCCGGCGTGGCGGAATTCGATCCGCTGTTCTTCGAAGTATCGCCTCGCGAAGCCGAGCGTATGGATCCGCGCCAACGGCTGTTACTGCAAGAGGCGTGGAAAGCGCTCGAAGATGCAGGCTACGGCAGCGAACAACTCAATCGAAGCAAGGTGGGGATGTTCGTTGGCGCCGAGCAAGGCGACTATCAGTTGCTGCCGGGCAGCCGAGGCGCGGTGACGGGCAACCATGACGGGATGCTTGGGGCGCGGCTCGCGTACTTCTTGGACCTGAAAGGTCCGGTGATGACGATCAACACGGCGTGCTCGTCGGGTTTGGTTGCGGCCCATCAAGCGTGCTTGAGCTTGCATGCCGGCGAATGCGATACGGCAATCGTGGGCGCGGCCAATCTGTTGCTCACGCCGGGTAGTTACGCCGGCATGAGTCAGATGGGCATGCTTTCATCCGATGGGCACTGCTTCGCCTTCGATAAGCGAGCCAACGGGATGGTGCCGGGCGAGGCTGTGGTGGCGTTGGTGCTGAAGCGGCTGAGCCAAGCACAGGCCGATGGCGATCCGATCTACGCGTTGATCCACGGTAGTGGCATCAACTACGACGGCAAGACCAACGGCATTACGGCGCCGAGCGGCGCTTCGCAGACGGCGTTGCTGCGGCAGGTGTACGAACGCCATGCGATCGATCCGGAGTCGATCAGTCACGTGGTGACGCATGGCACCGGAACGCGCCTAGGCGACCCGATCGAAATCAATGCGTTGTACGACACGTTCAAGGACCAAACAAGCAGCCAGGGTTTCTGCGCGCTGACGTCGACCAAAAGCAACCTCGGTCATACGTTGGGTGCGTCGGGGCTCGTGAGCCTAGTGGCATTGACGCAAGGGCTGCGGCACGAGGTGATTCCGGCGAGCCTGCATTGCGAGCAAGAGAGCGACTATATCCAGTGGCAATCGAGCCCGTTCTATGTGAACAAGGAAACGAAGCGTTGGCCGGCGAGAGCGGGACATCCGCGCCGAGGTGCGGTGAGTGCATTCGGGATGACGGGCACGAACGCACACATGGTGGTCGATGCGTACGACGCGCCTGAGACGCAGGTGGTATCGAACGTGCCGCCGAGTTTCCTGCTGGTGTTGTCGGCGAAGACGAGCGAGGCGTTGGAGCACAAGATCGCCGATATTCTGACGGTGCTGCGCGAAGGCGAGTGGGACGCGCAAGCGCTCTCGCAGATGAGCTATACGTTGTTGTGCGGGCGGCAGCACTTCCGGTATCGCAGCGCGGTGGTAGTGCGCGATCGCGACCATGCGGTGCATGTCTGGAGCGAGGCGGCGAGCAAGGAGAAGCTGTCGAATCTGTTCCATGGCGAGGTTGGCCGCGACTTTACCGGGCAAAAGGCGATCGAGTCGTATGCGCGGGATTTGCTGGTCCAAACGGCGTTGTTGCAGGGCGAGCGCCAGCGGTACCAGGAGAACCTGCATGCGTTGGCGGATTTGTACTGCCAAGGCTATGCGTTGCGGTGGGATCAGTTGTACGGCGAGCACAAGCCGCGGCGTATCAGCTTGCCGACTTATCCGTTCGCGAACGAGCGGTACTGGGTGCCGGTTGTAGAGGAACGATCGACGATCGGCGGTGCCGCGTTGCATCCGCTGCTGCATCAAAACACGTCGACGCTCGAAGCGCAGCGTTTCAGCTCGACCTTCAGCGGCGAAGAGTTCTTCCTGCGTGACCACGTCGTTCAAGGCCACCGTGTCTTGCCGGGTGTGGCACACCTGGAAATGGCGCGGGCGGCTATCGCTCAGGCAACGGGCGCTGCGACCATCACGATCGAGCAGGCCGTATTCGCCCGTCCTCTAGTGGTGGGGGAAGCCGGACAGACGGTACATATCGCCCTGATCCCGCGAGACGGCGGCGAGATCGACTATGAGATCTACACGCAAGCCGATCAAGACGAGCCAGCTGTCCTGCATTCGCAGGGCCAAGCGATGCTGGGCGAACCGATCGAGCCGGAGATCATCGCACTGGACGAATTGCGCTCGCAATGCCAGGGCGCAAGGATGGACGGTTCGCAATGCTATGCCGTGTTCGACACGCTGGGCTTGCAATACGGCGCGAGCTTCCGTGGGCTCGAATCGTTGCAGGTAGGACACGATGTTCGTGGACAGGACCAAGTGCTGGCCAAACTCGCGTTGCCCGCGGGCCTGTCCATGGAGCCATTCGTCTTGCATCCGAGCATGATGGACGGCGCGCTGCATGCGTCGCTCGGGATGAACCTATCCGTCTCCGGCGGCAAGACCGCGTTGCCGTTTGCGTTGGAGCGGCTCGAGTTCGTGAGCGCTTGCCCGTCGCAAGCTTGGGTTTGGGTCCGCTATAGCGACGGTTGTACGGCCGATAGTCCTGTGCGCAAGCTCGACGTCGACGTGATGGACGAGCAAGGGCGGGTCTATGTGCGTATGCGGAGCTTCAGCTCGCGAATCGTCGAAGGATCCGTCTCTCAGGCCGAGCAGCGGCAGCTATCGTACCCCGACGCGGTCCATAGTGAAGCGGCACCCGTCGAACCCGCGAACACAACCGCACCGGCCGCCGAGCCGGCGGTGGTCCCTCAAGCGGCGGCCGTATCGTCGATGGGCGACCTGACGGAACAGACCGCGCAATATCTGAAGCGAGTGTTGTCCGCGACGTTGAAGCTTTCCGCGGACCGGATCGACGTGAACGCGCCTTTGGAGCAATACGGGATCGATTCGATCCTCGTGCTTCAACTGACGGCCGATCTGGAGAAACGCTTCGGTCCGTTGTCGAAAACCCTGTTCTTCGAATATCAGACGCTGCGCGCGTTGACCGACTACTTCGTGCAGTCGCATAGCGATCGGTTGGTCTCGCTGCTGGATATCGGGGCGAACGTGCAAGCCGCGAAGCCCGCGGTGCCGGCAGACGCCGCGCCGGCACTCGCCACCGTGCGCAGGGCCACGCGTACGTCGGAGCCGACTCGTAACCGGCGCTTCGCTCCGCGGACCGGGAAACAAGGTGCGCTGCTCGGGGCCGGCGCGGTCGATATTGCGATCATCGGCATGAGCGGACGCTATCCGGAGGCGCGCAATCTCGACGTCTATTGGTCGAATTTGCGTGCGGGCAAGGATTGCATCCGAGAGATTCCGGCCGAGCGTTGGGATCATGGTCTGTACTTCGATGCCGATAAAGAAAAGCTTGGCAAAAGCTATAGCAAGTGGGGCGGCTTTATCGAGGGTGTGGATCAATTCGACCCGCTGTTCTTCAATATTTCGCCGCGTGAGGCCGAGGTCATGGACCCGCAGGAACGGTTGTTCCTGCAATGCGTGTACGAGACGATCGAAGACGCAGGCTATACGCGCGAGCGCTTGCGCACGTATCAAGCTCAGGGGCTGGATGGCAATGTCGGCGTATTCGTCGGCGTGATGTACGAGGAATACCAACTCTATGGCGCGCAAGAACAAGCGCGCGGTCGTGGGCTTGCGATCTCCGGGAGCGCGTCGTCGATTGCCAATCGCGTGTCGTACTTCTGTAATTTCCATGGCCCGAGCCTGGCGATCGACACGATGTGCTCATCGTCGCTGACCGCATTGCATCTTGCTTGCATCAGTCTGCAACGCGGCGAATGCGAAGTAGCGGTGGCGGGCGGCGTGAACGTTTCGGTGCATCCGAACAAGTATTTGCTGCTCTCGAGCGGTAAGTTCGCCTCGAGCAAGGGCCGCTGCGAAAGCTTCGGCGAAGGCGGCGACGGCTACGTTCCCGGCGAAGGGGTAGGCGCGGTGCTGCTCAAACCCTTGGCGCAAGCCATTGCCGATGGCGACCAAATCCATGGCGTCATCAAAGGCACAGCGATCAACCATGGCGGCAAAACCAATGGGTATACGGTTCCGAATCCCAACGCGCAGGCGAGTGTGATCGGCCAAGTGTTCAAGAATGCCGGGGTACATCCGCGGACGATCAGCTACATCGAAGCGCACGGCACCGGGACTTCGTTGGGCGATCCGATCGAGATCACCGGCTTGAGCAAAGCCTTTGGGCAAGGACGCGATGCGGGCCAATACTGTGCGATCGGCTCCGCCAAGTCGAATATCGGCCATTGCGAAAGCGCCGCCGGTATCGCGGGGATCACGAAGGTGCTGTTGCAGATGAAGTACAAGACGTTGGTGCCGAGCCTGCACTCGGAAACGCTCAATCCGAACATCGACTTCGCGAAGACGCCGTTCGTCGTACAGCGCGAGCTGGGCGAATGGAAGCGACCCGTGGTGTCGGTCGACGGCGCTCCGGCACGGGAATATCCGCGCATTGCGGGCGTCTCGTCGTTCGGCGCCGGAGGCTCGAATGCGCACGTGATCATCGAGGAATACATCCCGGCTCAAGACGTTCGCGCGGCGACGCCGGTTTCGCCGGCAACGCCCGCGGTGGTGGTGCTGTCGGCGAAGAACGACGAACGTTTGAAAGAGCACGTGCGGCAACTCTTGGACGCAATCGAAGCCAAGGACTTCAGCGACGCGCAATTGATGGATGTCGCGTACACGTTGCAGGTCGGCCGCGAGGCGATGGAGGCGCGGATCGGCGTGCTGGCCGATTCGGTCGATGCACTCAAATCGAAGCTGGGCGCAATCCTCGCCGGCGAGGACGTCCCAGACGTCTACGTGGGGCAGGTCAAGCGCAATAAGGATGCGCTGGGACTATTCGCGGCCGACGAAGACTTGCAGCAAGCGATCGAATCGTGGGTATCGAAGGGCAAGTACGGCAAGTTGCTCGAACTCTGGGTCAAGGGTTTGGCATTCGACTGGGAGCGGCTGTATCCGGCTGCGAAGCCGCAGCGCTTGAGTCTACCTACCTATCCGTTTGCGAAGGGGCGCTATTGGGTTCCGGCGCCGGCGTCGCGTCCGCAAGCCGTTGCGCAAAGTGCCGCGGTTGTCGCATCGGTCGACAACGGTTTCGATACGGCCTTCTTTGCCAAGCTGATAGACGAAATTGACAGCGATTCGATCAACATCGATGCGGCCGTTGCCGAGGCGCGCAGAAAAATTGTTGCATCGGTCGAGCCGACGGAGGCCGGTTAGTGCACTGAAGCATGCGATGGATGCCGATTGGCGTTGGCGAAAGGGCCTTGTCGACGCCGGCTTTCTTGTAAAACGCGCTTGATCCGAGTCGGGCGCTACTGCGATTGAATCTAAAAATGATTGACTTTCTTCAATATGTATTCCAAGAAGTAAAGAGCAAGCGTTTGTCGAAAATCAAGGCATTGGAAGTTGTGCGGCAGTTTCAGGAGCGAGGGGGAAGAGAGTCCTGCGCGTTGCACCCGATGCTGCATCGGAATACATCGAATCTTAGCGAGCAGCGCTTTAGCTCGACGTTCAAGGGCGACGAGTTCTTCCTGCGCGATCACGTGGTGCAGGGGCAGCGTGTGCTGCCGGGCGTGGCCCACTTGGAGATGGCGCGCGCAGCCCTGGCGCAGGCGGCGGAGCTCGGACCCGAGCATGCCGCGGCGGTTACGCTCAAGCAGGTGGTATTCGCTCGTCCACTGGTGGTCGGCGACGGCGGACAAGACGTCCATATCGCCTTGATGCCGCAAGAAGGCGGCGAAATCGACTACGAGATCTACGCCGACGCGAGCGGGGATGCCCAATCGGTGGTGTATTCGCAAGGCCAGGCTGTGCTGGAGCCGCTTGCCGAGCCTGTAACGCTTGCGCTGAACGAATTGAAAGCCCAATGCCAAGTCAAGACGGTGGACGGCGCCCAGTGCTATGCGGTGTTCGATACGTTGGGGTTGCATTACGGAGAGAGTTTCCGTGGGCTCGAGGCGTTGCACGTCGGGCGCGATGGCAATCGACAGGTCCAGGCGCTGGCAAAATTGACGATGCCCGCGGGGTTGACCGAAGAGCCGTTCGTGCTGCATCCGAGCATGATGGACGCCGCGCTACAGGCTTGCCTTGGGTTGAGTTTGGGAGAGTCCGGCGCTAAGGCGTCGTTGCCGTTTGCGCTGGAGCGCTTGCAAGTATGGCGTGCATGCCCGTCGCAGGCGTGGGCGTGGGTGCGATATAGCGCAGGCAGTACGGCCGACGATCCCGTGCGCAAGCTCGACATCGACGTGATGAACGAGCAAGGCGTGGTATGCGCGCGGCTGCACGGATTCAGCTCTCGCGTAATGGACGGCGCGAAAGCGGCAGAACCGGCCGCCGCGGGGACGTTGTTGCTGAAGCCGGAGTGGCGCGATCAAGCGGTCGAGGCCGCGGGGCCGGGCGACTATGCGCAGCGTTGGGTCGTGCTTAGCGACGCGTTCGGTGCTTTGGCGGCCACGGTGGAGGCGCGCCTTGCTCAAGCGCAGTGCGAAGTGCTGCGCGGCGAGGGGGGAATCGCGGCGCGTTATGAATCGGCGACCACGCAAATGCTGGCGTTGCTGCAAGTGGTCTTGCAGTCGAAGCCCGCCGGCGATGTGCTGCTTCAGGTCGTTATCGCCGATGATGGGGATGCGTCATTGCTGGCCGGGTTGTCGGCTTTGCTCAAGACGGCCCGTCAAGAGAATCCGAAGTTGCTGGGCCAAGTCATCGGCGTCGGCCGGCAATCGAGTGCGGATCAACTGGTGGCGGCATTGCAGGAGAACGCGGCCGCGCCGCAAGATGTCCGCGTTCGTTATGTTCAAGGACACCGGCAGGTGGTCGAACTTGCCGAGGTGGCGATCGGCAAGCAAGCACGCTTGCCATGGCGCGATTCGGGTGTGTACCTCATTACGGGCGGGGCCGGTGGATTGGGGCTCGTCTTCGCTCGCGAGATCGCACAACGCGCTCATGCGCCGGTTCTGGTGCTGAGCGGGCGTTCCGCGCTCGACGATCGCAAGCAATCGCAGCTAGACGAATTGCGTGCGTTGGGTGCCAAGGTGGCCTACCGGCAGGCGGATATCGCCGACGCGCTGGTGGTGCAGGGCCTGGTGGAAGGGATCGTGGATGAATTCGGCGCATTGCATGGAATCGTGCATAGCGCCGGGGTCCTGCAAGACAATTTTCTGCTTAGGAAGACGACGGCCGAATTGCGCGCCGTACTGGCGCCGAAGGTGTCCGGGCTCGTGGCGCTCGACGAAGCAACACGGACGATCGTGCTCGATTGGTTCGTGCTGTTCTCGTCGGTGGCGGGCGTTTTCGGCAACGTTGGGCAAGCCGACTATGCGACTGCCAACGGCTTTATGGATAGCTATGCGGCGTACCGTAATGCGTTGGTTGCCGCGGGAGAGCGTCAAGGACACACGATCTCGCTGAATTGGCCGTTATGGGCCGAGGGCGGCATGCAGGTGGACGCGGCGGTGCAAGAGCGGCTACAAACACGTGGCATGCATGCGCTTGAAACGGCTGAGGGCATTCAGGCGCTTTACGACGCATTCGCCTCGGGCCAGTCTCAGGTGGTGGTGTTGGCCGGCAGCGTCAAGCGGCTGAAGTCGATGTTCCTGCGCGAGGCGGCGATGCAGTCGCAGGCCGCGGCAACGCCGGCAATGGGAGAAGGGGAGCTTACCGAGAAGGTACAGGCGGCGCTGATGCAAACCGTCTCGACCTTGCTGAGGGTCGAGATTGCCGCTTTGGAATTGGACGCGGAACTGAGCGAGTACGGCATCGACTCGATCGGCTTCACGCAGTTGAATAACCAACTGAATCGCGCTTTTAAGCTGTCGCTCGAGCCGACGGTTTTCTTCGAATACACAACCCTGGGCAGTATGGCCGAGTATCTGGTGCGATCGCACGGCGACGCGATGGCGGCCGTATTGGCGCCGGGGCAGGCGCATGCACAGGCGCAGCCGAAACCCGAGGCGGAATCGGTACAACAGTCCTCCGGGGTCGCGCATGCGCATCCGGTCGTGGCTCGCTCGCTGAACGCAGGGCGTCGCCGCCGCTTCGCCTCGGAGCTGCCGGCGGTAACGACGCAGCGCTCTGCGAAGGATGAACCGGAGGCGATCGCGATTATCGGCATGAGCGGGTGTTTCCCGCAAGCGCCGGACTTGGACGCGTTCTGGCAGAACTTGCTGCAAGAGCGTAGCTGCATTAGCGAAGTGCCGGCCGAGCGTTGGGATTGGCGCACGGTCTACGGCGAGATGGGCCCGAAGGACGGCAGCGGCGGCCTCAAATGGGGCGGCTTCATGGACGGCATCAGCGAGTTCGATGCGCTGTTCTTCGGCATCTCGCCGCGCGAAGCGGAATTGATGGATCCGCAGCAACGCTTGTTGATGACGTTCGTATGGCGTGCGATCGAGGATGCAGGGTATTCGGCGCAGAGCTTATCCGGTAGCGATACGGCGGTGTTCATTGGCGTGGGCGATACCGGATACAGCGGACTGATTTCGCGAGCGGGCGCGCGCGTGGAAGGCTATAGCAGTACGAGTTTGGTCCCCTCGATCGGGCCGAACCGGATGAGCTACTTCTTGAATCTGCACGGTCCGAGCGAGCCGATCGAGACGGCGTGCTCAAGTTCGCTGGTGGCGATCCATCGCGCATTGCAGGGCTTGGCCAACGACAGTTTCGAAATGGCGGTGGTGGGCGGCGTCAATACGTTGGTCAGCCCGATGACGTTCCTGAGTTTCAGCAAGGCGGGAATGCTCTGCGAGGACGGGCGGTGCAAGACGTTCTCGAAGGATGCGAATGGGTACGTGCGCGGCGAAGGCGCGGGGATGTTGGTGCTCAAGAAACTGAGCGCGGCCGAACGCGACGGCGACCATATCTACGGCTTGATCCGAGGCAGCGCGGAGAACCATGGCGGACGAGCGCAGTCGCTCACGGCGCCCAATCCGAAGGCGCAGGCCGCTTTGCTCAAGCGTGTGTATTCGCAGGCGGGTATCGATCCGCGTACGGTTAGCTATATCGAGGCGCATGGGACGGGCACGCCGCTGGGCGATCCGATCGAAGTCAATGCGCTGAAGAGTGCATTCGCCGAATTGGGCGGAGAGGGGTTGCCGGCAGGCTATTGCGGGTTGGGCTCGGTCAAGACCAACATCGGTCACTTGGAGTTGGCGGCGGGCGTGGCGGGCGTGATCAAGGTCTTGTTGCAGTTCAAGCACAAGACGTTGGTGAAGAGCTTGCACAGCGAGCAGGTCAATCCGTATATCCAGTTGGAGGACAGCCCGTTTTACATCGTGCAGCGCAATCAGCCGTGGGAGCGACTGAAAGACGAGAGTGGAAACGCGTTGCCGCGGCGCGCGGGCGTGAGTTCGTTCGGCTTCGGCGGGGTGAACGCGCACGTGATTCTGGAGGAGTACATTCCGAAGGAAGAGGCCCGCGTTGCGATGCCGGTGTCATCGGCTAAGCCGGCGATGGTCGTGCTGTCGGCGAAGAACGATGAGCGGTTGAGGGAGCAAGTTCAGCAACTGCTGGAGGCGGTTCAAGCACGGCAATTGACCGACTCCGATCTAGCGGATGTGGCGTACACGTTGCAGATCGGGCGCGAGGCGATGGATGCGCGGCTGGGCCTGCTGGTCGATTCGATGGCGGTACTCAAGGACAAGCTGCGCGCGGTCTTGGATGGCCGTGACGTCGCAGGGGTGTACCAAGGGCACGCCAAACGTGGCAAGGAAGCACAAGACGGAACGATTGGCGCAGACGTTGCGCAGTGGGCCGCCGATGGTCACTACGGCAAACTGCTCGAGTCGTGGGTGAAGGGGCTGGTGTTCGACTGGCGCAAGCTCTACAGCGAAACCAAGCCGCGGCGTCTCAGCCTGCCTACCTATCCGTTCGCGAAGGACCGGTATTGGATGCCCTCTCCGAAGGCCCTCGTGTCGACGAGCGATGCGGTGGTGGCCTCTGTACTGGATCAAAACACTTCGAGCCTAAACGAACAGTGCTTCAACTCCGCCTTGGGCGGTGACGAATTTGTCGAAGGAAAAGCCCTCGGTATCCAGGCGACGTCTGAAGTCGCGGCCGAGATCGATGCGCGTCTGTTGAGGGAGAAGACGCTATATCGATTGAAGACGGTGTTTTCGGAAGCGAGCAAGCTGTCTATCGATCGTTTGGATGCGAGCGAGCCGTTCGAGAGCTACGGCATCGACTCGATCATGATCATGGCGCTGAACGAGAAGCTAGTGGCGGTGTTCGGTGAGCTGTCGAAGACGTTGTTCTACGAATACGCCACGCTCGATGCGTTGGCCGGCTACTTTGCGCAAGCGCATACCGAGGCGAGTACGCGTTGGTGCGGTCTAGACACGCCGACGCACGAGAGCGGATCAAGGCCGCGAAACGAAGGTGCAATTGAGCCACGTTCGACGCGAGGCCAAGTAGACGGCGAACGCCGTGTACTCGCAACTCGACAGTCCGCGGAACGTGAGCCGATCGCAATCATCGGTATCAGTGGGCGGTATCCGCAGGCGTCGAGCTTAGAGGCGTTCTGGGAGAACTTGAAGTCGGGCCGAGATAGCATCACGGAGATCCCGCAAGAGCGGTGGTCGCTGACCGATTTCTATGAGGCCGACCCCGAGCGGGCATTGGCCGAGGGCAAGAGCTATAGCAAGTGGGGTGGTTTCCTCGACGGCTTCGCCGATTTCGATCCGCTGTTTTTCAATATTCCGCCGAGCCAAGCGGAAGGAATGGATCCGCAAGAGCGCTTGTTCGTGCAGGCGTGCTGGTCCGCGCTGGAAGATAGCGGTTATACGCGGGAGCGTTTGGAGAGCCGGCACCAACGCCGGGTAGGCGTGTTCGCGGGTATCACGAAGACGGGCTTCGATCTGTATGGCCCGCCGCTATGGCGTCAGGGCGAGAAATTCCATCCGCACACGTCGTTTGGTTCGGTGGCCAATCGCGTGTCGTATCTGCTGAATCTGCAAGGCCCGAGCATGCCGATCGATACGATGTGCTCGGCTTCGTTGACGGCAATTCACGAAGCGTGCGAGCACTTGTATCGAGGCGAATGCGAGTTGGCCTTGGCCGGAGGCGTGAACCTTTATGTGCATCCGTCCAATTACATCGCGTTGAGCATGCAGCGGATGCTGTCCTCCGACGGCCGGTGCAAGAGTTTCGGTGAAGGCGGCAACGGCTTCGTGCCGGGCGAAGGCGTAGGTGTCGTGCTGCTTAAGCCGCTGAGCCGGGCACAGGCCGATGGTGACGTGATCCACGCGGTGATTCGCGGCACGAGCATCAATCACGGCGGCAAGACCAACGGCTACACGGTACCAAGCCCGAATGCGCAGGAAGAATTGATTCGTCAGGCGCAGCAGCGCTCGGGCGTTCATCCGCGCACGATCAGTTATATCGAAGCGCATGGTACGGGCACTTCGTTGGGTGATCCGATTGAAATCACGGGATTGACTAAGGCGTTCGGAGAAACGGGCGAGGCGGGCCAGTACTGCGCGATCGGCTCGGCCAAGTCGAACATCGGTCATGCCGAGAGCGCAGCGGGTATTGCGGGCGTGACGAAGGTTGTGCTTCAGATGAAGTACAAGACGCTTGTGCCGAGCCTGCATGCCGATACGCTCAATCCGAACATCGACTTCGAGAAGACGCCGTTCGTGGTTCAGCGCGAGTTGGGCGAATGGAAGCGGCCGGTGGTGTCGGTCGACGGGGGGCCGGCAAAGGAATATCCGCGCATCGCGGGCATTTCTTCGTTTGGCGCGGGCGGCTCCAACGCGCACGTGATTCTGGAAGAGTACATCCCGAGCGAAGAGGCTCGTGCAATTGTGCCCGTCACGTCGGCAAGGCCGGCGGTTATCGTGCTGTCGGCGAAGAATGAAGAGCGCTTGCAGGACCAAGTTCGCCAATTGTTGGAGGCAGTGCAGGCCAGAGACTTGACCGATGCCGACCTAGCCGACGTAGCCTACACGCTGCAAGTGGGACGCGAGGCGATGGAAGCGCGCGTGGGCCTGCTGGCCGATTCGATGCAAGCGTTGAAGGACAAACTGAGCGGCATCCTCGAAGGACGGAGCCTCGAAGACGTCTATGAGGGCCACCAGAAGCGCAGCAAGGAATCGCTGGGGCTATTCGCCGGAGACGACGACTTCCGTCAAACGATCGACTCGTGGGTGTCCAAGGGCAAATACGGCAAGCTGGTGGAGCTGTGGGCCAAGGGCATGACGGTGGACTGGGAGATGCTGTACGGCGATACGAAGCCGCGCCGTCTGACTCTGCCGACCTATCCGTTCGCGAGGGAACGTTATTGGGTACCCGCTACGCAGGAGCGCGCTGCGACGGCCGCTTCCGTATTGCATCCGTTGCTTCACCGTAATACCTCGACGCTTAGCGAACAGCGATTCAGCTCGACTTTTACCGGCGACGAACGCGCGCTGCGCGAACTCAAATTGGAGGGTCGGTGCATCCTGCCGCCTGCGAGCCAACTGGAGATGGCGCGCGCCGCCGTGATCCAGGCGGCGACCGTAGCGGACAAAGATGGCACTGGAGTCGTGCTCAAGCATGTGACGTTCGGTCGTCCGCTGGTGTTCGACGACGGCGAACAAACCGTACACGTTGCGCTGCTGCCGCAAGCGGGCGGCGCGATCGGCTACGAGATCTATACGCAAGCGGATGCCAATGCGGAAGCGATTGTCTATTCGCAAGGTCAAGCGGTATCGGAACAAGCAATTGAGCCGGTGACGGTCGAAATCGATGCGTTGCTGAAGCAGTGCCAGAACCAGCGGATCGACGGCGGTCAGTGCTATGCGGCCCTTGAAGCGTTGGGCCTTCAATATGGTCGGGGCGTCCGTGCGCTCGAATCGCTGTACGTGGGCGAAGACGATCGAAACCGTCCACAAGTGCTGGCTAAGCTCGCGATGCCGGCGGGGTCGAGTGTCGAGTCGTTCGTGTTGAATCCGAGCGTATTGGACGCTGCGTGGGTTGCTGCGTTGGGGCTGAATCTAGGCGAGTCAGGGACGTTCGACGGCAAGGCGTCGTCGCCCTTTGCGCTGGAGCGCCTCGAAATCTTCGGCGCATCTCCGTCGCAAGCATGGGCATGGGTGCGTTTTAGCGCGGGGAGCAAAACCGATACCGCGGTCCGCACGCTCGACATCGACCTGATGGACGAGCAAGGGCTCGTCTTCGCTCGTTTGCTGGGTTGCCGCTCGCGCGTGCAAGCGCTCGTTGAAAGAGAGGTACCTTCGGATCGAGTCGCGTCCAATACGGATCTCCTGAAGGAGAAAACGCTATATCGGCTGAAGATGCTGTTCTCGGAAGCGAGCAAGCTGCCGATGGATCGTCTGGATGCGAGCGAGCCGCTCGAAAGTTACGGCATCGACTCGATCATGATCATGGCGTTGAACGAGAAGCTGGTGGCAGTGTTCGGCGAATTGTCGAAGACGCTGTTCTACGAATACGCAAGCCTCGATTTACTGGCCGGTTATTTCGCGCAAGAGCACGCGGAGACGAGCATCCGTTGGTGCGGTGTGAATGCCGCGAAGCGCGAGAGCCAGCGACAGACACAAAGCGTTAGCGAAGGCGCCACTCAGTTGCGCTCGTTCAGAGGACAAGGACGTGCGCTATTGAGCCGGGGTTCCGCGGAACGCGAACCGATCGCAATCATCGGCATTAGCGGGCGCTATCCGCAGGCGTCGAGTCTAGAAGCGTTCTGGGAGAACTTGAAGTCGGGCCGAGATAGCATCACGGAGATTCCGCAAGAGCGGTGGTCGCTGACCGATTTCTATGAGGCCGACCCCGAGCGGGCATTGGCCGAAGGCAGGAGCTATAGCAAGTGGGGTGGCTTCCTCGACGGCTTCGCCGACTTCGATCCGCTGTTTTTCAATATTCCGCCGAGCCAAGCCGAAGGGATGGACCCGCAAGAACGCCTGTTCGTGCAGGCGTGCTGGTCCGCGCTGGAAGATAGCGGTTACACGCGAGAGCGTTTGGAGAGCAGGCACCAACGCCGGGTAGGCGTGTTCGCGGGTATCACGAAGACGGGCTTCGATCTGTATGGCCCGCCGCTGTGGCGTCAGGGCGAGAAATTCCATCCGCACACGTCGTTTGGTTCGGTGGCCAATCGCGTGTCGTATCTGCTGAATCTGCAAGGCCCGAGCATGCCGATCGATACGATGTGCTCGGCTTCGTTGACGGCAATTCACGAAGCGTGCGAGCACTTGTACCGAGGCGAATGCGAGTTGGCCTTGGCCGGGGGCGTGAACCTCTATGTGCATCCGTCCAATTACATCGCGTTGAGCATGCAGCGGATGCTGTCCTCCGACGGCCGGTGCAAGAGTTTCGGTGAAGGCGGCAACGGCTTCGTGCCGGGTGAAGGCGTAGGTGTCGTGCTGCTTAAGCCGCTAAGCCGGGCACAGGCCGATGGCGACGTGATCCACGCGGTGATTCGCGGCACGAGCATCAACCACGGCGGCAAGACCAACGGCTACACGGTACCGAGCCCGAATGCGCAGGAGGAATTGATTCGTCAGGCGCAGCAGCGTTCGGGCGTTCATCCGCGCACGATCAGTTATATCGAAGCGCATGGCACGGGTACGGCGTTAGGCGATCCGATCGAAATCACCGGATTGACTAAGGCGTTCGGAGAAACGGGCGAGGCAGGTCAGTACTGCGCGATCGGTTCGGCGAAATCGAACATCGGTCATGCCGAAAGCGCGGCGGGCATTGCCGGTGTCACGAAAGTTGTGCTCCAGATGAAGCACAAGACACTGGTGCCGAGCCTGCATGCCGATACGCTCAATCCGAACATCGACTTCGAGAAGACGCCGTTCGTCGTTCAGCGGGAGTTGGGCGAGTGGAAGCGGCCGGTGGTGTCGATCGATGGGGGACCGGCAAAAGAATATCCGCGTATTGCAGGCATCTCGTCGTTCGGCGCGGGCGGCTCCAACGCGCACGTGATTCTAGAGGAATACATCCCGAGCGAAGAGGCTCGTGCAATTGTGCCCGTCACGTCGGCAAGGCCGGCGGTTATCGTGCTGTCGGCGAAGAACGAGGAGCGCTTGCAAGACCAAGTGCGCCAACTGCTGGAGGCCGTGCAAACCCGAGACTTGACGGATGCCGACCTAGCGGACGTAGCCTACACGCTGCAAGTGGGACGCGAGGCGATGGAGGCTCGGTTGGGCGTATTGGCCGAGTCGGTCGATTCACTGAAGGATAAGTTGCACGCGATCATCGACGGCGGCGCCTCGGAAGACGTTCACACAGGACAGGTCAAGCGAAATAAGGACGCGCTGGGTCTGTTCGTCGGCGATGAGGATTTGCAGCAAGCGATCGAATCGTGGGTATCCAAGGGCAAATACGGCAAGCTCCTCGAGTTGTGGGTGAAGGGACTGGTATTCGATTGGAACAAGCTATACGGCGATACGAAGCCGCGCTGCATCAGCCTGCCGACCTATCCGTTTGCGAAGGAACGGTATTGGGTACCGGCCACCAAAGAGCGCGTCGCGGCAGGTGGTGCCGCATTACATCCGCTCCTCCATCAAAACACCTCTGACTTTAACGAACAGCGCTTCAGTTCGACCTTCAACGGAAGCGAGTTCTTCCTGCGCGACCATATCGTCCGGGGCCAACGTGTGCTACCCGCGATGGCTCATCTGGAGATGGCGCGCGCGGCCTTGGTGCAGACCACGCGCGCTGCGGGCATCAAGCTCGAGCGTGTGACGTTTGCTCAGCCATTGATCGTGGGCGATGCGGGACAGCAGGTACACGTCGTGTTGATACCGCAAGACGGCGGGATGATCGCCTATGAGATCTACTCGCAAGCTGAGGAGGACGCGCAAGCCATCGTCTACTCGCAGGGCCAAGCGGTATTGGGCGAACAGACGGCGTGCGCCGCGTTGTCCGTGAATCAGCTGCGGGCGCAATGCGAGGACCGGACCGTCGGCGGCGCCGACTGCTATGCGGCCTTCGATGCATCGGGCTTGAATTACGGTGCGAGTTTCCGCGGGTTGGAGGCGCTATACATCGGTCGCGACGATCAGGGGCGGGTTCAGGCGTTGGCAAAGCTCGCGATGCCGGCCGGCACTAGCGTCGACGGGTTCGTGTTGCATCCAAGCATGATGGAGGCGGCGCTGCAAGCTGCCTTGGGCATGAACCTCATGGGCGAATCGGGCCGCAACGCACTTTCGCCCAGTGCACTGGAACGATTGGACGTGTTCGGTCCGTGTTCGTCGCAAGCGTGGGCGTGGGTGCGTTATGGCACTGGCAGCACGGCCGGCCGCACGGTGCGCGAACTCGATATCGACGTGATGGATGTGCACGGTCAGGTTTGCGCGCGCCTGCACGGGTTGAGCTCGCGCGTTGTCGAGCACATCGCCGTGTCGAATAATGCGCCTGTCGGCACGCTGCTGCTCAAACCGCAGTGGCGAGCCCAACCCATAGAAGGCGCTGCTCGTGCGGCCCATGCTCAGCGCTGGGTGGTGCTGAACGCGGAATTCGAGGCCTTGGCCGAGAAGATCGAAGCGCAAGTGCCGCAAGCGCGACATGCGCTGTTGGGCGGCGACAGCGGCATCGCCGCGCGCTACGAAGCGGCAACCGCGCAGATGACGGCACTGTTGCAAACGGTCCTAAAGGCGAAGCCGGCCGGTGATGTGCTGTTGCAAGTCGTGATCGCAGACGACGGCGAGGCCCAATTGATGGCGGGGCTCTCGGGGCTCCTGAAAACGGCTCGTCAAGAGAATCCGAAGCTGCAAGGGCAATTGATCAGCGTGAGCAGGCAAGCCACGGCGGACGATGTCTCAACCGTATTGCAAGAAAACGCAGCCGCTCCGCAGGACGCGCGTGTGCGCTATGTAGGGGGCGAACGGCAATTGGTTACGCTCGCCGAGGTCGAGGTGCCCGCAAACACGCCGGCTCAATTGCTGTGGCGCGACGCCGGCGTGTATCTGATTACCGGTGGAGCGGGGGGATTGGGGTTGCTGTTCGCGCGCGAAATCGCCGAGCACTGCCACGCGCCGGTTTTGGTACTGAGCGGGCGCTCCGCACTCGATGAGCGCAAGCAATCCCAGCTCGAGCAACTGCGCGCGTTGGGCGCGACGGTGGTGTACCGCCAGGCGGATATTGCCGATGCGCTCGTGGTGCAGGGCTTGGTCGATGGAATCGTCGACGAGTTCGGCGCATTGCATGGGATCGTCCATAGCGCGGGGGTGATTCGCGACAACTTCCTGCTGAAGAAGACGACGGCCGAGTTGCGCGCGGTATTGGCGCCGAAGGTGTCGGGGCTTGTCGCGATTGACGAAGCGACGCGGGAGATGGCACTCGATTGGATGGTGCTGTTTTCATCGGCAGCCGGTGTGTTCGGCAACGTGGGGCAAGCGGACTACGCGGCGGCCAATAGCTTTATGGACGGTTACGCGGCGTATCGCAACGCCATGGTTGCGGCCGGCCGGCGGCATGGACGAACCCTTTCCGTCAATTGGCCGTTGTGGGCCGAAGGCGGTATGCAGGTGGATGCCGCTGTACGTGCGAGTTTGCGCGAGCGGGGTATGCGTCCGCTCGAAACGGCCGCGGGGATTCAGGCGCTTTACGACGCGTTTGCATCGGAACAGTCGCAGGTGGTCGTACTCGCCACTGCCGAGGCGCAACCGCGCCAAGCTACTGCCAAAGCAGGTGCCGAGATCGCGGAGGTCGCCGAAATCGACGCGCATGTCGTGAAAGAGAAAACGCTGTATCGATTGAAGACGTTGTTCTCGGCGGCGAGCAAGCTACCCGTCGATCGTCTGGATGCGAGCGAGCCGCTGGAGAGCTATGGCATTGACTCGATCATGATCATGGCGCTGAACGAGAAGCTGGTGGCGGTATTCGGGGCGCTGTCGAAGACGCTGTTTTACGAATACGCGAGTCTCGATGCGTTGGCAGGGTATTTTGCCGAAGAGCATACCGAAGCGAGTAAGCGTTGGTGCGGGCTGAATGCAACGCGCGGTGACCATACGCCGAAGGCGAAAACTTCGAGCGATGGCCAGGGCACGCTTCAGCTTCGTTCGATTAGAGGGCAGACGATAGGCCGGAGCCGGGCGCCGGAGGCTCGAGGGCCTGGCGAACGCGAGCCGATCGCAATCATCGGTATCAGTGGACGGTATCCGCAGGCGTCGAGCTTAGAGGCGTTCTGGGAGAACTTGAAGTCGGGCCGAGATAGCATCACGGAGATCCCGCAAGAGCGGTGGTCGCTGACCGATTTCTATGAGGCCGACCCCGAGCGGGCATTGGCCGAAGGCAGGAGCTATAGCAAGTGGGGTGGCTTCCTCGACGGCTTCGCCGACTTCGATCCGCTGTTTTTCAATATTCCGCCGAGCCAAGCCGAAGGGATGGATCCGCAAGAGCGCTTGTTCGTGCAGGCGTGCTGGTCTGCGCTGGAAGATAGCGGTTATACGCGAGAGCGTTTGGAGAGCAGGCACCAACGCCGGGTAGGCGTGTTTGCAGGTATCACGAAGACGGGCTTCGATCTGTATGGCCCGCCGCTGTGGCGACAAGGCGAGAAATTCCATCCGCACACGTCGTTTGGTTCGGTGGCCAATCGCGTGTCGTATCTGCTGAATCTGCAAGGCCCGAGCATGCCGATCGATACGATGTGCTCGGCTTCGTTGACGGCAATTCACGAAGCGTGCGAGCACTTGTACCGAGGCGAATGCGAGTTGGCCTTGGCCGGAGGCGTGAACCTCTATGTGCATCCGTCCAATTACATCGCGTTGAGTATGCAGCGGATGCTGTCTTCCGACGGCCGGTGCAAGAGTTTCGGTGAAGGCGGCAACGGCTTCGTGCCGGGCGAGGGCGTGGGTGTCGTGCTGCTTAAACCGTTGAGCCGAGCGCAGGCCGACGGCGACGTGATCCACGCGGTGATTCGTGGCACGAGCATCAACCACGGCGGCAAGACCAACGGCTACACGGTACCGAGCCCGAATGCGCAGGAAGAATTGATTCGTCAGGCGCAGCAGCGCTCGGGCGTTCATCCGCGCACGATCAGCTATATCGAAGCGCATGGCACGGGTACGGCGTTAGGCGATCCGATCGAAATCACCGGATTGACTAAGGCGTTCGGAGAAACGGGCGAGGCAGGTCAGTACTGCGCGATCGGTTCGGCGAAATCGAACATCGGTCATGCCGAAAGCGCGGCGGGTATTGCCGGTGTCACGAAAGTTGTGCTCCAGATGAAGCACAAGACACTGGTGCCGAGCCTGCATGCCGATACGCTCAATCCGAACATCGACTTCGAGAAGACGCCGTTCGTGGTTCAGCGCGAGTTGGGCGAATGGAAGCGGCCGGTGGTGTCGGTCGACGGGGGGCCGGCAAAGGAATATCCGCGCATCGCGGGCATTTCTTCGTTTGGCGCGGGCGGCTCCAACGCGCACGTGATTCTGGAAGAGTACATCCCGAGCGAAGAGGCTCGTGCAATTGTGCCCGTCACGTCGGCAAGGCCGGCGGTTATTGTGCTGTCGGCGAAGAATGAGGAGCGCTTGCAGGACCAAGTTCGCCAATTGTTGGAGGCAGTGCAAACCCGAGACTTGACCGATGCCGACCTAGCCGACGTAGCCTACACGCTGCAAGTGGGACGCGAGGCGATGGAAGCGCGCGTGGGCCTGCTGGCCGATTCGATGCAAGCGTTGAAGGACAAGCTGAGCGGCATCCTCGAAGGACGGAGCCTCGAAGACGTCTATGAGGGCCACCAGAAGCGCAGCAAGGAATCGCTGGGGCTATTCGCCGGAGACGACGACTTCCGTCAAACGATCGACTCGTGGGTGTCCAAGGGCAAATACGGCAAGCTGGTGGAGCTGTGGGCCAAGGGCATGACGGTGGACTGGGAGACGCTGTACGGCGATACGAAGCCGCGCCGTCTGAGTCTACCCACCTATCCGTTCGCGAAGGAACGCTATTGGGTACCGGCAATGAAGGAGCGCGGCGCCACGGGCGCTGTCGCACTGCACCCGTTACTCCACCAAAACACGTCTAACCTTGCCGATCAACGCTTCAGTTCAGCCTTCAAGGGAGACGAATTCTTCCTGCGCGATCATGTGGTTCAGGGACAGCGCGTCCTGCCCGGTGTCGCGCACCTTGAGATGGCCCGCGCCGCGGTGATGCAGGCGGCCGATCTTGACCAAAATGGCACGAGCGCGGTCGTGCTCAAGCAAGTGACGTTTGCTCGGCCGCTTGTGGTGAGCGAGTCGGGACAAGCGGTGCATATCGCCTTGACGCCGCAAGACGATGGCGAGATCGACTACGAGATCTACACGCAAGCGGATAAGACCGCGGATGCCGTCATGCATTCGCAAGGGCGTGCCGTGCTCATCGAAGCGAGCGAGCCGGACGCATTGGCTTTGGACGCGTTGCATGCACAGTGCCAAAGCACGATCGTGGAGGGCGCGCAGTGCTACGCCATCTACGATGCGCTCGGCCTGCAATACGGCGCCACCTTCCGCGGCATCGAAGCCTTGCATATCGGCCAAGACGATCGCGGTCAGGCGCAGGTGTTAGCCAAGCTGGCGCTGCCGGCCTCCTTGAGCGTCGAACCGTTCGTTTTGCACCCGAGCATGATGGATGCCGCGTTGCAGTCTTCGCTGGGGCTGAGCCTTGGCGAATCGGACGGAAAGGCCGCGTTGCCGTTTGCGCTGGAACGCCTAGAGATCGTCGGCACGTGCCCGGCGCAGGCTTGGGCGTGGGTGCGATACAGCGACGGTAGCTCCGCGGATAGTGCAGTGCGTAAGCTCGATATCGACTTGATGAACGAGCAAGGGCTCGTCAGCGTGCGTCTGCGAGGATTCAGCTCTCGAGTAGTCGAGGCAGGGACCGCCATCGAGGCAACGGCCGACGCCGACGACGTTGCGATGATCGGCGCGATTTCGCTTACGCCGGTTTGGGGAGTCGCGAAGCCGGTGTGGGAGGCGCCGGTGAGCAGCGCAAACGGTCTCGTGATCGTCGGTGGGATCGAACGTCAACGCGAGGCCGTCTTGCGGCGTTACCCGGCCGCTCGCGTATTGCCGCTCGACGCCGAGGACAGCATCGATGCGATCGTCGAAGTGCTCAAGGCACAGGGGCCGATCGAGCACGTGTTCTGGATCGTGCCGGCCGATGAAGACGGTTTTGATCGGCAACAAGAGCGCGGTGTGATGACGGGCTTCCGCTTGATCAAAGCGCTCTTGCAATTGGGTTATGAATCGAAGCCGTTGCGTTGGACGGCCATCACCGAGCAGACCCAAGGCATCGATCGCCATGAGGCGATCCAGCCCGGTCACGCCAGCGTGCACGGATTGATCGGCTCGCTCGCCAAGGAATACCGCGGCTGGAAGGTGCAGTTGATCGACGTGGCGGCCGGCACCTGGCCGTTGGATGACATGCTGACGCTACCTGTCGAGGCCGGAGGCAATGCATGGGCTTATCGTGCGGGCCAATGGCATCGGCAACAGGTCGTCCCTTGCGAGTTGGCGCAAGCGGATAAAACGCGTTTCCTCCAAGGCGGCGTCTACGTCGTCATTGGTGGAGCCGGCGGCATCGGCGAAGCGTTGAGCGAGTATCTGATTCGGCACTACCAGGCCCAGTTGGTCTGGATCGGCCGCCGCGAAGTCGATAGCGCGATCCAAGACAAACTAGATCGTCTGGGCGCGCTCGGTCCTCGTCCGCGCTACTTCGCGGCCGACGCTGCCGATGCGGGCGCATTGAACCGGGCATATGAGCAAATCAAGGCGGCATTCGGCGCGATCCATGGCGTGGTTCATGCCGCGATCGTGTTGTCGGATAAGAGCCTGGCTCAAATGGAAGAAGCGCGATTCAAGCAGAGCCTCGTCGCCAAAGTCGATACGAGCGTGCGGCTGGCCGAGGTGTTCGGGCGAGAAGCGTTGGATTTCATATTGTTTTTCTCGTCGCTACAGTCGTTCGTCAAAGCACCCGGTCAAAGCAATTACGCGGCCGGCTGCACCTTCAAGGACGCGTTTGCGCAATGGCTTGCCGGCCAAGTCGCTTGCCCTGTAAAGGTCGTGAACTGGGGCTATTGGGGCAGTGTGGGCGTGGTGGCATCGTCTTCGTATCAGGATCGGATGGCACAGGCGGGAATCGGCTCGATCGAGCCGCCGGAAGCCATGGACCTCTTGGAGAGGCTGCTGGCGGGGCCGATCGATCAAGTGGCGTTCTTCAAGACGACGAAGCCGGAAGTGCTGCCGGTGATGAGAAAGAGCCTTGGCTTGGAGTTGAGCGTGCAGGAAACCATTCGGGTCTCCCATCGGAGCGCACCGTCCCTCATGCCAGCGCTGGGCCGCGTAGGACAGGCGAAGCGCGTGGCCGCCGTGGCACAAGATCGCGGCGCCGAAGCGAACGCCAAGGCCCTGATGGTAGCGCTCGGCCAATTGCTGTGGGCGCAGCTCGGTCAATTGGGATTCGCGAGCGGCGTATCCGATTTGCCTCGCTGGAAAGCGCAAGCCGGCTTGCCGGCGATGTATGAGCGATGGCTCGAAGAAAGCCTGCGCGTGCTCGAGAACGACGGCTTCTTGACGTCGGAAAACGGATCGTATCGTGCAACCGGCGTTACCCCGGCGAACGTGGATGAGCTGTGGCCGCGGTGGGACGAGGACAAGGCGACATGGTCGAGCTCGCCGCACATGCGCGCGCAGTTGCGTCTGGTCGAAACCACGTTGCGTGCGCTGCCCGATGTCCTCACCGGCAAGCGTCTCGCCACGGACGTCATGTTCCCTGACTCTTCGATGGAATTGGTCGAAAACGTCTACAAGAACAACCGGCAAGCGGACTATTTCAACGAGGTGCTTGCCGACGTCGTGGTTGCCTATGTCGAGGCCCGAATCGCGGCTCAACCCGATGCGCGCGTACGCATTTTCGAAATCGGCGCCGGCACGGGCGGAACCAGTGCGTTGGTCTTCAAAGCGCTCAAGCCGTACGAGGCGCATATCGAGACCTATGTTTACACGGACCTTTCGAAGGCATTCTTACTGCACGCTCAAGAGCAGTACGGACCGACCACGCCTTATCTGGATTACCGGCTGTTCAACGCGGAGCAGGCGCCGGAGCTGCAAGGCGTAGACATGGGCAGCTTCGACTTGGTGCTGGCGACCAATGTGTTGCATGCAACCCGGAATATCCGTGAGACGGTGGGCCACGCCAAGGCGATATTGAAACGCAATGGGGTGTTGCTGCTCAACGAAATGTCCAGCAACAACCTGTTCACCCATTTGACCTTCGGTCTGTTGGAGGGGTGGTGGCGCTACGACGATCCGGCACTGCGCATCGAAGGATCGCCGGCACTGACGCCGCAAAGCTGGCAACGCGTGTTGACGGCCGAGGGGTTCGGTTCCGTCTCTTTTCCGGCTGAACCGGCCCATGGCCTGGGGCAGCAAGTCGTTGTGGCCGAGAGCGACGGTGTGATCCGCCAACGACGAGTCGCGGCGCCTGCGCCTGTGCGTAGCGTGCGCGTCGAAGCCGAGCGGCCGGTCATTCGCGAAGTCGCGGCGAGGGCGCCTGAATCGGCGGCTCGCACGTCGGTTCCCGTCGCGCCGACGGCGCAAACCGGCGCCGCGCTCAAAGAGAAGTTGACGTCGCACATCAAAAAGCTGGTCGCGCAGACGCTGAAAATGTCCGCGAACCAACTCGACGCGTCCGAGCCGCTGGAGCGCTACGGGATCGATTCGATTCTCGTCGTGCAAATCGGCAATAGGCTTAATCAGGTGTTTAGCGACGTGAACAGCACGTTGCTATTCGAACATAAAACGATCGATGCGCTCGCGGACCATTTCTTGGAAACGCAGCGGGAAACGGCGCTGAAGATCACCGGGCTCGACGTTCAGCAGGCCGCGCCTCGCGCGACGAGCGCGGCGCCCGCGGCGTCCGCGGCGCCCATAATTAAACCGGCGGCCGGCAATCGGTTGACCCGTCAGCGTGTGCAGTTGCAACAGGTACCGTCAGCTTCGCCGGCGCGCAATCAGGACGTGGCGATCATCGGGATGTCGGGTCGTTACGCTCAGGCCCGCGATACGACCGAGTTCTGGACCAACCTGCGCGAGGGCAAAAATTGCATCGGCGAGATTCCCGCGGAACGTTGGAAATGGGAGGCCTACTTCTCCGAGGAAAAAGGCAAGTGGGGGTCGATTTATACGAAATGGGGCGGCTTCATCGACGGCATCGACGAGTTCGATCCGCTGTTTTTCCATATCGCGCCTAGCGAGGCCGAGCAAATGGATCCGCAGGAACGGCTGTTCTTGCAGGAAGCCTATGCCAGTATCGAAGACGCCGGCTATACGCCTGCGAGCCTGTGCGCGAGTCGCAGCGTAGGGGTTTTTGTCGGGGTGATGAACAGCACCTATACGGTGCAGCCGAATCATTGGTCGATCGCCAATCGCGTGTCTTACCTGCTCGACTTCAATGGTCCGAGCCTGGCGGTGGACACGGCCTGTTCGTCGTCGCTGACGGCGATTTATCTGGCGTTGGAAAGTCTCGCCAACGGCACGAGCGAATGCGCCATTGCGGGCGGTGTGAACTTGATCGAGCATCCGGTCCACTACATGGGCCTGTCGGCGATGACGATGCTGTCCAGCGGCAATCAATGCCGTGCCTTCGGCGATAAGGCCGACGGGTTCGTGGACGGCGAAGGTGTCGGCGCACTGGTGCTGAAGCCGTTGCAGCAAGCGATCGCCGATGGCGACCATATCTATGGCGTGATCAAAGGCGGCATGCTCAATGCGGGCGGTAAGACCAACGGGTTTACCGTCCCCAATCCCACGGCCCAACAAAAGCTCATCGCGGCCGCTTTGCAGCGCTCGGGCGTGCATCCGCGCACGATCAGCTATATCGAGGCGCACGGCACCGGAACCGCGCTGGGCGACCCGATCGAAATCGCCGGACTGAGCAAGGCGTTCGCGCCAGGCGGCGATGCGCGCCAGTACTGCGCGATCGGTTCGGCCAAATCGAATATCGGGCATTGCGAGAGCGCAGCCGGCGTGGCGGGCGTCACCAAAGTGTTGCTGCAAATGAAGCACAAGACGCTCGTCCCGAGCCTGCATGCGCAAACGCTGAACCCGAATATCGATTTCGAAAAGACGCCTTTTGCCGTCCAACGGGAATTGGGCGAATGGAAGCGGCCCGTCGTCTCGGTGGACGGCGCCGCGCTGCGAGAGTACCCGCGCATCGCGGGCGTGTCGTCGTTTGGCGCCGGTGGCGCTAACGCGCACGTGATCTTGGAGGAGTACATCCCGAGCGAGGGAGCTCGCGCGGCGATCCCGGTGTCGGCGGAACGACCCGCCGTGGTGGTGTTGTCGGCAAAGAACGACGAGCGGTTGAAGGAGCAAGTTCGCCGGCTTTTGGATGCGGTTCGGGCACAGGAGCTCGGCGACGAGGATCTGGCCGACCTGGCTTACACGCTGCAAGTCGGACGCGAGGCGATGGAGGCGCGTATCGGCTTGCTCGCCAACTCGGTCGAATCGCTGAAGGACAAGCTGCAAGCGGTCCTCGACGGCGAAGACGTGGAGGACGCGCACACGGGGCAGGTCAAGCGCAATAAGGAAGCGCTGGGCGTATTTGCCGGCGACGAAGACTTGCAACAGGCGATCGAATCGTGGGTGGCCAAGGGCAAGTACGGCAAGCTGCTCGAGTTGTGGGTGAAGGGGTTGGTATTCGATTGGGCGCGTCTCTATCCTGATGGGACGCCGCGGCGTATCAGTTTGCCGACCTACCCGTTCGCGAAAGAGCGGTATTGGGCGCCGATCACGAAGGCGTTGACGGCGGGGCATGCCCCGGCGAATGAAGCGTCGCCGGTGACGGTGGGTATCGATGCGGCTCCTGTCTCCTCGGTTCAGAGCGAACCGGCCGAGGTGCTGACGTTCGAGGAGGCGTGGGTAGAGCTGGCGCCGCCCGAACGGGATGGGCAATCGATACCGCGTACCCTGGTGTGTTTCTTGAACGATGCGCAGCAGCAACGGGATGCGCTCGAGACGCTGGCGGCATTCGATTCGTCAATCAAGGTGGTGTTCGTCGCGCGGGAAGTGCGGGAAGCCGCTGCGGACGCGGCTGTCTATTCGATTGCGGCGGCATCGGATATGCAGGGCTACGCTAGCCTACTCTCCGCGATCGAGACCGAACAAGGCTGCATCGATGCCGTCCTTTACGGCTGGCCGCTCGAAGCGCCGCAGTGGGTCGAACAAGCCACGCCGGTCGTGCATTTGATTCAGGCGTTGGCGCACAACAAATCCTCGTGCAAACGCGTGCTGCTTGGGACGAGCGGCGCCGAAGCGCTATCGCGCTGCCATAGCGAGTCGTGGGTCGGGTTCGAGCGCTCGTTGGGTCTTGTGCTGCCCCATCTGAAGGTTGCCGTGATGCACCTGGAAGACGAGGCAGCGGCGGACGCAAGGCAATGCATGCGTTGCGCCATGCACGAGCTAGGGTCGACTTCGTTCGAAAGCGCGCTATATCGGCACGGCAAGCGTTATGTTTTGCGCGCGCGATCGACCGTCCTGCAACACGGCGAGACTCGGCTGCGTCAACGCGGGACGTACCTGATCACCGGGGGATGGGGCGGCCTCGGGCAGCTATTCGCACGGCACTTGGCCGAGCGCTACGGCGCCAAGCTGATCCTTACCGGCCGCTCGCCGCTGAACGCCGAGCGGGAGCGTCAACTGCGGGAGTTGGAAGCCTTGGGTGCGCAGGTCGAGTACCTGCAAGCCGACGTTTGCGACGCTAGTGCAATGCAGGCGGGATTGGCACGGGCGAGCGAACGCTTTGGCGCGATTCATGGGGTGATCCATGCAGCCGGGATCGACAGCGCGCAAAGCATCTTGTCGACGCCGTCGCAGCAGTTCGAGCAAGTGCTCGCGCCGAAGGTCAAAGGCACGCTGGTGCTGGATGCGTTGCTGCAAGATCAGGCGCTCGATTTTGTCTGCTACTTCTCGTCGACATCGGCGGTGTTGGGCGACTTCAGTGCGTGCAGCTATGCGATAGGCAATCGATTCTTGATGGCGTATGCGCGCGAGCGGAGTGGCCAATCAGGCGCGGCGCGCGTGATCTGCTGGCCGCTGTGGCGCGATGGCGGCATGCAGGTGGGCGATGAAGGCGCGACCCGGTTGTATCTGGAATCGAGCGGTCAGCGCGCGCTGGAGGCATCGGAGGGCTTGGACGTTTTCGAGTGCGCGCTGAGCGCTGACGGTATCCAGCATGTGGTGATGTCAGGACGCCGTAGTCGGATCAACGGTATGTTGGGGCTGGGTGCGGATAAGGTGATTGCCTTGTCGACGTCGGTACCGCTTGCGACTACTCCGACATTTACTACCGCTACGCCGGCCGGCAAAGGCTATCGCACGGCGATGCAGGGTTTCACGTTGGAGCAATGCGTGATGTGGGACCTGAAGGAGCTGGTCAGCGAGCAATTGAAGGTGCCGCGCCAGCGTCTCGATGTCACGGAGAATCTGGCCGACTTCGGGTTTGATTCGATCAGCCTGGCCACGTTCGCTCGCAATTTGAGCGCGCATTACGGTATCGAATTCACGCCGGCTCAATTCTTCAGCCATCCGACGCTGGAGCAATTGGGCGTGCATTTGCAGCGGCAGCACGGCGAGATGCTGGAGGCGTTCTACCGAGAAGGTGGCCAGGTCGAAGTGGTGCAAGCGGCAATGCCGACTCAGGTTGCGGCACCCGTGGCTCGGCCTGTTGAGGCGAGTCGCAGCGACGTTGTTGGTGCTACACACGGAAATCAGCCGCTCAACATAGCGAACGTCAAGCAACCGCTCGGCATGGCGAACGAGCCCATCGCGATCATCGGCATGAGCGGCCGCTTTCCACAAGCGCGCAGCGTTGCCGAGTTGTGGGCGATTCTGAGCGGCGGCAAGGATGCGGTCGAGGCGATCCCGGGCGAGCGCTTCGATTGGCGCGAATACTTTGGCGACCCGGCCAGCGAGCCGGGCAAGACCAATTGCAAGTGGGGCGGTTTCGTCCCCGGCGTGGCCGAATTCGATCCGCTGTTCTTCGAAGTGTCGCCTCGCGAAGCCGAGCGTATGGATCCGCGCCAACGGCTGTTACTGCAAGAGGCGTGGAAAGCGCTCGAAGATGCAGGCTACGGAAGCGAACAGCTCAATCGAAGCAAGGTGGGGATGTTCGTGGGCGCCGAGCAAGGCGACTATCAGTTGCTGCCGGGCAGCCGAGGCGCGGTAACGGGCAACCATGACGGGATGCTTGGCGCGCGGCTCGCGTACTTCTTGGACCTGAAAGGTCCGGTGATGACGATCAACACGGCGTGCTCGTCAGGTTTGGTCGCGGCTCATCAAGCGTGCTTGAGCTTGCATGCCGGCGAATGCGATACGGCAATCGTTGGCGCGGCCAATCTGTTGCTCACGCCGGGTAGTTACGCCGGCATGAGTCAGATGGGCATGCTTTCATCCGATGGGCACTGCTTCGCCTTCGATAAGCGAGCCAACGGCATGGTGCCGGGCGAGGCCGTGGTGGCGTTGGTGCTGAAGCGGCTGAGCCAAGCGCAGGCCGACGGCGATCCGATCTACGCGTTGATCCACGGTAGTGGCATCAACTACGACGGCAAGACCAACGGCATCACGGCGCCGAGCGGCGCTTCGCAGACGGCGTTGCTGCGGCAGGTGTACGAACGCCATGCGATCGATCCGGAGTCGATCAGTCACGTGGTGACGCATGGCACCGGAACGCGCCTAGGCGACCCGATCGAAATCAATGCGTTGTACGACACGTTCAAGGACCAAACGAGCAGCCAGGGTTTCTGCGCGCTGACGTCGACCAAAAGCAACCTCGGTCATACGTTGGGTGCGTCGGGGCTCGTAAGCCTGGTGGCATTGACGCAAGGGCTGCGGCACGCGGTGATTCCGGCGAGCCTGCATTGCGAGCAAGAGAGCGACTATATTCAGTGGCAATCGAGCCCGTTCTATGTGAACAAGGAAACGAAGCGTTGGCCGGCGAGAGCGGGGCAGCCGCGCCGAGGTGCGGTGAGTGCATTCGGGATGACGGGCACGAACGCACACATGGTGGTCGATGCGTACGACGCGCCTGAGACGCAGGTGGTATCGAACGTGCCGCCGAGTTTCCTGCTGGTGTTGTCGGCGAAGACGAGCGAGGCGTTGGAGCACAAGATCGCCGATATTCTGACGGTGCTGCGCGAAGGCGAGTGGGACGCGCAAGCGCTCTCGCAGATGAGCTATACGTTGTTGTGCGGGCGGCAGCACTTCCGGTATCGCAGCGCGGTGGTGGTGCGCGATCGCGACCATGCGGTGCACGTCTGGAGCGAGGCGGCGAGCAAGGAGAAGCTGTCGAATCTGTTCCATGGCGAGGTTGGCCGCGACTTTACCGGGCAAAAGGCGATCGAGTCGTATGCACGGGATCTACTGGTCCAAACGGCGTTGTTGCAGGGCGAGCGCCAGCGGTACCAGGAGAACCTGCATGCGTTGGCGGACTTGTACTGCCAAGGCTATGCGTTGCCGTGGGATCAGTTGTACGGCGAGCACAAGCCGCGGCGTATCAGCTTGCCGACCTATCCGTTCGCAAGAAACCGATACTGGGTAGAGATTGCGGCCGAACACGTCGAAACGGTCGAGGCCGTATCGCGTCCGGTATCGCAACCCGTGCTGCACCCATTGCTGCATGTCAATACGTCGAACCTCGATAAGCAGCGTTTCAGTTCGACCTTCACGGGCGAAGAGTTCTTCTTGCGTGATCACGTCGTGCAAGGCCAGCGCGTGCTGCCTGGTGTGGCGCATCTGGAGATGGCGCGTGCGGCCATTGCACAAGCTGCGGACATTGCAGAAGCGCGTGCGGCCGGCGTCACGATCAAGCAGGTTGTGTTTGCTCGGCCACTGGTCGTGGGCGATGCGTCGCAATCCGTGCATATCGCGCTAGTGCCGCAAGACGCGGGCGAGATTGGCTACGAGATCTACACGCAAGCGGAGAAGGGGGGCGAAGCGGTCGTGCATTCGCAGGGGCGTATCGCATTGGGCGAGCGTCCCGAGTCCGTCACGCTAACGCTGGACGCATTGCGTGCGCAATGCCAAGACAAGCGCATCGAGGGGGCGCAGTGCTACGCGCTCTTCGATGCGTTGGGGTTGCAATACGGGTCGGGCTTCCGGGCAATCGAATCGTTGCATATCGGTCGCGACGCGCACGGACAGGCGCAGGTGCTCGCCAAGCTCACGATGCCTGCCGGGTTGAGCGCAGAGCCGTTTGTGTTGCATCCGAGCATCATGGATGGCGCGCTACAGGCGTCGCTCGGACTGAGCTTCGGCGAATCCGGCGGCAAGGCGTCGTTGCCGTTTGCGTTGGAGCGGTTGCAGCTGTGGGACGCTTGCCCCTCGCAGGCCTGGGCGTGGGTGCGCTATAGCGCCGGCAGCACGGCAGACAGCGCGGTACGCAAGCTCGATATCGACGTCATGGATGAAAGCGGCCGAGTTTGTGTCCGGCTGCATGGATTCACCTCGCGAATGGTCGACGGCTCGACCGATACGGCCGCTGTCGGCACGTTGCTGCTGAAACCGGAGTGGCGGGCTCAGGCGGTCGAGAGCGAGGCGCCGGTTGGCTTTGCGCAACGCTGGGTGGTTCTGGGCGAGCAATGGGCGGCACTGGCCGCCGACGTCGAAGCGAAACTCCCGCAAGCGCAATGCGAAGTACTGCGTAGCGAAGGCGGTATTGCGGCGCGCTACGAATCCGCGACTACGCAGGTGTTGGCGCTGCTGCAAGTCGTGTTGCAAGCCAAGCCGAGCGGCGATGTGCTGTTGCAGGTGGTGATCGCCGACGAAGGCGAGGCTCAACTGTCGGCGGGGATAGCGGGACTTCTCAAGACGGCTCGGCAAGAGAATCCGAAATTGCTCGGGCAAGTCATTAGCATCGGCAAACAAGCGAGTGCCGATCAAGTGGCGACGGCGCTGCAAGAAAACGCGTCGGCCCCGCAAGATGTGCAGGTGCGCTATGTCGAAGGCGCGCGGCAGGTGGTTGGCCTAGTCGAACTCGATGCGTCCGCGCTCTTGCCAGTTGGATCGCCGTGGCGCGACGCCGGCGTGTATCTGATTACCGGTGGTGCGGGGGGATTGGGGTTGCTGTTCGCGCGCGAAATCGCCGAGCATTGCCACACGCCGGTTTTGGTCCTGAGCGGGCGCTCCGCACTCGACGAGCACAAGCTATCCCAGCTCGAGCAACTGCGCGCGTTGGGCGCGACGGTGGTATACCGCCAGGCGGATATTGCCGATGCGCTCATGGTGCAGGGCTTGGTCGATGGAATCGTCGACGAGTTCGGCGCATTGCATGGGATCGTTCATAGCGCGGGCGTGATTCGCGACAACTTCCTGCTGAAGAAGACGACGGCCGAGTTGCGCGCGGTATTGGCGCCGAAGGTGTCGGGGCTTGTGGCGCTGGATGAAGCAACGCGGGAGATCTCGCTCGATTGGATGGTGCTGTTTTCATCGGTAACCGGTGTGTTCGGCAACGTGGGGCAAGCGGACTACGCGGCGGCCAATAGCTTTATGGACGGTTACGCGGCGTATCGCAACGCCATGGTTGCGGCCGGCCGGCGGCATGGACGAACCCTTTCCGTCAATTGGCCGCTGTGGGCCGACGGTGGTATGCAGGTTGACGTCGCCGTACTAGAGCGGATGCAAACCCGCGGAATGCATGCGCTCGAAACGGCCGCGGGGATTCGTGCGCTTTACGAGGCGTTTGCGTCCGAACAAGCGCAAGTGATCGTTGTGGCCGGTGTCGTCAAGCGATTGCAGTCGATGTTCTTACGCATTCCGAAGCCCGCGCCGGCCATGCAAGCCGAAGCGGTGACCACATCGACGATCACGCCGGCGATCACCGAAAGCGAGCTGCTGGAAAAGATCCAGACGGCCTTGATGCAAGCCGTCTCGACTTTGCTCAAGGTGGATGTGGACGATTTGGAACTGGACGCGGAACTGAGCGAGTACGGCATCGACTCGATCGGCTTCACGCAGTTGAATAACCAACTGAATCGCGCTTTTAAGCTGTCGCTCGAGCCGACGGTCTTCTTCGAATTCACGACGCTGGGCAGTATGGCCGAGCACCTCATGCAATCGCATGGTGCCGCAATGACAGCGGCGTTGGCCCCGGCTCAGGTGGAGACCAAGGTAGCGGTTGCGGCGCCGACTCGGTCGCCGTTGCCGGTGGACGTGGTCCCGAGGCCGGAGCTGGACACCTTCGTCGAGCCGCCCCCCATTTATGCCGAGCCGGTGAGCCTAGAGCGTGGACGCCGGTTCACATCCGAGCTACCGGCGGTAACGACGCAGCGCTCCGCGAAGGATGAACCGGAGGCGATCGCGATCATCGGCATGAGCGGGTGTTTCCCGCAAGCGCCGGACTTGGACGCGTTCTGGCAGAACTTGCTGCAAGAGCGTAGCTGCATTAGCGAAGTGCCGGCCGAGCGTTGGGATTGGCGCACGGTCTACGGCGAGATGGGTCCGAAGGACGGCAGCGGCGGCCTCAAATGGGGCGGCTTCATGGACGGCATCAGCGAGTTCGATGCGCTGTTCTTCGGCATCTCGCCGCGCGAAGCGGAATTGATGGATCCGCAGCAGCGCTTGTTGATGACGTTCGTATGGCGTGCGATCGAGGATGCAGGGTATTCGGCGCAGAGCTTATCCGGTAGCGATACGGCGGTCTTCATTGGCGTGGGCGATACCGGCTACAGCGGACTGATTTCGCGAGCGGGCGCGCGCGTGGAAGGCTATAGCAGTACGAGTTTGGTCCCCTCGATCGGGCCGAACCGGATGAGCTACTTCTTGAATCTGCACGGTCCGAGCGAGCCGATCGAGACGGCGTGCTCAAGCTCGCTGGTGGCGATACATCGCGCATTGCAGGGCTTGGCCAACGACAGCTTCGCCATGGCGGTCGTGGGCGGCGTCAATACGTTGGTCAGCCCGATGACGTTCCTGAGTTTCAGCAAGGCGGGAATGCTCTGCGAGGACGGGCGATGCAAGACGTTCTCGAAGGATGCGAATGGGTACGTGCGCGGCGAAGGCGCGGGGATGTTGGTGCTCAAGAAACTGAGCGCGGCCGAACGCGACGGCGACCATATCTACGGCTTGATCCGAGGCAGCGCGGAGAACCATGGCGGACGAGCACAGTCGCTCACGGCGCCCAATCCGAAGGCGCAGGCCGCTTTGCTCAAGCGTGTGTATTCGCAGGCGGGCATCGATCCGCGTACGGTTAGCTATATCGAGGCACACGGGACGGGCACGCCGCTGGGCGATCCGATCGAAGTCAATGCGCTCAAGAGCGCGTTCGCCGAATTGGGTGGAGAGGGGTTGCCGGCCGGCTATTGCGGGTTGGGCTCGGTGAAGACCAACATCGGTCACTTGGAGTTGGCTGCGGGCGTGGCGGGCGTGATCAAGGTCTTGTTGCAGTTCAAGCACAAGACGTTGGTGAAGAGCTTGCACAGCGAGCAGGTCAATCCGTATATCCAGTTGGAGGACAGCCCGTTTTACATCGTGCAGCGCAATCAGCCGTGGGAGCGACTGAAAGACGAGAGCGGAAATGCGTTGCCGCGGCGTGCGGGCGTGAGTTCGTTCGGCTTCGGCGGGGTGAACGCGCACGTGATTCTGGAGGAGTACATTCCGAAGGAAGAGGCCCGCGTTGCGATGCCGGTGTCGTCGGCAAAGCCTGCGATGGTCGTGCTGTCGGCGAAGAACGATGAGCGGTTGAAGGAGCAAGTTCAGCAACTGCTGGAGGCGGTTCAAGCACGGCAATTGACCGACTCCGATCTAGCGGATGTGGCGTACACGTTGCAGATCGGGCGCGAGGCGATGGATGCGAGGCTGGGCCTGCTGGTCGATTCGATGGCGGTACTCAAGGACAAGCTGCGCGCGGTCTTGGATGGCCGCGACGTCGCAGGGGTGTACCAAGGACACATTAGGCGCGGCAAAGAAGCACAAGACGGATCGGTCAGTTCAGACGTTGCGCAGTGGGTATCCGATGGTCACTACGGCAAACTGCTCGAGTCGTGGGTGAAGGGGCTGGCGTTCGACTGGCGCAAGCTCTACGGCGAGACCAAGCCGCGACGCCTCAGCCTGCCTACCTATCCGTTCGCGAAAGAGCGGTATTGGGTGTCGTCAGCCAAGCCGAGCATTGAAGAACCACAGGAAAAAAACCTAGTCAATGACCTCGACGAGCACGCGTTATATGGCGCGTTGATCGATGGCATAAAGGGAGGTGAATTGACGGTTGAAGAGGCGATACGCGAACTCGAGCGAATGGGCATTACGTTCGATGAGCCCGCTTGAATTTGCAAGGGCCCGGCGGAATTCCGCCGGGCGAGTGCGCTCGCTTTTTCCGAATGCGCCGCCGATGAGGCGGTTCACGAAGAACCGTTCGAAGTTGGTGCGCACTGAATTTCGAGCACATTTTTCAATTGTCGATTGATACTGAACTATGTACAATAAAAGCGCTTCACTAAGCACGCTAGTGCATTATTTAATGACTTTTGATCGTCATGATAATGACTATGCGCTGCCTGTTTTCCGCGTTCCTTGAGGCGGGGGTGCGAGCTCAGTGAGATCTTAGGTTCGCCGGGCGCGGCTATGCTCGGCAAGGTCGTCGCTCGAGCGGGCCTCGGCTTGTCTGATGGTGCAGTCAACCTCCCTTTCGCCGGAGGCGTCGCGTCTGTTTTTGCCCGATCGGCGCGCGTAGCGTTTCGACGTCGCCTGCCATCGATTCAGTAATATTAATATTTTGCCGACTATGACACATCAAGACGTACTCGATCTTGTCAAGAAGTGTATTTGTTCGATATTGCCGAATCTGAACGGGCAGCAGATCGGCACCGCCGACAGCTTGGTCGCGCTCGGTGCGAACTCGATAGACCGAGCTGAAATCACCGTTATGGCGCTAGAAGAGTTAGGGTTGAGGATTCCTCTAGTGGAAACCTATGGCCTTAAAAACATCGGCGAACTAGCGACCCTTCTGCATGACAAGCTCCAGAGCGCATGAACTCGCCATCACGGGGATCGGCGTAACGTCCGCCATCGGTCAGGAGAAGGCGTCCTTTAGTTCGGCCTTGTTTTCGGGGCGCTCGAATTTTCGAGTCATGGCTCGGCCGCTTCGTCAAAAAGACTCTCATTTCCTCGGCGCGGAAATCGATACGTTGGCGTGCCCCGATAGGGTCCGCCCGAACGTGTTCTCCGCCGTATCGCTTTCCGCGCAAGCTGCGCTGGCGGCGGTCGCCGAGGCATGGATCGACGCTAAGTTGGACGACGTCGATCCGGCTCGAATCGGCCTCGTCATCGGCGGATCGAACGTACAGCAGCGCGATCTCGTCGCGACGGTCGAAAAATACGCGGAGCGCATGGCGTTCGTCAGGCCGAGCTATGCCTTGTCGTTCATGGATACGGACATCTGCGGACTATGTACCGAAGAGTTCGGCATCAAAGGCTTGGCGTTGACCGTGGGCGGTGCATCGGCCAGCGGGCAAGTCGCGGTGTCGCAGGCGATGCAGGCCGCGCTTAGCGGGCAAGTCGACGTTTGCATTGCCGTGGGCGCCCTGATGGACCTCTCGTATCTCGAGTGTCAGGCTTTCCGCTCTTTAGGCGCGATGGGCAGCGATCGCTTTGCGCAAAACCCGGAGCTGGCCTGTCGGCCCTACGACAAGAGTCGCGACGGATTCATCTTCGGCGAGTGTTGCGGGGTAACGGTCATCGAGCGCGCCGAAGGCTGGGCGCGAGCCGGCGTCACGCCGTATGCTCGCATCTCGCCCTGTGCCGTGGCCATGGATGCGAATCGGCGGCCCAATCCGTCGTTGGAAGGAGAAGTGCGAGCGATCGAGGCGGCGCTTCAATACGCGCACCTGTCGCCGAAAGACATCGATTACATCAATCCGCACGGCTCGGGCTCGACGGCCGGCGACGAAGTGGAACTACAGGCGATTCGAGCGAGCGGCTTGTCGCATGCGTACCTTAATGCGACGAAGTCGCTGACGGGACACGGCTTGAGCGCGGCAGGCATCGTGGAAGTGATCGCGACGGTGCTGCAAATGCAGTCGGCTCGTCTGCACGGCTCGGTGAACCTAGACGAACCGATCGACCCATCGTTCAATTGGGTCCCAGCCGCGGGGCTGGAGCAAGAAATCAGGTGTGCGCTAAATATAAGCATTGGATTCGGCGGAGTGAATACCGCCTTGTGCATTCAACAATATTAGAGAGCGAGGGAGTAGTAGATGTCGGCTGCCGGAATCGAATCACTCAATATTTTTGCTGGATCGGCCTACATCGGGTTGCGCGAGCTTGCCGAATACCGGCAGCTCGACCCCGCGCGATTCGATAATTTGTTGATGAAAGAAAAAACGGTCGCGCTCCCGTACGAGGACCCCGTGACGTTCGCCGTGAATGCGGCCGCGCCCATCGTAGCCGCGTTGGACCCATCGGAGCGCGACAGGATCGAATTGCTGATCACCTGTACCGAGTCGGGCATCGATTTCGGAAAGTCGCTTAGCACGTATGTGCACCACCATTTAAAGCTCAATCGAAACTGCCGCTTATTCGAGATCAAGCAGGCCTGCTACTCGGGCACGGCCGGTTTCCAGATGGCGCTGAACTTCATATTGTCGCAAGTGTCGCCGGGTGCGAAGGCGTTGGTGATCGCCACGGACATCTCGCGCTTCATGGTCGCCAATAGCAGTGACGTTCTCACGCAAGACTGGGCGTTCACGGAACCCACCTCGGGTGCCGGAGCGGCTGCGATCCTCGTCGGGGAGAACGCGACGATATTCGCCCCCGATATCGGCGCGAACGGGTACTACGGCTATGAGGTGATGGATACCTGCCGCCCTGTTGCCGACAGCGAAGCGGGCAATGCGGACCTCTCTCTTTTGTCCTACCTCGATTGCTGCGAAAAGAGCTTCGTGGAATACGAAAAACGGTTGGCGTCCGTCGATTACAAAGAGACGTTCGATGCGTTGGCCTTCCACGTTCCCTTCGGCGGCATGGTCAAGGGGGCGCATCGGACGATGATGCGGAAATTCAAGAAAGCATCGCCGGAAGATATCGACGCCGATTTCCGCGCACGCGTGCTGCCGGGTTTGACCTACGCGCAGCGTGTCGGAAACATCATGGGGGCGAGTATTTTCATGTCGCTCGCCAGCATCATCGACAACGACCGCGCCGATTATCCGCGGCGGATCGGTTGCTTCTCCTACGGTTCGGGCTGTTGCTCCGAGTTCTATAGCGGTATCGTGCCTGAAGGCGCTCATCGGTTACTGCAACGATTCGAAATCGCCGCGCATTTGGACGGCCGCAAGAAGCTTTCGGTCGATGAGTATGCGGCGCTGCTCGAATCGAGCGATTGCGTGAAGTTCGGCACGCGCAACTCGAAGATCGCGCGCGGCGCGATCGACCCGCTGAGCGGCGCCGCCGCAGGGGGCGCGCGACTCGTCCTCAACGAGATTGCGGAATTCCACCGTCAATACGAGTGGGTGCAATGACTTACGAGACGATTCAGGTTAGGGCGCAGGGACCGGTCTGTTTCATTCGGTTCGACCGCCCCGACGCGCGCAACGCAATCAATACGCGCATGCTCGAGGAAATTTGCCATGCGCTCGATACCTATGAGGACGCTGCAAGCATCGTCGTGTTGGAAGGCTCGGCCGAATACTTTTGCTTCGGCGCGGATCTCAGCGACGCGCGCAGCCTGTCTTCGCAAGGAACGCCGAACGCGCCGGCGCCCGATCTGATGTACGACCTGTGGATGCGTCTCGCCGGGAGCGCGTTCATCACCATCGCCCATATCAAAGGCGTCGTGAATGCCGGGGGTGTCGGATTCGTGGCTGCGTCAGACATCGTGATCGCCCAGTCTTGCGCGTCGTTCGCCTTGTCGGAGATGCTGTTCGGGTTGATGCCTGCATGCGTCATTCCGTTTCTGGCGCGTCGCATCGGCTTCCAGCGGACGAACTTCATGACGTTGAGTACGCAAACCGTCTCGGCGCAGCAGGCCCTCGATTGGGGCCTGGTGGACATCCTCGATGACGACAGCGATGCGGCGTTGCGTCGAAATTTGTCGAGGCTCAGACGCATTTCAAAGCGAGCGATTGCTTCGTACAGGCAATACGCGAAAGCGGTCGATGAGTCGCTACCGAAATGCAAGGATGTAGCCGTCTCGACGAACGTGGCGATCTTCTCCGACCCGAAGAATATTGCCGCGATCAATCATTACATGGAAACGGGGCTGCTCCCGTCGATTGAGAGTTGAGCGCGGCGTCGCGGCATCGCGGCAGTTGTGGTGTGGACGAATCGTATTCGAGCGAGGCGCGCGGTGTGCGGCAAGCGCTTGCTCGCTTTGTAAAAACTGCGGAGGGTAGCTGATGCAAGTGTTTTTGTTTCCGGGCCAAGGTTCGCAATCTCGCGGAATGGGCGGCGCATTGTTCGACGAAGTACGAGAATTCGTCGAGCTGGAAAAGCAAATCGACGACGTGCTCGGGTATTCGATTCGACGCCTTTGCCTCGAGGATCCCGACAATCAGTTGGGACAGACCCAATACACGCAAGTCGCGTTGTATGTCGTGAATGCCTTGCACTACTACAAGGAGCTGGCGAGCGCAGGCAAGCCCCGATTCTTTGCCGGCCACAGCCTGGGCGAGTACAACGCATTGCTGGCCGGCGGTGCGTTCGATTTCCTAACGGGGCTGCGCCTCGTGCAGAAGCGCGGCGAACTGATGGGCCAAGCGCGTAACGGATCCATGGCTGCCGTCGTGGGCCTGAGCCCGGAAACGATTAAGACCGGGTTGATGGAAAACGAGTTGAACGGGATCGACTTCGCGAACTACAACTCTTACGAACAGTTGGTGATTTCGGGACCCGAGGCGCAGATCAAGGCGGCCGGTCCGATTCTCGAGCAGCTTGGGGCTAAGTTGTATCTGCAACTGTCGGTGAGCGCCGCATTCCATTCGCGCTATATGAAGGACGCCGCGGCCGCATTCGAACAATTCCTCGCGCCGATCGATTTTCAACCGATCACCGAGCGCGTGCTATCGAATGTCACAGGCGCGCTCTATCCTCAAGGGGAAGCGAGTGCGAGCGCCAAGTCGCTGCTCGTGCAGCAAATCGCGAGTCCTGTGCAGTGGACTCAAGGCATTCGCTACCTGATCGCGCGGGGCGCTTCGGAGTTCAAGGAAGTCGGCCCCGGCAACGTCTTGACGCGATTGGTCCAGCAGATCAGGAGCGCGTAGACCCTCTCCCTTCCTCGGAAGCGGTGAAAGGGCGGGTGAACTTTAAGGGTTGCAGCAGATGGCCGAAATGTCGAATGTGTTCATGTTTTCAGGGCAAGGTTCCCATTACTACCAGATGGGGCGAGCGCTCTTCGATGCCCATGCGGGCTTTCGATCGCGCTTACAGACACTGGATGCGATCGCGACGCCGCTGGTGGGGCATTCGCTCATCGATTGCTTATACAACAGCGGGTACTCGAAAGCCGATACGTTCGACCGGACCGTGCTGACCAGTCCGTCGATCTTCATGATCGAATATGCGTTGGCGCAAACGTTGATGGAAGACGGTATCCAACCCGACTACGTGCTCGGCGCAAGCCTCGGTACGTTTGCCGCGGCGTGTATCGCGGGTAGCATGAGCGTCGAGCAAACGCTGCCGCTCATCGTCAAGCACGCGAGAACGTTCGAAAGCCGCTGCCCGCATGGATCGATGGTGGCCATCTTGGCGAGCCCGGATCTCTATCGCACCGAACCGGCGCTGCATAACAATGCGGAGATGGCGGGCGTCAATTTCGCTTCGCACTTCGTCGTTTCGGCCGCCGGTGACCATTTGGCACGCGTATTGGCCTACTTGAAAGAGAAAGGGCACACGTATCAGCCCATTTCGGTCTCACAGGCGTTCCATTCACGATGGATGGACGACGCCCGGGGACCTTGTCTCGACGAGCTAGAGGCCGTCACGATTCGCGCCGCGGATATCCCGGTCGTCTGTTGTGCGCGGCGGGGCATCGTCGAGACGATCACGCCTGATAGCCTGTGGGCGGCGATGCGCGATCCGATTCAATTTGCGGATACGATCGAAGGGCTGGAGGCTCGTGGGCCGCATCGCTATATCGATGTCGGGCCGGCGGGGACGTTGGCGACGGCGGTGAAATACAATTTGCGCCCCGGATCCACATCGAGCACGGCGAGCATCCTGACGCCGTTCGGTAAGGATGTCGACAACTATCGCAAGCTCGTTTCGGCCGACGTGAGCCAGCTCGCTTAGCTCGCCATCGCTTGCGAATCGAGCCCTTTCGGTAGGGCTCCGACAGGGAACATGAGAGTATTTGCCATATCCGATGTGCACGTCGATCATGAGGTCAACTCGAAATGGGTGGACAGCCTATCGACGTCCGATTTCCAACAGGACGTGCTGATTCTGGCGGGCGACATCTCCGACTCCCTCCGCCGTCTCGAGCACTGCTTCACCCGGTTTGCCCGTCGCTTCGCAAAGGTTCTTTTCGTTCCCGGTAACCACGAACTCTGGGTGGTTCGCGATTCGCCGTTGATGACGTCCTTGCAAAAGTACGCCGTCGTGTGCAATCTCGCCGAGCAGTGCGGCATTTCCATGAGTCCGTTGCATATCGGGAAGCTCTCGATCTTACCGATGATGAGTTGGTACGACTTCTCGTTCGGGGTGCCGAGCGTGCATCTCACGAACGTCTGGATGGATTTTCGCGCTTGCCGCTGGCCCCTCGGCTTCGACGAAAGCCAAGCGACGTCTCACTTTCTTCGAATGAATGCCGAGCTTGCGCGTAAAGGCGACGAATTCATTATTTCGTTCTCGCACTTCCTTCCTCGTATCGACGTTATGCCTACTCGGATTCCGGATTCGACGCGCGCACTCTATCCTGTCTTCGGCAGCGCTCGGCTCGGGGAGCAGGTGAGGGCTTTGAAGTCGAACGTTCACGTTTATGGGCATAGTCACCTCAATCGCCGTACGGTGCTGGACGGAACGCTCTACGTAAACAATGCCTTCGCCTATCCGCAGGAAACGCATATCTCGGCGAAGGCGCTGGCGTGTATCTATGAAGTCCAATAGCGATCTCGCCGGCGTCGCGCTAGCCAGCGCCGATTGCGAGCGATTGCATCGGTCGCAAGTGCACGTGTGGTATGCCTTCCTATCGGAGGGGGACGCACAGCTCGATGCGGACCAATACGCGTTATTGGCGCCTTCGGAGCGCGCGCAGCATAGCCGCTTCTTTTTCGAAAAGGACCGGCATCGCTACCTCGTGACTCGGGCGCTCGTGCGCACGATACTTTCGCGCTATGCCGACGTGCGCCCGAAAGAATGGGCCTTCGAGGCGGGCCAGTACGGTCGCCCGGTCATATCGAACCCGGATCCTTACGCCCGTCGCCTTTCGTTCAATGTCTCGCATTGCGACGATCTGGTCGTTCTCGCGATCGCGATCGACCGCGAGATAGGAATCGACACAGAGAGCACGCGGCGAGACGCACCGCTCGATCTGGCCTACCACTACTTTTCGCCTCGCGAAATCGCTGCGTTGCGCGCGTTGCCTTTCGGCTCGAGAGCGCTGCGGTTTTGGGAACTTTGGACGTTCAAGGAAAGTTATATCAAGGCTCGTGCGATGGGCTTGTCGCTTCCGCTCGACAAGATCTCGTTTCTACTCGAGCAAGAGGGATCGGTATCGGCGACGTTCGATCCGGGGATCGAAGCCGATGACGATCGGTGGCAGTTTTGGCAGTTCCGGCCCGATGAGGACCATCTGGTCGCGATTTGCGTCGAACGCGTCGCAGATCAGGCTGTTCGTTTTTCCAATTGGCAAGCCCATCCACCGCATGCCGCGCAGTCCTTGCAAGTGAGAACGACGCGCATTCCGTATCAAGCGGTCGCGTCATAGCCGGCATCATTTCGTCGAATACCAGGATCGTTCCGATGCACGACACTCAATCCGACAAGCGTAGCGTCATGCGCGACTCGAATTTCCTTTGGCTGCTAAGCGGCAGCGCGATTTCGATGTTGGGCGACCAATTTACCGTGTTGGCATTGCCCTGGCTGGTGTTGCAGGCCACCGGCAGCGCATTCGCGACGGGCATGATCGTCGCCACGATCGGGTTGCCGCGCGCCGTTTTCATCCTGATCGGCGGCGCGCTCGTCGATCGCTACACGCCTAAGCGCGTCTTGATGTTGACGAAATATGTCAACGGCGTCTTGCTCGCGCTGCTCGCTGCGATGGTGCTAACCAACCATATCGTCCTTCCGCTCATCTTTGCGTTGGCGGTTGCGATCGGGTTGGCCTCGGCGTTCAGCATTCCATCCGGTACGGCAATGCTTGTGCACGTACTGCCGCTGCAAAAGCTCCAAACGGGCAATAGCATGCTGATGGGCGCGCGTCAAATTGCCTTGCTCGGCGGGCCGCTGCTAGCCGGTCTGTTGATCTCGGTCGCCGGAAACGACGCCGCTATGCCGGTGGCCGATTCGCGCGGGTTAGGCCTTGCATTCGGCCTCAATTGTTTGAGTTTCGTCATCTCGGCATGGACGCTCGCGAAGGTGCGCACACTGAACGTGCCGAAGCCCCCGCATCGGCCGCCCGTCCTCGGTGCGGTGCGGACTGGCCTCGCGGCGGTTTGGCATGACCGCGAGATGCGCACTTGCTTCGGCTACTGGGCAGTGGTGATGTTATGTCTGGGCGGCTCGATGCAAGTGGCGTTGCCGGTGCTGGCGAATACTCGATTGCATGGCGCGGGCGCGCTCGGCCTGTTGACCGGCGCGCATGGCGCGGGCAGCCTGATCGGGATGGGCGCGATCGCGCTCGTCGGGCAGCGCCGGGCCGGTACGCTGGGGTGCACGTTGCTGCTGGTCGATGCCGTCGCGGGCGCGCTCTTGATTCCATTGGGGTGGATCGGGGCAGCCTGGCAAGGCGTGCTTTTGCTGCTGCTCTTGGGCGCGCTTGCAGGGTTCACCCAAGTCGCCGTTTCGAGTTGGCTCCAAAAGCGCGTACAGCCGGCATTGCTGGGTCGCGTGATGAGCATCTTCATGTTCATCCTCCTCGGGCTCGCACCATTGTCGGCATTGGTGACGGGGTGGTTGATGCAGTACGTCGGCCTCGCGCAACTGTTCGCCGCGAGCGGGTGCGTACTGATCGGCTTGGCCATCTTGACGTTTCTTTTTACGCCGATGCGCCATGTCGTCGATACGCCGCCCGCATCCCCGATACAGCCCGCTTCTTCTCAATGAGTGCCGGCTAACGGTTCATTTCCGACGAGACTACCGATGAGCGTCACTTTCTACTGTGGTTCCGGGTCGCCGTACGCCTGGCGCGTATGGCTGGGGCTCGAGCACAAAGCGATACCCTACGAGCTGAGACTATTGTCGTTTTCCGCCGGCGATACGCGCACGCCCGAATTCATCAAGCTCAATCCGCGAAACAAGGTCCCCGTCTTGGTGGACGACGGCTATGTGCTCTACGAATCCGCCGCGATTTTGGAATACCTCGACGACCGGTTCCCCGACGCGCCGAAGCTCTTTCCGGGGAACGCCTCGGCACGCGGAACGATTCGGCAGCTCATCCGCGAGATTGACGAATACGTTAGCATTCCGAGCCACCGGCTGACGAATCAATTGTTTTTCAACCCCCGCGAGCGTTGGGTTCAAAGCGAAATTCACGACGATGTGCAAGCGTGCAAGGCTGAGTTGAAATATTTTGAAAATCAACTGCTTGACGATTACCTCGCGGGGCCGATCTCGGCGGCGGATTTCTCGTTGTATCCTCGCCTGGCGATTTTGATTTCGTTAAGCCGCCCACTGTCGCGATTGGGGATGGAGATCCAGATTCCGCCCAAGCTCACGGCATGGATGCGACGGATCGAGCGCTTGCCTTACTTCGACAAGACTTATCCGCCGAGCTGGCGTAGATGATATCGCCGTTCCGCTGTGCGGCCGACGGCGGGCGCGTAGACACTCACATAAACTCATTCGAATTTCACCTACTAGATTTGGCAGCTATCCCCCTACGAGTTCTCCTACCAGAATTGACAGCTATACCCCGGGGGTTTCCCCTACCAAAATTAGCGACGCATTACGGATTGTTCACAGCACCCTAACAGCCGGAAATCACCCTTTGAAATGTCGCCGGAGCGCGATGGGAAAAGTCGCGTGCTCCGTATGGCGTTGCATAAGGCATTCTCACGCGCTGCAGTCGCTCGTGGTGTATTCGATTCGGCGGTGATGGATTAGATTTGTCACAACATCCTGTCAATAGAATCGTATTGAACAAGGGAATTGGGCAGCCTAGCAGTAAATTGATATGAAGCATGCCGGCGCGGTGGTTCACCTCGAAGTGCCGCCTCGGCCTGGGTGTAGTTACAGCGACGATGCCGTCGAAATGGCGGTGGATCCTTCGCGCCACTCCTTCATCGGCTCGATCTTCGAGCGCGTGTGACGTTGATGCACCAACGGTGCAACACCTCGGAGATGACATGGAATTGCTTGCGTTCGAGAGTCTTGAGCAGTCGTTTGCGGTACGGCCGGGCGCGGGCTGTGGATGTGAAGCCTTGGTGAAGTTCAGTCGCAACGCCCATGTCTCGGGTAATCGGCGAGGCTTTATCGCCCAAGATCGTTGCAATACATCGTTTCGTCATATCGGCTTCGCTTCGCGAGGCCGGCCGCTGCATTTCGGCGCGGCTTCCTTTCCGCGAATTCATTGATCCGACGCTTCTCGATGGTGTAGTGCGTCGGGCCTGAGCGTTTTCTTCCCGATTCGGCATCGCGCGCCAAGCGCGTTTTGATCGCCAAGCGAACCTTATCAATCTCGGTGAAATATTCATGATTATGCGTGACATCTCAGCGCACAGCGTGCCCGGCATTTCGGCGCAGGTCCTGGGTAGCCCCGAATTCCGAGCCGCTTACGGTGTGAAGTACGCCTATTGCTCGGGAGCGATGTACAAAGGAATTGCCTCGGCCAATCTCGTCGTCGCCATGGCGAACGCCGGTCTGATGAGCTATTTCGGCACGGGCGGGCTCGAGGTGGACTTCATCGAAGCATCGATCCGCGATATCCAAGCGCGCGTGCCGGAGCATGCTCCGTACGGTATGAATCTCATGCATACCCCGGGCAATCTGGACCGTGAAGAACTCATGGTGCAGCTTTTCTTCAAGCACGGCATCCGCCGCGTCGAGGCGGCTGCCTACATGCAAATTACGCGTCCGTTGGTTCGCTACCGGCTGAAAGGATTGCGCCGCAATCCGGACGGCAGTCTGCACAAGCCCAATCGCGTGTTGGCGAAAGTGTCGCGGCCCGAGGTGGCGGCCGCGTTCATGGATCCCGCGCCGAGCGAGATCGTCAGTCAGTTGGTCGCAGCTGGCCAATTGACGCAGGAAGAAGCTGCCCTCGCGCCGTTGATCCCGATGGCCGACGACATCTGCATCGAAGCGGATTCGGGCGGTCATACGGACCAAGGGGTGGCCTATGCACTGGTACCCGCCGTATTGCGTCTTCGGCGCGACGCTATGGAGCGTCATGGCTACCGCAATTCGATCCTCATTGGCGCCGCCGGCGGAATCGGTACGCCGATGGCGGCGGCGGCGGCATTCGTCATGGGCGCGGACTTCATCGTTACCGGCTCGATCAATCAATGCACGGTCGAGGCCGGCGCGCCCGATATCGTGAAGGACATGCTCGAGGACGCGGAGGTGCAAGACACCGATTACGCGCCGGCCGGCGATAAGTTCGAGATGGGCGCGAAGGTTCAGGTGCTGAGAAAGGGCGTATTTTTTCCGGCGCGGGCCAATAAGCTCTATGAGCTTTACCACCGGCATGGATCGATCGACGAGATCGACGAAAAGACGCGCAAACAAATAGAAGAAAAATACTTCAAACGCTCTTTCGCGGACGTATGGCGAGAAACGAAGGAATATTACATACGCAGCGGCCGCAAGACGTCCGAGGAATTGGAGCGCTTCCCCAAGCAGAAGATGGCGCTCATCTTCCGGTGGTACTTCGCCTATAGCACTCGAGTCGCTTTGAGCGGCTTGGAAGAGCATAAGGTCGACTATCAGATTCAATGTGGACCGGCACTCGGTTCGTTCAATCAATGGGTCAAAGGATCAGCCATCGAGTCGTGGCGCAACCGTCACGTGGCGGATATCGCGCACAGGATCATGGAGGGTGCGGCAGAGCACCTTCATACGTGGTTCACGAGCTTGCAACGGACTGGCCCCGATCATGTCTCCGCTCCCGCGGCGGCGGTCGGGGCGCTTGCCGATAGGCTCGGATAACACCCCTCTCTCGCGATGAGCCGCCCGGGCCTCTCTCCTTGAGAGGCGGGGCTGGCTCGGGTTGTGTGAAGAAGTCGAAAAATTAACTGCAAGTGGGCCGACCGCCATGAATACATTGGCTGTAGAAGAGAAAAGCGCCGCGGATTTCGACGCCGCGATCCTGGCGATATTCGACGCGCAACCCATTCGGTCACAGCCGAAATTTCTCGTGGACCTGGCCTGCGGCGATGGCGCCCGACTCAACCGGTTGCATCGCCTCATTGAAGAAAAGACGCGGCGTGGCCGGCAACTCGCACAATATCCTTTGACGTACGTCGGCGTTCATCCCGACCCTGCGCGCCAATCGTTGCTCGATCGAAACCTTCAAGGCATCGATCACGTGCTCTTGACCGAGGATGACGAGCATCCGCATCGCCTGCAAACGCAATTGCATCGCCTCGGCGTGCAGGCGCCGTCGGACGCCGTGTTCGTTTTCGCGGGGGATGCGTCGGCGTCGGTATCGTTATTGCGAAAACTCGATCGCAACGATAGCGCGCTGCTTGCCGGGCACGGCTTGGTCGCGCTCGTATCGCCGTTCGGCTCGGCCCGGGCCGTCCCATCGTCGGACAATGCGGCGTGCGACGCCGAAACATTCCTGATGGCAATGGCCGATCTCGGCCTCTTTCCCGAGTCGTTGCACAAAGCGCCGTCGGGTGCCGAGTCGACGGGCGCGTTGGTCGGCCGTTTTAAAAAGCGCGAGTACCGCGTCCGCTATGCAACGCAGTCCGACTTCGCCGCGCTGATCCAACTCGAGCGCCGCTGCTGGGCGCCGGGAGTCCGTTCACCGGCCGAGCGAATCAAGCATCGAGTGAACGTCTACCCCGAAGGTCAACTCGTGCTGGAATGGGCCGGCAAGCCGGTGGCCGTGCTGTATTCGCAACGTGTGGATACCGAAGACATGCATGGCCAAACGGCATTGACCGTGCATCGACTGCACCGCGATACGGGATCGACGCTTCAGTTACTGGCGCTAAACGTGCTGCCCGAGATGCAAGATCGAAGCTGCGGCGACCAGTTGCTCGAATTCGCGTTGCAGCGATGCATGCTGATGCCGGGCGTCTCGACCGTTATCGGCGTCACGCGTTGCAAGGACTTCCATAAGCATCCGGATTTGGCGATCGGGGAATACATACGGACACGCAATTCGAAGGGCGTATTGGTCGACCCGATTCTACGGTTTCACGAACTTCACGGCGCAACGATCAAAGCAGCGATCCCGGCCTATCGTCCCAACGATACGCCTAACGACGGGTACGGCGTGCTCGTGTGGTACGACGTCGATAAGCGCCGACGTAGCGAGATTGCACTGAGCGACGCGGGCAGGTCGAACGTCAACGAAGAAGGCCTGCGCGGCAAGCGGATCGACGTCGAAAAGCGAATCAGGCAGACCGTCGCCGCGCTGCTGAACGAAAACGGCGCGGCGATTGCGTTCGACGTGCCGCTGTTCGAGGCAGGGTTGGATTCGGCCGATCTGTTGCGCTTACGGGAAGCGATTGCCGCCGAGCTAGGCGTGTCGGTCGACCCGGTATTCTTCTTCGAGCACAACACGGGTGAGCGGATCGTTTCGTACCTGGCCTCCGTGCTCGAATCGCAAATCGAAGAAAGCGAGCAGGAAGGCGGCTCGCGCGCTTTGGAAAACTCGAATGACGCCGGAGCTGACGGGGCCGCGCTCGTCGACTCGCCCGAGTCTCTGCGCGGCGTCGCGATCGTCGGTATCGGCTGCTTGTTGCCCGGCGGAGTGACGAACACCGAGCAGCTCTGGGCGTTGCTGGAAGAAGGGCGAAGCGTTGTCGGAACGCTGCCTGAAGGGCGGTGGCAATGGCCGGCCAATATCGACCCGCTCGATAAGCACAAAGGGATTGATCGCGGTGCGTTCCTAGAGAATGTCGAGCGCTTCGATCCCGCGTTCTTTCGCCTTTCCCCGAAAGAGGCGAGGTTGATGGACCCCCAGCAACGCCAGCTATTGCAGCTTTGCTGGGCGTGCTTGGAGGACGCGGGCGTGACGCCCAGCGCGCTGTCGGGAACGAAGACGGGCGTATTCGTCGGGGCGAGCGGATCCGAATATCACCTCCGGTTGGCGGAACAATCCGATGGGGATGTCGACGCACAGTTCGCCCTTTGCGGCTCGATGGCGATACTCGCCAATCGATTGTCGTATTTCTTCGATTTGACCGGGCCCAGCATCCAGGTCGATACCGCATGTTCGAGCTCGCTCGTCGCCGTTCATGAAGCGGTCAGAGCGATCGAATCGGGCAGTTGCGATCAGGCATTGGTCGCCGGTATCAACATCATGTGCCATCCCAGCACGACGATCGCCTACTACAAAGCGGGGATGCTTTCGGTAGACGGATCGTGCAAAACGTTCGACGGAGCCGCCAACGGCTACGTTCGCGGCGAAGGCGCGTTAGTTGTTCTCCTCAAGCCGGTGCAGGCAGCAATGCGCGACCAAGACCGTATTTATGCGGTCATCCGCGGCAGCGCGACCAATCATGGCGGTCGGGCGGCGGGTTTGACCGTGCCGAACCCGGTGAAGCAAGCCGATCTAATCGTTCAGGCTTGCGCCTCGGCCGGAATCGGGGCCCAGGAACTCAGTTATGTCGAAGCCCATGGCACGGGAACGGCGCTGGGCGATCCGCTCGAAGTCAAAGGGCTCAAAGACGCATTCGCTCAGCTCGCTATTCCTGAGATTTCAGAGAAAGCGGGGTATTGCGGGCTGGGTTCGATCAAGACGAACGTCGGTCATTTGGAGGCGGCGGCCGGGCTTGCCGGCTTGGTCAAAATCGCGCTGTCGATGCAGCGCCGGATCTTGCCGCCCCTGGCCAACTTCAAATCGCTGAATGCGGGCATCACACTGACCGATTCGCCGTTCTACGTCGTGCAAACGCGTAAGCCTTGGGACCTTGTTGCCGGCCAATCTGCGCGGATTGCCGGCGTCAGCAGTTTCGGCTCGGGCGGATCGAACGCCCACGTGATCGTCCAGGAATACGTGCAAGGCGCTAGGTCCGTGCCGAACGAGCCGCGCGGACCGGCCATCGTCGTGCTTTCCGCCAAGAATCGCGAACGACTCGAAGTCAAGGTCGAGCAACTGCTTGCTGCACTCGAGACGCAATCGCTCGCCGATGTTCGGCTCGCCGATCTCGCGTATACGCTTCAGGTGGGGCGCGAGGCGATGGAGGCCAGGTTGGCGATCGTCTGCGATTCGATCGACGAACTCACGGCCGCACTCTGTGAATTCTTGTCGCAAGGGATGACGAACGAACGCGTACATTTCGGCCTTATCGAAGCAACCGGTGCCACGTCGGCAGGAAAATCCGAAATCGCCGATGCGAGCCGAGTCCTGCATCACGCAGTCGCTAGCGGTCAGTACGAAACATTGCTGGACCTATGGGTTCAAGGCTGCGATTTCGATTGGACCGAGCTCTATGCATCGGGCGCAACGCCCAAACGCATTGGATTGCCGACCTACCCGTTCGCCACCGAACGTTATTGGCTGCCGGAAGGTAAGAAAAGCACGCCAACGCCGGAAAGAGCGACCGTGGTCGCCCCGCCCGCCGCGGTGCCTTCGCGGCCGGCCGTCGACACCACCGCAGGGCGCGACAAACCCGCTGGGCTCCAATTGCGTTCCGTGTCGCAAGCGGGGAAACCGCACGTACCATTGACGACACGGGTATTGGAATTAGCCGACGTCAGCCGGCCGAAAAAAATCTCTCTGCCAGAATTGTCGTCACCGCAGTTACCGTCGAAAGCGGCTCAAACGGGTGCGATCAGCAAACCGGTCGATTCGTCGCGGGGGCGTGTGTCCGCAGCCGCATCTGAACAGTTGCTCGATGAGTTGGCGCAAAGCCTTGCCGATGCACTGTTTATGGACAAGGCCGACGTCGGTGCCGATAAGCAGTTCGCCTACCTTGGTTTGGACTCTATCAGCGGTGTCGAATGGGTTAGCGCGATCAACAAACGCTACGGCACGTCGCTCTCGGCCACGGTCATTTACGCTTACCCGACATTGCGGCAATTCGCTGCACACGTCGCCGAAGTGTTGGGCGATGCGTTGGCGGATAGCGGCGACGTGCAGCCGGAGCGCGTCGATTCGGGACCCGCAACAAGTGCTTCGGCTATGGCGGGGTCCAGCGAGCCGGCATCGGAAGCGGACGGCGGTCAACGCAACGAACTTCCCGATGCGCCTTCGGGCGTTCCGGCTCAAGAGACGGCCGCTCATTCGTACGCAGGGCCCGCGGAACGATCCACGGGATCCGAGCGGATCGCGATCGTCGGGATGTCCGGTCGCTACCCCGGTGCGAGCGGCTTGGACGCTTACTGGGAACTCCTCGCGAACGGCCGCGATGCGGTGACGCAAATCCCCGCTGCGCGCTGGGACGTCGATCAGTATTTCGATGCACGGCAAAACCAGGACGGTAAGACGTACAGCAAATGGCTGGGCGTCATGGATGACGTCGATCAATTCGATCCGCTGTTTTTCGGCTTGTCCGCGGCGGAAGCGGAAGTCATGGACCCGCAGCAGCGGATCTTCCTGCAAGAGGCCTACCGCGCGCTGGAAGATGCCGGCTATACGCAAAGCGAACTGAACGGTGCGCGGTGCGGGGTATATCTCGGCATCAGCAACAACGAATACGCGAGCTTGCTCAGAAATACGGGGCGAGGCGTGGCCGATCGAATCGGCAACAGCTGCGCTATCGCGGCATCCCGCATTTCGTATCGCCTGAACTTGCGCGGGCCCGCCGTCGCATTGGATACGGCTTGCTCTTCGTCATTGGTCGGTGCGCATTTGGCCATTCAGGCACTACAGCGCCACGAGATCGACATGGCGATCGTGGGCGGGATCAGTCTTTATCTCACCCCCGAGTTGTACATACTCATGTCGGCCTCGGGCATGCTGTCGCCGGACGGTCGATGCAAGACGTTCGACGATCGCGCCGACGGCATCGTGCCCGGCGAGGGCGCGGGCGTTTTGATATTGAAAAGATTGAGCGATGCCAAGACGCATGAGGACAACATTCATGGCCTCATCATCGGATCGGGCATCAATCAAGACGGCAAGACAAATGGGATTACGGCGCCGAGCCTGCCGAGTCAAGTGGACCTGTGCCGCGAGATCTATCGGACTCACGATATCAATCCGGAAAGCATCAGCTATGTAGAGATGCACGGCACCGGCACCAAGCTGGGCGATCCGATCGAGCTCGAGGCATTGGCAACGGCATTTCGCAGCTGGACCGATAAAAAGAATTACTGCCGTATCGGCTCCGTAAAAACCAATATCGGCCACGTGACGGCTGCGGCCGGCGTGGCCGGGATGCAGAAAGTGCTTCTATCGATGAAGCATGGGGAGCTTCCGCCGTCGATTCATTTCAGCAAACCGAATTCGCATTTCGATTTCTCCGCATCGCCGTTCTTCGTCGGGACGGAATTGACGCCGTGGCACGCGCCGCAGGGGCACATGCGGCGGGCCGCGGTGAGCTCGTTCGGGATCAGCGGGACGAATGCGCATATCGTGCTGGAGGAGTACGTCGACGACGCGAAGCGGCTCGCGAGCCCGGGAAGCGCTATGGAGGGCGCAGCCGCGTTGATCGTCTTGTCGGCGAAAAACGAAGAACGCTTGAATGCGCGAGCCGCGCAGCTTCTGGCGTTCATCGAAGCACCGCATATCGCCGAAGCCGATTTGTCGAATATCGCCTATACGCTACAGGTCGGACGCGAGCCGATGGAGGCTCGTCTGGCGATGTCGGTACGATCGCTCGAAGAATTGAAGACCAAGCTCGGCGCGTTCGTTGCGGGGCAAAAGCACATCGCCGGCTTGTATCGCGGCGAGGTCAAGCGCGATAAAGATTCTCTGTCGCTCATCATCGACGACGAAGAGTTTCAGGAAACCGTCGAGAAATGGATCGCGCGCGGAAAATTCGGCAAGCTGCTGGAGTTGTGGGCCAAAGGATTGATCGTCGACTGGCGCAAGCTGTACGGCAAGCATCGGCCACGGCGCATTAGCTTGCCCACCTATCCGTTCGCGGATGAACGCTACTGGGTGCCGCAGACGAACGAACGCGTCGCGGCCGGACGTGTCGTGCTGCATCCGCTGCTGCACGAGAACACATCGACGCTCAACGAACAGCGCTTCAGCTCGACCTTCAAGGGCGATGAGTTTTTCCTGCGCGACCACGTCGTACAGGGGCAGCGTGTGCTGCCCGGGGTTGCGCACCTGGAGATGGTGCGTGCCGCCGTCGCACGCGCGGCCGAGATTCCGCCCGACAGTCCCATCGGTATCGCGCTTAAGCAGGTCGTGTTCGCACGGCCCTTAGTCGTGGGCGATGCCGGACAAACGGTGCATGTCGCCCTCATACCGCAAGAGGGCGGCGAAATCGAGTACGAAGTTTTCACGCAAGCGGATGGCGACGCCGAGGCGGTGCTGCATTCGCAGGGGCGGGCGCAATTAGGCGAAGCCGCGCCGCCGGCTGCGATCGCGGTGGAGACGCTGCGCGCGCAATGCGCGGACAAGCGCGTGGACCGTACGCAATGCTATGCGTTGTTCGACGAGCGCGGATTGCACTATGGAGAGAGCTTCCGTGCGATCGAGTCGTTGCACATCGGGCGCGATAGCCAAGGGCAACCGCAGGTGCTGGCTCAACTCGCGATTCCGGCAGGCGTGGCCGCCGAGCCGTTCGTATTGCACCCGAGCGTGATGGACGCGGCGCTGCAAGCCTCGCTCGGTGTTCGCTTGGGCGAGTCCGGCGAGGCGAGCAGCAAAATGTCGTTGCCGTTCGCATTGGAGCGGCTCGACGTGTGGGACGCCGCTCCGTCGAACGCATGGGCCTGGGTGCGATACAGCCCGGGCTGTACGGTCAACAGTGCCGTGCGCAAGCTCGATATCGATCTGATGGATGACGAGGGGCGTTTGTGTGCCCGTCTCCAGGGTTTCACCTCCCGGGTGGTCGACGCAGCCGAAGCGACGCAAGCGGCTCCCGTGGGAACGCTGCTGCTCAAGCCGCAGTGGCTTGCCCAAGCGGTCGAAGCCGAGGCGAGCGCCGGTTATGCCCAGCGTTGGGTTCTGCTGGGCGAAGCGTTCGAAGCCTTAGCCGGACATGTCGAAGCGCGGCTACCGCAGGCGCAATGCGAGGTGTTGCGCGGCGAGGGCGGCATAGCGACACGCTACGAATCGGCTACCACGCAAATGTTGGCTTTGCTGCAAGTCGTGCTGCAAGCCAAGCCTACGGGCGACGTGCTCGTACAAGTCTTGATCGCCGACGAAGGCGAAGCCCAATTGCTGGCGGGATTGGCCGCCGTGCTCAAGACGGCACGGCTCGAAAATCCGAAGCTGCTCGGCCAGGTGATCGGCATCGGCAAACATGCAGCCGCCGACGACATTTTGACCGTGCTCGAGGCGAATGCTGCGGCATCGCAGGACGTGGAGATTCGCTACGTCGCGGGACAACGGCAAGTGCTGGGGCTGGCAGAGGTCACCGAGGGTACGGCCGGCGTACCGGCGCAAGCGCCGTGGCGCGATGGCGGGGTATACCTCATCACGGGGGGCGCCGGCGGGTTGGGGCTCTTGTTCGCTCGTGAGATCGCGCAACGTGCGCATGCTCCGGTCTTGGTACTGAGCGGTCGCTCCGCGCTCGACGAGCACAAGCAAGCACAGCTCGCGCAATTGCGCAAGCTGGGCGCCACGGTGGCCTATCGCCGGGCCGATATGGCCGACGCGTTGATGGTTCAAGGTCTGGTCGACGGAATCGTCGATGAATTCGGTGCATTGCACGGGATCGTGCATAGCGCCGGTGTGCTTCGGGACAACTTCCTGCTCAAAAAGACGACGGCCGAGTTGCGGGCTGTGCTCGCCCCGAAGGTGCCCGGGCTCGTGGCGCTGGACGAAGCAACGCGCGGCATCGCGCTCGATTGGCTGGTGCTCTTTTCGTCGGTCGCCGGTGCGTTCGGTAATGTGGGGCAGGCCGACTATGCGGCGGCCAACGGCTTCATGGACCGCTACGCCGCGTACCGCAATGCACTCGTGGCGGCGGGGCGGCGGCACGGGCGCACTATCTCGTTGAACTGGCCGCTATGGGCCGAGGGCGGGATGCAGGTGGATGCGACGGGATTGGCGCATCGACAAATGCGCGGCGTGAACGCGTTGACGACGCCTTCCGGGATCGACTCGTTCTATCAGGCTTGGTCGTGCGGCGAGACGCAGGTCATCGTTCTCGCCGGCGACGTCGGTCGTTTGCGCTCGCGGCTATTGAACGCGGTCGCGCAACCGCGGCAACGGGAAACTTCGGCGCCGTCCGTCGCACCGGTTCGAGCGGATTCAGCCGATTGGTCGCATAAGGTTCTTTCGTTCTTCAGAAGGATATTGGCGGACGTCACCAAGCTGCCGATCGAACGAATCGATGTCGCCGCCCCGCTCGAGGATTACGGCATCGACTCGATCATGGCGATGCGCTTGACTCGCGAACTGGAGAAGTCGTTCGGCTCGCTGTCTAAAACGCTCTTCTTCGAATATCAAGATCTCCAAGCGTTGGCTGCGCATTTCCAACAAGCCTATGGCGATCGATTGGCGGCATTGTTCGGCACGGAGCCGAAAGCCTCGCCGATGGCCACACCCGCGAGCGAAGCGCTTGACGTGAAGTCGTCGCTTCCCGCATCGCATAGGACGACGCGCCGCTTTGCCGCAACGATCGCCACACGCGAAGCGTCAGCCGTTGCGACCGACGCGGATATCGCCATCATCGGCATGAGCGGACGGTATCCGGAAGCGCGCAACCTCGACGCCTTCTGGTCGAACTTGAAGGCAGGCAAGGACTGTATCCGTGAAATTCCGGCCGAGCGCTGGGACCATGGTCTCTATTTCGATGCGGACAAAGAGAGCTCGGGCAAGAGTTATAGCAAGTGGGGCGGCTTTATCGAAGGCGTGGACGAATTCGATCCGCTGTTCTTCAATATCTCGCCGCGCGAAGCGGAGTTGATGGATCCGCAGGAGCGTCTGTTCCTGCAATGCGTGTACGAGACGCTCGAAGATGCGGGTTATACGCGCGAGCGCCTAGGCCGATACCAGGCGTTGGGGCTCGACGGCAACGTCGGCGTCTTCGTCGGCGCAATGTACGAGGAATATCAGCTCTATGGCGCGCAGGAGCAGGCGCGTGGTCGCGGACTGGCGATTTCCGGCAACGCTTCGTCTATCGCGAACCGCGTTTCTTACTTCTGCAATTTCCATGGGCCGAGCCTGGCAATCAATACGATGTGTTCGTCGTCGCTGACGGCCTTGCATCTGGCTTGCCTCAGTTTGCAACGCGGCGGGTGTGAGTTGGCGATCGCAGGCGGCGTGAACGTGTCGGTGCATCCGAATAAGTATTTGCTGCTGTCGGGCGGCAAGTTCGCATCGAGCAAGGGCCGATGCGAGAGTTTCGGCGAGGGCGGCGACGGGTATGTGCCGGGCGAAGGCGTCGGCGCGGTGCTGCTCAAGCCGCTGGCGAAGGCGATCGCCGACGGCGATCAAATTCATGGCGTGATCAAGGGCACGGCGATCAACCATGGCGGCAAGACGAACGGCTACACGGTGCCGAATCCGAATGCTCAGGCAAGCGTCATTGGCCAGGCATTAAAGGCTTCGGGCGTGGATCCGCGCACGATCAGCTACATCGAGGCCCACGGCACGGGTACGTCGCTGGGCGATCCGATCGAGATCACGGGCTTGAGCAAAGCGTTCGGGCAAACCGGCGACGCAGGCCAGTATTGCGCGATCGGCTCGGCCAAATCGAACATCGGGCATTGCGAAAGCGCGGCGGGCATCGCAGGTATCACGAAAGTGCTGCTTCAAATGAAGCACAAGACGCTCGTGCCGAGCCTGCATTCGGAAACGCTCAATCCGAACATCGACTTCGAAAAGACGCCGTTTGCCGTTCAGCGCGAGATCGGCGAATGGAAGCGGCCGGTGGTATCGATCGATGGCGGTCCGGCACGCGAATATCCGCGTATTGCCGGGGTATCTGCCTTCGGTGCCGGCGGCTCAAATGCTCACGTGATTTTGCAGGAATACATTCCGAGCGAGGACGCAAGTTCGGTGGTGCCTCTGTCGTCGTCGCGGCCGGCCGTGATCGTGCTGTCGGCAAAGAGCGACGAGCGTTTGAAAGATCAGGTTCGCCAACTGCTGGAGGCGGTGAAAGCGCGGCAGTTGAACGATGCGGATCTGGCCGACGTCGCATACACGTTGCAGGTCGGACGTGAAGCGATGGAGTCGCGCCTGGGTTTGTTGGCCGATTCGGTCCAGGCACTCGGGGACAAGCTGGAAGCCGTCCTCGCCGGCCGCAGCGTGGAAGACGTCTACACGGGACAGGTCAAGCAAAACAAGGAAGCGCTGGGGCTGTTCGCAAACGACGAGGACTTGCAGCAGGCGATCGAATCGTGGGTGGTCAAGGGCAAGTACGGCAAGCTGCTCGATCTATGGACCAAGGGCATGACCATGGATTGGAACAAGCTCTATGACGGGGCGAAGCCGCGCCGCATTAGCTTGCCGACCTATCCGTTCGCTCGCCAACGTTACTGGGTCAAGCTGAGCGCACAGAGCGCGACCGCACCTGTCGATGCCTCGCCGGGCGCGGACGCACCGGCAAGCGCTTCCGGCAGCCGCGGCATTCGCTATTTGAGTAAGCAATGGGAAGCTGCCGCGCCGAGCGTGACTCCACAATCGAGCGCAGCAGTGCTTATCGTTGCCGATAAACAGACGACGGATATCGCCGCGCGCCTGGCACAGCGCTTCGGTCAAGCACAAGTACTCGATGTGTCCAACGGCACAGCCGTCGCTGCGAACTGGGCCGATTGGCAGGGCTGGATCGATTTGACCGGTATTGGCGCCGGTTTTAACGAAATTGCGTTGGGTTGGCTACAGCAGTGGCTGGAGCAAGGCCCGCGAGACGGCGCCGTAGCGCTCGGTATCACGTGCGGCTTGGAGTCGCTCGACGCTCGCACGCAAGACACGACCGGCGCGTTGGCCGCAGGCCTGTATCGCATGCTGCAAAGCGAGTACGGCCGGATATCGGCCCGTCATGTCGATTTAGACTCGGCGCAGCAAGAGCAGGCTTGGTTCGAGCAAATCATGGCGGAGTTGCAAGCCTTAAGCGACGAGCCGGAGGTCTGCTACCGCGCGGGCACTCGCTATCGCAGCCTATTGGCCGAATCGGAGCCAGGCAGCGTCGAGATGCAAGGCAATGCGCTCGACCTCGCACCGAATGCAGTCGTCTGGGTGACGGGGGGCACGCGTGGCCTCGGTTATTTGTGCGCGCAACACCTGGTTCGGCAATACGGCGTCAAACGCTTGGTTTTGAGCGGGCGTGACGCACTCCCGGCGCGCGAGCAATGGAGCGCATACCGGGACGGTACCGATGCCGTGAGCCAAAAGATTCGCGCCATCGAGGCGTTGGAGGCGCAAGGCGCGCAGGTCCGGGTCAGTGCTGTGGCACTAGACGACACGCAGGCCCTGAATCGAGAACTCGCGGCGATCAAGGCGACCCTTGGCCATATCGGCGCGTTGTTCCATGCCGCCGGCAGTATGGACCTGAACACACCCGCACTCATCCGCAAATCGCCGGCGGGGATTCGGGAAGTTTTGCGGCCGAAGGTCGAAGGCCTGACAACGCTATTGGCCGCTCTGGCCAACGAGCCGCTGCGATCGGTGGTGCTTTTCTCGTCGGTATCGGCGGTCGTCCCCAGTTTAGGCACCGGTCGAGCCGATTACGCGATGGCCAACGCCTATATGGACTATGTGGCTCAAGCGAAAGCACGGACCGAGCGCTACCGGATGGTTAGCATCCAATGGCCGAGCTGGAAGGAGAGCGGGATCGGCGAAAGCCGTAGCGCCGCTTATCAAAAGACGGGTCTGCTCACGCATACCGATGCGGAGGGGCTGGGGTTGCTCGACGAGGTGTTGCGTCGCGGATTAGGACCCGTGGTCATGCCGGCGATCGTCGATGTATCGCGATTCGATGCGTCCGCGTTGATGTCTCGGCCCGTGCCATCCAAGCCCATTCCAACGCGTCCAGCGGTGTCGGTCGTGACCGACGCGCAGCCGTTGGCCGCCGAAGCACTGGAGACGCGCGCACTGAGTTGGCTCAAAGCACTCGTGGCTGAGCAGTTGAGGCTGACGCTGGAGGAGGTGGAAGCCGATACGCCGTTGCCCGATTACGGCGCCGATTCGGTGATGCTGGCGCAGATGCTGCGGCCGATATCGACGGCGGTAGGCGTACCACTTGATCCGTCGATCGTGTACGAGCATTCGACGCTGAATGCGTTGACGCGTTGGCTCGTTAAAACCCACGGGGAGGCGCTGGCCGTCAAGCTGCCGGGCAATAGCGATAACGCTAGCGATAGCGTCGAACCTGATATGCCAAGTACGTCCAAGGTCGAGACGCCAGATGTGCAAGTCGCACAGGAAGCACTTCCGACGTCGCTGCCGCAGCGCGAGCCGAGGCATCTCGCGGCATCCATCAAGCCGGACCATGCGACAAAGATTGCCGTGGTCGGACTGTCCTGCCGATTCCCGGGCGCACCGACGCTCGATGCGTACTGGCAACTGCTGGCAAACGGCGAAAGCGCGATCAAAGCGATTCCGCAGACGCGTTGGGGAAAGCAATCGAGCACGTACTACGCGGGCTTGCTCGATAACGTGACGCACTTCGATCCCGAGTTCTTCCTCATTTCGCGGGACGATGCACGAGCGATGGATCCCCAGGCATTGCTCTTACTAGAGGAGAGCCTGAGCCTTTGGCATCACGCCGGTTATCGGCTGGCGGAGGTGAAGGGGCGGCCGATCGGCGTTTATCTGGGCGCTCGGAGCCAGCATCGTCCGGACGAACAGACGTTCCTGCAAGCGAACAACCCGATCCTAACGGTGGGCCAAAACTACCTGGCGGCGAACATCTCGCGCTACTACGACCTGCGCGGCCCGAGCGTGGTGGTGGATACGGCGTGTTCGTCGGCGTTGGTCGCGATGAACATGGCGATCCAGGCGCTGAAGGCCGGCGATATCGAGGCGGCGTTGGTGGGCGGTGCGAGTGTGCTGCAATCGGATGGTGCATTGAGGCTGTTCGAGCGGCGCGGCATCTTGAACCGCGAGCCACATTTCCACGTATTCGATCAACGCGCGCGCGGCGCGGTGTTGGGCGAGGGCGTTGGGCTGGTCATGCTCAAGCGTCTGGACGACGCGTTGGCCGACGGCGATGCGATCTACGGCGTGATCGATGGGATGGCGATCAACAACGACGGGCGCACGGCGGGGCCGGCCGCACCCAACATCGAAGCGCAACGCGAGGTGATGCGAAGCGCGCTGGCGCGCAGCGGCCGCACGCCCGAGAGCGTGAGCCATATCGAAGCGAATGGTTCAGGTTCTGAGGTCACGGACCTGCTGGAGTTGAAGGCGATCGAGTCGGTGTATCGGGCGGATAGTGGCGCGCCGTGCGAGCTGGGTGCGATCAAGCCCAATATCGGCCATCCCTTGAGCGCGGAGGGAATCGCCAGCTTCATCAAGGTGATCTTGATGCTGCACCACGGGCAGCGCGTGCCGTTCCTCTCGGCGCAGCAACCGATGACGCACTACGACTTCGCGGCTTCGCCGTTCCGTTTCAATCGTCGTTTGACGCCGTGGGGCGAGTGGCCGGCGGTCGCGGGCATCAACTGCTTCGGCGACGGCGGGACCAACGCGCATGTGATCGTCAGTGCGTGGCAAGGCGAAACGGATGGGCGCTTCACGCGCTTGCCGATCGAGGTGCCTGCCCTCAAACGGATCGACATCAAGTCCACGACGACCGAACCCGCCCAGCCGACTGCGCCCGCGGCGCGCGATACGCGGTTGGACGCCGAGCCGGAATCGAACGCCGGTGCAATGAAAGCGGCGTTCTGGGAATAAATGACGCAACACCATTCACTATCAGTCGGGAACCTGGCAACAATGATTACGCGTCAAGTGACAGATCATCTCCTGCTTACGTTGAAGCATCCGGTGCTCCAGCACCACCGCGTGTATGGCCAGCATCTGTTGCCAGGGCTCGCCTACATCGACTTGTTGTTCCAGCTGCTCGCGAAGCGCGGTCACCGCTACGACGAACTCGAACTGCGCGATCTGTCGATCTATCGCCCGCTGATCGTGAAGGACGACGGCAGCGTCTCGCTGTCTATCCATTGGACCGAAGTCGAGTCAGGTGTATGGAAGACAGTCGTCGAGGGTATCGACCGAGAATCCGACGGACAGGATAAAGCGCCGGTGCGCTATGCCGCCGCACGCGTTCATCGCGTCGAACCGGTCGTATTCGACGAGACGATCGATATCGACACGATCAAAGCCACCGCGCTGCGCGAGATCGACCTCGAGTCCATCTATGCGACGTATCGGGAAAGAGAGCTCGTTCATAGCGGGTTGATGAAAGCGCGCGGGACGGCATATGTCGGCGACACCGCGGTCTATCTGGATTGCACGGTCGACGACGTGACGCACGATGGGCGATCGTTGCTGACGTTTCATCCCGGGTTGATCGATAGCAGCGCCGTTTGCGCAAGCGCTTTGTGGCGAGAAGAGTCGGAGGGGCGCGACGACGACCGTTTGGTCTTGCCCTTGCATTACGAGAATTTCCGTGCAGCGGCCACGCTTCAAAACCGCTGCTTTGCCCGCGTTCAACGCAGTTCTAGGCGGATTCAGAATGAACTGACCTATCAAACGTTGGAGTTTTTCGACGCATCCGGAAAAAAGGTCGCCGAGCTGGGCAATTCAGTCGGGAAGCTCGTGCGCGATCTGTCCGCAATCGACCCGATGCGTGCAGCGGAGAACGGGGAGCGTGCGCCGGCAACCGAACGACCTGCCTCGCCGCAAGCGACCACGCCGGCCGATTCGCCTGTCGACGATTTCACGGCCGAGCTCGAAGGCTTTCTTACGCGGTTGCTGGCCAAACACTTGCGAGGCGAACCGGAGCGGATCGATCCGCAGGCCGGGTACTACGAGATCGGCCTCGATTCAGCAAAGCTGCTCGAGGTCGTGCAGGACATCGCGGATATCGTCGACGCCCGCGTATCGCCGACGCTGCTCTTCGAATACACGACGATCTCGCTACTCGCACAACACTTGGCCGAAAACCATCGCGAGGCGTTTCAGCGGGCAATGGGCTCGACGGGGCCGGCGCAGGCAGCCCCTGCTGAAAGCGCAGGCAGCCCATCGGCGTCGGGCGGTACGCACGATCACGCGGCCGCTATTGGCGATCGACGTCACGGCGAAGCAACCGATCAATCGGATATCGCCATCGTCGGCATGGCCGGACGTTTTCCGCAGGCGGGAAATATCCGGACGCTCTGGCAGAACCTTCTCGCACAAAAAGATTGCGTGACTGAAATTCCGGCATCACGCTGGGATTGGAAGGAGATGGCGGACTTCCGTTCGCCTTCGGGCAAACCGATTTCGCGATGGGGAGGATTCATCGACGATGTGGATTGCTTCGATCCGCAATTCTTTCGGATTTCACCGAGGGAAGCCGAGCGTCTCGATCCGCAGGAGCGATTGTTTCTCGAGTCGTGCTGGGAGGCGATGGAGGATGCCGGATATACGCCGCAAACCCTCATGCGGCACGACGGTTCGCCGCGCGAACGCCGGGTCGGCGTCTTTGCCGGCGTGATGCAGAAAGATTACGCGTTGCTGAGCCAAGAGGCGCGCGCGCAAGGCGGAAGCTTTCCCGTCTCGTTCAGCAACGCCGCAATCGCCAACCGCGTGTCGTATGTGTGCGGATTCCATGGTCCCAGCATCGTTGTCGATACGGTCTGCTCGTCGTCGTTGATCGCCGTCCATCTGGCCGTCGAAAGCTTGTTGCGCGGCGAAAGCGATAGCGCGCTCGCGGGAGGCGTCAATCTCTCGCTGCACCCGGCCAAGTACCTCTCGTTCGGCGCGATGGACATGCATTCGAGCGATGGACGCTGCCGGACGTTCGGCGAGGGCGGAGACGGCTACGTTTCCGCCGAAGGCGTCGGTGCGGTGCTGCTCAAGCCGCTGCGAGCCGCGTTGGCGGATGGCGATCACGTTTATGCGGTCATCAAGGGCAGCAGTATCAACCATGTCGGCAATGTGAGCGGCTTTACGGTCCCGAGCCCGGTAGCGCAGGCCAATGTCATCGCCGATTGTCTGGAAAAGACGGGCATAGACCCGCGTTCGATCAGCTATATCGAAGCCCACGGCACCGGAACCTCGCTCGGCGATCCGATCGAAATGGAAGGACTGACGCGCGCGTTTCGACGTTATAGCGACGATAAGAAATTCTGCGCAATCGGGTCGATCAAATCGAATATCGGGCACGCGGAATCGGCAGCCGGTATTGGTGCGCTGATTAAAACAGCGTTGCAAATCCATCATCGGACGCTGGTCCCCTCCCTGCATTCGGAAACGAAGAACGCGCATATCGATTGGGAGCAATCGCCGTTTTTCGTCCAACGCACTTGCGGCGAATGGGCTAGGCCGACTGTCGCGATCGACGGCGAGACCAAGACATTCCCGCGTAGAGCCGGGATCAGCTCGTTCGGTGCGACCGGCTCGAACGTTCATCTAATACTCGAGGAGTGCGAGGAGCGCCCCGCGCCTGTGGCGCCGCGGTTTAGCGAAGCAGACCCGGCCGTCATCGTGCTATCGGCCAGGACCGACGAGCGTTTGCGCGATTACGCGAGTCGTTTGGCAACGCATTTACGCGAAATCGACGTGGACTTGTCAGCACTGGCTTATACGCTGCAAGTCGGGCGCGTGGCATTGGAAGTACGCATCGCCTTTCTCGCCCATGGCATCGAAGATCTTCGCGCCAAACTCGAGGCGTTCGCCAACGGATCGGCCGAGATCGCCCATTGCTTTCGAGGGAAGATTCCATCGGCCGGGGTCCCGTCTCGTGACGAACGCGATTCCGCTCGTTGGCCGGCAATGACCGCCGCGCGAGGGCTGGCGGAATCGATCGCGGCATCTTGGGTCCACGGCGAGCGCGTCGAATGGGGTGCGTTATATGCTGGAGACAAGCCGCGACGCATCAGCTTGCCGACTTACCCGTTCGAAAAAGAACGCTATTGGGTGCAGGCCGCAAAGCGCACCATAGCGGCAGCCGGCACTGTCTTGCATCCGCTGCTGCATCGGAACACGTCTGACTTCAGCGAACAGCGTTTCAGTTCGACTTTTGACGGTCGAGAATTTTTCCTGCGCGATCACGTGATGCGCGGCCAACGGGTGCTCCCCGGCGTGGCGTACCTTGAGATGGCGCGCGAGGCTGTGGCGCAAGCATCGGGTGTCGGGCATGCGCATGCGGTCGATATCGCGCTCGAACAGGTGATATTTGCACGACCGCTGGTGGTGGGCGACGCGGAGCAGACCGTGCATATCGCCTTGATGCCCGAGGACGGCGCCGAGATCGCCTTCGAAATCTACACCCAATCCGGCGATAACGAGCCGGCGCTCGTGCATTCGCAAGGGTGTGCCGCGATTCTTGAGGCGTCGCCGCAAGAAGTGCTCGATTTGGACGCGTTGCGTGCGCAATGCGGCGGTAGGCGCGTGGACGGCGCGCAATGTTATGCGGCGTTCGACGCGCGCGGTTTGCAATACGGTGCGAGCTTCCGCGGTATCGAGTCGTTGCAAATCGGGCGGGACGATAAGGGGCGGGCTCAAGTCCTGGCCAAACTCGCGATGCCGTCGGGGCAAAGCGTCGAGCCGTTCTTGATGCATCCGAGCGTCATGGATGCCGCGCTGCAAGCCTCGCTTGGAATCGGCCTCGCCGAGTCGGACGAAGCCGGTTCAGCGAGCGGCAAAGTGTCGTTGCCGTTTGCACTGGAGCGGCTGACGGTCGCCGGTGCTTGCCCGTCGCTCGCCTGGGCATGGGTGCGCTATAGCCCGGATAGCACCCCCGAAAGTCCGGTGCGCAAGCTCGACATCGACGTCATGGATGAGTTCGGGCGCGTCTATGCGCAATTGCGCGGATTCAGTTCGCGACTCGTCGGGGAGATGGACGATACGGCTGACGGCGGCGCATTGCTGCTCAAGCCGCACTGGCAGACCCAAGCGGTCGAACCCGAGGCGCCGCGCGACTACGTGCAGCGATGGGTGGTGCTCGGCGACACGCTCGACACCTTAGCAACCAAGGTACGCGCGCAGTTGCCTAATGCCCAGCATGAGGTATTGCGCGGCGAGGGCAGTATCGCGGTGCGCTACGAGACAGCCGCGACAAAGATGCTTTCGTTGCTGCAAACGGTGCTCAAGGCGAAGCCGCTTGGCGACGTCTTGCTGCAACTCGTGATAGCGGATACGGGCGAGTCTCGATTGTTCGCGGGCTTGGCGGCGTTGCTCAAGACAGCTCGCCAAGAGAATCCGAAACTGCTCGGGCAGTTGATCGTCGTCGGCGAGCGGGCGGACGCAAGCGAAGTCGTGGCCGCGTTGCGAGAGAGCGCCACGGCTCCGCAGGATATGTATGTGCGCTATCTCGCCGGGCAACGGCAAGTCATGACGCTCGCTCAGGTAGGCGATGCGGCGCCCGCCGCGCAGGTGAAATCGACCTGGCGCGATGAAGGTGTCTATCTGATCAACGGCGGCACGCAGGGCATCGGGCTGCAATTCGCCTATGAGATCGCGCGTCAAGCGCAGGCTCCGGTGCTTGTGCTGACCGGCCGCGCGGCGCTCGATGACGCCATGGAATCGCAACTCGATGCACTGCGTGCGCTAGGCGCGACTGTCGTCTACAGGCGGACGATCGAAACGGATCTCGAGGCCCAGCGGCTATTGATCGGGGCGCTCCAAATCGAGTATGGCAGCCTGGATGGCGTATTCGCCGACAATCGATGGCAGAGCGAGGATTTGCCGTTGCTGCCGGTGGCGGATTCGCCATGGCGCGATGCGGGGGTGTACCTGATCACAGGCGGTGCGGGTGGTCTGGGGCTGCTGTTCGCTCGCGAGATCGCACGCCACAGCAAAGCGCCGGTGCTCGTGCTCAGCGGACGCTCCGCACTGGATGAACGCAAGCAGGCGGAGCTCGACGCATTGCGCGCGCTAGGCGCTACGGTGGTGTACCGTCAAGCCGATATTGCCGATGCGCTCGTGGTTCAGGGCCTCGTCGACGGCATCGTGGACGAATTCGGCGCGCTACATGGCATCGTTCATAGCGCCGGCGTCATCCTCGACAACTTCCTACTTAGGAAGACGACTGCCGAGGCCGGCGCCGTGCTCGCGCCGAAGGTCTCGGGCCTGACGGCGCTCGACGAGGCGACCAAGGACTTGGCGCTGGATTGGCTGGTGTTGTTTTCGTCGACGGTGGGTGTCTTCGGTAATGCCGGGCAGGCGGACTATGCAGCGGCCAACGGTTTCATGGACGCCTACGCGGCCTACCGCAACGACCTGACGGCGGCGGGGAAGCGACATGGACGTACGCTGTCGCTGAACTGGCCGCTATGGGCCGAAGGCGGCATGCAGGTGGACGAAGCGACGCGGGCACGGTTGAAACGCGATGCCGGCGTCGTGCCGCTCGAGGCGCCGGTCGGGTTGGCCGCGTTCTATCGAGCCATGGGGCTTGGCTTGTCGCAAGTCGTCGTCGTGTCGAGCGAAACGCAGCGCCCGCAGGCGCAATCGGTCAGGCGCGCTGCCGTCGCGGTGGCGCCGCTCGCAGTGCCCGCATCATCGTCGCGCGCGATTGCTTCGACAGAGGTGTCAACGGGAGCGGGTGATCTGCCCGAAAAGACGGCGCATTACCTGACGCGATTGCTGTCGTCGACATTGAAGCTGTCGGCCGGCCGAATTGATGTCGATGCCCCGATGGAGCAGTACGGGATCGATTCGATCCTCGTGATGCAATTGACGACCGAGCTCGAAAAGCATTTCGGCCCGCTGTCGAAGACGCTGTTCTTCGAATATCAAACACTGCGCGCGCTGACGGATTATTTTGTGCAGTCGCATCGCGATCGATTGACCGCATTGCTCGGCATGGATGCGCGGCCGGAGTCGAAGCCGGAGCAGCCCGCGCGCAGGCCCAGCGCGGCTTCCGTGCGCACCGCGGAACGGTTCGGGTCGAGCCGCTTCACGGTACGGAGCGCCAAGCAGGATCGGCCGGCCGTGTCGAACGATATGGATGTCGCCATTATCGGCATGAGCGGCCGCTATCCGGAGGCACGCAACCTCGACGCCTTCTGGTCGAACTTGAAGGCAGGCAAGGACTGTATCCGTGAAATTCCGGCCGAGCGCTGGGACCATGGTCTCTATTTCGATGCGGACAAAGAGAGCTCGGGCAAGAGTTATAGCAAGTGGGGCGGGTTTATCGAAGGCGTGGATGAATTCGATCCGCTGTTCTTCAATATTGCGCCGCGCGAAGCGGAGTTGATGGATCCACAGGAGCGTCTGTTCTTGCAGTGCGTGTACGAGACGCTCGAAGATGCGGGTTATACGCGCGAGCGTTTGCGTGGGTACCGAGGGTTGGGGCTGGACGGCAATGTGGGCGTCTTTGTCGGCGTCATGTATGAGGAATACCAACTCTACGGCGCGCAAGAGCAGGCGCGCGGTCGCGGGCTGGCGATAGCCGGTAGCGCTTCGTCGGTTGCGAACCGCGTGTCTTACTTCTGCAATTTCCATGGGCCGAGCCTAGCGCTCGACACGATGTGTTCGTCGTCGCTGACGGCCTTGCATCTGGCTTGCCTCAGCTTGCAACGCGGCGGGTGTGAGTTGGCGATCGCCGGCGGCGTGAACGTATCGGTACATCCGAATAAGTATTTGCTGCTGTCGGGTGGCAAGTTCGCTTCGAGCAAGGGTTACTGCGAGAGTTTCGGCGAGGGTGGCGACGGGTATGTGCCGGGTGAAGGCGTCGGTGCGGTGCTGCTCAAGCCATTGGCCAAGGCGATTGCCGACGGCGATCAAATTCATGGCGTGATCAAGGGCACGGCGATCAACCATGGCGGCAAGACCAACGGTTACACGGTCCCGAATCCGAATGCTCAGGCAAGCGTCATTAGCCAGGCATTGAAGAGCTCGGGTGTCGATCCACGCACGATCAGCTATATCGAGGCCCACGGCACGGGTACGTCGCTGGGCGATCCGATCGAGATCACGGGCTTGAGCAAAGCGTTCGGGCAAACCGGCGACGCAGGCCAGTATTGCGCGATCGGCTCGGCCAAATCGAACATCGGGCATTGCGAAAGCGCGGCGGGCATCGCGGGTATCACGAAAGTGCTGCTTCAAATGAAGCACAAGACGCTCGTGCCGAGCCTGCATTCGGAAACGCTCAATCCGAACATCGACTTCGAAAAGACGCCGTTTGCCGTTCAGCGCGAGATCGGCGAATGGAAGCGGCCGGTGGTCTCGATCGATGGCGGCCCGGCGCGCGAATATCCGCGTATTGCCGGGGTGTCGGCATTCGGTGCCGGCGGCTCCAACGCTCACGTGATTTTGCAGGAATACATCCCGAACGAGAACGCACGCTCGGCGGTGCCCGTGTCGTCGTCGCGGCCGGCCGTGATCGTGCTGTCGGCCAAGAACGAAGAGCGTTTGAAGGATCAGGTTCGCCAACTGCTGGAGGCGGTGAAAGCGCGGCAGTTGAGCGATGCGGATCTGGCCGACGTTGCATACACGTTGCAGGTCGGACGTGAAGCGATGGAGTCGCGCCTAGGGCTGCTCGTCGATTCGATCGATGCGCTGACGGATAAGCTGCGGGGCATCCTCGAAGGCCACGATGTCGACGGCCTGTACACGGGACAGGCCAAGCGAAATAAGGATGCGCTCGGTTTATTCACGGGCGATGAGGATTTCCAGCAGGCGATCGAATCGTGGGTGGCCAAGGGCAAGTACGGTAAGTTGCTGGAGCTGTGGACCAAGGGAATGTCCATCGACTGGCACAAGTTATACGACGATGCGACGCCGCGGCGGATTAGCTTGCCCACCTATCCGTTCGCTAGGGAACGGTACTGGGTACCGCTCTCCAAGGCATCGACCGTTGTGGATGCGGTCGCGATGGAGGCGCCGACCCTTGCTGCGCATTCGCACGTCGCGCCCCAGGCACTCGTTGCCGAGGAGCCGCTGGAGCTTATGACGTTCGAAGAATTGTGGCAGGAACAGGCCCCGACTGAATCGGCTGGGCAGGTCGCACCGCGAACGTTGGTCTGCTTCTTGAACGACGCCCAGCATCGGCAAGCGTTGCTCACGGCGTTAGGCGGTAACGATACGCCCGTCAAGGTGGTGTTCGTCACGCGAGAGGCGATCGAGGCCGGCGAGGCGGCAACGGTCTATTCGATCTCCGCGACGGCGGAAATGAACGACTACGCGCGCTTGTTCGTTGAAGTCGAAGAGGAACATGGCGCCGTCGATGCGGTGTTTTACGGCTGGCCCCTTGAAGCATCGACGTATGTCGAGCAAGTCGCGCCTGTGGTGCACCTCATTCAAGCGCTGGCGCATAGCAAGTCTTCATGCAAACGGTTGTTGCTGGGCACGAGCGGGGCTCTGGTCTCGGCGCGTTGTCATAGCGATTCGTGGATCGGGTTCGAGCGCTCGCTCGGGCTCGCACTGCCGCACCTCAAGGTTGCGGTGATGCACTGGGAGGACGACGCAGCGGTTCATGCGACCGACTGGGCGCGTGGTGCTTGGGCCGAACTGCGTACCGACGCATTCGAAAGCACCCGCCATCAAGATGGGAAGCGCTACGTTCTGCGCGTTCGGCCCACACGCATCGACAGTAACCAAAAGCATTTGCGCCAAGGCGGTACGTATCTGATTACGGGCGGATGCGGCGGCTTAGGACAGTTGTTTGCGCGCTATCTGGCCGAACAATACGGCGCCAAGTTGATCCTTACCGGCCGCTCGGCGCTCGATGCCGGCCGGCAACGGCAGCTCAAGGAATTGGAGGCATTGGGCGCCGAAGTGGAATATGTCCGAGCCGATGTCTGCGACCTGAGCGCTATGCGTGCGGGGCTCGAGCGCGCAAGCGAACGGTTCGGCCCCATCCACGCGGCGATTCATGCGGCAGGCGTAGATGGCGGGCAAAGCATCTTGGCAACTTCGCGCGAACAATTCGAGCGAGTACTCGCACCGAAAATCGACGGCACGCTCGTGTTGGATGCGTTGTTTCAGGATCAACCGCTCGATTTCATCTGCTATTTCTCATCGTCGTCCGCGGTACTGGGCGACTTTAGCGCGTGTAGCTATGCGATCGGAAATCGCTTCCAGGTCGCGCACGCGCAAGAGCGTCATCGACAGGGGCGTCGGACTTACGCGATCAGTTGGCCGCTGTGGCGCGACGGCGGCATGCAGCTCGGCGGCGACGCCGCGACTCGGCTCTACCTCGAATCGAGTGGGCAGCGGGCATTGGAAGCGTCGGAAGGGCTAGCGGTATTTGAGCGTGTCCTGGGCGCGGACAGTGCGCAGCATTTGGTGATGACGGGGCGGCGCAGCCGGATTGAGGCCATGCTCGGTATCGGTGCTCGTAGGGATGCGAGCGTATCGGCCAAGCCGACGATACCGGCTTCGGCCGGCAAGGGCTATCGTGCTGCGATGCAAGGCTTTTCGCTTGAGCAATGTATTACGTGGGACCTGAAGGAGCTGGTCAGCGAGCAATTGAAGGTGCCGCGCCAGCGTCTCGATGTGACGGAGAACCTGGCCGACTTCGGGTTCGATTCGGTGAGTTTGGCGGCCTTTGCTCGCACTTTAAGTAGCCATTACGGCATCGACTTCACGCCGGCTCAGTTCTTCAGTCACCCGACGTTGGAGCAATTGGCCGAGTATTTGCAGCGGCAGCACAGCGAGATGCTGAAGGCGTTCTATCGCGAGGGCGGACAGGTTGAAGCGGCAGCGCCGGCACGGTTCGCGCCTGCTATGGCTACCGGACTCCAACCGATTCGAGCTGTAGAGAGCCCTGCGATCGGTGCAGTGAACGAGCCCATCGCGATCATCGGCATGAGCGGGCGTTTCCCGCAAGCGCGCAGTGTTGCCGAACTATGGGCGATTCTGAGCGGCGGCAAGGATGCGGTTGAAGAGATCCCGGGCGAGCGCTTCGATTGGCGCGAGTACTTTGGCGACCCGGCCAGCGAGCGGGGCAAGACCAATTGCAAGTGGGGAGGCTTCGTCCCCGGCGTGGCGGAATTCGATCCGCTGTTCTTCGAAGTATCGCCTCGCGAAGCCGAGCGTATGGATCCGCGCCAACGGCTGTTACTGCAAGAGGCGTGGAAAGCGCTCGAAGATGCAGGCTACGGCAGCGAACAACTCAATCGAAGCAAGGTGGGGATGTTCGTTGGCGCCGAGCAAGGCGACTATCAGTTGCTGCCGGGCAGCCGAGGCGCGGTGACGGGCAACCATGACGGGATGCTTGGCGCGCGGCTCGCGTACTTCTTGGACCTGAAAGGTCCGGTGATGACGATCAACACGGCGTGCTCGTCGGGGTTGGTGGCAGTGCATCAAGCGTGCTTGAGCTTGCATGCCGGCGAATGCGATACGGCGATCGTGGGCGCGGCCAATCTGTTGCTCACGCCGGGTAGCTACGCCGGCATGAGTCAGATGGGCATGCTTTCATCGGATGGCCATTGTTTCGCATTCGATAAGCGAGCCAACGGCATGGTGCCGGGCGAGGCCGTGGTGGCGTTGGTGCTGAAGCGGCTGAGCCAAGCGCAGGCCGATGGCGATCCGATCTACGCGTTGATCCACGGTAGTGGCATCAACTACGATGGCAAGACCAACGGCATCACGGCGCCGAGCGGCGCTTCGCAAACGGCGTTGCTGCGGCAGGTGTACGAACGCCATGCGATCGATCCGGAGTCGATCAGTCACGTGGTGACGCATGGCACCGGAACGCGCCTAGGCGACCCGATCGAAATCAATGCGTTGTACGACACGTTCAAGGACCAAACGAGCAGCCAGGGTTTCTGCGCGCTGACGTCGACCAAAAGCAACCTCGGTCATACGTTGGGTGCGTCGGGGCTCGTGAGCCTAGTGGCATTGACGCAAGGCCTGCGCCACGAGGTGATTCCGGCGAGCCTGCATTGCGAGCAAGAGAGCGACTATATCCAGTGGCAATCGAGCCCGTTCTATGTGAACAAGGAAACGAAGCGTTGGCCGGCGAGAGTGGGACATCCGCGCCGAGGTGCGGTGAGTGCATTCGGGATGACGGGCACGAACGCGCATATGGTGGTTGATGCGTACGAGGCGCCTGAGACGCAGGTGGTGTCGAACGTGCCGCCGAGTTTCCTGCTGGTGTTGTCGGCGAAGACGAGCGAGGCGTTGGAGCACAAGATCGCCGATATTCTGACGGTGCTGCGCGAAGGCGAGTGGGACGCGCAAGCGCTCTCGCAGATGAGCTATACGTTGTTGTGCGGGCGGCAGCACTTCCGGTATCGCAGCGCGGTGGTAGTGCGCGATCGCGACCATGCGGTGCATGTCTGGAGCGAGGCGGCGAGCAAGGAGAAGCTGTCGAATCTGTTCCATGGCGAGGTTGGCCGCGACTTTACCGGGCAAAAGGCGATCGAGTCGTATGCGCGGGATTTGCTGGTCCAGACGGCGTTGTTGCAGGGCGAGCGCCAGCGGTACCAGGAGAACCTGCATGCATTGGCGGATTTGTACTGCCAAGGCTATGCGTTGCCGTGGGATCAGTTGTACGGCGAGCACAGGCCGCGGCGTATCAGCTTGCCGACTTATCCGTTCGCGAACGAGCGGTACTGGGTGCCGGTTGTAGAAGAACGATCGACGATCGGCGGTGCCGCGTTGCATCCGCTGCTGCATCAAAACACGTCGACGCTCGAAGCGCAGCGTTTCAGCTCGACCTTCAGCGGCGAAGAGTTCTTCCTGCGTGATCACGTCGTTCAAGGCCACCGTGTCTTGCCGGGTGTGGCCCATCTGGAGATGGCGCGCGCAGCAGTCGTGCAGGCGGCCGACATTGCGCACGAGGTTGCCGTCCGAATCGCGCTCGAGCAGGTGGTGTTCGTACGCCCCCTCGTGGTGAGCGAAGGCGGACAAACGGTGCGGATCGCGCTGACGCCGCAAGACGATGGAGCGCTAGAGTACGAAATCTATACACGCGCCGATAACCATGCGGAGGCCGTCGTGCACTCGCAGGGCCGTGCCGTGCTCGGCGAAGCGGTCGAGGTCGAAGCGCTGGACTTGGCCGCGTTGCGATCGCAATGTGAGGAGAAGAGCCTAGACGGTGCCCAATGCTACGCAGCCTTCGAGGCGATGGGCTTGCGATACGGCACGAGCTTCCGCGCACTCGATTCGTTGCACGTCGGGCACGATGCCCAAGGGCGCGCTCAAGTGCTGGCCAAGCTATCGTTGGATACGCACTTGCGCGTTGAGCCGTTCGTGTTGCATCCGGGCGTAATGGACGCCGCCTTGCAGGCTGGTTTCGGATTGAGCGTGGGCGAGCGCAACGAGAAGGCCGCGTTGCCGTTCGCACTGGAACGTCTGGAGATTGTCACTGCGTGCCCATCGCAAGCGTGGGCATGGGTTCGGTATAGCGAGGGGAGCAACGCCGACGGCGCCGTGCGCAAGCTCGATATCGACGTTCTGGACGAACAAGGGCGGGTGTGCGTCCGGGTGCACGGATTTAGCTCGCGGGTCATCGAGCGGGAATCGCAGGCATCTGGCGACACGACGCAAGAGCCAGCCGCAGCGCAGCCGGTGGCGGCAAAGTCCCCCGCGCCAGAACCCGTCAATGCGGCGCCGGCACGCGCTAACGACCTCTCGGAAAAAACGGCGAATTATCTGAAGCGGTTGCTGTCCTCGACGCTGAAGATGCCCGCCGACCGAATCGACGTCAATGCACCGCTCGAACAATACGGCATCGATTCGATCCTCGTGCTGCAACTGACGGCCGATCTCGAGAAAAGCTTCGGTCCTTTGTCCAAGACGCTGTTCTTTGAATATCAGACGCTGCGCGCGCTGACGGGATATTTCGTGCAATCGCATGCATCGCGCCTGATCGCATTGCTCGGTCTGGAGACAGACGCACAAGCACTGCCGCCGGCACCGGGCGATCAGTCCGCGAAAGCCGAGCCTGCGCAAACGCGGCGGCCGGCACTCGCGGCCGAACGGGTCCGTCAGAGTCGCCTCGCACTGAGAAGCACCAATCGAGGCATGCCGTCCGCGACGAGCGATATGGACATCGCGATCATCGGCATGAGCGGCCGGTATCCCGAAGCGCGCAATTTGGACGCCTTCTGGGCGAACCTGAGCGCGGGCAAGGATTGCATTCGCGAGATTCCCGTTGAACGATGGGATCACGGCCTGTACTTCGACGCCAATAAGGAAACGCTGGGCAAGAGCTACAGCAAGTGGGGCGGTTTCATCGAAGGCGTGGATGAATTCGATCCGCTGTTCTTCAATATCTCGCCGCGCGAAGCGGAGTTGATGGATCCGCAGGAGCGCCTGTTCCTGCAATGCGTGTACGAGACGCTCGAAGATGCGGGCTATACCCGCGAGCGTTTGCGTGGGTACCAAGGGTTGGGGCTGGACGGCAATGTGGGCGTCTTTGTCGGCGTCATGTATGAGGAATACCAGCTCTATGGCGCGCAGGAACAAGCGCGCGGTCGTGGGTTGGCCATCCCGGGCAACGCGTCCTCCGTTGCCAATCGCGTCTCGTACTTCTGCAACTTCCACGGGCCGAGCATCGCGATCGACACGATGTGTTCGTCGTCGCTGACGGCGTTGCATTTGGCGTGTCATAGCCTTCAGCGCGGCGGATGCGAGTTGGCGGTCGTCGGCGGGGTCAATGTCTCCATCCATCCGAATAAGTACTTGTTGCTCTCGGCCGGTAAGTTCGCATCGAGCAAGGGCCGTTGCGAGAGCTTCGGCGAGGGCGGCGACGGGTATGTGCCGGGCGAAGGCGTCGGTGCGGTGCTGCTCAAGCCGCTCGCAAAGGCGATCGCCGATGGCGATCAAATTCATGGTGTGGTCAAGGGCACGGCGATCAACCATGGCGGCAAGACGAACGGCTACACGGTTCCGAATCCGAATGCTCAGGCAAGCGTCATCAGCCACGCGTTGAAGAGCTCGGGCGTGGATCCGCGCACGGTCAGCTATATCGAGGCCCATGGCACGGGTACGTCGCTTGGCGATCCGATCGAGATCACGGGCTTGAGCAAAGCGTTCGGACTCCCCGAGGATGCGGGGCGGTACTGCGCGATCGGCTCGGCTAAGTCGAACATCGGCCATTGCGAGAGCGCAGCCGGTATCGCCGGTATCACGAAAGTGTTGCTTCAGATGAAGCACAAGACGCTCGTGCCGAGCCTTCACTCGGAAACGCTCAACCCCAATATCGATTTCGAAAAGACGCCGTTTGTGTTGCAGCGAACGTTGGGCGAATGGGCGCGTCCTATGGTGTCGATCGACGGCGGCCCGGCGCGCGAATATCCGCGGATCGCGGGCGTTTCTTCGTTCGGTGCGGGCGGATCCAACGCTCACGTGATTTTGCAGGAATACATTCCGAACGAGGACGCGCGCTCGGCGGTGCCCGTGTCCTCGTCGCGGCCGGCCGTGATTGTGCTGTCGGCCAAGAACGATGAGCGGTTGAAAGATCAAGTTCGCCAACTGCTGGAGGCGGTGAAAGCGCGGCAGTTGAGCGATGCGGATCTGGCGGACGTCGCATACACGCTCCAGGTCGGGCGTGAAGCGATGGAGTCGCGCCTGGGGATCGTCGCGGCTTCCATGGACGCGCTCAAGGTAAAGCTGCAAGCGATTCTCGACGGCCGTGACGATCAAGAAGACGTCTATACGGGTCAAGTCAAGCGCAATAAGGAAGCGTTGGGCCTATTCGCCGGCGACGAGGATTTGCTGCAAGCGATCGAATCGTGGGTATCGAAGGGCAAGTACGGCAAGCTGCTCGAGCTCTGGGTGAAGGGCTTGGCATTCGAGTGGGACGCGCTGTATGGCGACGCGAAGCCGCGGCGTATCAGCTTGCCCACTTATCCGTTTGCGAAGGAGCGGTACTGGGTGAAGCTGACTCAAGAGCGTCTAACCGCCGGCAGTGCGGTGTTGCATCCGCTGTTGCATCAAAACACGTCGACGCTTGACGAACAGCGCTTCAGTTCGACCTTTAACGGCGAAGAGTTTTTCTTGCGAGACCACGTGGTGCAAGGCCAGCGTGTGTTGCCCGGGGTCGCTCACTTGGAAATGGCGCGTGCGGCCGTCACGCAGGCGGTGGATAGTGCTCAAAGCGATGCGACTCGCGTCATGCTCAAGCAAATCGTGTTCGCCCGGCCTCTGACGGTGAGCGCTACGGGCCAGGCGGTCCATGTCGCGCTGACGCCGCAAGACGGCGGCGAAATCGAATACGAGATCTACACGCGAGCGGACACAGGGTCGCAATCGGTCGTTCATTCGCAGGGACGCGCGGTACTTCTCGATGCGACCGAGCCTATCGTGCTGGCGATCGATGCATTGCGCGCGCAATGCCAGGACAAGCACGTCGACGGCGCGCAGTGCTATGCGACGTTCGAGGCGATGGGGCTGCAATACGGCACGAGCTTCCGCGGTTTGAATTCGTTGTCCGTGGGACGCGATGCGCAAGGGCAGGCTCAAGTCTTGGCCAAACTGGCGATGCCGTCGGGGATGAGCGTCGAGCCGTTCGTGTTGCATCCGAGCATGATGGATGCCGCCCTGCAAGCGGCGTTCGGGCTGAGCCTCGGCGAGTCGAGCGGCAAGGCATCGTTGCCGTTCGCGTTGGAGCGGCTGCATATTTTGAGTGCGTGTCCGTCGCAAGCGTGGGCATGGGTTCGGTATAGCGAAGGCTGCACGGCCGGTAGCCCGGTGCGCAAACTCGATATCGACGTGATGGACGAGAGCGGACGCGTCTGCGTTCGCCTCGAAGGATTCACGTCGCGCGTGGTGGACGGTGCTCCGGCGACGGATTCGTCCGGTATCGGCACGCTGCTGCTTAAGCCGGAGTGGCGCGCGCAAGCCGTCGAAGCCGAGACGGCGCGAGCTTACGTTCAGCATTGGGTTGTGCTTGGCGACGAATTGTCGGGTTTGGCCGATGCGGTGCAAGCGCAGTTGCCGCAAGCGCAACTCGAACTGTTGCGAGGCGAAGGCAGTGTTGCGACGCGCTATGAGTCGGCAACCACGCAAATGCTTGCGTTGCTGCAAGCGGTGTTGCGGGCTAGGCCGGCGGGCGACGTGCTGCTGCAAGTCGTGATCGCCGATGACGGCGAGTCTCGATTGCAGGCCGGCTTGGCCGCATTGCTGAAGACCGCGCGTCAAGAGAACCCGAAGTTGCTCGGGCAGGTGATCGGCGTAAGCAAGCATGCAAACGCGGGCGAGCTAGTAGCGGCATTGCAAGAGAACGCCGCTGCGCCGCAGGATACGCGGGTGAGCTATATCGAAGGACGGCGGCACCTCGTGGAACTGATGGAGGTGGCGATCGATCAACCGGCGCGATCGCCGTGGCGAGACGCGGGCGTGTATTTGATCACGGGCGGCGCGGGCGGGCTCGGGTTGCTCTTCGCGAGGGAAATCGCGGAACGCGCCCATGCGCCTGTGCTCGTACTGAGCGGCCGTTCGCCGTTGGATGCGCGTAGACAATCGCAGCTCGATGCATTGCGCGCGCTCGGCGCGACGGTGGCCTACCGGCAGGCGGATATTGCCGATGCGCTGATGGTGCAAGGCCTCGTCGACGGAATCGTCGACGAGTTCGGCGCGTTGCATGGCATCGTGCACAGCGCGGGTGTCATCCACGACAACTTCTTGCTGAAGAAGACACCGGCCGAGTTGAAGACGGTTCTGGCGCCGAAGGTATCGGGCCTGGTGGCGCTGGACGAGGCGACGAAGGCGATCTCGCTCGATTGGCTCATGCTGTTCTCGTCGGTGGCCGGGATGTTCGGCAACGTCGGGCAGGCCGACTACTCGGCGGCCAACGGCTTCATGGATGCCTACGCGGCCTACCGGAACGGCTTGGCGGCGGCAGGGCTGCGCCAGGGGCGCACGCTTTCGCTCAATTGGCCGCTGTGGGCAGAGGGCGGCATGCAAGTGGATGCGGCAGTGCAAGAGCGGATCCAAGCGCGCGGAATGCATGCACTGGAGACGGGCGCCGGCATCCAGGCCCTGTACGACGCATTCGCCTGCGACCAATCGCAGGTGGTGGTAGTTTCCGGCGTCGTCAAACGGCTGCAATCGCTGTTTTTGCGTGAGCACAAAACCGCACCGGCGGTCGTGCCGGTGACGGTCGTTCAGCCGCAACCGCAACCTAAACCGCAAGCGAAGCCCGAACCGCAACCTCAACCTCAACCGCGGCAGATACAGTCTTCGGCTCCTGCTGCCGTCAGCGGCGGCGATCTGCTGAAAAAGGTACAGGCGGAATTGCTTCAAGCGGCCTCTGCGTTTCTCAAAGTCGAGGCCGGCAATTTCGAGTTGGATGCCGAGCTCAGCGAGTACGGCATGGACTCGATCGGCTTTTGGCGATTGACCAATCAATTGAACGAGACCTACGGACTCTCGCTCGAGCCGACCGTCTTCTTCGAATACACCACGTTGGAGAGCATGTCGCAGCACCTCGTGCGCGCCCACGGCGCGGCGATGGCCGCTGTGCTGACGCCGACGCAAAGTCATGCGCCGGTTCAGGTCGAGGCCCTGGCCGCTGGCATGCCAGCGCCGCAGCCCGTGCCGCAGGCGGCCCGCTCGATCGAAGTGCGCCCTCGGGCTGCTCAACCGTTGAACGCCGGGCGTCGCCGCTTTACGTCGAACGTTGCGGTTGCCGCACCCGAGCAAGCAATCGAGCGCGCGGCCAAGCATGATCAGGAGGCGATTGCGATCGTCGGCATGAGCGGGTGTTTCCCGCAAGCGCCGGACTTGGACGCGTTCTGGCAGAACTTGCTGCAAGCGCGCAACTGCATTAGCGAAGTGCCGATCGAGCGCTGGGATTGGCGTACGGTCTACGGCGAGATGGGCCCGAAGGACGGCAATAGCGGCGTCAAATGGGGTGGCTTCATCGACGGCATGACCGAGTTCGACCCGCTGTTCTTCGGCATTTCGCCGCGCGAAGCGGAATTGATGGATCCGCAGCAACGCTTGTTGATGACGTTCGTATGGCGTGCGATCGAGGATGCGGGGTATTCGGCGCAAAGCTTATCCGGTAGCGATATGGCGGTATTCGTCGGGATAGGCGATACAGGCTATAGCGCCTTGCTTTCCCGAGCCGGCGTACGCAATCAGGGTTACAGCAGTACGAGTTTGGTCCCCTCGATCGGGCCGAACCGGATGAGCTACTTCTTGAATCTGCACGGTCCGAGCGAGCCGATCGAGACGGCGTGCTCCAGTTCGCTGGTGGCGATTCATCGCGCCTTGCAGGGCTTGGCCGACGGCAGCTTCGAAATGGCGGTCGTGGGCGGCGTCAATACACTAGTCAGCCCGATGACGTCGTTGAGTTTCAGCAAAGCGGGAATGCTTTGCGAGGACGGGCGGTGCAAGACGTTCTCGAAGGATGCGAACGGATATGTGCGCGGCGAAGGTGCCGGGATGCTGGTGCTCAAGAAGCTGAGTGCGGCCGAGCGTGACGGCGACCACATCTACGGCTTGATTCGAGGCAGTGCGGAGAACCATGGCGGACGAGCGCAGTCGCTCACGGCACCCAATCCGAAGGCGCAGGCCGCTTTGCTCAAGCGCGTGTATTCGCAGGCGGGCGTCGATCCGCGTACGGTCAGCTATATCGAGGCGCATGGGACGGGCACGCCGCTGGGCGATCCGATCGAAGTCAATGCGCTGAAGAGTGCGTTCGCCGAATTGGGCGGAGAGGGGTTGCCGGCAGGCTATTGCGGGTTGGGCTCGGTGAAGACCAACATCGGCCACTTGGAATTGGCTGCGGGCGTGGCGGGTGTGATCAAGGTCTTGTTGCAGTTCAAGCACAAGACGTTGGTGAAGAGCTTGCACAGCGAGCAGGTCAATCCGCTTATCCAACTGGAGGACAGCCCGTTTTACATCGTGCAGCGCAATCGGCCGTGGGACCGGCTGAAAGACGAGCATGGAAACGTATTGCCGCGGCGCGCGGGAGTGAGTTCGTTCGGCTTCGGCGGAGTGAACGCGCACGTGATTCTGGAGGAATACATTCCGAAGGAAGAGGCTCGCGTTGCGATGCCTATGTCATCGGCTAAACCCGCGATCGTCGTGCTGTCGGCGAAGAACGATGAGCGGTTGAAGGCGCAGGTTGAGCAATTGCTGGATGCGGTACAAACGCAGGAGCTTAGCGATTCCGATCTAGCGGATGTGGCGTACACGTTGCAGATCGGGCGCGAAGCGATGGATGCGAGGCTGGGCCTGCTGGTCGATTCGATGGCAACGCTCAAGGAGAAGCTGCGCGCGGTCTTGGATGGGCGTGAGGTCGCAGGCGTGTACCAAGGGCACGCCAAGCGAGGCAAGCAAGCGCAAGACGGAACGATCGGCGCAGACGCTGAGCAGTGGGTAGCCGATGGTCACTACGGCAAATTGCTCGAGTCGTGGGTGAACGGAGTGGCGTTCGACTGGCGCAAGCTCTACGGCGAAACCAAGCCGCGCCGTCTCAGCTTGCCTACCTATCCGTTCGCGAAGGACAAGTACTGGGTGCCGGTGACCCATACGGCCATTGCGCAAGGCAGTGACGCATTGCATCCGTTGTTGCATCGAAACACGTCGAACTTCGGCGAACAACGTTTCACTTCCACGTTTACGAGTGAAGCATTCTTCTTGCGAGATCACGTGATCGACGGTCGGTGCGTGCTTCCCGCGGTGGCTCATCTGGAAATGGCACGCGCCGCGATTTCGTATGCGGCGAATCTCGGCGAGGAAGACGCCTACATTGCTATCGAGCAGGTGAAGTTCGCTAGGCCTTTCGCGCCGAATGACGCAGCGCAGTCCGTGCACATTGCGTTGATGCCGAGGGATGGCGGCTCGGCGGACTACGAAATCTACGCACAACAGGATGGGGCTGCTCAAGCCGTCGTCTACTCGCAGGGTCGTCTGGTGTTCGGCAAAGCGACCGAATCCGATGTCCTTGCGTTGGATGGACTTCGTGCGCAATGCCAAGACAAGCGTTTCGATGCCGAGCAGTGTTATGCAATGTTCGAAGCCTTCGGCTCGCGATACGGCACGAGCATGCGTGGGCTCGAGTCGCTACACGTCGGCCGGGATTCGGAAGGATATGCGCAAGCGCTCGGCAAACTGTCGATTTCGATGGACTCCGATGCCGAGTCGTTTGTGCTGCATCCGAGCATCATGGCCGCGGCGCTCCAGGCCTCGCAAGGACTGAGTTTGAGCGAGATAGGGACTTGCGCACGCATCGCCGAGTCGCCGTTTGCCATTGAGCGGCTGGAGATTTTCGGTGGGTGTCCGCCGCAAGGTTGGGCATGGGTGCGTTATAGCGAGGACGGTCTCGCAGACGATCGAGCAAGGAAGTTCGATATCGACGTCATGGACGCGCAGGGGCGGGTTTGCGTGCGTTTGCACGGTTGTAGCTTCCATGTGGACGCGCTGACAGATGATCAAGCGCAGTCAGATGCCGTGGTGTCGGCATCGTCGGCCGAGATCGATCTGCACGTTTTGCAGGAGAAGACGCTCTATCGGTTGAAGGCGCTTTTCGCCGATGCCGCCAAGCTGCCGATCGAACAACTTGATGTCAATGAACCGTTCGAGAGTTATGGCATCGACTCGATCATGATCATGGCGTTGAACGAAAAGCTGGTGTCGGTGTTCGGCACGCTATCGAAAACGCTGTTCTACGAGTACGCAACCCTTGATGCGTTGGCCGGTCATTTCACGGAAGAGCACACCGACGCGACCGCACGCTGGTGCGGTATCGAAGCGGCCCCTCACCAGGATGCAAAAATCGGCGACGCTGCTAAAGCGTACGACAAGCGAGCCAAATCGAACGGCCTGAGCGACGATGCGGTGCAATTGCCCTCGTTGAGAAGCTCGGCACGAGGTTTGAGCCGCGTATTGCCGACCCGGCCTGCGATCGAACGCGAACCGATTGCGATCATCGGTATCAGCGGGCGCTATCCGCAAGCGTCGAGTTTAGAGGCGTTCTGGGAGAACCTGAAATCGGGCCGCGATTGCATCACGGAGATCCCGCAAGAGCGGTGGCCGCTCGCCAACTTCTATGAAGCCGATCCTGAACGTGCGGTGGCAGAAGGCAAGAGCTACAGCAAGTGGGGCGGGTTCGTCGACGGCTTCGCCGATTTCGATCCGTTGTTTTTCAACATGTTGCCGAGCCAGGCGGAAGGATTGGATCCGCAAGAACGCCTGTTCGTGCAGGCGTGCTGGTCCGCGCTGGAAGATAGCGGCTACACGCGGGAGCGCTTGGAGAAACGGCACCAGCGCCGGGTAGGCGTGTTCGCAGGTATCACTAAGACGGGCTTCGATCTGTATGGTCCGCCGCTTTGGGAACAGGGCGAACGACTGCATCCGCATACTTCGTTTAGTTCAGTGGCGAATCGGGTGTCGTATCTGCTGAATCTGCAAGGCCCGAGCATGCCGATCGATACGATGTGCTCGGCTTCGTTGACGGCGATTCATGAGGCATGCGAGCACTTGTACCGAGGCGAATGCGAGCTGGCGCTAGCTGGGGGCGTAAACCTTTACGTTCATCCGTCCAATTACGTGGCGCTGAGCACGCAGCGGATGCTGTCCTCGGACGGCCGGTGCAAGAGTTTCGGGGAAGGCGGCAATGGCTTCGTGCCGGGTGAGGGTGTTGGCGTTGTGCTGCTTAAACCGCTGAGCCGAGCGCAGGCCGATGGGGACGTGATCCATGCGGTAATTCGCGGCACGAGCATCAACCACGGCGGCAAGACCAACGGTTATACGGTACCGAGCCCGAATGCGCAGGAGGAATTGATTCGTCAGGCGCAGCAACGCTCGGGCGTTCATCCGCGCACGATCAGCTATATCGAAGCCCACGGCACCGGTACGGCGTTGGGTGATCCGATTGAAATCACGGGATTGACCAAGGCGTTCGGGGAGACGGGTGACGCAGGTCAGTACTGCGCGATCGGTTCGGCGAAATCGAACATCGGCCATTGCGAAAGCGCGGCCGGCATTGCGGGCGTGACGAAGGTTGTGCTTCAGATGAAGCACAAGACGCTTGTGCCGAGCCTGCACGCCGAGGCCCTCAATCCGAACATCGACTTCGAGAAGACGCCGTTCGTGGTTCAGCGCGAGTTGGGCGAATGGAAGCGGCCGGTGGTGTCGGTCGACGGGGGCCCAGCAAAGGAATATCCGCGCATCGCGGGCATTTCATCGTTCGGTGCGGGCGGCTCCAATGCGCACGTGATTCTGGAGGAGTACATCCCGAGCGAAGAAGCTCGCCTGATCGTACCGGTCACGGCTGCAAGGCCGGCGGTCGTGGTGCTTTCGGCGAAGAACGAGGAGCGTTTGCAGGACCAAGTGCGCCAACTGTTGGATACAGTGCAAGCCCGAGACTTTACCGACGCCGACCTGGCCGACGTGGCCTACACGCTCCAAGTGGGACGCGAACCGATGGATTTCCGGCTGGGCATGCTCGTCGATTCGATGGGCGCGCTCAACGATAAGTTGCGGTCCATCCTAGAGGGGAAAGGTGCGGAAGGCGTCTATTCGGGGCAGGTCAAGCGTAACAAGGAAGCGCTCGGCCTATTCGCGGGCGACGACGACTTCCGTCTGACGCTCGAATCGTGGGTGGCTAAAGGAAAATACGGCAAGCTGCTCGAACTGTGGGCCAAAGGCATGAGCGTGGATTGGGATGCGCTATATGGCGAGGCGAAGCCGTCCCGAATCAGCTTGCCGACCTATCCCTTCGCAAAGGAACGGTATTGGCTACCGGCCGTGAAGAACGGGGCCGCGAAACGTGCGGCCGTCTTGCATCCGTTGCTGCATGAAAACACCTCGGATTTCGGTGAGCAGCGATTTACCTCCGTGTTCGACGGGGATGAGTTTTTCCTGCGCGATCACGTTGTGGACGCGTACCGCGTACTGCCAGGAACGGCCTATCTGGAGATGGCGAGGGCGGCTGTAGCGAAGACGACAGGTGCCGCTGGCATCACCCTCACGGGCGTCGCTTTCGGTCAGCCGGTCGTGGTCGAGGACGCAGGCCAAGCCGTCCATATCGCGTTGATGCCGCGGGACGGCGGCGAGATCGCTTATGAAATCTACACGCAAGCGAATGCACAGGCGGAAGCGCTGGTGCATGTCCAAGGCCAAGCGACGGTAGGCGAAGCGCCGCAGCCTGAGCGGCTAGCGCTCGCCGCCTTGCAGACACAGTGCCAAGACAAGCGTCTCGACCCGGCGCAGTGCTACGCCGCATTCGAGGGGTTGGGTTGGCAATTCGGACCTCGGTTACGCGGGCTCGAGTCGTTGAACCTAGGCCGGGACGAACGAGGGCAAGCCCAATTGCTCGCGAAGCTCGCCATGCCGGCTGGGCTCGGCGCCGAGCCGTTCGTCTTACACCCGAGCATGATGGTGGGGGCATTCCAAGCGGCGCTCGCGCTGAACTTGGACGAAGCCGGCACGTCCAGCGGCTTGGGGCCGGCGCCGTTCGCATTGGAGCGGTTGGAAATTTTCGATGCGTGCGCATTGCAAGCATGGGCGTGGGTGCGCTATAGCGCGGGCGATACGGCCGCCGGTGCGGTACGCAAGCTCGACATCGACATCGCCGATGAGCAAGGGCGGGTGTTGGTTCGCTTGCAGGGCTGCGGCTTCCGAATCGGGGCACTTGCCGACGACAGTGCGCGCGCGACTCAAGAGATGCCCGATGCCGGGCCTGCGGCCGACGCGCGCGTCTTGAAAGAAAAGACGCTCTATCGATTGAAGACGTTGTTTGCCGAAGCCAGCAAACTACCGCTGAATCGTCTCGATGCGAGCGAGCCGTTCGAAAGTTACGGCATCGATTCGATCATGATCATGACGCTGAACGAGAAGCTCGTGGCGGTGTTCGGCGAATTGTCGAAGACGTTGTTCTACGAACACGCAAGCCTCGATGCGATGGCCGGCTATTTCGCACAGGAGCATGCCGAAGCGAGTGCGCGCTGGTGCGGCGTCGATGGGACGAGGCGCGAAGATGCGCCGAGAGCGGAAAACGTGAATGGAAGCGCGGCGCTCTTGCGCTCGGTGAGAGGCCGTGCGCATGGCCGCACGCGGGCGATTTCGGTTGGGCACGCGCGCGAGCGCGAGCCGATCGCGATCATCGGTATCAGCGGGCGCTATCCGCAGGCGTCAAGCCTAGAGGCGTTCTGGGAGAACCTGAAATCGGGCCGCGATTGCATCACGGAGATTCCGCAAGAACGGTGGCCGCTCGCCGACTTCTATGAAGCCGATCCTGAACGTGCGGTGGCAGAAGGCAAGAGCTACAGCAAGTGGGGGAGCTTCCTCGACGGCTTCGCCGATTTCGATCCGCTGTTTTTCAATATTCCGCCGAGCCAGGCCGAGCGGATCGATCCGCAGGAGCGCTTGTTCCTACAGGCGTGCTGGTCCGCGCTGGAAGAAAGCGGTTATACGCGGGAGCGCTTGGAGAGCCGGCACCAACGCCGGGTGGGCGTGTTTGCAGGTATCACGAAGACGGGCTTCGATCTGTATGGCCCGCCGCTGTGGCGTCAAGGCGATACATTCCACCCGCACACGTCGTTTAGTTCGGTGGCCAATCGCGTGTCGTATCTGCTGAATCTGCAAGGCCCGAGCATGCCGATCGATACGATGTGCTCGGCCTCGTTGACGGCGATTCATGAAGCATGCGAGCACTTGTACCGAGGCGAATGCGAGTTGGCCTTGGCCGGGGGCGTCAATCTTTATCTGCACCCGTCTAATTACATTGCCTTGAGCACGCAGCGGATGCTGTCCTCGGACGGCCGATGCAAGAGTTTCGGCGAAGGCGGCAATGGTTTTGTACCGGGTGAGGCTGTCGGCGTCGTGCTGCTTAAACCGCTGAGCCGGGCACAGGCCGATGGCGATGTGATCCACGCGGTGATTCGTGGGACGAGCATCAATCACGGCGGCAAGACCAACGGCTATACGGTGCCGAGCCCGAATGCACAGGAGGAATTGATTCGTCAGGCGCAGCAGCGCTCGGGCGTTCATCCGCGCACGATCAGCTATATCGAAGCGCATGGCACCGGTACGGCGTTGGGCGATCCGATCGAAATCACGGGTCTAACCAAAGCGTTCGGCGAAACCGGCGAGGCAGGTCAGTACTGCGCGATCGGTTCGGCGAAATCGAACATCGGCCATTGCGAAAGCGCGGCCGGTATTGCGGGCGTGACGAAGGTCGTCCTTCAGATGAAGCACAAGACGCTTGTGCCGAGTCTGCATGCCGATACGCTCAATCCGAACATCGACTTCGAGAAGACGCCGTTCGTGGTTCAGCGCGAGTTGGGCGAATGGAAGCGGCCGGTGGTGTCGATCGACGGGGGACCGGCAAAAGAATATCCGCGCATCGCGGGCATTTCTTCGTTCGGCGCGGGCGGCTCCAACGCGCACGTGATTCTGGAGGAGTACATCCCGAGCGAAGAGGCTCGCGTGATCGTACCGGTCACGTCGGCAAGGCCGGCAGTCGTGGTCCTCTCGGCGAAGAATGAAGCGCGCTTAAAGGATCGAGTGCGCCAACTGCTGGATGAGGTGCAAGCGCGAGATCTGACCGATGCCGATCTAGCGGACGTGGCCTACACGTTGCAAGTGGGACGTGAAGCGATGGAGTCGCGCCTGGGCGTCGTCGTGGAATCCATGGATGCCCTGAAAGATAAGTTGCGGGCCATCCTGAGCGGTCGCGATGTCGAAGATGCCTACACCGGTCAAGCCAAGCGCGACAAAGAATCGTTGAATCTGTTTACAGGCGACGAGGACCTACAACAGACGATCGGGTCGTGGGTGGCTAAAGGTAAGTACGGCAAGCTGCTCGAGTTCTGGGTGAAAGGTCTGACGTTTGACTGGGAGATGCTTTACGGCGAGACGAAGCCGCGCCGCATCAGCCTGCCTACCTATCCGTTTGCACGAGAGACATATTGGGTTCCGGCCGTGCAGGAACGTGTAGTCGCGGCCGCAGCCGTATTGCATCCGCTGCTGCATCGGAATACTTCGACCCTCGACGAACAACGTTTCAGCTCGACATTCGACGGCGAGGAGTTCTTCTTGAAGGACCATGTCGTGCAAGGCCGTCGCGTGCTGCCGGGCGTTGCGCACTTGGAGATGGCGCGTGCCGCGGTGACCGAGGCCCTGGATATCCGGCAGGGCGATACGCCTTGCATCACGCTCAAGCAAGTGGCGTTCGCTCGGCCGCTCGCAGTCGGCGGCGCGGGGCAGACCGTTCACATCTCGTTGACGCCGCAAGACAACGGTGAGATCGATTACGAGATCTACACGCAAGCGGACGCGAGCGCCGAAGCCATTGTGCATTCGCAAGGCCAGGCCGCGATCGACGACTCGATCGAGCCCGTGGCGCTGGCCATCGATACGTTGCGTGCGCAATGCCAGGAACGGCATGTGGACGGTGCGCAGTGCTACGCGGTGTTCGATGCGCTGGGATTGCAGTACGGGACAAGCTTCCGTGGGCTCGACGCGTTGGACGTGGGACGCGATGCACAAGGGCAGGCTCAGGTATTGGCCAGCCTAGCCATGCCGGCGGGACTCAGCGTCGAGCCGTTCGTGTTGCATCCGAGCATGATGGATGCCGCGTTGCAAGCAGCGTTTGGGTTGAGCTTGAGCGAGCCGGGCGGCAAAGCGTCGTTGCCGTTCGCGCTGGAGCGTTTAGAGGTTTTGAGCGCGTGTCCGTCGCAGGCTTGGGCATGGGTTCGCTATAGCGAGGGCAGCACGGCCGGTAGTCCCGTGCGCAAGGTCGATATCGATGTGATGGATGAACACGGGCGCGTTTGTGTTCGCTTGCTGGGTTTCACGTCCCGCGTTCTGGACGGCGCTGCGTCGACGGATTCGTCCACGATCGGCACCTTGCTGCTCAAACCCGAGTGGCGCCCGCAGCCGGTCGAGGCGGGCACGCCGCGAGCCTACGCCCAGCGCTGGGTCGTGCTGGGTGAGGAGTTGTCGGGTTTGGCCGCGGACGTGGAAGCGCAGTTGCCGCAAGCGCAGTGCGAGGCGTTGCGCGGCGAGGGCGGCCTTGCGGCACGCTATGAATCGGCGACCACGCAAATGCTCGCGTTGCTGCAAGTCGTATTGCAGTCGAAACCGGCAGGCGACGTGCTCCTGCAAGTGGTGATCGCCGACGACGGCGAGTCTCGGTTGTTGGCAGGGCTAACGGGTCTGCTGAAGACGGCGCGTCAAGAAAATCCGAAGCTGCTCGGGCAAGTGATCGGTGTAAGCCGGCAGGCAAACGCGGGCGAGGTGGTGGCGGCGTTGCAAGAAAACGCCGCGGCTCCCCACGATGCGCGCGTGCGCTATGTCGCGGGTCAGCGCCAAGCGCTCGGCCTGGCCCAACTGACGCGGAACGCGGGCGCGCAATCGCCGTGGCGCGACGCCGGTGTGTATTTGATCACGGGCGGTACGGGAGGATTGGGGCTGCTATTCGCGCAGGAGATCGCGCGACATGCCGATGCCCCGGTTCTCGTACTGAGCGGCCGTTCGCCCTTGGATGACCGTAAGCAATCGCAGCTCGACGCATTGCGCGCACTGGGCGCCACGGCGGTGTACCGGCAGGCGGACATCGCCGATTCGTTGATGGTCCAAGGATTGGTGGACGGGATCGTGGACGAGTTCGGCGCGCTGCACGGCATCTTGCATAGCGCGGGCTTGATCGAAGACAACTTCCTGCTGAAGAAAACGACGGCCGAGTTGCGGGCGGTGCTAGCGCCGAAGGTGTCGGGGCTCGTGGCGCTCGACGACGCGACCAAGGCGCTTGCGCTCGATTGGTTTGTGCTCTTTTCCTCCGTGGCGGGTGTATTCGGCAACGTGGGACAGGCCGACTATGCGGCGGCCAATGGATTCATGGATCACTATGCCGAGCATCGCAACGCCTTAGTGGCGGCGGGGCGCCGGCACGGGCGCACGGTCTCGCTCGACTGGCCGCTATGGGCCAAGGGGGGAATGCAGGTCGATTCCAGCGTACAGGCACGCATCCAAGCCCGTGGCTTTCATACGTTGGAAACGGCCGCGGGGATTCAAGCGCTTTGCGATGCGTTGGCCTTGGAGGAGTCCCAAGTAGTCGTGTTGGCGGGCGACGTCAACCGTTTGCGGTCGATGTTGTTGCGCGCGCCGGGCGAAACGTCTGCCGTGCAGGTATCGGCTCAACCGTTAGTTGCGGCCGAATCGGTTGCATCGAGAGGTGACACGGCCGTCGTGGGAGCCGACGATCTGACGGCGAAGACGGTTTCCTATTTGAAGCGGTTGCTGTCATCGACATTGAAGTTGTCGGCGGATCGGATCGACGTGGATGCGATGTTGGATCAATACGGCATCGATTCGATCCTTGTGCTCAAGCTCACCGCCGAGTTGGAAAAGAGTTTCGGGCCGTTATCGAAGACGCTGTTCTTCGAGTATCAAACGCTGGGCGCGTTGGCCGAGTACTTCGTACAGTCGCATCGTGATCGGTTGGTCGCATTGCTGGGTGTGGACACGCGTGGCGAAACGGCGCGGCCGGTAGCGGTCGAGCCGCGTGCGATGCCCGCTGTCGCGGGTAGCCGCGTACGTACGAGCCGGTTCGCGCCTCGCAGCGCTAAGCGAGAACAAGCGGCGCCTGTCTCGAACGATATGGACATCGCCATTATCGGGATCAGCGGCCGATACCCCGATGCGCGCAACCTCGATGCGTTCTGGTCGAATCTGAGCGAGGGCAAGGATTGCATTCGCGAGATTCCCGCCGAGCGCTGGGATCATGGGCTGTATTTCGACCCCGACAAAGAAAAGCTGGGCAAGAGCTACAGCAAGTGGGGCGGGTTTATGGAGGGCGTGGATCAATTCGATCCGCTGTTCTTCAATATCTCGCCGCGCGAAGCCGAACTCATGGATCCGCAGGAGCGCCTGTTCCTGCAATGCGTGTACGAGACATTGGAAGATGCGGGCTATACGCGTGAGCGCTTGCGGCAGTACCAAGGGCTTGGGCTAGAGGGCAATGTCGGCGTGTTCGTCGGCGTGATGTACGAGGAATACCAGCTCTATGGCGCACAGGAGCAAGTGCGTGGCCGAGGGCTGGCGATTTCGGGCAGCGCGTCGTCGATCGCGAACCGGGTGTCGTACTTCTGCAATTTCCATGGGCCTAGCTTGGCCCTCGACACGATGTGCTCGTCGTCGCTGACGGCGCTGCACTTGGCTTGCCATAGCTTGCAACGTGGTGGATGTGAGTTGGCTGTGGCTGGTGGGGTGAATGTATCGGTACATCCGAACAAGTATCTGCTGCTCTCGGGCGGCAAGTTCACCTCCAGTAAAGGCCGTTGCGAGAGCTTCGGCGAGGGTGGCGATGGGTATGTGCCGGGTGAGGGCGTCGGTGCGGTGCTGCTCAAGCCGCTGGCGAAGGCGATTGCCGATGGCGATCAAATTCATGGCGTGATCAAGGGCACGGCGATCAACCATGGGGGCAAGACCAACGGCTACTCGGTGCCGAACCCGAATGCGCAGGCGAGTGTGATCAGCCAAGCGTTGAAGAGCTCGGGCGTGGATCCGCGCACGATCAGCTACATCGAGGCACACGGCACGGGTACGTCGCTAGGCGATCCGATCGAGATTACGGGCTTGAGCAAGGCATTCGGGCAAACCGGTGACGCAGGCCAGTATTGCGCGATCGGCTCGGCCAAATCGAATATCGGGCATTGCGAAAGCGCGGCGGGCATTGCGGGTATTACGAAAGTGCTGCTGCAAATGAAGCACAAGAAGCTGGTGCCGAGCCTGCATTCGCAAACGCTCAATCCGAACATCGACTTCAAGAAGACGCCGTTCGTCGTGCAGCAAGAGCTGGGGGAATGGAAGCGGCCGGTGGTCTCGATCGATGGCGGCCCGGCGCGCGAATATCCGCGTATCGCGGGGGTTTCTTCGTTCGGTGCGGGTGGATCGAACGCGCACGTCATTCTGGAGGAGTACATCCCGAGCGACGAGGCACGTGTGGTGGTGCCGGTATCGTCGGCGCGGCCGGCGGTGGTGGTGCTGTCGGCTAAGAACGAAGATCGTTTGAAAGACCAAGTTCGCCAACTGCTGGAGGCGGTGGAATCGGGCAAGCTGAGCGATGCGGATCTGGCCGACGTGGCATACACGCTGCAAGTAGGCCGCGAAGCGATGGAGTCGCGGCTTGGTGTCGTAGCGGATTCGATGGAGGCCTTGAAAGAGAAACTGCGGTCCATTCTAAACGGTCAGGACGCGGACGATGTCTACACCGGTCAAGCGAAGCGCAACAAGGACGCGCTGGGTCTGTTCGCTGGCGACGACGATTTTGAGCAGGCGATCGAGTCGTGGGTGGCCAAAGGCAAGTACGGCAAGCTGCTCGAGCTGTGGACCAAGGGCATGGCCATGGACTGGCACAGGCTCTATGGCGAGCCGAAGCCGCGCCGCATTAGCTTGCCGACCTATCCGTTCGCTCGCCAACGTTACTGGGTCAAGCTAAGCGCCCAGAGCGCGACCGCACCTGTCGATGCCTCGCCGGCCCCGGACGCATCGGCAACCGCCTCCGGTAGCCGTGGCATTCGCTATTTGAACAAGCAATGGGAAGCTGCCGCGCCGAGCGTGAGCCTGCAATCGAACGCAGCGGTGATTATCGTTGCCGATGACCAGACGACCGATATCGCCGCGCGCCTGGCACAGCGCTTTGGCCAGGTCCAAGTACTCGATGTATCCCACGGCTCCGCCGTCGCACCGAACTGGGCCGATTGGCAGGGCTGGATCGATTTGACCGGTATTGGCGCCGGTTTTAACGAAATTGCGTTGGGTTGGCTACAGCAGTGGCTGGAGCAAGGCCCGCGAGACGGCGCCGTAGCACTCGGTATTACGTGCGGCTTGGAGTCGCTGAACGCTCGCACGCAAGACACGACCGGCGCGTTGTCGGCTGGCCTGTATCGCATGCTGCAAAGCGAATACGGCCGGATATCCGCGCGTCATGTCGATTTAGACACGGCCGAGAACGAGCACGCCTGGCTCGACGAAATTGCGGCGGAGTTGCAAGGCGAAGGTGATGAGGCCGAGGTTTGTTATCGGTCGGGCACTCGGTATCGAAGCGTATTGGCCGAGTCGACCGCTGGGGCGATTGGGCGTGACGCGATCGAGCTTGGGCCCGATGCGGTGGTTTGGGTGACGGGCGGTACACGCGGCGTCGGTTATCTCTGTGCGCAACATTTGGTCCGTCAATACGGCGTCAAACGCTTGGTTCTGAGCGGGCGTGACGTACTGCCGGCGCGCGAGCAATGGAGCGCATACCGGGACGGTACCGATGCCGTAAGCCAAAAAATCCGCGCTATTGAGGCGTTGGAGGCGCAAGGCGCGCAGGTTTGGGTCAGCGCGGTCGCACTGGACGATGCGCAGGCCGTGACTCGAGAACTCGCGACGATCAAGGCAACCCTTGGCGACATCGGCGCATTGTTCCATGCCGCCGGCAGCATGGACCTGAACACGCCCGCGCTCATACGGAAATCGCTGACGGGCATTCAGGAAGTCTTGAAGCCGAAGGTAACGGGCTTGGCGACGCTACTGGCCTGTCTGGCTAACGAGCCCTTGATGTGCACCGTGTTGTTCTCGTCGGTGTCGGCAGTGATCCCGAGTCTGGGCGCGGGTCAGGCGGACTATGCGATGGCTAACGCCTACATGGACTATGTGGCCCAAGCGCAAGCGCAGTCCGAGCGCAACCGAATCGTTAGCGTCCAATGGCCGAATTGGAAGGAGACGGGGATCGGCGAGACGCGCAGTGCCGTATATCGGAAGACGGGTCTGCTTAGCCACACCGACGTCGAAGGTCTGCGGTTGCTCGACGAGGTGTTGCGTCGCGGGCTCGGCCCGGTGGTGATGCCTGCGGTCGTCGATGAATCGCGATTCGATGCGTCTGCGTTGATGAAGCGTGCGATGCAACCGAACCAGGTGGGATCGCGCGCAGCATCGAGTAAGGCTCGGGCCACGGAGGCCGCTTCGGTTACGAGCGAGCAGCCGTCGACCGGCGATACGTTGGAAGCACGCGCACAAGTATGGCTCACAGCGCTCGTGGCTGAGCAGTTGAGGCTGACGCTGGAGGAGGTGGAAGCCGATACGCCGTTGCCCGATTACGGCGCCGATTCGGTGATGCTGGCGCAGATGCTGCGGCCGATATCGACGGCGGTAGGCGTACCACTGGATCCGTCGATCGTGTATGAGCACTCGACGCTGAACGCGTTGACGCGCTGGCTCGTTAAAACCCACGGGGAGGCGCTGGCCGTCAAGCTGCCGGGCAATAGCGATAACGCTAGCGATAGCGTCGAACCTGATATGCCAAGTACGTCCAAGGTCGAGACGCCAGATGTGCAAGTCGCACAGGAAGCACTTCCGACGTTACTGCCGCAACTCGAGTCGAGGCAGTTCACTGCACCGGTGAAGCCGGACTACACGACAAAGATTGCCGTGGTCGGACTGTCCTGCCGATTCCCGGGCGCACCGACGCTCGATGCGTATTGGCAACTGCTTGCAAACGGCGGAAGTGCGATCAAAGCGATTCCGCAGACGCGTTGGGGGAAATCGTCGAGCACCTACTACGCGGGCTTGCTCGATAACGTGACGCACTTCGATCCGGAGTTCTTCCTTATTTCGCGGGACGATGCGCGGGCGATGGATCCCCAGGCATTGCTCTTACTGGAAGAGAGCCTGAGCCTTTGGCATCACGCCGGTTATCGGCTGTCGGAAGTGAAGGGGCGGCCGATCGGCGTTTATCTGGGCGCGAGGAGCCAGCATCGGCCGGATGAGCAGACGTTCCTGCAAGCGAACAACCCGATCCTAACCGTAGGCCAAAACTACTTGGCGGCGAACATCTCGCGCTATTACGACCTGCGCGGCCCGAGCGTGGTGGTGGATACGGCGTGTTCGTCGGCGTTGGTCGCGATGAACATGGCGATCCAGGCGCTGAAGGCCGGCGATATCGAGGCGGCGTTGGTGGGCGGTGCGAGCGTGCTGCAATCAGACGGTGCATTGAGGCTGTTCGAGCGGCGCGGCATCTTGAACCGCGAGCCGCATTTCCACGTATTCGATCAACGCGCGCGCGGCGCGGTGTTGGGCGAGGGCGTTGGGCTGGTCATGCTCAAGCGTCTGGACGATGCGTTGGCCGGCGGCGATGCGATCTACGGCGTGATCGATGGGATGGCGATCAACAACGACGGGCGCACGGCGGGGCCGGCCGCGCCCAACATCGAAGCGCAGCGCGAGGTGATGCGAAGCGCGCTGGCACGCAGTGGCCGCACGCCCGAGAGCGTGAGCCATATCGAAGCGAATGGTTCAGGTTCTGAGGTCACGGACCTGCTTGAGTTGAAGGCGATCGAGTCGGTGTATCGGGCGGATAGCGGCGCGCCGTGCGAGCTGGGCGCGATTAAGCCCAATATCGGCCATCCCTTGAGCGCGGAGGGAATCGCCAGCTTCATCAAGGTGATCTTGATGCTGCACCACGGGCAGCGCGTGCCGTTCCTCTCGGCGCAACAGCCGATGACGCACTACGACTTCGCGGCTTCGCCGTTCCGTTTCAATCGTCGTTTGACGCCGTGGGGCGAGTGGCCGGCGGTCGCGGGCATCAACTGCTTCGGCGACGGCGGGACCAACGCGCATGTGATCGTCAGTGCGTGGCAAGGCGCAACGGATGGGCGCATCGTACGCGGGCCGCTGCCGGCACCGTCGCTCAACAAAGTCGATGTCTATGCGTTGCGCACGACAGAGCGCGAAGCGAAATCCCACCGTCCCAAGCTCGACCAAGAAGATAAGCCTTCCCGCGAGGTGCGCGAGGCGGTCGAGTACGCGTCCAGCGATAGCGATGTTTGGGAATGGCTGTAAGAACCAAGACGGCGTGAACATCTCAGGGCATTAAAAATTTATGAAAAAGACGGATCTCGTTCATTACTTGCTCACTCAGGTCAAGCATGATGGACTGAATAAAGAAGAGGCGATCAGTCTTGTAAAACAGTTGCGAGGATCCGCGGAAAGGAGTGCGTCCAACGCTTCCGCGCCGGTGTTGCATCCGCTCGTTCATCGAAATACGTCGGATGCGAACGAGCAGCGGTTCAGCTCCACCTTTAATGGCGAAGAGTTTTTCCTGCGCGATCACGTCGTCCAGGGGCAGCGTGTGCTGCCCGGCGTCGCGCACTTGGAGATGGCGCGCGCAGCAGTTGCGCAGGCTTCGGACTTCGCAGGCGTCGCGCTACAAGGCGTCGTCTTCGTCCGGCCGTTGGCGGTGAGCGAGGCGGGGCGAGCGGTTCATATCGCGCTGAAGCCGCGCGACGGCGGCGAAATCGACTATGAGATCTACACGCGGGCTGATGCCGATGCGCCGGCGCTCGTGCATTCGCAGGGGCGAGCGGTACGGTATGAACCGACCGAACCCGAAGTACTGCCGTTGGACGACTTGCGGGTGCGTTGTCAGGAAAAAACCGTAGACGGTGCACAGTGCTACGCCGTGTTCGATGCGCTTGGGCTCAACTACGGCGAGCGCTTCCGTGCGGTCGAATCGCTGGGTATCGGGCGAGACGAGCAGGGGCAGCTTCAGGTGCTGGCGAAGCTCGCGATGCCGGCCGGTTCGAGCGCCGCGCCCTTCGTATTGCATCCGAGCATCATGGACGCGGCGCTCCAGGCCGGGCTGGGTCTGAGCCTCGGTGAACCGAGCGAGCCCGGTCAATCCGGCGGCAAGGCCTCATTGCCGTTCGCCCTCGAGCGGTTGCGCGTCTTCGGCGCAAGTCCGTTGCGTGCTTGGGCATGGGTGAGGTATAGCGCGGGTTGTACCGCTCAGAGTCCGGTTCGCAAGCTGGACATCGATCTCGTCGATGAGCAGGGTCGCGTGTGTGTGCGTTTGGAGGGCTTTAGCTCACGGATGGTCGAGAGCGAACAGGCCGGGGCCACTGAGCAAGACCAGTCCGGTACGGAAGCCCGATCCGAGTCTTCAATCGATAAGGCGGAAACGGCGGCGCCCGCGGGTTCGCAAGAGACCGTCTCGAGCGAGCTGACCGAGAAGACCGGCCATTACTTGAAGCGGTTGTTGTCGTCGACATTGAAGCTGTCCGCCGACCGCATCGATGCCGATGCGCCGATGGAGCAATACGGGATCGATTCGATCCTGGTGCTTCAATTGACTACCGATCTGGAGAAGCGCTTCGGTCCGCTTTCGAAGACGCTGTTCTTCGAGTACCAAACGCTACGCGCATTGACCGACTATTTCGTGCAGTCGCATAGCGACCGCCTGATTGCACTGCTCGGCATCGAGAAGCGATCTCAAGCAGCTCAGCCTAGGTCGCAAGCGCCCGCTGCGCCTATGCGGACGGCGGCCCAAGCGCGCGAAAGCCGGTTCTCGGCCGCTAGCATCAAACGGGATACGCCGGCAGTGCAGAACGATATGGATATCGCGATCATCGGTGTGAGCGGGCGATATCCCGAAGCACGCAACCTCGACGTCTTTTGGGCGAATTTAAGCGAGGGGAAGGACTGCATTCGCGAGATCCCGGCCGAGCGGTGGAATCACGATCTGTATTTCGACGCCGACAAAGAGAAGCTGGGCAAGAGCTACAGCAAGTGGGGCGGATTCATCGAAGGCGTGGACGAGTTCGATCCGCTGTTCTTCAATATCTCGCCGCGCGAAGCCGAACTGATGGATCCGCAGGAGAGGCTGTTCCTGCAATGCGTGTACGAGACGCTGGAGGAGGCCGGCTACACGCGTGAGCGCTTGCGCCAGTATGACGCGCAGGGATCGGACGGCAATGTCGGCGTATTCGTCGGCGTGATGTATGAGGAATACCAGCTCTATGGCGCGCAGGAGCAAGCGCGCGGCCGCGGGCTGGCCATTCCGGGCAACGCGTCTTCCGTGGCAAATCGGGTCTCGTACTTCTGTAACTTCCACGGCCCCAGCCTAGCGGTCAACACGATGTGCTCTTCGTCGCTGACGGCGCTCCACCTAGCGTGCCAAAGCTTGCAGCGCGGCGGCTGCGAATTGGCGGTGGCCGGTGGGGTGAACGTGTCGGTGCATCCGAACAAGTATCTGCTGCTCTCGGGCGGCAAGTTCACCTCCAGCAAAGGGCGCTGCGAGAGCTTCGGTGAAGGTGGCGACGGATATGTGCCGGGTGAAGGCGTCGGTGCGGTGCTGCTCAAGCCGCTGGCGAAGGCGATTGCCGACGGCGACCATATTCACGGTGTGATCAAAGGTACGTCGATCAACCATGGCGGCAAGACCAACGGCTACTCGGTCCCGAATCCCAATGCTCAGGCGAGCGTCATTGGCCGAGCGTTGAAGAGCGCGGGGGTACATCCGCGCACGATCAGCTACATCGAAGCGCATGGCACGGGTACCGCGCTGGGCGATCCGATCGAGATCACGGGCTTGAGCAAGGCGTTCGGCCAGACCGGCGACGCAGGCCAGTATTGCGCAATCGGCTCGGCCAAATCGAACATCGGGCATTGCGAAAGCGCGGCGGGCATCGCGGGCATTACAAAAGTGCTGCTGCAAATGAAGCACAAGAAGCTGGCGCCAAGCTTGCATTCGGAAACGCTCAATCCGAACATCGACTTCAAGAAGACGCCGTTCGTCGTGCAGCAAGAGCTGGGGGAATGGAAGCGGCCGGTGGTATCGATCGATGGCGGCCCTGCGCGCGAATATCCGCGCATCGCGGGGATTTCTTCGTTTGGTGCGGGCGGATCGAACGCGCACGTCATTCTTGAGGAGTACATCCCGAGCGACGAGGCGCGTGAGGTGGTGCCGGTGTCGTCGGCGAGGCCGGCGGTGGTGGTGCTGTCGGCTAAGAACGATGATCGTTTGAAAGACCAAGTCCGCCAACTGCTGGAGGTCTTCGAATCCGGCGACTTGAGCGATGCAGACTTGGCCGACGTGGCATACACGCTGCAAGTAGGCCGAGAGGCGATGGAATCGCGCGTGGGACTACTCGTCGATTCGATGGATGCGCTCAAGCATAAGCTACAAGCGGTTCTCAACGGTCAGGACGTAGACGACGTCTACACCGGTCAAGCGAAACGCAACAAGGAGGCGCTGGGTCTATTCGCGGGCGACGAGGACTTCCAGCAAGCGATCGAGTCATGGGTGGCCAAAGGCAAACACGGCAAGCTGCTTGAGTTGTGGACCAAGGGCATGACCATCGACTGGGACGCGCTTTACGCCGATGCGAAACCGCACCGCGTCAGTTTGCCGACCTATCCTTTTGCGAAGGAGCGGTACTGGATCCCGGTGACGAAGGAGCAAACCGCGATAGCCGGCGCCAAACTGCATCCGCTGCTCCATCAAAATACGTCGGACTTTAGCGAACAACGCTTCAGCTCGACGTTCACAGGCGACGAGTTTTTCCTGCGCGATCACATCGTGCAGGGACAGCGTATGCTGCCCGGCGTCGCGCATTTGGAAATGGCGCGGGCCGCCATTGAGAAAACGACGGGTGCCGCAAGCATCACCCTAGCGCAAGTAGCCTTCGTGCGTCCGCTGGCCGTGGGCGAGGCCGGAGAGGAGGTTCACGTTGCGTTGATGCCGCAGGACGATGGCGACATCGAATACCAAATCTACACGCTGGGGCAAGAAGACGCGGAACCGATCGTGCATTCGCAGGGGCATGCGGTCCTGAATGAAGCGATGCAGGCCGAGTCTGTGGATTTGGCGGCACTACGCGACCAATGTCAGGACAAGCGCATAGACGGCGCTCAGTGCTATGCGGCGTTCGAGGCTTTGGGATTGCGTTACGGCGCGAGTTTCCGTGGGATCGAGGCGTTAGACCTCGGCCAATCTCACCAGGGCCAGCCGCAGGTGCTTGCGAAGCTGACGATGCCGGCAGGCCTAAGCGTCGAGCCGTTCATGTTGCATCCGAGCGTGATGGATGCCGCATTGCAGGCCTCGATGGGTTTGAGTCTTGGCGAGCCGGGGGGCAAGGCCTCTCTGCCGTTCGCCATCGGCGAAGTGAGCGTTCTGCGCCCCTGCCCGTCTCAGGCGTGGGCGTGGGTCCGCTATAGCGCGGGTAGTACGGCGCAAAGCCCGGTGCGAAAGCTCGATATCGACGTCATGGACGAAGACGGCAGGGTTTGCGTGCAACTGCGAGATTTCAGCCTCCGCACGGTGGATCCGGCGGTGGCGGCGAAATCCTCCAACATCGGCACACTCCTGCTTAAGCCCGAATGGCGCGCACAGGCGATCGATACGCCGGCGCCGCGCGCCTATACGCAGCGTCGGGTCGTGCTTGCTCAGGAATTCGCTGATTTGGCCGACGCTCTAAAGGCGCGGTTGCCGCAGGCCGATTACGACATATTGCGCGGCGAAGGTCCTCTTGCGGTGCGCTACGAATCGGCAACGACGCAGATGCTAGCGTTGCTGCAATCGATGTTGCAGCCCAGCCCACGCGGCGACGTGCTGTTGCAGGTTGTTATCGCCGACGAAGGCGAAGCTCAGTTGTTGGCAGGCTTATCGGGCCTACTGAAAACCGCGCGTCAAGAAAATCCGAAGTTGATCGGGCAACTGATCGGCGTGAGCAAGCAAGCGAATGCCGAGCAAGTCGCCGCGGCGCTGCACGAGAACGCGGCAAGCCCGCAAGACGTGCGAGTACGTTATGTCGATGGGCAACGGCAAGTCGTCGGTCTAGCCAAATTGAGCGCAGGACCGGCCGATAACGCAAACGCATTGCTCTGGCGCGATGCCGGCGTTTACTTGATCACCGGCGGCGCCGGAGGATTGGGGCTTGTTTTCGCGCGCGAGATTGCGCTGCGCGCCAAGGCACCGGTGCTCGTGCTGAGCGGCCGTTCGCCGTTGGATGACCGTAAGCAATCGCAGCTCGACGAGTTGCGCGCATTGGGTGCCACGGTCGCGTACCGGCAAGCGGACATCGCCGACGCGCTGACGGTGCAAGGTTTGGTGGACAGGATCGTCGACGAGTTCGGCGCGTTGCATGGCATCGTGCATAGCGCGGGCGTAATCGAGGACAACTTCTTGCTGAAGAAGACGCCGGCCGAAATGAGCGCGGTGTTGGCGCCGAAGGTGTCGGGGCTGGTCGCGCTCGATGAAGCCACGAAGGCGATAGCGCTCGATTGGCTGGTGTTGTTCTCCTCGCTCGCGGGCGCGCTGGGCAATGTCGGGCAGGCGGATTACGCGGCAGCCAATGCCTTCATGGATAGCTACGCGGCGTACCGAAATAGTTTGGTCGCGGCCGGGCAGCGCCATGGGCATTCGGTTTCGTTGAACTGGCCGCTGTGGGCCGACGGCGGCATGCGGGTAGATGCCGCCGTGCGGGAGCGAATCGAGGCGGGCGGGTTTCATGCGCTCGAAACGTCCTTGGGGATTCAGGCGTTTTACGACGCTTTCGCTTCGGGGCAGTCACAAATCGTGGTGTTGGCGGGCAAGGTGAAGCAACTGGAGTCGATGTTCTTGCCGCCGTCGGATGCCGCGCCCGTCTCGGAGCGCCCGGTATCGAACCAGGCTAGCTCGGTGACCACTAACGCGGACGATTTGACCGAGAGGGCCGCTCAATATCTGAAGCGGCTCCTGTCATCGACATTGAAGTTGCCGGCAGACCGGATCGATGGGGATGCGCCTCTGGAGCAATACGGGATCGATTCGGTCTTGGTCCTGCAACTGACGTCTGAACTCGAAAAACATTTTGGTTCGCTCTCGAAGACGCTGTTCTTCGAGTATCAAACGCTGGGCGCGTTGGCCGAGTACTTCGTACAGTCGCATCGTGATCGGTTGGTCGCATTGCTGGGTGTGGACACGCGTGGCGAAACGGCGCGGCCGGTAGCGGTCGAGCCGCGTGCAATGCCCGCTGTCGCGGGTAGCCGCGTACGTACGAGCCGTTTCGCGCCTCGCAGTGCTAAGCGCGAACAAGCGGCGCCTGTCTCGAACGATATGGACATCGCCATTATCGGGATTAGCGGCCGATACCCCGATGCGCGCAATCTCGATGCGTTCTGGTCGAATCTGAGCGAGGGCAAGGATTGCATTCGCGAGATTCCCGGCGAGCGCTGGGATCATGGGCTGTATTTCGACCCCGACAAAGAAAAGCTGGGCAAGAGCTACAGCAAGTGGGGCGGGTTTATGGAGGGCGTGGATCAATTCGATCCGCTGTTCTTCAATATCTCGCCGCGTGAAGCCGAACTCATGGATCCGCAAGAGCGCCTGTTCCTGCAATGTGTGTACGAGACGTTGGAAGATGCGGGCTATACGCGGGAGCGCTTGCGGCAGTACCAAGGGCTTGGGCTAGAGGGCAATGTCGGCGTGTTCGTCGGCGTGATGTACGAGGAATACCAACTCTATGGCGCACAGGAGCAAGTGCGTGGCCGTGGGTTGGCGATTTCGGGCAGCGCTTCGTCGATCGCGAACCGGGTGTCGTACTTCTGCAATTTCCACGGGCCCAGCTTGGCGCTCGACACGATGTGCTCGTCGTCACTGACCGCGCTGCACTTGGCTTGCCACAGCTTGCAACGTGGTGGATGTGAGTTGGCTGTGGCTGGTGGGGTGAATGTCTCGGTGCATCCGAACAAGTATCTGCTGCTCTCGGGCGGCAAGTTCACCTCCAGCAAGGGGCGCTGCGAGAGCTTCGGTGAAGGCGGCGATGGGTATGTGCCGGGTGAGGGCGTCGGTGCGGTGCTGCTCAAGCCGCTGGCGAAGGCGATTGCGGATGGCGATCAAATTCATGGCGTGATCAAGGGCACGGCGATCAACCATGGGGGCAAGACCAACGGCTACTCGGTGCCGAACCCGAATGCGCAGGCGAGTGTGATCAGCCAAGCGTTGAAGAGCTCGGGCGTGGATCCGCGCACGATCAGCTACATCGAGGCACACGGCACGGGTACATCGTTGGGCGATCCGATCGAGATTACGGGCTTGAGCAAGGCGTTCGGCCAAACCGGCGACGCAGGCCAGTACTGCGCAATTGGTTCGGCCAAATCGAATATTGGGCATTGCGAGAGTGCGGCGGGCATTGCGGGTATTACGAAAGTGCTGCTGCAAATGAAGCACAAGAAGCTGGTGCCGAGCTTGCATTCGGAAACGCTCAATCCGAACATCGACTTCAAGAAGACGCCGTTCGTCGTGCAGCAAGAGCTGGGGGAATGGAAGCGGCCGGTGCTCTCAATCGACGGCGGCCCGGCGCGTGAATATCCACGTATTGCGGGCGTTTCTTCGTTCGGTGCAGGTGGATCGAACGCGCACGTCATTCTGGAGGAGTACATCCCGAGCGACGAGGCACGTGTGGTGGTGCCGGTATCGTCGGCGCGGCCGGCGGTGGTGGTGCTGTCGGCTAAGAACGAAGATCGTTTGAAAGACCAAGTTCGCCAACTGCTGGAGGCGGTGGAATCGGGCAAGCTGACCGATGCGGATCTGGCCGACGTGGCATACACGCTGCAAGTAGGCCGCGAAGCAATGGAATCGCGCGTGGGGCTGCTTGTCGACTCGGTCGATGCACTCAAGCATAAGCTGCAAGCGATCCTCAACGGTCAGGACGCGGAGGATGTCCACACCGGTCAAGCGAAACGCAACAAGGATGCGCTGGGTCTATTCGCGGGCGACGAGGATCTGCAACACGCGATCGAGTCGTGGGTGGCCAAAGGCAAGTACGGCAAGCTGCTCGAGTTGTGGGTGAAGGGTTTGGTATTTGACTGGAACAAGCTCTATGACGACGTGAAACCGCGCCGCATCAGCTTGCCCACCTATCCGTTCGCGAAGGACAGGTATTGGGTGCAAGTCACAAAGGAACGTACGGCCGCAAGCGCTGCGGTATTGCATCCGCTCGTGCATCAGAACACCTCGACGTTTAACCAACAGCGTTTTAGCTCGACGTTCAAAGGGGAAGAGTTTTTCTTGCGCGACCACGTGGTTCAGGGGCAGCACGTCCTGCCAGGCGTGGCCCACTTGGAGATGGCGCGCGCTGCCGTCGCGCAAGCGGCGGATATTGCGCAAGACGAGGCGCCTTGCATCGTCCTCAAGCAAGTGGTATTCGCCCGGCCCCTCGTCGTGGGCGAAAGCGGGCAAGCGGTACATATCGCCTTGATGCCGCAAGACGGCGGCGAGATCGAGTACGAGATCTACGCGCAAGCGGATCGAAACGCCGAACCGGTGGTGTATTCACAGGGACAAGCGATCCTAGGTGTCGTCGAGCAACCCGAAGCGGTGCAATTGGATGTGCTCCGCGGCCAATGCCAAGACAAACGTGTCGACGGCGCGCAGTGCTATGCGGTGTTCGATGCGCTCGGGCTGCAATACGGCACCAGCTTCCGTGGGCTCGAAGCGCTACACCTCGGGCGAGATTCGCAGGGCCAGACGCAAGTACTTGCCAAGCTCGCGATGCAGGCGGGGGGAAGCGTGCAGCCGTTCGTTTTGCATCCGAGCATCATGGATGCCGCATTGCAAGCTTCGATGGGGCTGAGCCTGGGCGAGGCGGACGGCAAGGCGTCGTTGCCGTTCGGCTTGGAACGGCTGCAAGTTCTGAGCGCCTGTCCGTCGCAGGGCTGGGCGTGGGTGAGATATAGCGCGGGGAGCTCGGCCCAAAGCCCGGTCCGCAAGCTAGATATCGACGTCATGGACGAAAGTGGCCGAGTTTGCGTGCAGTTGGAAGGTTTCAGTCTGCGGATGATCGACGGCGCAGGCGCGACCGAAAATGCAGATCTCGGCACCCTGCTGCTCAAGCCGGAGTGGCGCACGCAGCCCGTCCAAAGCGAGCCGCCGAGGGCCTATGCGCAGCGCTGGGTGGTGCTCGGTGAAGGATTGACGGCGTTGGCCGGCGCGGTGGAAGCGCAATTGCCGCAGGCGCAGTGCGAGGTATTGCGCGGCGAAGGCGGGATTGCAGCACGCTACGAGTCGGCAACGACGCAAATGCTGGCATTGTTGCAAGTGGTCTTGCAGGCACGACCGGCGGGCGACGTACTCATGCAAGTCGTGATCGCCGACGAAGGCGAGGCTCAGTTGTTGGCGGGCTTGGCCGGCTTGCTGAAAACCGCGCGCCAGGAAAGTCCAAAGCTGATTGGACAAGTAATCAGCCTGAGCAAGCAAGCGAGCGCCGAGCAAGTGGTCGCAGCCCTGCAAGAGAACGCGGCGTCCGCGCAGGATGTGCGCGTGCGCTATCTGCAAGGACAGCGGCAGGTGGTGGAATTGGCCGAAGTGGCAATCGCCCAACCGACGCAATTGCCGTGGCGCGACGGCGGTGTTTACCTCATCACGGGCGGCGCGGGTGGACTGGGGTTGTTGTTCGCGCGCGAGATCGCACAGCGCGCACAGGCTTCAGTACTCGTCTTGAGCGGCCGTTCGCCGTTGGATGAGCGCAAGCAGTCGCAACTCGATCAACTGCGCGCGCTCGGTGCCACGGTGGTATACCGGCAAGCGGATATCGCCGATGCGCTGGTCGTCCAAGGCCTGGTGGAGGGAATCGTCGACGAATTCGGCGCATTGCATGGGATCGTGCATAGCGCGGGAGTGATCCAGGACAACGTCCTGCTCCGGAAAACGACCGCCGAGTTGAAAGCGGTGTTGGCGCCGAAGGTTTCCGGTTTGACGGCGCTCGACGAAGCGACGAAGGCGATACCGCTCGATTGGCTCATGTTGTTCTCGTCGGTGGCGGGCGCGTTCGGCAATGTGGGGCAGGCCGACTATGCGGCGGCCAACGGCTTCATGGACAGCTATGCAGCGTACCGTAACGGCTTGGTCGAGACGGGGCAGCGGCACGGGCGTACGATCTCGCTGAATTGGCCGCTATGGGCCGAGGGCGGCATGCATGTGGATGCCGCCGTGCAGGAGCGGCTGCAAACGCGCGGCATGCACGCGTTGGAAACGGCTGCGGGCATTCAGGCGCTCTATGACGCGCTTGCCGGCGGGCAATCGCAGGTGGTTGTGCTGGCCGGCGCCGTCAAACGGCTGCAATCGATGTTCCTACGGCCGCAAAAAGCGGTAGCCGCGCCTTCGGCGCCCGTCCCGGTGCCGGCGCCGCAGCCACAAGCGCGGACCCAAGCGCGGACTCAAGCGTCTACTCAAGCGTCTACTCAAGCGTCTACCCAAGCGTCTACTCAAGCGTCTACCCAAGCGTCTACCCAAGCGTCTACTCAAGCGTCTACTCAAGCGCCAGCCGAAGCGGCGATTCGTCCGGCACCGGCCGACGGCGATCTGCTCGATAAAGTGCAAGCGTCGCTGATGCAAATCGTCTCGGCCATGCTGAAGGTCGAGGTCGCCCATCTCGAACTCGACGCGGAATTGAACGAGTATGGGATCGACTCGATCGGATTCACGCAGCTGAACAATCACCTAAACCGAGCTTACCGGCTCTCCCTCGAGCCCACCGTCTTCTTCGAATACACGACGTTGGGCAGCATGGCCGAATATCTCGTGCGATCGCATGGTGCGGCGATGGCGGCCGTGTTGGCGCCCGGACAGGCCCAAGCCCAACCGGCGCCAACGGCGAACCCAAGCCCGGATCCGCGGCCGGCCCCGGCGCCCGCGCAGAGCGTCGTTTCCCCGCAACCTGCGACCTTCAGCCGCCGGCAGCGGTTCACCGCCAACGTAGCGGCGAAGGTGCCGGCGCAACCTGCGGCGCGCGAGCCCGACGCCATCGCGATCATCGGCATGAGCGGCCGGTACCCCGAAGCGCGCGACCTCGATATCTTCTGGTCGAATTTGCGCGCCGGAAAGGATTGCATCCGCGAGGTTCCGGCCGAACGCTGGGATCACGACTTGTACTTCGATCCCGACAAGGACAAGCCCGGCAAGAGCTACAGCAAATGGGGCGGCTTTATTGAAGGGGTAGACGAGTTCGACGCGCAGTTCTTCAATATTTCTCGCCAAGAAGCGGAGCTCATGGATCCGCAAGGGCGCGTTTTTCTCGAAACGATCTGGAATTTGCTCGAAGATACCGGGCATACGAGGGAGATGCTGCAAGAGCGCTACCGAAGAAAGGTTGGCTTGTATGTCGGCGCCATGTATCAAAAGCATCAATCGCAAAGCTCGATCGCCAATAAGGCTTCGTACCTGTTCGGACTTCAAGGCCCGAGCATTGCCGTCGATACGATGTCGTCGTCGTCGATGGTGGCCATCCATATGGCGTGCAAGGACTTGCTGCTCGGCGAGTGCGAGTTGGCGATCGCCGGCGGCGTCAGTTTGCCGATCGACGAGAAGAAGTTCGTTGGATTGAGCCGAGCGCAGTTGATCGGCTCCCATCCAGACAGTCGAAGCTTCGCCGACGCCGACGGTCTATTGCCCGCCGAAGGCGCCGGTGCGGTACTGCTCAAGCCTTTGTCGCGCGCCGTGGCCGACGGCGACCGCATTCTCGCCGTCATCAAATCGTCGGCCACGAACCACAGCGGCCGCTCGAGCGGTTACGCGGTGCCCAATCTCAATGCGCAAGCCGACCTCATCGAGCACGCGCTGACCAAGGGGAACATCGATCCGCGCACGATCAGCTATGTGGAAGCGGCCGCCAACGGTTCGCTGTTGGGCGATCCGATCGAGGTTGCCGCACTGAACAAGGCATTCCGCAAGTTCACGGCGGATCAGCAGTTCTGCGCGATCGGCTCCGTCAAGTCGAACATGGGACATGCGGAAGCCGCCTCGGGTGTGTCGCAGCTCGCGAAGGTCGTCCTGCAATTGCGCCACAAGCAACTCGTGCCCTCGATCAAAGCCGAAAAGCTCAATCCGAATCTGAGTTTCGAGGGCACGCCGTTTCACTTGCAGCAGGCGTTGCAGGACTGGCCGCAGCCGGTTGTAGAAATCGACGGCGAACGGCGCGAGGTGCCTCGCCGCGCCATGATCAATTCGTTTGGCGCCGGTGGTTCCTATGCCAATCTGATCGTCGAGGAATATGTCGCCGAATCGGTGCCGCCGCAAACGCCGGTGGGCACGGACGACGGCCCCGTGGCAGTCGTGTTGTCGGCGAAAACGCAAGATAGGCTCAAGGCGGTGGTGCGGCGGATGTTGGATCACGTGCAGGCCGACGAAGCGATTTGTCTGACCGATCTCGCCTACACGCTCCAGACGGCGCGCGAGGCGATGGAGGTGCGTGTGGCCTGGGTCGTCCAAAACCGAGACGAACTCGTGCAAGCGATGACGCAATACCTGGCGCTGCCCGAGGATGACGGTGAGGAGGCCGGAAACGGCGGGTTCGGCAGCGATACGAAGGAGCAAAGCAAAATCCGCATGCTGTTATCGGGCCGAACCGGGGAAACGCTGGTCCAGTCGCTCCTTGCTGAGCGCGATTTGGAGAAGCTCGTGCTGTTGTGGACCCAAGGCGCCAAGATCGCTTGGCACGCCTTGTATGAGGGGCAACAGGCGCGCCGGATCTCGTTGCCGACGTATCCGTTCGCCAAAATCCGGTTCCCGGCGGGCAGGGAGATCGCTCACGTTAGTTGAAGGCGGGCGGCGGCGCACCGGGATTCGACGTTCCCGGCGCGTCGCCGATAGCCGGGCGCTCAGGGCCGGAACGGGCGCGTGGCGATGGTCGAGAAAAGAAGCGGTATAATCGGCGGCCGATTTTCTTGCGAGACTCGTCCGGTAGCCGATGCGAAAAAGGGTCGTCGCACTGTGAGCTGCATCATGAATGCCGCTCATCCTGGATGAAGAGTACTGGTCAATGAAAAATAACCAAGGAGTGGCTAATGAGTTGGCTCGATAAACTGTTGCCACCGAAGATTAAGCAGACGGATCCGAAAACCCGGGGGAAGACGATTCCCGAGGGGTTGTGGGTAAAGTGTCCGTCGTGCGAAGCGGTGTTGTACCGCAACGACGTCGAGGCGAACCTGAACGTGTGCCCCAAATGTGATCATCACATGCGGATCGGCGCGCGCGCCCGCCTGGACGGCCTGCTCGATAAGGAAGGACGTTACGAGCTGGGCCAGGAAGTCGTTCCGGTCGACGCGCTCAAGTTCAAGGACAGCCGCAAGTATCCGGAACGCATCGCGCAAGCGATGAACGAAACCGGCGAAACGGATGCGCTCGTGGTGATGGGTGGGACGATCCACACGTTGCCGGTGGTGGCGGCCGTGTTCGAGTACTCGTTCATGGCTGGTACGATGGGCTCGGTGGTCGGCGAGCGTTTCGTGCGCGGCGTGCAAAACGCGCTAGAAGAGAAGGTGCCGTTCATTTGCGTGGCTTCTTCGGGCGGCGCTCGCATGCAGGAAAGTCTGCTTTCGCTGATGCAGATGGCGAAAACGACGGTCATGCTGACGAAGCTTTCGGAAGCGAAGCTGCCGTTTATTTCGGTATTGGCGGATCCGACCACGGGCGGCGTATCGGCCAGCTTCGCCTTCCTCGGCGACGTCGTGATCGCGGAACCGAAGGCATTGGTGTGTTTTGCCGGCCCGCGCGTGATCGAGCAAACCGTGCGCGAGAAGCTGCCGGAAGGCTTCCAACGCTCCGAGTTCCTGCAACAAAAGGGCGCGATCGATATGATCGTCGATCGTCGCAAGATGCGCGACGAAATCGCCAGCCTGCTCGCATTGTTGCAACATCAACCCGCCGACGTGGTGACTGCGTCGTAATAACGCGGTAATCGGTGTCGCCAGGCGCGTTCGTTGAACTAGCCTGGTGACGCGCGTTGGCGCCGTGGGTTTAACGATTGCTTCATGAAGTAATCGGGCGGCAAGCAAACTCTATTCGCTAGGACTCGCATGCTGCTCTATGCAAACTCGGAATCGGGCCATTCCTACAAGGTCAGGTCGCTTCTGTTGCTGGCGGACATTGCGCACGAGTATCGCTGGATCGACCTCGATACGCCGCGAAGCGAGCGTCCTGCGGAATTTGTCGCGGCGAGCAAGTTCGGCGAAGTGCCTGTCCTCGTCGACGACGGACGAGCGCTCTGTCAATCCAACGCGATTCTGATTTACCTCGCGCAAAAGTTTGGTGTTTTCCGCGGTGAGCCTTCGGACTGGCAGTCCATTTTGGAATGGCTATCGTGGGAAACGAACCGAATCGGTTTTAGCGTTCCCAATTTGCGATTTTCCCTGCGGTGGGACAAACAGCCGCCCGATGTCTTGTCGTATTTGCAACGCCGTGCGATTGCCGATTTGCAAACGCTCGATCAATTTCTTTCGTCGTCCGAATATCTAGTGCAGTCGGGGCCGTCGATCGCCGATATCAGTTGCTCGGCGTATTTGTTCTGGCTCTCGCAGGCCGGCATCGCCGAAGCCGAGTTTCCGAACGTGCGGCGTTGGTTGTCGTCGTTGAGCAAGCTGCCGCGGTGGCGTCACCCCGACGAGGCGCTTGCCCGTCCTGCCGAGTACTGAGCCTTCGGCACCTTGGTGCTAAAGTCGCCCGCGAAGGGCAGCCCGAGCTCCTTCGCAATCCTACCCCTCGCTTCGCACCACCCCGCAGTCTCCGTCTTCGCGATTGTTACCTTCCTCGTGTGGCCGGCCGTCGGCTACGCATCCTGGGGGAATGGACATGAGCGAATTGAAGGACTATGTGAATTGCGGCGATGAAATCCTGCGCGGCTTCGTCGAAGTGCTGAACCTTGCGTTGATCGACAAATTCCCGCGTACCCGCGTCGACCACGACGAGCTGGACAATATGATCGCCGCGCTGCGGTTGCTCTGCGAACCGGTGCCGGAACTCGACATGATCGCGGGCCGCATGCTCATCGTGCGCGGAGACTGGATCGCGGCCACGCACGTGTTTCGCGAGCTGGCAGAGAAAGGGCACTGCCTGCCGAATAGCCGCGCCATGCAAATCTATTGCATGAGCGAAAACAACGACGCCGACTGGCGCGTCGAAGCCCATCAAATGCTACAGGACGAAACGTCGCCCGACGCGCTTCGCCTGATCCGCACCGTCGTCGCTCGCAACGACTTGAATCGCGCGATCGATGCGTCCAAGACGACGGGCGAATTCGAATTTCCCGATTCACTGAAAAAGCTCGTCGCCGAGCGCCAGCAGCGTGAAGCCGAAGAAGCCGTTCAGGCTCAGCCCGTGCCGACCGCCATGGACCCGTCGCTGATGATGGGCAACCAATACATGCGTCTGTAACCCACGCGAATCCCCGATTCGCACGGTTCGACAACGCACGAAGGACGGCGAGCGCGCCTGGTCGCTCAGCCATCCCGGGAGCCATCATGGATCAAATGTTCGTTTCGATGCACTTACAGCAGCTGCTGGCGCACGAGACTGCCGCGAGTGCGCCGAGCTCGCCGCAAACGCAGCAGCTCGCCGATAAATTCGCGGCGCTCTACGATCGCGGCCACATGGCGCCGCCGCAGGCCCACGGGATGGATACCGAGACGATGATCTCGAAGATCGTCCGCGATCAGGACGTTGCCACGCAAGCCGTGACCAACGATGCGCTGTACATGATTCATTCGATGCCGCAGATGACGATGCAGCAAAGCTTCGCCGCCGAGACGCAGGTCATGATGGAAGCGTCGGGCTTGCAATGCGACATGCAAGTGAAGCTGGCCGTCGTCACGTCGACCAAAGACGCCATCGGCACGCTCATGAGGAATCAATGATGAAGATCGGACGGCTCGTTGCGCGCCTCGCTACGGCTCATCGCAGGCGCGCCGTCACGCTTGCCTGCATCGCGATCGTGCTGTCGCTCGCCGCTTGTCGCAAGGAGTTGTACGGCGGCCTCAGCGAGCGCGATGCGAACGAGATCGACGTCGCATTGCTGGAGGAGGGGGTCGATGCGCAAAAGGCCAGTCCCGATGGCGGCAAGACCTGGTCGGTCGAGGTCGACGACAAACAGATGGTGCGTGCGATGGAGGTCTTGCGCGCGCGCGGCTTGCCGGAGCGCAAGTACGACGACCTCGGCAATCTGTTCAAGAAAGACGGCCTCGTCTCGACGCCGACCGAGGAGCGCGTGCGCTTCATCTACGGCGTCCAGCAGGAGCTATCCGACACATTGTCGAAAATCGACGGCGTCGTCGTCGCCCGTGTGCAGATCGTGCTGCCGAATAACGATCCGCTCGCGGCCGCGATCAAACCCTCGTCCGCCTCGGTGTTCATCAAGTATCGGCCGAACGCGAACCTCGAGACGCTCACCCCACAGATCAAGAATCTCGTGGTGCACAGCGTGGAAGGGCTGACATACGACCAGGTGAGCGTGGCGTCGGTGCCGGCGGATCCGGTGCAATTCGAGCCGATGCAGCAATCGAAAAGCAACTGGCTCGTCGTGACGGCACTCTGCGCGTTTTTCCTGTGCGGCGCCGCACTGCTCGTGCTGATCAAGCGTCAGGCCTTGCTCGAAGGCCCAGCCGGACAATGGATCGAACGCATCAAGCGTAAGCGCGATGGCGATGCAGGCAACGCTCAGGCCGCGGCCGATGCCTGATGGGGTCGATATTCGCCCATCGGCGATCGAGCGAATGCCGGGAATCCCGTCAGGCCGGAGAAAGCGATGCAAGTCGATATGAATGTGCGGAGCCCGGCCGGCATGGCGGCAGCTTGGCTCGCCGCGCTCGAGCGGAATCAGGCCACGGCGATCGAATGGATCGACCGCTCTTGGTGGCCCGATTGGTTATCGGCCGATCTGCTCGACGCCGGCACACTCGCCCATCCCGATTGTGCGAACGCATTGGCGCGCGCGCTGGCCGTACCGCCGCTCGAGGCCGCGTCGGTTTTTGAGTACGTCGATACGCGCGAACCTTGCGACGGGCGTTCGCGCCATGGCATGGCGCTGGCCGCGTTGCCAGTAGTCGATCAGTTGCGTATCGCAAGGTTGCGCTCGCTGGTGTTTCGACGTGCAGAAGTGCGGCGCATCGTCGATCGGGACCGCCGCACGCGCTTGGCCGCCTCCCTCGGCGATGACGGCGCGGCGTTGCTCCGATGGCTCGGTGCGATTGCCGGGGCCCCGGAGATCTCGGCGCTGCGACGAACCCTCGGTATCGGGCCGCTCGAATCGCTCGATGAGACTGGGCTGGCGTGGGAGGGTTACTGCTTGTTCGAACGCGACGGCCTACTGATCAGCGGCAGCGCGCATAGCGCGCTGCTTCGCCTCGCGTTGCCGCGTGCGTTGTCGTCCCCTGCGTGGCTCGAGCGCTGCGCACCCGGCCTCGATGCCGACGGCGGCGAGCTCGTGTTGAGCCGCTTGCCTCTCTTGTTTCCGGAGCTTGCATGGTCATTTGGCTGCGAAATCCCCACGTCGAACTGAACGGCGAGGTGCGTGCATTGGCCGATATTGGCCTGGTCGAAGAGGGCGACATCGTACGGCGCGAGGTCTACGCCAGCGTCGTGGCCCTAGACGAAGCGGGCGAGGCTTGCCGTCGCGAGCACGAGGCGGTCTTGGCCGAAGCACAGCGGCGTGCGAGCGAGATCGTCGAGCGCGCCGAGCAAGAAGCGCTTGTTCTGATCGAGCAAGCACAGCAGGAATATACCGATGCCGAGCGGCGCGGTTACGAGGCCGGCACGACGCAGGCAATCGGCGATTGGCATGCACGTGTTGCGCAGCATGCCAGCGAGCAGCGCGATATGCACGTCTTGTTGCGCGAGCGTCTGGCCGAGCTCGTCGTGATGGCCGTCGAGCAGATCGTGCGCAGCGAGGATACCGGTGCGCTATTCGCGCGATCGACGACGGCGCTCGATCGCATCGCCGAAGGTTGCAGCTATCTCAAGGTGCGCGTGCATCCCGACGAATACGAATCGGCCGCCCTCGAATTCAGCCGCTTTGCCGACGAGCGCCGCGCGCGCGGCAGGATGGCGCCGGTTACTGTCGTCGCCGATCGCGAGTTGGCGCCCGGCGCTTGCATCTGCGAATCCGATTTGGGGATGGTCGATGCAAGCCTTGCGACGCAACTGGCGGCCGTTCGCGCCGCGGTGGAGCGCGCTCTGGAACGCGAAACGGCCACCGTATCGGTACATGCACTCGGAAGCGGCAGTGGCGCCGATGCCGGCGACATCGACGAAAGTCACTCGATCCACGACGACCCTATGCCGACCGAGCAAGCGCAGGTGCTTGAAATCACGGAAGACATAGGCCGCGACGCGATCCGCGCAGCGCCCGAGGGCGATCCGATGCTCGACGCTGAAGAGGAGGCGGTATGACCGACACGACCGTCACTGCCACGTCCTTGCCGGAGACGTTGCAGGGCTTGCGCGGCTTCGCCGCCGCGATCGAATCCGAGCTGCGGGCGCGTCCGCATTTGGAGCCGCGCGGTAAGGTGCTCGAGGTCATCGGCACGCTTGTCCGCGTGACGGGGATCGACGTCAGGCTCGGGGAACTGTGCGAGTTGCGCACGTCCTCGGGCGCTTTGCTGCAAAACGCCGAAGTGGTGGGTTTTTCTCGTGACGTAGCGATCCTTTCTCCGTTCGGCCGCCTAGGCGATATATCGCGGGAGACGCAGGTGATCGGATTGAAGCGGCCGCTGTCGGTTCCGGTCGGCGATGGGCTGCTCGGTCGCGTCATCGATAGCTTAGGACTGCCGATCGACGAACGGGGACCGCTCGCGTGCGACGACTACCGCCCGATCTTCGCCGATCCGCCGAGTCCGATGAGCCGGCCGTTGCTCGAAAAGAGCTTGCCGACGGGCGTGCGCATCGTCGACGGCTTGATGACGCTCGGCGAAGGGCAGCGTATGGGCATCTTCGCGCCTGCCGGTGTCGGCAAAAGTACGCTGATGGGCATGTTCGCACGCGGCGCGCGGTGCGATATCAATGTCATCGCGCTGATCGGCGAGCGCGGACGCGAAGTGCGCGAATTCGTCGAGCAGATCCTCGGGCCGGACGGGATGGCGCGGTCGGTCGTCGTGTGCGCCACGTCGGATCGCTCCTCGATCGAGCGCGCGAAGGCCGCATATGTGGCGACGGCCGTTGCCGAGTACTTCCGCGATCGCGGCATGAGCGTGTTGCTGATGATGGATTCGCTGACGCGCTTCGCACGCGCGCAGCGCGAGATTGGCCTGGCCGCGGGCGAGCCGCCTACCCGGCGCGGCTTTCCGCCCTCGATTTTCGCCGAGCTGCCGCGGCTGCTCGAGCGCGCGGGCTTGTCGGCGAAAGGGTCGATCACGGCGCTTTACACGGTCCTGGCCGAGGACGAATCGGGCGGCGATCCGATCGCGGAAGAGGTACGCGGGATTCTCGACGGCCACATGATTTTGTCGCGTGAAATTGCCGCGCGCAATCAGTACCCGGCCATCGACGTACTCGGCAGCCTATCGCGCGTCATGCCGCAGGTGACGTCGCGCGAGCATATGGATCGCGCGGGGCATGTGCGGCGTCTGATGGCCAAGTACAAGGAAATCGAGACGTTGCTTCAGGTGGGCGAGTACAAGGACGGCAGCGATCCGCTGGCCGACGAAGCGATCGCGAAAATGGAAGCGATTCGCGGGTTCCTCAATCAGAGGACCGACGAGTTCGTCGACCCTTCGGCGACGTTCGACGCACTCTCACGGCTACGTGGTTAACGGTGTGCATGCCAGATGAAAGATAGGCGAATCACGGCTTTGAAAGTCATGCTTGCGCGCCGGCGCCGGCTCGACGAAACGCTCCGGGAATCGCTGGCCGCGCAGCGTGCGGCGCATACGGCGTTGGCGCAGCGCGAGGCGCAGGCCAAGGCGGACGTCGACGTCCAAGCAGCGGAGCTGGCCGAATACGACAAGCGGCTGCGGGACATGCTCTCGAGCCGTGCTCCGCTCAGCATCCCGCTCTTTACCCATTGCGGCGAGTATCGCTCGGTCGTGGCGGAACGGCATACGGCGGCTCAGGGCGAATGGACGAAGGCGCAGAAGGTGCTGCAACAAAAGGAGTCCGAAATGATCGAGACGCGCGGGCAGATCCTACGCAATGAAGGCCAGATCGAAGTCTACGAACGCCGTATCGCCCATTTGAAGCTCGTGGCCGAGCAAGCGGTGGAGGATGCGCAGGACGAAGAGGTCGAGGAGAGCATGGCCGCGCGGGCGTTGCGCTTGCGCCGCGCCGATCCGGCGGTCGAGGCATCGGGCGAGACGGGAATGCGATGAACGACTTGGATTTGCAGCATCTTGGCGCGTCGCTCGATCAATTGGCGATTTTGTTCGGACTTTGCAGCGTGCGGCTACTGACGGTCATGATCGTGCTGCCGCCGACCGACCAGAACTTGATACGCGGCCCCATACGCAACGGGCTGGCGCTGCTGTGGAGCAGCGTCGTCGCATACGGGCAGCAGGCCATCATGCCGCAGTTGCACGGTCTGTTTTTGGTCGAAGTGGCCGTCAAGGAAGCGGTGATCGGGCTCGTCATCGGGTTCGCGGCGTCGACGATCTTTTGGACCGCCGAGAGTGTCGGCCAATATGTCGACGATGTCGCCGGATACAACAACGTGCAGTTGACGAACCCGACAAGCGGGCAGCAAACGACGCTGACCTCCACGCTGCTGTTGCAATGCGTGACCGCGGCATTCTGGCTGCTCGGCGGCATGTCGTTCTTGCTATCGGCGATTTACGAGTCATACCGGTGGTGGCCGCTCGCCAGCGTGACGCCGATCGCCGGCAACATCCTCGAATCGTTCGCCATGCATGAAACGGATTCGATGATGCAGACGATCGCTAAGCTCATGGCGCCGATCGTGATGATTCTCGTGCTTGTCGATCTCGGGTTCGGCATCGTCGGCAAGGCCGCGCAAAAGCTCGATATCAATTCGCTCGCGCATGCGGTCAAAGGTGCACTCGCCGTGTTGCTCGTGGCCTTGCTGATCGGTGTCGTCATCAACGAGGTGCACAGCCAGTTGGCGCTGACCGACATTTCGGCGCAGATGAGCGCGTTGCTCGGTGTGAAGCGATAGCGCGTCCCTCGGGTCTTCACGAGGGACGCGATGCGACGGTTCAGCAACTACGCGAAGTAGGCCTTACGTGACGCGGTGTGCGCTCGAATTACCGCGCCTGCTCGCGCGATAGTACCCATTGCTTGAGTTCCGGGAATTGTTCGAGTGTTTCCAATAATTTCTTAGGGGAGACTGCCGCCCCGTTGCGTAGGCAGGCAATGTGGTTTTCAAGGGACCGGAGATCGTCGTTCGACGCTTTTTCCCAGTGCGGGACGCCGACGAAGGTATGGGCATTTACGGCCACGCCCTCCTTACCCTTGAAGGTCCACAGCGTGATGCGCTGCCTTGTCGCGGTCCCCACGTCGTTCCATATTTCGTCGACGAGCTTGGTGACCGCTTCACAGAGGTCTTCATGGACGCAGGCGTAATCTTTCACCAGATCGGGCGGAATGGTGCTGTTCGCTTCGGTCGCGGGTTGAACTACGAAAACGTCTCCCAGTGCGCGATACCCGTTAGGGGGCGTAGCCCTCCAGCACGAGAAGTTATTCGTGCCGGGAAGATTCAACGACCATAAGCAGAACCAGGTATTCGGCGCCCGCAGGAGCCCCAGATCGAACGCATCCTTTAGGATAGGCGTTTTGTGTTTAGCGACGCTCTGGTGGTCCGGTTGCGCCGATTGCCCGACCCATTGAAAGCCACTGTCTACGTTCGGGTGGAAAACGGACAAATATTTCTGTGCGAACGACCATCTGTCCGTAAAGTCGTGCCCCATCGGCGGCTCTTCTATCCACACCAGCGGCGCACCGATCTGGGAGATCGACGGTAGTGTGCTCGCCATGTAAAGCTGGAAAGCGGCGGCGATTTCGTTCTTCCGGGCCTCGGTTTGCGCCAGATCCCAAATCGGCCTAAGGCTTTGGGACGTGAAGGCAGTGAGCATCGCGAACTTCAGAAGCGATCCGGCCCATTGCACATACGCGGAAGCTGTATCGTCCTCGTTCTCAATTCTGGCTGCGGCGGCCGGATCGCCGCCGACAACCCGTAGCCTCGTGTTCGACACCGATTGAAAGGTGGCGATTTGCCGCTGAAGTTCGGTTTTTTGCGAGAAGCCGATTCTGCCGAGCTTCGCATCAAGCGACGCTTTCGCAGTCTCGCTGAGGTCCATGCTGGAGTCGATCTTATAGCGGCGCGTTGCGGAGTTGTGATCTACGCGCCCGCCGAACACGCCCTCGGCGACGAAATACGCGCCGTATCGTTTGAATATTTCATTGGGGGAGACTTTAGGATCGTTCAAATCGCGCTTCACATCCGGACGCAGCTTGTCGCGCAGCACATCGGTCGGCTCAAGCGATATGATCCAAAGCCGGTGAACCAGACGCGAAGCAGAAAGGGTGATGTGGGTCACCTGCTGGTCCCGCTTTTCAAAGCTGACGTCGAGCGATGCACTAAATAGCTGATAGCCGCCTTCGACGCCGACGTCTTCGCCCAGCTGATAGCGAAACGTATCGAGATCATCGCTTATCTGCTGCTCGAAACTGACGTTGAAATCCTCTTGAACCCGCATTCCGTTCGGAAGCCGATAAGTCTGCCCGGCGATTTGCGTTTCGTAGGTCTCCGAACCGAAGTCGAACAATGGGCCACCGCCGACAAAGCTCTCAGGGGTCGCATAAACACCGTTCACGTCATAGCCGTTACCCATTGCGTGTACGCCCGGCAGCAGCAATGGGGCTTCAGCCGTTACAACTTCGCTTTCTTGCAACATAATGTGCTCCTCGGTTTGTAGGCATGCGTCATGGCCCACGGCTGCGGCGACGCCCGTTTATGGTGGCGATACTGGTTTTGTCGGGTGAGCCGCGCGGTGCATCGTCATCGCGCTAACGCCGTCGGCAATATTCATATTCAATGTCCGGCGCACGACCTTCAAGTCCAAATTTGGCATGCATTTTTCGACACCGGAAATCGACGACCGACGGTACATGCAGGCATTGCTACGACACACCGAGGTCGTGTTGAGATTGTTCGTAGGCGAGCGGCTGATCAACAAAATCTTCGCGAAGGTGTTTCAAAGCCATGCAATGGGTCGTCTCGTCATTGCGCACTTCGACTGGCGAGCGGGAGCGGGTCCACGGCCGACGCTGCGGTGGCTCGAGGAACGCTGCGGTTGCGGCCGCACGCTCGCCGCGTTCGTCGCGATCGCGCGGACGGCCCGATTGATCTACGCGGAAGCCGACCCCGAAGATGCGCGCCGTAAGCATCTCGTTCCCAGCGAGCGGATCGTGGAGGGCTTGCGCGCGTGGCTCCAACATCACCTCGAGATGGCGGTGGCATTGGGCTTGATGCCCGAGGGGGCGCATCTGCGGTTGCGTGAGGACCCCGACTACTTCGAACGCTATGTACGCGCCTCGATCATCGTCATCGACGCGATTGCGGCGCGGCGCGAGCGATTTCCGTTATGGCAATGGTTCGACGATCACGAGTGCGGCTTGCGTATTGCCTACGCGTTGCTACGCGAGCACTGCCGGGTCTGTCTTCAGGCGGAAACGCCGGTCGATGCTCCGGTTCCGCTGGAACTGACCGGCGCTGCGATCGCGCAAATGCTGGGCTTATCGAAATCGCACGTGCGTAACGTGCTCAATGGCGCGGAAAAGCTCGGCGCACTGATTCATGACGAACGTCGCCGCCATATCCGGCTATCCATTGCGTTTCTGGCCGAAGCTCGGGCGAGCTTCGTTCACTTGCTGACGTTGATGGCGCTCGCCCATCAGCGGGCCTCCGTGCTCGCCCGCGACCGCAGGCTCGAAGTGGGCCGAGACGAAAGCGCTTAGGCCGGTAGCGGTTTCCCGTTTTGGATTTTTGCATTGGTGTTCGAGCAAATGCGGGCTCGTGTGGCGCAGTTTCTCTGCCGTCCCGGGCTGCTTGTACGTGAACGCGGCCACCACCACGAAGAACCGTCTCAGCACGCGCCAGAGCCGCTTGTTTTCGATGGCGCCGCCATCTCCCGTAGATCGTGCGCATGACCGCTTTTGCGCATGGCGGCTTAGAAGGCTAGCGAGCCGGGAATGACTTCAGTGCCGGCCCGTGGCCCAGCGTGGGCAGCCTCCCCAAAGACGAATACACGAAACAGCGCGAAAGGTGCGATGCCGGCCAAACCTGGTCCTGACTTGCACAGCCATAAGGGCGACTTAAGGATACATCGTCAAACTGCCGGTCGGCACAACGCCCCCCGTACCCCAATTACGTGTACTCCGGAAATCCGATGTCACCCATTTACTACGCTGCCAACAGCGCGACGAGGCGCTACCGCCTCGCTGCAACGCTACCGCAGGCGTTCAAGCGCCTGGTTGTACCAGCGTGCGCCTTGGTGCTGGCTGCATGCACGTGGTATCGCCCACAACCGTTGACGCAGAACGACACGTCCACCACGGCCGACGCATTGTCGCGCATTCGCATCGATTCCTCGGCGATGCCGCTGCCGTCTCTCGCCGCCCATCGTTTCGACCCCGAGCATGGGCTCGACATCGAGGACGTCGCCATGCTGGCCGTTGCCAACAACCCTGATCTGAAGCTTGCCCGCGACGATCTCGGCATCGCCCGCGCACAAGCATTCTCCGCTGGGCTGCTGCCCGATCCGCAGTTGAGCGTATCGAGCGACTACCCCGGGGCCGTCGGCTTATCTCGCGCGTTCAGTTACGGTCTGAGCATGGACGTCATGGCGATCGTGACGCGCGGCGCGAACAAACGCTCGGCACAGGCGAGCGTCGCGAAGGTCGACCTAGGACTGCTGTGGCAAGAGTGGCAGGTGATCGCACAGGCCAAGCAGCTCTATCTGAAAGCGCGCCTGTCGACACAAACGTTGCCGCTCTTGCAACAGCAACTCGATGTGGCTCGACAAAGGTACGAGCGCACGGAGGACGCCCTGAAAACACACGACGTCACCGAAGATGCATCCATGGTAGCGCGGCTTGCCTATGTCGACGCGAGCAAGCAATATGACGAAGCCGAGCGCTCGGCCGAACAAACCCACCACGACTTGAACGCGCTGCTGGGTCTCGCGCCCGACGTGCGATTGCAATTGAAGGATTCCGTCGACGATGCTCCTGTCGACGACCAGGCGATCGATGCTGCCGTGGCCGCGTTGCCTAAACGCCGGCCCGACCTGATCGCTTTGCAAGCGGGATACACCTCGCAAGAAGAGAAATATCGCGCGGCGGTACTGAGCCAGTTTCCGAGCCTATCGGTTGGATTCGTGCGCGCACGCGATACCTCCGAAATCTACACGAGCGGTTTTCAGATCAATCTCTCGCTGCCGATCTTCAACCGCAATCGCGGCAACATTGCGATCGAAAGTGCGACGCGCAAGCGGCTCGGTGACGAATACCAGACGCGCCTGAACCAAGCCTATGCGGATGTCGCCCACTTGCGCGCCGACATCGCGATTCTCGATCGCGAACTACAGCGCGCACGATCCGCGCTTCCCGCCGCCGAGCAAGCTGCAAGCGATGCCGCGCAAGCCTACGCCCAGCGCGATATAACGTTCGGCTCCTACGCCGACGCGACGAGCGCGGCGCTGACGAAACGCCTCGACATTGCGACGCTGCAAGAGTCGCTGGCGGAGCAGCGCATCGCTTTGCAAGCGCTGCTCGGCAGCGCAATCCCCGACACCGTGTCATCCGAACGGAGCTTGACCGAATCCCATGCGAAATAGTTTTCTTTCGACGCGTCTACCGCGTCTGACGACGAGCCTTGCCGTAGCGGCCGTTTGCGTGGTGGGCGGCATGCGCCACGCGCATGCCGAAGATGCGGCAACCGGCACCGTCGCCGTGCAAACCGTGCCGGCCCGGCGCGGAACGATCGGGCAGCCCGTACAGGCGTACGGAGTCGTCTCGGCGTCGGGATCGAGCGTCACGACGGTGACGCTCCCGTATGTCACGCATATTGCGCGCTTGCTCGTCGAACCGGGCCAGCGCGTCAAGCGCGGCGCACCGCTCGCGGCCGTAACCGCCGATCCGTCCGCGGTGCTGGCCGCGTCGCAGGCGAAGAGCGCGCTCACGTTCGCACGCGTAGAACTCTCGCGCACGCAGTCACAGTACGACATGCGGCTCGCGACCGCATCCCAACTGTCTGCCGCCAAGAAAGCCTTCGACGATGCCCGCGATGCGCTCAATGCGCAGCAACGGATGGGGGTCGTGGCCGGCATCGCCACGGTGTACGCACCGATCGGCGGGGTGGTACTCCAGGTGTCGGTTTCGCCCGGCGATCAAGTTTCCGCCGGCACGGCGATGATGCAGATCGCTCAAATAGAATCGGACCAGCCGTCGCGGCCCAACGTCGTACTCGGTGTCGACCCCGACGAGGTCGCCGCGGTCCACGTCGGCGACACCGTCACCGTCCATGGACTGTCGTCCGGCTTGTCTCGATCGGCGGTCAACGGCCGCGTGATGGTGGTCGGCGCGGCGATCGACAGCCAAAGCCAACTCGTCGATATAGCCGCTAGCGTGCCGCTCGTGGGGACCGCGTTCATCCCGGGTACCCACGTGAGCGCCGAGATCGCCACGCAAACTGGAGCGCACTGGATCGTGCCTCGGTCGTCGGTGTTGACCGACGATCAGGGCGCTTATCTGTTCCAGATCGAGCCGAATCAAAAAGCGAAGCGCGTCGACGTGCGCATCGCGGTGGAAGACGACGATCGCTACGGCGTGGACGGCGAACTCGATGCCGCTAAGCCCGTGGTGTCGACCGGCAACTACGAGCTGCATGACGGCATGAGCGTTCGCCGTGCAGGGGGCGCCGCTCGATGAATTTTGGTCAATGGATGCAGATGCATCGGCGTTCGCTGCTGTTCGCGGTGGCGCTGCTTGCCGTCGCGGGTGCGCTTGCCGCCTTCCGTCTGCCGATATCGTTGTTCCCCAATGTCTCTTTTCCGCGAGCGGTGGTATCGCTCGATGCGGGCGACCGGCCCGCGGAGCAGATGGAGGCGCTCGTTACGACCAAAGTCGAAGAGGCCCTACGCCGGGTGCCGAACGTCGTCGATGTGCAATCGACGACGAGCCGCGGTTCGGCGCAGATCTCGCTGAACTTCAACTGGGGGACCGACATGGCGCAGGCGACCCTGCAAGCGCAATCGGCGATCAGCGAAATTCTCTCGACGTTGCCGAGCGGAACGACCATGCAAGTACGCCGCATGGATCCGACGGTGTTTCCCGTGCTTGCCTATAGCCTCACGTCGGACACTCAAACACTCTCGGGGCTGCGCGATCTGGCTCAATATCAGTTGCGCCCGCTGCTCTCCTCGATCGACGGGGTGGCGCGCGTGGATGTAATGGGCGGCACGCAAGACGAACTTCAGGTGGAAATCGATCCCGCACGGCTTGCCGCCTACAAGCTATCGCTCGACGACATTTCGAAAGCCATCGGTGCCGCGAATGTGCTGATGGCGACGGGACGGATCGAAGACCATGACAAGCTTTATCTCGTCATCGCCAATACTTCGCTCGCCAAGCTCGACGAACTGAAGCGAGTGGTCGTATCGTCTAACGGCGGCACGCAAATCCGCCTCGGCGACATTGCGCACGTCTATCGCGGCACGGTGCCGCAATGGATTCGCGTAACCGCTGACGGCCACGATGCCGTGCTCGTCAACATTTACCAGCAGCCCGGCGCAAATAGCGTCGCGATGACGCGGGCAGTGCAAGCTCGGCTCGCAACGTTCGAACGCAGCATGCCGTCCGGGGTGCATTTGGCCAATTGGTACGACCAGAGCCAACTCGTGGTCGCCTCGGCCGCTAGCGTGCGCGACGCCATTTTGATTGGCGTGGTGTTGGCCGCCCTCACGCTATTCGTGTTTCTGCGCAATTGGAAGATTACGGCCATTGCCGTGGCGCTTGTGCCCATCGTCATGGCTTCGACCATCTTGTTGCTCGACGTTTTCGGCATGGGCTTCAACATCATGACGCTCGGCGGTATGGCAGCTGCGGTCGGGCTGGTCATCGACGACGCGATCGTCATGATCGAGCACATCGCAAGACGTATCCGCGAAACCGGTGCGCAAGCGTTTCACGGACGCGTCATGACGGCGGCGCTCGAGTTCACTCGGCCGCTCGCGGGCTCTTCGGCGGCAACGCTCATCATCTTCGTCCCGCTCGCATTTTTGTCCGGCGTCACCGGCGCGTTTTTCAAAGCGCTGTCAATCACGATGGCCAGTGCGCTACTGATTTCGTTTCTCGTGACATGGCTAGCTATCCCGATTCTCTGCGATCATTGGCTCTCGGCCGAGGATGCGCGAGAGCATGCGCCGTCACGCTTCGGCGCATGGCTGAGCGATCGTTACACCCGACTGGTGACACGCGCGAGCAAACGGCCCGCCGTCGCGCTGCTTGCGCTCGTGCCGCTCGTGGCCGCGTCTGCATTCGCGTTTACGCAAGTGGGCAGCGGTTTCATGCCGGCCATGGACGAAGGCGGCTTCGTGCTCGATTACCACACTCAGCCGGGCACATCGATCGAGGAAACCGATCGCTTGATGCGTCAGATCGAAGCCATTTTGCGCGCCAATCCCAATGTCGAAACGTATTCTCGGCGTACCGGCGCAGGGCTGGGAGGGGATTTGAACGAAGCCAATGCCGGCGACTTTTTCGTGCGATTGAAGTCCGGCAAGCGCGAGCCGATCGAAGCGGTGATGGAAGAGGTTCGCTCGGCGGTGACATCGCAAGTGCCTGGTGTCGACATCGAACTGGCTCAATTGATGGAAGATTTGATCGGCGATTTGACTGCGGTACCGCAGCCGGTACAGATCAAGATCTATGCCGACAACCAAGCCGCGCTCGACGATACGGCGCAGAAGGTGGCCGCTCGCATTGGCAAGATCGCCGGTGTTGTCGACATCGATCCCGGCATCCATCCGGCAGGTGATGCGCTCGAGGTCCGGATTCGTCCCGACGCGGCTGCCGCCGAAGGGATGGATCCTCAATCGATCGCGCAAGCCGTATCGAAGATGATCGATGGCGACGTCGCGACGCAGTTCCAGCAGGGGCCGAAGGCGATCGGTATTCGCGTGCGCGTTCGTGACGCAACGAAGCTGACGGATACGGCGCTGGGTCAGTTGCTGATTCGCGCGCCGGACGGGCATCTGTTTCCGCTCAAGCGTGTGGCGCAGCGCGTGGTCCTGACGGGACAGCCGGAGATCACACGGGACAACCTGAAACGAATGGTCGCCGTAACGGCGCGCATCGATGGCCGCGATTTGGGATCGACCATTGCCGACGTGCAGCGTGCCTTGGGCGAGCCGGGCTTATTGCCGACCGGCGCGTACTACGAACTCGGCGGGCTCTATCAGCAACAGCAAATCGCCTTCCGCGGATTGATGATGGTGTTCGGGGCCGCCGTTGCGCTCGTGTTCGGCCTGTTGTTGTTCCTCTACGAGCGCTTGCGGGTGGCGCTGGCGGTCATGGCGATGCCGCTGCTGGCTGCTGGTGCCGTGTTCATCGGCCTGTGGGTCACGCGTATCGAGCTGAACATCTCGGCGATGATGGGGATGACGATGATCATCGGCATCGTGACGGAAGTTGCCATCTTTTACGTGTCGGAGTTGCAAGGCTTGATACGCGAGGAAGGTATGCCGATCGAGCGCGCTTTGATCGAGGCAGGCCGCAATCGTATGCGTCCGATTGCGATGACCACCATTGCGGCGATTCTTGCGCTGGCGCCGCTTGCGCTTGCACTCGGGCAAGGTTCGGCGATGCAGCAACCGTTGGCAGTCGCGATCATCTCGGGCCTCATCGTGCAATTGCCGCTTGTGTTGGTGCTGCTGCCCGCTTTGCTGAAGGTGCTGCTGGGCATGAATACCGCGGCTGGCGGGGCGATGAAGTGACTAGAACCGGGATGCGGCGGGATGCTAATCACTAACGGGCGCGCCCCGGGAAAGGAACGCGTAGCCGCCAATGTGCCTCCGTCGGGAGCCCAATGCGGTGGCGGTATTAGCCCGCCTTCACCGCATGGGATGGGAATCAACGATGGCCTCGTGCGACTTCGCCGGGGCCCATTCCGCAACATCCTCCTGCGATGAGCGGAGACGCGATTGGCGCTGCGCGCCAAGCGCCCGCGTTACGCCGGTAGCGGTTTCCCGTTTTGGATGTCGTCGGCGTATTGCGTGACCAGCTTCACGTAATTGGGATCGCCGACCCCGGCCGGAATCGCATTCGGATCGCTCTTGTCCACGCCGTTAGGTCCCGAGTTGTACGCGCGCAGCATCAACGGAATGCTGCCGTACTGCTTGTACATATCCTCGTCGTAGTAGGCGCCGGCAAGAATGTTCGTGGCCGGATCGCTCAGATTCGAGCCGAGATCGGGGTGCTCCTTGCGCAGCGACTCGAATGTTGCCGGATCGACTTGCATCAAACCGGCGTCGGTCAATCCCGTGGCCTGGTTCGTCGACCCCGCATTGACCTGCCCGCGCGACTCCTGATAGATCTGCGCGGCCAAAACGTTGGGTGGAACACCCGACTTGTTCGCCGCGTTCAGGATGTCGTTGCGCAGCGGTTCGAGCGACGGCGGCAGCTTACCGAGGTCGGAGGACGTGTATTTCCCCTTGACGAGCGGCGTACCCGAACTCGAGCTGCTGCTAGGAGACGACGTCGTCACTTTCTCGGGGCCGTGCGTCGACGTCTTCTCTCCGTGCCCCGGATCCGTGGGGCCATACCCGGGATCGGTCGTGTGCAGGTCGCGATACCGGCCCGGGCCGAAGCCATGCGAGCCCTGCGGCACGCCGCCGTGGCCGTGCCCATGTCCGTGTCCATGACCCTTGCCATGCGGTATGCCCGTGCCCGATCCGGACGAAGGATCCTGACCGAGCAACTGGGCGATTTCGCTTTCCTCGAATGCGAGCATTTTTTCGATCGACTTGTCGAGCTTCTTGTTCTCGTGTTCGAGCTCATGCTCGATCCGATCGAACGACGCGCTATCGAATCCGCTGCCGCCCGACTCGTAGCCTGAATCGAACTCGTGTTCCGACGGCGTGGACTCGGGGATATGCAAGTTGAGCGCCGGTGTTTCGATACTCATGATGGCTTCCTTTCGAGAGTCATTGGTTGTCGTCTAGCTTGCCGCCGCGGGCGAGGACCTTTTCGTTGGTTAGCACGTTGTTCGCGTACTTGGACTCGTCGCCCACGCCCACGTAGGCTTCCAATCCCTTGAATAGGGCTTGCGGATTGCCCATCGGATCGCTTGCCTTGCCGCCGGCATCGACGATGTGCATGCGAAGCTCGAATGCGCCGCCGATAACGTTGTCCGCAGGATTGTGCATATCGAGCTGCGACGGATCCTTGCCCGTTGCGGCCTTGATGTTGGCTTTGTCTTGAGCGCTTAGCGTAGGCAAGACGTCGTGTTCCCAACGCTGCTGGCTAATTTGCATGAGGCTCAGATCGGTCGTCCCGTCGATATTCTTGCTGTTGATGCCGGAGCCTGCCTCGCCGCGCGACTCGGCCCACATCTGCCCGCCGATCAAGTTGGGATCGAGGCCCGTCAACTTGGCGGCCGTATTGATTTGCGTCGACCATTTGTCGATCTGCGGGTTGTGGCCCGAGTTGTATGAGCCCGTCGAATTGGGCAGCTTCGATGTCCCGCCGACGGGCTCTGTCTTTCCGTGGCCGTCGTGCGGCGTATGCGAATGCTCGGTCGACGAAGGCGGCGTATCGCTATGCCCGTGATTGTGACTCGCCCCACGATGCGGCTGCCCGTGCGCGGCACTCGAATGCCCATGTCCGTGACCGCGGCCGCTTTGCGGCGAACCGGGCAACGAGGGGTGATTGCCCTGCAATTCGCTTTCGGTCAGTTGCAAGAGTTCTTCGACGATTCGATCGAGTTCTTTCTCGATTTTCGAAAGCGAGTTCGACGAGGATTCCGATGGGTCGTGGGCGCCTCGATGCGACTCGGAAAACGACTCGTGCAAATCGAGCGGCGGCCATTCGGCCGGGCTCTGATTTGTATTGACGGCAATGCTCATGTTCGATTCTCTCCAAATGCGCCGCGCCGCTTGTCATCTCGCATGCGGCGTTGCGCCGGATGTCGTCTCGGCCGGGGGCGTTGCCGTGCCTCGGCTCGTCGCTCGCGCCGCTTGTTCTCGCAAGCGCGCAAGCGTAGCTTCGGCGCGCGCACGCGCGTCGGCGACCTCGCCCGTTCCTTCTTGCGCTGGCGCGGCGGCAGGCGCGTAGAGCGGGGCGGGGCGAGCAGGGACCGGCGTTGCGGCGATCCGCTGCGTAGTGTTCGAATGCATCGGCTCGGCCTGGCTCGTCTCGGCGTCGTCGTCGATGAGGCCCTTCGCGATCTCGACGTCGCTTTGCAAGCCGGCCGCCGCGATCGCCTGTTTCAGGGCCTGGCGCACCGGCGCCTTGCCGTATCCCTGCTCGGCGGCGCGGCGAAAATGCTCGATGGCGCCGCTTGCGTCGCCTGTTTGTAAAAGACAGGTGGCGTAATCGAACTGCCACTGTGGCCGAGGCCGGCCGGCACGGGCCAGCAGGCGCTTCAAGATGCGAGAGGCGGTGGCATAGTCGCGCCGGATGTCGACGAGTTCGCGAATGACGCCGTTGAATTCGCGGCAGTACTGGTCGGCCTGACTCGCGTGATGCCGCAATTCGGGCGTGTGCGCGTTGAGCGCGCGCAGGCGCTCTTGCATCGCAGTAGTTCGGTCGCCTCGCATCCGTACCGTGGGCTCGATCACGAGCAGGTCGTAGATTTCCGATGCGAACGGACTCAAATCGAGCCAGCGCGTTTGCCGGGTGGACTTGTCGAGGACGTGCACGCCGCATTCGATACCTTTAGCAAACGCAGGTGCATCGACATGCTCGCCCGTCGCACGGCTGCGCGTGCGCCCGGTGCTGGTACCGACGAAAATGCATTTGTCGTCGGCCGCGACGCCGCGCAGGTAGCCGTCGAGCGCCGGCAGCGCGGCAGGCTCGCTTCGAGCGTCTTGGCGAGCGTCGATGTCGACGCGATAAACGCGGTTGGTCATCGAACTCACGCATAGCAATGCGTCGTCGTCGACGAATAGGGCATGCGGATGATAGAGGCCTTTGGCGACGACGGCTTGATCGTCGAGGCGGATCACGCAACCGTCGGACGCATCGCGCCACAAGCCGTCGCCGCGCGGGCCGAACATGGATAGATAGAGTTTGCCTCGGTAGGCCTGAAGCGCGTTCATATGCAGCGTATCGGCGCCGGGGGCGATTTCGAAGAAGACGCTTTCCTTCGGTTCGCCGCCCTGGGGCCAGACGATGCGAACGACTTGATTGGTCCCGCTGCTCACGACGAGTAGCGCATCGTCGTGGACGACGATCGAATGCCCGTCTTTGACTCGGCGCAGCGCGGCCAAGCGAGTCAATCGCAATTGCGCGTCGAGCTCGCCGATGCATGAGATCGGCTTGCCTTCCCGACGTCCTTGGAATACGACGAAATATCGAGTGCGATGGCGGCAGATGCCCATCGCGCCGTAGATCTTCAGCGCAGGGTCGCCTACGTCGACCCATTCGAACGCTTCGGTTTCGGTGTCGAATTGAGCGAGGGCGTGGCCCGGCGGGCTGGAGACGCGAAAGCTGATTAGAAGGCGGCTCATGACGGTCGGATGGTGGAGTCGTAAAAGTCGAAGCAAATGCGCCGCGGACCGTCCGTTGCGTCGGCCCGTTGTACGGGTGGCCTAAATCTTCAGCCAGCGGAAGAGGAGCCCTGCATCTGTTGCAGCAACTCTTCGATCAAATGGATCAGCTTTTCGATGAGCTGCATGTCCATATGGCTTTGATCGTTCGATGGGCTCGAATTGCTGCTGCCCGACGCGCTGCTCGGCGAAGAGGCGCTACTGGTCGACGATGCGTTACTCGGCGACGAAGCACTGCTCGGCGACGACACGCTGCTCGGGGACGAAGTGCTGCTGGCGGATGTCGTGCTGCTTGGCGACGAGCCGCCGCTTACCTTCACGCTCATGGGTGCTTCTCCTTCAGGTTGACGAAGCGACGCGCGGCGAGCGTCGCTTCAACAATTGCCGCTCGCGCGATGACCGCACGCGAACGCGCCGCGCATTGCCTTTGCGCATCAGGCGCGCATTCCTTGCGGCGGCATCATGGGTACGCTCGTCGCCGGATCGTTGCCACGCCGCTCACCCTTGCGCGTACCGCGCGCGTCGCGCGACGGTTGGGCGCCGATGCGGCGGCGCTTGATCCTGTTCGACTGCTGCTTCATGAGTGCCAGCGCCGCTTTCATTTGACGAATCGCATCGTCGCGATTGCCGCCCTCGAGGCTTGCCAGCGCAAGATGCTGAATCTCGGTAAGACGCGGATGATGTTCGCCGAGCGCTTTGGCGTACTGCCGCATCGCACCGACGACGTCGCCCCGGTGCAGCAGACACAGCGCATAGTCGGCGTGCCAGTCGAGGCGGGCGCGCAACGGGCCGCGCATGAGGCGCTCGAGCAGCGTCGTTGCGGTCTCGAAGTCGCGCTCCGCGATCAATTCGCCGATCACGCCGTTGAACTCGTGAAAGTACTGCTCCGCTTGCGTGGCTTGCTGCATCAACACGGGCGTGTGGGCGTTCAGGCCGCGAAGGCGCGACAACATGGCGGCTTCCCGCGTGCCTTCGATATGCGTGCCCTCGGGCAGCGGCAAGACGTCGTAAATTTCGGATGCGAACGGGCTTAGGTCGAGCCAACGCGACGAGCCGCTCGCTTTGTCGACGAGATGCAGTCCGCACCCCACGCCTGTCTCCACAAGCGGCGTGTCTTGCTTGTTGCCTGTGCTCTTGCTTCGATTGCGCAGCCGGCTGGTGCCGACGTAGACGAAGCGATCGTCGGCCGCAATACCGCGCAAATAGCCTTCGAGCTTCGGTCTTGCTCCTCGCGGCGACCCGGCCACTTGGCGAATCTCGCCCGTGGCGGAGGCCAGGCACGATAAAGCGCCGTCATCGACGAAAAGGCCGTGCGGGTGATGTAGTCCGTCGGCCACCGTCGCGCCGTCCGCCAACCGCACGACGCGTCCGTTCGCGGCATCGCGCCAAGACGAGCCCCCGCGGTTGCCGAACATCGAGAGGAAAAGCTTGCCGCCGAAGGCTTGCAGCGAATTCATATGCAGCGTGTCCGAACCCGGATCGGTCTCGAAGAACACGCGCTCATGAGGCGGCGCATCTTCGGGCCAATCGACGTGAATCACCTGATTCGTCCCGCTGCTGACCACCAACAGCGCGCCCTCGTGCTCGATGACCGAATGCGCGTCGTGCACGAGTTCGAGCGGCGCTATCCGCATGATCGAGAGTGCGTCGTCGAGCTGGCCGATGCAGCTCACTTGCCGGCTGTCGCACGTCGCATGAAAGACGGCGATATAGCCCGAGCGATACCGGCATATCCCCATTGCGCCGTGGATGGCGAACTCGGGATGCGCGAGATCGACCCACTCGAGTCGTTCGGAATCGACGTCGAGCTTGGCGAGCGCATGGCCCGGCGGGCTGGTGAAGCAAAAGCTAATGAGCAGTTGAGGCACTTGTTTTCGCCTAGGAATGAGTTTCTTGACTCGCTTCGATATCCGCGAGCGCTACGCTGCCCGAGCCGAGGTGCTCGCCGCGACGCCAAGCGGCGCCAATAGCTGCACGAGCCTGCGCACGCACGAGTCCGCGCTCATCCAGCTCGTATCGAGAACGACGGCGGGGTCGGCCGGCGGCTCGTACGGCGAGTCGATACCGGTGAAGCCTCGCATGGCGCCGCTTCGCGCACGTCGGTAAAAGCCCTTCGGATCGCGCGCTTCGCAGCATGCGAGCGGCGTCGCGACATGAACTTGAATGAAGCGATCCTCGCCGACGATCGCGCGCGCGAGTGCGCGGTCGGCTTCCAGCGGAGAGACGAGCGCGGCGATGACGATCAAGCCCGCGTCGTTCATTGCGCGCGCCACATGCGAGACGCGGCGCAAATTCTCGCGCCGGTCGGCTTCGCTAAAGCCGAGATCGGCGTTGAGTCCGTGCCGCATGTTGTCCCCGTCCAGCACATAGCAAGCATGGCCGTGGCGGACGAGGCGCTCTTCGAGGGCATACGCGATCGTGGACTTGCCGGCGCCGCTTAGGCCGGTGAGCCAGACAGTGGCAGGGCGATGATCGAACAGTGCATGACGTTGATCCGCGTTTACATGTCCTGCGTGCGTGACGACTTCGGCGATAGGCTCAAGCATCGGACGCTCCTCTTTCGGCGAGGCATCGTTGGCGATGCGCTCTCATGGGCGAAGAGTAGGGCGTGCGCAGGTGCCGCGGAACACGCACGGCGAAGCGGCGTTTCGGGATGCGAAGCCGCGACTACGCATGGACCGGCTGTCCGTCGAAACCGTTCGTCTCTACAATGTGGGGGCATCACAAGACGAACAACGAACGTTCGCGGGGGGAAATGACAGGATGGACACGAGGCAAAGGGCCAGCTTGATGGTCGAGCGGATCCGCGCGTTGATGCGTCAGCAAGGGATGAACGACGCCGACTTGGCGCGCAAGACGGGCGTGTCGCCGGCCACGCTCAGTCGCGTGCTGTCGATGGCGACGGAGGATCCGCGCATCAGTACCATTTTGGCGGTCGCTGATGCGCTCGGATCGACGGTGGGCTATTTACTGCAAAGCGAGCGTGCCTATTCCATTCCGATTCTCGGTTGGGACGAGGTGTTGGAATTCGCGCGCGGCCAGCGCGACGTGGCCCGCAAAACGCAATGGCTGACGGTCGATACGCCGCGTCGGCCCGGTACGTTCGCCGTTCGTACGACGCCGTCGATGGCGCCGCGCTTTCGCGAGGGATCGATCGTAGTGGTCGAGCCGGGCGTCACGCTTCGCGATGCGCAGGTCGCCGCCGCCGTGGTTCATGGCGGCGCGCCTGCTTTGCATCGCGTGGTAGTGGACGGGGAGTTCGCTTGGCTCAAAAGCCTGGACCCAAAGCGCGTGGAGATGATCAACGCGATGGGCGACTCGGTGACGTTGCTCGGCATCGTCACCGAATCTCGACTGATCAATCCCTGAACGAGAAAGGATTGAAATTCGTGTGATAGTCGTAGTAGTCGATCTTGTCGATGCGCTTGAGCCGCATCGACGCGGTCGTGACGGCGGGCAACAGCACCAGCTCGTAAATCAACTTTACGAAGATCTGAATGCCGATCATCGTGAACACGACGTTTTGCGGCAGCCGGCCCCAGAACAAAATCGTACAAAACAAGGTACTGTCGATCACGATCGCGACGAACGTGCTACAGACGACCCGGGCCCATAGATAGCTGCCGGCCGTCGCTATCTTCAGCTTGGCAAGGAATGTCGTGTTGATGAACTCGCCGCAAAAATAGGCGACGGTCGAGGCCACGAACGTGCGGGCGAACTCCAAGGCGAGTGCGGGATAGGCCGCCGCAAGCGTGGGGTTTTGCGCTTCCCAGCTCGGCAAGCCCGGCGGCAATGAGAGCAGCCAGGTACCGATGACGAACATGAGATTCACTGCGAGGCCACCCCAGATCACCATGCGGCTCACGCGATATCCATATACCTCGGTAATGATGGTACTGAACGCATAGGTCATCGGAAACGCGATCAGCGCGGCCGGAATGCCGACTACGGCGGGTCCGAAGAACGGCAGCCAATCGAGTTTGACTTCGATGACGCGCGCGCCGGTCACGTTCGATAGCATCAGAAAGCCCACGTAGACGAGCGCCAGCAGCAGCACGGCGGGCGTCAATTGATGCTTGCGGGTGGGGAAGTACGAGAGCGGAACGAGCTGGTCGGTGTACGTCGCCGCGTTTAAAAAGCCGATATGCGCGACGTCCTCGCGCGAGAACTTATCGAGCCACGTCTTTTTATTGAGTTCGCGTGGAGACATCTTGAAGGTCGTCCCGGAATCGCGCACTCGTACTAAGACGAGCGGCTCCGCGTTTTCCGCCGACGGCTCGATAACGGCCTCGATTTCGTGAGAAGCGTTTTCCATGGTGGGGTCGCTCGCGGGAGTCATTGTCGGATCAAGCGGGAATTCGAAACGTGCTGTGCCGGCTCGCTGCCGCGAATCGGGTTGATATCGATTCCGCCGCGACGCGTGTACCGCGCCGAAACGGTCAGCCGCGACGGTCTGCAACGGTCTTGGATATCCTTGAAGATCCGCTCGACGCACTGTTCGTGGAATTCCTCGTGGTCGCGGAACGATACGACATACTTGAGCAGCGCGGCACGATCGATCCGGGGGCCTTCGTAGGCGATGCAAACCGTCCCCCAATCGGGTTGGCCGGTCACCAAGCAGTTCGACTTCAACAGATTCGAATAAAGCGTTTCGCTTACACGTTCGTCATGCGTCGCGAGTACCCGCGGATCGACGGTGAAATGGTCGATGGTGACGTCTTGTTCATCGATCGAAATGCCTTCCGGCATACTGATTCGCAGCGCCGACGCTCGCTCGAGCGGCTCTAGCGTGACCGAGACGGGGGCACCCGCGCAACGGGACAAATCGAGTGCGGCAATGCGCTCGACTTCCGCTTGGCTCTCGAAACGCGTGTTGTTGAACGTATTGAAGTACAGCTTCATCGACTTCGATTCGATCACGTTCGGCGAGGTGCACGGCACGACGATCGTGGCGACCGCAACGCGAGGAACGCCGCGCTGCGTAAGCCAGGACACCTCGTAATGATTCCATACGTCGACGCCAAAAAACGGCAGCGCGCCGGTAATCCCGATTTCCGCGCGCTTGATGGCGCGCGGTATGGCGAAAAGCTTGTCGGGATTGTAGGTGGATTCATACCTTGATTGTTTACCCAATTCCATTGGGGCTGGGTTCGATATCGAGTTCATATTTTCGATTTGGGAATTTTAGTATTTACTCTTCGAACGAAGGAGATCGAATGACGAGGCCAGCGAACGCTCCATACGAGCCCGCTGCGTGACTACCCTCGGAAGCAGCTTAGGGATGATACTTCATGCGGGGACGCTCTCCATACCCAATCGTTGGGATGATGAGCGAGAATACGGACATGTTTGTCTTTTCTATCAGGCGGAACTCGGCTGAACCTATCAGAGTTGATAGTTTCACTCGGTCTGATCTTTCGGTATTCTATGATTTAAGGTTGATCGTTGCATATTTGCAATACGCCGGTCGCCACCTTTCTACCGCTTTCTTAATCGAAAGCGTACGAGCTCTCACGACACGGATCGCCCAATGCCGTGTCCCCGTCTGCGTGTTATTTAATTTGTCCTCGGATGCAGGCGGTTTTGCCGCGCCCCTCTCGCGTTCGCTCGCGGGGGCGCGGCTTCTTTCGTTCAAGATAGGTAGGTCGAGAGAAGCGGCGCGACCCGCAGCCGCTTCCCGCCCCACGCGCACGCGAGCCGATTCGCCTCCCGTGTCGCACCTTCGCGTTCCCCGCGTGGTTTCGCATGATTGCCGCTAACGTATCTTTCGGGGGCGCTTATTCCAAGCGTCACAAAGAGGAGACACGAATGAACGTGCAGGAAGTCGCTGCGCTCGATCGCTTCGCATCGCGAGCCGCGCAATGCTATGTTCCTCGCTCAATGGAGGCGCGCGTGCGCGTCGTGGTGGAAGAGGCCGGGGAAAAACACGAAAAAGCGTTTCGATTGGGAGCGGTGTTCGAGGCCATCGACGGCGCAGATGCGTTCGCGCCCACGCGCATCGACGCGGTGGTCACCATGACGCGCGCGACGCTCGACGCCATACTGGACACGCCGACGAGCTTCGATGCGAGGAGCGAGCGCTTTGCCGGCCGTCTCTCCATCGCCGGGGATGCGCAAGCGGCTCACCACCTCCTGCAATTGCTCAAACGGCCGTCGGCTACCTCCGCCGCCCGGCTCGCGCGGGCGCGAGCCATGGCGCCTTCGTCGCTGTCGGAGGTGCCGGAGCGCAAGTCGGCCGATGCGCGGACGATTCTTCAATACGTGCGTGCAAGCCGCCCGCTCTGTCTGCGCGGCGTACTCGATTGGCCGGCATGCGCTTGGTCGATGGAGCAGTTCGCAGCGCGGTACGGCGATGTGCCGCTCGTGGGCGGGCCACATGGGCGCGTGTTGTCCCTACGCGCGTTCATCGGTTCCCTAGCGGGCTCGCCGGGGAGTGCCCGCGGGCCTGAATCGGCCGCACCCTATACGCACGGATGCCTGCTACCGGCGGTCCTCGAACCGTTGTTTCCGTTTCCGTTCTTCAAGCTCGCCGCTTTCAGCACGGCTCAAATTTGGGCCGGTGCGCGTCGCGACGATGCGCTCGTGACGCGGCTGCACTGCGACGTCGCCACCTCGTTCCTCGCCCAAGTGCATGGGCGCAAAAAGGTGCGGCTCTTTGCGCCGAGCGAGCGTGACCGGCTGTACGCATTCCCGGCATTCAACCTTTATCAGCCCTGCCGCGTCGATGCAGCGAACCCGGATCTCGCTCGCTTTCCCGATTTCGCGGATGCGCGTTACGTCGATATCGTCGTAGGACCCGGCGACCTGTTGATCGTGCCGACGGGGTGGTACCACTGCGTGTGGGCGCTCGACGACGTGCTCTCCGTGAGCCGTTTTCTCGACGACGACTTGGCCGGCTACTTTTTCGCATAACGCCACGATGCTTCGCTAGTTGCTTCAGGAGGTCATGGTCGGACCTGACATTGCATGGACGTCAACCGCTCGGAGAGCGAACGCCATGGACAGGACGACTCAGGCGGGCGGTACGCCGCCGGCGCATGAACAGTGGGAATTGGAAAGCATCGGGGAAACCGCGAGCGAGCTCGTCGTGGAAGCGTCCCCGGCGACCGCGGTTCAGACAAACGCGACGCCCCTCGGAGAGGGTTTGAAGCGTTTGCCCGCCAAGCTGCGCGACATCGGCACGCGCGACTTCGAAATCAACAGCCCTTTCTATAGCGGCCGCCGATTCGGCAAGACTTTCGTGACACCGAACTCGACGGCGACGAGTTCGTCGAGTTCGCTGCCGGTCGCGTCATCGGCATCATCCGGCCACGAAACCTTCCAAAACGCCGCCACGTCTTCTCGGCGCACCGACGCGGACATGGGCCGCGTGATCGATGCATTCGGCCCGATAGAGCGTACGCCGATTGCCGATGCGGCGCATACGCGGGCGCGGTCCGCATTGAGCACAGAGGAGGCCTATGTTGCCGAGGCATCGAAGCGATTCAGGACCACCGGGCCGAACGGTGCCCCATCCGCGGAGGCGGCGGCGAATGCTCGAGCGTTAGTGCTGAGGATTGCGCAGGTTTTTGCCGCACCGGCCGCGGCGCCCAGCGCCGGCCCGAGCGAACTCGCCTATGCCGATGCGCTTACCTGCGCCGATGCCATCGCATGGGCAACGCGAGGGAACGTCGCATTGGCCGGTGACGTGCTCGATCGTCTTCAACAAGGCCTCGATCTGGCCGACTTGGCGCCGGCATCGACCGCCATGGCGCAGGACGTCGAGCGCGATGCTTGGCGCGCAGCGCAGATCATGGCGCAAACGACTAACGGCTATGAGGCGTTGCACCGCGTGGCCGGTTCGACCTGGCCGCAGGGGGAGGGCGTCAAGTACGCCCCCCGCGTATGGTTGCGCGCGGGCGATGCGATCGTTCGCGCCTCGTCGCGCAGCGCGAATCCACGTCAGATCTTGCGACAGGCCCGGCGCTGGCTCGCCGACCCGACCGCCGATCCCACCCAGCGGCACTTGGGCACGATGGCATTGGCCGCGGCTAAGCTCTGGCGAGCGGGTGACTTGGCGGCACTCACGCCGGCCGAAACGGGCGCCGTATTCGCGGGCCGCAACGACTACATGACCGATGGCCCGGAGACGGCGTTCGCCAAAGTGAAGTCGCGTCTGTTTAAGACCATCGATACGTCCATTCCTCGCGCGTCCGCCTCGCGCTGGAAGACGGCACTGCCGCGTGTGATCGGCAAGCAGAAAACCGCTTTCGCCGTCTTGAGCAAAGGCATCCACAGCGCGCATCTCGACATCGTCGACAAGGAGCGCGCCGCCTTGCAGGGATCGACGCGAGCCGCGCTCGATGCCCTGGCGGCCGAGCAGGGCGCAGACGGATCCGAGGGCGATCCCACGCGCTCGCTCGATGCCATCGTCGCCCGCATGAGGGAAACAGGCGCGGATGCCGTATCGGTCCTGACGGAGCGCGCGGAGATCGCGCATTGGGCGAATCGCCCGGACGTTGCCTACGGCGACAAGCTTGGCGACGACGATTTCGACGCCATTGCGCGCAACGTCCGAAATGCGTTCGCACGGCTGCCGATTCCGTCCGCCGCGGCATCGCCTGCTCATCGCGAGGCCTGGTTCGCATTGCGGCACTTTGCGACAACGCTTCGGCGTGCCGCCCAGCGCGGCGGAAAGCGCGCTTGGGCGCCGTTACGCGAACGACTAGCGAACGGTAGTGCGGCGCTCGACATCGACAAGCTCGACGTCATGGCAAGGCGGCTGCCGCAGGCGAAGGAGGTCGCCGCGGCAGAGTGGAAGACCCTCGAGCGCATTGCGCGCGCTGCGCCGATCAAGCCCAAGGGCCTTTCGCCCGAAGCGCAAAAGGCCGCACTGGACGAACTGGCGGACACGATGAAATCCGGCGGCAAGGTTGTGCTTGTCGACGGCGGTCAGGTGGGCTTCAGCACGGCGGGCCTTTCCGCCAACGTCGGCAAACTCTTGCATGCGGCCGGTATCGTGATTTCGCCTCGCTTGAATCTGCGTGTGCGCGGTGGACGCCAAGCGTTCGCCGAATACGGACGTCGCACGGCGTGCTTTTACTTCTCGGCCGGCTCCCAGGATCGTGTCGCGTTCGATGCGGGGGCGGGGATTCAGGTCGGCGGCGATTATCTGATCGTTCGGGCCGGCGTGACGGCGAATGTCGTCGCCTATCAAACCGATCGATTGAATCGCAATGCGTTTTCGCTGATCGTCGCCCGTCGTATGAAAGCGGACGGCAGCGGCTTCGACGATAAGCGCTTGCAAGACGGCATGTATGCCGTCAACGCGTTCATGTTCGACCATGCGCGCGATCGCGATCTCGCCGATGAAGACGGGGCATGGCAAGCCCTAGCTCAACGCTTTATCGAAAACGACGATTTCTCCGTCGTATGGAGCGAACAGCATCAAAACGAACGACGCCACGGCGTGAACGTATCGGGTGGCGTGAGCGTCAAAGCGTCGGTCGGGGAAATGTCGGCCCGTTTGGGCCCGCAATTCGGCTATGCCTACGACTATGCCTCGAAGAACGTCGGCGATAGCTTGGATACGGGCGGCACGACGGCGGTGGAAAGCCATCGCAGCGGCCGAGGCGGACGGCATATCGCGAGCGCGGGACTCAGCACGAGCCTAGGCGATTCGCCGCAGGCGACGAAGGAAGCCGTCAACTTCGGCTTGCTATCGAGCGATTTCCCGATGGTGCGCTACCGCATCCGCGATCGGCAGCATGTCGCCAAGATGTCGCTCGTCCGGGAGGAAGGCAAACTCGTGCATCGCGTGTCCTACGCCGATACCGAGTTTGCCCATTTCGACGACTACGCGCACGCGGTCCGCAACGACGAGCGGTGGGCCTTGATGTTCGGCCTCGACCCCGACAATCCGGCGATGCCGAGTGAAGCCGAGCGCCCCGAAGTGTTGGCTCGAGGTCGCGAGCGAATCGAATCGCACTTGGCGCAGGTGAAGGCCGATCATAAGGACAACCAACTATTGTTTCACCGCTTTCGCCTGCGGGAACATGCGGCCAAGCGACTCGACGCTTATGCCGACCGCGCGAGCGCGTTGCGTGCCAACGGCGCGAGCGAGCAGGAAATCGCCCACTGGGAGCAAGACTATGCCGACGTGCTCGCGCGGCCCGATTCATGGCTGCCCGTCGAATTCAAGGTCTATGAGCGCGTGGGACGGCAAAGCAGCCCCGGCGTCAACTTCGGCGTGCGCGCGACACTCGAGCAGAGCGTGACGGGCGAGCGCGAACTGATTTCGATGATTCACAAACCGCCTCAACTCGACGCCATCGACCGTATATGGCCGCGCGACGCGTAGTTGTGTCGTAGTCGTTTCGCCGATGATGAGGCGGTTCGCACGCGAGGGGCACTTCCCCGCTTAAGGTTGCCCCTTTCCGCCCATCGCACCGTAGATCTGTCCGGTGATGTAACTGGCCTCGGCCGAGGCCAGCAGCACATAGACAGGGGCGAGTTCGGCGGGTTGGCCCGGCCGTTTCATCGGCACCTGCTCGCCGAACTTCTGCACGTTCTCGGTCGTTTGGCTGCCGGTGACTTGCAACGGTGTCCAAAAGGGCCCGGGCGCTACGCCGTTGACGCGGATGCCGCGTTCGATCAGTTGGGTAGCGAGGCATTTCGTGAAGTTGGCGATCGCGGCCAAACGCCGCGCCGCATGCAGCAACTGGAAGAATCCCGGTGTGCCCGCGCTGCGCGAGCCGCCGAGCGCTGTGCCGTTGCGCAACCCGGCCACGGATTGCGCGGCGATCCGCAGCAGCAGATCGATCGGTATGCCGCCTTGCGCGAGCGGCTGCACGAGCGCGGGCGCCAACGGACGGATATATGCCGCGGCAAAAGCATCGCCTGTGGTTGGCGGGAACGTGAACGTGGGGTGATTCGAATAGGACACCGAACCGTTTGCGAGGGCGTAGCTGGGTTGCGCGCCAGAGCCTTCGTTCAACGTCGCGCCCGCCGATGCGTCGAACGTATAGGCCGCGATGATTTGGCTGACGGTCAAGAAGGAAGGGGCATCCGCAAAACGTAGCTGAACCATAGAATCGAGGATGGCACGCTTTTTCGCCATGCCGAGCGCGCGGGTGTAATCGACTTGATCCGCTTTGAGCCTAGCTGGGCCCATGTGGGCGCACGCGGTCATGAAGCAGGCCACGGATGCGGCCAGCACGATTCGAGGAAATAGCGTCATTGAGAGATCGGGCACGAACGAAGGCACCGCCAAGCGGCGCACGATACGTGCCTGATGCATGGGGGAGCGACGCGCGCTGTAACATGCCGGGCCTACGAGTAGGCTGTACACGACGGCCTAAATCGCAATCTGAAAGTCTAATGACAGAAAAACCTGTTTTAGCTTATGAAGCCACCCCATATGAAAATTTTGGCAATCTCCGGCAGTGCGCGAGAGGCATCCACCAATACGGCTTTGCTCTTGGCGATGAAAGAAATCGCGCCAACCGGTATCGACCTCTCGGTCTTTTATCGGCTCGATCGACTACCGGTTTTTTCGCCGGATTTGGAAGGCGATAGCACGCCGGTCGAAGTGGATCGATTCTTAGCGCTCGTCGCGGACGCGGACGGTATCGTCATCTCGAGTCCCGAGTATGTCCACGCCATCCCGGGCGGTTTGAAGAACGCGATCGATTGGATGGTCTCTCGCTTCGAGGTGATCGGAAAGCCGATCGCCCTAGCGCATGCTTCTCATCGCGGAGAAGATATGCTGGCGTCGCTTCGGCTCGTGCTTTCGACCGTTAGCGATAGCTTCATGCAAGATCTTTTCTTGCGCATTCCCCTGATCGGCAAGCATCCACACGAAATCGCAGAATTGCTGCGCTCGCCGGACCATGTACTAGCCATCGAGCGGTTTTTATCCGACTTCGTCGCACGCGCCGGTCGCAACAACTAGCGCGAGGGCATCGTTTCGTCGCCGTGCTCTCGCGCTTGCTTACAGGTTCTCATCAATGATGCGAGTACATAGAACGCCATTGCGTTCCGTTCGACGTCATCCCACTGCCCGATTGCATCGCGCCATTCGTTGCACCGCCGTATCCGCTAGTCGATGAAAGAGCGGTCCCGCTTTGCTCCGCCATGCGTGCCTCAGCGGCTTGAATGTCGGCCGGGTAGTGAATCTTGCTCGGCTTGTAGCCGTCCGCTCTGAGTTGCGTCAGTTGGTTCATCACCTGCGCGTGCGTCAGCGGCTCGTTCGAGGTTTGAGCGAACGCCGCCGCAGGGAGCAATGCGAAAGCGACAGCCAGCGTTCTAAACGAAAACTTCATGATCGGCACCTCCTTTGACATGAATTGCCGTGGGCATCTTTCGCCTACGGTCCATGATTGCAGTCTGCTCGATCAACCTTAAGGATCGGTTAACGCGCCGAGCCATAAACGTTGCGCGTTGTAAATCCCTGTAACCGCCGATCCGACGTCGCATCGTTACGCCGGCGTGAGCGAATCTCCGACGACCCGCACATGTTCGCCCGGCTCGAACTGCGGCTGGCTCGCGTACGTGAAGTTGCGGTAGCTGCCGTCTTGCATGCGCACCTGAACTTGATACGACGTCGCCTTGCGCACTTCGTGCTCGATGCCGTTGCCCGCGAGGCCGCCGCCGACGGCGCCTGCGATGGTCGCGAGCGTCCGGCCCCGACCGTTGCCGATTTGAGTACCGAGCAAGCCGCCCGCAATCGCGCCGCCGACCGCCCCGATGCCCGTCGTCGGTTCCGGCGCCTGCACCGCGTTGACGGCGACGATCTCGCCGGCATTCGGATCATAGGCGGGAGTGCGCGATGCGGTGGAGCGGTAGGGGTTATCGACCTCGCGATAGCCCGCTTCCTGCTGAGGCTGCGGCCTTTCCACGCGATGGTGAGGCCGAGCCTCGGTGGCGAGCGGTGCGGGTGCACGATAAGCCGAGCCGACGCTTACGGGGGCGCTGGCGACCTGTCCGCTTTGCAGGGCAGCCGACGCACTTTGCTCCGGCGGTGCGGAAACGGCTCGCGAAGTGGGGAGCCAGCCGGTGATGGCGGCGACGCCGGTTGCGCTAACAAGGATAACCGCGACGGCCGCGGCGGCGATCAACGGGTGGATGCGATTGCTTTGCGGATTCGACGGCAGATTGGCGTTCATGGCTAACTCCTTACGAGGATGTCCCCAAAAACGCGACGCGGCGTCCATCGGTGGACAGCGCATTGGTGACATTTGTAAGGAGATGTAGCGGCGCGAGCCGGCGTAACGGACATAACCGGCCGACGATCGTGCTAATAGCGCAGGTAGCGCGCGCGCATCGATTCGAACCGCGTCGTGGTTTCTATAAGAATGGTATCGATTACTGCTGTCCCGGCACCCGTATCCAACGCCTGCCAAACCGTTGAAGAGCCGACCGACGCGCGAGTCGCCGCCAGGTCGAACTGCGCGGGATACAACGCCCGCAGCGTGGCGAGCAGCGCTATTCCGAGTTCCCCGGGAGGGGTCGGCATTGTGCCTCGGGAGATTGCAATCCCGTGACATTGTTGCCCGCGATAGATCGATTCCGTCGGCACGAAATCGATGGGGACAGCACGCACGCCAAGATGGAGCGCATCGATCGACGCGGCAAGCCGAGGGCCGTCGATCCAGGGCGCGCCGATCCATTCGAAGGGATGCGGCGTTCCGCGGCCGACACTGACGTTGGCGCCTTCGACCATTCCGATGTCGGGATACAGACCGAGTTGCGCCTCGGTGCGCAGGTTGGGCGAGGGCGGTACCCATCCAAGCCCCGTGTCCCCGAACCGCATCGCCCGCGAATAACCTTGCATCGAGATCACCCGTAGGTCGGCACCGATATGACGTTCGCTATTGAACAGCGACGCCAGTTCGCCGACAGTCATCCCCGGCATCAACGGCAACGGGAAATAGCCTGTGAACGATTCGCGATTTTCATCGAGGATCGGTCCGCCGAATAGGTTGCCGCCGAGCGGGTCGGGACGATCGAGGACAAAGAGCGGAATGCCTTTCTTTGCGGCCGCTTCAAGCGCATAACCGAGCGTCGTCTCGTACGTGAAAAAGCGAACGCCCGCATCTTGGATGTCGAATACGAGGGCATCCAGGCCGTCTAGCGAACCCGGTGGAAAGCGCTGACTCGTTCCGTAAAGGCTATGAACGGCGATACCGGTCGCCCGGTCGATCGAATCGCCGAGCGGCTCGTCGCGATCGGTGCCGAGTCCATGCTCAGGGGCGAAGATCTTGACGAGGTGCACGTTCGGCGCGGCGGCCAAGACATCGATCGTCCTGCGTCCGAGCGCGTCGAATCCCGAGCGATTCGTCACGAGGCCGAGCGCAAGCCCGTCCATCGGCATGAAGCGCTGTGCCTCGAGCACATCGATACCGCTACGAACGGGACCTTTGGCAAGCGGCAAGCGAAGCGCCGCGGCGACGGCAGACTCGAGGCCGGGCAATGCGCGCGTCACGTCGTTCACAGACATCGCCGGCTGCCGGCTAGCGAACCAGGCAACGACTTGCGCGCGCAATGGCCTCGCATCGCCGCTGTCGTCGGGGTGCACGCGATTCGTCAGGATCACGACGAATCGCCTCGATACGAGATCGATCCAAAGTGCAGTGCCGGTATAACCCGTATGAGTCAGCGTGCCGAGCGCCGGCAGGCGGTCTCGGTTCGAGGCGAGCGGCGCATCGAGCGCCCAACCGAGCCCGCGTGCCAGTTCCGCCTCGGCGCCCGGCAGGCGAGCCGAAGCGGACGGCGTCTGTGGCAGCGCGAGTGCCGCCACGGTCGCCGGCTTCAAAATACGCCGGCCGTGTAGGCGTCCCCCGTTGATCAGCATGCCTGCGAACCGCGCGAGATCGTCGGCCGTCGAAAACAGTCCCGCGTTGCCTGATACGCCGCCCATGCGCTCGGCTGTCGGATCGTGGACGCGTCCCGTTCGTATGCCTTGCCGATCCGATGTTGTCGGTGCGGCGCGTGCGATACGCGAGAGGTCTAACCGAAATGCGGTGTCGCTCATCCCGAGCGGCGCGAACACATGCGTTGCGCAGTATTCGTCGAGCGATCGGTGCGAGACGCGGCGAACCAACTCGCCGAGCACGACGAAGTTGATGTCGCTATAGATGACGCGTTGCCCCGGCGGCGCGCGCAACGGCTCGGCAATGACTTGCGCCAGGACGCCGGCCCGATCGCTCGCGCGCGTTCCGAGCGGCAGGTCGGGGGCGAAACCCGACGTGTGAGCGAGAAGTTCGCGTACGGTCACGGCAGCTTTGCCGTTCGCCGCGAAAGCGGGCCAATATCGCGCGACGGGGGCGTCGAGCGAAATCCGGTTCGCCTCGACGAGCTGCATAACCGCCGTCGTCGTGGCCACGACTTTCGTCAACGAAGCGAGGTCGAACTCGGTATCGAGCGTCATCGGCTCGAGCGTAGGCCTCATCGATCGACGGCCGAATGCCTGCCGATACGTCACGCCGTCGGCGTCGCCGGCGACGATGACGGCGCCGCCGATGCGTCCCGCGGCAATTTCGCCTTCGACGATAGCCGTCAGCGCGTTGCTTTGCGTCGACGTCTCATCGCCGGCGAGATCGGCACCCGCGCAATTCCCCGCCCAGGCCAGCACGACGGCCCAGAAGGAAAAAACGACGGCTAGCGCGGCAAGTCGGCCGCATCGTATCGGTTGCGAGGATTCCATAGCATCCATCCGTCGGTGCCTGCGTCGTCGGCTGCTTTCGTTTGAGCACGAATGGCTGTGGCATCGAACTCGCGCCGATCGAACGCGTAATCGCGAAACGCCTGTAACCAGGGGCGAAAACGTACGCCGGGCAAGCCGGTTCGCAGCTTCGCTTCGTGCAGCGAGCGGCGCACGATCTGCTCCGGATCGGCAACGGGGTTCGTACATCCCGGCAGTCCCCACGTAAAACCGGACGGGTAAAGCATCGGGGAAATATAGTCCAACGGTGCACTGAGCGTGTCGAGTTCCTGCCCGATCGCCGTATCGTCGAGATTCCAGCAGACGTAACCGAAGATATCGGCTGCGACGAATACGTTATACGGTGCCAGCCGAGTACGCGCTGCATCGAGAAAACCGACGATCGCGCCCGTTCGATTCGCGCGAGTGTTCGGCTGCGAAAATTGCAAACCGCTCGCATCGGGGAAGCGAACGTAGTCGAATTGAATCTCGTCGAAGCCGGCACGCGCGGCCTCTTGCGCCACATCGATGTTATGCCGCCACACGTCTTGCGAGAACGGATCCATCCATTGCAGGTTTTCGCGGTCGCGCCACGGGCGACCGGCCGCATCGCGTACCGTCCACTCGGGATGGGCCTGGGCAAGCGGGTCGTCCTTGAATACGACGATGCGCGCGATGAGGTACAAATGGCGCCGATGAAGCGCATCGACGATCGCTTGAAAGTCGCGGACGGACGGTGCGTGATCGCCGAGATGCGCCGAGGCGCCGATCGCATCGCGCGCGGCGCTCTGATAGGGCGTCATGCCTCGGTCGCCCTTCATATCGATGACGAGCGCGTTGATCGGCGTTCGTTCGGTGAGCTCGACGGCGGCATCGCGCAGCGTCGCATTCGTCACGCCGTAGGCCGACAGATAGACGGCGCGCGGTCGAAACGGCGTCAATGCGATCTTCAACGGTGCATCGGGCGTGACGGCGACGGTAGTGCGCAAGTAGCCAGGCGCCCGTACCGCAACGGTGGCGGCGCCAGCATCGAGCGAGAATCGTCCTGCCTCGTCCGCACGTCGCACGCCTTGCGCGTCCGTCATGATCGCGTGGGGAACGGGCTCATGGTTTTCGGCATCGACGACGACACCCGATATCGTTTGAGCCGCTACGGCGGATGCGGAGAAGATCAGTAGGCCTAATGATGCAACGAGTCGACCGCATTTCACGGTTTGGGCTCCTTCAAGTGGGTGTCGTGCTCGGCTGAAGCGGGCTCGCCGAGCAATCGGGCAAGGACGGCCGGCGTATCGCCATCGACGATCAGCAAACGCGAAAGGCGGAAAGGCGGACTCTGTCTGTCGATGAGATGACCGCCAAGTCCGAATGCGGCGCGGTATCCGGCAGCGCGCGCCATTTGAACGAGTTCGTCGTCGACGATGCCGAACGGCCAGGCAAGCAGGTCGACGTGGATCTGGAGATGCGTCTCGAGGCTCGCGCGCGATTTTTGAAGCTGCATCGCGGCGAACGCTTCGAAATCGTCGTGCGATAGGCGGGCTCGCTCGATATTGAAGTTGGGATGCCAGTAGGTGTGCGACTGCACATCGAAGGAGCCGGAAGCCCGCAGCGCTCGAAGCTGATCCCAAGTCAGCGCATAGGAAGCGTTCGAAATGGCGGACGGATAGATAAATAGCGTGATCGGCAGGTTTTCACGCAATGCGATCGGCCGTAGCGTGTCGAAGACGCTGCGATGGCCGTCGTCGACCGTCAGCGCGACGACTTTCGGCGGCAAGCTGTCTCGCTCGCCTTCGATCCAATCGACGACATCGCGCAACGCGACGAAACGATAGCCGTGCGCGCGCAGCATGCGCAATTGCGCTTCGAATGTTTCGACGCGAACAGTCATCGAATCGGCGGCGGTCTCCCCGAAGCGGTGATACACGAGCACCGCCACGCGTGGGACGGCATCGCTCGCCGTGGCCGGCATCGTGACGGCACCGGTGCAAAGCAGAGCGAACGTGAAAGCAAATGCGAGCGCCACGCGACGCATCGCCTGCAAATCGATTCTTGAGCGCATGTTGTTTGGGCAGACAGCTACGTCGCAACGTCGGCGGCGCTTTCATCTTCGCGCACCGAGCCGGCGTCTCGTATGACATCGATCAACTGAGGCGGCAAAGGCGCCGGAAATGGCGACGTGCGGGGTACTGCGGCCCTTGCCGCACCCGTTGACATGCATCAATGGGCGACGACGGAAGCAGTGCTCTACTGCGACCAATAACGCTAGCCAGCAAATCTTCCCGGCCATGACTGACATCGTTACGCTTACTTTAAATCCGGCCGTCGATCTGTCGTTTGCCGTCGATCGTCTGGTCCCTACGCGCAAGCTGCGCTGCGGCGACGTACGCCGCGATCCGGGCGGAGGCGGAATCAACGTTGCCCGCGTCGTGCGACGCTTGGGGATGGAGTGCACGGCACTCTATTTGGCGGGCGGGCGCACGGGCCGAACGCTATCGGAGCTATTGCGCGCGGAGCGCGTCGACATCGATTGCGTGCCGATCGCGCAGGAGACGCGAGAGAACTTCGCGGTGCGGGAAACGTCGACGGGGCAAGAATACCGGTTCGTCGCCCCGGGCCCAGAAGTCTCGCCGATCGAAGCGCAGGCGTGTTTCGACCGTCTCATGTCGCTCGATCCCTGTCCCCGGTTCTTGGTGGCCAGCGGCAGCTTGCCACCCGGGATTCCCGTAGATTTCTATGCGCGGATCGCGCGCGCGGCAAGGGCGAAGGGTACACGCGTCATTCTGGATACCTCGGGCGATGCGCTCGCGGCGGCGCTCGACGAAGGCGTCTACGCGGTCAAACCGAGTATCGACGAACTGCGCGAGTTGACCGGTAAGCCGCTGGAAACCCAAGCCGAATGGACCGAACAAGCTCAGCGGCTGGTTGCCCGCGGCAACGCACGTGTGGTGTTGGTGACGCTCGGAGCGAAGGGGGCCTCGATGGCCACCGAAAGCGGCGTCGACCATGTGGAAGGCGTACCCGTACCCGTGGTGAGCGCAGTCGGGGCGGGGGACAGCTTCGTCGCCGCGTTCGTTTGGGCGATCGACCAGGCACTGCCGCTGAAGGAAGCATTGCGTTACGGCGTTGCCGCCGGCACCTCGGCCGTGCTGCGCGCCGGCACCGTGCTCGCGCAGCCGAACGAAATCGAACGCTACTACCAAGCGTCGGCTGCCGCCGACGCGTTGCAGACTACCCAGACGGGTTAGTCGACGAGGCGAATCCCGAACACCGTGGCTTGCGACAGACGAACGCGCTCGGCTTCGCGATGACGCGCTTCGAACGAATAGTCGGAATCGAGCGGCAGGTGCGGGGACGCGAAGAACTCGCTGATCTTTTGAATGAGGGCGAAAACGTAGCTCATGGCAACTCCCGGTTAAATGCGGCTTAGGGTTATCCCTTAAGGCGTATTCTAGGGTTTTCCCTATACAAAAGCTAGTGCATTGCACAAATTTTTTATCAGAAGCCCCGTCTTTCGGCCCGACTGGCGATTGCTGCGTTGCGTCATTGCAACGACCCTACCTATTCCGCAAGTGCATTCGGCTAAAGGGGCGGTCATTGGGCCTTGGCCGGTGCCGCCGCCGGTGCCAGCACGAGCAGGTGGCGTTGCGGCCCGGGCAGTAGGGGCGTCGCGCGGCCCGTCGCCCAGGCGCTGAAGCCCGATAGGAAGTTGGCGCTGAACGGATGTCCGCTTTGTCCGCCGGGCATATTGAAGATGCCGTGGTCCTCATGTCCGGGAGAAACGACCATCCGCTCGGATTGGCCGAAAGACGGTGTCGCAACGCGCGGCATGTTGCCGTCGCCCGGCAGCGGGTCGGCCGGCTCGGCAAGCCATCGCGCGAGGAACGGCATCCCCAGGGCTAACGGATGTTCGATGCGAGCTGCGTTCCGGCGCCCCCACGTGGCATCCCTCAGAGGAGTCGATTGCGCGGTCAATTGGGAAATCGTCTCGTCGATCGCGCGAAGTTCCACATTGCGCCAGCTATCTTGGCCCTTCGGCAGCCAGCCGGGCGGCTGTTCATCGACAAGGCGCGCCAAGACCACGGGCCACCTCGGCGTGGCACGCGCAAAACTCGCCTCGGGGTCGAGCTTGCGCATTTGCGCATCGGCGGCATCGAAGAACGATCGATATAAGTTATATAGAAAGCCGCGCGTCAGACGATACCCGACGGAATCGACACAGGCACAACCCAGCCAATCAGTGAGCAGCAGTCGCTTGAACTCGGCTCGTTCAACGTGGCCGGCGATCGCTCGCGCATCCAACACGCGCAATGCGCGGTCCCGCCACGGCAACAGAAAAAGCGCGCGGTCGTCGAGACTCGGCGCATAGGCGCGATGCTCGTCGAAGCTCCGTTGCGCCGTGAGGTCGTCGCGAATTTGACGGGCCCGGGCGCCGAGGTCGGCACCGCCGTCGCCGATCAGATCGTAATCGCCTCCGGCCAACTGGCGCGCGTTGGCCGTCCAAAGCTGTCCGGAGGGTGGATTGACGATCGACGGGTGCTCTCCGGCCGGAAGCAAGCCGACGAACCCTTTGCCCGGGGCGTCGGATGGATAGGGGAGTGTATCGTCCCATTGCGAATGCCTGCCCGGCATCGCGCCCGCGATCGTCCAGCCGATGTTGCCCGACGCATCGCCCACGACGAGATTTTGAGCCGGAATACCTGCGGCCGCACCGATGGAGAGCGCTTCGGTCACATTCTTCGCACGCTCCATCCGAATCAGCGAGACGTCGACCGCGCGTTCATCTTCGGCCACCCATCTAACCGCGTACCGTTTGCCGCCCATCTCCGTGACTGGGCCGAGCGCGGTCTCGGCGAGGCGGATCGGTCGACCTTGCTCGCCTCGGACGTCGAGCGTCTCGTCTTCGTATTCGATCGGCGCCCAGCCGTTGGGCGTTCGGTAGCGGTCGACGTGTTGCGCGTCCGATTTCAATTCGACGAGATCGAGATCGTTGCCGTAGCTGTTCGTGAATCCCCACGCGACCGCACCGTTGCTGCCGGCCACGACCACAGGTGTGCCGGGCAACGTTACGCCGACGATACGCCGCGTCGCGCCCGATGCGTCCGGGTATTCGAGAGCGACGCGATACCAAATGTTCGGCAATCGAAGCGTCAGGTGCATGTCGTTCGAGACGATCGCGCTGCCCGTGACCGTTCGTGTGCCCGCTATTGCCCAATTGTTGCTGCCGGTCTGCGTGCCGAAGGGAATCTGACCCAATGTTTGGACGGAGGGACCGCCGAGCCAATCCGGTGCGGGTCCAAGAACGGAAGATGCGCCGCAGCCGATCGATGGCGCATCGAGGGGGGCGTCCCATTCGCTGCACGCCGGCAATAGCGTCTTTAAAGTTTGCTCATCCGTATGCGCGCTCAACCAACCTCGCGCGAACTTATAGTGCAGTTGGCTTCCTTGCAGATCGAAGTACATCGCCCAAATCGCGAGCAAGCTATCCTGCGGCCGCCAGGCCGCCGGCCCCGTGCGAAGCATGAGATATTCGAACGGCCGCACCTTCAACGCATCGAGCCCGGCATTGACGCCGGCCGCATAGTGCTCGAGAAGCGCTTGATCGGCGGGAGGAAGTTGCGCAAACGCTTTGCCGGCGAGCGAGTCGAATCGATAGACGCGGTGTGCGCGGTCGACGGCAAGCGCGGCAGGACCGACTAAAGCCGCCAGCGTGCCGGAAGCGGAACGGCGCAACAGATCCATTTGGAAGAAGCGCTCCTGCGCATGCACGAAGCCGGTCGCGTAAGCCACATCCTCACGCGTCCTACCGGCAATCGTGGGTACGCCTTGGGCATCGCGCGCCACGGAAACGCTGGCGTGCAATTGGCGCTCGGCATAGGTGCCGTCGAGCGAAGGCATGCTGAGCGCGACCGCTGCAATGGCCGAGAGCAACGCGAGCGCACAGGACACACCGACGACGCCGAGGCATCGCGCCAGCGTGCGCCATGCGCCGCGTCGTTTGGTAAGGGCGATTTCCATTGAGCGAAAAGTGCGCTTGGGTTCGGGCTATCAAGGTAAGGCGGTCGCGTAACGCCGCGATGCGTTTCTTTGCTAATCTATGCGCCGTCGCGTCAAGGCGCAATCAAACCGCACGTCAGGGCATTCAATGAAATTCGACGCCATCGTACTGGGCGCCGGCATCGTAGGTGTTTGTGTTGCCGATCATTTGCAACAGAACGGTTTATCCGTCGCACTTGTGGACCGAAAGGCCCCAGGCATGGAGACGTCGTTCGGCAATGCCGGGTTGATTCAGCGAGAAGGCGTCTATCCTTATGCGTTTCCGCGCGCCTTCGCCGATGTGTTGCGCTATGCGGGCAATCAGGCGCTCGACGTACGCTATCACGCGGATGCCATGCGCGAACTGGCGCCCTTCCTTTGGCGTTATTGGCGCAATTCCCATCCGGCTCGGCATGCCGAGATCGCTCGTTCCTACGCGACGCTGATCGAACACTGCGTGAGCGAACATCGTGAGCTGGCGGCGCAAGCGGGCGTGAGCGATTTGATCCGGGCGTCGGGATGGATGAAGGTGTTCCGAACGAATGCGAAGTTCGACCGAGAGCGCTCGGTTGCCGAGCGGTGGCGCAGGGAATACGACGTCGATTTCGAAGCACTCGATTCTGCCCGCTTGAAACAACTCGAGCCCGATCTCGATGATTCGTTGGCAGGCGGCTTGCGGTTCACCGCCGCCGAATCCGTGAGCGATCCCGGCGCGCTCGTCGCGGGCTATGCCCGGCATTTTTCGAAGATCGGGGGGCGGCTATTCCTCGGCGATGCCGCCACGCTGCGCGAAGGGTGGTCGGTCGAAACGCAAGAGGGCCGCATCGAATCGCAGCGGGTCGTGCTCGCATTGGGGCCTTGGTCGGGGCCGATCGCGGCCCGGCTGGGGTATCCCATGCCGCTTGGTATCAAGCGCGGCTATCACATGCACTACGAAGCGCAATCTCCGGCGCGCCTTAATCACCCGGTGCTCGACGTCGAAAACGGATATTTGTTGGCGCCGATGGCGCGCGGCATTCGGTTGACGACAGGGGCCGAGCTCGCTCGCTGCGATGCGCCGAAAACGCCGGCGCAACTGGACGCCGTCGAGCCTATCGCGCGCGGCCTATTTCCGCTCGGCTCGCGCTTGGATGCGGAACCTTGGATGGGGCGGCGTCCTTGTACTCCCGATATGCTCCCGATCATCGGCCCGGCGCGGCGCCGAGAAGGGATGTGGTTCGCGTTCGGTCATGCGCATCATGGATTGACGCTCGGCCCCGTCACCGGCCGGCTGCTGGCGCAAATGATGTTGGGCAAGGAGACGATCGTCGACCCAAATCCGTTTCGTGCCGAACGATTTTGATGAACAGCCGACAAGCGTAGCAACGCTACGCTACCACCGGCAGCCGTCGTCTCGAGCGGCATCCAACGCGAGGGCCGGAAGGGCAAGCAGTCCCATGCCGGCATAGCGGTTTCGGCAATCGGCGCGTGCCGACTTCGAGATTTCGCGCGCGAGCGGCGCTTCGCCGCTGCCGGCGGCCGCTTCGGCGCCCGCCGAAGAAGCACCGAGTGCCGGTCGCGCCCTTCCGTATCGGATCGATCGTGACGACGTGATCGAATTCAGATCGGACTGCCAATCGAACGATTTCTCATTGGGCCGAACCGCTTCGCTATTCGAATGGGCAGGCTCAAGTCGGGGCCCGACATTCGGCGATTGGGCCTTCGACGCCGACGGATTGCGTACCGGCTCGCCGCTTCGCGGCTTGGGCGCGAGCTCGCGCCGGATTTGGCGTTCGGGCCGCTGGACGCGCGGCGCTTGAGCGGAAGGAAGGAGCCGTATCGTCAAGGGCACGCGTTCGACAGCTGTAGGCACGACGCGCTCGGACCGCCTCCAATCGATTAGACCGAGCCATGCGAGTCCATGGATCGCCGTTGCAACGAACACGCCGACGATCGCGGCGTTGACTCTGCGCCACGATGAGCCGGGGCCGTCGTCCCATCGCCTTCGGACGCTGCTTCGTACCGTAGTCAAAGAATACGCTCAGGCCTGATTCGCCGACGGTTCGGGGCTGTATTCCATGGAGTGGTCATGGGATTCGGCGAAGTAATGAACGCGTCGATGATGTCGAAAAAATCAACGCAAAACAATAAGAAATGTATGCTTTGCGAGCGTAGACGCATCGTATCGCGTGCCGACGTCTAGCGCTGCCGTAGAAGCCGCGCGTACGATCACGCATTGGCGCGCAATGGCGCCGATACCCGTTCCGATAAAACACATGTAGGGGGCCGCACATGAACCAGCTTCCCACGCTTGCGCCGACAAGTGCCGCCGACGAAACGTATGGCGGGGTGACCTACCATATCGGCGGCGAACTCGTGCCAGTCCTGTCGATCGACGTGTCTAGGCAATCGGTGTATTTCGAACACCATATCCTGCTGTGGAAAAATTCGACCGTCCGAGTCGGCTTAAAGCCGCTCAAAGGCGCGGTCAAGCGCATGATGGCCGGCATGCAAGTGTTCGTGACCGAGGCGAGCGGACCCGGTGTCATCGCCTTCAGCCGAGACGGGGCGGGGCACATCGTGCCGATCCACCTCGCCGCGGGCGAAGAGCTCCACGTTCGCGAGCATCAATTCTTGGCGGCCACCGCAAGCGTCGATTACACGTTCGAACGCGTCCGCGGCATTAGCAACATGCTATTCGGGCAGAGCGGTTTTTTTATCGATAAATTCCGCAGCCATACGTCCGACGGCGTGCTGTGGGTGCACGGGTACGGCAACGTATTCGAGAAGGCGCTTGCTCCAGGCGAGACAATCGATATCGAGCCGGGTGGGTGGCTGTATAAGACGCCCGAGGTCGCGATGGAAACGGTCGTCGATCGACTCACGAGCGGTCTTTTCGGCGCGGGCGTGAATTTCATCGTGAACCGCTTCACGGGGCCCGGGCGCGTGGGCATCCAGTCGATGTACGTGAACTACGGGACCGCCGACAACTAACGGCCGCCGCCGTATAACCGGCAGCGGCCGGCGATCGATTAACGCGCAAGCTTGAATGTGGAGACGGCGCCGTCGAGGTCCGCCGCTTGCGTTTCGAGCGTGCGAGCTACGTCGGCGGCGGCGTCGAGGAGCGCCGCGTTTTGCTGCGTCGCTTCGCCGATCTGGGCGATCGACATACCGACTTGCTCGATCCCGACTGACTGCTGCCGCGAAGCGACGGCAATGTCGGCGATGATCGAGCGCACTTCATTGACGCGGGCCGTAATCCCGCGCATCGCCTCGCTCGCTTCCTCCGCGACGCGGTAGCCGCCTTGCACGATCGTGGTCGACTCGGCGATCACCGCATCGATTTCTTTGGCCGCGGCGGCGCTGCGTTGAGCGAGTGCCCGCACTTCCGCGGCGACGACGGCGAAACCCTTACCGTGCTCTCCCGCGCGGGCCGCTTCGACGGCTGCGTTGAGCGCGAGGATATTGGTTTGGAAAGCGATGCCCTCGATCACGCTCGTGATATCCGCGATGCGCTGCGACGAACCGTTGATCGTGCTCATCGTCGATACGACGCGTTCGACGGCATCGCCGCCTCCTGCGGCCGCGGCGGCCGCCGCATCGACCACCGTGTGCGCGCGGGCCGCATGTTCCGCATTTTGCTGCACCGTGGTCGTGATTTCCTCCATGCTGGCGGCGGTTTCCTCCACGCTCGATGCCTGCGTCGCGATGCGCGCGGCGATGTCGCCGCTGCTTGCGCAGATACGCGCAGTGCCGCTAGTCACGCCCGCGCATGCCTCGCGCACGTGAGCGACAATGCGGGCGAGCCCTTCGCCCACCCCATCGACGGCGCCCACGAGGCGCCCGATTTCGTCGGCGCGGCTGCGCGGATCGTTGCGCGATGCGTGTGCGGAGCCAAGCCGCACGCTCAGATCGCCGGCCGCCAAGCGACCGGCCGCGGCAGCGACTTCATCGAGCGGGCGGCTTACAAGCCGGCGCACGACGATCAAAGACAGAAGGGCGAAAATCGCCAACAGCCCCAATGCTATCGCCGCGAAGCGATTGCGAATCGAGGTGACCTCCGACATCACTTCGTCTTCCATGGCGACGCCGCCGATCAGCCATTGCCATTCGGGCACGCTCAAAAACGAAACCGTTTTGTCGCGGGCCTGCGTTTCGCCAAGCGACGTATCGGCCGAGCGGTAGTCGATCCGGCCTTCTTTCGTATCGAGCATTTGCGAATATGGGCCGTTCTTGTCGTCGACATGCTCGCCGCCGGCGCGCGGCTGAACGATGAATTTGCCGCGATCGGCGCCGTTCGATGCATCGACGACGAAGTAATAGCCGGTCTCGCCGACTTTGAGCGCGCGAATTTGATCTTCCAACGCTTGAATCTGGGCGTCGACATCCACCCCGACGAACAACGCGCCGATCACGCGGCCCGACGCATCGGCAACGCTCTTGTATTGCGTGATATATCGCTTGCCGAACAGGGTGGCGAGACCCGTATAGGTTCCGCCGGCCATCATGGGTGCGTAGGCGGGGCCTTTTCGATCGAGCAACGTTCCGATCGCGCGCGAACCGTCCTGTTTTTTCAGCGACGTCGTGACCCGCACGAAGTCGTCGCCGTTGCGGGCGAAGACGGTGGCGATCGCGCCGCTGCGCTGAAGGAACTGATCCGGGACCGAAAAATCGAGGTTCAGCACGTGATCGCCGGCTTTGAACGTCGATGCGGCTGTGCCGTTGATATCGACCTTGTTGACGTCGTCGAGCGAGAAGCCGCCGGGAAGGAAGCTTTCGAACAACGTCATCGTGCGATCGACTTCGGCGGACAATGAATGATCGATGACCGCAATCGTTTGCGCGATCGAACGATTCTTATCGTCGATTCGCTTCATGACTTGTTCGCGCACTTGGGCGCCGGCCGCCGCAGTCAATGCCCAGGAAAAAGCAATAAAAATCAGCGCGACGAGCACGCAAGAAAAAGCGACGAGCCGCGCGCCGATACCGAGGCCGCGCCGACGAGCTATAGTCATTAAAAATCCCAGACATTGAACGAATGGCCATTGGCAATGGCGCGTAAAGCGATGCAGCCCGCCGCGCGCTTGCCCTCACTGCGCCTTGGACTTAAGGAGCAGTGAGGGTTAACGGCAGTTTTTCGTTCAACTTGAGTGCGACCGATGCGCAATAGATTGACGGAGTCGTCAATTGACCTTTGCCCACTCCGCACGAATCAGCGCGCGAAATTCGATGTATTCCCAATCCGAGTTCGGCGTGAACTGCTTGATCTTATCGCCGTCGATGTAGTCGAAGTACTCCCAATGTATCGTGTCGTTGTCCGGGTACCGATAGCACTGGATCGTGGCCGTCATATTGCCCGGCGGGTTCCGGTTCACGAGCTTGTGCACTTGGTAGTACTCGGGCGTCAAGTAAGTGACTTCTCCTTGGTGGAACACCGCCTCGGTAAAGTAGTCCGTGACGCTTGGGTTTAGTTCCGGGTAGAGCTCGACCCATATATCGCCGTGCAGTACCTTGATGACCGCGCAGGCCTCGCCGTGATCGTGGATCGGAGAGTAGTGATTGCCCGGCCAGATCTCGAGCACGTACGGCGAGCCCGGCGAATCGCCCTTGTTCGGCCCAATCGTGATGCGCAGATAGGTTTCGTCCGGTTCGCTCTTGCCGAATTCCCCGGCTTTCTCTTTCAACTTCTCATAGCAGATACAGCCCGGCGTGATGATGCTGTAATTGATCGCCGCGGCAAAATCGGGGAAGTCGGCCGTATCGAGTTCGACGGCGGGTCCCGCGACGTTGCCGTACAACACCTGGCAAGCGGAGGGAAGGCTTGCGGCGACGGTCGCTTGGTTCCGAGCGATCATATCGAGCGTGATGCGATCGCTCGGCACCAGGACGGGCGGCGGCGCAAGCACGACCGGAAGCGGCCATAGCAAATGCCCGAGCGCCACGGGCAACGGCGTTCCGGCCTGCGTTGCGAGGCCGATGCAGCGGAGATTCTTGTAATCGCCGGCCGCCTCGATGGCCGCTTGCTTAAAGGCTTCGCGGCGCGCCTTTGCCGTCGCCCCGGCGGGTAACGCCGGCGTGCTAGGCGGAGAAATGGGCAGCGGCGCCTCGAACACCATGAGTTGCGGGAGCATCTCGCCCTTGCCGAATCGCACGCGGGCGTTCAGATAGTCGAGGCTCATCCAGTAGGAGATCGAAATTCCGGGATCGAGCAACGCTTTCTTCGCCGTGGTCTCGGCAATCACGCCTTCTTGCCCCGTTCCATTGTCGCGACGCAAAGCGGTTTTTTGCAGTCCCACTTCCAGCACCAGCACCGTACCGTCAAGGTTCTTTTCCGAACCGAGAACGATGCGAAACGGCTGATCGGTTTTGAACGTAAAAGAGATCGTACCCTGGCCGCGAACGGGGAATTCGTAGTTGGTAAAAGTAACGGGCCAAGCAGAACCTACCGATGCGCCGATGGCCTCCGGCACGCGCGTGGGAAAGAGGTGTTGCAACGGGGCGCGGGTTCGCGGAACCAGTTTCATGTTCGTCTCCTCGATGTAAATCCACTCATACCGGCCGAGGGTTTCGGCCGGCGTGAAGGACACTGTTTGAGACGAGTATGGCAGCGGGTGCGGCGAAGCTGTCCTGTCAGAACTACGGGTTCGTGCGATCAATATCGATTGCATGCGAGCGCCCGCATTTTATGCGCATTCGATAATGCCATCCAATCTGGACATGACGTCCAAAAAGCCTTGAAGTGGCGAATCGGTGTCCTAGACTTGGCTCCATCGAAACCTTTCCCATTCCGGCGGAAGCCGGCACTGACCCCGGCCTCGGCACGATACGGCTGAGGACGAGCGCTGCCTGCGCGGGTGTCCCGCGTTTTTCCAATAAGGAGAATGAGAATGCGAAAAGAGGTCATGGCAGTTTGTCTTTGTCTTGCGACGGTCGGTCAAGCGATCGCCACCCCGGTCATCACGTTTTATAGAAAGCAAGGCGAATCGCACGTGGATTGCAGAATCACGATGCAAAACGGAACGGTCAACTTCAAGCATTCGAGTAATTCGTGTAGTAACGACGACGACTATTACTTTTCGATTTCGGGGGCGCAAGACGGCGTTCAGTTCGGCATCTATAACAACCCCGATTGCAGAACCAACGAGAGCTACGCCACCTACAAGATGGGCAACGGCGACGCCAATCGCAACATCCGCATTACCGCCGTCGACGCAAGCCGTGGCTTGCCGTCCGGCAGGCTTATACACGATTCGCTGATGTCGGGCGGACAGTCGGGAGGCGGGCAACTTCACGGCAAGGTCTCGTGCCTGAAAGTGTGGAACGTCCCGGCCAATACGGCTGCCAACGTAGCGCAGTGACACCAGGGCGCGAGCGAACTTTCGTTCGCGGCGACAGCATCCAATCAGGGAGGCAGCACGATGAGCACCCGGCAGGAGGAGGCGACGTGGACCACGCTCGAAACGTTCGACGTCGAGGTCAGCTCGCCCAGCAATCGGCTCTACCGAAATGGACGGCAGCAAGTGGAGGTCACGGTCAAACTGCGCGCTCGCAATGAAGACGGCCGGATCGTGCCTTTGAGCGAGGAGCAAAAACGTAGCGTACGGCTGATCGATTACAACAGCGGCGAGGTGCTGCCCGACATACCGGCGTCCGGTACGGTGGCGACAGGGTGGGGGACGACGAGCGTTCGCAACGAGTACGAGTTTTTCCCCGGGGCGCGGGACGGCATGCCCGGTCAGATCGGCCCGGCCGAGGGGTACACGTTCGTCGTGCGTTACGTTCAAACGGTCGACGCCGCCCCCAAGCGGATCGGGGCGCAGGTGCGCCGAGACGCGCAGACGGTGTTCAAGACCAATGCCGATAACGTGCAGAAATCGATCGAAGCCGTACCGGAGCGGTTGCCGAGCTTCGACGAGCGCGCGACGTCGGTCGAGCACGGCTGGGAATCGCAACGCGTGGTGGGCGACGAGAACGATTGGGACTTGCGCACCGTCGATTACTATTTTTGCGGACTCTCGATCAACGGTAACCGCGTGAAGCTGCGCGAATTCACGGTTCGCCCGGCCAGCATGTTCCAGTGGGAAAGCACGAATCCCGCGAGCGAAATCTTCAGCTTCACGGGTTTCGGCACACCGGGCAGCTCGATGGCCCAATACAACGTTCCGGCCGCGTTCAGCGATCGCCGGCATAACCCCATTTCGATGCCAAGCGACGGACGCGGAATCGTCGTGCTGATTCGCTCGAACGGTATCGCGCAATCGAGTGCGGGCAACGTTCATAAAGGCGCATGCGATGTCGATGCGCGCGATGAGTTCGGGACCGATCATCCGCTACGGGTGTCGTTCAAATCCTCGTCGAACCGCAACGAACTCGTCCTGACCCGACGTTGATCTCCCGCGCGGCCCGCGCTGCACCGGCGGGCTGCACCTCATCGCCCGGCGATAAGCGCCGCACTCGAAATCGCCTCCCATATCCACTTTCTCGGAAACGACGCCATGACGACGCTCCATACGTCAGGCCCGGCACAGGCCGCGGCCGTGCATTCGAACGCTTTCAACTTTCTGAGTTTCGTGCAGACCGGTGTCGATCCGCGCACGGGACTCTACACCGTCAGCCTCTCGCTGCCGCCGGTTGCGGCCAATGGCTTGACGGGGCCTACCTTGTCCGCATCGCTCGCCTTCAATCCCATGCAGACAGACGATCGCGGCTTCGGCATCGGCTGGGGCCTGCGCTTATCGAGCTACGACGCCGTTGCGCAGGTACTGCGCCTGTCCAGCGGGGAAGTCTATCGAGCCTACGATACGGGATCGACGCTCGTCGTCGAGGATCAGAAACTACGCACGTTCAGCGTCGAGAAAGTCGGCAGCGATTTCGTCATTGCCTATAAATCCGGCGTGACGGAAGTGTTGTCGACGCGAAGCGGCGGTGCGGGCCTGTACTTGCCGGAGACGATCCGCTCCCATGAAGGCCGCACGCTGACGTTGCGCTACGCCACCTTCGGCAACCACCGTATGCTCAGCGAGGTAATCGACGAGACGCGCACGCTCATCTCCATCACTCGGGCGTCCGGACTTATCTCGATCGTCGTATGGCCCGGATCGCCGCAGGCCGCCACCTTATCGATGTGGCTCGTCAATGCTCAAGTGACCGAATTGCGATTGCCTGTCGACAATCGTGCGGCATGGCGATTCGTCTATGAGACGCTCGGCGAATATACGTTGATTTCTCGCGTCGACACGCCGCTCGGCGGCTACGAACTCGTTCGTCACCAGGCGCGAGGACACGCATTTCCCGCGGGAGCGCCGCAAGGGCACTTGCCGTATGTGATCGAGCATGTACGTGGGCCGCGAGCGGGGCAGCCGGTCATGCGCTCGGTCTATCGATATTCGAATCGCAATTTTCTCGGCTATGGCGCGAACGGTCTCGTTTGGGTCAACGGCCAAGACAATCTGTGCAAGGTGCTCGAAGACTATCGGTATGACTCGGTCGAAACGTGGATGGAGGGCGAGGGCAGCTCGGAGCGAGTGCTGCGCACTATCACGAGGACCTACAATCGCTTTCATCTCTTGTTGAGCGAGGAGACCCGCGAACGCGCTCACGTGCGCCGACAAGAGACGCAATATCATGTGCTCGACGGCCGGCCCTACGCCGATCAGCCTAGGCAATGTCAACTCCCGCAGCGCGTCTCCACGTCATGGGCGGTGCACGACGATTTTCCACGCCGGCGCGAAGAAGTCGTTACGACGTCGTTCGACGAGTACGGCAACCTACTATGCCAAGTAGACGCGGTGGACGTCACGGAGCAATACGCCTACTACGACCTGGCCGGCGAGGACGGCTGTCCGCCGCATCCGCATGGCTTCGTGCGCTTCATGAAGGAAAAGCGCGTCATCCCGGCGCAAACCGAGCAGACGACGGGACAAGCCCCTTCGACGGTCACGCGGTATCGTTACGCCGCCATACCTTCGCTACTTCCCTATTCACCGCCGGCGATCGTGCAGACGCTCGAGCGCCTTTACGAAGCGAACGGAGATGACGAGCGATTGGTGCGGGAGGTGGAGACGAGCTACTACGATACGCCGTCGGACCCCAGCCTTCACGCTCGCGAGAAAACAAGGACCGTCACGGTACAAGGCTTCAAGACGCGAACTCACTTCACGTATGCGATGCATGCCGGCGCGTTGGAAGTCGTCCAAACGGTAACGGGCTTCGACGATACGCAGCGCACCACCCGCATGCTGCGCTCCCTCGTGGACGGGCAAGATCTAGAGGTCGAGACCGAAGGCGGTGCGCACGTGCGCTATCGATACGACGCGTTAGGGCGGGTGTCCAGTGAAACGACGGCGCCCGACACGCCCTTCGAGGCCACGCGCCGCTACCATTACGCACTGGCGAGCGCTGCCGACGACGATGCCTTCGCGGCCACGACCGACGCGAACGGATTGACGACGCGCACGTGGTACGACGGCCTGCAACGAAAGATACGCGTCGAAATGCAAGCGGATGCACCGGCGGGCGAGCCGTATCGACTCAGTTATGCGGCGCGATACGATGCGGCGGGGCAACTCGTCGAGGAAACGAATCACGACTGGCTCGAGAATGCGGCGCTTGCGCTCGTCAGCCGTCACGAATACGACGACTGGGGCGAGCGATGCATGACGATTCGCGGTGACGGCGTCGTAGAGCATCGCGTATTCGATCCGATCGCCCGTACGGAAACCTGCTGGCTCGACGATCGTTTGGGGCACGTGTCGGGCCACATCGTCACGCAGCGCAATGGATTCGACAAACCGACGTCGGTCGAGCGAATCGACACCCAGGGCGCTATCTATAGCAAGAGCGTCAGCGCGTACGACGGCCTTGGCCGGCTCGTACGCGAATCCGATGCGGCCGGCTATACGACCGAATTCGACTACGACGTGTTCGGGCGGACGACGCATCGGCGCCTACCCGACGGCACTGCGCTCGAATACGACTACGCGCGCCACAGCGATGCCGACTTGCCGACCGAGATCCGCCTGCATCCCGCGAGCGGCGCGCCGATGGTCATCGGCCAACAGCGTTTCGACGGGCTAGATCGTTGCGTGAGCCGTACCGTAGGCGGGCGACGCCGGACCTTCATCTATGACGGCGCGTTCGATGCGCCGTCGATCGAGCAAACGCCGCGAGGCGAATCGATTCACTTCGGCTATGAGCCGCGCCTGACCGACAAACCGGTGCGTCGTAGCACCCGCGAACTCGAGGATCGGTACACCTATGATCCACGTCACGCGCAACTCGTGGCGATGTCTTCGCAAGGGCAGGGCGAGCATCGGTTCACCTACTCGCCGCTCGGCCAGTTGCTGCGCGAAGCGTGGCTCGATGCCGGCCGCCCATACGAAGCCAGTTACATCCATTCGATGCAAGGGCGGCCGCTGCGGTATATCGACTGCTTCGGCCGTGAGCAGCGCACCGAATACGATGCGGCTGGGCGAGCGGCATCGGTCGCCTACGAAACGCTTGCCAGCCGAATCGATTACGACGGATACGGTCGCATCCACCACATCGTCACGCAGGACATGCAATCGGATCGCGCATTGACCGTGACGTGCCGCTACGATGACTTCGGCCGCGAAATCGAGCGATCGTTTTCGATCGATCGCACCATACATACGGTCATCACGCAGACCTATACCAACACCGATAAGCTGGCGCGCCGCGCCGTCCGGGCGCGCGACGTGACGTTGCGAACCGAGTCGTACAACTACGACTCGCGCGGACGACTGGTCGATTATCGATGCGAGGGCGCTCAACCGCCGCGCGATTCGTTCGGCAATGCCATCGTGGCTCAACGATATGCGTACGACGGGTGCGACAACATCCTGACGATCACGACCGAATTCCTCGACGGGCAAGACGTCGCGCGATATCGATATGAAAATCCCGACGATCCGACGCAATTGACCGGCATCGCGCATACGCATCCGCACTATCCGTCGACGGAAACGCTCGCCTACGATCAAGACGGCAATCTCGAGCGTACGTCCTCGCGCGCATATCGATACGACACGTTAGGCAGGCTGACCGAGGTTGAACGGACGCAAGAAGGCGTGCCGGGTCGCTATCGTTACGATGCGCGCGATAGGCTGACGATCGCCGAATCCGACGACGGCGCACGGACGCACAGCGCCTACCGAGAAACGCAATTGATCGGCGAGCTGCTTTCGGGCGGTCCCCAGGGTGAGCTTCAGCGGCGGTACTTGCGCGAGGGCGAATTGCTGTTGGCACAGCGCGACGGCGCTTCCTCTTCGCAAGTCGTGCTCTGCGGCGGCGACATGGCGCAAACGGTAAGGCTTGCGCTATCGAGTGCGAGCGGCACGGCATTCGACATCGCCTATACGCCTTACGGCGCTAGGCCGCTCGAGGCGGGGCTGCCCGGCTTGCTGGGCATACAGGGACAACGTTACGACGTGCTGGCCGGCGGATACCTGCTCGGCAACGGGGCACGCCTATACGATCCCTCGCTAATGCGTTTTTTGAGCCCGGACTCGATGAGTCCATTCCATGGTGGCGGGATCAACGGGTATGCCTACTGCCTTGGCGATCCCATCAACCTCGTCGACCCAACCGGCGCATTGAGTTGGCAATCGATTCTCGGAATCGTGATCGGAGCGGTGGCCGTCGCTGTTGCCGTTGCATCGCTCGGTACGGGCATCGCGATTTCAGCGGGGCTCGCACAAGCCAGCGCGGGTCTCGCGGCCTTCGCCACCGTGCCTTCCGCAACGCTATCGGGCGTGCTTGCGGTCGGGGCGGTCGCGGCCGATATCGTCAGCGGCGCGACGGCGATCGCCTCCTCGGCATTATCGGAACGCGACCCGCAGGCAGCCGGGATCCTCGGGTGGGTGTCGACCGGCTTCGGTGTAGCGGCCACGGCACAGGGCTTTTCGGGAGCGGTGAGCGGGGTCGCCAATACGTCGCGCGGTACCGCATCGGCCGCGAGCGCGCGATTCGCCGTGGCCCGCTCGACGCTGGCAGTCGCCGCGAGCATGCAAGGCGTCTCGACGCAAATCGCTGCGGCGCTCGGCAAGGAGCCACCCGCATGGGCGTCGTATGCACTGAGCGGATTGTCGTTGGCGTTGGCAGGCGCAGGCTGGGGCAGTGCGCTCGGCGAAACCGCATTCGCGGCGCGCAACGGACGTTCGTTCGATCTCCAAGCGGTGGAGCTTGCTCAACTGGGCGCACGCGCGACGCCTCCCGCCCGGGCGCAATCGGGCGCCACCTCTAGCACTCAGGGGACATCGGTCGCGCGTGCGAACCGCTCGGTGCGTCGCGTAGGCGCGCCGAACGGGGACGAGGAGGGCAACACCCGGCTATAAGCGAAAGGGCGAATCGCTCCGCGCACAACGCTCGAGACTCGATACGCGTTCCACCTCGATTTTTCGCCTCGCACCATATACATCACATTGTGATATATATGGTGCCGTTGGCCGGAGGGGATTCGGCTGCTCGAAGAGGGATGTTCATGAGCGGGGACAAAGGCGATTTCGCAACAGACGTCCGACTGCTGCGCATCAGCGCGATCGCAGCCGTAGGCGGCGCATTGAGCACGGTCGCGGCGGATTTTTTGCTGCACCTGATTCGGTTGTTTACGAACCTGTTCTTCTACCACCAACTCACGGCGGCGAATCGCCCGCCCTCGAGCAATACACTGGGGCTGCTCGTCGTCGTTATCCCGGTGATCGGGGGCTTGCTCGTGGGGCTCATCGCCCGCTTCGGTTCCGAACAGATTCGTGGCCACGGGATACCGGAGGCCATCGAAGCGATCTTGTTCGGTAAGAGCAAAATGTCCCCGAAAGTCGCCGTTCTCAAGCCGCTGGCTTCGGCGATCGCGATCGGCAGCGGCGGGCCTTTCGGTGCCGAGGGGCCGATCATCATGACCGGCGGTGCGATCGGCTCGCTTGTGGCGCAATACTTCCATCTGACGAGTGCGGAAAGAAAGGCGCTATTGGTGGCGGGCGCCGTGGCGGGGATGACCGCGGTATTCGGTACGCCGGTTGCGGCGGTCTTGCTTGCGATCGAGTTGCTGCTGTTCGAGTTGCGACCCCGTAGTTTGTTGCCCGTCGCCATCGCATGCGCCGTCGCTGGGTTCACGCGGCCATTGCTGCTCGGCTCCGGTCCGTTGTTTCCGCTCCATACGGCTGTGCTGGGCCCGATCGGCCTGCTCTCGTCGGCCATTGCGGGCGTGATCGCCGGGGCGCTCTCATGGGGCCTGTCGACCTGGCTCTATAAGGTCGAAGATGCATTCGGCAAGCTGCCGATCCATTGGATGTGGTGGCCCGCGCTCGGGGCGATCGCCGTGGGGATCGGCGGCTATTTTCAACCACGGGTGCTCGGCGTCGGCTACGACGTGATCGGTGACCTGCTTGCTGGGCATCTCGCGACACAGGCCGTGATCTCGATCGTCGCGATCAAGGCCATCGTTTGGGTCATCGCTTTGGCGTCGGGCACTTCAGGCGGGGTGCTCGCTCCGCTGCTGATGATGGGCGCAGGGGTAGGCGCACTCGCCGCGCCCTATATGCCCGGTGGCGATCCGGCGGTTTGGCCGCTGATATTCATGGCCGCGGCACTGGGTGGAATGATGCGCGCGCCGATCATGGCCGCCGTATTTGCGTTCGAACTCACTGGCGATGCCAATGCCTTGTTGCCGCTGCTGGCCGCCGCCGCCGTCGCCTATGGGTTCACGGTGCTTCTCATGCGCCGATCGATTCTGACCGAGAAGATCGCGCGTCGCGGCTATCACATCTATCGCGAGTACAGCATCGATCCATTGGAACGTCATTACGTCGAAGAGGTCATGACGCGCAACGTCGCGACGATCGAGGCGAAAACGCCGATCGCCGAAGTCCTCGAGGACTATTTCGGGGCGCGCCAAAAATTTCGTGCCTACCCCGTGGTGCGATCGGGTTGTCTCGTGGGAATCGTCGACCGCGCACGGCTCGATCAGGCATCCGCGGCCGATGGCGATGCGCCGGTTGGCTCGCTGTTCGGCGCATCGATGCCGGACGTTGCGTTGCCGGGCGAGACCTGTCGGAATGTGGCCGCGCGCTTGGCGGTGAAAGGCCTGGATCGCGTGCCCGTGGTCGAAAGCGAGAAAACGTATCGGCTCATCGGCATCGTTTCTCGCTACGACTTGCTGAAGCCCTCGACGGTCGTGTTCGCCGAGGAGCGCGAGCGCGAGCAATTGCGGCACCTCTGGACGAGTGCGAGGCCCGGCGCCGGGTCGCCGGAGGGTGACGACGACGTGGCGGAGCAAGGCCATGTCGTCCGCCAAAAGATAACGGTGCGAAGCGATGCAGACGGCGCGAGCAGCGACGAACGCGATACGACAGCGCTACGCCGGTAGCCACCTACCTTTCTTCGTTCGGCGCGAGGCGGTTAATAATTACTAATAGTCGGCACCCGAGCAAGACAAACCGATTCGTTCGGTAACCTGGGCGACGACTCACCGGCCCCGGCCGCGTCGGGCTGCGAGCGTATACGGGAATGTACTAGGGGTCAGCGTTAGTAATAATAAATAATATTATATGCGCTGACACTCGCTCTCTACCGCAGGTAGCCTGCAAGCCGCGCCTCGGGGCGCGCGAGCCTGAGCTCGGGGCCGGCTATTCAATACATACCGATCGTCGTGTCGGTTATTCCTAGATGGTCGTACCTCATCGGTAACGGCTACCTATAGATGTTTAGTTGTCCTAATGATTGGCATGTAATCCGATACTCGCTTATTGGAGGGATCATGACGTTTAGAGCAGCTGGACTGGTTTCATTGTTGTTTTCTGCCGCTGTCGCTTTGACGGCTTGCAACGGCGAGTCGTCGGGCGGTGGCACCTCGGCGAGTGTGGCGAATGTCAGCACGCCGCCGACGAGTACGGCGCTCGCAAGCGCCAGCACGCAGGCAGAAGTCGGCGCCACTCAGCCGTTGCCTTGCGATGCGGCTGCCGATGCGGGTACGCCGTGCTCGGCGGCGCACAGCGTCACGCGGCTTCTCACGAAGCACTACACGGGACCGCTGTTCCGTCTCGTGCGTACTTCGGACGGTGCAACGCAGGATATCTATCCCTATACGTCGTTCACGCTACCGCACGGTGCCAAGCGCACGTTGATCGGCACGGCGAACGTGAAGAGCGTTCAGTCGTTCTGTAATGGGACGTCGTGCGCCGTGTCGTCTATTTACGATCAGGTGGATCTTGTCAGTTCGATCAAGGGCGGTGCATTCGGCAACGTGCCGGCGACGCTCAAGTTGAACCAGGATGGGACCCAATCGTTGACACTGCCCAGCAGTGGCCCCGGCTCGCAAAACCCTGTCACCGTTCCGGTACTGAACGGTTTCGCCACGATTACGCTGCCTGGTACTAGCGGGCAACTCAAAGTGCAGTTGCTGCAACCGCCAGTCGCGCTCACGGCGCAATCGCCCACGCAGCAACTCACGGTCGGGAACGACCTACCGGCATTGGCGGGGAGGCCGGCGAACCTGACGTTCATTGCCTCGGCCGGCCGGCAGATTCCGGCATTGTCGACCTTGGGCGGTCAGGCATACCGCAATCGATTCGGTACGGTGAACCAATCGATCGGCGATACGGACATCGCGGAATACATGGTGGCAGGCGCGCAATACGATCAGTCTTCGACGTGCTGCGGGACGTACGGCAACATGGAAAGCAGCGCCGATCCGAGCACGTATGTGCACGGTGAAATCGAGGGCGAGATGTTCGCGCTTGCATTCTCCGATGGTGCCGCAGCGGTATTCGGCTATTGCGAAGGCGATTCGAACCAAGCGCCGAACGTCAAAGACCCTGTCTGCAATGGGCTCAACGTGAACTGGCCGGGCGTGGATGCCGAAGCCGGCGTCTATCTTTACGGTCCGCAACAAGCGTCGAACGAAAAATTCGTCACGGTCCTGTCCAAGTACTCGCCCGTCACGGGATCGAACGTCTTCGCGGTCAAGGGTGGGGACGCTTCGCAAGGCGTGCTCACCGCGGTTTACGACGGCGTGCCTCCCGAGGCGTATATTTTCGGCAACAGCGCCGGACATGCATTCAACGGCCAATGGCAAGGCGGTCTTTCGCTCGGCGAGGGCGGCGACGGCAGCCCGGCGCCCGTGCAGTTCTTCGAAGGCGCGATTCTCAGTAAAGCCACGTTGAGTACGACGGACAACGCAATCCAATCGAGCATCGCGAGCTTTTACGGTCCGTCCAAGGATCCGAACGGCGCGGCTTGCTACGCGGGCAATCTGGTCAATGCGCCGTTGAGTCTGACGGAGCCGGAAGCTTGGAGCCAAAGCAACGGCGGGACCGCCCAAGCGGCCGGGGACATTTACGGAACGAGTCAGCGTGCTGCCCTGGTCACCACGACGAACGGGTCTCCTTTCTCCAACATCCACGAGATCATTCGCGTGCAGGAAGGGCAGACCTATACGTTCAGCGACTACGTTCAGGCGACGACGAACGCCACGGTGTTCCCCGGTGGGTCCGTTCAGACCGACGATCCGAGCGGCACTGAATTCGCATGGGCGCTCAATACCAACACCGGCAGCATCGTGCGCGGAACGTGGGGCGCGGGGCAGCCCACTTCGCTCACCGCTGTGAAGGCCGGCAATTGGTGGAAGATAACGATGACGTTCACCGCCCCGGCGGGATCGCACAACGCGTCGATCTTTATCGACCCGCCTACGTCGAACGCGAGCGGCGATCGCTCCCAGCAAACCGCCTACCTCAGCGCGACGCACTACTGCCCGAGTATGTCGATGTCGCCGTCATCCAATATGTAGTGTCGCGAGTAAGTTCTATCCGGTTGTGGGGTGCCTGCTTGGGCGCGCGACCGGCTAGTATCCAAACATCGCGAATAACATAGACGAAAGCCGCCATGCGTTGCCATGGCGGCGATGCTTTTGTACGTTGAGCACTTTCGATCGACTTGTCGACGCTCATTGCGTGGTCGGGTACCATATTTCGGCCGTGCGCGTCGCAAGCGGCGCCGATTTGGCGTGTTCCGGCTCAAATGAAAGGAATCGAAAGAATGTCGAAGGTTCGTATGACGATGCTGGTTTTGGTCGGTGCTTTGTTCGTGCTGACAGGCTGCAACACGATCGCGGGAGTCGGCCAAGACATCTCCGGATCTGCTCGCGCCGTTCAGCACGCGTTGTAAATTAAGCCGGGAAAAAGCGGGACGGTTGGATAATTGAGTTCAGGCGTCGGGACGACGATCCCGACGCCGCGGCATTGCATCGATAGGGTAGGCATGGGACAGGCAAAACAGCGTGGCACGAAGGAACAACGCGTCGCGCAAGCACAAGCGAAGGTGGACGCATTGCGTCCCGAGAAGTTGACGTGCGGTTCGTGTAAAACCGCGTTCACGGATTTCCAATCCCTGGACACGAGGAAGATGAACGGAATTCATGCCGCGTTCGGCGGAATATGTCCGTCGTGCGGGGAAACGGTGCTTGCCTTCAGCGGCGAGAAAGAGGCCGTGGCGAATGCCATGATCGCTTGGCAGGACGCCATGGAAAGCGAGGGCAAGCTCGGCCGGCAGTCGCGCGACGGCGAGCATGTGTCATTCGAGGAATAAAGATCAAAAGATGACGGTTCGCTATCGGCACTACAAAGGCGGAATTTACGAAATAGTCTGCGAAGCCACGATGGAAGCGGATCACACACCGGTGATCGTCTACCGATCCACCGAGGGCAAGGTGTGGTGCCGTCCCAAGGCGTCGTTTTTCGAATCGATCGAAGTCGACGGGGTGCGAATTCAGCGCTTCGAAGAAATTCATTGACCGGTTGATTTCCCGAGAGGGAATCACGCGGTTGCGAAGTCACCTTCCCGGAGCCGGACCATGTCGTACATCCTCTACTATTCACCCGGTGCCGCAAGTATGGCCGTGCACTGGATGCTACTCGAGTTGGGCGTCGAGTTCGAAACGCGGCTGGTGGATCTCGATGCGGGGGAGCAGCGCACCGAGGAATATCTGCGGCTGAACCCGATGGGGCGAGTGCCGACGCTCGTGGTCGATGGCGTGCCGCGAACCGAGTCGGCCGCGCTATTGATGCTGCTTGCCGAACGACATCCGAACGCCGGACTGGCTCCACCGCCGGGTTCGCCGGAACGGCCGGAGTGGTTCGAGATGATGATCTATCTTGCCAACACCCTGTTGCCGGCGATGCGAGCGTGGTTCTATGCCGCGACGGACGGCGAGCCGGAGGGGGCTGCGGCGGTCAAATCGTTTGCGCGCCGGCAAATCGAAGCTTCGATGGCGCGGCTCGACAGTTTGATCGGCGATGGCCGTCCGTATTTGCTCGGCGATCGGTTAACCACGGCCGATCTTCTCGCCGTGATGCTGATGCGTTGGACCCGAAACATGCCGCGCCCCGCCACTTCATGGTCGAATCTCGCCGGCTACATACAGCGGCTACGCAGCATGCCGACGTTTCTCGAATTGAATGCTCGGGAAGGGCTGACCGAGTGGCAAAACGCGTAAAGGCGAACTCGGGATCGCCGACGGTTCGCAAACACGCGCGCGCATCGACGGACAGGTCCGGCGAATCCACTTGCGAAGGGCCGGCCCAACTGCTCGTTTATGGAAAGCGGCAGTCGAAATTGGAACAGACGATCAGCCTAACGAACGTCTTCCTGACGCTGCAAGGCAAGGGCGACCGTCCGCTCGTCAATTCGACAAAACTGTACGAACGAAGCCACGACGTATCGGGTCGAGCACGACACGCCGATCGCGGTGGAGCGTCACATCGAGGGTGCCCAAGGTGACGGCGGCAAGATGAGGGTGACCGACGAAGAATTCGTCAACGGCACGTGGCGTAAGGAAGTTCACTACGAAGCGATGCCGAATTGAGTCTGCTATGCCGCTACTTGCTCCGCCGCGTGCTCGAGCAAATGCGCAATGAAGTGAGTGAGTTTCGGCAGAGGTCGCCGGTCTTGTCGATAGACGATGTGAACGGGGTGCGGCTCGGGCCAATAGCCCTCCAGCACCTTGACCAGTCTTGCGCGCGCCAAGTCGTCGGCCACCAACACCTCCGGCTGCAATAGCAAGCCCGCGCCGGCGATTGCAGCCATGCGTAGGCCGTTGCCGTCGTTGCATGTGAAGTCCGGGTCGGCCCAATGCGCCGGCCCCTCCCAGTCCTTGACCTTCCAACCGTTACGACCGCCCCAAGCCGTATGCGAGAGGCAGCGATGCGTGGACAGATCTTCCGGCCTTTGCGGGCGTCCGTGCCGCGCGAGGTAGTCCGGCGACGCACAGATCACCATGCGATACAGCGTCAACGGCTTTGCGATCAAATCGGCATCGGCTAGTTGGCCGATGCGCACGGCGAGATCGAACCCTTCTTCGACGAGATCGACGATGCGGTTGCTGAACTCCAGTTCGATGCGCACTTTCGGATGCATCTGTTGGAAAGTCGCTGCCAGAGGAGCGACCACATAGGCCCCGAACGTCGTGGGAGCGCTTATACGTAATGTGCCCGACGGCGACGCGCGCAGGCGTTCTACCGACGTCTCGGCCATCCTCACCTGCTCCAGCGCCCGCTTAGCGTCTTCGAAAAATACGCGGCCTGCTTCGGTCAAACTTTGGCGCCGTGTGGTGCGTTCGAGCAAGCGTGCGCCCAGGCGGTCCTCGAGTTCGCGCACGTATTTGCCGACCATAACCGCCGACATCTCCAACTGCTGCGCCGCTTCGGTGAAGTTGCCGCGCTCGACTACGGCGACGAACGTTTCCATGGCGCGGAGCTTGTCCATATTGCGAACTGTGGGTTAAGGGTATTCGAAATTAAAGCACATATATCGCATCGTCGGTTCGTAGAAGAATAGGGGCCTTCCAACCGGAATTCGAAAAGGAGCACATCATGAAGATCGTCGTCATCGGCGCCAGCGGAACCGTGGGTCGTGCCGTCGCGGATGAACTTGGGCGCAGCGATGGATACGAAATCGTCCGCGTAGGCCGCACGCGCGGCGATTACCAAGTCGACATCACCGATACGGATAGCGTGGCCGCCCTTTTTGAAAAGATTGGCCGCGCGAACGCGATCGTTTCGACCACCGGTAGCTTGTTTTTCGGCCCGATCGGGAAAATGACAGCGGCAGATTTCAACGTCGGCTTGCAAGACAAGTTGCTTGGCCAAGTGCGTCTCGCGCTCGTGGGCCAGCATTATTTGCACGACGGCGGATCGATCACGCTAACTACGGGGATCGTTGCCGACGAACCGATTGCGCAAGGCGCGAATGCGACCGCAGTGAATTCGGGAATCGAGGGGTTCGTGCGCGCGGCGGCATGTGAGTTGGAGCGTGGCATCCGTATCAATGCTGTCAGCCCGACCTTGCTGACGGAGTCCGTGGATGCCTTCGGCTCGTTCTTTTGCGGATTCGAGACTGTACCGGCAGCGCGCGTGGCAATGGCCTATCGCCGCAGCGTCGACGGCATACAAACTGGCCGGGTTTATCGCGTCGGTCATTGATAGGAGTGGCCGGTGCTTGAAGTGCGCCATTTCCGCCGATAAAAAGTAAAAAAGCACGTAGGAAACGGTTTCCAACCATCGTTATAAATTCGTTAGTAACTGGCTAACGAATTTATATTTTTATTAGGGGTGTTCACTTACTTGAAATTCTTGTTCCCGCCTACCTAAGCTATACCTCATATCTTTTGCGGAAAGAATCGCTCTATTGTTCGGTCGTTGCGCGCAGCGATGTTCTTTATGTCGTTCCGAGCCGGGATGCAGCAGCGCTGCAACCGGCTTCCATCGACCGATCCCTAAAGATGGATCGGCCATCCGCACGCCCAACGGAGAAGCGATCATGTCGAATTCGGTACGGATACCCATCACCAACATCAATATGAGTGGGGATTACACCGGCGCCATTACGGTCGGCAATGGTAATAGCGCAAAAACGCTAAACCTTATCCTCGATACCGGCAGCAGCGCCTTGGCGGTCGACGGGAAGAAGTATTCTCCAACACTCGGCAACGGTACGACAGCGACACGTCTAGCCCAATTCGATTCGTACGGCGATGGCAGCGAGTGGTTGGGTGCGGTACTTAAAGATACCGTCAAGATTGGCGACGTGACCGGAACCGACGTGGCCGTCGCTGTTGCGTACTGCGCGTCGCCGAATATGTTCCGGGAGGCGGACGGCATACTCGGGCTAGCGTATCAGCCTCTCGACGATGCGTACCTCCTACCTGAAAACACATGGCCCGAGAAATATTCGCAAGCTCAGGTGGAACGGGGGGGACGCTCTTCCGTCATTCCTTGCTTGATGCAGTTGGCGAACGAAGGCGTGTTGCAGGAGAAGATGGCTTTTCTGACGCGTCGCTCCTTCGTTAAAACCGGCGCGGACCCGAGCAAGGATCCGATGAACCAAGGATTCCTTATCCTAGGCGGCGGAGAGGAAGCGACGGATCTCTATACCGGCACTTTTCAGATTGCGGCGGTTCTGGCGGACGCTTGGTATAGCACGAACCTGTTGTCGGTTAGCGTCGGGGGCAAGCAATTCCCGGTGCCGGCACGTCCGCAACAAGGGATGCCAAGTAACTCAATCGTCGATAGCGGAACGAATACGCTTGTTCTTGGGCCGGCGATCCTCAACCGGATCGTGGCCAGCTTGCAACCTGAGCACCGGGATGTGTTGACCGCGGCGCTTAGAGGGCAAGCGACGCCGACGAACGCGCTCGACTTGGCGAACTGGCCAACACTGTCTTTCACGCTGCAAGGGGTGAGCGGGGGGCAAGACGTGACCTTGGACGTGCCGCCGCAAAATTATTGGCAAGTGGATGCCCCCCGCGTGGGAGAAGCTATCTTGGCGATTTCGCCGGCGCAGCAAGACGGTGGCGCGATTCTCGGCTTGCCGCTCATGAACGGCTATTTCACGATCTTCGACGCGACAGCCGGGTTGGGGGTTATTAAGTTTGCTACTCGGAAGTAGGGCGGCGTGGAGGGTGTGCCGCCGAAGCCGTATGGCGGCACTCTGCGATGGTTAAGCGCACGAACGCCGATCCCGATACGAGCAAGCAGCGCGGATTCCTTGACTTCGAACGAGTTCGTGGCGTGTTGTCGGATCGGGGCCCGCGGAATCACGAATCCCCATGCACCCCCACAGGCCCAACGCTCGACTCCCGCACAACAAGTTTCGGCGTTGCAAAATACTGCACGATCGGTTTCCCGTCGTCCGCTGCCTCGTCGAGCCGCGAAAGTAGCGTCTCACTTGCGATCGTGCCGAGCGTATCCGCGCCCGCCGACAAGGTCGTAAGCGGCGGGTTCGTATGCTCGGAAGCGACGACATTGTCGCAACCCACAACGGCCAGCGCCTTCCCGGCGCGCTTGCCCATCCGATCGAGTTCGCGCAGTACCCCGAACGCAACTTGATCGTTATAGCAAACCACGGCGGTTGGCGGAGACGCTAAATCGAAGATCGCGCGTACAGCTTGGCGTCCTCCGTCCGGCGTCAATTCGACGTCGACGATCCACTGCGGATCAACGCTCAACCCGTGCCTTGCCATCGCCGTCAAGTATCCCTGCCTTCGCTGCGTGGCCACTGTATAACCAGCCCGGTTTCCGGCAAACGCGATCCGCGTATGACCTTGTTCGATCAAGTGCTCGGTCGCAAGCTGAAAGCCGACGAAGTTGTCGACGCCGATCGTATCGACGTCGGCGCCCATAGGACGCATCACGAGCACCAAAGGAATGCCCCAAGAGCGAATCTCGGCAGGAAGCGAATCCGGTGTCCCGAGCGCGGGCGACATGACAAGCCCGGCGACGTTCTGCTCGCGCATCGATTGCAAGACACGCGTTTGCATCTCGAGGCTTTCGGCCGTATGCGCCATCAGCGTCGTGTATCCGGATTGCGCCAGCACGCGTTCGATGGCCACGAGCAGTTCGACGAAGAAAGGGTTCGTCAGATCGTTGATGACCATCCCAATCGTCGTGCTTCGCCTGCCGCGCAGGGTAGCGGCGCCTCGGTTGTACACGTAGCCGAGCGCGCGCGCCGCTTCGCGCACCTTCTCCGCGGTCTCCGCCCGAATTTTCGGGCTTTGCTGCAACACGAGCGACACCGTCGACTTGGAAACCCCCGCAGCCGCGGCGATGTCCTGAATCGTCGGACCAGATTTCACATTGCTTTGCACAATTGGCACGTTCCAAAAATCGTTTGACACGGTAATGGCAGTCTACTACAGTTCGTTGGAACGATCCAATCAACGAATTGGAACGTTCCAATAAAAGGAGGACGACGGCATGGCGAAGACGATAGGGTGGGCGCTCGTCGGCGCGAGCACCATCGCGGACGAATGGATGGTCGATGCAATTCGCGCTCAGCGCGACGGCATTGTGAAAGCCGTCGTGAGTGGCAGCGCGGAACGCGCGAGGGAGTTCGCCGGCAAGCATTCGATCGAGCAAGCCAGCGCGACGCTGGAGAGCGTCCTAGCCGATCCGGCTGTCGACGCCGTCTATATCAGCAGCACGAACGAGAAGCACCTTCCGCAAGTCCTGGCTGCCGCCGCTGCCGGCAAGCACGTCCTCTGTGAAAAACCGCTCGCGCTGTCGCAGCCCGACGCCGAAAGGATGATCGAAGCCTGCGCGGCGGCCGGTGTCGTGCTCGCCACCAATCATCATCTTCGTTGCGCAGCCTCGCATCGGCGTATGCGTGAACTCATTCGCGAAGGACAGATCGGAACGCCGCTTTATGCGCGCGTGTTTCATGCCGTCTCGCTACCGCCGCACCTGCGCGGCTGGCGCATCGATCGAAAAGAGGCCGGGGGCGGCGTCGTGCTCGATATCTCCGTGCACGATGCGGACACTCTGCGCTTCGTATTAGATGCGGAGCCGGTCGAAGTCATGGCGATGACTGCATCCTCGGGAATGGCGCAGACAGGACTGGCCGATGGCGTCATGGGCATCGTTCGCTTCGACAACGGTGTGCTCGCTCAAATCCACGACGCATTTACCGTGCCCTATGCGCCCACAGGGCTTGAGGTGCACGGCAGCGCCGGCTCCCTGATCGCACGAGACGTGATGACGCAACGAGCGGCCGGAGAAATCGAGCTGCGCTCCGAGCGCGGCACCCAAGCGATCCCCGTGGCCCACCGCAACCTTTATGTGACCGCCGTCGAGCAATTCCATCGTGCGGTCTTGGTAGGCGAAGCACCGGCAGCAACGGGTGAGGACGGCTTCCGCTCGTTAGCCGCGGCGCTCGCGCTCGAGCAATCGGCCGAACGCGGAGAACGCGTGACCGTCTCCCCGCAATTCGCGCATTGAAACGAGACTAGGAGTTAGAACGTGCGTTCAAGCAAAGTGGTGCCGGCCGCCGTCGCGGCGCGCCTCATCCGCGACGGCGATGTCGTTACGGTCAGTTCGTCGAGCGGATTGGGATGTCCCGATGCGACGCTCGCCGCGATCGGCACGCGCTTCCAGCAACAAGGGCATCCGCAGCGGCTCACGCTGCTCCACCCGATCGCTGCCGGTGACATGTACGGCATCAAGGGTATCGATCATCTCGCCAAACCGGGACTCATCGATACGGTCATTGCCGGCTCGCTGCCGAGCGGCCCGTCGAGCCTGCCGATGCCCGAGATCTGGCGCATGATCGCCGGCAACGAGATTCGCGCCTATAACTTGCCGAGCGGCGTCCTGTTCGATATGCACCGCGACGTTGCGGCCAAGCGCCCCGGCGTGCTCACGAAGGTGGGGCTGGATACCTTCGTCGATCCGGCGCGTCAAGGCGGTGCAATGAATGCGCGTTCGCAAGCCGAACCCATCGTGCGCAAGGTGGATTTCGAAGGCCAACCATGGCTGTTCTTTCCGAACATCGTTCCCCGCGTTGCCATCATCCGTGCGACGACCGCCGACGAGCGCGGTAATCTTTCCTACGAGCACGAAGGGGCGCTATTGGGCGGTTGCGAGCAAGCCCTCGCCGTGCGCAATAACGGCGGGATCGTCATCGCACAGGTCAAACGCGTCGTCAAAGCAGGCTCGCTACCGACCCAACGCGTGCATATTCCATGCAATTTGGTGGACTACATCGTCGTCGATCCCGCACAAAAGCAAACGACGCAGATCGACTATGACCCGGAGATCAGCGGCGAGATCAAGGTCGCGGACGACACGTTCTCGTTCGGCGATTGGTGCGCGGAGAAGGTCATCGCGCGCCGAGCGGCAATGGAGCTCGCGCATGGCGATGCGGCCAACCTCGGATTCGGCATCTCGGCAAACGTGCCGCGCGTGCTGCTCGAAGAAGGGCTCGACGGCCACGTGACGTGGGCGATCGAGCAAGGCGCGGTGGGCGGCATGCCGCTGCTGGGCTTTGCCTTCGGTTGCTCGGCCAATGCCGATGCCATCGTGCCGTCGCCGACACAGTTCACCTATTTCCAAGGCGGCGGATTCGACATTTCGTTGCTTTCGTTCATGCAGATCGACCGCACCGGAAACGTCAACGTGTCATGGCTGCCGAGCAAGCCGTATCTGACTGCCGGCTGCGGCGGCTTCATCGACATCACGACGCACGCGAAACGCCTCGTGTTCTCGGGCTTTTTCACGGCGGGGGCGCAATTGAGCGTCGGTGGCGGGCGCCTCACGATCGAGCAAGAAGGCCGCTCGCGGAAGTTTGTCCGCGAAGTCGATCATGTCACGTTCAGCGGGGCGATGGCGCGCGAGCGCGGACAGGAGGTTCGTTACGTAACGGAGCGCTGCGTCATGCGCCTCGCATCCGATGGCCTCGAAGTGATCGAGGTCGCGCCTGGCGTCGACTTGAGGCGCGACGTGCTCGAACAAGCGGACTTTCCGCTTGCCGTTGCAAGCGATCTGAAAACGATGGACGCGGCGCTATTCGAAGACGCGCCTTATGGTCTGCAATTGAAGGAGCCTCGCCGTGCCTGAATCCGATCCGATCAAGCTCGAGGCGAACGGTAGCGTCGCCATCGTCACACTTGTGCGCCCAGACAAACTCAATGCACTGACGCCCGCGATGCTTCGTCAACTCGAAGCCATCGCAGACGAGCTCGACGCATCGACCGAGTATCGCGCTGTCGTACTGACAGGTGCCGGGAGCAAGGCCTTTTGCGTCGGCGCGGACATCAACGCGTGGTCGGCTCTCGCCGCGCTCGATATGTGGCGTGCTTGGGTGCCGCGCGGGCATCGTGTCTTCGCTCGATGGGCGACGTTGCGGTTGCCCGTGATTGCCGCCCTCAATGGGCATGCCTTCGGCGGTGGGCTCGAACTGGCTGCGGCGGCCGATCTTCGCGTGGCCGACCCCGCCGCTACGTTCGCGCTTCCAGAAGCAGGCATCGCCACCTGTCCCGGATGGTCGGGAACCCAGCGACTTGTCTCGATCGTCGGCGCGAGCAAGGCGAAGCTGCTGGCGCTGACCGGCGCACGCATCGACGCTCGGCGTGCGACCGAGATCGGTTTGGTGGACGAAATCAGCGAGCCGGGCGGGGCATTGGCCGCGGCACTGGAGCTAGCGCAACGTAGCGCGCGCCTCGCACCCGTATCGGTGCAACTGACTAAGCAATTGATCAACGCCGCGGCCGGTGAAGGCACGGCCGTCACGCTCGAAGCGATGGCGGGCGCACTGGCCGCAACCACCGCCGACGCGCGCGAAGGTATGGCGAGCTTTCGCGAAAAACGCCCGGCTCAATTCAAAGGCATGTGACATGAAGACCGTAGACTCCAAACCCGATCTCGCACCGCTGTTGAAAGGCACCCCCCTCACGGGATTCGAGCCGTATTACGGCCGCCTCTTTATCGATGGACAATGGCGCGAAGCGAGCGACGGCGCGCGCGTCGAACGCAAGAGCCCCGCGCACGGTACGGCGGTGTCGAGCTATAGCGCGGCAACGCCCGAGGACGCCCAAGCCGCGATCGACGCGGCACATCGCGCATTTCGCCAAGGTCCGTGGGCCAAGATGAAGGGAGCGGATAGGGCGCGCGTGCTGCTGGCCGTCGCCGACGGCATCGCCGCGCAAGTCGATCGGCTTGCGCTCGTCGAATCGCTCGAGAACGGCAAGCCGCTGGCACAGGCCCGGGCGGAAGTATCGGGGTGCGTCGATCTCTGGCAATACGCCGCCAGTTTGGCCCGGACGTTGAGCGGCGACGCATACGACACGCTCGGCGAGGACATGGTCGGACTCGTGCTGCGCCAGCCGATCGGCGTGGTCGGGATCATCACGCCGTGGAATTTCCCGCTTTGGATCCTCTGCCAAAAGTTGCCGTTTGCCCTGGCAGCCGGATGCAGTTGCGTCATCAAGCCCAGCGAACTGACGTCGGGCACGACCGTCATGCTCATGGAGATTTTGGAGCAAGCTGGCGTGCCCGCCGGGGTCGCCAACGTCGTCACCGGGAAGGGCTCGAAAGTGGGGCAGCCGCTCGCGGAAAGCAAGAACGTAGACATGCTGTCGTTTACGGGTTCCACGGCCGTCGGATCGATGCTCGCGGGCGTCGCGTCGAAAGGGCTTAAGAAGGTGGCGCTCGAGCTGGGCGGCAAGAATCCGCAGATCGTCTTCCCCGATTGCGATTGGGACGCCATGGTCGACGCCGTCGTATTCGGCGTGTACTTCAACGCCGGCGAATGTTGCAACAGCGGCAGCCGCGTCATCGTGCACGAAGCGATCGTCGAGCGGTTTATCGCCGCCGTGATCGAGCGTGCCCGCCGCGTCCCCGTCGGCGATCCGCTACATCCGGACGTGAAAGTGGGCGCGATCGTCAGCGAGCAGCAGATGGCCGACATCCTCGACCACATCGAGCGCGGTGTCGCAGCAGGTGCGACCGTACGACTCGGCGGCGGGCGCTATCGCGACGGCGGCGGCTTGTACCTGGAGCCGACGATCCTCGCCGACGTCACACCCGACATGAGCGTCGCACGTGAAGAGATCTTCGGGCCGGTGCTCAGCATCATCGCGTTCCGCGATGCCGATCATGCAATCGAAATCGCCAACGATACGGCGTACGGCTTGTCGGCCGCCGTTTGGAGCCGGGACATCGATACCTGCCTTACGGTCGCGCGCGGCGTGGATGCCGGCACCGTCTGGGTCAATACGTTCCTCGACGGCTACCCGGAACTCCCGTTCGGCGGCTTCAAAGCAAGCGGCGTGGGGCGCGAGCTCGGTAAGCAAGCCGTTGAGGATTACACGGAGACGAAAACAGTGCAATTGCATATTGGCCCGCGCCGTCAGTTTTGGCTTAAGTAAATCGTTTAGTAGTACTAAGCAGCAACGAGACCCCGAGAGGGGTCCAACCCGCAGGCAAATATCCATCTCCGATAGAGAGAAACCGTTTGGAGCGAGACGATGACGAAAAGAACCGTATTGGCACTGGTAGCAACGCTTGCCGTTTGCGCAAGCACGGCGGCTGCGGCAGCCGATAGTAAAACCGTGGAAGTCATGCATTGGTGGACGTCGGGCGGCGAGGCTCGCGCGCTGTCGGTGCTTAAAGACGGCCTGAAGCAGCGCGGCTTCGGTTGGAAGGACGCGCCGATAGCGGGCGGGGGCGGGGAGGCGGCCCGCACGGTCCTCAAAGCACGCGTTGCGTCGGGCAACCCGCCCGAAGCGATGCAGATGCTGGGATTCACGATCGGCGAATACGCTTCGCAAGATCTGTTGACGAATCTCGATCCGGTAGCGGCGAAGGAGGGGTGGGACAAGCTGGTGCCGGGCCCGATCCAACGGTTCTCGAAGGTTGACGGGCATTGGGTCGCCGTGCCGGTCGATATTCATCGCACGAACTGGATCTGGGCGAATAAGAAGATCTTCGATCAGCTTCATTTGACGCCGCCGAAGACGTTCGACGAGCTCGTCGCCGATGCGGCCGCGATTCGCAAAGCCGGTTATATCCCGTTGGCGCACGGCGGACAGCCGTGGCAAGAGGCGACGCTATTCGACAGCGCCGTGATGTCGGCAGGCGGCCCCAAGTTCTATACGCAAGCACTCGTCGATCTGGATCCCAAAGCGCTCGGTTCGAAGACGATGGAGAAGGCTTTCGATCAAATGCGCTCGCTGCGGGGCATGGTCGATCCGAGTTTCCCGGGACGCGATTGGAATCTCGCAACAGCGATGGTTATCAACGGTAAGGCCGCCATGCAGATCATGGGCGATTGGGCCAAGGGCGAGTTCGCGAATGCGGGTAAGAAGGCGAATGTCGATTATTTGTGTTTCCAATACCCGGGTACGCAGGGCGACTTTATTTTCAATACGGATCAATTCGCGACCTTCAAGAAGAGCGATGCGAGTCTGCCCGGTGAGTACGCTTTCGCGTCGACGGTCCTGGATAAGGACGTGCAAGCCAAGTTCAACCAGATCAAAGGCTCGATTCCCGCGCGCTTGGACGTGCCGGCGGGCGGCTTCGACGAATGCGGGCAAAAGTCGATGGCCGATCTGCGGGCAGCGGTCAAGAACGGGACGATGGTCGGCAGCTTCGCCCATGGGCATGCCATGCCCGACGGCCCGAAAAACGCCGTCTACGACGTCGTGACGCACTTCTTCAATTCGAATCAATCGTCGGCCGATGCGGTGAAGCAGCTCGTCGACGCTGTCGCGAACGCCAAGTAGCGCACCCGACGTTAGCCGAGCGCGCGGCGGCGCAATGCCGCGCGCATTCTTAGCCTTCGCAGCAAAGGGGGTTGCCATGCATACGACACAACAGGCCGCGCGCGTCTCGCCGCCAGATGCGGCGCAAAGCTCGCGTCCCGGAGCGGCGAGTCGAGCGAGCCGGTTCAACGAGCTGGAAAGGTTGCTTCCGAAGCTCGTGCTCTCGCCGACGCTCGTCGCCACGCTGATTTTCGTCTACGGATTCATCGCGTGGACGACCGTCCTCTCTTTCACCCAATCGCGCGCTTTCGCCAATTTGCATTTCGCGGGTTGGACGCAGTACCTGCGGGTGTGGGCGCATCCGCGCTGGCATGTCGCCATCGTCAACTTAGGTATTTACGCTTCGCTCTATGTCGTTCTATGTATGGCGATCGGCCTCTTCTTGGCGATTCTGATCGATCAGCGCATCCGTGCCGAAGGCGTGCTGCGCGCCGTCTTTCTATATCCGATGGCGATCTCGTTCATCGTGACGGGTACGGCCTGGAAATGGATCTTGAACCCGGGCCTCGGCCTCACGAAGCTGTTCCACGATTGGGGCTGGTCGAGCTTCCGATTCGATTGGATCATCGACGATCGCATGGCCATTTATACCGTCGTGATTGCCGCGGTCTGGCAGGCGTCGGGCTTCGTCATGGCGATGTTTCTCGCGGCCCTGCGCGGGATCGACCAAGACATGATCAAAGCGGCTTCGATCGATGGCGCCCGGATGCCGGCCATTTATCGCCGCATCGTGATTCCGCAGTTGCGCCCGGCCTTCATATCCGCGTTCGTCATTCTCGTTCACCTGGCTGTCAAAAGCTACGAGCTCGTGGTGGCGTTGACGGGCGCCGGTCCGGGGTATGCGACCGAATTGCCTTCGACGTTCATGTACTCGTTCACCTTCACGCGCAACGAACTCGGCATGGGCGCGGCAAGCGCCGTCATGATGTTGTGCACGGTCGCGGCCGTGATGGTGCCTTACCTATATTCCGAATTGAAGCCGCGCCGTACCGGCGGCACGCACTGAGTCGCGGGGGAGAAAACCATGTCGACCAATAGCTGGGACGCCCCGCAGATGGTAACGGGCAAGCACAACTACCTCGCGCGAATCGTCATCTACGGGCTTTTGACCGTTTTCGCGGCGGTTTATCTGGTGCCGCTCGCGGTCATGCTGCTGACGTCCGTCAAACCGCTGCAAGAGGTGTATAGCGGCAACATTCTCGCGCTGCCGCGTCACTGGACGATCGAACCCTGGCTCAAGGCATGGGGCGAAGCCTGCGTGGGCCTCGATTGCTCCGGCGTGAAAGGGTTTTTCTGGAATTCGACGCGCATGGTCGTAGCGGCCGTCGCCATCTCGACGATCCTCGGTGCCTTGAACGGATACGTGCTGACCAAGTGGCGCTTCAAGGGCGACAACGTTCTGTTCGGGCTCATTCTGTTCGGCTGCTTTATCCCGTTCCAGATCGTGCTGATTCCGATGGCCACTTTCCTCGGCAAGATCGGGCTCGCCCAATCGATTGCGGGACTCGTGCTCGTTCATGTCGTCTATGGGTTGTGCTTTACGACGCTCTACTTTCGCAATTTCTACATCGCGTTTCCCGACGAACTCGTCAAGGCCGCGATGATCGACGGGGCGCGATTTTTCACGATTTTCTGGCGCATCTTGCTGCCTTGCTCGGGGGCGATCGCGACCGTCACGGTCATCTGGCAGTTCACGAACATTTGGAACGACTTCCTGTTCGGTGCATCGTTCACGACCGGTAGCTCGGCGCCGATCACGGTTGCATTGAACAACATCGTCAACACGTCGACCGGCGTGCGCGAATACAACGTGCAGATGGCGGCCGCGGTGATTACCGCGCTGCCCACGCTGCTCGTCTACATGGTGGGTGGCCGCTACTTCGTGCGCGGCATGATGGCCGGTTCTGTAAAGGGGTAAGCACATGGCTTCGCTGCATATTTCCAATGTTCGTAAGGCATTCGGCCCGACTGAAATCCTGAAGAACATCAATATCGATGTCGGCGACGGAGATTTTCTCGTACTCGTGGGGCCGTCGGGGTGCGGAAAGTCGACGCTGCTGTCTCTGATTGCAGGTCTCGATACGATCTCCGACGGTGAGATTCGCATCGACAGCGATCGGGTCAACGACCTGCATCCGAGCGAGCGCGATATCGCGATGGTCTTTCAAAGCTACGCGCTCTATCCGAACATGACCGTGGGCGAGAACATTAGCTTCGGCCTCGAGATGCGCAAGGTTCCGAAAGCGGAGCGCAAGCAAGCCGTAGCGAATGCCGCCCGTCTATTGCAAATCGAGCACCTGCTGAATCGGCGCCCGGGGCAGCTTTCGGGAGGTCAGCGGCAACGCGTCGCCATGGGGCGAGCGCTCGTTCGCAATCCGAAAGTGTTTCTGTTCGACGAGCCGCTGTCGAATTTGGACGCCAAGCTGCGCGTGGACATGCGCACCGAGATCAAGAAGCTGCACCAGCGGCTCGGCGCGACGATCGTCTACGTGACGCACGATCAGATCGAGGCGATGACGTTGGCGACGCGCATCGCCGTGATGAAGGGCGGCGTCATTCAGCAATTCGGAACGCCTGCCGAGATATACAACGCACCGGCCAACACGTTCGTCGCTACCTTCATGGGCTCGCCCTCGATGAACCTGCTGCCTACCACGCTCGTCGCGGCCGACGGGGCATTGGCCTTGCGCATCGGCGAGGCCGGCGCGTCGCTCGACATCGCGCTTCCCGCTCAGCCGCGTGCGGTCGAACGGTATGCGGGGCAGCGCGTGATCGCCGGTCTGCGGCCGGAGGCGATCGGCGTAGAAAGCACGCGCGCGCCGGACGCGCTGCGCGAGATCGAGGTCAAAGTACTCGTGATGGAGCCGACCGGCCCCGATACCTACGCAATGCTGGAGATGGGCGGCATCGAGGTCGCGGCCCGTCTTGGCGCGGATATGCCGCACACGGCTGGGGAGCGTTGCCGGTTGAGCGTCGACTTGTCCAAGCTCGTCTTGTTCGACGCTGAAACGCAAGAGAGGATCTCGTGAAGCGGGCGGACGTGGTCATCATCGGCTCGGGCGTCGGCGGCAGTGCCGTGGCGTGGCAGCTTGCCGGGACTGGGCTCGACGTGCTCGTGCTCGAGCGCGGCGAAGCATTGCCCCGCGAGATGGAGAACTGGGACGCCGAAGCCGTATTCGGCCAACTGAGGTATCGCGCGAAGGAAACCTGGACGGACGGCGACGGCCGCAGCTATCGGCCGGGCCAGTACTACTTCGTCGGCGGGCATACGAAATTTTTCGGCACGGCGATGTTTCGGTTCCGAGAGGCGGATTTCGAGGCGCTCGAGCACGAAGAAGGCATCTCGCCGGCGTGGCCCATCAAATATGCGGACCTCGAGCCTTACTACGGTTTAGCCGAGCGGCTTTTCGGTGTGCGCGGCGCGGCAGGAGAGGATCCGACGGAGCCTTCGCGCTCGCACGGGTATGCACACGCGCCGATTCCGGACGAGCCCGTCGTCGCCCGACTGCGCCGCGCGCTACAAGAACAGGGCTTGCATCCGTTCCATATGCCGTCCGCAGTCGATTTCGGCGACGGCGGCAGTTGCATCCGCTGCGCGACCTGCGACGCATTCCCGTGCCGCATCGATGCAAAAGGCGATGCCGAAACGCGGCTACTGCGTCCTGCCCTGCAAAAGGGCGGGGTAACGCTCATGACGGGCGCGCGCGTGAGCCGGTTGGTGACCGACGCGTCCGGGCGCCGAATCGAAGCCGCGATCGTCGAAACGCGCGAAGGCACGCAGACTCTATACGGCGACCTTTTCGTTCTGTCGGCCGGTGCCGTGAACAGCGCGGCGTTGCTGCTCGCATCGAAAAACGACAAGTGGCCGCGCGGCCTTGCGAATTCGTCAGATGCGGTCGGCCGCTATTACATGAACCACAATTGCACCGCGATCCTGGCGGTCGACCCGCGCAGGGTCAACGACACGCGGTTTCCGAAGACGCTTTCGGTCAACGATTTCTACTTCGGCGGTGCGCACGATCGTTGGCCGCTAGGCAATCTGCAAATGCTCGGCAAGATCCGAGAGCCGATGCTACGCGGCGTCATGCCTTACGTTCCCGGCGTTGCGCTGCGCTACCTCGCGAACCATAGCGTCGATCTGTATGCGATGTCGGAGGATCTGCCGCGTCCCCAAAGCCGCGTCGAGGTGGGGGCGAACGGAGAAATTCGTCTTTCTTGGCGCCGAACCAATCTCAAGGCGCACGAGCGGCTAGTGCACAAGGCGAAGCGCATGCTCAAGAACGCCGGCTTCCCGCTGGTGATGAGCCGTCGATTCGGCGACGACACGCCGTCCCATCAATGCGGCACCGTGCGCTTCGGCACCGATCCGTCGACCGCACCGCTCGATACGCAGTGCAAGGCGTATGACCACGAGAACCTGTATGTGGTCGACGCCAGCTTCTTTCCCTCGTCGGCGGCGCTCAATCCCGCATTGACGATCGCCGCACAGGCGTTACGGGTGGGCGAGCATCTGCGTGCCGCGCTCGGCGCCCGGTCTACTTCGGCTGGCACGACGCCGTCGCCGCATGGAGACCATCATGTTTCGTAACGACACGCATGTGCCCACCGCACTGGTGACCGGTGGGCGCCGCGGGATTGGCCGTGCAATCGCGGTCGAACTGGCGAAGCGAGGCTATAACGTCGCTTTCACCGATGCCGCGGCCGACGCCGAAGTGCAGGCGACGCTAGCGGAGATCGAAGCCCAAGGACGCCGAGCGCTGTTCGTCGAATCGCGGCTCGACGATGTGGCCGCGCACGGGCAGGCGCTCGAGCAAGTCATCGATTGGGCGGGTGCGGTGGATTGTTTCGTCAACAACGCAGGCATCGGGTCACCCACGCGCGGCGATTTGCTCGACGTCACCCCCGAAGCGTTCGACGCCGTACTCGGCGTGAATCTGCGTGGGACGTTCTTCATGACGCAGGCACTCGCTCGACATATGCTCGCGACGCAACGAGAAGGGGGACCCGCCCGATCGATTATTTCGGTGTCCTCAGTGTCGGCAGAGATGGCTTCGCCCGAGCGCGCCGAATACTGCCTTTCGAAATCGGCACTGCCGATGTTGACTCGGTTGTTCGCGTTGCGGCTGGCCGCCTCGGGCATCGGCGTGTTCGAGGTGCGGCCCGGGATCATTCGAACGCCGATGACGGCCGCCGTCGCGCAGCGCTACGAGGCTCGATTCGAACAAGGGCTCGTGCCGATGCGCCGGTGGGGCGAAGCAAGCGATGTGGCGGCCGCCGTGGGCGTGTTGGCCGACGGGGCGTTGCGGTTCGCAACGGGCAGCGTGTTGAACGTGGACGGCGGCTTGTCCATTTCCGCCTTGTGAGGGGCGAAGCATGAATAACTTGACCTACGATTACATCATCACGGGCGGCGGTTCCGCAGGCTGCGTGCTGGCCAACCGTTTGAGCGCCGATCCATCGGTCAGCGTCTTGCTCGTGGAAGCGGGCGGCCGCGATAGTCATCCGCTCTTTCATATGCCGGCCGGCTTCGCCAAGATGACGAAGGGGATCGGGTCTTGGGGGTGGCATACGGTGCCGCAAAGGCACCTGAAAGACCGCGTACTGCGATTCACGCAGGCGAAGGTCATCGGCGGCGGGTCGTCGATCAACGCGCAAATCTATACGCGCGGCGTGCCGGACGACTACGACGAATGGGAATCGCTCGGCGGTGCTACCGGATGGCAGTACCGTGATGTCCTGCCTTATTTCAAGCGCTCGGAAGACAACGAGCGCTTCGCGAATACGTTTCACGGCTATGGCGGACCGCTCGGCGTGTCCAACCCCGTCAGCCCGTTGCCGATTTGCGAAGCCTTTTTCCGTGCCGGCCAGGACATGGGCATTCCGTTCAATGCCGACTTCAATGGAGCGGCGCAGGCGGGGCTCGGCTACTACCAACTCACTCAGCGCAATGCGCGCCGCTCGTCGGCATCGAGCAGCTTCCTCGATCCCGTCCTCGGGCGGCCGAACCTTTCCGTCTGGCTTCGAACGCAAACGTTACGCGTCGTCGTGAAAAGCGAGCGCGCGATCGGCGTCGAAATCGTCACAGGCGACGAGCGCACGCCGAAGCTCGTACGGGCCCGGCGCGATGTGATCGTTTCGTCGGGCGCCATCGGTAGCCCGAAGCTTTTGTTGCAGTCCGGCATCGGCCCCGCCGCGCATTTGGAAGCCGTAGGCGTGCGCCCGTTGCACAACTTGCCCGGCGTGGGTGAGAACTTGCAGGATCACCTCGACTTGTTCGTCATCGCCGAATGCACAGGAGAGCACACATACGACAAGTACAACAAGCTGCATCACGCAGCGGTCGCCGGGCTTCAATATCTCGTGCAGAAAAAGGGACCCGTGGCCTCAAGCCTCTTTGAAACAGGAGGGTTCTGGTATGCGGACGGCCTCGATTCCACCGCGCGCTCGCCGGATATTCAGTTGCATCTGGGTCTCGGTTCGGGGATCGAAGCGGGGATGGCGAAGCTGCAACACGCCGGCGTCACGTTGAACACGGCGTTTTTGCGCCCCCGCTCGCGCGGCACCGTACGTCTCGCGAACGCCGACCCCGCAAGCGCGCCGTTGATCGACCCGAACTACTGGGCCGATCCTGAAGACCGGGCGGCCTCGCTCAAGGGATTGCGGTTGGCGCGCGAACTCATGGCGCAGCGCGCACTTTCGCCCTTCGTCCAATCGGAGGTGCTGCCCGGCGCCGCCGTGCAATCGGACGCCGATTTGTTCGACTACGCGTGCGCGAACGCCAAGACCGACCACCACCCGGTAGGGACGTGCCGAATGGGCGATCCTAACTCGCCCGAGAGCGTCGTTGCCCCTGACTTGCGCGTAATCGGTATCGAAGGTCTGCGGGTGGTCGACGCGTCCGTGATGCCGTTCATCCCGTCGTGCAATACGAACGCGCCGACGATTATGGTCGCCGAGAAAGCGGCCGACCTGATCATCGGCAAAGGTCCCGTCTCGGAATCGTCCCTCCCGCGTGCGGAAGATGCCCAACGATCGGCGACGCGGGTAGGGCACGTGAACCACGCATTGATCGCTTCTTGAGAGACAAAACATGCAGATCCTATTGCCGGCCGGCGACGCCGAACTGTGTCGCTACACCCTGAAGCATGCGGAGCCTCGCGCCGCGCACGGCGATACCGGCGCGTTCGGCCGTGTTGCCTATGCGGCCGCTCACGTCGTGATCAACCCCCATGCGGAATACCAGCCGTGGTCGAGTTCGCCCACGATCGACTGGGACCGTACCTTGGCGTTTCGTACCTACCTTTACGGACTCGGCTTCAAAGTCGCGGAAGCGATGGACACTGCTCAGCGCGGCATGGGCCTCGGCTGGCCCGGCGCGGCCGAGCTGATTCGGCGCAGCGTCGCGCATGCACGCACGATCGACGGCGCGGATCTCGCTTGCGGTGCCGGAACCGACCAACTCGACGATCGAGTCCGTCATAGCCTGTCCGATGTGATCGCCGCCTACCAAGCGCAATTCGAAGTCATCGAACATGCCGGAGGCCGCTCGGTCATGATGGCCAGCCGTGCGCTTTGCGCAGCCGCGCGATCGCGGGACGATTACGTCAGCGTCTACGATGCGGTGCTCGCACAAAGCAATCGCAAAGTCGTCCTGCATTGGCTCGGCGATGCATTCGATGCTTCGCTGGCTGGATATTGGGGAAGCCGCGACGTGCGCGAGGCAATGCGTACCGTACTCGACATCGTCCGGTTGCATCAAGCGAAGATCGAAGGAATCAAGATCTCGCTGCTCAACGCCGAGTACGAACGCGAGTTGCGTGCGCACTTACCCGAGGGCGTACGCATGTATACGGGCGACGACTTCAACTACGGCGACCTTATCGCAGGGGACAGCACGGGGGTATCGCATGCGCTGCTCGGCATCTTCGATCCGATAGCGCCCGTTGCGGCACAAGCGATGAGGGCACTTGGACGAGGCGACTTGGCCGGATATCGTGACATCATCATGCCGACCCAGACGCTGTCGCGCGAACTGTTCTGCGCACCGACGCAGTACTACAAAGCGGGCGTGGTTTTCCTTGCCTGGCTCAATGGGCATCAAGACCACTTTTCGATGGCGGCCGGCATGGAGTCGGCGCGGTCGGTGCAGCATTTCGCCCGTCTGTTCCGTGAAGCCGATACGTGCGGCGTGCTGATCGATCCGGAACTCTCGGTGCGGCGGATGAAAGCATACCTTGGCGTTCATGCGGGTATCGACGCCTAGCCGTAGGCGCGAGCCGATTAGATCGAAGTAGACACAGGAGTGAAACATGGCGAAGGTCGCTGCCGCCCCTAGGATTGAGACATTCGACGAGCAAGCCGCGCGTACGACGTTGCCCACGTTCGGAGCAGAGGTCGCGCGCAAGCTGGGCGAAATCGCGGTCAACATCGCGGCGCGCCGTACGTTGCCTATTGTCGTGAGCGTGAAGAGCATGCACCGCACACTGTTTTACTGCGCGTTGGAAGGAAGCTGCGCGGACAACGACAAATGGATACGGCGTAAAGAAAATACTGTCTTGCATTTCGGCAAGAGCTCGCTCGAGGTAGGGACTATGTTGCGGCGAGAAGGTCGGACGTTAGCCGAGTCGGGGCTTTCCGAGGAGCACTACACCGTCTATGGCGGAGGGGTACCCTTGCGGGTGGCGAGCGCGGGCATCGTGGGGGTGATGTCCGTCTCGGGTCTCGAAGACTTCAAAGACCACGAACTTGTGATCGAGACGCTGAGCTGGCATCTAGACGCAAAGTAGGCACGAGGGCCGGCGCGCTCACGCGTGCCGGCCCTTGCGATTGAAGCTACACCGTTTCGATCGCTTAAGGCGTTAAGACCTTAAGGAGCCTGAGTAAAATCGAACGCGTTGGTCAGATCGCCGGTGGCCGGACGGAAGCCTGCCAACGGCTTCAGGTTGAAGCGCTTCGTGATGAACTTCAAGATCGACGCCGTATCGTAGTAGGTGTGATCGACATAGCCCTTCTTCGCGTACGGCGAGATCACGACGGCGGGGATACGTGAACCCGGACCCCAGCGGTCACCCGTGGGCGGCGTTACGTGGTCGAAGAAGCCGCCGAATTCGTCGGTCGTCACGACGATCGCCATATGCGCCCACTGCGGGCTCTTCTGCAAGGTGCCGATCACGTTGGCCAGGTCGGCATCGGCGCTTTCTACGTCCGAATAGCCTGGGTGAGCATTGAGGTTACCCGCCGGCTTATAGAACGACACCGGAGGCAACGTGCCGTTTGCCGCGTCGCTCAGCATGTTCGTGGCGTCTTGCAAGTGGTTGGCGCGCTCGGTTTGTCCCTGCGGCGTCGTCGGGTCGAAACGCGAGTAGTAGTTGAACGGCTGGTGATGGGGCTCGAAATCCGGTTGGCCCGGCGTTTCCGTCCAGATCAGCTTGTAGTTCTTGCTGTCGCGGACGGTGAGACCTTCCACGAGCGCGTTGTTCCATTGACCCGCATACCATTTCCAATTGACGCCGGCCGAGGTCAGCGTATCGCCGATCGTCGTGAATTTGGTCGAGTCGATCGGCGGCAATACGGCAGAGCCTTCGTAGGCATCGCCCGCGGGGTTGGCCAACCGCACGTCCTGGCCGGCCGCCGAAGGCGCCGCGCTCGGCTGATACGGCGGCAGGATCGTATTGATCGCATAGCCGTCGGGGGTCACCGAACCGTCGTGGACAAATTTGACTTGGCCTTGGTTCGCGCTCGCCGGCGACGTCGGATCGATCACCAGGGCCTTGCCGCTGGCGTCCACGGTCGCGATTTCGCTGGCCGGTGCGTTGGGGTAGGTCGGGGCGCAAGCGCAGACGAGGTATTGGTGGTTCAGGAACGAACCGCCGAACGCACCCTGGAAGAAGTTGTCGGCCAACGTATATTGCTGAGCGAGCTTATAGAGACTCAGGCCCGAACCGTCGTAGTAGCCCATGACGTAGCCGCCGCGATTCGAATAGGCAGCGAACATGTTGTTGGCGCCGCCGTTGATCTGCATCTGGTGTTGATAGAAACGATGCACGAGATCCGGCCCGACCACACTCATCGTGCTGTTGATCGGCGGGGCGTCCAAGCGGAAAGGCGCATTGGGCAGCGTGCTGACAAGACCCAGCGAAGGATCGGTTTCACTTCCCCAAACGGCGGGCAGCTTCGTCAGTACGGTTTTGCCGTCAAAATTGACCTGGGCGTTGGCCGCCACGACGTTGCTAAGGCCGTTCGCGCCGGGGAAGTTGCCGAACAGGTTGTCGAAGGAGCGGTTTTCCAGATAGATGACGACAACGTTCTGAACTTTGCTGATATCCCCCGTGTTGGCCGCCGGCGTGTCATTGCTGGAGCTATTGCAGCCAGCTAGCGATACGAGCAGGACCGATCCCGCAACAATGGCGCGAAGCGCAAGCGTAATCGGTCGCAAACGGTTTGCTTCCATGGTTCTTACCTTTATTTTTTAAAAATAGCAAACGAGCAAGGCAGAGCTGCCGTCACTCACATCACCCCAAAAATCGACAAAACTCCACAAAGAGCGGATGAATTAGTCGTGGCGACAGAGCCTATGCATCGACCGTGACAATTTCATAAAAAATATTAGAGCGCATGCAAATAAGCGCGCGGTCTATCGGGCAGGCCGCTCAATCGTGGATATCACCCAAAAAAGCTGATGGTTCTATCGGGATGCTTTAGCCAAAACATTATCGAACTTTAAGGAATAGGAAGTAATAAAGCATGGTGTAATCGCAAAAAATAAATAGCTGTATAGGCACGCTTTAGCGAAAAGAAATACTGTTATCGCATGCCTCCTCCAGAATTGCGGCAGTTCTCCGGGCGTGCTTGGAGATTCCAATTTGGGGGATACATGCAAAAGACGACTCTCGCACGATGCCTGTGCGGGCTGACTTTGATCGCTGCGCTCAGCGCGTGCGGCGGCAATACCGGCTCGAACAGTCCGGCGTCCGGCAATTCGATCAGCGGTGGCGACGGCAACTCCACTGCACCTGTTCAGCCGGTCGCGAACCGCGCGCTCGTGATCGAACTCGACGGTTTCACTTATGCGGCGCTGTCGGCCGGTATGGCGAACGGTTCACTGCCCAATCTCGCCAAACTGCACGCGGCACCTGCATACAGCGGCGGCGTCAACGGCACCCTCACGCAGCAGCCGAATCTCGACATGCCGAGTTGGGCCACACTGTTGACCGGCGCTTGGGGCAATCGTCATCAGGTGCTATCCAATTCCACGAGTCAGGCGCTTCAGGCACCGACCGCCTTCGAGATGCTGAAGAGTGCGCACGCGGGCGTCTTCGGCGCGGCGGTCAGCTCGGCCGGCCTCGCATCGCTGCTGGGAAGCAACCGCGACACGGGCAGCCTCGATACGCTCGTGAACTGTGCGTCGGTCGACAGCTGCGTGACCCAGCAAAGTGTGGCGATGATCGACAACGGCTACGCGCTGGTCTTGGCGCAATATCACTCGGCGCAAGATGCCGCACTGAACTACGGTCTCGGCGCGTCCGCCTATACGGGCGCGCTGAAACAGCTCGACGCGGCTGTCGGCGCGCTTGCCGCAGAAACCGCCAAGCGTACGAACGAGAAGTGGTTGATCGTCGTCACGGGCGGGCATGGGTTGAACGCAGCGGGGGGCAGCGACGGTTTGCCGTTGCTGCCCGAATCGACGACGTTCGTTGCAATGAACCAACCCGACAACGGCCGGCTCGGCAGCGCCGCGCAGCCCACATCGCTCGCCGATCTCCAAACGCGTTCGAGCATTGCCGACATCGCCCCGACCGTGCTCGCCCAACTGCAAGCGCTGCCGACGTCGTCGGCTTATGAAATGGATGGGGGCGAGTTGGTCGGTGCTCAGCCTGTCTCGCAGTTCGCCGCCGCCCCGAGCGCGGACGGCCAGAGCTTAGTGCTTTCGTGGAAAGCGCCCGCGACCGGTGCAATCGGTCTCTGGCGCGCAGGCAAGCAAATCGCGACGCTGCCCGCGGGCACGACGACCTACACCGACAGCCAACTCGGCCTGACCGCGGCAGGCACCTACAGTTTCGACTATGTGGTGACAGCGGGCGCCGCGTCGGTCGGCGGGATCCAGCGCATCGCATTCGCTCCGCCGCCACCTCCGCCGCCTCCGCTCGCGACAACACTGAAGAACGGTCTGGCGTCGTACTACCCGTTCGGGGCACTGCCGGGCATCGATTCGCTGAGCGCGAGCACGATGGCCCCGTTCGCCGCCGACGCAAACGGCGGCTCGTTGACCGCCGATCCGTTCGGTAGTCAGGGGCTCCAGGTGACGACGCAGACTGTCGATACGAGCGGCTATGACGGATACAAGCTCGTCCAAAACGCCGATATTACGACGCAACCGCAATTCACGATCGGTATGTGGCTTAAGACACCGTGCAGCGATGTCGTCGGGTACGGCACGCCGGTCTTTGCCAACAAGAACTGGCAAAGCGGGCGCAATCCCGGTGTCGCGATCGGCTTGTTCCCGCAGGCATCGGGCACCTGCAACATCCAGTACAACGCAGGTGACGGCACGAACCGCGACGACTTGAAAACCATGAACGTGACCGCGAACAAGTGGGTGTATGCGGCCTTCGTGATCGACACCGTCGGCAAGACCATGACGGCCTACACGTTCGACCCGGTGCTCGGAGAACAAAAACAGAGCACGCCGCTGACGGTGTCGGTCTCGGCGCTGCCCGGCCTCGGCACGAAAACATTCGGCGTGAACGAAGATGGGACGGGTCAATACCACATGCTCGCTTGCGGCCAACCGGCCAGCTATTACGCCGGCGGCTACACGGTCAACTCATGTACGACCGTCTCGCCGAACGTTGAAAGCTTCTCGGATATCGCGATCTGGAACCGCGTCGTGACAGAGGCGGAGCTGCAATCGATCGTGGGCTCGGGCAAACCGCTGTCTTCGATCCTTCACTGAGGGAGTGCCGAGAAATGAACGCAATCCTATCGCGTCGCTTGGGCGGTATCCGCCGCCTTCGTGGAACGGCCGCCCTTGGTGCCCTTTGCCTGCTGAGTGCGGTGCTCGCGGGATGCAACGGCGACACCTCCGACAACAGTACTTCGGCCGCCACGAAGGCGAACGCCGCGCCCGCTGGAGCAGGTGGCGCGAGCGCGCCGGTGCCGATCGTCGCGCTGCCCGGTGCCGGTCCATGCCCCGCGTCCGGAACCACGGCGTTGCAATCGCCGTCGCTGAATTCCCAGTTGCGCTGTGCGCCGTAACGCGTGCGCCCTTACGAGACGATCCATTTTCGACCATGACTCATATTGACCGTCGTTCGTTTCTCCGTGCCGCTGCCGCCGGCACCGCTTTCGCCATGTTTCCGCCCGCGATCCGCCGCGCGCTTGCCATTCCGGCCCATAGCCCGACCGGCACGATCAACGACGTTCAGCACGTCGTGATCTTCATGCAGGAGAACCGCTCCTTCGATCATTATTTCGGCACGATGCCCGGCGTGCGCGGCTTCGGCGATCGCTTCACGATCCCGCAGCCGGGGGGCGTGCCTGTTTGGCAGCAAAGCGACGGCGCGCGCAGCTTGTTGCCGTTTTATTTGGATAGTACGAAGGGGAACGCGTTGCTTGTCGGCGGCGCACACTCGTGGACCGATGCGCACGCCGCTTGGGATAACGGCCGAATGGCGGCGTGGCCCGCTGCGAAGGGCGAGATGTCGATGGGGTATCTGCGGCCGGCCGACCTACCGTTTCATTTCGCGCTCGCGAACGCGTTCACGATCTGCGATGCGTACCACTGCTCCTTGCATGGAGGTACGAACTCCAACCGCATCTTTCAGTGGACCGGCACGAACGGCGCGACCGCTTCGAACACGGCCGTCGTGAACAACAACGGCTGGGACAGTTTCGGCCCATCCGCGACGGGGCTCACGTGGACGACGTATCCCGAACGGTTGCAGGCGTCCGGCGTAAGTTGGAAGGTCTACCAGAACATGCCGGACAACTACACCGACAATCCGCTTGCGGGTTTCGCGACGTTCCGCAAAGTCAACGAGACCGTACCGGGCTCGCCCGACGTACCGTACACGCCCGCGATGGAGGCGCTGTCGCCGCTGTATAAGGGAATCGGCAACACCATGCCCGACGGCGGATTCTTGCAGGCGCTGGCGGATGACATCGCGGTCGGCCGGATGCCGCAGGTCAGTTGGATCGTCTCGCCGCAGGCGTACTGCGAGCATCCGGGCGTATCGACGCCCGGGCAGGGCGCTTACTACCTACAGCGTCTGCTCGATACGCTCACTGCCAACCCGGATATCTGGAGCAAGACCGTGCTCTTCGTCAATTACGACGAGAACGACTGCTTCTTCGATCACATGCCCCCGCCGAACCCGCCGTCGCGTAACGCGGACGGTACTTATGCGGGCAAATCGACGGCGAGTACCGAACACGAGTATTTCACGGTACCGAATCCGCCCGGCGACGATTCGCCGCTCGCGCCGGACGGCCGAACGTACGGCCCGGGCCCGCGCGTGCCGATGTTCGTCGTATCGCCGTGGAGTACGGGTGGGTGGGTCAACTCGGAAGTGTTCGACCACACGTCGGTACTGCGCTTTCTCGAGCAGCGTTTCGGTGTGCAGGAGCCGAATATCAGTGCGTGGCGCCGGGCTGTCTGCGGCGATCTGACATCGGCGTTCAATTTCAAGACTCCGAACGCAAACCCGACTACATCGCTGCCGGCGCCGAGCAAGGCCTCGGCCGATGCACAAAACGCGCAGCAAAGCCTGCTGGGTGCAGTACCGGTACCGCCGGTCAATGCACAGCAGATGCCGGCACAGCAGCAGGGCACACGCCCATCGCGCGCGCTGCCGTACGAATTGCATACGAGCGCGAGCGCCGATACAAGCGGGGGCCTGCTGTGGCTAACGTTCAGCAATACGGGCACCGCCGGCGCGGTGTTTCATGTCTACGACAAGCTGCATCTCGATCGCGCGCCGCGCCGATACACCGTCGAAGCAGGCAAGCAGATCTCGGATTCTTGGCGAGCGATGGCCGACGATGCGGGCAACTACGATCTATGGGTGCTTGGGCCAAACGGCTTTCTGCGGGAATTTCAGGGCAACGTCGCGAAAGGCGCGACCGGACCGGTGACCGAGGTGCGCGTTTGCTACGATCCGGCGAACGACGCCGTGTACTTGACGATCATGAACGTCGGCAATGCGACGAGTCAGGTGACCGTCACGTCCAACGCGTATCGCACCGATGGTCCGTGGACCTATGCGGTGCCGGCCGGAATGCAAGTCGAACCGTACTGGACGCTTGCCGCCTCGAGCGGTTGGTATGACTTCACGTTGACGGCCGAAAACGGGCTCATGCGACGCTTCGCCGGGCGCATCGAGACGGGCAAGGACGGCATTAGCGATCCGGCGATAATCGTTAGCTAACGAAGAGGGCCGCGTTGCTGTTGCGCTCGTGCACTCTTGCGAGCGCGGCGCACGCGGCGATCCGTTGGTCTCGCTCGATGCGCCTACGCTCGCTCGCTTTTGTCAGCGATGTTGGCGATGAATGCGGTGATGAGGCGAGTGCCTGCACGTGCGTCGAGGTAATACAGGTATTCGCCCATCGACGGCATGTCGTCGACGATGGCCACTGCTCGCAGATCGGGATACGCGCCAACTTCGCCGCGCGGCATGAGCGTGCACCCCATATCGCAGCGAACGGCCTCGCGTACTGCCTCGCGGCTACCCAGTTCGATCACGCTCGAGGGTAGTTCGACGCCCGCTTGCTTCAATACGTGCTCCATCAGCACGCGTGTGCGTGAACCCGGTTCGCGCAGTAGCAGCGGATGCCCGGTCAATTCTGTCAGCGAGAGTGTGTCGCGCGACGCAAAAGGATGAGAAGGGTGGACGACGGCGACAAGGCGATCGTTCGCGATGGTGTGCCGTACGAACCGCGGGTCGTCGTTTTGTTGAGACGACACCGCGATGTCGACACGAAAATCCACTAATGCATCGAGCACCTGTTGGGAGTTGCCGATTTCGATGCTGATTTTGACGGCGGGGTATTGGCGTCGAAATGCCGCAATCGCAGGGAGGATATAAAACGGGCCCGTCGTGCCGACGCGTAGGGTGCCTGTTCGCAACTCTTGCTCATTGCGTAGTGCGAAATCGATGTCGTTCTCGATTTGCAGCATTTGCCCGATTAGCGGCATTAGCGATGCGCCGGCGTCGCTTAGGTCGAGCCGATTGCCTCGGCGATAAAAAAGCTCGACGCCATAGTGACGCTCGAGCTGCTGGATTCGCGAGGTGATAGTCGGTTGACTGACGTCGAGCCGTTTCGCCGCAGCGGTCACGCTGCCTTGGCGAGCGGTTTCGTAAAAGGCGGCGACGAGCAGGGCAAGCATGGTGAGGCCAAGGGAGGAATGCGCGAATGTTACCGGCGACACGTGACAATTAAGTGTCAGCTTAATGTAATGCTGCTTTTAAAAATTTTTAACATTTCATGCTTTTAGGTCGGAAGAATAACGTGCACCGACGAAGACCTTAGCCTATGATGTCCCGACGAGCCGTAGACCGGCGGACGCAATAACGCCCGAGTAGCGCCCGACGTCAATTTGCACCGGCGGCAATTTGGGGCAGTCCGGATAGGCTGGTGGAAGTCAAAAAATAACGAAATCCTCTAAAACCGGGGGTAGTCATGCTACGGGTTCCGACGCGCATCTTTGCGCGGCGTCTTGCTGTGCTTGCGCTACTGCTAGTCAACGGATGCGCCGCGCTTCAGGGTGGCTACGTAACGTCCAATTACGGGGATCTGCCGCGTGGTTCGCTCATTTCATACGGGCCTGATGAAGCGGCAGAGTTTGCCGTACATGCCCAGCAGGTGGTCGCGCAAATGCGTGCCCAAGCTGCTCAAGGGCGGATCTACTCCGAATCTGGCTTAATTCCGCTCGCTGCGTTGATTGCTTTTGAAGGGTTCAGGCGAGGGAGCGGTATCGGCATCGCAGCAATGGCTGCCGGCGGCGGTGCGGTGTATGGCGTGCGCGAGTATGTGCTTGCCCCGCGCTATGAGCGCATCTACTCGCGCGCGGAGGCGGCCATTCAATGTGCTCGTACAACTTATGCGGTCGCAACAGCGCCCGCCCTCGAACGTAGATTGGCTCTCGCCTCGGGAGAGGCGGCTCAGCATGCCCTGACGTCGGCCTCCGATGCATTAGGGAAGACGAAGACAATCCTTCTCCGTCTCGGGGTTGACGACAATTTGCAAAGTACGGCATCGGCGGAGGAGTGGCTGGACGATTTGTACGCGCAAAAATCGCAATGGGATGCGTATATCGAGGCGCCTCTCAGTCAGCAAAATGCGCTTCTGTTTAAAGCAGTTCACCTGATCATTGCGCAGACTAATCAGCAGATCGCCGATGATCAGCCGACCATACAGGAAGATCGATCGCTTATCGGCGGCGCTTTCAAGGTGAGCGGTGTTCAACCTGCGGGGAGGCAGCCCCAGAACGCGCCGCCATCCATCACGGTGCCCGAGAAATTGGCCTCGGCCTTGGCTGCGGCTTCGGCTCCTGCCACGGCTTCGCACTTCGAGCAACAGCGCGAGACCGCTAATGAGGCACTGCTCGCCGCTGATACCGCCGTGCGTCTTTATATAGCGACTGCGAAGAAAATCACTAGCTCCTCGACGACATACGGGCCAGCGGACTATTCCGGTTGCGCTTATCAACAATTGACCGGAACCCGGCCTGCGATCGCACCGCCAATGGAACTCGGCGTGAACGACGCCGACTCAAATACTACGAAGACTACGGTGGTAGGCCGTACCGTTTCAGTCACGATCTCGGGCGGTACTGCGCCGATTGTGGCTTCACTGCTGGACGAGCCGCAGAAGGACCAGTCGGGCGCCGCGCTCCCGGTGCCGCAGCCAAGAGTCGAATCCTTGTCCACTGGGCCAGTCGTAAGAGTGGACATTCCCATCGGCACGCCTGACGAGAGCTACACGGTCATTGTGAAGGACGCGGCGGGCACATTGAAACAGTTCGTGGTTCGGGTTGGGAAAGCGCCAGCCGGAAGTGCTACGACCCAGGCAGGCGATCCAGCACAAGCCCAGTTGCTGCCGCAGCGTGAAAGAAAAGTTAGCCCGGTTCCGCAACCGCCCGCCACGGCACGCGATGACGAAAACAGCGCCCCGCTGAAGGAACAGCAAGCAGTTTTGCACGCCCGCGCAGGGCAACTGCCCGTTAAGCTCGATGGCCTTAAAGCGGCTGCATTCGTTGGACTGCTTCCAACGGGCGATCTGTATTTCGAGGCGGTGTACGACTTGGATGCAGATGGCTCGATTTATTGGAAACAGGATCGGTACGGTCAACCGGGAACGAGCTTGTCGACGCATGACGGGCACTATTTAGATGCCAACGCTGTGGCGTACATCGCACTTTCGGAACGGGTTATGTCCCACACCAAGTCCTCGCTCGGCGACGTGGCCGCGGTTATTTACGGCGACACGGTGGCTTTCGCAGTAGTAGGCGATGTAGCGCCAAACTCGAAATTGGGCGAAGGTTCGCTAGCGCTTTTCCGGGCGATTGGGATTGAGCGGATCGACAACGAAGGTAAGTTCAGGAACGCGAGTACACCGAGGACCGTCGCGACGGTTGTGTTCGCGGGAAGCGCGTCTGAAGTCGATACGTCATCCCAAGCGCAGTTGATGGCCTCGGTTCAGCAAACGGGTTTAAAACGGTGGCAGGCTTTGCTCGCGAGCACTCTGGGGCGATAGGTCGTGCGGATCGACGGGATTGGACGGCGGGTTGTGCGGATGTCGGTTGAACGGAGCTCATTGCCAGCTACTATGCACCGGCAAGGCTGGTTCCAGAGCGCGCTACTTACGATCGTCCTAGGTATGACCGGACTTACTTTCGCGGTGTGCCGTTCGCGCTCGAAAGATCGGGGCTCAGTGATTTGCGTAGCCCACTCTACTAACAGGAAAACGATCTGGAGGTCGCCGGCCCCTGTCACACATCGTCATACCCTAGCCTGCCTCAACCATTTCGGCCTGACAAGGCGATTCTGCTGCAATAATTGATTGGAAAACGTCAATATGCACGAAGAAACTGGACAAAATACCGACAGATTCGAAGCATTCTTACAAACACATACGCTGGGATCGGCCGGGATTTGCACGCTAATAATCTTGGCGATAACCGGCGTGGAATCGACCTACGACGACAAGCTGCGAATGTCTCTGTGGTGTGCATCGATGGCCATTCCGCTACTCCTCAGCGTCTATGCGGCAAAAGACCAACTGCTTGCGATGAGGCGCGTTTTGGCCCAGAGGCCTAACGCATACAGCCGGACGGCGTTGATGTTGGTAACGTGGATTAGCTACGTTGCTCATATGCTGATGGCGGGTTCTATCGCGGCGATGATTGCTCATCGAATCCCTCTCGCTGGCCTGATTTTCTTCCTTGCGTCGTTCGGCTTCCCGTGGCTCGCCTCATTCATCGGGTGGTTAGTGCGAAAGGCCAATGCGACGACTGAACGCGTGTCTAGTTAGCCAGGCCAAGGCACACCCGCGTACTTGGCGAACCGGCTGCTCGCAACGCGAGAATGGATTTCGCCGGGCTGAAATAAACGCCTCCTTCGGTGCAAATTACGGGGTGTCTGAGTGAGGCTATACGCACGTAGTTCGTAAGCACCCGGTGAAGGCATCCCGGGCGCAAAGCGCTGGCGATCAAGCTGCGGCAGGTACCCAACGATGCGGTAGAAGCGCGGCGATGTCGTCGGCTCGATGAGTGGGCAATCGATTGAGGACGTCTTTCAGATAGACGTAGGGATCGTGGCCGTTGAGCTGCGCGGATCGAATGAGGCTCATGATCGCCGCAGCGCGTTGTCCGGCGCGCAACGAACCGGCAAACAACCAGTTCGACCGACTGATGGCCCAAGGACGGATCTGGTTCTCGAGCCAGTTGTTATCAATGGGCACGTGCCCGTTGTCCAGATAACGCGTGAACGCCTCCCAACGCCTGAGGCTGTAGTCGAGTGCCCTGGCGATCGCCGATCCCTCAGAGACGAGTTTGCGTTGGGCGAGCATCCATTGATGTAACGCATCGGCGATCGGCCGAGCGCGTTCTTGGCGCACTTCACGTCTGTGATCGGGAGTGAGTTCTGCGACATCGCGCTCGACCGCGTAAAGTTCGCCGTAGTATTTCAGCGCCTGCTCGGCGATTGCACTCTTGTTGCTGGCGTGCAGCTCAAAGAATTTGCGTCTTGCATGGGCAACACATGCGATCTCGGTGATGCCCAACTCGAATCCGGCTTTGTAGCCGCTGTGATCGTCACATACAAGCTTGCCGCGCCAGTTGCCGAGGAACTTGCGAGCATGTTCGCCCGCGCGGCTATCGGCGAACTCGTAGACGACGGCGCGCACGTCGGTGAACTGCGTCGTGGCGTATGCCCATACATACGCGCGCTGTGTCTTTCCTTTGCCGGGAACGAGCATTTGCACCGGCGTCTCGTCGGCGTGCAGCACGTCGTGCTGGAGAAGCACCTCCCGAAGCGCGTCGACCAGCGGCTGCAATCGCACACCGCAAACGCCAACCCACTCGCCCAGCGTTGACTGGGGGATGGCAAGACCCGCGCGTTCAAAGATGCGTTCTTGACGGTACAACGGTAAGTGATCGCCGTACTTCGCGACCAACACCTGGGCGAGCAACCCGACGGTGGCAATGCCCTTGTCGATCACATGGGGCGCAACGGGTGCCTGAATCAGCGTCTCGCATGCCTTGCAGGCCCATTTACCGCGGATGTGACGTTCGACCGTGAACACGCCCGGCGTATAGTCCAGCTTCTCGCTGATGTCCTCGCCGATACGCACGCGCTGGCAACCGCAGGCGCACGTGATGTCGTCGGGTTCATGGTGGATGTCGGTGCGCGGCAAGCGTGCTGGCAACGGCGCACGCTTGGGCTGCTGGCGCTGCTTGTCCTCGGGCGGCTTCGACTTCAACTGCTCGAGCTCGATTTCCAGCGCGGCCAGGTCGGCGTCGATGGCTTCGTTCAGCAAGCTCATCTGCTCGACGTTCAGTTGCTCGCTGCGCTTGCCGAATTGCAGGCGCCTGAGCGTAGCAATCTCGTGCGTGAGCTGGTCGATGCGCGTCTGGCGGTAGCGCAGCTCCCGCTCGTTCTCGCCAACCTGAGCCATCAACTGCGCAGCCAGCGTGCGCAGTTCGTCGGGACTCATAGCGTCGAGATTGGCGGGTAGGTTCATGCGGGCAGTCTGCCAGAACCCACCGCGCCGCGGAAGCAAGCCAGTTTACGGCTTTAGGGACATTACACGACCGTGATCGCGTGATCGTGGGCAAGCGTGCGCCAGGGCAGCCCCATCACCAGCGCCTGCAATTGCTCGGAGTTGAGCGCGGTGGCGATCATCAGGTCCCCATTCGTCCAGATGAACCGCCCCTTGTTCAGACGCCGAGCGGCCAGCCAGATACCCAAGCCGTCATAGACGAGCACCTTCATGCGCGTCGAGTTCTTGTTGGCGAACAAGTACGCGTGATGCGGGCGTGCCGAGCCGAAGACCTTGACGACACGTGCGAGGATCGTCTCGGTGCCGGCGCGCATATCCAGCGGTTCGGTCGCCAGCCAAATCGCCTCGATGCGAATCACCGCAGCCAACCTTGCAACCACGCAGCGCAGTCGCTGGCGGCCGACAATGGCCAACGCACCGTGACCACCGTCGCTCCACGGCGCACTTCCACCTCGATTGCGCCCGGCGCCGGCGCAACGCTCGGCGGCGCCGCGAGTTGTAGCGGAACAAATTCCGCGGGTGACACATTGGTTGAATGACTGGCCTGTGTAGCCCCGTGCCGCTTGGCTTGCCGGGTGATCCATGTGCGAACCAAATTGGCATTGAGACGATAGTGCAGCGCCACCGCCGCGATTGACACGTGCGGCTGCATCGCCGCGCGCATCACTTCCGCCTTGAATTCTTTGCTATGCCGGCGGCGCCGCACCGGCTGCACTGCGACTTCGGGATTCGCTACGAGTTCTTCCATCGTGTACACCTGTCCATTAAAAGTTGTTAATGGACACGATGCTCGCGTCAGAACACTCGAGCTTCAAGGCGACTTTGCCGGGTGCTTACCGTAGTTCGGTTGAGCGCGAACGTGGTAATCGTTTGCGGCCGTCATGCTGCAAAACACGACGGTGCGTCGCGGTCAAAACACTCCACGTTAGTAGCGTCCGGCTGCTCAGGAGGAGCGATGGAACAGCTGATGGCGAGTAATATAATGACCCGGGGACGATAAAAGGCAGTCAGCAAGAGCTGCACTAGACATCAATTGAGGGGAAAGATGACGCTTGGCAGCATGAAGTTCATGAAGGGGCTTGTCATCGCATTTTGGGTGCTGGTGGCCGGTGCGGTGTTAGTGGAACTTCTTAACGGTGCTCTGCTATGGCCCGTGCTTCTCCTTTTCGCTTGGGTGGTCTACTGGTTCAGCTCCAACGGTCGTTCCCAAACGAAGCGTGCCGTGCAAATACCCAAAATGCATCAATTGGAAGTCGAGCTACACATGGCAGCGGCACAATCTTATCCCGATCAAGAGTCGGACTCGCTTATCAGTGTCACACTGCCTGGCGGAGAGCAATCTTCCGGCTACCGTATTAAAGGCGGTGGGGGCTTTGCCCGGTCATCCGTTCGCTGGGTAATGCCGGGCGAAAGGCTGGATATTGGGAACATCACGATCACGGGCGGCTTCTTCTACGAGGGGGCAACGGGACGCGGAGGTCCCGAGTCGATTGACGGCTGTGCAGTTGATCGGCGCGCAGAATTGTCGCGAGACTGTGGCACAACCTCGGCCCCATCTTCATTTCGCCTTAGCTATCGAAGTCTGACTGCGGACCAACGCCGCATTTACCTCGAATGGCTCGGTTCAGAGCGCGAAAAGTCGGACATCAACGAAAACTACTTTCGTCTGTACCTCTATGGCTTTGAGCGACGAATTCTGATTGATGCGGCGGTTGGCAAGGTATCAAAAGAAGAGCTTCACGAAATTGTTCACGAACTCCGGAGGATCGTTTCTTTTAGTGACGACTATTCCTGGCAAAGTCACGTTCGCGGATTGTGCGATTACGCGGGGCTGCTGAATAGTTTGCCTGGGCGCGTCTATGAGCAAGAGGCACCTGTTATTTCCGGGGCCAGCTATCAGGTGCCGTTGAACGTTCGCGCGGCATTTGGGCAGGCAGCGGCCGATAAGAAGCCGGTGCCTGCTTCATGGGCGCTAGCATGGGCCGAGTCCGACTCGATGATTAGTCGCCGAACGCCAGTGTTGCGCTGTCCAGACGAGTTCCGGAGGGCGTTTCTTCGGAAGTACACGAAGCGCTTCGGAGACGGAATGACGATCACGGCGAACCACACTCAACTACAGGCACGACCGGGTGCGATGTTCTTGGCACTGTCGAACGCACCTGTTCCAGGGTTTCTCAGCGGGCTACCTGACATTTCCGCTGTTTCGGGACCTCGCAAGAAACTTCAAGGTTTGGTCGACGAGTGTGCTGACGAACTCGACGCCTATAGCCGATACTTGGGACGCAATCCAGAAGCAAAGGGGCGTATCGATGCAAACCTGTTGCTCCCAGCTGACCTGTGGCCGGACGACTCGGTAAGCATTGTCAATGGGCTTTCACGCGAGGTCGAGGGGGGCCCTGTTGTCACGACGTTCCGTGAATTGCTCGAACGGTTGAAGGCATCCGGTGACCTTTCGAGGGACAAGGTTGCGTCGTTGCTTTCGGCGTTGGCGTCGGCTGGTATCGCGGTCGAGCCCGATGTGCGATTAGGTGCACGAACGCCAAAAGCAGAAGACACAGTCGCGCTGTTCGCGACGCCGCCGTCGAGCGATGTCCCCAAGGTTAGCGATAGCTATGTCGTTGGCACGTTGATGATTGACCTTGCTGCGTCCATTGCGACAGCGGACGGCGAAGCCACAGCTGTCGAAATTGATCTGATTGGCCGCGAAGTAGATGCCTGGTCTCACCTGACGGCTGCGGAGCGTGCGCGCTTGAAAGCGCGCAATTGTGTGCAACTTGTTCAACCTCCAATCATGTCCGGGTTGAAGAAGCGAATCGAGGCCCTTACGAAGGAGGAGAGGCGTGAAGTTGCCCTGTTCCTAATCCAAACCGCGAACGCGGATAGTATTGTCTCGCCGGGTGAGGTCAAGCTGCTGGAGAAAATCTATAAGTTGCTCGAGATCGACTCGCAGCAGCTATACAGCGATCTGCATCAAAATATCCGCGTGGAAGGCCCGCGAGTCGTCAGTGGCAGGAAGAGTACAAGTCCGAGCGCTGACAATTTGAGTGTAGGCTTGGTTCTAGACCCAGCGCGGATTGCTGCACTCCAGAAAGAAACGGAGCGCGTGTCTGCAATGCTGGCGGACGTCTTTGTCGAAGAGCCACTTGCGGTTCAGTCTCCGGTAGTTCGGCCGGAAGTTGTTGAATCCCAGGAACGTGTTCAACCAGCCGGCAATGTGATCGGTCTGGATGAGGCCCACTCGATGTTCCTGCGAACGTTGGTTTCCCGCGTCAGGTGGAGCCGAGCGGAGTTGTCATCCGTCGCGCTTGACCTTGACCTTATGCTCGATGGAGCCATCGAGCAGGTCAATGAGGCAGCGCTTGACCATTGGGATGAACTCATCACAGACGGGGACGACCCCGTCGAAGTGAATAGGGAATTGGTACAGAGGCTGGAAGCATGACTACGATTCGTTCGAAAGATCGGGATGGAGTTCTTCAATCGCTACGAGCAGGTGTCGTTCCGCGTATTGGACAACATCTCATTCAGGTTGGTCGGCAGCGCGAGCTCGAAGCACTCATCAAAGACGTTGTGCGCGTTGCGGATGGTGGCTCGAGCTTCCGCATCGTCATTGGCGAGTACGGTGCCGGCAAGACGTTTTTCCTGAATCTCGTTCGTGCTATCGCGCTGGAAAAGAAGCTGGTAACCATGCATGCGGACCTGAATCCGGACCGGCGTCTGCACGCTACGGGCGGCCAGGCTCGATCACTGTATGCGGAACTGGTCAAGAACATGTCTACACGTACCAAGGCAGATGGGGGGGCGCTAGCTGGTGTGGTGGAGAAATTCATTGCGCAGGCCAAGAGCGAGGCGAATGCCGCGGGCCGCTCAAGCGAGGACGTGATTCGTGGGCAACTCGCCCAGTTGGCGGAGATGGTCAACGGGTATGATTTCGCAGACGTGCTTGCCTCATACTGCCGTGGCTTCGAGGAAGGCAACGAGCAACTCAAGGGCGACGCCGTCAGATGGCTACGCGGTGAGTTCACGACCAGGACAGATGCGCGGGCGGCGCTTGGCGTTCGGACTGAAGTTGACCCGCTTCTACGGACGGATTTGCAGTAGCGATCGATATGTGATTTAACCTCCGTTAAGCGGTAAGTCGCGGGTTGTCCACGGACGGGCGGCGGGTCGCCTGTCACGACCACGACGACGCCCGGCGGTGGGCAACCCGCACGGGGACATGATTTCGTTTTTTGTGTGCTCGTCTTCGAACTCGAGCGGCGAGTGGTAGCCGATGCTGCTGTGCAGGCGGCGCAGGTTGTACCAGCCCTCGAGGAACCAGAACAAACGTCCTCGCGCCTGTTCGTGCGTATCGAAGTGCTCGCGCATAAGCAGTTCCGATTCGAGCGTGCCGAAGAAGGATTCGCACATCGCGTTGTCGTAACAGTCGCCAGCCGTACCCATCGAAGGCTGCACACAGGCTTCACGACAGCGCCGTCCGAAGGCAATCGACGTATATTGGGCGCATTCAACCGGTCGTCGCAACACCGAATTGTTGAACAGTTTTTAGGTGCTCGTCCAGAGCTTCAGCAGGTGTCCTCCAGCCGAGCGTTTTCCGCGGCCTGCTGTTCAGTGTATTGGCGACGGCTTGAAGCTCGCGAGCACCCCACCGCGATAGATCTGTGCCTTTCGGGAAGTATTGTCGTAGAAGGCCGTTCGTGTTTTCGTTCGTGCCGCGCTGCCACGGGCTGTGAGGGTCGGCAAAGAAGACCTTTACACCAGACTCGATTGTGAAGCGGGCGTGATCGGACAGTTCCTTGCCACGATCCCACGTCAATGATCGCCACAACTGGGCAGGCAGGTCCGTCACGGTTTTCTTGAGTGCGTTGGCCATAGTGACAGCTCCGTAGCCGGCCAGCGCGGGCCCGTTTTTCGTGCGTGGAATCAGCCCATAGTCTTTTTCACGAGGCAGATGTACGAGCACAGTGAAACGGCTTGATCTCTCTACCAACGTTCCAATAGCGGATCGGTTCAGGCCGATGAGCAGGTCCCCCTCCCAATGGCCCGGCACAGCCCGATCTTCCGCCTCGGCAGGGCGGCTGGAAATCATCACGTTCTCGCTCACGTGCGCCCATGCCTTGGCTTGCGCCCTGGCTCTGGGAACGCGCAACGCACGGCCGGTGCGCAGGCAGCCTACCAGCTCGCGCTTGAGCGCGCCGCGTCCTTGAATGTAGAGGGCCTGGTAAATGGCTTCGTGAGAGATACGCATGGACTTATCATCGGGGAAGTCGATTTGCAATCGATTGGCAATCTGTTCGGGTGACCAGCCATTAACCCATTTGCGATCACCGCGATGGGGTTTGTTTCGCCCCTTGAACGGTGCTTGTCGCGGCCCGGCAATCTCACGGCCATCAGCGTCGTGCACCTTGCCCTCCAGGCGTTCCTGCACGTAGCGGTGAAGCCGCACATTGGTCGCCAGTTTCGTCGACTTTGGTCGTTTGGCGAATCGTTCCGCTTTCCACTGCGCGACTGAAGCACGATACTCAAGGCAGCCACTACGTGTTGCGGCATTGCGCGTGAGCTCTCTCGACACGGTCGATGGGCTGCGTTCTATGCGGCGGGCGATTTCGCGCACCCCGAGGCCCTGGACGGAGAGCAATGCGATCTCTTCTCGTTCGGCAAATGACAAGTACCTACCCGATATAGGTTTCGACATAAATAGTGGCATGCCGCCACGATAGCGGAACCAGCGCGAGCCTACCGCCTGAGATACGCCAACTGCCTCTGCTGCTCTTTCGCTTGTGATGCCGGTGGCGATTTGCTTCCAAAATAGACGCTCGGTTTCATGCCGAAGCGACGGCGCGCCCGGCGAGTGCATCGCTCCTCGCCCCGTCAACTGATATCCGCGTCCTGCACTTCTACCCATGCAACACCTCCTCGACTAAAGGTGTTGCGACGACCGGTTGAATGCGCCTTGGCAGCCCTGATCGGAATGCAGAATGACCCCGCGAGCTCGACGTTGCGCGAGCGCCATATCGAGCGCACGCAGCATCAGTTCCGTGTACAGATGATTGGACATTGCCCAGCCTACGATGCGGCGGCTGAACACATCGAGCACGACGGCCAGATACAGGAATCCCTCGCCGGTTGGAATGTAGGTGGCGTCTGCAACCCACAGCACGTTCGGCGCTGCGGCGCTGAAGTGGCGACGCACCAGATCAGGGGCACGCCGTGCTCCCGCGCGTTGTCGCGTAGTGCATTTCCATTGCCTGCGACTAGCCCCGCACAGGCCGGCCAGACGCATGAGTCGCGCGACGCGCTTGCGCCCGACATGCACGCCTTCGCGTTTGAGCTGGGCATGGATACGCGGCGCGCCATAGGTGCCGCGCGAACTGGCGTGCAGCATGCGAATGCGCGAGAGCAACTGCGCATCGCTGCATGCCTGCCTCGAGGGTTCCCGCACGAGCCACGCGTAGTAGCCGCTGGTGGAGACTCGCAGCAGCCGCGCCATCGTGGCAATGGGCCAGCGGGCCCGGTTCGCTTTCATGAATCCGTACCCTTCGGCGGTACGGCCCCCGTCTCCCGAGCGAACCAGGCAGCCGCGTGAGAGAGTATGTCGCGCTCCATCTCGAGTTGGCGCACCTTACGACGCAGCCGCGCCAATTCCTGCCGCTCGGCCGTCGTCAGTCCGTCCTGGCGCACGCCCGAATCGCGATCGGCCTGCACGACCCAGTTGATGATGCTTTGCGCCGTCGGCTCGAACTCGCGCGCCAATTCCTCAGGCGTACGTCCCGCCTTCACCAACTCCACCATCTGCGCCCGGAACTCCGCCGGGTACGCCTTCCGATGCTTGCCCATAACGGCACCTCCTCTTCAAAAAGAATAGGTGTCCGTTTTCGCGGGTCAACTTCAGGACTATCGTTGACGATGCGACCATGTACGACCAGCTCAAGCTGCTCGGCCGCTTTGTGCGCATGGCCGGATACAGCGGGTTGATGATCTGCCTCGATGAGCTCGTCAACCTTTACAAACTCGCGAATGTTCAGGCGAGGAACTCGAACTACGAGCAGATCCTTCGCATCTTGAACGACTCGTTGCAGGGTTCTGCCGAGGGCTTGGGATTCGTTCTAGGGGGCACTCCAGAGTTCCTGCTCGACACACGGCGCGGTTTATATAGCTACGCAGCGCTGCAATCCCGATTGGCCGAGAACACCTTCGCGACGAACGGGTTTGTTGACTATAGCGGGCCGGTGATTCGACTGGCCGCACTTACGCAAGAGGATTTCTATGTTCTTCTCGACAAGATCCGGCTCGTCTACGCATTTGGAGACCCCGCGAACGCACTAATTCCTGGCGACGCGATTCCCGCGTTTATGGGTCACTGCGCTACCCGTCTTGGCAATGAATACTTCAGGACACCCCGGACGACGATTACCGCGTTTATCAATTTTCTCGCAGTGCTCGAACAGAACGCGGACGCGGACTGGCGTCAAATGATCGGCGGCCTCAGCATCGAGCGGGATAGAGGAGGCGAGGCGGACGTAGCGGCTAACGGTGATGATGACGATGAATTCGCCAGCTTCAAGCTCAGCTAATTCGCGCAGTTTCGACCTCCTCGATGAGCGAATCCAGCGATGGATTTGGAATGAAGGGTGGACTGAACTCCGTGATGCGCAAGAGCGTGCGGTGCCGGCACTACTCTCAGCCGATAGGGACGTCATAATTGCGGCTGCGACCGCCGCTGGCAAGACCGAAGCGGCGTTCTTGCCCATCTTGTCGAACCTGCTAAAGGATCCTATTTGCTCAGGCTCTGTTCTATATATTAGCCCTCTCAAAGCGCTAATCAACGACCAATGGTCCCGCCTTGACAGACTCTGCGAGTCGATCGAGATTCCAGTGGTAGCGTGGCACGGTGACGTCTCAGCTGGACGCAAGCATCGTTTCTTCAAGAGGCCGGTCGGAGTGTTGCTCATAACGCCGGAGTCGCTCGAGGCGATGTTCGTGACTCGCGGTTCGATGCTCAGCGGTGCCCTGAAAAACCTGCGCTATATCGTTGTTGACGAGCTTCATGCATTTGTCGGGTCGGAGCGAGGCATGCAGTTGCAATCGTTGATGCATCGCGTCGATGTAGTCCGGGCCGCACGTGTTCCGCGCGTAGGTTTGTCAGCAACGCTTGGTGACATGGAGCTGGCGGCGACCTTTCTGCGACCCAGGGCCGAGTGCCCTGTCGAGATTATCGAGTCCGAGACCGCACAACAGGAAATCTGGATTCGCGTGAAAGGCATCATCCAGAAGCCGCCGCGCATCGTCGAAGAGCCCGAGCTGGAATCGCCGCGTCTGGAGGACATCGTCCCAGGCAGTACGGTTGACATAGCCAATCAGCTATACAAGGCCCTGCGTGGCTCAAATAACCTAATTTTCCCTAATAGCCGACGCCAGGTTGAGCTCTACGCGGACCTGCTTCGAAGAGCCTGCGAGCATGACAGCTACCCCAATGAGTTCTGGCCGCATCATGGAAGCCTCTCGAAAGACCTGCGCGAGGAGAGTGAGGCCGCGCTGAAGGCCGGGGACAAGCCAGCAAGTGCTGTGTGCACCACCACGCTCGAACTGGGCATCGATATTGGCGCGGTACGAAGCATCGTCCAGATCGGGCCACCACCGTCAGTTGCGAGCCTTCGCCAGCGGCTTGGTCGCTCTGGCCGACGTGCGGGTGAGCCAGCCATTCTCCGTGGCTACTGCGTTGAAGCGGAACTTGATGCCGACTCTGATTTCTCGGATCGAATCCGGGAAGGGCTGGTTCAGACCATCGCGATGGTCAATCTTCTGATAGAGCGCTGGGTTGAGCCACCGAGGGCGGAGAGACTTCATCCATCGACCTTGGTTCAGCAAATCCTGTCCATTGTCGCTGAGCGTGGCGGGGCGACGGCAGCCGACCTCTGGAATACGCTGGTCGTCACTGGGCCGTTTGTGTCCGTCGACAAAAGTACATTCGCTGCGGTGTTGCGTGAACTTGGGCGGCGAGACCTTGTAGTGCAGGAGTCGAGCGGCTTGCTTCTCCACGGAGTACGTGGCGAGAAAATCGTCAACCACTACGAATTTTACGCGTCCTTCGTTACTGACGATGAATTCCGGGTTGTCGCAGGAAGCCGTCAACTTGGGGCGTTACCAGTTTCCCATCCGCTGACACCCGGACAAGCCATCATCTTCGGTGGTCAGCGTTGGCGTGTTCGAGACGTTGACGCAGAGAAGAAGGTCATCTATGTCGATCCTGACAAAGGCGGTGCGCCCCCGACCTTTGATGGCCAGGGCATCATGGTCCACGACAACGTCAGACAGGCCATGTACAGGGTGCTCGAAAGTTCCGAGCCTGTCGGGTTTCTCGACGAGGGTGGCAAGAAGTTGCTCGATGAAGCGCGAGAATACTTCCATGCGGCCCGCCTTGCGACTCGGGCGCTGCTTGCGGAAGGGCATAACGTTCTTGTCGCCACTTGGTCTGGCGACTGGGTCAATGACGCCCTGGTTTTACTATTGCGCTCGCTGGATCTCGACGCATGGCATCAAGGTGTGGCCGTTGGAATTCGGGGCGCTACAGTCGACCGTGTGATCGATGTCCTGAACGAAATCGCGCAGATGAATCCAGAACACTTCGGTGCTGCTCTTGGTCTCATCGAAAACATCGACAACGAGAAGTGGGACTGGGCGTTGCCCGAGGAAATACGACGTGCCGCTTTCGCTGCGTCCAAACTTGACCTTGATGGCGCCATTAAAGCCGCTCGGACAATATTAGAGAAGTAGGGGTTGAAGTTGTTTGGATATGCCATTGCTTAGACTCATGCACGTGAGCGAAACGGATGGGCACGCCTCGGAAATGCAGATACGCGGAGTCGGGAAAGATAGCGGCGCGCTCGCGGCGGCGCAAGGACAAAGAAGTCAAAATTAGCTAACAGCGTGGTCAGAACGCTAGGGGAATCGCATGACAACTTTGGGGATTGGCCTCATCATAGTCGGAGTACTCATCGCATTGGCTGGCATCGGAGGCTTTATGGACACACGTAAAGTCGATCGACGCTTCAAGACTGGGTACAAAAACAACGAACCCGACACAAGAAACTTTGACCGTGCAGGTAGATTGTTGCTGTACGGGGTCGGGGTTTGCGTTATCGGAGCCGCAATCAATAGCCTCAGTGGATCCAAGGATGAAACGCCACCAGTAGCAGCTATCAGTGACCAGAATGCACCGCTTATGCAGTCAGCGCAGGTACCGGCCAGTGATACAGCGGCATCCACGGGAGACGTTGCAGCGCCGAACCCAACCGTTGCGCAAACTCCCGAGAGCGATTCGGGCATTGCCGCCACTGATCAGACGATCCAGAATTCAGATACAACCGCTGCGATATCTGACTCGCAGGAGCAGCCTCCGCCAAATGGCAACTCAGGTGACAACTCGACATCAGTGGTTCAGGGCCAAACATTTTCGACGAGTTTCGACTGTAGGAAAGCAAAGGCCGACGACGAAATCGCAATCTGCGGGGACGCTGGATTGGCTGCGATGGATCGTCAGTTAGGGCAACTCTACGGAGCAACCATGAAAACCATCGCCGACCCTCAGGCGCTGAAACAGTCGGAATCAGACTGGCTTATAGCTCGGCACATGTGCAACAGCGACGTCGAATGCTTGCGCCATTCGTACGGCGCGCGTATCGGGCAGTTTATGGGCTCGTTAGGTTCAAAGCCATTGATTGCTAGCAGTTCGCAGTAAACGCCTCAACGCTGCTCATATTTGATTCCCGAACGAGGTATCGGTCGCTATACGGCTCCTATCTGCGCTTTCGTAGTTGGTATTGCAGTAGCTGCGCGACGCGCGGGGTGTACGTATCCGGGCTTGCGAGCGGAGGCGGGATGCGCAATCTGTCCGGGCCTTCCAAGAACACGGGATCCGGGATTCACTATGCGCGATGACGGCATGTGTATGACAAAATCGCCGTGCATATAAAACGGCTGCTGCTGTCAGGGGTCTCGAAGCGCGAAGTCTTGGACCTACTAGCTTGCTCGAGGTCGAAGGGAATACCTCTCGAAACGGTCTGAAGCCAAGCGCGGGTTCGGCGATGATATTTGACATAATCCCAATTATCAACCTGTGAGGTGTAAGAGCAAAGTTCTAATGTCGTATCTGAGCCAAATAGAAATGTCGTAGCTGGCGGTTGATCGGAGCATGCTGGACCCCCTCGTGACACGCTCGCGGAGTCCATCGTGGTCAAGAACAACAACGGCGGGATGATCAGCATGAGCATGCGTGAGTTGGATCGGCTCAAGGCTATCGAAGCGGTCGTTGAAGGACGGCTGATGCCTTGGCGCGCTGCCGAGCGGCTCGCTTTGAGCCGGCGTCAGATCGAGCGGCTGGCCAATCGGTATCGCAGTCAAGGCGCAGCCGGCCTGATATCGCGCAAGCGAGGCCAGCGGAGCAATCATCAGTTGCCAGCAGGACTTGAGGCGCGGGCCTTGGCGATCATTCGCGAGTTCTACGGTGATTTTGGACCGACCTTGGCCTGCGAGAAGCTGTATCTCGTTCGCGCGTGTCGAGCGCCTCAGCATCCGCATCGCCTTGCAGCGCGCACGCTTCACCCGCTTTTGACCGCTCAATCGACGTTTGCAGCGACTTCGACACCTTGGTCGACACGTCGTCGTCGGTTTCGTGCTCGACCTTTTCTCGCCTACTGCCCGGACGTAGCCGGATTTTCTGAAATCTATACTCGCGAACGCGAGCCAACATTACGTAGAGCACGGCGCGCAGCTTCTCGAAAAACTGTTGCCACGGCCGGACTCAAAGTCTCCATTGAGTTTCAGTCGTTCACCTCGTTTCACACATCATCGCGGACCGCGTTATCGCGTCAGCCCCCCAAGCGCCACCGTCCAGGACTCACGCCCGTGACTCGCTTGAAGGTTCGCGTGAAGTGACTCTGATCCGCAAAGCCACAAGCCTGCGAAATCACGCTCAAAGGCATGTGGGCATCACACAGATACATTTTGGCCTGCTCGATGCGCCGACTGATGAGCCAACGATAAGGAGGCAGTCCCGTCGTCTGATGGAAAGCCTTGAGAAAATAGCCACGCGACAAGCCGCATGCGCGCGCCACGTCGGCAAGCGAGATCTTCCCGTCCAGGTGCTCCAGCAGCAGTTCCTTCGCGCGACGCTCCTGCCACGGCGCAAGCGGGCTATGCAGCTTCTCCCTGCGCGTATTGACGCCGCCATATTGCCGAGCGACGTGTGCCTGAAATGCGAGCGCGACGTGGTCGACGAAGAGTTGGCTAGCTTCGCCCGGTCGAGCCAGCGCGGGCAGCAACGCCTGACCAAGACCGTGGATCACAGGATCGACGACGCTTCGATGAGGCGGCAGATAGAGCTGTGGGCGTCCGCGGCCGCCAACGTCATCGACCGTCTCCTCGAGCGCCTCGCGAGGCAGATGAAAATGAATGCAATCGAATACCCCCTTGAGGTCCGCCACCCAATTGCGGTCGAGGTCGTGGACCGTCACCGTCCCTGCGTCATAAGGCACAAACGGTGCGGGACGCCCATCGAGCCATAGGTCCTGTTCGCCGAATGCGTGCAACTGCAAGACGATGAGATCGGCGTTTTCGAGTTCGTATGGCGCGGTTCGCCCCATGTTCCGGCGCGCGCTCTTCAGCCGGCTAATGCCCATTTGCCCGCCCGGCAATACCTGACTGCCAACGCTCTGTCGGACGTCGGCCGGCATGAAATCGGAGGACGGTATGTCCGACTGGTTAGTGCTCATAGGGTGTCGGCGGAGAAGCCAAGGATCGTGTTCGAGAGTCTACCAAATCGAAATTGCGGCTGCGACCGCTTCAAGACGCGGGCAACGCAAGTTCATCGAGCCACGAAAGAACGAGCCACAACGCGCGGCGAGCGATCGGCGCTGCTGGCCGTGTCACGTTGCCGAGATGGTCGAGTAATCTTCCGACACGTCGCTACGTGTTCACCGCTCCGTAGCGATGTAGCGTGAGACGAACACCACGAACAGCGCGCATTTCACAGCACACTCCACGAGCGAGAGCCAAAATGCGAGGCGAAAATCCGCATATTCGGCGGCCAGCGCGGGCGCGACGGCAAGGACGCCGAGCGCACAGAGAAAAACGAATATCCTGCGCGCCGTTGTGCCGCCCTTGAGTACGCGAAACACGATCGCAAGCCAGATCAATGTCGACGCCGCGAGCGCCGCGCGCTCCAGGTCGTCTGCCGCGCTCCAGTATTCAACGGGCAACTCGACCAGCGCCCAGAGCGCCGAAAATTTTACGAGCCTGCGGGTCCACGCAACGGTGAGCTCGGTCGGCCTGGCATCGCTTGCGCCAGCCGTCGTCTTGGGCCTGCGCCCGCGCAGCCACGCCGCGAAGCTGGCGAACTGAGGCGCTTCGTCCATCGTGCGCACGTCGGTAGCGGCGCCGCCCAAAGCTTCATCATGATTCATCGTCGTGTCTCCGCACCGTGATCGCCGCGCGCGACGCCCCTCACCCATGAGGATCGGCCGCGCCGGCATTGCGTTGCAGTATCGGCGCGCGCGGCAGCATTCGTGTTGTCAATGCACGATGTCTTTCAACATTTGCACGCTCATCTACTCTGCGAGCCCACGCCCGAATAACCCGGCTCGAAACCGACCCCACGCATTGCCGTGCGATTACGAAATTGCCGGGCGCGCGCCGCAAGCCATGGCAGCGCGAACGCGTCACCCTTCACACACGTGGCGTCCTCCCTCGCCGCGAAGGAATCGACATGGCTAGCGACAAGAAAACAATCCGCATCTATACGGAACCGGCGGGCGGCTGGGGCGCGTTGCGCGCCACGGGCGAAGCGCTCGCGCTTCAGGGTGTCGCCGTCTCCGGCGCGCGCACGCTGCTGCGCATGAACCAGCCCGAGGGCTTCGACTGCCCCGGCTGCGCGTGGCCCGATCCGAAGCACACGTCCTCGTTCGAGTTCTGCGAGAACGGCGCAAAGGCCGTGGCCTGGGAGGCCACGGACAAGCGCTGCACGCCGGAATTTCTCGCCGCGCACAGCGTGAGCGCGCTCGCCGCGTGGGACGACTACGACCTTGAAATGGTCGGCCGACTCACCCGCCCCATGCGCTACGACGCCGCCACCGACCGCTACGCGCCCATCGGCTGGGACGAAGCGTTCGCGCTGATCGGCGCGCATCTGAACGCACTGGCAAGCCCGAACGAAGCGGACTTCTACACGTCGGGGCGCGCCTCGAACGAGGCCGCGTTTCTCTACCAATTGTTCGTGCGCGAGTTCGGCACCAACAACTTCCCCGACTGCTCGAATATGTGCCACGAAGCAACCAGCGTGGGCCTGCCGCAATCTATCGGTGTTGGCAAAGGCACGGTGCTGCTGGAGGACTTCGAGCACGCGGACGCCATCTTCATCTTCGGGCAAAACCCCGGCACCAACAGCCCGCGCATAATGAGCGACCTGCACGCGGCCTCCCGGCGCGGTGCGAGCATCGTGTCGTTCAATCCGTTTCGCGAGCGCGCGCTAGAGCGCTTCGCCTCGCCGCAGAACCCGATTGAAATGGCCACGTTCAGCTCGACGCCCATCAGCACCTGTCTCTATCAGGTGAAGGTTGGCGGCGACGCGGCCGTCCTCAAAGGCATGATGAAGGCGCTGCTCGAAATGGACGACGCGGCGGTGGCGCACGACCGCCCGCGCATTCTCGATACCGAATTCATCGCGGGCCATACCCTGGGCTTCGAAGCGCTCGAAGCGGACTTGCGCGCGACGTCATGGGAGTCGATCGCCGCGCATAGCGGCCTCACGCAAGCCGACATCGAATCGGCCGCGAGCCTGTACGCGACGGCCAAGAGCGCGATCCTTGTCTACGGCATGGGCATCACCCAGCATCACTGTGGTACCGCCAATGTGCAGCAGGTGGCAAACCTCGCGCTCATGCGCGGCAATGTGGGGCGCCCGGGCGCGGGCGTGTGCCCCGTGCGCGGCCATTCGAACGTGCAAGGCAACCGCACGGTCGGCATCACGGAAAAGCCGTATGCGGCGCTCATCGACGGCATCGAACGCGCCTTCGGCTTTCGGCCGGGGGCCGAGCACGGCCGCGATGTCGTCGCGACCATCGAGGCCATGCTCAAGGGCGAGTCGAAGGTGTTCATCGGCCTGGGCGGCAACTTCGCGGCGGCGGTGCCCGACTGGCCGCGCGTGCAGGCGGCCATGCGCGGCCTCGCGCTCACGGTGCACATCGCGACCAAGCTCAATCGCAGCCATCTCGTGCACGGCAAGGACGCGTTGATCCTCCCCTGCCTCGGCCGCACCGAAATCGACGTGCAGGCGAACGGCCCGCAATCGATCACCGTGGAAGATTCGATGTCGATGGTGCACGCGTCGGCGGGCCGCAACCCGCCGGCTTCGCCCGACCTGCGCAGCGAACCCGCGATTGTCGCGGGCATCGCGCGCGCCACGCTCGGCGCGCGCTCGCGCGTACCCTGGGAGCATCTCGTGGCCGACTACGACCGCATTCGCGAGGCCATCGAAATCGTGTTTCCCGCGTTCCAAGCGTACAACGCGCGCATTCGCGTGCCGGGCGGCTTCCATCTGGGCTCGACCGCACGCGATCGCATCTGGGCCACGGCCACGGGCAAGGCCAATTTTCTCGTGTTTCAGGGGCTCGACGAAGACCCCGCGCACGGCGACCCGGAGGCGCTCTGGCTCACCACCATGCGCAGCCACGACCAGTACAACACCACGCTCTATTCACATTCGGACCGCTATCGCGGCGTATTCGGCCAGCGCGACGTGGTGTTCGTGAATGCCGCGGAACTGGCCCGCCGCGAGATGCACGCAGGCGAGCGCGTGGACCTCGTCGCCGTGTCGCGCGACGGCATCGAGCGCGTCGTGCGCGGCCTGATGCTCGTGGAATATGCGCTGCCCGACGGCTGCTGCGGCGCCTACTACCCCGAGGCGAATCCGCTCGTGCCGCTCTATGCCTACGACCCGCAAAGCCGCACGCCTTCCTATAAAGGCGTGCCCGTGAAGATTCGGCGAGCCGGCGCCGCCGCGCAACAAGGAAGCCTCCATGGAACTCTTTGACACTCTCGCCCTCTCGCGCCTGCAATTCGCGCTCACGGCCATCTTTCACATTCTCTGGCCGATCCTCACGATCAGTCTCGCGGCCTTCGTCCTGCTCGTCGAGGCGCTGTGGCTGCGCACGGGCAATCTCGCGTATTACCGACACGCACGCTTCTGGTCGAAACTGCTGATCCTGAACTTCGGCGTGGGCGTGGTGAGCGGCATTCCCATGGAGTTCCAGTTCGGCACGAACTGGGCCGGCTTCGCGCAGTACAGCGGGCAATTCATCGGCAACATTCTCGGCTTTGAAGGCGCGATGGCCTTCATGCTCGAAGCGGGCTTCATCGGCGTGATGCTGCTAGGCTGGGACCGCGTGCCGCGCGGCGTGCATCTGTTCGCAACGGCGATGGTCACGCTCGGCTCCAGCCTCTCCGCGTTCTGGATCATGGTCGCGAACTCGTGGATGCAGACGCCGGCGGGCATCGCGGTTATCGACGGCAAGATCGTCGTCAGCAGCTATCTGCACGCGATCTTCAATCCCGATGTCGCGTGGGGCGTGGGCCATATGTGGATGGCCGCGATCGAAACGGGCATGTTCGTGGTCGCGGGCATTTCCGCGTGGCAAATGCTGCGCGGGCGTCATGCCGAATTCTTCGGGCGCTCGTTCAGGCTCGCGCTCGCGGTGCTACTCGTCGCGGCGCCCTTGCAGGTGTGGCTCGGCGATTCGAGCGGCGTGAGCGTGTTCGCCACGCAACCGGCCAAGGGCGCGGCGATCGAAGGCCACTGGCACACGAATGCGCCGGGCACCGGTGCGTCGTGGTCGCTGCTCGCGTGGCCCGATCAGGCGGCGCAGCGCAACGACTGGTCGATCGAGGTGCCGGGCATGTTGAGCGTGCTGGGCACCCATACGCTGCACGGCACCGTGAAGGGGCTCGCGGACTTCGCACGCGACGATCAGCCGCCCATGCTGCCGCTCCTCTACTACGCGTTTCGCGTGATGGCGGGCATCGGCTTTCTGTTCGTGGCGCTCGCGCTGTGGACCGCATGGTGCCTGCGGCGCGTGCGCGGCCGGCTCGATGCGCTGCTTCAGCAGCGTTGGCTGCTGCGCGCGTGGGTGGCGGCGATCCCGCTCCCGTATATCGCCGTCGAGGCGGGCTGGATCGTGCGCGAGGTGGGACGCCAGCCGTGGGTGGTCTATGGACTGCTGCGTACGCGCGACGCCGTCTCGGCCGTGCCGCCCGGCCATGTCGCCGCCAGTACCGTCATGTTCCTCGGCTTCTACCTCGTGTTGATCGTCACGTTCGTTCTCCTCGCGCGCCGCTGGCTGCGCACGGGACCGGACCTGCTCATCGCCCCGGCGCACGCCGCACCGCAAGCCGCCGATTCATACACCACAGTGGGCTGAAGCCGCCGCCGCTCGCTAAAGGATCAAGGAAACCTCATGGAAACCTCCACACATGTCATGCTGGCCTATACCTGGTTCAGCCTCATCGGTCTCATGCTCGCGTTCTACGTCGTCACCGACGGCTTCGATCTCGGCGTCGGCATCCTCACGCTCCTGCGCCGAACGCGCTCCGATCATGACGCGATGGTCGCCTCGATCGGCCACGTGTGGGACGCCAACGAGACCTGGCTCGTCGTCGTGGGCGGCGCGCTCTTCGGCGCCTTCCCGCTCGCCTACGCGCTCCTCCTGCAAACGCTCTACGTGCCAGTGATGGTGTTGATCGCGGGCCTCATCATGCGGGGCGCGGCCATCGAGTTCCGCCACAGCGCAACGCGCGGCGCCTTCTGGGACCGCGTGTTCGGCTTCGGCAGTTTCGTTGCGGCCGGCGCGCAAGGCGTCATCCTCGGCAAGGTCATCACCGCGCTCGAACCGGGGCCCGTGAGCGCCCTCTTCGTCGGCTGCTCAGCGGTGGGCGTGATCGCGGGCTACTGTCTGCTGGGCGCAACCTGGCTCATCCGGAAGACCCAGGGCCCGCTCGAACAGTGGGCGCGCGGCGCGGCCCGCGTGACCGTCAAGGTATGCGTAGCGGCGGCGCTCGCGCTGAGCGCCGCGACATGGCTTTACAGCAGCGTGGGCCACGACCGCTGGTCGGAAGCGCCGGTCGTGCACACGCTTGGCGCGCTCGGCCTGCTCGCGGCGCTCGCCTTCGTCGCGATCCTGGCCGGCCTGCGGCGCGCGGCGTCGGCCCTGCCGTTTCGCGCCACCATCGCAATGTTCCTGATTTCGTTTCTGGGCCTTGCTATCAGCCTCTTTCCCGACTTCGTGCCGGGCAAGCTACGCATTCTCGACGCCGCTTCCGATAGCGCGACGCTCGCCTTCATGCTGATCGGCATCGGTTTCGTGTTTCCAGTCATGATTGGCTACAACCTCTACCAGTACTACATCTTCCGCGGCAAGGTCGCCATGCCGGCACATGCGGAAGAAAGTGCTTGAGATGCGGGCGTTCGCTCTGAACACACCATCGGCATAGGGACCAGCCAGTTGGCTGCGCAGATGAAAGAGGGGCGCTCCAGTGGAGCGCCCCTCTTTCACATTCGCTTCTTATCGCGCCGCTTCGTCGAGAACGATGCTATGGATCATGGCATCGGCGTTGAGCGCATGCGGACGCATCGGGCGCGGGCGATAGACATGCTCGCCGCGCCGGATCTCGCGCCCGCTCATCGCGCACACGCCCGAGCGGCGCGCGCGGGTGCGGTACCACTCCTGATCGTAATACGCGCAGCGCGCGGGATCGAGCCAGGCGAGCGTGATGCGCGTGGCCGTGGCGCGCTCCAGCACGCGGATCGTGAGGCCGGGCACGCGCTTATCGGCGCCGCGGTGTGAAGCGGGCTTGCGCGCCGCCGGAACGGGCGGGCTCGGACACGTCTCGCCCGACAACAACCCAAGCAGGCCAATCGTCATTTGCCACGGGTCGACAACTTGCGTTTGCGCTTCCATCGTTCGGACTCCTGTTATTGCCGCGTTCAACTTTGCTGTGAATTCTCGGGATCAGGCCGGAAGGGCTTGCGCTTCGATGCGGCCAAACCCATGCGTTACCTCGACACCAGGCAAGCACCCGGCAGGCGACGGGTCCATCGCCGTTACCCCTTTCGGTTCGTGCGCCTCTTCCGTGGGAAGATGCCCGAGCAGATACTGCGTGCTGTGCGTCATGAAGCGCACGAGGTCGCTATCGAAGCTCATCGTTGCTTTTCCTCCAGGAACAGGGCGTCTCGCCCACGAAACGCTTGAAGACGGTCGTGAAGTGCGCCTGCGAACGAAAGCCACAGGCGAGCGCGACGTCGAGCACGTTGTGCTGCGAACCGAGCAGCAGCGCCTGTGCGTGGTCGATGCGCCGGCGTAGCAGGTATTCATGCGGGCGCAGGCCGCAAGCCTCGCGGAACTGCGCCGCGAAATGCATGCGCGTAAGCCCCGCACTCTGCGCCATATCCGCGAGCCCGATAGGGTCGCCGAGATGCGCGTCGACATATTCCATCACGCGCCTCATGCGCCATTTCGGCAACTCGGCCGCGGCGCGCGCGCCGCGCGTGGCGCCCGCGTACTGGCGGCTGACAAGGCGCGAAACGATCGCGAGGCTCACGCTGTCCGTGAAGACCTTGCCAAGCGCGGCGTCGCTGCTCTGCGAAACGGCCAGCGCTTGGCTCAGGCGCTCGATCGCCGGGTCGCGCAGCAAGCGGCCGTCGCCGAGCACGAGGTCGCCGTTGTGCGCATGCTCGAACAGGTCCGCATAGCATTCGTCGAGCACCTTTTGCGTCACGTATAGATGCAGCACGTCGCACGGCAACGAGAAACACGCCCGCGCGGCGACGCCAGGCGCTCCTACGTGCGCGACGCCCGCCGACACGCGCCCACGAATCAGCGGACGCGCGCCGTAATCGAAATCGACCGCGGTGCACTTGAGATTAAGCGCCACGCAATGCATCGACGCATGCCCATCGCTCACGACGTCGAGCGGTTCGCTCGGCTTGCGCGACCAGCGCAGCACCCGCATCTCGGGCGATGTTTGCGGCTTGTCGCCCAGCACGCGCCATTCGGTTTCCGCGTCGATTGGCTGGCATGCCACTCGCGGCGGCACAAGACAGTCGGACAAATTGTTCATGAGATTCGCTCCTTTCCCGCCGCCGTCGTGTCGAAGTTTCGAACTGCAGCGCCGCAAAGATGAGTAATGTGATCAGGCTCCACGTTACCCAACGAATATCGAACCCACTAGTCGTACAATGGATTGCGCCTTTGGCATGAATGTTTGACTCACTCATACGGAGGTTTAAGCCGGTGGTCGCTGGAATATCCGATAGTACGAAGCGAATGCTAAGGCGCGACGCGCGCGACGTATTTCAGGCGGCCGTCGATTGACGCCACGCTGATTCACTCATACCTTGGTATGAGCCGCCGATAAAAATGCCGGGTAGAAAATCTCGTAAGCGACACGACACCCGGCCATTCGCGCAAGAGCGAAATTCGATTCCATTTTTCGCATGGCCTGGCCGCGATGAATCTTCACGGTGAATTCGCTCAGGTTTATTTCGGCGGCGATCTATTGATTGAGCATGTCGATCTGCTCGTGCAGTTGCGCGTTGTTCGCGAGATTGCGCAGCGAGACGATCGAGGTCGAGCCGGAAGACCAGGCCCCCTTCGGGCCGATATCGCATGGCGTCGGATCGAACCAGCGTAGCGTTCAAGTGGAGCGACTGAGTTTTTCCAGGCAGGCGAGGATCGCATCGCCGTTGACGGGTTTGTCGAGAAAACACAGCGCGCCATTGGCGAGCGCTTCCTTGCGCCGCGCCTCGGAACCGAATGCGCTGATAAAGATAACGGGCGGAGCCGACTTCAGTTCGTTCAACTTGCGCTGCATCTCGATGCCGCCCATCCCGGGCATCTGCACGTCGGAAATCACGCAGCTCACGTCGCCAAGGCGGCCGGAATCCAGAAACGCCTCTGCCGACGCGTACACACGCACATCGCAACCCAGCGACCTCATCAAGCTGCAAGTCGCGAGACGCACGTTTTCGTCATCGTCGACGATGGAAACTATCATGGGGGTTTGCAAGCGAATAGTCCTCGTCCAGTCCAGCGGCGGCGCCGCGTTCACGCAAGCGCCATATCCTGCGGCGCGTGCTGCGGGAGCATCGCGGGCAGTGGCGCATCGTGCAGCTCGTCGCTCAGGCGCGCGAAGGCGAAATCGATGAAACTTCGCACCCGCATCGGCATGGGCGCGCGCCGGGGATAGCAGAGCAGCACCTTGCGGCGCTCGCTCGCATAGTCGGGCAGCACGCTCACCAGACGCCCCGCGGCGAGATCCCCGCGCACGAGATACTGCGGAAGCTGCGCAATGCCCACACCCGCGCGCGCCGCATGCACGATGGCGGTCACCTCGTTGAATGTCGCGACCGCCTGGATCGGGCAACTGAGCGGCACGCCGCTCGCGGCGAACTCCCAGGCCTGCACACGCGAGGCGCGCGAGCCCCTTAGCCCGATGCAGCGATGCTGCGCCAGCTCATCGGGCGTGCGCGGCGCGCCGCGAGGGCGCAGATACGCGGGCGCGGCGCATTGCACGAGCTTGAGCGTGCCGAGCGGGCGCACGATCCAGCTACAGTCCGGCTCCACGCCCACGCGCACAGCCACGTCGATCTGTTCGTCGAGCGTGTCGTTGTGGCGTTCGTCGATCGACACATCGAATTCAATCTCGGGATGCAACTCGCTGAAGGCCGCGATAAGCGGCGAGAGCATGCTACCCGCAATCACCGGCGGCGCACCGATTCGAATCACGCCGCGCAGGGCCGCGTTCGAGCGGCACACGTCGCTCATGCCTGTTTCGATCAATTGAATCCCTTCGAGCAGCGGCGCGAAAAAAAGCGCGCCCTCCTCCGTGAAACTCACCTTGCGGGTGGACCGGTTGAACAGCCGAACCTTGAGCGCGCCCTCGAGGTCGGACACTGCGCGACTCACGGCGGGCGTGGACAAGCCCGACGCCCGTGCAGCCTGCGTGAAGCTACCCAGTTGCCCGACAGCAATAAAAACCTTGAGTGACTTGAACATGTCCATAGCGAAACTCTCCACCTGTGAATGGCGCCGCAGCGCATGCCGGGACTCGTAACCTGGCGACGAGGTGGATGATGGACAGCCCGGCGAGCCGAAGTGCGTGATTTTTGCCCGCGTTTTCAGATTTGAACGACGCCGTACAGCCAACCTAAACCAAGGTATGAAACGTCAATCGAAGGTCTGAAACGGACATACCACGGGCTGATGGTGCGGGCGCAAGCGCGTTGCTATCGTTCGCTTATCGTTCGAAGGCACGAACCCGGCGAATGACTGCCGAAGCCGTGCCCGGCGCTTAAGCGCAAACATTTTTGCCCTGTGCAATTTTTCCGCACGCGCAATCGACATCGACAAGGACACCCATGAACGTGACGCCCGCCGGCGCCACACCGCCGCGCCTGCGCGACGAATGGCTCGCGTATTGGAAAGACGACGCGCCGCGCTTCCTGCACATCGTCAAGGTGGGCGCAGCGGTCATGCTTGCGATGGCCCTGTGCATGCGCCTGCAATTGCGCTCGCCGGCCACGGCCATGCTTTCCTGTGTGATCGTGATGATGCACCAGCAAAGCGGCATCGTGATCGCACGCGGCTTCTACCGCGGCCTCGGCATGGTGGGCGGCAGCTTAGCGGGGCTCGTGCTGATCGCGTTGTTCGCCCAGCAGCCGTTGCCCTTCTTCCTCGCGCTCGCGGCGTGGATCGGACTGTGCGCGTTCGGCTCCGCGTACTTTCGCAATTTCCAATCGTATGGCCTCATGCTCACCGGCTTCGCCACGGCGATCACGGCCATGCCCGCGATATCGAATCCGTACGGCGTATTCGAGAACGTGGTCTATACGATCAGCGAGGTCGTGATCGGCGTGGTGTGCGCGAGCGTGGTGAGCTCGATCGTGTTGCCGCGTAACGTCGCGCCGGCGCTCGCTGCCGCCAGCCGCGTGAGCTTCACGCATCTGCTAGGCGCCCTGCGCACAACGCTAGAACGCGCGACGGCGATGCCGCAGACGCCTGCGCAAGCGGACGGGCTGCTGCGCCTAATCGGCGAGCGCGCGAACGTCGAACTGCTGCGCACCGGCGCGCTGTTCGAAGACCCTTCAATGCGGTTCCTACATGCCGTTTTTCTCGATCTCGACCGCAGCTTTCTCGATACCGTCACGTGGCTCTACGCGCTGCAACGCCTCAAGGCGCACGCGATCGTCAACGCGCATCCCCGCGCGCAAGCCGCTATCGCGGCGCTGACCGATGCGACGCTCGCGCTCGTGCCTGCGCAAGCTGCCGAGCGCGGCATCACGGACGACGCCGTGTCCGTCTTGCTGCCGCAACTCGACGCGTTCGAAGCGGCGCTGCCGGCACGACTCGCTGCGCAACTCCAAGCGCTCGCGGATCTACCGCCGGCACAACGCCGGGTGGTGGCAAGCACCGGCGCCGCGCTCCTTTTCATGACGGCCGATCTGCGCCTGCTCTGCCGCTGCCATCTCGAAGCGCACAACGCCGACCGCCTGCCGTGGACCGTCTCCGTGCTTCAGGCGATTAGCCGTATCGCGCACCAGCACGCGGTGGCGAACCGCACGGCCGCGCTGGTCGCGGGCGCTCGCGCGGCGCTCGCGGTCCTGCTGGTGGGCGCCATGTGGGTAGCCTCGGGCTGGGTTGGCGGCGCGACCGCGATCGTCGCAGTGGCCATCACCAGCACGCTGTTCGCGCTCGTGCCCGACCCGCCCACGGCCGCGTGGCAAATCTTCACGGGCTGTCTCGTGGGCTGGCTCACCGGCTTCGGCTTCAGCTTTTTCGCGTTGCCTCATCTCGGCACCTTCACGCAGCTCGCGGCGGCGACCGCGATCGTCGTGATGATCGGCAGCTACCTCAACACGTTCCCGAAGACGGCTGTGCTCGGGCTCGGCTTCAACATCTACTTCTGCTTCATCGTCGGCTTATCGAATCCGGCCGTTTATAACCCCAGGGCGTATCTCGACACGGGCTTCGCGCTGCTTTGCGGGATCGCCACCGCCGCCGTGGCGTTTTCCGTGCTCGCGCCGCGTGCCGGCGAATGGATTGCCCGCCGCTACCTTGCGGACGTACGCGCGCTCATTGCCAGCGACGCGCGCGACGGCGAACTAGACGACGATCTGCTCTACGCGTTCGAACAGAAAGTGCGCGACTGCATCATGCAAATAGCCTCCGCCCCCGCCGATCCGCGCGTCGATCGCGAGCCCATGATCGCGTGGGCGTTCGCCGCGCTCGAAGCGGGCCGCGCGATGATCCTGATGCGCCTCGAGACTCGGCAGCTTGGCGACGCGCTTCCCGCTGCGTGGGCCGGTCGTCTGCAAGCGTGGCTCCAGGCGCTGGCCGAATTGTTCGAAGCGCCCTCGCCCGAGCGCGCCCGGCATGCGCTCGCCGCCACGGACGAAGCGCTCGCGGCGCTGCCGCCAAGCGTCGATCTGGGCGAGCGTGCGGCGGGCGACACCCCGGCCGATCACGAAGCGCTCATTCGTTGCCGCATGCAGGCGCTGCTGCACTTCACGGAACTGGCGCTGCGCGACGATGCACTTGCGCTCTGGGCGCACACGGAGCGTTCCGCATGAAAACGCTAACCGTGCGGTGCTTTTTCGATTCGCGCACAATCGCATTCGCGGCGATGTTGTCGGCGGCGCTCCTGCTCGGCGCCTGCATCGACAGCGGTGGCATCCAGACGCATGCAACGATGGTCGATGCGAGCACGCTCGACCCCGGCGCCGCGTTACGCGAAACGCAAGCCGATGCGCAATGGCCGCAAGACGACTGGTGGCGGCAATGGGGCGACGAGCAACTCGATCGCGTCGTGGGCGACGCCACGGCGGGCAATCCCGATCTGCAAGCGCTCGCCGCGCGGGTGGACGCTGCACGCTTTCAGACGGAAATCGCCGGGGCTAGCGCGCTGCCGCAGGCGAACATGGATGGCGCGTTCAAGCGCCGTCGCTACGCGCGCTACACCACGCCCGCGCCGCCGGCCGGTACAACGGTGTGGAGCAACGACATCGGCGCGACGCTGTCTTACGACCTCGATCTCTGGGGCAAGCAGCGTGCAATCCGCACGGGCGCGCTCGACAATCTGCACGCCGCGGCCGCCGATGCGCGCTTTGCGGAGGTCGAACTGCAAACCAGCGTCGTGCGCGCCTATGTGCGGCTTTCGCTCGACTACGCGCTCGTCGACGTGTATCGCGCGGTTCACGACGAGGAGCTGCGCACCTTCGAGATCGCGACGCAGCGTTGGCGCGCGGGCATCGGCAGCCGCCTCGAAGCGACTCAGGCGCAAACGCAACGCTCGATGAGCGCGACGCGCCTGCAACGCGCGCAGCAGCAGATCGCCCTGGATCGTCTCGCGATTGCCGCGCTGTGCGGCAAAGGCCCCGGTTATGGCGACGCGCTGGCGCGGCCGAAGCTCGCGCTGAGCGCGCCGCTCGCGCTGCCGACGACCTTGCCGGCGGAACTGGTCGGTCATCGCGCGGACGTCGTGGCGGCGCGCTGGCGCGTGCTCGAAGCGGACAAGCGCATCGACGCCGCGCACGCCGGCTTCTATCCCGACATCAATCTGCTTGCGACGGCTTCGCTCGGTTCGGCGGCCACCTTCGGCGGCTTCTTCAACTTCGTCAATAGCGACGGCATCGGGCATGGCGTCGGCGCGGCGATTTCCCTACCGATTTTCGACGGCGAACGTCGGCGCGGCCAGTACGGCGTGGCGGTCTCGTCGCGCGACGCCGCCGTGGACGTCTACAACCGCACGGTCGTGAACGCGATGCGCGACGTGGCCGCGCAGGCGGTGTCGCTGCGCGCGTTGGAGGATCAGCAGGCCTCGACGCAGGCCACGCTCGACGCCGCGCGCACGGCATACCGCCTGGCCGACGCGGGCTACCGCAGCGGCATCAGCGAGTTTCTCAACGTGCTGGCGGCGCAGAACACGCAGTTGCAGCAGGAGCAGAGCCTCGCGCAAGTGCAGGCGCAGCGGCTCGACGCGTGGGCGTTGCTGATGCGCGCGCTGGGCGGCGGCTATGACGCCGCGCGCCCCGTGAATTCGGGATCCGCCAATCAAGGAGCGCGCTATGCCCCGCGAGATTGAGTGGTTTTCGCTGCTCGTGCCGGGCTTGCTGCCCATTCTCGCGGCCTGCGCGCTGTCGTTCCTCGCGGTCGATCTCGCACTCGCGCGGCTCGGCCTGTATCGCTTCGTTTGGCATCCTGGCCTCTTTCGCGTCGCGCTGTTCGCGGCGCTGTTCAGCGGCGCGTCACTGCTGTTGCGTCAGTGACCGCGCCCACACTGTGTAACGGACGATGAATACCCGAACCCTCTTGCGCGCGGCCACCACGCTCGTGCTGCTCGCCGTGTCCATCGCGCTCGTGCGGGCGCTCTGGCTCGACTATATGTTCTCGCCTTGGACGCGCGACGCTCGTGTGCGCGCCAAGGTCGTGCAGATCGCGACCGACGTGTCCGGCCTCGTGAGCGAGGTGCGCGTGCACGACAACCAGTACGTGCACAAGGGCGACGTGCTGTTCGTGCTCGACCCGGCGCGCTTCCGGTACGCCATCGAGCAGGCTGATGCCGACCTCCAGCGCGCACAGGCGCAACTCGCCGAAACGAAGGCGCGCATGGCGGCGGCCCAGGCCGAGTACGGCATGAAGCGCGCCCAGGCCGCGCGCCGCGCGAGTCTCGCAGGCGACGCGATTTCCGACGAAAACCGCGCTGACGCCGATTCGCTCGCCCTGCAATCCCAGGCGTCCTATGAAGGTGCGGCGGCGGCGTACGCTTCGGCGCAGGCCCAGGTGAAGGCGGCTCAGGTCGCGCAGCGCACGGCCGTGCTCAATCTCGCGCGCAGCGAGGCACACGCGCCCGCCGACGGCTATATCGCCAACCTCGACCTGTATCGGGGCGACTTCGCGAGCGCGGGCGTCGCGCGCATGGCGCTGATCGACGCGCATTCCTTCTGGGTGTACGGCTACTTCGAGGAAACGAAGCTGCCCTCGGTGCGGGTCGGCGACCCCGCGCAGGTGCGTCTGCTCTCGGGCGGCACGCCAATCGATGGACACGTGGAGAGCCTCGCCAGCGGCATTGCCGATCGCGACAACCCGACGAACCGCGGCGACCTGCTCGCCGACGTCAATCCGATCTTTACATGGGTACGCCTCGCACAGCGCGTGCCTGTGCGGATTCACCTCGACCGCGTGCCCGAGGGCGTCAAGCTCGTGATGGGCATGACCTGTACCGTGACGCTCACGCCGTCGGCGCGGCGCTAACGGCTCATGCGGCTCATGCGGCGCTTGCCGAAGCGCCATCGTGCGAATCCGAAAAGCGGGCCGCCGCCCGCAAACATGGGCTTTCCGGCGTCCGCACACTGCGCCTGAAACCGCGTTGTCACTGCGTTTTTACACCGTGGGTTTGCGTTCAGCACGCGGGCGATTTTCCCCAACACTACGCTAACCATTGAGCCGCCTCGCTCAATCGTTACGACAACGCTCGTATTCCCTAAAAATCCTTAAGTCTTATGAACGCAGGCGGCAAACGCTGGATATGCCGAAATCCGTCCTGCATACTGCGGCCTACGCGCGAGGAATATGCCATTTCGGTATTCCTTGATTACTTCTCCACGAGGTTCTTGCGACGGCTTATCCGCGGCTGGCGAACGCCAAGCCAACACGCTGCCCATTCAATGACCACGCATGCAAAGCCCTCCAGCTCGGTTGCCGCACAGATTGAGACTGGCGCGGCGGCAGACGCCGCTTTCCCTGGCGCGCCATTCGACATCGCCTGGTTCGAGCGCTGCGATAAGCGCGAGCTCGACCATACCGACGGCATCACGACCTGCCTGCTCCACGATCCTAGTGATGGCGAGTATTGGCTCGCGCGCCATACGCTGAACACGTCGGCAATCGGCGTCGAGCGCCTGAAGCGCGAACTTGCCGTAAGCGCGCGAATTTGCCTGCCCTGGGGCCTACCGCCTGTGGCGACCATCTGGGGCGGCGAGCGCTTCATCATCGTGTATGAGGCGTGCGCGAGCAGCACGCTCGCCTCCTCGCTGGACCCTCGGCAACTCAGCCTCGAAGCGTTTCTCGACCTGGCCGCGAGCGCCGCGCGCGCACTAGGCGAGGCGCATTCGGCGGGCCTTTGCCACGGGGACCTGAAACGCTCCTGCATCGTGCTCGCCAAAGCCCCGCTCTGCATCGAAGCAGACACTCAAACCCGCGCAATCAGCTTGATCGGCTTCGATCCCGCGCCGCCTAAGGCGTATCGGGACCGCTTGAGCGCGCAGTCGTATCTGGCTCCGGAAGTCGCGCTAGGTGACGCCCCTGCCGATCACAAAAGCGCGGACCTCTACGCGCTGGGCGTGGCGCTCTACACCCTACTGACCGGCGAACTGCCCATCGACGCGCAAAGCGCGGCGGGTTGGTATCACGCGCGCCTGGCAATCGTACCCCTTCATCCGCGCCGCCGCCGCGCGGACGTGCCCGCGCCCCTCGCCGAAGTCCTGCTCAGGCTGCTCGCGAAGGACCCGAACGAACGCTACGCTACGGCCGCCGCCGCATCTGGGGACCTACAACGTATCCGCGACTCGCTTGGCGCGCCTGGCGGCGAAGCCCGTTTTACCGCGGATGCCGGGGCATCGGCTCATCTCCTTAGTCGTTCGAACCGGTTGTTTGGCCGGGCAACAGAGAAAGCCTTGCTCGACGATGCCCTCGCGCGCGCGGCCGCGACCGGCAAGACCGAAATCGTGTTGATCTCCGGCAGCGGCGGCTGCGGAAAGTCCGCGCTCGTCGAATCGCTTTTCAACGACGTGCAGCGCCTGGGCTCTCGATTCGCATCCGGCAAGGCCGATAAGCTTCATACCACGATTCCTTACGCGCCGGTCGTTCAGATCGTGCGAGCATTGACGCTTGCGCTGCTCGGCGAGGCGAACAACCTGCTCGCGTCCGCTCGCGAGCGCTGGACTCGACGCCTAGAAGGGCAAGGGCGAGCGATTGCCGAACTCGTACCGGAAGTCGAACACATTATCGGCCCCGGCGCGCCGCTTGCCGACGTCGCCGCGCCGCTCGCCCAGGCGCGCCTCGTGCGCGCGCTGCTGCACACGTTCGCGGCGCTCGCGCAGCCAGGCGCGCCGCTCGTCATTTTCTTCGACGACGTTCAGTGGGCCGACCCCGCGAGCCTCGCGTTCCTGAGGGCGTTCTCTTCGGAACCGCCCTCGAACGTGTTGCTCCTTTGCGCGCATCGCGAATTCTCCGTCGAGCGGCCTGGCCTACTCCAGTGGCAGCGCGAGCTCGACGCATGCAAGACGATGCGCGTGACGCAAATACGTCTCCAAGCGCTGTCCGTTCGCGACCTCGCCGGTCTGATCGGTTCGACGCTCAACGAAGCGACCGAGCGCGTCGAGCCTCTGGCGCGCGCCGTTCATGCGAAAACGGCCGGCAATCCGTTCTTCTCGCGCCAACTCCTGCGTATGTTGATCGACGACGAAGTGCTGAGCTACAGCGTCAAAGCCGCGGCCTGGACGTGGGACGAATCGAGCATCGCGCAGCGCCTTTACTCCGACAACGTGATCGATCTGCTGATTCGCAGCTTCGATCGATTTCCTCCGGAAAGCGCGAAACTGGTCGAGTGGCTCGCCTGTGTCGGGATGCGATGTGATGTGGCATTGCTTGCGCAAATAGGCGGCATGGCGCCGCGCGAAGTTCATGAGCGTCTGCGTCCATTCGTCGACGCGAATCTGCTCGCGGCTCAACCCGAGGCTTATGCGTTTTTGCACGATCGTGTGCTTGAATCCGCTTACGCGCGCATCGACCCGCAAACGAAGCCGCTTTATCACGCGCGTATCGCCTCCGTGATGATCGACTACTGGCACGCGCGTGTTCATGAGTATGCGTTCGATATTGCCAGTCAGATCGAACGCGCACCGAAAGAGGCGCTCGATCCCGACACACGGGTTGCGTATGTGCGCGTATTGATTCTGGCGGGCAAGCGCGCCCGCAACGCCGCGGCGCTGGATCAGGCGACGGAATATGCCAACGCAGCCCTCGGCATGGTCGATGATGAGTGGTGGTCGAACCACTACGGCCTGACTTATGGGGCGCAACTGTTGCATTGCGAGTGCTTGCTGGCGCAGGCGAGGCTCGCGGACGCGCAACAAGGCATTGACGCGCTGCTCGCCCACCCGCTCGCGATTCTCGACCGGGCCGACGTGCATCGCCTCAAGGCCGTCTTGCAGACCGTGCAATCCGATTACGAAGGCGCTTTATCCACCGCGCTGGCCGGGCTTTCGCTGCTAGGCGTGCATCTGCATCGCTCGCCTACCGCCGAGCAGATGCGCGCCGCGTGCGAGTCCGTGCAGATCGCGCTGCGGGGCCGCGCGATCGCGAGCGTGCGCCATCTGCCACCCTGCGAGGACCCGCGAATTCAGACCGTCATGGGGCTGCTCGCCACGCTCACTTCCTCGTTCTTCGTGACCGACGGAGTCGGCATCCTGCATCTTGCCAAGATGGTCGAACTCACGCTCGAGCATGGCGTGACGCCCGAATCGCCGTATGGCCTTGCGTGGTTCGGTGTTCTGTTCGCGGGCATGTACGAAGCCGCCGACAAAGGGCTCGCCTATGGACAGGCGGCGCTAGCGCTGGTCGACCAGCACGGTTTCGAAGCGCAGCGGGTGGCCACGCTCGTTGCCCTCGATCAGGTGAGCGTATGGACACGCCCGCTCTCTTTCGCGCTCGAGCACGCACGGCAAGCGCGCGTGCTGGGGCGCGCCTCGGGCGATATCGGCATGGCCTGTTATGCATGCAATCACATTGTTTCCGACCTGATTGCGATGGGCGAAAATTTGTCGCTCGTCGACGAAGAGGTCGAACGGGGACTCGAACTCACAGCGATCGTCCAGTACCGCGATATCGAAGCGGTCCTGCTGGCGCAGCGCGATTTTGTTCACCAGTTGCAGCGAGCAAAGGACAGCACGGATCGACCCGAGCACACCGGCGCGGCGGTCTCGCAAATCGCCCGCTTTTTCCAGTACTTTTACGACGGCCTCGCAAAGCTATTTGCCGGAGAGTATTCCGCCGCGCGCATTCGCCTCGACAATGCGCGCGCGCTGGCCTGGACCGTGCCGGCGCATATCAACGTGGCCGATTGCTGCTGGTGCGGCGCGATTGCAATATCACGTGGCGAATACAGCTCGCACGACAGCGTGCTTTTCGAGCTTCGCACGCAGCGCGGCCAATTCGCGCGCTGGGCCCATCGAAACGGTGCGACGTTTCGCAACAAGCTTCTCCTGATCGACGCCGAAATCGCGCGGCTTGAGGGCGATGCCTTCGGCGCGCTGGTGGCTTACGAGCAGTCCGCGCAAGCCGCTGAGGCTGCGGGATTTGTCCACGAGCAGGCACTTGCGCACGAATTCGCAGGCGAGCTTTGCATGACGCACGCTCTGGAGTCCTCGGCGCGCCATCATTTGCGTCAGGCAGCAATCTGCTATCGCCGTTGGGGCGCGGCGCTTCCGGAGGAGCGTATTCACGAACGCCACCCGCAACTGGCGTCCTTGGCGAGCGACGAAGCGAGCCCGCGCAACGCAGCACGGCAGCAGCCCTTTGTCGATCTCGGCGTCGAAGCCGCGAAGGCAATCTCGGGCGAAGCCGTGACCGATCGGCTGGTCGAGAGGTTGCTCACGGGCATCACCGTGTACGCCGGAGCGCAATACGGCCTGTTGCTGCTCATGCACGACGACGGGCCGAAAATCGAAGCGTTGGCGCGCGTGGAATCGAATCACGTTGTCGCCACGTCCAGCGGCGTTGCACCCGACGACGACGCGTTGCCGTTGGCCGTGCTCAATAACGTCGTGCGCACGCACAAGACGCTGGTATTCGCGGAAGCGAGCGTCGAATCGCCGTCGCTGCGCGCACGAAGTTCCACCGGGCGCACGCAACGCTCGGTGCTTTGCATGCCGCTCTTGCGCGGCGGCTCGCTCGTGGGCGTCATCTATCTGGAGAACAACCTCGCGCCTGGCGTCTTTGACCAGAACCGCGTCGCGGACCTCGAAGTGCTCGCGCCGCAAGTGGCGGTTTCGCTCGAAACCGCGCGTCTCTATGAAAGGCTTGTCGAGGAAAGCAAGCACCGTCTGAGCGCGGAAGTCAGCCTGCGTTCCGCCCGCGACGAACTCGCGCGCACCTCGCATCTCACGGTGATGGGCAACGTGGCGGCCTCCATCGCCCACGAGGTGAATCAACCGCTCGCCGCGATCACCACTTCGGTCGACGCCAGCCAGCGCTGGTTGCAGCGCGCCACGCCCAATCTCGAGGAGGTCGCGGCAGGTCTCGAGCACATCAAGCGAACGAGCCTGCGGGCGGTCGAGATCATTCGTGCCTTGCGCGCGCTCGCCAAGCAGGCGCCCGCGATTCTCGCGCCGCTACGTATGGACGACGTCGTGCGCGACGTGCTGGACCTGCTCCAGCCGGAAGCGGTGGCGCAGCAAATCAGCGTCGCCACCCAACTGGAGACAGGCGACGCAATCGTTCACGCGGATCGCATCCAGCTACAACAAGTGGTGCTCAATTTGTTTACCAATGCCGTGGAGGCGATGAGCGAAACGGCGCCCGAAACGCGCACGCTTGCGATTGCCACGCGGCTCGACCAAGGCAAGCTCGTCATGTCCGTACGCGATCGGGGCACAGGAATTCCCACCGATGTCCTCGAGAGGATATTCGATCCGCTCTATACGACCAAATCGTCGGGCATGGGGATGGGGCTTGCGATCTGTCGCTCCATCGTAGAGAGCCACCACGGCACGCTCGATGCCTTTAACGTGCAGGACGGCGCCGAGTTCGTCATGACGCTGCCCGTCAACGGCGCGTGACACACGCGCGCGAAGTTGCGCGCCATGCAATCTGGTGTTGCGCGGTCATGGCATTCTGTTCCCCCGTTTTCCCGTATAGCCTGCATAGGACGCATTTTTGTCCGGAGCACGCTTCGTGGAACACACACAACTCGTACCTGCATACGACTTCATTTGCCCCTTGGGCTGGATCGGCCATCGCAACCTGAAGGCCGGCGCACTCGGCATCCGCTCGGTGCCGACGATACTCGTGGACAGATTCATCGTGAACGGCGCGCAACCGCCGATCGTCTTCGCCAAGGCGCTTCAAGGGAGATTCGCATGAGCCGTGATACTCAACCGCACGCCGTCGTGGTAGGCGGATCGCTGGGCGGGCTCGTTACCGCGGCGGCGCTGCGCGCGGCGAACTGGGACGTGACCGTGTACGAAGCCTCGGCGCACGAGTTGGAAAGCCGCGGCGGCGGCGTCGTATTGCAGCCCGATGTGACCCGCGCATTCGAATTCGCGGACGTCGCCGTACCGCATCCGCCGGGCGTGCTCTCGGGCGACCGGATCTACCTTGATGAGTCGGACCGCATCGTCAGCCGCTTCTACATGCCGCAAATGCAAACTTCGTGGAGCCTGCTCTACAAGGCGCTCAAGCGCGCGCAGCCGGAAGGAGGCTTGCACGCGGGCGAGCGCTTTACCCGCTTCGAGGACGATGGCGAGCGCGTTACCGCGCACTTCGAAAGCGGCCACCGGCACACCGCCGACCTGCTGATCGGCGCGGATGGCGTTCGCTCGACGCTGCGAACGCTGCTCGAACCCGACACGAAACCACGCTATGCCGGCTATGTCGCGTGGCGCGGACTGATCGAGGAACCGGACCTGGCCGCCTTCGCCGCCGACACGCTGCGCGATCGCTTCGCGTTCTCGGACGGCGTGGGACATTCCGCGCTCGCCTACATAGTGCCGGGCGAGGACGACTCCACCGAGCCCGGCCGCCGCCGCTGGAACTGGGTTTGGTACCGCCGCTACGACACCGATGAACTGCAAGGCCTGCTCGTGGATCGCAACGGCGTGCCACGGCCATTCTCGCTTCCGCCTGGGACTGCCAAACAAGTGGACATCGACCGCCTGAAGGAGGAAGCGCAAACGCTCCTTGGGCCGACGTTCCGCGCGCTCGTGCATGCCACCGACATTCCGTTCATGCAGCCCATTGTCGACGTGCAGACGCGCTCGATGCGCTACGGCCGGGTGCTGCTCACCGGCGACGCCGCTTCGGTTCCGCGTCCCCACACCGCTGGCAGCACGGCCAAGGCGGCCGCCAACGCTTACGCCCTGGCGCGCGAACTGGAGGCGGCACAGCTGCCGCAGCACACAGGCGAAAGCGCGCTCGACCGGGCGCTCTCGCGCTGGAACGCGGAGCAGATGCGCGTGGGCCGCACCATGACGACGCGAGGCATCATGCTCGGCAACCAGTTGATGCGCATTCCCGCGCACAGCGTCTGAACGTCCGGATAGGTGACGCACATGAAAATTGCCATTGTCGGCGGCTCGATTGCGGGTTTGGCGGCCGCGCTGACGCTGCGTTGCGTCGGCCACGACGTAACGATATTCGAGCGCACGGCCGCCGCCATGCGCGGCCACGGTGGCGGCGTCGCGGTCCTGCGCCAGATGATGCACTTTCTGGAACAGCACGGTCATGCCGCGCGCAAAACGCTTGCCGTGCCGATCGAGTGGCGGCGATGGCTGGCTTCGGATGGCTCTCTCATCGAAGAAGGCCGCGAAATCGTGCCTTTTTCGTCGTGGGACGCGGTCTATCGCTCGTTGAGCGAGATGCTGCCGTCCGATGTCGTTCGATATGGCGAGGCAGTCACGAACGTGCGAAACCTGCAAGGCAGCGTGGAAATCGAAATCGACGGACGTGAAACGGTCACCGCAGATCTGCTGATTGCGGCGGACGGCGCAGGCTCCGGCATACGCGCCATGCTTTTTCCTGATTATCGATCGTCGTATGCGGGATACCTCGCTTGGCGCGGTGTGGTTGAAGAAGCACGGCTTTCGGCACATCTGGTCGCCGAACTGGATAACAGCATCACGCTCCTGCGCGAACGGGATGCGTTGTTCATGACGTTTCCAATTCCCGCACTGGATGGGGCGATCAAACCCGGCGAGCGGCGATTCAACTGGCTCTGGTATCGAAACGAACCCGACGCGGCGGCGCTGAGCCGCTATCTAACCGATCGCGAAGGACATCGTCACCATGCCTCCGTGAGCCCCGGCGAGCTTTCGGCCGAAGCAACGGCGTACCTGCACGATTGCGCGCGCGAAAAGCTGCCGCCTGTCTTTCAGCAATTGATGACGCACACACAGGCACCATTCGTTCAGGCGATTTTCGACGCATTGAGTCCGTCGTTTGCCGTGGGACGCGTCGCGCTGGTGGGCGACGCCGCGTGCACGGTTCGCCCGCACACGGCCTCCGGCACCTCCAAGGCGGCCGCCGACGCGATCGCACTGGCACAAGCCTTGAGCGATCTGAACCCGGCAGTCGATATCGAAGCCGCGCTGGCAACCTGGGCAACGGCGAGGCGCGCGGAACTCGGCCCGCTCATCGCACGAGGCAAGCAACTGGCGCAGTCTTTCGGGCTGGGCGCAATCACGCAATAGCGTGATCGTGTGATGCAGGCACGCAAGTCGATCGATGCTCTATTCCACCCACCCCTCGATGGCATGTCGAGACCATTTTCGATAAGACCCGACCTGTCACTTCGATGATGCAGCATCACCGATAAGTAGCGGCCACGCTGCGAGCGCAGCGTGCGCGATGGTTTCGAGTTCGCGTCGAGTCGCGCCGTCGCGTGCCTGGATCGACATGCCTTGTTGAACGGTAACGTAGTACTTGGCGATCGCACTCAAATCCGCCTTCGACGAAATCTCACCAGTGGTCACGCCTTGCATCAAGCGCTGCTTGATGCGTTCAGCGTTTTGCAAGCGCATTTCGATCAGCCTTTGTCTCACCGTGTTCGAATGCTCGGCCGGATGCAACGCCGACAATACAACCAGACAGCCCGGTGGTTTACCTCGACGCGTAAACGCGCGGGCAGTCTGCATCAGGTAGCTCTGGATCGCTTCGAACGCAGTGCCGGACTCGGACAGCCCGCCCCAAATTTCCCGGCCTTCGGTGTTCCTGTAATAGTCAAGCGCCTCCTGAAACAACGCCTCTTTACTGCCGAATGCAGCATAGAGGCTAGGCGATGCAATACCCATCGCCGAGGTCAGATCGGTCATCGAGGCACCCTCGTAACCCTTGTCCCAGAACACCTCCATGGCGCGCGCCAGCGCGGCTCCCTTGTCGAACGCCCTCGGTCTACCTCGCTCAGCCATTTTGCCCACCATATTGTGTATCGATCGACACAGAAATCTCTTGACCAGTCAGAGAAAGCCATCCTACCATGATTATGTGTCGATCGTTACATAATATAGACGAGGAGTGGTTATGGTGAAACTTCAAGGAAAGCGGGCACTCATCACCGGGGGCAGCCGTGGCATCGGCGCCGCGATCGCCAGGCGTTTGGCGGCAGACGGCGCCGACGTCGTATTAACCTATGAGCGCTCCGCCGAGCGGGCCAATGCCATTGTGGGAGAAATCGAGGCGTTGGGGCGGCGCGGCCTCGCCATTCAGGCCGATAGCGCCGATCCTGTGGCCTTAAATGCGGCCGTCGATCACGCAGCGCAAACGCTGGGCGGCCTCGACATCCTTGTGAACAACGCGGGAATCTTCCGTGCGGGGACGCTCGAGAGCCTGACGCTCGACGATATCGACGCAACGCTCGATGTCAACGTACGTGCGGTGGTGATCGCCTCTCAGTCGGCGGTCAAACATTTTAGAGAAGACGGTCGCATCATTTCGATCGGCAGCAATCTCGCCACCCGTGTCCCCGCGCCGGGCATGGCCCTTTATGCCATGAGTAAGTCCGCATTGATCGCTTGGACCCAAGGACTCGCTCGCGACCTTGGCAGCCGTGGTGTCACCGTCAATCTCGTCCATCCCGGTTCGACCGATACCGAAATGAATCCTGCCGACGGCGAGCACGCTGTCGCGCAACTGGGCCGCATGGCGATCCCGCGCTATGGGAAAGCCGAGGATGTTGCGGCGCTCGTTGCATTTGTTGCCGGTCCCGAGGGTGCCTCGATTAACGGCGCCAGCCTGACCATCGATGGCGGCGCGAACGCATGAGTCTCGGCACGCCACCTCGTGACAAGCTATCGATCGCGCTGATTGTGCTGGCGGCTGCGACCACGGTCGTGGTCGCGACAGAATTCATCGTGGTGGGTCTGCTGCCTTTAATCGCGCACGATATGCGCGTCTCGACGGCCACCGCCGGCTACCTGGTGAGTGCTTTTGCGCTATCGGCATCGCTGCTCGGGCCTCCGCTAACACTCCTCACTGCCACGCAGCCCGTACGCCGGATCATGATCGCTACCCTGCTCCTGTTTGCGGGTACGAATTTCGCCGGCGTGCTTTGGCCAACGTTCACGACATTGCTGACGCTAAGAATCGTTCAGGGTGCGATGCTTCCGGTCTATCTTGGCGCGGGTACGGCGGCCATTTCCTCCCTAGCATCTCCGGAACGACGCGGCTTTGCGCTTGCCCTGGCCAACACGGGATTCGCCGCCGGCGTGGTGATCGGTGTTCCTGCCGGCGTAGCGCTAGCAAACAAGGGGTTGTGGGTGACGCCGTTAGTACACCTCACTATCGCAAGTGTGGTTGCGGCCGCCCTCGTCGCCCTGCTATTTCCTGCGGTCGACGACCGCACAACGGTGAGCCGGCAATCCGTGCAGCTTCTCAGAGATGGCCGCTTTCTCATTCATCTCGCTTTGTCGACCACCGTATTCACCGCAATGTTCTCGGCTTACACCTATCTCGCTGTATGGTTACAACAGATCGCTGGCCTCACAGCCACGGGCATTGCTGAGGCGCTCTTCGGTTTCGGCGTTGCTGGAATGCTCGGCAATACTGCCGCCGCCGTCGTTGCCGACCGTATGCCCCTTCGCGCGATCGTCCTGGCGGCAACTGCGCTGGCCTTGGCGGCGGTCAGCCTGTCGCTGACCGGTTCGGTAGGGGTGCAGATAGCGATGTTCTTGGTTTGGGGCGTCGCGCATACCGCTTGCGTCGTGCTCTGTCAGGTCCGAGTGACGCTCGCTGGGCGTTCGGCCCCCGCATTCGCCGCGGCGCTCAACATTTCTGCGGCGAACCTGGGTATCGCGCTGGGTGCGCTAGCGGGTGGGTGGGCCATAACACGATGGGGGGGCAACGCGATCGGGTGGGGTTCGCTAGGGCTGCTCCCTTTGATCGCGGGCCTCGCGGCCGCTCTCGCGTTCACGGCACGTCGCCTGCCTATCAGCTTGCCTCACATGCAGAAGCGACCGATCATTCCACAGGCAGATGCGAGCCCTTCACTGCTCGGTTGTCGCCACGCTCATTGCGAGAGAACTGCTATAAACGCCCGCTGCTCTCCCCGCGGAAAACGAACCGCCTCAAACCCCACTCCGCCTCACCGCATAAAGCAAATGAATAACCAGCCCCGCGCATAGCCCCCAAAACGCGCCGCCAATCCCATAAAGACTGAATCCCGAGGCCGTAACGAGAAACGTCGCGAGCGCCGGCAAGCGTTGTTGCTCGTCGCGCATGGCGCCGAATAGCGACGAGCTAAAGGCGCCGGTCAGCGCCAGCCCCGCTGCGGCCTCGATAAGAATCGGCGATGACGACGCACTAACGAGCGTAATAACGATCGACGACACAGGCGGCAGAACCACCGCATAAACCAACCCCGCCACCACAGCCGCCGGATACCGACGTTCCGGCTGGGCATGCGCATCCGGCCCGGCGCACAATGCGGCCGTCACGGCAGCCAAGTTAATCCCCGGTGCCCCCAGCAGCGCCGAAATCGCCGACGCCGCTCCGGTCGCCAAGAACGAAGGACGCGCCGGCGCCTCGTAGCCATAGGTCGACAGCACGGCGAAGCCGGGAATGTTTTGCGAGGCCATGGTGACGATAAACAGCGGCAGCGCGATCGAAACGACGGTGTGCCAATCGAAGCGCGGCGATACCCAAGCGAGCGCCGGTAGCGAAAAGGTCTGCGCATGCTGCGGACCGGCGAAACTCATCGAGGCAACCGCCACGAGCAGCGCAGCGGGCGCCGCCCATAGCCGATGAAAACGGCCCACCACAAGCCAGGTGAGAATCACGAGCGCCGCCAATTTCGGCGTTTCGTGCAGCGCATCGAATGGCGCGAGACACAACTTGAACAGAATGCCCGCGAGCATCGCATTGGCGATCGGCCCGGGAATCCGCGTGACCAACCGGCCAAACTGCGTCCACAGGCCGGCCAGCACGATCAGCATGCCCGTAACGATAAAAGCGCCTACTGCCGCCGAATAACCGCCCGCGGGCACAGGCAATGTCGACAGCAGAGCCATCCCCGGCAAGGTCCAGGCAATCGAAATCGGGATCCGGCTCACGAGGCTCAAACCGATGGCCGTGAACCCCATCGTGACGCCTAAGATTGCGAGACCGGATGCGGCCTGCTCATGCGATGCGCCGACGGCCAGCATCCCGTTGATGACGACGGCCACGGAACTCGTATAGCCGACGATCGCCGCGAAGATACCCATCGCGGCCGACTGGCCGCTAAAGTCGGCGAAAAACCTACGCATAAAACTCACTCCGCTCGAGATGCACTTTCCCATGGCGCGGAGAACGGAATACGCACCGACGCAGGCACCGCAAAACGTGCCATGTTCAGTTCGCGGCCGATCACGGCGAGATAGCCGTCGAGCGCCACCAATTCGACAACGCCGTCCTCGCCGAAGCGCTCCCGCGCACGCGCATAGACCTTGTCGCTCACTTCATTACTCCGATGCAACTCATCCAGCACGTCAAAGACGATCGCTTCATCGCTATCTAGCGTTGTCGGACGTTCGTCCTTCGCCAAAGCGTCGACCTGCTCGCGCGTCACGCCATGCTGCAAGGCGATCGGCTCGTGGATGTACCAAATATACGGCGCGGCGACATAGCGCCCAGTCATCAGCATCGCAAACTCACGCACATGCTGCGGCAATTTCGATTTAAAGCGAAGATATTCCCCCAGCAACTGCAAGCGCGTCAGCACTTCGGGACTGCGCTGCAATACGGCGAACGGCCCGAAGATGCACCCGCGTGGCCCGGAGGCGATCTTGACCGCCGCATCGTGTTGCGCCGGCGTCATGTCGCCCTCTTTCAGTACGCCCATCCGTTGAAACGCGGCGTCCGTTGCCGACGGGTCCACGTCGGATGCGCATTGCGTCGGCCAATCGACGGGATTCTGAATGATAGTCGTTCCGGACCACGCCGGGTTGGCAAACGCGCACAAGGAAAGCGCGGCGGCAACGGAGGCTGACAGCATGCGAGACATGGCGAAATCCTATGGGTCGGGTTAAAGACGATGTGAACTGAAACGAAAACCGAACCGGGAATCCCTCACTGCCGGTCCGGGTGCGCAAGGGCGAATGCCGGCTCGGCCAGACATGTGTCGTTGATGCGAACGACCGTTGGCCATGTGTCCATGGCAAGCCCAACACGATGCGCAAAATAAACCTGCGGCACGAGCGCGAGGTCGGCGAGCGTGGGTTCGTCGCCGTGGCTAAAGCGCCCCGTTCCCGGGTCGCCGCCGAGCATCGCCTCGAGCGCGTCGAAGCTGCGGCGCAACCAATGGTGCTGCCATGCCCGCAGCTCTGCGTCCGGGAAGCCGTGCTCCTTCAAGTACGCGCCCACCCGCATCGATGTGATGGGATGGGTATCTGCCGCGACCACTTGATACAGCGCCCGGACTCGCGCGCGAGCCATGGCCGAATCCGGCAGCAGCGGCGGCTGCGGGTAGCACTCGTCGAGATACTCGATGATCGGGAGCGTTTGCGTCAGCATGACACCGTCAACCTCTAATGCCGGCACCAGCCCTTGCGGGTTGCGGGCCAGATACGCGGGCTCGCGATGCCCCCCGCGGTCCAGGTCTCGGGCGATAGGCTCGTAGGCAATGCCCTTTAGATTCAGCGCGATCCGCACGCGGAACGAGGCGGATGAACGATAGAAACCGTGCAGGTTGATCAAGACGGGCTCCTCAAAACTGGGGCACGCCGGCGTCGGCGGGATCGGGCGCTACCGTTCTAGCCGGCAGTTCGCGCGCGTACCCCGCCCCACTCGTGCGGCGTCCCGCAATCGCACGGACGAGGTCCAGTACGCAATGCTCGGCATCCTGTGTCTGCCGGGAGTCGATCTGCGGGCGCGGCAACGCGTGGGTGTAGAAATGCGGGCCCTCGACCGGGAAGCCGATCGCCCATAGGTTGCTGCGTATTTGCCCGTCCGCGCCGACCGGATGCAAATCCGTATCGATGTCGAGGCCGCCCGGATGATATGCACCGTTGCGATACGGCCGGATCAATCCTCGCGCCAATAAGTTGGCCGACAACGGTGACGCATCGGTCAGCGGCGAATACGTATCGAGCCGCGCCACCACCAATACGTCGGCATACCAGTGGGCCGTGCCGGTCGGGTAGTCTGCTTCGATGCAAAAGCGCGCGTGGGCTTCGTCGGCTCCGACACGTGTGCCTGGGCCGCCGACGATGTCGATCAAGCCGGCCTCGCGCAACGCCAAATACTCGACGTTGCGGCGTTTCGGCGGTCCGAAAGAAACGCGATTGGTCGTGGCGTTGAAGTTCTCGACGAAATAGCGGTGCGATGCCGGTGTCAGACCGCCGAATTCGACCGCGGTCCGGATCGCCTTTCTAGTGTCGCGCAACACGTCCGTCGCGGCCTTCACCGGGCTCGACAGATTGCCCTTGAACGCTTCGTTCAGGTCATCGCGGAACAGCGTGTCGAAGAAGTGCCGGAATGCCTCGAACGATTCGAATCGACGATCTTTGAGCGGCCACAGAATCGCCTCGATCGCGGCCAGTTCTTCCGGCGTGGCCTCGAATCCCGCAGGATCGACTTCCCGCTTATGCAGCGCCATCCGGTACGCGTAAGCCATCTCCTTCAACGTAAGCGGCAGGACGTCGCGTTCGAAGTCGAGCTGGAATTGGCCAGTGGCTGCAAGCACCGCCCTGCGCTTCTCCTCGATAGCCTCGGGCGTAAAGAATTGCGCGCGATGACTTCCGGCAAGTCCCTTCTCGTTGATGCCGCGCGCGGCGAATGGCAGGCAGTTGCGCGAGAACAATCGGATCAATGGTTCATCGCCCGACGGCACATAGCGCAGTCCTTCGTCACGTTCGACATAGCGCCCGCCCCGCCCCAGGGTCAACGACGAGATGACGTCGTGCGCACTCAAGCCGAGCCCCTGCACTGCCACCGTGGACGAGGCGGCGATTGTTGCGAGGCGCTCGATAGGATACGGCGACGCGAAATAGGCGAGGTTCTCGTTACGATCCGCGCAGCCCTCGACGAAGGCCGCCATGGCCGTGTCCTCGTCGGTCGGCTGACGGTTGCCGTGCCCGGTCGTCAAGAAGACGTAGTCGACATGCCTGGGATCGAGGCCGTCGGCGACCACATCGAATCCACCGTCGCGCTCGACCAGATCGGTGACGCGTGCGCGCAGATGCGTCACCTCGATATTGGACGGCAAGTGCGAGACGACCTGTCCGTATGCCCACGATAGGTATTCACCGAGCAGGCTTCGCGGCAAATAGTCCGCCTCGGTGATCGGCACCGTATCGTTGCCTCGCGCGTCTCGCACGAAGCGATCGCCCAAGCGTCGGTACCCCGCCTCGTGCGCCCATTCCACGAGCGAGAGGTCGCGCTCGCCCGCGACACTCGCCGGCGCAAAAATCGTCACCTGGGAAGCCAACGTGTTGATCATCAAATGGTCGGGCTGATACGCGCGATGCGCGCCTTGCCCAGCCTCGCCGCAATCGAACGCGAGAATCCGTACCCGGATATCGGCCGGGAACCGATGCGCATGTTCCCTAACCCGCTCCAACACGGTAAGGCCGCGTGGCCCGAGGCCGACGATGGCGATATGGATGACCTGCATGTATAGACTCCTTGATCGTTGCCCGATGCCGTTCGGTCGACACCGCTCGGCGCCCTATCGCGCGGGCTCGGCGTGAAGCTGCACGATGTCCTCGTGTCCGTTCCAGGCCGGAAAACGCAGGCGTACACCGGGATCGTGTCCGGGAACGATGTGGTCGGGACCGTCCGCGAGTGCTTCGATACGCTGGTGCGCCTCGAGCATGCGGGCCACGTCCAGCACGATGGGAAAGGGCCGGCGGGCGCGAAGGTTGTCCCAGTAGTGCGCGGCGTCGCTAGCCAGCACGACGTAGCCCCGCGCCGTGAGCACGCGCACGACTTGGAGGCCCGCGGTATGACCGCCCAGCAGATGCACGCTAACGCCGGGGGCGATCACCTGATCGTTGTCGCAATACCTGATCTGGCCGGCGTAAAGCTTCCCTATCGCCGCTGCCACGTCGCTCGCTTCGAATGGCTTTCTGAGCACGTCGTGGCACATGCAACGCCCGGTGCAATAGGCCATCTCAGCTTCCTGAAGATGAAGCCGTGCGCTGGGAAAACCGTCGATATTGCCGGCGTGGTCGTAATGCATGTGCGTGATGACGACGTCCGACACCGTTGCGGGATTCACATCCAACGTTTGCAGTAGGTGCAATGGCGAACGCAGATAAGTCCTGCGGCGCCGCTCCGCCATTTCCGCGGTGAACCCTGTATCGACGACGATAGTTCGATGCACGTTCCTGATCAGCCAGATATAGAAATCGAAGCCGACCGACGCATCGCCATGGGGATCCTCGCCTAAGTAGTTCTCGCCGCTACGGCGGCCGTCATGACGCGCGTAGCGCAGCGCGAACACCTCGTAGGGTTCGGCGAGTGAATCGGGCTGCTGAATCAATTTGTCATCTCGAGCGTGTTGTGCCGGTTTTGGTCATCGTCCCGCTCGATCCGAATAGGCTCGCGTTCACCGCTGCTCGCCTTCTCGAAAAAGAACTGGCGCTCGCCGAAGGCAGGCACCAATTGATCGAGCCACGAGGCCTGCGGATCGAACTTCGCGTAGAACGGCCGCCGTACCCAATCGGGATTACGTGCCTGTAGGAACTGGAGGGCGAAGACTTTTTCGCCGGCCAACTCGACCACCCCGTCGATCATCACCTTGCCCGGAAACGCGCTCATCGACGGTCCGCGCACGGTGCGCACGAGGCCGGACACCGACTGATAGGCGGCCTGGAATATCGCGTAGGCACGCGCCAACGGCAGCTTGAAGTAGTCGCTCGGCCCCGTGTCGCGCTCGACGAACATGTAGTACGGAACGGCGCCCAGGCGCACGCCCGTGGTCCACAATTCCATCCACGCGGCCGGGTCGTCGTTGATGTGCCGAATCACCGGCGCTTGAATCCGCACCGTCGCACCCGTCGCGAGAATGCGGCGAATCGCCTGCTGAGCGATCGGATGCTGGATCTCGCGGGGGTGGTTGTAGTGCCCCATCAAGGCCAAACTGCGGCCGGAGCGCACCACGCGCTCGAACAGCTTGAGCAGTTCGTCGGCATCGCGGTCGCTGACGAAGCGTTGCGGCCAATACGCAACGGACTTCGTCCCGATGCGGATGTTCTGGACATGCCCGAGTTCGGGGACCAGCAACGGTTCGAGATATTCCCCCAACGAGCGCGCGTTCATGACGAGCGGATCGCCGCCCGTGATCAGAACGTCGGTCACCTGGGGCTTCGTCTTCAGGTAGGCGACCAGATCGTCGGACGCGCGAGCGTCGAATTTCAGTTCCTCCATCCCGACGAACTGCGGCCAGCGAAAGCAGAACGTGCAGTACGCGTGGCACGACTGGCCCGCGCTGGGAAAAAACAGCACCGTCTCTTTGTATTTGTGCTGTAGACCCGCCAGAGGACGACCGTCGAGATACGGAACGTTGTGGGTCATCTGGCCCGCGGGATGGGGGTTCATGCTCATCCGGATCGCGTGCACGACCGGCTCGAGTTCGCTCTCCGTCGCACCGCTGCGAATGAGATCGCGCAACTGCGAGTACTGGGCCTCGGGCAACATATCGCGATGCGGAAACACGAGGCGATAGATCGGATCGTCGGGCACGTTGTCCCAATCGATCAACTCACTCAATACATACGGATTGACGCGAAACGGCAGCACATGAGAGACGGTCTCGACGGCCTCCTGCAATTCCGGGGACAACTTGCTCCATTGCGGAGCCTGTCGAATCGTCTGTCGCGTATACGGCTTGAATTTCCATACCAGATCGTCTTGCATGGCTCATGCCTCTCGGATACTCGTGAGAACCGATTTTCGGTTTAACGCCGCGCGGCCTTGGTGCCCACCGCAATCAAAGTCGGGCGTGGAATTTCCGCCACCCAGTGTTCGCGCTCGCGCGATACCGAGATCGGTCCGAGGATTTTTTCGATGAGCGGTCCTAGCTCGGCTTCGATACCCGCTTCCGAGCTAGCCACTTTGATCAAGTCGTACATGCCGTACACGTGCATGATCGCGTTGCGTCTCGCCTCTTCGGGAGACCCGCCGCGCAGGATGAACGGATCGCTCATCTCGAACAGCCGGATATCGCGGAAGCCGGCGTCCGTAAGCAAATCCAACAGGCCGTGACGCGTGAAGTGCGGGTTGGGATGGCCGGTACGCGAGTACGGATGAACGACTTGTTCGAAGAAGTTCGCCACGCGGTCGCCCACCTCGAAGGTGTGCAGCACCAGCCGGTGACCGGGTTTGACTGTGCGATAAGCTTCCGAGACCGCCAATTTTCGCGTTTCCAAATCGAGCAACTGGCTGCCGTAGGCAATCAGCACGCCGTCGAGCGCATCGTCGCGAAATAGGCTTCTGCCCGCCGATTGGCGGATGTACGGCAAGTGCTTGGCGCGGCAGGCGCTGATCATCAAATTGGAAAGATCGGCCGTGACGATGGTGGGTGCGTGCACGCCCAGCGTGGTGAAGAAACGCGCGACGGTGCCGCCGCCTCCGAGCACGTCGAGGATCCGAAAATCGGCACCGGGGATGACGTCGTACGACGGCGAAAAGCACTTGATCAAACTGATCATGCCGACGCTGCGATTGTCGTAGTTTTGTTGCGCGAGATTCGTCTTGTTGTATGCGGCGCCGCGACCGCCGATCTCGTTACCCTCGAACTCCCAAGACAGACGGTTCATTTCGTCGAGATACGAGGCGATCGCATCGTCCTCGATACGCGCCGGATCGAGCAGCGCGTATAGATCGGGCCACCGCTCGCGAAGATCTATGAGGTAATCCTTGAACGTCAGCGTGTCGATATAGATGTTGTTTTTCGACCCGTCATCAAGCTGCGCGGACATGCTATCTCCTTCACGTCTGAATTGAGGACACGCTCGATCGGCCAAGCCCGACCTCGTTGGGTTTTTCGATGCCCAATCATGCTAGCGGACGGAAACGTGAGCGTGGCCCCACCGAAACGGTGCATCTATAAGAACTGCTAGGTGTAATGCATAAGCCTCGCGCCAACCCCATCCAATGCGCGGGATACTCCATCCGTGCCCGATACAAGCGGCCTAGCGAGGTACATGACCCACACGGGCCGGCACACTTGGATAGGTCTACTGATCTTCGAGAGGATGGGGTGGAATGACGACGAGTCTTACGACGGACACGAACCTCATGACGCTTCGTGCGTATCTGGACTTGGTGGGCCATCCGGCCGACCAGAGCGCTTTCTGGTCCGCCGATGCGCTCGCCACGGCACTCGACCAACTGCCGCCGGGCGAGGCTCGCGCGATCGTGTTGACGTCGAACGCGCGCAGTGCCCATGGCGAGATCGCGCCGGGATTGTCGCTTGTGGTGCAAGACGTCAGGCCGGGGCAGCAATCACCGTCACACCGTCATTCGTTCTGGCATCTCTACATCGTGCAGGCAGGCCGCGGCGTCGCCCATATCGAAGCTTCGGGCGGGGAACGCGCGATCGCGGCCGGCGACGTGATCTTCGTTCCGCCCTTTCATTCACACGGCTTCGACAACCGTGCAGGGACCGAGTCGCTGATCCTGATCACGCTGCAAAACATGCCGCAGCTCGCGCAGCTCGGCTGTTTCATGCGCGAAGGCGAACGAGGCTCATGGCACTTAGTGCACACGCCCGGCGAGCCGCCGGCGGCTGGCCTCAAGGGAGCGCTGAGCCCAACGGGTACCACGACTCGATGAGCCGCACGGACCGAGAAGGCGCCATGCGAGACTCGTCGCCAGCGACCGGGGCACGCTTTCACCGGTTGCTATTCGTCGTCTTTCTCCCCTTCGCGCTCGGTCATTTCCTCTCGCTGTTTTTTCGCAACGTCAATGCAGTCCTAACGCCGTATCTCATGGCCGAGCTGCCGCTCGGCGCCGAGCGTATCGGTCTATTGTCGAGCGTCTATTTCCTGACACTGGCGCTCACGCAAATTCCCGTGGGTCTGTGTCTCGATCGATGGGGGCCGCGGCGGACGCAGATCGCGTTTCTGAGCGTCGCGGTGATGGGCACCCTCTTGTTCGCGGTCGCTAGAGACTTCTACACGCTCTTTGCCGCACGCGCGCTGTCCGGCATTGGAATGGCCGGAGCCTTCATGGCGGCCGTGAAAGCCATCGCTACCGCGTTCGAGTCGCGCCGGTTGCCGGTGCTCAACGGCGCCATGATCGCCGTCGGCGGCCTCGGTTCGATGGCGGCGACGAGCCCGGTCGAATGGGCTCTGCACGCGATGAGTTGGCACGAGCTCTTTGTATGGCTTGCCGGATTCCTCATGCTCGCGATCGCCGCCGTCTTCTGGCTGGTCCCGCCCGAGACGTTGCCATCCCCGCCTCCTGCATACGCGCAGCCCCGCACCCTCGCTTCGTTCATTGACGTGTGGCGCGTGCCGGGCTTTCGTCGCGCGATATCGCTCGTTCTGCTCCCACATGCGGTGGCATTCGGCGTACAAGGCGTGTGGCTTGGGCGTTGGATCAGCGATATCGGAAGGCTGGACCGTGCAGCGACCGCCAACGTCCTCTTCGCGAGCATGGGCGGGATCGTCGTGGGCGCGCTGCTGGTCGGCGCGATGGGCGGTTGGGCCGAGCGGCGGGGCTATCGCCTTCTCGACGTCGCGGGAGCGGGCGTGGCGCTGTTCGTCATCGTGCAACTCGCGGCAGCGTGCGGTTTCGTGCCGCTCGTGCCGATGTTGGCCGTGGGGTTCTCGATCGTCGGAGCCATCGGCGGGCTCGAGTTCTCGCTCGTCTTGCAGGCAGTGCCGCGTCACCTCGCCGGACGGGCCTCGACGATGCTCAACTTGCTGATCTTTCTCGGCTCGTTTCTCGTCCAAACGCTATTCGGTCTGATCCTCGAGCGCTGGCCCCCGCTTTCGGATCTACGTTATCCGGCGCAAGCCTATTCGGCGGCATTCGGCTTCTTGGCTCTCCTACAACTGCCGGGGCTCATGCAATGGTATTGGCAACGCGAACCGTCGCGCGCGGCGCCCAAGCCATCCGATAGCGCGGTCCGATGACAGAGCGTCATCGGTGGGTCTTCTACCGGAAAGACCTATGAACTATCATCTCGGCGAGGTCGAAGTGCCTTCGACCAAGAATGGAAGCATCGCGCTGCATCAACGAGTTCATCCTTCATGAATGAGGTGTCGCCGTGGTCACTGAAATTGTCTTCTTCAAACTGAGGCCGGATATCGATCTGCCGACGCTGTTGCAGCACTACGAAAAAGCAGCGATCAAGTGGTCGACCAATCCGGATCTTCTGCACAAGTGGTATTACTACGACGACGCCACGCACGAAGGCGGCGGCATCTACATCTGGCGATCGCGCGAAGCCGCGGCCCGCTGGCATGACGACGAATACAAGGCCATGGTCGAAAAAGTCTATGGCTACCCGCCCGAAATCCGTGTGCTCGACGCGCTGATCTACGTCGATCCCACGAAACAGCATTACGAATTCGTCCAGGCTCCGGCTTGAGCAACCGGCATTTCTTTTCTGTTCGAATGCACGGCGTACGGTGCATCATCGAAAAGCCGATTTCTATTCAAACGTCGCCCTTTCTCCCGAATACCACCCCTCGGAGCTACAGGGCGATTTACGCACCAGCTTAACCGCTGACTTCCAAACAAACACAGATAAATTAAATGGCGTTTGTGTATGGTTCATTTCAGATGCAAGTGCTCGCTTAATTACCAAAATTCCACCACACATAACAATAACTCATAACAAATTAAGCTTCACTTCGGATAATATGATGCTTCCTGGGTAATGACGATATGCGACCTCGAGGAACGGTGAGTTGGAGACCTCACGCGATGGCCTCGCCCCCCCTGTTGCCAAGGGACGATCATCGTCTTATCCACATCTTTTGACCAATTTTGCGGCTGCATCCCAGAGCCCCTTGAGACAAGGTGTTCCGAGTTGCTGCCACCCCGAAGGGTAGATTTCAATTCCGGCCGTCGCGCCCCTGCACGCCCGCGTTATTCGCCCCTCCTCAGGTGTCGGATCCTGTGAATTTCGTTCGGAAGATCAAATAAGAAACGAGCCTAAACCCGAATAAAGCATGACGATTCATTGAGGATGTCAGATGGACGTTAGCCTATCGACGTGGTGGAATGACGTATCCACCGGATTCAGTCACGCCATTTCTGAAGATCAGATTTTGCAACAAATTCGTCATTATGCAAAACGGCTGGGATTCGAATCCGTGGCATTCGGCACGAAGGGGACCGTATCTCCGATGGAATGCGGCACGAATATCATTTCCAATTACCCCGAAGCATGGGTCAAGCGCTATCTCGAGCGCGATTACGTGAGCCTCGACCCGGTCGTCCGCCAAGGAATGCGCACGCGCGACCCCGTCGTATGGCATGACGCCCTATTCGTGAAATCGCGCGAACTGTGGTCGGAAGCGCAGGACTTCGGGTTGCGGGCCGGCTTGAGCCAGTCGTCCTGGGCGCGCGGCGGCATCTTCACGATACTATCGGTGGCCCGGGATCGCGAACCGGTTATCGCCGGCGAAGCCGGTGAGCTTCAGCCGTATCTATTCATCCTCGCGGAGTGCGTGACGGCGAAGATTCAAAACTCCATCGACGGCGAAAACGCTCGGCGGTACATGCAGCGCCTCTCGCCTCGCGAAATCGAAATTCTGAAGTGGAGCGCGGACGGCAAGACGTCCTTGGAGATTTCGTCACAGTTGGGCATTGCGAGCGCGACAGTCCATTTTCATTTGCAGAATGCGAAGCGTAAGCTCGGCGTGGCGACAAAGATTCAGGCCATGGATCACGCACGCCGCCTCGGCGTGCTCGATTGACTTCGCCGACCGCGATGATGCGGGTGCCCGGCTAGCACGCCGAGCTTGCGGCGGGCTTCACATTTGCGTCGATGCGAGTGCGGACGCATCAGCGGGCGCGTCAGCTCGCGCGCGCTCCTGAAAGAGCGGCCGATCGGGTCGCAGAAACAGCCACAACACCGTCCCGCAGGCCGCTGCGAGCGCATTGAGCGCGAGTGCTGCGGACCAGGTCCCCGTCATCCGTACCGCGAATGCCATCGTTATCGGTCCTGCAACGTTCGCAGCCGCGCCCCACAAATTCGTCCAGCCGGACATCACGCCCGCATGCCCGCCGCCGAGATCCTGTGCCGTGGACCAGACCGTCACTTGTACGAAACCCACGGCCGCGAATGACAGGCATAGCCAAGCGACGGCACTCGGCGCGGAGCTCGCGCGTGCTGCGGCGAACATCCCTAGCGCGCCGAGCACGAATCCGGCCATTGCAATCGGTACACGCGCGTACCAGAGCGAGCGAGTCCGTCGATGAACACGATCGCAAACGATGCCCGCCACATAAACGGCGATGACGACGGCGCCCCAGGGCAACGATGCTTGAATTCCCATTGCCTGCAACGAAAGCCCGCGCGCCTTCATTAGGTAAGTCGGTAGCCAGGTCGTATAGAAGCTCTGAATGAGTACGAGCAGGAAATACTGAATGCCGAACACCCAGAAACGCGGGGCGCGGAAGAAGGTCATCCATTGCGCACGCGCCTCGGTCTGCTCCTCGTCGCGCCCCGCCGCGATGTACTCGGCCTCGGCGCGCGAAATCCAAGGATGACGCCGCGGCTCGTCGCGATAGCCGTACCACCACGCAAGCCCGAGCAAAAGGCCGAGCGCGCCATAGACGCCGAACAGGGCGCGCCAGCCCGCCTGCCCGATGATCCAAGCCGACAACGGCGCCGATACGATCGGCCCGAGATACAAACCGGCCAGAAGCCACCCGTTGCTGGTTGCCCGCTCGCGGCTCGGAAACCAGCGCTTGAGTGCAACGATGCCGCTCGACCAGTCCGCCGACTGCGCACCGCCCAAGAGCGCGCGACAGCCTAACAGCCAGCCGAAGGTCGCACGCAGCGGCGTCACCGCCATGATGACCGACCAGGCAACCGACGTGACGAACAACACTCTGCGCGGCCCAATCCGTTCGGCTACGCGACCGGCCGGGATTTGCCCCAACGCGTAGGCCCAGAAGTAGATCGTCAGAATCAGCGACATGTCGACGAGCGAGAGTCCAAGCTCTTTTTGCACGACGGGTGCGGCAACGCTCATGGCGGCCCGATCGAGCGTCATGACGGTCGTCATCGGCGCGATCAAGCAGGCGACGATCCGCCAGCGCAGCGTTCCTGTGCTCCGTCCCACGCTCTCCCCCTGTCTTTCGGCATCCATGCCGATGCCTTCGGAGTATATGCGCTTAAGTCGGCAGCGCGAGATCGGTCGATTGAATACGATTGACGCCCGCATGCCGCATCGCTGCCCATGCCTGCGCGAGCGAACCGTTCAGATCGACGGCACGCGTCGCATCTTCGATTACGTAGACGTCGAAGCCCGCCGCGCGAGCATCGATTGCCGTGTTCGCAACACAAAAGTCGGTCGCCAAGCCCACGACGAAAACCTGGCGGATGCCATGTGCGTTCAGGTAAGCGGCAAGCCCCGTGGAGGTATGGCGGTCGGCTTCCAAAAACGCGGAGTAGCTGTCGACGTCTCGGTGATATCCCTTGCGGACGATCAGTTCGGCTTGCGGGAGATCGAGGTCGGCGCGCAATGCCGCATCGGTCGTGCCCTGAACGCAATGATCCGGCCAAAGCACTTGCGTGCCGTAGGAAAGCCGCACGCTCTCGAACGGCTTCTTGCCCGGATACGACGATGCGAACGAGGCATGGCCGTGCGGATGCCAATCTTGCGTCATCACGACGTTCTCGAACGCTTTGCCGACACGATTGATTACCGGCACTACCTGTTCGCCGTCCTTGATCGCCAGCGTGCCGCCTGTCGTGAAGCAATTTTGCACATCCACCACGATCAACACACTGTGCTTATCCGGCGTGATCGGCGTGATCGGCGTGATCGGCTTGATCGGCTTGATCGGCTTGATCGGCGTGTTCTGCGCCGCAAGTGTCGGCCATGCGGCGGTTTGCGCAAGCATCGCGACACCGCCCAGTCCCGCGGCTCGGAGGAAAAGTCGTCGCTGCATGTGTGCTCCTTTTGGTATCGAAGATCCACGGCGATGAGAATGCAGCGGCTACATGGATAGATAGGCGCGCTGCACGGTCGAGTCGGCGGCGAGTTCGGCCATCGACGCATGGTGAAGAATGTGGCCGCCGTCCATCACGTACGCGCGGTCGCCGACTTTGGCGGCAAACGGCAGATTCTGCTCGGAAAGGAGGATCGAAAGCCCTTCGCGCTTGAGTTCGAGAATCGTCTTTGCAAGCTGCTCGACGATGAGCGGCGCCACGCCTTCGGACGGCTCGTCGAGCAGCACGAGATAGGGATTGCCCATCAACGTGCGCGCGATCGTCAGCATCTGTTGCTCGCCGCCGCTCATCTCCCCGCCGCGACGACCGCGCTTGGCCGCCAGATTCGGAAATAGTTCGTAAAGCCGGGCGGGGGTCCACGAGCGCAGGCCATCGCGAGGCGGCTGACGGCCGACTTCGAGATTCTCCTCGACCGTCAAGTCCGTGAAAATGCGCCGGTCCTCGGGCACGAACCCTAGCCCGAGCCGAGCAATTCGGTACGAATCGAGCCGTCCGATGTCGCATCCGCGAAAACGACTGTAGGCACTCGAACGATCCGTCAGACCGATCAGCGCTTTCATTGTTGTCGATTTGCCTGCGCCGTTGCGCCCCATAAGCGCCACGACCTCGCCGCGCGCAACCGTCAAATTCATGCCGAAGAGGATCTGCGCACGGCCATAAAAGGCGTCGAGACGAGCGATGTCGAGGAGCATGTCGTTCATGCCATCGCCCCTTGGAGAGCCTGAAGCTGTCGCACGCTCATACGCTCTCCACGGGAACGTCTCCCGGCTGTACCTGGCCGCCGAAATAGGCGGCGCGTACGGCTTCATCGTTACGGATCGTCTCGCCGTCGCCCTCGGCAATCAGCTTGCCGCGCGCGAGGACGATCATGCGATCGGCAAACCCGAACACAATGTCCATGCTGTGCTCGGTGAAAAGCACAGCCAACCCGTCCTCGCGCACGAGGCGCTGGGTCATCGCCATCATCTCGTGACGCTCGGCGGGCGCCATGCCGGCCGTCGGCTCGTCCATCAAGAGCAGTTTCGGCCGGTTCGCCAGGGCCATCGCGAGTTCGACGCGCTTGACGTCGCCATACGAGAGCGTCCCGCAGCACCGCTTCGCATCGTCCGCCATGCCCACACGTTCAAGCAGCGCCAACGCTTCGCGTCGATAGAACTCCGCCGCCGGCGACCACATGCGCAACAACCGCTTGCCGTACGAGAGCAGCGCCATCTGTACGTTTTCCAAGACCGTCATCGACCCGAACGTCGCGGAGACCTGAAACGTGCGACCCACGCCGAGGCGCCAGATGTCGCGCGGCCGCACGCCGACAATTTCTTGGCCGTCGAAGCAGACCGATCCGCATGCCGGACGAAGCTGCCCATTGATGATGTTGAAACAGGTGGACTTGCCTGCCCCGTTCGGTCCCAGCAGCGCAAGAATCTCCCCGGCGTCCAACTCGAACGAAACGTCATCGACGGCTGTCACGTTGTCGAAAGCCATCGTGATGTGCTGCACGGAAAGCAGACTCATCGCATCTCCCGAGCCGGCGTGTCGCCGAGACCACGGCTTGAGGACCCGCGCGAGCGGAACCTGCCGAGTGCGTTATCGACACTGCCGACGAGACCGTCGGGAAACAAGATCACGATGAGCAGAATGATGGCGCCAAGCAGCGCATGCCAATAGCCACCCGCGCGAGCGACCGTGTCGTAGAGCCACGTGAAGCCCGCCGCGCCGGCCACCGGCCCGATCAACGTCTGCAAGCCTCCGAGCATCACCATGACCAGGCCGTCGACCGATTTGCCGACGCCGATCGCCTCCGGTGAAATTCCGCCTTTCGAAAACACGAACAACGCACCGGCAAGCCCGCACCACGCCCCTGCCGCGCCGAATGCGAGCCAGCGGATGCGGACGACGTCGATGCCGACCGCCTCGGCGCGCATCGACGAATCGCGGCATGCGCGCAACGCGAGCCCGAACGGCGAGAAGAGCATGCGTCGCAAGACAAAAACGCCTGCCGCGCAAACAGCTAAAGCGACCCAGTAATAAGCGGCGGGCGTCGCGAGCCACGGCGCGGGCCACACGCCGATGAGGCCGTCGCTACCGCCGAATGCGTCCCATTGCGACACGGCGGCCCAGATCAGTTGCACGAGGGCGAGCGTCAGCATCGCCAGATAGGCACCCGATAGGCGCACGCAAAAGTAGCCGAAGAACAGCGCGAACAAGCCGCCGATCACGGGCGCGGATACGAGCGCGACCTCCATCGGAACATTGAACCGTGTCACGAGCAGCGCGGCGCCGTACCCGCCGATCCCGAAGTAGGCGGCATGGCCGAACGTCTGGATGTTGCCGGGTCCCAGGATGAAGTGCAGGCTCGCGGCGAAGAGCGCCGCCACCATCATGTCGACGAGGAGCACGCTCGCGTACGGATAAATCGCTTGCGTTGCCGGCACGCAGGCCAAAAGAGCAAGCGCGCCGACCGCGACGACGCGTGCCTTGCTGCCCCACGGCAAGAGTGGCTCCGCGGCCGCGGCGACACGCTGCGCGGGCATCTGCCCTTTACCGAACAGCCCGGTCGGCCGTGCGATCAGTACGCACGCCATCGCCGAAAATTCCAGCACCAGCGTAAGTTTCGCGAGCGGCACATCGAAGCCGCCTATCGCTACGTGACCGATACCGATGCACAGCACTTTCAATTCGGCGATCGCAAGCGCAGCCAGATAGGTGCCGGCGATGGACCCGATTCCGCCCACGACGACCACGGCGAACGCGTCGCAGATCGTCTCTAGGTCGAGACCGAGCGTGGCCGGAGCCCGAGGAAGCTGCAATGCGCCGGCGAGCCCCGCGAGAAAGCAACCGAACGCAAATACGCCTGTGAAAAGCCATGCCTGATTGACGCCGAGCGCCCCGGCCATCTCGCGGTCGTGCGTGGCGGCGCGTACGAGGATGCCGGCGCGCGTCTTGTTCACGGCCCACCACAGTGCGCCCAGTACGACGGGCGCCACGACAATCAGCACGACGTCGTATTGCGGAATGCGTCCGCCTAGCAATGCGATCGCGCCGCCCAGGCCGGGCGCACGCGGGCCGAAAAGGTCCTCGGGGCCCCATGCATAGAGCACGGCATCCTTGATGACGAGCACGAGCGCAAACGTCGCAAGAAACTGAAACAGTTCGGGGGCGCGATAGATGCGGCGCAAGACGGCGATCTCGAATGCGCCCGCGACGCAGGCGGCGACAACGCCGGCGAGCGGCATGGAGATCCAGAACCCGAACGACCCGCCGATTCGGCCCGCCAGCGTGTAGGCCAGATAGAGGCCGAGCATGTAAAACGAGCCATGCGCGAAGTTGACGATACGGCTCACGCCGAACACTAGCGAGAAGCCGACCGCCATGAGAAACAGCGTCGATGCGTCGGCGAGCCCGTTGATCAGTTGCAAAAGCAGGCTCGATGCGCTCACCGCGTCATTCCTCGCGAAACGCGTGCGGCGCGCTCAATCGGCATGGCGCAGCTTCTTGACTTCGGCATCGCTCGGCTGCACGGCCGCACCGTCGACATAGGCAAAGCTCGTCATCACGGGTTTGCCGTCTTTGATGCCCGTGCGGCCTACATAGGCCCCCATGGTCGACTGATGATCCTGCGGCCGGTAGCGGATCGCGCCGAACGGCGTGACGACGGAAAGGTCGCTGAACGCGGCGCTCACTTTGTCGGGATCGGTGCTGCCGGCTTTATTCAGCGCCGCCGCGATCGACATCATCGCCGAATAGCCGACGACGGACCCCATGCGCGGCGTATCGCCGTAGCGCTTGCGATATTCGTCGACGAACTTTTTGTTTTCGGGTGTCGCGACGGAATACCACGGATAGCCGGTCACGATCCAGTTGGCAGGTACCTCAGTTTGCAGCGCGTTCAGATACTCGGGCTCGCCCGTCAGCATCGACACGACCGCGCGTCCTTCGAACAGCCCTCGCGTATTGCCTTCGCGGACGAACTTCACGAGATCGGTAGCGAACAACACGTTGAAGATGGCGTCGGGCTTTGCATCGGCAAGCGCTTGCGTCACCGCGCCGGCATCGATTTTTCCGAGCGGCGGCGCCTGCTCGGTGACGAACTCCACGTCGGGCTGCGCCGCTTTCATGAGCCGCTTGAACGTGGCGACCGACGATTGCCCGTATTCGTAGTTGGGATACACGATCGCCCAACGCTTCTTGTTGAGCTTGACGGCCTCGTTGACGAGCATCGAGACCAGCATGTAGGTGGACGGACGCAGACGATAGGTATAACGGTTGCCGTCTGCCCAGACGATCTTGTCCGTCAAAGGCTCGGCGGCAAGAAACGGTATCTTGCGCTGCTTGGCGTAATCGGTGAGCGCGAGCCCCGTGTTGGATAGGAAGCTGCCGAAGAGCAGCGAGACGCGCTCGCGTGTCACGAGCTCTTCGGCCACGCGCACGGAATCGCTCGGATTGCCGCCGTCGTCGCGCGAGACGACTTCAAGCTTCTTGCCGAGCACCCCACCCGATGCGTTGACCTCGTCGAGTGCCATCTGCCAGCCTTGCCGGTACGGCTCGAGGAACGCGGGTTGCGCCTTGTAGCTGTTGATCTCCCCAATCTTGATCGTGCTTTGCGCGAATGCGCTGCACGCAAGCACGAGACCGGCCAGCAACGCTGCGACCTTCGAAGTACGCAAGAAATTCGTCATGATTCGCTACCGGTTGCCGATTGAGGGTTGACTGCGATATTCGAGAAACGTGCTCATATCGGGAAAATCAAGGAATTGGGAATCAATTCGCTATCGAACAGGCATATGCGCGATTCGAAGCGCAAGCCTTGCGGCGTCTTGCGGATCCGATCGAAATAGCGGCCCGTGTTGTAGACCTCGCTGAGCTGGTTGCTCTTCGTCTTCAGCACGACGTAGTTGGCTTCCACTTCCCACACGTTGCCGCTCGTGCTGCGCACGAAGGGGTTGTCGACGACGTGCCGCTGGTAATGCGGATCGAAGAAGAACGTCTCTTTGACGCTGTAGACGCGGTCCTTCAGCATCCCCTTGCTTTCGAGGTGGAGCAGCGCGAGCGGCAAGCCTTGCTCGTGGTTTTCGCGCGGCATGATCTTATAGGTGCAATCGTCGACGAAAAGCTCCGGCCAACGATCCCATTCGCCCGAATCGAGCGCGTGACTGTAGCTGGCATAGAGTTGGACGAGCGCGTAATAGTCGTTGATTTCGAGCATGCTCAAGCCTCCATGACCCTGCGCCAGTAGTCGTACATGCCGCGCATGAGCGTCTCGCTCACGATGTGGTCGGTATGTAGATCGATTTCGCGCCCGCCCAATTCGGTCAGCGTCTTGCCGTAGGGATTCGATGCGAAGCTCTCCTGCACGCACTCGACGACTTCGCCGTCGTCCGCCGACACATAGCCCGCCGGCCCCATCAAATTCGCTTGACGCAGACGCCGCTCGGTCATCGCGGCATCGTCGGATTCGAGTCCGAAATAGGTCCAGACGTAATCGAACACGCCGGGCGAGACGGGGCGGATGCGCCGCGTGACGAGCGAATTGACGTTCTGCTGAATGATCACGCTCGGCATGAGCGTCAGCATCACGACGGTCGGCTCGCCCCACCAAGGCTCGTCCTGAACGTCCAGCAGGCGGTTGTCGTTGAGCTCCATCTGGTTTTTGAAGCTCGTAATCCCGACCGTGGCCTCGCCTTTGCCGCCTTCGCTACGCTTGCCCACCATCGCCCCGTGGCGATGATGCTTGTCCATGACGAGTTCCGACTTGTTGTCGGCACGCCAAAGCCCGAAATTGACGAACCAGGTATGGAGCAGACCGCCGTGATACGGGTCCTTGATGTTCTCTTGAATCAACTTCCAGTTGCCGGGGATACGCTGGCGCTGGTACCCGAGCAGCGTCAGCTTCGGCCCGTGAAATAGTCGGTCGAAGTACACGAGAATCTCCGGCCCGAGGAATTCCTCCAGAGGCTCGACCTCGTGATCGAAGCTCGCGAACACGACGCCGCCGCGCGTTGCCACTTTCAGTTTGACGAGGCCGTGATCCTCGCGCCGAAAATCGGCGGGCATCCCGCCGTTGACCCGACCGCCCTGCTTCATGCCGCGCAGGAACGGCACGCCTTGCAGATCGCCGTTCAGGCTATAACTCCACTGGTGATACGGGCAGCGAAATTCGGTTGCGTTGCCGGCGTTCTTGCGACAAAAGCGCATGCCCCGGTGGGAACAGACATTCTCGACCACACTCACACTGCCGTCCTCTTTCCGCGTCATGATGACCTGACGCTCGCCGATCTCGGTCAGGCGAAAATCACCGGGATTGGGTATCTCCGCTTCGAGTCCGATATAACACCAATGCTTCGTATAGAAGAATCGTTCGAGCTCGCGGCGATAGACGTTCTCGTCCGTATAGATCGGAAACGGTGTGCGCGTGATTCCGTCCGGCAACAAATTGGAATGCGAGAAAGACATCAATAGCTCCTCAAGCGGGTGAATGTCGGCACCCAATGCCGCACGGAAAGCCTGATGAAATCCGAAAATAACCGACTAGCGGTTATCGAAACCTAGGCGGACACGGCAATGCACCGACCGGAACGGTCAATCCATTACGTGCGCAAGGAAGTTCCATGCTATTTCACAAATGGCGCTTTTCTCTGGGTTCGATGAGTTCGACGCGCAGTTCATGAAAGCACAGGACGGGACGTTCTTGTTTTTTGTCGCGGCCCATATTACCAGTCATTTATTTCGCGTCAAGCGCTCGCAACACCGGACTGTCAATTATGACGGATTATTGATATATCGATTCGATAGCTACTAAAAATGGTTGGCTCGCATACTAATTGCGCATTAGTCGATTAATCCGAACAAATCATTGGCACGGCCGTGCTGCGACGATCGCGCCGCCTCGTCTTCATGGTTATACTGGTTGCGCCAACCGTGACGCGAGACGGTCGGTCTCCATTTTGCCGTCAAGCCACTGCACCGAGGGACGATGAACACCGTTGGACCACAAGACGCCGATCGCACGCATGGACAGCGCGCCAAGCGGCTTGCGACCGACTCTTGGTGTGTCGAATTGTTGCCGCGTCACGCCTATGACGTGACCTATACGCCCGAACAAGCGGTGATTGGCTTCGCCTTCGAGTCTCAGCTCGGCACCCATGCCTTTTCAAGCGATCGCGTCAGGCCGTTTTTTGCCAAACCCAACAGCTTGGCTTTCGTCCCGGCGGGCTGCGCGGTGTTCTCGTCGTCGCAGGAAGGCGGGGAATATCTGCGCGTCACGATAGCCGGCCGGAAGCTCGATGAGGCATTACCCCAGCGGCAATTCAATGACTTAATCGATCCGGCCGCAATCGATGCGGCGCAAATCATCCGGAGTCAGTTACTCACCGGCGCGCCATCCAAGCTGTTGCTGGAGGAACAAGTCATCATCCTCTCGGAGCGCGTCGGGCGCATTTTGGCTGGGCGTACGACAGGCGCCAAAGCGGCCCGTTCGATGACATCCGCGCGGTTGCGGTTGATCGATGAGCTCATCGAATCGTCCATCGATCAAGACATCACGATCGAACTGTTAGCCGACGCGGTCGGTCTGTCCGAGGCATTCTTCATTCGCGCCTTCGCGGCGGCTACAGGAAAAAGCCCTCATAGTTATCTGATCGACCGTAGACTCGCCAGGGCCCGCACACTCCTAACCACGTCTAAGTTCGATTTGCGCGAGATCGCGCTCGCAGTGGGATTCTCCTCCCACGCCCATATGACAGCCGCTTTTCGGGCCCGGTACGGGATCACGCCGAGTCGCTTGCGGCCGTCGGCATCCATCGAGGATAAAAGACGGCTAGATCCAAGTTCGAGCCGCTGAACTCGCAGGAAAGGCGTTCCTTATTTCGCCCTAGGCTCTTCCGGTGAACTTGCATCCGTCCGACTGGTGCGGTCGAGGTGATGTGCGTGCCCCCGCATGGAATGACACGCCCTTCGCACTCCCAATATCGCGCATCCAGATGCTCCGGGTGCGGATATACCCTTACTTCGTCGCCTCGATCGACATATGAGTTGGCGAGCCGTTCGATCTCGGCCACTTCATCGAGCGTGATGCGATTTTCCACGACGAAGTCGAACCGTGCGGCGCCGACTTTGATGTGACAACCGATGATGCCTAAAATCGCATCGGGGCGGATATCGGTTATCCCTAGAAAAAGCAAATGCGAAGCGGTGTGACTCAACGATAGCTGAGCGCGGCGTAGCCGGTCAATCCGAACGGTGACCTCCGACCCAACCTTCGCTTCCCGCAGCACGGCGGCGTCGTCTTCATGAATGACATGCTCGATAATCCCATCGACTTGGATGTCGGGGAAATTGGGCATTCTTAGAGGATTGCCATACATTTTTCGGGCATCGATAAAGCGCATCTCGCGGCGATCATCGAGGACAATCACGCCATGATCCGCTTCTTGTCCACCGCCTTCCGGATAGGCAACCGTTGTATCGAGTTCGATATGGTTTCCGTTAATCTTTACTATCTTCGCGGGACATTCGCTCAAGGACGGATTTTCGTAATACAACTTGCGCGTGTTTCGACCCAATGAAAACATAACGTTCCAACCGCTAAAGAATGGAATGAATATCGGCGCACCCGGGCGCCTGCATCCGGCAGCCCCTGTCGCTCACAGGCTGCGATGCGCGTGTCCCGATGCGGTGCACTTTACGCAAGATGATAGATAGCCGGAGGCGTCCCGCTATCAAAAAACTGACCCAGAATGTTCGGCTTCGTGCCGAATGGCGTCAGATCGGCGACTCCCACGCTCCACCGGCACTTGTCGACGGGCTCACGCGATGGCGCCATTGGGCGAAGCCCTCGAACACGGGAATCTTTTCGAAGAGAAGCCCCTCGCCGAAGGGACCTAAAACGTTCTCATCCCCCTTGAGGATGCCGGCTGAAAAACTACCCAAGGCCGCGCCCAGGATGCGCTTGGTCGTTGCATAGACGTACACGTTTTCTTGGAAGGACATGTCCGATCTCAACGCATCGGCAAAAGCCGCGATATTCTGCGTTACCCAACGGCCCGCCATGCAGGAGAACAGATAGATGCGTGTCGGTCGAAAAAGCGCGAACGCTCGGATCAAATCGCCGCTATCGATTCGGAAACAGGGTTTGCCGTCGGTGACCGGATGCCCTCGAAGATCGACGTTCGGATTTTCCGCGCCATGACCGACCCAGACCACGACGTTCGGCCCCGGAAAACGCAACGCCGCCTCACGCAAGAAATTTAGATTGCTGATCCGATTGTGCGTGAAGGTCACGCGCAATATGCAGTCCGCCCGCTTAAAAGCGACCGGCGCGCGAATGCCCTGGCTGTCCATGTTATGAAGCACGATCAGCGCCATGGCATTCCCCAGCATGCGAGCGTTGAACCCAATGACGGCCACGTCCTTTGCCGGCATCGAGAAACGAAAACCCCGAATAACTAGACTAGTTGAACGGACGACGTTTCTCAACCACTAACCAAACCGGGTCGAACCAAGGCCGAGAGGCTAAGGGAACGCATTGAGCGCGCACGCCCTCACCACCCGTACTTCAGCTCGAGGCCGGCATAGTCGGCATTGCGCCCGCCGGCTTCGCGCACGGCGCTTCCCACTTGAAAATGCACCGCTTCGATCGACCCGATCAAGTTCGCGGCGATCGTCCAGTCCGCCCGCAACTGCACGTACATGCCCGTCCACGAACTGCCCTTTCCGGCCGTACCGGGCACGGCTTGATTCGCCTGTTGGTACACCGCATCGCCCGTAGTTTCTCGCCATTGGAAACCCAGCGCGCCCAACAGCGCCAAATTGGCCGACGGCTTCAGCGTAATGGAAGGCTTCACGTGGATTAAGTTTGCATAGCCCGTGTAGCCCGCCAGCGTAAAGTAGTATCCGTTCGGAAACAGTGCATTGAACGTTTCCACTCTGCCATCGTTAGGATGTCGATCGCCGGATGCGGCATCGATCTGCAATGCCACACGCGGTTTCCAAGCGGCATCGAACGAATAGCCGGCGATCGAGCCGATCGCCCATGCGCCGACCGTGCTCTGGCCTACCGTGCCCGTCTGAAGCATGGCCTCGACGTCCCAATCGAACCGATTGTGGGTGCCCGTATAACGCAAGTCCCATACATCCCGATGCTCATTGCCAACGGCATCGATGAAACGCGCGTTGCGCCGATTAAAGCGCGACCAATAGCCGGACAAATCGCCGGGACCGACCGATTGCCGTTCGAAACGCACGCCGCTGAACGTGATACTGCGGTTCGAAACGTCGTCGAAATCCGACGCGTAGCGATTTTGCACCGGTTGGGTGGCGTAAGCGATGAAGCGCCACTTTCCGACCTCATAATCTGCCCATGCCCCGTCGAACGACTGACGGACATTGGGGCCGTCGCGCACCGAAATGAACCGCTGCAAGTCGAACGCCATTTGCTGCCGCCCTACGCGCACTTTGAGGGTCCCTGCGCCGAGCCCGCCGGAATACGTGGCGAATAGCTGCTCGAGATCGAGCGGATTCTTGTCCACCGGCGTAACGTTGTTCTTGCCATAGGCACGGGCGTCCTCCAGCTGCACGAAGAACTGCCAATGGTTTGCGATACGGGCATCGGCATCGACTTCGATTCGCTGAATCAGATACGTATCGCTCTTCCCTGGCCCGATGCCGAATAGAGGCGCATCGTTGGTTTCGACGCGCTCGCGCAGATTTGCCCCGAGCGAGAGATAAGAGCCGCTACCTGAACCGAGCGGAATATACTTCAGCCCATCGAGCGGCTCGCGCGGGACACAGGGATTCGCGAGCACCGACCAGTCCTCCTGCCAGCGATTGAACATGACGACCGGGCGCTTGCTGTCGCAGGCGCCGGTTGCCGCATCGCCGGAAGAAGCCGCAGAACTGGCCGCGCTCGCCGGCTCGGCGAGCGCATCCGCGAACGCCAAGCCGGAATGTGCCAGGCATAGGCCCGTCACGGTCGCCAGGCCCGCGGCCGTTCGAATCTTGCACGAGGGCCTGCCGCCCGAGCGCTTCGAAAATCTCATCGAGCCTCGCTCACTTCGCCAAGCTGTCGTGGATCTCGGCGATATAGCCGCCGGGGAATTGCACGATGGCCGCATTACGACCATCCGAGGCGAACGACGGCACGAGCACCTTTACGCCGGCGGCCTGCGCCCGAGTCAACGTGGCGTCGAGATTCGATACTTCGTAACCCGTCAGCTCGCGTCCGAACGGGTACGGCAAGTGGCCGTCGGATACGATCACGGTCATCTTTCCGAAGCCGGACTCGATACGTACGCGGCGATAGGTATCGCCCGGGCGACCGATCTCGACGCCGGGCGCATGCGTGACGTCGGACACGACTTTCCCATGCGAGAAGGCGACGAAATCGCGAATGAGTTTGTCGGCGCTTTGGCTCGACACATAAACCCGGTTCTCCGGAACGGTTTGCAGCGGATCGTAGTGCGGAGCCTGCGTGTGCCAATACAACTGCATATGCAGGCCGCCGGGCCACGAGACGATCGCATCGCGACCGATCGGATCCGGGAACGTGTCGACGACCACGTCGGCGCCGTGCGCGCGTGCCGACGCTACCGCCGCGTCCATATCGGTGACGAGGTAGCCGGTGCGCTCGTCGCCGAACGGGTACGGAATCGGCGTCTTGAACCCGAAGACGGAAATCGTGCCGGACGGCGTGAAGACGAGTTGCGACATCGTCTGGCTGGGCGTCGGGGTGACCTGAAAGACGCCCTGTTGCGACTTCGTGCCGCCGAACGTCGCGACGAAGCTATCGGTAAATCGATCGAACGCGTCCGGGTCGACATAAACGTGCGTCGTATCGTACTGCGGCCCGACCGCGACCGAGGTCGCCGAGGGCTGCGATACCGTCTTCGCGAACGAGATGGGCGCGGCCATCAATACGCCGGTCGTCATCAATGCCGCGAGTGCGATGCGAATGCTCTTCATCGAGGAATCTTCCTTTCGTTATTAGCCGTTAAGTGCGTGGCGCAAGCCCGATCGCGCGCTCAGGCGGCGCGATCGGATGCCATACGCGAAGAATCAAACCGCCCAGCAGGAGCAACCGAATGCGCCCCAAAAGCCCTTTGCATCCGAAGTCGGCAATGCGCTCGTCCAAGCTTGCGCATGCGCATGGCCATGCAGCCCGCAAGCGCTCGCGCAGCCACACGATGCAGCGGCTAAAGCCGCACGCTGTAGCGGTGCGCCCTCGCCGCTCTTAGCGCCCCATCCCGCGTAGCCGCCGTATTGACGTACCGGGGACCAGTCGGGCATTGCTGGGGGAATCGGGGCGTCGAATTCGGAGAATGGCCCCGCGCCCCAGACGACCTTGCCGCCGACAACCGTGAGCAGCGACGTCGTGGTCGCGATATCGTCCTCGGCGCATGCAAAGAAATCGCGATCCGGAACGATCGCATCGGCGAGCTGGCCGACCGCAATGCGCCCCTTCCTGCCCTCCTCGTTCGAGAACCACGTGACGTACTCGGTCCACATGCGCAACGCCGTCTCGCGATCGAGCAAATTGCGCCGCGGGTAGAGCCGCATCCCGCCGACGGTCCTCCCGGTGACGAGCCACGCAAGCGACACCCAAGGGTTGTACGATGCGACGCGCGTGGCATCGGTACCTGCCGACACTTTGAGGCCCTTTTCCAGCATCTTCGCGACGGGTGGGGTCGCTTCCGCCGCCTGGGCGCCGTAGCGTTCGACGAAGTATTCGCCCTGGTATGCCATCCGGTGCTGTACCGCGATGCCGCCGCCGAGGGCTGCGATGCGATCCATCGAACGCTCGGAGACCGTCTCCGCATGGTCGAAAAACCAATTGATGCCGGCGAGGGGAATATCCTTGTCGACTTTCTCGAAGACGTCGAGCGCTCGGCTGAGCGTCTCGTCATAGGTCGCATGCAGCCGCCAAGGCCAGCGATTTTGCGCGAGCACGCGTACCACCCCTTCGAGTTCGTCCTCCATGCCGGGCGCCAGTTCGGGGCGCGCGACGCGGAAATCCTCGAAATCGGCCGCCGAGAAGACGAGCATCTCGCCCGCGCCGTTGTGGCGGAAATAATCGGTGCCGTCGTGATACTTGACCGTGCGAGTCCAGTTCACGAAGTCTTCTTTCTCCGCATTCGGCTTTTGCGTGAAAAGGTTGTAGGCGATGCGTATCGTCATCTCGCCCGCCTCGTGCAGCTTGCGAATGACTTCGTAGTCGTCGGGATAGTTTTGCGAACCGCCGCCGGCGTCGATCGCACCGGTCACGCCGAGACGGTTGAGTTCGCGCATGAAATGGCGCGTCGAATTGTATTGGTATTCGATCGGTAACTTGGGGCCTTTCGCCAGCGTTGCATAAAGAATCGCGGCATTGGGATTGGCCAGCAGCAGTCCGGTCGGATTACCCGCGGCGTCGCGTACGATGACGCCGCCCGGGGGCTCCGGCGTATCCTTCGTATAGCCGACGACACGCAGCGCCGCCGCGTTCAGGAGCGCGCGATCGTACAAATGAAGGATGAAAACCGGCGTATCGGGTGCGATCGCGTTGATCTCTTCGATGGTGGGAAGCCGCTTCTCGACGAACTGATGCTCGGTAAAGCCGCCGACTACGCGAACCCATTGCGGGGCGGGCGTGATCGCCACTTGCCGCTTGAGCATCTCCATCGCGACTGCGAGGGAGCTTACGCCGTCCCAGCGCAGCTCCATGTTGTAGTTCAATCCCCCGCGGATCAAATGCAGGTGATTGTCGATCAGCCCCGGCAAGAGGGACCGTCCGCCCAAATCGATGACCTTCGTTTGACGGCCCGCGAGCGGCATGACGTCCGTCTCGGTGCCGACCGCGATAAAACGCCCATCGGCGATCGCCGCTGCGCTCGCGACGGGGTTCGAGCGATCTAGCGTGGTGATCCGTGCGTTGTGCAGAATCAGGTCGGGTTGGATGCTGCTTGTGCTCATTTGCGTTGCCTCGCTTGCGAACTGCGACTAGATGCCGAACAACGGCCGAAGGGTGGGAAATGCCTGCGCGCCGAGCGACATGCCCAGCAGGCCGACCAAGGCGATCAGCGGCGGCGCAGGCGAGCGCACCTTGATCGCGCTATACATCAGGCCAATCAGCGCGCCCGCGCCGAGGGACACAAGGTAAGATTCCATACGGTCAGTTCTTTGACGAATTTGAAAACGGATAGGCGCCAAACCCATTGCCACATGCAAAACGTTCCTGATTTAGAGGCTTGGACGATCTTCACGCGCGTTGCCGAGACCGGGTCGTTCGCCAAAGCGGCCGAACAACTCGGCATTTCGCAACCGACCGTTTCCAAAGCGATCGCACGCCTCGAACGACGGCTCGGCACGATGTTGCTGTACCGCACGACACGCAGCCTTTCGCTCACGCCCACCGGCGAATCGCTTCGGGAGCGCGCCCTTCAACTGCTGGCCGACGCCGAAGCGTTCGAAACCGAAGCGTCCGCCGGCGCGTTGGAGCCTCACGGCCTCGTACGAATGAACGCGCCGATGTCGTTCGGCTTGAAGTACCTCGCCCCTCTGTTTCCCGCGTTCTTCGAGCGCTACCCGAGCGTCGACATCGACCTCTCGCTGACCGACCAGTTCGTGGACATCGTGTCGGGCGGCTACGACCTTGCGATACGCGTTGCCGACTTGACCGATTCCTCGTTGCGCGCACGGCAGCTTTGCTCGATACGTCGCCCGCTCGTCGCATCGCCCGCCTATCTCGACAAGCACGGACGTCCGCGCCACCCAAGCGAACTCGAACGGCATACGAGTTTCATCTACACGAACTCGCCGACACCCGAGTATTGGCGCTTCACGCATGCGACGTCCGACGAGGAATACGCCGTGGCCGTGCACGGCCGCATTCGCACCAATAACGCCGAGGCGTTTTTGCCCGCGCTGATCGCCGGCCAAGGTCTCGCGCTCCAGCCCGAATACCTCGTATGGGACGAACTCCAGCGCGGCGAACTCGAGCAAGTCATGTGCGATTGGCGCATTGCCGATATCAACGTGAATCTCGTCACGCCGCCCGGTATGCTACGCACCGCGCGCGTCACTGCCTTGATCGAATTTCTCGTCGAACACTTGGCGCATGCGCCCTGGGCGGTGCTCGCGGCTTGAGCGTGCGAAGGACGGCACCGCCCACGCAGGCCGCGATATCCGCGGACCTGCGCGAACGCGATCAGCGCGCCGGAACGGCCGGCATGGCCTCATGCGGCGTAGCCGTGCGCTGCGACGCCTTGTGGACCATCGTGTAGGCGTAGTCGATGCCCATGCCGTACGCGCCCGAATGCTCCTTGGCGATCGCCATCACGGCGTCATACGTTTCGCGGCGGGCCCAATCGCGTTGCCACTCGAGCATGACTTGTTGCCACGTCATGGGCACCACGCCGGCTTGCACCATGCGCTGCATCGCGTAGTCGTGTGCATCCTTCGACGTGCCGCCGGACGCGTCGGCCACCATATAGATTTCGTAGTCGCCCTCGAGCATCGCGCACAGTGCGAACGTCGTGTTGCAGACTTCGGTCCACAGTCCCGCCACGACGACCTTCTTACGGCCATTGGCGGCCAGCGCGTCGCGCACCTTTTGGTCGTCCCAGGAGTTCATCGAAGTCCGCTCGAGGACCTTTTGATTCGGGAACACGTCGAGCAATTCCGGATACGTGTAGCCGGAGAAGCTTTCCGACTCGACCGTCGTGATCGTGGTCGGAATGTCGAATACTTTGGCCGCCTTGGCGAGCCCGACGACATTGTTCTTCAGCGCCTGCCGGTCGATCGATTGAACGCCGAACGCCATCTGCGGTTGCTGATCGATGATGATCAATTGGCTGTTCTGCGGCGTGAGTACTTCGAGCTTTGCGTTGCTCATATCGCGAGTGTCCTTCGATTCGGGAATTGGTTTGGTTGCCTACTCGGCGCGACTGAATTCGGTGCGCTGCCGCGTTCGGCCGGCGAGCCGCTTGCTTGCGAGCCCTAGGTATTTGACACGCAAACTCGACGGATGAACAATGAAAAAACCGGAATTAATCTGATTCAGAAATTTAGGCCTTAATTATTCTGAATTCTCTTTTCCGCATGCGAAAAAGCCGATACGCTTGCAACTCGTATTCGCAGCAAATCCCACGCCGCCGTCCGCCAACGAGAGCCATCATGAAGCCGTACATCCTTTCCTTGCTCGCCGGCCTGCTGGCCGGAATCGTTTATTACGCGATCGGCGTCCAATCGCCGGCGCCGCCGGCCGTCGCGCTGGCAGGCTTATTAGGCATGCTGGCCGGCGAGCAGATCATCCCTCTCGTCGGACGAATGGCATCCGGTCTGAAACTTCGGGCAGCTTGGCGAGACGCAAAGTGCAGCGCGCACATGTTCGGCGCGCTGCCGGGTTCGGAAGCGCGCGATGCATCGAACGAGCGCAAGCCGGTCTAAGGGCCGGTGCTCGTCGGCCGGGGGAGAAAGTGAACGGATAAGCATGAGCAACGGGCCATTTGCCGTTTCGGTGGGGCTGGTGAGGGGCAGCACAGAAACCCTCCTGATTTACTAGTCCCTATCAAAGCCTGGCATACGCTTAGACTCGTGAGGATCGCTCGCAACGGTCCGCGCGATTTTAGGCGGGGGCCCAGCAGCAATAGCTGCCGCTGCCGCCGCCTCCCCGCGCCTAACAAACTCGGCAGCGCTCTCCGGAGCAGAAGACGACGCGGCAGCCGCTGGCAAGGGCAAGGGCAACGGCCCCATTGTCGTCGTGGTCGACAAATGCGCCATCGACGACGCACCCGGATGCCACGCTGCGGGCGCTGCGGCAGCCGGCCTGCGCGCGCCCGGAAGCACAAGTCGATTCACCGGAGCAGCAGGTGGCGTGGTTGCAGCGGGTAACGGGAGAAAACTCGCTGCGGCAGTCAGCGATCTCTTTCTTGAGTAAGCGCTCGCGGCAACCGCAACCGCCCATGCGACGGCTGGATCCGGGACAGCGGGAGAACTGGTCGCACCTCCCGACGAAGCGGCCGCAGCGGGCGCAGCAACCATAGCGGGCGAAGATGTGCGCGAACGTGTGTAAAGCGCAGGCGACCCCGGGTAGTCACCAGGTACCGTTATGGCCCATCCTTCCGCGCCATGGGAGTACCCTCGATCCAGCAACGGGTTCCACCAACCCGTCAGCGGGGGGTCCCCCCGCCCTTCATTTAAGACCGGGAAAACGTCAGTAGACCCTTTCCAAAGGCCTCCACGTTCGATGCCCAGATCATCGAGCAAATTCCAACAAAACTGACACACCTCGATATTGGCCAGAATCCGCGCCTTCCTGCCCACAACTGCAAACTTGCGTCTCAATTCTGGAACGATGAGGCAGGCTCTTTGGCGATCCGCTAGATACTGATCGCTGTACTTGGGCGTGACCACCCCTCGCCTCACGGCGTCATCACGTTTTTCTATCGCGCGTGCCGCTCGAAACCTGAGCATTGCCGAGAGCACCAACATTTCGGCGTGACCGGAAGCACGACTGGGGCCGTCTGCAATCCACGATCGATCCCGATCGTCCGCTGCATACGCTCGTGCGTCGACGATTTCCGGGATTCGACCGATCGCGCGGAAACAGGCTTGCTTGAGGGCGTATTTTTCCGGTTCCGTAATCGGGGCATTCTGCCGTGCCACGAACAGAGCGTTCCAATTGTCTCGCCAGCCGAGCGCCACGGTCTTGGCTTGTCCTGCCCGCACGCCAAACACCTGTTGCGCCATCCGCATAAGTTGCTGAAGCGTCATCGCCGATTGTCCCCGTTCGACAAAAACGATAATTAAGTGCCTCTATAATCGGGGCTGTGGTGGATGTCGTTGCTCCGATTTCTATTTGAAAGGCCTACCCCGCCTTTTTCTTCTCCCATTCGAGAATTTCCTCGACGTAGGCTCGCCCCATGTCCGGCATGCCCCGGAAATCCGCTGAATCGTTCGGCAGAAGCCATTTGTCTAGCGTTCGATGCGAGACGCTGATCCGAGCGGCGAACTCATCGCGCGTCATGTCGAGTTGTGCCATCGCCTCACGTAGAAGATCCTGCTGAGACGGACGCCAAGCTCGTTTGACCGCTACCACTCGCTTCCTCTCATTCATTTCCGCATGTGCGGACCGGCGGGCTGCGACGCATGCGCGTCACGGTCGCTGTTCGGCGTATCCGACAGGAACGTGCTTCGCATCGTCGCAACAAAGACCGAGGCCTGGTTGACCATCTGCCTGGCATCGTCCAGCCCCACGGATTGCCCGTTATAGTCCGCCACCAGCCGGATTTCGTGGGCCCTATTGAGCAGACGCCCCATGTCCTTTGCCACCTGCCCGCTCTTCACCAAATGCGTACCAAAGGCCGCAATCAGTCCGCTATGGGTGCGCGCGACTTCGGGCGGCACAGCTGCCCCGGAGGACAGCAGCGCGGAGCGCGCGGCGTCAAACATCGCGTAATAGGCTCGATTGGCTGCACCGTCGACATCGCCGAGATCCAGCAATGCACGCGCCGATGCACAGGCCGTATCGGCCTTGTTCATCAACGCTTGCGGTGTAAATGGTCCATTACTCACAGTCGAACGCCCTCCCGATCGATATTGCGCAACAGGGCGGGATTGGAATAGCTCTCCGGGTGTTCCCATTCGTCCAGCCAAACGGGAAGCGGCGAGATCAGGATGCCGGTATCGAGCAGGACATCGAAGGCAACGTCCGCCATGTCCAGCTTCGCATCCAGAAAACGCCTATGCTCGCCGCGCAGCAGCACGGCAACATCAGCGTCACTATCGGGACGATGCGTGCCACGAGCACGACTGCCATAGACGATTGCGCCGGCCGCATCGTAGCGGTCAGCGATCAGCGCAAGAAATTGACGGACGGCACTTTCGGTGTCTGCATCAATGCCGGTCATATGGTGCTCCGCAGGCCAGGAACCCCATTTTATATCCCCACTGGGGAAGTCTCAAGGAAGCGCTGCCTCGCTATCCGATCACCGCACCAGCAATCGATTTCTGCAAGAACGATGTGACGCGTGCTGGAACGTTCCATCTTGATGCGTTCGCAGGACGGATTTGCATACCCGTCGACGTCAAGGGCAAACAGCCAACGCCACGCGCCCACCTTACTCTTCCCAGGGCGAGCCTAATATCTGTCCGCAAAAATTGATGCGGCAATAGTTCGGATCCACTCGATCGAGCACGTCGGCGCCCACGGTGCCGAACGTAGTCGCGGGTCGATGAGCGAGCCCGTTGCCCATCGCGGCAATGAAGTCGTATTTGAACTGATTGTCCCGCGGGTATGCGGCCAATACGCCTGTGCGCTGTTCGTTCGAATAGGTATCGAGGTGTGCGGCCGTCAAATCCGTTTGCGTGGCGGCGGCAAGCACGTTCGCGAGCGGCGAGATGCGTGAAGCGATGCCCGGCGTCATATGAAGCGCGATCGCAAGCCAAGCCTCGTTTTGCTCGCGCTCGCCAATCCCGTATCGATCGAGATGACTGCGCGCCGCATCCGCGCTGTCCACTTCATAGCGCACCGTCGAGTGCGCATACGCTTCGGTCAGGCCGAAATTCGCGTACATCGCGCTCACGTAAAGCAAATCGGTGTCGCAGATTTCGCCCGTGCGTTGCGCGTTCAACATCGCGAAGATGAAAACGCGGCATGCATGACCGAATAATACGATCGGCATCGCCGCGCGCGCACGCGCCGCGGCTGCCTGAGCAACCGGGGTGCGCGGAATGCGCACCCCCACCACTTCGTCGGCCGTCGATAGGGACGACGTGCGCATGAAGCCTCCTTACGTTGGTTTCCGCGGGCGGCCTATCCCTGCTCCCGCCCGCGGCTCGAACGGATGCTTAGCCTTTCAGGAACGCAAGCAGGTCGGCATTGACTTGTTCGACATGCGTGGCGCACATACCGTGCGGCGCACCCGCGTAGACTTTCAGCGTCGCATTCTTGACGATCTTCGCCGAAAGCTTGGCCGAGTCGTCGATCGGCACGATCTGATCGTCGTCGCCATGCAAAATGAGCGTGGGCACCGTGATCTTCTTCAAATCTTCGGTGTAGTCCACTTCGGAGAACTGTTTGATGCACTCGTATTGGCCTTTGATCGAACCGGCCATGCCCTGCCGCCAGAAGTCTTGGACCAGACCTTGGGACACCTTCGCATTGGGGCGATTGAAGCCGAAAAACGGCACGGCCAAGTCGAGATAGAACTGCGAACGGTTCGCGGCCACGCCGGCACGAATGTTATCGAATACCGACATATCGAGCCCGTTCGGATTCGTAGCCGACTTCACCATCTGCGGCGGCACCGCGCCGATCAGCACGGCCTTGGCGACACGCGCTTCGCCGTGGCGGCCGATGTAATGCGCAACCTCCCCGCCGCCCGTCGAATGCCCGACCAGCATCGCCCCTTTAACGTCGAGCGCATTGAGCACCGCGGCGAGGTCGTCGGCATAGGTGTCCATGTCGTTGCCCTGCGACGGCTGGCCGGAACGGCCGTGACCGCGACGATCGTGCGCGATGACGCGATAGCCTTGATTCACGAGAAACAGCATTTGCGCGTCCCAGGCGTCGGCGGACAGCGGCCAGCCGTGGGAGAACACGACGGGCGTGCCGGTGCCCCAATCCTTGAAATAGATTTGCGTGCCGTCTTTGGCCTTCACGAAGCCGCCGCCTTGCGGGTGGTGGCCATCATGCGCCGCCGGCGCCGGTTTCGCGTCGGCGCTCGCCGGCAGCGTTGCCATCGCGGCCATCGCGCCCGCTACACCGGCGCTCGCCGACAACAGGCGGCGGCGCCCGGCCGAAAGGGGGAACGTATTGCTATCTTGTGCACTCATATTTTCTCCGTCGATACGTCGCCGCGGATGTACCGGGCGAAGAGCTTTCACTGATCCATGGGGGTGCGTACTCGCCTATTGCGGTTACATTCAACCGTGGTAAGGCAATGCGCGCTGGCATGTTAGTGGCCCGTCTACGCGGATGTCCTATCGAAAACCTGAAGAGTTCTGAATCGGAGCGCGATATCACTCGACGGATGAGTCTTGCCCGATGGGGCAGACGTTCGCAGTCCCGGCGCTGCGCAGCAGCGCGTCGAACCGGCGCGCTTCGGGCACCCGCGTGCCCGCCCCGATCCGCTCGACGAACGAGGCAAACGGCGTCAAAACCGCCGCAGCCTGAGCGGCCTCTCCCGCGCGCAGCAAGGAATCGGCTAGGTCCAATGCCGCCCGTAGCGCGAACAGCGGCGCGCCTTGCTCGCGCGCGAGCGTCATTGCATCGCTGAAGTAGCGATGCGCAAGCTCGCGCGCCGTGACGTCGGCTCGCCGTTGATGCGCGGCGCGTTTTTCCGCGCGGGCCTGTTCCACGCGACCGCGTACGCGCAACAATTCCGCCATGAAATTGTGATCGCCTCGCGCATGGCAATGACGCCGGGCTTGATCGAGCGCGATTTGGGCTTCGTCGATTCGGCCTTTCTCGATCAGCACTTCGCCATAGGCGCACACCAGCGGTGCCGTCAGTCGCGCGAATCCTTGCGAAGCCAGCCGAGCAAGGCCGGCTTCCAGCCGAAGCAGACCCGCCTCGGGCTGCCCGCTTGCGATTTCTAGTTGCGCGGCGAGGCATTCGCCATAGTCCTGCCAACCGTCGAACCGATTGAGCGCGGTCTGCGAACGAAGCAGCGCTAGATGATGAGACGCGGACTCCCATTCGCCGCAAGCAAGTTCGATCGGAACGACGACGGCTGCGAGCAGATGGCACAGCGAGGGCTCGAGCATGTCGGCGCGCACGAAGTTGATCGCGCGTTCCACCCATTGCAGCGCAGAGGCCGTATCGCCTTGCATCCACGCGATCCGCGCGAGCGTACCCGAACCGAAGATCCGGGGATCCACGGCGAGATTTCTGTCGTCGGGCTCGGGAATCCCGAATGCGTCGAGCGCGCCGAGCGTCCGCTCGAGCCGCTCCCGAGCCTGAGCTTGCTCGCCGAAGCAGTGCAGCGACGCCGCCAGCGTCGCGCTTGCACACAGCTTCTGCCACCGCAGGCCGCAGCGATCGGCGTGCACCTCGAAGCGCGTCGCATAGCGCAGTGCTGCGTGGATATCGCCGCTTGTCATCGCCGCGTTCCAGAGGCCCCAAAGCGCGCGCGCTGCGAAGGCTTCGTCCCCCGTCGATTCGGCGCGTGCGAGGACCCGCCTCCAAAGGGCGGATGCCTCGGCGGCGCCGCCACCGGTCAGCAGCAGCGACGCGGCGTGGGCGGCGCATAGACGCATTTCGCACACGACGTCGATCGCGCCGGCCGGCAGCGTGTCGAGCGTGGCGAGCGCCCGCTCGGCGCGTGCGCGGCATTCGTGGACAAGCGACGCATCGAGCAACGTCCCGACGAGCGAACCCGCCAACGCGACGCCCAGCGCGGGATCGCCCTCGTCGGAAAACGCCCAGTCCCAAGCACTACGCGCGTCGTCCAATGTCGAATGCGCGAGCGGCGGCGTTTGCGGCCGTTGCGGCGCGATCGTCGAGTGGTCCTCGATATGGCGCTGGAGATACCGCATATGATTGCGCGCGACGCGTTTGACCTCGCCTTCGTTCCGCAGCTTTTCCATCGCATAGGCCCGCGTCGATTCCGTGAGCCGATACCGCGCGATCGTGCCGTGGAATTCGACGGTCAACAGCGACTTCGCCGCCAACTCCCCCAGCGACGCAATGGTCGCGGCAACCGGAATACTCGGCTCGGCTGCCACCGCGCAGACTGCCTCGAAGGTGAACGTGCCCGTAAAGAATGCGAGGCAACGAAACAACGCGCGCGCGTCCGGGTCGAGCAGCGCGTAGCTCCAGTCGAACGTCGCGCGCAACGTCTGATGGCGCGGCAGCGCCGAGCGCATCCCGCCGCTCAAAAGGTTGAAGCGATCGTCAAGGCGGGCCGCCACGCCATCCACGCCCAACGTCGCCACGCGAGCCGCGGCGAGTTCGATCGCAAGCGGAAGGCCCTCGAGCCGGCGACAGATGTCGGCGACGAGGCGGATGCTCACCTCGTCCGCCGCACATCCCGGGGCGATCGCGCGGGCACGCTGTAGAAACAATTCGATGGCGCCGTGCTCCGCGACACTCGGGAGCGCGGCGTCCGCCGGCGGCACAGAGAGCGGTTCGACGCGAAAAACGGTTTCGGCGCGAATGGCGAGCGGCTCGCGGCTCGTGACAAGCACGCGCAAGTGGCTCGCATCGGCAACAAGCGCCTGCACGATCTCGGCCACCGCGTCGATCACGTGTTCCGCGTTGTCCAATACCAACAGCACGCGTTCGGCGCTTAGTGTTGCGATCAGCGAATGCGGATCGCGCGCCGTCGTGGCGGCATCGGCACACAACGCGAGTGCGAGCGCCGCAAGGACGGCCTCGCTCGAATCCGCTAACGCCAATTCGACGAAATAAACGCTCGTGCCCGGCACTTTGCTCAACGTATGAGCCGCCCCCACGGCAAGGGCCGTTTTTCCGATCCCGCCCGCGCCGACGAGCGTCACCACGGTCGCATCGTTCAATTGTTCGACTATACGCGCCGATTCGCGGGCGCGACCGATGAGCGGTGCATCGGCGGGAAGCCGTACTTCGGCCTCGGGCGCGTTCACCGTTCGCGTGTACGGCACGAGCATGTACCCACGCCCGCTGACCGTCTTGATGAGCTCGCGGTCTACGTCGAGCACCTTGCGCAAGGCCGCAATGTGGACTTGCAAGCGATTTTCTTCGACGATTTGGCCGGGCCAAACCGTGTCGATGATGTCGTCCTTCGATACGATCGCGCCTTTCGCGCGAAACAGGACTTCCAAGATGTCGAAGGCGCGTGCGCTAATGCGCAACGTCATGCCGTTTCGTCGTACTTCTCGATGCTCGAAGTTGACGAGCAACGTACCGATCTCGACCATGGCGTTTCTCCTGGGACTGTGGGCGGTGCGGGTTGCAGTCGCGCTACGAACGAGACACGCCGCCAGCGAAGGATTGAGTTCGCGTAGTGTAAGTGGCACGTAACCTTGCGTATTGGACAAAAATGCTCCCATACGCGCGGCACCAAAGCTGTGTTGGCAACCTACGCCGGCTCGCCGCGTGCGACACAGCCTGGCGCCCGCGGTTGTGACCTGCATTTATCGATGGTATAAACGATTGAACGTTAGTCACCTTCATGCAGTTATGTCTCACGCGATTCCGCCCGGTTCCGCGACCGCTTCCTCGCTTGCGTCGCGCGATGGTCTCGGTTGCGCATTCAGCAAGCTACGCAAAAACGTAGAGGTCCGTAATCATGACTTCACGTTCTATCGCAAGTGCATGGAAGAGGAACACCTCGAGCAGGTGGCGATGCCGGCATGCGAACGCGGTTTCTTGGTCGGCATATCGTTGAATGGCGGGCATCGTCGAAGAATATTCCGCGGCCGGCGTTTCGAGGATCGGCACTTCGATACGCACTCGGTCTATGTCCGCGATTTTTCCGAACCGTACCAAGCGGATCTTTACGGCAATTTCGACTTCGTGTTGGCCGAACTGTCCCACGGGTTTCTAAACCGCTTGGCCGACGAGCACGGCCTGCCGCGCATCGCGGGCCTCGTCTGCGAGTCGAATCGAAGCGATCCCGTGCTTGGGCATTTGGCCGCCGCCTTGGCAGCGAACGCGGAAGTGCCGGGCGAACTCGGCGCATTGTTCGTCGAGCAGCTCGGCTTGACGATGGGCATCCATCTCGCGCGGCAATACGCCAACGTGCAGCACCGCGAGGCCAGAACCAAAGGTGTGCTCACGGCAGCCCACGAGGCCCGCGCGAAAGCGCTGCTGCTGTCGCGCCCGCGCGAAGGCATCACGCTCGCCGAAGTGGCGCGGGAATGCAACTTGTCACGCGCCTATTTCATTCGGGCGTTCGCCAAAAGCACAGGCCTCACGCCGCACCAGTGGCTGCTCGAGCAAAGGACCCATCAAGCGCGCGAACTCATCGAACGAAGCGCACTCGGGCTGTCCGATATCGCCAACGCCTGCGGCTTCGCCGATCAAAGCCATATGAGCCGTGTCTTCTTAAAAGCGCTAGGGACGACGCCAGGTGCCTGGCGCCGCCAAGCGAAGGGCTAGTGCGAATCGCTGCCGCAATAGGCCTCTAGGCGATAGCCATCCGGGTCGATGACGAACGCGGCGTAATAACCCGGGCCGTAATCGGCTCGCAGTCCCGGCATGCCGTTGTCTCGGCCTCCGGCCGCGAGCGCCTGCGCGTGAAAGGCGTCGACGGCCGAACGCGTCGGCGCGGCAAAGCAAAAGTGCAGGCCCGATCGCGCGTCGGGATCCACGGGATGATCGGCGCTGGAAATCCAAAACTGTACGGATTCGGCGCCATAGCCCAACGAGCCTCCGCCCGCATGCAAGCATCGATAGCCTAGGGCTTCGAGCGTTCGGTCATAAAACGCTTGGGTCTTCGCGATATCGCGCACGCCGATCGATACGTGGTCAAGCATCTTCGTCTCCTGCTTCAGGGTTGAACGGAGAATCATTGTCCGGCCGAAGCGGAAGACGAGACTTTGCAAAAATTGCGGAATACAAGATTTCAGCGCCGACCTGAATCACCCGCCAAATTAAAGAGAATGCGCGTCCTGTCTTTACTCACGGAGTCAGGTATGGGCTCGCGGCGCCAACTGCCGCAAGAGCGGCGCATGGCTCGGGTATTGCGCCGCGAGTGCAGCGATATCCGCCAGTTCGAAATCGCTGAACTCGAACCCAGGCGCGACGGTACAGCCGACCAGTGCGAACCCGGCCGCGTCCGCGCTATCGGGCGTCTCGGCGCATTGCGCTGCGAACCAACAACCGGCCGGCACGATCACTTGAAACGAAGCCTCCTCATGAGCGAGCGCATTGCCGAGCCGATGCGTGGCTAAGCGTCCGTCGGGATCGATGACATGCACGTCGATCGGATCGCCGGCATAAAAATGCCACACCTCATCGGAGTGGATACGATGCCACGCCGAATACGCGCCATCGCAAAGCATGTAATAGATGCAAGTCGACGCCGCACGAGACACCTTCGCCGCGCCGCCCGGCTCAACGATTCGAGCGACGCGTTGCGTATCGCGATGCGTCTCTCGGTAGTGCCCACCTTCAGGATGCTGCGCCAACTGAAAACGATCGATCAAACGCTGCTTGTCTTGCTTTTCGACCTTCATCGATAACGCTCCTTTGAGTGATGGTCGGCGTCGGCGCCGTCGCGCGAATCCAGCCGATCTCAGGCCGGGTTCGAGGGCATCTGGGACATATCGACGAACATCACTTCCCAAATATGTCCGTCCGGATCTTCGAAACTGCGGCCGTACATGAAGCCGAGATCCTGCTTCGCATTGACATCGGCTTTGCCGCCGTTCGCGCCGGCCGCCTCGGTCATTTTATCGACGCCTTCACGGTCGTCGGCACTGAGGGCAAGCATCACTTCACTTTCGCGCCGCGAATCGACGATCGGCTTGCTCGTGAAATGCGCCCATTTCGCATGCGTCATCAGCATGACGAAGATCGTGTCCGACAAGACCATGCAGGAACTGCTGTCATCGCTGAACTGCGGATTCTTGTTTGCACCGATCGCTGTATAGAAAGCCGTCGCTTTCGCAATATCGCTCACCGGCAGATTAATAAAGATTTGCCTCGGCATGGTCTTGTCTCCTGGTTGGATAAGTTCGTTAGAACGCCGGCGCAAGTGCAACGCGCATTGCGATAGCGCGCGCTATAGTACGCGAACAACCCGAAACAACTGAGCAAAGTGCGCATATGGATGCAAAGCTGATCGAGCGCGATTCAACGCGGATCGTGCATATCACCGGTAGCAACGCGCGAATCGAGACACGGCAGGACGCACTCGATGCCGTCTTCAGCCATGGCCATACGGATCTTGCCGGGATTGCGATCGATCAGGCCTGTCTCCACCCCGATTTCTTCGAGCTCAAGACAGGCGTTGCGGGGGAAATCCTACAGATGTTCGTCAACTACCGAACCGCCGTGGCGATCGTCGGCGTTTTTTCGCACTACGAAAGCGACAGCCTTCGCGATTTCATCGTCGAGAGCAACCGCGGCCGGCATGTCTTTTTTGCCGCCGACATCGACGATGCGATCGCGCGGCTAACGGCTGCCAATCGATAACCGGATACCCAATGCCCCAGTCCCGGCGTAATACACTGCGCCCGGACTGGCAACGATCATTGATTCGGGGCGTATAACGTGGATTCCGCGAACTGCTCCGCGGCGAGGACGCGTCCGACGAGAATCAACGCCGTGCGTTCGATATCGGTCTGCGCCACCTTGCCGACGATATCCGCGAGCGTCCCGATTACGCGCTCCTCATCGGGCCAACTCGCTCGGTACACGACCGCGATCGGGCAGTCGTCGCCATAATGCGGACGCAACTCGTCGACGATACGCGCTAGATGCCGCACGCCCAGGTGAATCGCCATCGTCGCGCCATGGCGCGCCAGATCGCCGAACTGCTCGCCTGCGGGCATCGAGGTCTTGCTCGCGTATCGCGTCAGGATGACCGTTTGAGACACGCCGGGTAGCGTAAGTTCGCAACCCAGCGTTGCGGCACAGGCGGCCGTTGCGGTCACGCCAGGTACGATTTCGTAGGGAATGCCTAGGCGCTCAATGCGCCGGATCTGTTCGCCGATCGCACCGTACAGCGAGGGATCGCCCGAATGCACGCGCGCCACGTCCTGTCCCTTCGCATGGGCCTCGGCGAGCAAGCCCACAATCGTATCGAGATCGAGCTCGGCGGTATTGACTACGCGCTCGGCCACGTTACCGTCCAAAACCGCGGACGGTACCAGCGAACCCGCATAAAGAATCACGGGGCACGCTCGAATCAAGCGCTGCCCTTTCACCGTGACGAGTTCCGGGTCGCCCGGGCCCGCACCAATAAAGTACACCGTCATGCTTTACTCCGTCATGAGCCGGGCCGGATCATACGGGCATCGTTTTCGATGCGCAACGTTTCGAGTGCGGCCAGCAAGGCATCCGTCGTTTCAAAGATTCGCTCGACATCGGGCAAGCTCGGACGCCGCAGCATGACGATGGGCAACCCGCGTTCGCGCGCGACGTCGAGTTTAGCCTCGGTCGCGGCACCCCCGCTATTCTTGCTGACGATGACGTCGAACCGGTTTTCCTCGAAGAGCGCACGCTCGCCCTCCAACGTGAACGGCCCGCGCGCGCCGATGATGCGAGCCTGCTCGGTACCGGGATGCGCATCGAGACAACGAATCGTCCAATACTGATGCGCGGGGATCTCGTCTAAATGTGCGAGCGGCTCGCGACCGAGCGTAAACAACGGGCGAGCGAAAGGCGTCAGTGCTGCGCGTACCTCGTTCCAGTCGCAGACGAAACGCCAATCGTCTTCGGCGCGCGGCTCCCACGGCGAACGGCGTAGCGCCCAGCACGCCACCGCCGCAATACGACCGGCCGATGCCGCGTTCGCACTCATTTGCGCCGCATACGGATGGGTTGCATCGACGATCAGCCCGATGCGCTCATCCTTTAGAAAACGAACGAGCCCTTCGGTGCCGCCGAAGCCACCGACGCGCACGTGACAAACAAGGTCGTCGGGGATTTTGCCGAGCCCGGCGAGACTATAGATATCTTCAGACTTGAGACGGCGCGCAAGCTTCAGTGCGTCCCCCGTTCCGCCCAGCACGAGGATTCGGGTCACTGCGCGACTCCGACGAATCGCCCTTCGCGGTCGATCGCGAAGACTTCGACCGTCACCTCCGGAGGGACGATGCCCTGCGCGACTGCGCGAGCATGTCGACAGACCGCATCGCCGAGGGCAATGCCCTGCTTGGACGCGATCGCCAGCGCTTGCTGACTCGTGTTGGCGGCTCTGATCTCGGCTTGCAGGGCCTCGCCGCCGCCGGCCTCGCCCGCCCACTGCGCCAGCAACGGCAAATCGATACTCGAATGCCGGCTGTGCAGATCGAGGTGGCCTGCCGCGAGCTTGCTCAGCTTACCGAACCCGCCGCAGAGACTGAGTTTGGCGATCGGGGCACGGCGCATATGCTTGAGTACCGCGCCGACGAAATCGCCCATTTCGATCAGCGCGATCTCCGGCAATGCATAGCGCGCACGCATCGCGTCTTCGCTCGCGTTGCCGGTGCAGGCGGCCACATGTCGATAGCCGTTCGCGCGCGCGACGTCGATCCCTTGATGGATCGACGCGATATAGGCCGAACAAGAAAACGGCCGAACGATGCCCGTCGTGCCCAAAATCGACAATCCGCCGACGATGCCCAATCGCGGGTTCATGGTCTTTAGCGCCAACGCCTCGCCGTTTTCGACGCCGATCGTGACCTCGAACCCACCCGCGTAGCCATGCTCGACAGCGAGTTCGGTCAAGTGATCGTGCATCATCCGGCGCGGCACGGGGTTGATCGCCGGCTCGCCGATCGGCACCGTCAGGCCGGCTCTCGTCACGGTCCCCACGCCCGGGCCCGCGTGAAATCGCACCCCAGGCGCGGCGCTAAGCGTCACACGCGCGAAGACGAGCGCGCCATGCGTGACATCGGGATCGTCGCCGGCATCTTTGATCGTGCCCGCTTCGGCGCCGGCAGCGCCATCGGTCCCATTGACGAAACGGCAGAACACGAGCGGCATCGGCACATGCCGTCCTTTCGGCAGCACGATCTCGGCCACATCGCTGGCCTCACCGCCAAGCAGCATGCGCGCAGCGGCCAACGACGTGGCCGTCGCACAGCTTCCCGTCGTATAGCCGCTACGTAAAGGGCGGGCCTTCTCGGGCGTCTCGTCGCGCATCGTCATGTCGGCTCGTTCAGCGCGCCTGCCTCGACGCGCACCGCTTTCGTCACATCGAGCAGCGTAATCGGCAACGCCGCCCGCCAGGTATCGAAGCCGCCGAGGGGCTGCGCTTCGCTCATAGCGATGCGCGTTAGCGTACCGCCATGACGGGCGCGCCAATCGACCAAAGCCGCCTCGCCTTGCAGCGTCACGGCATTGGCCACGAGCCGCCCCCCTTCGCGCAGACTCGACCAACACGCGTCGAGCACGCCCGGCACCGTCACCCCGCCGCCGATAAATATCGCATCGGGCGCGGGCAGTCCCACCAAGGCCTCGGGGGCGCGCCCTTCGACCAATCGTAGACCGGGCACGCCCAGCGCGTCACGATTATGTGTGATGAATGCCTGTCTGCGCGCGTCCGATTCGATCGCGATCGCTCGACATGTGGGATGCGCGCGCATCCACTCGATACCGATCGACCCGCACCCCGCGCCGACATCCCATAACAAGGCGCCCGGCACAGGCGCGAGACGTGCAAGCGTGATGGCCCGCACGTCGCGCTTGGTCAATTGACCGTCGTTCAAAAACGCGTTGTCGGGCAAGCCGATCGTCAACGGCAGCGAGCCGCCGCTTTCCACGCGGCACGTCAGGGCAACGATGTTGAGCTCGGCGACCGCTTGTTGTCGCCACATTTGCGCCTGCGCATCGATTCGGCGTTCGAGCGGGCCGCCTAGGTGCTCGAGCACGCTCATGCTCGTCTCGCCGAATCCGCGTTCGTTCAATAGCGCCGCGATCTCAAAGGGTGACATTCCGTCGCGACTCATGACGAGCACGCGCGCGCCGTCGCGCAAGTGCGCATTCAAAGACGCGAGCGGCCTTCCGACCAACGAGACGATCGATACGTCTTGCAGCGACCAACCCAACCGCGCGGCCGCCAGCGACAAGGAGGACGGCCCCGAGATCACGCGCATTTCCGCCGGCGCAACGACGCGCGCGAGCGTTGCACCCACGCCGAACCACATGGGGTCGCCGCTGGCCAAGACGCAAACCGGCGTGCCTCGATAGGCCTCGATATGCGTTACGTCGAACGGTTTAGGCCAAGGCTCGCGACGGGCGCGAATCTTCTCGGGCAGCATGGCCAAATGCCGCTCCCCGCCCATCACGACAGTCGCCTCCAGCAGCGCTCTCCGGGCTGCCCGTCCCAATCCGAAAAAACCGTCTTCACCGATGCCGACGACTGTCAGCCACACCATCATTGCCCCTCGTCCGTCTCGCCGGTCACGGCCGGCCGGCGGTATTCGTACCATTGCAAACAGGGCATAATACCCGCTTTGCTGGCGCTAATCGTTCGCGCAAGCCACGACCGCGCGGGCTTTCTCGGCCAAGCGTTTCCCTCCTTGCCGGGCGACGTGGCCGGCGCGCAACGCCAACTTCGTTGAACCTTGGGCTACCCTCCGTCTCCTTCGCTTCGGCCTTCGGCTTGTCCCGCGCTTTCGCGGATCGTCGCTGCACGCGATGGCGGGCTGTGCCGCATCAAGCTGCCCGGCGGCAAATTGCTCGCGTCGCAGGCATTCGCAATCTGCGATGCGGCGCAGTCGCACGCCTCTGGCATCGTCGAACTGACGAACCGCGCCAATCTACAGTTACGCGGCGTAAAACCCGGCGCCGAAACCGCGCTGAGCCAACGCTTGGCCGAAGCGGGGCTCGGCCCGCGTGTTTGCGAGGATCCCTCGCTCGATCCGGCACTCACCGCGCATCGAGCAGCCGTCGCCGACGATGCACGCAATCTGTTGGTCAGCCCCGTCGCCGGCCTCGATATCGATAGCCTCTGCGACACCTCCGCGCTGGCCGAGCAACTCCTCGCCGTCCTGCAAAACGAGCCTCGGTTGGCCGAATTGTCGCCGAAATTTTCGGTACTGCTCGATGGCGGAGAACGACTCGCGGCACTCGATCATCCGCACGATATCTGGTTCGCGGCCATGCCTCTCGCAAGGGATGTGGACGATGAACCGCGGTTCGCGGTGGGCCTGGCAGGGCAACCCTCGGCAATCGCGGGCCATGCGTTGGCCGCGGTTCGACAAAACGAAGTCGCAGTCTTGCTACGGGCACTGTTACACACGTTTCTCGACCTCGCTGCACCGGACGAAAACCGTATGCGCGACCTGCTCCGCTCGCACGAGGGACACAGCGTGCTCGCGCAAGCAGCGGCGCAAGCGGGCGTCGAGTTACAGCGTGGCGATCATGGCGATGAGATCGGCCTATGGCGACGCGCCGCGGCCGAGAGCCGTCGACGATTCGGTGCGCATGTGCAACGCGACGGCATCCGTTGGCATATCGGCGGTCAACCGCCGCTCGGGCGCATCGATACGGCTACGCTCGCCGCTTTGGCACGACTAACCCTCGCGCATAGCGACGGCATGCTCCGATTCACCCCGTGGCAAAGCGTCTTGCTCGCCAACGTCGCCGAGCAAGACGTGGCGCACGTGGAACGCGAGTTAGCTGGCCTCGGCCTCGTTTCGGATCCGCGCGATCCGCTCGCTCGGTTAATTGCCTGCGCAGGTTCGGCTGGATGTGCGAAAGGTTTGGCCGACACAAAACACGATGCATTGCATATAGCGAGACATCTACCGGCCGACGCCGAAGTTCATCTAAGCGGATGCACGCGCTCGTGCGCCGCCGCACATTGTGCGCCCTACACTCTATTAGCCGTGACACCCGCTCGCTACGACGTCTACCGTCGCGCCGCATCGGGTGCCGACGACGGTGCGCATCGCTTCGGCGAACGCATCGGGACCGGCCTCACCATTGAAGAAGCCGCGCGGCAACTTGGCCCATCGGCTAGCGCCAATCTCCCCATGATCGATTACATCCGCGACGGACAAGCCATTTACGACCAATCGTTCGCCACGATACGCGCCGAGGCAGACCTGTCGGCCATTCCCGCCGACCTCGAAAAGCTAGCCGTGCGCGTCGTTCACGCGTGCGGGATGGTCGATGTCGCGCAAGACATCCGTTTCTCGGCGGGCGCCGGTCTCGCCGGCCGCAAGGCATTGGCCGACGGGGCACCCATTCTTTGCGATTCGCGCATGGTCGCCGACGGCATCACGCGGGCGCGCCTGCCGGCTTCGAACGAAGTGCTATGCATGCTCGGCGACCCCGCCCTGCCGGAGCTCGCGCGCAAGATCGGCAATACCCGGTCGGCAGCCGCGCTCGAACTATGGCGGCCTTGGCTCGCGGGGAGCGTCGTCGCCATCGGCAATGCGCCGACAGCGCTGTTCTACCTGCTTGAAATGCTCGACGCCGGCGCACCCAAGCCCGCCCTTATCCTCGGCTTCCCCGTCGGTTTCGTCGGCGCGGCCGAGTCGAAGGCCATGCTTGCCGCGGACAGTCGCGGAGTACCCTACGTGGTCGTGCAAGGACGGCGCGGAGGCAGCGCCATGGCGGCGGCAGCGGTCAACGCACTCGCATCGGAAATCGAATAATGAACCAACGTGGGCATCTTTATGGCATCGGCGTCGGCCCGGGCGATCCCGAATTGCTGACGCTAAAAGCACTCCGCTTACTGAAAGCCTCGCCAGTCGTCGCCTACTTCGTCGCCAAAGGCAAAAAAGGCAACGCCTTCAGCATCATCGAAACGCATCTCGAAGCCGGGCAGACGCATTTGCCGCTCGTCTACCCGGTTACGACCGAAGCGCTGGAGCCGCCGCTCTCGTACGAGTCGGTCATCGCCGATTTTTACGACACCTCGGCCGCGATGATCGGAGAACAGCTCAATGCCGGACGTGACGTAGCGGTCGTATGCGAAGGCGATCCCCTCTTTTACGGCTCGTACATGTACCTGCACGATCGGCTCTCGCCCGAGTTCGACGTCGAAGTGATTCCCGGCGTATGTTCGATGCTCGGCGGCGCGGCCGTGCTCGGCACGCCGCTCGTCTATCGCAACCAGAGCTTGTCGATTCTGTCGGGCGTCATGACCGAGGACGAGCTCAGGCGCAAGCTGACGGACACCGACGCCGCCGTCATCATGAAGCTCGGCCGCAATTTCGATAAGGTGCGGCGCGTGCTCGACGAACTGGGGCTGGCGGATCGCGCGCGCTATATCGAACGGGCGACGATGTCCAATCAACGGATCGTGCCGTTGGCGGAAGTCGATCCCATGGCTTCGCCGTATTTTTCGTTGCTGATCGTGCCGGGGCCGAAATGGCAGGGGTGAGCGCGCCGCCCGCCATCGTCGTGCTCGGCCGCAGCGCACTGCCCACGGCGCGGCGAATCCAAGCTGCGTGTCCCGGCGCGCTCGTACACGGACTGCAAACCCGCGTCGACGGCGAGACGGATTGCAGCTTCGCTCAACTCACCGAGCACCTACAAGCGCTTTACGCGGGCGGCACGCCGATCGTCGCCCTGTGCGCAGCGGGCATCGTCATTCGATGCATCGCTCCGATGTTGGCCAACAAGGGCATCGAGCCTCCGGTGCTCGCCGTTGCCGAGGACGGCAGTGCCGTCGTTCCGCTGCTCGGGGGCCTGGGCGGCGTCAATGTCCTCGCGCGCGATATTGCCCGCGCGTTGGAGGTCGCACCGGCCATCACGACGAGCGGCGAGTTGCGCTTCGGCACCTGTCTGCTCAATCCGCCGAACGGCTACGTGCTGGCCGATCTGGAACAGGGCAAGCACTTCGTCTCCGATCTGCTTGCGGGCGAAAGCGCACGTATCGACGGCGACGCGCCCTGGCTCGACGACGCGCGTATTGCGCAAAGCGATGCCGCCCGGCTGACGATCCGCGTGACGCCGGCCGCATCGGCCGCGCGGCGAGACGAACTCGTGATTCATCCGCGCAGCATCGTCGCCGCCGTTTCGGGCGAGAGCGCGATCACTGCTGACATCGTGCGGGACGCGCTCTCGCGGGAAGCGCTGGCGCCGAACTCGCTCGCAGTGCTACTCGCCCCGGAGAGCCGGAGCGCAGATCCGGCGCTGGAACAAGCGGCTCGCGAGCTAGGCGTGCCCCTACGTTTCGCCACCGTCGGTGCGCTGGGGCCCGAGCAACTGCTTGCATGTTCGCTCGAAGTCAGTCATCAAGTTCGCGTTTCGAAGACCGAAAACATCGCGTTTGGTGTTGCGGCGAAACCGATCGATGTGGATCGAATCGGCCGCCCGAGAGGACGGCTGACTGTCGTCGGTTTGGGGCCCGGTTGCGCCGGCCTCATGGCGCCCGATGCGCGTGCGGCCCTTGACGAAGCCACCGATGTGCTCGGCTACGAGACCTACGTGAAAATGGCCGGCCCGTTTCGGCCGGACCAGCGTCTTCATTGCAGCGACAACCGCGAGGAATTGCAACGCGCGCGTCATGCATTCGAGATGGCTTGCGAAGGCCGGCAAGTGGTCGTCGTGTCCTCGGGCGATCCCGGCGTGTTCGCGATGGCGTCCGCGGTATTCGAGGCGCTCGACGCGAGCGACGACATGCGCTGGCGGGCGGTGGACCTACGCATCGTACCGGGCATCTCGGCCGCGATGGCAACCGCCGCAAAAGCCGGTGCGCCGTTGGGCCACGATTTTTGCATCTTATCGCTGTCCGACAATCTCAAGCCGTGGAGCATCATCGAGAAACGGCTGGAGCACGCGGCGGCGGCCGATTTGGTGATGGCGTTTTATAACCCGATCTCTCGTGCGCGCCCTTGGCAGCTCGACCGCGCATTGGAGATCTTGCGCGGTCACCGCGACCCGAACACGGTGGTCGTACTTGGACGCGACATCGGGCGCCCCGGCGAGACATTAACGACGACAACCCTCGGAGCGCTCCAAGCGACGCAGGTCGACATGCGTACGATGGTCATCGTCGGATCATCCACGACGCGGACCATCGAGGCCGGGCCACAGGGGCGATGGGTTTATACCCCGCGCTGGTATGAGGCGTGAGCGGACTCCACGCATAGCGCTACGCCGGAACCGTCAACGCCTTCGCTAGACAATAATCCGCGTTCCATTCGCGCGCGAGCCGCGCCCACCGCCCAAGTGCAAGGGCGCCCTGCTCGCAATCGACGATGACGACGCGATCGGCCGCAACGGGTTTGGCCGGCCGATCGCGGCTCCGGCCGTCGCCGAATACCCACAGCACGCGCTCGCCGGCCGGATTGCGGCGCCGTGCCTCGTCGAGCAGCTTCGCAGCTGCCGCTACGCCGATCGAAAACGACGTACCGCCACCTCCGCCGATGGGCTGAACCCAGCGTTCGTTCCACCACCTAGGAATCGCGGGGCCGAACCGCAAGTCGGCGCGGCCGCCGCCGAAACAAATCAGCGCCGCCTGCGACCGATCCATCGCCGCACGATCGAAACAAGCGAGCACCAGGCCCTTCGCCATCGCTAGCCGCTCGCCGCTCATCATCGAGGCCGAGCAATCGAGCAAGAAGCAATGCAGTGCGGCGCTTTTCGGTTCGTGGCGGAAGTACCTCAGATGATCCTTTAGCAGCGGGCCCTGCGCTTTTTGCGCAAGCGATGCGGCCCACGCAATGCGGCGCGTCGGGTTCGTCGACGTCTCACGCCCCACGATACCGTCGGCGCCCGATGGCCATCGAAATCCGCTGATCGAATCAGCGAACGCGCCTTTCCGATGGCTCAGCGTTTTTTTGCCGAAAGCGGGATCACCCCTTTGACGTTCAGCATCCCGGTAGGCTCCGGCGGCAGGTAGCCCCAGTCCGCGTCGGTGTCGTCGCGGCTCGAACCGCCGCCCTCGTCCGACTGACCGGGCTTCGACCGGCGTTCGTCGCCGGGCGACTCGCCGCTTGACGGCCGGTGCGCTTCGCCCGCGCCGCGGGGCGAGCGCTCGGCGCTGTCGCGCCTTCGATGCCGCAGCACGAATTGCGCAACGCGTTCCACATGCTCGCTCGTCACGACGGCCGCCGACTCCAAAGCGGCCAACGCCCGTGCCGCTCGCAGCATGACGAGATCCGCACGTAAGCCGTCGACCGCCGCGTCGATACAGCGCGTACTGATCGTGTCGTGCACATCGTCGGCGAATCCCAACTCGGGCAAGCTCGCCCTCGCCTCGCGAATGCGCTGGGCCAACCGTTGCTGCTCGTGCTCGTACGAGGCTCGTAACGCGTGCGGATCGCTGTCGAAGGCCAGGCGCACCTTGACGATTCGCTGCCTGATTTCGGCATCGAAACAGTTTTCCAGTTGCACCATGAGCCCGAATCGATCGAGCAATTGCGGGCGAAGTTCGCCCTCCTCGGGATTCATCGTGCCGATCAAGACGAAGCGCGCCGCGTGGCTATGGGAGATGCCGTCGCGCTCAACCACGTTGATTCCGCTGGCCGCCGCGTCCAGCACGACGTCCACCAAGGCGTCGGCCAGCAAGTTCACTTCGTCCACATACAGCACGCCGTTGTTCGCGCGTGCGAGCAACCCCGGCGAAAATTTGACTTCGCCGCCTCGCAGCGCTTCGTCGAGATCGAGCGTACCGACCACGCGATCCTCGCTCGCGCCGAGCGGCAACGTCACGAAGTGGCCGTCGGGCAGCAACTCGGCGAGCGAGCGCGCCGCCGTCGATTTGGCGGTGCCGCGCGGGCCGCTGACGAGGACGCCACCGATCGACGGATCCACCGCGACGAGCAGCAATGCGTCGCGCAGCGCGTCTTGACCGACCAAGGCACTCAGCGGAAAAGGCGGCGGCACCACGCCGGCGACGGGGGCATTCGATCGATTCACGATGACCTCTGTTCGATTCGTTGCTCGGTATCGAGCAGATGTTCTTCGATCTGCGCCCGGTACGCACCCGGCTCCTGCCACAAACCGCGTTCGATCGCTTCGAGCAGACGCTCGCAGATCGAATGAAGCGCGTGCGGATTGTGTTGCCGCATGAAGTTGCGCGTATCGGCATCGTTCACGTAAGCATCGCTGACAAGCGCGTATTGATGGTCCGAGACCACGCGTGCGGTCGCGTCGTATCCGTAGAGATAATCCACGGTCGCCGCGATCTCCGCCGCCCCCTTGTAACCATGCCGCTTCACGCCGTCGAGCCATTTCGGATTGACGACGCGCGAACGGATCACGCGCGCAATCTCCTCGCCGAGCGGCCGAACGCGCGGAGCGTCGGGATTGCTGTGATCCGCGTGATAAAGCTCGGGCTGCTGGCCGGAGAAATGGCGCACGGCCGCGGCCATCCCCCCTTGAAATTGGTAATAGTCGTTGGAGTCGAGCAGATCGTGCTCGCGATTGTCCTGGTTTTGCAGCACGACATCGATGCTGGCCAAGCGCGTGGCGAATGCACCATGGGCCTGCTCGCCCGCGCTTGCCGACGCATAGGCATAGCCGCCGAATGCGCGGTAGGCATCGGCCAGATCCTCATCGGTATCCCAAGCCTTCGCATCGATCATCTGCTGCAACCCGGCACCGTAGGCGCCCGGCTTCGCGCTAAACACCCGCCAGCCCGCCCGTTTTCGGGCCTCGTTCGCATCGAGGCCGCGTGCGATCCATGCATCGCGTTCGCGCAGCACGCGCGCACGGATCGGATTGACGTCCTCGGGCTCGTCGTCGAGTTCGGCGACCGCTTGCACGGCCGCATCGAACAAATGCATGACGTTCGGAAACGCATCGCGGAAAAATCCTGAGACGCGCAGCGTGACGTCGATGCGCGGCCGCTCGAGCACGCCGGCCGGCAGGATTTCGAAATCGGTCACGCGGTGGCTGCCCGGCGCCCATTTCGGACGCACCCCAAGCAGCGCCATCGCCTGGGCGATATCGTCGCCGCCCGTGCGCATCGTGGCCGTCCCCCAGACCGATAGACCGATCGCGCGCGGATAGTCGCCATGCTCTTGTAGATGACGTTCGAGCAACTGGCGCGCCGATTTCAAGCCCAAGGCCCAGGCCGCTTGAGTCGGGATAGAGCGCGTATCGACGGAATAGAAGTTGCGCCCCGTCGGCAGCACGTCGGGCCGGCCGCGCGAGGGCGAACCGCTCGGTCCGGGCGGCACGAAACGCCCTTCGAGCCCGCGCTTCAGGTGCCGCAACTCTTCGCTGCCGCAGGCCGCAAGACGCGGCGCGACATCTTCGCGTACACGATCGAGCACCTGGCCGGTCAACGGCAGCGCCTGCATCGGGATATGGTCCTCGGCCGTGCTATCGCAGAGCGAATCGAGCAGGCGTTGGGCCAATAGCTCCAATCGCTCGCGCGTGTCGCCGTTATGCCGCCATGGGGCGGTACTGACGCGCTCGAGAAGCGCCGGACGAGGCCCGGTCCAAGGCGTCGACCATTCCGCCGTCAGCGGATCGAACAGATGATCGATATGGAGATCTTTCGCGAGCGCATCGATCAAACCGGCGTTTTTGCCTCGCCCATCGCCCACCGGAAAGCGCGCGAGTGCAAGCAACGTGTCGCGCCGCTCGCGCCCCGCCGGCGACCGGCCGAACACATGCAGACCATCCCGGATTTGCGCTTCTTTCAATTCACAGAGCCACGCGTCGACACGCGTAAGCAGCGCATCTTCCTCGTCTTGCCCCGTGGGCTTCGCGATACTGAGCTCGTCGTGCAGCCGATGGCGGACGATCGTTTCGAGGATCGTGCCGCGCAGCAGCTTCGCCCGGCGTGCATCGACCATCAATGCTTCGTAGTACTCATCGACTTGCCGCTCGAGGTCTTGCAGCGGCCCATACGATTCGGCGCGGGTAAGCGGCGGCATCAGATGATCGATGATGACCGCCTGCGCGCGCCGTTTCGCTTGGCTGCCTTCACCGGGGTCGTTGACGATAAACGGGTAAAGATGCGGCATGGGACCGAGCGTCAGGTCGGGCCAGCAGCTCTCGCTAAGCGCCACGCTCTTACCGGGTAGCCATTCGAGGCTACCGTGTTTGCCGACGTGGACGAGCGCATCGATCTTGAAGACCTCGCGCAGCCAAAAGTAAAACGCAAGATAGGCGTGCGGGGGAACGAGATCGGCGTCGTGATAGCTCGCGTAATCGCCCGCCACACGGGAGCGCGACGGTTGAATGCCGACGAAGATACGCCCGCACCGCCATCCGGCGATCATGAAGCGCCCTTGCCGCACGGTCGGGTCGCTCTCCGGCGGTCCCCAGCGCTCGTTGAGCGCATCGCGCACTTGCTCAGGCAGCGCCTTGAACGCCGCTTGGTAGTCGTCGAGCGAATAACTTTGCAGCGCCGGGCGCAAATCGCGCACCGAGGGATCGTTCGTCACGCCTTGCATGAGACGCGCCATCAGCGCTTCGCCGTCGATCGGCAACGCATCGGTGCAATAGCCCCCCTGCTCCAACGACTTCAGGATTTCCACGACCGACGCCGGCGTATCGAGCCCCACGCCGTTACCGATTCGCCCTTCGCTCGCGGGATAGTTCGCGAGGACCAAGGCAAGCCGTTTCTCTTCGTTGGCCAAAGTGCGCAGCCTGCACCAGCGGCGAGCGAGTTCGGCGACATACGCCACGCGCTCCGGGTCCGGCTGATAGCGCACCACGTCCACTTCGGTATGCGGGCACCGGTATGCAAGGCCCTTGAAGCTGATCGCTCGCGTAATGATGCGGCCGTCGACTTCGGGCAAGGCGATATGCATCGCGATATCGCGCGAATTGAGGCCCTGGTTGTCCTTGACCCAATCGTCGCGATTGCCGCCGCTCAGAATGACTTGGAAAACCGGCGCGTCGATGCCGAACACGGGCCATTTGCCGTCTTCAGGCGTCGACGCGGCGAACGCCGTCGTATTGAGGACGAGCCCTACCTCGTGCTCGCGGCACAGCTCCGTCACAAGCGCATGACTGACCGCATCCTTGAGCGAGGTAATCGCGATCGGCAGTGGATTGAGGCCCCGCGCCTCGAGCGCCTCGATCAACGCATCGAATACGGCCGTGTTCGATGCCTGAAGATGCGCGCGGTAAAAGAGGATCGCGACGACAGGTGCATGGAGCTGCCAACGCGCTTGCCAATCCGACATCGCCGGCCGATCGTGACGAGGATGGTAAAGCGCCGCGTTCGGGACGCACACCGGCAGCGGGGGCTCCTCGCCCCAACCCAACGCATGCCATGCAATCGCACGCAAAAACGCCTCGGCGTTGGCGGGCCCACCCTCGCGCAAGTAACGCCATAAGCGCGTACAAAATTCCGGGCTGGCCGTGCTCTGCGCGATGAGATTCGGATCTTCCTGCAAATCGCCCGAGAACATGACGAGCGTCTGCCCCTTAGCCCGCGCCAGTTGAACCACCCGTTCGATCCCGTACGGCCAATAGGCTTCGCCGCCCAAATGATCGATGACGACGACGCGTGCATGCTGGAGCACGTCGTCGACATAAAAGTCGACGGACGCCGGTTGACGCAGATACGTGACGTTCGTCAGCCTCAGGCTCGGGAAGCCATGGCCCAACCGCTCGACCACGCCGGCCAGCAGCGAGAGCGTCGTATCGGCCGAGCTGAGCACGACGATATCGCCGGGACGCTGATCGATACGAACGACACCCGCGGTGTCATCGACGAAACCACCGGGGACCGTCCGAAGCAAATGCATGCAAGGCTCGCTGACGAGGCAACCGGATTACGCGGCCGCGCCCGACGCCGCGAGCGCGGCGTCGAAGTCGCGTTGCAGCCGCGCCGCATCCAAGTCTTCGCCGATCAGCACGAACTTGCTCGCGCGCGTTTCGTCGTCGCGCCAACGCCGATCGAAATAGCTGTCGAAACGCTCGCCCACGCCTTGGATGACAAGCCGCATGGCCGCCCCCGGCAAGGCGGCGAAGCCCTTTGCGCGATAGATCGTATGATTGGCGACCAGATGCCTGAGCGCGGCGATCGCGTGCTCGCGCGTGCCCGGCGCACCCGAAACGACGACCGAATCGAAATCGTCGTGATGATGATCGGGATCGTCGGCCGAGCCGTGATGATCGGGGCGTGCGTCGATCGTCGTCTCCGAAGCCGCATTCAAGCCGAGCAAGACCGACAGGTCGAGCCGCCCGTTGCTCGCCGGTACGATCTTGACGTGCGGGGGAATGTCTTCGCGAATGAGCTTGGAAACGGCTGCTTGAGCCGTCTCGTCCAGCAAGTCGGTCTTGTTCAGCACGACAAGGTCGGCCGCGCTCAGTTGATCCTCGAACAGCTCATGCAGCGGCGATTCATGGTCGAGATTGGGGTCGCTTCTGCGCTGCGCATCCACCGCGCTCGGATCGTCGGCAAATTGGCCGCTCGCGGCCGCCGGTCCATCGACGACGGTGACGACCGCATCCACCGTGAAGCTGTTGCGGATCGACGGCCAGTTGAACGCTTGCACGAGCGGCTTCGGCAGCGCGAGCCCCGACGTTTCGATCAAAACGTGATCGATCGTTGCCCGCCGCTCGACCAAGGCCTCCATCACCGGGAAAAACTCCTCCTGAACGGTACAGCACAAACACCCGTTCGCCAGTTCGTACAGCTGACCTTCGCGCGCTTGCCCCGTTTCGTCGCACCCGATGCCGCAACCTTTAAGGATTTCGCCGTCGATGCCGAGTTCGCCGAATTCGTTCACGATCACGGCAACGCGCAAGCCTTTTGCCTGAGCGAGGATATGTCGCAGCAGCGTGGTTTTACCGCTGCCGAGAAAGCCCGTGATAACGGTCACGGGGATTTTGCGCATGGATGTCGACATGATGGACAAAGGTGACAAAGCACTGATTCTCCCGACGGCGCGCCGCCTTCCCGCAGCATGCTGTCGTCTTCTCCGGCCGGTATCCGGGCTGACGAACGTACCGCTTCACCTTCCCGCGCACGCTAGCGCGCAGTGGTTTAGCACATGCATGACGATGCATGTGTCGAAGCCGGCCGTGTATCGCGCGAGCGCGACACATTCGCTTACCGTTGCGGGGGCAGCACAGGCAGGTTGGCCGCGACTTGCATCGTGCCGAACCGCTGTTTCCCGTTTAACTGCGCATGTTCGAACGCATGCGCGAGCACCAGATTAGTCGCGAGTGTAGGTATGTGGGACGGACCCGTCAAGGAAACGCAGCTTGCGAACGTGGCGCGCTAAAGGCCTGTGGTATCTTCGTTTCCCCTTGTCTTCCCGCTTTCTCGAACATGCAGCCTCGCCTCGGCGCCCCGTGCGCCGTCTCCCCGTGGCACCCGCAATACGGCGCCGCTCGACGCCTACGTGTGCCAGCCGCCCGATCTCTCGACGGGAGGCGGCGATGAGCCGGGCATGGCTGATCGGAGCGGGCCCGGGCGACGCCGAATTGATGACCGTGAAAGCCATGCGCACGCTCGCATCGGCCGATGTCGTCCTCGTGGACGACCTGGTCAACCCGGAGATCCTCGAGTTGGCGCGTGCCGACGCGCATATCGTTCACGTCGGCAAACGCGGCGGAAGCCCGTCGACGCCGCAACACGAGATCATCGCCACGATGCTCGCGCATCTGCGGGCCGGCCGTAGCGTGGCGCGCCTGAAAGGCGGCGATCCGTTCGTGTTCGGGCGGGGCGGAGAGGAGTTGGAGGCATTGCGCGCCGCCGGCGTGAAAGTCGAGGTCATCAGCGGCGTGACGGCCGGCATCGCCGCGCCGGCGACGCTCGGCATCCCCATCACGCACCGGGGAATGGCGCAGGGCGCCATCTTCGTCACGGGCCACGGCGCCGACGACAAGGAGCCCGACTGGCGGGCATTGGCGGCCACCGGCTTGACGCTGGTCGTCTACATGGGCATTCGGCGCGTGGACGACATCGCCGATGCGCTGCTTCAGGCAGGCCTGCCGGGAGACACGCCTTGCGTCGCGATCGAATCGGCCACGCTGCCCAAGCAGCGCGAAGTCTTGACCACTTTGGACAGGCTGCCGGCCGGCGTGAGCCAAGCCGGGCTGGGATCGCCGGCGATTCTCGTCATCGGCAGCGTGGCCGCCTTGGCTCGCAAGGACGCAGCCGCCCTGCCGGGAAGAACGCTGACGGTCGGATTGGGATTTCGCCGGGGCGTCACCGTCGATCAGATCGAGGCGGCCATCGGCACCTGCTTGGCACCAAATACGATCGCCGACGTCGCGACGGTCGCGACACTCGAGACGAAGGCCGGCGAACCGGCGCTTACCGCTTTTTGCGAGCGCTACCGGTTACCGCTGGTCACGTTTTCGGCACAAGACATTCAAGCGTGCTTTAGCCGCTACCCGGCACTGCGCACGTCGCCGCACGTTCAGACCCACCTCGGTGTGGACGGGGTATGCGAGCCGTGCGCACTGCTCGCGGCGGCGGACGGTATGCTTATTCGCGAGAAGCAAGCGCTGGACGGCGTAACGGTGGCAGTCGCCGTTTCGGGCCAATCGGACAAGCAGGATCGATCAAGGACATCATGAAGACGGACAATGAATCGCATCTGCGTATGACGCAGCGGCGCCGCGAAGGACACGAGAAAAAGCAAGCTTCCGCGACGTTGGAAAAGGGCTTGCTGATCGTCAATACCGGCAACGGCAAAGGCAAGAGCACCGCTGCATTCGGCATGGCGGTGCGTATGCTCGGTCACGACGAGCGCATAGGCATCGTGCAATTCATCAAAGGCGCCTTGCACACGTCGGAGCGCGATTTCCTCGGCGCGCATGCAAAGTGCGATTTCGTCACCATGGGCGACGGCTATACGTGGAACACGCAGAACCGCGAAGCCGACATGGCCACCGCCCGCAAGGGTTGGGACCAAGCCGTGGCGATGATCGAAAGCGGGGAATATCGAATGGTGATCCTCGACGAATTGAATACCGTTTTGAAGTACGAGTATTTGCCGCTCGACGAAGTGCTCGGCGTGCTGACGGCTCGCGCGCCGATGCAGCATATCGTCGTCACGGGCCGGCACGCACCCGATGCACTGATCGAGGCGGCCGATCTGGTCACCGAAATGCGTCTCGTCAAGCATCCGTATCGCGAGCAAGGCGTGAAAGCGCAGCGCGGCGTGGAGTTCTGATCGTGCCGGCATGCCCTGCTCTTCTGATCGCGGGCCCCGCATCGGGGCAAGGCAAGACGACGGTCACGGCGGGCCTTGCCCGCTTGCATCGCGAACGCGGCCGCAAGGTGCGCGTGTTCAAGACGGGCCCCGACTTCCTCGACCCGATGATCCTCGAGCGGGCGAGCGGCGCCCCTGTGCAATCGCTCGACCTATGGATGGTTGGGGAAGACGGGTGCAGCCGGTTGCTGGCCGAAGCAGCCGAACAAGCGGACTTGATCCTGATCGAAGGGGTCATGGGATTGTTCGACGGTACGCCGAGCAGTGCCGATTTGGCCGCACGATTTGGCGTGCCCGTCGCGGCCGTGATCTCCGCGCAGGCGATGGCGCAAACGTTCGGCGCGCTTGCGTTCGGCTTGGCCCACTACCGGCCCGACGTGTCGATCTACGGCGTGCTCGCCAATCACGTAGGCTCGGAGCGCCATGCGCGGATGCTCGAGGAAAGCGTACCGAAGGATATCCGTTGGCTCGGCCACTTGTGCCGGTCCGATCGGATCAAGCTGCCGGAACGGCATTTGGGATTGCATCAAGCGGGCGAGATCATTGAACTCGACGCGCGCATCGATTTGACGGCTAAATCGATCGCCGATACGGCGCTCGCCGAGTTGCCGCCGCCCGTTTTCTTCGAACCGCAGGCACCGCTCGCATTACCGAAGTCGCTCGACGGAATGCGAATCGCAATGGCCCGCGATGCCGCGTTCTCGTTCATCTTCCCGGCCAACGTGGGCCTGCTGGAAACGCTCGGCGCACACGTTGCGTACTTTTCGCCGCTGGCCGACGAGCCCGTGCCGGATGGGACTGATGCATTGTTTCTACCTGGGGGCTATCCGGAGTTGCATGCGCCGACGCTTGCCGCGAGCACGGTTAGCGCAGCCTCGATTCGGGCACACGCCGCGGCGGGCAAGCCGATCCTCGCCGAATGTGGGGGAATGCTCTATTTGCTCGACAGCTTGACCGATGCCGCGGGCGTTCAAACCCCGATGCTCGGCTTGCTTCCCGGACACGCGACAATGCACGAACGGCTTCGCGGTCTCGGCATGCAAGCATTGAATTCGAAATACGGTGTCATGACCGGGCACACGTTTCATTATTCGAGCATGGCGACCGATTTGGTTCCCGAGCGTCACACCTATCGGCCGCAAAGCGATGCAGCCGGTGAGCCGATGTTTCGCGAAGCGTCGATCGTCGCTACGTATATGCACGGCTATTGGCCGTCGAATCCCGCGCTTGCCGCGGCATTGTTCAAAGGTTCGGCGTTCTAATCGATCGGTCGCAAAGTTCGAGACGATGGAGTTTGAAAGCGCCGCGCGTGCAGAACAACGCGTGATGCACCGCTTAAACTCGCTCGCTATTCCTCTCCGACAACCGATCGAGCATCGTCAGTTTCTCCGATTCGCTCAGCGATTTCCAAGCCTTGATCTCTTCTCGCGTGCGCAAACATCCTTCGCAATAGCTGCGCGTCTGATCCATGCGGCAGACGTCGATACATGGCGAGCCGACAGGACGCACCGTGCGCGCCGCTGCAATCGCATCCGTAAGATCTTCGCTTCGGCTACCGACTTCTTCGTTTTCCATCACCCCTGCACCTCTTTCCCTACTGCACTTAATGCCGATTCCAGCCGGCCCCATTCGGTCTCGGTCGCCGGAAGGCCGAACCGGATTCCCGGTACCACGTCGAACCGGCGCACCCAAATACCCAAGCGAGCGAGGCCATCCTGCCAACGCGGCGCATGCTCGGTCCTCACCCATGAAAACAGCGGCGTGCTCATCACGTTCGGATGATACGGCCGAAGCAGATTCGCGAGACGCGCCCCGGAGGCGATGAGTTCGGCGCGCGTCCGCGTTTGCCATTCGGTATCGAGCAATGCGGCTCGCGCTACCACGCGGGCGGGCCCCGAGACCGACCATGGGCCACGCATCGCGCGCATGGCTTCGTCGATGCTGTCGTTTGCCAGCACGAAGCCGACGCGTGCGCCGGCGAGGCCATAAAATTTCCCGATCGAACGCAGCACGATCAACCCGTCTCGATTCGCGAGATTCGCCACGCTCAGATCCGGCATCGACTCGCCAAACGCTTCGTCCACCACGAGCGTACCGCCGCGGGCGGCAAGTTGCTCGCCCCATGCCATGATCTGTTGCGGGCTGTATCGCTCCGTACCCGGGTTGTTGGGATTGACCAGAATCAGATGCTTTAAATCGGCAGGCAGCTCGCGCGCCGGGTCAAGCACGAACGATGCGGCTCGTTCGAAGTCCGTAAGCGCCGAGGTCACGAACCGCGCGACGGGAAACCCGGCCCGCTCGAACGCCGGGGCGTATTCCCCGTAGGTCAATAGCCCCACCCCCACGCGCCCCGGCGGCAATACCGCCGGCAGCATGCGGATGGCGGCCTGCGTGCCCGCCACCGCGAGCGCGCGCGATGCGCCGTAGTGTGCGGCTGCGATCGCCTCGAGGTCGTCGTTATCGTCGGGCAGCCGGATCCACACTTGCGGATCGATCTGCACGGCCGGATAACCGTGCGGATTGATGCCGGTCGAGAGGTCGATCCAATCCTCGCGCGCAATGCCGTATCGAGCGGCGGCCTCCGTAAGATTGCCGCCATGAGGCACGTGCGCCGGAAGGGGGAGTGAAAACATGGGCGATCGTCAGGAAAGGGACATGAATAAGGTAAGCGCAAATTACTATCATAAGCCTTCCAGTCAAGCTGCCCGCCCCTACGCATTCCGTTCACGACTGCACGCCCGGCCACCACCACCTATTTTTTTGGGGGGGGCAACTATGAAACGGCTTTTTTTCGAACGCTAAGCTGCACAGGCACACTGCTCCCCGGTCAGTCGCTGCCGACCGATGATGGTCGCCAGATATTCCCGCAAGCGGACATTCCGGTCACCCCTCTGGATAGCTGTAAGCACCCGGTGAAGGCATCCCGGGCGCAAAGCGCTGGCGATCAAGCTGCAGCAGGTACCCAACGATGCGGTAGAAGCGCGGCGATGTCGTCGGCTCGATGAGTGGGCAATCGATTGAGGACGTCTTTCAGATAGACGTAGGGATCGTGGCCGTTGAGCTGCGCGGATCGAATGAGGCTCATGATCGCCGCAGCGCGTTGTCCGGCGCGCAACGAACCGGCAAACAACCAGTTCGACCGACTGATGGCCCAAGGACGGATCTGGTTCTCGAGCCAGTTGTTATCAATGGGCACGTGCCCGTTGTCCAGATAACGCGTGAACGCCTCCCAACGCCTGAGGCTGTAGTCGAGTGCCCTGGCGATCGCCGATCCCTCAGAGACGAGTTTGCGTTGGGCGAGCATCCATTGATGTAACGCATCGGCGATCGGCCGAGCGCGTTCTTGGCGCACTTCACGTCTGTGATCGGGAGTGAGTTCTGCGACATCGCGCTCGACCGCGTAAAGTTCGCCGTAGTATTTCAGCGCCTGCTCGGCGATTGCACTCTTGTTGCTGGCGTGCAGCTCAAAGAATTTGCGTCTTGCATGGGCAACACATGCGATCTCGGTGATGCCCAACTCGAATCCGGCTTTGTAGCCGCTGTGATCGTCACATACAAGCTTGCCGCGCCAGTTGCCGAGGAACTTGCGAGCATGTTCGCCCGCGCGGCTATCGGCGAACTCGTAGACGACGGCGCGCACGTCGGTGAACTGCGTCGTGGCGTATGCCCATACATACGCGCGCTGTGTCTTTCCTTTGCCGGGAACGAGCATTTGCACCGGCGTCTCGTCGGCGTGCAGCACGTCGTGCTGGAGAAGCACCTCCCGAAGCGCGTCGACCAGCGGCTGCAATCGCACACCGCAAACGCCAACCCACTCGCCCAGCGTTGACTGGGGGATGGCAAGACCCGCGCGTTCAAAGATGCGTTCTTGACGGTACAACGGTAAGTGATCGCCGTACTTCGCGACCAACACCTGGGCGAGCAACCCGACGGTGGCAATGCCCTTGTCGATCACATGGGGCGCAACGGGTGCCTGAATCAGCGTCTCGCATGCCTTGCAGGCCCATTTACCGCGGATGTGACGTTCGACCGTGAACACGCCCGGCGTATAGTCCAGCTTCTCGCTGATGTCCTCGCCGATACGCACGCGCTGGCAACCGCAGGCGCACGTGATGTCGTCGGGTTCATGGTGGATGTCGGTGCGCGGCAAGCGTGCTGGCAACGGCGCACGCTTGGGCTGCTGGCGCTGCTTGTCCTCGGGCGGCTTCGACTTCAACTGCTCGAGCTCGATTTCCAGCGCGGCCAGGTCGGCGTCGATGGCTTCGTTCAGCAAGCTCATCTGCTCGACGTTCAGTTGCTCGCTGCGCTTGCCGAATTGCAGGCGCCTGAGCGTAGCAATCTCGTGCGTGAGCTGGTCGATGCGCGTCTGGCGGTAGCGCAGCTCCCGCTCGTTCTCGCCAACCTGAGCCATCAACTGCGCAGCCAGCGTGCGCAGTTCGTCGGGACTCATAGCGTCGAGATTGGCGGGTAGGTTCATGCGGGCAGTCTGCCAGAACCCACCGCGCCGCGGAAGCAAGCCAGTTTACGGCTTTAGGGACATTACACGACCGTGATCGCGTGATCGTGGGCAAGCGTGCGCCAGGGCAGCCCCATCACCAGCGCCTGCAATTGCTCGGAGTTGAGCGCGGTGGCGATCATCAGGTCCCCATTCGTCCAGATGAACCGCCCCTTGTTCAGACGCCGAGCGGCCAGCCAGATACCCAAGCCGTCATAGACGAGCACCTTCATGCGCGTCGAGTTCTTGTTGGCGAACAAGTACGCGTGATGCGGGCGTGCCGAGCCGAAGACCTTGACGACACGTGCGAGGATCGTCTCGGTGCCGGCGCGCATATCCAGCGGTTCGGTCGCCAGCCAAATCGCCTCGATGCGAATCACCGCAGCCAACCTTGCAACCACGCAGCGCAGTCGCTGGCGGCCGACAATGGCCAACGCACCGTGACCACCGTCGCTCCACGGCGCACTTCCACCTCGATTGCGCCCGGCGCCGGCGCAACGCTCGGCGGCGCCGCGAGTTGTAGCGGAACAAATTCCGCGGGTGACACATTGGTTGAATGACTGGCCTGTGTAGCCCCGTGCCGCTTGGCTTGCCGGGTGATCCATGTGCGAACCAAATTGGCATTGAGACGATAGTGCAGCGCCACCGCCGCGATTGACACGTGCGGCTGCATCGCCGCGCGCATCACTTCCGCCTTGAATTCTTTGCTATGCCGGCGGCGCCGCACCGGCTGCACTGCGACTTCGGGATTCGCTACGAGTTCTTCCATCGTGTACACCTGTCCATTAAAAGTTGTTAATGGACACGATGCTCGCGTCAGAACACTCGAGCTTCAAGGCGACTTTGCCGGGTGCTTACGGATAGCTCAAGACCTTGTTACGATAGGGTCCCGTCATACGGCGCTGGAATCGATGTTGTTGCAAGTCACAAGACTTATTCATCTAGGTGCGATGCTGAGCCTATCGATTCTGTTGACGTTGGCTTACAAAGAAACAATTCACGCGGAGGACATGGCTAAGCCGGTTTGACCGACTGGAGCGTGGCGTACGTCCACTGCGGAAGAGCAATGCATGGGTTCGGCGACGCTCGCGAAGCTTGTCGTCTATGGGGAAATCTACAGTTTTGACGGTCTTTTCGATATCCGTCAGGGGCGAATTGTCACCGAAGCGCACTAAAGGATCGACCGGGATTCGTGAACTTTTCGCCAACCGTGGCATACGTCATTGATAGATAGGAAAAATTTTGTGTCGGCGTCTGCTGATTGACGCCGGGTTGTAGCGCAGATTTGCCGACCGACCCAAAGGAACATAACGTTCATCGGCTTCGCGCTGCGTGGGGAGGGAAAAGCAATGCTTCCTCGCCCTGGGCCGCGTGCGTACTTCAGAGCGCCGGCACAGCAAAGGGCGGTAACGTCCGAGCAGGAAGGTCGCCAAGTTGCGCCGAGTCAAGGAAGAGGGCACCGATGTCGATCGGTAAGGTTCAGCCATAAACGGACCGCCGATCTCAGTACTCATTGTGCTGACTCGCACCGAAGGGATTGGCAACCCAAGCCAATCGCAGCGCAATCGGAGATTACGCAGCAAAGTGCGTTTTGGGCTACATTGTTTCTGCTAATCGGAACCCCATGGCGTAAATCGGCCCCGGATACCATCCGTGTCGCCGGCGACATCTAGTCAAATCGCCGAATCGAGTAAAGCTTCCGCCCCTCGCTACTCGATACGATCCGCACGTTCGTAGCAAATCGTCGTCGATCGCGTCGCCGTCGTGGTAAGGGGCATAGTCGTCCGCCGTATATTCCTCGACGTTCCCCCCCATATCGTCTAGCCCGGCCGCGGATCTACCAAGCGCATACATACCCACCGGGCTCGTAAAGAGTGGCCCAGCTTCTACGGTATTTGCGCGCTTAGCATCGAATTCGTCACCCCACGGATATTCGCGTCGTCCGCCGTCGGACGCGGCGTATTCCCATTCGGCTTCCGTGGGGAGGCGAAAGCGTCGCCCAGTCCGTTCGCTTAGCCACTTCGCATAGGCGTCGGCGGCAGTTGGCGGAACAGTCCAGACCGGGTGGTTCGAGAACCATACCGGGTAGATGCCGAATTGCCACGACGTGGGTAGAATTTCGCTACCGGTCGCCTCCAGAAAGGCACGATACTCAAGATTCGTCACTGGAAACCGCGATAGCGCAAACGGCTCCAGGTCGCACTCGTACTCGGGGCATTCCTTCAAGATCCATTCGCGACGTACGCCGCAGTGTGCCCACTGATCAACGACTCGCTCGACCCTATGCGGGTTCAGCCCTAGCTTCGCCCGTCCGCCGGGCAAAACAATCATTTGTGGTCGCTCGACCGATAAGCGAGGATCTCCGCGTAAAGCGAGCACCAATCCTGCGGCGAAGCGACGCTGCCCATCCTCCGTTCTCGATTCAAGCACGGAGACCAATTGCGCCGCATCGCGTTCTAACAAATCAACGTGCACGGACATGATGTCGCTTCCAAGGCGATCGTGGAATCGCCCAGGAAGCCCCATCGCAGACCGCGGATCAAGCTGGTTGGGATTCTGCATATCTCGCGCCAATGGACGGTTGAGCTACGACGTCCAGTTCGTAGACGTGTCCGTCATACGAGCCCATCAGGAACGTGCCGGGCACTAAGCCGCTACAGATGGACGAAATACCCGATGCCGTGGGGCGATTCTCCGCGACCCACCGTGCCTCAATCATGTCATAGATTGCTACGACGCCAGAATAGGAGCCGCTTGCGATGTAGCGTCCATCGGGAGAGGTAGCAACACACTTGATTGAGCGCTGGTGTGGCGTGTCTATCATCTGCGCTCCCCCTTTCTGCCAGATGCGCATTTTGCGGTCCCGGCTAACGCTCACAAAGCGTTGGCGAGGTAGGGCCGCAGAGCCATTGGCGATGCGACCGTGAGCATCCTCCAACCGTGCGATTTCCTCGAAGGTGTCCACCGAGAACCATGACGCACTCTTGTCGGCGCATACCGAAAAGATGACTCCGTCTGACACCGATACAGACTTGACAGCGTTCGAGTGAAGTCGCAGGGTCGCGACGTGTGAAACGCGACCGTCCGGCCCCCCCCTGAAGATCAGCCCTTCCCCGGTGTAGGCACCAATTATCACGTGCGTCTGCCGATCGCGCACGAACGCGACGCCGCAATTGAGCGGCGAATGATGGTGGTAGAGAATCTCGCCCGACAGCGCGCTCATCACCTGACCTAGCTGGCCTCCCGTGAAAATGTGTGCATCGGTCGGAGCGATAAAGTTACATAAGCTTCCGAGATTCGTGACCGGGCGGCCATCGATCGCAAACACACCGCTGTCGCCGATCGTCATGCGCTGCCCCTCGTGCAACGCAACCGCATTTACGCCAGCCGTCGGCCGCACGTTAGACAGGTCCCATGTGGCGGACCCAATGTGATAAACGGCGTAGCTGCTACCGAATGTCGCGAAAGCCAACGTTCTCCCGTCGATGAACGCGCATGACCTTGCCCATACTTCAGCGGGAAGCGCCGCACTGGTGATTCTTTCGAGGGTTTCGCCGATCCTCCATACACACATAGAACGGTCATAGCTGAGACTGACGAGGAGACTCTCGTGGGCGTTGTACACCAAACGCTTGATTCCTGCGGTATGTGCATGAATCGTCGTCACGCAGCCATCAAGAATCACCAGGATGTTACCCTCATCGTTGCCTGCGTATATGCTGCCGGCGGCGTCGATCGCGATGGTGTCCGTCTCGACACCGCCCACGTCGACGTCGGCGACCAGGTTTCCAGAATCGAGTGACCAACGCTTGACGGTGCCATCGTCGCTCGACGAAATGAGGTAATTGCCACACGACGACCAAACGACGGAAATGACGTCGGCCTGGTGTCCGATGAAACACCGCACTAGGTTTCCGTCCAGATCATAAATTCGGATACGGTGATCGCGCGAGGCTGTCGCAACCAAGTCTCTAACGGGATGGAACACGACCATTTCCACGTCATCGAGATGATCGGACAGGACCGTATGTAGCTTCAAGTCCGGAACGGTCCAGATCCGTGCGGTGTAGTCGCTGGATGCGCTGGCGAGATAACGCCCATCCGGACTGAAATCGACCTGGTTCGCAAGATGGTCATGAAGTGCTCGACCCACGGCTCGCTGCGTGGACGCATCCCAGAGAATTACCTGGTTGTCGTAGCCAGCGGTCGCGACGAAGCGGCCTCCGAACGCGGCCACCCCGCTGATTGGGGAACGATGTGCAATCAACTGATCACCTCCGTGTTACCGATATCCATAGTGTGTCGCGCGACCCGAACCTTTGCCTCAAGATAGGGGCGATTGTGTTCGGCTATGAATACACCGGTTGGAATCCGTTCCTCGACGGCTATCCCCGCCGCTTCGAGCTGCGCTTGCTTGTCGGGGTTGTTACTCAGCAACCGTATTCGTGACACGGAAAGCGCTTCAAGCATCGCAGCGGCAATCCCAAAATCCCGCTCGTCGTCGCGAAAGCCCAGGCGCCGGTTTGCTTCGAAAGTGTCATATCCTTCATCTTGGAGTCGATAAGCGGCAAGCTTTTGATATAGACCAATTCCACGACCTTCTTGACGCAAATACAGGAGGTAGCCTGAAGTTGACCCGCGAAAACGGACACCTATTCTTTTTGAAGAGGAGGTGCCGTTATGGGCAAGCATCGGAAGGCGTACCCGGCGGAGTTCCGGGCGCAGATGGTGGAGTTGGTGAAGGCGGGACGTACGCCTGAGGAATTGGCGCGCGAGTTCGAGCCGACGGCGCAAAGCATCATCAACTGGGTCGTGCAGGCCGATCGCGATTCGGGCGTGCGCCAGGACGGACTGACGACGGCCGAGCGGCAGGAATTGGCGCGGCTGCGTCGTAAGGTGCGCCAACTCGAGATGGAGCGCGACATACTCTCTCACGCGGCTGCCTGGTTCGCTCGGGAGACGGGGGCCGTACCGCCGAAGGGTACGGATTCATGAAAGCGAACCGGGCCCGCTGGCCCATTGCCACGATGGCGCGGCTGCTGCGAGTCTCCACCAGCGGCTACTACGCGTGGCTCGTGCGGGAACCCTCGAGGCAGGCATGCAGCGATGCGCAGTTGCTCTCGCGCATTCGCATGCTGCACGCCAGTTCGCGCGGCACCTATGGCGCGCCGCGTATCCATGCCCAGCTCAAACGCGAAGGCGTGCATGTCGGGCGCAAGCGCGTCGCGCGACTCATGCGTCTGGCCGGCCTGTGCGGGGCTAGTCGCAGGCAATGGAAATGCACTACGCGACAACGCGCGGGAGCACGGCGTGCCCCTGATCTGGTGCGTCGCCACTTCAGCGCCGCAGCGCCGAACGTGCTGTGGGTTGCAGACGCCACCTACATTCCAACCGGCGAGGGATTCCTGTATCTGGCCGTCGTGCTCGATGTGTTCAGCCGCCGCATCGTAGGCTGGGCAATGTCCAATCATCTGTACACGGAACTGATGCTGCGTGCGCTCGATATGGCGCTCGCGCAACGTCGAGCTCGCGGGGTCATTCTGCATTCCGATCAGGGCTGCCAATATACGTCGATTGCCTTCGGACGGCGCTGTCGTGAAGCCTGTGTGCAGCCTTCGATGGGTACGGCTGGCGACTGTTACGACAACGCGATGTGCGAATCCTTCTTCGGCACGCTCGAATCGGAACTGCTTATGCGCGAGCACTTCGATACGCACGAACAGGCGCGAGGACGTTTGTTCTGGTTCCTCGAGGGCTGGTACAACCTGCGCCGCCTGCACAGCAGCATCGGCTACCACTCGCCGCTCGAGTTCGAAGACGAGCACACAAAAAACGAAATCATGTCCCCGTGCGGGTTGCCCACCGCCGGGCGTCGTCGTGGTCGTGACAGGCGACCCGCCGCCCGTCCGTGGACAACCCGCGACTTACCGCTTAACGGAGGTTAAATCACATATCGATCGCTACTGCAAATCCGTCCGTAGAAGCGGGTCAACTTCAGCCGCCCTCATCGTTAAGGAATTGAATCGCCTCCGACAATTGCGGGCCGCAATCACATCGAACCGAGCGTAGAACATCGCCAGTTACGCACTCGGAATGCACTCGTACCAGCGGGCTCAGCGGATGAGGAGAACCTAGCTTCAGCGCGAAATGTTCGAGGTCGTCCTTGAGTCCGGAGAAGCTAAATATCTTGCCGGATGAGATGCCGCCACCCGGCAACTCGATTGGCAAGCTCACCATTGATCGGATAGCAGCGAGTTTGGTCATAAAATGAATTGAAGTCCTTTCGTGGGGCCGAATTCTGCCAGCGGCGGGTCGATGAACGCAGCGCGAAAACCTGCGGAACCTCAGTGCACTCGACGTTTGCTATGCTCCCCGAGCGCTTTTTGTATCGTCTGTTAGCGCCAACGGCCCTCGCGTTAGCCACTCCTGTTTTCGCATTTAGCTACATGCCGTACGGATACGAGCGGGGCTCGTTCAACGGCACCCTTACTACGGACAATGCTTGTGCATATACAGCGAGCCTACCGACCGAATAGCGGCAACGGTCGGCGATCGGATCGTCCGAAAACAGGGGCGCCGTCGTTAGCATGTTGGAGACATCCCGGATAATCAAGTGGTCAGGGATGTAGCAGAGCTTTGTATTCTTATAGCTGCTTGAACGCAGTTCGGACACCACATACGCCCCCCCAAGGCCGGCACTCACGGCTACGATCAGGGCCGGCTTGTCCTCGAGGCCACCCTCATCGCCAAGTAGGAAATAGTTCTTCAACCTCGGGGTCGCCATACCATTCCACTCGGGACAAACAAATATCAGCGCATCGGCTTCGTACTGATCCTTTCTCAGCTTCTCAAGCTTGAACTCCCATTCGGGGTCTCCGTTCCAAACGCCCTCGTCCCAAAACGGCAGATCCATCTCCCCGAGATCATGGAGACCGATATCCGTGAAATGCGCCGGAAGAAAGTGATCTTGCAAGACCCGCGCCACCCGAGCACTTTCGGAGTTCTGTCGATGACTACCGTTGACAATCAACGCTTTCAAGATTCACTCCCTTACTGATTACCAAAAGCTTTCGGAAACAATGTCACGTATTCGGAATTCCCTTCTGTTTTTTCCTTTCTCAGCAGACTCTTCAAATGCGGCGCGTAGGGTATGATGAGGGTCGCCACTACTGCGCTCGAGAGCACGGCCCCCAGCAACGCGCCAACTCCCAAGGAACGTGAAATCCATCCTGCGGCGTATAGAGCGCCTGGCAGGAAGATCGACGAAATAAACATTGTGTTGGCAATAATGCGGGTTCTGTAGTCAGGAGGTGTCGCCTGCAAACGCAATGCGGTGAGATTGGTGGCGACTGGAACCGAAGCGAAGCCGAGCACATATCCACCGACAACAAGCAGCATCACGATCTTCGGCCCCGTGAATAACACGGCAAAGGCGGCCACGTGCAAAAGCAAACCCATCACGACCGTCCGGTATCGCCCGATCTTCAGATTCAGTCGCTTAACGGCAAGCGTCGCAGCGGTGAACACCCCAAATCCAAACGCACCATCTACGGCTCCCATAACCCACGCTCCGTGCGTTTCTTGCGCGAGTTGGGGCAGCGCAATCAGCATGAAGGTGCTCACACCGACCATCAGGAACGCATTGCCCAGCGCAATCGCCAATTCTGTTCTTATCGCTATGACACTACGAAAGCCGCGCACCAACTCATGCATCCACGAAGCGGACGGAGGTGAAGACTGCGATGAATCATGCGCATCGTCAGCGCCTGACTGCCGGCCTGCGCCCGACACCGCACACATATAAGCGCCTACACAGAAGGCAAACGCCGCGAGATATAGCGTCACTGGAGGCCCCATCAAAGCCGTCACGGCGCCCCCTACCACCGGACCGAGAATCCGTGACGCCGTTCCAAGGGCACGTCGAATGCGCTCTCCATCGACCAACCCCTCGCTTCCGATAAGTTGCGGAAGCAACGAATCTGCCAGTGGATCTCGCGCGGAGTCAGCCAATTGCGCGATCACGAGCAGGGGAACAACGGCTAGCGGACTGAATGTTTTCAGCAGCAGAGCGGCAGATCCTAGGGCGAGGAGGCACAATATCTGAATCAAGAATGTGAGCTTGACCAGCTTCGCTCCGAAGCGATCACCGAGTGGCGCCGCAAGCGGACCCGTGAGCAACTCCAGCAGAACAATCGCGGACAGTACCGAGCCGAGTGCTACCGTACTGTGCGTTTGCTGTAGGCACCACCAAGAAGTACCGAGCAACATCAAACGCAATGCAAAGTAGCCGAAAATGATGCCGCCCTGAAAAAGATAGAACTGCCGCGGCAACGAAAAATAGACACGCTTCTTGATCATCGAGTTATCCCAAACTATGAGCTATCGGCCGCGCCCCTATGCGGCGCGTTTAGCTGTTCGTCTTCTCGAATATTTTCAGGCAGTTAACCTGGGCGTCGTGAAGGCAGAATTTCTTCATGACCATATCTCGTCCGTAAACATAGAATTCGTTTTTCGAGTTTTTTTCGAGAAGCATGCCCTTCGCATAGTCGAAGTCCCAATAACTCGAGCTCAGCAATTCACCCGTGGCAACATCCCAAACGAGGATCAGCTTGTTGTAGGTGATGCCAACGAGAAACCTTCCATTCTCCAAGATGAGGAAGTCCTCGACGGTATTCGATTGGCCATTATAGAAGTTCTCTTCGTGACTCCACTTGCCCTCGATGTAGGAGATCCTGTCGATCGCGGAACTGTGCACGACGAGCAGAATCTCTCGATTCAGCCATTTCATCCGCTTCGGGATTCGCGACGACGTTGAGATGACCTCCTCCATTGAGCCCGATTCGTCACGATTCAGAATGACAATGCGCCCCATCCGTTCGCCTACCGCGATCGTCTTGTTGTCCGGATTGATAGCTAGAGACCAGATAGGCTCTCCGGCACTCCTGAATACCGTTCGAGACGACATGGGATGACGCCATTGAATTTCGATCAGCTTGCCGTCCTCGAGACAAGCAAGGACGCCGTCCGTGCCGATAAAAGCCAGATCGCGAACAGCGGCGCCAACATCGCACCGATCGATGCCACCCGAATCGATGAAGATCACCGTCTCCGCTGTTGTCCCGGCGATCTCCTGGCTTTCCGAAAAGGCCACTTGATAGCCGTCTTCGACCATGTGCTCGAGACCATTGATCGAAGCGATAACATCGAGTTTTCCGTCTGAGAGACGCAATATCGTTACCGAGAAATCCTTGTTGAGCGTCACCACTAGCCGATGTGCTTCGCAGACTCCAATTGCCTGAATCGTCGTGTTCCCAACGTTCGTCTCGAATACGGCATCGAGGTTGGAAGGTTCGACCAGTGCGATATTTCCTCGCTTATCGCCGAGAACGAAGAGATTATCTGCCCTGAAGTAAGCCAGCGAATTTATATGGTGCATGATTAACGGTCGAGATTTTCGTTTCAGCCCCAGGTGTCCGGAAGCGAACCCGCATGGCGTTTCCGTCATGCGGGTACTGGTGGTTGCTACGCACATTCAGCGTTAAATGGGCCACGGTCTCTCCTCGGTCAGGTGACAGCCCCCCCTAGAAAATTGTAGCGGCAGCCAGCACGGCAACCGTGGCCAGCCAGAGCGCAATCGAGCGCTTCACGAGCGAGAGGGCGCGGCCGATATCGACGGCTTGCGGCGGCTGCCCGCATCCAAGGACGGGGCGCGGCTCCAGCGCCCCGTGGTACCAGGCGGCCCCGCCGCAAGCCACCTCGAGGCTACCGGCCCCGCTAGCCATCACGGGCCCGGCGTTCGGGCTGTCCCATGCCTTGGCCTGTGTGCGCCAACATGCGAGTCCTTGTCTCAGGTTGCCGCACAAGGCGTAACTGAATGCCGTCAACCGTGCGGGCAGGTAGTTCGCGGCATCGTCGAGACGTGCTGCCGCCCAGCCGAAGTAGCGCATACGCGGCGTTCGATAGCCCCACATCGCATCGAGCGTATTGACGAGCCGAAACGCGACCGCCCCCGCCCCTCCGGCGACGACGAACCAAAACAACGCGCCGAAGATCGCGTCGTTGCCGTTCTCGAGCGCCGATTCGATCGCGGCTTTGGCTACCGCCGATTCGTCCGCTTCAGAAAGATCGCGCGTGACGACGCGTGAGGTCAGCGTGCGCGCAAGCGGCAGATCGCGTGCAAGCAATGCCTGCCCCACCGGCGCGATGTGATCGACGAGACTCCGCGCACCCAGAGCGAACCACAACGCGATAACGTGAACGGGCCACGACAGAGCCGGCGGCAACATACGCGTGAGCACGGCGACCGCCGCAACGGGCGGCACGACGGCGATGGCCCACGCAGTCACGCCGGCCATCCGCACCCGAAAAGGACGCGACGCATGCACGGCGTCCTCGACGCTTGTCGAACCGTGCGCCGCGCGGCCGTCGGGGTTCAGTGCCCGTTCGATTCGGGCAGCCCACTTGCCGAACGCGACGAGCGGATGCGCGCGCGACGGTTCGCCCAATAGCGCATCCATGATCACGCCGGCAAAACAAAGCACGCAGGTAATCGGGGCGGAAAGTCCAATCATTCGATGTTCGTGAGAGCGATCTGGCGGAGTCGTTCGCAAGCGCTCCTTTACACTGCGTGCTTCGAGCCCTGCTCGGCGGGTGACATAATACGTCCCCCTCGCACGAGACGCTATGCGTGTCGTGCATTGCGTCGCTTCTTCGCCGTTTAGGACGAGTTACATGGCTGGCATGTTGATGATCCAGGGCACGAGCTCGGATTCCGGTAAAAGCACCATCGTGGGCGCACTATGCCGTATCGCCGCGCGCAGCGGCCTGTGCGTGGCACCCTTCAAGCCGCAGAATATGTCGCTGAACAGCGCCGTCACCGTGGACGGGGGTGAAATCGGCCGGGCTCAAGCATGGCAAGCGCTCGCGGCCGGCATCGCACCCGAAGTCGATATGAACCCGGTGCTGCTCAAGCCGAACAGCGACATCGGCGCCCAGGTCATCGTGCACGGCCGATCGACGGGCAATCTCGATGCGCGCGCCTATCACCACTACAAGCCCATCGCACGGCAAGCCGTACTCGAATCGTTCGCTAGGCTTCGGGCGAAGTCGGATCTCGTGCTCGTGGAGGGTGCGGGCAGTCCGGCCGAGGTCAACCTGCGCGAAGGCGATATCGCCAACATGGGTTTTGCGACGGCGGTCGGCTGCCCGGTCGTGCTGGTCGCCGATATCGATCGCGGCGGCGTGTTCGCCCAGATCTTAGGCACCTTGGCATGCTTGTCCGACGACGAGCGCGCGCTGGTGAGGGGCGTCATCATCAATAAGTTTCGAGGCGACGTATCGTTGCTGCAACCGGGCATCGATTGGATCGAGGCGCAAACGGGCAAGCCCGTCCTCGGCGTGGTGCCGTTCGTGCCCAATCTATGGCTCGATGCCGAAGATGCGCTGCCGAAACAGCGCAGTTCGGCCCCCGCGCCCGCCGATGCGCTGCGAGTCGTCGTACCGGTATTGCCGCGCATCAGCAACCATACCGATTTCGATCCGCTGCGCGCCCATCCGCAAGTCGATCTGCGTTTCGTGCGAATGGGCGATCCGATTCCCCCGGCCGACCTCGTGGTGTTGCCCGGCAGCAAGAGCGTCCAGCGCGATCTTCATTCGCTGCGCCAAAGCGGCTGGGAACCGTATTTGCGTAAACATTTGCGCTACGGCGGAAAACTGATCGGGATTTGCGGCGGTTTGCAGATGCTCGGCCGCGAATTGCGCGATCCGCTTGCGATCGAGAGCGAGGCCGGCACGACAGAAGGCCTCGCGCTGCTCGATTTCAACACGACGCTTGCGCAGCATAAGCAACTCGTCAACACGGCGGGCACGCTCTCCCTGGGGCAGTCGGTACCGGTACGCGGCTATGAAATTCATATGGGCGTGAGCGAGGGGCCAGCCCTATCGCGCCCAGCGCTTCATCTGCAAGACGGCGCCGGCGCACGAGCCGACGGTGCGATCTCGGAGGACGGACAGATTTTGGCGACGTACTTGCACGGCTTGTTCGATTCACCCGATGCATGCGAGGCGCTGCTGCGCTGGGCGGGAAAGGACGATGTCTTGCGGGTCGATCACGATGCGCGCCGGCTCGCGTCGATCGAAACGCTGGCCGATACCGTGGCCCGGCACGTGCGCCTTGATGGACTCTGGGAGCGCCCAGTCTGAGTTCAACGGAACGGACCTTTTTTGCACGGCCTTGACAGCACGGGACTTCCGTCCGTACGCTCTTACCCCGATGGTTCCCCTCACCGGGATCAAAAGGGAACGCAGTGAGGACGCATCGCGCGTCGAGTCTGCGGCTGCCCCCGCAACTGTAAGCGGCGAGTCCATGCCAACGAAGACCACTGGGAAACCGGGAAGGTCGGCATGGGCGGCGACCCGCGAGCCAGGAGACCTGCCATCGTCCGAGGTCCAAGCAGCCGCGACGGGCGGGGTGTCCCGATGCGCAAGCGCCGTTGGTCGTGGGCGCCCGTTGCAAGGACAGCCAGACCTCAGGATCCTCTATGTCCATTGTTTTGCAAACGACCGCCGCTCGCGGCGGGCTGCGCCGGCGGGTCGTCGCGACTTACTGCCTCCTTGCACTGTTTAACGTCGGTGCATGGATATGGGCGTTCATCGCTTTTCATGCGCACCCTTTGTTGCTGTCGACGGGATTGCTTGCGTACGGCTTCGGCCTGCGCCACGCCGTCGATGCCGACCATATCGCCGCCATCGACAACGTCACGCGTAAGTTGATGCAAGACGGGCAACGGCCCGTCTCGATCGGACTGTACTTCGCGCTCGGACACTCGGCGGTCGTTCTCCTCGTGGCGGCGGGCGTGGCGGTGGCCGCCGCGGCATTGGAGCAGCGCGCTCAGGCGTGGCGAGATGTGGGCGGGATGGTCTCCACGGGGGTATCGGCGCTGTTCCTGTTCTTGATCGCCGCGATGAACATCGTCATTTTGCGCGGCGTTTGGAATGCGTTCGATCGCGTACGCCGCGGCCAACCGTATAGCGATGACGATCTCGATCTGCTGCTTAATAGTCGTGGCCTGCTGGCACGGCTATTCCGCCCGATGTTCCGTCTCGTGTCGCGACCGGCCTGGATGTTTCCGCTCGGCTTCTTATTCGGCCTCGGGTTCGATACGGCAACTGAAATCAGTTTGCTCAGTCTATCGGCCAGCCAGGCATCGCAAGGCGTCTCGCTCGGGGTCGTGCTCGTGTTTCCGGTCCTGTTCGCCGCAGGCATGTCGCTCGTCGACACGACCGATGGGGTATTGATGCTAGGCGCCTACGAATGGGCGTTCGTACGGCCGATCCGTAAGCTCTATTACAACCTCACGATCACGCTCGTATCGGTCGTCGTGGCCTTGCTGATCGGCAGCATCGAAACACTCGGATTGCTTTCCGGTCGCCTCAAGCTGCAAGGCGCGTTCTGGGAGGTGGTCGGGATGCTCAACGAGAACTTCAACAACTTGGGGTTCGTCATCATCGGGGTCTTTATCCTCGCTTGGCTGACCTCGATACTCGTCTATCGCGTCAAGGGATACGACAGACTGGCAGTCTGGGACGGGAAGTGACGCACATCGATTAACTCGCCGGCGCCGACGAGGCGCCGGCCAACCTCTTGAGGCCATGCGATTCCCGATCAACGTCGACGCGTTCCGCACCCTCGCCCGCCGCCGTCTTCCGCGCCGCATCTTCGATTACGTCGACGGGGGCGCCGAGGACGAACGAGGCTTGCGCCGCAATCGCGCCGCCTTCGAGCGCCTCGCATTCCTGCCACAGCGGCTCGTGGACGTGAGCCGGCGCAATCAGTCGACAACCCTGCTCGGGCAGACGATCGCAGCCCCGCTGTTGATCGGGCCGACCGGTATGAACGGACTGGTTTGGCCCAACGGCGACATTGCGCTCGCGCGGGCCGCCCGGCGCGCCGGTATTCCGTTCGTCATGTCCACCGCATCGAACGTGTCGCTCGAACGGTTGGCCGGGGAAGCAGGCGGCGAACTCTGGTATCAACTCTACGTCCTGCATCGCGATCTGGCCGATAGCCTCGTGGATCGTGCCGCAAGCGCCGGTTATCGCACGCTCGTCGCCACGGTCGACGTGACATTGAACGGCAAACGGGAACGCGACCTACGCAACGGCTTTGCGCTGCCTTTACGCTTCACGCCGCAAGCGTGTCTCGATGCGCTGGCGCATCCGCGCTGGACCTATGCGCTGCTGCGCAGCGGCGGCGTACCTACGCTTGCCAACATCGAGTCGAGCAACGGTGCCGGCATCGAAGCGCGTGCCGCGCTACTGAGTCGACAGATGGATGCGAGCTTTGCTTGGGAAGATCTCAGCCGATTGCGCGATCGATGGCCGCATCGCTTGATCGTCAAGGGGATCTTGCGTCCGGACGATGCGTTACGGTGCATCGAACTGGGCGCGGACGGCGTGATCGTCTCCAATCATGGCGCGCGCCAACTCGACGATGCAGTCGCTCCCCTCGACGTCCTGCCGGAGATCAAAGCCGCCTGCGCTTCGGGCGGCGCCCTTATGCTCGATAGCGGGATACGGCGCGGATCCGATGTCGTCAAAGCCGTCGCGCTCGGTGCCGATGCCGTGCTGTTGGGACGCGCCACGCTATATGGACTGGCTGTCGGCGGCGAAGCGGGTGCGTTTCGCGTGCTCGAAATCGTTCAGGACGAGATCGACCGGACGCTCGCCATGCTGGGATGTGCGTATCTTTCCGACGTCCGTGCGCATCATCTACGGCCCGTTTCGTCAGGGTATGGCGCGCTATTTGGGGGCTTTACGCATGGCGATCAAGCCGAGCGATACGAGCATCATGACCGCGGATGCCAAGAAGAACGGACCCCCTGATAACGCCGGCGCCTTACCCGCCTGCGTCGACCATGCAAACACGATCCCGAACACCAGCGGTCCGACGACAGACGCTACACCCTGGGTCGCTTGAACGAGGCCTTGCAACCGCGCTTGCTCGCGCTCATCCACGCACCGCGTCAATAACGCCTGAAGCGCGGGAGTAAACACGTTGTGCAATGCGAACACGGGAATCGCGGCGAGATAGGCCCACCCGGTCGAGGCCATGCCGAAGCCCGCGTAGCCGATCGCCGCGGCAGCCGCGCCGAGCAAAGCCGTGCCGCGTTCGCCCAGGCGCGCGGCGGCCGGTCCGACGACGACGGTTTGAACGAAGGCACCGATGCCGCCGCTCGCCATCATCACTACCCCGACTGCTAGCGCGGCCCAACCGTAGCGATACCCGCCGTAAAGCACGAAGATCGACGGCCCCACCATCCAAGCGAATGAAAATAGCGCCACAAGCACGCATAAGACCAGCAGATCGCCGCGCCCGCGCAAGAGTGCAAAAGCGCCGAACGGGTTGAGTTCGCGCGGATCGAGCCGCTTCGCGCGAGCTTCGGGCCGGAGCGATTCGGGCAAGACGAACGTCCCGTACAGTGCGTTCAGCGCGGTCACGACACCCGCTACGTAGAACGGCATGCGCAGATCGATACTCGCAAGCACCCCACCGATCACGGGACCGGCCAGAAATCCGAGACTGAGTGCGGCGCCGATCCGCCCAAACGCGCGTGCTCGATCGCCTGGCGCCGTGACGTCCGCGATATAGGCATTGGCCGTCGCAAAGCTGGCCGACGTGATGCCGTTGACGACGCGGCCGACGAACAACCAAACAAGATTCGGCGCGAGCGCCATGACAAAGAAGTCGAACGCGAGCCCGCATAGCGAGATCAACAACACCGGCCGGCGCCCGACACGATCCGACAGCGCGCCGAGCGCCGGCCCGCAGACGAATTGCATCGCGCCCCAAGCCACGCTAAACACGGTGCTCCACTGTGCCGCCAACGAGGTATCGCCGTGCACGAATGCCTTGATCAAGTTCGGCAAGACAGGTAGGACGACGCCGAACGACACCGCGTTCATCAGCGCGGTGGCGAAGATGAAGCCAAACGCCGCCCGCATCGGCGCTCGCGTGGAGGCAGGCGTCGATGTACTCATGAAGCGACGCCGTCCGCGCTCGCGGCCACCGCGTTGCTTGGACGATGCACCGAAGCAAGCTCTCGTTCGATCGCTCGCAACAATGCGTCGACACGATGAGCCTCGAGCGCCTCGTCGCCATATCGCGCCGCGACGATGTCCGCAAGCTGGGCCGCTTCGTGCAGTACGGGCTTAAGCCCCGGCGCGCCCGAGTCGTGCACCGAGGCGTCCTCGGCGCACTGCCGTAACTCGGCTGAAAGTGCCTTTAACCGGCAGCCGGCGGGCCCACCGGCATCGCTTCGCAAGGCTTGCTCGCCGATCCATTCGTCCAGCGCCGCCAGCGCCAGCACGCATGCGCCCCACGTCCTGCCGCTAGCGACGAGCCGATCGCCCCCGGAAATCAGATCCAAGCCCTCCGGCGATAGGAAGGCCTCGCGAAACGTTTTCAAGCGATCGACGGCATATAGGTTCGACAGCGCGCGCATCGAATTGTCCGAAGCGACGATCTGCGTCCAACGCGGCGCCCACCAGAAATTGACCGATACCGCAACGCCGGGCGCACGAACGTGATGCCACCAAAACGCGGGCAGGAACAGCAGATCGCCGGGCTGCATCGTAAAGCGATCCGCCACGGCCCGCGCGAAACGTGGGTGCTTGTCGAGCTCTGGATCATCCAAATCGACATACGACAGATGAGACGTAGCCGAGTCGTGATGATAGGGATACAGATGCTCGCTATCGGCCGGTGCGAACAGCGTGAATTCCTTGGTACCGTATAGCTGCGCGAAGAAATTGTTCGAATGATCGAAGTGTAGTTGCGTCGCCGTGCGCCTGCCGAACCATAGGTTGATGGCCGGGTGCTGCCCTGTAATCCACGGCGGCACAACGACATGCTCGAGCAATTCGGGAAGCTTCTCCGGTATCGATTGCTGCATCACGTAGACGGTATCGCCGTCGTCGGGATCCAGAAGCCGCCGGGCGGCCTCGCCGAATTCGACTTCGCTGTTTTCGAATACGTTCGACTGCGCGCCTTCGTCGGACGGCGCGAATCGATAACGGCCGTCGTCCGCGCGGCTCGAGACGATGCGTCTGTCCGTCGCCATACGCGCGAGCGCGTCGGGCGTCCACCGCGTGTCGAGCTGCCAGTCCGCCAGCGCATCGGTGATGATGGCCGGCTGCCCCTGCTCGAAGAATCTGCTCGAAAACTCGCTGCTGCTCACTCTTGCGATCATCGTCTCTTTCTCCTCGCCAATGATTGGATTCGATTTGCGTTCAATTTCGTGCGACGCTCATTCGATGACACTACCGATGGCCAGACGCTCGACGATCGCGCGGCCGAGCACGTCGGCGTGAAGCTTGACGATCGTTTCGTGATTGCCCGGTACCGGCACGCGTTCGAGATTCGATGCATCGAGGACTGCTTCCCAGCCGAGAAGCGCCGGCAATGCGGCGTGCCCCTCCAGCGGCGTAATCGACGCATCTTCCGCGGCAAAAACGGTAGCGTGCGTCTCGACGCGCGCCGGCCGCCAACGGTTCATCGCCAGACCGTGCGTCACCAAGCGTTCGAGGAATTGACGGTTTTCCTCGGCGCTGTCGTAGGCCAAGTGCCACAATGGGTTGCTCGTCCCGCGTCTGCGCTCGATCGCATCGACCAAGCGTGCAATCAGTTCGTCGATGCCCGATGCCGATTCGAAGCCGATCGTGTCGGGATCGAAGCCGGTGAAGTTGTTCACCGCGAAAGAGTACAGCGTAAGCACCGCTGCGCGATGCAGGTCCACTTCAGTGCCGGGCGCCGGCAACGTCGTATCGAATAGCCCGAGAAATTCGACGTCATCGCCGCCCGCGATCAGTTGCGTCGCGATCTCGTAGGCGATGAGTCCGCCGAACGACCACCCGGCGATGCGATAAGGGCCGCTCGGCTCGAGCGATTTCATGATGCCGATGAAGCGTGCCGCGATCGCCTGCATCGTGCGGGGCGGCTCGACGCCTAAGCGCGTGGGCGGCAGCCCGTAGACGGGAATGTCGGCGTCGATATGGGCCGCCAAATGGCCGAAATACCACGAATAGCCCTGCAACGTATGCATCAAGAACAGCGGGCGCTGCCTTCCCGCCGAATTGAACGCGACGAAATCCACATCGGCCACGGCTCCCTCGTTGCCGCTCGGCGAGCCGTCTTTCCTAGCGCGTTCGCGTTGGGCGAGACTGGCTAGCGCGTGCACCGTGCGCGTCTCGAAGAGGCTGCGCACCGTCAGACGGATTTGAAGGGCCTCGCTCACGCGAGCCATGACCTTGGCCGCCATCAACGAGTCGCCGCCGAGCGCGAAGAAGTTATCGTGCCGTCCTACGCGCGAAACGCCGAGCGCCTCACACCATTGGCTCGCGATCAAGCACTCGATCGGTCCTTGCGGCGATTGAGCCGCTTGTGCTGCTTCGTCGGCCCGCGTCGCGATCTCGCCGATTTCCATCGATGCCAACGCGCGCCGGTTAAGCTTGCCGTTCGGCAAACACGGCATCGCCTCGATCTCGATGAACCGGCTCGGCACCAGATGGGACGGCAAACGCTCGAGCAGCCAATCATGCAGGGCGTTCGCATCGATGTGCGCGCCTGGGCGCGGCACACAAAACGCGATAAGGCGCGTGACGCCGTCGATCTCTCGGCCTGTGGCCGCAGCAGCCGCGACCTCGGAGTGGATGCCCAACGCATGTTCGATCGCAGGCAATTCGACGCGCTGGCCGCGCACCTTGATTTGAAAATCCTCGCGCCCGAGGTGAAGCAATTGTCCGTCGGGCAACCAACGGCCGAGATCTCCCGTACCCATCATTCGTATGCCGTCGCCCTGCTCGACGAACCGCTCGGCAGTCAACTCGGGCCGTCGCCAATAACCCGGCCCCACGCTTGCGCCTTCGACGAATATCTTGCCGACGGCGCCGACGGCGACGGGATTAAGCGAATCGTCGAGCAATTGCACACGGGTGTTCGCGATGGGTCGGCCCGCCTCGATCACGGCCGCGTTGCCGGCCGACGCCGACGCACACTCCGACGCATAGGTAATGTCGTTGAGCTCACTACATCCGTAGTTGTTATGCAACCGGGCCCACGGCAAACACCGCGCGAAGCGCTCGCGCAGGAGGCGGCTTAGAGGCTCGCCGGCCGTCGTGACGTGACGAAGGCTCGTCAACTTGTCCGCATAGTCGAGCAGGACGGCCAGATGCGACGGCACCAGATTCAGCCGCGTAATGTGCCGATCGAGGATGGCCTGGGCAAATGCCGGCGCATCCTTGACCACGATGTCGGGCAGTATGACTTGCGGTATCCCAGCGAGCAGGCCCGACAGCATTTCCTTGACCGACGGCACGAAGGACATCGACGTCTTTTGTCCGACGATCTCATCGGCATCGTAAGGCGTTCGCTCCCACAATGCGTGCAGACAGTTGAGCACTTGCCGGTGCTCGACGACAACGCCTTTCGGTTCGCCGGTCGAGCCCGAGGTGTACGCGATATAGGCGATGTCGCTGCGCCGCGCGGGGCGCATGTCGAACGGTGCCGTATCGCACGCCGACCGTTGCGCTTCGAGCACCAGCGAAGGCACCGCTGTTTGCCCATGCGAAGCAGCCACGTCGGGCGTCGTCACCACGAGGCTCGGCTGCGCGTCGTCCAACATCCGCCCGGTATAGGCCGGCGGATACGCGGGGTCGATCGGCACGTAGGCGCAATTCAGTTTGAAGCAAGCCAGAATGGACGCCAGAAAGTCGCCCGAGCGAGGAAGATGCAGTGCGACGCGCGCGCCCGGACCAATTCCGCGTCGATGTAACGTATGGGCGATTGCGTCTGCCCGGCGATCGAGTTGCGCATAGGTCGTACGCTCGCCCTCGAACCAGCAAGCTGGGGCGTCCGGCCGTCGCGCCACCTGTCGCGCAAAGAGTTCGACGATCCCGGCACCCTCGTACTCGCGGCTCGGACCGCGTGCGCATTCGAGGAATCGATGCTCCGCGGGCGTCAGTTGGGTCAACGTCGATAAACGCGCATCGGGCGACTCGGCAAGGCGCGCAAGAAGATCCAGCCAAACCTCGACCAGCAGTTCGACTTCCTGCGCGGCAAAGCGCGCGCTATCGAAATTCGCCACGAGCTCGACGTCGCCCTGCTGGCCGAAGATCTCGAGATCGAGCGCAGACTGCGCCATCCGCTCAAACGTCTGCGGTAGCACGTCGAGTTTTAGCCCCTCGTCCCAGTCGTCGCGCGCGAGGGGCGGCACGGTCTGATGACGCAGGACGATCGGCACCGGCGAGGCGCCATCCGGCTGCCTCAGCTCAGGTACGAGCGCGAGCATCTGCTCGAACGGCAACGCTTGATGCTCGAGCGCGCCGAGCACGACGCCGCGGGCCTGCTCGATCAATTCGAGCCCGGTCGGGTCGCCCGATAGATCCAACCGCAACGGCAAGATGTTGACGAAGAACCCGACGAGCGTTTCGAGTTCCGGCTCGTCGCGCCCGGCCGTCGTGGTGCCGATGCACAGGTCTTCTCGACCCGTACGCCGCTTGCAGGCGATCGCCAATGTCACGAGAAACAGCGTAAATATCCCGGTGCGCCAGGTGCCGCTCAAATCCGAGACCGAGCGGGCCAGCGCCGGCGGAAGGCGTCGGCGCACCTGCCCGAGCGACCCATGCCGTGTGCCGCCTCCGGCGCCGTCGACAGCGATATCGGTCGGCTCGCTGTAGCCTTGCAACGTCGCTTTCCAATAAGCGCGTTCGCGGTGCAGATCGCGTCGTCGCTGCCGGCTTGCATAGTCGGCATATTGAATCGGCAACGGCGGCAGCGCGCCGGCAAACGCGCCGGGACCGCTCCGGTGAGTCGCGTATAGCGTCCGCAGATCGCCGATGAGCACGCTTAGCGACCAGCCGTCGGAAACGATGTGATGCATCGACAACGACACGATATGCCGGCTCGGCGCAACCCGCAGCACGACGACCGTGAAAGGCGAACCATGCTCTAAATCGAATGTCGCACCGGCATGCCGTGCGAGCGCAGCGGCCACTTCGTCTTCGCCGACGTCGACGATGTCGACATGCACGGGCTCCGGGGTATCCACGATCTGCACCGGCATGCCGGCCTGCGCGTCGTAGTGAAAACGCGTCCGCAAGGGCTCGTGCCGGGCGACGAGCGCATCGACGGCGGCGCGCAGCGCCGGCAGCGACAACGGTCCGTCGAATGCAAGCGCACCGTGCATGTTGTAAGCATTGCCGCCGTCGCGCTGTTGAATGAGCCACAGACGTTCTTGCATGAACGACAGCGGTAGCGGCCCGGAGCGCACGACGCCGAGAGGCGACGGTCCGTCCCCGCCCACCGTGCCCAGGCGCGCGGCGAAGGCAGCAAGATCCTCCGTTTCGAAGAGCGCCCGCAAGGTCGCGGCATCGCCGAACAGTCGGCGCAGCCTGCCGATCGCACGAACCGCGAGCAGAGAATGGCCGCCCAGCGTGAAGAAGTTATCGCGCCGCCCCACGCGCGGGACATCGAGTAGGTCGGACCAGACTTGCGCAAGCGCCTGCTCCGCTTCGCCGACAGGCGCCTCATAAGCAACGCCTCGATCTGCATCGAAACGCGGAGCCGGCAGCGCGCGGCGATCGACCTTCCCGTTGAGCGTTACCGGCATCCGATCGAGTGCGACGAATGCCGACGGGACCATGTAGTCGGGCAGGCTCGCCCGTAGGTCGATCGTAAGCGCCTCGACATCGCACGTATCGCCCACGTAGTAGGCCACGAGACGTTTTTCGCCGGCCGCGTCCGTGTGCGCGACGACGATTGCATCGCCAAGCCCGCGCTGCGCCAACTGCGCCTGCACCTCGCCGGGCTCGACGCGAAAGCCTCGGATTTTCACTTGCGCATCGTTGCGCCCGAGGTACTCGATATTGCCGTCCGCCCGGTATCGCCCCAAGTCGCCGGTACGATACATCCGAGCATTCGCAACCGGCGAGAACGGATCGGGTACGAAACGCTCGGCCGTCAGGTCGTCGCGATTCAAGTACCCGAGGGCCACACCGTCGCCGCCGATATAAATTTCCCCGGCAACACCGACCGGCACAGGGCAGCCCGAGGTATCCAGCAGGTAGACGCGCGTGTTCGAGATCGGCCTGCCGATCGGCACGATCGAATCGCCGGCATCCTCTGCGCGTAGCGCGTAAGTGGTGGCAAACGTCGTCGATTCGGTCGGCCCGTAGCAGTGAATCAAGCGCGCGGGCGGACTATCGCGCAAAATGCGCTGAATCGAGCGCACGTCGGCCGCGTCACCCCCGGTCAACAAGTAGCGCAGGGTCGGAAATACCGTGGCCAGTGCATCGACATACGCACTCAGCAATCCCGCGACGAGATGGAGCGCGGTGACGCGTCGAGCGTGCAACAACGCCGCCAAATCTTGAGGCGACAGCAAGGTCTCATGCGGCACGATGACGAGGCATGCGCCGTTGAGCAGCGCACCCCATACCTCCATCGTGCTGGCATCGAATGCCGGGTTCGACGTGAAAGCGATCCGGTCGCTCGCATCGAACGCCGCGTACCCGTTGTTCACCGCCAGGCGATTGATGCCCCGATGGGGGATAACAACCCCTTTAGGTTGCCCGGTGGAACCCGACGTGTACATGATGTAGGCCGGTGCTCGCGCTTGTCCGTGCGCCGGCTCGAGATGCGCCGCATCGCCGTCTTGTGGTTCGGCATCGGCAATACGATCGAGGTCGACGCGCTCGATCCCGGCTTGTTCGGGCACAGCAAAACCCGCCTGCGTGAGCACGCGGGTCGCACCGCAATCGCTGAGCATATAACCCTGGCGCTGCACCGGCGCGTTGCGATCGAGCGGCACGTACGTCGCCCCGCACTTGAGCACCGCCAGTTGCGCCACGATCAAAGCAGCCGATCGATCGAGCAGTAGCGCCATGCGCTCCCCGGGGCGCGTGCCCAAGCCGATCAGCGTATTCGCGAGCTGGTCCGCACGTCGATTCAGTTGCGCATAGGTCAAGGTTGCTTCGCCATCGACGACGGCCGGGGCGTCAGGTTGGCGCACGGCAATACGCTCGAACACGGCGTGCACCGCCTCGTCGCCCGGGAACGCACGCTCCGTTGCATTCCAACCGATCAGCAGTTCCGTGCGTTCTTCGTCGGAAAGGATCGACAGTTCCCCCATCGACGTATCGGGCCTAGCGTCGAGCACGTCAGCGAGTCGCCGCAGCACTTGCTCGACGTAACCGCATAGACGCATCGCCTCATGGCCCCCGGCGATCTGGGCGGTCAACTCGAAGGCATCGCCAAGATCGTCGACGCTCAATGCGCAGGGATAGTTGGTGCGCTCCTCGCCATCGAGGATGTCGATGCCGTCCCACGCGTGGCGATCCATGCGCGTCGCATCGTCTCGCCCGGCACTATGCCGGAAATTCAGCAACGCGCTGAATAGCGGCATCGGCGACGCCACGCCGCTACACCGCTGAGCGAGCGCAAGCGAGGCATACTCGTGGCCGAGCAGGTCGGACAGCGCGCGATGCGTCAGTTGCAGAGCGTCACGTACGCCGCTTGCCTCCGTCCTGATTCGAATCGGCAGCGTATTGATGAACAGTCCCAGCGCACGGTCTACGTCTGCGTTGGCTTGCCAGCGCCCGAGCAGCACCGTGCCGAACACGACATCTTCGCGTCCCGACAACTGCCCCAACACGCGCGCCCACGCAAGATGAAACACGCTGGCTGCACTGATCCCAAGCCGGCGCGACGCTTGACGCAAGCGATCCGATAACTCGCCGCTTAGACGATGCCGCGCCTGGGAGATCGGCTCGCCGCCGTTGCTCACATTGACGAGACCGTAAGGCAACGTCGGTTCATCGACGTCGGAGAGCATCTTTCTGAAGAACGCCTCATGATCGTTCTCTTGCGCATCGAGGCGCGCGCGTGCCACATACTCGCGGAAAGGCGTGGGCAATGCGAGCGACTGCCCCCGCCCCAGCAAATGGGCCTGAACCTCGTTCAACAGGACCTCGACGCCGGCATGATCCAGTGCGATGTGGTGGAACAATAGGACCGCCACCCAGCGGCCGCGAAGCGCGTCGTGCGCGATATGCAATTGGATAGGCGGCGCGACGCCGAGATCCAGCCGATACCGCTGCGGATCGACACGCTCCGCAAGCTGAGCGTGCAGGTCGCCATCGCCCGGCTCCAACGACACTTCATGGACGGGCAACCTTGCCTGCCGATACACGACCTGCACCGGTTCGCTCAACCCCTCCCATGCGATCGCGGTTCTGAGCACGTCGTGGCGGTCGATGACAGCTTGCAGCGCACCCGAGAAGCGCTCGATCGCCGCCCGATCGTCGAATGTTAAGCGAGCGCGCAACAAGTAGGCCTCGCCCTCGTCCGCCGTCAAGTGATGGTAGAGAACGCCCTCTTGCAGCGGCAATAACGGGTAGATGTCCTGAACGTTCCGTGCTCCGCCCGGTACGCCGGCGACGATCGCATCGATGTCTCGTTCGGTCAGCGTCACGAGCGTCAACATGTCGGGGGTAATGCGTTGCACGCCCTCGGGGATCGAATTCGGCGGCGTGATCAAAGCCTCTTGGCTGCTTCGCCCGCTTTGTCCCGACTCGATATCTTGGGCCAGCGCAGCGAGCGTAGGCGCGGCGAATAACGTGCGAACGTCAGTGTTCAGTCCCGCGCGGCGGAGCCGGTCGATCAGCGAAACGGCAAGCAGCGAGTGGCCGCCGAGTTCGAAGAAATTGTCGAATCGGCCGACGCGCTCAACGCCCAGCGTGGCTTGCCATATCGCCGCCAGCGTCTGCTCCAAGCCAGTCTCGGGGGCCACGAACGTCTGCGCGCCCGCGTCGCTTGTCTCGGGCGCGGGCAGCGCTTTGCGGTCGAGCTTACCGTTGGCCGTGAACGGCAGCGCGGCCAACGGCATGAACGCGGCGGACACCATATGCCGCGGCAACGCGCGCGAGACGATCTCGCTAAGCGTTCGCGCCCGCTCCGCCTCGCCGATGTAGTAAGCGACGATCCGCGGCTCGCCGGGCACGTCGTCGCGCACGACGACGGCGGCTTCTCGCACACCGTCCACCTGACTGAGCACCGCTTCGATTTCGCCCAGTTCGACCCGGAAACCGCGAATCTTGACTTGCTCGTCGTTGCGACCGAGATATTCGATCTCGCCGCTCGGCAGCCAGCGGCCGAGGTCGCCCGTTCGATACATCCTGGCGGCGGGGCTGTCGACGAAGGGATCGGCGACGAACTTCGCGGCACTGAGTTCCGCGCGGTCGAGGTAACCACGCGCGACTTGTCCCCCGCCGATATGGATTTCGCCGGCCACGCCGATCGGCACAGGTTCGCCATCGGCATCCAAGATATAGATGCACGCATTCGCGATCGGACGACCGATCTTCGTACCCGAGTCGCCGGCGCTCAATGCGCTCGAAGTCGCGACGACCGTGGCCTCGGTCGGGCCGTAATTGTTGACGAGCACTTGCCCCGGCTGGAGCCCTTCGAGCGGCCGCTTCAGTCGCTCGCCGCCGATCAGCAAGGTCCGGACCCACCGATTGGCGCGGCCTGTCGCATAAGCCAGCTCGGCCAGCGGCGTCACCAAGAAGCCGACGTCGATACGCTGACGGCACCACCAGTCGAGCAGTCTCTGCGGGTCGCCCGCCGTGGCGACAGGCGGCAGCAGCAGCGTGCCCCCGCTGCATAGCGTGGGCCAGATCTCCCATGCGGCTGCGTCGAACCCGACGCCGGCCATGGCAGCAGTGCGATCGCCCGGCGTCAAAGCGAACGTATCGATGTGCCAATGCACGAGATTGAGCAATTGCCGATGCTCGACCATGACCCCTTTCGGTTGTCCGGTCGAACCCGATGTATAGATCACATAAGCCAGATCATGGGCCGCCGGTCCGGGCAACGCACACGGCTCGCACGGCGAGACCGATTCCGGCAAGCCCCCATCGCCGACCTCGATCGTCTGCACCGGCATGGCATCGAAGAGATGCGACGTAGGCGCGTGCACGAGCAGTACGACGGGACGGCTATCCTCCACCATGTAGCGCAGGCGCGCAGGAGGATAGCTCGGATCCATCGGCACGTAAGCGCCGCCCGCCTTCATGACGGCCAGGAGCGCAACGATCATCGCCGGGCTGCGCTCGATGCAAATCGCCACGCGCGCGTCGGGTACTACGCCGCGTTCGATAAGGTGTCGCGCAAGCGCATCGGCTGCCCGATCCAACTCGCGATAGCGGTACTCGCGACTCTCGTACTCGATCGCCACTGCGTCCGGCGCGCGAGCCGCGGTGCGCGCGAATAACGCATGGACCGTCTCGTGCGGCGGATAATCCGTGGCGGTGGCGTTGAACTCGAGGAGCAATTCGCGCCGCTCGTTGGCGGGCACGATTGTCAACGCGCGCATCGGCGTTTGCGGCGCATGCTCAAGGGCATCGCACAAACTTTCGAGTGCGGTCAGCACGTACCCCGCGACGCGTGCGGGTTCGATGCCGTCGACGGCTTGCACCGTCAAAGACAACGCATCGCCCCAATCGTCCACCGACAAGACGAGCGGGTAATTCGTCCGCTCGTGCGCATCGATCATCGTGATGCCGGGTAGCATCGTGCCCGCGGTCCCGGACGCTACCGGCGCATCGCTATGCCGGTAGTTCAGCAGCGCGCCGAAGAGCGGCGAGGGTGCGCTCACGCCGCTGCAACGCTGCGCGAGCGCAAGCGAGGCATGTTCGTGCGCAAGTAGCCCTGCAAGCCGATACGCCGTCGTCTTGACCGCGGTTCGGACATCTACGGTCCCCGCATCGACGCGCAACGGCAATGTATTGATGAAGAGTCCAACCGAGCGACCGGCTTCGCTCGCGCTTTGAAAGCGCCCGAACAACACGGTCCCGAATACGACGGCGTCCGCGACGCCGCTCAATACCGACAGCACACGCCCCCACGCGGCATGCACCAAGCCGGCCGTGCTCACGTCCAGCGTGCGTGCCGTGGTACGCAAACGTGCAACGAGCGAAGACGACACTGCCACGCTATGTTCCGCGACCCTGCTCCCATCGCCCCGCACCTCGCCGCGACCGTAGGGAAGCGTGGGCTCGCCCACGTCGCCGAGCATTTGCGTGAAGAAGGCTTCATGCTCGGACCGGGTAACGCCGAGCTTCGCCTGCGCCACATATTCGCGGTAAGGCACGGCCTGCGGCAGTTGCGCCAATGGGTCGGATAGATGGGCGCGGATCTCGTCTTGCACGACCGCCAACGCCGCATGATCGAGCGCCAAGTGGTGAAACAGCAGCATCGCCGTCCACCGTTGCCCGCCGCTATCTTGCGCGAAAACCAACCGCAGCAAAGGAGGCTGCCGCACGTCGAGCCGCGTATGCCGCGGATCGAACCGCAGCCGCAAAGCCGCCGCAGCATCGTCTTCGGACGGCGAGAATCTAATCTCATCCACCTTCAGCGCAGCGTGGCGCCATACCACTTGCACCGGCGTCTCGAGCCCCTCCCATACCACGCCGGTCCGCAATACATCGTGTCGCGCTACGACGCGTTCGAGCGCCGCGATGAAATCGTCGAGCAACGCACGGCGCTCGAACGCGAACATACCGTAGAGCAGATAGGGGTCGCCGGTCGTCGTCGACAAATGGTGGTAGAGAATACCCTCCTGTAGCGGGGCGAGCGGATAGATGTCCTGAATGTTCGCAGCGCCGCCGGGGACGCCCGCCACGATCGAATCGATCGCCGCTTGCGGCAGATCCACGAGCGTGAGCATGGCCGGCGTGATGCGCGCCGCACCCGGCGAAATCAAGTTCGGCGGAATCGCCGGGCTAAGCCGGCCCGACGTGACGCGCTCGGCGAGCTCGGCAAGCGTCGGCGCCGAAAACAGCAACCGAACGTCGGCATGCAGACCTACGCGCCGCATACGCTCGATCAACGCGATCAGCAGCAAGGAATGGCCGCCCAGTTCGAAGAAGTTGTCGTGCCGACCGATTCGTTCGAGATTGAGCAATGAAGTCCAAATCGCCGCCAGTACTTGCTCCTTGCCTTCCAGCGGCGGCTCATATCGCACTTGTCGATAAGCGGCCCGGTCGGGCGCCGGCAGCGCCTTGCGGTCAAGCTTGCCGTTCGGCGTCAAGGGCAGCGCATCGAGCAGGACATAGGCTGACGGCACCATATACTCGGGCAGGCGCTCGGCGAGCGACGCGCGGATGACCTCGGCACTCGGTGCCGCGCCTGTCACGTAGGCGACGAGCCGTTTCTCGCCGCCCGCCACGACGACCGCTTCCCGCACGCCTTCGATCTCGGCCAGCCGCGTTTGGATCTCGCCGAGTTCGATACGGAATCCACGAATTTTGACTTGATCGTCGTTGCGGCCCAGATAGTCGATGCTGCCGTCGGGCAACCATCGCCCGAGATCGCCGGTCCGATACATTCGCGCCGCCGCTGTCTGCGCAAACGGATCGTCCACGAACTTCTCGGCTGTCAGATCGGGGCGATTCCAATACCCGCGCGCGACCTGCACGCCGCCGATATGAATCTCGCCCGCGATGCCGAGCGGCACGGGCTGACCGTGCGCATCGAGGATGTAGATTCGGGTATTGCTGATCGGGTGGCCGATCGGCGGGCGCTCGACGCTCGTGGTGTCGTGCGCTTGACCGTTGGATACCCACGCCGTTACGTCGACGGCTGCCTCCGTGGGCCCATACAGGTTGTGCAGCTTGCTTGCGGGCAGCGCCGCATGGAATTGCCGTAGCAACGTCCCCGGCAGCGCTTCCCCGCTACACACGACGTGAGCGAGGCTCGCGCAGCGCGAGGCCTGCGCCGTTTCAAGGAACGCTTGCAGCATCGACGGGACGAAATGCGCGGTCGTCACTCGTTCCTGCTCGATGAGATCGCACAGATAGGCCGGATCCTTGTGGCCCTCGGCTCGGGCCAGCACCAACTTCGCGCCGGCCATCAACGGCAGGAAGAACTCCCAGACCGAGACGTCGAAGCTGAACGGCGTCTTTTGCAATACGACGTCGCCCGCTTGGGTATCGAGCGCCGCTTGCATCCACCGCAGCCGATTGACCACGGCATGATGTTCGTTCATCACGCCTTTGGGGCGTCCCGTCGATCCCGACGTATAGATGATGTAGGCAAGACGATGCGCGTCGACGCCGGCAAGGACCGGCGCCGTTGTCACCGACATCGATGGCGGAAAATCGGGTAGACCGAAGCGGCCGATGTCGAGTGCCGGCACGCTCGCGCCTTTGAAGATGTTCACGGTTCTGCTATGAGTCAGTAGCACGGCAGGCGCGCTATCTTCGAGCATGTACTTCAGCCGCGATTCGGGGTAAGCCGGATCCAGCGGTACATAAGCCGCACCCGCTTTCAGGATGGCCAGAAGCCCGACCACCATTTCGGCGCTACGCTCGACGCCGATCGCAACGCGGTCGCCCGGAACCACGCCGGCCTGGACAAGCCGATGCGCGAGCGCGTTGGCCCGCTGGTCGAGCACCCGATAGCTGAAATCTTGCCCTTCATAGCGGATGGCAATGGCATCGGGCGTCCGTACCGCTTGGTCCTCGAACAACCCGTGCACCGTCTCGCCTTTCGGATACGGGACGGCTGTCGCGTTGAACGCTTCGAGCAGCGTCTGTCGCTCATTCGACGGCACAATGGAGAGCCCATGCGCCGGCATATTCGGCGACGTATCCAGTGCGTCGCAAAGACTGTCCAACGTCTGCGAAACATAGCCGCATACGCGGGCAGCATCGATACCCTCGACGGCTTGCACCGTCACTGAGAAGGCATCCCCCAGATCGTCGATCGACATCGTGAGCGGATAGTTCGTGCGCTCCACGAAATCGAGAATGTCGATGCCGTCCCAATCGAGCCGTGCGCTCGGATCGTCCGACTCGGCCTCGCCGTGCCTGAAGTTGAGCAATGCGCCGAAGAGCGGCGCGGGCGCGCAGACGCCGCTGCACCGTTGCGCGAGCGCCAGCGGCGCATGCTCGTGGGCAAGCAGCGCGCTCAAGCGCGCATGGACGGCCACCGCGGCGTCGCGCACCGGCACGGAGCCGAGATCCACGCGCACCGGCAACGTATTGATAAACATCCCCATGGCGCGCTCGACGTCTCCACCCGAGAGCAGGCGCCCCATGAGAACGGTGCCGAACACCACATCGTCTCGCCCGGATAGCACGCCGACCACACGCGCCCAAGCGAGATGGTGAAGGCTTGCGACACTCACGCCGAGCGTCTTCGCATGGCGCCGCACGCGCTCGCTCGATGCCTGCGACAGCGCGAGCTTCGCCTCTCGCACGTCGCGGCCGTCGCCGCGCACGTCGGCAATGCCGAACGGCAGCGTCGGTTCGACGACGTCCGCCAACATGTCCCGGAAAAACGCCGCATGGAATTCGTCGTCGGATCGCTTTCGCGTCTGCGCCACGTAGCGGCGATAGGCAAGCTGCGGCGCTAGCGCCTGTCCGTTGCCGAGCATAATCCGCGCGATCTCTCGACGCATCAATCGGAGCGAGGTCGCATCGTCGATCAAATGGTGGAACAGCAACACCGCATACCAAGCGTCGCTGTCCGTGTCGCGCGCGTAAGCGATTTTCATCAACGGTGCGCGCCTGACGTCCAGCCGAATCCGGCGCGGATCGAAACGTGCCTTCAACTGCTCGCGGACGGGTTCGCCGTGTTCGTCTCCGCTTGCAAACGCGACTTCCTCGGCTTGCAGGTGCGCATGCCGAAGCACGACCTGCACCGGTTCGTCGAGTCCTTCCCACAAGACGACGGTCCGCAAGACGTCGTGGCGCGCGACAACTTCGCGCAACGCCGCGATCAACGCATCGAGCCGGACCTTGGAATCGACGCCGAGCAGCACTTGGATGAGGTAGGGATCGCCCTCGCGTGCCGAGAGATGGTGATATAGGATGCCTTGCTGAAGCGGTGCGAGCGGATAGATGTCCTGTATGTTGGCGTAACCGCCGGGTACCCGAGCCGCAATCGTGTCGATCGCCGATTGCTCCAACGTCAAGAGCGGCAGCATATCGGGCGTGATCCGTCCGCAGGCGTCGGGAATGCGGTTATCGGGCACCTCGTCCTCGTTTTCCGGCGCGACGGCGGCAGCCAATGCGGCCAGCGTCGGCTGACTGAACAGCACTTTGACGTCCGCCTTCAAGCCCTCCCGCCGCATCCGCTCGATCAATTTGACGGCCAGTAGCGAATGCCCGCCAAGTTCGAAGAAATGATCGTGCCGACCCACGCGGGCTACGCGCAGAACCTCCGACCATATCCGCGCGAGCGCCTGCTCCCGTTCGCCGCGCGGCGCTTCGTACTCGGTCGATCGGTGCGTCGATCCGGAGGGTTCCGGCAATGCGCGACGATCGAGCTTCCCGTTCGGCGTGAGCGGGAAATGCTCGAGGTAGACATATGCGCCCGGCACCATGTGTTCCGGCAATCGGGAATGCACGTGCTCGCGCAGCGTTTGAGCGTCGCGGCGTTCACCGATGTAATACGCAACGAGCCGCTTGTCGCCCGTACTATCCTCGCGCGCGACGACGATGGCTTCGCGCACGCCTTCGGCTTGTGCCAATACCGCTTCGATTTCGCCCAGCTCGATGCGAAAGCCACGCACTTTCACTTGGTCGTCGTTACGGCCCAAGTACTCGAGCGTCCCGTCGGGTAGCCAGCGTCCCACGTCGCCGCTGCGATAGAGGCGCGCGCCTGAGTCGAACGGATGCCGTACGAATCGAGCCTCGGTGAGTTCGCGACGATTGAGGTAGCCCCGCGCCACGCCCGCCCCTCCGACATAGAGCTCCCCTTCGACGCCGATCGGAACCGGCTGCATGCCCGCGTCGAGGACATGAACTTCCAGATCGGGGATCGGTATGCCGACAGAATTGGCCTTATTGCGCTGATCGATTCGTACGTCGCTTGGGTCGATCGGGCGATATGTCACATGAACGGTCGTCTCCGTGATGCCGTACATATTGACGAGTTGCGTATCGGCGTTGATCGCGCGCTCGAACCACGGCGTCAGCATCGACAGTTCAAGTGCTTCCCCGCCGAAAACCACCGTCCGCAAAGAATGCGCACACGGATGTTCGCCTTGCGCCGCGATCAATTGCCGGAAGGCGGACGGCGTCTGGTTGAGCACCGTCACGGCCTCCTCGCACAGCAAGGCGTAACAGTCCGTGGGAGATCGGCTCGTCAAGTACGGGACGACGACCAATCGCCCGCCGTGCAGCAGCGCCCCCCAAATTTCCCAGACCGAGAAATCGAATGCGAACGAATGAAACAATGCCCATACGTCGCGGTCGTCGAATCGGAACCAGGCGCGCGTGGCATCGAAAAGACGCGTCACGTTCCGATGCTCGACCATGACACCCTTGGGTCGGCCCGTAGAACCGGACGTATAGATGATGTAAGCGAGCCGAGACGAGTCAACGCCCATCGCTTGCGGATTGCCGGCCTGTATAGCCGAGCTTTCGTCATCATGCGGGTCGTCTAGGTCGAGTATCGGTACGGCAACTGGGGCCTGCCGAAGGTGCTCGTGCGTGGAGCCATGCACCAGAACCGCAACAGGTGCGCAGTCCTCGAGCGTCCAGGCGAGGCGTTCCGGCGGATAAGCCGGGTCGAGCGGCACGTAAGCGCCGCCCGCTTTCAAGATCGCCAGCAAGCCGACGATCATCTCGATGCCGCGTTCGGCGCAGATTGCCACGCGGTCGTCGGCCTTCACGCCCAGACCGATCAAGCGCCGTGCGAGCCGATTCGCGCGATCGTTGAGCGCGGCGTAGGTCAGCGAGTCATCGCCGAACGTCAGCGCCACGGCGTTCGGCATCCGCTCGGCGATTCGCTCAAAGCGTTCGTGGAGGGTTTCGGTTGCGGTGAATGTCGCTTTCGCTTCACTCCATTGCGCGAGCATGCGCCGCTCTGCCGGCGTGGTCACCGCAAGCTGCGCAACCGGCCGAGTCGGCTGCGCGAGCGCTTGCTCCAGCAACCCCAACAAACGCTCGGCCGTTGCGTCGATCTCCGCGGCGTCGAACCAGGCGACGTTGTACATGAAGTGAATCCACGCGCAATCGTCGTAGGGGTTGTCGCGAATATGGAGCATGAGCGGCATCTGCTCATAGCCGCTCGACAACATGCGGATTCGGGCGCGGCCCGCCGCGAAACGCAAGTCGTAGTTGTCGCGCTCGTACGACACCGATACATCGAAAATCTGTACGCGCTGTGACTTCCATAGCTCCACGGCCCGATTGAGCTCGCTCAGCGGAAAGCCTTGATATCGATAATCCTGCTTGAGCGTACGCCCGATCGAGTGCAGCAAGGCCTCGAACGACGCACTGCCGTCGAACGACAAACGTATCGCGCTGACGCCGACGCACATCCCGGCGGTTTCTTTCAGGCGAGCGTTCGGGCGATTCAGAACGGGGATGCCGACGACGATCTCATCTCGTTGCTTCGTCCGCGCATAGTAGATCTGTAGCGCGGCTAGCATGACCTGCAACGGTGTGGATCCGCACTCGCGCGCGAATGCGACGATACGGTCGAAAAAGGCGCGCGGCACTTTCACCGCATGGTGTCCGCTCGGCGATGTGCCACCCTCGGATGGTTCGTGCGCGCGTCGCGCGAACAGCGGATCCGGTACCGACCGATACTTGTCCAACCAGTACGCGCGCTGCCGTTCGAACTGCGGCGATGTGCGGTAGCCGCGATCGCGCTCGACGAATTCGATATATGAGGGGGCAACCAAGGGAACCGCCAAGCCCTCGACCAACGCCGAATAGATGCGGCACAGGGAATCGACGAGTAGGCCAATCGCCCACCCATCGACGATCAAATGATGAAAGTTCAGCGTAAAGAAATAGTTTGCATTGCTTAGCTTCAGCAATTCGAATCGATAAAGCGGCTCGTCGGCATCCAGCGGGAACGGCGTTTTCAGTTGCCGTTCCGCCCAGGCGCAGGCCTCGGCGCGCGGATCCGCGCTCGTTGAAAAATCGCGCACAGGGACGATCACCGCCATCGTTTTCACGATCGCTTGCCGCGGCATCCCCTCCTCGTCGGGAGACGGCACCAAAACCGTACGCAGCACATCGTGCTTCTCGATCAGCAGATTGACCGCGCGCTCGAATTGCGCCGGGTCGACCGATCCCTCGATTTCCGTATAGCCGCCGATCTTGTAGACCGGTGCATCGCCGTGCACGAGTTGGTCTAGCCAGATTTCACGCTGCGCCGTCGTCAACGGAAAAGCCTCTGAAAGCCATGGGCTGCGAATCATGCCTGTCCCTCGTACGAATGCTTTAAGCGCTCGACGCAAAGCGCGGCGCTTGCATTTGGAATGTAGTTCGGCCGAAACGGCGGGAAGCGACGGGAGCCGGTGCTTAGGCCACGCCGGCCCGGACGTGCTGGACCGCTTCGACGATCCCGCGCGCTTTGACCATCGTCTCGTCGAATTCTTCATTCGGGTCGGACAATGCGGTGATGGCACCGCCGACTCCGAGATGCGCCGTACCGCCGCTGATCGTTACCGAGCGGATCACGATGCTGAAATCGCAGGCGCCGGACGTCCCGAACCAGCCGAGCGCCCCGGAATAGATGCCGCGTGCGCCCTGTTCCAGCCGATCGATGATTTCCATCGTTCGCTTCTTCGGCGCGCCGGTCATCGAACCGCCGGGAAATGTCGCGCGAATGCAATCGACGGAGGAGACTCCGGGTTTCAACGTACCGCGCACGGTCGAGACGAGTTGGTGGACGTGCGAGTACGTTTCGACGTCGAAGAGCTTAGGCACGTAGACGGAGCCCATTTCGCAGACTTGTCCGAGATCGTTGCGCAGCAAATCGACGATCATCAGGTTTTCCGCCCGGTCTTTTTCGCTCGTCCTCAGTTGCTGTACGATGGCCGCATCTTCGTCGGGAGTATGTCCGCGCGGGCGCGTCCCCTTGATCGGCTTCGCCTCTGCCACTCGCTGCCGATCGACGGACAGGAAGCGCTCGGGCGAAGCGCTGACCAGCGCGAATTCGCCTGCGTTGAAATACGCTGCGTGCGGAGCCGGCGAGAGCGCGCGCATCGTGCGGTAAAGGGAAAACGGCGGCTCGCGGAACTCGAACGTGATCGCGTTCGTAAGGCAGATTTCGTAGCTTTCGCCGCGCACGATTTCGCCCAAGGCCTCGCCGATCTTGTCGACGTAGGTATCGCGCGAGTGCCGAATCTCGGCATGCGCCGCGATCCACGCTTGCACGTCGCCGAGCGACAATTTGCGGCGAGGTGCCGTGTTTGATGTCGCGTTTGGTGCCACGTTTTCTGCCGTCCCGTTTGCGCTCGCGGTAGCCAGCGCCGCCATCGTTGCACGCACCGACGCGAACCAGGCTTGCGCCTCCCCACGAGAGACCTCGTCATGAACGAGGTGGAGCAAATAGGTTTCGTCGGCGATGTGATCGATGACGAGCATGCGCGTGGCGAATAGGAAGGCAGCGTCTGCCACCGTGGAGCGATGCGGGTGAGCGCCGATCGTCTCTGCCTTGACCTCGTAACCGAATACCCCGGCATACCCGAGATCGAAGCCGAACGGCAGTGGCGTCGGACAGGTCAAGGTCCGCTGCGCGAGCCGGCCCTCCAGAAAATCGAAGATGCTCTCGACGCGTTCGGCGCGCGCGCCACCCTGGGCATGCACGGTCGCCGTGCGAGTCGGCACGTCGTATGTGATGCGCTCGCCATATCGTCCGTGTGCGTCGCCCATGAACGTAAAGCGCGAGAAGCCGGGGACGACCAGGCTGCTCTCGAATAAAAACGAGGCGCCGCCCGGCGCGAAAACGCGCTCGAACAGCGCCGCCGCATCGGCGTGGCCGGGGATCTGCATCACTTCGAGTTCAAAACCGTTCATCGTGGATCTCCCAGACAAAGGATGTATCCGTCGCCTGTTGGATAGGCGTGCGCACCGGCGCCTAGGCCGCGCGCCGATTCTTGTGGGCGAGCGCGATGTCGCGGAAGTTGCGAAAGAGCTCGCCGCCACCTTCCGTGCAGATCGATTCGGGGTGGAACTGCACGCCGTGCAGCGGACGCGTCCGGTGGCGGATGCCGTGAATGACGCCGTCATCGCCCCAAGCGCTCAATTCGAATGGACCGGCTACTTCCTTCACGACGAGCGAGTGATAACGCACGACCGAGAGCGACGGCGGCAAGCCTTGAAATAGTCCTCGGCCGTCGTGCCGAACCACGCTTACGCGTCCGTGCCTAGGCTCCGGCGCCAACACAACCTCCATGCCGTGCTCGTGGGCCATGCATTGATGGCCGAGGCAGATTCCGAGCAACGGCAGTTGCGTCTCTCGAACAAGGCGCGCGCTGATACCGACATCGGCCGCGACCGCTGGGGTGCCAGGCCCTGGAGACACGATGATGCAGTCGTAGCGAGAGAAATCGATCTCCTCGAGCGGCATCGTATTCAACACGACAGTCGGCTCCACACCGCACGCCTGGCCCATATGCTGGAAGACGTTGTAGGTGAACGAGTCGAAGTTATCGACGATCAGCGTTTTGCACATGATGGTTGTCCCGCAGGCGCGTCATTGGACCAAACTCGATTGCGTGTCGACGTAACGCGCGAGTCGCGCCACACCGGCTTCGATCTCGCCCTCATCGGTATTGCTGAACGCAAGCCGTACCTCTTTACGGTGCGTCTCGTCGAGCGTGAAGAACGTCATCGGCATCACGATCACGCCCTGCTCTCGCGCGCATGCGGCCGTCTCGTCCCGCCCGAACTCGAACGGGAGCGATAGGCTGAGAAAGAACCCACCCTCCGGCCGATTCCAAGCAACACCCTCATGGCCCGCGCCGAAGGCAAGATCGAGCGCGCGCAAGAGCGCGTCGCGGTTACGGCGGTAATGCAGCCTAGGCCCCTCGATCACGGTGCCCAGGGAACACTGTTGCTTAAGCAATACGCCGCCTACGATCGCCTGAGTGACCTGACTGGTATTGACGGTAACGAAGCTCTTACGCTCGCCCAGTTCGGCCAATAGCCGGTCGGCCTCGCCTACGCTGCCGAACAAACGCTTCGGAACGACCGCCGCGCCCACGCGTACCGCCGGACATAGCGTCTTGGAGTAAGTGGCGAGATAGACGACGCAGCCCACGTCGTCTAGCGCGGCCATCGCCGGCGTGGCCGCGCCTTCGAAGCGAAACATTCCGTACGGGTTGTCTTCCAGCACCACAATTCGATGTTCTGCACATCCGGCAATGATCGAGCGGCGCTCTAACTCGCTCAACACCGTCCCTGTCGGATTGTCGAACTCGGGCGTCAAGTACAAGCCGCGAGGCGTTTTGCCTGCGCGCCGCAATTCTTGCGCGAGGCGCGTGAGCGTATGCGCCCAGTCCTCGCCGGCGAGTGGCTCGACCGGCACGATTTCAATGCCTGCGAAATCGGCAACGCCTGTGGCGCCGATATAGGTGGGATTGCGTGCGAGAATGACGTCGCCCGGTGCGCGGCACAAAGCCGGAATCAGGAGCGAGAGCGCTTCCTGGCATCCCGCGGTGACGATGATCCTCTCCGGCTCGCATTCGATACGCTCATCGATGCGCAATTGCTCGGCGATCAACGCCTCAATGATTCCTGCTGTAGGCCCGTATTGCGCAAGGCGTTTTTCGGCAAGCGCAACGCTGAATCCGTTTTCCCTTGCCATATGGTCGATAAATAGCGGAACGGCACTCAACCAGCGTTCCAATGAAAAGAACGATTCGGCGGGCCGTCCCGAGGCAAACGAAATGGCTGTCGGATATCGATTTGCCGCTTCATTTAAGAAATTCATGACGGACAGCCGAGAAGACCGCGCTATTGGGTCATTGAACATCCCATTCCTCATTGAGTTAATTGCGATAGGCTCATGCGAGACGAATGGTTATTCGTCACCCCCGCCGAGAGGCGGGCGTGCCGATACCGTCCGCGACCATCGCGAAGCAGTATGCAAATACAGTCAGTAGGAATTTGATCGTTCGAGCTGCTCGAAGAGCGACTGAATGTTGCTGTCGACAAACCCTTCCTCGCCATGGCGCTTGATCAACTCGAAGCTCATGCCGGTATTGGGATCTCTTGCCGTGAAGGCCTGCGTGAGGCCCGGGCCGTTGATAACCGACGTATCGAAGCGCATGCCCCGTGCCGTCAGCGTTTTCACCGTGTGGGCGACATCGTCCACTTCGAGGGCGATATGCGCAACGCCGGGACCGTGTGCCGCAACGAGTCGTGATACCTGGGATTCCGGTTCCGTGCCTTGGCAGAGCACGAATTTCGTGCTGCCGCTTTCGAGTTCGGCGGCGACCATGCCCGTGCGGGCGCCTTTGACGGTGCGGCGCCTAACTAGCGTGAAGCCGAGGACGTTCGTGAATAATCGCACCGCGGTTTCCAAGTCGCGTACCGCGAGCGCGATGTGGTCGATGGCGCGGTAATCGACCCCATTTACTTCGGACTCCTTATCATCGAGTTCATATGAACCCACCTGCCCGTATTCAGCCATCCGTCGCTCTCCTCGATCAGGATGATAGGCGGCCCGCAACACCGCATATCGAGCGGCGGCGGAACGACCGCGTTTATTGAATACATTCCGATGAGTGGAATATATCCACCGTCTAAACCTTGTAAGGGGACGGCGCGGTTTTAGACAATTGCAAGGTAACGAGTTGTTAAGTCGCGCGGCTTACGTTTCACGATCCGCCGCCTACGCACCATGCATTGCCCAGGACGGACGCATAGTACATCGAAAATTATCGAAGTGTGGGATTTATACGATGTTTTACACATCGTCTCGCGCAAGGTATATTTTTCATCATTGTTCTTGCGTGAGAAAAAGTTGCATATCGCATGCGCCGCGTGCAAACGAGCTTGAGAGGTTTAATAAACGCGGGGCGATATCTAAAATGCGTGCGGTCACGGGGCATGAGGGACGGGATACCGCAATCTTATGAGCGGCCTCGCCGGTCGAGCGAGGCCGCGACGATACCTTTCGTATCAACCCACTCGATCGAACAAGAACCCCTTGAAATCATTCTTCGCTAGTTCGGACCACGCCTCCCGATAGCCGCTGAGTCCGCCGAAGTAAAACAGCGTTTGCCGCTTCGCCCCGGGAACATTGGCCCCGAAGATCCACGAATCGACCTTCGGCAGCAGCGTATAAGCCGCGAAGGTATCGCAGATCTGCGTCCATTCGCGCTCTGCCTCGGGCGTGACGCGAATCGCACTCGCCTCGTCGGACCGGGCTTTCCGAATCAGCGCCGCGATCCAATCGAGTTGAGCCTCGACACCCGGAGGAATATTGCAGAACACGCTCTTCGGCCCCGGCACCATGAAGAAATTCGGGAAGTTCGACGTGGCGATGCCCATGAAGCTCGTCGCTTCGTCCTTCCAGTGCTGCTTCAATTCGACACCGTTAAGCCCCTTGATCTCGACATCCTTGAAGCTGCCGACGATCGTATCGAAGCCCGTCGCGAAGGCCAAGACGTCGAGCTCATACTCTTGCCCGTCGGCGGTACGCACGCCCTGCTCGGTGAATGCGACGATATCGTTGTTCTTCACCGAGACGAGCGAAACGTTCGGCCGGTTGTAGACCTCGTAATAGTTGTTGATCGAGATCGGGCGCTTCGCATACAACTGATCCGGAATCAACTTTTGAGCGGTCTCCGGATCCTTCACGATCTCGCGAATCTTTTTCTCGATAAAGCGAGTCGCTTCCTTATTCGCTTCCTCGCTGCTCGCGATATCGGCGAACGTGCCGAACATAAAGCGGAAGCCGGTACCGATCTTCCAATTTTCTTCGAAGACCTTCTCGCGCTCCTCGGGCGAAACGCTAAACGTCGGCACCATGCTTTCGGCGAAACCGCACGCTACCCGCGTGCCTCGAATGCCGTCCCAAATCTGCTCGAAATTTTGCCGATAGTCCGCGATATCGGCCTCGGCCACGAGATCGTCGCCCGCCGGCACGCAATACTGCGCATTACGCTGAAACACCGTCACGTGATCCGCCGTCTTCGCGGCGGCGCTGATCAATTGCACGCCCGTCGAACCGGTACCGATCACCCCGATACGCTTGCCCTCGAGCGTCAACTCGTCCGGCCAGTTGCCCGTGTGCACCACCGATCCGCGAAACTTCTCGCGACCGGCGATCTTCGGAAAGTTCAGCTTCGACAACACGCCGATCGCCGTGAGCAGATACTTACACGCGAAGCTTTCGCCTTCCGACGTGGTCACGATCCACTCGTTCGCGTCCGCGTCGTACCGAGCCGACTCGACGAACGTATCGAGCGTGATATGCGGGTCGAGCTCATAGTGCGATACGATCGAGCGCAGATAAGCGAGCACTTCCGGCTGATTGGCAAAGCGGCTATTCCAATTCCAACCGTCGTAAATCTCTTTATCGAACGAGTATCGATAAACGCGCGTCTCGGTATCGGTGCGCGCGCCCGGATAGCGATTCCAATACCACGTGCCGCCCACGCTGCCGCCTTTCTCGAAGCAGCGGACGTTCAGTCCCAGTTCATGATGAAGCTTGTACAACGCGTATATGCCCGCGAAGCCCGCGCCGATGACGATCGCATCGTAGCGCTGCCGAACCGTGCTCATGATCATTGTCCCTCGGTGGAAGATTGATGCGCTTTTTGATTTTCGACGTTTTGCTTGTAGCGACTCACCATGTTTTCAACGACGACGGCCTTTTCTCCGTCGTTCGAACTGCTAACGGCCAGGGTCCGCTCGGTCCGGTCCCTCAATCTATTTTCGAGAACGATCTTGCTCGTGACTGGTCTTCTCGCGCTTTCATAGTGCGCAAAGGCTGTCTCCACCTCCTTGCGGCTCGAAAGCTCGAATGCGAGCGCAGACGCGTCGAGGATCGCTTGCGAGGCACCGTTCGCGCCGACGGGATACATGAGGTGCGCTGCATCGCCCAGCAGCGTAACCTTCCCTCGTCCCCATCGCTCGAGCGGGTCGCGATCGACCATCGGATACTGCAAAATCGTTCGGCTTCCACTGAGCAGCGCGTCGATATCGAGCCAATCGAAGTGCCAATGCGAAAAGAACGGCAGGATGTCGTCCAGCTTGCCCGTTTCACTCCAATCGGGACGATCGAGGCGAATGCGCGTGTCCGCCGATACCATGCAAACCCAGTTCACCAGCGCCTTACCGCGCCTTTCGTGCTCGCTCGAAATCGGATAAGCGATGAGCCGCGTCGAGTAGACGTCGTTGGCAACGATCATCGTGCGTCCGTCGAGGAAGCGATCGCATTCGGTCACTCCTCGCCACATCGTGATCGGGGTACGCTTCACGACGTTACCGTCGCCTTGAAGCTGCGCACGTATGGCCGAATGAATACCGTCCGCACCGATCAGGCCTTTCGCCCGAAAACACACCTCGTTTCCCGTCGATTGATCGATCGCGGTGACCACAACGCGATCGCCCTCTTCATGAAACGAAACCAAGCGCGTACCGGTGCGCACCGCATGCTGGCCTAAACGCGCCTTCGTCGCACGCAGAAGGCTCATTTCGAGCACACCGCGATGAATCGAGATTTGCGGATAGGGACTACCGCTCGGCAACCCGCGCGCCTCGCTCCAAAGCTGCTTACCTTTCTCGTCCAGATGCGCGACGCGTTCGGTTTTGATACCGGAGCGCTCCATCGAGCGGTTCAATCCGAGTGCATAGAGTTCCGCGACTGCTGCCGGCTGGATGTTGATGCCTACCCCGAGGGGACGAATGCGCTTCGCTGCTTCGATGATCAGCAGATCATGAACGCCGTGGGCATGCAGCGCTAATGCTGCCGTGAGCCCACCGATGCCCGCTCCTGCGATCAAATAATCGGTGTCTATGGTGACTGTCATGATCTGGCGCCGATAGTCGCGAATCGAATAAGGGCGGCCCCGCCCCTAAAAACGCCAACCGAGCACGAGGCCGCCGCGTCGCTTCAGAATCGGTCAGGCATGCACGGAGACGACCGAGTACAGGTTCGGCGCAGCCTTCGCGAGCGCCGCCGTGCGCTTGACATACTCTTGGGCGGCCGGGTCTTCACGGACGGCCTTCACGTTGTCGGGGTTTTCCCATTGCGCGATATTGATCACGCTCGTACCGTCCTTGCTCGCCAGAATGCTCGCCGAGATGAAGCCGTCCTTGTGGCGGATGACCTTTTCGACGCCTTCGTTGAGGACATCGATCACCTTGGCTTGATTTTCGGGCGACACTTCGATGATGTTGACGAACGTGACACCTTTTCCTGCGCTGATGACCGCTTCGTTCTTCGACATGAATGGCTCCATTAGGGAAATCGTGCTGCTTCCGGGGAGCGCTATCGCTTTGGCGCCGATGACCTAGCGCCCTATACCCGCCCTCCGGAAATGCACGGATTACTGAAAGAAGGGATAAGAGCGTCGCCAGCCTGGGCGCATTGCGGCACTCGCCGCCGATGCCTCGGCCCGGCAACACTCTTGCTATGACGATAGCGTTCGGCGCGGCCTGTCGCTTCCGTACTTTCTACCCAAAAAAATTGGCGCGGGCGATGCGCGGCCAAACCATTGCGATAGACGCATGCGACGATCGAACCGGTTACGGTCGAACCTGTCTATATCCACATCCAATTGAAGTAGGTTTCGACATAAGCGGCGTGAATATTCAAAACGAATCGCGCATAATAGGTAGTTCGCGGAATCGGTCGCGTGCGACGTCTTGTTCGAACCATTCGGGAGAAATGCATCATGAGTGATTTGATCAGCCCGGCCTTCTCAAGCTTGATCGATCAGATACCCGGCGTTTGCGCGTGCAAGGACGCCGGATCGATCTTCCTTTACGGAAACGCGGCATTCAAGCAGTCGATGGGATTGGACGAAGACGTCCCGATGCTTGGGCTCAGGCATCACGATTTGCCGGCCGCGTTCGGCTCGTACGATGATAGCTATCTTGCGCAAGATAGGATCGTGATGGAGCGCGGCGCCACCATCCGCAGCATCAACATCTATCACGCAGGCGGAATCGGCGTGAAAGCCTATCTCGTCGTGAAGAAGCCTTTCGTCGATTGCGAAACGAATGCGCGCGGCGTGCTTATGCACGGCACCGATATCACCGATATCAACAGCAACATGCTGCGACTCGTCCGCGACGAGCATACGGCGTCGAGCGGGCTACCGAAATCGATGCCGCGCGGCAGTTTCGTCATCAATCGCGAGAAGCGCGACATCGACTTGACGCCGCGCGAAACGGAGATTTTGTTCTTCCTATTGCGCGGCGGCGTCGCTCGCCGCATCGCCGAGCTTCTTTCGATTTCCGTCCGCACTGTCGAGCATCACATCGATGCATTGAAAGACAAGTTCACGGCCTCGTCGAAGCCCGAACTGATCGAAAAAGCCATCGAAAAGGGCTATTTCTACATCACGCCGGCAACGTTGTTCGGCGTCGATTGAGTGCTAGATGAGCAAGCCGCATACCTTTCCGTCATGCGTAGCAGCAACTTGTTCAATGAAATTATCAACCACGACGCCAGCGACCCGAGCTGGCAAACCTCCGCGAGAAGTATAACGGCGGGCCATGCGTGGTCTGATCCGCGAATCGAGCGGCATTCTTGTGGCCGGTCACAAAATCTTCACACCACGGGTGTTCAGCTCGGGCTTAGCCCAAAACGAGCTGCCCGCGTATTTCGCAAACAGGTCCGGCGGAATGCAAGGTTTGCGTTCACGATACTCGACCTTCTCTCTGACCTTGTGCAAACCGGGCATGCCGAGAAGCGCATCGTAGTCGGGCTCATCGTAGATCACGTTGTTCAAGTCGTGCGCGAACCAGGGCTCGCCGAGCTCGTCATAGAGCTTTCTCAGCGTTCGTTCGGGCTCTTTCACCAGGTGTTCATACGGGATGATGATCAGGCGCTTGGCTTCGTCGCCAAACCAGGCTTCCCGCAGCGTGCTCCACGGAAGGCCGATCAGCCCGTTCTCCGAATTCATCAGCATGTCCACGCGTGAATAGACGGAGCCACCGGGTTGAAAATTGAACATCCGCGATAGCTGTAGCGGGTTCTGAGCGAGCATTTTCTCGATGCTGTCAATAATCCAACCGATGTCTCGAACGCAGCAGACGAGGCGCGATTGCGGATACAGCTCGCGCAGCAGCGCCGAGCGGGCCGTCCACGTTCGATTCGTGTCAAAAATGACGTGCTCCGGCTCTACATGGGGATAGTATGCGTCAAACACGCCGCGCAACATGGCGGCGCGCTTGGGATCGTCGAAGAAGACACTGAACTCGCCACCGCACATTTTCTGATGAAGCACGCCGCACAGCGAGGCGACCGGGCTCGTCATCGCTACGCGAAAGCGCGGGTTTTGGCGCAGGAGCGCGCACAGTAAAGTCGATCCTGAACGGGGCAGGCCCGAGATCAAATGCAATCGGTGAACCATGCGGCTCCTTGTTGGCGAGAGGTTAGTTAAAAATCAATGGCTGCTGGCAGCAAGCGTGACGAGATGAGGGTCGGCCGCTTGGGCGATATGGGTCATCGCCGCGGCGTGCTGTGCGTTGAACGCCGCCATGCTTGCAACCATCTGGCCGAGCTGATTCGAGATCCACGCCTGCATCCCAGCTTCGCCGGCAGCACTCGTCGACATCGCCGCGCTGGATTGCAACGCCCCCGAAGCCGAGCCATAGAGTGCTTTAATCCCGGCGAGGTCGGTGCTATCCAACGTTCGATTGCTTGACGTCAGCTCGTAATACATGATCGAGTTGCTGTCCGTGTCATCGGCCAACCCCAGGGCATGACCGATTTCATGCAGCAGCGCCTCCTCCAGCGTCGCGTTGGTCCCGGTGTAAGTCTGCGTTCCATTGCTGCCGGCAATCAGCCCATCTTGCTTCGGATCTTCGAGTTCGATCGTGGCGCCCGAAATCACACCGGACGCGCTCTTCGAGCGTGTATAACCCACTATTCCCGAAGTCGCCGTATTGAGGTCGCCCAGATCAATCCGGATATCTGCGCTAGAAGTGTTCGACACCTCTTCGAACTTCAGCCCCGACGCCAATGCCCAAGTCGCAAACGCTTGCTGCACATCGCTGCCGTATTGCGACATATCACTGGAAACGCTCCACGTGATGACACTGCCGGCCGCCCATTTTTCGCCTGTACCGATTGCCACACCCGAACCTGCCGTCGGCGCCTGATGCGCTGTTTCATCGGCCCTATAAAGTGCACGCTCGGCTGCGGCGGCACCAGCCAAATTGCCATGTCTCAAGTCGTATTGGGCGATCGACCCGATATCGTGACCGATTGCAGCAGACACTACCGCGCTCGAACCAGCCACGCCGTATCCGTAATATCCGCCACCACCGCCGTATCCGTATCCACCGGTGGGTGCGCCGCCATCGCCACCCCCGATGCCAGGCCCGGACAAGGTATCGCTGCCGTTCGTATCGTACGTATCTCCACCGCTAACGGCATTACCGTCCAAGACGTCGCCACTGCCGCCGGTCACGTCTATAGACGAGTCCGCACCAATGTTGATGGTGTCGCTGCTGCCGTTGACTTGCAGCCCGGTGTTGGACTGCGTAACGATGCTGTCTCCGGTGCCGGAAACGTTGTAGCCCGTACCGCCGAGAAGGCCAAGATAATCACCGGAGCCGCCTAATCCAACAGAATCGCTGCCGCCCGATAGGTTGAAACTGCTCCCTCCGGTCGTATCGATGGTGTCTCCCGTACCGCTTACGCTGTCTGAGCCACCCGATAGGCCCAGATAATCGCCCGAGCCACCCAGGCCGACGGAGTCGCTGTTGCCTGAGACATTGAAGCTCGTGCCGCCCGTCGTGTTGATGGTATCGCCGCTTCCGCTCACCGACAGGCCCGTGCCGCCGAGCAGACCGACGTAATCGCCCGAGCCGCCGAGACCGACACTATCGCTGCTGCCGGAGAGATTGAAGCTCGTGCCGCCGGTCGTGTTGACGGTATCGCCGCTTCCGCTCACCGAAAGACCCGTGCCGCCGAGCAAAGCGACATAATCGCCCGAACCGCCGAGACCGACACTATCGCTGCTGCCGGAGAGATTGAAGCTCGTGCCGCCGCTCGTATTGATGGTATCGCCGCTTCCGCTCACCGAAAGACCCGTGCCACCGAGCAGACCGACATAATCGCCCGAGCCGCCGAGACCGATACTATCGCTGCTGCCGGAGAGATTGAAACTCGTGCCGCCGCTCGTATTGATGGTATCGCCGCTTCCGCTCACCGAAAGACCCGTGCCGCCGAGCAAACCGACATAATCGCCCGAGCCGCCAAGACCAACGCTATCGCTGCTGCCGGAGAGATTGAAACTCGTGCCGCTCGTCGTGTTGATGGTATCGCCGCTTCCGGTTACCGACAGGCCCGTCCCACCAAGCAGGTCAACATTGTCGCCCGAGCCTGACAAGCTGACACTGTCGCTACCGCCGGACAGCGTGAACGTCGAGCCGTTGGCCCCATCGATCGTGCTGTCCGATGCGGTGATGTTTTCGCCTTGCCCCGTCAAGCTCACCGAGCTGCCATTCCCAAACGAGCCGGTATCGCCATTTCCGGTGATGCTGATGGTGTCGCCCGCCCCGCCCTCGATCGTGTCATTCGAGCCAACGATCGTCACGTTTGCATTAGCCCCCAACGTAACGGTCGCATTGCTCAGGTCAATCACGTCGCCCGACGCGAAGGACCCATCAATCGTCACATTGCTGCCGCTGGCGGTGATGGTTGAATTCCCCAAATTGACGACATCACCGGCGGCAACCGTGAAGCTGTCGCCTGTGCCCGTGACCGTAGCTTGGCTGTTGGCGCCGAAGTCGAGCGAACTGCCCGATGTCGCGATCGAATCACTCTCGCCGTTCACGAAGATCGCGCTTCCGCTGCCAGCCGTGACACCGTCACCCGTGCCATCGATCTGAACGTGGTCTCCGGCTCCAACGTCGATCGTGCTGCTCGATGAGGTCACCGTATCGGTCTGGCCCGCAACGCTGATCACGCTACCGCTACCCGCGGTCGCGCTATCGTTGTTTCCGACGATCGCGAACGTGTCCTTCACCCCGCCCACGATCGAATCATTCGAACCGGAAATGGTTGCGCTACTGTCGGCGGCACCCGAAATGGAGCCGTTGCTCAGGTCGAGCACATCGCCCGACGCGAACGCACCGTTGATCGTTACGCTATTGTTGGCGGTTGAGGTAATGGTGGCACCGCTGCCCAAACCAATTGCATCGCCCGATGCGATCGTGAAGCTGTCGCCCGTTCCGGTGACCGTAGCCTGGCTACCGGCATCGAACGAGATCGAACTGCCCGACGCCGTCAATGTATCGTCCTGGCCAGCAACGCTGATGGAGCTACCGCTGGCAGCCGTGACGCTGTCGTCCGTGCCTGCGATGGCGACAGTGTCGTCGTTCGCTCCGATGATCGTGTCGCCGTTGCCTTGGGCGGTGACCGAAGTGCTGCTTGTCGCGTTCACCGCCATGTCGTTGCCGGTCACCGATAGCATGGCTCCAGCGCCCACGTCCAGCGTCGCACCATCGGTACTGGTCGATTGTACCGATGCAATTTGGCTCCCACCGATTTGCATGGTAGTCGACGATAGAATCTGATAATCGTAATCGCCGTTCGTGGAGCTCGTTACAGTCGCGCTTTCGGTACCCGTCGCGTTGGCGCCATCGAAATATTCGAAGGAAGCCATCGTGCCGCTCGGCAAGGCGCCCAGTAGCTGCTCTCGCGAACCGCCGGCGGCATAATCGATAATCATCGCGGTCTCCGTGCCCGCGCCATCTGTGCCGCTGAAGTTTTCGTCGAGCTGCGACATATTGCTCGGCAGGCCGGTGAGCTGCTGAACCTGGGAGCCGCCGCTTGCGTAGTCGATCACGTTTTCGTCGTTCACACCGCTCACGTCGTACTGCATGCTCTCGGTTTGTTTCAGCACATTGCTGCCGCTGTAGCTACTGATGTCGATCGCGCTCAGCGCGCCGTTCGTGCCGTAGACGTACGAGTAGTCGTTCGTTTGCGCCAGCACCCCATCGTCGTAGCTCGCGGTCTGCGTCAACTGGCCATTCAGGTTGTAAGTCGACTCGTTTTGCAACTGTAGCGCGTCGTTCGACAACACGCTCGTTTCCGTCTCCAGCACCTTGTCCGAACCATTGGTGATCGTCGTGTCGTAGATGTCCGAACTCGAGCCCGCAGTCGTCGTCGCGATTTGGGTAATGCCACTGTTCGCACCGGTGTCGACCACGGTCGTCAGGTTCGAGTCGGTCGCACTGTCGTACGCGGTCGCGACGGTGGCGCCGTTCGCGGCGACGGCAACGGTATCGGACACCCCAGCGGACCACGCGAGCGTGCTGCCGGATAACTTGAGGTCTCCGTTGTCGATTGAAATCGTCTGCCCGTTGGTGTCGTTTTGAATCGTGTCGTTGAAGTTGTGTCCCACGGTGACTGTCGAGCCTTCTCCTAACGCGACTGTGTCTCCGCTGCCTGCGAGGTTCAGGCTGCCGCCGGTCGTTAGGTCGATGGTGCTGTTCGAGGCGTCGGCAGTGCTGCCGGTGCCTGTGAACGTGTATTCGCCCGCGGTCGCATCCAGCGTGATGTCTTTGCCGGAAAGCGTGACGCTATCGCCCGTTGTGCCGACTACCGTACCACCGCCGCTAACACTGTCGATCGCCACGCTGGTGTTGCTGGCGAGATCGAGCGTTGTGGTCGAGCCGCCCAATTGTGCCGTTACCCCTGTTGCGCCGGACGCGACGCTCAGCGTATCGGCACCTGTATTGGTGCCGCCGAACGCGATCGTGCTGCCCGAGGCATTGCTCGACACAGAGACGTCATTGTCGACACCGTTCACGCTGGCACTTGCGCCTGCGCCTGACACGCTTACATCGTTGTGCGATCCGCTAACGTCGGCGGAGCCTGAAACATCGGTAACAACGTTGTTGTTGCCGACGATATCGGCGTTAGCGTTCATTGCCAACGTCATGGTAGCGCCGGATGCACTGACCTGATCATTGGTGCCATTCAGTGTGAAGGCGGAGCCGGAGAGCGCAGTCACCGCGAGATTCGAACCATTCAGAGTCGCACTGGTATCGCCGCTGATGTTGACTGCGCACTTGCTGGCATCTAGCGTCGCGCCACTGCCGTTAATTGAGGCGGAAATTTGACCGTTATCATCGGTCATGCTGACTTCATTGGACTCGCCGGGCAGTGGGGCGCCAACGTTTTTCATTTGCACGGTGTAGTTACCTACACTGCCGCTTAGTGAGCCAAACGTACCGTCAGAATATTGAACAACGACAGCGTTGTTGGAAGTACCGTTTACATTGGAGACGTTCCATACAGCGGTGGGGGCTGCGCCCGCCGGTGAATTGGGGATGCCCGCTACATTCGTCGCGACTGACGCGTCGTTGCCGAAATTCGCTCCTGCCGTCCCGTTGCCGTATTGATAGACGTCCGTCGGCACCCGCGCAGTGAATCCCGTGATATTGCCATTGGTGTCGACGGTCGGCACGTAAAGCGCGTTGCCGGCCTGGATGTCGACGGAGTTCATAGTAAATGTCGACTGGGGCATAATGCCATTGAAACCGATATTCAATGACGAGTTACCGGTATTCGATACATTGTATGATCCATCCGCATTCGGATTGATCCCCGCCGCGCTAGTGCCTTGAGCAAGATAATTTCCGATTGTGTCCTTATCGATGTAAACCCCAGCGGTGGTCAGAATAGCGCTCGCAAAATCGACCAACTCTGAAGCGACGAATGTCGTTCCTGCAATAGCAATGGTAATCGGACCGCCGCCGACAACCGCACTTACCGCAACGCCTTGCGACAGCATGATGGCAAAATTGCTCATCAATGAGACGTAGGCGCCAGCACCTTCCTCCGAAAGCGGGTTTATCTTATTTACCGATATGCTCACTAGATCTGCTGCGAATGCTTTCGATGCATAAACGGCGCCGACACCCGGTATCAATGCAGTCTCGGCGGCAACGGCATTCCAATATGCCGCGTTATACGCTGCCTGTAGGCCGGGGTCGCTCCGGTTCTTGCTAAGATCTGCTGCTGCCGACCGCACACTTGCAAGACCATCCACCGAGCCGAATGCGTACCCGCTTCCGTTGATAAACGGCGCCAATCCTTCCAATGTGGCCATGATATCCTCTCATTTAAGACAAATATTTGCCAAAATGTGACGAAGCTCAATGAAATATCCAATCAATAGAAATACCCACATCAAAACCAAGGCTACCCCTCTCGTGTCAGAACCAATTTTCTTGATGACCGCAATGGCAAACACAAACACAGAACAGACCGTTCCGATTGAAAAAAATGCCGCGCAAATTCCAACATAATTCATCATAAATTGAGAGCAGCCAAATGCCAAAAGACCGGTGATAAATATCAGCGTGCTCGCACATGAAACTGGCAATAAATTTGCTTTTAACATAATCGTCGATTAAAATTTACGAACAGTTACTGAAACCATTTCATCTCCCACCGACGACCTCAATAAGACCGTTCGGCAAAACAAACATCTCGCATCGAAGTCACGTTTAGAAGGAGTGCCCATAGCTCGCCTCATCATGAGCCCGGCAAAACATCCCACATCCCCAACCGCCCCAGCTTCGCGGCCAACTGCAACCGCTCCGACCTCCAATCCGTCAGTGCTTCGATCCGCTGCCGCTTCGCCTCGGCGAGCGCAGATTGCGCGTTTAGCAACTCGAGGATGCTGCCAACGCCGATCTGATATCGGCGTTGCGCCGCGGCGTACGACTGTTGCGCGACATCAAGCAGTGTCGCGCTATTCGTCACATTCTTGCCGGCCCCCTCCAGCGCTTGATAACTCGTCCACACGTCGAGTCCCACTTGCCGTCGCGCTTCGTCGAGCACATCGCGCTGCTTTTCCGCCTCGGCCTGCGCTTGATGAATGTCATAGGTGCGGCCGAAGCCTTCGAAGAACGGGATCGTCACCTGAATGCCGAGGTACCATTCGCGCGTCGTTGCCGGAACCTGCGGCACGCCGAGCTCCAGCGTCGTCGGCTGATTGTTCCAACTATATTTGGCGACGAAGCTGACCGTCGGCATGCCCTCTGCTCTCGTTTGCCGGACTTTTGCCTGCGCCGCTTCGAGCTGCGCCTCGGCAGCTGCGACGCTCGGATGAAATCGCTTCGCATCGCCGATCAAATCGGCCACCGATTCGTCGAACTCATTGTCCGGCGCCACTCCGTCAGCCACGTCCGGCAACACAACCGCCGTGTACGGCTCGGCATTCATATCCGCGGCGAGTGTGCCGAATGCCGTTTGCCAATCGCGCTCGGCCTTCGTGCGCTCGACAACGGCGTTGGCCCATGAAGTCCGCGCCTGTAGTTGATCGGTGATCGGCGCGGCACCATGATCGGCACGCATCGTGGCCGCCTTCAGGCTGTCGGCGGCTGTCTCTTCGACTTCCTTCGCCGCAACGAATGCGCCTTGTTTCGATTGCGCGGCGTAGTAGTCCTTGGCAACAGTCGCGAATGCCGCTTGCAGCGTCGCGTCCTCGTTGGCGCGGGCGGCTACGAGCAATGCGTTCGCATTGGCGAGCGCGGCTTTACGTCCGCCGAAGTCGTAGAGCACCCAGCTCAGCGAAACGCTTTCATTGCGAAGCACGCTGTTTCGATAGGTCGAATCAAACTGTGACAAACCGCTAATGGCTTCCTTCGTCTCATCGCGCGTCCCTTGCCAATTGCCGGTGACCTGCGGCAAGTAAGCCGAACGGCCCTTGCCGACCGCGGCTGCGGCGGCCTTCACGTCGGCCCAGGCTTGGCGAGTCTGGGGATTGTTGCAAAGCGCGCGCTCGACGGCTTCGGGCAATCGAAGCGGAGTCTGCATCGCACCGAACACGCACGTCCCGGTCACTGCGTCACCCTTCATCATCGCAGCCGGCGTGGCTGGAATCGCCCGCTCGGCAAAAAGTGGATCAAAGGCGCGCGCAGGCCCTACGATACAGAACAGTCTCATCCATATCGAGCAAGCAACCACCCATCGCCCCCGTATAAGCATGGACGGCCGACGATTACCGTTCACGCAGACTCTCCTCGCCAGTCTGAATCACCGGATCGAGAAAGTAATGCGCGACACTGCGCTTGCCGGTTTTGATCTCGGCCGTCACCTCCATGCCGGGAGTCAGGTTCATCCATTGATCATTCGCCAAGATTCGGTTAGTCGGTAAGCGAACACGCGCAACGAACGTCAAGCCGAGCTTCTTGTCTTGAACCGCATCGTTCGGCACCTCTACGACCTTGCCCGTCAGGTAGCCGTAGCGCGTGTAGGGAAACGCTTCGATCTTCACGACAGCCGTCTGCCCTACCTTCACGAAGCCGATGTCCTTGTTCTCGATGTTGGCTTCGACGTCAACGGAGTCGTCCGGCACGATTTCCATCAAAGATTGCGCCGTGGTCACGACACCGCCGAGCGTATGAACGGCCAACTGCTGCACCGTGCCCGATACCGGGCTCGTCAGGCTCATTAGCTTTTGACGGGTGACGGCCTTCGTTTCATCATTGCGGCTCTGCTGAAGTTGCTGCGTGGCTTTGTCCAAGTCGTCGAGTTGCGCGCGGCGAAACTCCGACATCGTTGCCGCAATATCGGCACGCTGCTCGGCGATATTCGCCGTCAATTCGTGAGCGTGGCTTTCCTGCGCCGCCAAGTCGTGCTCCTTTTGCAGCGCCGCTTGTTCTTTGTCCAGATAATCGGTTTGCGCCACGTACTTATCTTTCGCAAGCAGTCGGTATTGATTCGCCTGTTGTCGCGCGAGCGGCGCCGTCGCCTCCAAACTGGCAATTTGCTCGTGCGTCGTGGCAAGCTCGGCTTCGCGTTTGCTCAATTCAGCCCGCGAGCTGGCAACTTTGTCCTCATAGGCTCGATAAACGCCATCGGCGAAATGCTGCGCTTCGTCCATGTCCTGGCTAGACGCGCCATCAACCGGCGCAAGCAATGGGTCACCGCCGCCCGCTTGAGCCTTGAGCAGCGCTTGCGCGCGAGCGATTGCAAGCCCGGCATCGGTCTTCGCCGCCTTCGCCTTGCTCGAATCGGCAGCCGACTGTGTTGGGTCGAGCTCGATCAGCAATTGTCCGGGGGTAACGCGTTGACCATCGTGTACGAGGATGCTCCTGACCACACCAGTGACCGCCGGCTGGATGATTTTCACGCGCTCGTCTGGAATCAGCTTGCCTTTGGCAACCGCGACGATATCGAGCTGACCCAATGCGGCGATCAAAACGGCAAGCAATGCCAGCGTCACGATGATCCGCATCGCCCATTTCGGCGCGGGATGCACCGGTGTTTCGGCTAGCTCGAGATTGGCCGGCAAGAACGCGAGTTCGTGTGCCAGCCGCGGCGGCCCCTCGAACTGGTGGCGTATCGCCCATGCCGCCTTCCAGACGGCGCCGTAGCGACGCATCAGATCGGTTAGCGCCTGCACTCTGAACGATTCCAATTGCACGTTATCCGCCTAGGCATTCTGAAGAGAAATCAGGTGTGCGTAGTATCCCGCCTGATCGAGTAGTTGCTCATGCTTGCCGCGCTCAACGATGCGGCCCTTGTCCATCGCGATGATTTGATCGGCATGCCGAACCGCGGTGAGCCGATGCGCGATGATGATGACCGTACGCCCCGCGCACATCGCACGCATGTTCTGCTGGATGATGCGTTCCGTCTCGAAATCGAGCGCACTCGTGGCTTCGTCGAAGATCAGAATGCGCGGGTTCGTCACGAGTGCGCGTGCAATCGCAATGCGCTGCCGTTGTCCGCCCGACAAGTTGGAGCCGTGCTCGCCGACGACGGTGTCGTAACCCTCAGGCATCTCGGAGATGAATTCGTGTGCGCTTGCGAGCCGCGCTGCGCGGATCACCACTTCGAGCGGCGTACCCGGATCCGTGACGGCGATGTTTTCGCGAATCGTTCGATTGAACAACCGGTTTTCCTGTAGCACCACGCCGATCTGGCGGCGCAGCCAGGCCGGATCGGCAAGCGCGAGATCGATGCCGTCGATCGAGACGCGTCCATGCTCGGGGATGTAGAGCCGCTGTAGCAACTTCGTCAGCGTGCTCTTGCCCGAGCCCGAACGGCCGACGATGCCGATGATCTGCCCGGCGCGGATTTCGAGCGAGACGTCATCCAAAATTGGGGGACCGTCGGAACGATAACGAAAGCGGATGTTCTGGAAGCCGATCTCGCCTTTGACCGCCGGCAGCGCCTGACGGCTTTGCGGCAGCTCGGTGCGCGTATTGAGGATATCCCCTAGCCGCCCCATCGAGATACCGATCTGCTGGAAGTCCTGCCATAACTGCGCGAGCCGCAGCACGGGGGCGGCGACGCGCTGCGACATCATGTTGAATGCGATCAGTTCGCCGACTGAGAGCTTGCCGTCGATCACGAGCTTCGCGCCGAGATAGAGCGTGACAAGCGTGACAAGCTTGCCGACGTATTGAATCAACTGTTGGCCGACGACGCCGAGCGAGGTTACGCGAAATCCGGCTGAGACATAAGCGGCAAGCTGCGTATCCCAGCGACGCGTGAATTGCGGCTCGACGGCCATCGATTTAACGGTTTCGGCAGCGGACACCGCCTCCACAAGGAACGACTGGTTATCGGCGCTGCGTGCGAACTTCTCGTTCAGGCGCTGACGCAAGACGGGATTGAGCGTCATCGAAATGGCCGCATACACGGGCAGCGAAACAATTACGACGGTCGTAAGCCTTACGCTGTACGTGAACATCACCGCGAAGAAGATGAACGAGAAGAACAGGTCGATGACGGCCGTCAACGCCTGGCCCGTCAAGAAGTTGCGAATATTTTCGAGCTCGCGCACGCGGGCAACGGTGTCGCCCACACGTCGCGAACCAAAATAGGCAAGCGGTAGTGCCAGAAGATGCCGGAAGAGCCTCGCGCCCAGCTCAACGTCGATCCGGTTCGCCGTATGCGAGAAGACGTAGTTTCGCAGCCCCGTGAGCAATATCTCGAAGGTGGAGCTGACGAACAGGGCAATGCAAACGACGTTGAGCGTATTGAACGCGCGGTTGACAAGCACCTTGTCCATCACCACTTGAAACATCAGCGGCGAGACGAGGCCGAAGAGTTGCAGTACCGCCGATACGAGGAACACCTCCAACAGCAGACGCCGATATTTAACGACGGCTGGAATGAACCAGGAAAAGTCGAATCGAGCTAGCTCGCCGGACAGCGAAGCGCGCGATGCGAATAAGAGAAGATGTCCATCGCAGCGCGCCATCACTTCGCTTGGCGTCGTCGTCGCTGGAGCGCTTCGCCCGGCCTCGACCACGAGCGCTTTGTCGGCTGAGCACCCTGCCAAAATAAAGTGCCGGCCGTCCTTATCGAGCGCAAGCGCTGGAAAAGGCGTTTTAGCCAAACGCTCGGCTGTTACGGCGACTTTACGAGCTTTGAGTCCAAGCGAACGAGCCGCAAGCAATAACTCCCGTTCATTGAATGAATTCGATTTCATCCCGGCGGTATGCCGCAATTGGCTTGTATCCGCGGCAACGCCGTGAAAGCGCGCGATTAAGACGAGGGCGGCTAGACCCGGATCCTCGGCCAGCGTCGTTTCTTGATCTGATTCGGCCATGCAATCGTAAGGGCCAAACCGCTGAACGGTTGCGCCGCTTACCCTCGGTGAAGTTATTTTTCCCTTCCTACTGAGGCCCGGCCTCGGATAGCTCAAGAAGAACGATGAGCTGCCCCGGGGCATCAACAACATAGCATGGAATATCTGCGTTATCGACGCGAATTCTATTACACTTGATTACTTGGATAATTGCAAAAAAACAAACGATTAAAGAAAGATCCGTCTACTTTATGGAAACGTTTTTATAACTCCCGATTGATTGGAGGCGAAAAAAATATCTTCAAATGCCGCTCATTCGGGTAACGAGTAATTGCTTTTATAATTTCCTGACTATCAGGTGGCGTTTGATGTACCGACACGACGATCTGGCGATAAGCCCACATCCAGGCATACAGCACGCCGAATGTCTCATATCCGGTCGTCACCACATAGGTCGGTGAAAGTACAAGTCGCGGGTAGCTTCGTAGTTCGGCGACCCTGGCCCGTCGATATCCTCTGTTGGAAGTATGAGGTGACCCACCTGGCGATGGAGGGGGATATCCGTCCCAAGAAAAATGGCGCATCTCCGCGAACCGAGCATACCGCGATCATCGATTGCGTCGCCCCCCTCCAGGCTCCCTTTCGTATTCTGGCGCCCTCTACCACCCACCGCCGAGCGCCTTGAACAAGTCCACGCGCGCCGCATTCAACGACACCGCGGAATCCGCCAACGCAGCCTGCGCCGCTACGCGATCTCGGCTCGCATCGAGCAATTCGAGCTGCGAGATATTGCCTGCCCGATAGCGGTCGTTTGCCAGCTCATAAGCGCGGCGCGTACGAGCGTCCGCTTGTTCTAGCGACGCATAACGCCGCTGCTGCGCCCCGAGGCTCGTCAGCGCCTGTTCGACTTCACGCAGCGCCGTCAACACCGCCCCATCGAAACTCGCGAGCGACGCCTGCGTTTGCGCCCTCGCTTGCTTGACCCGCGCGCGCGCCACGCCGATGTTCGGAAAACTCCAGCTTAGCGCGGGACCGACGCCGAACGTCCAAGCGGGCGTCGCGACGCTGCCGCTCGACGTCCCGCCGCGTAAATAGCTCACGGCTCCGTTGAGCGAAAAGCGCGGATAGAGATCGGCCACCGCCACGCCGATACTCGCCGTATCGGCCGCGAGCTTCCGCTCGGCTTGGCGCACGTCGGGGCGGCGTCGCAACAGCGCCGCGCCGTCTTCGACGGGGATCGGTCCGGCAAGTTTCGGCGGGTGCGTGCACTCCGCCGCGGTGGCCGGCACCTCCGCCGGGGTCGCCCCGACCAGCGCCGCCAGCGCGAACAACGCGTTTTGCCGCTGCGCTTCGAGAGGCGGTAAGGTTGCCTCGGTGCTGGCGAGCGACGCCCCCGCACGTTCCGCATCGAACGTAGAGGCAGCGCCCGCGTCGACTTGCCGTTGCGTCAGCGTCAACGTCTCGCGCGCGATGTCGATCGACGCATGCGCCGCGGCAACCGATTCCGCGAGCGAACACGCCGCCACGTAATTGCGCGTCGTCTCGGCCGCCACCATCGCGCGCACGGCGTCGCGCGATGCTTCGGCCGCTTGAACGTTCGCGCGCTCGGATTCGACGCTGCGCCTCACCCGGCCCAACAAATCGATCTCCCAAGAAACCGCGAACGCGCCCGCCGAGGTCCATTGCTTGTTGGGCAACGGCAAGGCCTGCCCCGCAGACGACGCATTATTGCCGTACGACTTCGACGCCGAAATCTGCGTAGACGGCAACTGGGCGGTATCGACTTCGGACAACACACCCCGCTCGCGCTCGAGATTCGCCACGGCGACGCGCAAATCGGTATTGGCGGCGAATGCGCGCTCGACGAGCGCATCGAGATTGGCGTCGTCGTATAACCGCCACCAGTCATGCGGCAACGGCGCGGTAGTGGCGGTATCGCCGGTGCTTAAAAACGCGCCGTTTGCCTGCGCGGGCGGTTTAGGCGCCACGTAATCGGGGCCGACGGCGCACCCGCCGGCCGCCAATGCGCAGAGCAGCGCGGGCAATAACGCAACACGCGGGTTACGCATGGCTCGACACCTCGCGCTCGAGTTCTTGGGCACGCGTCGACATGGCATGCTGACGATGGTCCTTGGCGATGAGGCTATAGATCGTCGGCAGCACGAACAGCGTAAAGAGCGTCCCGACGAGCATGCCCGCGACAACGACGATACCGATCGCGAACCGGCTCGCGGCGCCGGCGCCGCCCGCGAATAGGAGCGGAATCAACCCGGTCACCATCGCGGCCGTCGTCATCAAGACGGGCCGCATCCGGATGACGGCCGCTTTCAAAATGGCCTGGGCCGGACCCACTGCTTCGCGCAGTTGGATGTCGTTCGCGAACGAGACCATGAGGATGCCGTGCTTCGAGATCAATCCGATCAGCGTGACGAGTCCGATCTGCGTATAAATGTTCAGCGTCCCGAAGCCGAGCCATAGCGGCACGAGCGCACCGCAAACGGCAAGCGGTACCGTCACCAGAATGACGAGCGGATCGCGCAGGCTTTCGAACTGGGCGGCCAGTACCAGAAAGATGACGACGAGCGCGAAACAGAACGACACCGTCAACCGATTGCCCTCCGTGACGAATTGACGGCTATCGGAAAGCCAATCGATTTTCGCGCCGGGCGGAAGCGGCTGACGTTCGAGAAAATCGACGGCTTGGCCCATCGTCACGCCCGGCAAGAGCACGCCCGATAACGTGACCGCGTTCATTTGATTGAACTGCGGTAGCCGGTTGGCCGCCGGTGCCACCTGCACGTCGACGACCGTAGACAGCGGCACGAGCTTGCCCGACTGCGCGCGCACGTAATAGCCGGTCAAATCGCCCGGCGCGCGACGATCGCGCTGGGGTACCTGGGCGATCACATCATAGGAACGATCGAACCAATTGAAGCGATTGATATAGTTTTCGCCGACGAGCGTGGCCAGCGTGGAGGCGATATCCGACATGGCGATTCCCATCTCGCCGGCCTTCGTCGCATTGATCGTCAAATGCGCCTGGGGGCTGTCGAATGCGACGTCGCTATCGACGAACGCGAATAGCCCACTGCCCCAGGCCGCGCCTTTAATGCCTTCCATCGCGCCGTACAGCGTGGCGAAGTCAGTCGGTGCGCGCACGACCATTTGTACCGGAAGTCCACCGCTTCCGGCCGGCAAGGCGGGCGGCTGAAACGCCGTGACGAATGCCCCTGTAATACCGGCGCTGCTTTGATTCAATGCGGCCTGCACTTGTCCCGCCGATTGAGCGCGCGTGGACCACGGTTTCAGCACGATGCCGCCGAAACCGTTGTTCTGCCCGTCGCTGCCGTTATAAAGAAAGCTGCTGTGATAGTCCGAAAACCGTCGGAATACCGCCTCGACCCGCGACGACACTTGCTCGGTGTAGTGCACGTTCGCATACTGGGGCGCCTTCGTCTGAACGAATACGTAGCCCTGGTCCTCGGTAGGCGCGAGTTCGCGCTGTACGCCGAGAAACATGAATACGATACCCGCGAGCACGGCCACGCAAACGAGCAGCACGGCCGCGCGCGCGTGCAGCGTTCGCGCGAGTAAGTTGCCGTAGCGTCGGGTGAGCCCCTGCACGATATGCTCGACGCGCTTGGCCAGGTAGCCCTCGCTGAGCTTCGAGCTAAGCAGGAAGCTGCTCATCATCGGCGAGAGGGTCAGCGCGATGACGCCCGAGACGATCACCGCGCAGGCGAGCGTAAAGGCGAACTCCTTGAACAGCGCCCCCGTGAGCCCGCCCATGAGCCCGATCGGCGCATAAACGGCTGCCAACGTGATGGTCATGCCGATGACGGGCCAGATGATCTCCCGGGCGCCGAGCAATGCCGCACGCGCGGGGGAAAGACCGTCTTCGATGTGCCGATGGATGTTCTCGACGACGACGATCGCATCGTCCACGACGAGCCCGATCGCGAGCACCATCGCCAGCAACGTCAAGAGGTTCAACGAAAACCCGCAAACGAGCATGAGCGCCGCCGTGCCCACCAATGACAGCGGAATCGTGATGATCGGAATGACGACCGCGCGTAGCGTGCCAAGAAATAGGAAGATGACGAGCACGACGATGACGATCGCCTCGATCAAGGTATGAATGACTTCCTCGATCGAAGCGTTGACGAAGCTCGCGGTGTCGAACGCATTGACGATTTTCAAGCCCGGCGGCGCCGCGCGCTGGAGGTCGGGCAACAGCTTGTCCACGCCGGCTACGATCGTGAGCGGATTGCCGTCCGGCGTCGGCGAAATCGCCAACGCAACCGACGGCGCGCCGTTGTAAAAGAAGCTGCTGTCGTAGTTTTCGCCGCCGATCTCGACAGTGGCCACATCCGACAAACGCACGACGCTGTTCGCGGTGTGCTTGATCACCATCTCGCGGAAACCCGCGATGCTGCGCATATCGGTCGAGGCCGTAATCGGCACCACGGTGCCCGCGCCCTTCAGCGCGCCCGGTGCCGCCTGCACGTTGTTGGCGCGCAGCGCATCGGCGAGATCGCTGGCCGCGAGGCCATGCGCGGCCAGCTTGACGGGATCGACCCACAGCCGCATCGCGATCGTTTGCCCGCCGACGATATCGGCCGATGCGACGCCCGGCACGGACGTAATCAACGGTTGCGCGACGCGCGTGATGAAGTCGGTGATCTGAGGAATCTTGTCCTTGTCGCCGACGAACGCCAGATACTGCACGGCGGAGACCCCGTCCGTTACCTTGCCGATGACGGGATCGTAAGCGTCGCGCGGCAGCTTGTATTTCACTTGTTGGATCTTCGCGAGCACTTCTGTCATCGCGCGATCGGCATTGGCGTTCAATATGAGCTTCGCCTTGATCTCGCTGCGCCCTTGCGTGGACGTAGACGTCAAATACTCGATGCCGTTCGCGGACGCGATCGCCTGCGCGATCGGCGTCGTCACGAAACCTTGCATCACCTCCTGGCTCGCGCCGGGATACAGCGTCGTAACCGTGATCGTCGCGCTTTCCATCTTCGGATATTCGCGCGTCGGCAGCGATACGAGCGAAGCGATACCGGTCAGCAGAATCAGCAAGCTCAGCGTGACCGAGAGAATCGGGCGCTGGATGAACAAGTCGGTGAATTTCATCGATCAGCTCCCGGTGGCCTCCGTACCGCTCGACTTCGCACCTGCGTCGTTCGGCTTGGCATCGACGACATGCACCGCGGCACCAGGCCGAATACGCAGTTGCCCCTCGGTAATGACGACGTCGCCCGACTTCAACCCGTCGACGACCACGATCTCGTCGCCGATGCGGCGTCCCGTCGTGATCGGCACGATTTCGGCCTTGCCCATGCGGTTGGCCGACAAACCCCGAATCACCGCCGCCGCATTACCCGAGGCCGACGTCATAACGGCCGTCGCCGGCACGAGCAGCGCATCGGGCTCGGGCGGCAGGGCCACCGCGACGCTGACATACATCCCGGGCCGCAGCACGCCGCTCTTGTTGTTCAAAGTTGCCTGAACGGTCGCGTTGCGCGTATCGTTGCTGACCTGCGGTTCGATCGCATCGATCGTGGCCAATTGCGGCGATCCGTCGAGCGCATCGGCCTTGACCGTCACGCGTTGCCCGACCCGTAGCCGCTCCAATTGCCGCTGCGGCACGTCGAAATTCACATAGAGCGTGCCGAGATCCGTCAGCGTGACGATCGCATCGCCCGCGTTCAGGTACTGCCCGAGATCGACCTTGCGCAGACCCAGTTCGCCCGAGAACGGCGCGCGAACGCGCATCTTTCGGATGCGCGTTTCGATTTTCTGCACTTGAGCGGCGGCCTGATCGCGCTCGGCCCGCCTTTGCTGCAACAACTCTTTCGACGTGGCGCCGACGGCGGACAACTCATTGGCGCGCTGCCATTGTTGCTGGGCAAATACGGCGCTGGCTTTCGCCGCTACGAGGTTCGCCTGTTCCGTCGAATCGTCTAGCTGAATCAAAGCGACGCCCGCGTTCGCGCGCTGGCCCGACTCGAAACCGATCTCGCGAATGCGGCCGGGAATTTCATTGGCCACACTGACCTGACGAACCGCGCGCAACTCCCCCACCGCCTCGATGCTCACGGGCACGGGTCCCGATTTGAGCGTCATGGCCGCGACATCGATGGGCCCGCCGCCCGACCAGCCCGGCGAAGCAGCGCGGCTCGCGCGCCAAAACCAGAGCGCGGCGGCCACGACAAGCACCATGAGCGCGGTCGCAACGAGCGCTTTCCACGACGTGCCCCGCGCGGCAGGCGTCGCCGCCCCTTTCGGCGAATGTTCGGTCATCACGGACTCCCGGCATAAATTGAATCCGACTATCAGTCGGTATTGTGCCATTATTCGACTAACAGTCGGTTTCGTCAACGTGGCGATTTGACACGCGCGTCTACGCCGGTGGCCGCGAGATAAACTATGCGAACGTGCATATCCGGCGCCCCGCGCCGTCGCACGGAAGATCAACCGATATCGATGCGAGAAATGCTTTTGACGTCCACCACAAAGGAAACGGCCGGGGCAGAAACGGCCACTCAGCGCCGGTCCCAGCCGCGAGGGCTGCGAAGCGCGAAGAAGCTCCTGGATGCGGCCGCGTCGTTGTTCGTCGAGAAAGGGGTCGAGGAGACGACCGTCGACGAAATCGTTTTACTGGCCGGCACCGCGAAAGGCACCTTCTATCACCATTACGAATCGAAGGCGGCATTGCTTGTCGCATTGCGCGAAAGCGTGATCGAGGCATTCCAGTCGCATATCGACGAATCGATGGCCGCTTGTCCCGCCGACGATTTGCCGCGCAGGCTCGAGACCTGGGTCAAGGCCGCAGCCGAGGGCTATGTGAAGATGGGGCCGTTGCACGATGTCGTGTTCGGCCCGGAGTCGCCGCGCTGGACGGCCTCCGACCGCGCCTTTATGGTCGAGCTGACGGCGCTGATCAAGCAAGGGCACACGCACGGCATATGGGCATCGCCCAATGCGCATGTCAGCGCGACGTTTCTGTTTCGGGGCGTGCTCGGCGTGATCGACGATCTGATTTTGGCCGGAAAGGACCCGCTTTCGGCGCAGCGCGCATGCGTCGCGCTCGCCCATCATCTGGTCGGATTCAAGCGGGCCGCCGCCTAAGCGCGCTCATTTCGGCGGCACGACCACGGGTGGCGCGGGCCGTTGCGGCGTCGCCGATTTGCCCCAGTTCGAGCCGAAGCGGTTGCGCTCGGTCGATAGATTGAAGGTGCCCAAGCGATTCGAAGGCGATTTCGCCAGCCCCTCCGCGGCGCTTTGCGATGCGCCCGATGAGACCGCCGGCTTCGGCTTCAGTTGCTCGGCCAAGCAGTCGTAGGACAGCGCCCGCTGCCCTTGAACTTGTGCGTCCACGCAGACGGATTTTTTCCCAGCGGGCGCCGAGGCCGCCGCCCCGCCCGTTTGCGCGCGCGGCGCGCCCGCCGGTGCTTGCAACAACACCGCGGCGAGCGCCGTACCGATTGCCAAGACCGTCTTGCTCGTCGTACCCGCACTCGGGGCGTTCGGCTGTTTTCGTCTCGCTACCATGCCGTATTCCTTCAGCGAGCCGTTCATGCGTCTCGCGACTGTTTGATGAAGCGCTCGAATGCATGGCGTTCGCCCGGCGTGACCGCCGCACCCGCTTCGGATCCGAGGTCTGCCCACATGGATGGGATGTCGTGAAGCATCGTCCATCGCACGACTTGGCCTCCTGTGGGAAACGGCGTCTCCTCGGGCTCGCCGTACTCGACCCGGAAAAAACCCGGCGCGTCGGAACGAGGCGCCCATAGATCGCCGATATCGCGCACGCTTGCATCGAACCAAAACCGCAGCCAGCGCACGCTTTTACCTGGGATCTCGGGTGGCTCGACGTATTGGCTCAATCGCATGAAACCGGAAAGCGCGAGCAACAAAGGCGCGATCGTCTCCTCGCGAAGGGCTGGATACGACCATACGCCAAGCACGTCGGCATAGGCCAGCGCGGTCGTCATACGCGTGATGGTCAACGTCGGGCACAGATGCTTGATCAGCGCGTAATGCCGCTCCCAGTCCTGTACGAACCGCCCACGGTTCGACGTGGCCGCCTGCGCATTGCGTTGCACGCGCGCAGTCAAATCGCGAGGCTGATACTGGTCGGTCGTCAATACGCACTGCGCCGCCTGACGTGCGTGTGCATGCCGCGCATACCCCGGCATCTGAGCCACCAGCGTCAACGGCGCGAAGCACAACGGGCAATGCGAGGGGAAGCGCCCTTCGTAGGCGATGCAACCGCTCGCATCGACGCTTAGCGAGCGTTGCGCACGCGGTCCCGTCATAGTCGGTTCGCGAATCGAGCGCTCATTGCAGCGTTGCGGCCGACGACGCCTCGCCTTGCGCCGGGGCGGCGCCCTCCGGCATATCGGCGCCTGTGCTCGAGGGCGTCGATTGCGCCGCCATTGCGGGGCGATTGCGAAGATGAAGCAAAAACTCTTGAATGAGGCGATCCCAAAGCTCGATCATCGAGCGCAGGTGACGTGCGCTCACCCCGCCCGCCACGACGACATCCATCTCAAGCGCGAGAAACGCGCCGTGGCTCGCCAGCCGCGCAAAGCGCTTCGTTCGATTCCAGCTAGCGACGAGTTCGACCGGCAGTTCGCCCTGCACTTGCATGACACAGCTCAGCGTGTAGTCGAGATAGCGGACGGCATTCGGTTGCACGCCGCCGATGGCCTGCTGCTCGAGCATGGCCGATGCGACGTTGCCGAAGCGCACGGCGAATCCGATGCCTTGGCTCGCGCTCATCAATTGGACAATGCCGTTTTGTTCCGCGGCGGTCACGCGGTAGCCGGCGCCGCGGAACAGATCGGCAAGCTCCTCGATGCCGATCGCCTCGATCCAACCGTCTTGCTCGATTGCGTTGCCGCCGGCGTTCGTCGTTTGCTCGTTCATTTGAAAATCCTCAAGGTCGTTATTTAATGGGTGGATGGCGCCAGTCGGACAGATTGCGCCGGGCGGATCAAGGCCGTGCGGCCGACGCCGCACCGGCCGCTGCCGCACCCGATGCGCTTTGCGCCGGATTCGCCGCCGGGTTGTACTTAGCGCCGTACAACGAATCGCCGTAGCGCTCGCCAATCTCGTCGTACTTCACGCGTGCCTTTTGCGCGAACGGCTCACGTGAGCCGAAGATCGTGCCGATACCCACGTGTTCATATGCATCGAGGATTTCATGCCCGATGCGGTACAAATCGGCGTTTTTCGCCTCGCATGCCTTCAACCGTGCGTCTTGCTCCGAAGCTGCGCTCGCCAACGCGGTGCGCTGCGCCTCGGCTGCGTGCGCCGACGAAACAAGCGCTTCGTACGACGTCTTGTACTTTGACAGTTCGAGCGCATCGCGTGCGTGGCTGGCTTTCTCTTGCACGAGCGCCCGGTCGGCCGCGGCCAAGGCGCCTGAGCTGCCCTGGGCCGCCGCAAGCTGCGCTTGCAGCGCCTTCACTTGGGCGAGCGCGCTGTCTCGCTGCTGCTCCGCCGTCGTTTTGTCGGTCTGAAGCTGCGTTTGGGTGTCTTGCAGCTGTCGCAGCTGCATGATCGTCAAGCGCAGTTGCGCCCGCAGCTTGTCTTCGATGCTTTGCGCATGCGCGCCGCCGGCGTAAAACAATGCACCGGCGACATGCGCGGCTATGGCGAGGTGGTGAACCGTCTTCATCGTCAGAATCTCGCGTTGAGCTCAAGTTGCAACACGTCGATCGATTCGGGCGGCCCATACACTTCCCGCGCGCTGAGATACCGCGCCGACAGCCAAGTATCGCGGGCGACCGCATAAGCCGCGCTCAAGATATAGCCGCGCGCATTGGTGCCGCCGAGGTGGAAGTCTGGATCGTTGAGCGCATCGAGCGTCGCGTCGGGCTGCAAGTACTTGTAGCCCAGCGAGAAATTCCATTGTCCCTTCGAACTCGGCTCCGGCTCGCCCAACGTCACTTTCGCGAAATATCCGTTCGGCCCACTCCGGTAGTCGTTGCGCGTGGCGTTGATGGAGGTCGAATCGTAGTTGTTCACGGGCAACGACGCCGCGTTGAACGCCTTGTCTTCGTTATAGGCGAGATTGCGAACATACTCGCCGTCAAGACGCAGCTTTAGCCGATCCGCCACCACGGTATCCCATTGCCCCTTCAAATCGAGCAAACGGTAGTTGTAAGCGAGGCCGAACAATTGCGGCTCGGGAGTCGCCCCCGGCGCCAGATTGGGGTTCTGCACGATATTGCGCAATGCCAGCAGCGTATTGCCGCCTTGCATGAAAGTCGGCGCTTCGTTATCGGTGCTGCAACTCGTCACGCCCGCATAAAGCGCACACGGCGACGACAACGTCCCGCGCATGTTTTGGAAATCGTAATAGGCGATCGCACCCTTCACCGTATTGTGCTGGTCGATCTTCCACTGCGCGCCGAATTGCGCGCCGAGCATCCACTTGGTATCGCCGCCCACCTTCTGCGTGCTGTTCGAGGGGAAGTTGTCAGCCGTATATTGGATCGGGAATAGACCGAGCGTGCCGAACAACGTGACGTCGCGATTGGACGGCAGCGCATGCACGAAGCGGGCGGCCAGCCCGTCCATTTCCAAGTCGCTGGAAAAGAGCAGATCCGACGAGAAGAACGGATTGTCGAAGCGGCCCGCAACCACGTTCAACCACGGCGTCGGTTGGTAAGCGAAGAATGCCTTGTTCAGCCAGATGTTCTTCTTCGAGAATCCGCCGCCGGCTGTTGCCGTCGTCGATACCGGCCCGTTGTCGTTACCGGAGGCGAGACCAATGCCGGCCTTGAACTGATCCGAGAGCTGCGCGGTCACGCCGAGGCGGGCGCGGAAGCGCTCGAGGTTGTTGCGATTGCCGGTCGTATTCAGCGTCGGCACCTGCGCGTTGTTCGTGTTCGAATTGACGTCGAAGCCGCCGCCCTGGTTGATCGCCGCGAAGTTCGTCACGTTGTTCGCGTTGCGGCCGCTGAACAAGCGGTATTCATCCCGCACGCGCAGATCGCCGTCGAGCGTGATGCGCGACACCCAATCCGGGAACGTATTGGGCTGCGCCCAGTTCTCGGCCTTCGCTTGGGCCATGACTTCCTGCTTGACCTCATCCTTGATCTGGTCGCGCACGACCTGCGGCACATACGGCACCGCCACGTCCCCAGGTTGCGTGGGTCCGTTCACGACGGCCGCCGTGCGGGGCCCACGGGATACGTTCGCCGCCTTCGCTTGCGCCGCCTCCGCCTGTGCCTCTTGAATCAGATCGTTCGCGTTGGCCTGCGTGATGACACCGCGCTTGACGAGCAGATTGATCAGATTGATCACCGTGCTTTCAGTCGGCGCGGCTTTACCCGAAGCCGCTTGCGTCGCGAGCGATTGCGCGTGCACCGTGCCCGCGCAAACGAGCCCGAGCGTAAGCAGCGTCGCGCTCATCCGCGAAAGCGGCGGTGCGAAGATGCGAGCGTCGGCGCGCCGGGAACCCCGTCGATGTGTCTTCCGAATCATTAAAATCTCTCCGCGTAACTGCTGTTCTTGTCGGCGTTGGCCCCGGCTGGGGACCGGCCTCGTCCTGCGCATTCGCTTGCACCGCGTCGCGCTATATCGGCTTGTGTCCTTGCAGCTTCACGAGCACGGGATACGTCGTGGCCGGCGGCGGCGCCTCGTCCACCTTGCCTAACGCTTCGATGGCTGCGACAACCGCCGCGTCCATCTTCTCGTCGCCCGTCGATTGCACGACGGCGACCTTCGTGATCCGCCCCGACGCGTCCATCCACAAGCTGAGGCTGCCCGTGAAGCGCGCGCCCCCGGCCTCCTGTACGCCCTTGTCCTGCTCGATCGCGCGCTGGAGTACGTAGACCATGTATTGCGCGTAGCTCGCGTTGCCGAAGCGTCCGCCCCCGCCGCTACCCACATTGCCCGAGCCGTCCCCCGCGCTGATGCCGAAGCTATCGGTGCCGGCTTGCGCAGGCGCGTTCATCGTCATTTGCTTCGGTTGGTTGTCGCTGGGCTTCGGGGCCTCCGCAGGCTTCGGCGCGATAGTCGGCTTGTCGACCGGCGTCTTGGTTTCTTCCTTGACCTTCTCGGGCGGCGGCTTTTGTTTCGGCGGCGGCGGGGGCGGCGGCAGCGGAATGACGGTCGTCACTTGCGGCGCCGTCGTGCGCTTCACACCCGCCGTATCGGACGCGAAGCGCCAAATGAGCGCGGCCAGACCCACCACCACGAGCCCGATCGCTACCGGCTTGACGTAACGCAGCGGGCCTTTACCCGACGGGCCGCCCTGATATGCCATCTCCATCGTGGGCCCCTATCCGCCTTGTTTCGCGCGGCCCGTGACGAGGCCGACTTGCGACAAGTCCAATCGCCGCAGCAGATCGAGGACGTCCATCACCTTCTGGTACTGCACGGCCGCATCGCCTTTGAGCACGATCGGAAACTCGGGGTTGCTGGCCTTCTCGGTGCGCAGCCGACTTTCCAGTTCGTCCATCGTGACGGGGTAGGCGTCCAGATAAATCTGGCCGGAGTCGGCCACCGTGATCGCTTTAGTCTTCGGCTTGGCGAGGCTCGCCGCCGAGCTCGCCTTCGGCAGATCGACGCGAATGCCCTGCACCGATGCCGTCGTCATGATGATGAAGATGATCAGCAGCACGTACGCCAGATCGAGCATCGGCGTGATGTTGATGTCGTCGTACGGCTTATCGTCGTCCTGAACCTGCATGATGTCCTCCGCTTGGGCTCAGTCCGTTCAATCCGCGAGCAGCGCGTGATCGGGCGCGCGATGCGCCTCGGCGAGCCGCGTGACGAACTCGTCGACGAACACTTGCATGTTCGCGGTCACGTTCTTGTTGCGAATGAGCAGATAGTTGTAGCCGAACAAGGCGGGGATCGCGACGAACAAGCCCGTGACCGTCGCCAGCAGCGCGGCCGCGATACCGGGCGCGATCGCGTTGACGTTGACGTCGCCGGCCGCCGCGATCGCGGCGAACGTGATCATCACGCCCACCACGGTCCCGAGCAGCCCGAGGAAGGGGCCGCCCGAGATCGCGATCGTGAGCAGCACCATCGATTTCGACAGCCGTTGGTTTTCGCGTACGAGCGTCGCATCCATCGACGCGCGGATAGCTTCGATCGATTCCGAGGTGATGACGGTACGGCCGTTGTCGTCCACGCGGCTGTGGATTTCCGCAACGCCCGCCTTATAGAGCCGATAGAGCGAGGATCGGGCAAGCCGCCGGCCTTCGTCGCTCGCCTCGGCCGTATGAGCGAGACCCACCAGGTGCTTGCCCGCGACCTGCCGGAACCGCTGCACGAAGAATTCGTTGGCTTTGTCGACCGTGCCGACGTATTGCGCCTTCGTCCACATGACGATCCACGAGATCGCCGCCATCACCAGCAAGATGCCGATGACGACCCAGGCATCGATCGTCACGGAATGGACGATCACGCCGAAGTAGCCGAAGCCGAAGCCCGACTGCTTTTCGTCGGCGCCATAGCCGATGAGTTTCGATTCCGAGCCTTCGGACAAGGCTTCGAGCGCGATCGCCTCGGCCGGACGCGCCACCTTCGAGAGGCGCAACTCGTCGATCGCGCCGCTGTAGCCCGTAAAGCCGCCCGATGCACCACCGACGTCTCCGGCCACCGCTGCCGGGCCGGTCAAAGCCGGCAACGTCGCCGCGATCCGGGAGATCTCCTTGCCGTTGACGTAGACGGTGAGTGTCTTGCCGTCGGCTGTGACCGCGAGGTGACTCCATTGATTGACGGGGACGGCCGTACCGGCCGGGGTACGAATCGGCGCGGCGCCACCGTCGACTTCCGCAAACGGCACGCCGTTATCCAAGCCGATCAGCAGCGCGGCGCTTTGATCGCGCTTGCTATAGAGCAACACATTCGGCCCAAGGGCGGCGGGCTTCACCCAAGCGCTGAACGTGAAGTTCGAGCCGGCCGCTTCGTCGAGCGACGGCGACGCGGGCAATGCGAGGGTGCCGGTGCCGTCAAAGCGGGCAGCTTTGCCGACGATGCCGTCCTCGATGGTTTTAAACGCGGCATTGCGACCGTTGTTCGCATAGGCCGTTGCGTCCTTCGGCGGCGTACCGGCCGCGTCGTCGAAGTGATAGACGAGCGTGTAATCGGGATCGAACACTTGCGCGGCCTTGCCCGCATCGACGCTCTTCTTGTTGCCGTAGTACATCCAGATCGACTGCGCCGCGCCGGCCGGCATCGCCGGCACGTCGATCCAAATCAATGCGACGCCGAGCACCGGGTCGTATTGTTCGATGGCGTAGTTCAACGGCGTCTTGTCGTCCGCCGCGACAAACCGAATGTCGGCGCCGTTATCGGCCAGCCCGTCGAACTGAAAATTGCCCGAATGCAGGCGAATCAACAACGGCATGCGGCCCGAGAAGTTCGTCACGTTGGCGCCCTTCGGGCTCATATCGATCGTGATCGCCTTGCGATACGCCCAATCCGATTGCCACCACGCGTTCGCCACACCGGGCAACAAACCCAGCAGGGCAGTCAACATCAACACCAATGCTCGCTTCACCATATCCCCCGATTAGACCGCGCCGACACAAGCCGGCGCGCATCGACCTAAACCGTCCTCAAAAACCCAGCCGCACGTAAAAGTCGAAGCGCGGGCTATAGGCCCGCGTGTAGACCCCAGGCTTGAGCGGCCACCCTGCTTCGAAATCCGCACTCGCGTACTTGAGCATCTGCATGCGTGTCCCCACCCCGACGCTCAGTAAATTGAAGCTCGACGTCTGTTCCGGCAGCGGGCTTAGCAGCCAAAGATGCGCGGCATCGACGAACGCATGGAAACGCCATTCGCCGACATGGCCGCCCACTGCGGAGCCGAGCCACTTGCTCACCGACGGACTCACGAGCTCCAACGAACCGATCACACCGCTATCGGCCGTGTCCTCGGCCTGCATGTAGCCGCGCACGCTACTCATGCCGCCCGCCGAGAACTGCTCGCTCGAGACGAGCGGCGAATCGGCCAACTGCGCCGTGACATGGGCGCGCGCCTTCATGTCGTGGCCGAGCTGCTGCGTATGATCGATATCGAACTTTCCGTAGATAAAATCCGGCTGCGCGTTGTAGCGCTTGCTATCCCACGTGCTCCAATCGCTACCGATGCCGCGAATATTCGTGGTCAGCGATGCGCTGAAGCTCGTCTGCGATTGCTTCAGACTGAGCTGGCTGTTGTAGGCCACCGTCACCGGCACGTACGTCAGCGGCACCGTGGATTTTTCGCCTGCTACGCTGACGGTTTCGTCGAAATGCTTACGGTCGATTTCCACGCTGAGCGATTGCGCATACGTGTCCGTGGTCGGTAACGTATAGATCGCCGTCAGACCGAATGTCGTACCCTTTCCGAGCACGTTCGTATCGGCGACGGATGCGACGTTGCTGTCCGAGTGCACGACCGTCGCCAGCAAACTCCAATGGGAGTCCCGCAGCGGCGCCAAGTATGAAAACGAAAATACGCGCGCATCGTTCGGATGCTGAGGGGCAATCAAATACGTACCCGACAGGACATGGCCAAGCTGCCACAGGTTCGAGTAGCTGAACGTCGCGCTCGTGCGCAGCGTCGAGGTTCCCGGACTGTTGTCGTTGTTTAAGTCGATCGAGCCGTGAACCGGGCTGTGGTCGTCGACCTTCAAGTCGACATCCACCGTTTGCGGCATCGAACCGGGCTTGAGCAGCGGAATGACTTGCCGGTCTGCCGTGCGGTTCAAGTCGGCCAATTGCTGTTGGGCGGCGCCGAAGTCGGGCACCTTGCCTTCGGCCAGCGCGGGCACGGCATCGCGGATGCGAAGCGGCGAGTCGTACTTCGCCCCTTCCACATGCACGCGCCCCACCCTCGTCTCGACGACCTGCAAGACGATCACCCCATTGTTGACCTCTTGCGGCGGCAACTCGACGACGACCGACTGATACCCTTTGTCTTGATACACCTTTTGCAGCGCGTCGCGCGCCGCGTTGACGTCATCGAGCGTGCGGCCAGGGCCCTCGAAGGGGTACACCGCTTTCTCGACGTCCAAGCTAGCCAATGTCGTATTGCCGCGCACGATGTACTCGTTCACGTCGAAGACGCGCGGCGCACTCGTATGCGCGGACGCATCGTTCTTCGTGCCGGCAGCCTCCTGCGCACGCGCAGGGAAGGCCAAGCTGAGCCCGCTCATCACGGCGACGCCCGCCAGGCGGCCGTGCCGTGACCACTTGCGTCCACGCGGTTCCCCGTCAACTCTCGGCGGCATGCGCCATTCCCCTTTTCATTCGATTCCTCGCCACGTCGGTTCGTCAGCGTGTGCATCTCCTCGCGCCTCCTTCGTACAGTGCTTGCAAAAAGATGTTTCAACCGCGTGACAATCGATTAGTATTCCTAACGAATGGTTCGATCGCGTAACCGCCGATCGCTAAGGCCACTCACACACTAAGACGAAGCGAGTGCGCGTAACCCGCAAAAAAAGTCGCATCGCGATCACGCTCCGCCGCTCGCGCCGGCGTCCTCGTCTTCTTCGCGGGGCCGCGTTTGCCAAAAGCCGCTCGTCATCGTCGCGATGGACGGCGTTTCGCGCCACTCGCCCGGGCTCAAGATCTCGGCCCGTAAGACGTTCGGCAGCACTTGTACGTCGAAGACCTCATGCACACCGTTGTAGAACTGCAAGATGCCCAGCACTTCGCCGCTGCCGGCGTCGATCGCGGCGACACCCGCGACCAGCGTTTCCCGCTCCTGCTCGATCGGCAGCCCCTGCGGCCCACGCTTCTCGCGCAGCTTCGACAAGCCCACGAACAACACGCCGCCGTATTCGGCCAAGCCGTGCGTAAAGCCCGGCAACGTAGCCAAGACACGCTTGTCGCCGGTGACCGGATCGATTTGCAGGACCTGCCCGCGTCCGCCCTCGAGTACGTGCAGGCGACCGCCGATGAGGCGCGGCGAATGCGGCATCGACAGTCCGCGTGCGACGATGCGTCCGGACGGGACTTCCATGACGATGCCGCCATCGGCCATATTCGCCCGCCAACCGAACGGCACATCGGTATCGCCGAGCGCTGTGGCGTAGCGGACCTTTCCGCCATGAAACGCCATTCCGTTCAAATGGCATCGATCGTCCGGCCGCGAATCGGTGATGAACGGCGGCTGCCAAATCGACGTGAAATTGAAATAGCCGTCGATGACGCAAATGCACGAATAGCGCGTGTTGACCGCCAGTACGACCTGCTTATCGAATGCCATATCGTGCAAATCGAGGTCGCCCGTGTAATACGTCATGCGCGGCACGAACATCGCGTCGTAATACCCCGGCCTCGCCGGGTAATGCGGTGCGAGCGTCGACACGTTGGCGAACATCATCAACTCCTGAATCGTCGCCACCGCAAGCCGATTGCCCGAAACGGTCATGCCCATCGAGCGCGGCAAGACGCAGGCGGAAAGCGTTGGAATACCGTTTTCCACGCCGAGCAAGGCGACGCCCGACGGCCGACGGCTCAATGCCAGCGAGCATTTGAGCGAGGCCAGCACTTCGAGGAAGCGCCCTGTATCGCGCAGATTGATCAGCGCGGCATCGTCCGCCAATTCCAATGTCTCGAATGGGCTCGCATCGCTCGCGGCTAGCGCCTGTTCTTCACTACCCCGCCCGGTATCGTGCTCGCTCATTTGTGGGTCGGCTCCCCGCGTCGGCCTCGGACGCGTATGTAAGTACAAGATTCGTTGTGCGCGCACCGATCGCCCCAAACTAGAGCTTTCGATAAATCTCGGTGCTCAAGTCAATAGACGGAATACGACGCCTATTGCCGCATGGTTTTTTTAAAGTCGTTCGTCTACGCACTTGTCATCGCGTGGACATATGACGTATCGCTCGGATCAATACGAACAAGAACGCTTCTACCGCTTATCGTCGTAGCAGATGTCGCAACTTTTTATGACAACGATCGTATATATGGGGCGTTGCGGGATATGCCCTCCGACTGCGTCTTAGCGTGTATACGTTGACGTATCGGGAGAAACGTTTTCATGTCGATAACAAGCGGGTTGATGGCGCTTCTTAGGGCGCGAAATACCGCCGCCCGCGCCATCTCGAATGACGAGGATGCATACGGTTACGTATTGCCTTTACAGTGGCGCAAGCCGTGGTATGCGTGGCAATTCGCGTCATGGGCACTCGTCACCCTGACCGCGCCGCCGTTCTGTTTCGTCGCCGCGTTGCTGGTCGTCGACCCGCGCAGCGACCAGCCGCTGTTTTGGCCCGGCGCGCTGATCGCCGTGGCGCTCGCGAATGCGATGGCCATCGTGCTATCTAATCAACGGCATTACCGCGATGCATTCGTCACGCGCGCTGGGGCAGCCCGCTACTACTTCGGGATCGGCGCCGCATCGGCCGCCGGACTCTTCTTGCTGCTGGTTTGGGCCACCGGTTCGATTGCGACCTTGATCGACCCGTTGGCGTCCGCACAGGCCTTGCTTCGCCCTGAATTGCTCGCGCTATGGGCCGTCGGTTTAGCCGCGGGCTTCGGCATATCGTCATCTGCGCATGCCAGCATCTTGCACGCGTGGCTCGCTTTCGAGCCGTAACGCCAACGTGCTGCTTCCTTCATCCAACCGGCAACCGAGCGCAACTTCATCCATGCGAGCGCCCAATAGACGACGTCGCACGGCTACGCCGCGCGAGCGCGGTATCGCCATCGTCACGGTTCTACTCGTCGTTGCCCTCACGGCAACGCTCGCCGCGAGCGTTCTTTGGCGCGAGCAGGTCGCCACGCGCGATGTGGAAAATCAACGGCTATCGATGCAAACGATGTGGACGGAACGCGCGGCCGTCGAATGGGCGCGCGCTACGTTGCGGGCGCAGACGATCACATCGAACGTCACCTATGCCGGACAATCGTGGGCCGTACCGGTCAGCGATACACGACTTGCCGACCTATTGCCGCCCAGCGCGGCGGCGGTCAACGGCGAACTCTCTCGTGCTTGGATCTCAGGCAGCGTGGAAGATGCGCAGGCGCGCCTGAATCTGAGCGATCTCGTCGAGCGGACCGCACCCGGTCAGCCTTGGCACGCAAATGCGGCGGCCGTTCTGGCCTATCGCCGGCTACTTGAAGGACTGTCGCTCGACCCGGCGCTCGCGAAGCGCACGGCCGACTACATGACACGCTCGCTTAGCCAAGCCCCCACCGAAGGCAAGTGGCCGCTACAACTCGTTGGGGCCGCCGATCTCGCGCGCGTGGACGGCTACGATGCGCATGCGATAGCCGCGCTCACGCCTTATGTGACGTTTTTGCCCGATATCACGACCGTCAACGCAAATACGGCTTCGGAGCAGGTTCTCGTTGCCGCGATCCCGACGCTTGCCGCGAGCCAAGCGCGCCGCATCACCGAACGGCGGGCGACGGCGCACTTCGTCAGTACCGGCGAACTTGCGGAGTATCTTGCACCCACCCAAGCCGGGGCGACGCTGCCCGACGGCGCGCTCGTCGGCGTGGACAGCGGTTATTTTCTCGTACACTGCCGCGTGCATGGCGCACGGATCAACGTGCGCATCGATACATTGATCGCGCGTTATGGCATCGGCAATTTCAGTTGGACCCAAGTCGTTTGGGTCCATCGCCTGGCGAGCTAGTTGAACGAGCGCTCGCCGAACATCGTCGAGCAATCGCCGCCGCTATGGCCGGCGCATTCCAACGAAACACGTTCGATGTTCGTTTCGCGCACCTCGCCCATGAGCCGGTTCCAATCGTCGATCGACACCAGCAGCGCGATCGGGCGATTGTATTTGGTGACCATCACGAGCGACTCATTGGCATAGCGCAACGCGCGCGATGGATTGGCGCTGAAATCGCGCGTGGCCATCGCGATCGTATGAGGCTTGAACGGACCGGCGGCATGAAGTTCGCCGTCGTCGCGCAGCAATCGTTCCAACGTCGCTGCACGCAGGCTCGCCTGCGTTTTCGTATCGGTACGCTGATCGCGGCGCTTACGACGCTCGCTGCGCGGGTCGAGATGGATCGCAAGCCGCCACAAAATCTCGCGCACTTCCGAATCGGGCAAGGTGTCGAAGCGCCGCCAATCCTCGGGCGGCAACGCGATCATCATGCCCGTATAAGCTGCACTAATACCCGTGGTGATGCGCGGCACGAGCTTAGCGACTTCGCGTTCCTCCAATTCGAGCGTCGACCCCACCACGCGCAACATCGTACTCAGCATGTTGTAGGCGAGCGCGACGAACCCGCTCGCCAGCCAAGCTGCTCTCGGCGGCACGGCCGCAAGCAGCGTCTCGTCGACGAGCGACTCGATCGGAAGCGGGGCACGCTCGCGCCACGGCGTGCGAAACAATCGAACGGCTTCCACTGCGTCGAGCTGATGAGACGGCGCGTTCGTCAGAATCGAGAACGTCCCGCCGTTGAATTCGGCGGCATCGGCATCGACACCATCGGGCCGCCACACGATGCGTCGCAAAGAGAACGTGCCGCCCGTCTCGTCATTCGCTGCGACCGTATGCTCGTATACCGTTCCGCCGTTCAAAGTCCCTTGCGCGCTCGGCTCGTCAGTCGGCTGGTATTCCGTTCCCGCACCGGCCTCGCCGACGATGAAGGCGCCCCCCTGCCTCGGCCAGTTCATTAGAACGGCACGGGAGTCGACGTGCTCGTCGACAATCCATAGCTCGCCCGTACGCACCGATTGCAATTCGAGCCGGGGCCCGCGCGTACGGGGCCGATTGTACGGCAGCAGATCGACGATCATCGCAAGACCGGGATCGTAGACGGGCAGGACCATCGGCCATGATTCAGTGCTGGGGATAACACGCTCCGCAGCCTCTACACGCACCGTTGCAGTGGGAAACCCCAGCACGCGCAGCCGATACCCAGACGCGACAGGCCAGGGCGAGTTCGCGAGCGGCATGCTAGCCGCGCGTAGCACGTCGACGCTATCGGCAATGAGCGAGCGCGCCCATTGCGGATGCACGCGACTCATCTTGTCGTGCAACGCGGTCACGAGCGAGGCGAATTCCGGCGCGAGGATGCATCCGTCACGCGCTGGGTTAGCGGCGCGCATCTCGATCGGCGCCAAAGCCTGGACGATGAGCGCGAAAACCTGTTCCCGCGTGAATTCGTTTTCCTCCTCCTTCTCACTCGGATCTTGCGCCGATTCCGCTTGCAACGACCACTGCATGACCAGCCTCGCCATCACGGCGGCCGGACTGTGTTCCACGAAGCGCTCCACGACCGTGCGTATCACCTGATTCACTCCGTCAATGTTGAGTCGACCGCCCGATCGGTCATATCCGCCAAGGAGCACTTGACGCACACGTTTCGTCGTCCGACCATCTCGTGCAATCGGACGCCTTGCGAATACTGCATCCCAGCACGCCGGGTGCTCCGGCGTACCCATGAGGCTTCGGAATGTTCGTAGACCCTCGCGTCGCGCATGGACGCGCCCGCTTCGACTTGAGCCGATCTCCCCGCATGGTGGCGGAGGAGCGTCGCGCCGAAATCGCCGACCTCGTGGCGCAGTGCCTCGAGCGCTTCGCGGGCGAGCGCACGCGCCGAAATTTGATGCGGTTGCTCGCGCGGCAAGTCGCGCCCAAGCTCGCCCGGCTCGGATTGGAGCCCTATGTGGGCATGCTCGGACAGGCGCAAGGGCTGTTCGTCAATTTCTCTACGATGAGCGCCGAGCACGGCTTGCGCGAGTTTCAACTGCAATTGATCGTGCCCGAACTCGTGCTCAAGAGCTTTGCTTCGACAGTCGTACGCCCGCATGCCGTCGCGCGCTGCATGCAACGCAACGGGACGACCTCGCTCGCCGACATCGAGCAGGAAACGAATATCGCGTTCGTCCTCGCTCGCGTGATGCGCGCGCTTGCGCTCGTCGAAGGATGGAAGCAGATTGGCGTGCCGGGCAACGAGGGACTTTTTATCGGCGATATGACGGCAAGCGACGATATTTGCCTGAAGACCTATATCAAACCGCAAGCCAACGGACGAAGCTCGCGTTGGGACGGCTTCTCCGCACTCTTCGACGCGATGCCGAGATGGCACGTCGATCAAGTTCGGCAAGGTAGCGAGCTGCTGCAATGGATGGTCGACCATATGGTGGCTTTGCGAAAAGCTGCTGCGTTATCCGATCGATTTCCCTTTTTGCTCGAGCCTTATCGCAGCGTCGACGATCCGCTCGACGCGGCATGGAAAGCCGCGCCCGATTAGGCGCGTGCGCCACAATGCGCACCGCGCCCAACTCGGCGTGTATCTATCGCTACGTTCATCGACATCGTGCGTCGAAGCTCTCAATCTCTAGGTCGAAACGAGCGGACGTAACCCGCAGATGCCGGCTATCCGTCGTGGATATCGTGGCCGCTAGATGCCGCGGCGTTTTGCTCGGACATGACGGCTTCAAGAATGGCGCGCGAGCCCAGCATGCGCCAAATCCAGAGTGCTTCCTCTAATGCTTGCGCGTGTTCGGCGCTTTGCGCGTACCAGCGTTGAAAGTTGGCTTGTCGTATGCGGTGGGGCGGCCCCGAGCGCAGACGCAGCAGCCAGCGGACGGCGCCCTCGATTGCGTCGCTGGACAGCACTTGTGTCGTTGAATAGCGTCCCTCCGCCTGCGTAGCTCGCTTGATCATTGCGACCTTCGATTGCAGTGGGCGCGAGCGCGCCCGAGCGCAACGATCCCGGCACCGCGACGAGCGGTGGATCGAATGCGCAGCACGGCCGTCGCGTCTTGCCGCCGGCTTCGGCCCCCTCGGTGGCCGCTTCTAGGCCGGCCTTACTGGATAAGGTCGAATGGAGCGCGCGTAACCCGCAAGGATCGAGGCGCGAGAGTGGGTTGGGTAAGGGGCTAGACGATCAACTCAGGAGAACGATGTCGCCCGGCAGACGTGTCACGTGTGCGCCGTAAAGCTTGGCGAGCATATCGAGGACGTCGTCGACTTTGGCGATGGGGAACTGGGCCTGCATTCGATTGCGCCCGAGCGTCACGCTGCGCAAAATGACTTTGCCGGGACGATAACGATTGATTTCCGCCACGACCTGCGACACCGGCACGCCGTCGAACACGAGCACGCCACGTCGCCACGCGCTGACTTGCGCCGCATCCGCCGAAGAGATCGTGTCGACGCGACGGTCGTCATAGACGACTTGTTCCTGCGCTCGCAGCGATACGCGCCGGACCGGGTGATCGAGCACGGCGGCTCCTGAGATACAGGTCACGCAAACCTGATCGCCTGTTTTGCGCACGTTCACGCGCGCGACGGCCGCTTCGATCCGCCCGCGGCCGGCAACTACGGTGACCGGTCGCACGTTGCCTACTTGCGCAAGCGCCGGTGCCCCGGCGTCGATCTCGGCTTCGCCGGCCAAAAGCTCGATGCCTCTGGCCGCCGTTCGCGCCGACAACACATCGACTCTCGTCTGCGTGTTCAATTCGACTGTGACGCGTTCGGAAAGCGCAATCCGCCGCTGCTCGCCGGTGCCGGTTCGATAGTCGGCGGCCAGGTCGCCGACCGAAGGCCACAACCCGAGCGGCGGGCGCAGCGCCAGCCATGACGCACCGGCCGCGACGGCGAAGCCGACGAACGCACGGCGGCCCGTGCTGACCGCGCGCCGCTTGCGCGCTGCCTCCGCCCACGGCGAAACGCCCGCGCGTTTTTCCTCGGCAATCTCTTGCGCGACCTCCTCGGCGGCCGTGCGCAGCGCGCTCCATGTCCCGGAGAGCAGCGCCGCTTCCTCGGGCGCTTTGGCGCACCAGTCGCGATACGCCTGCGCATCGGCGTGCGTAGCCGCGCCCGAGCGCAGGCGCAGCAGCCACTGGCTGGCCTCCTCGTGCGGGCCTTCCGCTGTATCGGTTGAGAAATCGACTCGCGCTTTCGTCATCATTACGCCGCTCAAAATTTACGCGGCCCGCCTTTCGAGCCAGGATACGCATCGCCCATGTCTTGCATGCACTGCATGCAATGCTTCATCGCCGCACTGAGTTCGCTTTCCACGAGACGCAAGGAAATACCGAAACGTTCGGCAATTTCGCGGTTCAACAAGCCGTCCACGCGTGCGGCCAGCAAAATATCGCGTCGGCGCGGCGTCAACCCGCGCAGCGCTTCCTTTAGCGTTTCGACTTTGCGGCGTGCTGCTACGATCCTTTCCGGGTTGGCAAGTTCATCGGGCACTTCGAGCAAATTGTCGACATCGTCCTCATGCAGATGCCGCCGCTCGCGCCGGTGTTGATCGATGGCGACGTTGTTGGCCATGCCGAGGATATAGGCATCCGCGTTGGCGACTTGGGCCGACACGTTCGCATTCTCCAGGCGCAACCAAGTTTCGTGCAACGCGTCCGATGCGCGCTCTTTCGAGCCTGTCACGCGTTCCAAGCGGCGAACCAAATAGGCATAGCGCTCGGCCAGGAGCTGTTTGAGCTGTGAGCGGGAGCTGTCGGACATGGCGACGAATTCCGGTGGCCGCGTTAGGGGCAGCGAATATGCACGCCGTTGCCGGCCGGCCGCAGCAGAACCGCGACGGGTTGCGGCAGGCCGGGCGGCGGCGGCATATCGAGCGCGAGGCCGCGCAGCGCATGCGCTACTGCGGCATCGCGCGCAGCTAAACCGCTCGATTCCACGACGTCCACCTTCACCACCCTCCCGTTTTCGTCGATCCGCAACCGCGCGAGCAGACGGAAACTACCCGGCACCGCGGCGGGATTCGCGCAGAGTGCGCGCGTCATATTCGCTTGCAACACCGCGGCGAAGGCCCGACGCGTCTCGTTGCCGTCGATGCCCCCGATCGGCGCATCGGCCGGCACGCCGGTCGCCTGCTCTTGCGCGGGTTGGGGCGGTGCGGCGTCGGCCATGATGATCGCCTCGTCGGGTCCGGTGAATTCAGCGTGCAAACCGGTCCCATTCAACATTCGCTCCAACGCCTCGCGCGTTCGTAAATCCCCTTCCACCGCTGAGCTCGTCTTTCCGTCCAAAAGCGGCGCCGGCGCCAAGATCGCAAGATCGCTCAGGTGGCGAAACGTCTTCAATGCCTCGGCAAGCGGCTGCGGCGCGAGATGAAACGGATGCGTACGGTCCGCACTGCTGGCTGACGCCTCGGCGCCTTCCGGTACTTGCGTTTGCATTTGCTGTTGCGCTTGCACCGCCGCGCAATGCACGAATAAGATCAGCGGCAGACATGCGATCAGCGACCGGACACCGGCCGGCGCCCATGAAAAAGTCATCGGTCAAAGGCCGGAAATGAGCGGCGCGCGATCAGGCTGCGGCGGCACTCGTCGCGGTCAGGAAACGAGCGAACGTCGCATCGTAGGAAAAGACTGTGACAGTCCGGTGAAACGGACGCGAGTTGGCGCGATGATCACTATCCAAGCGATCACCGCTGACGGACGACAAAATTGCCGATTCCGGTACTGATCACGTTCAGATGCGCCGTACCGGACGACAGCGTGATCGTCACCTGCGGCGCAATGCTTTCTTCGCCGAAGACGATCCGCGAAAGGGTCTTGCCGCTGCCGCTGTAGCGGATCGACACGTCTGTGATATCGGTGCTCCAATGGCGACCGCGAAACGGCTCGTCGTTCATCGGCCGCCATTTACCGCCGTCGTCGCGCAGAAAAAAACGGTAGCCTCCGCCGCCCGGCTCCCAAGCGATTTCGGAAGAGCGCACCTGCGCCTCGTCGCCGGCCGATTCCAACAGCGTCGCGAGGCGTTGCGCTTCTTCGGAGAGATCGCTGCGGCGGTTGCGCGACGGCGCAAGCGCAACGACGGCCGTTAGCAGACCGACGATCAGCAATACGACGAGCATTTCCAGCAATGTGAAGCCCGCGGCAGACCGAGGACACGGCGCGTGCAGCGTTCGGCGCTGCATTACTGCACCATGTTGTTCAAATCGATGATCGGCATCATGACGGCCAAGACGATGACGAGTACGACACCGCCCATGGCTAGAATTAAGAGCGGCTCGAGCAGGCTAGTGAGCATCATCGTGCGCCGCTCGAGTTCGCGCGCTTCGCCTTCCGATGCACGATCGAGCATTGTGGTGACGTCGCCCGTGGCTTCGCCGGAGCGAATCAAATGCACGAGCACCGGGGGAAACGTCTTCGTGTTGCCGAGCGCGCGGGAAAGCGACGTGCCGCTGCGTACGCGCACGATCGCATCGTCGACGTTCTCGCTCATCGCTCTATTGCTCAATGTCTCGCCGGCTGCCTGCAATGCGCGCAGAATCGGCACGCCGGCCGCCGTCAAGATGCCGAGCGTGCTGGCGAAGCGCACCGTGTTGTACCCGCGAACGAGCCTTCCTGCGAGCGGTGCCGTCAGCGCCCATCGATCGAAGGCGAGGCGCGGGCCCGCTTGAGCAAGCACGGTTCGAACGGCGTAGATTGCAACGCCGACCGCCGCCAATGCCGCCCACCACCAATGTCGAACGAAGTCCGATAGCGCGAGCATTGCAACCGTCAGGAACGGCAAATCTTGTTTCGTACTTCTAAAGACATTCGCGACTTGCGGAACGACATAGCTCAATAGGAATGCGACGATACCGAATGCGATGCATGTAACGACGCCCGGGTAGGTGAACGCCAATACGATTTTTTGTTTAAGGGCGTTGCTTTGCTCGATATAGTCCGCGAGACGCGAGAGCACGAGACCGAGCTTACCGGTGTGCTCGCCGGCCGTGACTAGCGCGCGATAAATGTCGGGGAAATCGCGCGGATGTTGCGCCAGTGCGTTTGCGAGCGAATGCCCGCCGACCACTTCCCCCCGAACCGACGCCATCAATTCGCGCACGTAATCGCGCTCGGCTTGATCCGAAAGAACGGATAGCGACTCGTCCAACGGGAGACCGGCAATAAGCAGGCTCGCGAGTTGGCGCGTGATGACCGCCTGTTCGCGTTGAGAGAGTTTGCGGCCGAGTGTCGATCGGCCTTGGCGACCCGCTTGTTTTCCGCCGGCGGCAGGTTCAACGAGTAGTGGCGTGAAGCCTTGCGCACGGAGCACGCCTCGCCCTGCGCGAGCGCTATCTGCTTCCAACACGCCACGCGCCGTCTTGCCGGCAAGATCGATCGCCTCGTAACGGAATGCCGACATCTCGTGCTCCCCGATCGCCCGAATTGCTTCAGTGCCAATAAGTTGCCGCCGCGCCCGAAGTGACGGCTATGGGCCAGAGTAAGGGGCAATGTGGTCGGAATGATGACGGATGGTGGGCAACATCTTCGAATTCGAGTGAGTTTTTCGAAATTCATGTTTTTCTGCGTTGCTACAGCTTTAAATCGTTTTCAATTCTTGGCCATCGGCCTCGCAAAAAATGTTGCGTACCATCCGTTATTAAAAATTCACACGATTAAATCGGATTTCATCCTACATTGCTTCCGCGGCACTTCAGCCATTCCGGCCGCATAAGCAAGTTCTCCGTTTATCTTCGTTTAGGGAAACTCATGAAATCCAGTCAACGCAAGATTTGTCAGATCCTTGCTCTCGTCGTTTCGGGCATGGGCGCCTCCGTCGCCATGGCCTCGCCGCTCGTGCAAGGCGGCGGTTCGTCGCTCGTCGCTCCGACGATTGGTAACGTCAGCAACCTCAATACGGAAATCGGTCTGTTCGGCACGACCGAAGGTACGTTCACGTACTACTCGGTTGGTTCGGGCGCGGGTCAAAATGCCTTCCTGAACAACCAACCGACGTACTTCGGCGCTACGGTGACGGGTACGGTCGATTTCGCGAACAGCGACGCCGCGCTGACGACCGCGCAAATCACGGCCTATAAGAGCGGTCTCGCGACGGTTGACGGTCCGCTGATCCAAATTCCGTACATCGTCACGCCGATCACGGTTCCCGTCGTCAACGGCCCCGCCGTGACGAGCACGACGACGCCGCAAACGACGCCGGGCCAGGCGCATAGCATCGCGCTGAACGACGACGATCTGTGCGGTATTTTCTCGGGCAAGATCACGGATTGGAACGCAGTGGTCAATCCTGAAAACGGCTCGTTCTATTCGGCAACCAGCATGCCGATCAAGGTTGTCTACCGTACGGACGGTAGCGGCACGACGGAACTGCTGACGCGCCACCTGCACGCCGTTTGTACGACGTCGAACACGGCGACGGGCGTTACGTTCTCCGATGGCCTGACGTTCGTGAGCAACTTCCCGAGCAACACGCCGCCGTCGAACTTCGTTGGCGCCGCTGGCAGCGGTGGCGTTCGTTCGACGCTGCTCAGCTATCAAACTTCCGGCTCGCAGGCCGCCGTTGCTTACCTGAGCCCGGATTACACGAACACGTTCCTCGCTCCGTCGAGCTCGTCGGCTTCGCCTGCGTTGGCTGTGGCTAGCTTGCGCAATGCCACGAACAGTACGTACTACGCGCCGACGGCTGCCAATGCGACGTTGGCGGTTAGCAGCGCCTCGGCTCCGACGAAGTTGACGGCTTCGAACCCGGCTGCTTGGGTTCCCGCTTCGGGCAACCCTGCCTCTGGCTATCCCGTGTCCGGCACGAGCGAAATCCTCGTCAGCCAGTGCTACGCCGCCTCGGCAGTCACGACGGCTGTTCACGACTACTTGACGAACCACTACACCAACGCCTCGTTCGCCTCGATCGTTCATGGCAACGGCTTCGACACGGTTCCGTCGTCCTATCAAGCCGCCATCCAAGCCGACTTCCTGAGCAATACGAGCGGTCTCAACCTCGATATCGGCAACGCCACGGTGTGCGCGGGTAAAGGCCGTTAATCGATCTTCTCTCACCGCTGAGTAGTTGCGGCGCTGCGGCCCTGGGCTTGTCCCGGCGCCGCAGTTTTTCTTGTTGGACTAGTAAGAGTGCGACACGGTCTGCAATGCCGTGGACCCAGCGAAAAACATGTGAAGGCGGTTCGACAATGTCGAGCGCAATTGCAGTGGCTCTTTCCGCTGTGGCGATAGGGATAGAGATTTGGGGCGGCGAATGGAGCAGCCGCCAAGGCCGTTCAAATTCCACATTCGCGCCGGTACTACGTCGACCGCAAGAGCCGCGGCGGCGGACATCAGCGCCGCCGCGTTGCACGAATTGCTACGAGTCAAATCTCTCCCGAGCGTTTGCCCCGTTCGCCGCTTACATTACGCTGCTCCGATGAACTCGTAGCGCCGAACCCAACGACGGACACCGAACTTGTAGGATCGTAGCTGACCTGCTCGTGCTTGCGCCGCTTCCGATCGTCGCGATCGTCGTTTGCTTCCCCGAAGCCCTCGACTTGCACGGAAATAGACCATCGGCGCTGTCCACCACCCGACGCGTTCTTCTTGGCCAAGTCTTGAGCCATCTGGCTCGCGGCGGACGACGCCGAACTCGCCGCCGTCAACGCGCCTGTATTCGCCGCCTGTGCGACCGGGATACCGGTCGATGTGCCGGTCACTTGGATGTTGTCGGCATTGGCGACATGAAATGCCGCGATATTAAGGTTGCCCGCGCGAATACCTGCATCGCCGGCGTCGACGGTGCCGCGCGGTGCGATCAAGTTGATCGTGCCGGTCGACGCCCCAGGAATGCTATGTAGCGTGGCGATGCCTGCGCCTGTGACTTCGCCACGTGCGTCGACAAGACAATAGTGATTCACATCGCAGACATATTGTGGAGCAGGTGTATCGGCCGAAGACTTGGAGCCCTTCCCGGCATTAATGTCGCCATTCGAACTCCAGATTGTCATATCGCCGCCCTGCTCGGTAAAGACGCGGCTTTGCGCTAACAGCAAGCTCTCATCGACAAAAATGTCGACGGCGCCCTTTTCAAGCGTAAGCACGCCCATGGTGCCCGGGCCGGCGACGACGGTGCCATCGGTACCGACAATGGCGGGCGGTGCCGAGCTGCTACCGATCAAAGCGCGGCCGCCCGGGCCGAGAATCGATACGTTGCCGCCCTGCTGCGTTTGGATCGTTGAGCCACGTATATCCAAGTCGCCGGTCTGCGCCAATGTTTCGGCTCCGTTCACGCCGCCTTTCAACCCGTTTTTTGTATATCCGTATGCAGCAGGAAACAAAGTGTTAATCGCCTGGTAGCCGCGCGCGTATTGCTGATAGTAGCGACTGGTTGGGTCGTTGTAGTCTTTGCCGACCTGCGTCAGCACGTTGAACAATACCTGTTCAGCCAAAAGCTGTTGGACGTTTTGCGGCAACGTTTCAAACTGAGACCATGCTTGCGCCGTCGTCAAGGTCCCCACTGCTTTATGTGCTGCGTCCCTGTCACGTTGCAGGCCTGTGTCCAAAAACCCGCCTTCGTCATATTGCTGCATAAAGGCGATAAGCGCGGAAGTCGCACTCGAAACTCCCGCGACGCTCGCAGCCGGGTCTATATAAGTCGAGACGAAAGTCGAAACATCGAGACCTGGGCCAACGCCAAACAACACGTTTATGTTCGCGCTTTCATGTGGCAGGTAGGAATTTTTCGAATTTCCGATCGCGTCAATACCCGTCGGTGGGAGTGTATATCCGCTACCAAGAGCGGCATAGAACTCGGCTTCCCCGGTCAGAGGACCGAGGTTGCGGCCGGCCTCTACATCGAATGTACCCGGCCCACCGAGCGTCAAGTAGGGCGAAGTCGGGGAACCGCTGTAAAGCGGAGGATCGTAGATGTCTCGGCCCGCCACAATGCGAGTAACGTCCGAGCCGCGCAAATTCTGCCCCTCGAACGTGAGGTTCAAAACGTCCCGGCCTGCTTCGACGATCGCGGGTTTGTCGATCGAAACGACGACGCTGTCGGTATAGAAACCCGCACTGCCTCCCGATGTTTGTAACGCGCCATCTACAACATCGCCATTCAAACTGTAAATACGTGCAGGGGCCGCATCGTACGCGTGCAACGGGAACGCTGCATGCGCCGGCGGATTTGCGTTCGGGTTAGTCGGCGACGCCATCAGCGATGGATCTGAATCGGACATGCCGAGGGTCGAGGGAGCGAATCCGACGAGGGTCGACATGGCTGCCGAATTTGAGATTCCTATTGATCGGTCCGCGAGGAGATTCAGTTGCCCGACCGGGGAGGGATAGAGCAGGCCGCCCGATTGGATCGAGATGCCACCGTCAAACGCGGTCACGCCGAGACTCGCCGGCAGCATTCCCGTAGCACCGGTAAGCAAACTGGCGAGGGCACCAAGTTGCACATCTCCCGTAGTCGATAAAACGGTAACCGAGGACGTGGACGAATACGGCTGGAGATCGGGAGAACTAATATGGTAGTCGAGTAGCTGCGGACTATGCGACCACGTGCTCGGTTGCGGCGCAGGGAATTGGCCCGAGTACGACGGGTTGAGTATTGCGCCTATTTCGGCGCCTTGCCTCGCCGTTACATTGATCGATCCATCTTGCACCGCGAGCACCGTGCCAACTGGAATCGGCGTTAGATAACTGATGTTTTCCGACGCAACACCGATATCCGAACCAATCCGCCCCCCGGCCGTGATGGTGCCGGCACCTTTCGCAACAAAATAATCGCCGCTTAGAATATCCCCGCCCGCCTTCACGTTGAGGTTGCCGCCTCCAATCGTATGCAACGTAGGCTGATTCGTATCGGTCCCCGTCAGGTACCACGTTGTCGGCAACGATACAGCCAAGTCCGAAATGTTTCCGCCCGCGGAGACGGATACATTGCCACCCACGCTCATGACGCCTTGATCGAACGCGCCGAAATTGATCGATGTTTGAACCGTTTGCTGTTGCCGATTGGTGCTCCCGACATTGCCGACCGGGTTCCCGATTTGCATCCATTGCCACCAGAACTGGCTTGTCGTGTTGTTGGTGTTTCCTGTCACAGCGCCGGCGCTGTCCGTGGTGTATTCGATGCCCTTGATATCACCTTGAGCGAAAATCGAGACGTCGCCGGCCGAGTTCGGATGAGACGTGGGCAGAAGCATGATGTCGGGATCGCCAGCCGAACCCACGGCAATTGTAATCTGGTTGTTTCCGTTAGGAGCGTCGTTTGTAGACGCGCCTGCTGTATATACGACGCCGGGTGCGACCGAATCCAAAAGCGCAAAGTCGTTCGCCGATGCGAGACTTACTGAGCCTATCCCAGTACGAATTGCCGTCGGCGCGAGTAGAGCGAGCCCATTGGCATCGACATAAGCGAGGTGACCGTCGAGCGTTAAGTTTCCACTGTCGCCTGAGCTACGGAATGCCGAGGCAGGTTGTAGCGCCAACGGATTCGAACTTGTGAGATCGGCGCCAGCCACTACACGGAAAGTACTGCTTGCACCCTGCGCAAGGCCAGCCGATTGAACAGGTAATGGATTCGCGCCGTTGGCGAGCGGCGCAGGCGAATTGTCGGTGACCGCCGGTACTGGAATCGTGGCAGTTCCAATCACAGCATCCGGCTGGACCGCGGGCGCGACGAGCATATCGACCCACGGGACGTTAGCACTATGCTGTCGGAACTGAATCGCTTCTCCGATATAGGTTTGGTACTGACTTAAATAGACCAAATATGACCCGGGATTCGCTTTTTGTTCGTCAGCGGAAGGCGCGACGGGCGCCGTCAGACCTGGGACGTGAATGCCCCCCGAGCGGAAGGCGTTTATGAGTTCAATGATGTCCGTGTTCGGTGGGTACTGTAGCCCGGGCGTAACAGCGGTAGCCCCCAGATAGTTCGCATAGGCCGAATAAAGCGCGTAATACTCTTCAATCTCGTCCGCAGTCCCTCCGCTTGGCGTCCCCGGCGCCGCGACCAATCCCCCGTGAGTCGTTCCGTAGAACCACAGCCCGTACCCCAGCAGAGTGCCGGCATACCCCACTGGCTTCGTCGCGTAAAGATAGTGTGCTCGGTCGTAAGTGATCAACGGCGGGACCGGAAGGACTCCCCCTCCACCGACGGGATTGGCAATCTGAAAGAACCCGTCCGTCAAACTCGCCTTGACTTTCACATTGTTGTCAGCTCGGAACGTCACGACAGGCGCTTGCCCATTGAACCGGAACGCGAGATCCGTCGGCGATGTGCCTGCGCCCAAATTCCAAGTAGTCAGCACTTGAATGTCGCCACCATTGATGGCCGAACTCGGATTGTCCAATTCGATGCCTGGGACCAAGGCGGTATTGGCGATGCCCTTCCCTACGAAAGGATTCGATACCCCACTGAGGCCCGCTTGCACGAATCCCATCAACGTACCGGGTGTCGAGCCGCCGCTTTGATAGCCGTAAAAGGCTTGATGATCGCCATTGACGAACGTCGGTGAGAAATACATGTTGTCGAGTCCGCCGAAGCCCGCGAACGTATTCGACGTCACGCCCGTATAGAGTTGCGCGAGACTTTGCGCATCGCCGCCGATGGTGAACTGTGCACCGGTTGTCGCATTGGTCAGCGTCCCGCCGCCGGTGCCGTCCGAGTTCGGTGTGAACGTGAACGTCGCGCCACTACCCTGACCGGTGAAGGTACCCGCAAGGAGGTGCCCCTTGCTGTCGAACCACCCGGCGGGGTCGACTACCCCGTCGAAATGCTGTGCACCGGTCGTGGTATCCGCCGTGCTCCATACCGCATAGGCCTCGAGCGACGTTGCGCGCGAACCGACGATACCGCGGCCCGAATTGAACGCGGCCGGTATGTTCACATTGAGAGTCCCATTGTCGAGCACCGGCGCCCGAAGACTGACGGTCCCCCCGGATAACCCTCCCGCCACGCCGCCGGAAACGTCAATCAACGCATTGGCGCCAATTGTGATGATGCCCGCGTTTTCCGGGTCGATATTTTCGTACCCATAGGTCGGGTTATACGGTTGCGCGATACTCGGATTGAAATACGCGCTCGTGCCGAGCTTAACGGTACCGCCCCGCTGAGCCGGGTTCAGATTCTGAGCTTGGTCGTCGCACGTATTGCCCGCTGCGCAAGCTCGTGCGATAAGTGCTCCTTCGACATCCACCCCGTTTCGACCGTATAGGTCGATCTCGCCACCTGAACTACCCGACGCGTTAATCGTGCCCAGCACGTTCACGTTGCCGTCGGTCGTCGTGCGCGCATTGCCTGCCCCGCCATCGGCTGTCAGCGAGACCGCACGAGCGATCAAGATGTTGCCTGCCGAAAGTTGCAGATTGCCGGTCCTCGTATGAACGGTGATGGAGTCGTTCACTCCGCTTGTCGCCAGCGTCTTTGCCAGACTATCGAGATCGGCCGCGCTGGCTGTGTCGAGCGAGAACGAACCGCCCATATAGCCGTTGGCAGCACCGCCCTTGATCGTTCCGTTTAGATTCACGCCTTGCTTCGGTGCAGATAACGTGAGGCTACCTGCTGCCCCCCCACCGTTGGCTCCCGAAAAGTCCAGCGTCGCGCCCGATTGCACATCGACGGTACCGTTATCGGCCGTCAGTGAAATCGAACCGGCCGGCGCATAGGCCGTCACATCGAAGAATTGCTTGGCTACACCGGCCGAACTGACTGTCGATCCATTGCCTATCGTCAGGTTGCCTGAAGTCGACTCGAGACTCACATTGCCGGCCGGGGCGCTGATATGGGCACCGTTGTCGGCTACCGTGCCGCCAACGAAACTCAACGCACCACCCACCGCTGGACGGCTCAGTGCCGTGCCGGAAGCTTGGTTCAACGTCAGCATCCCCGTCGTCTTCAGCGTCGAAGAGGAACTCGTGTCCGCCAAGAAGACGGGCGCGCTTAACGTCACGGGGGCGGCGCCAAAATCGAAGGTCCCGGTACCCTGCCCCACGATGCCGCTCGTCCCGGTCATCGTGACCGAACCAAAGCCGCTCGCGTTCTTCGTACCCGAGCCAAAGTCGATCTCGGGAGCGTTGACAGTGAGCGTTCCATTTCCGAGCGAAGCCGTCGCCTCGGGCGCGCCCATATCGTTTGTAAAGGCAATCTGCTTCGCGTTGAGCGTGACGTTACCGTTGCCTGCGAATGTGCCCGCGCTCAATACGACGCTATTGCCGAAGGTCGCGTTGACGTCGCCGTCGAAGTTGATCGCACCAAGGCTTCGAAGCAGCACTTGCTGCGCGTTCGCCAACTGCGCCATTCCAGTCGGTCCCAACACGAAGCCCGGCAGACTGGCTGCCGCCCCGCCCTGTTGACTCGTCAGCGTGATGGCCGATCCGTCAACGGCGATCGCCGTACCCGACAAGACCGCGCTAGGATCGACCTTGAGGCTACCCGATGAATCGAGTGTCAGAGCTTGTCCGCCTTGGAGCGTCGCACCCGCGCCAATCGTCAACACACCGGTGCCGCTCGATCCCGTGCGTGTAACGCCCGTCATCGCACCGTTCGATACGCGCAGTAGCGCACCGTCGCCGGCGATGGTGATCGATTCATCTTTGGCCGCTGGATAACTACCTGTCGCGGTCATCGCACTGCCTGCATCCACGCGCAAGCCGTTCGCCGCATTGGGGTCGGTGCCTGTCGTATCCGTGCGCGTCACCAGCATGACTTCGGGCCCGGTCAGCGCAGTACCACCCGCATTGGACAGCACAACGCTATTCGCAATAGGCGTGATCGTCACGCCGGAAGCCGTCGCCGTACGCGTACCGCCGATGAGCAAACTCCCTACGTTCAGCGCATTGAGCACATCCGCGCCCAGTTGGAGGTAGCCCGACAGCACCGGCGAGCCGTTTCCGCCTGTAATCTCGATGTCTTGCGAGGCAATGTCGACCTCGGCCGGTGCACCGCCATTGTCGGTTGCCGTGTTCAACGTTGCGCCGAGCGTCAGCGCTTTAGTCGCCGCCAACACCAACTGCCCTCCATCGGCTGCCAGCGGCGGCGCTACGTTGCCCTTGGAGCCGGCCAGCGTCGTGAAGAAGCTGTCTGCCTTCGTGAGCGTGTATTGCGAAGACTGTTGCCATACGGGACCGGACTGCACGCTAAACAACGTCGGCGTCGCGTTGTGCGCACCCGTGAGCGCATCCCCGAAATAGCCCGCCGTGGCGACGGTGCCGTCCGGCAGCAGTTGCGTAGCACCGGGTGCGACCGCGGATGTGTTTGCCGAAACCGTCACGCGATAGGCGCCAGGCAGCGTGGCGTACTTACCGGGCAGCAGTGTGTAATAGCCCGGTGCGAGCCCCGGCACGCCGGAAAGGTAGACGGCCTGACCTGCGACGCCGTTCAGTCCCGCTTGACCGATGCCGAGCGTGGTCGTCGTCGTTCCAACCGTACCGTTGCCGTTAGTCGATGGCTGCAAGGTCTGTGCGAACACCGGATCGTAGGCCGATACCGGTGACTGTGCCCCCGGCACAATCGCGTAGACGTTCGATCCGCCGACGTTAGTCGGTACAGCCACGCCCGAAGGGTTGTTCGCGTAGCTGACGGTGTATTGAGAAAGCACGTCACGCGTGCCGCCCGTACCGGGCACCCACTCGCTAGCCTGCAAATCGCCGCCGCCCGAGAGGTCTATCGTGGCCCCCTTGCTCAGCGCGATCGAATTGCCGTTGACACCGATGTATTTTGCCGGCGGCGCCGTTAGATTCGTAGCCCTAAGCCGCGAATCCGGATTGAATTGCCAATTGGTTCCATCGATGGTCACGCCGTACGGAATGATCGAACCGTCATTCGAAACCGACGTCAAGCTGCCATCGGCGAAGCTCACGGAATCGGTTGCGACGAGAGACAGCCCACCAAACCGCGAGGTCATCGCGCTATCGTTCGGATTTCCCACACCCAAGATAATGGAACCCGATGGCGCACGAAGGGTTCCGCCTTGGACGATCGTGTTGGCATCGACGAGTAGCGTGCCTCCCGCTGAAAGCGGTGTGCCCGAGCTGCCGTTGTTGGCGAATGAGATCGTGGTCGGTGCTGGACCTTTGGATAGAAGAATGAATGTATTTCCCGTCGCAGGGTAGAGGTCAGCGGCAGTAAAGCTCAGATTTCCCGGCGTATAAAGCGCGCCAGGCATCAACGAGGTCCCGATGGCCGTGGAGCTCAGGCGAATATCGCCCGCGCTGTTGAAATTCGATTGCTCAAAGTTGTTGAGTTGAAACTGGTTTTGGAGATCGATGAACGAGGCATTTACGTCGAGCGTGCCCTGAGACAAAGCTGTGATAGGCGTAATCGTGGTGGCGGGATACTGCGCCGGACTGACGATGGAGACATAGGGAGCATCGATCTTGATCGCGGAGTCGATTTTGACCGACGTAGCCGATGCCGCCTCACTCGCCAGCAATGACGCAATGGTCGGAACGACATAATGCCCTGGCGTGTCTTGCACGCCGCCCAAAATCGAGTTCAATTGGTTGCCGCTGAGCGCGGCAATTTCGTTGCTATAGAGCTGTACCGCTCTTGACAATGACAAATCGACATTGCCTAAGAATGCAATCGGAACAACCGGCGTAATGCCGACCGGTGATGGGTTGCCGACAACCAGCGTCGAAATGCCCGAATTCTTGAGGCGGTCCGCGGCGAACTGTAATACACCACTCGCGATCTTCGTAGTCGACTGGTCGTCGTTTGTGATCGTCGCGCCGGTTGCCGCGAGGATATCTTGTCCCAGCGTTAGGCCCTGCGGGACCAGATCGCCGCTTTGTTGCAGCACGATCGCGGTCGGGCCCGGCAATTGAAACTTCGTTCCATCCGCGCGGTAGGCCGTGCCCTTGCCACCGTCCGTCGAGAGCGTGAGCGTGCCGCCTTCCGCCTGTGACGCACCGGCCTGCCCCTTCAATGTTCCATCGAAAAAGAGGCCGCTCGAACCCGCCAGCGTGATCGAGCCGGCATCGCTCCATGCAGGCGTTGCCACATACTGCCCGTTGGCGCCGAGTTGATCGAATACAGCCGATGCACCTGAAACGTCGATGACCGATCCCTGCTGAGCCACGATATACCCGGAGTCATCGGCGATGACGACCGTGCCGCCCGGCAACACTTTCCCGGTGTTCGGCGTGTAAAACGTCGAGCCATTCTTCACAGGTGCTGTCAGCGGATTTGCCAACGCTACACCCGAGACATCAAGCAATGCATTAGGCCCAAGCCAGACCGATTGGCTGTTGCTAGTTAGCGAAGCGCTATCTTTTGAATTGTGCTGGCCGGTCACCGAATGACCCGAGCCGTTTTCCGCGGAGAGCGTGATGGTGCCCCCCGGCGCGATCAGTGAACCAAGCACGGTGACCTGTGCCGGCGAACCGAGCCCGATGCTTGCGCCCGCGTCGCCGATGACCGATGCGCCCGCGCCGATACTAACCTGTCCGATCGATCCGTCCGTAGTAGGAATCGCCGGGGGCGTGCCGCTGGCCCGGGATTGCGAGTCCAATCTAGCCGGAATGCCTAGATACCCGGCACCCGTCAGGACAAGGCTCGTAGGTTGGCGATGGTACGGATCGAGCGTACCGACTGTCGTCAGTCCGCCCGAATTCAAATTTCCACCGGAGGCAAGCTGCTGTAGCCCGTCTCCCGTAGGTAGGAGGTTCTCCTGCGTAAGCAAGACCGTCGCCCCAGGGGCAACGCTCGCGCCATACAGCGCGTTGAGCACATAGTTGCCGAACCCTTGCTTCTCGAAGAAGTCGGTGGGCAGCACGACATCCCAAGGGGACGCGGTAGCCGGATCCCCTCCGATGCGAAACCCGCCTGCGCCAAGCGTCAACGCCCCCCCGCCCGAGAACCCGAAGCTGCGGATCGACCCGTCCATGGTCAGGTACGGGTCCTTCGGGAGCGTAGCCAGATCGCCGTCGTACGTGACGAGCGATACGCTGCCCCCCTTGCCCGCAGGCACCCCGTTATTCGTGAGCAGCGTGCCTTTTGGCAGTACCTCACCGCCTCCCGAGACATCCAATACACTGCCCGGTTGCAGATCGAGGTGGCCATCGGCACTCAAGCTGATCGACCCGCCATTGATGTATTCGCTGTTGCCCGGCACTGAACCCGGCGCAGCCTGCACGTCGTTGTTGACCCACTGCCCCGCGACGTTGATCGAACCTGTCGAGGTAACCGTGAGGTCCCCGCTTGTCGAAATCGTGACGTGGCCCGAGGGTGCAGCGATAGAACCTGCCACAGTCGTGGTTGCGGTTGTCGAACCCGTCGCCGATAAGGTCACTGAGCCCCCCGGTTGCAAGTTCAGTGCAGCTCCGGGTGCAACGATGAAGCCCTTCCCATTGGCTTTGTCATCGCCCACATAGAGCGTCGAAAACCCGCCCGCATTGAGCATATTGACCGGGAGAACAATCGTCTTGAAGACGTTGTTGGGGTCCGTCGCAGATAACGATCCGAATGCGCTTGGATCGAGCGTCGTATCGATCGAGAACCCCGATGCCAAAGCATTGAGATCCGGAGCATTGGGTTGCAGAATCACGACGCTCGTCTCGCCTGTCGTGTCACTCGCTTGGTTCTGCGTCAACGAGTTGATCGGGGTCTTGGCAAGGGGGTCTGCGCCCAGATTGAACGTGCCCCCACTGGGCACATTGTTCGTCTGAACTTGCTTCGATCCACCGAAAGCCTGCGCCGTGACTTCACCGTCGAGCACCGCAGCGGATTGGGCGAAGATGTCCAGTGTCCCGGCGTTGCCCCCGACGATATAGTCACCCTCGTAAGCGCCGCCGGTCTGAAGCGTGTTGTACCAGGTCTTGGTTACACCCCAGCGCGGGTGGCTCTCTGTGAACTCTCCCGCAATCCCGATATATGTGTCATAGGGGCTGGCTTGTCCAATGGGAACGATCGCACCGCTGGCATCGACAAGGCGCGTCGTGTTCACCATGCCGCCGTCGTAATGAACATACCCGCCGTTCAAATTCATCGACGAGCCGGCCGCTGTCATCACCTCGTTGCCCGAGAGCGTAATGGTGCCGCCATTAGTCAGCAATTGATCGACAGAACGTGGAATGAGATTGACGTATCCCGACAAATTCAAAATAGGGCTGCCAACCCACTCCACGCCGTCGCTACGCGTTCCGGACAAGGTACTGTCGACAACGACATTCTTCGTGCCGAATAGAAAGCCGTCGCGCAACAGCGGGGAATCGGCCAACTCGTTTTGGCCGATGCGATCGACGGTAACGAGGGTTTGGGCGATCGGCAACTCGACGTTGGAAAGGCCGGATACGTCGATCGTCGCGCCGTTGTCGAGATAAATTCGGCCTTCGACGGCCGTCTGACCGGGGGGCGTTGCATTAAACGCGATCTTCGGCGAAAGCGCGGTAATGGATACGTTTGAGCCCGGCGCTTCAATAAGCGAACCGCCCTCGAACCATACCGACCCGGCCGTCATGTTGACACTGCCTGGCGTGAAGACGGTCCCGGGGGTGGACGTTGCCGTTTGGCCGTTATCGTCCGGCATGACAGCCGTTACCGAATCGGGCCCGAAACTCAGCAACCCGGCTCGGTGCGTCGTACTCCCACCCGATTGGGCGTTCATCTGAACAGGCGTTCCTCCGCTCGTATACGACTGCGCGAGGGGATTATTCGACGAGTATTCGTCAACCGTCGAGATCATGATGTTGCCGGGCGTACTTACGCTCGTCGTGACGCCCACGACGCCGTTTTGCGCAACCCGGCTACCCAGCAGATCCACCGTACCGCGCGATGCCTGGATGATCCCCGTGTTCGTCAATATGCCGGCCGGTGTGAGATCGACCGTATTGCCGTTGTGCGTTTGAGAGATTTGTCCGCTCAACTCGGGCAGCAACACCTGCGGGTTCTTTACGACGCCCCCGTTACCGTTTGGTATGAGACTCACGCCAACACCGGCTGCAAGGACAACTTGTCCTGCCGTGGCCGAGATACTTCCGCCGTTTGTTACGTTGGGCGCGGCCACCATGACGAAGCCGCCGTCGGTCACGGTGCCGTTCGTATGGGTGGTGATCGACGCACCGGGCGCGATGGTGATGTCGCCCGGTAACAACAGGGGATCGTTCGCATCGACGTTGTACATGGAACCCAAGCCGAGTACTTCGTTAGGGGTGTTTGCCACCCCGTTCAACCCGCTTGAACTCCCCGCCTCGGGATTCGCCAGCCCCCCCGTCGTCCCTGCCGCGATCCCCAAGAAAAGCTGATTGCTCTGCGCGACCGCACTATCCGATTGCACGAGCTTGTTCGTCATATCGAGCAGATTCAACGACGAAGCCACGAGCGAATGCACGTTCACCTGGGAGCCGGCGCCGAACACGATGCCGTTGCGGTTGATCACATACACCGACCCCTGCGCGTTCACATGCCCGAGAATTTGGCTAGGCGCCCCACTCGGATCATTGATCCGATTCAACACGGCCCAGTTATTCGCGCCGTTGGTCTGCGTGCCGTTCGACTGATCGAAGTTCAGCGTGGTTTGCTTGCCGACGTTCATCGTTTGCCACGTCAGCACAGCGTTTTGTCCGGTTTGCTTGACGTCGACCGTGACGTTACCGTTCGCGTCGACGGTCTGCGTCGGCCCATTGGCGTTGATCCAAAGAACCGGCTTGCTGGTGTCCGTCGCCTGGCTGAGCAGATTGCCGTCCTTGTCCCTTGCGAACGTCACCCCAGGCGCCACTTGCAATCCGCCCACCGCCAACCCATTGGGCACAGTGGAAGGCGTCGCTGCCGCAGCCGCCGCAGCCGCCTGCTGCGCGGCAATCTGCGCCGCGATCGCTTGCGCGGCGTGCCCGAGATTCCGAATCGAAGGCTGGCTGGCCTGCAATGCCTGCTGCGGCGATACGCCCAAGTTCGGAACCACCCCGCCCGGAACGCCCGCTCCGGCGGCCATCGGCATGCCGCTACCGATATGCCCGAGATTCATGACGCCGCCCGCGTAGGCGTGCATCGACAAACCGGTGGCAACAACCATCGCGATCGCGCGGCACAACGGCCGCAAATCCGATCGCAGCATCGACCGCGAACGGTTCAGGTCTTGTTCTCGTACCGCGCATGCGCGAGCTGCCATTCTCCACCCCGATACCAATGAATTGACGGCCTAGCGACCTGCCGCCGAGCACGGCGACGATATGCGCCGGCATCAAGCGCCGAGCTGCGCGAGGCCAATGAAATCCATAGAAAATACGAACCGGTCATGGCATCGATATGGCCGGTGTTGCGAACCATTCGTGCCGCCGGAAAAGGTACGCACCTTCGGTGCTCCGGTTATCCCAAGTGCTCGGCGGCGAACTCGGCATGCAGCGCAGCGGCAACCTCGCCGATCACGGCCGTCCAATCGCCGGCCCGCCGCTGTCGAAACAACCGCACGCTGGGATACCAAGGGCTGTCGTCGCGCTCGAGCAGCCAACGCCAGTCGGGTGCAAACGGAAGCAGCACCCACGCCGGCCGGCCAAGCGCCCCGGCCAGATGCGCGACGGACGTATCGACCGAGATCACGAGATCCAGTTGCTCCGTCAACGCAGCCGTATCGGCAAAATCCGCCAACGCCTCGCCGAACGACACCACAGCGCTCGCTTGAACAGCCTGCGCGTCGCATTCGCGCACCTGCGGTTGCAACAAAACGAACGTCGCATCGAGCGTGAGCAACGGCGCCAGCGCCGCGAAACGCAGCGACCGGTTCTCGTCGTTGTTGTGACGCGGATTGCCCGACCAGGCAAGCCCGATCCTCGGCCGCCCCGGCGAAGCAGCGTTCTCGAGGCGCCGCGCCCATACCTCGCGTCGGTGCGGATCCGCCTGTAGATAGGGGATCTGCGCCGGAATGGTCTCGAGCGTGGTACGAAATGCGAACGGCAGGCTCATCAACGGACATTGCACGTCGAACGCAGGGGTTGGATCGCCCTCGGCGACGATTCGGCTCACGCCTTCGAGCGATGCGAGCAGCGGAGCAAGCGGACGCGGTACTTCCATCACCACGGTCGCACCGCGAGCAAGTACTAGCGGGACATAGCGGCAAAACTGAATCGTGTCGCCGAACCCTTGCTCGGCATGCAGCATGATGGTCTTGCCGGCGATCGGCTCCGCGCCGAGCCACAGCGGCCTGTCGGCATGACGTCGGCGCAGGTGCAAGTCGGGCGCCAGCCAACGGTCTTCGTGCTGCCGCCAGCCCGTCTCGAACTGGCCCAGCAGTAAACGGCAGAACGCTTCCGAACGACGCACCGCCCCGTTGCTCGGATAGCCTTCGTTCGCAAGCGCGTAGCGATGCAACGCGGCTTCATGCTCGCCGCGCTGTTGCAGTGCCACCGCTTGGGTATGCAATGCTTCCGCCGATCGAGCCGGCGCCAATGCCGCGGCGACATAGGCAGCATCGGCCTCGGCGAAGCGACCGAGTTGCTGAAAGACGACTCCGCGATTGAACAACAACCCGGGATCGTCGCCGGCCAGTGCAAGCGCTCGATCGTAGTCGGCCAACGCCTCATCCGCGCGTCCGCCGTTTCGCAACCCAGCCGCTCGATTGCGAATCGCATCGACGTTATGAGGCGACAGCGAAAGCGCCTCCGTATAAGCCTGTACCGCGTCATCGTGACGGCCTAGCCCCAGCAAAGCGTTGCCGCGTCCTAACCAAGCCCCGGCATGCTGGCGATTCCATGCGAGCAGCCGGTCGCAACGCGCCAGCAATTCCGCATGCGCATGCAGCAGATCGAGGGCCGCGCAGCTCGCGAACAGCAACACGTCGTCGCGCGGCGCGGAGGCGAGCCCCTCGTCGAAACATGCCAGCGCCTCTTGCGGACGGCCTAACGAATTCAACAGCGTCCCGCACGCAAGTAACAAAGCGGGTGTCTTGCCCGTCACCACCATGGCAAGCTGGTACGCGCGCAGTGCCTCCTCCAAGCGGCCCAGCGTTCGTAGCGCACGCGCGTGCTCGAGATGGGCGACCGCCGCATTTGGATCGATCTTTAGCGCGCGCTCGACGCTGATCAACGCGTCGGCCGGCCGCTCCAACGATAGCAGCGTCGTTGCGCGTCGCGTCCATGTCTGCGCGACGCCCGGCGCTTGGGCAAGCACACGATCGTAGGTGGCCAGCGCCTCGTCGAATCGCTCCAATCCATGCAAAGCATCGGCGCGCGCCGCCAGAACCGCAGCGTCCGCGCCATGTTGAACGAGTAGGTCATCGAGCACGGCGAGCGCTTCGCGATACCGGCCAGCGGCGACCAATGCCGCGCCGTGATTGCAGACGTTCCACGTTTGCCGCACGCCGCGAGCGATCGAGCGCGCGATCAGCGACTCCGCGCGCGGAGCATTTCCCAAGCGCAGTTGAACGAGGCCCAGCAATGCCAGCGCTTCGGGCTGCTCGGGCGCCATCGAGAGTACGCCCTCGTAAAGTCGACCCGCGCCGGCAAAATCCGCTTTCTCCAGCAACGTACGCGCGCGGCGCAACGAATCGTCGATCGCCGCCCGCATCCATGCATCGTTCCCGCCGAAACCTGAAACGGATTGCATCGTCGATGCCTTGTTCCGCGCGGCGCTCATTGCGACCTGCCCATAGCGATTTCTCGAAGTGCAATCCGCACCTGATCGATCACGTCGGTCCATTCGCCCCCAGCGCCTTGCCTGCATAGACGTGCACTCGGATACCAGGGGCTATCGCTCCTATCGAGCAGCCAGCGGAAATCCGGCGTATGGGGAAGCAAAACGAGCAACGGCCGCCCTATTGCGCCGGCCAAGTGCGCGACGGACGTATCGACACTGACGACACAATCCATCGAAGCCGTCAGCGCCGCGGTATCGGCGAAGTCCGCCAGCTCGTTGCCGAAATGACGAATCGGGCTGGCAGCGAGGATCGGTTCGTCCTCTTCACGTACGACCTTTTGCAGACTGACCCACTCGTAAGCGTCATCTAGCAACGGCAGCAAGTCGGATAAGCTCATCGATCGGTTGCGGTCGTTCAAATGCTGCGCATTGCCCGACCAAACGAGCCCGACACGGGGACGATCGCTCGCGCCCAGTTTTTGCTGCCAGTGCGCGATGCGCGATGCATCCGCACTAAGGTACGGCACGCCGGTGGGGATCGTCTCAAAGCGAGTGCCGAACTCCATCGGCAAGCTGAGCAGCGGGCAATGCAGATCGAACGGCGGCAGCGGTGCGCCGCGAGCCACGAGTGCATCCACGCCTTCGAGCGTGTGCAGCAACGGCACCAACGCGTCCGACACTTCAAGCACGACGCGCGCACCGCGGGCCTTCACGAGCGGCACGTAGCGGCAAAATTGCAGCGTATCGCCCAGCCCCTGCTCGGCATAGAGCAAGATCGTCTTGCCTTCGAGCGGCGCGTCGCCGGTCCACCTCGGTTGCGCAAACTCTCGGCGGCTCGGATCCATCTGCGAGTCGCGCCAGCGCCACTCGTACTCCGCCCAGCCGGCCTCGAAATCGCCCACCGATAGGCACAGAAAAGCGCGCATGCAATGCGCCAGCACATAGTCGGGATCGAGTTCGATCGCCTGTTCGTAGGCGCTTTTCGCCAAGTCGTGCGATCTCAATGCACGCAACACGTTTCCTCGATGGAAATGCGCAAGCTTGTCGCGCGGGTCCGCCTCGGCCACGCGCGTGAAGTCTTCCAGTGCCGCCTCGTAATGGTGTGTCTCGAGCAATGCTCTGCCTCGCGTGAACCAAGCGGGCGCATAGTCGGGCACCACCGCCAGCGCTTGTTCACAAGCGACGATGGCATCGGCATGCCGGTCGGTGCGGATCAACGCACTGGCGTAGTTGCAAAGAACGCCCGGACTATCGGGCACGACTTCGAGCGAACGGGCGTAATGCTCGACGGCTTCGCGATTCAAGCCCGCATGGCGCGATGCGTTGCCGCGATTGGCCAACGCCATCGCATGCTTGGGATCGATCGCCAGCACACGGTCGCAGCGCGCCATCGCCTCTTCGTGCCGTTCGAGCCGTTCGAGTGCGACCGAACTGTTGTAAAGCGCGTCCACGAACGCCGGGTGCGCGGCAATCGCCTCGTTGAAATCGGCAAGCGCCGCTTCTGGCTGGCCGAGATCGAGTAGCGCCACCCCTCTGTGGAACAAGACTTCCGCGTTGCCGGGCATTTCCTTCAGCGCTTGGCCGTAACTGTCGAGCGCATCGTTGAAGCGCCCCAACTCGCGGAGCGCCAATCCCTGTTCGCGGCATGTTTCGAAGGTACGGCCGCCCACGGCGATCGCTTGTTCGCAACAGGCAAGCGCTTGCGCCGGCCGCCCGAGCGTACGCAGCACCTCGCTTTTCTTGACGTAGCCACTCGCAAAGCGCGGCGCTATCGCGAGCAAACGATCGTACGAAGCCAGCGCCTCTTCGCCTTGGCCCTTCGCTGCCTCGAGCCCCGCACGTTGCAGCCAGGCGCGTTGGTGGCGCGGATCGATCGCCAAAGCGTCGTCGAGTCGCGCTAACGCTTCATCCGGCCGCCCGAGCGCGGCGAGCACGGCCGCATGATTGGCCAACGCGAGCGCATCGCGGCCCAACTCGGTCGCACTGCGCATCAACACCTCGGCCTCGTGCAGCCGTCCTTGCTGAAAACGCACCGCACCGAGCATGTGCAGCGCATCGGAATGCTCGGCATCGAGCGCCAATAGGCCCTCGTAGGCCGCCTCGGCCTTCTCTAACGCGCCTTCGCGATGCGCTTTGCGCGCCGCTTGCAAGAGGCGTTCGACTTGAGCGCTATCGGGCCTCTCGAGTGCCCGAGCGCGCGTCGCCACCGCCTGCTCAGCGGCAAGCGGCATACCTTCCCCATTCGATGTCATTCATCAACCCCTGTTGCCGCGCCAGTGAGCGGCCGTGCTGCGGCCTAAGCGTTCCAGCGGCCGAGCGCTTGTTTTACCGATTCGACGACGCCCGTCCAATCGCCCGGCGAGGACTGCACGAAAAGCCGCGCACTCGGATACCAAGGCGTATCCTCGCGCCCCCGCATCCAACGCCATTCGGGCGGATCGGACAACAAAATCCAAACCTTGCGGCCCAGCGCGCCAGCCAAATGCGCGACGGCCGTATCCACGGCGATCACGAGATCGAGCGATGCCATCAACGCCGCCGTATCGGCGAAATCGCCGATATCGTCATCGAGTCGCCTGAGCGGCGTGCGGTCGAGCCATGCTTCGTCTTCTTCGCGAACCGCCTTTTGCAAGCTGATCCACTCGGCATCGACATCGAACAATGCGGAAAGGGCTTGCAAGGAAACGGAGCGGTTGTGATCGTTGCGATGCTCGGGATTGCCGGACCATGCGATGCCCACTCGCAACCGGCGCGTCGCGCCTAGTAATTTCGACCAAGCCTCGACGCGCTCTGGATCCGCATGCAGGTACGGCGCGCGTGGCGCCGTGCGCGTCGGATCGATGCGTAACGCGAACGGCAAGCTCAATAGCGGGCAGTGATAATCGAACGGCGGCAGCGGTTCGCCGCGCGCGAGCACCTGCGCCGGGGCCTCGAGCGACGTCATGAGCGCGTGCAACGGCGGAGGCACTTCGAGTACGACGCGAGCACCGAGCGCCGCCACGTCGTGCGCGTATCGGCAAAACTGGAGCGTATCGCCGAAGCCTTGCTCCGCGTGCAGGAGAATCGTTTTACCCGTCAGCGGTTCGTGTCCGCGCCATTGCGGCTGCGCGAACGAGCGGTAATGGCGCGCAAGCACCGCGTCTCGTAGGCGCCATTCATATTCCGGCCACCCGCGTGCGAAATCGCCTTGCGCGAGATAAAGCGACGCGCGCGCAAAATGCGCCTCCGCATAATCGGGATCGATCTCGATCGCGCGATCGTAGGCCGCCAAGGCCGCATCGTGGTTGCCGGTTTCGTAGTGCAGATTGGCGCGATTGAACCAAGTCATCGAATGATCGGGCCGAAGCGCCATGGCCCGATCGAACGAAGCGCGCGCTTCGTCGTAACGGTGCAAGTTTTGAAGCACGCTGCCGCGGTTCATCCAACCTTGAGCGAATGCGTCGTTCAAGGCAAGCGCCGCGTCATAGCTCGCAAGCGAATCGTCGAAACGCTTGAGAAAGCGTTGCGCTGTGCCCTTGTTGCACAGCACCTCGGGCGATTTCGGATCGATGCCGAGCACCTGCTCGTAGCTTGCGATAGCCGCGTCGTAGCGTTTCAAGTTCAGCAGCGCATTGCCGCGGCAGGCCAGCGCCCTCGTATGACGCGGATCGATCGACAAAACACGCTCGCAGCGCGCGATAGCCTCTTCGTTTCTGCCTACTCGTTCGAGCACCACGGCGCCGTTATAAATGGCTTCGACGAACATCGGATCGATCGCGATCGCTTCGTTGAACGCCGCGAGGGCTTGGCTTTCGCGGCCGAGCTCGAGCAATACTTGCCCTCTCGCCGAATGCATGGCCGCATTGCCCGGGCGGATCGCAATCGCGCGCTCGAACGAGTCCAACGCTTGCGCCGCCTCCCCTAGCTCGCGCAAGACGAGTCCCCGGTTGAACCACGATTCGAACGAACGCGGATCGACCACGAGCGCTCGGTCGTAGGTATCGACCGCTTCGCGATGCCGCCCGAGCGCACGCAGCGCGCTGCCTCGATTGCAAAGCGCGTCGAGAACCAGCGGGGAGACAGCCAACGCGCGGTCGAACGACGCGAGCGCGGGGGCATAGTGTCTCAGGCCGAGCAACGTATTGCCCTGACGCACGAGCGTTTGCACATCGGCGTCATCGAACCGCAGCGCCGCCTCGAATTGCTCCAACGCTTCGTTTGCGCGCCCGTGATCCGCAAGCATGGCGCCGAGGTCCGAATGCACGCGCGCCGAAGGTGCCAATTGCACGACGCGGCGCAATAACGACTGTGCCTGCTCGAAGGCGCCCTTTTGATAACGCAGGACACCATAGAGGTGAATCGCTTCGGCATCGTCCGGCGTCTGCGCCAGTACGGATTCATACTCGCGCTCGGCCTCGTCGAGGCGACCGACCGCATGCCAATCTCGCGCGCGCTGCAACTTTGCCCCCGTCGCGCGCTTGCCACCCGTCTCCACCGCCTGCGCACCCGTTCCCGCGTCGGCTGAGAATTCGACGTCCATGTCCGCCTCTTCTTCATGGTGTTCGGCCAACCGCGTCCATCGGATACGGATCGAACGATCGACGGCAGCATCGGCCCTTACAGCGAGACTACGGGCGCGCCATAACAAACGTATGACGAAAGGTACACATCATTTTTAGATCAAGCGGGAAAGCGTTTGCGCGCAATTTGATATACCGACCGGTACGATCATATTGAGCCGCCTCTATTGCCCGATCGGCATGGTTCGAACGAATTCGACCGGCGGGGTACCGACGCTGACCGAAAAACGAATGCCGCGCGGCAGCGGCATGCCTCGCGCCGTCACGCTACCGATGCCGTGCTGTGCCAGAAACTGCGTATAGCTTGCTTCGACGTCAGCTTGCTTCGCCGTCCAGCCCGTGGGCGCCAGCCAGACGGCAAGGTCCATGTTGTTTGCGCGATCGCTTGCCACCACGCCGGGGAAATCGTTCATGTGATGGAGCGCTTGCTCGAGCTCGATAAGCGAATCGATAGGCGGGGACGCACTTCTCATGAGCGCATGGCCTTTGAGCGTATAGCGCACGATCTGCACCGCCGACTGCCCGGCATCGACGCCAAGATGGCGGATCAACACAAGCTCGTTCGGCCGCATCCGCAGCGGCGGACCGAACACTTCGTCGGCCGTCACGACGTTCAGAAGATCGAATTGCAATTGCGAAAAATATCGGCCGAGCAAGCGCGTTTCACTGAGATTTCTCGTGATGTCGTCGCGACCGCGGATGGTCGAATCGAGCCCACGCCAAGAGAGCAGCGCGATCACGGCCAGCAACGCGATCGCCACCAGCATCTCGATCAACGTGAAGCCGTTCGAGCGCGGCTTGCGGCGTGCGTTAATGTCGCGCTTCATCTTGGACGACCGTGACGAGCTCGGCAAGCACACTGCGGCTGGAAGGCGAGGCATAGACCGACACCGTGACTTGCCGGACCAACGGGCTCGCGAGTGCAGTCACCGCCTGCCGGCAGATGAAGCGATAGGATCCTTGCGGGCAGTCGAAGCTCGAACGGCCGAGCGCGGGCCAAGCGGCGGAAATCCGCAGCGTGCTCAGTGCGTTATCGGCGCTCCATAAGGCGAGCAAACGTGCCCGTGCGAGTTCCGTATCGTTCGCGAGCGCCCCGACCGCTCGCAACACGGCGCCGAGTGCGATCGCCACGATAGCGAGTGCGACGAGCACTTCGATCAGCGTGAAGCCGTGCACGCCCGCGCGCTGGGCACCGGCCTGCGGCGTGCGATTTTTCGAGCAGGCCGGCCACACTGCCCTTGGCTCCGTGGCCCGGCTTTCGATTGTCATGGTCCCTCCGCGCACCCCGATGACGACCGGGAATCGCCGTCACGCTAACGGGAGGCCGTGGCAAACGCATGACGAATGGTGCGCAGCATTTCGGCGGGCCCGTAATTGCGCCGCGCCGTCAGGCGATACCGAGCGGATTCGAAATCTTGAGCCGCCACGCCCCGCCCTGTTGCCGCTGCATGACTTGCGTGGCCGTTCCGGTTTCCGTCTTCCGTGTGCCGTCAGGCAACGTCAGCGACAACGCCCAATCCATCAGGACGAGCGCGACATCGCCGCTGACGATCGATCGTCGCACTGTGTTGCGGATATGCGGTTTCATCGATAGCAGATTACGGAAACGATCGCGCAACGCACTAGCGTTTCCGGCGACGACTTCGCCGTCGGTCATCCGCATGGTCGCGCCGTCGGCGAACAGCGACAGCACACGTTCGAGATCGCCCGCGTTGAATGCGGTGTCGAACGCCGCCGCCACCGACGCAGGCGTCGTTTCGCCGGCACCGAGCGTTTCCACGAATCGGTCGATCCGCCGCGCCACGCCAGCCGGTGCTTCGAGCGGCGAGAGGTGGCCCACCCCGGGCAACACGTCCATCTCGGCATGCGAGATGTACGGCAGCAACGCCGTACGCAGCGTCTCGGGGCTATCGACGAGATCGCGCTCTCCCGCGATCACGAGAACCGGCACATCGATGCCCGCGGCGGCCTCGGCAATGTCTTCGCGCATCGCCGATTGAGGCCACGCCGCTTTCGCCTGCGGCGCGCCGGCGAGGCTGTCTTCGATCACCTGCTCGCGCAAAGCGGGCGGAATCGGAGTCGCGGTCAAAACGTTATCCAATACGGCTTCGATCGATTTGCGAGAATCGTAAGCATGCGCCATCGCTAAGCGTTGCTCGTCGGCGACCGCCATCGGCAACGGCGGAGACGGCGCCACGAGTACGACGCCGGCCAGGCCCTGCGGGCGGCGGGCGGCGACGCATTGAGCGACTTTGCCGCCCATCGAATGTCCGACAATGACATAACGTTGCAGGCCTAGCCCGGCAATGACGGCTTGGGCGTCGTCGGCCAGGTCGCCGATCGTATAGCCGTCCGCCGGAGCCTGCGACCGCCCCCAGCCGCGGTGATCGTACGCCACCGTGCGAGAGCGCCCGGATAACGCGTCGATCACTAGCCGCCACGTACGCGACGAGCCACCCCAATAGTGTAGAAACACAAGGGCCAAATCGCCCTCGTCCGCATCCTCTACGTGAATTCGTACGCCTTTCGATTCGATGTTCATGTGGTTGCTCCTCGATGAAATTCTTGGCCGCCAAGCGATGGCTCGGCCAACTGAGGAACAATCTTAAGTAGACATCGAATAATCGATAATCCCCCATTCATAAGCGTCAGTCGATCGCAAAATGATCGAATCGAAAAATCGGATCGGAACTGGTCCGGCCACGATTCCGATTGCTTCTGTGTATCATTGCGCCCATCGTTTGCCTGGATTCGCTCGCTTTTCTATTTGGAACGCACATGACGACCCACGATGCGCCCATCGGCGTGTTCGACTCAGGGCTTGGCGGCCTTTCCGTCCTCGATGCCATGCGCGCGAGGCTGCCCAACGAATCGATGATCTATATCGCCGACTCGGGCCACGCGCCCTACGGCGAAAAGACCGACGCATTCATCCGTCAGCGCAGCAAAGCCATCGCCGATTGGTTCGTGGCCCGCGGAGCGAAGATGCTCGTCGTCGCGTGTAATACGGCGACGACGCATGCAATCCGCCATCTACGCGACACGCTTTCGATTCCGATCGTCGGTGTCGAGCCCGGCATCAAGCCGGCCGCGCTTGCCACCGCAAGCGGCGTGGTGGGCGTCCTCGTGACGGCGGCAACGCTGCGCAGCGAACGATTGAAGACCTTGATCGCCGAGCACGAAACGCGCTGCCGCTTCGTTTGTCAGGCGGGTCACGGGCTCGTGGAGCAGATCGAAAACGGCCATCTGAACGGCGCCGTCATCGACGATTTGCTCGTGCGTTATTTAACGCCGATGGCGCAAGCCGGCGCCGATGCGGTCATCCTCGGTTCGACGCATTTCGCCCTGCTGGTGCCGGCCATTCGGCGCCTGTTCGGAAATCGCTTCATGTTGATCGAGACGGGTACGGCAGTCGCGCGCAGAGTCGATACTTTGCTGGTCGAACATGGGCTCATCGCACGCGCGAACCCGGAGATACGCAAAGACGTGGAATTTTTTTCGTCGGCGCAATCGGTAGAGCAGCGCGAGGCGCTGCTTGCGGTCGTCGGCGGATTGGCGACGAGCGATGCGCGATCGTCGGTTTCCTACGTCGAGATCGCGCACGCATTGACGGAGCCCCAGTACTAGAAAGTCGAATCGACGACACCGTCACTGGGCTCACTGAGCGGCCGCGTCAACGGCGATAACGCTCGAATCGTCACCGGCCAGCAGCAATTGGGGCACTTGCGAGAAAGCCCATCCGGCGCCCGTCGCCGTGCGGTCGAACACCCACACGACGTCGAAGCGGTGCTCGGGCCATTGGTGTGGGTACGGTCCATTCGGAAATATCGCTTCCGCGATCTTGGGAATATTTTGGTGCTCCCAGGCAACGAGGACCACGCCGCCCGCCGCCATCGCCGCAACCGCCAGCTTGCCCTCGTCTCCCTTCAAGTACCGCGTATCGGTCTCGATCTTAAGCTTGGCCGATAGCGGATCGATCGTATGTTCGGGTCTTAAGCTCTCGCTGTGCTTGCCGACGCCGGCTGCGAACAAATGCTGCGGCGTGGCCAATCCGGTCCGGCATCCCTTTCCGGCCGGCGGATCGAATAGGCCGATCAACGCGCCTGCGCGCTGCCCCCCCTGTACGATAAGATCCTCCGCGTTTGCGGTGCCGTCCAGACCGACGCCTACAAGGTTATCGACCGGTTTCTCCGCATGGCGTATCAGCATGATTTTCGTTGTCGACATCGCCCCTCCCTATCTCGTCCTTTGTTCGTCGTTTGTTCGCCCGATGTCGGTACCGGGCACCCGAGGCACACCGCTTAGCGGCTAAATAGTTTTCGCTCTTTCTCGCGAATGTCGCCGGCCGCGTAATAGCGCGCCCACCATTTCTCGCCGTCGCGCTTCAAACGCAGCGGCTGGTCGCTCGCCCCCGCTCTCTTGAGCGCGGCCGCAAATGCATAGTGATCGACAAGCCGAATACCTTCGATGGCGAACGCCGTTGCGATCGAGCGGTCGTAGATCGCAACGAGGTTGTCGCCATTGAAGCTTTCGCCACCTTCCGCGAAATTCGACGATCCGCCGAAGACGACGGGGTTGGTGCCGTTAAAATCCACGACGACGAACTTGTGATGAACGATATGCGCTGCGGGCCCCTTCACCTCACGTTCCATCGAAAACGGCGGCGGAAACGTTTCGGGATTCGCCTTCGAATAAACGAGCTCGCCACCCTTCGACGTGGGCGTATAAACGGTCGTCCCGTCGATCGTGTCGTCGGCCGGATTCACCGAATCGGAGATCCCATACGAAAACACGTTCTGGTTCGTATGCAACTGCGACAACGCCTTCAGCACCTCGCCGGAACCGTTCAAGTCCATCACGGCGAAAATCACGGAGCTATCGGCGCCCTCGATCGCCTTTAACACGCGTTCGAGGCCCACCTGCGGATCGCGGTGCGGCGCGAACGAAACGACGATCGGCGGCATTCCCGCCTGTTCGATCGAAAATTCCTGCATCGAGATCGCGCGCTCGTAGAAATCCGCCGCCCGCAAGTCGTCGTTCAGCGCCGTCTCGAACGCCTCGTCGTATTTGGCTGCGACGGCCGGGTCGTCGAACACGAAGACATGGTTCGCGTTGACGTAAAGCCCCGTGATCGAATAATTCGTCGAACCGGTCAGCACTTTTTGCGCTACGCCGTCCACGCGCTTGATGAGCACCTTGTTGTGCTGAAACCGCTTGAACTTGCCGCGCTTGAAACCGTCTCGCGTAGCATCGGTGGCAGCCGCTTGAATATCCGCGAACGCCTGAGCCGCGGCCGTGCCTGTTTCGTGCAGCTTCGCGTCGTCGGCCAGCATTCGGAGCTTGCCCATACTCGCGAACTCCATGAACGCCGTAATGATTGCCGGCTCGTTCAGGTCATAGACGAACGCGTCTACACTCGCATGCGGGTCTTCATAGCACTGAGTGAGGAAGCTTTCGATTGCAGTGCGCGCGTGTCCGCCGAGCCATGCCCATTGCGCATCGTAAGGCTTCCAATCGAACTTCCATTGGCCGGCGGGCACGCTGGGTTCATAAGGCTTATTGCCGAACTCGTCCGCATAGGCCTGGGACGAAAGATAGCCGCGCGTGAATGCGATCTCGATGCCGCCTTCGATGAACGGGCCGACCTCGAGGGTCACCTGCACGGTCTGATCGTCTTCAAGCTGGTTTAGCGTATCTTGCACGAAGCGCTTTACCACGACCTCGTAGCACAGTGCGCCCTGCGCGTCGTCGGAGGGAAAGTCTAGCCACCAAAATTTTTGAAACGGAGCGGTGTCGGAAGGAAAGAATTTTCCGCCTCCGGTCGTGTAATCGCCCTCGAAAGATAGGCGATTACCGAGCCAGGTCCATGACCCGCCCTCTGCGCGTCTACGGCGTATCGCAAATCCCGCCAAGCGATCGGTAAGGTGATCCGCAAGATCGAACGCGAGCATCGCACAGCGATCGCCCGAATACGCCTTGACGGTGAATCCGCGCGACGAAGCCGTCGCGCTGAAAACGTTGCCCATCGCGCCCTCGCTCCTTTTTTACACCGGATGAACGTCCCGGCGAAACCGGTGCAACGAGGATAGTACAAATCGATGGCTGCGAACGTGAACCTTTAATAACGCTTAGAAGCCGAGATGAGTGCTGTAGGCACGCCCAAGGAATAAAGGCGATACCGCCCCAAAACCGGTATCGCCCTGACCTATGCGCGCGTCAGAGAATCACTTCACGGTATCGGCCGCCACCCATGTATATCCAAGGCCGCTGATGCCTTGAACGAGGCTCTTGAAGTCTTGAAGCCCCGGTGTCTTCAGATCGGGTTCGAGCCAGAACGGGTGGAAGAAGAACGACGCGAAGCCGTCGCGCACGACGAGCGCATATTGTGCGTTCGTATATAGATCGTTCCACGTGTACGACAGGCAAGAAAACGGATCGATCGAGCAGATGTTGTACTCGATATTGCCGAGGTTTTCCGGAATGATCCGCTGCCCGTAGTAGTCGCTGTTGATGATGTACGGGAAGAATTGCCCGACCGAATAGTCATGGTTCGGGGCCGTCGAATTCAGATTCGGCGTATCGGAGGTGTAGTAGACCGCGCGCTGATACGTATTCTTGAACAGCGGCGGCACGGCCTTCATCGCAAGCGGCGAGGACTGATAATGCGGCGCTTCCCACGCGAACGGCGTGTACCCGTTCGACGAGAATTCCTGTAGCCCCGCGCTAAGGCGGCCACTGGCCCATTGCTGCGAGTCTTCGTCGACCGGCCGATTCTGAGTCGCAAGCCAAAACTCATAGTCGTTGCCGCTGACCGCGTTATCGATATTGGGTGTGGAGTCGTACTGGTGCGTATAGCCGTGCATGACGATTTTTCCGCCGCGTGCAAGCGCGTAGTTCAACAACTGCTTCAGGCCCGTCGCTTGACTCAAGTGGATCGTCAGCGAGACGCCTCCGTTGTAGGCGCCGAGCGGATCTTCGTATAGCGGTATCGTCGCGATCGAGAACGGAATGCGCTTGTTGTAAAGGTAGTCGGTCAGCGTTTTCATCGAAGCCGTCGTCGTCAACGCGTTGACGTCTTCGAACCGCACTAGGGCGCGATGCAAAACAGGCTGATTGGTCCCGAGGATGTCGTGCAGCAAATCGCAAAGCACGAGATATCGATCGCGTGGACCGATGTACGACAAGGGCAGATCGGCGAAATACCAGAAATTCCCCGCACGCATGACGTAAGGTGCCTGCTCGCCCGTTTTGCTGTCTTTGATCGTGACGAGCGCGCTCGCCTTCGTCGCATCGGCCACCGCCGTCACGCCGATATCGGGATCCGCACTGACGGCCCCCGTACTCGCGTTATAGGCGTAGTACTTGACCATATTCATGTTCTTGTACGCAACCGTATCGAAGAAGTCCGGGTTTGGATTCGAGCTCGATGGAGCGGCCGAGAGCCCGCGCAAGTTCGTAAACGTGAACCCGTAGCGCGCGGTGAAACCGTAGCTCGTGTCCCACGCGAGCTGCCAGAGGTTGTACTTGAACCAGACGACGGTCTTATTCGTTTTAGCAACGTCGGCCAGAAAAGCCGAGGGAATCGCGCTGTCGAAATAACTGCCCAGATAAAACGCGGTCTGGTAGTTTTCGACGCTACCGGCCGTGTAGCTCGATACGGGCGCAAGCGTCACGTCGGTATTGAAATGGCCGAGCAGATTTCGCAGCATGATCGCGTAGGCGAATCCCAGCTTCGTGTACTGGTCGTTGGCAGGCGCATCGTACAGAACGAGTACTTTTGCCGTCGTCGTCTGCGCGAAAGCCGTACCGGTTCCCGCCGAAGTCAGCAAACCGATCGCCAATAAGCATGCGAGCAAGAATCGTTTCATGACGGCCTCCCGTTAGTTGCGGATGTATTCGCCGCTCGGCAAACGGTGCCGGCGTGTGTCGAAGCCCCGCGCCCGGCCCTTGCCCTGCTCGGTGCTCTGGCGTACGGAATCGGGGATACCGGGCTGGATTTCCGTCACGACGACCGGTCTCGAAGGGGGCGTCACATGGCGATGTTGGGTAAGCGACGGGGTGCTCGGCGTCGCTGTCTCGGCTGCTTGAACGCCCGCGGCTAACGCGAGAGCGCAAGCGACCGGCATCGCATGAATAGCGAGTTGACTGACTTTCACGAAAGGCTCCGATGGGTGGCACGATCTAAGGCACGCGTCGAACCCGCACGCATGCCGCGCGCGCTCGAACATCGCACCGGGGACGCACGCGCAATGGGGGATTGCGCGACGTAAGCAGATCGTAATGCTTGCGCGCGAAACTTAATGTGCGCGCAAGCACAGAGCACTCAGCGTGCTCACCGCTCGGAGAAAAGCCCGCGTTAAAACGCGGCGCGATAGATAGCCAACGCGTCCGCTTCGGTCACGGGCCTTGGGTTGTTGACGAGCAATCGTTGTTGCAACATCGCGTCTTTCGCCATGCGCGCCAATCCATCCTGCGCGATGCCGACCTCGCGCAACGTCTTCGGAATGCCCGTTTCGGCAATCAAACGCTCTATATGCTCGATAAGCGCGGCGGTGCTTTCTTCCGCCGTGCCCGTCAAACCAGGCAAAATCGCCGAAGCCAATTGCGCATACAGCGGGGCCGCCGCCGGCGCATTGAATCTCAATACGTGCGGCAGCACGAGTGCATTCGATAAGCCGTGCGGCACGTGATAGATCCCTCCGATCGGATAAGCGAGCGCATGCACGGCCGCCACCGGCGCATTCGCGAATGCTTGCCCCGCGAACGTCGCGCCGAGCAGCATCGCTTCGCGCGCGGCGCGATCCTGTCCGTCGCGGCACGCGGCGAGCAGATGCGCCGACAACAATTGCAACGCACGAACGGCCAACATATCGGAGATCGGATTCTTCAAGCGAGCCGAGGTATAGGCCTCGATCGCATGAACCATCGCGTCGATACCCGTCGCAGCGGTGGCGGCGCAAGGCAGGCCCAATGTCAATTGCGCATCGAGGATCGCCAGATCGGCGATCAACTGCGGGGCGACAACGCCCATCTTCGTCGCCTCGCCAACCGTCACGATCGATACCGCGGTGACTTCCGAACCCGTACCCGCGGTCGTGGGAATTTGCACGAGCGGCACACGCGTACCTTCGACGCGATTCACGCCGTACATCTCGGCGAGCGTCTGCCGCGATTCGAGCAACACCGCGAGCAACTTCGCGACATCCATCGACGATCCTCCGCCAAGCCCCACGACGAGCTGCGCTTTAGCGTCGCGCGCGGCGGCCGCCGCCTCGAGCACGACGTGCTCGGGCGGGTCCGCCACGACGTTATCGAGCACCGTGACGTGCCAGCCGTTCGCCGACAAATCGGCGAGCGCCGGCGCGAGAAGCCCGCTGCGATGAAGAAAGCCGTCGGTCACGAGGCACAAGCGCGCAAGGGTCGCATAGCGCTCGCGCAATAGCGCGCCCAAGCGCCGCGCGGCGCCGAATTCCACGACGAGCGTCGGGACGGTTTGAAAGCGAAATGCCTCGGCCATGGATCGTCTCCGTTCAAAGTATCGGTTTTCGTTTTGCGCGAGGGGCACGTTGTCGCAGCAACGTTGCCTCGATTCAGCGAACCATTGTATGCCTGCCTCGTCAAGCGATAGGACGGCGAAGCATCGGCCCGGCGCGTGTTTCGATTGCGACGAGAACGAGGGTTAGTTCCGGTCGTAAGCGGGACACCCCATGTGCTATGCTGGCGGACACTTCACGGCCGGGACCGGCGCGAAGCTGACATCATCCCCACCCTATGGACTATCGACATCTCAAGAACCGCAAGAGCATGCACGCGCGGATCGTGCAGGAACTCGGCATCGAGATCGTCAGCGGCAAGTTCGCACCCGGCGACAGGCTGCCGCCCGAACCCACGCTTTGCGAATCTTACGGCGTAAGCCGCCCCGTATTGCGCGAGGCGACGCGTGTGCTCGTCGCTAAAGGACTCGTCGTCTCGAAGCCGCGCGTAGGCAGCGTCGTACGGCCGCGCGAAGAATGGCACATGCTGGACCCCGATGTGCTGTTTTGGACGATCAGCGTCACGCCCGAAGGCGAATTCTTCCGCTCGTTGTTGACGGTACGCCGCATCATCGAGCCCGCGGCCGCAGCCCTTGCCGCGACGAACGCGACGGACGAGGACGTCGTGCGCATTCGTCATGCCTATGAATGCATGGAAGGGGCGCAGACATCCGATGCGCTGCTCGAGCCGGATCTCGAGTTCCACCGCGCGGTGATGGCGGCGACGCATAACGACATGCTCGCATTCATCGGCAACATGATGTCGATGGCGCTTAGCGAGTCGATCAAGCTAACGAGCCGCCACCCCGATACGCATGCGCTTTCGCTGCCGCGGCACAAGGCCATCTTGACCGCGATCGAACATCGCGACCCGCTCGGCGCGCGCCAGGCTAGCCTCGTGCAGTTGGAAAATGCAAAAGCCGATGCCGAGACGATACTCGTCATCGGCGGCCGGGCCGATCGCTAATCCGTAACTTCGCACGGAGCGCGCGGCGCCCAAGCGCCGCGCCTCCATCAAAACCGAAGCGTCAATAAGCGTCAATGCGAGTGCGGCGGCACCTCCGCCCCACGACATCCGACCAGGAAGTCGAAGTCGCATCCCTCGTCCGCCTGCAAGACGTGGTCGACATACAGATTGCGATAGCCGCTGACATCGGCCGCATTGCGCCGGCCGTGCGTCTCGCGCCAATCGGCAAGACGCGCCGCCAATTCCTCGTCGCTGACCTCCAAATGCAGACGGCCGGATTCGCAATCGAGTTCGATCCAATCGCCGTTGCGCACAGCCGCTAACGGACCGCCTGCCCGCGCTTCGGGCGCTACATGCAATACGACGGTGCCATAAGCCGTTCCGCTCATCCGCGCATCGGAAATGCGCACCATGTCGGTCACGCCTTGTGCGAGCAGCTTCGGCGGCAAGCCCATGTTGCCGACCTCGGCCATGCCCGGATAGCCCTTCGGTCCGCAGTTTTTCATGACCAGGATCGAATCGGGCGCCACGTCGAGATCGGGATCGCCGATGCGGGCCTTGTAATCGTCGAAGTTCTCGAAGACCACCGCACGGCCGCGATGCTTGAGCAAAGATGCCGTCGCGGCGGATGGCTTGAGCACCGCACCGCGCGGCGCCAGGTTGCCGCGCAGCACGCATAGGCCTCCGTCCGGCACCAACGGTTTTTCGAGCGGACGAATCACCTCGTCGTTATAGATCGGCGCTTCCTTGCAGTTTTCCCAGATCGAGTGCCCATTGGCCGTCAACGCGTCCGGATGCGGCAACAATCCCGCCTCGCCCAAACGCCGCAACACAGCGGGCAAACCGCCCGCGTAGTAAAACTCTTCCATCAAGAAACGGCCCGACGGCTGGAGATCGACGAGGGTCGGCGTGCCGCGTCCCACGCGCGTCCAATCGTCGAGTTCGAGCGGCACGCCGATGCGCCCCGCGATCGCCTTCAAGTGAATCGCCGCGTTCGTCGAGCCGCCGATCGCCGCATTGGCGCGGATCGCGTTTTCGAATGCTTCGCGCGTGAGCAGCTTCGAGAGCCGCAAGTCTTCCAGTGCCATTTCGACGATGCGCATGCCCGATAGATGCGCGAGCACATAGCGGCGCGAATCGACGGCCGGGATCGCCGCGTTGTGCGGCAGCGTCACGCCCAGCGCCTCGGCCATGCACGCCATCGTCGATGCCGTGCCCATCGTGTTGCACGTGCCCGCCGAACGCGACATGCCGGCCTCGGCCGCCATGAACTGATGCAACGTGATGTGCCCGGCTTTGACCTGCTCGCTCAGTTGCCAGACGACCGTGCCCGAGCCGATGTCGCGCCCTTCATGCTTACCGTTGAGCATCGGCCCGCCGCTGACGACGAGCGCGGGCACGTCGCAACTGGCCGCGCCCATGAGCAATGCCGGCGTGGTCTTGTCGCATCCGGCCAACAGCACCACCGCATCGATGGGATTGCCGCGAATCGACTCTTCGACGTCCATTGCGGCCAAGTTGCGCGTAAACATCGCCGTGGGGCGCAGATTCGATTCGCCGTTCGAGAAGACCGGAAACTCCACCGGAAACCCGCCCGCTTCGAAGACGCCGCGCTTCACGTGTTCGGCCAGCTTGCGGAAGTGCGCATTGCAGGGCGTGAGCTCCGACCACGTGTTGCAGATACCGATGATCGGCTTGCCTTGGAACTCATGGTCGGGAATGCCTTGGTTCTTCATCCAACTGCGGTACATGAAGCCGTTTTTATCGGCCGTACCGAACCATTGGGCGGAGCGAAGCTTGCGGGGTTTGTCTGTCATTGCTGGATGCCTGCTATCGGCAGATATAGTAAAACGATTGAAGTCGCCGCCAGCTAGACTCTCGAACAGCGCAGGATGACTTTTGACATCCCGTTCGTCGCGGCGATTTCCCATATGTTGGCACAATCTTACGCCTTTCCGGCTGCATTTGGCCAGATTGCCGATAGAAATAGCATGACTATTTGGTCGATATAGCTAGGGAAAACGCGAATCGCCGCCCCTCTTCATGATGCCTATAGTTTGGCTATTTAGAAAACAGCGCGTCCGACGCGGGCAAGTTGGCGACCCGGCGCGCAGCCGTAAAAACGTAGTTCGTTCGACGCAACAAAACCAAGCACGCACCAAAGACAAACGGAGACAAGCATGGGACGTACGGCACGGTTCGCACTGAACGCATTTTTCGGATTGACACTCACCATGTCGGTCGTCGCGCAGAGTCATGCGCAAGATAAGATCACGCTAGGCTTCGCGCAGGTCGGCGCGGAAAGTGCTTGGCGTACGGCTAACACGGTATCGGTGAAGGAAGCGGCGAAGGACGCCGGCATCAACTTGAAGTTCTCCGATGCACAGCAAAAGCAGGAAAACCAGATCCGCGCGATTCGCTCGTATATTGCGCAGAAGGTCAACGTCATCGCTTTCTCGCCCGTCGTGGAATCGGGCTGGGAGCCGGTGCTGACCGAAGCGAAGAAGGCCGGTATCCCCGTGATCCTGACCGACCGCAACATCGATGTGAAAGATCAATCGCTGTATACGACGATGATCGGTTCGGACTTCCTCGAAGAAGGCCGCCGCGCGGGACGCTGGCTTGAAGAGGAGTACAAGAACAATCCGGGCCCGATCAATATCGCCGAACTGCAAGGTACGGTGGGCTCGGCGCCGGCGAACGATCGCCATTCCGGCCTGATGGAAATCATCAAGAACGATCCGAAGTTCAAGATCATCGCTTCGCAAAGCGGCGATTTCACGCTCGCGGGCGGCAAGCAAGTGATGGAAGCGTTCGCGAAAACGTACGGCAAGCAAATCAACGTCGTCTACGCGCATAACGACGACATGGCGCTCGGCGCGATTCAAGCGATGGAAGAAGCCGGTATGAAGCCGGGTACCGACGTCAAGGTCGTCTCGTTCGATGCGACCAAGGGCGGGTTCCAAGCGATGATCGCGGGCAAGATCAACGTCGACGTGGAATGCAGCCCGCTGCTCGGGCCGCAGTTGATGAGCGCCGTCAAGGACGTCGTCGCCGGCAAGACGCTGCCCAAGCGCATCGTCACGAAGGAGACGGTGTTCCCGCAGAACGTGGCGGCGCAAGTAGCGCCCACGCGTAAGTACTAATCGCAGATCCTGCTGACCGAGTGACGCCTATGACCGGCCCTCTCGTACTCGAAACGCTCGGCTTGACGAAGTCGTTTCCCGGCGTGCATGCGCTCAAAAGCGTGGACTTTCGCTTGTTCGCGGGCGAAGTCCATACGCTGATGGGCCAGAACGGCGCGGGTAAATCGACGCTGATCAACGTGCTGACGGGCGTTCATTCGCACGACGCAGGCGAGATCCGCGTCGATGGGCGCCCCGTGCGTTTCGCCGCGCCGCTCGAAGCCGAGGCGGCCGGCATTCGTACGCTCTATCAGGAAGTGAATCTGTGCCCCAACCTCTCGGTCGCCGAGAACATTTTTGCGGGCCGCCAACCGCGGCGCCGCGGCGCGATCGACTGGAAGGCCATTCATGCGGGCGCACGCGATGCGCTCGCGCAGTTGAATCTGTCGCTCGACGTCACGCAATCGCTCGACACGTACCCGATCGCCGTGCAGCAAATGGTGGCGATCGCTCGTGCCGTGAGCGTGGAAGCGCGCGTGCTGATTCTGGACGAACCTACTTCGAGTCTCGACGATTCAGAAGTAGCGAAATTGTTCGAAGTCCTACGCAATCTGAAAGCGTCGGGCATCGCGATTTTGTTCGTCACGCATTTTCTCGAGCAGACCTACGCCATCTCCGATCGCATCACCGTCATGCGCAACGGCGAACGCGAGGGAGAGTATTTGGCGAAGGACCTGCCCGTCGACGAACTCGTACACAAGATGGTGGGCAACGTACCCGTTGCCGGCGAGCGTTCCGCGGCTTCCAAGGCACAAGGCGGTTCGGCGGCATCGAGCGCCGGCGCTTCGCGCTTCGACATGCGCGGCGTAGGCCGTCGCGGCGCCGTGCAGCCCATCGACCTGACGCTGGAGCCGGGCCGAATCGTGGGCCTGGCCGGGTTGCTGGGTTCGGGACGCACGGAAACCGCGCGGCTGCTGTTCGGCGCCGATCGAGCGGATACCGGCACGATCACCGTCGACGACCAACCGATCAAGCTCGGCTCGCCACGCCACGCCGTGCGTCACGGCATCGCCTACTGTCCCGAGGATCGGAAGAAGGAAGGAATCGTCGGCGCATTGTCCGTGCGCGAGAACATCGTGCTGGCGCTCCAAGCGCGGCGCGGTTGGTGGCGCCCGCTCGGGCGCGCGAAAGAAAAGCGCATCGCCGAGCACTATGTGAAAGTGCTTGGGATCCGTACACGCGACATCGAACAACCGATCGAGCTCCTTTCGGGCGGCAATCAGCAAAAAGCGCTGCTCGCGCGGTGGCTCGCCATCGATCCGAAAATGCTGATTCTCGACGAACCGACCCGCGGCATCGACGTCGCCGCGAAATTCGAAATCATGGATCGCGTCAGCAAGCTGTGCGAGAAAGGCCTCGGCATCTTGTTGATTTCCTCGGAAATCGCCGAAGTATTGCGCGTGAGCGACCGAATCGCCGTGCTACGCGACCGCCGCAAAGTGGCCGAACTCTCGGGTGACTCGCTCGACGAGCACACCGTCTATCGACTCATCGCAGGAGGCGGAGCATGACCGCACGCTCGCTGCAAGCGATCGCACGCCATCAATTGGTCTGGCCCGCGCTCACCCTCGTTGCGCTGTTCGCGCTCGACATCGCGCATCGGCACGATTTTCTTGCGATTACGGTGCTGAACGGGCACTTCTTCGGTGCCCCCATCGACATTCTGAATCGCGCGGCCCCGCTCATCGTCGTTTCGCTCGGCATGACGCTCGTGATCGCCACGCGCGGGATCGACATCTCGGTCGGTACCGTCGTCGCCATCGCCGGCGCAACCGCCGCGATCATCCTCGCCGACGATCCGACCCGCGTTGGGCTCGCACTCGGTGCGGCCCTCGGCGTCGGCCTGCTCGCCGGCGCGTGGAACGGTTTGCTGGCGGCACTCGTCGGCATGCAGCCGATCATCGCCACCTTGATCTTGATGGTGGCCGGGCGCGGCGTCGCGCAACTGCTCACCGGCGGCCAGATCATTCCGATCGGCGCACGCGCCTACCTGCGCCTAGGCGACGGCTTCTTGGCGATGGTGCCGTGCGCCGTGTGGATCGCGGCCGCCGTGTTCGTCTTCACGATGCTGCTCGTCAATCGCACGGCGCTCGGGCTGCTCGTGCGCGCCATCGGCGTGAATCCCGTGGCAGCGCGGCTCGTCGGCGTACGCTCGACGATGATCATGTTCGGCGTCTACGTGTTTTGCGGGTTGACGGCCGCGATCGCCGGCATCTTGACGAGCTCGAACGTGCGCAGCGCCGACGGCAACAACGCCGGCCTGCTGCTCGAACTCGACGCGATTCTCGCCGTGACCCTCGGCGGCACGTCGCTCGTCGGCGGTCGTTTCTCGCTGGCCGGAACGGTACTCGGGGCCTTGATCATTCAAACGCTGACCTACACCACCTATTCGATCGGCGTGCCGCCGGAAGCCACGCTCGTCGTCAAGGCGATCGTCGTGCTTGTCGTCTGCGTCATCCAATCGGAACGCGCCCGCGGCATGATCGCCGGTCTTGCAGCGAAACTGTCGAATCCTTCCACTCGCGTTCGGCCGGAGGTGCAATGAGCGCATTCATCCGCCGTCTTCTCGATCCGCGCACACTGCCGATCGTCGTTACCATCGCGCTGTTCGCCGCGCTGTTCGGTTTCGGCTCGTTCATGTATACCGGCTTCGGCTCGCTTCAGGTTTTGCTGGGCCTGCTCGTCGACAACTCGTTCTTGCTGATCGTCGCCATCGGCACGACCTTCGTCATTCTGTCGGGCGGTATCGATCTGTCCGTCGGCGCCGTCGTGGCGTTCACGACGATCGTCTGCGCTGTGCTCGCCGAACATTGGCACTGGCCGATCTGGGCCGTCGCGCCGATCGTGCTCCTCATCGGTGCGGCCTACGGCGCCGCCATGGGCGCGTTGATTCATTATCTGCGCCTGCAACCGTTCATCGTGACGCTGGCCGGCATGTTCCTCGCACGCGGCGCGTGTTTCTTGATCACGACGCAATCGATCACGATCACCCAGCCGTCGTTCCATGCCGTGGCCGAATACAACCTGCAAATCGGTAGCGGCCAGTTGAATGCGGGGTCGCTGATTGCCCTTGTCACGCTGGCGATCGCCATCTACGTCGCGCACTTCACGCGGTTCGGGCGCAACGTCTACGCGCTGGGCGGCAACGAAAAATCGGCGCTGCTGATGGGCTTGCCGGTCGCGCGCACCAAGGTCTTGGTCTACGCACTGGGCGGGTTGTGCTCGGCCTTGGGCGGTCTCGTCTTTACGCTGTACGTGTTGTCGGGCTACGGTTTGCAAGGGCAAGGCATGGAACTCGATGCGATCGCCGCCAGCGTGATCGGCGGTACGCTGCTGACGGGCGGCGTCGGCTACATCATCGGTTCGGTGTTCGGGGTGGGCGTGCTCGGTACGATCCAAACGCTGATCACGTTCGACGGCACCTTGAGTTCATGGTGGACCCGTATCGTCATCGGCGCCCTGCTCTGCGTTTTTTGCTTGCTGCAACGCGTAATCGAACGGCAAGCGGCGCGCCGCAAGTCGAACGGCTCCGGCCTTGGCAGCACCGCGGCGCGAGACGATACGGCAAAGCGCAGCGTCGGAGACGATGCGGCCAGCACCGCCTCGTTGGGCTTGCGTACGCGCACGCCTCGCACGCTTGGATAGTTTTTATTAGGAGCACGAATAGTGACCGCATCGACCCGCCCTTTTTCGGGTGTATTTCCTGTCGCGCCGACGCCTTTTACCAATTCGGGCGAACTCGACCTTGACGGCCAGCGCCGCGTGCTCGATTGCATGATCGATCAGCGTGTGGACGGCATTTGCATTCTCGCGAACTACTCCGAGCAGTTCTTGCTGACCGACGCCGAGCGCGACGTCCTGGTCGACCTCTGCTTGACGCACGTGGCCGGGCGCGTGCCCGTCATGGTGACGTGCAGCCACTTCAGCACGCAGATCGCCGCCGAACGCGCGAAGCGCGCGGCCGCCGCCGGTGCGAGCATCATCATGGTGATGCCGCCGTACCACGGCGCAACGTTGCGCGTGGACGAAAACGCGATGTTCGATTTCTTCGGCCAAGTCGCCGCCGCAGCGAACGTTCCCGTCATGATTCAGGACGCTCCGCTTTCGGGCGTCACGTTGAGCGTGCCGTTCCTCGTGCGCGTCGCCAACGAATTGCCGCTCGTGCGCTACTTCAAGATCGAGGTACCGCAAGCGGCGGCCAAACTGCGCGCGTTGATCGCCGCGGGCGGCAACGCAATCGAAGGTCCGTTCGACGGCGAGGAAGCGATCACGCTGCTGCCCGATCTCGATGCAGGCGCCACCGGCACGATGTCGAGCGCACTGCTCCCCGATCTGATCCGCACCGTCTTCGACGACTTCCGCGCGGGACGGCGCGACGAGGCTCGGGCCGGCTATGCGCGCATCCTGCCGCTCGTCAATTACGAAAACCGCCAATGCGGCTTGCGGGCCGCGAAGACGGTCATGATGGAAGGCGGCGTCATCAAGAGCGATGCGGTCCGTCGTCCGTTGGAGCCGCTGGCGCCGGCGACGCGCGCCGAACTGCTCGAACTTGCGCGCGAAGCCAACCCGCTTGCGTTGCGTTGGGGCCGGTGAGAGCGGGGGCGCTATGAAGAAGATTTCCATCGCGTTGGTCGGCATCGGCAAGATTGCCCGCGATCAGCACCTACCCGCGATCGCGGCCGATCCCCGTTTCGAATTGGTGGCCTGCGCAAGCCGCAACGCATCCGTCGAAGGCGTGCGCAACTACCCCACGCTCGAAGCCCTGCTCGAAGCCGAACCCGGTATCGAAGCCGTTTCGCTTTGCGCGCCGCCGCTGCCGCGGTTCGCCCAAGCCCGGCAGGCGCTGTCGGCCGGCAAGCATGTCATGCTGGAGAAGCCGCCCGGCGCGTGCCTGACCGAAGTCGGCGCACTCGAAGAGATGGCGCGCACGGCCGGTCTTACGCTCTTTACGAGCTGGCATTCGCGTCACGCGCTCGGCGTCGAAGCGGCTCGCACATGGCTTGCCACGCAGGAGATCCGTCATGTGCACGTACGTTGGAAAGAAGACGTACGCCGCTGGCATCCCGGCCAAGCGTGGATCTGGGAACCGGGCGGCCTCGGTGTCTTCGATCCGGGCATCAACGCACTGTCGATCGTCACGCGCATCTTGCCGCGCGAGGTGGCGCTCGCCGCCTCCACGCTCCGGATTCCCGCCAACAAGCAAATGCCGATCGCAGCCGATCTCCAATTGACCGATACGGTCGGCGTACCCGTGCAAGTGGAATTCGATTGGCGGCACGGTCCGCAAGAGCTGTGGGAAATCGAAGTGCGCACCGCCGACGGCTCGTTGCTGCTTTCGCAAGGCGGCAACCGCCTCGCGATCGATGGCCGTGAAGTCGCGCTCGGGTCGGTGCACGAGTATCCCTCGCTCTACAGCCACTGGCATGACCTGATCCAGCGCCGTGAGCGCGACGTCGATGCACGGCCGCTCGCCCTCGTGGCCGACGCGTTCTTGCTCGGCAAGCGGGAGACGATCGAAGCATTCGTCGAATAACGGGAAGGCGCTTCGACGCGACATCGGATCGCCGATGCGGCCGCGTCGCAGCGCCTCTCGTCAAGTGCGCACGGTTACAAACCCTTAGTAGTCCTAATTTATAAGCCCGGACTTTGTTTTACAACACGGTCTACGTTAGACCGACAAGAAGGAGACTAGTATGACCAGCAAGCTTCGCCGCTTCACGTTGCGTGCCGCCATGGCCGCCCTCCTGGCCGCTCCGCTCGCGGCCCCGCTCGGCGTTCACGCGGACGAGCCCTTGAAGATCGGCTTTCTCGTGAAGATGCCCGAGCAGGCATGGTTCATCAACGAGCAAAAGGCAGCCACCGCGCTCGGCAAGAGCGAGGGGTTTAGCGTCGTGAACATCGGCACGCCCGACGGGGAACGCGTGCTCAGCGCCATCGACAACCTCGGCGCGCAAGGCGCCAAGGGCTTCGTGATCTGCGCCCCCGACGTTCGGCTCGGACCGGCGATTCAAGCGCGCGCGAAGAAGTACAACATGAAGTTCGTGACGGTGGACGACCAACTCGTCGATTCGTCGGGCAAGCCGCTCGCCGGCGTGCCGCACCTCGGCATGTCCGCGTTCAAGATCGGCAACCAAGTGGGCCAAGCGATCTCCGACGAGATGAAGCGCCGCGGCTGGAACCCTGCCGAGGTCGGTGCGATCCGCATCTCCGACTATGAACTGCCGACGGCCAAGCTGCGCACCGACGGCGCGACGCAAACGCTGCTCGCGAACGGCTTCAAGCAGGAGAACATCTTCGACGCACCGCAAAAGACGACCGACGACGAAGGCGGCTTCGTCGCCGCTTCGCCCGTTTTGTCGAAGCACCCGAACATCAAGAAGTGGGTGGTCTTCGCGTTGAACGAAGAATCGGTGCTCGGCGGCGTTCGTGCAACGGAACAGCTGCATATTCCGTCGTCCGACGTGATCGGCGTCGGCATCAACGGTGCCGGCGAAGCGTTCGCCGAGTTCCAGAAGAAGGAGCCGACGGGCTTTTACGGCACGATCGCGGTGAGCTCGACGAATCACGGCAAGGACAGCACCGAGAACCTCGTTCAGTGGATCCGCACAGGCAAGCAGCCGGCTGCCGATACGCAGACGACGGGCAAGCTGATGACGCGCCAAAACTGGCTCGACGTGCGTCGCGAATTGGGGATTTAAACGTCATGCATGACGCGAACGACAACGCTATCGTAGCGACGGGCACGGGCGCCATGCGTCCGCCCGATGCCGGCAATGCCGCGCCCTATTTGCAACTGGAGGGCATCACCGTCAGTTTTCCCGGCGTGCTTGCGCTCGATCGTGTGTCGTTCGCGGTACGCGCCGGCGAGGTGCACGGCCTCATGGGCGAAAACGGCGCCGGTAAATCGACGTTGCTGAAAGTACTCTCGGGTGTGAACGTGCCGCAGTCGGGTTCGTTGCTGCTCGGGGGTGTCGAACAGCATTTTTCGGGGACGAAGGCCGCCATCGAGGCAGGCGTCGCCATCATCTACCAGGAATTGCACCTCGTTCCCGAGCTGACCGTCGCAGAAAATCTCATGCTCGGTCAGCTTCCGAACCGGATGGGCGTGCTGACGGAGCGCGCGCTGATCGAGCGGGCCACCGAGACGCTGGACCGTCTCGGCGAGCGCATCGATCCGCGCGAGCAAGTGAAGAATCTCTCGATCGGACAGCGGCAAATGATCGAGATCGGAAAGGCGTTGATGCGCGACGCGCGAGTGATTGCATTCGACGAGCCGACGAGTTCGCTCTCGGCCCGCGAAACGACGCAATTGTTCAAGATCATCGACGGTCTGCGGCAAGAGGGCCGCGCGATCGTCTATGTCACGCACCGCATGGACGAGGTCTACGAGCTATGCGATCGCGTGACGGTGTTTCGCGACGGCAAATCGATCGAAACGTTCGAAGCGGTCGACGGCCTCGAACGCGACCGCTTGATCAGCTCGATGGTGGGCCGCTCGATTCGCGATGTCTACGGCTACCGCCCCCGCCCCGTCGGCGACGTGCGGATCGAAGCCAAAGGACTGGTCGGGCCGGGTTTGTCGGAGCCTGCATCGTTCAATGCCCGCCGGGGCGAGATTCTCGGCTTCTTCGGGCTGGTCGGCGCGGGCCGCTCCGAATTGATGAAGCTCGTATGCGGCGCCGTGCGCCCAAGCCAAGGCGAAATCGAGCTGGACGGCCGCCGCGTGCGATTCGGCACACCGCGCGATGCCGTGCGGGCCGGTATCGCGCTGTGCCCCGAAGATCGCAAGAAAGAAGGCATCGTGGCCATCGCGTCGGTGTCCGACAACCTCAACATTAGCGCCCGCCGTCATTCGAGCGTGTCTCGCTGGCTCTTGAACGAGAGGCGCGAACGCGAGCTGACGACCGAGTACATCGAAAAGCTGTCGATCAAAACGCGCAACGGCGACACGGCGATCGGAACGCTTTCCGGCGGCAACCAGCAGAAGGTCATTTTGGCTCGCTGGCTCGCCGAAAAAATCGATGTCTTCGTGATGGACGAACCGACGCGCGGTATCGACGTGGGCGCACGCGCGCAGATCTATGAGCTGCTATACGGATTGGCCGAGGCCGGCCGAACCGTGCTGCTCGTGTCCAGCGATTTGGCCGAGGTGATCGGCGTCGCGGATCGCATCGTCGTCATGAAAGAAGGTTGCATCGTGGGCGAGTTGCCCAAGGCCGAGGCGAGCCCCGATCAATTGATCAAGCTCGCGCTGCCTCGATGACCTTCCCGATTTCCTTGCAGCACTGATTTTTTTGGCCGTGCACGCTCGGCGTGCGCGGCAACGAACGAGAACCGATCATGCAACAACCTCAAACCCTATCGCAACCCGCGCCGCGCGGCCCGGCAGCCTACGCGGCCAAGACGTGGCGCATGCTCAACAAATCCGGCATCGTCATGGTGTTCGCGATTTTGTTCGTCGTCCTATGCTTCACCGTGCCCGACTTCATGACCAGCCGCAACATGCAAGGTCTGCTGTTATCGGTCACGTTGATCGGCTCGATCGCCGTGACGATGATGTTCGTGCTGGCGCTCGGCGAAGTCGATCTGTCGGTGGCGTCGATCGTCGCCCTCTCGGGCGTTGTCGCATCCACGCTCATCACGGCCACCCATAGCGTCTTGCTCGGCGTGGCCGGCGGCGTGATCGCGGGCGGCGCGGTCGGTCTCGTGAACGGCGTCCTGGTCGCGCGCTACCGCATCAATTCGCTGATCGTGACGCTCGCCATGATGGAAGTCGTGCGCGGCCTAGCCTTCATCGTATCGAACGGCGACGCGGTCATGATTTCCGAGGAACGATTCTTCGACCTCGGCGGCGGTTCGTTCCTCGGCATTTCCTATCCGATTTGGAGCAACATCGTCGGCTTCGTCGTATTCGGCTTCATCCTGCGCAAGACGGTGTTCGGCAAGAACGTGCTCGCCGTCGGCGGTAACGGCGAGGCCGCCCTGCTTGCGGGCTTGCCGGTCACGCGGATCAAGATCCTCGTCTTCGTCCTACAAGGGCTCGTGACCGGTTTCGCCGGCGTGATGCTCGCATCGCGCATGAGCCTGGGCGACCCCAAGACCTCGGTGGGCCTCGAATTGGGCGTGATCTCGGCGTGCGTATTGGGCGGCGTATCGCTTACGGGCGGTGTGGCGACGATCTCCGGCGTGCTCGTAGGCGTGCTGATCATGGGATCCGTGCAAGACGCGATGAGCCTGCTCAACGTGCCGACGTTCTACCAGTATCTGATTCGCGGCGGCATCTTGTTGCTGGCGGTCTTCTTCGATCACATCCGCCGCTCGCGCAGCGTACGCTGACGCGGCGTCTTTTCAACGGCGGACCGGGCGCATCATCGCCCGGCCGCCTTGCCTTCTTCGATGCATTCCGCGGTCCTGTCTGATCGCCGGCTTGGCCGAGCCTACGCGTTCGGCCTTTTTTCGCTTGCCAAGCTAGCTGCCGATCAGGAACGCGATCCGCTATTGTCCGCCGCAAGCGTTTCGCGCTCTCTCGGCAGGGCAACGAGCAATCCGAGCAACAGCGACGCGGCGGTCAACGCGAGAATGATCGTCATCAATACGGGCAAATCCGTCGGGCGCAGCAGCGCAATGAGCCAAAGCGTGATTCCCGCGCCAGCCATCTTGACCGTCCCTTGCAAGGCGCTGCCCGCGCCGGCGAGCTGCGGGAACGGATGAAGACTCAGGCCGAGCAGCAGCGGAGCCGATACCCCGCAGCCCACGGCGACGAGAAATGCGAAGATCAACATGACCGTTAGCCCGACGTCCGGCTGCGTCACGCAAAGCGTCACCGCCGCGCCGCTAACAACGACGAGAAACGTCAACGATGTTCTGAGCACGCGCTCGGGGGTGAACCGCGCGACGATATTTTTGGTCGCGAACGAGCCGATGACGATGCCGACCGCATAGAAAACGTACAAGAGTCCGTTTTGTGCCGACGTGAGTCGATAGTGATCCTGGAAGATAAATGGGCTAATCGTGTAATAGCCGATGGTGACGGCGAACAGCAATGCCGAGACGATGCTGTACACCATGAACGTCGCGCTCGACATAAGAATCTTATAGCTCGCGAACGCATTGCCCGACGCGCGTGAAGCGTGCTCCGGACGCGTCTCGGGCAGTGTCGTCTTGACGATGAAAAGACCTGCGAGCGTGAGCGCGAACAACGCCGCGAAGTTATATCGCCACGACAGATACAGTGTGATGACACCGCCGATCATCGGCGCAAACGCGGGTGAGACTTGCGAGGCCATGGAAAAAACCGCGAGCGCTTGCGTCAGCGATTTCTTTTCCTTGAACACGTCGCTCAGCACGGCACGGCTGATGACGGGACATCCCCCTGCTCCCAGCCCCGTGATGAGACGGCATAGCATGAGTTCATTTCCTGTTCTGGCGAACGCCGTCAATAGATTTCCCAACGCCGCGAGTAGCAGCGAAACGGCGATGATACGAACCCGCCCGTGGCGGTCGGAAGCGGGCCCATACCAGAGTTGAGAGAGCGCGAAGCCCGCAAGATAGTAGACGACCAGGCTTTCAGCTTGAGCGTGGCTGATTTTGATCGCGGCGACGATGCTCGGCAGTGCCGGGTTATAGAGATCGATCGAAAACAAGCCCAATACGAGAATGACGCAAGAGTTGATCAAGACGATACGATTTCGATTCATGACGAGGACTTCCCGATGAAAACCGGTCGATTTGGGAAGATTGTGCTCGTTATTGAATTAGCTTGCCGCGCAGTACGCATCGTTGAAAACAAGAAATAGAACGTTCCGTTCATATTTATGCGTGGCGGCTGGCTCGAGACCTTATATGAGCAAGCGACCATCGCCGGTCGCGACCATGCACAGTCGATCCGGTCGAGGGGCGCCGTCCCGTCGATTTCGATGGGAACGATTGGCGGTCGAGGAGATTCGATCGCCGCGGCCTTTAAGCCAAACCCGTTAATGCGGGCGAGCGGAGAGACGGCGGCTAGAGATTGGCGGTTCGCCGAGTGCGGCAGAGGTCAACGCTAGCGGGAGCGGCGATCGGTTTGCTGCTTTACCAATCGAACCCGTCTTCTTCGCGATAGGTACGTAGCTTCTCGAGCTGCTTGCTGGTCAGGACCGCTTCCATGCGTTTGCGAGCCGAGACCGAATTGTCGACCATCTTTTGGCGAAGCTCGCCGATCGACTTATAGGTTTCGTCGATCGCCGCTGAATCGCGCTTGGGCGCTTCATATAAATCGCGAAGCTTGGCTTGTTGATCCATCATGCTGCCCATCAACGCCCAGCGCTCGTGACGCGATTCGTCCTGGATGCGGTTGATCTTCGTTTTCTGATCGTCCGACAAACCGAGCGCATCTACCCACCCGCCGCCGAATCCCATCATGCCCCAGCCGCCGCCCATCATCCCGCGGCCGCCGCCCATCATGCCGGGGCCGTAGTCGCCGCCCATCATGCCGGGGCCGTAGTCGCCGCCCATCATGCCGGGGCCATAGCCATACCCGCCTCCGCGGGAACCCGCTCCCGGCATCTGAGCCGATGCGGATAGCGTCCCCCCCACCGCCGCGGCGAGCGCCGCAATCCAAACGGCCGCTCTCTTACTCGTCGATTTCCATTCCCGCGACATCGCACCCTCCTTTGGCTCGCCTCGCGTCCGATCCAATGTGTCACATACTGACTGTAGGAGGACGATCGCTGGGATACGTTGACCCGCATCAATCGATTGTCGGCCAACGTTTCGAGCAACGACGGCTGCCTAACGTTTGTTCGCTCGTCGTTACGGCCGCCTTGAATATCGGGCATCGCGCATCCCGTCAGCGTGCACGCCGCTGCGGCGAGCGCATCGATCTGCTATCGTGCCCCTACGTTCGTGACCGAACTAGCGAGCCAAGGAAATTGCCATGAGCGATGCGCCGAGCTTTTTCAACTTGTATCGTCACAACTTTGCTCGGATCGCAGTCGCCGTGCCGCGCGCTCATGTCGCCGATCCGGCATCGAACGCCAGAGAGACAATCGCGCTCATGCGCGAAGCCGATGCAGGGCACGCCGCATTGACGCTCTTTCCCGAGTTGGGACTTTCCTCGTACGCGTGCGATGACTTGTTCCATCAGCGGGCGCTGCTCGACGGCTGCCTAGCCGCACTCGAAGACGTCTTGGCCGCTTCGCGCGAGATCGAGTCTGTCTGTATCGTAGGGTTACCGCTCGAAATCGAAAGCTTGCTTTTCAATTGCGCGGTCGTCCTACGGCGCGGCCTCATCTTCGGGATCGTGCCGAAAACGTACTTGCCGAACTACCGAGAGTTCTACGAACCCCGCCAATTCGCACGCGGCGATCGGTTGACGCGCGACTCCGTCTCCTTGCTCGGACAATCCGATATCCCGTGCGGCAGCGCGCTGCTGTTTCGCTTCGAGCAGCAGCCGATGCTGACCTTTCACATCGAAATCTGCGAAGACCTATGGGTGCCCCTTCCCCCATCGTCATTCGCGGCATTGGCCGGCGCCACTGTGTTGCTCAATCTATCGGCGTCGAACGTGACGATCGGCAAGGCGCAATTCCGGCGCGAACTCGTCAGCAGTCAGTCGGCACGATGCCTCGCCGCTTATGCCTACAGCGCTGCCGGTTACGGCGAATCGACAACCGACCTCGCATGGGACGGTCACGGTATCGTTTATGAAAACGGCAATGCACTCGCCCAAACCCGCCGGTTTCTCGATGCCTCCCAATGCGTCTTCGCCGACGTCGATCTTGACCGGCTCATGAGCGAACGCATGCGTCAAACGACGTTTGGCGATACCGCGCATGCTCATCGAGACGCATGCGCACGCTTCCGCACGATCCCGGTGGCCGCGATGCTGCCGCGCACGATCCGTCTGCCGCTCGAGCGCGTGTTCGAACGGTTTCCCTATGTGCCGTCCAACCCGGCCGACCGCGACGAACGTTGTCGCGAAATCTACGACATTCAAGTGCAAGGGCTCGTGACGCGGATGCGGGCGGCGAAGGTTTCGCGGCTAGTGATCGGGATCTCGGGCGGGCTCGACTCGACCCTGGCGCTGCTGGTTTGCATGCGGGCGGTAGCGGCGTTGCAATTGCCGAGCACGGCGGTCATCGCTTGCGTGATGCCCGGCTTCGGTACGGGCCCACGTACGCTCGCTCAGGCCCGCCGTCTTGCCGCGGCGTTAGGGTGCGAGGAGCGCGAAATCGATATCCGCCCTAGCTGCGAACGCATGTTGCAAGATATCGGGCACCCCTATTCGAACGGCGAACCGGTGCACGACCTTACCTTCGAGAACGTGCAGGCCGGCGAGCGAACGAGCCATTTGTTTAGGATGGCCAATCAATTTGGCGCCCTCGTCGTCGGCACCGGCGACCTGAGCGAGTTGGCGCTCGGCTTTTGCACCTACGGCGTAGGCGATCAGATGTCGCACTACGGCATCAACGCGAGCGTACCGAAGACCTTGGTCGAATATATGGTTGGCCGCAGCGCTCAATGGGGCACGCTCGGAGAACAAGCGAGCACGGCCTTGATGGATGTGCTCGAAACCGAGATCAGCCCCGAACTCATTCCCCCCGGCGCGGCCGGCCAAGTGCAGCGAAGCGAAGACATCGTCGGGCCCTACGCGCTACAGGATTTTCATCTTTACTATCTGTTGCGCTTCGGCTATCGGCCATCGAAGATCGCGTTTCTCGCATGGTCCGCGTGGCATGACGCCGCACTTGGGTCGTGGCCCGATATCCCCGAAGACAAACGGAACAGCTATCAAATCGTTGCCATCAAGCATTGGCTCGGTGTGCTTTTGCAGCGATTTTTCGGCGGGCAGCAATACAAGCGCACCTGTCTGCCGAACAGCCCGAAGGTCGGCTCGGGCGGCTCGCTGTCCCCACGCGGCGACTATCGCGCGCCCAGCGATTCCAGCGCCGACGCATGGCTCGCCGAACTCGCAACGGTACCGGACGAAGCAGAAAAGGCCTAGACGATCCGATAAGGTGCGCATCCCCGCGCACCCCTATTCGACGGCGTGCAACTGCAATAGGTCTTCGCTTGCCCCTGCGCGAGTAGACCGCGCCAACTGAAAGCAAATCGAAATATTCATACCAATCAATTAAATGCGAACGGTTCGCATTAGTATTTGCATTTCTACTTTTACTCAGTACAATTCGATCCCATTCGCTGTCACACATAAATCAATCTCGAGATAGCGCAAGGCAACGCTCTCGGCCTTCCCCATCACGCGAGAGCCGATCCGCAGCGCCTTGGCGACAACACAAGCACAGGAGTTTCGATGAGGTTCAGACCAGCCGCGCGTAAGCAAGCTCACCCGTTGGCGCGTTGCGCCGCTCTTGCCTGGAGCGCGTTCGCGTCGTGCTCGGCATTTGCCGCGGGATCGCCCGACGCATTGCCGCAAGCGCAGGAGGCTGACCTCAGCATCGCAGCGCAACCCACGAGCCAGTGGACCGGACTGGCAACGCGCTCAACCCTGCTTGGCGACATCGGCGGTCTGCGGCCGTGGATCGGTCGGTACGGCATGACGTTTCAAATGACCGAGACGAGCGAATACCTCGCCAACCTTCGCGGCGGTCTTGCCCGAGGCGGCATGTACGACGGTTTGACGACGATGACCCTCGGCCTCGACACGCAAAAGGCGTTCGGATTGCCGGGCGGTACGTTCAACGTCAGCGGGCTGCAAATTCACGGCCGCAATCTGAGTCAATACAAACTCGGCACGCTGAACACCGCTAGCGGCATCGAAGCCGACGACACCACCCGTTTGTGGGAGCTTTGGTATCAGCAATCGATATTGCACGGCCGCGTCGACTTCAAGATCGGTCAACAAAGCCTCGACCAAGAATTCATGGTCAGCACGTACGCGAACACGTTCGTCAATACCATGTTCGGGTGGGCCGGCTTGCCGTCGTACGACATGCCCTCGGGCGGCCCGGCTTATCCGCTCTCGGCGCTCGGCGTCCGCGTACGCGGGCAGATTACGCCGTCGCTGACGGCTTTGGCCGGTGTCTTCGACGGCAATCCGGCTCCCGGCGAGGGCGATCCGCAGCGCCTCAACGGCAGCGGCACCAACTTCAATCTTCATAACGGCGCGCTTTATATCGGCGAATTGCAGTACGCCGTCAATCAGCCGAGCGAAGGCCAGATGGACGACGGCAAAGCCAATGCCGGTCTGCCGGGAACCTACAAGATCGGCGTTTGGTACAACAACGAGCGGTTCGCCGATCAACGCCTCGACAACACCGGTGCGTCGCTCGCGAACTCGACAACGGGGCTCGCCGCACAGCACAGGGGCAATTACAGCTTCTATGCCGTGGCCGATCAAATGGTGTGGCGCCCCAATCCCGACGAGCCGCGCAGCATCGGCGTCTTCGCGCGCGTCATGGGCGCGCCGGGCGACCGGAACCTCGTGAGCGTCAGTGCGAATGTCGGCGTCGTCATGAAAGCGCCGTTCAAGGGGCGCGACAACGACAGCGTGGGCTTGGGCCTCGCCTACATCAAGGTCGGCAGTCATGCGGCGGGACTCGACGCCGATAGCGGCAACGTCGTCCGCGGTAGCGAGACGGCGCTCGAAGCCACTTACCAATACCAGGTCACGCCGTGGTGGGTCTTACAAGGCGACGCGCAGTACACGTTCAACGCCGGCGCGGGCCAAAACCCCAACGACCAAACACAAACGCTGCGCAATACGTTCGTCGTGGGCGTTCGCACAACCATCACGTTCTAACTTCGACGGGGCTCCTTCATGAAAACCATCGCCATGGCCAGAGCGGCCGCAGCCGCTACCGTTCTCGTTGCCGCTTGCCATACGGTCCACGCGGCGCCGAAAGGATTCCTCGAGACGATCCACCGGGATACGACGCTCATCAATACGGTGCCCGAAAACGGCGATCAAAACCCTTATGCGATCGCCGTCGCGCCGGTCTCGTCCGGTACGGTCAAAGCCGGCGACGTACTAGTCGGCAACTTCAACAACGCGGCGAATCTGCAAGGCACCGGCAGTACGATCGTCGATTACCACCCCGACACGAAGCAAATGTCGGTGTTCGCGACGGTGCCGCGCGACCTGAAAGCGTGTCCCGGCGGGATCGGCTTATCGACGGCCATGACGATGCTGAGCTCGGGCTGGGTCATCGTCGGCAGCACGCCCAGCAACGACGGCACCACCACGACGAAAGGCGCCGGATGCTTGGTCGTGCTCGACAATACCGGCAAGGTCGTCTCCACGATCACCGGCGAGAACATCAACGACCCCTGGGGCAACATGGCCGTGGTCGACAACGGCGAGACGGCGACGCTCTTCGTGAGCAATGCCGGCTTCGGCGTGGGCGGCCCGAAAGCCGGCGCCGACGGCGAAGTGCCTGTCTTCAAGCAATCGACCGTCGTGCGTTTGGATCTCGAGATTGCACCGGGCCACGCTCCCGTGGTTACGCGGCAAACCGTCGTGGCCAGCGGCTTCGGCGCGCAGGCCGACAAAGGCGTGTTTCTCATCGGGCCGACGGGCCTCGCCTTGTCCGGCGACCACAAGCAACTCTATGTGTCGGACGCCATCGGCAACCGCATCACCGTAATCGACGAGCCGATGACGCGCGAGACGAGCGCCGGCGTCGGCCGGCAATTGACAGCGGACGGTCTGCTGCATCGACCGCTGGCGCTGGCGACGGCACCGAACGGCCATCTGCTGGTCACGAACGCGCTCAACGGCCAGGTCGTCGAAATCGACCCGGCTAGCGCCACGCAACTCTATGCCCGCTGGATCGATACCGACAAGGCGCAGTCGCCCCCGGGCAGCGGCGACTTGTTCGGTATTGCGATGACGCCGCAAGGCGACGGCTTCTATTACGTCGAAGACGACGTCAACACACTCGTATTGGCCAAGTGACATGACGCACGACGACGATACCGAGCGCAAACACGCCGCGCGGCGTGCCTTCTTGAAGGCCGGCGCAGCCACGGCTGCCGCGGGCGCGCTTGGCGCGGCCGCGACAGCGCGGGCCGCGACACCCGCCCGCGCTCATAAACCCGAGGTTGCCTCGGACCCGATGGCTGCGGCCGAGCCGTTCTTCGGCGAGCATCAAGGCGGTATCGTGACGCCTCAGCAAAGCCATACCTACGCGGCCGCGTTCGATTTAACGACCGATAAGCGGGCCGACGTCATCCGGCTGCTGCGGGAATGGACCGACGCGGCGGCGCGTATGACCCGCGGCGAATCGGCGCTGCCCATCCAAGCGAACGACGATACGCCCCCCGCGGATTCGGGCGAAGCGCTAGAGCTCGGGCCGGCCGGTCTCACGATCACGTTCGGTTTCGGGCCCGGCTTGTTCACGCACGAAGGCAAGGACCGTTATGGGTTGGCCGCCCGGCGCCCCGCGGCGCTGGTCGATTTGCCGCGCTTCAACGGCGATCAGCTACTGCCGGAAAAATCCGGCGGCGACTTGTATGTGCAGGCATGCGCCAACGATCAGCAAGTGGCCTTCCACGCCGTGCGCCAGCTCGCGCGCATGGGATACGGCGCAATCCAAATGCGTTGGGGCCAAGCCGGGTTCGTTTCGGGTTCGCGAGGCAAAACGCCGCGCAATCTCATGGGCTTCAAGGACGGGACCAACAATCCGCCCGCATCCGATCCCGCGTCGATGGCGCAATTCGTCTGGGCCGGCGCTGAAGGTCCCGCTTGGATGGCGAGCGGCACCTATACGGTCGTCCGGCGCATTCGAATCACGCTCGAACATTGGGATCGCATGCAGCTCGGCTTCCAAGAGCAAGTCGTCGGACGGCATAAGCTCAGCGGCGCGCCGATCGGCAAGCAAGGCGAATTCGATGCGGTCGATCTCGACGCGCTCGATGGCGACGGCAATCCGATGATTCCCGAAAACTCGCACGTGCGCCTATCGAATCCGGGCAGCAACGATGGGATGCGTCTCTTGCGTCGCGCCTATTCGTACAACGACGGCACGAACTTCTACATCGAACGCTGGCCGCCATGGCGTCAAGAAACCGAGTACGACGCCGGCCTGCTCTTCATCGCGCATCAGCGCGATCCGCGAACGGGCTTTATCCCGATCAACGAAAGGCTCGCTAAGTTCGACATGATGAATCAATTCACCACGCATGTCGGCAGCGCGATCTTCGCGTGCCCGCCCGGTGCGAAACAAGGTTCATTCATCGGTGCGGGCTTATTCGAAGCTTGAGCGGTTCGCTCGACAACGCCGTCGACACAGTCACGGCGTGAGCGCGCCGCCATCGAAACACTACATTCAGGAAGAACCAGCATGACGCAATCCCGATTGGGCAACCGTGTGAAATCGATCGCCGCCGCGCTGGCGATCGCGGCACTCGGCAGCGCCGCGTGCCTCGCACAAGCCGAGTCCATCACGTTGTACAACGCCCAGCACGAGCAGTTGGTGGCGCAGTTGGCGAAGGACTTCGAAAAGCAATCCGGCATTAAGGTACGCATCCGTAACGGCGAAGGCCCGGCGCTTGCCGCCCAATTGGTTGCGGAAGGCTCGGCTACGCCGGCCGATGTCTATTTCACGGAGAACTCGCCCGAGCTGATGCTGCTCGAGGAAAAAGGCTTGCTCGGCGCGCTCGACGGCAAGACGTTGGCGATGGTGCCCGCGCGCTTTAGTTCTCCTAGCGGCAAATGGGTCGGCGTCTTCGCCCGCGAAAACGTCCTGGCTTATAACACTGCGCAAGTGAGCTCCGCTCAACTACCCGCTTCGTTGATGGATCTGGCCAAACCGCAATGGAAGGGCAAGGTCGGTATCGCCCCGAGCGATTCCGACTTTCTTCCGCTCGTGAGCGCAGTGCTGGCCGCCAAGGGCCACGATCAAGCCCTGGCTTGGCTCAAGGGACTAAAGGTCAACGCGCAAATTTTCGACGACGATGAAGGCGTGGTTGCCGCGGTGAATCGCGGTGCGGTGGCGACGGGCATCGTCAACAATTACTACTGGGATCGCCTCGATACCGAGTTGGGCCAAGACAAGATGCGCAGCGCCGTCTACCACTTCGGCCACGGCGACATCGGCGCGCTCGTCAACGTATCGGGCGCGGCGATGCTCAAGGGTGCCCACAACCCGAACGGCGCGCAGCGATTCCTCGCTTACCTCGTCGGCGAACGCGCGCAAGCGCTCATGGCAGCGGGTCACATCGGCTATGAATATCCGCTGCACGGGGGCGTTGCGCCGGATCCGATGCTCAAACCGTTCAACGAGTTGCAGCCGCCGGCGCTCAGCGTCGAGCAACTCGGCGACGACAGCCAAGCCGCCAAGCTGCTGCGCGAAGCCGGCTTGCTGTAAGCGATCATGACCGTCACGCGAGGACGCGAACAAGCGTCACCGGCGCGAGAATGCCGAACATCGCATCCTCCCCGCGGCCTATCGGCAGCGGCAACCGTCGGGGCGCTACTCGTCCTGTTGCCGATTGCCTTCACGGCCTGGCGCGCCGCGACGTATGGCGTGGGCGAAACGATCGAGATGCTGCTGCGTCCGCTCGTCGGCGAATTGCTTGCGAATACCGTATTGATCACCGTTGCGGCAACCGTCGCATGCGCCGTCGTCGGCACCTCGGCGGCATGGTTCGTCGAACGCACGACGCTGCCGGGGCGGCGTATTTGGGCGGCGCTGATGGTCGCGCCGCTCGCCATGCCGCCGTTCATCGCAAGCTACGCGTGGGTATCGATCAGCCTCGATTTGCAAGACTTCTTCGGCGCGCTGCTCGTCGTCGCGTCGACCTATTTCCCGCTCGTCTATTTGCCCGTCGCCGCCGCGCTTCGCGGCATGGACCCGGCGCTCGAGGAAACCGCGCGCGCCCTCGGCTGCGGTCGCCGTGCAGTGTTCCTGCGCGTGGTGTTGCCTCAACTGCGTCCCGCCCTGCTCGGCGGCATGCTGCTCGTGGCGCTCGGCGTGATGTCGGAATTCGGCGCGTTTTCGTTACTGCGTTTTAGAACGTTTACAACAGAAATCTATGCCGAGTACCGCACGAGCTTCGACGGCGGCGGCGCGTCGATCTTCGCCTGTGTGCTGATCTTCGCTGGCCTCTTTTGTATCGCGCTCGAACATCGCGTACGAGGGCGTGCGCACTACGCGCGGGTCGATCGTGGAACGCGGCGCGAAGCCTTGCGTTATCGGCTCGGATTCTGGCGCTGGCCCGTCGTCGCAGGCTTCGCCTTACTCGCGACGGTGACGTTAGGGGTGCCGCTCGGCACCATCGCTTACTGGCTGACGCAACATGGCGCGGCTGCCGTCACGCCAACCGAAGCTTCCGCAACGGCGCTTTTCGATGCCGCCGCAAGCTCCGTCACCTTCGGCTTGAATGCCGCCATCGTCACGACGGCACTCGCGCTACCGCTTGCCGTTCTACTGGTGCGCTATCCGGGGCGACTCGCCACGTCGCTCGAACGGATCGTCTTGGTCGCGCAGGGCGTGCCGGGACTCGTGATCGCCCTCGCGCTCGTATCGTTGGCGGTACGTATCGCGATGCCGCTTTATCAAACATCGACGCTCTTGATCGCGGCCTATGCGGCGCTCTTCTTGCCGCTCGCGCTCGTCAGCGTGCGCGCATCGCTGCTCCAGGTCCAGCCGAAGCTCGAAGAAGCGGCGCGTTCGCTGGGACTCGGCACCTTGCCGATGCTCGCGCGGGTGTTGCTGCCGCTCATGCGCGCAGGCCTTGGCGCCGCGGCGACGATGGTATTCATCTCCGTCGTCACGGAATTGAACGCAACGCTGCTGCTTTCGCCGCTCGACACCCATACGCTCGCCACCGAGGTATGGAGCGATACCGCGACGCTCGCCTTCGCGGCGGCCGCGCCCTACGCTGCCTTGCTGGTCGGCATTTCGCTCGGCGCCTCGGCGCTGCTGTTCGCGATCCTGGGCCGAGCGGCCGGGGCCCGCGCCGAGCTTTGATACTCCACGCTTTGTTTCGGCTCGCAGCCCCCGTATTCCTATGAGCGATTTAATCATCCGAGGCTTGCACAAAACCTTTGGCGAGCATTCCGTCTTGCGCGGGGTCGACCTGTCCGTCAAGAACGGCGGCTTGTTCGCCTTACTCGGCCCCTCGGGCAGCGGCAAAACGACCCTGCTCCGAACGGTCTGCGGCTTCGAGCGTGCCAGCCGGGGAACGATCGAGATCGGTGGAAGGCAAGTCGAAAGCGAGGACACCTATGTTCCGGCCCAAACGCGGCGCATCGGCTACGTCTCGCAGGAAGGCTCGCTGTTTCCGCACCTGTCCGTCGCGCGCAACATCGTGTTCGGGCTCTCGCTCGAGCAACGGCGCGCACGCTACCGCGTAGAGGAGTTGCTGGAACTTGTCGGTTTGCCGCTGTCTTGCGCAGACCGGGCCCCGCACGAACTGTCCGGCGGGCAGCAGCAGCGCGTGGCCCTCGCGCGCGCGCTCGCACCGTCGCCTTCGCTCGTCATGTTGGATGAGCCGTTTTCGTCGCTCGACGCATCGCTGCGCGCGGAAACGCGCCAAGGCGTGGCCGAGGCACTCGCGCGCGCGGGCGCCACGGCCGTCCTCGTGACGCATGACCAATCCGAGGCGCTGTCGATGGGGCTGGAGGTTGCCGTGCTTTGGGAAGGCCGATTGATACAGGTCGCGGCACCCGAGGTCCTGTACCGCCGCCCCGTCTCGCGTGAGGTAGCGTCGTTCGTCGGCGAAGCGCTGTTGTTACCCGGCTTCGCCGAGCAAGGCGGCGCTCGCTGCGATCTAGGGCGATTGTCCTTGTCGGATTCGGCTATCCGAGGCCCGGTCGACGTCATGATCCGCCCCGAGCAAATTCAAGTCATGGCACCGGATCGCCGCGACGGACCGCAAGACGACGGGTGCGCCGCCGTTGTCGAGGCAGTCGCGTTCTACGGCCATGATGCGCGCCTCAGCCTGCGGCTGGAAGGCGCGCGCGATGCCGACATCTATGCTCGCGTACCGGGGTACCGCGCGCCGGCGGCCGGCGCCCGCGTTCGGCTAGCGGTGGACGGCGAAGTCGTTGTCTACCCGCGCGAGCCCTGACGCAAGTAAAGCCAGCCTCCCTGCCCCCAACCCACGGGCATCAAGCGACCGACAGCGAGCGCGCCGCCGTCTCATGCGCCATGTCGCCGCTCGACTCTTGTCTGACGGTGGAAACAGCCTCAGCCGTCGACCGGTGCAACCGCCACCAAACCGCTTTCCCCCGCTCGGGCAAATCCTCGAGTAAGGTCGTGCGCTTACGCAAGATTCGATACTGATCGTCGATTGCCCCTAGATAGCCGGCTCGGTTCACCAGGGTGACGTAGTTGGCCGCGCCATATTGCACGTGAGGCGCGAATTCGCCGGCCGGCGTCACGCGCCCATCGCGACCGACGGCCAGTTCCTTCGAATAGGAGAGCCACCACGTGCAGGACTCGATTCGCGCCGGCCGTCTTTCCGCCATGATCGAACGATCGTCTAAATGACTCACGGCAAGCATCCGCGATTGACCTTTCGCGTCGAGTAATTGCAGACGAACACGATCCGCGAATGCGATCGGATCGCCCCACTTGCGTCTTGCCCCCACCACCGGCAACACCCGCCATTGATAGTCGGACACCGGAAATTTGTCCGGCTCGGCCACTTCGGTCGTTAATTGCAGCGGATGGCGTCTGCCTACTTTTCGCGTAACGATCCCCAGGAACAAATGCTCGTCGCACTCGCAACTCTCCAGCACGATGAGATCTCCGTATCGCACGACATCCATCATTTTTCGCCCTCGGTTTTTTGTTTGATGAATCAACGTTAAGAAATCAAGCAACCGCACAATGACTAGTCTGAACAACAGATCTGTATATTTGTGCGACGCATCAATTAGACGACTTCGGATGCAAGCCGCCTTCGACTTCGCTGGTCGAAATATCAACAAATGAAACTTGAAATCAACCGTCTAAGACAACGAACGCACCTTTCCGTAGTAGTTGACAAATTGCAACAAAACGTCAGTTGTACTCGCATAAATCGGCCGAGGCCGCCGCGGATCCGGACGATGCAGCGCCGCTCGCCGCACCTGCGCGTCGCCTCGCGCACTACTGCGATTGATGTATTGCTTCGAATCGCAAAACATGTCGGGTGCCTCGCAATCGATGGGGCGGCTGCGCCGGCCAAGTCCGCCGCCGCGTCCACGGGTCCCCGAAATTGACCGTGCCTGGATCCAAATGAGCATTGCTCATCTCAAACGCGGCAGGTGCTTTTATTTTTAACGGCGCGGCGCTCAGTACGTGATTGCGTTCACATCATCTTTGTAGCGAACACCGCATCCCAATTCGCATGATCATTATCGAAATTAGAACTTGGATTGAAATTTAGTAAGTGACGGATTGCATGTCAAGCAAAAGCATGAATGCCAACCCTTAGCAAAATTCATAGCCTCCGTTGATTTTTACAGATTTTCCAATATCGTCCGCGGCAAACCAATATTTGAAAGAAACCGACCACCATAGTGACTTGAAAGTCGTGCAAAGGTGCCACAGGGAGAATGATCCCGCATGCCCCACAGCCCGCAAATTAACATTTATTATGAATTTGATCGTTCTTAAACATTGCAACAAAATCGACCAAGACCAATTTAACGCGGAAACGTCTTCTTATTTTGGAATTATTAAGCTTCTTGGATCTCACGATCGCTTTTAAATCATTTTCCGAGCCTCGCTATGGAGGCCGTTCTCAACCGTAGACTGAGGTTTCGTCAAGTGGGCAAAGCGGGTACGCGCTCGGGACGCCCAGCCCTCGGCAAGACGAGGGTCGAATCGACGTGCACCGATAGGAAATGTGCCGGGTGGCGGCGCGAACCTTTTTCGCCAATAATGCCCCCATCGCGATCGCTGGACGGGAGCGGCCATGGAACACCAACCAGAAGCCATTCGCACCATCGCCTTGGTCGGACATGCGGGTTGCGGCAAGACCTCGCTGATCGAAGCGCTGCTCTGTCGAAGCGGCGCCATCCACGCCGCCGGCAGCATCGAACGAGGCACGACTGTGTGCGACTTCGATCCGCTCGAGCGCAAATACCACCACTCGCTGAATTCCGCCGTCGCCCACCTGGATTACCAGGGCGCGCGCGTTTATCTGCTGGATACCCCAGGCTATCCCGACTTCTCCGGTCTTTCTCTGAGCGCCCTTTCCGCGGTGGAAACGGTTGCCGTCGTCATCAACGCTCGTACCGGCATTGAAATGACGACCCGGCGCATGATGGCTTGGGCAAGGGAGCGCAAGCTCTGTACGATCATCGTCGTCAACGGCATCGACGGCGAGAAAGTCGATTTACCCTCACTCGTCGACCAGATCCAAGAGACGTTTGGAAAGACCTGCCTGCCGATCAATCTGCCGGCGCGCGAAGCGCACACCGTCGTCGATTGCTTCTTCAACCCTGCCGGGGATGCGGATTTTTCGTCGGTCGCCTCGGCGCACGATGCCCTCATCGATCAGGTCATCGAACTCGACGCCGGCTTGATGGACCTTTACCTCGAGCAAGGTGAAGCGATCAAGCCCGAACAATTGCACGCGCCGTTCGAGCAAGCGCTGCGCGAGGGTCATCTGATTCCTATCTGCTTCACCTCCGCCGCCACCGGCGCGGGTATCGAAGCGCTCTTGGACATCTTCGTTCGCTTACTGCCTAACCCTTTGGAGGGCAACCCGCCGTTGTTTTACCGGGATGTCGACGAGCGCAGGGAAACGGTACGCTCGCAGCCGCAGGCCGATAAGCATGTGCTTGCGCATGTGTTCAAGATCGTCGTCGACCCATACATCGGAAAAATGGCCGTCTTCCGTATCCATCAAGGTACCGTGCGGCGCGACGGCATGCTCTACATCGGCAATGCGCGCCAGCCTTTTCGCGTCGCGCATCTCATGCGCCTGCAAGGAAAGGATCATGTCGATATCGTAGAAGCTGGCCCTGGAGACATCTGCGCGACGGCCAAAGTCGACGAGATCGGCTACGACGCCGTCCTACACGATGCGCCGGAGGACGGCAATATCCACCTTGCCCCGCTCGAATTCCCCAATCCCATCTACGCGCTCGCGATCGAGCCCGAACGACGCGGCAACGAACAACGCTTGTGGGAAATCCTGCAAAAACTGGCTGCCGAGGATCCCTGCCTACGCATCGAACATCCGACGGGCACGAACGAAACCGTGGTTCGCGGGCTGGGCGAGCTCCATCTGCGCCATATGCTCGAACGCCTGACCGAGCAATACAAGCTCGCGGTACTCACGCGTCCGCCGAAAATCGCCTATCGAGAAACGATCGGCGCAACCGCGGACGGGCACTACCGGCACAAGAAGCAAACCGGCGGCGCGGGGCAATTCGGCGAAGTCATGTTGCGCGTCGAGCCGTTAGCGCGCGGCGCCGGCTACGAGTTCGTGGACGCGGTCAAGGGCGGTGCGATCCCCGGACAGTTCATGCCCGCCGTGGAGAAAGGCATTCTTCAGGTCATTGAAAGTGGGCCGCTCGCCAGTTTCCCGATGCAGGACGTACGTGTCACCGTCTATGACGGCAAACACCATCCCGTCGATTCGAAAGAAGTCGCGTTCGTCGTGGCGGGCCGCAAGGCGTTCATCGACGCAGCACTCAAGGCGCAACCCATCCTGCTAGAACCGATCGTCGACTTCGAGGTCACGGCGCCCGAAGCGGCAATGGGCGACATCATCGGCGACCTCTCCGCGAGGCGCGCGCAGGTACAAGGGTCGAGACCGCTCGGCGGCCGTATGGTGGCCGTCGCGGCGAAGGTGCCGCTGTCGGAGTTGACCGAGTATCAATCGCGGCTGAATGCGATGGCGGGCGGCGAAGGGCATTACAGCATCCAGTTGAGCCACTACGACCCCGTGCCGCCGAATCAGCAAGACAAGATCGCGGCGCAATACAAACGGCACGAGGAGGGCTCCGGGCAATAAAAGAACAGTTGGCCAATCCAAACAAAGCGCGACTTGTTCCTCGAACGCAAGACTATTTGTCCGTGGTGGGTCTTCGAAGTGAGCGGCGCGGCGCCTAGAGTTTCGCCCATCGGATCGTCGATTCGACCGGCAACTCCCGCCGAACTCCATTCAATCGAGAACCTCATCATGAACTCATCGAAAGTCATCGTCGTCACAGGCGCATCGCAAGGCATCGGTCTCGAGACCGTCAAGGCGTTTCGTGCGCAAGGTCATCGCGTCGTAGCCAACGCGCGCTCGATCGCACCGTCGGACGATGCCGATCTGGTGACGGTCGCCGGCGACATCGGCCGGCCCGAAACCGCCAAACGTATCGTCGAAGCGGCGATCGGGCAATTCGGCCGGATCGATACGCTCGTGAACAACGCAGGCATTTTCATCGCCAAGCCTTTCACTCAATACTCGGCCAGCGACTACGCCGCCTTCGGCAATGTCAACTTGGACGGCTTTTTCCATATCACGCAGCAAGCGATCGCTCAGATGGAAAAGCAAGGCAGTGGGCATGTCGTAACCATCACCACCACCCTCGCCGAGCAAGCGAACAGCAAGGTGCCGTCCGTTCTCGCCTCCTTGACGAAAGGCGGACTGAACGCCGCGACGAAATCGCTTGCCGTCGAATACGCGAAGGCCGGCATTCGCGTCAACGCGGTTTCGCCAGGCATCATCAAATCGCCGATGCACGCCCCTGAAACCCATGCGGCGCTAGCGGCATTTCATCCCGTCGGACGCATGGGCGAAATGAGCGATATCGTCGAGGCGATCCTGTATCTCGACGGCGCGCGGTTCGTCACGGGCGAAATCTTGCACGTCGACGGCGGACAAAGCGCCGGTCACTGATTCCGTTTAGCGCCAAGGAGCAGTACGACTCGCCTCCTTGGCTCGTGCAATGAAAGCAAGGGAGCAACGCCATGCCCATCGTTACTATCCAAGTCACGCGCGAAGGCACCCGCCCGGGCACAACCGCCGTTACCGCCGAAGAAAAAGCCCGCTTGATCGAAGGCGTAAGCCATCTGCTGCTCGACGTCCTCGGCAAGCCGCTCGATTCGACTTTCGTCGTGATCGAGGAGGTCGAACCGGACAACTGGGGCTGGGGCGGCTTGCCCGTGCAGGCTTACCGAAAGCAACGCGCGGCCAAAGCGCCCTAGGCCGCTAGCGGCGTACTTCGTCGACGAGAAAATCGACGAAGCTGCGCACGCGCGTGGACAGGTGACGGTTATGCGGATAAAGCAGCATAAACGGGCGCGTACAACCGCCTAAACCGGGGAGGATTTCCTCGAGCGTCCCGTCGGCTAAATCCTGCTCGACGAGGAATCGATACGTTTGAAATAACCCAGCCCCGTGACGCGCCAGTGTGACGCCCGCAAGCGCATCGCCCGACGTCGTGTAAGCGCCGTTCGTTGCGATTTCGACGGATTCTCGATCCAGCTTAAACGTCCACGGCACATGGCGACCGGTGCTCGGCAGCTCGAACTGAATGCAGTCGTGACGAACGAGGTCCTCGAGCGTTTCCGGCCGACCGGCACGCGCTAGATACGCGGGCGCGGCCACCACCACGAGCTTGGCATCCTCGAGCTTTCTTGCGATGAGGTTCGAGTCGCGCGGGGCTCGGCCGCGAATCGCGAGATCGAAGCCTTCCTCGGCGAAATCGATGTTGCGATTGCTCAAATGGGCTTCGATCTTCACTTGCGGATAGCGCGCGCGAAACGTGGCCAGGATCGGCAGAACGCGGTAATGGCCGTACGGTGTGGGCATGCTGATACGCAAGACACCGGCAGGCGCCGTTTGATGTCCGGTCGCCTCGCGCTCAGCCTCGGCGAGTTGCGACAACGCTTGCCGGCACTCTTCGAAATAGCGCCTGCCGGCATCCGTCAATCTGATTTGCCGCGTAGTCCTCACGAATAGCCGAACACCGAGCCGCGCCTCCAAACGCGCAACCGAGCGGCTTACCGCGGCGGGATTGACGCTCGCAGCCGCGGCCGCGACCGTGAAGCTTTCCGATTCGGCAGCGAGGCAAAACAACTCGATGCTGCCTAAAAGAAGATCTCCGAATTGACGCTGCATGGCTCTTTTCGTTGGACGAGGCGGGACGTATTTTATGTCGTCGCCGTCCGCGCCGGCTTGTGGACCTGCCGCTCATGCTAGACGACGACGCCGTCATCGTTCTCCGGATACGACTTCAGCCCTAACGGCGTCTGGGCCATGCCGGCGGGCACCACTCATCCTGTGCTGGCTTGGCAAGTCAATTCCCATTGATGCAATGGGTTGGAGGCATTGCGTGAGATACGGTAGGAACGGGCCGTTTTCCGGTTGCCGTTTCCTACCGTGGACGCCTTTTTCGCAGGACCACCAGCAGTAGCTCGACGATGCCCCAAAGCATGAGTATCGAAGTCGCCGCGGGGATCGTGATCAATCCGGCCCACCCCGCAAGGCTCATCGTCCCAAGCAGGCTGCCGTAATCGTGTCCTCCGATGACACAGGGATAGATACCGGCCTCGTCGAGCCGGCATCCGTGCGCATCTGCAATCGCGGCGGCGATCGACACCGAGATGAACGGTGAAAAGCCGATCGCTAGAATCGAGAAAAGAATCGCTATTCGACGTTTGTTTCGAGTCATGGCACGTTGTACAGCGTGGGCCGGACGATTCGCGCCCCGCTACAAGCGAGCAAGGCCGCGAGATGTCAATGCCGGCTAATGTTAGTCCTTATCCTCGCACCCGGCGCCGAATGCCGTCTCACTCTTTGACGACCGGCTTGAGTGCGCCTCTGAACCGGAAATACGATCGCGCTTCGGTTTGCAACGCACTATAGGGCCGCGTAATCGCGAAATTGACGTCGGTCAGCACGGCTTTGCAATCGGCATCCTCGCAATCGGAGGGCGTCGTTTCCATCCAGACCGGCTTGCCGTCGCGGAAATACTCCCGCCATTGGACAGATTTATCGTTGTCGCTCCCATCCCTCGGCGGGTAATACACATAGCCGGCGTACCCGACCAGCACGTCGTCGAAAAATGTCCATGTCTCGATCCGAATATGCTTCGAAGGACGGGCGCTGTCCGGATAGGAGCGAACTTCCAATTGGCGGAACGAACCGAATTCGATTAGATAGAGGCCTATCCCATCCTTACCTTCGTCTTGCCAGCGGGTCATGTCCTCGGCGGCGCTGACACGTCCGGACAAAATCGTCGCTCCCCGGGCGCCATCGAAGTCGATACTGCTTTGCGAGGCAGCGATACGCGCCGGCGGCACGCGGTCGGCTGCATAGCCCGGCGTGCCGCTGAGATCGGCGTCCGCGAGCGGGCACGAACGGCTCGAGATACGCATGAGCGCCATTCGCTTCGAATCGCTGGCGAGTTGCGTGACGACCGGGATAGAGATCGAGGGAAAGCTGATCGGCGTCGAGACGTCCAGGCAGTCCTGGTCATACCGAATGTCTTCGGTCCGGTCGTGATCGAGGTACGAGACTAAGTACTCGAACGCGGGCGGCGTTTTGAAATCGTCGGTCGGATCCGGTTTCGACGCCTTTTGCGATTGCGCGACGAGCGCGCCGTAGCTCGGTTGACGGTAAAAGGTATCGGGCGAAACGTCTAGGTAAAGCTTTTCCAGCACATACCCGCCCGGCAGCGTTTGCGGCATGTCGACACTCAATGTGCGCGTTTTGCCGTTTTCCCGGCGCGGCTCGATTTTGGCCGCATACAGGCGAATGTCTTCTTTCGTGTCGCTTTGCCAATGTGGATCGGGCAAGCAGGCAACGCCCACCATACAAGACAACAAAGCATAGCTGTAGGTGGTTCGCTGATACGTTGCCGAAACCTCGGCGCCTTCGGGAAGATGGCTCAATACGTCCGCGTTCTCTTTCTGCGAAAGAAACGGCGCATAGAGATCGCTGATACCGAACGTGAAATGCACGTTGCGATTCGGGGGCACGATGTTGGCGGGCTTGGTGCCGTAGTAGAGTCCGACGAACGTCGCCACGGCGATGACAATTCCGGAGAGTAGCCAATGGCGAACGATCCGCTTTCCGAAAGAGGCGAACAATGAAAGCATGGCTTTAAATGTCGAATACCGCCGGGCTATTTCTACCCTCGAGGCGGCGGTGCTTAAAGCGCGCGATTTTACCGATCGAATCAGATGATTGGCAATGAGCAGGCGATGCTCGGTATCGGTGAAATCCGATCAATCTTTGCTTACAAGTGCTCACGCTTATTAAAAAACGACGCTGTTAAGGTGTTCCCTACGCAGGCGGCAAACCTCGCGACCTAGTCGGTCGCGGTCGAAACCGATGCTCGCGTTGATACTCTGCTGGGAGAACACTCATGAACCGATTCGTCGACAACCCGCGTTCCATCGTCATGGCCCTAGTCGCCGGTAGCGCACTCTTCGGCGCGAGTGCCGCATTCGCGCAATGGGCGCCCGAGCGCACCGCGGGCACCTACGCGCCGGCGCAGATGACCCCGGTCGATCTGCACGTCTCGATCGGCTGGCATGGCGATCGGTATTGGGACGGCCGCCGATACTGGGATCACGACGCGTGGATGCACCGCCATCCGCATGACCACGATCCGCATCGCGATCACGACGAACGACGGCCGCCGCCCGATCATCGCTACTAAGATCGTCGCATGAAGCAAGGGCTAGCCTTCTCGCAGGCTAGCCCTTGCGCGTTTCGCCAACGGGTGCGGCCGATCCTCGAAGCTCCGCGGAAGCGGCCGCCCGAAGCGGCGACACCGTCACCGTCAGCCCGCTTCCTTCGGTGTTGTTGCGCAATATGACCTGTGCATGATGCCGATTGGCCACGCGCTGCGCGATGGCGAGGCCCAAGCCGCTCCCCTCCCCTTGCGCATCGGTGCCGCGATAAAACCGATCGCACACCCGCGCAAGTTCGGCTTCGGCGATGCCCGGGCCCGTATCCCGAACTTCGAACGACACGCCGGCCCGATCTCGACCCAGCACGACGTCCACGCGTCCCGAACGCGGCGTATGCTTGATCGCATTGTCCAGCAAATTATTAAGCAGTACTGATAATGCATTGGGTTCGCCGTAGACGTCGAACGCATCGTTCTCGGTTGCCGGCGGCGCCACCTCCAAGCCGAGATCGATCGACTTCTCTTCGGCCAACAGCGAAAAGTCGCTGACGGCTTGCTCTGCGAGGCGCCGCAAGGAAACGGGAATCAATGTCGTACCCGCCGACTCGGCATCTTGCCGGGCGAGCGTCAGCAACTGCTGAACGAGCCGAATGATACGGTTGAGCCGCGCTTCGATGCTCTGCACCGTATCGCCGTCGCCTTTGAGCGAGCCGTTGCGCTGTGCGGCTTGCAATTGGAGTTTCAAGGCGGTCAACGGCGAGCGCAATTCGTGCGCCGCATCGGCGACGAACGTGCGTTGCGCACTGGATGCGGCATTGAGCCGGGACAGCAAATCGTTCAACGCGTCGACGAGCGGAAGTATCTCCACCGGGACCGCGCCCGCTAACCGAACAGGTTCCAGCGCATCGAGCGAGCGCGTGGACAACATCCGGGAGAGCGTACGAATCGGCGCGAGCGCGCGCGTGACGACAACGAGCACGAGCGCCGCGGTCAGCGGCAATAGCAGCGCAAGCGGCCATAGCGTGCGCAACGCGAGGCGCAGCGCGAGTGCCTCGCGTACCGAGACGGGCTGTGCGACTTGAATGAAACGATCGGGCTGACGCAGGCCGAACACGCGCCAATGCTTATCGTGCCGCTCGATCGTACGAAACCCTTCGGTCAATCGTGCAATGTCGGGGGAGCGCTCCGATCGATAGACGAGCTGCCCTTGTGCGTTCCACACGTCGATGGCAATGCGGTCGTCGGAGAGATCGTGCATGGCCGGACCTTGGGCCAAGGCGTCCGTCGCCGCCATGTTCGGCGGCAGGGAGACCGCGACGGCATGCAGTTCGTAGTCGAACAGCTCGCTCGCCTCCTCGTGCGCCGTCCGAAAGATGGCGTAGCCGGCGATCACCGATGCCGCGGCAAAACCGAAGATCAACCACCCGAGCAACCAACGGCGAATCGACGTCATTCGACACGCCTCAATCGATAGCCGACGCCGCGCACGGTAACGATCTGCTCCGCGCCGATCTTGCGTCGCAGGCTGTGCACGTGCACTTCCACGGCGTTGCTGCCGATTTCCTCGCCCCAGCCGTACAGTTTCTCTTCAAGCTCCGCCTTCGTATGGACGCGGGTCGGCGCCTCGATCAGCGCGCGCAAGAGCGCGAATTCGCGCGGCACGAGCGCAACGGGCGCGCCGTTTTTGGTGACCTCGTGTGCGGCGGGATCGAGGGCCAGTTCGCCGTGCGTGTAGACCGGCTGCTTTTGGCCCGTGCGCCGGCGCAATAGCGCGCGCACGCGGGCGGCCAACTCGTCGAGATCGAACGGCTTGACGAGGTAGTCGTCGGCGCCCGTGTCGAGGCCGCGCACGCGTTCGTCGACGGCGTCGCGCGCGGTCAGGATAATGACCGGCGCCGCCCCGCCCGCGTCGCGATACGCCTGCAATACCGCCATGCCGTCCTTCTTCGGCAACCCGAGATCGAGCAGCACCAAGTCGTACACCCCGTTGCCGAGCGACAGCTCGGCGGCGCGGCCGTCTTCGGCCCAATCGATCGCATAGCCGGCTCGGCGCATCGTATCGAGCACGGGCTCCGCGATCATTCGATCGTCTTCGACCAACAGCAAGCGCATGATTTCTTCCGAGATATTGACGCGCATCGAGCATGGCACAAGCCGGCTTAACCGAGCCTTAAGCCACGCTAACGATCCCCTCGGTCACGCGCCGGCACCTTCGCAATACGAGGCCGAGCGGTCCTCGCCTTCAAACGGCGATCACGCAATTGCGTCCGTGCGTCTTGGCGCGCTTCAAGCGCTCGCCCGCCGCGCGCATGACTGCGTCGGCGGTCGTACCGTCCTGCCCGAATTGCGCGATGCCGACGCTGGCCGTCACCGAGAAACGTCCTTGGCCGCCCTCGAAGTGCAGCGACTGGATCGCCGTGCGAATACGCTCGCCGATCATCAGCGCCGCATCGAGCGCGGCATTGGGCAGCATCGCCATGAACTCGCCGCCGCTCACCCGTGCGATGCCTTGATGCGGGCGCATGGCATCGGTACAAGCCGTTGCGACGGCGCGCAAGATGCTATCGCCGACTTGCTCGCCGAATCGCTCGTTGATGCGTTGCAAATTGTCGACATCGACGGCCAATAGCGAGAACGGCGCTCCGCCGCGGTTCGCCGAGCTCACTTCGGCTTCCAGCCGTTGCACGAAGGTGCGCCGATTGGCGGTGCCCGTCAATGGATCGACCGCCGCCAGCGATTCGAGCTTTTGATTGCTGCGCTGCAACTCTTGCAGCGCGCTGCTCGCGCGGGCCATTTCGTCGCGCAGGCGCGCCAGGAGCTCTTCCTGGCTATAAATCGTCGAAAACGAACGCGTCGTATGGAAGGCTTGAACGATGCCGTAGCTGAGCAAAAAGAAGCCGCCGGCGAAGATCGCATGCGCCAGCCACCACATATGATTCCACGGCTTGCCGAGAATGAACGCGAGCGAGGACAGCGCGAATGCCGTCACCGAGATCCCGAAGATCTGCATGAGCGGCGAGCGGATCCGTCGGACAACGAGGCAGGCGACATTGAGCAACGAAATCACCATGGCCCCGCCTTCGAGCGAAAGCCGCACGGCCAACGCGCCGGCAATCGAGGAGTTCGCGAGTACGGCGACGAGCAGGTCGATCACGGCGAACACGCCGAACCACGTGCCCCACATCAATCGGTCGGTGCGCCGTTCGACGGGATCGGCCTTGCGCCCATAAGACAGCAGGGCGACGAACAAAAGAATCGCCATGACCAGTCGCGAGGCCGGACCGTACAGCAGAAAGAGCCACATGTTGTGGTGCGCAAGCGGCGTAAACAGCCCATGCAACGCGTAGATGATGACGAAGCCAGTAAAACCGAGCGTCATCCAGCGCAAGATCGGCTCGCCCGATAGGCGATAGCACTGCCAGGTCACGTAGCTGACGAAGAGCCCTTCGAGCGTCGCGGCCGCGATCGCCACTTCGTGGAAGAGATGATCCTCGAACACGAGCCGAGGGTCCTGAAAGTAGAACAGATACGCGATGAGGTAGGCCGGAAGCAGTGCGAAAGCGACGCGTAGAAAGCTTGCGTACCAACGCGTGATGCGGCGCACGGCTCGAGGAGGATCGCCGGCCGGTGCGGTTGTTATCGTATTCATCGTTCGTCTCCTGGGTCCCACGCTTCGCAATCGAGCGCCCCACCGCATCGCCGTATCACCTGCTGCGGTGCCGACGCTTCGTATGGCGCATTCTACGGAAGAATGGCAATGAGCACGAGTCGGGCGGCGGTGACCGTCAATGCTTGAGCGGCGCGATGCCGGTCACGCGTGGCGCGCCATCGGCCTGGGGCTTGTTAAGCGTCACCTTCCAATCGCTGGTGGCGGCAAGATCGCCGGTGCCGCCGTCCCTGTCGTCAAAGGGAAAACGCGCGAGCGCGCCGGCTACGAGATCGTCGATATCGCGCTTGACGTCGCGATCCCGATCGCGTTTCGCCGCACTGACTTTGTAGGCCTCGCGCCCGTCCTTGGCATCGAAGAACCGCAAAGTGAGCGAGTGGAGGTACGGTGTGGCGCCGGGCCACTCGAAGCCGGGCGCCACACTCGGTGCCCCGCAAGGCGCGCCGTCTGCGCAATCGGTATAGGCAATGCCGACAGAGGCCGGTCGCGTTTCTTGGGAGAGCGCAATGCGATAGCGGGCAGCGGGCGCGGGCACGGACGTGAAGCCTAGCTCGGCCAGCCGGTGGCCAACCGCCGAGACGAAATCTTCGCGCCGGTCGCCCGATGCCGCCCCCGAATCGTCCGCAAACGCATAGGTGCGGGCGCCGGTGCTGGAGCTTCGATCGGAGTGCGCACGGACGGCGATCTGCGTCCCGGCGCAGCCCGAGAGCGCGGCCGCGCATGCGGCAAGCAGCAAGATTGTCTTCATTTCGCGCCGTTATCCCGTCGTCGTTGATCTTTACGCATCGCCGTCCCACTTCGGCAGCGAGACGGTCACGACCGTGCCGCGCCCTGGTTCGCTCTCGACCGACACCTCTCCTTCGTGCCGAGTCACCACCGTTTTCACGAGCGCCATGCCAAGTCCCGCGCCTTGCGAGTGCGGCTGCCCCGGCGTCCTGAAGCGGCGGAAACGCTCGAACAAATGCGCCCGGGCATCTTCGGTCATCCCGTAGCCTTGGTCGACAATCCGGCACTGTACGCGATCGTTCGCGGCGTTCGTCACCGAGATATGCACGACGGTTTCGGTCGGGCTGTATTTGACGGCGTTGTTCAGCAAGTTCGTCACGGCGCGCGTGATGAGCGATCGATCGGCGTAAATCCACTGGCCGTCGCCCTCGAAATGCGTTTCGACGAAGATGCCCTTGGCGCGTGCCTGCGGCCAAATCTCGTCGCTCGCATCGAGCACGACGTCGGCGAGATTGACCGGCTCGAACAGGTAAGCCTGCGACTCGGCGCGCGTGAGCTGCACGAAATCGTCGGCGAGCGTCAACGCCCGGCGCGTATAGCGCTCGATATGCGAGAGCAGCGTACTCACGCGTTCCGAACGCGTCACCGCCATCTCTTCTTCGATCAGCGCGAGCACCGAAGCATGGGGCGAGCGCATATCGTGCGAAAGCAGCCTCAGCGCGTCTTCCCGGGCTTGCTCGGCCGTATGCAGTGCCGTCACCTCGGCCAGACCCGCGACCCAATAGCCCGATACCTCGCCGCGCGCATTGCGACAACGCGCGTAGCGCAACAGGTAGTCCCGCTCGGCTCGGTCGCGTACTTCGATACCGCGCTTGACGATCCAGACGCGCTCGAGGTCGGTCGGGTCGAGGACCTCCGGCCAACGCGCAAGCAACTCCGCATCGGAGACGGTCTCCGGCGCCATCGTCTTGATGAAGGTCATTTTGCCGAGCGTTTCGGTCAGCCATCGACCTTCCAGCGGCGCGGGATCGATGTGCGAGAAGCACTCGCGCGCCGCCTTATTGGCCACGCAAATCAACCCTTTTTGGTCGGCGACCAAAATCGGCTCCGGCAGGCTATTCAAGCAATCCCAGACGAATCGCTTCATGTCTTGCATGCGGTCGGCCGCCTGCTCGACGAGCGCGATATGCCGTTCAAGGGCATCGCCGAGTACCTCGCGCGGACGCGCGGGAATAATAGGCAAGATATCGTTATCGTCCGCCAGCCGCTGAAGCTCGCCTTGCAAGCGCGACATCGTCATTTCGAGGCGGCGCCAGCCCCATAGCGGATAGACCGCCAGCAAGGCGATCAACGCCGGGACCGGCGAGAGCCAGATACACGCGCTCTCGAGCAGCACCGCGCTAAACAGTAGGCAAACGATCGCCAGGCCGAGCGTCAAGAGCAGCGTGCGCCAAGGCGACAGGAACAGCAAGCCGGCCAGCAACGTGGCCAGCGGCACAAGCGACACAAGAAAGAGCCAACGCGTGCCGACAGGGCGAATCTCGCGTTCCGTCAGCAGCGCGCTTAGGGCGTTCGCATGCAACAGCGTGTCGGACGTGGGCCCCCATGTGCCGGTGATCGGCGTCGCCAAATGCGTCAACAGGCCCGACGCCGTCAAACCGATGAACACGACCTTGCCACGCAAGGCGCCGACCGGCACGTTGCCATCGAGCAGATCGTGAGCCGAGAACTGGGCATCGTCGGGCACGCTGCCCGAAAACGGAATGAGCACGCGCGGCAGCGTATCGCCGTCGGCGTCCTCCTCGAGCGTGCTCGATGTCGGAATCGGGCCGGCATGGGCGGTGCGGTAACGCCCGCCCGCGAGCGCGATCTTTCCGCTGCGAATGTCGTCCAGCAACGGCATGACGAGGTAAGGCCAACTCACGCCGGCTGCGCGTTCGTGTAGCGCGACGCTGCGCACGATGCCGTCTGAATCGGGTTCGATGTCGATATGCCCCGTCCCGGCCGCCGCCGATGCCAGCTCCGGCACGGGCCCGACCGCCTCGCCGCGCGCGCGCGGATCGACGAACAGGGGTAAATAGCTAGGCGTCGAGCGCAGCGCATGCGCCAGTTCGTCGTCGCCCGTCGCCGGCTCGGTCAACAGGACGTTATAGACGAGCGCCGCCGCACCATCCCGCGCGACGGCGTCGATCAGACGGGCCTGCAACGCACGCGGCCACGGCCAGCGCCCGAGTTCCGACACGCTGTCGTCGTCGATGCGCACCACGGCGATCTCGGGGGCGAGTGGTTGCGAGCGCAGCGTGAGCATCCGGTCGTAGACGAGCCGGTCGAAGTTCGTGGCCAGGCCGCCGGCAGTGCAAGCGAGGATCGCCGCAATACCGAAGCATCCGATCGCCAGCCACTCGCGCACGAAGCGGTGCCAAACGCTTAGCGTCGGGCGCCACATCAAACGTATTCGACGAGTCGAGGCCAGCGATTCGTTAGGGGTCATTCACGCCCCTCATTTCGCCAGGGTGAACGCGCGTACGGGCCCGTTCGTTTCGTAGAAACGGCCCCGGTCGTGCTGCTCCGACACGACGCGCCAATAGTAGTCGCCGGCCGGCAAATCGGACACGACGAGCGAGGTATCCGTCAAATCCACGGCATCCACCATCGGGTCGCGCAGGTCGTCGTGCCGCGACAGAACGAGGCGATAACGCGTCCGCGCATCGGCGCGCGAAGCCCGCCAAGTGAAGCGGTAGGCGTGCGAGCCTCGTTGCGCGCTGGCCGTTGCGCTGAGCTCGTTCGTGCGGCGTTCGAACGCATAGACACGCGGCAGCCCCTCCAAGCCGCTTCGGTCGATCGACGAAACGCGCACGAAGTAGGTTCCGTCCGGCACGTCGGCAAACGTCGCGCCCGGCACGAGGACGCGCGCATCGCGAATCAAATCGAGCAAGTCGGCGTCGCGCGCGATCTGGATGCGATAGCCGCTCGCCTCGGCCGCCGGCTCGACGTCGAACGTCACGAGCTTGCCGTCTTGCACCTTCGCCGGGTTCACGAGCACCGGCGCCGGCAGCAGCGGCTGGGGCATGCCCACGGCGCCGCCGTTCGGCGTCGCGCTGCCCTGACCCGCGGCAACGAATTGCGACGGCGCACCGGCATGCCCCGCCTTGTCGAGCGCGCCGCTCGCCGAAGTCCCGACGGCGACCGTTCCGTCCAGCACTTCGACAGCCGTCATCGAAGAAAGCTGATTCACGCGAAAACGCGTGCCCCGCACCCCCGCGACGATCGAGGGCGTGCGAACCTCGAAGCGGTCGCCGCTTTGCCGGGCATGCGTCACTTCGTTCGCGACCTCGCCTCGCTGCAATTCGATGACGTGATCCTCAATCCCGGTAAGCGCCATCTTGCGCAGAATCGACAAGACGATATGACTGTTCGGCGCGATGCTGACGTATGAGCCGTCGTCCAGTTCGAGCGTCGCAAAGCCATCCGCGCCCGTACTGATCGTGTCGCTCTCGCCGAGGACTCGTCCGGACAACAGAGGTACGGCAGGGGTGTCCGGCTCGCCTGCCGTGGAAGCCGACGAGCGCGACGTGACAAGCCCGCTCAGGGCGACGATGCTCGCGGGCATCGCATCGCGGCGCAACAACGCGAGCGGAAGCCGTAGCGTCATCCCCGCGGGCAACCGCCTAGGCGCGCTGACGTGGTTCAGCCGCGCCAATGCACGCCACCCGCCTACATCCGTCAGATAGCGCTGCGCCACTTCGAAAAGCGTATCGCCGGCCACTGTCACGTACGCGGCCGTTGCGCGCGCATCGAACTTCGTTTGCGCGCGCACGGGCGACACGCCGAGCACCGTAGCGAATGCAACGATCACGGCCAGCCCCAAGCCGTGTCCCCATTTACGGCATCCGGCTTCGTGAAAACTCAACGATCTCTCGCGCGAAACCGTGATGGCCGCGTTTGGGTTACGCATTGTCGTGTCTATCTATGAATGCTGAATTTTATATTTGGCGCGGCAGTCGCGGCGATCTTGGCATGAGCCGCGTAACGGTCATGCATCAAACCGGCGTCCCCCGTCGGCATTGGTATACACTAATCTATCCGGCATTGCTCGAGCCGGGAGCTTAACGAATTTCGCGCGATCGTGCACCACCCGCGCGAGCCGCTGCATCTAGTCGTGGCTCGCCTCTATTTTCACCATCCGAAGCTAAGCAGACGTTAAGCAAACACAACGGCGAGTCATCGCGGCAGATTGCAAACAAATGTCAATTGCTCACTTTTTGCCATGCTCTCTTCAATCCATTGCAGAAGCCGCAGCGGTACAATCCCTAGCCGATATATTCGAGTCGGATGCGCATCCGCGAAATGCGCAAGCATATCCGATTCGTATCAGATGCATGCGAGCGAGACCTGAAAGAAATGAAGATCGCCTATCTGGAAGACGATGATGTTCTTGCCGAGCACATCGGCGAAATAGTGCGTTCGGCGGGGCATGAATGCGAGCTGTTTCGTGACGGCAGCCAGTTGATTCGCCGCTTGAAACGCGACCGCTTCGATTTGATCCTGCTCGACTGGAGTCTTCCCGGCGTGACCGGTCATCAAGTCACGATTTGGGCCCGCGCCAATCTCAGCGAGCGCGTGCCGATTCTTTTCATGACGAGCCGCTCGCTCGAGACCGATGTCGTCACCGCGCTTTCGGCAGGCGCCGACGACTACATGATCAAGCCGATTCGTACGAGCGAGCTGCTCGCCCGCATCGAGGCACTGAGCCGGCGGGCCTATCCCGGCTCGGATACCGAGGCGAATCCCATGATCGAGGTCGGCCGCTATCGTATCGATCCGGTCAGCCGCACCTGTTTCTTGCGCGAAGCGCCGATCGAATTGACAGGGCGCGAATTCGACCTCGTCTTCTTGTTGTTTCAACATGTGGGACGCGTGCTCTCGCGCGAGCACATCGGCGGAACGCTTTGGGGGCAACCGCAAAGCGCGATCTCTCGAACGCTCGACACACACATGTCGCGCGTTCGGACGAAGCTGCAATTGAGGCCGGACAACGGCGTTCGGCTCGCACCCGTGTATGGGCACGGCTATCGGCTGGAAGTCGTTCCCGATCCGTCGGCCGAGCGCTCGCCCCGTTCCGAGCTGCAACCCGACCTAGGCTAGCTCCCCGCGTCCAATCCCATCCTCGCCCGCCGGCCATGCTGCAATAAAACACCGCCGCCTACCCGAAAGCCCCGCCAATCTGTGTAATATTTCGTATTTTTTTGGGGCGGCATGGGACGCATGGGGTCGAATCGCAGGGCGGTGCGCGCGGGCAGCGCCGGGGTGCTGGCGCTCGCCGCCGCGCTCGCGGGCTCTGGAGCGGCCCATGCACAAGACGGCGTGTGCCGAGCGCGTGGCGGTCCTGAGTCTAGACCTTCGATCGGTCTCGTCCTGTCGGGCGGCGGCGCGCGCGGCTACGCACACTTGGGCGTGCTACGCGTGCTCGAGGAAAACCGCATCCCCGTCGACTGCATTGCCGGTACCAGTATGGGGGCCGTGGTCGGCGGACTGTACGCGAGCGGGATGAGCGCCGACGCGATGCAGGCGCGCCTCGCGCACGTGAACCTCGCGGATATCGCGTTCGACGTCGAAAAGCGTGCCGACCTACCGCAATCGCAGCGCGAAGACTCGCGGCTGTACGTGGGCAGCATCGGCTTCAGCGCCGACGGCGCGAAGCTGCCGGCCGGGCTCGTGCAGGGCAACCGGCTACAGGCTCTGTTGCAGGAATGGACCTCGAACTTGCCTGCCAATGCGCCGTTCGACACGCTGCCGATCCCTTATCGCGCTATCGCGACGAATCTGAGCACCGGCGACGAAGTCGTGCTCGATCATGGGTCCTTGCCGCTCGCGATTCGCTCGAGTATGGCCATGCCGGGCTTGTTCGCACCGGCCGAATTCGACGGCACCGCGCTCGTCGACGGTGGCCTCGTGAACAATCTCCCGACCGATGTCGCCCGCAAGATGGGCGCGGACGTACTGATCGCCGTCGATATCAGTTCGCCGTTGCGGCCGCTCGATGCGCTGTCGTCGCCGACCGACGTCATGCAACAGATGCTCGGCATTCTGATTCACCAAAACGTCGGCCGGCATCGCGCGCAGCTCGGCTCGAACGACGTGATGATCAAACCGACGCTCGGCAACCTAGGTTTCTCGGATTTCGCGCATGCCAACGAGGCGATCGAAGCAGGCGCCGCCGCCGCGCGCGCCGCGTTACCGCGGTTGCGGCAATTCGCGCTTTCGCCCGAGCAATACGCTGCTTATCGCGCATCGCATGCCCCCGTGGAAACGCGGCCCGTCAAGCTCGCCCATATCGACGTTCACACCCGCGGCAACGTGCCGGCCGCGCGCGTACGCAAATTCCTGAACTTGCGCCCCGGCGATGTCTACGATCCGCTCGCGGTGACGCGCGATTTGCAAACGCTCGTCACGTCCGGAGACTTCGAAAGCGCAACCCAGCAGTTGATCGACGATCAAGACGGCCCGCGCCTCGTGATCGATGCCAGGGAAAAATCTTGGGGGCCGAATTTCGTGTTGTTCGGCTTGGGTCTGTCGAGTAGTTCGGAAGACGAAGGCGGCTTCAGGCTCAATCTCGGCTACCGGCGCCCCTGGCTCACCGACTCCGGACTCGAATTGCGCGCCGATGCAACCCTCGGCAGCGACCTATTGCATTTCAATACCGAGCTGCGCCAACCGTTATCCTCGGCGCTCGGCTACTACGTGGCTCCGTATGCGGAGTTCGAACGCCGCTTTGCCAATATCTACGACGACAGCACCGGCGTTCGCATGACCCAATACCACCTGCAAACCGAGCGGGTGGGTATCGACTTCGGTTTGCCGATCGCGCGGCTGGGCGATTTCCGGGTTGGCTTGGCCTACTCGCATGCATACGGATCGGCCGTCTACAACTTGCCGCTCGACGACGGCACGCTGCTGTTTTCCGATGTGTACGGCCAAGAGGTGTCCGCGCGAGCCAAGCTCGTCATCGATCAACTCGACGATCCGCTCTTTCCTCGCACCGGCTACTTCGCCGAGTTGCGCGCGGAGCGATCCGTCTTCGGACAAAGCAGCCCCTACACCGAGCTCTACGGCAAGGCCATCGGCGCAGTCAGCTTCGGGCGGCATAGCTTTAACGCCAGCGTCGAAGCCGGCGGCGACATCGGCGGCCAAAACGCGGCCAATCCGCTCGGCTTCACGCTTGGCGGCTTTCAGCATCTATCCGCTTACGCAGCCGATCAGCTCTCGGGCAATTCGATGCTCTACGCCCAGGTCACGTATTTGAACCAGCTCATGCGGTTTCAGACCGCGCCACTCGAAGGCCTATACGCCGGCGTCAGTTTCGAAGCGGGGAATGTCTGGCAACAAGGCGATCGATTCGGCAGCAGCTCGCTGAAGCGCAGCGTCACGTTTTTCACGAGCGTGACCAGTTCGTTCGGGCCCTTGTACTTGGGTATCGCGCTTGCACCGGGCGGCCGCCGGAACTTCTATTTCCAACTCGGACATACGTATTGAATTAAGCGATTCGATCACGCCGCTCATGCAACACGCACAGCGGCGATGCACTGTGAAATCGACACGCTGAAGGCGCTTCGCGAATGGGCCGACACGCGGCGGCGCCCTATTGCCGGCGTGCCCGGCAATTTCCATGCAAGCCGCCGCAAGATTTCTTTGATCGATATCAAGCTCGAATACGCCGGGCCCGTAACAATCCGTATGAAGTTTTTCCGGGCCGCGCCGTAGTCCGGATTATTCGGGCGAGAAACGCCCATTTCCGGCTGACTACCGCATCCATCAACCATGGACGCTCCGCTCGACCCCTCGGACCCAACGGATCCGCCCGCCATCGATTCGTCGCCGAATTCGTTGCGCCGGCGATTCACCCATGTGAAGCTGCAAACGCTGCTGCTCATCGCGGCGTTATGGCTCGCATTCGGCGCACTCACGATTTGGGACGCGAACGCCGAAATGCGCAGTGCGCGCGCAGGCGCCACCGCACTCGCCGATGCACTATCGGCCCACACCGTCCGCGTCATCCGTGAAGCCGAACAAGTCGCCGCGCTCGTATCGTGGCAAGTGCAAAACGATGGCGTTTCGATTCCGCTCGCGTATTACGTCAGTTCGGGGCTGCTCAAGCTCGATGTATTCGTGCAGGTCGCCGTGATCGACTCGCAAGGCTATCTGCGCGCCTCGACGGTGCCCGGTTTTACGCCCATCAACTTATCCGATCGCGAGCATTTCCAGATCCACGTGCATAACCCCAGCAATGCCTTGATGATCGGCCGTCCCGTCGTCGGCCGCATCAGCGGCAAGGCGTCGCTGCAACTCTCGCAGCGAATCAGTTCGCTCGACGGGCGGTTTCTCGGCGTGGTCGTCGTCTCGGTGGATCCGAGCTACTTCACCGAACTCTATAACGGGCTACGGATCGGCAGAGACGGCGTAGTCGCCGTCGTCGGCACGAACGACTATGTCGTGCGCGCGCTGCGCTCGGGCCGCGACCAAGCAGTCGGCGCCACGCTGCCGCCGAACGATCCGTTCCGGCGCGCACTTGCCCGCTCGCGCTCGGGCGACTTGCGCACCGCCTCGTTTATCGACGGCCGAAATTCCATCGTCAGCTATCGCACGCTCAGCGACTATCCGCTGGCGGTTGCCGTTGGCTATTCGACGAACGAATATCTTGCCGCATGGCGAACGCGCAGCCTTCTATTGCTCACGGCAGCGGTCCTCCTCACGGTATTGATCCTCGCGACGGAAAAACGGACGAAGTCGCTGCTGTGGAACCTCGCCGCGGCGCACGATCGCGAGATCGCCAAAGGCGTGCAGCTGGAGCAAGCGCGTTCCGACGCCGAAGCCGGATCGCGCGCGAAAAGCGCATTTCTCGCCACCATGAGCCACGAGATCCGTACGCCGATGAACGGGGTCATCGGCATGGCCGAGGTATTGACGCGCTCGACGTTGCCGGCGGATCAAAAGGAGATGGTGTGCACGATACGAGACTGCGCTTCGGCGCTGCTCAAGATCATCGACGACATCCTCGATTTCTCCAAGATCGAAGCCGGCAAGTTACAGATCGATTGCGTGCCGACCTCGATCGAAGACGTCGTCGACAGCATGGCCTCTTCGCTCGCGACGGTGGCCGATGCACGCGGCGTCGCCTTGCGCACCTATGTTTCGCCCGCCCTGCCGCCGAGCGCGATGTTCGACGATACGCGCTTGCGCGAGATCCTCTACAACCTCGTCGGCAATGCCATTAAATTTTCGGCGGGCCGCAGCGCCGTGCAAGGCAACGTCGGACTACGCGCGACGCTCGCGCCCGGCGACACGCCGTTCGTTCGCTTCGACATCGTCGACAACGGTATCGGCATGACCGCCGAGACGATGGCCAAGCTGTTTCAGCCGTTCAGCCAAGCCGAGGCATCGACGACACGCCGCTTCGGCGGCACGGGCCTCGGTCTTGCGATCTGCCGCCGACTGGTTTCGCTGATGGGCGGCGAGCTGACGGTGCAAAGCGAGCCGGGGCACGGATCCGTATTTTCGGTCGCGTTGCCGCTGCATAGCGTCGAAGGAGCGGAGGAGCGCAAGCTCGCAGACCTGTCCGGGCTCGCTTGCATCGTCGTTGCATCGCACGATTGGCGCTGCGACGACACGGCCGATTACCTGCGCCACGCCGGCGCGAAAGTGGAGATCGCGGCCGATGCCTATGATGCGCGGCAAGCGCTCGCCCGCGCGGACGGTCCGCGTGTCCTCGTGCACGACGCGCACTGCTCGGCGGGTAGCGTCGCGGCGAGCGCGTCGCGCGAAGCGGCCGCGCTGATCGGCGACGTGCTGATCGCCGCGCCGCGCAGCGTCATGTTGACGACACGCACGGGCAACACGGTCTCCATCGGGGCGCAGGCGCTGCGGCGGCGCGTGCTGATCGACGCCGTCGCGTTGGCGGCGGGCCGAGCCGATACGGGAGCGCTCGGGCGCGAGCAAGCGGGCGACGACCTGCTCTCGCGTTTGCCCGCGAACGAAGGCGTCATGCTCCTCGTCGCGGAAGACGACGACGTCAACCGCCGTGTGATTTCGCGGCAACTGGCGCTGCTCGGCTACGCGGCGGACATGGCCGTCGACGGCGAACAAGCGCTCGAAATGTGGCGAGCGAAACCCTACACGCTCGTGCTGACCGATTTGCACATGCCCAGGCGCGACGGCTACGAACTCGCCCAGGCGATTCGCGCCGAGGAAGCGCACGATGCGCGCGATCGCGTGCCGATCGTCGCGCTCACGGCCAATGCGATTACCGGCGAAGCGAACCGGGCGAAGGCGCTCGGCATCGACGACTATCTCACCAAACCGCTCAAGCTGGACTTGCTCGCGCAAGCGTTGACGCAATGGACTCATCCGCGCGGTGCCGGTGTCCCGGGCAACGCGATCGCGAGCGGCGCCAGAGCCGAGACCGAAGCCGAGACCGGAACCGAAACCCACGCGGAAGCGGCGCTATGCGCCCCGCCGGCATTCGATCGACACGCCGATTCGGTCTGCGCGGCGCTTGGGGCCTCCCAGCGTGATGCCGTGGCGTTCGACGAAGATGCAGGCGAGAACCGGGCGATCGTGGACATCAACGTCTTGAAGGAGATCGTCGGCGACGACATGGAGACCGTTCAGGCGCTCCTAGTCGAATATGCCGAATGCTCATCCGAGCTCGCCAAGGACTTGCGTGCGCGCCTCGCTGCCGGCCGCGGCTCGGAAGCGGCGGCGATCGCCCACAAATTGAAATCGTCGTCGCGCTCGATCGGCGCGTTGCCGCTTGGAGACTTATGCGCGGACATCGAGGCGCGAGCGATCGAGGGCGAGGCGGCGGTGCTCGAGCAGCTTGGCACGCGGTTCGATGCGTTGTACCGCCGCACGATCGAGCTCGTCCGGACGATCTCGCTCACCGCGAACGCCGAACGACCGGCCTGATCGGCCTGATCGGCCCGAGTGCCCGGACAGGCCCACCCGTACGTCGACCCATATGAGCCTTTGCCGGCTTACATTTGCGCGGCTTATATTTGCGCGGCGGGCCAACTAAGTTCGAACCGCGCCCCGGTGAGCACTTGCGGATCGGCGGCGGCAATGCGGCCGTTGTGCGCATGCAGCACTTGCCGCGTGATGGCAAGCCCGAGACCGTAGCCACCCGTATGCCGATCGAGCCGCACGAATGCATCGAAAATCCGTTCGCGCTCCGCAGCCGATACGCCCTGGCCGTCGTCCTCGACGGCGATCAAGACGTTGCCGTGCGCGATCGTCAGGTTGATGTCGATACTTGCGCGCGCGTACTTACCGGCATTGCGCAGCAAGTTGCGGATCGCGTAGGACATGAGGCGCTTGTCCATCGTAACGCGCACTTGACGGTCCAATTCGACCGTCAGCGCCACGGCTTTGTCGGCGTAGAGCACGGCCGAATCGCGCACTTGGGCTTCTATCCAAGCCGCGAGCGGCGTGGGCTCCAGATTCGACTGCAACGAACTGTATTCGAGCCGAGCATACGTCAGGCTCATATCGATGAGTTCATCGAGCTCGGTTACGTCTTGCTCGATGCTCGCGATGGCGTTTTCGTACTCGGCGGCGGAACCCGGCTCGCGCAACGCCTCGAGCGCGAAGCGCGTGCGCGCGAGCGGCGTGCGCAACTCGTGCGAGATGCCGTTGGTCAGATCCCGTTGGGCGGCGATCAGCCGCTCCATACGCTCGGCCAGCGCGTTCAGCGTGCGCGCGAGCGGGCCGATGAAGACGCTATGCGATTCGCGCGCGCGCGTGTTGAACCGCCCGCCCGTGAAATCGATCGCCCGTTCGCGGACCATCACGAGATCGAGCCAGATCGGCCGGATCCAGCGGTATGTGGAGTAAGCCGTCGCTAAGCAGGCCACACCGCCTATCGGCAATAGCCCACCGGGCAACGCCGCGATGGCCTGCCGCAACACGCCCGGGCCTAGACCGTAGGCCAACATGGCCAGCACAAAGGCGACCACCACGAGCACGAGACCGAGCACATGCAAATAGGCCCGCAAGTAGAGCTTGGACCAGCTCGGGATGCGATCGGCGCGCGTATCGGTCCACGACCGGCGAAAACGCAGCCAACGCCATTTGCAATAGCGATACTTGGACAACGACGCACCGTCGGGCGGGGATGCCGGCGTCATTCCCAGACAACCTTGCTGAACTGATAGCCCTTGCCGCGTACGGTCTTGATCCGCTGCGGATTGGTGGCGTCATCGCCCAGCTTGCGCCGCAGCCGCGAAATGCAGCCGTCCACGGTACGGTCCAAGCCGTCGAAACCGATGCCACGCAATTCGCGCAATAAGTCGTCGCGGCTCGCCACCTCGCCGGCGCTGCGCACGAGCGCCCAAAGCAAATCGAATTCGGCCGAAGTCAGCTCGGGGGCGCTGCCGTCCGGCAAGCGCACCGTGCGCGTCGCTCGACTGATTTCGAATTTGCCGAACCGATAGGACTCCGGCTGTTCGCTCGCATCGGCGCTGCGTACGGGCGCCCGGCGCAACTGCGCCTTGATCCGGGCGAGCAGCACCCGTGGTTCCACCGGTTTATGAACGTAATCGTCCGCTCCGAACTCGAGGCCGAGCACCTCGTCGAATTGGTCGTCGCGCGCGGTGACCATGATGATCACGCCGTCGAAACGCTCGCGCGCCTCGCGCAAAATCGCGAAGCCGTCCTTGCCGGGCAGATTGATATCGAGTACCACGAGATCGGGGCGGTACTCGACGATGGCCGGTACCGCTTCGTTACCATGCAAGACGGTATGAACGTCATAGCCGTGCTTGCGCAGATATCCCGCGACGAGCGAGGACAGACGAGCGTCGTCCTCGACAAGCAAAATAGAATGAGACATGGCGGCGCGGCTCGAGGTCTAATCTTGTTATCGACGGCCAAGCAACGGCCGGAAAAACTTACGAGAAACAAGACGCGATTTTACAGTCGGCCGCGCAGTTAGTCAGCCCCGGCGCATTTACTCTCTAACGCGAAACTGCTCCGGGTCCTTGCCCTTCAACCAACGCGGGCGCGGACCACGCCCGCCCCATGTTTCACCCGTTTCCGGGTGACGGAAACGCGGCGCGCCGTTCGCTGCGCCACGCGACTTGCGACGGGTACCGAATAAGTCCTCCGCGGTGAATCCAAATGCGGCGATAGTTTCGCGCACGCTCGCCAGGGCGACTTGGGCCTCGGCTTGACGCGCCCTTTCGATCTCGGCGTCGAGTTCTTGTTTTCTTGCTAGCAATTCCTTGTACGTCGCCACGGACTGAATCCTCCTTACGGTTGTCGTGGGCGCGGCAAGCTCATCGGTCGCGAGCGGAAAGCGCATAGCTTCCGCGGTGTTTCCGACGGCGCGTTGCACGCCAAATCTGCCATGACCTTTGGACATAGCGGGCACAGCATAAGCAATAGCCGTGCCTGCTCCCGTTATATTTAATTTAGCCGTAGATGGAACCGCAATAGAACTGTAATTAGGCGACCGAATTGCGATGCTTCGGACGCAAAATCGATCACAAAAGACGGCAGCGCTTTTCGGCGCCGCCGCCTTCACATCAAGCGCCGGCCGCCTCACGCCCGATGTCGCTCTTGCAACGTACGCACGCGCGCCATGGCCGGAGCATCGGCGCCGACGGCATCGTACATTTTGGCGAGATCGGCTTTCAGGGCCGTGCGCGAACCGCCGTCGAGGTAGACCATGTGCCCCGACGGGTAGAACCGCGCCGACAGGTTGTTGCGCACGGTTTGCTCGATGAGCGGCATTTGTTGCAAGTCGAGGACCGTTTGGTAGAACGGCGTGACGAAGTCGTAGAAGCCATTGGCGGACAGCACCTTCAAATCGACGTTCAGCGCCATGACCGCCGCCAGATCGCCCGCCGTATACAAGATGACGTTCCCCTGCGCGTCCTTGCCTTTTTGCGCCCCCGTCGGATCGGTGTGGTTGAAGTCCCAATTCAGGAAAGCCTGGTCGTTCAGGTCGGTGAACGAGGACGTCGACGTGTACTTCAATTGCTCATTCAAGTACTCGTTCCACATCGTTGTGTAGACACCGGATACCGCCGTCATCGTCGGATCGTTGCCGCCCGAGTTCGGATCGATCTGACCGGCGATGCCCGTATCGATCGCCGTGACGCGGCCGTCATAGGAACCCAGCGCTACGCCCTTCGATTTGAGCAGCGTGGTCAGGAACAGCGAATTGCCGCGGCTGTCGTAGCCCGCGATGTCGAGACTCCAGGCCAGCAACGTCGTTTTGTCGATGCCCGTGTACTGCGAGAGCTTTTCGACCACAGCGTCGTCCGTTTGCGGAAACTTGCGCAGGGCTGCGATGTAATCGGTCCGGGCGAATTGCGCGACTTCTTCGACGAACGCGCCGAGATCGGTCGGCGACGGCGCTACGCCGAGCTTCTTGTGGTACCACGCGTCGGCCGCGGCGGTCGGCAATGCGCCGACGGGATTGCCCGCCTGCGCATAATCGAGAATCGACGATTGCAACGTCACGCCATTGAGGTCGATGCCGTCCTCATGAAGCAGGTACGCGAGCACGCAACTGCGCGCGGTACCGTAAGACTCGCCAAATAGATATTTGGGCGAATTCCAACGCTCGTTCTTCGTCAAAAAGCGCTTGATGAATTGCTTGATGGAGCGGGCATCCTGATCGACGCCCCAAAAATCGCGGTTTTTGTTCGGCGCGATCGCCGCGGAATACCCTGTTCCCACCGGATTGATGAAAACGAGGTCGCTCTTATCGAGCAAGCTGTCGGGATTGTCCTCGAGCGAATACGGCGCGGGCGGCGTAAAGCTCGGCATCGATGTTTTGATGCGCTTCGGTGCGAACGAGCCCAGCAACACAAAGACTGAGGACGACCCCGGACCGCCGTTGTAGAAAAACGTAACGGGACGCGATTGTTCCGTTTGGTTGTCTTCGGTAAATGCGACGTAGAACATCTTCGCATTCGGTTTCGAGCTCGATTCGTCGACCGTCACGAGGTGGCCGGCCGTTGCCGTGTAAGCAATCTTTCGGCCGGCGATCGTGATCGTGTGGTGCGTGATCGCCGCGCTCTCGCTCGCATCGGTCACGGAATCGTCGGGCCCGTTGCCGTAGGCGACATCGTCTTGGAACGGTTGATCGTCCTGTCGGCGAAGGAACGCTTGCGGCATCGAGGCCCTGCCCGGCGACGGCGCGTGAGCATTGTGAGACGATTGCGGGCTGCCGGTATCGGAATTCATCGTACTCGCTCCATCAGTTATGGCCGGCGTGCGATTCGAGCGCTCGCGCGGCTGCGTTGACGAACTGCTGCTGATATGCCTGCGCCCCCCCGAAGCGCGCCGGCGATAATCCTGACCGTCCGAACTGCCGAAGTGCCTGACTGCCTTGATGCCCGGCCGCCCAGCCGCTATTGCGGCGAGCCGCCCGAAGCCGGCGGCGCCGCGTTGGCCGACGAGCCCAACGCGGCGGCGATCGCACGGCCCTTGGGACTCCCGAGCCCGGTGCACGCATCCCATCCCGCCGCGGCTGCATAGGTGCCGTTGTTCCCCGACGTGATGTCGTTGAATGCGTTCGATGCGCCGTATAGCTTTTGATTCACGAATCCCACGGCGGTCCCCGCGATTGCGTTGATACGCGCGACGAGCCCCGCATAAAGCGGCGCCACGGCGCTTGTTCCGCCGACCGGCATCGATTGCCCGTCGATCAACACTTCGTATCCGGACGCGGGCGAGGCGTCGGCAGCGACGTCGGGCACGCCGCGCTTGGCGAGCGAGACGGCCGGCCCGCCGACGCGTGCCGCGCGCAGCCCCTGCTGCCAGGCCGGCAACGCGAACCGAGCGCTGACGCCGCCGCCCGTGGAGCCGCCGCCGGCCCCATCGTTCCAGACCACCTCGCCGGCGATCGTCGATGCACCCGCGTTCGCGGAAAGCCGCGTACCGCCGCAGGCAAGCACATAGGGGCTCGACGCCGGAAAGTCGACATCGTCCCTGCCGGTCTGCGAGCCGTCGCTCGAACCGCTATCGCCGGACGCGGCGCAAATGGTGACGCCTAGCGCCATCGCCGAACGCAGCGTGTCATTGAAGCTTGCGACCGCCTGGTCGGTCCACGAACTCTCGGGACCGCCCCAACTGATCGACAACACCGACGGCTTGTTCGCGGAATCGTGCAATGCTTGCGAGACGGCATCGACGAATCCGGCATCGCTATTCGGCGCGAAGTAGACGGCGATCTTCGCTTTCGGCGCCACCGCGCCGGCAATTTCGATATCGAGCGTCACCTCGCCGTCCGGACCGCTAGGGTCGCCGGTGGGATTGTTCGCGCCGCCGTCGACGGGAACGGACACCACTTCCGGCGCAGGTACGCCGAGACCGCTGAAATAGGTGGACAGATCCGATGCGTCGTAGCCGCCGCCGAGCTCGATCAGGCCGATGCACTGCCCGGCCCCATCCCCATCGGGGAAGTCGTAGAGGCCGGCCAGTTGGATGGGGGTGAAGGCTTGCTCGGCGGCCCGCGCGATGATCGGCCCGTGATCGCTGCGCAGGCGAAAATGCGGGCGGGCTTGGGGACGGTTGTCGAGACCCAGCACAGCCGTCACGACATCGGCAATTTCGGCCGGGATCGTAATGCACCCGGTGCGGCCGCGGAACCTGCCGAGCCGCGGGTGCTCGTAGTGGGACAATTCAACGCCGAATGCCGCTTGCAAATGCTCGGCCGTGCCGGACATGACGACCTTGGCCGCATTGAGATCTTGCCGGTCGATCTTGAGTTCGTACTCGCGGGCGAACGCCGCGAGCTTGGCGAGGTCTTCCGGCGCGACGGCAAACCGTTGCGCGAACGCTTCGCGCGTAAGCGGCTGGGCCTCCTGCCCGGTGGCGATGCGCTGCACCAACTGTTCTAACTCGTGCTCGCCACGCCGGCGCAGGGTGACGAGAACGCACAACGTTTCCTTCGGGTCGATCGGCCCGAGGCACTTCGAATCTTCGACTGCCACACGCTCGCTACCGGCGAGCTGCTGTCTCGCTTTGGTCATCTATGACGCTCCTCACGCAGTGGACACGCGAAAAAGCTCCGACACCGGCTAGCACCGTGCAGTTCCTTACGCCTTGCGCGCGCCGGCGGCAAAGCGACCACCCCTGCAAGCGAGACACAATCGCATTCGTCGGACAACTGCTCAAAGTGTAGTGCATCGCCAAGCTGGACGGGCAGGGTTCGTCGCAGCGTTGGCCGATCGACAAGGGGGCGGCCAGCAAAGCTTGCCGCATCGGCATATCATGGCGCGCGCAGCGGTACGCGATGCGCCGTCCGCGCGCTGCCGAGCCGAGGCTTTAGGCCCGATCGTTCGAAAACGTCCCGTATCAAAAGAAGGAAGAACTCGACATGTCCCTGTCCATTTACGATGCTTCAGTGCCCGTTTTCATTCGCGGGCTAACGAACCTGCGCGCGGTCCTCCAGAAGGCGCACGATCACGCGCTGACGAAGCACTTCGAGCCCTCGATCCTGCTGTCGAGCCGGCTCTACCCCGATATGCATCCGTTGACGCGGCAAGTGCAGATCGCCTCCGACGCGGCGAAGTTCTGCATCTCGCGGCTGGCGGGCGTCGAGCCGCCTAAATTTGAAGACACGGAACAAACCTTCGATGAGCTGTATGAGCGGATCGACAAGACGATCGCCTACTTGAAGAGCTTCGATGCCTCGAAACTCGAAGGCAGCGAATCGCGCACGGTCACGCTGACGGTGCCGAGCGGCAAGCATGAGTTCGTCGGACAGGTCTACCTACTGCACTTCGCGTTGCCGAACTTCTTCTTCCACGTGACGACCAGCTACGCGATCTTGCGTCACAACGGTGTCGAACTCGGCAAATTCGATTATCTCGGGCGCATGGCCTAAGCGAATCGGCCGCTCACGGGCGACGGGCGGGCGCGGGGTGCGCCGCCGTCGCCGAGCGGCCGGTTTTCAATCGAGCGAAAGGCGCAGCGCGAAGCCAATCAAGGCAGCCGAGAACGTCCAGCGCTGGAGCGTTTGCGCGAGCGGATACTTGCGCAACACCGTCGAGATGCGCGCCGCGCCGACCGCGTACAACGTGTCGAACAGCGCACCGACCAAAACCAAGACGACGCCGAGTTCCGTCACCTGAAGCGCAACGGGCCCCGTCGCCGGCCGGATGAACTGGGGCAGCAGCACCGAGCAAAAGAGGAGCGCCTTTGGGTTCAGCAGGTTCGTCAGTAGCCCCTTGACGAAGGTTTGACGTCCCGCCCCACTCTCGTCCACCAGCCTTTCGCCCTCGCCCTTCGGCGGCAACGAGAACAACGGCGAACGGAAAATTTGAATCGCGACGTAAGCCAGATACAGCGCACCGCCATAGCGGACGACTTCATAGAGCCACGGCGCGGCTTTGAGCAGCGCTGCCACGCCGCACGCAGAGAGCGTGACATGCGTCGCCCGGGATACCGCGAGTCCGCCGGCGGCAGTCAGGCCCCGCCGCGTGCCGCGAGCGATGCTCGTTTGGAGGATCAGGGCCATGTCGGGGCCGGGAATCGCGTAGACGACGATAAGCGCGGCGACGAAGGCAATCAGCAAGTCGACGGAGACCACGGCAACCTCGATATCACTTGTACGGTAAGGAAGTGATATTTTGCCGCTGGAGTAGGAGCGAATATCGGCGAAATGATTGCGTCGATCGTCATAACGCGGCAGTTTCCTCCAACCGAACATCGATATTCAGCGATTTCCCCTAGGTCATTTGCCGGCGCGACGCCCGAGCGCACCGGGCGTCGCGCCGCGACGGCAAGCCGTCGCTATCGAAGCAAATCGCTCAAACGGCCGCGACCGTGACCGATTTCGTGACGAGGTAAGGTTCGAGCGCTTCGGGGCCGCCTTCGGAGCCGTAGCCCGAATCCTTCACGCCGCCGAACGGCATTTCGGGCCAAGGCGTCGCCGGCTGGTTGATCCACAGCATGCCGACTTCCAAGCGCTGCGTCAGCAGATGGACATTGGCGAACGCCTTCGTGAAGGCATAGCCAGCCAGACCGAACGGCAGTCGATTCGCTTCCGAAATCGCATCGTCCAGCGAATCGAATCCGCGAATCGCCGCCACAGGCCCGAACGGCTCGTTATTGAAGACGTCGGCGTCGAGCGGCACGTTCGAGAGGACCGTCGGCGCAAAAAAGTTGCCCGTCGAGCCGATCCGCTCGCCGCCGGTTTCGATGCGAGCGCCCGACGTGCGCGCGTTCTCGATCACCGACGTCATCGCCGCCAGCCGGCGCGTATTGGCGAGCGCGCCGAGCGTCGTGCCCTCTTCCAGGCCGTTGCCCACTTTCAGGCTCTGCGCATGCTTGACGAGCTCGCGCGTGAACGCCTCCCGAATGCTGTTGTGAACGAGGAAACGCGTCGGCGAAATGCACACTTGGCCCGCGTTGCGGAACTTCGCGCCGCCGGCCGCTTTCACGGCAAGGGCGACATCGGCATCCTCGGCCACGATCACGGGGGCATGTCCGCCCAACTCCATCGTCGCCCGCTTCATGTGCTGGCCGGCCAACGCCGCGAGTTGCTTGCCGACCGGCGTCGAACCCGTGAACGTCACCTTGCGGATGACCGGATGGGCGATCAGGTAAGAGGAAATTTCAGCCGGATCGCCGAACACGAGGCCGATCACGCCCGCCGGCACGCCGGCATCGACGAACGCGCGCAGCAGCGCGGCCGGCGAAGCCGGCGTCTCCTCCGGCGCCTTGACCAGGAAGGAGCACCCCGTCGCAAGCGCGGCGCTCAGCTTACGCACCACCTGGTTGACGGGGAAATTCCACGGCGTGAACGCGGCGACGGGACCGACCGGCTCGCGCACCACAGTCTGCTGGACCGAGAGGTTCCGCGGCGGCACGATCCGGCCGTACACGCGCCGCCCTTCGTCGGCGAACCATTCGATAATGTCCGCTGCCGCGAGCACTTCCAGCCGTGCCTCGGTGAGCGGCTTGCCTTGCTCCTGCGTCATCCATTGGGCGATCGTCGCGGCACGCTCGCGCACCAGCCCCGCCGCCTTGCGCATCGTGGCCGCGCGCTCATGCGCGGGTACCTTGCGCCACGTTTCGAAGCCACGCTGGGCAGCAGCCAAAGCGCGATCCAAATCGGCGATACCGGCATGCGACACCCTGCCGATGACCTGCCCCGTCGCCGGATTCAAGACATCGATGGTCTTGCCGCTGGCCGCGTCGCACCATTGGCCGTCGATCAAAAGCTGCGTATCCGTGTAAGTCACGTTTTCCATCTGACACTCCCTGCTTTCCGCCAGAAAAATCCGCGCTTGTCTGCTCGGCAGGAACAAGCGCCCGTCATCCCGATGCCCGCGCGCAAGCCGATGCGGCTCACGACAAATCCGACCGGCGAGCATACCCGTCTTTGCGCCGGCGCGTGCGGCGAGGCAAATCGCCCGACCAATCAGCGCGGCCTATCGCCCCCTTAGACAACGCGGTCTTTGCATACATCGTTAAAAAGCGATATAAGATTCTACCAACGACGATCGATCTCTGCTTCGGTGCATTCCGCGCGAAGCGCGATCGTCCGAACTGCGTGAAATGACGATAGATATCGATGCCATCCACAAGGCACTCGCGAACCCGGTGCGACGCGAAATTCTCGCGTGGCTCAAGGAGCCGAGCGCCTACTTCGCCGAGCAGGAGCTGCCGCTCGACTGCGGCGTCTGCGTCGGGCAAATCAATGCCCGTTGCGGGCTATCGCAGTCGACGGTGTCGGCTCATCTCTCCACGCTGCAAAGCGCGGGGCTCGTCACCGTGAAGCGGATCGGCCAGTGGAGCTTTTTCAAGCGAAACGAAGCCGTCATCGAGGCGTTTCTCGCATCGCTGCGCAACGAACTTTGAGGCCCGCATTGCGCGAGACCTCGATCGTTCGCCGGCGAATCAACCGATCGTGTCCCTGTTTGCACCGTACCGCGGCCCGCGCATCGTCGCGCCGCGCACATAAGGAAAACTTGCCATGCCTACTTTGTTCGATCCGCTCGTTGTCGGCGACCTGACTTTGCCGAACCGCATCATCATGGCCCCGCTCACGCGGCAACGCGCCGGCGACGAGCGCCTGCCCAATGCGTTGATGGCGCAGTACTACGCCGAGCGGGCATCGGCCGGCCTCATTCTCAGCGAAGCGACTTCCGTCACGCCGCAAGGCATCGGCTACGCCTCGACGCCGGGTATTTGGTCCGACGAGCAAGTAGCCGGATGGAAGATCGTAACCGACGCCGTGCATGCCGCGGGCGGCCGCATCTTCTTGCAGTTGTGGCACGTCGGCCGCGTATCGGATCCGATCTTTTTGAACGGCGAATTGCCCGTCGCGCCGAGCGCGATCGCACCGAGCGGCCATGTGAGCCTCGTGCGCCCGCAACGGCCTTTCGTCACGCCGCGCGCACTTGAACTCGACGAGATCCGCGATGTCGTCGCAGCCTTCCGCAAGGGCGCGGAAAATGCCAAGGCCGCCGGCTTCGACGGAGTCGAGGTCCACGGCGCGAACGGCTACCTGCTCGATCAGTTCCTGCAAGACAGCACGAATCAGCGCACGGACGCCTATGGCGGCCCGATCGAAAACCGTGCACGGCTCTTGCTCGAGATCGTCGACGAATGCATCGCAGTCTGGGGCGCGGCCCGCGTGGGCGTGCATCTCGCGCCGCGCGGCGATGCGCACACGATGGGCGATTCGAACCCGGCCGAGACGTTCGGCTATGTGGCACGCGAACTCGGCAAACGGCAGATCGCGTTCATCTGTGCGCGTGAGTCGCTTGGCGACAACCGCCTCGGGCCGCTGCTGAAGCAAGCGTTCGGCGGCGTCTACATCGCGAACGAAAAGTTCACGAAGGCGTCCGCGCAGCAAACGCTCGACGCGGGCGAGGCCGACGCCGTCGCATGGGGCCAACTCTTTATCGCGAACCCCGATTTGCCGACCCGCTTCAAGCTCGATGCGCCGCTCAACAAACCGAACCCCGAGACGTTCTACGCCGCGGGCCCGCAAGGCTACGTCGACTATCCGGCGCTCGAAACGGCTTGAACGCATATGACTGGCCACTCTCATCCGGTTACTAGAGCCATCGTCACCGGGCACACGCGTGGCCTCGGCGCGGCGCTCGTCGATGCGTTGCGCTCGCGCGGCATCGACGTGCTCGGCGTGGCGCGCTCGCGCCGGGCGCCGGGCGCGCCCGCGACCGCCCTGCCCGGCCGCTTCGAAGAAGTCGAACTCGACTTGTCCGATAGCAATGCGCTCGCGCAATGGCTGGCCGGCGACACGCTCGCCGCGTTCTTGCGCGGTGCCGAGCGCGCCCTGCTCGTGAACAACGCGGGGACGGTCGCGCCGATCGGCCCATGCGCCGTGCAGCAGCCGGCCGACGTCGGTCGCGCGGTGGCGCTCAACGTCGCCGCGCCGCTGATGCTTGCCAGTGCGTTTTCGGGCGTGACAGCCGGCTTGCAGGATCGGCGCATCGCGCACATCTCGAGCGGTGCGGCGCGCAATCCGTACGCGGGCTGGAACGTCTATTGCGCGACGAAAGCCGCTCTCGATCACCATGCCCGCGCGGCGGCGCTCGACGGCGAACCGGCGTTGCGCATCGCGAGCGTGGCGCCCGGCGTCGTCGATACCGACATGCAAGGCGAGATTCGTGGCACCGACGAATCGCGCTTCCCGCAACGCGAGCGTTTCGCCGAGCTCAAGCGCACCGGGCAATTGACGTCACCCTTTGATGCCGCCGCCAAGTTGGTCGAGTACCTGCTTTCCGATGCCTTCGGTCAAGCACCGACGACCGATATCCGATCGCTGTAGCGACATGAACGTCGAGGGTGGGCATCGCGTCCCGCCCTCGCATCGGCGATAATCGAGGCTGTCTAGCCTACGCCGGGCGCGCCGATCCGTATTGCTCGATCGGCCGCACGCTAGGCGCCTCGTTTGGCCGAATATCGATTCCATGAGCAAACCCGGCAGTCCGCGCCACATCGACAATCTGCTTCGTGAAGCGGTCGAGCTTCAGCAAAACGGTGCCTTCGCCGAAGCGCAAGCCGCCTACGGCGAAATCCTCGCGCTACGCCCTCGCCACTTCGACGCGCTCCAGCTAATGGGCGCATTGGCGCTTCAATCGAAGCAGTACGAGGAAGGCATCGCGCTGTTAAGCCGAGCGCTCGAAATCGATAGCCGGCAAGCCCCCGTGCATTCGAACTTGGCGTTCGCATTGAACGCGATCGGCCGCCACGACGCGGCCCTCACGGCCGCCAATCGCGCGCTGGCGCTCAAGAGCGGTTTCGTCGACGCGCTGAACAATCTCGGCGTCGCGCTGGCGGGTCTGAACCGGCCCGACGAAGCGCTCGCCAGTTTCGACAAAGCGCTCGCGATCAAACCCGAATTTCCCGAAGCGTGGAGCAATCGCAGTTGCGCGCTGCGCGATATGGGGCTGCCCGAGCAAGCGCTCGAAAGTTGCGACAAAGCCCTCGCGCTGCGTCCGAACTATGCCGAGGCATGGAGCAATCGCGCCAATGCCCTATCCGATCTAAACCGCCCCCAGGAAGCGCAAGCGAGTTACGAGCGAGCGCTGGCTACCGCTTCGAGTTTTGCCGATGCATGGAATAACTTGGGCCTGACGTTCGTCGATATGAACCGGCATGCGGATGCGCTCGCGGCCTACGAGCGCGCGCTCGCACTAACGCCGGATTCCGCCGAAACGCACTGGAACCGTGCGCTGTGCCTGTTGCAGATGGGCGAGCTCGAAGCCGGCTTCGCGGAATACGAATGGCGATGGCAACGCAGGCGCATCGCGCCGAGCCGGCGCGCATTCGATGCGCCGCTATGGCTCGGCGATGAATCGCTCGACGGCAAGACGATCTTGCTTCACGCCGAACAAGGTTTAGGCGATACGTTGCAGTTTTGCCGCTATGCCGCGCTCGTGGCGCAGCAAGGCGCGCGCGTCGTGCTCGAGGTCCAGCCCGAACTCATACGCCTACTCGGGCCGCTCGCGGGCGTGGACGCACTCGTCGCGTCCGGCGACCCGTTGCCGGCGTTCGACTACCACTGCCCGCTGCTCAGCCTACCGCTCGCGCTCGGCACGGTCATATCGACGATCCCGGCCGATACCCCTTACCTGTTCGCCGATCCGCAAGCATCGAAGCAATGGCGAGAGCGCATCGAAGCCACTGTGCCCGGGCCCGTGAAGAAAGTCGGATTGGTATGGGCCGGCGGGCATCGCCCGCATGTGCCCGAGTTGAGAAAGAACGACGCGCGCAGATCGCTGAATGTCGATCGATTCGCACCGATCCTCGAAACGCCGGGCATTCAATTCTTCAGCTTGCAAAAGGGCCAGCAAGCCGAGCGGCAATTGGCCGAGTTGCGCGAACGGCACGAAGCGAGCCGGCGTGTGATCGATTGGACCGGCGAGCTTGCCGATTTCGCCGATACCGCGGCGCTCGTCGACAATCTCGATCTCGTGGTGTCGGTCGATACATCGACTGCGCATTTGGCCGGCGCGATGAACAAGCCGGTGTGGATCTTGAATCGGCTCGATACCTGCTGGCGCTGGATGCTGGAGCGCGAAGATACGCCGTGGTACCCGAGTGCACGGCTGTTCCGTCAACCGAGTCTTGGCGATTGGGATAGCGTCATCGACGACATTCGGCGCGCTTTGACGACGTTCGTCTCGACGGAAACCGATAGCGGCCGCCGTTAGCGAACGGCCTCGCGCCGCTTCCCGCTTTTTCAATCAACGCGCCGCGCGAGGTTGTGCGAATTGCTGACGATACGCCGCAGGGCTTGTCATCGCGATGCGCCGGAAGTGCCGGCGCATCGATTCCTCCGAGCCGAAGCCCGCTCGCTCCGCGACGGCGCCGATCGATAAGCGCGGCCGAGTCTCCAGCATGTCCTTCGCCAACGCGATCCGCTCGCGAATCAACCACTCGTAAGGCCCGAAGCCGGTCGCTTCGCGAAAGCGCCTTTGCAGCGTCCTTGCACTCATCGATGCCCGCTGCGCCAGCGACTCGACGGTATGCTCCACCGCCGCGTGCGCACGCATCCAATCGATCAACCGAGCGAGCCGGCCGCCGTCGTCTTCGGGCGGCATCGGCCTCGGGACGTATTGCGCCTGCCCACCTTCGCGATGCGGCGGAACGACGAGCCGCTGAGCCACGCGATTGGCCACGGCGGAGCCGTAGTCGCGCCGCACCAAATGCAGCAGCATATCGAGGCCCGCCGCCGAGCCCGCCGATGTGACGACGGAACCTTCGTCGACATAGAGCGCGTCGGGCTCGACCGTCAGCGCCGGATAGCAGGCTTTGAGCTTTTCGGCGTAACGCCAGTGCGTCGTCACCGTTTTGCCGTCGAGCACGCCGGCCGCCGCCAAGACGAATACGCCGGAACAGATCGAACACAGTCTCGCGCCACGACGCGCCGCCGCGCGCAGTTTGCGCAGCAGCGGTTCGGGAGGCGGCTCGTCCGCGTCGCGCCAGCCGGGTATGACGATCGTGTCGGCGCGATCCAGTAGCTTTAGCGTGTGCGGCGCACAGAGCGTGATGCCGCCTGCGGCGCGGATCGGCCCGTCTTCGGCGGCACAAACGGCGAAGCGATACCACTCGACCTTCAGTTCGGGGCGAGGCAACGCGAACAGTTCGACAACGCAGCCGAACTCGAAAGTGCAAAGCCGATCGTATGCGACGGCCACGACGAGATGAGATTGCATGGCGCGATGTTACCGGAGATTGACGATTGCGCCACTGCCGCCCTGCCGGCTAGATCGAGATAATGCTCATGCGTTCCAACCGATCGCGACATCAGCAAACGACAAAAAGAGGCAATCATGCAAAACCGTTCGGCCGTCACCGCCATCGCTCCCGCGCCCAGCGAAGCGGCACTCGCTCACTTCGAATCGTCGATGCGCTTCGAAACCGATTGTGCCGACGTGTACGACGCGCTCGTCGTGAAGGGCCAGCACGACTTCGTTTTGCTCGACGTTCGCAGCCCTTCGCTCTTCGCCACAGGACACGTACCCGGAGCGATCAACCTGCCGCACGGCAAGATCATCGCCTCGAAGCTCGCGCAATATGCGCCCGATACCGTTTTCGTCACATATTGCGCCGGCCCTCACTGCAACGGTGCGACTCGCGGCGCGATACGGCTGGCAAAGCTCGGCCGGCCCGTGAAGATCATGATCGGCGGCGTGACCGGTTGGATCGACGAAGGCTTTGCACTCGCCAGCGGAGCGGGCGCCGAGCCTTCGTCGGAACAAGCCGTCATGCAGCCAGCAACGCTGCCAATTCACGAGTGAGCGCATCGCTCGCCGGCATCATCGGCGCGCGCAATTCGTTGGCAATCTGACCTTGCACGGAAAGTGCGGCCTTGACCGGTGCCGGATTCGGCTCCGAGACCAATGCGCGCAAGAGCGGCGCCAACTCGTGATAGATCGCCCGGCCTTGTGCGAGATCGCCGCGCGCAAGCGCCTCGTGCATCGCGACGAAGCGCTCGGTCCGTACGTGGGCGGTCGCGGCGATCGCGCCGGCGCCGCCCATGCACATCGACGCAAACATGGCGTCGTCGTTGCCGGCCAGGACCTTGAGCCGGCCGTCGAGGATCAGTGCCAACGTCGTCTCGGGTGAACCGGCGCAATCCTTGATCGCCTGAATGCGAGGATGCGCGGCAAGCGTGAGCAACGTGTCGAGTTCGATCCGCACGCCGGTCCGGTAGGGAATGTCGTAGAGCACGACGGGCTTCGCGCTCGCCTCGGCCAACGTCGAAAAATGATCGAGAATGCCGGCTTGGGACGGGCGAATGTAATACGGCGCAGTGATCAGCAAACCGTCGATCGGCTTATCGCTCAGCCGTAAAACACGCTCGCGCAACGCGGCGGCTCGATTGCCCGCCACGCCTGCAATGACAGGCAAGCCTTCGGCCGCGTCCACAATCGTTGCGAGCACCGCGTCTTGCTCCTCCTCGGTCATCGCAGCGGGTTCGCCCGTCGTGCCGAGCGCCGCAAAACCCGCTACCCCCGCATCGCGACAGCGAGCAACGAGCGCGGCAAGCGCGCGATGGTCGATCGCGCCCGCATTGAACGGCGTAATGAGCGGGATCCAAATACCGGAAAAAATCGACATTCCTTCACCTCGAAACATGACCGAATCGAATCCGAGGGAGGCGCCGGGAAGGGCAAAGTAGAGAAGGCTTGATGCTGTCCCGTCGCGCGTCCGACGGCACAGCGCACCGGTCAGACGTGCGGCTGTTTTTTGTCTTTGGAAACGGCAGGCGCAAGCGCGTCACCGCACTGAACGTGCAGGTGCTTGTGCGCCACAACCGATGAGAAGGGTACGAAGCTCGTTTCCATTCGTCGCAGTGTACAGGGTCGGAGCACCCACGAGCAATACTTAGTGCGACGCTAGAAGAAAGGTTTTAATGCGTGCAGGCAGCCGGCTCCGTCCCGATCCGTCACCCCTTCAAGACGAGCGACGCTTCCGGATATCGGTTGCAGATGAATTCCACGAACGCGCGAACCTTCGGTGACGGCAGGCGGCGCGAAGTGTGGAGCACCCACAGCGCGACCTCGACATCGGAGACAGTGCCCCACTGGACTAGCTCTCCGCGAGTCAATTGGCTCCATGCGATCGACTGAGGGATCAACGCGGCGCCCGCGCCGGCAACGGCCGCGTCGCGAATCGTCAAGAACGAGGAAAGCCTGAGCCTTGGAACGGGTTGCAGCACCAAACGGCCATCGTCGAGGCTCCATTGCGTAGGCTCGAAATTCGAGAATACGACGCTCGGAACCGAGGCGACGGCGCCCGAGTGCGGCACCGGTATCGACGGCGCGGCCACGACCACGAGCCGGTCCTTCGCGAAACACCGCCCTACCAAGCTGCTATCGGGGCTTGGATTGATGCGAATGGCGACGTCGAACTGCTCTTCGACGAGATCGACCATCCGGTCCTCCGCCACCAAGTCGATCGTGATTTCCGGGTACGTGGCGCAGAACTCGGCGCAAATGCCCCCCATAGCAAGCTGGGAGAACAATACCGGCGAGGCGATGCGCAAGCATCCGCGCGGCGTCGATAGCCCTTCGCGCGCCGCCGTCATCGCTTCGGCCACCTCATGCATCGGCCCTTCGGTGCGCGCCATCAACCTCTCGCCGGCTTCGGTCAGTTTGAGTCCGCGGGCGCCGCGTTCGATGAGGCGCACCCCCAGTTGCTCTTCGAGATCGGCGATTCGACGCGACAAGGTCGCCTTCGACCTACCGCTTGCGCGGCTGGCCTTCCCCAATCCCCCGTTCGTTGCAACCAACGCGAAGTCGGCAAGCGCATTCAAATCCATGGTGTTCCAGTTTTGAAACGACGTGTCTACATTTTCGCGCCTTCGTTTTAACTTCGCAACACCTTATCTTGTCCTCACCGCCACTCAACAACGAGGATTTGAAATGAAGACGACTCAACGCGCTGTACTGATCCGAGCCTATGGCGACGCGAGCGCCGCCGAAGTAGCCGATATTGCCAAGCCGGAGCCGAAGGAAGGACAAGTACTTGTCCACGTGCGAGCCGCCGGTATCAACGGTCTCGACTGGAAGGTCCGCGAGGGCTATGTCCGCGACGCCTTTCCGTTGCCGCTTCCGGCGGTACTCGGGATCGAACTGGCGGGTGTCGTCGAGGCCGTCGGCCCAGGCGTCACGCGCTTTCGTGCCGGCGACCGCGTCATGGGCTCGCTTGGCGGCCTCGGCGCGTACGCGGATTTCGTGACCGTGGACGAAGCGAACTTGTCTCGTACCCCTGAACAACTCGACGACGTCCATGCGGCCGCTATTCCCGTAGCCGCCGTATCCGCCTGGCAGAGCTTGCACCATGCAGGTCCCGTTCACTCGGGCCAGCGTGTCTTGATCCATGGTGCGGCCGGCGCGCTGGGCGGCTATGCCGTGCAATTCGCCAAGCAGGCGGGCGCGGAGGTCTTTGCCACGGCCGCGGGCGCACATGGGGACTACGTACGCAGTCTCGGCGCCGATTACGTCATCGACTATCGGACGCAACGTTTCGAGGAGATCGCACGCGATATCGATCTGGTGCTCGACTACGTCGGCGGCGAAGTGCTCGACCGCTCTTGGCAAGTGCTGACGCCGGCCGGCGCGATCGTCGGCACATCGTCGCCCGAGATCCTGGCGCGCACCCCGGCCGGGCGCCGAGGGCTGTGGTTCATCAATAAACCGGACGCCGCGCTTCTCGACAAGCTGGCGGCCGACGTCGCAAACGGCACGCTGAAGTCGAACGTAACCGAGGTGGTGGACTTCGAGCACATTCCCGCCGCCATCGAGCGCAATCGAACCGAATCGCATGCGGGCAAGGCTGTCGCCGATTTCTCGCGCTAACTCACTTCTCACACTTTCAGGAGATTCACATGAGCATTCTCGTCGCTGGTGCCACGGGTACCGTAGGTTCTCTCGTCGTTCAAGGCCTGGCCAATGCGGGTGCCGACGTTAAAGCACTCGTTCGCCATGCCGGCAAGGCAAGCTTGCCTGCCGGCGTGGAAGAAGTCGTAGGCGACCTGACGGATGTATCGTCGATGCGCGCCGCGCTGTCCTCGGTGCGCACGTTGTTCTTGCTGAACGCGGTCACGCCCGACGAAATCACGCAGGCCCTCATCGCGCTGAACCTCGCTCGCGAGGCCGGCATCGAGCGCATCGTCTACCTTTCGGTGATTCATGCGGACAAGTACACCCACGTCCCGCACTTCACCGGCAAGCATACGGTCGAGCGCATGATCGAAAGCCTCGATATGGCCGCGACCGTCTTGCGCCCTGCCTACTTTATGCAGAACGAGCGAATGGTGCAGCAAGTCATCCAAGGCTACGGCGTCTATCCGATGCCGATCGGCTCGTCGGGCGTCGCGATGATCGATGCGCGCGATATCGCCGACATCGCGGTTGCCGAACTTTTGCGCCGTGACCGGGCCCCCGCCCCGCTTGCACGCGTGACGCTCGACTTGGTTGGACCAGAAGTGCTGACGGGCGCTTCCGCGGCCGAGGTATGGCGCCGCGCACTGGGTCGCGACGTCAATTACGGCGGAGACGACACCGCCGCCTTCGAAGGGCAGACGGCCTCGTCCGGTCCGAGCTGGCTCGCGTACGATATGCGCCTCATGATGGAAGGCATTCAAACAATCGGCATGCAAGGCGCCGATGGCGCCGTGGCTAAGCTGGAAGCCATCCTGGGACGGCCTTTGCGCCGGTATGCGGATTTTGTGGGGGAGGTTGTCGCCGCGGGCTGAGCGAGAACGGTGTCAACGGCACGCCGACGCCAGCATCCCTTCGATGCAGTGGCCGGGCCGGACGGCGCGTCGGCGCCGCTCGGCCGATTTGGAAAGTTCGACGTACGCCGCCCTATCGTCGACAATGCGCCTGCGTCGAAGTGCGGTCTTCATTCTGTATGGCGGATATTGCACTCTGTTGCAGGTTTCTCTTAGCGAACGATCGACTCAAACAGCGCGTCTAGACCATTGCGGACCAAACTTACGATGACAACCGCAGCCAATCCACCCACCGGCACAGAAAAAGCCCCGCCGGTCACCGACCGAGCGAGAGGACTCACGTCGGTCGACGCGCAACATCGCCTGCAATCGTACGGCGTCAATGCGATCGACGAGGTACGGGTCCCGCGATGGCGCCAACTTCTGAGCAAGCTGTGGGGGCCCGTGCCCTGGATGCTTGAAGCTGTGATTGCGCTACAAATGCTGCTTCATCGTGGTCAGGAGGCATTGGTCATCCTCTTTCTGCTAGCGTTCAACGCCCTCGTCGCCTTCATTCAAGAGCAGCGCGCACAGGACGCGCTGGCTTTGCTGCGACGCCAACTCCAGGTCAACGCACGTGTGCTGCGCGACGCGCAATGGAACCGTTATCCGTCCGCGCAACTGGTGCCCGGAGACATCGTGCATCTGCGAGCCGGCGACATCGTCCCAGCGGACCTGATCTTGTTCGACGGGGCCGTCACGCTGGATCAGTCGGCTCTCACCGGGGAATCTCTGGCCGTCGATACGGGCCCCGGGCAACCCGCCTATGCGGGTTCGATCGTGCATCAGGGCGAAGCCAGCGGCGAGGTGACCGCCACGGGCTCGAGGACGTACTTCGGCCGAACCGCGGAACTCGTGCGCACGTCGAGCGCCCCCAGCCACATGCAACGCACGATTTTCTCGATCGTGAAAAGCCTTGTCGCATTCGATCTAGTGCTCGTAGTGCTGGTCATCGTTTATGCCGGGATTCATGCTCTACCGCTCGGCGATACCGTGGTCTTTGCATTGCTGCTGCTCGTCGCGTCCGTTCCTGTCGCATTGCCTGCCACCTACACGTTGGCCACGGCTATCGCCAGCACACGCCTGTCGAAACAGGGCGTTCTAGTGACAAGGCTGCCTGCGGTAGAGGAAGCCGCGGCCATGGACACGCTACTCTCCGACAAGACCGGGACATTGACTCAAAACACGCTGTCGGTCGCGGGGGTCAAGGCATTGGGAGATTTCGACGAGAACACCGTCTTACGCGCGGCCGCGCTAGCCAGCGATGACGCATCGCAGGATCCGCTAGACCTGGCGATTCTGGCGGCATATAGAAGCCAGGCGCAAGCTCCCGTGCTGCCCACGCGTACGCAATTCCATCCCTTCGATCCGGCGACGCGTTTCAGCGAAGGCGTCTATCTAATCGATGGGCATGAGTGGCGCGCGGCGAAAGGCGCGACCGGCGCCCTGTTCGAACATTGCGGCGCCGGTGAGGTGCAGCGCAAAGCCGCGCAGGACATAGGGAAGGAACTTGCCGCCGGGGGCGCGCGCGTGCTCGCGGTTGCAGCGGGTTGCGCGGGAGCAATGCGCCCTATCGGGCTGATCGGCCTCGCGGATCCGCCCCGAAAGGACGCGGCCGAGCTTATCGCGAAGCTTGGTCGACTTGGCGTGAGGGTAAGCATGGCCACCGGAGACGCGCTTGAGACAGCGCGTGCAATCGGGCAACGACTCGGCCTCGGCGCGCGAATCTGCGTTCCGAGCGAAGACGACCTACGGCACCCCGAACAATGCGACATCTTCGCGCGCGTGCTGCCTGAAGAGAAGCATGCAATAGTCAGCGCGCTGCAACGGACCGGGCACGTGACGGGGATGACCGGCGACGGCGTCAACGACGCGCCCGCGCTACGACAGGCCGAACTCGGGATTGCAGTCGCGAGTGCGACAGACGTGGCCAAGGCCGCCGCGGGCGTTGTGCTGACCGACCCGGGCCTCGGCGGGGTCCTGACGGTAGTCGGTACCGGTCGCGAAGTTCACCGGCGCATGCTCACGTACATCCTTAACAAAATAGTGAAGACACTTGAGATCGTCGTCTTCCTGACGCTCGGTCTGTGGTTCACGAAAGGCTTTGTAATCTCACCTCGACTCATCGTGCTTTTGCTGTTCGCCAATGATTTTGTGACGATGAGCATCGCCGCCGACCGCGTCCAACCCGCCGCCAAGCCGCAACGCTGGCGGGTCCGGCAACTGGTCGGCGCCGCGGCGGTGCTCGCGGCCTTCTCGCTCGCATTCACGCTCTCGCTGTATGCGGTCACGCGCGCGCGGTTCGGACTCAGCGCCGAGCAGATGCAGACGATGGTATTCCTGCTGCTCGTATTTACGACGCAGGCCAATATTTACGTACTCCGCAACGACGGGCCGATATGGTCATTCGCACCGGGTACGCTCATGGCATGGGCCAGTGCAATCGACGTCGTCCTCGTGAGTTTGCTGGCCATGACCGGCACGCTGATGGCCGCCGTCCCATTACGGTTCGTTGGAGCGTTGATCTGCGCCGTCGCCCTCTTCGCGCTTCTCCTCGACCGGATCAAACTGATCGTGTTCCGGCGCTTTGAGATCGATGGCTAAGCCAGCTAAGACGGCTAAAAGAACAAGTCGAGCTGCGTGGAATCGATCTTGCCGTTTGCAGCCGCTTTTTGCGGCGGCGATTCGATACGGAAGAAATCGGGATCGACGCCGGCATTTTTGGCAAAACGCAGCCAATCGGGCATCTCGCCTTTTCCGCTCCATTCGTTGCCGCGAGCGTCTCTGTAACGCGGCTGGTTTTCTAGATCCTGCTGGATCGATTCCGCGATGGCTTCCGGTGTGATGCCGAACTCGTCCATGCGGCGCCGGATCCAAAGGATCAGCCGTTCGCGGGCCTGTTCGTCCGGAATTCTTCCCTTCACCATAATCGTGGTTTCCTATCTACTCAATTAGTCTTGCAATGGATCGCGGCCTGCCTGGCCTCACGATCGACATCGAAAATTCGGGTGCGCTCGCCGAACGCGAGCACTTGCGGATGCGTACAGTATCGCAAATTTGGCGCCAGCCCTGAACCGGCACGCGAGACTTAGGCTTTCGGATTATCTACTACGTTCCTCTTGCTTCTCGTTGACGACGGACAACCCCACAGAACCGAGGGCCGTATCGGACGTAGATGTTACTCGCACGGCAGGCAGCGGAATGCGAACTTTGATCGTCGTGCCGATGCCCGGCGACGATTCGATGCTGACGTCGCCTGCAACGAGGTAAGCACGCTCGCGAAGGCCCGAAAGGCCGAACGAGTTCAGCTTGCGCGGCGCCGAAAGGTCAAATCCCGCTCCGTTGTCCTGCACGACCAATAGTATGTGATCGTCTTTGCGCAATAAACTGAGCCTTGCTCGCGAAGCATGCGCGTGCCGCCCGATGTTGGTCAGCGATTCCTGCATGATACGAAATACCGCCGTTGCTTGAGGCTCATCGAGATCCAGATTCGGCGGATCGACAATCAAATCGCATTCGATGCCGTGACGCTGGCGAAAGTTCTGTACGAGCCAGTCCGCGGCGGCGACAAGACCGAGGTCGTCGAGTACCAACGGCCGCAAGTCCGCCGCAATACGTCGAGTGGCGACGACCGCTTCGTCGAGCAGCCTATGCACGGCCGCCAGTTCGGCCTCCAATCCCTCCCGGTCCGAAACGAGTTCAAGCTCGAGGCGCGAAGCCGCGAGCGTCTGACAGAGTTCATCGTGCAATTCGCGCGCAATACGCCGGTTTTCTTGCTCGCGCGCAGAGGTACCGATCGCCGCCAATTCGCGCAGCTCCTCGCGTGAGTGCTCTAGTGCCGCTTCGGCCCGTTTGCGCACGAGCACTTCGTTGAGCAGATCGCGGTTCGATGCCGTAAGCGCAGCGGTCCGCGCAGCGACGCGATGCTCGAGCAGTGCGTTCGCTTCGTTCAATTGCACCGTCTGCGACTGCGCGTGCGTTCGCTCGATGCGCTCGCTATCGAGCGCCCGTACGACACGCGCATAAAGATTGATGTTCTCGACCGTCAATACGACTAACACAAAGCTCGCGGCACACAGGCTGTAAATGCGGCCCACGTAGAAACCGAGATCGAAGCGGCTGTGATTGAGCACGCCCGCGAATGCGATATCGAACAGCCATGCGCAGGTGACGACCATCAGCCACAGGTCCAGTACGGAGTGCGGCCGCCGCCAGAGTAGCGTCACGAGCGCAAGCAGGCTGATCGACCATGTGAGCGTCAGCACGACGGCGTGCGCCACGGTATAACGCGGCGCCAGCGCCGGCCCGGAGAGCTGCGGCGGCAACCAATCGTAGCCTCGCGTGGCTAAGGTCGCAAACGCCGCGGCGATAAGCGCGGCAAAAACGATGCTACCCAAAATCGCCGGTGCGCAAAGGCGCTTTCCGCTCGTTAGCGGCGCCGCGTCATCGCGCTTGAGCCACGCATAGGCGATAACGACGACCGGAAAACTTCCATGCCAGAACACATAAAGCCAGGCCGTGCTTTGACTACGCGCCGCTAGCCAGCCCGTATCGGAGAACACGCCCGGAAACGTGAGCAAATGCGCAGTAGCCGTAAAGGCCGTCAGCAAATACCCCGTCGCCAACACAAGCAACGCTTTGGACCGCAAAATCCGATATTGGCCCAGCAATAGCGTCGCCGTGAGTAAATCGCAGACAACGACGGCCGATTCGTAGACCGGAATAAAGGCCCACACCCGCGGCAGTTGGATTTTCGCGAAAGGCGCGGCCAACAGAAAGGCGATCACCGTAAGCATAACGACGGCGATCGCAAACTGACGCTCGCGGCGCCCTGCCCGCAGCGTAGAGAGGAATACCCGTGAACTGTTCGTCAATTCGCTCAAGCTCGCCCCCGCGCTCGCTTAGCGTCGATCCGGCTCTCGCCCTCGATATGTTACTACCATAGCACGCAGCGCCGCGCGGGCGTATGGGGGAATTCGCGCCCCTTCGCGCATCCCCTAGTCGTCACGCAGGCGGTCGCCAATCCACCACCAGCGCCAACAACCCCGGAAAACGAGCATCCAGATCCTCTTGGCGCAAACGACTGCGTCGTTCAAGCCCATATTGGCGCTGGCGGAGCACTCCCGCCTCGCGCAGCGCCTTGAAATGGTGGGTCAGCGAAGACTTCGGACGGTCGAAACCGAACCAGCCGCAAGGATGATCGTAAGCGTCCGATTCCAGCATCAGCTTATGGACGATGGTGAGCCGCAGCGGATCCGCTAGCGCAGCCAGAACGTCCTCCAACCGCAAGGCTTCCAGAGCGGGCTCCTCCAGCGGCGGCGGGAGATCGTTGGACGTCGTCAGAGCCGACGCTTGCGCTCGGCGATTTGAAGGCGATTTTTTCATGGTGCGCTCACTATAACAGCTGTACGAGTTTTTTCGAACTAGTGTACAGTTCGAAAAAACTCGTACAGGAGAACATCAGTGCCCCATACGTCCTCTGCCGTTTGCGGCCGGTCACCCGATATTGCTGCCTCGTCGCGGACGAGGATGTCGCATGCCGCCTGGATGATCACCGCTGTTTTCATGCTGTCGAACTCGCCGACGCCGCTTTACGTGCGTTGGCAGGAACAACTCGGGTTTTCGTCCGGCATGCTGACGGTCATCTTCGCGCTCTATATCGCCGGTCTGCTCGGTACTTTGCTCGTTGCGGGGCAGCTTTCCGACCGCTATGGGCGTAAGTTCGTGCTCGTCCCCGGCCTCGTCTCGGCGATTCTCGCTTGCGGGCTGTTCGGCACCGCTACCTCAGTCACGATGCTCGCTATCGGCCGCTGTCTCGCCGGTATCTCGGTGGGCACGATCGTTTCGGCCGGGATGGCAGCCGTGGTCGATGCGGGAGGTGCCGAGCGCAAGCGCCAGGCTGCGCTATTGGCCTCCATCGCCATGGTATTGGGCGCGGGCTTAGGGCCGCTGCTGGCCGGCGCCGCCGCACAGACGCTTGCGCATCCCGTGCCGCCGGTCTTCATCGTGGAGTCGCTAATCTTGCTCAGTGCTCTGGCGATCGCGCTGCGTCTGCCGACACACGAAGCACAAAAAGACGGCCCCTTTCGCCTGCGCCTACCCCATGTTCCGCTCGCCAATCGGCACCAAGTTCTCTGCGGCATCGCCACATTCGGGCCGGGCATCACCGCGACGTCGTTCGTGCTGGCGTTAGGCCCGTCGTTGCTAGCGCGATTGCTCGAAGTGCGCAGCCCGTTGCTTGCCGGTGGAATGGCCACCGCGATGTTCTTCACGGCCGTCGGCGTGCAGTTCGTCGCGCAGCGGTGGTCCATTACTCGGATTTTCGTAGCAAGCGCATCGAGCACGATAGTGGCGATGCTCTGCCTCGTATGGGCCATCCATGGGTCGATGGTGCTCCCGCTGATTGCCTCCGCCTTGTTCGCCGGAGCAGGCCAAGGGCTCGGGCAATTGGGCGGGCTCAGTCTGATCGGTTTGCACGTTCCGACTAGTCACCGGGCACAGGCCAATGCGGTTCTGAACATCGGCGGCTATATTCCCGCGGGCCTGCTGCCTGTGGCGACCGGGTATCTGATCGACTACGTCGGATTGGCTGCCGCGGGGATGTCGTTTGGATTAGTGCTTGCCGTCACTGCGCTCGTGGCCGGTGGCTGGGCGGTGCGCCGGGCTGCGTTGAGTGGTGGCTGATCTTGCACCGGGAGTCATCCGGCTCCCGCTTCATTCCACGCATAACCTAATGTAATAGCGCCGCGAAAATAATGCGCGTTGACGGTAGACGGTGACGAAATCACGACTATAAGACCGGCTGCCCCCTATTACAGCAGCCCCAGCGCCGACGCCTTCAGCGTAGCCGCCGCGCGCGTCGAGCAGTCGAGCTTACGGAATACGCTCTCCACGTGCGTACGGACGGTACTCGGACTCAGGTCCAGTTCGCGCGCAGCTTCTTTGTTGCTCGCACCGCGGCCGATCGAGCGCAATACGTCGATCTCGCGCGCGGTAAGCCGAATTGTCGATGGTCGTAGCCGGGCGCCTCGTGGCAGCACATCCCGCGTATCGATCAGCGCAGCCACGACTTCGCCGTCGAAGCGGCCTTCGCTCGCTTCGACGCGCATCGTTTGAGCGACCTCGCTCGCAGACAGAGCATCGCGCCAAGGCCGCTTCTGACCCAGCGAAACAAACGCGACCGCGGCACTCAGCACGCGCGCATCGAACGACAATGCCTGCCCGCCTACGCCGCGGAAGTAGCCGGAGCCATCGAGGCGTTCGTACGCGTATGAAGCCAGTTCCGCCGCGCGCGCGAGCGTGCCGGTTTGCTTGCCCGCTCGGCCAGTCCAGTACGGTACGAGCCGCACTTTCTCCCATTCGGCATCCGACAGCCGCCGAGGCGAATTCCAGATTGCATTCGGCACGGCCGCGCGCCCGATTCCGTGAATCAGCGCTGCGGCGTAGACGCGCGTGGCACTCGCTTCGTCCGCGCCGAGCGCAACACTGCAAGCAGAGGCCGCACGAGCAACCGCACGCGAATATCCCGTCATCCACGGCAGCTTCAGGTCGATGACATCGCCGATCAGTTCGGCCGACGTCGTCGCTTGCATCTGCGCCGTTTCTATCGACTCGTCGATTCCGGCGAGTTCCCCGGTCTCCAGCAGCGCCAGCCAATGCGCGGCTCGAGCGGCTACCAGCGCGGCCAGGTCGGCCGGATAGCGCGTCCCCGCGCGAGCGGCGATCAAGTCGAGGGCACGTGGTAAGCCGTAGACACGGCTGAAGATTTCCAAGTCGCCGGCCAGCGATACCACGTACACGCCACGGGGCACCGCCTCACCGGCGAGACCGTCCGGCATGCCGTTGCCGTCCCAGACTTCGAAGATATGGCGCAGCGCGGATTCGGTATCGGGCGCCAGGTTCAACATTCGCGCGATCTCGCCCGAGACGTCGCAGTGAATCTGCGCGAGCGGCCGCATCGTAGTAGCGACTTCCTGAGACGCGATCCGCTGCATCCAATCCTGCCTCTGCGCGAGCATCGCCTCTCGACCTGCCACGTCGTCGCCGAGCACTTCTGCGAACTCCGACGCATTGGCCGTGCAGCCGGACCACCTCAGCAGCGCCGTTTGCGCCGCCGTGACGATAAGGCCGTCCCCCTCGTCCGCTTCGCGAGCCAAGTGGGCGGCCAGCCAAGCCGTTCGGAGCGAATGGTCTGTCGGCTGCCCCATGCTGAGGTCGCCGACGAAGGCGAGCGCTCTGACGGCGTCGTACACGCGGACCCGCGCGCGTTCTTCACCCGGCGCATTGCTGTTTCCGTTCACTGATTCACCGATCGAAGGCAAGCGTTCATTGCGCACGACTATAACGCAGCATTCGACTAGAGGAGGTCGGTCATTTGACCGATACCGGCGCAGCGCTGCCGCGGCGATCCTTCTGTCATGCCAACAGCGCCGGCATATCGAACGTCAACGACATGCCCGGCTATGAGGAAGTTCTTTTGAAACGCTCGCCGATTCATCCCGTGTGGGTTCGCATTTTCCATTGGATCAATGCCGTAGCCGTCATCGGCATGTGCCTAAGCGGCTGGCAGGTCTACGACGCCTCTCCGATCTTTGGGGCCGTCACGTTTCCGCGAGCGATCACGCTCGGTGGCTGGCTCGGCGGAGCGCTGCGCTGGCACTTCGCGGTCATGTGGATTCTTCTCGCCAATCTTCTCGTCTACCTTGTTTTAAACGTCGCGACGGGACGGCTGCATAAGAAGCTGCTTCCGCTCGACGTACGCGGCATCGCTAGCGATTTCGTTGCAGCGCTGCGCGGCAAGCTCAGTCACGACAACCTCGACAGGTACAACGCCGTGCAGAAGCTCGCCTATCTCGTGGTTATCGCCGATCTCGTGATTGCGGTGTTGTCGGGTCTCGCCATTTGGAAACCGGTGCAGTTGCCTCTCCTGCAAACGTTGATGGGCGGTTACGACAACGCGCGCGTCGTTCATTTCTTCGCGATGAGCGTGCTCGTCGGCTTTTTCGTCGTTCATATCGTGATGGTTGCGCTCGTTCCGCGCTCTCTGCTCACGATGATTCGGGGGCACTGATCGATGAAGATCCCGAAACGCCATACAAGGCCTAGTGTGGCCTCTCTGCTCGACGCAAAATCCATCGTCAAAGACGCGCAAAAGGAACTCGCGTTGCCGCAGCGGCGCTTGTTCGGCAAGCGAATCCTCTCGCTCGGGGGGCTGATGCTGCTCTCGGGTTGCGACCTGACGAACGACCAGTCAGTCAATTCCATGCTGCAAAAGATATCGTCGTTCAACGACGACGTGCAAGCGTCGCTCTTCGATGCGCGCAAGCTAGCGCCGACTTATCCCGAGTCGATGATCACGCGCCCTTTTCCGTTCAATGCGTACTACGACATCGACCAGGTGCCGGACGTGGATGCGGCGAACTATCGCCTCGAACTCAATGGGCTCGTCAAAGGCAAACGCGTGTGGACGCTGGACGAACTCCGCATGCTGCCGCAGGAGAGTCAGGTGACACGGCATATCTGCATCGAGGGATGGAGCGCTATCGGTAAATGGGGCGGTGTGCGATTCGCCGATTTCCTGTTACGAGCCGGCGCCGACACGACCGCAAAGTATGTCGCATTTCATTGCGCGGACAACTACTGGACGAGCATCGACATGCCGACCGCCCTGCATCCGCAAACGCTGCTGACGCTGACGTATGACGGCGACGTGCTGCCCGCGAAATACGGCTTCCCGATGAAGCTGCGCATTCCCACCAAGCTCGGATACAAGAATCCGAAACATATCGTCGCTATCACGGTGACCAACGCATTCCCCGGCGGCTATTGGGAGAACCAGGGATACAACTGGTTCGGCGGTTCTTGAAGCTCTGAACTTCGCGAACTATGCCGGTGAAATTCATTGTTAGACGCAATCGACCTTAAGGAGCATCTATGTCCATTCGACGCCAACTCGTCGCCTCCGCTGTCGCACTGACATTCGCGGGTACCGCATTCGCTCAATCCGCCGCGGGCAAGCCCGAGCGGATCCGCGGCGAGATCGTCTCGTTCTCCGGCAATAGCCTGAAAATTCACCGCCGTAGCGGCGACACGGTGCTAATTGACGTCGCCCCGTCGGCCAACGTGAACGCCGTGAAAGCCATTCAGCTTTCCGATATCAAGCCGGGCTCCTATGTCGGCGCCGCTGCCATGCCGGGCGAGGACGGCAAGTTGACGGCGAAGGAAGTGCTCGTCTTCCCCGAAGCCGCACGCGGCATGGGGGAAGGACACTATGCGTGGGATCTCGGTGCGAACAGCACGATGACGAACGCCAATGTGGATACGGTCGTTCAAAGCACGAACGGGCGCGAACTCAAACTTTCCTATAAAGGTGGCAGCAGTACGATCAACGTACCGGTCAATGCACCTGTTGTGACGCTGGTTCCCGCCACGCGCGCCGAACTGTCGACCGGCAAGAAAGTCTTCGTCGTGGCGACGCAGGAGAAGGACGGGAGCTATGCGGGACGTCAGGTTGTGGTTGAGAAGGATGGCGTCGTACCGCCGATGTGAATTGTTGGATCAGCCGATCAAATAGGTCCCCATCGCTCCGCGCCGAAGAGCGGAGCGATCCTCCTGGTAAAACAGTTACAACATAAGTGTTGACGCTAGTAGCACCTAGCGGGTACCGTGTCGTTCGAAGTTCAAGAAGTTCGATTGCTGTTCATCAATTGCTCGCTCCTCAGCGGTATTCGTTGTCCTCTCCCTCCTTGAAGCTTCAGGCACTCTTTCGCAGAGTCAATTTTTGTATTTTTCTCAAGGATTTTTTATGGATACCGGTACCGTTAAGTGGTTCAACGACAGCAAGGGCTTTGGCTTCATCACCCCCGATAACGGCGGCGACGACCTGTTCGCGCATTTCTCCGAAATCAAGGGCGACGGATTCAAGACGCTGGCTGAAAATCAGAAGGTGAGCTTCGAAACGAAGCGCGGCCCGAAGGGTCTGCAAGCGGCTAACATCCAGCCGCTGTAAGGTTTGAAGCGCCCGGTTTCTCGCGAGGGAGCCGGGCGGCGGCAGCACCCTCCGGGAGCTATATCTCCCAATATTGGCGCAATCGTTCTTGGCAGAGTCCGTTTATCCGGAGCTTGCCAAGCCTTACGCGCCTTGTTCTGCCTCATTCTCTCCCTGGCTTCAACGCCGTTTTCCGGCTGCTTGAGATTCAGCTCGCAATGGCTTCGAATCGGCGTACCTGCGCACATTTTGCACGGCACGCCCGCAGTCCAACATCATTAAAACTAAAAATGCAAACCAAACAGATTCAGCAATACAACGGTTATTCCGTCCATCCCTCGGCGCATCGTTTGCCCGATGGTAGTTTTTCATCCGACCTGCTGCTCAAGCGTACCGATTGCACACATGCCGAAGGCCGCTATCAGTTCTATTCGCTCGATTACTTCCCGAGCGAGGAACTGGCGCTTCGGTACTCGACACGCTGGGCGCGCGACTGGGTCGACGCGCGCGGTTGAGGGCAACGCTGTAAGCCGAGCGCATGCAGCGTCAATCACATGCCCGCCGTCGATCCTCGCAGTCTGCGTCGAAACGAAGCGGAGCAAGAAAACAATCGCTGTACAAATCGGGCAATGGGTGTAGCATGAAAGCGCTCTTTGCCCCACCCGTCCGTCCCCGCCCTCTCCCGGTCATCGCTTCGAACAAGATCGGGCCGCTCACTTTCTCAAAGGCCGAACGATGCGGCCGATCACGTGAGGACTGAACGCAGTCGCTCACTCCCTTTTCCCAATTGTCGCGCGTTGACGCGGCCTGAAAGGTCTTTCATGACGAACCGCCTCTACCGTGGACTGGAAGTGTATCCACTGGTCTACCCACATCGCGCCACCGCGCCCGGAAGCGGACACAACTACGACGAAGGGTTTGACGCTGCCGTGCGTATCCAGGAACCGGAAAGCTCAGGGGAAACGCCCCGTAGCCGTGTGTTCCGGGTCGAAGCGACGCGCCCCTTCCAGAGCGCCGGCGACGCACGGCGTGCGTCCACCGCCTACGCCGAACACCTCATCGATACGTGTGCTGAAGATACGCACGTTCTCGATTTAGCGTTGTGATTCACCCCCTGTTCTACGCCGCAAACCATACGCGCAAGCTCACAACTAGGAAGAAAATTGACTACCGTTACCCCCAAACTGAACGAACCGGTGGACGTCGCGTTGCGCCGCTTTCGGCGCTCCATCGAAAGCACGGGTTTGATCAAAGAACTACGGGCCAGAACGGCTTATGAAACCCCGACGGCGAAGCGCAAACGCAAGAAGGCGGCCGCTGTTGCCCGACTCCGAAAGCAGATCAAACGGTCAATGCCACCGAAGAAGCTGTACTAAGCAAAAGCAGTTGTGTGGCGGCAGTTCATCAACGGGCTTTGCCACTGGTCGATCACGGGCGACTACGCGCTGATGAACCGCCAATTCGAGCGCACCGGGACGGTCGCTTAAGGCCGTAGTGCGCCGTCCGCGCGCGGAGCATCAATTCATCGTCAGACAACGCAGAGCGTGTACTAGATGAGCAATATGTGAGCTACCGCCCAGGGCTAGAGCGGACATGGCGGCGCACGCTTCGATCGTCCGGATTACCGACGTAGTAATTGGAGAAGCCGATCGAGCGTCGACTCTCGTTGGCGCGCCGTTTGCAAAATTCGATCGCCGAAGTGCGTGCCGTAGTTTTTGGGATCGAGACCATCTCCGTTGACTAGCGGAGCAAAGCGGCGCTTCAACTCCTCCGAGCGCCCTCGTGCCGGCTGCCGGTGCACGCGCAACATCTTGGCTTCGAACATCGGTTCGGAACAGAGGACCTGCACGCCGTGGTGACGCGCACGTTTGTCAACTGCCGGCCCCCAGTCTTGGTCCGTATCGAGTAGCACTGCAACTGAGTCGTAAGCGGCGTTAAGTTTCTGCCGTATTGCTACGTCGACGACATGCGCAGCCCCCTTCCCTCTGGCACACATCACTTTTACCGCGAGACCGCAGCCGCGTGGCGCATACAGTGCCTTGACATGGTTCAGGAATGCGACCTTCGTCTCCCCTTCGCCGACCAGCAGCAACGTTTCGTACTCGGCCCGAGAAGTGCGTTTCTTGGCCATCACAGATCCGGGACGGCCCCGAAAGCCCCTGCCATATATTTGGCGTAGAGACTCACGTCCGGCCGTACGCCGGTAACGTCGTCGAGCCGAATGGCACTGCTCTCGCAATCGGCGTTCTTTTCGACCAAGATCACCTGGTGCTTCTCGATCACGTTTAGCACTTCCATCGCATGGCTGGTGAATAGGAGCTGCGCGCTGTGCGGATTGGTCCTCGCACTGGCGAACAAGCCGAGGATGGCGTCGAGCATATGGGGATGTAGATCGCTCTCGAATTCGTCGATCACGGCTAGACCGCCAACGCTCAACGCCGGTAGCAAAGAGGAAAGAAGCGAGAACGCGCTCTTCGTGCCGTTCGACTCCATAAACAGTTGCAGCGTGTATTCTTCTCCGCGACTTTTATGTCGTCCAAACGGCACCCAAATCTTCTCCTTCTGGTCCGGTGCCAGCGGATTCGGCGTGACCTCGGCTTCCCGAATCTCTACACCCGAGAGGCCCAGATCCCAGCCGCAGAGCAAGCGCTCCATCTCAGCCCGCTGCGCTGCATTCGCGTGGAATCCCTTTGCTGCTTCGAGTACCCCCAAATCGCCGGTGCTCACGCGCCCTAAAACCCCGACGTTGCTATAGATATACGGGCTGGCTAATCGAAGCGCCAATGGAACGCCGTATTGGGCCGCCCAGGAAATCAGTGAGACGTTCGGCCGCGCTTCGACCGCTTTCGCTGAATCAAGGCCAAAATCCTGTTGCCGCACGACGTAAGCCGACTTGGCCTCGCTCCACTCACGGATAAAGACGTAGCGAAAACGGTCGTGCTTGCGATACAGGGCTTCATGAAGAACTCGCTCCGGCGTGCAACGTAGAACGTACCGCCAGAGCTCGCCATCCACGTCAGCCGTGCACTCGATTTCGACAGGCTCGCCGGCGTTGGCGAAGTGCGGATGGACAGGAACGTTGGAGCCGACTTGCGCTTGTTGGAAAGATGACGTGAAGAACCAGCCGAGGAAAGCCATAGGCTTAAGTAGAGCCGTCTTGCCTGAGCCATTCGCACCGATAGCCCCCGCCACCTTCGATACCCGCTGGCCAGTTGCACAGGTCGCAATCCAGTCGGTATCCGGCGCACGCAAGTTGACGACAAGATCGACGTCAACCCGCTCCCGGAACGATTGGAAGTTCGTGGCTGCGTAGCTGTGCAGCATGGAAGAGCCCCTTATCTGCAAGTTGACACGGATTTTCGTTCTAAATTGTAATTATACCCCCGCTTTTAGCGAAGCGCGGCAGCCACCGCTTCGTCGATCTGTAGCGCAAAGCGCGCTTCAACATCGGGCACCGCGTAGCCAATCGACAATTCCAAATACGCGTCGCCTAGCACCAACTGAACGAAGGTCGCTGCTCGCAGCGCAGCAGTCGATTCATCAAATCGCTTTCGCAGAATCTCGGCAGCGAAGGCGCGCACGACCTTCGCCCCGTTTTCGTAAAACACCTGGCCCAGTTCCGGAAAACGCTCGGCCTCGGCTACGATGGCCCGGTAAAGCCGCAGATAATCCGGCTCGATAAGGATTTGCGCCAACACCCATCCCAAGCGGCGCAACTCGACGTCGGGCGAGCCATCGGATTGCTCGTCCTGAGCGCTGACAAGAGTTCCCCCCACCTGAGCGCACATCGAACTCACCAGACCAACGAAGAGAGCCTCCTTCGACTTGAAGTGGCGATAGACCGTCTGCTTGCCGACGCCCGCAGCCGCGGCGACGTCGTCCATCGTTGCCAGGCCGAAACCTTGGCTTAAAAAAACGGTTCTCGCACCGTCGAGGATAGCGGACCGCTTACGGCGTTGCAGCGGGCTCAGGTCGGACGGAGAGGACGTGTTCATCCCCCGATAAATATCAGATCGAGCGGTAGTTGACAAGACTGGCCAGTCTCGTTTAGATTTTCGCAAACGAGACTGATGAGTCTCGTGTTTTTGACTTATCGACTTTGCGGACACTCATCTAGGAAAACGCTATGGAACTGTTCATGACAGGTGGCACGGGCTACATCGGGCAAGCGGTCGCGCGCAAGGCAATCAGCCTCGGCCATCAGGTAACGGCGCTGGTGCGCGACGACAGCTCGGCGGGCGCGAGCACACTGGCACGTCTTGGCGTGAAACTGCATGGCGGCGACTTGCGTGAGCCGGGGTCTTTCGCTGCGGCTGCCGGTGCCGCCGATGGCGTGGTGCACGCCGCGTCGACCAACGATGCCTCCGCCGCCGCTGCTGACGAGGCCGCCGTTGAAGCGATGCTCTCGCATTTACGTCCGAGGGCGGCCTTTGTCTATACGTCGGGCACTTGGGTCTACGGCGATACGCACGGCGAGCCCGCAACCGAAGCATCGGCGTTGAATCCGACACCACTCGTCACCTGGCGGCCAGCGGTGGAGCAACGCGTGCTGGCGTTGGCAGCACGTCGCTCGATTGCCGCAGTGATCCTCAGGCCCGCGATGGTGCACGGCTACGGCGGCGGCGTGTTCGGCATGCTTGCCGGCATGGTCCGTCAAACCGGCAGTGTGAGAATTGTCGGCGATGGTCGCAATCACTGGCCTGCCGTGCACGTCGATGACCTCGCCATCGCATATCTGAGCGCGGTAGAGCGACTGGCGAGCGGGGACGATCAAGTCACCGGACAGATCCTCAACGTGGTAGCGGAAGATGCCGTTGCCGTCGCCGAAATGGGCGAAGCGATTCGGGCCTCGGTGGGTGCCGAACGCGTCGAATTCTGGCCGCTCGACGATGCGCGCCAATCGCTTGGGCCATTTGCTGACGCACTGGCGCTCGACCAGACGGTAAGCGGCCAGCATGCTCGGCGAGCTCTTGCGTGGAAACCCCTCGGCCCTGGACTAATTGCGGACCTCTCTAGCCAGCAGCACTTTCGGCAAAGCAACGGAGCATGACGATGGCGCTCACCACTGTATCTTTCGAATCGGTTCTCGCGACGATCGTGGCGATTCTGTTCACGATTGCGGGGGTGGTCAATCTCGCGGGACGCGGCGCGGTGAAGCACAACTTCGCACGCTGGGGTTACCCGGCATGGTTTCATTTGCTCTGTGGCGTTCTCGAACTGTTGAGTGCGGCACTTCTTGTTGGACAACAAACCCGCGTCTTAGGCCTGACGCTGGCCGGTGCGATCATGATCGGCGCGCTCTTCACATTGCTACGAAATCGGGAGCCGTTCGGGCATCTCGCCCCGGCGCTGGTCTTCTCGGCTCTCGTGGTGCTTACTGTGGCGCTCCGCGGTTGAGGCTTGCTCATCGTGCGGGGAAGCTCGATACCGCCCGAACGATTTCCTCGACGAACACCTTGATGGTTGGATGCTTACGTTCGCCGCGGCGATAAGCGACATATATCTTGCGCCGCACCTCCGGCTTCAACTTGATCCACGCTACGCCGGCCGACGCCCGCTGAACTCGCAGGCCAGGGGCAACCGACACCGAGCAGCCGGAGGCCACCATCGCTTCAACCATTTCGGAGCCGCGGCATTTAGCGTTGATATGAGGCTCGAAGCCGGCGCGGCGGCATAATTCGATGACGAAACCGCCGAAGGTGCTCCACGTCGATTCCATTGCCCAAGCTTCGTTTCGGAGATCGGCAACACCCAGCGATCGCCTTTTGCTCAACGGATGATCCGTCGCGACCGCCACGTAGAGGAGATCCTCCGTGAGCGGGACCAGCTCGATATTCTGCCGGTCTTTGCTGGCTTCGATCGACAGATCGTCGATCAGCGCGATGTCGGTTCGCCACGCGCGTAGCGCCGCAACTGCGTCGATGGGCTCCAGTTCCTCGAGTGCGATTTCCAGCCGAGGATGGGCGAGCCGCAACCGCTTGACCGCATCGGGCAAGACGAGAGAAGCGATCGAAGGAAACGCGGCAATACGAAGTTCTCCGGCGATCTCGCGCCGTAACTCCGCCAGCTCCGAGCGCGCCTCGTCCAGTACAACCATCACCCGTTCGGCATGCGTGACCAATGCGTGACCGGCCGGCGTCAGCCTGACGCCACGGCCGATTCGTTCGGTAAGTCGAACGCCAGCCTCCTCCTCCAGTTGCGCGATCTGTTGTGAAACGGCCGATGACGTCAGATGCAAAGCCTCAGCGGCGGCCGCCATCGTCCCACACCTCGCCAGTTCCACAAGTGCCTTCAGTCGTCCGAACTCCAACGCTCGCCTCCACCCGATAAATTATTAAGATTGGCTAATGCATTACGCCAAAAACAATAAATATACGCGGATGAAATCGCAATTTACAGTGGCCACCTAACAGCAACAGAACGGACGGATTTTTCCCCGCAACATTTCACGGGAAGGACCGGCTGCGCTGTCTCCCACTATTTTTCATCGCGCGAAGAGAACAATGCACGACCCTAAACTTAAGATCGCGGTACTTTTCGGCGGTACCAGCGAAGAGCGAGAGGTCTCGATTTCCAGCGCTGGTCAAGTGATCAAGGCGCTGCGAAGCGTCGGTCACAGCGTGGTGGCCATAGACACCGCACTCGGCCCACTCTCGCCGGAAGAGGACGCACGCATCTTGAAGTCGAGCGTGAAGGACACCCCGCCGCCGCCCGACGAACTAGCCCAATTGCCGTCGACGGTTTTCGATCTGCTCCGCTTTCGCGAACTGACCGATGCCGATGTCGTGTTTCTCGCACTGCACGGTGGTACAGGCGAGGACGGCACTATTCAGGCGATGCTCGACATCGCGGGCGTGCCCTACACAGGCAGCGGGCACGTGGGTAGCGCGCTTGCCATGAACAAGAATGTTGCAAAGCGCCTGTTCTGCGCGAGCGGCATCCGTACGCCGCACTGGCTGATGCTGCCGTGCGACGCCGATGACATACTCCGGCGCGTAGGCTATCCGCTCATCGTCAAACCGAATCGGCAAGGCTCGACGGTCGGACTGTCGCTGGTGCGTACCCCCGACGCACTAGAAGAAGCGGTGAAGCTCGCTCGTCGGTTCGACGCCCAAGTAATGGTGGAGCAGTTCATCGAGGGTCGAGAACTTACGGTCGGCGTACTGGGCGCGCAGGCGTTGAGTGTCGGTGAAATCTTCGTCAAGGTTGGCGAGGTTTTCGACTACCGATCGAAATATCAGGCAGGTCACGTGCTCGAACAATTTCCAGCCGACTTGCCGGCGGACACACGGGAAGCGGCGCAACGCATCGCCTTGCGTGCTCATGCACTGCTGGAACTCGACGGCTACAGCCGCACTGACCTCAGACTCGATGCGCAGGGAAATCTTTGGTGTCTCGAGGTGAATACGCTGCCAGGCATGACTGCCACGAGCCTGCTCCCGCAGTCGGCAGCGGCATCCGGCATTGAGTTCTCGCAACTATGCGAGCGAATCAGTTTCGCAGCCATCAATCGTCACAAGGTGCTTGCATGAGTATCGATAAGTCAGCCGTTTTCGCGCGTAACGCACAAGTGCGTCCCGAGGGTTTGTTCGGCTTCGATTCAATCCAGGTACCGCAATATCGTCTGCTCGACGGCCCAACACCCATTCACGCTTTGCCGCGCTTAAGCGCGCATCTCGGCGGCGCGAATATTTACGTCAAGCGGGACGACCTAGGCAGCGTGGGCGGTGGCGGAAACAAGTTGCGGAAACTGGAACTCCTGATTGGCGAAGCATTGCACGCGGGTGCCGACACGGTTATCACGGTGGGCGCGAGACAATCGAATCACGCGCGTCTGACCGCGGCTGCGGCAGCCCGCGCGGGTATGCGATGTGAGGTCGTTCTCGTACGATCGGTGCCCCGCGAGGACGCCGACTACACCGAAAGCGGCAACGTCCTGCTCGATGGCCTATTCGGCGCGCGTGTGCACGATTTGCCGGCCTCTGCCGATGCGATGGCCTATGCAATCGCGCGCGCGGACGAATTGCGCGCCGCCGGTCGCCAAGTCTATGTCTGCCCGTTCGGTGGATCGAGTCCGATTGGCTGTGTCGCCTACGCGGCTTGCGCAGCCGAAATCGAGCACCAGTCCAAGGTACTCGGCCTGCACTTCGATCGCATCGTTGTGCCTAATGGAAGTGGCGGCACGCATGCCGGGCTGGTTGCCGGATTCGCGGCGCTCGGTAACGGCGCAATCGAAATCGACGGCTACACCGTCTATGCCCCAGCCGCAGATGCTCTGCGTGTCGCGCTCGAGAAGACACGAGCGACGGCTCGCATCATCAATCTTCAGGGGGAGATTTCGCCCGATGCCGTTCGCGTCGACTCATCGCAACTCGGTCTAGGCTACGGATTGCCTACGGACTCGATGCGCGGCGCCGTTCGGTTACTGGCCTCGCAGGAGGGGCTGCTGCTCGATCCTGTTTATAGCGGGAAAGCGTTCGCTGGGCTGGTTGAAGGGGTTACGTCGGGTCGTTATGCATCCGATAGAAACATTCTCTTTGTCATGACCGGAGGGTTGCCTGGGTTGTTCGCCTATCGGAAAGAGTTTCAGACTGGCTAACGTGGCTCGGGGGCCGGCTGAGATGGCCGGACGTGACTCTGGGACACAGAGCTGGAATGCTCGATCAATTAGCGTTTTGCGGAGATCTTGCAGCAGCCTAGACGATGGCTGTTTACCCCTTGAAAGCGGCTATCAATACCGCTCGTTTGCCATAGTCTGCGTTTCGGAGCGGCGCTCGTCGAGCGCTCGATCCGAAATTGCACGACGCGCGCCAGGTCCGGTGCGCTATCTGGACTTGTGGCTGAAAGCGCCATCAGGATTGGCGTAGGGGTTCGCGTCCTTTCGCGCGCCGGCCGGGTCAGGGTCGGACATGCCCATCTGCTCGCGCAGCGGCACAGGCTTGTACTTGCCGGGCTTTGCGTCGGGCTTGATGTCTTCGAGTCCGCAGGCCCAAGCGTCTAGCATGCGCTTGGCGACTTCGCGGAAATTAGGGTATTTGTCGGCGAGGTCGGACACCATTGGCGTAACCTGGTGAACCGCGGCCGAGACACGTTCGACAGCGTCTCCCATGTCCGTCTTGCTCAGGCCCAGGCGACCTGTTGTTGCGTCAGGTTCGCAGCGAGCCGTGCCTCCCGAAACGCTTCACCTAGCTCGGCAAGGTTCATGTGATGTATACCTCGCAATATCCCCAATCCGGATGGAAATGTGTCGTATACATCACATCAAGATCTCCGGGTGCATCACGGAACTGCGGCGCGATGCATCTACGCAGTCGCCGGGAGATTTGCGTCGGCTCGTCCCCGGCCACCCTTATAATCCGGCATGGCTCCATTCATCTCCCTCGCAGCGAACTTACGGCCGCCGGCACCGGCTGCTCGATTCATCGGTTTGTCGGTCGCGCATACCTCAGCGGGCCATTCACAGCCGACGATCGTATGAAAATACCCAAACGACTTGCACCGCTTCTCGAAGAAGGACTTATCGACGAGGTCATCGGCCAGTTGATGAGCGGCAAGGAGGCGACGGTCTACGTCGTGCGCAGCGGCGATTCGACGCGTTGCGCCAAGGTCTATAAGGACGCGAAGCAGCGCAGTTTTCGGCAAGCCGCGTCGTATCGGGACGGTCGCAAGGTCAAGAACAGCCGGCAGGCGCGGGCGATGGAAAAAGGTACGCGCTACGGCCGTCAAATGCAGGAAGCGTCATGGCAGAACGCTGAAGTCGACGCGCTGTTCCGGCTCGCCAACGCAGGTGTGCGCGTGCCGCAACCCTATATCTGTACCGACGGCGTGTTGCTGATGGAGCTGGTGATGGACGAAGTGGGTGACGTCGCACCGAGGCTCAACGATGTGGACCTGACCGAAGCCCGCGCCCTCGAACTGCACGCGCTGCTGCTGAACCAGGTTGTCCGCATGCTCTGCGCGGGGGTGATTCACGGCGACCTGTCGGAATACAACATCCTCCTGGCAGCGGATGGGCCGGTGATCATTGATCTGCCGCAGGCCGTCGACGCAGCCGGCAACAACGAAGCCGCCTCGATGCTCAAGCGAGACGTCGACAACCTGGCCGCGTACTTCGGACGGTTTGCGCCGCAAATACTCACCGCGAGTTATGGCACGGAGATCTGGGCGCTCTTCGAAGCCGGGCGGCTGCATGTCGATGCCGAACTGACCGGTCGCATCGAAGTCGACACGCAACCTGTGGACATCGATGGCGTGCTGCGAGAACTCGAAGAGACACGTCTTGAGGAGGACGCGCGAGTGCGGCGACAGCAGGAACTGAGCGCAGGCCGTTAACCGTGCTCGATGCCCCCCGAAGATCGCCAGAAAGGACAGGTCTTCGAGGATCTCGCCGCTCGGCCGCCGTCATGTTCGCTGGCCCCGCAGCCGTTACGCCCGGTGCGCCAAGGCCTACCTCGCGTTGTTCCCGGTGGGCGCCGCAAAGTGCAAGGGGATTGGAAAAGAAACAGTCCTGGACGTCCACTCGGCTATCATGCCAATCCTCTCCGAAGTAGCTCCTTATGATTTCCGTCCGTAATCTCACACTGCGCCGCGGCGTAAATGTCGTACTCGACCGCGCGTCCATCACCTTCGCGCCCGGCGAAAAGATTGGTCTTGTCGGCCGCAATGGCGCCGGTAAATCGTCCTTTTTCGGTCTTCTCAACGGCACGCTGCACGAAGACAGCGGCGAGTTCTCGATTCCTGCCGCGTGGAGGATGGGCCAGGTCGCGCAGGAAATGCCGGAGACCGAGCAGAGCGCGACGGACTTCGTCATCGACGGTGACACGGTATTGCTGGCCGCGCAGGCCGAAGTAGCCGCCGCCGAGGCTAGTGACGACGGCATGCGCATGGCGCACGCCTACATGGCCCTGCACGACGCCGGCGCACATGATGCCCCCGCACGTGCCCAAGCGCTGATCCTGGGCCTTGGCTTCAGTGCTGCGCAGCTTAGCCAGCCGGTCAACAGCTTCTCCGGCGGCTGGCGCATGCGGCTACAACTGGCGCGCGCGCTCATGTGCCCATCCGACCTGCTGCTGCTCGACGAGCCAACCAACCACCTCGACCTCGACGCGCTCGTCTGGCTGGAAGCCTGGCTCAAGCGCTATCAGGGAACGATGGTCGTGATCAGCCACGACCGCGAATTCCTCGATGCGGTGACAGAGGTGACAGTGCACGTCGACAACGCCAAGCTCGTGCGCTATGGCGGCAACTACAGCAAGTTCGAAGACATGCGCGCCGAACAGCTCGTATTGCAGCAGGCCGCGGTGGCCAGGCAGGCGGACAAGATCGCTCACCTCCAGAAATTCATCGACCGATTCAAGGCCAAGGCCTCGAAGGCGAAGCAGGCACAGAGCCGTGTCAAGGCGCTCGAACGCATGGAGAAGATCGCACCGGTGCTGGCCGAGGCGGAATTCAACTTCGAGTTCAAGGAGCCCCTTAACATCCCGAACCCGCTGCTGTCGATGCTGGACGCGAGCTTCGGCTACCCGGCGCCGACCGACGCGCTGCCGGGCACGCCGCCCACGGTCATCGTGCGGGGCATCAACCGTTCGGTGCTGGCCGGGCAGCGGATCGGCATTCTCGGCGCCAACGGCCAAGGCAAGTCCACGCTGGTGAAGACGGTGGCGCATACGCTGGCGCCGATCGCCGGCGAAATCAGCGAAGGCAAAGGCCTGAACATCGGCTACTTCGCACAGCAGGAGCTCGACGTGCTGCGCCCGCTCGACACGCCGATGGAACACATGATTCGCCTTGCGAAGGACACGCCGGCTCACATGCGCGCCCCTGGTCAGAGTGGAACCGAACAGTCGCTTCGCACCTTCCTCGGCACCTTCAACTTCAGCGGCGACATGGTCCATCAAGCGGTTAGCACGATGAGCGGCGGCGAAAAGGCGCGGCTCGTATTGTGCATGATCGTGTGGCAGCGCCCCAACCTGCTGCTGCTCGATGAGCCGACCAACCACCTCGACCTGGCCACCCGCGAAGCGCTAGCCGTGGCGCTCAACGAATTTGAGGGCACGGTGATGCTGGTCAGTCACGACCGGGCCCTGCTACGTGCGGTATGTGATGAGTTCTGGCTGGTCACCAAGGGTGGCGTCGAGCCCTTCGACGGCGATCTGGACGACTATCAGCAGTTCCTGCGCGACGAAGCCCGTCGCATTCGCGAGGAGGCTGCCGTAGAGCAAAAGGTCGTTGCCTGAGTTACCCCAGGCGGTCGGCGGGCGTTTCAGGTGTCCAGAGAATGCATGGAGACTGCTTCGCGACACGTGCAGCTTGCCTCGCAGGTTTCGGGCTGCCTCATTCGTCCCGTTTTTTTACGCGTCTTTCAGCCAAGGCATTTCCACGGGTGACACCACCAGATGTTGGAGCTCGCGTTTCAGTTCGAAAATGAATCCGACCAGGATCATGGAGTCGGCATAGGGGATCGGAAATACGTAAGGATTTTCCGCGTCTCGGAGCGGGCGCGTGGGCGTGTCCGCCGTCGTCGCGGCGTTCTCGCGGATGCTTTCCAGCTCGTCCGCCATTGCCTGCCCACTGACTTTCAGGACACGGCTACGAAGGTCGCTGAAGGGTTCGATGCGCGCTCCGTCTTCGTTGTATTCAGGCACTGCATAGATGAACCAAGACATTTTCCGCTCCCAGGACAAAGTTCGCGATTCTACTAGTCAGCGTAACGGACGCCGCCTAATTTCGGTCGTAAGGGCGCAGGCGCTAGCGACAACCTTACTGTAGAGAGACAAAATGAAAAAAGGAAAGACGAAACTGACCCGGCATGATGCCGAGCGCCTTTTCGAGGGATTGTCCCAAGGACAAGCGAGAGTATCGAGCCGGCCCGAGAACCCATTCGAGCCGGGGATGTTCGACGCGGTTGAGCGCGTCGACGACGAAACCAAACTCTGGAAAGACAACCTCATTGCGCTTCCGATGGCGATCGAGTTGCCTGCTGGCTACGAGTCGGTATCTCGCATGCGCGAGGCAATGGTGCGGGCATGGCGCGTGAGGTGGGTGAGGGAAGATAAAAACGAGGTCGTCACCGAGTTCCCTGAGGGGTGGGCGGCCATACGCCCGGCAAGCGGACCCACAGAGCTGCGCGATCCCTCCGGAGTGGTTCGCGCCGTATACGGATGGGCCAACGATGCCGAATTAAGGATTCTGCCAAGGTATTTGGTTGAGTCACAGGCGAACGGTTTAAGCGGACTAGGCAGCTTGCTGGTCCGCGATCGCGGGAACGGCCAAATTCTTGAAAGGTCGTCGATCTGGTCTGCTCAAACGGGGACCAACCATCCAGATTGGACCAGGCTGTCGGAGTGGCTCAAGTCGCACTATCCACAGCATCTCGACCCGCTTCGGTACTGGGAAGACTGCGAGGAAAACATCCGGGGCTGACCGACTTTTGGCGGGGCTGTTTTTGCGTCTGCTTGACCCAGGTTGACGAAAGCGAAAGCGGGGGGCTCGGCTTGGTTGGTTTTCCGCGTTCGGCCATGAAGCGTCAGTCGCAGGTTCGCGGAGCGCGTCACTGGAGCGGCCGGTCTGCTCCAGTAACCGACTTTCGGGACAGATTTGTCCTGTCAGCCTCAAGTGCGTCGCAGCCGTAGCGGCCATTGACTCCCCTGAGCGAAGAGCTTGTGCTTGCCTCCGACTAGTGCATCGCTCATAACCGCGACTGATCCCGCCTTAGGATCAAAGTCCCTCTTACGTCCGGGCATTGAGCTCGAAGCATGTAGAATCTACGTAAGTACAAGAGATGTCCGTAGATCACGCGACGAGCCGTTACCGATGACAAATCTCAAAGCTAATGCACTTGGCGATACGACGGCCGAGAACGATCAAAAAATGCTCAGCGAAGCATTCGTGCCCACGGCCGATTTTCGCACATTGATCGAGACCGACGAACGTACCGTTGTCGTTGGACGCCGAGGCACCGGAAAAAGTGCACTCTACCTTCAGCTTCAGAAATATTGGGAAAACGATAAGAAAATCGTTGTTCTTTGCTTCTCGCCGGAAGATACAGAAGTTATCGGATTTCGATCGCTCCTAAAGCCATTCTCGACTTCGTTCAATTTGGCGCGGGCATCCACGAGGTTGCTTTGGCGCTACGCCATGCTCATGGAGATTGCCGCTTATATTCGAGGTAATTACAAGCTGGCTCACTTCGTGGAAAAGGACGATACTCTTCGCGAACACTTGCAACGTTGGAGTAGCGTGAAGGGGAGCCTCCTCACCAAATGTAGGCACATCGCCAGAACATTTTTATCAAGCGTATCTCCCGAAGAGGCGGTCGGAGATTTACCGGTAAATCTTGATTTAAATGAAATCGAAAATAAGGTTCTCTCACTTACAGCCCTCTCTGACCGACGCTTTGTAATATTGATGGACCGCTTGGATGAAGGTTATGAACCGGACGAGATTGGAATTGGAATCATAACCGGCTTAGTGTACGCCTCAATTGAATTGAACAAACGTGCCGAGAAAATTAGGCCGATAATATTCTTGCGAGACAATATCTATCGCGCGGTTGCCAAAGAAGACCCTGATTATTCTCGCAACATTGAAGGGCAGGAAGTCCGTTTGCATTGGGATTGGGCGCAGCTGCTACTGTTAGCCGCATCCAGGATGCGTGTATGTTTCAAGCTTGATCTAGAAAAAGATCAGCGGATTTGGGACCGATGCACCGCTGGCGAATTGCAAGGTCGCGACGGATTCAAGCAATGCCTGCAATTCACACTTTATCGTCCGCGCGATCTGTTGTCATTATTGAATGAGGCTTTCTATTGTGCCTCCCGTGACAATAGATCTACTGCAATATTTACGGATTTGGAATTTGCCGCCAAGTCTATTTCAGTCGCTCGCCTGGAGGATCTATGGAAGGAATATCAAAAGGTTTTCCCGTCTATACAAGTGGTGTCCAATGCATTTGCGGATGGTGAGCCAGAATTCGATGTTCGAGGCGCAATCGCCTTACTGTCGAACGTCATAGAACGACTTGGCGAAGATGAACCTCAGGTTGTGCTGCGCGACGTTAGGCTTCTCGAGCCGAGTGGGATCCTTCAGGGTTTATACAGTGTTGGATTTCTTGGTGTGCATGAGGTGACAACGGGTGCCTTCACTTTTTGCCACGATGGAAGAACACCGAATGTCGCGTTTGACGATAAATCAAGGTTATTAATTCACCCCTGCTACTGGCTAGGTTTGAATTTGAGTCGCAATGCGTTAATGCCAGAGGAGGCTGAGGAAATAACTGATGAATATGACATCAAGGTACAATCGATCACGCCGGAGATAAGAAACACAAGAATTGGTCAGACGATCGCTCAGTTGGATAGAATTCCGCTTGGTCAAGAAGGGCAAGGCAACTTTGAGCTATGGTGTCTTGATGCGCTGCGAATTGCATTCGCAGCGCATCTCACCAATATTCAAGCTCACCCCAACGGGGCGGCCGTGCAGCGACGTGACATTGTGGGGCGGAACCGTGAAGAATCCGAGTTCTGGCGCAGAGTAAGAAGCGATTATAAAGTGCGCCAGGCAATCTTCGAAGTGAAAAATTATGCCGAGCCCGGGGCGGCGGAATATCGCCAGCTTCAATCATATTTGACCGGAACGTATGGGGCACTCGGGTTCATGATTACGCGAGACGTCGACGAGAATCTGCACAGCGGAAAGGATTTGGATTGGATCAAAGAAATGCATCAGTCTCACGGCGTTGTGCTAATGAAATTACCCGCAAAATATATTTGCAAGTTATTGCAGAAACTGCGGAGCCCTGATAAGCACGATGCCGTGGACCAGCAAATTAGTACACTGCTTGACATGTACGAGAGAAATTATCTTGGCATAAAGTCAACTCGGACGAAGAAACGATAATTGACTGCCGTCAACATAGACTCGGCGTTGAACGGTATTCATTTGTATGTTATCGGTAGGAGGCCGGCCTCCATCCTTGAATAGGTGCTTGCCGAAAGTGCGCGACTGAAAAGGCCGGCGATCTTGTGGGCGACTGCCTTCGTACGTCCACTTTATGCCGGGCGAGAGCCATTTGATTTCCGCATATATCGACAGTCCGCAATGGGTCGAGATGGAATGGACACCGCCCTCCCTTCGGGGAGGTGGTCATGATTGAGGGCCTCCAGAATCGAACGGCATCAATGTGCCAAAGTGGAGTTGCGACACAACCACTCGAGGAACGGAGGCCCCAAATGGATGCTACGACATACGGACTGGATGTGGCAAAGCGGGTGTTCCAGTTGTACTGGGTCGACGCCCAAACCGGCGAGATTGCGAATCGGAGGTTTGGCCGGGACGATCTGATCGGGTTTCTGGCTCAGCGTCCCGCCGGGCGTGTCGCTCTTGAAGCGTGCGGGAGCGCTCATTGGTGGGCACGTAAAATTCAGGCGCTGGGACACGAGGTTGTGTTGTTGCATGCGCAGTTTATCCGACCATTTGTGCAGACGAACAAGACTGACGCCGCGGATGCGAAGGCGATATGGACTGCCGTTCAGCAACCTGGAATGCGCACCGTCGCAGCGAAGACAGAAGATCAGCAAGCGATGCTGAGCTTGCACCGGATGCGCTCGCTGCTCATCAAGTTTCGAACAATGCAGGTGAACCAGCTCCGAGGGTTTCTTTACGAATTCGGCGTGACGTTTCGGACAGGACGTGCGGCAGGGCTTGCCGAGGTAAGACAGCGCATGGCGGAATTGCAAGATGCACTTCCAGCATCAATCATGCTTAATCTGCAAGACCAGCTGCGGCGCATCCACGCGTTCGAGGATGACATCGACCAACTCGAGAAGCGCATTGGTGCGTGGCAGAAACAGGAAGTGGCATGTCGTGCGATTTCCGAGGTGCCCGGCATCGGCCGGCTAACGGCAACGGCTCTGGTAGCGACAATCGGAGACGCGAGAACCTTCAGGTCAGGGCGTGAATTCGCTGCGTTCCTCGGCCTTGTTCCGCGGCAAACCGGTACGGGCGGCAAGGTTCGATTGGGCTCCATCTCGAAGCGAGGCGACCCCTACCTGCGCACACTGCTGATCCATGGAGCCCGCTCAGTCCTGTGTCACACGAAGGTACCAACAGCATGGCAGAAAGGAATTCAGGAGCGACGGCCAGCCAACGTGGCAGCCGTCGCTCTGGCGAACAAGATCGCACGAACTGCCTGGGCGATACTGGCCCATGACAGCAGTTACGAAGCGAACCACGTCAGCGTAAGACCAGCTTAACTGTATAAGACTTCGGGACCTTGATGAACCGGTAGGTTGCTATGGTTGATTCTCTGTGATGGCAAAACAGGTCGGACCGCAGGAATGCAAACCTGAACACAGCCTTGTGCCTGAAGCACGCGGCCGAGATGAGGACATTCCTGGCGCATTCCATCAGGGCTCGCGGCTTCGGCCTGCGTAAAGCCGGATATAAGACCGCAGCCGATACCTCGTTACGACATCACATCAAGATCGACTTGGCAAACCGGGCGGTGTCCATATAAGGCTGTGTGAAAACCCATACCGAACGCGCCGGCCGACGAACTCGGCTCACCAGATCGCCGCGTACGGCCTTCGAAGTGATTCGGCAGGGGTAAAGTGACACCCGAAAACCGGCCATTTTCGAGTTTTCACACGGCCTCGGTCGAAGACTGACGTCCGCGCGTCGGACGGCAGGCGGTGCGGGGCCCGACGGCATCGTCGGTCAGTGACCGGCCACAACCAGCCGTTCACATGCGTCATCGGACGGACGTACAGGCGTCGGCTCTGCGTGTAAGCGGCCATTCGATCGTCAAGGACGAACGCTCCGCCGAGGCCGCTGCAAAAGCAGGTGGTCGCGAGAGGCCGCACAAGCGGTTTCAGTGGGCCTTGACGTCAATTCTGTGCTGCGGCAACTTTGCGCGCCAAGACGCTCCGTTCGGGCAGTCACTATCGCTCGTCAGTTCGTGAGTATGGTCATTCGTCGTATGATGCTTTTCCGAGCAACTTCACGCCGAAAATTCCGGCATCCGGTACTTCACTGAGAGCATCCGAGTTATGACGATCACGGCCGCATGGGTTCGAACGCTAAAGAAATGCAAAGAACTGGTCATCGTGACTGACAGCCGCCTGAACGGCGCGAAAAAAATGGATTGCGGTCAAAAGGTAATTACGCTTCCAAGATCAGACGCCTTCATCTGTTTTGCGGGCAGCACAGAGTGGGCATATCCTCTAATGCACCAAGTGGCAAATGCAATCTCAACTTACGAGAAAAGTGCGACGCGAGCCCAAGATATAACGGTCCTCAAGTCTCATGTATTGAAGGTTTTCGAAGACTTGCTCGAAACCGTGCACGATGCATCGGGTGACGAAGGCATCCCATCTGCGAAGTTTCTCTTTGGAGGTTACTCGTGGGTTCGAAAGGAATTCTTGATCTGGAGGATTCACTTTCACGTCCCTAAGCTGCAACATCCACCCAAAGGAAGACAAGAACAGACGCGAACGGTTGCGGAGGAGAGCCGATTTGTCGCTGTGCCTGTCAAAAAGTGGTGCGGCCAGTCATGGATATTCTCCGGCGACACCGAATATGAAGATGACGCACGGCGGCGTCTGGCACTGCTGCTTCAGTCGCGTGGCAAGGCCCCTCATCAGGTAAGTGACTTTAAGTTTGATTGGGAGCCCTTTGAAGTTATTCGGGACATGCTGCGTGATGTTGAGTCGAATCCCTTTCTCTTCAGAACGGCGCACATTGGAGGGGCTCCGCAAGTTTTAAAAATATACGAGCATTTGAACTCCCGCTACTTGGGGGTCGACTGGAAACGACCCGACGGTAGCGGATCAGATCTCTACGTTTGCGGACGAAGAACGCTCGGCTACGAAACTCCCGCGCTCTGGGTACTTGATCCCGACACGCTTATCTCGCGACATCCCTTCTACTCAGCCTCATCTGATCTGGATATTTAGCTTTTGCTGGGTCGGTTAGAGATAGCCACGCAACGTGGAGCAGGCGAAGCCCCGCCCTATATGGGCCTTCGATTTTCTTTGTTCGATGGCATCGTTCTTAGTTTCGCATGCATAAATACCACATGAAAGAGCCGATAACCACTGTGCTTGCCTTCACGACCCTACTCGTTGGCCTCCGCGCATCCTTGCTCTGGTACAGAGCAAGCAAAGTTGAGATCATCCCCGAAACCAAGTCGCCGTGGACCAGGATGATAGACCCTATGAATTACACGTCGTACATCGCAGGAGAGGAATCGAAAAAGCGCATCGCGATAGAGAAAGCATATCAGCGAAGCGGGGCGCTGAATGCAAATGCAGCCCTCTGGACAGCTATCGCGGTGTTCGCGGGCACGCTTACGACGTTAGCCGGGATTGCGGGGTGGTGAGCAGGACGTGTGTGGCCGCTCCAGCTTCGATTCGGCCGTTGGCGTGGCGCAGCGTCGAAGGACGGCTGTGGGTCGATCTCAGCCAATCATCTCGGCAGCCGGCTATCGGCGGAGGTACGACGAGTCAAGGGCATCCGAACACCCCGTCAAGCCACAACCTCCCCCACCATCCCCCGAATCCGCTCCACGATCTCCGCTTGAAGCGGCGTATAAACGAGCATACTGAGATCCGGCCGCCCATCGACGGCAAACAGCGAATACTCGAGCTCGATCTCCCCGAGTTGCGGATGCAACAACCGCTTCACGTTCTCGCCAATGTTGTGACTCAGCACATGGTTCTCGCTCCACATGCGATCGAAGTCTGGGCTGGTACGCCGCAAATCATCGACGAGATCGGCAACTTCCGTCGCGAGCCCGGCTCTGGCCACGTCCGCGCGAAACGTCCCGACCACAAAGCGTGCGACGGCCTCCCAATCGTGCTGCTTCGAGCGCACAGACGGATTGAGAAAAAGAAACCGCAAGATATTGCGCTCCCCCGGAGGCAAAACGCTGTAGTCGGTTAGCACGATCGCCGCCGCCCGATTCCACGCGACGACATTCCATGTCGCTGTCTTCACGATCGCCGGGCTCGCACCGAACGAATCGAGGACGCGTTGCAACCGCGGGCTCACACCATCGACGGCGTGATAACGCACCTCGGGCAGACGCCCGAGGCCCAGCACAAAAAGATGTTCCCGCTCGGTATCGGTCAACATCAGCGCCGAGCAAATCCGCTCGAGTACTTCGGCGGAAGGCGCGCCACCGCGCCCCTGCTCTAGCCAGGTATACCAAGCAGAACTGATATTCGCGCGTTGGGCGACTTCCTCCCGACGCAATCCAGGCGTACGCCTGCGGCCGGCAAAGCCGAAGCTGGCCGGATCGAGCCGCGTTCGGCGGCTGCGCAAGAACTCCCCGAGGGTTTGGGCGGCGTTCGATGACATGACAAGCCTGCTAGTCCGTTTACCAGGATAAAGTCACTACTTCAACAGGATATCGAATGATCGCATAGTGCTCCGGTGATCAACCAGGAGTCTTTACGATGCGTATCTTTCTGACAGGCGCAACCGGCTTTATCGGCTCGGCTCTCGTGCCCCAACTTCTCGAAGCCGGTCACCAGATAATCGGCATGACGCGCTCCGACGCGGGCGCACATGCCCTTACCGAAGCGGGCGTCGAAGTCCACCGTGGCACGCTGGAGGACACCGACAGCCTGCGCCGAGGCGCCGAAAAAGCCGATGCAGTCATCCACCTAGCCTTCGACCACGATTTCTCGAACTTCGTAGAAAACTGCGAAAAAGATAAGCGCGCGATCGCCGCGCTCGGCTCGGCTTTAGCGGGCTCAGATCGGCCTCTTCTCGTGACGTCGGGCACCGGCGTCGGCAGCCCAGGGCCTGGGCAGCTCGCGACCGAGGACGTCTTTAACACCTCGCACCCGAATCCTCGCATCGGGTCTGAAATCGCGAGCAATGAACTGCTGGATGCGGGCATCAACGTATCGGTAGTGCGCCTGCCGCAAGTGCACAACCCATACAAGCAGGGCCTGGTGAGGCCGTTGATCGACGTCGCGCGAGAGAAAGGCGTATGCGCTTATGTGGGCGATGGCCAAAACCGCTGGCCAGCGGGGCATTTGTCCGATGTCGCGCGACTGTACCGACTCGCCATCGAAAAAGCAGAACGCGGCGCTCGCTATCACGCGGTAGGTGAAGAAGGGATCACCGCCCGCGAAATCACCGAGGCGCTGGGGCGCGGCATGAAGCTGCCCGTGATCTCGATCACCCCCGAAGAGGCGCAAGCGCACTTCGGCTGGATGGCGATGTTCACTGCGCTGGACATGCCGGCATCGAGCGCCCAAACGCAAGCGCGCCTGGGCTGGACGCCGACAGGGCCGACGCTGATTGCCGATTTGAACGAAGGGCGCTTTATGCAAGAAGCGCCGTAAGCGATCCCCTCTCCCTCTGTACCGGCGGGAAGCGCGAGCAATAAGTCGCCCTTCCCGCCAGCCGCGGCCATCGATTCCTTGACTTCGCTCCCGAACGAAGTACTATACGCATCGCGCACACCCCTCCACTGCCGATGCTCCCCGAGGCCCGCCGATGACCGTCCCCCAGCAAGCCTTCCTTCGCGACGCGATGCGCCGCATGAACATGACGCGCGACGCGTTCGCGAACCGCATCGGCGTCAGCCGGCGGGCCCTAGACACGTGGCTTTTGCCGGAAGATTCGCAAGAATCCCGGTCGATGCCCGAGATCGTCGCGCGCTTCGTTTCTGAAATCGTCGTCAATTCCGCCCGGGAAGGCGGATATACGCAACGCGTAGATTCATCGTCGTTAGCCAGCCAGATCCTATTCGAAGGCAAGCCGCAGTTGCTGTCGGTCGATCAGTTCTCCCGCGATTCCGTCGAAGCGCTGTTTCGCGTCGCCGATTTGATGCAGCCGATCGCGCGACGTCAAAAGATCTCCCGCGTCCTCGAAGGCGCAGTCTTAGGCAATCTGTTCTTCGAAGCGAGTACGCGAACCCGAGTTTCGTTCGGCGCGGCGTTCTGCCGCTTGGGCGGATCCGTCTGCGATACGACCGGATTTACGTTCTCGTCGATGGCAAAAGGCGAATCGATCTACGACACGAGCCGCGTCATGAGCGGCTATGTCGACGCGCTCGTCGTGCGGCATCCCGAGCAAGGCTCGGTCGCCGAATTCGCTCGCGCGACGAATCTACCCGTCATCAACGGCGGCGACGGCCCGGGAGAACATCCCAGTCAAGCGCTCCTCGATCTTTACACGATCCAGCGGGAATTCTCTCGGCTCGGCAAGATCGTCGACGGTGCGCATATCGCCCTTGTCGGCGACCTCAAATACGGACGCACCGTCCATTCGCTCGTAAAACTCCTCGCGCTATATCGCGGCATTAAATTCACGTTGATTTCGCCGCCTACGCTCGAGATGCCCGCTTACATCGTCGATCAAATATCGCGCAACGGGCACGTCGTCGAACAGTCGAACGATCTCTCGTCGGGCTTGCGCGGCGCCGACGTGGTCTACGCCACCCGCATTCAAAAAGAACGCTTCACCGACGAGTCTTTCGAAGGCTATACCCCCGACTTTCAAATCAATCAGGCACTCGTCGATGCGACCTGCGAGCGCGACACGTTAATCATGCACCCGCTGCCGCGCGACAGCCGCCCCGGCGCGAACGATCTGAGCACGGATTTGAACCACGATCCGCGGCTCGCCATCTTCCGCCAAACCGATAATGGCATTCCCGTACGCATGGCGATTTTCGCGGTGCTGCTCGGCGTCGACCATCTCGTGCAACATTCGATGCGTGACGCAGCCTGGCGCCCGCCCGCCTATCTTGGCCCGGACGATGCCGTATTTCACGGTATCGATTGACTCGGCCGTCCAACGACGGACATAACCCACTCAAGCGTTTTCACGCCGTAGCAGCAGATTTCCATCAACCTGCTATAACACTCTGACGCGCGATCTATCGCGCGTCACGACTCCTCGTCCCTATTCATTTGCCCATTGCGATTGCCCGCACATCGCATGTGCTCGCCAAATCACTGCCGAGGCACATGAAGTCTATATAGGCCACTGCTAGCAGGCACTCCCCTTGCTCGCGGCAGGGGACGCCCGATCGCCGCCTTTCACGGAGCTCGTTCATCTCCTATGTCCAAGCCCAACTCTACCGATGACGCCTCGCGCACACCCAATCTCGGGCGCCGCCGATTTCTTCAATCCGCCGCCGCGGCAGCCACCATTGGCGCGGCGCCTCATTTGCACGCCGAAGGACAACCCATGGCCAATCCGCCATCCACGCCCACACCCGCACAAGCTGCGGTCCCTGCTCGTCCCGTGCATCTAACGATCAACGGGCGCGCGTACGCCCTGCACCTCGAGCCTCGCGTAACACTACTCGACGCGCTACGCGAATACGTCGGACTTACCGGTACGAAGAAGGGCTGCGATCGCGGGCAATGCGGCGCATGCACCGTCCTCGTGAACGGCCGCCGCATCAACTCATGCCTGACTCTGGCCGTCATGCACGAAGGCGAATCCGTCACCACCGTAGAAGGACTCGCGGCTCAAGAAAACCTGAGTCCTTTGCAGCGCGCCTTTATCGAACACGACGCCTTTCAATGCGGCTACTGCACGCCGGGCCAATTGTGCTCGGCAACGGCCCTGCTCGACGAGTTCGGTTCGGGCGCGGCAAGTGCGGTCACGCAAGACGTTCGTACTCGGCCGCCAGCGCTTACCGACGACGAAATCCGCGAACGCATGAGCGGCAATCTCTGTCGCTGCGGCGCCTATCCGAACATCGTCGCAGCGGTGCGCGTCGTCCACGAGCGCGGCTAGCGCAAAAAGGAGCCGAACCATGGAGGCAATCGCATACGAACGCGCTACCGACATCGCCGCTGCCGTGCACGCGGCACGCGAACCAGGTGTCGCGTTCATCGGCGGCGGTACGAATCTGCTCGATCTGATGAAAGGCGGTGTCGAACGGCCGAGCAAGCTCGTCGACATCACCCATTTGCACGACGATGGTCTCGACACGGTGCGCGCCCTGCCGGACGGCGGCATTCGCATCGGCTCGCTCATGCGCAATAGCGATGCGGCCAATCACCCGCTCGTGCGCGAACGTTATCCGCTATTGACGCAAGCGCTACTCGCGGGCGCATCGGCACAGTTGAGAAACATGGCGACGGTGGGCGGCAATCTCATGCAACGCACGCGTTGCCCCTACTTTTATGACACGGCATTTGCCGGATGCAATAAACGCACGCCCGGCAGCGGATGCTCCGCCGTTCACGGCTACCATCGTACGCATGCGATCTTCGGCGCCAGCGAGGCATGCATCGCGGTCAACCCGTCGGATATGAGCGTCGCGCTGGCCGCGCTCGATGCAACCGTTCAGGTGGCCGGCCCCGGCGGCACGCGCGGTATCCCCATCGGCGAGTTTCATCGCCTGCCCGGCGATCGGCCCGATCTCGATACCACGCTGCAATCGGCCGAACTCATTACCGCAGTCGATCTGCCTCCATCGACGTTATCGAGCCTTAGCACCTACCTCAAGATCCGCGATCGGGCGAGCTACGCATTCGCGCTCGTATCGGTCGCCGTAGCGCTGCACATGCAAGGCGACAATATCGAAGCCATTCACATCGCACTCGGCGGCGTGGCGCACAAACCCTGGCGCGCGACGATCGCGGAGGGCCTACTGACGGGCCAACCGCTCGACAACAAGACCCTGCAAGACGCCGCCGCGGCGCAAATGCGCGACGCGCACCCGCTGCGCGACAATCGCTATAAGGTCACGCTGGCCGAGCGCGCCATCGTGCGAGCCGTCAACGTAGCGGCTGGGCGGGAGCGTCTTGGCGTCACGGGAGAGCCCGCATGAACATGATCGGTCAACCCCTCGACCGCACCGACGGCGTACTCAAAGTCACGGGCGGCGCGAAGTACGCCGCAGAGTTCCCCGCGTCGCAACTCGCGCATGCCGTACTCGTTACGAGCACGATCGCATGCGGCCGGATCGCGTCGATCGACACCACGCAGGCGCGAGAAATGCCCGGCGTGATGCTAGTCATGACGTCGCGCAATGCACCGCGTTTGCCCAACGGCGGCCAGCCTTCAGTCGCCCCGCCGGCACAACGGCGGCTCTCGCTGTTGCAAACCGATGAGGTTCGCTACAACAACGAGCCGATCGCCGTGGTCGTCGCCGACACGCTCGAGCGTGCGATCGACGCCGCCAACCATGTGCAAATCACATATGCACCGGCCTCACCCGCGCTCGATTTCGCCGCGGCCAAAACGCACGGTCATCCGCCCGAATCGATGATCGGCGGCAAGCCCGACACGGAGCGCGGCAACATAGCGCATGGACTAAGCGCGGGCAGCGTGCGCGTCGAAGCGGTGTATACGACGCCGATGGAACATCACAACCCAATGGAGCCGCACGCGGTCATGGCCGCGTGGGACGGCCCGCGCCTAACGCTCTATGACACGAGCCAGGGCGTGGGCAACGCAAGTAAAGCCGTGGCGACGTTCCTCGGCATCAAGCCCGAAGATGTCCATATCGTTTCGCCGTTCGTCGGCGGCGGCTTCGGCTGCAAAGGCTCCGTGTGGTCGCACGTGGTGCTTTGCGCGATGGCGGCACGGCAAGTCGGCCGGCCCGTCCGCCTTGCCCTGACGAGGCCGCAAATGTTCGGCTCTGTGGGCGGCCGGCCTTATACCGAACAGCACCTCGCGTTGGCCGCCCGCGAAGACGGCACGCTCACCGGTTTGCGCCACGATACGTACTCGAACACGTCGACGTTCGAAGACTGGACCGAGACTTCCGGGGTCATCACGCGCATGCTCTACGAAGTGCCGAACCTTGCGACGACGCACCGGCTGGTACCACTGAACGTCGGCACGCCTACGTTCATGCGCGCACCTGGGGAGACGACCGGCTCGTTCGCACTCGAATCGGCCTTGGACGAGATGGCCGCCGCATTGAAGATGGATCCGCTCGCATTGCGGCTCAAGAACTACGCGGAAATAGATCCACAGGAACACAAGCCCTGGTCGAGCAAGCAACTGCGCGAGTGCTATCGCATCGGTGCCGAGCGCTTCGGCTGGGCAAAACGCACGCATGAGCCTCGCTCGATGCGCCGAGGCAATACACTCGTCGGTATGGGCATGGCCACGGCCACCTACCCGGCACACCGCAGCGAGGCAGCCGCGTTCGCGCGCATCTTGCCCGACGGTACGGCGGTCGTCGCATCGGGCACGCAAGATCTCGGCACCGGAACGTATACGGTCATGACGCAGGTGGCCGCCGACGCTCTCGGCTTTCCGATCGGACGCATCAGCTTCGCACTCGGCGACTCATCGCTCCCGCATGCGCCGGTCTCGGGTGGATCGCAATCGGTCGCGAGCGTAGCGCCCGCCGTCAAGGAAGCCGCGACGGCCGCACGCCAGCGCTTGATCGAGACCGCCTGTGCGGATGTGGACTCGCCACTGCACGGGATGTCGATATCCGACGTCACCGTTGTCGATGGCTGGGTCGTCGCACGCAACGACACCTCGCGGCGCGATCCGGCGGCGGCCGTCATCGCCCGGGCCGGCGGTCGTCCGATCGAGGGGCACGCCACGGCCAAACGGGGAGACGAAGCAAAGCGCTACGCCTTCCACTCGTTCGGCGCGGTCTTCGTGGAGGTCCATGTCGATGCCGCACTGGGTACGATTCGCGTACCCCGCGTGGTTGCCGTCTACGACGTCGGCAAGCTGCTCAACGAGAAAACCGGCAAGAGTCAGCTAATGGGCGGAATCGTTTGGGGCATAGGCGCGGCACTCGAAGAAGAGACCGCACTCGATCCGCGATATGGACGTTTCGTCAACGCGAACCTGGCGGAGTACCACGTGCCGGTCAATGCGGACATCGGCACGATCGACGTAAGCGTATTGGACATTCCCGATCCGCAATTCAATGCACTCGGCGCACGCGGCATCGGCGAGATCGGTATCACCGGGGTGCCCGCGGCGATCGCCAATGCGGTTTATCATGCGACCGGCGTACGCGTGCGCGATCTGCCGATTACGCTGGATAAGGTGTTGCAAGCGAGGAGCGCGTAAACCGCAAGGCCTGCTCGCTATCCTCCGCTTGCCGATCGCCGCCACGCTATCTCGGCGGCGATCGACTTGTCACGATTCCCCACTTCGGCACTTTATCGTTTGAAAGATCACAGTTTCACGCGATGCAATGCGCGCGAGCCCACTCGTCCATGCAGATCGCACTTGCTCCCGGCAATGGCGCGCCGCACAATCCGAACACGCTTCGACTTCCCGCGTTAGATACGACACAACTATGACCTACGCATCGTCCACCACGGCATTGCTGCTTGCGGCGGGCCGCGGCACGCGCTTCGATCCCAACGGCCTTCAAAACAAGCTGTTGGCCCCGTTGCCCGACGGCACACCGGTTGCGTGTGCGGCGGCGCGGGCGTTATTGGTCGTCTTGCCGCATGTCACCGCAGTGGTGCGGCCCGGGGCTGAGGCGCTCGCGCACGCGCTGAACGACGCCGGTTGCGACGTCGTGTTCGCAACAGACGCCGAACGTGGAATGGGCGCGAGTCTCGCCGCCGGTATCCGCGCAACGGAAAACGCCGAAGGCTGGATCGTCGCGCTCGCCGATATGCCGTGGATTTCGTCGGCGACGATCGAATCGATTGCACGTCACGTCGACGGCGGCGCTTCAGTTGTTGCGCCGATCTATCGCGGGCGGCGCGGCCATCCGGTCGGCTTCGGCTCCATGCATCGCGACGCGTTGCTCGCGCTCGATGGCGACGTGGGTGCGCGCGGCATCCTCGAATCAGCCGATGTCACGTCGTTCGATGTCGACGATGCGGGCGTACTAGCGGACATCGATACCTTCGCCGACCTGCATCGGCAGCGATAGCCGGCGGCCCGCATCCGACAGCACGGCGAGGCGGGGCGCTCGCCGTTCCTATCGCTACGCCACACCTTAACTTACCTTCACGACAATCTTTCCGAAGGCGCCGCGCTTCAGGTGTTCGAATGCCTCGGGCACTCGATCGAAGTCATAGGACGCATCGATGACGGGTTGCAGCGCGACGGCATCGACCGCGCGCACGAGCGCTTCCAGTGCCCGTCGATGCCCCACGCCGATGCCCTGAATGACCGGCCTCGTCAAAAACGAAGGCACGCTCGGAAACGTCATCGCATACTCCCCCAACACGCCGATCAGCGAAATCCGCCCGCCTTGTCGAATCGCGCGAAGCGATGCACCCAGATTCTCGCCGCCGACGAGCTCGAAGATATGGTCGACGCCGCGTCCGCCCGTGTATTCGCGCACTTGCACGTCCCACGGCACATCGACGGTCCGGTCGATGACATGCGACGCGCCGAGCTCGAGTACGCGGCGCCGCTTGTCTTCGCTGCCCGACGTCACGATGACCTGCGCACCGTGCGCGCGGGCTAGCTGCAAACCGAAAAGCGCCACGCCGCCCGTACCTTGCACAAGCACGGTCTGTCCGGCATGCAAGCCGCCCTGTTCGACGAGCGCGAACCATGCGGTCAGCCCCGCGCACGGCAACGTGCTGGCTTGCGCGGCATCGAGCGATCGTGGCGCGCGAACGAGCCAATCCTCGTGAAGTACGACATACTGCGCAAGCACCCCCGGCAACGAGCCTCCAAGCACGCGCGCATGGGCCGGCCAATCGCCGTCTATCCATCCGGCCCAAAACGTACCCAACACCGTATCGGCCTCGCGAAAGCGCGTCACGCGCGAGCCCGTCGAGACGACGTGGCCTGCGAGATCGGATCCGGGCGTAATCGGAAACGGCATCTCGGCACTTAACTCCTTTCCCTCGATGACGCCGATATCGCGGTAATTGAGCGACACGGCATCGACTCGAACCAGCACTTCGTGTTCGCCGGGCGTAGGAACCGGAACCTGCTCCAGCATCAAATGCTGGGCGCCGGGACGAGCTACGGTCCATCGCTTCATTGTCGAATTCGTCGATTGATTCATGTTCGCACTCCTGATTGATCGATGGAGAAAATCGTAATGGAGATGGAACATCGCCAGTGGCGGCAAAAATTCGCTTTGTTGTAGACTTTTCGGAACCAATCGACAAAAACAAGGCGATGTCCTCATGACGGATCGACTGACAGGCATATCCGCATTCGTTCAAGCTGCGGAAGCAGGCAGCTTCGCATTGGCTGCCGACCGCTTGAACCTAACGCGCTCGGCGGTAGGCAAGAGCATTGCGCGCTTGGAGGAACGCCTCGGAACGCGGCTCTTTTTGCGCACGACGCGCCGTCAAACGTTGACGGCCGATGGGCAAGCGTTTTACGACCGCTGTGTCCGCGCGTTGGCGGAGCTCGATGCCGGCGAAGCGGCGTTGTGCGCCTCGCGCGTTTCGCCGCAAGGCCGCCTCCATGTCAGCGCGCCCGTTTTATTCGGCCGGCGCTGCGTGGCCCCGGTGCTCTTGGAGCTAGCCGGCCGCTATCCGAAGCTCGAACTGCAAATGAGCTTCACCGATAAGGTCGTCGATCTCGTCGACGAGAACATCGATCTCGTCGTTCGTAGCGGATCGCTGCGGCAAGCACCGGCGGATCTTGTCGCCCGCAAGCTAGGCGAGCAAACGATGATCGTCTGCGCGAGCCCGGACTATCTCGACCGCCATGGCATGCCGAGAACCGTGGCCGAGCTCGAAGGCCACCATGCCGTGATGTACGCAACGGGCAGGCGCGAAGCCGCGTGGCCGCTATCGGACGATACGGCGTCGATGCGAACCGTCACGATGAAGCATCGGTTACGCTTCGACGATTTGGAAACGATCGTCGCCGCCGTGAAAGCCGGGGCCGGTCTGGCTCGCTTGCCATGCTGGCTCGTCGCCGACGACGTTCGCAGCGGCGCCTTAAAGCGCGTATTGGCAAAGACGCCGGGCCCTCGAATCGACGTCCACCTCGCCTGGCGCCGTACACGTCACTTGCCTTCGCGCGTACGCATCGCAATCGATTTGCTGATGGCGCGCTTGCCTCCCGTACTCGCGATCGGCACAGGACCGGCATACGAGCGATCGCACGGATAACGCTCATTGCCGCGAGGCGGTCGTCGGGCATGCTTCATGCTGAAGCGCCCCGTCCACCCGAGCGTCTCTGTCCACGATCCCACGTGTGCCGAAATGCCGCGCGCCGTGCCGGCGGATAGCGTATAAAAGAGACGAGGTTCCAAATTGTCTCGGATCTTGCCCACTCTCGTTCCCGATAGGCATACGCCATGGACTATCGCATGCACACCGCGCCGATTCCCGATCCCATCGCCGACCCCACGCGCGATCCCGAGGGCGAACCCATCGTGCCCCCGGCGCCCGGCCATCACAACGACGAACCGCAGCGACCGGAAGGACCGCCCGATAAAAACCCCTCGTGAGCGTTGCCGCTCCGGTGCGACAAAAGCGCTCCATTGATCAAAATCAGGGTTTCTCCCCCTGCGCCGCTTTAGATAATCCGTCGATAGACCGGTATGGCGCGGCTCCATTCGAGAAGTATTGCTCGAGCCGCCAACCAATGGACTAATCGAGAGCGACGCAATGCAGAAAATGACCTTGAATCAAAAGCTTGGCTCGATGATCGCGGTGCTATGGGCGGGGCTGATCCTGATCGGGATCGCCGGCGTCTGGCAAAATCGCGCATCGATGATCGACGATCGCAAGAGCGAACTCATTGCGCTCGTACAGCAAGCGAACAGCATCGCCCAGCACTACTACGACGCGTCGCAGCAGCATGCGATGAGCGAGGACGACGCGAAGAAGCAAGGCCTTCAGGCCATCGCGGTACTGCGTTACGGCAAGGACGGCTACTTCTCGATCAACGATTCGCAAGCCGTCATGCTCATGCATCCGATCAAGCCCGAGCTGAACGGTAAAAACCTGGCCAACTTCACGGATCCCGCCGGCAATCATCTCTTCCAAGATATCGTGAAGGCAGCAGCCGAGCCGGGCGGCGGCTTCATCCATTACCTGTGGTCCAAACCCGGCAGCCAAGTACCGGTGCCGAAGATGTCGTACGGGTTGCGTTTCACGCCGTGGGATTGGGACATCGTCACCGGCATGTATATGGACGACATCAACGCGGCCTTCATGTCGAGCCTTGTGCGCTGGGTCGGCATCATCGGCGTGCTCGGCATCGCCGCGACCGTCGCCATGGTGCTCGTGCTGCGCAGCGTGCGCCGCGGGCTCGGAGGCAACCTCGAAATGGCGGTCGCCACGGCCCGACGCATCGCCGAAGGCGATCTGACGGCGCGCATCCCGGTCGAGCATGGCGACGACTCCAGCTTGATGTCGGTGCTCGCCCATATGCAATCGGGTATCGCCGATGCCGTCATGCGCGTCCGCGCAGGGACCGAGAACATCAACGTCGGTGCCGGTGAAATCGCGGCCGGCAATACGGATCTCTCTCAGCGTACGGAGCAACAAGCGGCAGCGCTCGTGCAAACGGCGTCGAGCATGGATGAGATGACGACGAACGTGAAGATGAATGCCGAAAGCGCTTCGCAAGCCGCCAAGCTCGCCGAGCAAGCGGCGGGCGTCGCCACGCGCGGCAGCAGCGTCGTGGACGACGTCGTGCGGACGATGAACGAAATCACGTCCAGCTCGCAGAAGATCGGCGACATCATCGGCGTCATCGACGGCATCGCATTCCAAACGAACATTCTCGCGCTGAACGCGGCGGTGGAAGCGGCACGCGCCGGTGAGCAGGGTCGCGGCTTCGCGGTCGTCGCCTCGGAAGTGCGCAGCTTGGCTCAGCGTTCGGCCACGGCGGCCAAGGAAATCAAAGCGCTGATCGAAACCTCGACGAATACCGTCGACCAAGGCGCAGCACTGGTCGCGAATGCAGGCTCGACGATGGGTGAAATCGTGCAATCGGTACGCCGCGTCAACGAAATCCTCGAAGAGATCAGCAACGCATCGCGCGAACAGAGCGCCGGCATCGAGCAAGTGAACCGGGCCGTCGGCGAAATGGACAAGGTGACGCAGCAAAACGCCGCGCTCGTGGAGGAAGCGGCCGCGGCGGCACAATCGCTGAAAGATCAAGCCGGCGTGCTGCGCGAGGCCATCTCCGGCTTCTCGCTGCCCGCATAACCGGCGACGACGTATACGTTAGGAACAAAGGGTTTCGCGTCGATGCCGAATCGTCTCCAAAAGGCAGGCGAATCGGCGTCGACGCGCTCACCGCCGAATAAGCGTTAGCGGTGCACTCGCACGAATACTTACATTTTTATTACAATACGGGCTTCGCGCCACCGGGCGCGCTACAAGACGACGCCCGTTCAATGCCCGCATCGAAGCCTAAACGCCCCACCCCGTATTCCTCTCGCTCGCTGACAGGCGACGCCTTGCTGACCCCGCGCTGGCATCCCAAGCGCTCCACTTGCGTCATGGTGGTGATCACCCTCGCGTTCGTCACGCTCGTGGCGCGCGCGGGTTGGGTACAGATCGTCGAACACGACTTTCATGTCGCACAGGGTGAAAAGCGGCATCGGCAAATGCTGGCGCTCGAAGCCAAACGCGGCCCGATCGTCGACCGCGACGGCGCGCTACTGGCTGTGAGCCTGACTACCTACGAAATATGGGCCGAACCCAAGCGGCTCGATCGCGAAGCGCTCGAGCCGCTGGCCAAAGCACTCGCCCTGCCGAAAGCGCACTTACAAGCGCGCCTCGATTCGGGGCTCGCGAACGTTCTGCTCAAACGCCACGTCGATGTCCAAACGGCCAGCCGAATCACCGACCTAGCCCTCGCAGGCGTCACGCAAATCCCTACCTCGAAGCGTTTTTATCCCGAAGGCGAATCGGCTGCGCACGTCGTCGGATTGACCGATAGCGACGACGCGGGCCAAGAAGGTGTCGAACTCGCGGCGAACCACGTACTCGCCGGCGAGCCGGGCGAGCGCGAAGTGATTCGCGACCGGCTCGGGCGTGTGGTGTCGGACCTGCGCCCGCTCGTGCCCGCGCATCACGGTCAAACCGTTCGCCTCACCATCGATCGACGCATTCAACAGCTCGCGTTCGCCCAATTGAAAGCCGCACTCGAGCGCCATCAGGCGCAAGCCGGAAGCGTCGTCGTCCTCGACGCCGAAACCGGTGAAATTCTCGCGCTGGCCAACGCCCCGTCGTTCGACCCGAATGCGCGCGCCAGTCTCACGACGAATACGATGCGCAATCGCGCCGCCGTCGATACGTTCGAACCCGGCTCGACCATCAAACCGCTCGCCATCGCGACCGCGCTCGACGCCGGGCAAGTCCGCCCCGATACGCTCATCGATACGGCGCCGGGCTGGTACCGGCTCGGTCGCCACACGATTCACGACACGTCGAATCACGGCACGGTCAGCGTAGCGCAAGCGCTCGCCACGTCGAGCAACATTGCGCTCGCCAAGATCGGGCTGACGCTCCCGCCGGAATCGCTGTGGACCGCCTATCGGCAATACGGCCTTGGCGTGGCCCCGCCGCTGCCGTTCCCGGGTGTCGCGACCGGGAAGCTGAGGCCATGGGCGCGGTGGCGCCCCGTCGAACACGCGACGATGGCCTATGGCTACGGCTTATCGACTTCGCTGCTGCAAATGGCTCAGGCCTATACGGCGCTAGCCGGCGACGGCACCGTCCGCCCCGTCTCCCTCCTCGCCCGCGACGAATCCGCCGAACCGGCGCCCGCCCCGAACACGGCGGCTCAGGTAACGACAGCCGCCACGGCCGCATCGATCCGCTCGATGCTCGAAGCGGCGACCCTGAAGGGCGGCACGGGACGGGCGGCGCGTGTCGAGGGCTACCGTGTGGGCGGCAAGACGGGAACGGCTTGGAAGCATGCGGGTACGGGATATGCGAAGGGGAAATATCGCTCGCTGTTCGTCGGCATCGCGCCGATCGATGCACCCCGTCTCGTGGTGGCGGTGATGATCGACGAGCCTACCAAACGCTCGTATTACGGCGGTGCCGTCGCCGGACCCGTCTTCTCCGCGGTCGCCGGCGGCGCGCTGCAATTGCTCGGCGTACCGCCGAACCAGCCCGTTCCCGAGGCTTAGCCGTTTCGCTCGATCCGGTCCTCAATGAACGGCTCGCGCTTTGCGTATGCCTGCCTAAAATCGATGTGGCGTGCGGCGCGCGAAACGTCGGTCGGCACGCATTGCTCAGCGGAATCACCGCTGCCTATCCATTTTTTTTGAAGGCCCGCGCTTGCTTGCAGGCGCTCCCCGCACAGCTCGATGCGAGCCTCGTTCGGAGAACTCGATGAAAGACGCAGCCAACGGCGAGATCAGCGCATTCGTTCAAACGGCAGAGCATCAAGGCGGTTATGTCTGGGTACTCACGCTTGTCGATTTCGGCGCACGTGACGTCAAACGCTCGCTTGTATCCGACGAAATCTATGCGACGAGCGCCGCTGCGCGCGATGCGGGCAACGCACGGTTGCAAGGGATGGCGGCGGACGCTTGAACATGTTCCGAGGAGCGCGTGGCCGGACGCGCGCACTGTTGCGAGTCCTCCTTGTTTTCGGATGCAAACGTACTAACGTTTGAAGAAGAACAAGAGTAGCGCCCGGGCGCGGGCGCTCTTAAGGACATCGATCATGACGACGGTCGCCAGCTTTCATATCGAGTACACCCGGTTTCTCGATGCTGACGGCGTACCGACGCAACCCCTTCCCGAATTCGCTAAGGATCCCGAACTACTGTCGGCGTTTTATCGCGCGATGGTGCTGACACGCGCCTTCGATGCGAAGGCGGTCGCGCTTCAGCGTACCGGCAAACTCGGCACGTTCGCGTCCTCGATCGGGCAAGAAGCGATCGGCGTCGGACTCGCATCGGCAATGCGCCCCGAGGATGCCTTGTTCCCCTCCTATCGCGACCATGCGGCGCAACTGCTGCGCGGCGTCACGATGACGGAAAGCCTGCTCTATTGGGGAGGCGACGAACGCGGCAGCGCGTTCGCCGCGGCGCCGCACGATTTTCCGAATTGCGTCCCCATCGGCACGCAGGTCGCCCACGCGGCCGGCGCCGCCTATGCGTTCCGCCTCCGAGGCGAGCCTCGCGTAGCGGTCGCGATCGTGGGCGACGGCGGCACATCGAAGGGCGACTTCTACGAGGCGATGAACATGGCCGGCGTATGGCGGGCACCGCTCGTGATCGTCATCAACGACAACCAATGGGCAATCTCGCTGCCTCGCTCCGGGCAGACCGCTACGCAGACCCTGGCGCAGAAAGCGATCGCAGCCGGGATCGAAGGTCGGCAAGTCGACGGCAACGACGTGATCGCCGTCCACGAGGCCGCTCGTGTTGCCCTCGCCAAAGCACGCCGCGGCGACGGCCCCTCGCTAATCGAAGCCATGAGCTATCGCTTGGGCGATCACACGACAGCCGACGACGCCACGCGCTACCGCGATCCCGAGATCGTCGCTCAGGCCTGGCTGGCCGAGCCGATCGTACGCCTACGCAAATATCTCGTCTCGCTGGCGGCCTGGGACAAGCAGCGTGAAGACGAACTGCATCGAGACTGCGCGCGGCGTCTGGACGAGTCCGTACAGTCGTATCTCGCGATCGGGCCGCTCGATCCCGCTGCGATGTTCGATCATCTCTATGCGTCGCTGCCGCGCGCCTTGAATGACCAATTCGCGAACGCGCTGCAATACGCGTCGCGAGCCGAGCGCGATCATGGCTGACATTACCCTCGTCGAAGCCGTCAATCTCGCCCTCGCGCATGCGCTCGAGCACGACCCTGCGGTGGTGTTGCTCGGGGAAGATATCGGCGCGAACGGTGGCGTGTTTCGTGCGACGCTCGGCTTGCAGGCGCGATTCGGCGCGCAACGCGTCGTCGATACGCCGCTTGCCGAGGCCGGCATCGCCGGCACCGCGATCGGCATGGCTGCAATGGGATTGCATCCCGTCGCCGAGATTCAATTCACGGGTTTCATCTATCCGATCATCGATCAGATCCTCAATCACGCGGCACGCTTGCGCCATCGAACGCGCGGCCGATTGAGCTGCCCGCTCGTGATCCGCTCGCCGTGCGGTGCCGGCATTCATGCGCCGGAGCATCACTCCGAAAGTCCGGAAGCGCTCTTCGCCCACATACCGGGGCTGCGCGTCGTCATGCCCTCCTCGCCCGCGCGCGCCTATGGATTGCTGCTCGCCGCGATCGACGATCCCGATCCGGTCATCTTTCTGGAGCCGACGCGGCTATACCGCCTGTTCAAACAGCCTGTCGAAGACAACGGCGACGCGCTGCCGCTCGACACGTGCTTTACGTTGCGCGAAGGTACCGACGTTACGCTCGTTTCCTGGGGCGCCATGCTGCAAGAGGTACTAACGGCCGCCGATGCATTGGCTGCGGACGGCATCGCCGCCGAAGTCATCGACGTGGCCACGCTCAAACCGCTCGACATCGACACGATCTTAGCTTCGGTCGCCAAGACGGGCCGCTGCGTCATCGTCCACGAGGCGCCGCGCACCTGTGGCCTCGGCGCTGAAATCGCGGCGGCCATCGCCGAGCGCGGACTTTATTCGCTGCTCGCGCCGGTGGAGCGCGTGACCGGGTACGACGTCGTCGTCCCGCTGTTCAGGCTAGAGGCTGAGTACATGCCGAGCGTCGCGCGCATCGTCGGTGCCGCACGAAAAACGCTCGAGGCATCCACATGAATATCTTTAAACTGCCCGATCTCGGCGAAGGCCTGCAAGAAGCGGAGATCGTCGAATGGCATGTCAAACCCGGCGATGAAGTCAGCGCCGACCAACCGCTCGTCGCCGTGGAAACGGCGAAGGCGATCGTCGAGATTCCATCGCCGCAAGCGGGACGCATCGCCAAGCTCTACGGCAACAAGGGCGACATCGTGCATTTGGGCGCCGCGCTCGTCGGCTTCGAAGGCGAAGGAAGCGCGACCGATACCGGTACCGTCGTCGGGCAGGTTCAGACGAGCGAGCACGTCATCGCCGAGGTTCCGCCGAGCTTCGCCGCTCCCACGGGTGCGCGCGTGGGCACCATGGCCGTGCGGGCGACACCCGCCGTGCGCGCACTGGCTCGCAAGCTCGACATCGATTTGGCGATGATCATGCCTACCGGTCCGGATGGCGTGGTGACGTCGAGCGATGTCGAACGCACGGCGAAGCTTCTGGCCGAACTCGGTCCGCCCGAAACGCTGCGCGGCGTGCGGCGCGCCATGGCGCAGAACATGGCGCAAGCGCAAAGCGAAGTGGCGGCGGCCACGGTGATCGACGATGCCGATATCGACGCATGGGAACCCGGCGCGGACGTGACGATTCGTCTGATCCGTGCGCTCGTCGCGGGTTGCCGCGCGCAGCCGGGACTCAATGCATGGTTCGATGGCCGCACCGCGCGGCGGCGGGTGCTGGCGAAGATCGACGTCGGGATTGCCGTCGATTTGCCGGATGGATTGTTCGTGCCCGTCCTGCGCGACGTTGCGCATCGCGATGCGCACGATCTGCGCGCCGGGCTCGACCGGATGCGCGCGGATATAAAAGCGCGCAAGATTCCGCCCGAGGAAATGCGGGGTAACACGATCACACTGTCGAACTTCGGGATGATCGCCGGCAAGTATGCGGCGCCCATCGTCGTGCCGCCTACCGTGGCGATACTCGGGGCCGGCCGCGTGCACGATGCCGTCGTAGCACGCGAAGGCAAGCCTGTCGTGCATGTCGTCTTGCCGCTTAGCCTTACCTTCGATCACCGCGTTGTGACCGGTGGCGAAGCCGCGCGCTTTTTGGGTGCCGTCATCGACGACTTGGAGCGGGCCGCTTAGCTTTCTTCGTTATCTTCTTCATCGTGCCCGCTCACGGCGCGATAGCGCGCGAGCGTCGCCGCCCTTGCCTTGGCGTGATCGACGATAGGAAACGGATAGTCGCGGCCGAGCGCGAAACCGGCGGCGGCGAGTGGCTCGGGCGCGGCAAGCCACGGCGCATGAATCCATTTGTCGGGCACCGCCGCGAGTTCCGGCACATATCGCTTGATGAATTTTCCGTGCGGATCGTACTGCTTCGATTGCGTCACCGGATTGAAGATACGAAACCACGGTTGAGCATCGCATCCTGTCGAAGCGGACCATTGCCATCCGCCGTTGTTCGCCGCGAAATCGAAATCGTTGAGCCACTCGTCGAAATGCGCCTCGCCACGGCGCCAATCGATACCCAAGTCCTTCACGAGAAAACTTGCCGTCACCATGCGCAAGCGATTGTGCATATAACCCGTTTGCAGCAGTTGCCGCATCCCCGCATCGACGAGTGGGTACCCTGTCCTGCCTTCGCGCCACGCATCGAAATCCGCATCGGCCTCGTCGCCGATCTCCCACTTCAAGGCGTCGTATTCGGGCTTGAACGACGCCGCGCTCGCCAGCCGCGGATTCATCGCCAGGACCATGAAGAAAAACTCGCGCCAAATGAGTTCGGACAACCACGTACCGGCCCCGCCGCCGCCCGGCTGGAGCATCAGCGCATGTGCCTCGCGCACGAGCGTGCGGATCGAGATCGTGCCGAATCGCAAATGCGTGGACAGGTAGCTCGGCCCTTTCACCGCCGGAAAATTGCGTTGCGACTCATATCGATCGATACGCTCGTTGAATTCGTCGAACAAGCGTTGGGCGCCGCGCATGCCGGCCGGGAGCTTAAGTGTCGCCAGATCGCTCGGCGCAAAGCCCAGCGTCTCCAGATCGGGCCACCGAAACTCGGGAGCGTCCGGCGAACCGGGCGGCGGACACAACTGGCCTCGCCTCGGCTCGACCGGCCGCGGGGCGATGTCGCCCGGGGCCAGCCGCGCCAGCCAGGCACGCTTATAGGGCGTAAACACCGTATAAGGATTGCCCTGCATGTTCAGGATCTCGTCGCGCTCGAAAATCACTTGATCCTTGAGCGTGACGAGCCTACGTCCACTTTCCTTCAGTTGCCGTTCGACCGTTTCGTCCCGCGCGATCGCGGATGGCTCGTAGTCGCGATTCGCGTAGACAGTGTCGATATCGAGTTGCTCGGCCAAGCGCGCAATGGATTGCACGGGCTCGCCGTGCACGACGATGAGACCGCCGCCCATTTTCCGAAGTGCTTGGTCAAGTTCGCGCAGCGACGCAAAAATAAAATCGATGCGCCGATCGGCCGGGGGGACATCGGGGCTCGCGCGGCGCTTGCGTGCCAACAATGGCTCGAGAATCGTCGTATCGAAGACGAATGCGCACCATACGCGATCGGCACTGCCTAACGCCCGACTGAGCGCGGCATGATCGTCGCAACGAAGATCCCGGCGAAACCAGACGAGCGCGCGCGCCTCGCTCATGACGCCCCTCCGGCCCAGGCGTTTCGTATCGGTTGTTTCATCGCTCGATCGGTCGCCACAGCGTATTCCGTTTGTAATGTCGACGAACCGGCGACTATACCGCCGCGCGCGAAAAACGTCCAAGGACCGCGACGCGCCGGGCCTTGCGCGAAATTCGAACCGGGAGGCATATAAGTTGCGGATCGAGTGGCCAGCGGCTAACGCCGCACGTTATCAACCATATCAAGCGAGGGCGGTATGTTAGGCACGATCCTGCTCATCATTCTCATCCTGCTTTTGATCGGCGCGTTTCCGGCCTGGCCGCATAGCCGGAGCTGGGGCTATGCACCGACAGGCACGCTCGGGATTATCGTCATCATCGTCGTCATTCTCGTCGTGCTCGGTCGTATATAGACGGTAGGCCGGCTGGACCAAACCCGTGCGGGCCGCGCGCGTCGCTTGCTCGCACGGGCGGTCGTCAATCGATTCAGCCGGCCGCTCTTCCCTTCACTATACGAACGCGTTCCCCCAAAGCCTACGGCGGCATCCATTCCCGATCGACTGGCCGCGCCGTCGGACGGCTGCATAGCATCGACCGCAAACCCTATTCGTTGCGCTCACAACCAATTACGACAACACCAATGCTACCGGCTCTGAAGTGACCGACGACACCTGGGTCGCGTTTGTGCGTGTGCGTCAATCGGGTCGTCAGCGCACCATCGCCCTGCTTAATGTAAGTGATCCTAAACAGCGTACGGCCGGTTGACTCCGCTTCAATCCGTCATCGACCAATGCACCGATTGGGCGCCGCTCGCGCGCCCGATATCGTCAAAGGCGGATGCGATCCGATGAGCGTCGAACTCTTCCTTCCAGTGCACGAGATAGCGCGATTCGCAATTGCCCGCGCCCTCGCGCATGTCCGCACCGCGCGGCTCCAGCGAACACCCTAGTCGTTTCAATTGATCGGCCAACCGTTGCGGGCAATCGGATCCGATTGGGTGCGTCACGGTGAGCCACGCCGCCTTGCGGCGTTCCAGCTTGTGCTCGACGATACGCAGCCCCCATAAAACGGCCAAACCGATAACGGTGCCGGCGATACCGAGACGATACTGCCCCCCACCGAAGCACAGCCCGATGACGGTCACGAACCAAAGCATGGCAGCCGTCGTCACGCCGCTAATCAGGCCGTCCTTGCGAAACACCGCGCCCGCGCCGATGAATCCCATCCCCGTCAAAATCCCGAGCGGAAGACGCATGAGATCGAGCACCGCGTAGCTGCCTTGCCCCTTACCTGTCTGCGTGAGCAGCGCGTTGACTTGCAGCATCGCGACGCAGGCCGCCAGGCACACGAGAATCGTCGTACGTAATCCCGCTGCCTTGCCCGATTCGCTCCGGTCGAATCCGAAGGCGGCTCCCGCGACCAGTGCGCACGCGAGGCGCGTGAGGGCAGACATCCAGTCAAGCGTAAGCGGCATCGTCTCCATATGCGTAGCGCGTTCGATCGCATCGATGCCTCACGCGCAGCAAAGCGTGCGCCCAAGCGGCGAGACCGATATTGGGCTGCTAGGTACGGCGTTTGCAGCGCAATAACCACGGTCGCGTCGATCTCGATGCATCGACGCGCATCGTCTCTTTCAACGCTGAGCTTTTAAGGAGCCTAAATGAAGCGAACCGCTCTAGCCTTGACCTGCTGCGTCTTGCTGCTCCCCGTCGGCATCGCCCAAGCGCAAACGCCCGGCGCATCGCAATCCGAAGCCGCATCGACGACGGCTGCCAATCCGTTGCCGCAACCCGACCGCGACTTCGTTCAGGCCGCTTCGATGTCCTCGTCCACCGAAATCGACGCCGCCAAGCTCGCTCAGAAGAATTCAAGCGACAAGGACGTGAAGTCGTTCGCGCATCACATGATGCTCGACCACACGAAGCTGACGGTCGAATTGAAGGCGGCGACCCCGCATGGCGTCGAGGCACCCAAGGACAATTCCGATACGAGCCTGCTCGATGAATTGAAGCCGTTGAAGGGCAAGGAATTCGACGACGCCTATATCGCGAAGATCGGACTCAAGGGCCACGAAGATGCGGTCGCGGCGTTCAAGAAGGAAATCGCCGACGGTCGCAACGCCGATCTCAAGAAGCTCGCGCAAAAGGGGTTGCCGACCATCGAGCACCACTACCAACTCGCGCAGCAACTCGCCAAGAAAAAGGGCGTGCAGCAGTAACCGTATAGCCGTAAACGTGTAACCGGCCGGCTTCAGCTCCGGCCTACCGGCGCGATGAAGCGCATGCAGCGGCATGTGCTTCGTCGTGTTCCCGTCTTCAATTAAGGCCAGCGTTTAGTCGCCGGCTGTCCATTCCACGTTGGCGCCGACAGAACGCAGGTTCTCGACGAAGCGCGGATGCGCACGCCGGATCGGCAACGCATTGGCGATGATCGAGCGCCCTTCGATGCTCGCGGCCACCATAAACAGGGCAATGGCGACGCGGATGATATAGGGACTTTCGACTTTCGCCGGGCTGAGCGGAATGCCGCCGAACGTAATGAGCCGGTGCGGATCCGACAAGAAGACGTGCGCCCCGAACTTAGACAGTTCGACCGACCACCCCATCGCCCCGTCGTACACCTTGTTCCAGAACATCGCGCTGCCTTCGGCACGGACGCCGAGCGCGATAAAGATCGGCAGTAAATCGACGGGCAGATACGGCCACGGCGCCGCTTCCACCTTCGTCAGAATATTGGGCGTAAACGGTCGGCGCACACGCAGGGGGCCGTCGCGCAGCGCACGCGACCAGCCGTCGCGATGCTCGAGTTCGACGCCGAACTTCGCAAATGTGCGATCGATCAGAGGAAATTGTTCGGGCGCGCCGTTCTTGACGACGATATCGCCGCCCGTGATCGCACCGAGCGCGAGGAAAGTCGCGATTTCATGGAAGTCCTCGCTAAAACGGAATTCGCCTCCGCCGAGTCGATGACCGCCTTCCACCATCAGTCGCGACGTACCGATGCCCTCGACAGGAACGCCCAGCATCGCGATAAACCGGCAGAATTCTTGGACGTGCGGCTCGGACGCGGCATTCACGAGCGTCGACGTGCCGGCGGCGCTAGCCGCGCAAAGGACGAAGTTCTCGGTTGTCGTGACCGAGGCGTAATCGAGCCAATGGTCGTTGGCCGCCATCCGCGAATGGGCGCGGACGATCAGCGAATCGGGCGTGCGCTCGACCGTTGCACCGAACCGCTCCAGTACCTCGACGTGCGGATCGATCTCGCGCACGCCCAGCGTGCAGCCTTTCACGTCGTTTTCGAGCCGCGCTACGCCGAAACGCGCGAGCAGCGGCGGCACGAGCATGATCGACGAGCGCATTTCCTCGGGCAACCGATGCTCGGCGGGATCGAAAGTAGTGGCGCGATGATGCAGATCGAGCACGCCCGTCGCGAAATCCATCGACACGTCGCTGCCTAGCGTACGGAAGATATCGAGGATTTTCTTGACGTCGGTGATCTCCGGCACGCCGATCAACCGCAGGGGCTGGTCGGTCAGCAAGGTGGCGCAAAGAATCGGCAGAACAGCGTTCTTATTGGCGGAAGGCGTGATCTCTCCGCGAAGCGGGAGGCCGCCATGGACGATCAAATCGGACATATTCGGGGGCAATACGAATGAAAAGGGGCGCGGCAGACAAACGCAGGCGCATATCATGCCATCGTCCGGGCGGGCGTGGACGGGAATATTGCCGAAAGTATCCGCAATTGCCAATTTCGCTTTCGGCGTTCGATAATTGCACACCGGGCAAAGCTTTTTGTCATACGTCGGCACGCTCCGGCCGGTGCTCCCGGTCGCGGCGAGTACCGGCACCCTCCGCTGCCGCGTTCGGCCTGCCGCAAATGCGAACCTGAGTGCGCAACGCTTTTGTGTCAAGCACTTACATAGTCTGTGACCAGGTTATACACAGCTTTGCCAACATAAACTGGGGATAAGTTCGTTTTGCCCACGTTCACACTTGCCGGCCCCGTCATGGCCGAGCTCGATATTCGCAAGAGCCGCTTTATCGCGCATGCGATTCCCGTCGCCGATCGCGACGCCGCCATGCAAACGTTGCGCCGCCTACGCGAGGAGCACCCTACCGCTACGCATGTGTGCTGGGCATTGCTCGCCGGAGGGCAATCGGGCATGTCGGACGATGGCGAGCCTTCCGGCACGGCGGGACGCCCGATTCTCGAAGTGCTGCGCCACCATGATCTCGATGGCGTGCTGGCGGCCGTCGTCCGTTATTACGGCGGCGTCAAACTGGGCGCGGGCGGCCTCGTGCGCGCTTATACCGATGCGATTGCGAGCGCCCTTCAGCATGCCGAACGTGTCGAACGGATCGCTCAGGCCGAACTGGCGGTCGAAATCGGCTATCCCGATGAAGCGCGCGTGCGCAGGTGGATGGAGCAGGAAGGCGCGGAACTCGTGGACAGTGTCTATGGGTTTTCAGTTCGGCTCGTGCTGCGCATGCCCGCCACGATGTGCGATGCCGCTCGCGTTGCCTTGCGAGACTTGACGCAAGGACGCGCGTCTTTTCCCGACGGCGTCGATCGCTGACGCGGCCCGCCCAGCAAGGCTTTCGGCTCGCACGGGCCGGCTTATTCTTTCGTTTTTGTTACAGATCACTCGATCCAACCGCGGGTCATGGAGTTGGCGTCCGGCACGCCATGAGATGCCGCTTCGGCCGCGGCTGAAACCTATCCCATGAATTGAGCGTGAAAACGCACTCCTTTCATCCAATTGCTTTGACCGAGGCGGGTCTACACTGCTTTCCATGGAGCAAGACATCAGCTCCATCCACGAAGCCCTCGCGAAGCGACGTGGTGTTAGGAAGTGATGTAGTAGCTGGAAGCAGTGGCAAGAATTCCTCTCAGCACTCAGGGTGATCGCTGATAGGTTTCAAAACCGGGGTTCGGGCAGGGCGTGGTAGCAGGTGGTACCTAGCAGTTCGAAGCACCTAGCAGTTCGAAGCACCTAGCGGTTCGAAGTACCTAGCGGTTCGAAGCACCTAGCGGTTCGAAGCACCTAGCGGTTCGAAGCACCTAGCGGTTCGAAGCACCTAGCGGTTCGAAGCACCTAGCGGTTCGAAGCACCTAGCAGTTCGAAGTACCTAGCGGTTCGAAGTACCTAGCAGTTCGAAGTACCTAGCAGTTCGAAGTACCTAGCGGTTCGAAGCACCTAGCGGTTCGAAGTACCTAGCGGTTCGAAGTACCTAGCAGTTCGAAGCACCTAGCAGTTCGAAGCACCTAGCAGTTCGAAGCACCTAGCAGTTCGAAGCACCTAGCAGTTCGAAGCACCTAGCAGTTCGAAGCACCTAGCAGTTCGAAGCACCTAGCAGTTCGAAGCACCTAGCAGTTCGAAGCACCTAGCAGTTCGAAGCACCTAGCAGTTCGAAGCACCTAGCAGTTCGAAGCACCTAGCAGTTCGAAGCACCTAGCAGTTCGAAGCACCTAGCAGTTCGAAGCACCTAGCAGTTCGAAGCACCTAGCAGTTCGAAGCATCTAGCAGTTCGAAGCATCTAGCAGTCACGAGTACCTGATGGGCAGTACAGTAGTTGCAGTATGGCAGTGCGCAGTACCCGCAGCACCAGCAGCACCTCACCTCGGAATAGCAGCACCTAGCAGTTGCAACACCCCTGGCAGTAGAAGCACCCCTAGCAGTAGATTCACCTCACCTCGAAGTTGCAGTAGACGGGCCCTGCCTCTTCCCTGGGTAGGGCCCTGCGCTTTTTAGCGTTCCCGCACAGACCGGTTAAGGGTAACCCCTGCTTCCGCACGCGATCCACCGGTGATTCGATGATCGATCATCCGACTAACGCTGGCGACAAGCCGTCGGCCACCGGCAATGACGACAATCCTTTGCGGCACCGCCGGATGGGCGGACAAATCCCTAATCGCCTGCAAGCGCTTTTATCCGCGCGGCTGCTCAAGCGCGCAGTCTCGGCTCGCCTACTACGCGTCGATCTTTCCGCTCGTGGAAGTCGACTCGAGCTATTACGCCCTCCCCTCAAGAACGAATTCCGAACTTTGGGTCGAAAGGACGCCAGAGGCCTTCGTCTTTAACGTCAAAGCCTTTCGCCTACTGACCGGACACCAAACCGGACGCGAGGCGCTGCCGCCGGACATTGCCCTACAGATACCGGAAACGGCAAAAAAGAATCTTTACTACCGCGATTTCCCGTCCGAGCTGCTCGACGAAGTCTGGCGCCGTTTTTTCGACGCCCTTGCCCCATTGAAACAAGCAGGCAAGCTAGGCGCCGTCCTATTTCAGTTTCCGCCTTGGCTAACAAGTTCCGCCCAAGGCAAAGCCCACGTCGAAACGTGCGTCTCGCGCATGAGCGGCCATACGATGGCGATAGAATTCCGCAACTCGTCTTGGCTCGACGACAAACATCGGTCCTGGACGCTCGGCTTCGAGCGCGAGCACGGCGTCACTCACGTGGTCATGGATGCACCGCCCGATGTAACGACGCGAGCGCAAACCGTCTGGGAAGCGACGAACCGTGAGTTAGCCATCGTGCGCCTGCACGGCCGTAACACCGAGACGTGGAATGCGACCGGCCCATCGGCGTCGGGCCGCTTCAATTATGAATACGCTGACGAGGAATTGCTCGAGCTCAGCATTCAAATCCAAATGCTTGCCAAGCAAGTCACGAAAACCCACGTGATATTCAATAACTGCTTCGAAGATCAAGGACAGCGCAATGGGCGCACCATGATGCAACTGCTGGAAGCGCAGTCATGAACGGAGGCGGTCCCACAGTGGGGCGCGTCATCGCGGGGCGCTGACGTCGAAGGCTTTGTCGTTCGCCGTGACCGGCCCGAACAGAAATAAAGATCGGTCGCGTTTCGCGGCATACATCGCGGCGTCGGCAACGTCGATGAGATCCTTCGAGCACGCCGTCCTTGACGATCACCCGGGCTTCGTAAAGGAATGCGGCGGCCGGTCTATTGTCGACCGACTTCGATGTCATCCGGGTTGCGCGAGTTGTTCGTCCGACTCGCCGTGCGACGAGGCCAGCACAACGCAATCTCGCCCCAAAGCCTTCGCCGTATAAAGCGCGGCATCGGCACGTGCGAGCACTCGAGCAAGCTTCTCGCCCGGTCCGAACTCGTCTACCCCTGCGCTGAACGTGTAAGGCGTTTGACCGCATGGACGCGCCGCGATCGCCATTCGCAAACCGTTGGTAAGCCGCAAAGCGTCCGCCTCGCGAGTCGCGGGGAACAACACCGCGAACTCCTCGCCGCCCAAACGACCGAACAAATCGCCTGGACGAAGCGCTTGCAGTACCGTAGACGCGAAATGCTCGAGCGCGCAATCGCCGGCCGCATGGCCATAGTGATCGTTCACTGCCTTGAAGTTGTCCAAATCCAATATCGCGAGTGCCACAGGCGCCCCGTTCGCTTGGGCCGCGGTAACGGCTGCCGCCGCGCGCTCCATAAACGCGCGCCGCACGAGCGCCCCTGTCAACTCGTCGACCGTCGCGAGCCGCTCCATGCGTTCGGCCAACCGATCGTGCGCGAGCATGACCATCCCGATCGACATAAACGGAAAACTCAGAATCCCTAGCCCTAAAAAGGCAATGTTCAGCGGAGACGGATCGAGAAACGCCACTTGATGGTCCATTCCGAGCCCATACGCCGCCGAACGCGCTAGATGAAGCACCGTGCCGACAAACGCAGCGCTAGCGAGAAAGTAGTAGCTGTATTTCGGGCGCTGCCGGTGTCGGTACTTGAGCACGGTCCATCCCACCGCGCCGCGTACGTATGCGAAATACCCCGAGCTCACAGCCACGCTGGCATCGAGATTGGGCTTCACGTAGATGAAGTAGAGAAGCACCGCATAGACGCAGAGGACCGCCGCGTATTCGGCGACCGTTGCCTTGCGCTTGCCGAAAAACTCGCGCGCGCCTTGCAGGATGGCGAAGCTCGCCACTAAGAACAGCCCATGCGCGAAGGCGACGCCGAGCCAGGGCGAAAGATGCGCACTGGCGAGAATCAGAACGATACCGATAGAGAAAATCCCGTATGCCGTGCACCAACGCGCGACGCCGCGCACGTGCGCGCTCAGCAGCGAACCGAGCACCGCGGCGCTCATCACGCAGGACATGAGCGCGATGCTAAGAAGCGCGACAGTGCTGGGCATAATTCAAATGAGTTCGTTTTCTTTCGATAGGCATGGGGCCAGACAAACCGCGCGTAACAGACGACCGATTCCCCCGTATGCGCGATATCGTATCGCACTCCCTGGTCTGACTAAACGATGTGTTGCAAAGCAACACCTATCTCGCGTATCAGGGGATCCAATGTTTTTACCTAGCTTGACGACCGAGCACCGTCGCAATGGGCGCGTTGGCCTCGAATTTCGCCCGACGCATCGAGAAGAATGTACGAACATTGCGGACGTTAGACGATTGTGTAAATAGCCTGCGAGCGAATTCGTCGTATGAACGCATGTCCGGCACCTCGACAATGACCACGAAGTCCGGCCCAGGCGAGACGCGATAGCACTGCGTGACCGCGGGCTCACCGCAAATATACGATTCAAAGGCGTCGTAATCCTCGGCAGCCTGACGGTCGAGACTCACTTCGATAACGGCCGTCACCATCGACGCAATCTTCGAAAGATCGAGCACGGCGACCTCGCGCTCGATGAGCCCCGCCTCCTTCAATTTGCGGACTCGACGCAAGCATGTCGGCGCAGAGGCGAGCGCCTTTTGAGCTAGATCAATATTCGATAGCGACGAATCTGCCTGGAGAATCGCAAGGATCCGCAGGTCAAGTTCGTCCAGTTCCAGTGCGTCCATATCGAGTCCAAGGGTCGAGGCGACCGCCCCGCCAGATGAAATTTTATTTCACATCGAATTCTATCTCAAATTCCATTTCATCTTCATCGATTTTTTGAAAGAACATTTCATCGACGGGCCATTACGATCGCTCCCACTGACCTGCGGTGCGGGTCCAATCACGGAGAGAGCGAAATGTGCGGAATCGTCGGCGCGGTTGCCCAGCGTAATGTCTTGCCTACTTTGGTCGACGGATTGAAGCGACTTGAGTATCGAGGCTATGACTCTTGCGGCGTCGTCGCCTATCAAGAGCGCAAGCTCGTGCGCGCGCGTAGCGTCGCGCGGGTTGCCGCGTTGCAGGCCGATGTGGCGTCGCTCGGATTATCGGGTTTTGCCGGGATCGCCCATACGCGGTGGGCGACGCACGGCGCGCCCGTCACGACAAATGCCCATCCGCACTTTTCTCCGAGCGACGACGATGCGCGCATTGCCCTTTCCCACAACGGCATCATCGAAAATTGCGACGCCTTGCGAGCCGAACTCCAGCGGCACGGTTACGTTTTCGCAAGCCAAACCGATAGCGAAACGATCGTTCATTTGATCGACCATCTTTATGACGGAGACCTGTTCGAGGCGGTCAAGCGTGCGGTGTCCCGGCTGCACGGCAGCTATGCGATCGCCGTCATGTGCCGCGACGAACCGCACAGAATCGTGGGTGCGCGCGAAGGGATGCCGCTCGTCGTTGGGTTGGGTGAAGGCGAGAACTTCCTGGCCTCCGACGCGATCGCCCTGTCGAACGAAACCGATCAGATCGTCTATCTGGAAGACGGCGACGTCGCCGATATCCAATTGCATCGGCATTGGGTGGTCGACCGCGACGGCCACCGCGTCGAACGCGCTGCGCACACTGTCGCTGCGCACAGCGGCGCGGCCGACTTGGGCGGCTATCGCTATTACATGCAAAAGGAGATCTTCGAGCAACCGCGCGCGGTGGCCGACACATTGCTCGACGTCAACGCCATCATGCCGGAGCTTTTCGGCGATAACGCTTGGCGCGTGTTCAACGGCATCGACTCGGTGCTGTTGCTTGCATGCGGCGGCAGCTATCACGCGGCGCTAACTGCCAAGTATTGGATTGAGAGTATCGCGGGCCTGCCTACGGCGGTCGAAATCGCGAGTGAGTTTCGCTATCGCGATAGCGTGGCCAATCCGAAGACGCTCGTGGTGGCCGTATCGCAGAGCGGAGAAACGGCGGACGTGTTGGGCGCGGTGCACGTGGCCAAGCGCGCGGGCATGGTCAATACGCTTGCGATCTGTAACGTGCCCACGAGCGCACTGGTGCGCGAATGCGCATTGAACTTCATCACGCGGGCGGGCATTGAGATTGGCGTGGCATCGACCAAGGCTTTCACGACGCAGTTGGTGGCGCTATTCCTGTTGACGTTGGCGTTGGCGCAACTTCGAGGGCGTTTGACCGAAGAGCAGGAACGACAGCACTTGCATGCGCTGCGGCATCTGCCCGATGCGATGGGCAAGGTGTTGGCGCTGGAGCCGCAAATCATGGGTTGGTCGGAAACGCTAACGCGGAAAGAAAACATCTTGTTCCTCGGCCGCGGGATGCATTATCCGATCGCGCTCGAAGGTGCGCTGAAGATGAAGGAGATTTCGTATATCCATGCCGAGGCTTATCCGGCGGGGGAACTCAAGCACGGGCCGCTTGCGCTCGTCAGCGACGAGATGCCTGTCGTGGCGGTTGCGCCTAACGACCGGTTGCTTGAAAAGCTGCGTTCGAATATGCATGAGGTCAGCGCGCGCAACGGACGGCTGTTCGTGTTTGCCGATGTGGATTGCGGGTTGTCGTCGGGACCGGGCGTGAATGTGATTCGGCTCAATGAATACTATGGGCCGCTATCGCCGATCTTGCACACGATTCCGATGCAGTTGCTCTCGTTTCATGCGGCGTTGGCTAGGGGGACCGATATCGATAAGCCGAGGAATTTGGCGAAGTCGGTGACGGTGGAGTGAGGGGTGAGGCAGAGTTGCCAGGTGCGGGTGACCCTCGAAGTTGAGGCACGCTTGACCGAGCAGCGGTTATCAATTGTGCAGAGCATCCCTGCTCGGTCGGATTGGCGCTCGTGGTCTTCGGAATGTGCCCCAAGAGGTCGCGCAAGGAAGTATCGAGCTCATTTCACCTGAGAGGCGTCCCGAGTCAGCTTGACGATTGCGTCGAGCGCACCATTCACCATGCCGCGTACCACCGGCTCCACTATCTGCGCTACCTCGGGCAGATAGTCGAACGGCGCGTCTTCGCTCATGTAGGTGGACTGACACATCTCCAGCTGCACCGCGTGCACGCCGTCCTGCGGCGCACCGGCGTGCCGCGTGATGAAGCCACCCTTGAAGCGTCCGTTCGCAATCCATGTGAACGGACTCTCCGCGGCGACGCGCTGCACCGCTTTCTGCACTGAAGGCGCGGCGGTGCGACCATCCTGCGTGCCGATGTTCAAGTCCGGCAGCTTGCCTTCGAAAAGGCGCGGCAGCACGCTCGCAATCGAGTGCGCTTCCCACAGCAGCACGTTGCGATGCTGGCGGCGCAGGCGCGTCAGTTCTTCATGCAGGGCGTCGTGATACGGCTGCCAGTAAGTGGCCACGCGGCGATTGCGCTCGGCCGCGTCCGGGGCGCAGCCCTCGCGATACAGCGGCTCACCTCGAAAGGTTTCGGTCGGGCATAACGACGTGGTAGTCAGGCCAGGATACAGGCTTTCGTCGTTCGATGGCCGGTTCAGGTCGATCACGTAACGCGACACGCGCGCACCGAGAATCGTTGCGCCGAGCGCGCGGGCGAATCCGTAGAGGCGGTCCAGGTGCCAGTCGGTGTCAGCGACCGTCAGCGCGATATCTGTGTACCGGTCGCGCAGTGCATCCGGAATCTGCGTGCCCAGATGGGGAATGGAAATCAATAGCGGCGCATCGCCGCGTTCGAGTGAGAAGAGATCGTTCATGGTGCCTGGGTTCGGTTGACGGTTACGCTCAGGCATCGGCGAGAAGCTGCGCCAGCGCGCGGCGATAGTCCGCGTAAAGCCTGGCTTCGTCGCGATGACGGCGCTCGTGGATCACGCGCTCGCCGCCGACGAAGACGTCGCGAACCGGCCTGTCGCCGTGCTCGCAAAAGACAGCGGACGACAGCCACGTCGCGCTGGTCTGCTCGGCGAGATCGGGATGATCAGAGTCGAGCACGATCCAGTCCGCCCGCGCGCCCTCCTTGAGGGCACCGGCCGCGCGGCCGGTCGCACGTGCGCCGCCCGCAAGCGCGCCATGGAAGAGGCGGTCCGCGACATGCAATGCCTGCGGCGAGGCCAGCACGTTGCGCTGACGTCGCGCGAGCCGCTGGCCATATTCGAGCAACCGCAGTTCCGCCCGCCAGTCCACGCCGATATGGCTATCCGAGCCGACGCCGAACGCGCCTCCTGCATCGAGGTAGTCGCTTGCGGGGAACAGGCCGTCGCCGAGATTCGCTTCGGTCGTAAGGCACAGGCCCGCAATCGCACCGCTCTTAGCGAGTGCGAGCGTTTCGCTTTCGTCGACGTGCGTCGCATGCACGAGGCACCAGCGCGCGTCGACGTCGAAACGCTCGAGCAGCCATTGTACGGGCCGCGCGCCAAGCGCCGCGACACAGGCGTCGACTTCCGCTGTCTGCTCCGCAATGTGGATATGCACTGGTGCGCCAGGCGACATCGCATCGAGTCCTTCAAGCGCGGCGCGCAATGAGTCTTCCGATACAGCGCGCAGCGAGTGTGGCGCGATTCCGTAACGCAGCGCGCCGTGTTCCGGACGCGCGGAGCGCAGCGTGCCGAGAAGCTTCAGAAAGGCGTCCGTCGCATTGATGAAGCGGCGCTGATCTGCGCGCGGCGGTTGAGCGCCGAAGCCGCTGTACTGGTAGAGCACCGGCAGCATCGTCATGCCGATGCCGGTCTCGCTCGCGGCATCCACGACGCGCTGCGCGAGTTCGGCCGGATCCGCGTAACGGCCGCCGTCCTGCGCGTGGTGCACATAGTGGAACTCACAGACGGACGTATAGCCGGCCTTGAGCATCTCGACGTACAGCCAGCGCGCTATCGCGCCCAGCGTCTCGGGCGTGATGCGTGCGGCGAATCGGTACATCAGGTCGCGCCAGCTCCAGAAGCTGTCCGTAGGATTGGCGCGGTATTCCGTGAGGCCGGCCATGGCGCGCTGAAACGCGTGCGAATGCAGGTTCGGCATGCCTGGAATGACCGGCCCCGCCGCACGCGCGGCATCCGCCGGCGCGGTGGTCATGTCGGGCGTAACGGCGACGAGCGTACCGGCGTCGTTCCACTCGATCAGCACGTTGGTACGCCAGCCGTCCGGCAGCAGCGCATGCGCTGCGAACAGCGATTTGGGGGATGAATTCAAGAGTCGGCTTCCGTATCCAGCGACGTGCACACCAGCACGCCGTCTCCTTCTATGGCGATCTCGACGGGATTTGCCCGGTCGATGCGCAGCGTGTCTAGTGGCGCCAGCGCGATGCACGCCGGCCCGGCCTGCACCTCGACAGATCCCTGCGTGCAAAGCAGCAAAGCCGTGTCCGCGGCGAAGGTCCGGCGCCCCGGTGCGCGCACGATGTCGACCGAAGCGCGCGCCGCACCCCGGTATGTCATCACATTGAACACCCGCACCGGGCCGTTTGCGAGGTGCGCCGTCACCGGCGCCTCGCCGGGGAAGCACGCGACGTCAAACTCACCCAGGACGCCTGCGCCGAGCGTCATCCCTGCGCCGTCGAGAACGATCAACAGGCGGTCGATGCCGTCGAAACGCGAGAACGGTCCGTCGCGATCGATATCGGCAATGCTCACGCGCCACTCGTACGCACAGGACGCGATTTCGCGCGTGATGCCGCCGCCATTCTTCCACGGCGACGCCACGAGTGCGGCGCCGCGTATCAAGGTCGGGCTCACGCGCGCGACAGCACTGCCTGGAGAAACGAGCGCGTACGGGGTTGCGTGGGCGTCGAGAAAATCTGCGCAGGGGGGCCCGCTTCGACGATCTCGCCGCCGTCCATTACAACCACGACGTCCGCCACTTCTTTCGCGAAGCCCATCTCGTGCGTGACCACGAGCATGGTCATGCCTTCGGAGGCGAGCAGCTTCATCACCTGTAGCACTTCGCCCACGAGTTCGGGGTCGAGCGCCGAAGTCGGTTCGTCGAAGAGCATGACACGCGGCTGCATCGCCAGAGCCCGCGCGATGGCGACGCGCTGCTTCTGGCCGCCAGAAAGGCTGGCGGGCATCGCATGCGCCTTGTGCTCGAGGCCCACCTTCTTGAGCAGGGCAACCGCAGCGGCTTCGGCGTCGGCTTTCGAGGCGCCGCGCAGCATGCGCGGACCCACTGTGATGTTGTGCAGCACCGAGAGATGTGGAAACAGGTTGAACGACTGGAACACCATGCCCACTTCGGTGCGCAGCGCGTTGAGCGAGCGGTCCTTGAGCATCGTGCCGTGATCGACTAGCCGGTGGCCGCAGATATCGATCGTGCCGCGCTCGGGCTGCTCCAGCCCGTTGCAGCAGCGCAGGAACGTGCTCTTGCCCGAACCGCTCGGCCCGATCACGACCACGACCTGGCTCGGCTGTATGTCGAAGTCGATGCCGTTCAAAACGCGATGTGTGCCGAACGACTTCGTGAGTTCGCGAATGCTGACGATAGGTTGAGCGTTGCTCATTGCACCATGCCTCCTGCGCGTAGCCGACGCTCGACGCGATAAAGAATGAAGTTCGTCGTTTGCGTAAGCACGAGATACACGAGCGCGATCACGATATACACTTCGAGCGACCGGTAGGACACGCTGATGATCTTTTGGCCTTCGTGCATGAGGTCGTGAATCGTCAGCAGCGACACCAGGGCCGAGTTCTTGATCAGCGCGATGAACTCGTTGCCGAGCGGTGGAATCATGCGCACGATGGCCTGCGGCAGAATGATCGCGCGCATGGCCTCTCCCGACGACATACCGATGGAGCGCGCCGCTTCCATCTGTCCGCGATCCACCGACTGGATCGCACCGCGCACGATCTCCGACACGTAGGCCGCCGAATACAGCCCGAGCCCGAGCATGCCGCACACGAACGCGGGCAAGAGGATATCGAACTGCGGCAAGCCGAAGAACAGCAGAAACAGCTGCACGAGCAGCGGCGTGCCGCGGAAGAAGATCAGATAGCCGGTGCAGAAGCCATAAACGAGCCGCCGCTGCGGATAGAGCCGGCCGATGCCGATCAGGAGGCCGAGCAGGCACGAGAGCACGAGCGCGGCGGCGGTCACTTCCACCGTGACCAGCGCGCCGTGCGCGATGTCAGCCCAACCGGCGAATGCCGGCGTGAAGTCGAGTTGCATGATTCGGGTCCGCCGGATTACTTCGCGTTCGCCGTAGTGCTGGCACTCGCGCCGAACCACTTCTTCACGATAGCGTTGTAGGTGCCGTCCGCCTTGATCTTGGCGAGCGCGGCATTCATCTGGTCGCGCAGTTGCGATTCGTCCTTGCGCACCGCGATGCCGTACGCTTCGGTCGTCAGCTCCTTATCGAGCACGCGGAAACCGGGGCGCGTGCGCACGAACTGGTACGCTGCGGGCTTGCCAGTGACGGCGGCGTCGGCACGGCCGATACCGACGAGATCGAACATTTCCTGGTTCTTTTCCACCTCCACGCGCTGCACCTGGGGATAGTTGTCGCGCAGGAAATTGACGGACTTGGTGCCGACCTGCACGCTTACTTTCTTGCCGTTGAGATCGGCGAGGGTCTTGATCGGCGAGTCCGCCTTGACAAGCGCGGAGAGGCCGCCCGCGAAGTACGACTGAGTGAAATCGACCACCTGCGCGCGCTCCGGCGTGATGTAGATGCCCGAGATCGCCGCGTCGAACCGTCGCGCCACGAGACCCGGGATCAGCCCCTTGAAGTCGATGTCCGTCCACTGGACCTGCTTGCCCATCGCCTTGGCCAGCGCATTCATGATGTCGATGTCGAAGCCGGTGCGCTGGCCCTTGTCGACGAACTCCATCGGCGGGAAGGTCGCGTCGGTTGCAACGTTGAGCACGTTCGAATCCTGCGCGAATGTCGTGCCGGGCGCGATCGCCGTCAGCAGCGCCATGCCGAGGCTTGCAGCGGAGAGAAGGGTTTTCAGTTTCATGGTGCGGGCTCCAGAGTGTGTGGTCGTCGTTGAGTGAGGCTCAGGCAGATTGCAGTCGGGTGGAGATGCCGTTGGCCGTTCGCACGGTCCAGTCGGCGAGCTGTTGTTCGCGGCCCGCCGCGCGCGACGACGGGGCCATCAGCGTGATCGATGCGCTCGCGCCCGCGCCGCGCGACATGCGCCGAAACACGGGCGCACTCACGCCCCAGACGCCAGGATCCACTTCGCTGTCGCTCACGGCGTAACCGCGCGCGCGAATGCGCTCGAGCTCCGTTTCAAGGGCGGCTCGCGCCGCGTCGTCGCCGGCAAACTGGCGCTCCAGCGCTTCGTTGCGCGTCTTCTCCGCCATGAAGGCAAGCAGCGACTTGGCGGACGCGCCCGCGCGCAACGGCACCGCGCGGCCCTTTTCGAACGAGCAACGCAGCGAGTGCGTGCTCTCGACCATTTCGAGGCAGATCACCTGGTCGTTCACGGCGATGATGAGCCCGACGCTCTCCTGCGTCGCGCGCGAGAGCTCCGCCATGCCGTCGCGGCTCGCTTCGACCAGCATCGAATTGATGTCGAAGCCGAGTGCGAGCTGCAAGCTCACGGGACCGGGGGCATAGCAGCCCGCGTCCTCCGTCACGAAGCCCCAGCGCTTAAGCAGCGTGATTTGGCGATAGAGCGTGCTTTGCGCCAGACCGGTCACGCCGAGCATATCCTTCACGGACATGGCTTTACCGTGACTCGCGAGCGCAGTAAGTACGAGCAGCAGGCGCTCGGCGCCGATGACGCTGGATTCCTGTTTCACGTTGAGTCTTGCCCGAAAGAGATGCGATTCCGATGACGCAGAATGCCACATCGCTCCCGCTGGACAAAAATGCAATTCCCATTCCGTGGGAATAATGAGCTAGGGTTTACACTGCCGTTTTACCTAAAGCCATGCTCAGTCGCAGTACCGCAATGCGAAGGTCGCAGTCGTTACGTCGGCGGGCAGACGCAACAGCGCCATGGCGTATTCGACGGCAACGGCCAACGTCACTTCGATCGGACGGCGCTAGGCACTGTTAGCTCTTTTGAATTTGGAGCTGCGCGCTTGAGACACTCGCGGGGCTGGTCGACTGGTCGGACGAAAACGCGATTTTTTGCCAACGCATTCCCTCGTTTGAAGCGTCGTTTGATCATTTCAGAAGCAACCTACAAGCGGCGTCATATTCGACTCACTGGGTCCTCGAATTGACGCTTAGCGACTACTTCGTGACGTTGCTCGGTGGATTGATGCTGGGCATCTCGTGGGCGATGGTTGAGGCCGCGAGAGTTGCGGAAGAGAACAAGGGCTTTATTTAACGAACTATGGCTATACTAGTAAGACTCGATGTGCTGCTAGCCGAGCGCAAGATGAAATCGCGCGAACTAGCGCGGCACATCGGCATTTCCGAACCCAATCTATCGCTTTTGAAATCCGGCAAGGTGAAGGGCATGCGTTTCGACACGCTCGAGCGCATCTGCGAGGTGCTTAATTGTCAACCAGGCGACTTGCTCGAGTACAAACGCGATACGGAAGCACCGTTCGGCGCGATCGAGGAGGAAGGTAAATAGCATTGCGGCAACTTTCGGTCGAGCGTTGCGCAGAATTGAGAACGCCCGCCGAAGGTCATGCCCTGGTACGACTTAACAGTCTTCAATAGTTCGAATCGCCTAGTCTTTACCCGATCTACGATTTCCGATGTCGCCTTCCGCGGCACATTGCACCGTATAAGGGGAACAACATGTTGCCTACCGAAGCGGCACCTTGGCCATGGTCGACGATGCTCTGGCCGATGCAGTTCGCGCAGACGCTTTTTGCGGCGCCAGAGCGCCTTCAACAATCGATACTGCCGTGGACGTTCGCGGGCGTGGTAGTCAATGATTCGAACTCGACAGATCCGCTCATGGAGCGGGCAATCGTCGCCAAAGAGAGTTACGGTAAGCAGTTGGGCCGCATTTCCGACGCACTCGATTCGCTGATACGGCAGACCAACGTGAAGCGGGACGATGCCATCAATGCGTTTCTCGAAATCAGAGCGCATATCGACGACATAAAGCACGGTACGGAAGCCACAAGATTCGAAGCAGTCCTGGCCGATCTACGTAAGCTCAAGCCTAATAACAGGGCTCTTTTCGACGAACGTCTCCAGCGCGTCGCAGAGTTGAACGCCGGCTAAAACCGAACGTACGAAGCGCAAATCACTTACGCGGAACTCCACAAGAAGCTGTTCGGCCAATAAGCGGAGAAGACGCGACCTCGCAAATGTGAGGTCGTCCATCCCATCCCGTCGCGCATGCATTACGGCTGCATCTGCCAACGAAGAATCGGGTGTGCGGATGCGATCGGCATCTCCCATGGACCCGCCGAGCTGAAATCCCAACCCGAGAAACTGGCCGGGTCGGCCATCTGTGCTGCGATCAATCCATTTGCCGCCGGGATCGGAATACCCTCGCCCACACCGATAGAAGTCCCGGTCGTATCTTTATCCCAGTACACGTCGTTTCCTATAACGCCGCTATTGCTGAACGCGATGCCGTAGCTCAACACCTTCGGCCCGGAGGGCGATTTGACAACCCCACCCGATACCTGCCCCGTGGCAAACGACTGGTTAATCGTCCCTAGGTTGTAGCCGACGAGCGCGGACGCGGCACCGCAAATCACATTATTCGCACAACCGGAAGCCAATACGGAGCCGGTCGCATACGACTGGGTGATCGTGCCGTCTTTGTCATTCCTCCAGACCAGCCCCGCACCGACGCCGCAGCTATCGGGCGTGCATCCCGTCGCGTCCACCGTACCCGTTGAGAACGATTGGACGATCGCGCCGGCGTAGTTCTCGTAGACGAGTCCCGCCGCGCCGGTGCAGACATCGCCATAACATGCGTTTCGCACTAGACCCGTTGCATAAGAAAGGCTGATCGTCCCGCCTAAATTCTGGCCGACGAGGCCTCCCGGGCCGTCCAAGGGACCCGTTCCCACCCCCTGAACTTCTCCCGACGCGTGCGACTGATCGATCGTGCCGTAGTTCACGCCGACCAGGCCGCCCGCTACCCCCGAGGTCACGCTTGCAGTGCTGCTCGAATGCTCAATCGTGCCGAGGTTGACGCCCACGAGTCCCCCGTCCCAAGAGTCGTTTCCGGCGTTATAGTCGACGACGCTACCCGACGTCTTGACCCGTAAGATAGTCCCGTTATTTACGCCCGCTAAGATTCCCTCGTTGGCTGTACGATCGCTGGGCCCGCCGCTTACCGCCACGTTCCCATTGAGGTTCAAATCGCGCACGACGGAGCCCGCACCCAATATCCTAAACAGCCCCACCGCGTTGCCGGTGACCTCGCGTACGGTCAGCGAGTCGATCGTGTGGCCCTGCCCGTCGAATTGGCCCATGAAAGGCGTATCGGTCGTGCCGATGGGAATAAAAATGTTGCCCCCAAGCCCTCCGGCATCGATGTTTCCGCCGAGCGCGTAATTGCTGGTGAGATCGGCCCGGACGTCGTTCAGGTCCGAAAGATTGTTGACTAGCTTGTACGCGGAAATTTGCGTTGCAATACCGCTGTCTATCGGTGAAGTCCAAAGCGCGTTAGAAAACATTGCGCCGGGAACATAGGTCCCGTTCATGTCGTAGTAAGTGCTGACGGTCCCAAGACTTCGGGACCAATCCACCACGCCGTTATTCACGATGCTGCCGCCGTTATCGATCGCTTGCGAATCGGCGCGCAACGTCAAATTGCCCGAGCCTTCGTTGATCAACTTCGAAATCTCGTCGATCGTCAGCGAACGATACGCGTCGATCGTCAGCGATGCAGCGCTGCTCCAATGCATGCCGAATCCAATGTCGACATCTCCCGTTGCGCCGCCTACACCTGTCGTTCGGATACCGATCGACGTGCCTCCATTGAGATTCGCCTGTAGCATTTGCGCGTCGACGGCATCGATCGCGTACATCGGCAGAGTGATGTTCCACACGTTCGCTTTTACCGTCGGACCGCCCGCGATCCGCAATCTCGCCGCCTGCGTATCGACCGTGCCGCCGCTGCCGTCCGCATCGCGCGCGTCGATCGTGCCGTCCATCCAAACTCTGCCTGTATCGGCGACGAGCCACACGTGACCGTCACGTATATCGGCGCCTGTCGCACGCAGCACCGCATGGTTGCCGGCGAGCGCGTAGACATTGCCATCGGCCGCTTGCAGGCTGATCTGCGCCGCTTCGATATCGCCACGATTGACGACCGTACCCGCACTGCCTTTCTGCACGAACACTTGCCGGCTTCCCGCCGAATCCTGCAATAGTATTCGTTGCCCCGCGGCAAGTTCCGTGGTGCCGTTCGATGCGCCGATGGTGCCCACGTTATCGACTTCGTTGTTAGCGAGAAGAATGACGTCGCCGAAGGTGGACGTTATATGGCCACCGTTGACGATGGCGCCGTTCGCGCTACCCAAGGGGCTCGAGAATGTAAGCGGGCCACCGTTCATGAACGTGGCGTTGTCCGTATCGAGCGTGGAGGCGACGAAGCGCCCAGCCGTGACGATGACTCCGCTGCTGCCGATGACCATGCCATGAGGATTGATCACGTAGAGATCGCCGCTCGAAGTCAGCGAGCCGAGAATGAGCGAGGGATCTTCGCCCGTGATCCGATTCAGCGTGGCACGTGCGTTTTGAAAGGAGACGCTGTTGCCCGCGCCGATCGAAAAGCTCTTCCAATCGATAACGGCCCGGTCCGTTCCTTGAACGATCCCGAGCGACGTCGCGTTGCGGTACATGACGCCGGAGCCGGCGACGAACTGCCCGCCCTGCGGTAACGGCCCCGCCGCCAGGGCGATGGCCGGCATGGTCAGCGCGACCGCGACTGCAAGACCCGCTCGGCTCGAGGCGAAAAGCATCATGGCTCCTCCGACTTTGTTAGAACCAGTTTGCCCGCCCCAATGCGCCCTGAGTCCGGCACGGGAACGGGCCGTCACGCATTCATCATATTTAACCGTTTCAAGGGCGGTACCGCCAAAATGACAGTCGATCCCGCCATCCGTAACACGAGCCGGCGGTTTTTTTGCGGTAAGTAGCTGATGATTTCCCTCATTGAGCGGCCCTGACCCGCTCCAAAAGCTTGTCCAGCGCATCGAGTGGTGTTTTCGACAGGCTGTTTCGCTTCCCGCCATCCTCGTTTTCCCAATGTTCGATGGCCTTGGCAATGACTTCTTCGTCTACAGTCGTACCGCTATCGACCCATAGAGTCAGAAGCTCGCTGGCAGACTCGACTGTATTCGCATTGCTCAAACCCAAGGCGGTCAGCGTTGCCTTCATAAGATCGAGCGAGGGTGAGGTCTGGAGATCAACGAACGCGTCGAAAACGGCGCTTACGTCACCCGACGCATCATTCGTCAGCCGCTGCACCAACATTGCCTGTGTTTGATCAAAATAATGATGGAGAATGAGTCCGACGATGCGGCGCAAGGAATCGCCGGTCGCCGCATTCAACAGAGCCTCTAGCTCATCGCGCGACATAGGCAAGCAAACAAAAATGTTCGCGGCGAGGTAATTGATCCACTCGGACGGATGAAGCAGTCCGCGCAACACCTGCTCGCGATTCAACGGCACATCTTTCGCGTTGTCCCAGTTCGGTTCGCCGATGTCCACCGCAGGGTAAAAATCAAAGATCGAATCGATTAGATCCTCGTCGGCTCGACACATCAGTGCCCTCGCCTCTTCCGCGAGAACGCCCAAATCGAGCGGCAGCAACTGGGCGACAGCTCTTATCGTCGCTTGCGCGGCAAGCTCGTCGTGGGCGGTCGTCCAAGCGTAGATATCGTTCGCCGGTCTCTCCATAAAGCCAGACCCATATATCAGCCCGGCAAATTGAACGAAAGGTCGGCCACGGTTTAACTCGGTAGTCGGTTCAGGCTGCTCGCCGACGAAAGCCCTAGTGATTGTTCGATAAAGGCTAACGTACGCTTGCGCCCAACTGGGACCGCTCGGAACCGATCTAACTAACCCAGCTGACGGCTTGGTTTGCATCTCGGAGAGCGGCGGCAGCGGCAACGGTTCGATGCCTCGAGATTTCAGAATAGCGTTGACCTGAAATCGAAACTTCAACGTCGCGAGCTTACTGTGTTGCAGGTGTTGCTCCGCAAACAACCTCGCCCGATCATCCGACTGTGCTTTCAACGCCGCCAAAGCAACCACTTCTATCAAGTCGCGATCACGACGATCCTTTCGATCGACGACATCGCGAAGGCTAACCGCCTCCATGCTTCCAAGACATTCCGCTAAAGCAGCAGACAACTTATCGGCGTCATACTGAGCGGAGCGATCACTGACAGCGACGGCCCACGCTACGAGCTTGATTGCCGGATCGCTTGACTCGAGATTCGCCGCAGCCCACGGCCCCACAAGTTGCCCTGCCTTTTCCTTTTTTACCATTTTAGAGAGTGCAAGGCCTATGCCGAATCTCTCGGTCGCCCCCTCCTCGATGGCCTTCAGGGATTGACGTATCAGCGCCTGCGCCCAGCGCTCAGAGACGGCAACGTCTTCATCGCGCAGTAATGAAAGGCCCGGTTCCAACTGCCGTGCACGCCCCTCGGCATGGCGCGCCAGGTAGAACTCGATCAAATCATCGGCCAACCCTTGCGCAACCGCGAAGTTCACCACCTCTTGCTTGTCCGGTTGATCGACTACTTCTCCGATCAGTTGCTTCCGATTTCGAACCAAGTAGCGTGCAGCGACAAACTCGCAAAACGTCTTGTGGATAAAGGTCAGCAGCTCGGTGCTGCCGTGGAACACCTTTTCGATCAGACCTACGCGTTCCCAATGAGCAATCGCACGCCGGACTTGTCTCGTCAGCGTCAGGGGCGCCGCTTCCATCGCCAGTGCAAGCGTCTCGGCTGTACGACGAACCAATTCGTTGAACGTGATCAGCGGATTGGCCATGAGGATCCAGCCGATGATGTCGAGAATCATCTCGTAGAGATCGGCTTCCTCCAAGGCATCCGCCGGTGCTCGCTCGAATAGGCTCATCAGTTGCCCATAGAGTTCGAAGCGAGTATCAGGCAACGCGCGAAGATGATAAATCAGCGAGGCAGACATCCCGAGCAGCTGCGGGCTAATCGAAATGGCTTCGCTGGGCGACGTGTGCCCGAGCCGATACGACGACGAATCCGCCGCATCGGAAACCCCACGTTCATCCGTCGACACGGCACGCACCAGCTTTTCGAGGTTTTTCGCCCCGTTCTCTTTCCTTGGCGGCAGAAGCCGGTAATGCGTCCAATCCGATAGCTTATCCGTGTCGTAGCCTATCGGTCGGGTGGTCACCACCATGCGCGCACGGGGGTGACCCAGCGCAAATGAATTGATCTGTTCCGCTACACGCCCGTGCGCACTCCCGCATTCGTCCAGCCCATCCGCGAGTACCACGAGATTTAAACGCGCGAAGCCTCGAACCTGTTCCGGTGAAACAGGAAATCCATCGAGCGCATGACTCAGGAGCAGTTCCGTGAACGTCGCCCCCTGCTCCATAGCCGCGGCAATCGGCTTCAGTGCAACACGCAACACCGGATAGCCATCCTGCGAATACTGATAAGCGAGTTCTTTGATCAGCGTCGACTTGCCCAATCCCGGGCCCGCTACCACCACGGCCAGCCTCTTGAACCGCGCCGTCCAGGCGGCATCGAGCGCCCTATCGAACCGGGCACGCTCCTCTCTCTTGTGATATCGCTCCAGCGCTAACGCAGCATCGCCGGCAGACGTGCCATGAGACGCCGTTTCCTCCAGTTGCATCGGCAGCAAGTGTGAGAGCGGGATCTTGCGTTTGATACCCGTAATCGAAAAATGCGCATGGGCATCCCGAACCCACCGGGAATAGCGATCGATCACAGACGCGGGGAATTCATCCTCGCGGATTGCAATATTCGAGCCCTTAAGTAGTCGAATCAGTTCATACAATGTCCATCGGCCACGGTTTGCTATTGCAAGCACGGCCTTGTAGTAGAGGCCGTTCCACGCCTCGTCGATGTCGTCATTGCGCGCGCAGATAGAGCGAAGAACCTCCTTGGCCGCACCGATATCGGGGTCTGCGGGGCTAAGCGCATAGATAACTCTGATACGCATACATCGGCATACGGTTTGGGCGGGTATGTTCGCGTCGCGTAGCCGCCGAGCCCATTCTTCGCCAATCTCGGTGAGCGAATCCGTGCGGCCCTGCCCGAGCCGCTCGATGTCCTTGGCTAAATCCTCGCGAACGGTATTGCTTGAATCCGAGGCGACCACCAATACGCCGTGCGACAACCGGCCCTGATGGATTGCCTTCGCAATCGAGCGCAAGGCCTCCCAAAGGCCGGTACCGCGAACTAAGCCCTTTTTAACCTGCACCTCGATTTTGGCGCTGGTCTCGAATTCGATGCACAGGTCGTCTCCCGGCCCCTCGCTTTCCGCCCATACGGCAATGGGCTTGTCGCTGCATATTCCGTCGAGCCAGGTCAAAGCGGTGCCGCGTAGAATATGCACCCCAACAATCGCCGTCACCGCGGCCTGAAAATTGACGCCTCCCCCGACTGCCGTACCGCCGCCTGTCTTTTTGGCGTCCGTGGCCTTTGGCGCCTTGCGCTTACTCTGCTTGCCTGTCATTTCCAACCTGCTATCGTCATTGCGGGACTGCCATGCAGCCCCGTCTACCTCAGGCGCGGCCGATCATTGCGTACAAACGCCATCGACAGTGCACCGCCGCCGCGGATAATGTCCGGCGTCATTCTATAGTGCATATTTAAAAAGCCCGGATCGGAGCCTAATATCCAACTGAACCGGAGCTGTCACCGTCCGCCATGCGTCGGTGCCGACTCGACCTCGCCGCGCCACCTCAAACCACGAACCGAGTGACACCTGTATAGATATACAGTAATATTCACTCAGTTCGCCGCAGCCAGCCCGGAAGTTTTCGGCGTCGCTGAAATGGCACAGTTTGCTTTGAAGGCAGGGAGAAAGAATGTTGCGCGTTTTGGTTGTCACGCTGTTGGCTAGCGCTTCGGTTTGCACGGCCCACGCTAGCGAACACTATCGCGAGGTATGGAATCCGCCGGAGGCGCGGCACGCCCCGCACACGAGTCGCGTCAGCCACCACACGCCGCATCGGCCGGCGGTCCACCGCCTGTCGGCAAAGCACACAGCAAAAGCGAAACCGTCGCGCGTGACGGCGAGCGCATCGAAATCCACGAAGCGTGCTCACGCCACGCGTTCGGTTTCGCTTGATGCGGCACCCCATGTGCAACTCTTCCCGCCGCAACTCACGCCCGAAGGCAATATACTGCGAGTCAATTCACGCGGTACACGACCGGAGGTAAGCCGTTGATGGACGCCGAGCGCTACAAAGGGTATTCGATATGGGGGCACGCCATTCGGCAGGGTCACGAATACGCGGCGAGCGGCACAATCACGCAAAATAACAAGCTCGTCGAAACGTCGGGGGTGTTAGGCACCTTCGAGAGCGAAAGCGAAGCCGAGCTCGTCGGTCTCAATTGGAGCCGCGCCTGGGTGGACAGTCATGGTTGAGCCCGCGAATCGCTGCGCGTGCCCGGCCACCCCATCCGCTCCGACAATCGCTACGACCGAAGGATAAATACATGGCAGTATCGAGCAGCACCCCCGTACTCGAGGAAGCTTGGATTGCGTTGCAGTTTCAGCTAGCAGGACTACCGGCTGACTTCGAAGGCGACATTCCGGAAGCCGTCTTTAACGCACGCGAAGATGCCTACGGCACGATCGAGGCGGAGTATCGGGGCTTGCCCTCGATCTATCGCGGCGACCAAGACGTGGAGGTTCCGGCCTACGATATCTGCGCGCGCGAAGACGAATTCCAAGAATCTAACGGGCGCCTAGTAGCCGCAATCTCGTTTGTTAGCCCCTACGATTTTACGGACGAAGCGCTTGCCGAACTGAAGGTGCTGTGCAGCGAAAAATTCGCTGAAGCAGCCAGCGCGCACGGTATCAGTTGCGTGTTTGTCGGCGTTGAAGGCTGGCGTCGCTTTTCCTACGTCGAGCGAGTCGCGATCGAAGCTTAGCCATGCGCTGGCAAGCAACGCCAACCTATCCTATCTATCACTGAAAGACCGCCTTACATCCGGTCGGGCACGGCAATGCCGAGCAGATACAACCCCTGTGTGAGCACGCGCAAGCAAAGCGTGCTCATCGCCAAGCGCGAGGCTCGTAGCGCCGGCGCCTCGGCTGCAAGTACAGGGCATTCGCTATAAAAGCGACTAAACGCTTGCGCTAACCCGAACACATAATCGGTCAGCTCGTTCGGCGCTAGGTTTGCCGCCGCGGATTTCACCACCTCGGGAAGCCGAGCGCACTCGAGCAATAGCGCCCGCTCGGCGACATGCTCCGGCTGGATCGTCCCAACCGATACGCCCTCTTCTCTCGCTCGGGCCAACATCGACTGAATGCGCACGCACGCGTACTGGACATAGGGCCCCGTCCGCCCCTCGAAGGACACCATGCGGTCGGGATTGAACACGTAGCCCAATGTCCGAAAGCTCGAGAGATCCGCGAACTTAATCGCACCGATCCCAACCTGTCGCGCAAGCTTATCGAGGTCGGTATCCACGGCAAGCGCGTCGGCATTTGGCGTACCGGCCTCGTCGAGATCGCCCGCTCCGGCGTGAATCGCCGCGAGCCGCTCGCGCGCCTTCTCGATCGCAGCATTGAGCAAGTCCGACAGTTGCGCAACACCGCCTTGCCGCGTTTTATACGGTTTTCCATCCGCGCCGTTCACGGTGCCAAAGCCCGCGTGAATGAGTTCGATATCGTTCGCAAACCCGGCGCGGCGAGCCGCCCGGAAAACTTGCTCGAAATGCAGCGCTTGCCGCTGATCGACGACGTAGACGATCTTCGCCAATTTCGTATCGCGTGCACGATCGAGAATCGTGGCGAGGTCTGTCGTCGAATACAATGCCGCGCCGTCCGACTTCGCCAAGATCAGCGGCGGCAACGGACTCGCATCGCCGGCTTCGGCCACGTCGATCACAAGCGCCCCATCGCTTTCGACCGCGATCGAACGATTGCGCAAATCGGCCACCATATCGGGAATCAGCGACTGCACATCGCTTTCTCCGAGCATGAGATCGAAATGCGCATCGAGCACGTCGAAGTCGCGCTTTTGCGCCTCGAGCGACATCGTACGAATCGCTTGCCAAAGCATCGTATGGCCGGGATGTCCGCCTTGCAGTTGCGCCGTTGCTTCGCGCGCTTCGCTCATCCGCTCGGGATCCGCTTGGCAAGCCGCCGCCGCGCGCGGATAGAGTTGCTGAAGGTCCTGCATTTCGAACGGGAGCGCGCCGCGATCGAGGCTAGGCGAAGCACCGAAGCACGGTAAATCGGGAAAGACTCGGCGGATCTCGGCGATCAGCATGCCCATCTGCAAGCCCCAATCGCCGAGATGGACGTCTGAAATCGTCCGGTAGCCTTGGCAAGCGAAAATCCGCCGCAGGCTTTCCCCGATCACGAGCGAACGGAGATGGCCCACATGCAGCGGCTTAGCGACATTGGGACCGCCAAAGTCGAGCATAACGACTTGCTCGGCTTGTTCGCTCACGCGCTCGATACCGACGCTCTCCGAATCGAGTTGGAATCGCGCGTAATCCGCGAGTAGCGCCGCCGATAGCCGCAGGTTGAGGAAGCCCACACCGGCCACCTCGACCGAATCGAAAGCGGCGTTTCCGTGCAGCTTTTCCGCTACGGCATGGGCGATATCGCGCGGATTGCGCTTCAAAGACTTGCCCAGCGCCATCGCCCCATTGCACTGCATGTCGCCTAGCTCAGGACGCGTGGCACGAACCGCACGAGCACCTTCCACGGGTAAGTCGCAGGCGAGAAACGCCTCGCGAAGCAGGCTATCGACGCGCTCGTTTAGCGTCCCCGAGGCGTTTTGCATGTCGTATCGGTTCCCTATCCTTTAGGCATTCAATGCACGCAGCAATGAAGGCGATTCGTCTTTTATCGGCAATGACTACGCTTGGCCTTCAATCAGAAACTTCGCGCGGTCCTTGGCATTGGCCATCCATGCCGGCGCGCGTCCGCGGCCCGACCATGTAGCGCCGCTACCGGGATCGCGGTACTTGGCCGGCTGCGGCCCGCGAACATAAGCACCTTTCCGCTTCGCTTCGCCCGAGGCTGCGACGGGTGCGCTCGACGCCTGCCCGTCGACCAAGAATTTACTACGGTTTTTCGCATGAGCGATCCAAGCCGGCGCGCGCCCGCGCCCCGACCACGTCGCGCCCGATTTGGGATCTTGATACTTCGCTATAACGGCAGAGGCTTGCTTGGCCGATCGCTTGCCGCGCTTCGCACCGCCGAGGTGCGCCTCGATGTCGGCGATCGTGACGCCGCTTTTGTCCATGAGCGCGACGATGCGTTGGAGGCTCGCAGAAGCTTGTTTCGCTTTAATGGCCTCAGCCTGTTCTTGAAGGCGCTTGATCTTCGTTTCGATCGATTCCAATGTAGCCATAAGTTCCTCCATCAAGATGAATGGGACGCACTATGCCACGACTGGGGGCGCGGTGCCACCCGCATATCGAAACTCGGATACCGCAACAGCGATCCGCGCTGAGTAAACCCTCAGTATTAAAGGCGAATTTTCACGAGGGATACAGTTCTGTCGAAATTTCTTTCGAATGTACGACGCGACAAAGACGAATGAGATATCTCGAAATAATTTTAATTGTACCTATTGGTTTTCGTCTTCCGTCGTACACGGAGCACTGTATGAGTGACCAATACCCAACATTCGCGCTATGGCGTGAACGGCCGCTTCGGTCGGGCGCAAACTGGTATCGATCGATAGATCGGGATCGAGGGGAATTTCGTAGACGTCGCCGATGCCGGTCATATTGGTGATCTGTCCGGCCCTCGCCTTTTCATATAACCCTTTCGGATCGCGCGCTTCGCACACCGCTAGGGGCGTCGAAACGAATATTTCGACAAATCGATCCGCGCCGATCGCAAGCCGAGCCGCCTCCCGGTCCGCACGATACGGAGAAACGAGCGCTGCGATGGCAACGACGCCGGCGTCATTGAGTTCTCGGCATCGCTCAGCCACGCGCCGCACATTCTCGCGGCGGTCTTCGGGCGAGAAACCGAGATCGCGGCATAAGGTTTGACGGACGACGTCGCCATCCAGCACTTCGTTTGCGATCGCCTTCGTCGCAAGCAACTCGGCAAGTGCATGCGCAAGGGTCGTTTTGCCGGCTGCGCTAAGGCCCGTGAGCCATACTGTGCATGCAAGCTTGGTCATGGATTTCCTCGATAGCTGGCTTGGCGGTTTGGGCGAGATTGCCCGGCAGTTCAAGACTTCGCAGTCTACTCGCCACAAACCGCGGATAGTGCATCACTTTCCGGAATGACGCAAAACCCCACTATACGAGTTGCTTGTGAAAAAACGTCGTGCCGCAAAACGCGCCATCGGGCATCAATGCATAGTTCGGCACAGTCCCCACCTTCAGCCACCCCGCGCGTTCGTATAGCCGCTCGGCATCGCCGCCCGTTACCGTGTCGAGCACGAGCACGGATTTGCCGGCATGCCGAGCATGCTCGTCGATAGCGGCAAGCAGACGCTGAGCAATCCCCTGCCGCCTGGCATCCCGATGCACGAGCATCTTTGCAACGTCGGCCCGATGGGGCTGGTTTTCAGGCTGGGACGTAATCAATTGGACGGTACCGAGGATTCGCCCCGCCTCGCTTTCCGCGATCAGCAAAATCCGCTCGCCCAGCGCGACACCATCGGCGACGCGTCGCCAAAACGCTATCGCCGTATCTCTCAATATCGGCAACATGAAGCTCACCGATGCGCCGCCCTCCACGCAATCGATCAATACGTCGGCCAATGCATCGACGCAAGCCATCGCTTCGTTCGTCCCCAAACAGCGGATCGTAATCGCCTCGCTCGTCATCGTCAGTGGCTCCGCGATTCGTTGACCGGCGGCTTGCTCAGCGCAACGAGGTAGCGCGCCGTCTTGCGCGAGGTATTGCGAAACACGATCGGGCAATCGAGTTTCATGGCGAGGCAATCGCCGGCCTCGAGGCGCCAAAGCCGATTGCCCACGGTCACCTCCATGCTCCCGTCCATGATCCAGACCTGCTGGTGAATATCGGCATCGCGTAAGCCGGTCTCGTATGCGACCTGTTTGCCGGGCGGAAACTGAACCTCGACCAACTGGATCGGCGACCACGCCGGCGGCGATACGTTGCGCCGGACGTAGCCCGATTCCGGATCCGTCCACTGCAACTGCTCGTGGCGCGAGCAATGCGGAGACGGCTCGGCGATCGCAACCTGCTCCGTTTGCTCGAACAGCGCCGCCAACGAGACGCCGAACGCCATCGCAAGCTTGTCGAGCACGATCGCGGTGGGGCTGCTTTGCCCCCGCTCGATCAAAGAAATGTTGGACCGGCTGACTTTGCTGCGTTCGGCGAGCGCATCGAGGGACCAGCCCTTCGCATCGCGCAGCTCCCGCACGCGGCGGGCGATCGTGTCATGGACATTCATTGGTTCTAGTTTTATGGAATTGAATGTCCAGTAAACTAGATGCATCAAAATGCATTGTCAACCGTTGGCTTTGGAATCGGCTCTCGAGATCACGTTGGACATCAGCCTTGCCTCGCGCCGCTCACTTCGCAACGTGCACGCCGAGCCCCGTCTGTCCCGGCAAGATGTCCTCTTTCAGCGTGCATTCGGGAATCTCGTAGTCGCCGGCGTTTTGACGGCGGTAGGGAATCGGCCTCGTGCTCCAGAGTTCGTCCAAGCGCCGCCCCAATGCATCGGTCGTTTGCGCGAATCGCGTCGGGTCCATTCGACTGGTTCGATAAACGACGAACGGCGGCAATACATCGAAGCCCGGATAAAACAGCACGCCGTGATTGATCGGAAACAAGATGTCGTCGATCGGCCCATTGATTCCGCGTGGACCGTAGTGCGGTTCCCATCCGCCCGTGGTGACGACCAGCATGGCGCGTTTGCCGGCCAGCGAGCCTTCGCCGTACCGATTGCCCCAGCGTTTATCGGAATGCTCGCCTACGCCATAAGCGAAGCCGTACGCGTAGACACGCTCGATCCATCCCTTGAGAATCGCCGGCATCGAGAACCACCAGAGCGGAAACTGGAGAATGACGGCGTCGGCCCACTTCAGCTTCTCCTGCTCGGCCGCGATATCCGCGCTTTGCGTGCCGTTTTCGAACGCGTGCTTCGATTCGAGCGATGCATTGAACGGCGTGCCGGGCACATGCTCGGTGCTGTCGTCGGCATCGATCGTCGCCTTCCACTTCATCGCATACAAATCCGACACGCGCACGGTATGCCCCGCCGCTTCCAGCCGCGTCACCGAAAAGTCCTTCAGCGCACCGTTCAAAGACGTCGGTTCGGGATGTGCGTAGACGAGCAATACATTCATGACATCGATCTCCTCGTTGATTGAGGACACAGCGTACGGCGCGCGCAGGTATAGTTGAAATGAATTCCTAGAATCTCAGGTATTACTGTGGATAATCGCCTCAGAAGTCTCGATCTCAATCTGCTCGTCACGCTCGATATGCTGCTCACCGAGCAAAACGTCACGCGGGCGGCGCAGCGGTTGCATTATTCGCAGCCGTCCGTGAGCGTTCAGCTCGCGAAACTGCGTGACGTGTTCGACGATCCGCTGCTATTGCCGGGGCCGCGCGGCATGCGGCCGACCAAGCGCGCGGAGCAGTTGCGCGAACCGTTACGCGACGCGCTCGGTGCGCTCGAACGCGCAGTCGCGCCGCCTTCCGCGTTCGATCCGATGCGTGCGCAAGAAACGTGGCGGCTCGCTGCCACCGATTACGCCGAATCGACGATCGTCTTGCCGGCATTGCGACGGCTACGTCCGGCAGCGCCGATGAGCCGGCTTGCCGTAGTCGAGATGGCGCCGCTGCGCTTCGAAAAACAAGCAGAGCAAGGCGAGATCGATCTCGCCTTTCATACGGCGGAAGGCGCGCCCGACACGATGCGCCGGCGCGTGCTGTTTGCCGAACGCTACGTCTTGATCGGCCGAGCCGATCACCCGCGTCTAAAACGGCGGCCGACGCTCGCGCAGTTTTGCAAGCTTGACCATGCCATTGTCTCGCCCGATGGCGGTGGTTTTCACGGAGCGACCGACGAAGTGCTTCGTGCAATCGGACTCACGCGACGCGTGGTCCTCTCGGTGCCGCATTTTCTATTTTTAGTGTCGGCGGTAGCGAACAGCGACCTCGTGGCCATGGCGCCGCTGCGACTCGTTCAGGACAACCCGGCGCTACGTATCGCAGCGCCGCCTATCGATGTGCCGGGCTACGAGATGTGCATGCTCTGGCACGAACGGGCGCATCGCGACCCTGCTCACCAGTGGCTGCGAGAACATATCGCCGCGTCGGTGTAGGGTCCGGGTCTGCCCACGTGCGGCGCCTTCACGAAAGAAGACGCCGCGCGCAAACGGAGACGAACGCGCCGTCAGTCCGTTTGGTACTTAGGCGAATGCGGGCCGTACAGCCAACCGTTCGGCGGTCCGGCGTGGAGCAAGCGCCAGCTCGTCAGGCCGGCAACGTCGTGACTTTCGTCCGTCATGCTGTGAATGATCTGTTTCACGGCCGCTTGAACGAGCAAACCGATAATGCCGCCGCCGGCATTCGCGTTGCCGTGCAGATCGTCGCCCGTCGCGACGGCCGATCCCTGCCAGAGCACGTCGCCGGTGCGCAAGTCGATGAGCTTAGCCGAAGCCTTGACGATCGTCGTACTGCTGATGACTTGATAGACGGAGCCGTATTGCGTGACCTTCGTATACAACGCGGCATCGGCCCCGAAAATCTCGCGCAGCTTCGCGGGCGGCGCGGTTTCGATATCGCCCGGCGTCGTCAAGCCGTTTTGCTTGAACGCCTCGGCCATCACCGCAACCGGTACGACGTAATAGCCAGCTTCGGCAACGGGCATCGTCATCTGCGAAAGCAACCCGTACGTTGCGTTGATATCGGGCGTCGCATTCTCAGGCGGCAACAGCAAGATCGAACGCGGCCGGCTGTTCTTGAACGCGGTGTAGTCGACGTGTTTGACGGGCGCCGCGCAGGCCGCGAGCAATGCCGCGGCCGAGAGCGCCAGCCACAGTCGGAAAGAAAAGAGTTTGGACATGGGTCGGTGCTCGCTTTACTTGGGTTTCTTCATCAAGAAGTCCATGAAAGGCGCCGACTCGGGGAATTGCGTTTCCTCCGCCGCGAACTCTTGCTTGGACTGCTGGTCGTTGCCGACACTCGCGTAGAGCATGCCGAGCTGGGCATGAAAGCCCGGCGGCGGCACGTTGCCCTTCGCGCGAATCTCCTGCAACCCTTTCTCGAGCGCGTCGATCTGCTGCTGCGGACTTTCCTTGCCCTTGAAGTAGGCATAAACCTCGGGCTGATAAGCCGTCCACTGATAGAGCGACGGCGTGGTCGGCGCACAGCCCGTGAAGAGCATCGTGGCCGCCAGCGCGGCGAACCCCGCGCCGCGTGTCATAAACGTGTGTTTCATCGTTATCGTTATCGATAGGTAACCGAATCGACGCACTCGGCGTCGACTTTCCGCCGATCAGCGCGTTTGCAATGCGCCCGCGTCGACTTTCTGCGCCAGATGATTCACGGCCTCTTGAATCGCGAGATTGAGCACCTTGCCGTTCAGCGTCGAGTCGTAGCTCGCGGTCCCGCCGAAGCCCACGATTTCGCGATCGGACAGGCTGTATTCGCCGGCGCCTTGGCTCGACGCCACGACTTCCGACGTGGTCGTATCGACGACATTCAAGCTCACCTTCGCATAAGCGATCTGCTTGCGGCCGCGGCCGAGGATGCCGAACAGTTCGTTGTCGCCGATTTCCTTACGACCGAATTCCGTGACGTCGCCCGTAATCACGTAGTTCGCGCCCTTGACGGATTGGGCCTTATGCATGAAGCCGGCTTCCTGCTTGATCTCGCTCAGGTTGTCGCGATCGAGCACGTTGAAGCGACCGCTTTGTTGCAGCGTTGTCGTCAAAATCGTCTTCGCTTGGCCGCCGAGCCGGTCCACGCCGTCGGAGAAAATACCGCGCATATAGTCCGAGCGGTTATCGAATTTGCCGATCGAGATCGCGACGGGCTTGCCCGCATACGGCGTTTGCGCGACGGCAACTGCCGGAACGGCGAGCGTCTGCGAGGATTCGGTGGCGCAACCGCTCAATGCGGCGGCCACGGCCGCGATCATCAAGGCGCCATATCGTTTCGATGGTTTCAAAGTCTTACCCCTTTACTCGTGCGAAAGCACTACGTTGAAATATGCTTGGACGACAAAAGTCAGCGCCGCTTTGCACTCGGCAAAACGGTCGTACAGCGGAAGAAATCGGGTACTAAAGAAGCGGAGGGGAAGAAAGCGGAAAGCGATGCGCGCGGGCCGAGCCGCCTGCTTGGAGAGAAGAAGTAACGCTGCCGCCGATCATCATAGCCCCGTGGATTGCCGCAATTGTTGGTTGTCTTTTCGGGCGATTGTAGCCGATTCGCGCAGCAATTCTATAGGGGCGGCGATTTGGCACTGCTCTTTAACAACAGTCCAATATCGATCGCGCGGCTGCACGAGATTAGCGCTTGACAGCCACGCGGTACTTCAAATAATCAAGCGCGGGCCGGCACCGCATGCCGTCCCGCGCCCGCGTCGTTCAAATCGACCGGATCGTGACCGTCTTACCGCGGCCACATCCGCACCGCCAGCGCGGCGAGCGAAGTCGTCACCGCCATCGCGATCACACCCATCCATCCCCACTGCGCCAGCATCAAGCTGCCCAAGCTCGCACCTGCCGCCATGCCGACGAAGAGGACGGCGATGAGGCGCCAGCACCGCCCCAGCCAGTACTACGTCTTGCGACATCGTCCCAGAAATGCTGATCACCGAGCTCGCGATAAGCAGCACGCCGATCGACTGCGCCGCAGCGGCAGCCAGCAGCGAGACGACGAGCGCATAGTCCAGGCGTGAAGTTCAATTTGACGACCATGCCACCGCACGCGAAGAAATCGCCCCGTGTAAGCGCGGAGCTAACCGTGCGGTACCTGAGGGACACCTCGGCGGGCGACGTGGGTAAAGCGTTGAGTGCGTTGCTGGGCAGTGACGTCAAGGGCCTCTCGGCCAACTTGGTAAGCCAACGCGTACGCGCATTTGCGTCTCGCGACCGACCTTCTTCCAGTTGGCATTCAAGCTGTCGAGGAGGCCAAGAAAACTGGGCACCGGCATCACCGACCTGGAAAAGATCATGCTGTCGCTTGAGGGTATTACCTTCAAGGACGGTGAATCATTGGAAGACCATCGGCCGCTTCAGCAGAAACTCATCGCTTGAAATCGATGGTCTCGACGCTGCGAACCCACCATTCTTGACGTTAGCTCGCCCTCCTCCGCTTGCAGGCTTGCCGCGACCGGCAAATGGCCATGCAGCTGAACGCCTGTAGAACGAGTCATGGCTGCGATATGGCTCTTGGCTCCCAGGAATCATCGACGAATAGGAGAACACGACAGTTGCGTTTTCATTTCTTGCCTACCTTTACTCTTTCTCGAAAAATATGCCAATATACTCCGATCACTCACACACCATTTCACCCAGGACGCAATCACACCCGTCAACAAACAAAGACTGAATAGTATGTTTTGCTTTCATTGCTAGATTTATAAATTTGAGCGCCGTCGGCGCGAATCGCGACCGCGCCGCGCCGCGCAACTTGAACTTTGCAACATATGGATTGCATGCGAGGACGATGTGAGGACATGTGTTTTTCGCATTTTTGACGTTACAGCAACACTGATTGTTGCGTGCTTTCTCCTGTCCGGAATTTACCGCACAGCTTTTCCGGCAGGAGGGCATGATTGGCAAATTTCGATCATTGAACTAATTATGCTTTTGCCATTTACAATCAGCGCATTTTGGCTAGTAACCAGAGCTTTAAGAAAAGAAAAATCCGAAACGCATTTTTATAAATTCATTTCCTGGGCAACTAATATTAACCCCAGTCATCGCCTCATCATATGCATTGTTGGCGGAATAATATTTGCTGAAATTTTTAAATTTATCGCCCTTATTATAAGGACGATTCTTTAACATGAACCCCATTACACCCCCAATCAACTTACTTGTCACTGGCGATAGCACGCTCTCTAAGAAAATGCGATAAAAATAAGGATCAAGCGCGGCGCGATCAATGGGTGCCCCGCGCACCCGTGGGGTGCGGCCACATCCGCACCGCCAGCGCGGCGAGCGAGGTCGTCACCGCCATCGCGATCACACCCATCCATCCCCACTGCGCCAGCATCAGGCTGCCCAAGCCCGCACCCGCCGCCATGCCGATGAACATACCGACGAAGAGCACCGCGTTCAGGCGGCTGCGCGAAGCCGGGTCGATACCGTAGACGATCGTTTGATGCGCGATCAACGTCGTTTGCACCCCGAGATCGAATCCGACCGTGGCCACCGCCAACAGCACCAACTGAGCGTGGGGCGTCATCACGGAGCCCAACGCCATCGCGGCGAACGATATCGTCGCGATGCCGATGCCGAGCCGCGTCACGACTTCGGGGCCGTGCCGATCGGCTAGCCGCCCTGCGATCGGCGCCCCCAAGGCGCCGGCGGCACCGGCCAGCCCGAAGCCGCCGGCCACGGCGCTACCGAGGTGAAACGGCGCGCCGTGGAGCAAAACGGCAAGCGTCGACCAAAACGCGCTGAAACCCATCGCCAGCAGACCTTGCGCTATTGCGGCGCGCCGTAGTGCACGCTGGTGCCACCAGAGATGACCGAGCGAGGCAATCAGCGCCCGATACGACACATGCGTGGTGGGCTTGAAAGCCGGCAAACCCCGCCATGCGGCCAACCCGATTCCAGCGACGCTCACGGCCGCCGCAACGAACATCACTCGCCAACTGTAGTGCGCCGCCACCAAGCCGCTAACGACTCGCGACAGCAAGATACCGAGCAACAGCCCCGTCATCACGGTGCCGACCACCTTGCCGCGATGCGCGTCAGGCGCCAGCACCGCCGCGGCAGGCACCACGTCCTGCGCCATCGTCGCCGAAATGCCGATCGCCAAGCTCGCGGCGAGCAGCATGCCGATCGATGGCGCCGCAGCGGCAGCCAGCAGCGAGACGACGAGCGCCGTCGCCTTGGCGAGAATCACGCGGCGCCGGTCGAAGCGATCGCCGAGCGGCGCCAACAGCAAGATCCCGAGCGCATAGCCGAGCTGGGTGAGCATCGGTACCATCCCGATCGCGCGAGCCGAGGCCCCCATATCCGATTGGAGGACGCCGAGCATCGGTTGGCAGTAATAGAGCGGCGCGACGCCAAGCCCGGCAGCGGCGGCTAACAGCAGCACGAGACGCGGAGACAGCGCAGCGGCGCCCGCCGGCTCGGAATGCGGCCGGGACGCGCTAGCGGGCGCAGTTTGAAGAGTTTGCGTGGTGGTCATGATGGTTACAGTGGGACGCATATCGAAGGAATGGACCGCAGTTTGACGCAGCGCACAGAACGCCGGTAGTACCGCGGTACGCACATTTGATATACGCTTGGCGTATGACCGAAAAGCACCCTCCTTCATCGGCCCCACAAGGCAAAGCAAGCCCATCTGACTTTTCCTTGGAGGGCGCAAGCCAGCGCTTTCAGCTGATGGAAACGTTCGTGCGTATAGTCGAATCGGGCAATTTGTCGGCCGCCGCGGCGCAGTTGCACACCACGCAACCGACGATCAGCCGCCGCCTGCAAGCCCTCGAGCGCTCGCTCGGCGTGCGTTTGCTGCATCGTTCGACGCATACGATGCGGCTCACGGTGGATGGCGAACGCTGCTTCAACCGCGCCAAGGCGTTGCTGGCGAGCTGGGCATCGTTCGAAGCGGAAGTGCGCGGCGCGCAGGAAGAGCCGGAAGGCCTGTTACGCGTAGCCGTGCCGCATGCGTTCGGGCAGCAAAGGTTGGTCGAACCGCTCGTCCGGTATTTGAAGGACTATCCGCGCGTGCAGGTGGAGTGGCTGTTGCAGGACGACGTGCGCGACTTCATCGCCAAAGGGATCGATTGCGCAATTCAAGTGGGCGAGCCGAACGATCCGGCCGTCGTTGCGATCCGGTTGTCGAAGGTGCCTCGTATCGTGGTGAGCGCGCCCTCGCTGCTGGAAGGCGGCCGCGTGCCGCAAGAGCCGGACGAACTGGTGGCATTGCCGTGGATGGCGCTGCGCACCTACTACCGAACGGAACTGACGCTCACGCATGAGGAAACGGGCGAGACGCGACGCATTTCCATCCGCCCTCGCATCAGCACCGACAACCTTTACGCGCTGCGCAGCGCGGCCGTACTGGGCATGGGCGCCTGCGCGAGTTCGGCTTGGCTGCTCGCCGACGATCTCGCGAGCAACCGCTTGGTCCAATTGGCGCCGAAATGGCAAGCGCACGCCCTACCCGTGTACCTGCTTTATCCGCACGCCCAGCACTATCCGTCGCGGCTGCTGCGATTCATCGCGCTCATGCGCGAAGCGGTGTCCGTCGCGACGCAAGACGCTTAGGACACCGCTCGATCACGCGTATTCGTAGACGCCGCGCCCCGTCTTACGACCCAAGCGCCCCGCCGCGACGAGCTCGCGCAAGAGCGGGCACGGGCGGTACTTCGGATCGCCTAGATCGTTGACGAACACTTCCATCACCGCAAGGCACACGTCGAGCCCGACCAAATCGGCCAGCGCGAGCGGGCCGATCGGATGATTGGCGCCGAGATGCATGCCGGCGTCGATCTCTTCGGCGGTGGCCACGCCCTCGGCCAGCACGAAGAACGCTTCGTTGATCATCGGCACGAGGATGCGATTGACGACGAAGCCGGGGCTATTGCGCACACCGATGGGCGACTTGTCGAATCGAGCGACGAGTTCGGTCACGGTCGCCGCCGTGGCGTCGCTCGTTTGCAGGCCGCGGATGATTTCCACGAGCGGCATGAGCGGCACCGGATTGAAAAAGTGCATGCCGATGAACCGCGCAGGCTCGGCCAGCGTCGCGGCCAGGGCCGTGATCGAGATCGACGAGGTGTTCGACGCGACGATCGTGCTCGGGGAGACGATCGTTTCGATCTGCTTGAGAATGCGCGTCTTCAGCTCGACGTTTTCCGTGGCAGCTTCAACCACGAGATCGACGGTGGCCAGCCGCTGGTAGTCGGTCGACGTCTCGATCCGCGCGAGCGCGGCATCGCGTGCTTGCGCATCGAGCTTGCCTTTCGCGACGAGCCGCTCGAGGCTCGATCCGACCGCCGTCATCCCCTTAGCCAAGGCCGCGTCGGTCACATCGATGAGCACCACCTTCAACCCCGACACCGCCGCCGTTTGCGCGATGCCGTTACCCATCGTACCGGCGCCGATCACGCCCAACGTTTCAATCGTCATCACACCACCCGAGCTCACAGCAGGTTTTCGAAAATCGCGGCAATGCCTTGGCCGCCGCCGATGCACATCGTGACCAACGCATAGCGTCCGCCGATGCGATGCAACTCGTCGATCGCCTTAACGGTAATCAACGCGCCCGTCGCGCCGATCGGGTGGCCCAGCGAAATGCCGGAACCGTTCGGGTTGACCTTGGCCGGATCGAAGCCGAGTTCGCGCGTGACCGCGCAGGCTTGCGCCGCGAACGCTTCGTTCGCCTCGACGACGTCGATATCGCTAACGGAGAGTCCGGCACGCTCAAGCGCCAGGCGCGTGGCCGGCACGGGGCCGATACCCATGTGCAGCGGGTCCACGCCGGCATGCGCGTACGCGACGAGGCGCGCCATCGGCTTCGCGCCGTGACGCTCGGCCGCTTCGCGCGACATCAGGAGAACCGCCGCTGCTGCATCGTTGATACCCGAAGCGTTGCCGGCTGTTACCGTGCCGCTCTCGCGATCGAACACGGGTTGCAGCTTCGAGAAGTCTTCGATCGTCGCTTGCAGACGCAGGTGCTCGTCGGTATCGAACACGACGTCCTTACCCTTCACGCGGCGCGTGACCGGCACGATCTGCCGCTTGAATCGTCCTTCGGCGATCGCGCGCTCGGCGCGCCGATGCGATTCGAGCGCGAGTGCGTCTTGGTCCTCGCGCGAGATGCCGAACTTGCGAGCGACGTTCTCGGCCGTGATACCCATCGGCACGCCGTGGAACGGATCGTTGAGCGCGCCGAGCATCATATCGATCATGCGCATGTCGCCCATGCGCGCACCGAAACGCGCGTCGGGTGCGATGTACGGCGCACGGCTCATGTTTTCGGCGCCGGCGCCGATGGCCACTTGCGCGTCGCCGAGCAGGATCGTTTGCGCGGCCGACACGATCGCTTGCAGGCCGGAACCGCACAGGCGGTTGACGTTGAACGCGGGCGTCGTCTCGGGAATGCCCGCGTTGATGGCGGCAACGCGCGAGAGGTAGAAATCTTTCGGTTCAGTCGCGATCACGTTACCGAACACGACATGATCGACATGCTTCGGATCGACGCCCGCGCGTGCGAGCGTTTCGCGCACGACGATCGTCCCGAGTTCGGTCGGCGCGAAATCCTTCAAGCTGCCGCCGAATTTGCCGATAGCGGTGCGTACGCCGCCTACAACGACCACTTCCTTGTTCATACGTTCTCCTCAATGATCCGTCTGGTCCGTCCCATCCGTCGGGGCGCGTCGATAACTATCCGTGCTACATGTTCGAGTAGTTTGGGCCGCCGCCGCCTTCAGGGGCAACCCATACGATGTTTTGCGTCGGGTCCTTGATGTCGCAGGTTTTGCAATGCACGCAGTTTTGCGCATTGATTTGCAGCCGGTCGCCGGCTTCGTCGGCGACGAACTCATAGACGCCGGCCGGGCAATACCGGGTTTCCGGGCCCGCGTAGGTTTTCAGATTGACTTGCACGGGCACGCCTGCGTCTTTGAGCGTCAAATGCGCGGGCTGGTTCTCCTCGTGGTTCGTATTCGACAAGAACACCGAGGAAAGGCGATCGAACGTCAGTTTCCCATCGGGTTTCGGATAGTCGATCGGCTTGCAGCGCGAGGCGTCCCGCAGCGTCTCGTGATCCCCATGACGATGGCGCAGCGTCCACGGCACCTTGCCGCCGAATAGCTTCTGCTCGATGCCGACCATCAACGTGCCGACGTACAAGCCCTTGCTCATCCAAGGCTTGAAGTTGCGGCCTTTGTGCAATTCCGCATGGAGCCACGACGAGGCGAACGCTTGCGGATAATCGCTGAGTTCGTCGCCCTGCCGTCCCGCCTGCAACGCATCGAATGCACTATCGGCCGCGAGCATGCCCGTCTTGATGGCCGCATGGCTGCCTTTGATTCGCGACGCGTTCAAAAACCCGGCTTCGTCGCCGACCAACGCGCCGCCCGGAAACACGAGCTTCGGCAGCGACTGCAAGCCACCCGCCGTGATCGCGCGCGCGCCGTACGACACGCGCTTGCCGCCTTCCAAGAATGCACGGATCGAGGGATGGGTCTTGTAACGCTGAAATTCCTCGAACGGCGACAGATAAGGATTCGTGTAACCGAGTCCGACGACGAAACCGACGACGACTTGGTTGTCGCCCATGTGATACAGGAACGAGCCGCCGTAGGTTTGCGTATCGAGCGGCCAGCCGGCGGTATGGACCACGAGACCGCGTTGATGCTTGGCCGGATCGATGTCCCAAACTTCCTTGATGCCGATCCCGTACACCTGCGGGTCCGCCCCGTCGCGCAGCTTGAACACGTCTTGTAGCTGCCTGCCGAGATGTCCGCGCGTGCCTTCGCAAAACAGCGTGTACTTGGCATGCAACTCCATGCCGCGCTGGAAGTTTTCGGTCGGCTGCCCGTCCTTGCCGATCCCCATGTCGCCTGTCGCGACACCCTTCACCCGGCCGTCTTCGCCGTACAGCACCTCGGCCGCGGCGAAGCCCGGGAAGATCTCGACGCCGAGTGCCTCGGCTTGCTGCCCGAGCCAGCGCGTGACGTTAGCCAAGCTGACGACGTAATTGCCGTGGTTCTTGAAGTTGTCGGGCAACATCCAGTTCGGAACGGAGGTCGAGCCCGTCTTCGATAGAAACAGGAAGCGGTCTTCGGTGACCTCGACTTCCAGCGGCGCGCCCTTTTCCTTCCAGTCGGGAATCAACTCGTCGATTGCGCGCGGATCCATCACGGCACCCGACAGAATATGCGCGCCGATCTCGGAGCCTTTCTCCAGCACGCAGACGCCGATCTCGGCCCCTTCTTGTGCCGCGCGCTGTTTCAGACGGATCGCGGCGGAGAGCCCCGCGGGGCCCCCGCCGACGATCACCACGTCGTATTCCATCGATTCGCGTTGCGAGGCGCTCGTCGTCATGCTCGTCAGTCCTTCTTCGTGCTTAGAATTGGTCGCCGTCGAAGGCGAGCCAGCCTTGGCCGCCCTTCGCGCTGACGATCGACGTTTCGAGCGCGGCGGCGTACGGCAGCACATGCTCGGCGAAGAATTGCGCGGTCAGGATCTTCGCGCCGAAGAACGACGGATCGTCGGCCTTGCGGCCCTGCGCGACCAATGCGGCACGCGCCATCTGCCAGCCGCCGAGCACGATGCCCGCGAGTTTCAGATATGGGACGCTTCCGGCGAATACCGCATTCGGATCGCTCTTCGCGTGCTTCACGACGAACTCGACGACGCGAGCCAATGCGCCCCGGCCCGCCTCGAGTTGCGTCGCGATGGAAGCCAGCGACGGGTCGTCTTGCGCTTTCAACGCTTCGATCGTGCAGTCGATTTCGCGCAGCAGGCCTTGGGCCACCGCGCCGCCGTCGCGCAGCGTCTTGCGGCCCACGAGGTCGTTCGCCTGAATCGCCGTCGTGCCTTCGTAGATCGGCAAAATCCGCGCGTCGCGGTAGTACTGCGCCGCGCCCGTCTCTTCGATGAAGCCCATCCCGCCGTGCACCTGCACGCCCAGGCTCGTCACCTCGAGCGACATCTCCGTACTCCAGCCCTTTACGACCGGCACGAGATATTCGTAGATCGCCTGGTGTTCGGCGCGCACGCTCTCGTCCGCATGCCGATGTGCGATGTCGCTATGCGCCGCCGCTACATAAGCGAGCGCGCGCGCGCCTTCCGTCAGCGCGCGCATCGTCGCCAGCATGCGCCGCACGTCCGGGTGATGAACGATCGCCACGGCCTGCTTGGCCGAGCCGTCCACCGGCCGGCTTTGCACGCGATCCTTGGCGTAGGCCACCGCCTTTTGATAAGCGCGATCGGCGATCGCCACCCCTTGCATGCCCACCGCGAAACGCGCCGCGTTCATCATGATGAACATGTATTCCAAGCCGCGGTTTTCTTCGCCGATCAGATAGCCGATCGCGCCGCCGTGGTCGCCGAACTGGAGCACCGCCGTCGGGCTCGCCTTGATGCCCAGCTTGTGCTCGATCGATACGCAATGGACGTCGTTGCGCTCGCCGAGCGTGCCGTCCTCGCCCACCATGAACTTCGGCACGATAAACAGCGAAATACCCTTGACGCCTTCCGGCGCGTTCGGCGTGCGAGCCAACACGAGATGGACGATGTTCTCGGCCATGTCGTGTTCGCCCCACGTGATGAAAATCTTCGTACCGAAGACGCGGTACGTGCCGTCGCCTTGCGGCTCGGCTCGCGTGCGCACGAGCGCCAGATCAGAGCCCGCTTGCGGCTCGGTCAGGTTCATCGTGCCCGTCCATTCGCCCGAAATCAGCTTCGGCACGTAGCGCTGCTTTTGCGCTTCGCTACCTGCCGTCAGCAACGCTTCGATCGCGCCGTCCGTCAGCAGCGGACACAAGGCAAACGACAAATTCGCGGCATTGAGCATTTCGATGCACGGCGTCGCGATCGACTTCGGCAGACCCTGGCCTTCGTATTCGGCCGGATGCTGCACACCTTGCCAGCCGCCTTCGACGAACTGGCGGAACGCTTCCTTAAAGCCCGGCGTAGAGGTCACGACGCCGTCTTTCCACGTGCTCGGGTTGCGATCGCCTTCCACATTCAGCGGCGCCAGCACTTCCTCGCACAGCTTGGCCGATTCTTCGAGCACGGCCTGCGCCGTGTCGATACCGGCCTCTTCGAAACCGGGAAGCTCGGCAACGGTGTTAAGACCGGCCAACTCTTTCAGCACGAACAACATGTCCTTGATCGGAGCGGTATAACTCATAGCGCACTGTCCAAATGAGGGAGGTAAACGAGCGCGGCGCGGTATGACAAATGCAGCCACGTTACGATGGTTTGAACGGAATCGTAACGACAAACGGCCGCCGCGGGCTGTCCAAACCGGACCGCCGACTGACAAATCTGGCCAGAAATAATGAGGAACGCGCCGAAGATGGCGGCGGCTTAGGCCCGGCGGCGGTATGTTCCGGGCGTACTGCCCGTCCAATGCCGGAATGCGCGGTGGAAAGCGCTCGGGTCGTCGAAACCGATGTCGCCGGCGATCTTCGTGATCGTTTCGTCAGTTTCGGTCAACCGTTGGATCGCGATGTCGCGGCGAAGTTCGTCCTTCAATGCCTGGAAGGTCGTCTCTTCGCCCGCGAGACGCCGGCAAAGCGTGCGGACGGAGCAATGCTGATGGGCCGCGGCTTGTTCGATCGTCGGCGAATCGGGCAACTGCGCCGCCAGATATTGGCGAATGCGGTGACTCACCAATTGTTCGCTGAATGAGCCGAAGATCCAATCGCCCGGCGCGCGCGCCAAAAACTTGCCCAAGTTGCGCTTGCTTTGCCGGATCGGCAAGTCCAGATAGGCCGCGCTAAAGCGCATGAGCGTCGCGTCGCAATCGAACCGAACGGGCCCCGAAAAGAAATATCGATGATCGAGCGCATGGGCCGGACGCGGGCACGCCAGATCGACTTGCAACAGCGGAATGTTTTGGCCGATGAGCCAGGACGCCACGCCGTGAACGAGCTTGAGCATCAACTCGTGCCCGAGCGGTCCGATGCGATGGAAAACCGGGTTGGGGCGCAACGCGAACTGGGCGACGGCGCCGTTTCGTCGCGACTCGAGACGAAAATCGTCGAGCACGATATGGAAGAACTGGCAAAACCGGTGCAACGCCGTTTCGAGGCTGCGCGCATCGAGCAAACTCAAGCAGATGAATTTCAGCGTGCCGCTGCGCAGCGGCCGGCTGAAGAAGCCCGGCATCTCGTCGTCCAATGCGATGGCGATCGTTTGATAGAACGTCGAGAATTGCTCCTCGGTCACGCGCGCCCCCGGTTCGACCAGCAATTCCGGGGCGATACCTGCGTCCTCCAAATAACGGTGGATCGTTTCCGGACGCGCCTCGGCACCCGCGAGAAAGGCCTTCACGAGGGAAATCGGCACGGTTGCGCTCGGCGGCTCGGCCGAAACATGCCGCGTGGCCGAGAGCGAATGGTCGTCGATAGCGCGATGCATAGGCGTGAGGATAACAGCGCCGTGCGCCCGCCCAGGCTAACGCTGCGCGGCGACCTGGCAAAGCGAGCCGATTCGCGCCTGCCGCTCGAAACCGAGCGCTTCGTAGAGACGAATCGCGTGATACGTTTCGTCGGCCACGACCACGAGACGATCGCGCGCACCGGCCGCCCGCTTGACGACCTCCGTCAGCAAGGTGCGGCAAACGCGCTTATTGCGCTGATCCTCGCGCGTGACGATCGACTGAAACACGCCGATCCGGCCGAAGAAAAACAGGCCCAGGCTGCCGACCATTTCACCGTCGATGAACGCCCCCCACCAGTTGCCCCAGTGCCGCTCGATCAACCCCCGATACGCGGAGCGCTGAAAAGCGACGCACCGGCGCGAGGTCTCGCTGTCGGGATCAGGCATATCGGCGAGCGACATGCGCAGCCAATCGTCCCAATCGCGTTCGGATTCGAACAGCCGAACCTCGACGGCATCGTTGATCTCGACCGAGCGCACGGCATTGCGTTCGGCCACGAGAACACTACAGATCATCGCTTCATAGCCATGGCGGACATACGAATCGAAATCGCCGAGGGTACCGCCGGTCTCGGGCCAAGCAAAACTCCGATGCACCATGGCAGGCGGCCCGCCGATGAGGCGGGCGAAGTCGTCCTCCAACCGCTGGCGGTCGTCCTCAGCGGGAGGGCCGGCGAGAACCAGCATGTTCCCCGAGAAGTACTCGGGCGCCTGCGCCGTGCGCAAGATCGTATAACGATCGTCTTGCGAGACCGAACCGATTTGCGCATGAAGCAATAAATCCGTGGCCAACCCTAGGTTTTCTTGTAATTGTCGATGCATACATCAATCAGTTCATTGGAGGGGCGACGGGACGGGGAAGCCATGATAGCGGCTCATCCCGGTTCTCGCTCGCTATCGCTGACTTGACGCAAACGTGCTCAAGATTTGATACGCGGCACGCACACGCTCGTCGATCGGGAAGTTCTTGTTAGCAAGCATCACGATTCCTAGATGCGCTTGCGGAACGAACGCTACATACGCGCCGAAACCGTTCGTTGACCCAGTCTTGTTGATCCAGACCGCCTTGCCCGGCGCTTGCGGCGGCTCGATACGCGCAACGGGCGTCGCGTTGAAAATGACCTTCGCCGAATTGCCTTGCAACAAGTCGGATAACGCAACGGGATAGGCGTATTGCTCCCAGATCAGATCCTGCGTCATCGCTCCCGCACGGAAGTAGCCGGTATGGGTCTGCGTGACCGCCCGCTGCCACTTATCGTCGATCGTCGATCGATCCATATTCGCATCGATAAAGCGAAGCATGTCGGCGGCCGTCGTCTTGACGCCATAGGCCGGCGCCGACAACATCCCCGGCGACATGCGAGTCGGCCCGCCTTGCTTCTTATAGCCCTGCGCATAATCGGAGACACGGGCTTCGGGGACGTCGATATAGGTATTCGTCATGCCGAGCGCCGGAAACACCCGCCGCTGCATCGCCTGCGTGAAATCGCTGCCCATGCTTTTGGCGGCGATTTCGCCGAGCAGGCCGATGCCGAGATTCGAATACGTGCGGTAAGTACCGAGTGCATACGCCGGTTGCCATGCTTTCAGATAGGCGATGAGTGCATCGTCGCTCGTGATCGAATCGGGCACTTGGAGCGGCACGCCGCCCGGCGTATGGGTGCCGAGATTAACCAGTTCGACGTTACCGAACGCGCTGCCTCGCAGAGCCGGAAAATACTTATCGACACGATCGGTCAGCGACAAATCGCCATTCGTATTGGCGTACGAAACGAGCGTCGCGGTCAATGTTTTACTGACGGAACCGAGTTCGAACAGCGTAGCATCCGTGACGGGCTGGCCCGTTTCCGCCGATGCCACGCCGTAGTTGAATACATAGGTTTTGCCGCCATCGACGACGCCGACGGCCATTCCATGGATGCCGTCCTTTTTCATCAGCGGTTCGATGACCGCATCGACCGCCTCCTTTGCGTGAGCGTTCGATGTTTCGGCCGCGAAGCCGATTTCCGACTGAGCGCACATAACAAGCGCGATCGCCGCGATAAGACCGGTGACGCTGGGCTTCATTGATAAGTTCTCCTTGGATGACGCCATTTTGTGGGATTGGATGCGAGCGCGAGCCGCGGCGACGCCGAGCACGCATTTCGCTCTGTGCGCTGCGGCATTTCGATACCCGTCGGCACTGCGAATGCTGGAGTATCCCCTTGGGGTGAGCCGGCGACAAACGATGGTTATTTGAGGAAGCCAAAAGAAAAACTTTTAGGTTGGTTCACCAACCGGAGCAATCGATGGGGTGTCCCCGAACGCCGTTGCGTTATGGCGCGTTTCGCCGCGAAGGCTTTACGCCAGCCGCTTATGCCGCTCTCGGTAGCGCCTTGGCGTTTCGCCATGAATGAGTTTGAACGCATGCGCGAACTTGCTCGGGCTCGCAAAGCCGAAGTCATAAGCGATCGTCGCCAAGCTCTTTCGGCCGTCGATCACGTGCTCGGTCGCATGAACCACGCGCGCCCGTTGTAAGAATTCGGTCCACGTCATCGATAGCTCTTCCGCGAAGCGGCGGTTGAGCGTTCGCTCCGACATGCTCGCGGCCGTGGCGACGTCCGCCAAACTAAGCGGCTCCGCCAACGACGACAGCGTGAATTCGAGTGCACGGCGCAAGTCGTTCGACGTCGCGCGCGGAAACCAAAGTGCCTCCGGCTGGGCGGCACCCTCCGAGACCACGTAGCCCAACGATTGAAAAAATGGCGCCGCTGCGGGATCGGCGGCAGAAGAGTCCTCGTTCCAGCGCGCGGCGTACAGCACCATCTCGCGGATTAGGGGCGTCACTCTGAAGACGGCGCAATCGTCTTGGAGCGAAGGAAAAGCGTTATCGACGGCATCGAATAAAACCGATGCCGATGTGGCCGGCGCGGCGACACGAACCCGGATGCGCGTGTTCGCGCGAATGAATGCAGCCCGATGCGATGGCAGCAGCCAACTGCGCTCGTCCGTCTCTAACCGAAACGCACCCTCGGATGCATAAAGCAAGTAGTGGTGAGCAAACGTGCGCTCTCCGGTATCGGCCGGCTCCAAGAACTGACGATGAAAGGCATAGGAAGTCACGTAGCGATGCTCGCTCGAACGAATGAATCGGCGTAACGGTAGCATCGAATCGCGCGGTCAATCGCGTCGGCAAGCCAGGGTTGGATCGGTCAATGCGCCGATTTGCTGCATGAGGGCCATCGTATCGAAGAGCGCCCAATGCTCCGCGAGCTTGCCGCGCCGAATGCGGAAAGTGCGATATTGCTGCACGTCGATGATCGCTCCGGTCGGAGCAATGCCCCGAAATACACCGGTGTGGCGTGCGTGCACCGACAAGCGCAGAACGACCCTGTCGGACTGCGCGACCGCGTCGGACACCTCATGCCGCGCCTCGGAAAACGCGCGATTGAATCGCTCGACCATATCGGCGTGGCCGCTGGCGTTCGACGGAAGATAGGCGTGGTCGACGTAATCGTCCGCCACCATATCGAATACGGCTTGTGAATCGTATTCGTTCCAAACGACTTGCATGAATCGCGTTGCGATGGCAATTAGAGACTCAGGCGCCTGCGTCGTATCCGGTGAATTCGGCATGGTGCTTTTCCATTTCTGTAATTGAATAGAAACCCATGCTAACCAGCGCCCAAGCACGGGAAAACACCTCGTTCGCCAATTTATGGCCGTTTTCCGCCAACGCATCGGCGCTGCCCGCATACGGCGTACGGGTCAAGTCGCCCCGTCCTCCCGGACGAAGTCGATGAATGCGCGCAACGGCGCCGGCACGTGCCGATGGCCCGGGTAATAGAGAAAGGGTCCGGTAAACCACACGCTCCACGAGTCGAGAACGCTCTCCAATTCGCCGCTATCGACATAGGGTTGCAGCATCTGTTCAAAGAGGTGGATCACGCCGCCCCCCTCCACCGCAACGCGAATGGCCAGATCCAATGCCAAGGAAGGTTTGACGAGGAGCGGTCCCGCCGGATCCAACTGATAGGTCTCATCGCCCCGCTCAAAATGCCAAGTCACCATCGCGCCGCTCGCGAATTGGATGCGTAGGCAGGCATGAGAAAGAAGATCGCGCGGATGGGTCGGTCGTCCTCGAACGTCTAGATAACTCGGCGCCGCCGCCGTAACGAGGCGTTGCATACGCGGCCCGATCGGGATCGCCACCATATCCTGCTCGAGCCGTTCGCCATAGCGAATGCCCGCATCGCAACCGGCGGAGAGCATATCGACGAAACCGTCTTCGACGATCATCTCCACCTGCACGCCCGGATAAGCCCGGATAAAGCGCGCGACGATACCCGGCAAGATCGTATAAGCCGCGCTGGCGGGCACGTTGAGCCGCAGCGTTCCCGTGGGCGTATCGCGGAATACGTTCAGGACGTCGAGCGCGGCCTCCATCTCGCCGAATAGCGGCGTCAACCGCTCGAGCAAATGCTTGCCCGCCTCGGTCGGAGCGACGCTGCGCGTCGTGCGATTGAGCAGCCGCAAACCCAGTTTGGCCTCCAAGCGCTTGACGGCGGTGCTCAAACTCGATGCCGATACGCCGCTCGCGCGCGCGGCATCGCGAAACCCTCCCGCTCGCGCGACCGACGCGAACGCTGCAAGGTCATTGAAATCCATGCGGACTGTTCCAAATTTTGAACAACCCGTGCAACTTAAATCGGATTATCGAACGGCGCAATCGCTCTCATACTCGGCTGCATCGATTTCTTCTACGGAGCGCATCATGACCTCACCCAACATCGAGACAACCTTCACGTTCGCGGGGCGCACCGTCCGCCGCCTCGGCTACGGCGCCATGCAATTGAGCGGCCCCGGCGTATTCGGTCCGCCGAAAGATCGCCATGCGGCCGTCAGCGTGCTGCGTGAAGCCGTCGCGGCAGGCGTCGATCACATCGACACGAGCGATTTCTACGGCCCTCATATCACGAATCAACTCATTCGCGAAGCGCTTCACCCGTACCCTGAATCGCTGCTGATCGCGACGAAAATCGGTGCAGTGCGGGGCAATGACGGCGCATGGCTGCCGGCGCAGGCGCCGGACGATATTCGCCGAGCCGTGGAAGACAATCTGCGCAATTTGGGCTTAGACGTGCTCGACGTAGTCAACTTGCGCTTAATGTTCGACGTGCACGCGCCCGCGGAAGGTTCGATCGAACGTCAAATGACCGCGCTCGCGCAATTGCGGCAAGACGGGCTCGTGCGGCACATCGGCATCAGCAATGCGACCGCGACACAGATCGAGCAAGCGCAGCGCATCGCGCCGATCGTCTGTGTGCAAAATCACTACAACTTGATGCACCGGCAGGACGATGCGCTCATCGATCGATTGACCGCCCAAGGCATTGCCTATGTTCCGTATTTCCCGTTGGGCGGGTTCTCGCCGATCCAATCCGCTGCGCTATCGCAGATTGCCGCTAAGCTTGGCGCAACGCCGATGCAAACGGCCCTCGCATGGCTTCTCCACCGGGCACCGAACATTCTCTTGATTCCCGGTACGTCGTCGCTCGACCATCTGCACGAAAACATACGCGCCGCGGCCTTGCGCCTATCCGATGACACGCTCGCCGAACTGGCATCGATCGGCCGCTCGGAGCAGCCGGCCTAGCGGGAAAGCACGCTTCGCTCGTCACGAAGCATGCAGCTTACGCAATTCGCCGAGCGATTTCCGTTGTTGGCCCTGTTCGTCGAAATTCCCGGCCGCAAGCCAGGCTTGAAACACGCGCTTTTGCGCGGGCCATTCGGTATCGAGGATCGAGAACCAAGCCGTGTCCCGCGTGCGGCCTTTATAGACCAACGCTTGACGAAAGACACCCTCGAACGTGAATCCGAGCCGTTGCGCGGCGGCGCGCGAGGGAGCGTTCAAACTGTCGCACTTCCACTCATAGCGCCGATAGCCAAGCTCATCGAAGACATACGACATCAAGATGAATTGCGCTTCGGTGGAAATTGGCGTGCGTTTGAGCAGCGGCGAAAACGTCACGTGCCCCACCTCGATCACACCGTGCGTCGGGTCGATCCGCATCAACGCCAACGTGCCGACGGCCTTCCCCGTCTTGCGGTCGATCACCGCATAGTGCCGCGGATCGGTACTGCGCGCCGCCGCCTCGGCGTGTTGCCGATAGGTCGCTTCGTCGTCGAACGGGCCTACCCCGAGATAGGTCCAGTCTCGCCCATCGGGTGCCGCGCGATAAGCGGTGAAGAGGTCTTGCGCATGGCGCTCGGCATCGAGCCGCTCGAGGCGGCAATACGTTCCCTCCAGCGTCTCGGCGCTGGGCAAGGGCCGCGGCGACCAACCGGGCACGGGCGCGCCGACCGGTTGGCCATATTCGTTCGTCAAAGTGGACATGGGTTCCCCCGATTTGCGTCGTTGAGCAAAGACTTTAAAATCGATCGTGGCTCACCGAAAAGAGCCACATCCGAACTATTCGATGGTGCCACGCCAATTCCATCGGTCTCGCCCCAGCTTGGAGCTCATTCGCCGCATGTTAGCCCTCGACGCGTCCGCCGATCCCGTGCTCGATTTCTTACTCGAGACGCCGCTCGTTAAAGATCGAAGCGGCACCTCGCTGCAACGGCAGTTGCACCAGCGTATTCGCGGCGCGATTCTAGAGGGGCGCTTGCCGTCGGGCGCTCGATTGCCGGGATCGCGCGCGCTCGCCGCTTCGCTCAAGATCTCGCGCAATAGCGTGACCGCGGTGTACGAGCTGCTGGGTGCCGAGGGGTATATCGCGCCAAGTCGCCAAGGTACGCGCGTCAGTCTGCTCGAACGGCCGGCCGAGCGTCCGCGCACCGCCCGGCACGCCGCCGTGCCCGAACTTGCGCGACGCGCCGCGCAGCTGCGCGAGAGCACGCTCGCCGCCGGCGATACGCTGCCGCTGCGCCCCGGCGTCCCCGCACTGGCGAGATTTCCTTTAAGCGCCTGGAAGCGGTGCCTCGACCGTGCGGTACGGGATGCCGGTGTCGCGGGACTGTCCTACGGCAATCCGCAAGGCGAGCTCGCATTGCGCGAAGCGATCATGCGGCATCTCGCCGTGGCTCGCGGCGTTCGGTGCGAGCCCGAACAGATCGTCATCACCGAGGGTGCGCAAGAAGCCCTCGCTTGCTGCGTGCGCCTGGTGACGAATCCGGGCGACACGGCGTGGGTCGAAGATCCCGGCTACAGAGGCGCGAAGACGGCGATGGCGTGTGGCGATCTCGACGTAGTACCGATGCCCGTCGACGAAAACGGATTGAACATTCCCGAGACGGCGTGGACGGCACACACGCCTCGGCTCATCTACACCTCGCCGTCGCATCAGTATCCGACGGGCGCCGTGCTCACGGCCGCACGCCGACTCGATTTGATCGCAAACGCGCAGCGGCACGGCGCATGGATCGTCGAGGACGACTACGACAGCGAGTACCGCCACGCCGGCGAACTCGTGGGCGCCATGCAAGGCCTTGTCCCGCAAGCACCGGTGCTTTACGTGGGCACCTTCAGCAAGACGCTTTTCCCCTCGCTGCGCCTGGGCTTTCTCGTGCTGCCGGCAGCCTTGGCCACGCCCGCCGCCGCGCTGCTCAGAGAAACGCTGCGCGGCGGCCATCGCTACGAACAGCTCGCACTCGCGGAATTCATCGAGAGCGGCCAATTCAGCCGCCATCTCGGGCGAATGCGGCGCCTTTACAAGCGGAGGCAAGATGCGTTGCGAGCCGCGTTGAAGCAATACCTCGACGTTCCGCACGTGGTTGCCGGCGGCGACAGCGGCATGCATCTAACGATCCGGCTCCCGGCCGATTGCTCCGACGAACGGATCGCACAGGCCGCGCGCGCGTACGACATGGCGCCGATGCCGCTGTCGCGTTTCGCGTTGTCCGCCCGCCCCGAAAATAACGGCCTCGTCATCGGTTACGGCAATACGTCGGAGTCGCTGTTCGTCCCGCTCATTCAACGCTTGGCTCAACTGATCCGAGACGAGTACCCAGCCGGCAAAACGGCGAGCAGCCCCACCCGAAAACGGCGCTCCGCTTAGGACTGCGTACAATACGCCCTGACCGATCCAACCTGCGGGACCCAAGCCATGGCAATGAAGAAATTCGACCTTGAAAAGAACAAGGCGTTGAAACTGACTCAATCGTTGAAGCAATCGCAATCGGAGCGCTTCGGCAAAGGAACGGCCGAGACCCCGGCCAACCGCCGCGAACAGCGCAAGCTCGATCAGGCCAAAGGGCTCGTGCCGTTTGCCTGCAAGCTCGACGGCGAACTCGTCGCGGTGCTTAAAGAGCGCGCGGCCGCTCATCCGGAAGGGATGACCGGTGTGCTCGACGAGTTGCTTCGGCCCGCGCTAACGAAGGCAAACTAGGTTTATCGTTAGGCCGCCCTTCGTCGTTCCTCATTCGGCGGCATCGTCCACCCACTCCGTCTAATTGCATGCAACGCTCCAAGTAATGGAGCGTTACCAATCTCGCATAGCGCTTTCACATGTATCGCGGTCACGCCCCTACACTGGGCTCGTCTTCCACAGAAACGAGCGCAGGCAACGCGCAAGGAGTAGACCAAATGAACAAGAAGCTCGTCGCAGCGGTACTCGGCGTCGGTATTGCGGCGCTCGCAATGTCCAAGGCAGCTTCGGCGCACGTCGATCTCGCGGTAGGTATCGGCATTCCGGCGCCGGCCCCTGTCTATGTCGCCCCGCCCGAAGTGGCCTACGCGCCGCCCCCGGTCGCGGTGGGCTACTGGGGCGGCGACGATGGCTGGCGCGAACGCGAATGGCACCGCCGTGAGTGGCGCGAGCATGAATGGCGCGAACACGAGTGGCGCGAACATCATGACCGCGGTTGGGGTTGGGGCCGCGAATAACGCGCACCCCACCCAGGCGGGCGCCGGTTACGCGCCCGCTCCTCCCACGGGGCTTTCGAGCCAATGCACGCTGAATAGGCGTGCTTCGTCGGTCCAAACCGGCCCCGGCCGAAAACCCGCGGAAGTCGCCAGCTTGCGAAAGCCTTCGATCGTAAACTTGTGCGAGTTCTCCGTATGAAGGCTTTCGCCCTCCGCGAAGCTAAAATCCTGCCCCGCCACATGAACGGTTTGCGCACATCGGCTCAGCAGATGCATCTCGATCCGGCTTCGTCGCGGATCGTAGAACGCGTAATGGGCGAACTGGCGCAAGTCGAAATCGGCGCCTAACTCCTCGTTGGCCCGCCGCAGCAAATTCAAATTGAATGCCGCCGTCACGCCTTGCGCATCGTTATAGGCACGATGCAAGGTTTGCGGATCCTTGACGAGATCGACGCCGACGAGCAAGCCGCCGCCCTCGAGCAGCCGGGCAGCCAACTGCAAGAAGGCCATCGCTTCGTCCGTATCGAAGTTGCCGATCGTCGAGCCCGGAAAGAAGCCCACGCGACGGCCGGTCGAGGCGTCGAGTGCCGAAAGTTGCGCCTCTTTCATATAGTCGGCCGCGATCGGCCGCACCTGTAGCCACGGGCACTCGGCGTGCAAACGGCGCGAGGCCTCCTCCAAATGCTCGGCGGAGATATCGATCGGGAAATACCGGCGCGGCAAGGCGCGGGCATCGAACGCGCGCAACAAGATGCGAATTTTTTCCAGCGAGCCCGCGCCGAATTCGACGATATCCGCTTGCGGCCCGACGACGGCAGCCATTTCGCGACCATGGCGCTCGAGGATGCGCCGCTCGGTGCGTGTCGGATAGTACTCGGGCAACCCGCAGATGCGATCGAAGAGCGCGGAGCCTTCGGCATCGTAGAAGTATTTCGGGGCGATGCTACGCGGGCTCTTCGACAGGCCGGCCAGCAAGTCTCGGCAAAACGCGCTCTCTTGCAGATCGTCTCGTTGCTGCCGAAGGGGCGCGCCCGTGAGCGCCGATGCGTCAGTTGTCTCGTACAAGGCGTACTCCCGTGAATTGCCAGCGGGCAGCCGGCGGGAAAAAGTTTCGATACGTGCGGCGCGTATGCCCCGGCGGCGTCGCGATACTGCCGCCGCGCAGCACTTGCTGCCCCACCATGAACTTGCCGTTGTATTCGGCCGCCACGCCGGCCAATGGACGAAACCCCGGGTAGGGGTCGTACGACGAACGCGTCCACTGCCAGACATGCTCTGTCATCTGCTCGATCCCGGGAGCGTCGAAAGCCGCCTCCCATTCGAATTCGGTCGGCAGCCTCGCGCCGGCCCACTCGGCATAAGCCGCCGCTTCATAGAAGCTCAGGTTCGACACGGGGGCATCGGGATCGAGCGACTCCATTCCCGACAGACCGAAGACCCGCCAGTTCCCCGAATCGTCTCGTCCGCTCGTCAAATCGTTTTCGTCGGCGCGGGACCAATAGATCGGTGCACCCCACCCTTCGCGCTGGATCGCCGCCCACCCGTCCGACAACCACAGCTCCGGGCGCGCGTAGCCTCCGTCCGCAATAAACGCCGCGTATTCGCCGCAGGTCACGAGCCGGTGCGCGATCTCGTACGGACGAAGCAGATATTCGTGCCGCGGGCCTTCGTTGTCGAATGCGAAGCCTTGCCCATCATGGCCGATCCGTACAACGCCGCCCGGTTGCTTTAGCCATTCGAGTGTAGAGGCCCGCTTCGCGCCAGGTGCGCTTTCTTCCCGCGCGGGCCGATAAGCCGGCTTCAAAGGATTGCACGAGAGGGCATGGACGATGTCCGTCACAATCAGTTCTTGGTGCTGCTGCTCATGATGTAAGCCGAGCGTAATGACCGGCGCGACCGCCGCCAAACCGGCTTCCCCTAGCGTGCTCATGAGCGTTGCCATGGACTCGTCGACGTGACGGCGATACGCGTGGACCTCTTGCAGCGAAGGCCGCGTGAGCAAGCCGCGCTGCGGGCGCGCGTGGCGCGGCCCCAATGCTTCGTAGTACGAATTGAAAAGATAGGCGTAGCGCTCGTCGAACGGCCGATACCCGGGCAAGTAAGGCTTCAGGACGACCGTTTCGAAGAACCAGGTGGTATGGGCGAGATGCCATTTCGTCGGGCTCGCGTCGGGCATCGACTGTACGTTCTGATCCTCCGCCGACAACGGTTCGGCCAGCGCCAAGCTATGCCGCCGAACCTCGTCGTAAGCGTGCTGCAATTCAGGTACGACGATGTGCATCGGGCTCGCTCCTGTCGATCGATCAAGTTAGGCCGGCGAAAGTCTCGACCTATTCGGTTGCGCTTCGTTTGACTTCGTTCCGCGGCGTTGCGCGAGCGCACTACTTTAAGTGGTTTTCGGCACGGCTGCCGCGAGGCGCGACATGCGGCGCCGCTTCGTCCCGAACCAGGGGGTCTTGACGGGCGCATCGTGCTCGCGGGCTAACCCGATCGCCTCCTCGATCGTTTGAGGCAGCAATGCCGGAAATCGTTCTAGCCGCGTCGCGTCGAAAGGGAAGTTTGGCGGGAATTGCCGGAGGCACGGGCCGAGCGTGTCCTCGTGCGCCAATACGCCCGATGCAAAAAGTTTCGGCGCGCGACGCGTAACCCTCGGCGCGCGACGCGTAACCCAATTCGCGCGCCTGCGCCAAGCGCTTCGATAGCCCACGCCGCGGCAACCCGCGTAGCGCCAGCCCGATATGCCGATGTGAATGGTCATTGCGCCTTACCGTTTTGCATTTCGGGCATCCCAGCAAGTCCCGTTCCCGGTTCGCGCTTTTTGGCGTCGGCAAGACGGGCCTTAAGGCACACGCCGGTGGGCCCGGCCCGCGCCTTAAGGCCACTCCTCCGCTCGCTACGGCACGATCCGCGTCACGCCGCGTCCGCGCGGATCGGCCGCCGCTTCGGGCGTCCGCCCGTCGACCTTGATCGCTTGAATATCGCCGTTGAAATCTTGCCCCTTGAGCACATAGCCTTTTGCCTCCAGCGCTTGCGCGAGTTCGCCTTCGATCGGCTTGTACGGCTCCCAGAAGATCGTATTCGGCGGCAGCAACTGGTGGTGAAAGCGCATCGCGGCCACGGCGTCCGGCAAGGGCATGTCGAAATCGTAGACGTTCGTGATCACCTGAAAGATCGACGTGAAGATACGCGAGCCGCCAGGCGTGCCGATAACCATCGTCACCTTGCCGTCTTTCGTCAGAATGGTCGGCGTCATCGACGACAAGGGCCGCTTCTTCGGTTCGATGGCGTTGGCGTCGCTGCCCACCACGCCGAACATATTGGCGACACCCGGCTTCGCCGAAAAATCGTCCATCTCGTCGTTCAACAGGATGCCCGTGCCGTCCACCACTTCGCCCGAGCCGAAATACCCGTTTAGCGTATAAGTGTTCGAGACGGCGTTACCCCATTTGTCGATGATGGAGAAATGCGTCGTTTCCGCCTTCTCGGGCATCGAAGTGCCGAGCCCCGGCTGCACCGATTTCGTATCGCTCGGCTTGTTTGGATCGACCTCGGCAGCTCGCTTCGCTAGATAGGCATCGTCGATGAGCTGCGTCACCGGCACACGATAGAAGTCCGGATCGCCGAGGTATTGCGCTCGGTCGGCGAAGACGCGCTTTTCGATTTCGGAAACTAGATGAATGTACTGCGGCGAGTTGAGCTTCACGCCCGAAAACGCGTTCTTCAAATCGGCCTTCATCTTAAGCAGTTGCACGAGTCCTACGCCGCCCGAACTGGGCGGCGGCGCGGTGATGACGCGAAACCCGTTCCAATCGGCCTCGACGGGCTGCCGCCAAACGGCCTTGTATTCGTGCAAGTCTTCTTTCGTGATAAGCCCGCCGCGCGATTTCATCGCCGCCGCGATGCGCTCCGCGGTTTTCCCCTCGTAAAAGCCCTTCGCGCCCTGGTCGGCAATACGAGTCAGCGTCGCCGCCATTTCAGGCTGCTTGAACGTCGCGCCGGCCTTTAGTTGTCCGAAATATTGACCGAAGTTCGTCTTATCGCCGAAGTCTTTCGCCGCATCGTCGCGCCGCTGCTGCAATTGATCGCTGACTTCGAAACCGTCGCGTGCATAGTGGATCGCCGGCGCGAGCACTTGTTTCCATTTCAATTTGCCGAAGCGCTTTTGCACTTCCCACATGCCCTCCACCGTACCGGGCACACCGACCGCGCGCATCCCCACCAAGCTCATTCCGGGAATGACGTTGCCCTGCGGGTCCAAATACATGTTTCTCGTCGCCGCAATCGGCGCGCGCTCGCGATAATCCATGAAGTAAGGCTTGCCGTTCACATATAACGTCATGAAGCCGCCGCCCCCGATATTGCCGGCCTCGGGATACGTCACGGCCAGCGTGAAGGCCACCGCCACGGCGGCGTCCACAGCATTGCCGCCTTCTTTCAAAACGCGCTCGGCTGCATCGGCGCTGAAGGAATCCGCCATCGCCATGGCGGAGGCCGCCAGTACCGGTTGCTGCGTACTCGCCTTCGCCCATGCCGGCGCACTCGGGGCGAAACCGAACGCGACGCCCGCGACACAAAGCAATCCGCCGATGCGGGCCGACCTTCCGATTCGAATCATTGTGTTCATTAGGATCTCTCCATGGTCACATCGATCAGCGTCATTGCACCCAACACACTGTATTCCAGCCGCGGCGGCGCCGCCGCACGGCGCACCACTTGCCCGGGGCCGAACCACCGATTTCGCGCTTATAGCACGCACGCTTTCTTTCGGACATTCGGCAAGCGCGTAGGATCGGCGCCGCGCCGGCTCCAAGCCGGGCGTGGCTCGCAGGTCCGGTACCGCTCATTCGGGCCGCGTTCAGCCCAGCCGGGCGATAATTGCGCACCGGCCCTCAAGCCTTCGTTTTCCTTTCAAATTGGAGCGTCATTACATGCGTATGCGCGCAGTCGCGGCTCGACAGGGTTCACGCTGGTTCGCCGAAGGATGGACCTTGTTCCAACAGCGCCCCGCCATGTGGATCTTGCTTGGCCTCATCGATTTGCTCGTCACCGCCGTACTCTACGAATTGCCCTATGCGAGCGACTTGGCGGCCGTGTTCACGGTGCTTTGGACCGGGGGCATGATGAGCGCCGCCGATCGATTCCGCGCGACCGGCACGCTCGGTCTGGCCGAGGTCCTGCGCGGTATCCGTGCAAATTTCCAGCCACTCTTCGCGGCGGCCGTGTTCGGACTGCTGATTGCGATCGTCTGCGATCTAACCGGCGACCGGGCGTCGAGCGCCTTGCGCCTGATCGCTTTCGGCGGCGCGGGCAACAGCAGCTCCTTGATCGCGCTAATTGCCGGCGCGATCTATTTGACGGCGGCATTGATCGGAACGATGGCGCTATGGCTCGCGCCCGCCCTCATCGTGCTCAATGGCGCCACGCCGGCCGACGCGCTGCGCGCAAGTTTTGCCGCGACGTGGCGCAATGGGCCCGCCGCGCTGGTCTACGGCCTCATCGCGGCGGGATTGATGCTCGCCTGTGTGCTGACGCTGGGCGTCGCGCTGCTCGTCGTCGCGCCGCTCGTCTATTTGTCGACCTACGGCGCAAGCCTCGATATGTTTCCGCCCGACCGATAGCGCAATCGGCCGCGCTCGTGCACGCCTCGTTCGAGCGATCGTCCGTATGATGAGGATTATTCGGATCGAATAGGTATCCTTGAGAAATCGATGGCTCGCCCCTACATCGAGCACATGAACGCCCTGACGAGTGCCGGCCCGCTCGCCGCTTTCCATCCGGCGGTCGCCGCGTGGTTCGAGTCGGCTTTCACCGCGCCGACCGACGCGCAGGTGCGGGCGTGGCCGTCCATTCGCGCGGGCGAATCGACGCTCGTCGCGGCGCCCACGGGCTCGGGCAAGACACTGACCGCCTTCCTTTGGGCCTTGGACGAACTCGTGCGCGACGGCCTCGCGCACGGCGGTGCGTTGCCCGACGAAACGCTCGTCGTCTACGTCTCGCCGCTCAAGGCGCTCTCCAACGATATCCACGTCAACCTCGAGCGGCCGCTCGCCGGGATCGGCGAAGAACTGATCCGGCTGGGCTTGCCGCGCGTCGAGATTCGTACGGCCGTGCGCACGGGCGATACCACGACGGCGCAGCGCACCGCGCTCAAGCGGCGGCCAGCGCATATCCTCGTGACGACACCCGAATCGCTCTACGTATTGCTCTCGTCCGATTCGGGACGCCGCATGCTGGCGACGACGCGCACGGTCATCGTCGACGAAATCCACGCCATGGCGGGCAGCAAACGCGGCGCGCATTTGGCGCTTTCGCTCGAACGGCTCGATGCGCTATGCAAGCGGCGCTTGCCGCGCATCGGTTTGTCGGCCACGCAAAAACCGATCGAAGCGGTCGCGCGTTTTCTCGTCGGCACGCATGAAGCGGCGCGCTGCGCCATCGTCGACGTGGGCCATCATCGCGAGCGCGATCTCGCCCTCGAATTGCCGCCCGTACCGCTCGAAGCCGTTATGGCGAACGAAGTCTGGGAGCGCGTCTACGATCGGCTCGCCGAACTGGCGAGCGCGCACGCCACTACGCTCGTGTTCGTCAACACGCGCCGCATGGCCGAGCGCGCCGCCCGTCATTTGACGGACCGCCTCGGCAAGAACGCCGTCGCGGCGCACCACGGCAGCATGGCCAAAGAGCATCGGCTCGACGCGGAGCAGCGCTTAAAAGGCGGCACCTTGCGCGTGCTCATCGCGACCGCCTCGCTCGAACTGGGCATCGACATCGGCGACGTCGATCTCGTCTGCCAACTCGGTTCTCCGCGCGCGATTGCCTCGTTTCTGCAACGCGTCGGGCGTTCGGGCCACCAAGTCGGCGGCATGCCGAAGGGGCGCCTATTCCCCACCTCGCGCGACGATCTGATCGAATGCGCCGCGCTGATCGATAGCGTCAGGCGCGGCGAACTCGACACATTGACGGTCCCGCACGCCCCGCTCGACGTCCTTGCGCAGCAAATCGTCGCCGAGGTGGCGTGCGAGGAGTGGAGCGAGCAAGCGTTGTTCGACTGTTTCCGATGCGCGGCGCCCTATGCCGAGCTCTCGCGCGAACGATACGATGCCGTCTTGCGGATGCTCGCGGAAGGTTATACGAGCCGCCACGGGCCGCGTGGGGCCTACATCCACCGCGACATCGTCAGCGCGACGTTGCGCGGACGCCGCGGCGGCAAAATGACCGCCGTGACATCGGGCGGGACGATCCCCGAAAACGCCGACTACGCCGTGCTGCTCGAACCGCAAGGCTTGAACATCGGCACGGTCAACGAGGATTTCGCCGTCGAAAGTTTGGCCGGCGACGTTTTTCAGCTCGGCAACACCTCGTACAAGATCTTGCGCATCGAACCGGGGCGCGTGCGCGTCGTCGATGCCGAAGGTCAAGCGCCGAACATTCCGTTTTGGCTCGGCGAAGCGCCCGGACGCAGCGACGAACTCTCGGCGGCCGTATCTCGACTCAGGGCGCGCGTCGACGATTTGCTCGGCGATAGCAAGTCCTCTTCGCCTCGCGCCACCGGCACGTTGCACGAGCAAACCGTGGCGACGCTGATGCGCGAGTTGGCGATCGACGATACCGCCGCGCGTCAGATCGTCGACTATCTCGCTCGCGCAAAGGCGGCGCTATCGGTTTTGCCGACCCAAACGACGCTCGTGATGGAACGGTTCTTCGACGAATCGGGCGGCACGCAGCTCGTCATTCATTCGCCGTTCGGCAGCCGCTTGAACCGAGCTTGGGGCCTCGCGCTCAGAAAGCGCTTTTGCCGGACGTTCAATTTCGAATTGCAAGCGGCCGCGACCGAAGATGCGATCGTACTATCGCTTACCGGCAGCCACAGCTTCGCGCTCGACGAGGTATGGCGCTTTCTGCATTCGAACAGCGCCGAACATGTGCTCGTTCAAGCGCTGCTCGATGCGCCGCTGTTCAACGTGCGCTGGCGCTGGAATGCCGTAACGTCGCTGGCGCTGCCGCGCTTTACGGGCGGACGCAAAACGCCGCCGCAATTGCAGCGGATGAAGAGCGAAGACTTGCTCGCGGCGGTCTTTCCCGACCAAGTGGCCTGCCTCGAGAACATCGTAGGCGAGCGCGAGCTGCCGCATCATCCGCTCGTCGATCAGACGGTCGACGACTGCCTGCATGAGGCGATGGATTGCGAAGGGTGGCTTGCATTGCTACGGCGCATGGAGCGAGGCGAAGTCGCGCTCGTCGCGCGAGAGTTGCCTGCGCCGTCGCCGCTTGCCGCGGAAATTCTCAATGCGCGTCCGTATGCGTTCTTGGACGATGCCCCGCTCGAGGAGCGTCGCACGCAAGCGGTGCTGTCTCGGCGTTGGACCGACCCCGAAGATGCTTCCGATCTGGGCGCGCTCGACGCCGACGCTATCGCGGCGGTACGAGACGAGGCGTGGCCGCAAGTACGCAACGCCGACGAGATGCACGAAGCGTTGACGGGGCTCGCGTGCGTAAACGAAACCGAGGCACGCGCACACGAAGGCTGGCTCGATTGGCTCGATGCGCTTGCGCGTTCGGGACGCGCCACCCGTATGCAAGTGGCGGAAGACGAAGCGCTCTGGCTGCCGGTGGAGCGGCTAACGTGCTTGCGCGCGGTGTATCCCGACGCGGCCTACGCGCCGGCGCTCGTCGCCCCGAAAGGGTTCGACGAAAGCTGGGAAGTTGAAGATGCGCTCGTCGATCTACTGCGCGCCCGGCTCTCGGGCATGGGACCCGAGCCTGTGCCGACTCTGGCGCGCGGCCTAGCGCTACCCGCATCGAACGTGGCCGCGGCGCTCGTCAAGCTCGAAAGCGAAGGCTACGCGATGCGCGGCCGCTTCACGCCCGGCGCGACGCAGGACGAATGGTGCGAGCGCCACCTGCTCGCGCGCATTCACCGCTACACGATCAAACGGCTGCGCCGCGAGATCGAGCCCGTCGAGCGCGCCGATTTCGTCCGCTTTCTGATCGAGTGGCAACGCCTTGCGCCGAGCACGCGCGGCATGGGTCGCGATGCGCTGGCCGCCACCTTGGAGCAACTGGAAGGCTTCGAGGCCGCTGCGTCGGCGTGGGAAGAGGAAATCCTGCCGGGACGCCTGCGCGATTACACCGGCGTCACGCTCGACGAACTCAGCCGATCGGGCAAGTTCGTTTGGGCACGCTTCGCAGCGCAGGGACGAAGCGCGGGCGCGCCGGTCCGCACGACGCCGATCGTCTTGTTGCCTCGGCGGACGCTGCCGCACTGGCACGCGCTCGCGGATCGCCGGGCGGTCGAGCCGAGCGCAGCCGACACGGGGCTCTCTTCGCGCGCGCAACTGCTGTACGACGCGCTATCGCGTCATGGCGCGATGTTCTTCGACGAGTTGCTCGGCGAGGCGCGCGCACTACCGCTCGAAGTCGAAGCGGCGTTGGGCGAGCTCGTCGCGGCGGGGCTCGTCACCGCCGACAGTTTCGCTGGGCTGCGCGCCCTCATCGCCCCCGCCGTCGCGCGCCAACGCGGCGCACGCGCGATGACTCGGCGCGGCGTTCATCGCGGCGCGTTCATCGGCGGCATGCAGGACGCGGGCCGATGGGCATTGCTGCGCCGGCCGAATCTCCCGGCCGGGTCCAACGGTAACGGCGACTCGGTCGAACCGGCTACCGCACTATCGCGCGCCGGTACGCCCCCCGTCGACCCCGAGATCGTCGAGCATGTCGCTATGACGCTGTTGCGTCGCTACGGCGTCGTGTTTTGGCAATTGCTGGAACGCGAGCCTGACTGGCTGCCGCGTTGGCGCGAACTGTTGCACGTCTTTCATCGAATGGAGGCGCGCGGCCTCATACGCGGCGGCCGATTCGTGAACGGTCTATCCGGCGAGCAATTTGCATTGCCGGAAGCGCTTGCCCTGCTACGCGACGTGCGCAAGCGCGACCACGACGGCCAATACGTTTGCGTCTGCGCCGCCGATCCGCTCAATATCGTCGGGACCGTGCTTCCCGGCGACAAAGTGCCGGCGTTGGCGGGCAACCGCATCGCATTTCGCGACGGCGCTTGCGTCGCGACCTTGATCGCGGGCAAGTTCGAATTCGCGGCGCATCTGACCGCCGAGGAACAGGACGCGGCGCGGCGATCGCTCGCCCGCCGCTTCTGAGCGCGCTCGATGCGACGGTGCGACGCCGCCGCAGCGAAGCGCGCAGCTCAGGCGAGCATGCGGCACAACGCCTCGAACAAGATGTCGCCGCCGAGGACGAAACCGCGCCCATCCACGGTGACATAAGTCGACAAAGTCACACATAAATTCTTCGAACTCGACGACATATACGGCTCGCTGACGATCGTTTCGCCGGGGCGCACGAGCGCATCGCGGAAATAGCTTCGCTTGGACCAATTCGCCCCGCTGCTGCGCGCCAACAGCGGAAACGTCGACCGGCGCCAAGGGTCGTGCCGATCGGATTCGATGTTCTCGCCGACTTGACGGCCGGTGTCGTCGAGCACGAAGACGCGCAATGCCCACTGGCAAGCGAGAAAATGCCGCGCCGCCTGCTCCACCGCCACGCCCGAACACCAGGCATCGCGAAAAAGACCGAACGCGTGCCGATAAGGCATCAATTCGTCAAGATCGCCGATGCGCCGCAATTTGCGCGAGTCCGTGAGCTGGTCGTCGAGCGCCGATGGCACGACGTTCGATGCGGCCGTCACTGCCTCGAGATCGATCGTCGGCCGCCCAAAGTAGTAACCCTGGACGAAATCGGCATCGCAATCGGCACTGAGCTTCGCTTGTTCTTCGGTCTCGATGCCCTCAACCACGATAAACGTGCCGATATCGTGCAACAAGTCGACGAGACGCAACAGGCTCCGCGCATTCCGATAGCTGGAAACCGCCTTGCAAATCAACTCTCGATCGAGCTTGACGACGTCGGGCCGCAGATCCCAAACCCGCCCGAGATTGGTCAATCCGGCGCCGAAATCGTCGAGCGCGATCAAAAAACCGTAGCTGCGTAAGCGGTCGACGGCATCGACGAGCGCCGACGGCGTATCCTGCCGCGCCTCCAGCACCTCGAGCACGACGCGCCCCGGCGACACCCCGCTCTCGAGCAGGTCGTCCGCCAGCGCCGCCCCGTGTACCGGGTCGGCGAGCACGTCCGGGTGCAGATTCAGAAAGAGCACGCTCTCGTCGTCCGCGAATTGGAGAAAACGCCGCAGATGATGCCGCGTACAACGGCGTTCGTATTCGCCGTACCGGCCGGCCTCCCGGGCGAGGCGAAACGCCTGCTCCGGCGAGCAAGACGCCTGCCCCTGCCGGGCCCGAAGCAGGGCCTCGTAGCCGACGGCCGCGCCATGAGCCAGCGACAGTACGGGCTGGAAGGCGCTTTCTATCGCGGGCAGTTCGGGCGCTTGAGCATCGATCATGGAAACGAGAGTCGCGTCGTTGGGGTCGAAAGCCGACTTGGCGATTGGCAGGTGGGACCGATCGTCGCACGACGGCCCCTAGCGCCATATAACGTCAGATGTTTCGGTGAACTTAACAGTTTTCTCGGGGGAAACGCGAACCTCATATCAATTTTCTTGGCGGCGCGCCGTTATCAGCGATATAGCCCGAGCAGCATCGGTAAAACCCCAACCCAGGGTGCAACCGCCGGGCACGGGCGCAACCAAGAGGAAAAATATCGATGGCCGCTGATCACCACTCGATCGACGAACGCACCAACCTGACGAGCTCGAACAAGTTCGAGCTCCTGCTATTCCGGCTCGGTGCTGCCCCCGGAAACGACGACTCGCACGAGCTGTACGGGATCAACGTCTTCAAAGTCCGGGAAATCATGACGATGCCGGCGATCACGCCGATCGCCGGTGCCTCCGAGCATATGATCGGCGCCGTCGACATTCGCGGGCAGATCATTCCCGTGATCGACTTGCCCAAGCTCATGGGCTGCCGACCGTCACGCGGGTTGAACATCCTGCTCGTGACCGAGTTCGCGCGCTCGACGCAAGCATTCGCGGTCGAGGAAGTCGACGATATCGTCCGGCTCGAATGGAATCAGGTGCTATCGGCGGAAGGGTCGGCCGGCGGCAGCTCGGTCACGAGCATCGCCCGGATCGACGGCAATACCGGCGACTCCCGCCTCGCTCAAGTCGTCGACGTTGAGCAGGTGCTGCGCGATGTCTTCCCGGCGCAGCACCCCAGCGTCGGAGCGGCCGACGTCGGCAGGTCGGTGAGCATGACCGGCGGCGCGAAGATTTTGGCCGCCGACGATTCCGGTTTCGCCCGCAAGCTGATCGAGCAGAGCCTCAGTGCGCTCGGCGCCGAGTACATCATCACCAAGACGGGGCAGGAAGCCTGGGACACGCTGACGCGGATCGCCGCCGAGGCGCAAAAGGAAGGCGTACGCACGCGCGACAAGATCGCGCTCGTGCTGACCGACCTCGAAATGCCCGAAATGGACGGTTTCATGCTCACGCGCCAGATCAAGGCGGACGAGCGGATGCGGGACATTCCCGTCATCATCCACTCGTCGCTGACCGGCACGGCCAACGAAGCGCACGTCAAGAACGCCGGGGCAACGGGCTACGTGGCGAAGTTCGCCGCCGGCGATCTGGCCGAGGCTATCCGCCAAGCGCTCGCCGCCTAAAGGTGCAACCGTCGCCGGGTCGTCCGTAAAGCCTTATTTACGGACGGACGATCGAACCGGCGACGAAAACCGTCCGGACCCGACGCGGGCCTGCCGCTCAAAGCAACGGCAGGCCCGCGTCGCGTTTGACCTCGCGCAGCGACAAGACCGATTCGACGGACGTCACGCCCGGCAATGCCCGCAGCACGTCGCGCACGAACGCGCCGTAATCCTCGAGATCCCGGGCGACCACGTGCAGAAGATAGTCCGCACTGCCCGAGACGTTATGACACGCGACGATTCGCGCGATGCCTTGGATTTCACGCTCGAATTCGTCGGCCAGGCGCCGGTCGTGGACGCCGAAGCGCACGAGCGCGAACGCCGTGACGCCGATCCGCAGCGCCGGCTTGGATAGCACCGCCCGGTAACCCTCCACATAGCCGTCGGCCTCGAGCCGTTTTAGCCGCCGTGCGCACGGCGTCTCGGTCAAGCCCACGGATTCGGCAAGGCTTGCGTTCGTTATGCGGCCATCCGCTTGGATCGCCATCAAGATGGCGCGGTCGGTCTTATCCAAAGTCATGCGTCGCTGCCCTTCGGGTTGCGGGAGCTGCGATGGTAGCGCAACTGCGGGCACCCTCCTTGCTCCCCTATCGCGTCATGCGCACGCTCTCAACGCCCTCGTCCCGCCATGCCGCTCCGCTTTTCGTCGTCTCCCCCCATCTGGACGACGCCGTATTCAGTTGCGGCATGCTGCTCGCGAGCCGTCCCGGCTCGATCGTCTGCACCGTCTTTTGCGGGGAACCGGATCCGCCTCAGCACACGCCTTGGGATCGCTGCGCGGGCCACGGCGATTCGCGCGAAGCGCTGCGCGCGCGTATTGCCGAAGACGAGCGGGCACTCGCACTCGTGCGAGCCCAGGCAATACGGTTACCGTTTCTCGATAGTCAATACGGCGCGACGCCGGCCCTCGACGAACTCGTGCATGCATTGACACTAGCTTGGCGCGATGCGCAATCGCCACGCTTCGTCGCGCCCTTGGGGCTCTATCATTCCGACCACGTCTTGGTAGGCGATGCCTGCCGCGCATTCGTGCGCGAGCAAGGACTCACCGATGCGATCGTCTATGAAGACGCGCTGTATCGCACGATCCGAGGCGTGGCGCGCCGCCGATACGAGGCGCTGACCCAACAAGGCTATTCGTTTGCGCCGCTCGAGTGCCCGGCGAGCATAAGCCTTCGCCCGCCAGGCGCGGCCAGTGCGAAGTGGCGCGCCGTGCGTGCCTATCGAAGTCAGCTGCTCGCGCTCGCCGACGCTCATCCTTATGACCTCGTCGAGCCTGAACGTTATCGCGTCATCGATCGGATTCGGCCGTCGCCGTACCGGTCCCGGTCCCCGTCCGCATCGGGGGCACGGTAGCCCGCCCTCGCTGCGCCTCGCGCACGCGAGCGCGCATCCACAACACCGCGTCGGCGACAACGCGCCGCCGCGGCATCGCCCAGGCGATCCCGGAGACGAGCGCCAAGCCATCGCGCGCGAACGTTCGTTCCTTCGCATAGACGGTCATTGCATGCATCGTAGCGGCGCAAGCCTCGCGTAGCGGCAACCGCAACCAGGCAACAAGCGCCGCATTACGGGCCAGCATGCGTCGGCGCAGCCGCGCATCTCGCGCCGGAGACGGGTGGTGAGTCACCGTGATCGCGTCGCAATAGACGATCGCATAGCCTCGATCGAGCAGATCGAGCGAGACGAGCGACTCTTCCCCGCCGATGAATAGACGCGGCTCATAGCCGCCGACATGACGGAATGCCGATACGCGAAAGACGCAAGCCCCCGCCATATAGCCGACGAGCGCCGGGCCCGGCAGCAGCCCTTGCTCGAGCGGACTTGTCTGCATATCGATACAAGTCGGATCGAGCGTCTGCGCATCGCCCACCAGCACGCGGGCAGACAACACCGCGACGCGCGGGGCCCCATCGAGCAGTCGTACCGCATGGGCAAGCGAGCCTGACGACCAATGCGTGTCGTCGTCGCTGAACGCGACATAGTCGGTCGTTGCCGCCGCCACGCCCAGATTGCGCCCGGCTGCCCCGAGATTGCGCTCGCATGCGATCACACGCACTTCGGGAAAACGCAGCGGCAGCATCTGCGCGGTGCCGTCGGTCGATCCGTTGTCCACGACGATCACGGCGGGCCGCTCCGGCAACGCAAGCAATCGCTCCACCGTCTTGAAGACTTCCCGCGCCCGGTTATGGGTGAGCACCACCACCGATATGCGCGAGGTCAACGCCTTCGATCTATCTAACGTGTCCATGCCTCGTTATCCATGCCGTTCGTTATGCCGTCCGTCGACGCCCGCGTCGAGCGTCGCGGGGTCGGTCTCGACTGAGCAAGATGCACACCGCCGGGCGCATGCGCCCGCGCGTCCCGCGTGAGCGGCGTTGCGCTCGCTACCGCTTAATTACATCGACTCTGTAACACCGGCGTCGTCTAGGTGCGAACGAGTAAAGAACACAGCAGCGGCTCCGAGCGTCGCAACGCTTCTGCACGTTTGACCTGTTCGCACAAACCATGGGCACACGACGTGCTCGATACGACGCGAGCGCTTCGCAAACGCCCGTGGACCGGTCGATTCCGCGCTCACCGGGCAGGCCTCCAATATCAAGGACTACTCATGAAAATCGCACTGGTCAGTGAACACGCATCGCCCCTCGCCGTCGCGGGGGGTGTCGACAGCGGCGGACAGAATATTTATGTCGCGCACGTCGCGCGGCAGTTGCATCGCGCCGGGCATCAAGTCGACGTGTTCACGCGGCGCGATCGCGCGCTATTGCCGGCGATATCCGACATGGACGGCGTGCGTGTGATTCATGTTCCCGCAGGCCCGCCCACGCAAATGCCCAAGGAGCACCTATTGCCGTTCATGCCGGAGTTCGCGGACTTTCTCGTGGGATTTTGCCGGCAGGAGCGCATGCCCTACGACGTCATTCATGCGAACTTCTTCATGTCCGGACTCGCGGCGCTCAAAGTGAAGTCTGCGCTCGGCACGCCGCTCGTCACGACGTTCCATGCGTTAGGCAAGGTACGGCGCATCCATCAAGGCGCGGACGACGGCTTTCCCGATGCGCGCTTCGCGATCGAAGAAGAACTCGTGCGCGAGTCGGACGTCATCATTGCCGAGTGCCCGCAAGACGCGCTCGATCTGCGCGAGCACTACGGGTCGGATCCGTCTCGCGTACAAATCGTCCCATGCGGATTCGATATCGCGGAATTCGGCCGCATGGATCGAGCCGAAGCGCGCTCCGCGCTCGGATGGCCCGGCAACCGGTTCTCCGTCCTGCAACTCGGGCGCCTCGTGCCGCGCAAGGGTATCGACACCGTCGTGCGCGCGCTCGCCACGCTGCGCGAACGCACGGGAATCGATGCGCACCTTTATGTCGTCGGCGGCAATGCCGATCTGCCCAATGAAATCGCCACGCCGGAAATCGCGCGTCTACACGGCATTGCAGCCGGATGCGGCGTCTGCGATCACGTGACGTTCGTCGGACGACGAGGCCGTGCGCAACTTCGCGAGTTCTACGCCGCGGCCGACGTCTTCGTCACCACGCCCTGGTACGAACCGTTCGGCATCACGCCGATCGAAGCGATGGCCTGTGCGCGCCCGGTGATCGGCGCCGACGTCGGCGGCATCCGCTATAGCGTCGTCGACGGCAAGACCGGATTTCTCGTGCCGCCGCGCGATCCCGATTCGTTGGCCGAGCGATTGGCGCGTCTCGCCCGCGATCCGGCGCTCGGAGAGCGAATGGGCGAGGCCGGGTTCGAGCGCGTTCATACGAGCTTCACGTGGTCGCGCGTCGCGCACATGCTCGAGGACGTCTATCGCGGCGTTGCGCGCGCGCCCGCGGAGCGGCCCCACCTCGTGCGCAAGCACACGGCACATCGGCAAGGTGCCGGCAATGCACGCGCCGCGGCAGGCCGCGCTTGAGTACGCGCGCATCGTTGCATCTCGGGGTACCTGCGATGAGCCATGCCGCCGTGCTGTTCGACAAAGACGGGACGTTGCTCGACGACGTCCCCTATAACGTCGACCCCGCGCTGATGCGCTTCGCCCCTGGTGCCTGCGAAGCGCTCGCCCTCTTGCACGCCCGCGGCTTCCGCGTATTCGTTATCAGTAACCAAAGCGGCGTCGCATTGGGCCGCTTTTCGTATGAAGCGCTGGCGCCGATGGAAGTGCGCCTGCGCGAGATGTTCGAGACCTGCGGCGTGCCGTTGGCGGGCGCTTACTGGTGCCCGCATCACCCGAACGGCACCGTCGCGCGTTATGCCCATCGCTGCGCGTGCCGCAAGCCACAGCCCGGCATGTTGCTGCGGGCCGCGAGCGAGCACGGCCTCGACCTCACCGCAAGCTGGTTCGTCGGGGACATCCTCGACGATGTCGAAGCAGGTACGCGAGCGGGCTGCCGCACGGTCCTCGTCGACAATGGAAACGAGACGCTCTGGGAACCGGGTCCCGCTCGCGTACCGACACTACGCGAGCCCGATCTGCTGCGCGCCGCCTTAGCCATCGTCCGCGAGCATGACGCATGGCTGGACGTAGAAGAACGCACCGCCGAAACGATAAAAACCATTCCCGCAGCGAGGCACAGTACAGCATGAGTGCGTTAGTTTTTACGATCGCGCCGGTTCTGTCCCAGGCTCAGGCGCGTGAAACGTTCGTCTCTCGATGGGGGCCGGAGGTCAAACGCATCCTTTGCGTACGGCTCGACCGTCTGGGCGACATTCTCATGACGACGCCCGCGATCCATGCGCTGCGTGCTTCCGCGCCGGGACGACACATCACGCTGCTCACGTCGAGCGTCGGCGCGCATGCCGCGCCCCATCTGACCGACGTCGACGACGTCATCGCCTACGACGCGCCTTGGCACGGCGCGGGGTCGCCTACCTCGCCCTCAGTCGATCAGGCCATGGTCGATACGCTCAAGACCGGTCGCTTCGACGCCGCGGTGATCTTCACCGTCTACAGCCAAAGCGCGCTTCCCTCGGCCATGCTGTGCTACCTCGCGGGCATCCCCCGGCGGCTGGCGCACTGTCGAGAGAATCCTTACGGACTGCTAACCGACTGGGTCTGCGAAAGCGAGCCGCACGAGCTCTTGCGTCACGAAGTAGAGCGTCAGTTGGCGCTCGTCGCTCAAGTCGGCGCAGTGAGCACCGATACGCGCATGCGCCTGGACGTGGGCACGCAAGCCCGGCAAGCGCTAGCGCCCCGCCTGGCCGCGCGCGGCATCCCCCCGCAGGGCCCGTGGTTCGTCGTCCACCCCGGCGCCAGCGCCGCCTCGCGCCGCTATCCGCCGGAGCGGTTCGGCGAAGTCGCGACGCATCTCGCCCAGGCGATCCCCTGGCCGATCCTGCTGACCGGAAGTGTCGAGGAGACACCGCTCGTGCAACAGGTGATCGACTCGGCCGGGCCCAAGGTGCGAGCGCGTCTGCACGATCTATCAGGACTCCTGAACATGGGCGAATTCGCCGCCCTGATAGAGCGTACGGCCGTGCTCGTGACGAACAACAGCGGCCCCGTCCACCTGGCATCGGCGCTGGCCACGCCCGTCGTCGATCTGTACGCCTTGACCAATCCGCAGCACACGCCTTGGCAGACACCGCAGCGCGTGCTGTTTCGCGACGTCGAGTGCCGCTGGTGCTATCGCGGCGTCTGCCCCGAGGGCCACCACCGGTGCCTGCTCGGCATCTCGGCTGCGGAAGTCGTCGCGGCCGCGCTCGAACTCGCCGCCGAACGCGAGGCCGCGCCGGGCGCGCAATCCGACTCGCTCCCGGCATCCCCTTGCGCATCGCTCGCCGAACTGCATGCCGTGTCGACGAGCACGCCCATTTCCTCCTGACTCGTGTCCGAATACCGCCATGTACACACTCGGAATCAATGCCGTTTATCACGATAGTGCCGCGACGCTCGTCAAGGATGGTGTCGTGGTCGCCGCCGCCGAGGACGAGCGCTTCACGCACGTGAAACATGCGAAGCGTCCCGTCCCCTTCTCCACGTGGCAAATGCCGTTCGATGCGATCGACTATTGCCTCAAGGAAGCCGGCATCACGTTGGCCGATATCGATCACGTCGCATATTCGTACGATCCGGCCTTGCTGGCTTCGATGCCCGGCCCGTCGCGCGCCGGCGCCACCATCGCGTTGCCGCTCGAACCGAGCTTGCAGCGCATGTCGAATCCCGGCGAATCGCCTTGGGACCCGCTCTTCGTCAGCTACATCGTCAACGCGCGCGGCCAGCTCATCGACGGCGCCCCCCATCATCTCGCCAAGCGCTTTCGCGCCCCCGAGGGCGGCCATCGCTTCGCCTGGCACTATGTCGAGCACCATCTGGCGCATGAAGCCAGTGCCTTTCTTGCCGCGCCGTTCGGCGACACGGCTGTCTTGACCATGGACGGCCGCGGCGAAGGCGTCACGACGAGCCTCGGGCAATTCGTCGACGGACAGTACAAGCGGATCAAGCAGGTGGAGCTGCCGCACTCGCTGGGACTGCTTTACGAAGCCGTCACGAGCTGGCTTGGCTTCCTGCATTCGTCGGACGAGTACAAGGTCATGGCCCTCGCCGCGTTCGGCCGTCCCGCTTATGCCGACGCCTTCCGCGAAATCGTCCGCTATCGCGGCAACGGTAGCTATACCGTGGACGAACCGCGGCTCGTCGAGCGCTTCGGGCCGGCACGCGAACGAGGCGGCCCGTTGGAACAGCATCACTACGACGTCGCGAGCTCCTTGCAAACGGTGCTCGAGGAAACAGTGCTCGAACTCGCGCGCTGGCTGCACGAGCGCACGGACTTGCCGCGCCTATGCATGGCCGGCGGCGTTGCGCTCAACTGCGTGATGAACGCCCGCATACGCGACGAAGGTCCGTTCGACGAAGTCTGGGTGCAGCCCGCGGCCGGCGACGCCGGAACGGCGCTCGGCGCCGCGCTTTGGATCGACTGGCGCGAGCGCGGACTCTCAGGCGATCGCAAGCGGCACTGGACCATGGATCACGCTTACCTCGGTCCAGCGTATCCCGACGCCGAAATCGAAACGTTCTTACGGTGGTCGAAGGTGCCGTTCAAGCGACTGACCGACGTCGCCGGCGAAACCGCCGAACTGCTCGCGGCGGGCAACGTCATCGGGTGGTATCAGGGACGCACGGAATTCGGCCCACGCGCCCTGGGTGCACGTTCGATCCTCGCCTCGCCGATCGATCCCGGGATGCAAGCCAAGCTCAACGAGATCAAGGATCGCGAGGATTTCCGGCCGGTCGCGCCCGTCGTGATGGAAGAGCACGTCGCCGAATGGTTCGAGAATGGCCGAATCGCGCCGTTCATGCTCTTCATCTTCGATGTGAAGCCCGAGGCCGCGGCGCGTATCCCGGCAGTGCGCCACGTGGACGGCACGGCGCGCGTGCAAACGGTCAATCGTTCTCAACATCCGCTTTACTACGACCTGCTCGCCGCCTTTTATGCGCGCACCGGCGTGCCGATTCTCGTCAATACGTCGTTCAACACGAGAGGCGAACCGATGGTCAATTCGCCGCGCGACGCGCTCGAATCGTTCTGGACGTCCCCGCTCGATGCGCTCGTGATCGGCCCGTTCCTCATCACCAAACAAGGAGCCGTGTCGTGAATACGCCGGCGCTTACGCGCACGCAGCATCGACGCCAGGCGGCATCGGAAGACGGCGCTTCGGCCGGGCTAAGCCCCGAGGTCTCCGTCGTCGTGCCGACCTGGCGGCGACCCGCGATGCTGGAACGATGCCTCGCGGCGCTCGTCCGTCAAACGCTGGAGACACGGCGCTACGAAATCGTCGTTTGCGACGACGGCCCGGACGAAGCCACACGCGCCTCGGTCGAGCGTATTGCCGATGCGCATCGCGCACGCGGCTTGCAAATCCGCTACCTGCCGATCACCGCAACGCAGGGCCCCGCCGGTGCGCGCAACGCCGGGTGGCGCGAAGCGCGCGGCGAGGTCATCGCGTTCACCGACGACGATACGATTCCCGACGCGCATTGGCTCGAGGCGGGGTTGGCCGCCATGGCCGACGGCGCCTGCGCCGCATCGGGCGCGATCGTCGTGCCGCTGCCCGAGCGCCCCACCGACTACGAATACGACGCGAGCGGCCTGGCACGCGCGGAATTCGCCACCGCCAACGTGTTCGTGCGCAAAGACGCTTTGATCTCCGTGGACGGCTTCGACGAGCGATTCACGTCGGCGTGGCGCGAGGACTCCGATTTGCAGTTCTCGCTAATGGCCGCCGGCGGACGGATCGTCAACGCGCCCGACGCGCGGGTCGTGCACCCGGTACGTCCGGCGCGCTGGGGCGTCAGTCTTTCGCAACAACGCAAGAGCGCCTTCGAAGCGCTGCTCTATCGCAAGCACCCGACACTGTACCGGGAACGCATCGCCAGTACGCCGCCGCTCGCCTATTACGCGAGCACGGCCGCCGCGGTAGCTGGCCTTGTCGGCGCGTTGGCGCAGATCCCCCCCATCGCAAGCGCCGGCGCGCTCGTTTGGCTCGCGCTCACGCTGCGGTTTTTCTTGTTACGCATGCGCGGGCGGAGCCGAGCGTGGCGCCATATCTCGGAGATGGCGGCGACTTCGGCGTTGATTCCGTTCCTTTCGATCTATTGGCGCTTGCGTGGCGCCTTCCGATACAGGACATGGTTCCTCTAATGCGCTTCTCCCCCACTTCGCCGGCGTTCGAGCCGCCACGGCGGGTCGCGATCTTCCGTGCGTTGCAGCTCGGCGACATGCTCTGCGCGGTGCCCGCGTTGCGCGCGCTGCGCAGCGCCTGGCCCGATGCGCACATTACGCTGATCGGCCTGCCGTGGGCGACGCGGTTCGTCGAGCGCTACGCGTCGTTGATCGACGAACTCGTCGTCTTCCCCGGCGCGCGCGGCTTTCCCGAGCAGGAAGAGAGCGATGCCGGCCTGCCGCAGTTTTATGCGGCCATGCGCGCGCGCCGCTTCGATCTTGCCATCCAGATGCACGGCAGCGGCGGCCCCGCGAACGACATCGTCGGCCACTTCGGCGCTCGCCACCGCGCGGGCTTTCATCAGCCGCATGAAGCGCCCAGGCCGGGCTTTATCGCTTGGCCGGACGATTTGCCCGAGCCCCATCGCTATTTGGCTCTCGTTCGCGCGCTCGGTATCGATGCGCACGACGACTCGCTTTGGTTTCCGCTATCGCTGCACGACCGTTGCGAATACGAAGCCTTGGAAGCGCGGCACGGCATCGAGCCCGAGCGGTTGATCTTGCTGCACCCGGGCGCTCAATTGCCGTCGCGGCGCTGGCCGCCGGCACGCTTCGCCGAAGTGGCGGATGCCCTCTCTTCGCGCGGTTGGCAGATCGCCATCACGGGCACGTCGAACGAAGCGGCGATCACGGCGGCCGTGCTCGGCGCGATGGCGGCGCCCGCGCTACACCTGACCGGCTCGACGACGCTAGGCGGCCTCGCCGCGCTAGTCGCCCGGGCACGGCTAGTCGTGTGCAACGACACCGGCATCTCGCACGTAGCGGCCGCCATGCGCACGCCGAGTACGGTCATCGCCTCGGGCAGCGACACCCGGCGGTGGGCGCCGCTCGACCATACGCGTCATCGCGTGCTGGCCGATTACCCGCCGTGCCGCCCCTGCGCGTTTCGCGATTGCCCTTTCGGTCATACGTGCGCGCTCAACGTAAGCGTCTCGCACGTCGTCCAGGCCGCGCTCGAACAGCTCTCGCATCGCTCGCGCGCCCATCCCGCGGGCGCCGGCGTATTGCACGCGCGCACCCATCATCGTGAACAAAAGGAGCCACGTCATGCAACGTAATCGGCGTTTGCGCATACTAACTTGGCACGTTCACGGCAATTACCTCTTTTACCTCACTCAAGCCGAGCACGATTTTTGGCTCGTCACACGACCGGGTCACCCGCCCGGATACGCGGGGCGATCGGGCGTGCTGCCGTGGGGAGACAACGTTCACGAAGTGGACGCCGCCATGGTCTCGCAGCGCGAGTTCGACGTCGTGCTGTATCAACATCGAGAGCACTGGGAACACGATCGGCACATCGTGCTCTCCGAGGCGCAACGCAAGCTCCCATCGATCTACCTAGAGCACGATCCGCCGCAAAACAATGCGTTTTCGGAGCGGCATTGGGTTCAGGATCCGTCGACGTTGATGGTGCACGTCACCCACTTCAATCGGCTGATGTGGGACTGCGATAGCTTGCCGACGCGCGTAATCGAACACGGCGTCGTCGTACCCAAAGGCGTCCGTTACACGGGCGAACTGGAGCGCGGCATCGTCGTCATCAACAATCTGGCCACCCGCGGACGACGCTTGGGTTCGGACATCTATGCCTCGGTCTCGGGACGGGTGCCGCTCGATCTTGTCGGCATGAATGCGAAGCAGGCCGGCGGCATCGGCGAAATCGGCAATTTGGATCTCGCAGCGTTCTCGGCGCGCTATCGGTTCTTCTTCAATCCGATTCGCTGGACGAGCCTTGGCCTTGCGATCGTCGAAGCCATGACGATCGGCATGCCGATCGTCGGCCTGGCAAGCACCGAGCTGCCGACCGTGATCGTCAACGGAGAAAACGGCTATGTGGCGACCGACGTCGATGGGCTCGTCGAGCACATGCGCGCGTTGCTCGCCGATCCGCGCGAGGCGCGGCGGCTAGGGGAAGGCGCCCGCCGCACCGCGCTCGAACGATTCAACATCGACCGTTTCGTGCGCGATTGGCACGCCGTGCTGCGCGAGGTCGCGCTTTGAACACCAAGGTGTGCCGCCGAGCACGCGTGCCATTTGATCCTTCTCGAGCTAACCGGAGCCACCATAGATGAAAGAACTCGACCGAAAGCGGATTCTCGTAACAGGCGGGGCGGGCTTTCTCGGCTCGCATTTATGCGAACGGCTCGTCGAAGCCGGACACGACGTGCTTTGCGTCGACAACTTCTTCACGGGCACGCGCGAGAACGTCGCGCATCTGCTCGCGTGCAGCAACTTCGAATTGATGCGGCACGACGTCACGTTTCCGCTGTACGTGGAAGTCGACGAGATCTACAACCTCGCTTGCCCCGCCTCGCCGATCCACTATCAGTACGATCCCGTGCGCACGACGAAGACGAGCGTGCATGGCGCGATCAACATGCTCGGCTTGGCCAAGCGCGTGCGCGCCAAGATCTTTCAAGCATCGACGAGCGAAGTGTACGGCGATGCGCGCGTCCATCCGCAGAAGGAAGACTACTGGGGCCACGTCAATCCGATCGGACCGCGTTCGTGCTACGACGAGGGCAAGCGCTGTGCGGAAACGCTCTTCGTCGATTATCGCCGTCAATACGGCATGGAAGTGCGCATCGCTCGGATCTTCAACACCTACGGACCCCGGATGCATCCGGCCGACGGGCGCGTCGTCTCGAACTTCATGGTGCAAGCGCTCTCGGGCGAACCGCTGACGGTCTACGGCGACGGCTCGCAAACGCGTTCGCTCTGCTACGTCGACGATTTGATCGATGCCTTCATCCGATTGATGGATGCACCGGACGGCACGTGCGATCCCGTCAATCTCGGCAATCCGCACGAAATCACGATGTTGGAATTGGCCGAGCACATCAAGCAAGCGACGGGTTCGGACAGCGAGATCGTCTTTCGTCCGTTGCCGATTGACGATCCTTGGCATCGTCAGCCCGATATTTCGAAGGCCCGAGCCCTATTGGACTGGGCGCCTTCCACATCGCTCGATGCCGGCCTGCGTGCCACGGCCGACCACTTCCGCGCTCGCCTCGCGAGCCGGCCGGGCACAATGCAGGCGCAAGGCGCGTCGAGCATCGGCGCGGCGCGCGGTTAGCGAAGCCGGCAACGAAGCCGGCGTGCGCGGGCACCCGTGCCTACCTCCTCGACGGTGCCTAGTCGACTATCGCCGATACGGTGAAACACTACTGCCCTCATATTGCCCTCCATTCGCGACGGTTGGACTAGGTTCCGTTGTCAAGCAAGGGGGAGTCCCGAGACCGCGCGATCGGCTCTCTTAGGCATGCGCCGTGAGCCGTCTGATTTCACCGGCGAGCGCATCGATGGGCACCGGCTTGACGAAGTGCGCGCGAAAACCCGCGCGCGCCGTGCGTTCGCGCATCGCCGGGTCGCTATGGCCCGTCAGCGCAATCGCGGGCGGCGACGCACCGTCATAGGTGTGCGCCATCTCGCGAATCGCCGTCAACACGTCGCAACCGTCCTCGCCGCCGAGCGAGATGTCGCATACGACAATCTCCGGCCACTGCGACGGCGTCGTCTCGCGCAAGCGGCGTAACGCATCGTCGCCCGACGCAGCGAGTTCGACCTGCGCGCCGTTCGCCACCAAAGCCGCTTCGAGCGCGTCGCGCGCCTCTTCGTCGTCGTCGATCGCAAGCACGTTGATGCCGTCGAGCCTCACGCTAGCGTGAGCAACCGGCGCAACCTCGCCGTCTGCGCCGACGACAGGCAGCAGCGGCAACGACGCGACGTACGCCACGCGTCCGTCGACCGCCATCGGCCTGAAGGTCCCGCCGGCCGCGCCCAACGTATGCTCGGCTTCGGCCGCCTGCTCGTCCGACAGCGGCGCAGGCTCGCCCTGCGCGCCGACCACCGCGAGCCACGCCGTATTGTTCTCGCGCTGGGCACGCAACTCCACGCGCGCGCCGGCAGGCGCATGCGCGATCTCGTTGGCGCATAGCATCGCGACGACGCGCTGAATCTGTTCGGTCTCGCCCGCAACGGGAATATCCGGATCGACCACGCGCAAGCCGAAGTCGACGCCGTGCTTCGTCGCCTCGGCGGCCACGCGGGCGCCGATCGCCGCCGCCAGATCGCCGACGCGCATCGGCTTCGCAGCCAGCTTGCGTTGCGTATGCTCGAGCTCGCCCTGCTCCAATTGCAGCGCCCACATCCGCGCATAGACGCCGCCGGGGCGTGCGAGCAGCGCCTCGTGCCGTCCTTGCTCGACGATCCGCCCGTGTTCCATGACGAGGATATGATCGGCGTCGACAATGGTCGACAGCCGGTGCGCAATCACGACGGAGGTGCGCCCCTCGGCCAAACGCCGAAATTCGTTTTGGATCGCTCGCTCGGAGCGCGTGTCGAGCGCCGACGTGGCCTCGTCGAACACGATGATCGGCGGATCCTTAAGGAACGCCCGCGCGATCGCGATGCGTTGCCGCTCGCCGCCCGATAGACGCACGCCGCGCTCGCCCACGCGCGTGTCGTAATGATCGGGCAGACGCTCGATGAACTCGTCGAGTTGCGCCGCGCGCGCCGCACGTACGACGTCGGCGCGTGTCGCATGTGCGTGTCCGTAGCCGATGTTGTAGGCGATCGTATCGTTGAAGAGCACCGTGTCTTGCGGCACGATGCCGATCGACCGGCGCAGCGAGTGGCGCGTGACCATCCGCACGTCTTGTTCGTCGATCGTCACGCGCCCGCTCGTGGGCGCGTATAACCGAAACAACAGCCGCATCAACGTCGATTTGCCCGACCCGCTCCCGCCGACGACCGCGAGCGTCGTGCCGGCCCTCGCCCGAAAATCGACGTCGTGCAAGATTTGTCGGGCGGGATCGTAGCCGAACTCCACATGCTCGAAAGCGATCTCGCCCGCCGTCACGACCAGCGGCAACGCGCCGGGCTCGTCGCGATCCTCGTCGGCCGTCGGATCGGCGCCTTCCAGACTATCGGCGGCGAGTACGATGAACATCCGCTCGACGTTCACGAGCGCATCGTTGGTCTCGCGAAAGACGAACCCAAGCGTATTGAGCGGCATGCACACTTGCACGATGTAGGCATTCACGAGGACGAGATCGCCGAGCGTCATGCGGCCCGCGACGACGTATTGGACCGCGAGCAACATCATGACGGCGATGCCGAGGCAGACGATTGCGCTTTGCCCCAAATGCAGCGCCGTCAGCGCGCGCTGATTGGCGAGCCGCGCGACGATCCATTGCGAGAGCACGCCTCGGTAACGCGCGGTCTCGAGATCTTCCGCCGCGAAATATTTCACGGTGTCGTAGTTGAGCATGCTGTCCACGAGCCGGCTGTCGGAGGCCGCCTCCAAGCGATTGACCTCACGCTGCACGAGCATGCGCCGCCGCGTAAAGATCACCGTATAGGTGGCATAACCGACTAGCGTCGCGGCGATGATCCAAATGAACGCCACCGTGAAATTGCTGGCGATGATGCCGATCACCGTCCCGATTTCGATGAACGCGGGCAGGATCGTAAACAGCCCGACACCCAGTAGATAACCGACGCCGTCGGTGCCCTTTTGCACGTCCCGCACGATCGCGCCGGTTTCGCGCTGCGAGTGGTAACGCGCGCCGAGCCGGTGCAAACGGGCGAACGTGCGCTCCGCGAGGCCCGCGACCGTATGCTGCGTGACGGTACTGAAGACGACATCGCGCGCCTCGCCTAACGCATCGCCGATGAACCGCAAAAGCGCATAGCCCAAGACGAGAAACACGGGAAACAACGCCAACGCCGTGCGATGTCCCAGATCGTCGATGATCGCGCGCAGCACGAGCGGCACCGATACGCCGGCGAGCTTGGCCACGATCATCAACGCGGCTGCGCCGAACGTCTGTTTGCGATACCGCCACATCGCGTACCAAAGATCGGCCGCGATGCGCCCCTTCACTCTTGCTTGAATACGTCGTCCTATTCTCTTCACTCCCTTCCTCGTTCGGCGTCGGCCAACATGAATTCGTCAACGCCGATCATCACGTTGCATTCGTTGAGATCGATTCCGCCCGCAGGCATACGACGACGCATCGAAGCGCTGCGCATGCCGCACGCATGTTTGACGCAATGCGCGTTCCAGCTATCGCATCGCCGCTTTCGACTTATTCGCGGCATGCCCCTTGCAACTCGCTAACTATGCGTGCGGAGTTGAAATCGACGCGCATGTATTTCGCAACCATTTGAACGGAGGACCATCATGAAGACTTCGATGAAGAAGACGCTGCTGGTTTCGATGCTCGCGATTGCGTGCGCGGGCGGTGCCTATGCTCAGGGTGCAGGTGGTGCCGGCGGTGCGGGCGGCGCCGGTGGCGGTGCGGCCGGTGCGGCGGGTGGTGCCGGCGGGACCGGCGGCGGCACGCGCGGCGGAACGGGGATGGCGCCGAACGGCAATACGCTTTCGCAGCCGAGCGCCGATCCCAGTATGAACGGCACGAACTCCACGAGCGGCTACGGGAGCCCCGGGTCGACCGGCTCGAGTTCGGGTCGATATGACAAGTCGCGCAACATGAATCAAAACCCGTCCGACACGACCGGCGGTTACTCGCCTCAGCAAGAAGGTCAAACGAGCAACGGGCAGCATTAATCTGACACGCTCGTAGCCGATGGGCCGATGGAAAGTGGCGTACGCCACGGCCCATCGGCCGTCGCCATCGTCAATCGCCGCCCGGCAGTCCCGAAGCTCCCACGACGCGCGCGATCTGCCGCTTCGCCGCTTCGTAGACATGCTCGGGCGTGAACCCGAATTTGCCTTGCAGGTCGCGCAGCGGCGCCGAAGCGCCGAAGGTATGCATGGCGATCGTCTCGCCCGCACGGCCCACGTATCTATCCCACCCCAGCGAAGCGGCCTGTTCGACTGCCACCCGCGCATCCACTTCGGGCGGAAGGACGCTGTCCCTATAGGCGTCGTCTTGCAGCTCGAAGACATCCCACGACGGCATCGAGACGACGCGGGCCGCAATCCCTTCCTGAGTCAATCGCTCATAGGCCTGCATGCAGACGTGCACCTCGCTTCCCGTCGCGAGTAGGATCACGGCAGGCGCCCCGCCGTTGGGCGGGTCGGCTAGCACGTAGGCGCCGCGTCGCACGCCCTCGGCGTCGGCACAGCGGGTGCGATCGAGCGTCGGCAGCGGCTGCCGGGACAGCACGAGGGCCGTGGGGCGCCGCCGCGCGGACAGCGCCATACGCCATGCTTGCGTCACTTCGTTCGCATCCGCCGGCCGCAGCACCGTCAATCCGGGGGCAGCCCGCAGCGAGGCAAGCTGCTCGACAGGCTGGTGCGTCGGACCGTCTTCGCCGAGGCCGATCGAGTCGTGCGTAAACACGAAAACGACCGGAATCTCCATGAGCGCCGCCAACCGAATCGGCGGCTTCATGTAGTCGCTGAAAATCAAGAACGTTCCGGTATAAGGTCTCAGATTCGACAGGGCAAGCCCATTCGCTACGGCACCCATGGCGTGCTCGCGTACCCCGAAGTGCAGGTTGCGTCCTTGCGGCTCGTTCGCCGAGAAGCTCAGCGCACCATCGAACTTCAACAACGTTTTAGTCGACGGCGCAAGATCGGCTGCGCCGCCGAGAATCCACGGCACGCGCGGCGCGATGGCATTGAGCACTTCGCCCGACGACGCCCGCGTCGCCTCGCCTTTGGGATCGGGCTCGAACGAGGGCAACTCGGCGTCCCAGTCCTCGGGTAGCGCATGGCGTTCGATCAACGCCAATTCGCGCGCCAATTCGGGGTATTGCCGCGCGTATTGCTCGAACGACGCATGCCACGCTTGCCGCGCTTGCGCACCGCGCTCGCCGACACCCTCGGCGAACCGCTCGTGCACACCCGGCGGCACGAAGAACGGCTGCTCCTCGGGCCATCCGTACGAGCGCTTGGCGAGCGCGACTTCCTCTTCGCCGAGTGCATCGCTATGCGCGGCGGAGGTGCCCTGCTTGTGCGGTGCGCCCCAGCCGATGATGCTTTTCACGACGATCAGCGTCGGCGCGTCGGTCATCCGCTTCGCGTCGGTCAGCGCCGCTTCGACGGCCTGCGTATCGTTGGCGTCTTCCACGCTCAACGTATGCCACCCATATCCCCGAAAGCGCGCATCCACGTCGTCGCTATAGGCGAGATCGGTGCCCCCTTCGATCGTGACCCGGTTGCTGTCGTAAATCCACGTGAGATTCGACAAGCGCAGATGGCCCGCCAGCGAAGCCGCTTCGTGCGAGATACCCTCCATGAGATCGCCGTCTCCGGCGAGCGCATAGACGCGATAGTCGAACAGATCGAAGCCCTCGCGGTTATATCGCGCCGCATACCAACGCGAGGCGATCGCCATTCCCACGCTATTGCCGAGCCCCTGCCCGAGCGGGCCTGTCGTCGTCTCCACGCCCGTCGTCATGCGGTATTCCGGATGCCCGGGCGTCTTGCTATCGAGTTGGCGAAAATGACGGATGTCCTCAAGCGAGACCGCCGGCGCGCCGGTCGCGCATCCTTCGTCGTCGACGGCTTTGACATCGGCTAGATGCAGCACCGAATAAAGCAGCATCGACGCATGACCGACAGATAAGACGAAGCGATCCCGATTGGGCCACAGCGGCTCTTTCGGGTCGTAGCGCAAGTGGTGCTGCCAGAGTTGATAAACCACCGGGGCGAGCGCCATCGGCGCCCCGGCGTGACCGGAATTGGCCTTTTGCACGGCATCCATCGACAACGTGCGAATCGTATCGATACAAAGCTTGTCCAACACGGGGTCTGATTGCATTGCTGAGCGTCCTCTTCGAGGGTTGCAACGAATCTAAAACGTCGAGCAACGCCCATACCCATACTCGCATGCTGCAAAGGCTGCATGGGCCATGCAGCTTTTACGGCTCGGGGCCGTTTAATACCGGTTCACGGCGCATTCGTCGCCCCTTGCCCGCCTAGCTACTTCACTTGCGCATGACACCCGCGCGCGAGGGAGGCCCACGTCCCGCCGAGGAACGCTCGTTGCTTGAACGATAAACGTGTTCAACCTCGACGAAGGAGGCATTCATGGCCCAGCATCCGGCGCATTCCCAAGACCATCGACACCCGGGACAACCGTCCCCCGTCGCGGTCCAGAAAGCACTGGCGGGCATCGACTACCCGACCACGCGCGAGCATCTGGCCGAGACCGCGCGCAGCCATCACGCTGACCGGGAAATCGTCGAATTGCTCGACCGCCTGCCCGACAAAAACTACGACAGCCCCGCTGCCGTGTCCAAGGCGATCGCGCAAGTGCAGTAGTCGTCGGGCGAACGAAAGCATCGACGTTAGCCCCTAGCCACAGAGTCGTAGACCCTCATCAAAGGAGCACACCATGAGCATTTCACCGGATCCCATCGGCAGCCGCGGCGAAACCCGAATCGTCGGTAAAGGCAGCGAAACGGCAGAAGGTCCAGGACCGTACGTCATGGCGGCAAGCACCCTCGACGGCGACAAGGTCATGAGTTCCGACGGCGAGGATGTCGGCAAGATCAAAGAGATCATGCTCGACGTCTACACCGGACGTATCGCGTACGCCGTGATGTCCAGCGGCGGCTTCCTCGGCATCGGCGACAAGCTGCTCGCCATTCCTTGGAGCGCGCTGACGCTAGACACCGACCGCAAGTGCTTCCTGCTTTCGGTGACGAGCGAGACGGTTAAGAACGCACCGGGCTTCGACAAGGATCATTGGCCCGCCATGGCCGACGTCGCTTGGGCCAGCGAGTTGCACACTTACTACGGAAGCTCGCCCTATTGGGACTCGAATATGGAACGGGTCGAGACTACGGGGGTCGCCTCGGGTACCGCGCCGCGACGCAGCGATCATCATTAACGTGCTCTAAAGCGCGGCGCCGGCTGCAAACTGAAACACACGCCGGCGCCGCGGCTATGACGGCTTGCCTTAACCTCCGCCGATTCCCTGTAGCACGCGCCCCGTACCTCCGCAGATCGTACAAGGCTGCCCTTCGACCAAGCCGGTGCCCCGGCAAACGCGGCAAGGGCTCTCGCCGACACCAGGTGCATCGGGCGGCGCTTCGTCGCCAGGATTCTTCGGTTCGTGGCTTTCTTGCATGGGCAGGTCCTCCGTGATCGGGCGCGGCTAGCCCGCGCCGCCGTTAGTTGCGCGGCAGCAAGGATTGGGCCGCTGCCCGACCCGCGCGCCCGCCCGCCGCTCCCGCCCGGCGATCGCTGCCTCGCAGCACCCATACGGCATACGATGCGTCGCGAATAAAGTGCGCCGTCCGAAAACCGAACGTTTCGGTACGAGTGCGTCCATCGGATTGTGACGGACGAATTAAATCGATTCGCATTAACGGTAACCGAACATTTCCGAAAGCCAATGAAAAGGAAGAAAGTCACTCAAACCCATCAAAACAAATGGGGCGGTAGACAAAGGTGGTTCTTCCATATTGCGAAGCGTCGACGACGGTATTAGTATTGCGCCAACCACGAATCGAGCCTGACTTCATCTAATCTGTCGGGTATTCGAAACAATTACCGAATCAATGCAGGATGCGTGCCTGCGGCGGGTAATTAGTACCTTTTGCTTCATATAACAATTATTCTTCGAAAACGTTTTATAGCGTCATATGAATAGCCATTCCGATCGCCCATTGCATATCTTTTATCAACCGGGATTCGTTCCGGTTTTACTCAGCGCTTTTCGTCGACGAAGTCATTGATACGGGACAACCGGCGCAACCGGTACCACTGTCCCCCTACTGATCTAGAGATCGATCGACTATCTTTGTTCCATTGGAGAGCAGCATGCTGAGCCCACACGAACTCGCCACCTTGATGCTGGTTAGGGATGCGCCCGAACAAATCGGCGACCGCGCCGAGCTGAGCACGTTGCTCGAGCGTCACTTGATCGCGCTCGAGCAGCCGACGGAAGACATCGGAATGCCGCGTCCGCGCATTACCGAAAACGGAAACTCGATTCTCGAAGCCTGCTCGCGCTTGCGGTAACGGCGGGAGGGGGCCGGGGCAACGCGGCGAGACGGCATCTCGCCGCCTTACGTTTCACTTCGTCAAACGCTCATCGAAGGAGAACCGAAGATGACAAAAAGAATTGCCCTCGTAACCGGCGGCATGGGTGGCATCGGCGAAGCGATCAGCATTAGGTTGCACGATGTCGGTCATGCCGTCGTCGTCACCTATTCGCCAAGCAATACCGGCGCCGACGATTGGCTGGCAAAGATGGAAGGGGCGGGCCGGCAATTTCGTGCCTATCCCGTCGACGTCGCGGATTTCGATTCTTGCGAGCGGTGCGCGGCTCAGATCAAGGCCGAGATCGGCCCGATCGACATCCTCGTCAACAACGCCGGCATCACGCGCGATTCGAGCTTCAAGAAGCTAGAGAAGGGAGGATGGGACGCGGTCCTGCGCACGAACCTCGATTCCGTCTTCAACATGACGAAGCAGTGGTACGAGGAGATGACGACGCGCGGTTGGGGACGCATCGTCAATATTTCATCGGTCATCGGCTGCAAGGGCGGATTCGGGCAAACGAACTACGCGGCAGCCAAAGCGGGTATGCACGGCTTCACGAAGTCGCTCGCGCTCGAAGTCGCCCGCAAAGGCGTCACGGTCAACACGGTGTCCCCCGGCTTCATCGCCACGCGCATGGTGACGGCCGTCCCCGACGAGATCATGCAATCGAAAATCTTGCCGGAGATTCCCGTCGGCCGGCTCGGGCAGCCCGACGAAGTCGCGGCGCTCGTCGCCTACTTGTGCTCGCACGAGGCTGCCTTCGTCACCGGCGCCAACATCTCGATCAACGGCGGCCAGCACTTGCAATAACCGATAGTCTATAACCGGCCCAGCCGGAACGACATACGTTATATACGGCGGCGCGCGACTTAGTCCGCCACGCCCGCCCAGGCCAACCGGCACGCCTCTCGCCTCGCAACCGGTTCGCGTCTCCCGCGCCGCACGCCGGAAATGTTCCGCGTGCGGCGCGGTCATAATCGGCATAGGGTTCGAGCGGGGCCCCTCGCGTCGAACCACCCCAACCCGGCATCGCTTTGCCTATGCAAAAGAAATCGGCTTGCATGGGCCTCGGCATGTGCCTTGCGGCGCCGCCCGCGTCGACCCGCGGAGCGGGCCGCCGGTAGCGTTCTGCCCAGCCGCGCGGCATTGGCAACGATATATCCAACAAGAAAGGATCCACCCTATGCAATTTGCCTCTGCGCGTGCCGCGCTGGCCGCCGTCCTCCTGTTTGCCGCCGGCTACTGCGTCGCCAAACCGGCGTTCGCGCCGATCGACTCGGTAGCGGCAAGCGAGCCGGCGCAACCGGTGATCGAGGCCACGCCGCGTTCGCCCGCTTCGACCGTTGCAGGCATCCCCTCGCCACCGTCCGAAAGCCTCGGCGATCTTTACCGAGACGTCGAACTCGCGCATATATTCGCAGACAGCAAAACGTTCGCCGACATGATCCCGAAGGCGTCGCCCGAGCGCATCGTCGCCGAGTACCGCACGGCGCGCGAGCAACCGGGCTTCGACCTGCGCAAGTTCGTCGCGGCGCATTTCGATATGCCCTCCCACGAAGCGCGGCCGTACGTCTCGGACCCCAAGCAAACAGTCGTGCAGCATATCGATACGCTCTGGGATGTCCTGAGCCGCGCACCCGACGCGGCGCCGAACCCATGGTCGTCCCTCTTGCCGCTGCCTGCGCCCTATGTGGTGCCGGGCGGCCGCTTCAACGAGGTCTATTACTGGGACTCGTATTTCATCATGCTCGGCCTCGTGGCGAGCGGCCGGCACGATCTCGCCGACGACGAACTAAAGAACTTCGCCGCGCTGATCGACCGTTACGGCCATATTCCCAACGGCAATCGCACCTACTATCTAAGCCGCTCGCAGCCGCCGTTCTTTTCGCAGATGGTGGGACTGCTCGCCGAGCACGACGGCGACAGCGTCTATCTGCAATATCTGCCCGAACTGAAAGCGGAGTACGACTACTGGATGAAGGGCGCGGCGGCCCTGGGGCCGGGACAGGCGAGCCGCCACGTAGTGCGGCTGACGGACGGCAGCGTACTCAATCGTTACTGGGACGAGCGCGCGGCGCCGCGCGACGAATCGTATCGCGAGGATGTGTCGACCGCGCGCTCGATGCCCCAGCGCGACGCGCTGGGGCTTTGGCGGGATCTGCGGGCAGGCGGAGAAACCGGATGGGATTTCAGTTCGCGCTGGTTCTCCGATAACCGAACGCTCGCGACCATCGACGTCACCTCGTTGATCCCCGTCGATCTCAATTCGCTGCTCTACGGGCTCGAGCGGACGTTGGCGAAGGCCTATCGACTCCAGGGCGACGCCTCGCGCGCGGAGAATTTCAATGCGCGCGCTTCGGCGCGCGCCGAAGCGATCCGCCATTGGCTCTGGGACCCACGCATCGGCGCCTTCGCCGATTACGATTTCGCGCGCGGCAAGCTGCGCGACCGGCTGACGGCGGCGACCGTCTACCCGTTGTTTGCGGGCCTGGCATCGAAGCAACAGGCGAGCGCCGTGGCGCAGTCGATCAAGCGAGACCTGCTGCGGCCCGGCGGCCTAGCCACGACCGAAGTCGCAACGGGCCAGCAATGGGATGAACCGAACGGCTGGGCGCCGTTGCAATACCTCGCGGTGATCGGTCTGCGCCGCTACGGGGAAACCGCGCTTGCGCATACCATCGCGACGCGCTGGATTCGAACGAACGTCGACTATTACGTCCGAACAGGGAGGCTGGTGGAAAAATACGACATTGGCCGCAATACCGGGCACGAAGCGGCGGGCGGCGGCGAGTATCCGCTCCAAGATGGATTCGGGTGGACCAACGGCGTGTTGAGGGCGCTACTGGTGCTGTATCCGCGGGCCGTCGACGTCGACCACGCGATTCCCGCGGCCGCGAACAAGGCAAGCGCCGCGCAATGAAATGCCGGCGGGCGCCGCGCTAGATTAGGCAGCGTCGCCGGCGATCTCGCGCGCTGATGTCGAAGGCACGCGTCGTTCGGCTCAGTTTATGGTTCTAGATCCGCGTCGGGCACATCGGGCGTCTCGATGTGATCCGGCTCGATATCGGCATCTTCGATCAGCGTCGAGTCGCCGTCGGCCGACGCGCGCTCACCGGTGCCCGCGCGATCGGTATCGCTTGCGAGTTCGGCGTCGCCGAGTTCGAGCGCATGCTCGTCTAGTTCGGTGTCCTTATCGAATTCGTGACGCTTCGCCCCCGCGATGTCGCTCCCGCTGTCGGACGAATCGCTTGGCCCCAAAGCCCCCGTTTCGCGCCCGCTCGCCTCGCCATCGCCGCTTACCGGAAAATTGTCGGGATCCAGCGTACTCATAACGACCTCCCTTCGATTAGTCATTTCGCTAGTCATCGAGCAAGCAACGCGCGCGCCCACGCCCCCCTATTGCCGCCCCCCCAAAGGCCCGGCACGGCCGATGCGTGCTTCAGTTGAAGCACCGCTCGGTGCGTCGATTTCGAAGGAGAACGATGATGACTATTCATGCCGGGAAGTCGCAGGACGAACGCGTCGCCGCGCGAAAGGGGGAAAAGCCGCGCTCCTTGGAGCAGCCTGGCGGCGACATGGCCGTAGACGGCACGGAAGCGGACGAAACGCATAGCAGCGGCGAGCTGTCGGAAGCGGGCAAAGCGGCCTGGCGCACGGGGTCGGGAATGGACGGCGGCGGCAAGAGCCGCTGACGGGCGAAACACCGCCGTGGAACGTCCGTTGCTTGCTTACGGTTTGCCTCAAACGCGACGACGGGATGAATCGACAGTCGCCGCAACCCTCGTTTAACCGCATCGCATCGGATAGGAGATACGCTATGCGCACCCAAAGCACTTCGACTACGGGCGTCTCTCAAGGCGCACGCATCGTCGGCAAAGGCAACGAAACTGCGTCCGGCCCGGGTCCGGACGTCATGGCCGCCGGCACGCTGGACGGCGACAAGATCCTCAGCACGGACGGCGAGGAAATCGGCAAGGTCAAGGAGATCATGCTCGACGTCCAGGGCGGGCGAATCGCCTATGTCGTCATGTCTTGCGGCGGCTTCCTCGGCATCGGCGACAAGCTGCTCGCGATTCCTTGGAACGCGTTGACGCTCGATACGACGCGCAAATGCCTCCTTGTATCGCTCTCGTCCGAGCGCATCCAAAATGCGCCGGGTTTCGACAAGCAGCACTGGCCGTCGATGGCCGACGCCACTTGGGCTACGTCGATCCACCAATACTATGGGCGCGAACCGTATTGGCGCAGTCTAGGCGCCGATGACGAGTACGAAGCGGACTACGACGTCGCCCGCGACGATCTCGATCCTGACGCCCCCGAAGCAGGCGGCGTGAAGCTATAAGAAGCGGCGGCCGCCCTCGCACGAGGGCGGCCGCCATCCCGACGATCCGTAGCAGTCAAGGTTTCGTCGACGAAGCCTCTTCCGGGTTGCTCGCCCCGCTCGCGCCGTGGTGATGATGGCGGCGGTGATGCTTCTTGTACTTATGCTTCGGTTGCGGCGCCCCGCTTGTCGTGGGCGATGCCATGGTGCCGGGAGGCATTGCCGAAGCGCCGGTGGCACCGGCGGCGCCCTCGCTTCCGGACGGCTGCTGCATGCCGGGCGTACCGGGCCCGTTCGAGTTGCCGCCGCTTCCGGTGCCGCCGCTCCCGTTCGATTGCTGCCCGAACGAGGGGGCCGCAACTACGGTCAGCCCCACCGTTAAGGCCGATGCGATAAGTGCCCGATACGCGATGCTCGATTTCATGGAATCACCTCCTTTAAATACAACGGCCATTGCGGCCCGGCGCGCCGCCTGACGCTCGGCGCAGGAGTTGTATGCATCGCAATGCGCATGCCTCGCCTGATTTAGCGCCGCAGCTTCTTACGCAACGCTTGCACTTCGCTCGGCGCGACCGGCTGCGCCTCGTTACCCCAGGCATTGCGAACGAACGTCAGGACCCGCGCCATCTCCGTATCGCCTAGCTTGCCGATGAACGAAGGCATGCGCTCGGGCTTAGGCCCACCGATGGTTTCGGGACTGCGGCTGCCGTCTATGAGCAAGCGGATCAGCGAGGTCGAATCCGGCGCCACGACGATCGGGTTGCCGGCGAGCCGCGGATATTTCCCCGGTTCGCCGCGGCCGTCGGCGTGATGGCAGCGGGCACAAAACGCGTTGTAGAGACCCGCGCCCGGATACTCGATGGAACCGGTGCGTAAAACGTTCACAGTGGCATCCGCTCGCGCGGCGCCCGTATCCACGTGACCGCTCTTTTCGCGAGGCGGCAGCGATTTCAAATACGTTGCGATGGCGCGCAAATCGTCATCGGTCATATATTGGCCGCTGTCTTCGACCACCTCGACCATGCTGCCGAACGCACTCAGCGAACCGCCGTGACCGTGCTTCAAAAAGGCGGCGAGATCGTCGGCGGACAAACCGCCTAGCCCCGAATCGGGATCGCCCGTGAGATTCGGGGCGTACCAATTGTCGTTCGTCCCGCCCGTCAAATAGAGCCGGTCGCCGTCGCTGAGCCCCCTCTCCTCAAACGCGGGACCCCGCGGCGTATGACACGCGCCGCAGTGCCCCAACCCCTGCACGAGATACGCCCCTCGGTTCCACTCGACGCTTCGATCGCTGCGCGGCGAAAAGCGTTCGTGCGGGGCGAAGAGTTCGTCCCACGCAGCCAGCCCAAAGCGTTGATTGAACGGAAACGGCAACTTCGTTTTCGGCACCGGCGCGGCGACGGGCGTAACGCCATGCATGAAGTAGGCGTATAGCGCATGCATGTCGTCGTCGCTGATCTTCGAGAACGAAGGGAACGGCATCGCGGGGTACAAATATTTTCCGCCCGGTGCGATGCCGTCGCGTACCGCGCGCTCGAAGTCCTCGTAGGTGAACCGGCCGATCCCATAGACGGGGTCCGGCGTGATGTTGCTCGTCCAAATCGTGCCGAACGGCGAGCCCATCGGCAGCCCGCCCGCAAACGGCGGCGAAGGTTTGGGCGGCTGCCCTGCCGGCGCATCGGTGTGACAGCCCGCGCAATCGCCGAGCTTCGCGAGATATGCGCCCTTCGCCACGAGCGCCGCGTCGGCCGCCTCGTCGGCGCGGCACGTCGGCCCGACGCCAAGTGCCAAGGCCAAGGCGCAGAAGGCGAAGCCGCATCGAAGCAAACGAACGCTCGAACCGAACACCCTATCCCCCTCGTTGTCGATCTCTCGCCTCACGCGCAAGCGGAGACAAGTGCGGTGGCGATATCGGTCGCCACGAGCGCAAACAAAAACAGCACGCTCGCCATCAAGCCCACGCGCGCGACGAATGCTTCGCCCTCCACTTTCGTGTCGGTCGATCCGCTCGTTTGGCGCCGCTGCGCCCATCTCAGCCGCCGCCAATTGCGCCAAGCGAGCCCTGTACCGAAGACACCGACGATCAACATCGCACCGCTCATGCCGACGACGCCCCACCCCACGGCCGGAGCCAACGGGATACGCAACGGCATGTCGTGCGGGAAGCAGGCGTAGGAGACAGCCGTCTCGCCCGCGCAGATTTGAAATAGCCACGCGGCCGGCGTCGCCAACACGCCGATCGTTAGCGCCAGTACCGAAACGGGCTCGCCATGGCCCGCGCGATTCGTTTCCATTTCGCTAGAACCAATAGGGCGTCAAATACAGCGTCGTGAAGATGAACAGCCACACGACATCGACGAAGTGCCAATACAGACTGCCGATCGTCAGCGCGGCATGGCGTCTTTCGTCGAAGTAGCCGAGCGCGGTCCACCCTCCGAGCAGGACGAGCACGACGATGCCGACGATCACGTGAGCCATATGAAAGGCCGTGATCGTGAAATACAGGGAGCCGTAGAGGTTCGACGTCGGGCCGTACGGATGGTCGTGCCACTCGTGCAATTGAATGCCGACGAAGACGATGCCGAGCACCACGGCCGCCGCCATCGACGCCGCCCCCCAGCGCGGGCGCCGAGCGCGAACGAATCGTTCGCATAGCCACGCAAACACGCTGCTCGATAGGAGGATGACCGTGTTGACCGACGACAGTCCCAGCCGAGGCAATCCCTCGGGCGGCCAGTGCACGGTCTGCTGCACGGCCAAATACAGATACGTAAAGATCAGATACCCGAACAACGAAGCTTCCGTGGCGATGAGCATAAGGCAGCCGAGCAGACCGCTCGCACGCTCGCCCGCACTGCCCACGGGCAATGCGTCGGCCGGATGCAGCAGCACGGCTTGGGCGTCGTCGCTCATCTCAGCGCTCCTCCACCGGCATCGGCTCGCGTTGGACCAGCGCGCGTCTGGGCCAGAGCCACACGGCGATCGCGAAGCCGCACGCGAGCGTCATCGCCAGCGCCGCGCCCCACCACTTAACCGCGAGCGCGGCGAAAAGCAGCGCGGAAAACAATCCCAAGCAAAACGGCGCATAGGAATCCTCGGGCATCTTCAAGATCACATAAGGCTTGCCGCTGAGCGCCGTGGTCCCCAATGCTTCGCGCCCCTGCATGAGCAGATAGCCTTCATCGAGGTGGGATCGCGTCTCGACGGGTTTGTCGGCCTCCTCTTGCATACGCGCTTCCCATAGCGGATGGCGGCTCGCCACGATCGGCAACTCGGCGAAGTTGTAGGGCGGCGGCGGCGACGATACCGACCATTCGAGCGACGGCGCATCCCAAGGATTGTTGCCGGCAAGCGGCCCGCGCTTCAGGCTATAGACAACGTCGACGAGGAACACGAGGATCCCGAACGCAAATACGAACGAGCCGATCGAGGACAGCATGTTGACCGTATTCCATCCCATGTCGGGCGCGTAGGTATAGATCCTGCGCGGCATGCCCAGCAGACCGGCAATGTGCATCGGGAAAAAGCCGAGGTTGAAGCCGACGAACATCGACCAAAACGCAACTCTGCCGAGCCGCTCGCTCATCATGCGGCCCGTGAATTTCGGGAACCAGAAATAGGTGCCCCCGACGACGGGAAACACGTTGATGCCGATAAGCACGTAATGCAGGTGAGCGACGACAAAATACGTATCGGTCAATTGCCAATCGAGCGGCACCGCGGCCGTCATCACGCCCGAGACGCCGCCGATGACGAACAGCAGCACGAATCCCGCGAAAAAGAAGAACGGCACGCGCCAGACGGGGCGCCCAAGCCAGATCGTCGCGATCCAAGCGAAGGTTGCGACCGCGCTCGGGATCGAAATGATCATGCTGGCGGAGCCGAAAAACGCCAGCGCGAGCGGCGCGATTCCCGTCGCAAACATATGGTGAATCCAGACGACGAAGCCGACCACCATCGTCGCCACCGTCGAGATCGCCACGGGTCCGTAGCCCACAAGCGGGCGCCGGCAAAACACCGGCAGCGCATCGGAGACGATGCCCATCGCCGGCAGAACGACGACATACACCCATGGGTGAGCGAACACCCAAAACAGATGCTGCCAAAGCAGCGCGCGACCGCCGCCGCCGATCACGTCGAAGAAATGCGTGCCGATACGGCGATCGAGCCATAACAGCAGAAAGGCCAAGCTGACCGACGGCACCGCGAATAGGTTGCCGGCGGAAATCGTCAGCGTGCCCCAGACGAGCACGGGGATGCGATCGATCGACATCCCGACGGCACGCATGCGCAACAATGTGACGACGAAATTCGCGGCGCCGACCGTCGTCGACACGCCCAATAAAATCATCCCGAGTGCGTAGACATCGATGTTCGGCCCCGGGTCGTACGTGAGACTCGAAAGCGGCACGTAGTTGAACCAGCCTGCATCGGCACCTTGGCCCAGCGGAAAACTCGCATACAGAAAGATGCCGGCGAAGAGGAATACCCAGTAGGACAGCGCATTGAGCCGCGGAAACGCCATATCGCGTCCGCCCAGCACCAACGGCCACAGGTAATTGGAAAACCCCGACAGGACGGGCAAGGCGTAAAGAAAGATCATCGTCACGCCGTGCATCGTGAAGAGCTGATCGTATTGCTCCGGCGTGAGCACGTGCGCGTTCGGCCGCGCGAGTTGGATGCGCATGATCAGCGCCTCGACACCGCCCATCACGAGAAATACAAACGCCGTGACGAGGTAGCGCAGACCGATCGTCTTGTGATCGACGGTGGATAGCCAGCCGCGCCAGCCGGGCCGCGTCTCCCATATCTCGAGGAGCCGTGCCTTGTCCTGCTCGCTGAGCCGGCCGCGCCGCAACGGACGTTCGAGGCGAACCGTTCCGGGAGGATCGCCGGGCAATGCGGAGATAGGCGTACGCGACATCGTTCGGGGCTCACTGCAAGGTGGAAAGGTAAGCATCGAGCGCCACCGCGTCGGAGGCGGACAACGCAATCGACGGCATCAGGGAATCGGGCTTGATACGCTGCGCATGCGCGATCCAATCGAGCCGATGCTCGGGCGTATTCGTCATCTGTCCCGCTGCGATCAAACGACGTGAAGCGAGATGCGTCAGATCGGGCGCCTGCATGCCGGCCGCCGATGTCCCGCGCACCGCATGGCATCCGGCGCAGCGGTCGGCGAAGATGCGCTGGCCGCTGCGCACGCCGGGCGCATTCGCCGCTTGCGCGCCGCGACGTTGCGCATCGCGCCATGCGTCGAATCGGGCCTGCGGCTCGGCAACGACTTCGAACGCCATATGCGCATGCTGCGATCCGCAAAATTGCGAGCATTGACCGCGATAGATCCCCGGCGCATCGGCCTCGATCCACTGCACGTTAGTTTGACCCGGGATCATTTCGGTTTTGCCCGCGAGCTTCGGCGCCCAGAAGGTATGAATGACATCGGCGCTGCGCAGTTCGACGCGAACCGGCACGCCGACGGGAATGTGAATCTCGTTGGCCGTGACGAACGAACGCGACGGATCGAGCGCATCGGGGTAGTCGATCTTCCACCACCAGTCGTAGGCCGTCACATCGATCGTCAATCCCGGCTCGCGCGGCGGAGAAGCCACCGACTCCAGCGTGACCATTGCCGCCACGAGGGCGCCGAAGAGCGCAACCGTCGAGATGCCGGTCCCGATCACGATCCAATGCAGACCGCCCGAATCGGGCGGCAGCGCGGCACGCGCGCCGGACGGCGGCGGCTCGCGGCGTCGCATCAGCCCCCCTAGCAACAACGCGGCGATGACGACGATCACCGCCATGACGAGCGCAATGAGCGCCCAGCCGAGCCGATAGGCGGGCGCCGATGCGGGGCCCGCCGCGTGCAGCAGGTACTGGAGCGGTGCGGCGCTCATTCAGCGTGGACTCATCCGGCAATTCCGGTTAAGCCGTTATCGCTGTCTCCGGTGGGATTCGGCTTTCGGCCCGCGCTTGCTTTTCCGGGGGGCGTATCGTCGCTGCCTCCACCGTCTTCGCTCGAGCCGCCCTCGCCGGGCTTGGGCGACTTGTCCGGATCGATTCGCGTCGCCCCGCCGACGGCCGGCGGATCGCTGGCGGGAAACGTCTCATCCACTCCGTGATCGATCCGCTTTTCCTCATGATTGCTGGTATCCGGCTTGGTTGCGTTCGACATGACATGCCCTCCTCAATGCTGGGAACCGAGGGTGAAGGCGCAAACCGCATGCCAGGCGCGACATCGCTCGACCGGCGCTACGTGCGCCGCATGAACCGAGGAAAGTCGAGAAAGTGCGCATCGATTGGTGGCGCGCGCCTAGTCGACAGGAACGCCGATTGCATACGGACGAGGAGTTCCGAGTTAGCGACCCTCTCATGTCCGAAACCGACGAATCCCAGCGCGACGATTCGCGCGCCGCGCGCTCGCACGACGGCGGCAATGAAGCGACCCACGACAAAGAGCGCGACGACCGCGACGACGATCGAAATGAAGGCAAAGACAACGGGAAGCACGGCGACGACGATCAAAAGGATCGCAAACCGCGCAGTAAAAAACCGTTGATCACTTTGGCCGTCATCGTCGTATTGCTTGTGATCGTCGCATTTGTCTGGTGGTTCATGACGCGCAATCAGGAAAGCACCGACGACGCCTATACCGACGGCAATGCCGTCACGATTGCCCCAAAAGTAGCGGGATATGTCGTGAAGCTCGAGGTCAACGACAATGTCTACGTTCGCAAGGGGCAATTGCTCATCGAAATCGATCCGCGCGAATATCGCGCCCAAGTCGCACAAGCGCAGGCGCAACTCGGCCTCGCCACCGCACAATTGCAATCGGCGCAAGTTCAGCTCGATATCGCCCGCGTGCGCTATCCGGCCGAATATCGGCAAGCGCAAGCGCAAACGGCCTCGGCGCTCGCGGATCTGCACCAAGCGCAAGCCGAATACGACCGCGAACACAACGTGGATACGCGCGCCACGTCCCAGCAAAACATCGACGCGGCCGACGCGAAGCAAGCGTCGGCGCGCGCGTCGGTCAAACAAGCGCAGGCTCAACTCGCTACCGCATCGCTCGTCGCGCAGCAGATTCGGCAAGCGTTCGCCGCCGTGCAAGAGCGGCGTCAACAAGTCGCGCAGGCACGGGCCCAGCTCGACCAAGCGCAATTGAATCTCGCCTGGTGCGAAGTCCGTGCGCCCGCCGACGGATGGATTACACGTCGCAACGTGCAATTGGGCACGTACTTACAACCGGGCGCGTCGCTTTTTTTAATCGTCACGCCGCAAATTTGGGTCACCGCGAATTACAAGGAATCCCAACTCGACCAAATGCGCCCGGGCAACAAAGTCACGATCGACGTCGATGCTTACCCGGGGCTTGAATTGCACGGCCACGTCGACAGCATTCAGCAAGGTAGCGGTTCGCGCTTTTCGGCGTTCCCCGCTGAAAATGCAACCGGCAATTTCGTGAAGATCGTGCAGCGCGTGCCCGTCAAAATCGTCATCGACAGCGGAATGCCGGCCGGCCATCCCCTACCGCTCGGCCTATCCGTCGAGCCGACCGTCTATCTCAAGTAATGCGAGCGAGCGATCGATGCCCAACGAAAACTGGCAACCGAAAGCGAATCCTTGGCTGATCGCCGTCGTCGTGACATTAGCTGCGTTTATGGAAGTGCTCGACACGACCATCGTCAACGTCGCGCTGCCGCATATCGCCGGCACGATGTCGGCCAGCTACGACCAGGCGACGTGGACGCTCACGTCGTACCTCGTCGCCAATGGGATCGTGCTGCCCATTTCCGCGTTCTTTGCGCGCCTGCTCGGGCGAAAGCGATATTTTCTGCTCTGTATCGCGGCGTTTACGGTCTGCTCTTTCCTCTGCGGGATAGCGACGAACCTCGGCGAACTCATTGTCTTTCGTATCGCTCAGGGCTTCTTCGGCGGCGGCCTTCAGCCGAATCAGCAATCGATCATTCTCGATACGTTCCCTCCCGCGCAGCGTTCGCGCGCGTTTTCGATTTCGGCCATCGCGATCGTGGTCGCGCCGGTATTAGGGCCGACACTCGGCGGATGGATCACCGACCACTTCTCTTGGCGCTGGGTGTTTCTTCTCAACGTACCGGTCGGCGTCCTGACGACGCTCGGCGTACAACAACTCGTCGACGATCCGCCCTGGGCCGGCACCGATAGTGGAAAGCTCTCGATCGATTACATCGGCATCGGTCTGCTCGCGATCGGGCTCGGATGCCTGCAAGTCATGCTCGACCGCGGCGAAGATGAAGATTGGTTTTCCTCGCGCTTCATTCAAGTGTTCGCCGCGCTGGCCGTGCTCGGCCTCGCGGGTGCCGCCCTATGGCTGGTCTACGCGCGCAAGCCCGTAGTCAGGTTAGCGCCGCTCAGAGACCGCAATTTCGCGCTCGGCTGCATCGCCATCGGCGCGTTCGCCACCGTTCTTTACGGCAGCGCGGTATTGATCCCGCAGCTCGCGCAACAGCGGCTGGGCTATACCGCCACGCTGGCAGGGCTCGTCCTGTCGCCGGGCGCTTTACTCATTACGCTGGAAATCCCGATCATCAGCAAACTCATGCCGCACATCGAGACACGATTTTTCATCGGACTCGGATTCGCCCTCCTATCCGCCGCGCTCGCCTACGCGCACTGGCTAACGCCCGACATCGACTACAAGGATCTGACGATGATGCGCAGCGCACAGTCGATCGCGATCGGGTTCCTATTCGTACCGACGACGGCGCTGGCCTACCTAAGCGTGCCGCGCGAACTCAACAACGACGCCTCCGCACTGTTCACCATGTTTCGCAACGTGGCCGGCTCGATCGGCATCTCGGTTTCGACGGCCCTCGTTCGCGAGCGCGCACAGGCGCGCATGGCGCATTTGGCCTCGCATATGACGCCGCTGTCGCAAAACTTTACCGATGCGTTGAACGCGCGCGCCGCGACGATCTCGGGGCTCACGGGACAACCGCACGCACAAGCGCTGAAAACGGCGAACGGCATCATGTATCAGACGTTCGTATCGCAGGCGACGATCCTCGCCTATATCGACGTATTCGCGATGCTCGCCGTGCTCTGCGCCTTGTGCGTGCCGCTCATGTTCTTCTTCTCCCCGGTGAAAGCGGCCGGCGGCGCGGGAGGTCATTGACATGCGCGGGCTTATGTCGACTTCCGCACGCATCGTTTCGCAGCGCGTCCGGCTCCTTCCCTGCTTGATCGCTTGCGCGCTTACGGCTTGCACCGTGGGCCCCGACTATCATCCGCCGCAAACGCATTTGCCCGAAAACTGGCATGCCTTGACGCATGCCGGCGCGCAGGCTGCCGATACGGCAAGCGCGGCGAGCACGGCGCTCGCCCCGCGTGCCCCGACGGTCGCCGTCGATAGCGATCCCGATCCGCGCTGGTGGCACAGCTTCCACGACAGCACGCTCGATGCGTTGATCGATCGTGCACGCGCCGGCAACCTCGATTTGCAGCAGGCGGTGCTGCGGATCGTCGAGGCGCGAACGCAGATGCAATCGGCCGCGGCGCAAGGTCTGCCGAACTTGCGCGCGAGCGCCAGCTATCAACGCGAACAACTGGGCCTCAAAGGGCTGCTGCAATCGAACGGCGTGTATCGCGACGTCGATCAACTCGGTGCGCCCAATTCTCCGGTCAACGCGATTGCACCGGGCGCGGGTCCCGCGTTGCAGCAACGAGCGAGCGATATGCTCGGTCAGCTCACGTCGCCGATCAACTTATGGCAAGCGGGCTTCGACGCCTCCTGGGAACTCGACCTGTTCGGCCGCGTGCGCCGTTCGGTGGAAGCTGCCTCGGCCAATGTCGATGCGGCCCGCGAAAGCCGCAACGATGCGCTGCTCTCCCTCGAAGCGGAGGTCGCGCAAACCTACCTGCAACTACGCGGAGCGCAAGCATCGCGCGACATCGCCGAACGTTTAGCGAGCGACGCGCGCGACACGCTCGAATTGACGAAGAGCCAAGCGGCCGTCGGCCTCGCCAGCACGCTCGACGTCAAGCAAGCCGGCGCAGCGCTTGCACAGGCGCAAGCCAACGTGGCGCCGTTCGACGGGCAAATCGCGCAAGCGGCAAACGGTCTGGCGCTGCTCGTCGGCGCCGAGCCGGGCGCGCTCGATGCCGAGTTGATGCGGCATGCACCGTTGCCCGATCTGCCGGCGCGTGTCGATATCGGATTGCCGTCCACGCTTGCGCGGCGCCGGCCCGACATACGGCAGGCCGAAGCGCAATTGCACGCCGCGACGGCGAGCGTCGGCGTGGCCGTCGCGCAGTTCTATCCGGACATTACGCTGACTGGACAAATCGGCACCCGGGCGACGAACGCATCGGATCTAGCGCGCTGGTCGCACTTGTTCTATTCGTTCGGACCGGCCATTTCGGTGCCGATCTTCGAAGGCGGCGCATTGGTGGCCAATTTGCACGTGGCCGACGCGCAGCAGGCGCAAGCCGCGCTCGCCTATCGCCGTGCCGTGCTGGTCGCGCTGCGCGACGTGGACAACGCCCTCGCCGTTTATCGCAGCGATCTTTCGCATCGCGATGCGCTCGCAACGGCGGTCGATACGCAACGCAGCGCATTCGATCTGGCCAAGGAACGCTACGCGAAAGGCTTCGTCAGCTTTTTGACGGTACTGAACGCCCAGCAGCAACTCTCGCAAGTCCAAGCGCAATTCGTACAAGCGCAAACGCAAGTGGCGACCGATCTCGTCGCGCTATATAAGGCATTGGGCGGGGGATGGCAGTCCGCGGCATAGCGCTTGCTCGACAATCGGCACCCGGCAATGTCGCGGTAGACGATCGACGTCGATCGTTTAGTCTTTCCTATTCGATAAGACTCACATGACGATGAGGTCTGCTTCAGGCCACCTTTCGCCCCGTGCCGAGGCCCGCCTCGGCATCCCCACATCGGTCTCGAGCGACACGCTCGATGCCACGCCGATCGCTAGCGTGCGCGCGCATGCCTACAAGATCCCGACGGACTCGCCGGAAGCCGACGGGACGTTCGAGTGGACATCGACGACGTTGGTCATCGTCGAGATCGATGCGGGCGGCTGCACGGGGCTTGGCTACACCTATACGGATGCCAGCGCCGTCGCGCTGATCCGCAACACGCTCGCCCAGGTGCTGCTGCACGAGCATGCGGGCAACGTACGCGCGCTCACGCACCGCTTGTGGCGGCGCGTACGCAATATCGGCCGCTGCGGCCTATGCGCCACCGCGATTTCCGCATTGGACTTCGCCCTGTGGGACCTCAACGCACGGCTGCTCGGCGTGCCGCTCGTGCGGCTCATCGGCGGCACCCTGCGCGAGCGCGTGCCCATCTACGGCAGCGGCGGCTTCACGAGTTACGACGATGCCAAGCTGCGCGAACAGCTCTCACATTGGGTCGACGTGGACGGCTGCGCCGCCGTGAAGATGAAAATCGGCACGCATCCCGAGCGCGATCCGCAACGCGTCGTCGCGGCTCGCGAGGCGATCGGCAACGCGGCCCTATTCGTCGACGCGAACGGCGCCTTGACGGTCAACGGCGCGCTGCAATGCGCCGAGCAATTCGCCGAGCAAGGCGTTGCGTGGTTCGAGGAGCCCGTTTCATCGGACGATCTGGATGGCATGCGGCGCGTGCGCAATGCGGCGCCCGTGACGATGGATATCGCCGCCGGCGAGTACGCCTACACGAGCGACGACTTTCGCCGCCTGCTCGATGCGCAAGCACTCGACGTCGTGCAAGCCGATGCCTCGCGCTGCGGCGGCGTGAGCGGTTTCATGCAAGCGGCCCAGCTCTGCGACGCATGGCATACGCCGCTCTCCGCGCATTGCGCGCCCGCCTTGCATCGACATTTGGCCGCGGCAGCGCCGCGCCTGCGGCATATCGAATGGTTTCACGATCATGTCCGCATCGAGTCGATGCTATTCGACGGTGCGCCGAAGCCCGAACACGGCACGATCGCACCCGATCTTTCCCGCCCGGGCTGCGGGCTCGAGTTCAAGCGAGCCGATGCCGAACCTTTCGCCTTATGAACGGAGGCATATATCGATGAATCGCACGGCTAGCGGTATCGTTTCGGCTTTAGGCGTAGTGGCCGGCGCCGCTGCCGCGGCATCCGTCATGAAGTCCGCCTCCGCGCGCGGGCAGGCTGCGCTGCCGGCGCGAGCGCTCCATGTCCTCGGCAAGGCAGCGCCTAACTCGGACGAGCACATTCACGCCGCTCGCGCATTCAATCGCAGCTCCGCGCTGCTCGCCTGGTCGGCGCTCACCGACTCTGCGATAGAACACTACCGCGGCTCGTTCGAGAACCGTGCGATGTACACGCCGCTCGTCGTCGGCACGCTCGCTCTTGCGGCCGGCGTGCACGGCGGCGCCGATCATATCGGCATCCGCCATCCGATCCGCAATGCGATCTATCTGGCCGCGGCCGGCGTGGGCATCGCGGGCACGGGCTTTCACTTGTACAACGTCACGAAGCGCCCCGGCGGATTCAGTTGGCACAACTTGTTTTACGGCGCACCGCTCGGCGCCCCCGTCGCTTTACTGCTTTCGGGGGCACTCGGCGCGGTCGGCGAACGGCTGCGCGACGAACCCGGTCACGATCCTCGGCTGTTGGGTATGCCCGCGGGGCAAGCACTCGCGGTGCTCGCGGCGGTCGGCATGGCCGGGACGATCGGCGAGGTCGCCTTGCTTCATTTTCGAGGGGCGTTTCAGCATCGGGCCATGTACGCCCCGTTGACGATTCCCCCGATCGCGGCCGCCTTGCTGGCACGTGCCGCACTCGCGCCGCCGCGGCCCAATTGGTGGACGCGCGTATGGCTGCGCGCGACGGCGCTGCTCGGTGCGATCGGCGTCGGATTTCACGTGCGAGGTGTGGCGCGGCAACGCGGCGGCTGGCGCAACTGGTCGCAAAACGTGCTCAACGGGCCGCCGTTGCCGGCACCGCCTAGCTTTACCGCACTCGCCGCGGCCGGTCTCGCTGCGTTGCGCCTGAGGGATTCCGAACGATGAGCCAAGCGAAAACATCACGCTATCCGGGCTATGACGTCCTTGTTAAACGCGATACGCCCTCCTGGGACGACGTCACTCGAGAAGTCATCGACGAACGTCTCGCCACGCGAAACACGCCGCAGTTTTGCAACGATGCGCAATGGCGCGTGCTGTGCGCGTTGTGCGCCGTGCTGGTGCCTCACGCGTATCGCCGCGATGCGACCGGCGAACGATCCAACGGTCCGCATTGTGGCGAGCCTTTAGTGCCGGTTGCCGCGCTCGTCGACGGAAAGCTGCTGCGCGACGAACGCGAGGGCTACCGCGATGCGCGGCTGCCGCCGCTTCGCGAAGCCTGGCGCATTGGCCTCGCAGCCCTCGATACCGAAAGCCGCGAGGCCTACGGCGCGGGCTTTGCCGACATCGATGAAGCGCGTCGGCGAGCACTCGTCACACGGATGCAGCAGGGCAAGCTCAGCGACGCCGCATGGCAAGGCATGCCGTGCAACGTCTTTTTCGAGCTACGTGCGTTGCATGACGTCTCCAATGCCTATTACTCGCATCCGCAATCGTGGAACGAGATCGGCTTCGGCGGCCCCGCCAACCCGCGCGGCTATGTGCGAATGCAGGCGAATCGCCGCGATCCTTGGGAGGCGGCGGAAGCGACACCCGGAAACGAAGCGCGCGCGCTCGAGGAGAATCGCCGTGCGCGATGACGCCTTCCATACGCCGCGCGGCAAGAACGGACGCGCACCCGACGTCTTCACGGTAGGCGGATGGGTGCCGATGCGCGAATATCCGCAAAACGAACCGGTCGATTTCGCGATCGTCGGGACCGGCGCCGGCGGCGGCACGCTGGCTTGCCGCCTCGCCGAGCAAGGATTCAGCGTGGTGGCATTCGATGCCGGCGCATGGTGGCGGCCGCTCGAGGAGTTTGCCTCCGACGAAGCCCATCAAGCGAAGCTCTATTGGACCGACGAACGGATCTGCGACGGCGCGCAGCCGCTCAAGCTGGGCAGCAACAACAGCGGCAAGGCCGTGGGCGGGAGCACCGTCCATTTCGCGATGGTGTCGCTGCGCTTTCGTCCCGAGTGGTTCAAGTCGCGCACGGTGCTCGGCTATGGTGCCGACTGGCCGATCGATTGGCGCGAGATGTGGCGCTACTACACGTACGTCGAAGACGCGCTCAAGATTTCCGGTCCTGTGCGCTACCCGTGGGGCCCGCATCGCCCCCGCTATCCGTACCGCGCGCACGAGCTGAACGCCTCGGCGCTCGTGCTGGCCCGCGGCTGCGAAGCGCTCGGCATTCCCTGGTGCCCCACACCGCTTGCCACGATTTCCGCGCCGCGCGGTCACGCTCATCCTTGCGTCTATCGCGGCTTTTGCGTGACGGGCTGCGCGACGAACGCCAAGCAAAGCGCGCTCGTCACCTGGATTCCGCGTGCCGTCAAAGCCGGGGCGGAGATCCGCGACTTGTCGATGGTGGGCCGAATCGCGATCGATGAAAACGAGCGCGTGACAGGCGTCGAATATTTCCGCGAAGGACGCTGGCAATTCCAGCGCGCGCGTCATGTCGTCGTTGCTGGCTATGCGATCGAGACACCGCGTTTGCTGCTGATGTCGGCCACGCCTCGCTTTCCCGATGGGCTTGCGAATCGATCGGGCCTCGTCGGCAAGAATTTGATGGTGCAAGCCAATCAGGCCGTCTGGGGAACGATGGACGAAGAAGTTCGCTGGTACAAGGGTCCGCCCTCGCTCGCGATGACGGAGCATTGGAACTATACGGACGAGGGCAAGGATTTTCACGGCGGCTACTGCTATATGAGCCAGGGCCCTTTGCCCAACGCGTGGGCTGCCGTGCAGACGGGGCGCGGGTTATGGGGCGATGCATTGCACGACGAGATGGAAAAGTACAACCATCAAGCGGGATTGAAGATCGTCGGGGAATCGTTGCCGCAGGAGATGAACCGCGTGACGCTAGCCGACGAAAAGGATACCTATGGTTTGCCTATCGCGCGTGTGACGCATTCGCCGTGCGAGAACGATAGACGGCTCGTCAAGCACGCGCTCGACTTCATGGGCACCGCATTGGAAGCGGCCGGTGCAAAGGATGTTTGGCGCCAGGAGGACGATACATGCCATTTAAACGGCACCGCGCGTATGGGAGACGATCCGCGCACGAGCGTCGTCAACGGCGATTGCCGCAGTTGGGACATTCCGAATCTATGGGTTTGCGATGGATCCGTCTTTCCGACGGTGGGCGGGGTCAACCCCTCTTTAACGATCCAAGCCATCGCTTGCCGCACAGCTGACCGCATTGCGGCGCTTCGCGCACGCGGCGAGCTATAGGGCCATCATCCTGCTCGATTCTCGTTCGCGGCACGTTCGTTGCGTGAAGAAAGGTTGGCATGATTCAACCATTCGGAGGTCAGCGATGGCAGAGAACGCGCAGAACAATCCGACGCAAGCACAACAGAACGAAATCGCGGCGAAGAGCCCGGCGAAAACGCCGGCGGCCGGCGATATGCCGAATGCGAAAACCCAGGCGCGGGAATTCGGCAGAACAAAGCGGGCATCGTTAGCCGAAGCGGTCGCCGCGAAGGACCCCGCGCCGCTCCCTTCGATCGAACATGGGACGAAAGATGCGAACAGCCCGGATCCGGTCGCGCGCGCGAACGCGCGTACGGTATCGGTCGACAATGCGGGCATGGCCGCGTCGGACAACACCGTGGATACCGACGGCAAAGGACTAGAGGCGAGACGCGATGCGTCGATGTGGCGCGACAACGTTATCAACTCGAACGCCACGCTCGAGAACAACGTGCCCGTGCCCCCTGACGGGCTAGTCGATATGGATAGCCGCGTGGGTGGCAACTTGCCCGTGGTCGCGACGCGAGACGGCTGGCGCGTGGCGTATCACGGGACGGTGGATATCCAAGAGCGTAACGGCACCCGGGCGGAGCAGGTGTTCACGCTAGAGCGCACCGGCAACGGGTTCTCGCACGGCTGATGAACCGAAGGAGGCCGAGCCCGAGCGGTGAGGCCTCATCGGCACGGGTCACGCGGCGGCGAGCAAGTCGAATTCGATGTGAATCTTTTCGTAGGGCACATGCAGTTTGCCGCTAGGCGTCCGCTCAACTAGCCCCCAATCGAGCAGCACGGCCGTATCTTCATGCACGCGTTTTACGTCGCGGCCAAGGTTGCGGGCAAGCCCGCGTAAGCTGATCTCGCCGAGTCCCTGCAAGCGCTCGATCAACTCCCAGCGCTTCGGAGTCAGCACGGCAAAGAGCGCCTTAGGCGATTCGAAGTCGAACGTATCGATATCCGATTTGCCGTCGCGCCACGCGTGGATAAATTGCTCGCCGATCTCCGACAGAGCAGCCGCTGTGTCGCGGCGAATTCGAATGGTGGCAAATTTCATGGGGACCTCCTGCGCGTGACTTCCGCGATGAACTCACGAATCAAGTCTTCAGGACCGGTAAAGCTGTAGGGCTCTTCTATTCCGTCGACCTGCCGATGGTCGCCCTTCGGACGCTCGTTATCGTATCCGACGATGCGCTTTCCTACGTAGCCGTAGAACAACCGATATTTATAGCGGTGACAGCTACCTTCGACAGGTGTCGGAACTTCCCAAATGACCATTTCGAGAATTGCGCCGTCATCGAATGCCATCCGGCTACGGTGGATCGAACGCGCCTTCATGTTGGCAACTATGCCAACAATCGAGACTGTTGTCAAGCACGCCAACAGTCATCGGATGCCCGCAGGACTCATCATCCACCACGCCCCCGACCATTCACCGATGAGCTCGGAACCCGATAGAAAGAACAGCATATGACGCGTCTTGCTCCGGATCCGGCAGCAGGCCTTCAAGTGGACCCGCCCTCTCCCGCCGGATTGAGCTGTCTGCCGCCATCCGCGACATACTGCCCTTTCGACCAATCAGTATCCTCAACGACGATGTTGCTGTCGCTGTGAATGTAGTACGGTAGATCCCGAGCCGGGTTGCCATATGTCCTCACCCGCATGATGAAGCCGCGGGAATCTTCCCGGTCCCAGTGCTCGGACCCGCCTTGTCCGCCGATATCGAAGAATCTCGTCTTACCCGTGCTGCCCCAGTGATTGATTGCGACGGAAATACCACCTTGGCAATTGTTCTTCACCTTTATTCCCATAATAATTCCTCCATTTCGATATGACGCATGAGCGATAAAAAATATAACCGATCGAATTTCTGATTTTTATTACTTAAACCTTTGATTGATGGGAGTAAGCAAATTTCCATGGCTATCCAAAACACCATGAGGCGCGATCGTGTAGGTATTGTTCGCAAACACTAAATATGGCGCCACGTAAATCCCATCGACATACATGACGAAACCGCGCGGGTCGGTGCGGTCCCAGGTCTCGATGTGGGCCGGTTGCATGGTGACCGGTTTAGCGCTACCGGAATCGCCCCACTGATTGATGGAAACATCTATGCCATACACCGTATAGTTTCGTACGGTTATCGTCATCATATCTCCCGCTTGCGCTTTTGATATTCATAGAAAACTGCGACGAATACCGCCGAAGTTTAGATCAAAGCGCCGAACGTGAGGGCACTCTCCCTTATCCAATTCACATCGAGATCCATTTGTTGAGACACAGGATCGGCATCCAACTTCTCTATGAATTGGGTGATGTCGCGAATCGCGAGACGCTTGACTGCACGCACCGGCACGACCTATGCATGGGAGGGAACAGCCGTACGCGTAACTGGCCGAAGCCGGCGCGCGCGGTCCCTTTGTTTATCCTTTCGGAGACTGCCATGGTGCGTTCGCGTCGTTCGCCGAAGATCGTCGTCGTTACCGGCGCCAGCGCGGGCGTAGGTCGCGCGGCCGCCCTCGCCTTCGCGCGCGCAGGCGCCGACGTCGCGCTGCTCGCGCGCGATGAACAAGCGCTCGCGGAAGTGGCGGAGATTGCCCGCGGCTATGGCGTGCGTGCTTTGCCGATCGCCGCGGATATGAGTTCCGCGCAGGCCGTCGATACCGCGGCCGATCGCATCGAAAACGAACTCGGCCCGATCGACGTATGGGTCAACAACGCGATGGTGACGATGTTCTCACCGGTGTCGCGCATGACGCACGACGAATTCGCGCGCATTACCGACGTCACTTACCTCGGGTACGTGTGGGGCACGATGGCCGCGCTGCGGCATATGAGCCGGCGCGACAAGGGCGTCATCGTCCAAGTCGGATCCGCCCTCGCCTATCGCGCGATTCCGTTGCAGTCGGCCTACTGCGGGGCCAAGTATGCGATCCGCGGCTTCACCGACGCACTGCGCTGCGAACTCCTGCACGACAAGAGCAACATCCGGGTGACGATGGTGCAGATGCCCGCGCTGAATACGCCGCAGTTCGACTGGGCAGCGAGCCGGATGCCCGGCGCGCCGCGTCCTGTGGCACCCGTCTACGAACCCGAGGTAGCCGCGCAAGCCATCGCCTGGGCGGCGGCGCATCCTCGACGCGAATTGCATGTCGGGCTTTCCTCGATCAAAGCGATCGTCGCCAACAAGTTCGCGCCCGGCTATCTGGATCGCTACCTGGCCAAGCGTGCGTTTCGCGCTCAGCAGCGCGACAGCGCGACCGATCCCGAGCATGCCGTCGATTTATGGCACCCGGTACCGGGCATGCATCGGCTGCGCGGATCGTTCAGCGGCGAAGCGAAATCGAGTTGCGCTTCGTTGTGGGTCGATACGCATCGGGGAGCGACGCTTGGCGCATTGGTGGCCTTGGGTCTGGGCGCATTCGCTCTGCTGTCTCGACGCAAGGCAAACGCACAAGACGATGCCGAGAACGCCGGCTCGACACCTCGGGCTCAGTTCGGCGGCACCGGGAACACGTAAATACCCACATCGTCGTGACCGTCGCCGTAGCGCACGGTCACCGTGCCCCGTTTCGGCGTCTTAGAGCTTGCGTATTCCCCATAGACATCGACCGAGAAAGCGCCGTTCGTGATCGGGGCGTTGTCAGGACCGCCGATGGGCCACATGCATAGCACTCGGCACGAGCCATTGACGGCGGTGCGATCGATCGTATCTTCCACCGTACCCGATACGCGCGCCGATTCGCCATCCGACAGCGTCGACGGATGATTGGTGATCTTCACCTTGTAGCGTTGGGTCGACGCCGATGCGAACACGAAATCGCACGTACGCGTTGGCTCGTTCGGTTGCCGGTACAGGAGCGCTTCGAGTGTGACCGTTTCCGCGACGGTATCGGAGAACTGGGCGTCGGCGATATCGCTGCCGTCGGTAGCCTTGTGCGTCAGCACATAGAGCGTGCAATCGTCGGAGCCTGCCTGAACATCGGCCCCGCTTGTATCGAAGACGGCCGAGCCGTTTTGAAAGACAAACTTGACGGTCACCGGTTGAGCGAGCGGTTTGCCGTTTTGCGTGACGACCGCACGGGCCGCGTTTTTTGTCCTTCCGTCCGCCGGTTCGCCGTTCGGCGTGAGCGAATCGAGCGTCAGTTGGTAGCTAGTCGCGCAAGAGCCGGCGATGACCACTGCCCGCTTCCGCGAATAAACCACATCGCCGACTTCGCTCGTCTTCATGTAGGTCGCTTGATAGGTCCCATCCGGCGTCGTATTCGGATCGAATTTCGTTTCCCACGACAGATGGCCTACGTTGACGTTATCGATATAAACAACGTTTTCCGAAGGCATATCGTTCAGGTAACCGCGCAGCGTATCGCCCGGCGTCGGATGCCAATAGGTTTGACCGCTCGGCACCTGTACGACGATCTTGTCGCCGGACGAAAAATCGTCGACATGGATAATCCACTGCCCCCTTTGCTCAGCGGCTTGCGGGAGGTTGGGAGGATCGAGTTCGATCGCCTCGCGCGGGACGGCGCCTGCTATGTCTTCGTCCATCGTCCGATGTTCGCTCTTGACGGGGCGCCGCTTCATGCGAGGCTTGCTCGATGCAACCGGCGCACGAAACGCTAGCTCATATCCGCCGTATTTAAAATGGGCGCGTATACGCGCGAGCTCAAATCGGGAGAGCCGGCCCTGCTCACGTGATAAACGATATAGCAATGACCTTCCGCATGCGGAGGGTCGCTCATCGTGTCCCAGCCCTGGAACGGATCCGTACTGGGAAACGTCAGCACGACGTACCCTTTGGAAATGTCTTGCGCCGTCAACGTGACGGGATTGGCCGATGCACTAACGGGCGTACGAGCGACATTGGAATCGAGTTGGTAGCCGGTCAACACGGCCGTCGCGGTCAAGAGGTCGTCCGCCTTGGCCGTCCACGCCGCCTGATTCAGTCTGATCTTGATGGCGACCTGGCCGGCGAGCGTCCCCGCATTGATGACGCGCTTGAGCGGATAGAGTTCGGCTTTGTCGAGCATACCGCCCTTGGGTATCGCCGGCCCCGATTGGTTGTCGCCGCTGCCGTAAAAGGCGTTGATCAGGCTCGGTTTGACGACACCCGTTTCGCTATTGCAGACAATGAACAGCACTTGATTCTGCTTGCCTGCGTTTTCTCCCATGTCGCTATAGCCGAGGCTCTCGAGAAACGAGGCGTTCCATTGCGCCTGGTCGGGCATGGGACCGTAAAACGGGCCCGCGGCGATCTGTCCGTTAACGAGCAAATAGATGAGATCGTTCGGATGGGGATTGGGGTAAGGAGGAATGGAAACGCCGACGTTGGGCGGCGCTTGCAATGCCCCATAAGCCAGTGTTTTGTCTTGAATCGCCTCGACCATCGGAGTCGACTCAGTGAATTCTTTGAACGTTCGCGTGGGGTCGACGACAAGAAACGGCCTGGCATGCTCGTCGCTCACCGTAAAGTTGTAGTGCGCCTGAACGCCTGCCGCCGTTGCCCCTTTGCTCGACTTGGCCACCAGATAGAGATCGGCCGTGCCGGCATCGTTCGTCTCCATCCGGACGAAATAACCGCCCTGCGCCGAATCGTCGACCAAAAGCGGGCTATCGGACTGCTGCAAGCTTTGCTGAAACGTCGCGGTGGGCGAAACGTACGCATTCATCAAGTCGCTGAAGAGGCCCAGCGAGGCCTGCGCCGCCTCGTGCCATTCGATCACATAGCCCTTCACCGGCATGCCGCCGTCCATCACTTTGCACGTGAAGTGCGTCGTGTATTGCGTTGCGCTCGGCGTGAGATTGTCCGCGCTCGGGATAGGCAGCACGGCCTGCGTCGGGCCCTGGCAAGCGATCATCGGTGCCGCCGACAGCACCGTATAGGTCATCGTCGGCGCGTCGTCCGGTTTTGTCGTCCAGCCGGCGCCCGCTCGGGCATTGACCACGATCGTATTCGTCGCGTCTCCGGGCACGTGCCGAATACATAGCTTTGCCGTACCGGTGGTGTTATCCGCAGCGTTGATCGCGATCGGGACCGCCTTCCAATCCGGCTCATACAAGAGGGGTTGGAAATGTTGGCTCGGTCCCGTCCCGTTGGCGGAAAAATCGATGGTGGCACCCGTAGGAATCGTATTGGGGCTCGCCATCTTCACGGTCGCGACGATATAGCGCCCCTGGTACGGATAGATCTTCGTGCTCGCACTCGGACTGATCGTGATCGTTCCACCGCCACCTGCCAAGACCTTCTCTTCCGTGTCTCGCGACATGATGCACGCCTCCGTCTGCGCTGCGTTTAGCGGTTTGAATCTTGTCAATCGAAAAAGTCACTGTCAAATCGAAGTCAGAGAGATTTTCGACTCATCCCAATTAATGAAAATTCGGATCACGCCAATACAAAAAATCATCGATTAGGAATCCGAAGTATCGACTTCGAATCCTACCGCGAACGCGTGCGATCGCAGCGTTTCCGGCCGTTCTGATCGGCCTGATATCGACATCGAAAGCGCACTACCTAAATACTGAGACCCCAAAGAATGCGACGACGATGCCTCGACGTTTTTCGCGCTTATTCGACGATGAATTGCCGATAATTCGCCCTATTTGAAGCGCCGCATCGCTCGATCATTGAGTCCGCATGCTCGCACAAGACGAATCGGGACCGCATTCCAACAACGACCCGCGACCTGACGATGACGATTCCAACCGGTAGCGCTTTTCGTGAACCTTCGCCATCGCGGGACAGCGGTCGCTTCGCCCATCGGAACCGGCTCCGCTTACGCACGTGCATGATGGCGTTGGCGGTAGCGGGAACGTTCGTCGCGACCGGTCTCGAACCTTGTGTTGCCCAAGTCATCGATGCCGGCGGCGGCGCGGGTGCACAAGCGGCGTCGGGCAACGGCGGAAACGGCGGCAGCAACGGCGGAGGAGCCGGTGGGAGCGTAGGCTCGAACGCGGGCACCCTCGGCGATTGGCAGCAAGGCGGCAACGGGGCCGGCGCAACGGGATGCGATGTCAATCCGCTCGGCGCGGGCTGCGGCGGCCAATTGGGCCAAAGGCCGGTTGACGGCACCTTGGCCGGCGGCAGCGGCATCGACGGCGCATCCGGCATCGGCGGTGGCGGCGGAGGCCCAGCGAAGGTGGTGGCTTCCGGCGACTTGACGTTGACAGCGCCCGACAGCGATCGCCTGAACGGCGGTCCCGGAGGTGCCGGTAGCGCCGCCGGCGCAGGCGGCGGCGGGGCCGCGCTCATTTTTAGCGGCGGCACGCTGATCGACAACGGCATTTACGTCACGGGTGGCGCGGGCGGCGCGGGCGCGCCGGGCATCGCGGGCGGCGGTGGCGGCGTCGGCTTGTATTTCCAGGGCAACACGCTCGAGATGAACGCGACAAACGCTGAAATCAAAGGCGGAGAAGGCGGCCAGTCGGGCGGCAACGGCGGGGTCGGCGCCGTCGTGAACAGCAATGGCGCATCGATTACCAATGCAAGTCCCGGCTACAACAACGGATTCGGAGGCGGTAACGGCGCGGCCGGCTTAGGCGGCGTTCCCGACGGGCGCGGCGGCGACGCGATCGACATCTACGGCGACAACAACACGTTTCTCAACCAAGGCTTCGTCAATCCGGGCGGCTCAGCCGGAAGCGCGCCGCTCGCAATCGGCCTACTAGTGCGCGGCAACGGCAATACGATCGTCAATGCTAGCGGCGGCGACATCGAAGGCGGATGGTCCCTTACGGATAGCTCGCAAACGGCGCCCGGGGGCATTTCGGTCGAGTTGAACGGCAACGGCAACCTCGTCGAACTACGATCGGGGTATGTCGTGAACGGGAAAGTCGCCGCGCTCGGAACCGGCAATATCCTCGCGCTCGGTGGCACCTCCGACGGCACCTTCGATCTGTCCAAGATCGTCGCCTCGCTCGATAACACGACTAACAAAGAGCAATATCAAGGTTTCGCGCAATACCGGAAAACCGGCGCCGGCACATGGACCGCGACGGGCAGTGTCGGCGATAGTCACCCGTGGGCGATCGAACAAGGCACACTCGCGCTCGGCTCCGACGGCGATCTCTCGCGAGCGAGCGACGTGCATGTCGATGCAACGCTCGACGTTTCCGGCATCGCCGCCAACACCGCGACCCTCGCCAGCCTATCCGGTACGTCCACCGGCACCGTGGCGCTCGGCGATAAGACGCTCGTCATCTCCAACGGTCAAGGCGGGAGCGCGCCCGGCGATGCGGGCAACTTCGCGGGCAACTTCGCGGGAAACGTCTCGGGAAACGCCGGCGTAAACATCGCCGGCGGCACTGAGGTCTTCTCCGGCATCAACACCTATCAAGGCGATACGCGAATCAGCGGCGGCAAGCTCGTCGTCTCCGCCGATGCCAATCTCGGCACGGGCGCATTGGCATTCGACGGCGGCCCGCTTGAAACGACGGCAGCGTTCGATTCCGCGCGCGACGTCACGCTCGATGCCGGCGGCGGCACGTTGCAAACGGATAGCGCACTGACCCTGTCCGGCACGATTTCGGGCAACGGCGGTTTGAGCAAGACCGGATCCGGCACGCTTACGCTCACCGGGGCAGGCACATATTCCGGCATCACCACGATCGCGGCCGGTACGCTCGCCGTCGGCGACGGGTTCGACGATACATTCACCAGCGCCATTACGAACAACGGCACGCTCGAGTTCGACGATAGCGACGCATTTTCATATGCGGGTTCGGTTAGCGGCGGCGGCCATATCGCGCAGAAGGGCACAGGCGTCGTGACGCTCTCGGGCAATAGCGCCGGCTTTACCGGCTCGACCACCGTCGAGGCGGGAGCGCTCGCGGTGGATGGCACGCTAGGCGGCACCGTCGCCATCGCGGGCGGCACCCTCCAAGGCACCGGCACGATGAAGGGCGACGTCTCGATCGACCGCGGCACGCTGGCGGGACGGCAAGGCGACGTTCTGAGCATCGAAGGCAGTCTCACGCTCTCGCCGCATTCGACCGTCGCCGTGACGCTCGGCCAGCCCGATCAGTCGGCCTCGATCTTCAACGTCGCGGGTGACCTGACGCTCGGCGGCGCCCTCGACGTGATCGACCTCGGCGGGTTCGGCAAGGGTCTTTATCGCTTATTCAGCTACTCGGGCAGCCTGACGAACAACGGCTTGACCATCGGCGGTGTGCCCGCCGGAATCCACGCCGGCGATCTATCCGTCCAGACCGCGATCGCGCACGAAGTCGATCTCGTCAGCACGGGCGGCGCCTCCGTCAACTACTGGGACGGGGGCGATGCCGGCGCCCACAACAACGGCACCATCGATGGAGGCAGCGGCACCTGGGATGCAGCCAACAACAACTGGACCACGTCCGACGGCACCGTCAACGCCAATTGGAAGAACGGTCAATTCGCCATCTTCGCGGCGCGAGGGGGATTGGTGACGGTGGATGCGAGTGCCGGCGCGATCTCGATCGACGGCATGCAGTTCGCGGCGGACGGTTATCGCATCGAAGGCGCGGCGATCGCGCTTGCGAACCCACAGACAATCGTGCGCGTCGGTACGGGCGGCGGCGCGCTGAGCCGCACCCTCACGGCGACGGTCGCCTCGTCGCTGACCGGCGCGGGCGGGCTCGAGAAGACCGACTCGGGCACCCTTGTACTCTCGGGTGCAAACACTTACGCGGGCGGCACGTGGGTCATGGGCGGCACACTGTCCGTCTCCTCGGATACCAATCTCGGTGCGGCCGCGGGCGCGCTCGTCGTCGATGGCGGGACGCTCCAGAATACGGCGACGTTCACGTCGGCGCGGACCGTCACGCTCGGCGCCGGCGGTGCGCGGTTCACGACCGATGCCGACCTCGCACTGACCGGCGTCATCGGCGGGGCCGGCGGCCTGCAAAAGAACGGCGCCGGCACCTTGACGCTCGCCGCCAACAATCTTTACAGCGGCGGCACGCAAATTTCGGAGGGCACGCTGCAACTAGGCAACGGCGGCACAGCCGGTTCGGTCCAAGGCGATATCGACGACGACAGCCGCCTCGTGCTCAATCGCTCCGGCACTTGGACGCTTGCCGGTACGATCGGTGGATCGGGAAGCGTCACACAAATAGGCACCGGGACCGTGGTGCTCACCGGCAACAACCATTATCAAGGCGGCACGACGATCTCGGCCGGTACGGTGCAAGTCGGCGACGGGGGCACGTCGGGCTCGGTCGCGGGCAATATCGTCGATAACGGCGCGCTCGCGTTCGATCGCGCCGATAGCGTCGTCTTCGACGGCAAGATTAGCGGCCCCGGTGCGATCGAGCATATCGGCTCCGGCAGCACCGACCTAACGGGCAACTCGTCGGCATTCTCCGGGACGACCACCGTCTCGGCCGGAACGCTCTCGGTCGACGGCAAGCTCGGCGGAACGCTCGCGGTGCACGCGGGCGGCACGCTGGCCGGAACCGGCACCGTCGGTACGACGACGATCGCCTCGGGCGGCACGGTCGCGCCCGGCCATTCGCCCGGCACCCTCCATGTCAACGGCGACATCACGTTCGCCCCGGGCTCGACCTACGCCGCCGACATCCTGCCCGATCAAAGCGGCGACCTCATCGCCGCTAGCGGACGCGCAACGATCGGCGGCGGCACGGTGCAGGCCGTCAAGGCACCCGGCTTGTTTGCCCCCGGCAGTGAATGGACGATCGTCTCCGCGAAAGGCGGTGTCACCGGCGCGTTCGATACGCTGACGCAAACGATGCCCTTCGTGGACCTCTCGCTCGCCTACGATCCCACCCACGTCTACATCGATACCGTCCGTAACGCCGCGTCGTTTTGCAGCGCCGCCCGAACGCGTAACGAGTGTGCCGCGGGCAACGGCGTTCAAAGCCTCGGCCAAGGCAATGCGCTCTATGACGCGATTGCATCGCAACCCGACGTCACAAGCGCTCGTGCGGCGCTCGATGCCCTTTCGGGCGAGGTGTACGCCTCGCAAAAGAGCATGATGATCGACGATAGCCGCCTGCCCCGCGATATCGCCATCGCGCGAATCCGTTCGGCGCTCGCGCAGGACGCCGGCTCCGCCGCCGGACTTGCCGACAGTACGACAGGCGGGGCGCAGATCGGAGCGGACGAAGCGGACGTCAAGCGCGTCGCGTTTTGGGCGCAAGCCTTCGGCGGATGGAATCAATGGAATGGCGATGGGAACGCGACGACCTTCGAGCGATCCCTTAGCGGCCTGTTCATCGGCGCCGACCTACCGGTCTTCGAAGGCTGGCGCTTCGGCGCCATGGCCGGCGCCGGCAACTCGCGCTTCGAGGCGGGGCCGCGCGATTCCTCGGGCGCAAGCGTCGACGGGCATTTAGGCGCTTACGGCGGTGCGCAGTGGGGCGCACTCGGCTTGCGGTTCGGCGTTGCCTATACGTGGCACGACGTCGATACGCAACGGACCGTCGTGTTCCCCGGCTTTTCGCAAGGGATGAGTGCGCATTACGGCGCATCGACGCTACAAGGGTTCGGCGAATTGGGCTACCGCTTCGCATCGAGCGCCGGCTCGCTCGAGCCCTTCGTCGATCTCGCCTCGATCGTCGTTCATACGAACGGCTTCACCGAACGGGGCGACGTGGCGTCGCTCACCAGCACGAGCAGCGACACCAACCTCGTGTTCAGCACGATGGGACTTAGGGGAGCCAAGACCTATCGGCTGCGCGGTTGGAAGACGACCGTTCATGGCGAACTCGGCTGGCGCCATGGCTTTGGCAGCACGACGCCGCTCGCCACGATGGCATTTGCCGGCGGTAGCCTCTTTACGGTCGCCGGGGTGCCCATCGCCCGCGATTCGGCGACCGTCGATCTGGGCATAGACCTCGCGCTCACGACGGCCGTCACCTTCGGGGTGAGCTATGGCGCGCAATTGTCCGGACACGCGCAGGACTATAGCCTTCAAGCCACGCTCAATCTCGCCTTCTGACGTGCCAGCCGCCCGTTCGATGCAGCTCGAGTTCCGGGCGGTGCAACCCACGGCTCGCTCGGTTAGGACTCCTTCTTACCGGGCAACACCGAGGCCATGACTTGCTTCGCCGTATTGACGATCACGCTCCCTTCTTCAGGATCGCCCTCCATCAACGTGCGCATGAATTTGCGCGCTTGGACGAGCGTCACGTGAGGCGGCAGCGGCGGCACTTCCGGATCGGTTTTGACCTCGAGCACCACGGGCCTTCCGGCCGAGAGCGCCTCATCCCAAGCCGGACCGATGGCTTCAGGCGTCTCCACATAGATACCCTTGAGCCCGATCAGTTCGGCGAACCGGTGAAACGGTACGTTGGGCAGGCTCTGCGAGGTCTCGAATTTCGGATTACCCTCCATGACGCGTTGCTCCCACGTCACTTGGTTCAGGTCTTCGTTGTTCATCACCATGCAAATCCAGCGGCCGTCCTTCCATTGCTGCCAATATTTCGCCACAGTGATCAGCTCGGACATGTTGTTCATCTGCATTGCCCCGTCGCCCACCATCGCGATGACGGGACGGTCGGGATGCGCGAACTTGGCGGCGATCGCATAGGGCACTGCCGCGCCCATCGAAGCCAAGCCACCGGATAGAGAACACATCATGCCGCGCCGCATCTTGAGGTCGCGGGCATACCAATTCGCGCACGAGCCGGAGTCGCTCGTCAAAATCACGTCCGACGAAAGCCTCGGCGAAAGCTCGGTGAAGATGCGCTGCGGATTGACCCCGCGTTTGGCGGGCTCTTTCGCGCGCTTATCGAGCGTGTCCCACCATTCTGAGGTCCAGCCCTCGATGCGCTTGCGCCATGCATCGTCGGTCTTCTGGTCGAGCAAGGGCAACAGCGCGCGCAACGTTTCCGCGCTATCGCCGACGAGATTGACCTCCATCGGATAGCGCAGGCTCAGCATATCCGCGCCGAGGTCGATCTGAACGCCGCGTGCGTCGCCCTCTTTCGGCAAGAACTCCGAATACGGGAAGCCCGATCCGATCATAAGCAAGGTGTCGCAATGGGTCATCAGTTCCCAGCTCGGCTTCGTGCCGAGTAGGCCGATCGAGCCCGTCACCCAAGGGTATTCGTCAGGCACCGCAGCCTTGCCGAGCAGCGCTTTGGCCACGCCGGCCTTCAAGCGTTCGGCCACGGCGATCACTTCGTCGGTGGAGTGCAAGGCGCCCGCACCGACGAGAATCGCCACGTGCTTACCCGCATTAAGCACTTCGGCGGCGCGCGCGAGATCGGCCGGTTCGGGTATCACGCGTGGGCGCGAATAGCCGACACCCGAATGCGCGGTGCCGTGCTTTCGGGCGGGCGGCGTGTATTCGAGTTCCTGCAAATCGTTCGGCAGAATGATCGCCGTCACGCGCCGCTGCGACAGCGCGATGCGCACGGCGCGATCGACCATATGCCGCACCTGCGACGGCACGCTCGCCTGCTGCACGTACGATCCGGCGACGTCTTTGAGCATCGACGCGATGTCGACTTCCTGCTGATAGTGCGAGCCCAATGCCGCGCGCGCTTGCTGCCCGCAAATCGCGAGCACCGGCATGTGATCGAGCCGCGCGTCGTACAACCCGGTGACGAGGTGGGCCGCACCCGGGCCCGACGTGGCCACGCACACGCCCAACTCGCCCGTAAACTTCGCGTGAGCACTCGCCATGAAGGCAGCCATCTCCTCGTGACGAGCCTGCACGAATTCGATCTTGCCTTCCGCGCGCTGCAAGGCGCCGAATAACCCGTTGATGCCGTCGCCGGGGTAGCCGAACATGCGCCGTACCCCCCATTCATGCAATCTTTCGACGATGAAATCGCCCACCGTTTGCGCCATCTGTGCCTCCGAAAGAGTCGGTACTGGAGACCCGATGTCGCGCAAAAAGCACGCCCGGACGAAGACGCGTGCGAGGGTCGCTACCCCTTTAGATCCAGTCGTTCCCGCATATCGCGCGTGATGCGTTGTTTGGTTGCGGCATAGTCCGCCCACGGGTCGGCCCCTAGCGCGTCGAGCCGATCATGGATGTTCTCGACGGTCCATTGCGCGCCGCCCGTCGTTTCGCTCAACTCGTCCCAGGCGATAGGCACCGATACGCCCATCGACGGCCTCGCACGCGGCGAGAATGCGGCGACGGTGCTCGAACCGCGATTGTTGCGAAGGTAGTCGACGAAGATCCGCCCTCGCCGGTTTTTCGCGCCCATCTTCGCGCTGAAACGCTCGGGCAGCGTCGCGGCCATATGTTGCGCCGCAGCCTGGGCAAAGGCTTTGACGTCGTCCCATCCGGCGTGGCGGGCGAGCGGCACGACAACGTGCAGCCCCCTACCGCCGCTCGTCTTGCACCACGATTGCAGGCCCAATTCGGTCAACAGCTCGCGCGTGAGCAGTGCCGCCTCGATCATGCGATCCCAACCGAGCGCCGGATCGGGATCGAGATCGAAAACGACGCGATCGGGCTTTTCGATGTTCGACACCACCGCATTCCACGTATGCAGTTCGACGGTTCCCATCTGCGCAGCGCCGATCAGCGCTTGCGCGCTGTCGAGCGTAATCAACGCCGGATGACCGGGATCGAGCCCCTCGTGGGACGTGACGAACGGTATCGTCAAGCGATTGGCGTGCTTCTGAAAAAAGAGTTCGCCGTCGATGCCTTCGGGCGCGCGCACTAGCGCAACGGGTCTGTCCTTGACGTGCGGCAGCAGCCAGGGCGCGATCTGCTCGAAGTAGCGGACCAAATCGCGCTTCGCGAATCCGATCGACTTGTCGATCGTGCGCGCCGGATGCGAGATGCGCACGCCGGCTACCGTGTCACCCTCCTCCAACGGCGCGCCGCTTTGATCGGGTTTCATATCCGAGTCTCCGGGTTTCGCGGTCTTCGTCATCTTTGTTGTCTTTGCGCTCTTCGTTGCCTTGCTCGCCTTCGCCGTCTTCGCTGCGTTGCTATCGCTCTTTGCCTTCGATCTCGATTCGGCACCCGCGCGTTCGGCGGCGTCGCTGTCGTCACCGATACCGTCGAGCTTGCGCGGCTTTTCTCGTCCGATTTCTTGCGCGGGTTTATCGCGCCGCAGGCTAATAAACGAGGCTTGACGAACGATGCGCTCGCTCGTCCACTCCGCGAAATTGCACTCGGCGACGAGTTCGGGGCGAACCCAATGAACCTTGGTCCGGCTCCACTCGGTCGGCGGTTCCGAGAACGGTGAGCGGGCTGTCTCGCGAGCGTCGAGTTCGTGCTTGATCGAGCGCAGCGTCGCCGTATCGAAGCCGGTGCCGACACGGCCCGCGTAGTGCAGTTTGCCCTGCGCGTCGTAGACGCCCAGCAGGAGCGCGCCAAATCCGGTACGGCTGCCGCTCGGCTCGGAATAGCCGCCGATTACGAATTCCTGCCGGCGCCGACAGCGCAGCTTGATCCATGCGCCGCTGCGTGTCGACGTATAGCGGCTATCCGTCCGCTTGCCGACGATCCCCTCGAGCGACATTTCGCACGCGCTGTTGAGCAGTGCATGCGCATCGAGCGCGAAATCTTCGGAAAAACGTAGCGTGTCGTCGTCCAATCTCTCGAGCAACGCGCGAAGCAGCGCCCTGCGCTGCACGAGCGGTACGTTACGCAAGTCGTAGCCGTTCAAATAAGGCAAATCGAAAGCGAAGACGACGATGTCTTGAGGACGGTTAGCGTCAAAAGCGTTTTGCAGTGCCTGGAAGCTCGGCACGCCATGCTCGTCGAGCACCACGGCTTCACCGTCGATCCAAGCCGTTTCGATCTCCAGCTTGGCCAACGCCTGCGCCTGCCGTTTGAACTTGTCGGTCCAGTCGAGGCCGCTTCGCGTAAAAATCCGTACAGGCTTGCGCGCCTCGCCATGGTCGATCCGCGCGAGTGCGCGATAGCCGTCGAACTTGATCTCGTAAGACCAGTCTTCACCGTGAGGGACCTCATCGACCAACGTAGCCAACTGCGGCTTTAGCGTCTGCGGTAGGCGGGCTTTCGCCGCCCCTTCGATGGCGGGAGAGGCCGCCAACTCGCGCAGCGACCGCGTCGTCCGTGTCGCAACGATGTCGGGCCGATCCGAGCGAGCCTCGCCCGCGTGCGCCGCCTTCGCCGGAACGGGCACGCTCCGGCCGCGTGCTTTGCCTGCGCGCGCGGTATCAGAGGCGCTCGTGCCGCGCGCTTTTCCGTCGGCCGCCCGCTTCCGCCCTTTCGCCGAGGGACTGCCGGCCGCCGTATCGTTCGCGAGCGCGCTGCCGGGCTGTCGTTCGATGACGTCGTACTCGGCTTGGGGCCGCGCTTCGTCGTCGCGCTCTTTGATCAAGAGCCACTGTTCTTTATCGCCGCTGCCGCGCATTGCGCTTCGCACGAGCGCCCAGCCGCCGTGCAGCTTCGCGCCGTGCAGCGTGAACTTGAGTCGCCCGGCCTCGTATGCCTTGCGTGCCTGCGTCACCCCACCCGTCGGCTCCCAAGTGCCGCGGTCCCAAACGATGACGGTACCGGCGCCGTAGTTTCCGGCGGGAATCTCGCCTTCGAACGTGCCGTACTCCAGCGGGTGATCTTCGACGCGCACCGCCAATCGCTTCACCGCCGGATCGAGACACGGGCCTTTCGGTATGGCCCACGATTTCAGCGTGCCGTCGAGTTCGAGCCGGAAGTCGTAGTGCAAGCGTCGCGCGTGGTGTTCTTGAATCAAGTACGAAAGCGCGGGCTCGGCGCGCCGGCCGCCCGCCGCGCGCCCACGCGCCGCGCCCGACGGTTCCGGCGTGTCGTCGAAGCGCCGCTTCTTCCGGTAGGTTTCGAGCTTATCCGCCATGCTGATCCGTGCGGTCTCTCCGATACGTCCGTCACGTCAAGCGGCATCAAGCCGCATGCTTGCCCTTGCCGCGCCCGAGACTGCGCTTGAGCAGTTCCGATAGATCGACGACGTCGGCCGTCGTGCGCGTACGCGCCGGCGCTCTAGCGCCTTCGCTGATTTCATGCGTCTTGCCCTCGCGGATCTTGCGGTCGACGAGTGCGAGGATGTCGTCGCGGAAGGTGTCGTGGTAATGCTCGGGCTCCCACACCTCGGTCATATCGTCGATCAGCTTCGTCGCCATCTCGAGTTCGCGCGGGCTCACACCGGCGGCCTTCGCATCGGCCGGCGGCAGAGACAGATCGCCGATGTCGAGGACTTCGCCGCCCCACCGCAACGTATTGAGCGCGAGGACGGCACCGGCCGGAATCAATGCGGCCAAGTGCTGCTTGTTGTGCAGCACGACATTGGCGATGCCGATCTTGCCGGTCTTGGCAAGCGCCTCGCGCAGCAGCGCGTAGGCTTTCTTACCCTGACGCTCGGGCACGAGGTAGTACGGCGTATCGAGGAACAGAAACGACACCGAATACGCTTCGACGAAGGCGAGGATATCCACGGTCTGCGTCGATTCGGGGCTGGCGGAGCGAATTTCCTCGTCGCTTAGGACAACGTAGTTGTTCTTTTCGTACTCGTAGCCGCGCACGATATTCTCGCGGCGCACTTCCTTTCCCGTGCGTTTGTTGATCTGCTTGTAGCCGATCGGATCGGCCGTATCCTTATCGAGCAGGTTGAAGCTCGTTCGTTCGGGCCGCGTAGCCGCGTGGAGTTGCACCGGAACGTTGACGAGACCGAAGCTGATCGCCCCTTTCCAAATTACGCGTGACATGGCGATTCTCCTTTCGCCGGCGGCCGCGCCGGCCGCGCACCCAAAACCCGGCGACGTATGCCGGTGCAGGGATCACAAGGGCCGCTCGGCATTCCTTGCAAAACGCTCGTAATCCCTGCACGGCAACGCCCATTATTCCCCTTGGAACGTCACCTGAATACGCCGATCAGCAGCGTCGCCAAGAAGATGACGAGGAAGATGAAGAACAAAATCTTCGCGATCTCGGCGGCGCCGGCCGCAATGCCGGTGAAACCGAAGACAGCCGCAATGAGCGCGATGATGAAGAAAATGACTGCGTATCGAAGCATAGAGTCCTCCTGATGAATGCCGGCGCGCCGGCTTAGGCGTCGCCGCCGCGCTGGCTCACCGCGGCAGGCACTAAACGTTGTGATTCGTTCGAGGCAACGCTCGCTTCGATACTGCAATGAGTATGCCCATTGGGACACGCGAGCGATTTACCAAACGTCGCCAAGCAACGCACCGCGTTCGACGCATGCGATCAACGCAATGCCGAACGCGGATTCGACTTCCGAGTGGGCTAAAAAACGGCGGGGTGTACTGCTTCAACGATTGGCGTGAACCTCGGGCCGCGCAGCGGATCCGCTCGCGCTCGACACCCCTTCGACGGGCTCGACGTCCTTGGTCGGATCGAAATCGGCCCAGCGCCCGTGCTGCCACCGTCCGTGCGCGCGCTCGACCTCCAAACTGCCCGCGTCGCGCAATACGCGCGCGGCTTCCTGCTGGTTATCCGGCGACACGTGTACGGCGACGAGCACGCCCGAGTCGCGCGACTCATGGGGCACGTCGCGCTCGGGCACCTTCCCCCCGCCGCGCGTATGCGACATCGCGCCCGCCAGCGAGCCGATATAGGCCCCCACGCCCGCGGCAATGACGAGGATTAGAAACGGCGACGAAAAGGCACTGAACAACGCGACGCCCACGACGGCGCCGACCACCGCCCCGATGGCGCCGCCCTTACCCGCGCCCTTCGAGGCGCGCGCCGCTTGAGGATCCGCGTACCGATCGCCGCCGATGGGAAAACGCGCGTGCTGTCCGCGAGGGTTGACGAAAAACAGCGTAACGTCCTCTTGCACGAACCCGGCCGCGAACAACCGATTCGCAGCGCCTTCGGCATCGGCGAACGTCGTAAAACGACCCGCGACGATCAACGACATAGCACGTCCTCCTTATTTCATTCGTCCAAAATACGCCCGGCCGGCGTGGACGCGATCCGAAATAGGCCGCTGCGCAACACGACGGCCGCGCCGTGGCTATCCTCGATCGCGCGCGTACACACGGCGCGAATGCGGTCTCGGCCCTCGGCGTAGGCGCGTAAAAGCTCCGCCTCCAACGTCGAATGCGCGCCGAAGTGATCTTCGAGCGCTTCGGCGGTGATCGCGCACGACAGTGGGACGTCGTCGACGGACGCGACAAATCGCACGACCATTTGCGCGCCGTCGAAAACGGGCGCGTCGTCCGGGAACGTCACGCGCATAAGCGCCTCCGCTCGCTGCTATGCGATCGCCCTAGCCGAAGTATCGATCGGTACCGGCTCATCGGGCCGAACCTCGATGCTCGAGTTGGGCGATGAGTTTTTGGTTGAAGGCGGGGATATCGTCGGGCTTGCGGCTCGTGATGAAATTACCGTCCTCGACCACCTCCTCATCGACCCAGGTCGCGCCCGCGTTGCGCAAGTCGTCTTGCAGACTCGGCCAACTCGTCATCGTGTGACCCTTGACGATACCGGCCGAGATCGGCAACCAGCCGCCGTGGCAAATGACGGCAACGGGCTTATGCGCTTCGTCGAGCGCCCGCACGAACGCCTGGGCCTCGGGCACCGTGCGAATCGCATCGCTGTTCACGACGCCGCCCGGCAGCACGACGGCGTCGTACTGCTCGGGCCGGACCTGGTCGAACGTCGCATCGACGGTCACCATCCCGGCGCGCTCGGTATGGCGAAAGCCCTGCAATTGCCCGGGCTTTTTCGAGATCACGTGCACGAGGGCACCGGCTTCCGAGAGCGCACGCTTCGGCTCGACGAGTTCAGCCTCTTCGAAGCCGTCCATTGCCAGCATGGCGACCTTGCAACCTTCCAGCGTTTTTGTCTTCGTAGTCATCGGCGCAGCTCCTCTATATGAAGTGAAGGGCTGCATGCACCGCAGCAAACGCGGTGCCTAGGCGCCGACCCTTACCGCTTGAGCTCGTCCGGCAATCCGGCCAGTAAATCGGCCATATCGTCGGCATGCTCTTCTTCCACTTCGAGGATGCTTTCCATCAAACGGCGTGAGGTGGGATCCTTCTCGCCGAGGAACGCAACGATCTCGCGATAGCTGTCGATCGCCACGCGTTCGGCAACGAGGTCTTCCTTGATCATGTCGACGAGCGAGGTGCCTTCCACGTATTCGGCATGGCTACGCGTGAGCAGGCCGTCGGGCGAGAAATTCGGCTCGCCGCCGAGCTGGACGATGCGCTCTGCCAGTTGATCTGCGTGGGACTGCTCTTCGTTCGAGTGTTCGAGAAATTCGTCCGCGACACCTTTCGAGTGAATGCCCTTGGCCATGAAATAGTGACGGCGGTAGCGCAAGGTACAAACGATCTCGGTGGCAAGCGCATCGTTGAGCAACTTCAAAACCGTTGCGCGATCGGCCTGATAGCCGGCGGTCACGGCCCCTTCTTCGATATGCTCGCGCGCGCGCTTGCGAATGGCCTGGACGTCCGACAGAAACGGTTGATTCGCCATGGGGTTTTCTCCATCGATTTGTATTTACGAAACACGGCTTCGCCCGCGAGCAAGGCCCTACCGCGTCCCGCTCGTGGCGCGTCGTCAATCACGCATCATTCATGCCAAGCGTGCGTCCCTCAATGAAATAGCCATAGGCATGCGCATTGCATTGGCTAATGCCATGCAACGCAATTCATGATCGCCGCGCACTCGTTTATTCCGATACGGACAAATCGATGCCTTCTTCAGCCACGCATTCCTCCACGCGACGCAGTGCCGGTCATCCGCCTCGGCAACGCCATGCGCAAAGCCGCGCGCATCATGAAAAGGCGCGCTCCAACGAAAGCGGCGGCAGCAAACCGCATCGGTGGTCGCATGAGGTGATGCAAAAGAGCGACGCGCTCGATCTCGAGTCCGGCATCTTCAAATCGGGGAACGCCGAGGACATCGCGCAATCGCTCAAACGCTCGTCGCTAGCAAGCAAGCGCCGGCGCGGGACGCCGTATCAATCGGCCATGTCGATGCTTAACTTCTACCTCAACCGCGCAGGCAAAAACCTGCCGAAGTCGCGCCGCACCGTCTTGCAAGCCGCAAAGGGCAAACTGCGCGAAGCGTTCGGACGTCCTCGCTGACGCCCCGGCGCCTTCGGACAAGATGGAAGAAACCGTCTGGTTCCTCATCGTCGGCGGCATGTTCGTCGGCATGGGGATCGCAAGTTCGTTGTTCAAGCGCCTGCCGTTGACGGGAGCCATGCTCTATCTCGCGGCCGGTTATGCGCTCGGCCCGCACGGGGCGGCGCTCTTCTCGCTCGATATCGTGGGCGACGCCACGCTCGTTCGGCTATTGAGCGAAGTCGCCCTGCTCGCCTCGCTGTTCGCGATCGGCTTGCGCCTGCGCGCCCCGATCTTCGCTTCGTTATGGTCGCTGCCTGTGCGCCTTGGGCTGCTGGCGATGATCGTCACCGTTCCGTTGCTCGCGCTCTTCTGTAGCTGGGGCCTCGGGCTCGCATGGGGACCGGCGTGGGTGTTGGCGGCCATGCTTTCCCCAACCGATCCCGTGCTTGCCCACGACGTTCAAGTGCGCGACGCCAACGATCTCGATATCGTGCGCTTCTCGCTGTCGGGCGAAGGCGGCTTGAACGACGGCGTTGCGCTGCCCTTCATGCTGATCGCGCTGGCGTTATGCGCGAACGAAAACGCGGGCGCCCCGGCGCTGCCGACGATCCACCTGGCGATCGCCACGCTGTGGGGGCTGGCCGGCGCCATCGGCATCGGTGCGCTATTGAGCTTCGCGACCACGCACGCCGTAGCGTGGCTGCGCACGCGCCACGGTCAAGCGCTCGGGCTCGAAGGCTTTTTTGCGCTGGGCCTCATCGATCGGTTTTCGTGCATGGGATGTCGGCCACGCCCCTCATGAAGCGCTATAAGCGGACGCGGGTCGCCGAGTCGAACAACGGCTAACGCGCGATGCGCCGTCAGCCGCCGTCGTGCGGATAAGCGGACTTGTCAGGGGCGGCCAGCGTGCGATACGGCAGCGCATCGCTAGCGGGATCGGCGGTGGTTTCGTCGATGACGCGCTCTACGTCGGCCGTTTTGCGGAGCTCCGCGAGAAAGGCTGCCTTATCGAACTCGGGCGCCACGCAGCCTTGTACATAGATGAACCTGCGTTGCAGCATGAGCCAAAGCGTCGTGTGCTCGCGCCAGTGCGTCGCAGGCTCGATAAACGAAAGACGGCGCTTGACCGCCTCCTCGACTTCCTTGTCGTAGAGATAGCCGTTCGGCAATCGGCAACGCCCTTCCCACCAACAGCTATTGCCGCGCTCGATCCGGTAATGCGAATCGGCCAACCATTCCTGCTCCGTCTGCAACGGACCGAGCGGTACGGGACAATTCGCGATCGCCGTGGAAACTTCGAAAAACGGGTCGTTGCCGTGATTCGTACGCGGCGTTTCCGCCCACGCCGAAAGAGCGGACACCCCGGTAACGACAGCGACGACGCATGCACGCAACGAATGCCTCACACTCCCCCTCCCTGTCATCGCAATGACCGTCGCGATTGAATCACGCCCTATTTGCACTGGCAAGCACCCAAGACCGTAGTGCGCACAGCCAAAGCACGCCGGCCGCCGGCACATAGCAAGGCGTTTAGGGAATGAAGGGAAGCCGGGCCTTCACAGCCCGGCGTAGGAGGCGCCGTCGTAAGAATCGCCCATATCGTCGGCGACGCGATGCGAGCCTTCGCTCGCGAACTCGAGCACGCGCAGAATCAATTGCGGCGTCAACGGCTTCGCGCAATGCGCGTCGAAGCCGGCAGCACGTGCACGGTCGCGATCCTGCGACGACGCATACCCGGTGCACGCGATCAATAGCATATGCGTCGTCGACGCATCGGCGCGCAGTCTGCGTGCGAGTTCGAGTCCGTCGAGGCCGGGCATCGCGATATCCAAGAGGACGGCGAACGGTTGCCAGTCGCGGGCGATGGCGCAGGCCTCGTGCGGATCGCTCGTCGCGCGGCATTCGAAGCCGTCCGCGTCGAGCAAAAGTTGCAACGCTTCGGCCGCATCGCGGTAATCGTCCACGACGAGCACCCGGCGATGATTGGCCATTGCCGGCCGAATCGTGCGCCAGAGCACGACATCGTCGCTCGGTTGGGCATGGTCGCGCTCGATCACTGGCTTTCTCCCCCGGTTGGTCTCGACGCAAATGCGAATCGATGCAAATTGCGCTCCCGCAAACCGGTCCCGCGACAAAAAAAGGGCATGCACTTTGCTCTGAGGTCTGGCACGATTTGCTAGACGTCCACTAACGGTCTCGGTGCCCGCACGGTGCCGGCATCGATAGCAATATCGAATAAGGAAAAAGGACCTATGTCGACTTCATATGCGGCACCTCGCCTCGCCTTCGCCGGCGTGCTTTTCGCGGTACTGGCTCCTGCGCCGGCTCAGGCGCAGACCCCTTCGCCGCTGACGGAATGGCAATACTCGTCGGGCATCCTGCTCGAGCAGATGTTCGAGCCTCAGCTCCCCACCTGGCGAATTCGCTTGGGGCCGTCCGCGAGTTTTCAGCCGCGTTACGACGGCTCTAGCCGCTACCACATGTTGGCTGGGCCCAGCATCGATATTCGTTACAAAGACCGCTTCTTCCTATCGACCGGGGAAGGTATCGGCATGAACGTCCTCACGGGGCCGAACTGGCGCATCGGGATCGGGGCCGCTTACGACCTCGGCCGGCGCGAAGCGGACGACCTGGAGCACTTGCACGGGATGGGCAACATCAACCCCGCGCCCAGTTTGCGGTTGCTTGGCGAATATGCCGTGTCGAAATCGTTTCCGCTCGTGTTGCGTGCCGATTTGCGCCGCAATTTCGGCGGCGACAACGGTTGGATAGGCGATCTCGGCGCCTATATGCCGATGCCGGGCAGCTCGGAGACGTTCGCCTGGTTCGCCGGCCCGACGATGACGATCGCCGATTCGCGCTATATGAATAGCTGGTTCGGCGTGAATGCGGGGCAGTCGGCGCGTTCGGGCTACCGGCAATACGATGCCTCCGCCGGCATTCGCTCGGTGGGCTTCGGCGTCTCCGCGTCGTTGACGATCCGCAAGAACTGGATCGTCAGTGCCGACGGTGCGTTCCAGCAACTCGTCGGTTCGGCGGCGCACAGTCCCATCACGCAAACGCGCGCGTCGGGAGTATTCGACGTATCCGTGAACTATCAATTCTGACGGCGTAGCCGCCCGCGCCGGCGTGGGCCGGCGCGTCTTCTCGTCAGGCCGCCGGCAGCACCGATTGCACACTGCCCGTGAGTTCGCGGTGGCGTTCCGCGCGAACGACGGTCGCGAGCAATGCCCAGTCGCGCGCCATCGCATCGAGCACGTCGTCGAGCGAGAGAACGCCGACGAGCGTTCCGTCGCGCTCTGTCACGGCAAGGCGCCGCACGCCGTGACTCGCCATCATTTGCAAGGCATCGGCGATATCGGCGCTGGCCTCGATCGACAATACATGGGTTTGCATGATATCGGCGACGAGCAAATCGTCCGGCTCGGCGGCTTGCACGACGGCTTTGATGGCGATGTCGCGATCGGTGACGATGCCGACGACGCGCCCCAACGGCGGGCCGTCCTCGGTCACGATCAGCGCGCCCACGTGCTGCTCGCGCATCTGCTTGGCAGCATCTCTCACCGTGCGGGTCATCGGAATATGAACGGTATGAGGACTTCGAAATTCCTCGACTTTCATCGACGTTCTCCTTAACGGCGCCGATCTTTAAAAGGCGTCGGCCCATGCTTAAAGAGTGCGCCGACCCGCGACACGCGTGCTTGATTCAAGTCAACGCGCGCCATCCTCGCTCCGGTCGAATAGTCGAAGGCGAGCGCCCTCCGCTCTCGCGCCTCTCTCAGGACGGATATGAAAGACGAACCGTTCGCTTCCGACACGCGAGAAGCCCAGCGCGCGAGCATGCAGACCAAGCTGCTCACCCTTGTGCGGTCGCTCGACGACGAGATCCGCGGCAACGATCAATCGGCCCCGGCGCCGACGTTGGACGCCCAACTCGATCGCGATCTCGGCTTCGACAGCCTCGCGCGCGCCGAATTGTTCATACGACTCGAAGCGGCATTCGGCGTCCGCCTGCCCGTCGACACGCTGGCGAAAGCGCTGAGCGTGCGCGATCTGCTCGAGGCGCTGAGCGAACAAAGTCCATCGCGCACCGCAACGGACGGAAGCTCGCGGCATGACGGAGAGGAAATCGCGCTTCGATCGGCCGACGAAAACCGCGCGGACTCGCGCGTCGATGCCCTCGATAGCCCAGCCCAGGCGGTCACCCTGATCGAGGCGCTGCATTGGCATGCCGATCGGCATCCCGATCGTACGCACGTCATCCTGGTCGAACCCGACGGCGAAACGCACGCTCGACTCGATTACCGGACGCTGCGCGAACGCGCGATGCGCAAGGCGGGAGGCCTTCGGGCGCTCGGGATCGATCCGGGCGATACCGTGGCATTGATGCTGCCGACAAGCCTCGACTATTTCGTCACGTTCACCGCGATCTTGCTTTGCGGCGCGATCGCCGTGCCGATCTATCCGCCGGCTCAGGCGAACCAACTCGCGGAACACATCGCGCGTCATGCGGCGCTGCTCGACAACGCGCAAGCCAAGATGCTCGTGACGTTCGACCGCGCCGAAACCGTCGGCCACCTGCTCAAGGCACGCGTGGCCACGATTCGTCACGTGCTCACGCCCGAGCGCATCGAGGAGCGCGAACTCGACACGATCGTCGCTCGGCATGCCGGGGATATCGCCTTGCTGCAATACACGTCGGGCAGCACGGGCGAGCCCAAGGGCGTCATCCTCACGCACGGCAACCTGCTCGCGAACATTCGCGCGATGGGCGAGCGAATCGACGTACGCGCCGACGACGTCCTCGTCAGTTGGCTTCCGCTCTACCACGACATGGGTCTCATCGGCGCGTGGCTCGCGCCGCTCTACTTCGGCATCGCGCTCGTCGTGACGTCGCCGCTCGCGTTCCTCGCGCGCCCCGCGATTTGGCTGCGGCTCATCACGCGCTACCGCGGCACGCTGACGGCCGCGCCGAACTTCGCCTACGCGCGATGTGCCGCGCATTTGAGCCAAGCCGAATCGGCCGCGCTCGATCTTTCTTCGCTGCGCTTCTCGTTTTGCGGCGCGGAACCCGTCAGTGCGCCGACATTGCGTGCGTTTGCCGAGCGCATGCGGGCTGCGCGTTTCGACGCCCGCGCTTTGGCGCCCGTCTACGGTTTGGCCGAAAACACGCTGGCCCTGACCTTCCCGCCGCCGTTGCGCGGTCTTGCGACCGAGCGCATCGCACGCGATCCGTTCGCCCAATCGGGCCGCGCGGTCCGCGCGCTCAACGGCGACGACGCGCTCGAGATCGTCGGCTGCGGGTTTGCGTTGTCGAATGCCGAGGTTCGTATCGTCGACGAGCACGGCGCGGTTCTGCCCGAGCGCTGCATCGGTCGAATCGAGTTTCGCGGGCCGGCCGCAACGAAAGGCTACTACCGCAATACGGAGCGCACGAGGCAACTTTTCGACGGCGATTGGCTCGACAGCGGCGACCTCGGCTATTTGGCCGGCGGCGAGCTCTATGTGACGGGCCGCATGAAGGATCTGATCATCCGCGGCGGCCGGCACTTCTTCCCTTACGAACTCGAAGATGCGGTAGGTAGAGTCTCCGGCGTCACGCCGGGCGGTGTGGCCGCTTGCGGCGAAACCGATCCGGTCAGCGGCACGCAACGCTTGATCGTATTCGTCGAAACGGACGAAACCGGCCAACCCGCGCGGTCGCGGCTGATGGCCGAAGTCAATGCGGCGGCCATTCGCTGTTTCGGCGCACCGCCCGAGCGCATCGTACTCGTCGCGCCGCATACGATTCCGAAGACGCCGAGCGGGAAAATCCGGCATGCGGTATTACTGGAACGCTACGCACAAGGCGAGCGCTCGGGCCGTGCCTTGGCCGCCGAGGAGCAAGCCTGGCGGCAAGCGGCAAAGACACTCGCGGGCAGCATCGGCCCGTTCGTTCGCCGAGGCGTCGAACGCGGCCGCGACGTCGCCCGCGGGCTCTGGTGCTGGGCGGTCGTCGCCGCACTTGCGCCCATCGTCTGGCTACGCATCGGTTGGCGCGCCGATTGGGAGCGCAACTGGCGAGTCGCCGCCGCCGCGGCGCGCATCGTTCTGCGGGCGGCGGGTATCCGCGTCATGATCGATCCCGGACCGCTACCGGACACAGGCGTCATCGTCGCGGCGAATCACTCGAGCTATATCGACAGCGTCGTGTTGCTCGCGGCGTTGCCGCGCCCCGTGCATTTCGTCGCCAAGCGCGAGCTCGCCTCTCGTCCGTTCGTCGGCCGACTGCTGCGTGCCTTGGGCGTGCGTTTCGTCGAACGCGAGGATTACCGGACGAGCCTCGACGACGAGGCTCGTCTCGTCGAACGAGCCGCCGCCGACGAAACGCTGTTGTTCTTTCCCGAGGGTACGTTCGTGCGCGCGGCCGGACTGCGCCCGTTCCGCTTCGGCGCCTTTCGCGCGGCCTGCTTGGCCGGACGATCGGTCGTGCCCATCGCGCTTAGCGGCGCGCGCTCGGCATTGCGCGACGGCGATTGGTTTGCCCGTGCGGGCGAGGTACGGGTTGCGATCTTGCCTGCCGTCGCGCCTGCCGGGACCGATTTCCGCGCGATGGCGCAACTGCGCGCACAGGTCCATGACGCCATTCTCGATCGTTGCGGCGAGCCCGAGTTGACGCAAAGGAACGCAGCGAATCGGTAGCCGCGGACGTCAACGCAAGCCGGGCACCTCGACCGCATCGCGCGGCACCGACAATCGAATCGCGAAGCCGCCCCCCGCGACGCTACCGATCACCACCGTCCCCCCCAGCCTTCGCACGCGATCGCGGATCCCGGCCAGACCCGACGGACTTGGACGTCCCTCCTGCGGGGCGACGGCGGTTTCGAGGCCCGAACCGTTGTCCAGGATCACGACATCGCACATGGTCGCGCTGCAAATCAATTCGATCTCGACCATCGTTGCGCGATGCGCGTGCCGGACGACATTCGTCAGGGCCTCTTGCACGATACGGAAGATGGCGGTCGATGCGGCATCGTTGAAAACGATATCCTCGGCGTTGGTGACGATCTCGATGCTCAAGCGAGAGCGCTGGCGAAAGTCGTCGACGAGCCACTCGAGCGCCGGCAGCAAACCGAGATCGTCGAGGACCGCCGGCCGCAAGCCGGCCGCAAGCCGCCGAACCGAGCCGATAGCATGATCGACGGCTTCGCGCATTGCTTGGACGCGCACGCGCAGTCCATCGTTCGCCCCGTCGTCGCGCGGCGCTTCGTCGGACAGCAATGCGGTCAAATCCATTTTCAACGCGGTGAGTTGCTGTCCGAGATCGTCGTGCAATTCGCGCGCAATTCGTTTCTTTTCTTCTTCACGCGTGGATTCAATACGCGCCGCTAATTCGCTCGCATATTGAAGTTGGCGCAATTGGTTGCGTTCGGTGATATCGCGCACGACTTTAGCGAATCCCATCAATTCGCCCGATAAACCGTACACGGCCGTCACGACAACGTTTGCGCAAAACCGCGAGCCGTCTTTGCGTAGGCGCCATCCTTCCCTTTCGATCCGGCCATAAGCAGCGGCATCGGCCAATTCGCGCTCGGGTTCGCGCGCCGAAAGACTTTCGATCGGATAAAAGCGCGAGAAATGCCGCCCGATGATTTCGGTCGCGTGAAAGCCGAGCACTCGCGTGGCGCCGCCGTTCCAACTCGTAACTTGGCCCTGCGGATTTAGCATGAAGATCGCATCTTCAACTGCGTCCATGAGACGCCGCATGCGCTCCTCGCTTTGGCGCAATTGCTCCTCGTTGCGCCGGCGCTCGGTCAGATCGCGCGTGATTTTAGCGAACCCGATCAATTCCCCTGCTTTATCGCGCAGCGCGGTGATAACGACGTTGGCCCAAAACCGCGAGCCGTCCTTGCGCACGCGCCACCCTTCGTCTTCCCAGCGCCCCAGCTCGGCGGCGCGGCGCAATTCCTCGGCGGGATACCCGCGCGCCGCCACCTCCTCCGGGTAAAACACCGAGAAGTGACGCCCGATGATTTCCTCGGCCCTGTAGCCCTTGATGCGCTCGGCACCGCCGTTCCAGGTCGCGATGCGCCCCTTCACGTCGAGTAAAAAGATCGCGTAGTCCTTGATGGCATCGACCATCACGCGATAACGGTCCTCCGGGGAAACCCGGGCGAGCGAGGGAACATCGCGATGGCCATTCGATGGTATCGACTCACTAGTCACGGACCGCCCCCGCTATGAGGAAACGTCAAACGATACGTCAGTCTAGCGCTCAGTGGCGATTGCTGCCATCTGACATGCAAACGTTTGCCCGGATAGCCGTGTAAGGCTTGTCCGACAGGCCTTTAGAAAGACGGACACGAATCACGTCCGTGGCTGATTTTCACGACCTACGGATTCCCGGACACTCAAAGGCATGAACCGGAAGATTAGGTTGTTGCCATGAAGGTACTACTTGTAGAGGACTATGCGCCGATCCGTGAACGTCTGTGCGAACTCGTTCGGACCGTTCCCGGCGCCCATATCGTGGCCGAAGCCGACGAGCCGTCGCTGGCCGTCGCCGCCATCGAGCAGAACGAGCCCGCCGTGGTCATCATCGACTTGCAATTGAAAGCGGGGACGAGCGGCCTCACGATTTTGAAATGGGTCCGAGAGCATCGACCGGCGATCGCCGTGATCGTGCTCAGCAATTCGGCCTATGCGCAGATGCGCAAGGTCTGCCTCGAACTCGGCGCCAAGCTCTTTCTCGACAAAGCGAGCGAGTTCGTGCAATTGAGGGCCGCCCTGGTCGAGCTGACGCGCTACTGAGCGGCTACCGCGTCGCTAAGGAGTCCTTACTGAGCGCCGGCACCGCGCGACGTGCGAACGTCCGAAGCGCGAGATCTGTCGTATTGCTTTCGCCTCGCTATCGATTTGCCTTCGCCTATCAATGCGGCGCGGTATCGGGGGTGTTTTCGTTCGTTGCGTCGAGGTCGGTATCGACACGCTGATCCGACGGGCAAGGCAGGGCGGGCGGCGGACACGCGCTGGGCAACTCGCCGTCGATCAACTGCATGAGCGTATCGTGATCCAGCACTTCGCATTCGAGCAGTCGCCGCGCGATACGTTCGAGCGGTGCTCGCCGCTCTCGTAGCGTGCGCTCGACGCGCTCGTGCGCTTCGCGCAACAGCCGCCTGACCTCCTCGTCCACGAGCTGCGCCGTGCTCTCGCTATAGCGCGTACCGTCGCCGGGGACCGGATACGTCGTCGAGCCCAGCGTGGTCAAACCCAAACGCTCGCTCATTCCATAGCGCTCGACCATATGGCGCGCCATCGCGGTAGCGCGATCTAGATCGTTCTCCGCGCCCGTGGAGACGTCGCCGAATATGATTTCTTCGGCGACCCGGCCGCCGAGCAGCGCATCGAGCCGGTCGAGCAACTCGCTCTTGCGCAGCACATAGCGGTCTTCGGTCGGCACTTGCTGGGTATAGCCGAGCGCGGCCACGCCACGCGGAATGATCGATACCTTCTTCACGGGATCGCAGTGGGCCCGGCTTTGCGCGACCAACGCATGGCCGGCTTCGTGATGGGCGATGATGACCTTTTCTTGGGCATTCATGACGCGGCTCTTGCGCTCCATGCCGGCCATCGCGCGATCGATCGCCTCGTCGAAGTCGGACATCTCGACGGCCGCCTTCTCGAGCTCGGCCGCATGCAACGCCGCTTCGTTGACGACGTTCGCCAAATCGGCGCCCACGAAGCCGGGCGTGCGCGATGCCAATTCGGCCAAATCGACGTCGGCCGCGAGCTTTACCTGCTTGACGTGGACGGCGAGGATCTGCCGCCGGCCGACCAAGTCGGGGCGATCGATCGCGATGTGGCGATCGAAGCGGCCGGGCCGAAGCAGCGCAGGATCGAGAATTTCCGGGCGGTTCGTCGCCGCCATGATGATGACGCCCGAGTTCGGCTGAAACCCGTCCATTTCCACGAGCAGTTGATTCAATGTTTGCTCGCGCTCGTCGTTGCCGGAACTGACGCCGGCGCCGCGGACCTTGCCGAGCGCATCGAGCTCGTCGATGAAGACGATACAAGGCGCCTTTTGCTGGGCCTGTTCGAACAGATCGCGCACGCGCGCCGCGCCCACCCCCACGAACATCTCGACGAACGCCGACCCGCTAATGGAAAAAAACGGCACCGACGCCTCGCCGGCCACGGCCTTGGCGAGCAACGTCTTGCCCGTCCCCGGCGCGCCGACGATGAGCACCCCCTTGGGAATTTTTCCGCCGAGCCGGCGGTAGCGCTCCGCGTTACGCAGGAACTCGACGATCTGCTGCAACTCGGCTTTCGCTTCGTCGATGCCCGCGATATCGCCGAACGTGACGCCCGTCTCCTTTTGCATATAGACGCGCGCTTTGCTCTTACCGACGCCCATAAAGTCCTGCATCGCGCCGCCGCCCCCGCGCCGCATCAGCAAGCTCCAGACGAAAAAGAACGCCATCACGGGCACAACCCAAGACAACACGGTGCCGAGCCACGTACTGTCGCTCGCGCCTCGATAGCGAATACCCGCTTGAGCAAGCTGATCGGTCAAACGATCGTCGGCTACCCGCGTAGTCGTAAAGCGCCACGGCGAGCCTTGAGCCTCGAGCCCCTTGACCGCCGACGCCCCGAGCAATGCTTCGGCTTGCGGCATACGCACGGTGCCGGTGATTTGCGTCGGCGTGATTTCGAGGTCGTCGACCTGGCGCGCCGCAACCAAACGCTGGAAGTCGCTGTAGTCCACGGGCTGCGCCGGCGCGCGCAACGTCAGCAATTGAAATGCGATCAGCACGAGCAAGCTGACCGTAAGCATCGTGCTGATCAGATCGTTTTTGCGGTCCATGGCGGCTAGGAACGAGGCGCGTCGGCTCGCGCTAAAAGGTGAGAAGCGAGTGGGGTAAACCTAAATCCCACTGTACGCGGCACCGCACCAAGCGAATTGATACATATCAAAAGGGCGGAAACGGCACTAACCTAGAGTGAGATCGTCACCGAAGGAGGTCGCGATGCAGCATATCCATCACTTTCACCCCGAGTTGCGGCACGCGACGAAGCCCACCTATGTCGCCAGCTACGTTTTCCCGCTGCTGTTCGTCGTATACGAGGTTTATCGCGTCGGTTATTGGATCGCCATGCACGGCATGGATTTCTCCAATTTCAACTCGATGGGCTACGAATATCTGCTCATGCTCGGGATATTCGCCGTCCAAATCGTGGCCGAGGCGGTTTTTCTCGCCATCGCCTGGTTCGGCCGCCACCCCGACCTCGAGCACCGCGTAACGAATCTCGCGATGGGTCTGCTGTGCTCGCTCGTCGTACTGGGATTCGACTACGGGCTGCAAATCGCGTTTCGAAGCGCAGCCACGTCGTTGAATTGAGGCGACAGCCGGTCGCCGTTAGGCCGGCTGCTCGGTCTCCGGTTCGCCGCGCACGAGCATTACCGGGCACGTCGAAAACCGCAGGAATCGCTCCGATACGCTGCCGAGCACGAGCCTCGGCACGCCGCGCCGGCCGTGCGTACCCATGACGACGAGATCGGCTCCGATTCGCTCGGCATGGCGTTGCAGGCAGGTGGCCACGTCGTCGGCCATGCTTTCGGTTTCGATAATCTCTTCGTCGCCTTGGACCCCGCCCGCCGCCAGCGCGGAATGCACCTGGCCGAGCGCGGACCGGCCGTCGCCGCGCAGCGCGTCGAGCAACGCTTGCGGGTCGTAGTATCCGCCGTAGTTGAACAGCGCCGACTTGTCGACGACATAAACCGCATGAACCGTCGCGTGCGCAAGCGCCGCAATACGCAAGGCTTCCTCGATGGCGCGTTTGGACGATGCGCTGCCGTCGACGGCGAGCATGATGTTGCGATACATGGTGTTTCTCCTTATCGTCGGTTTGGGTTCGCTAACCGTCGCGTTCCGGGCAGCGGCGCGTTACGGCTTCATGGGTGCTTCAAGTCATTGCTTCAGGTGCAAATCGAGTTGCGCCGTTCCATGCGCGGGCACGACAACCGCGTGCGCCGCGCTCGCCTGCCCGCTCGCCGCGCTCACGCGGTAACGTCCGGCCGGCAAGCGCACGAGCAAGATCGGCCCATCGGTGCGCGCGGAGAACACCGGCTTGCCGGCTGCCGAGGCGATCGTCACGTCGACATCCGACAAATACTCGCCGCCTTGCCCGGCCACCAGGACGCGCAAGCTGTATTGCGCCGCCATCTTTTTCATTGCGGCGACCTCGTCCTCGCCGATGCCGCCGCTCACATAGACGATGCCGTTTTGCTTGAGCACGGTCGGCTCGCCCGGCGTCGCATCGGTTTGCGCGAACGCGCTCGCGGCACAAAACATCGCGCCCGCCAGGCATAGGCCTGCCGCCCGCGTCAGATATCGCCTCGACATAGTGTGGACTCTCCCTTGTGCAATAGAAACCTTTACTCGACCGTCAAACGGTCGACCACGTCCCGAACGCCTCGCGTGGCCCACGCGACGCCTTCGGCTGCGCGCTTCTCGGCGAGCGAATGGACGGCACCGGATAGCGTGACGACGCCTTCATGCACCTCGATTCGCATACGCTCGGCGTCGGCATGCGCCCGGCGCTTGAGCGCTCCGGCGATCTTCGCGCCGATCTCGGCCGCATCGGCCTCGGCGCGGACTTCGATCCGATTGACGACCCCCACGACGCCGCGCAGGCGCCCCACCGCGATTTCCGCCGCGCGGCGCTGATGGCCCCATTCGAGCGAGCCTGTCAGCGTGAGGCAGCCGTGATCGGCCTTCACGCCGATCGCACCGGGGGGCAGACCGTCGGTAGCGTCGAGCACGGCCTTAGCCGAGGCTGCGATGGCCTCGTCGGCGTGGGTTTGACCGACCGGCGGCGAAATGTGAAGCGCGATCGTAAATGCCCGCACGCCTTCTACCCGCTGCACGGCTTTTTCGACGGCCAGCTTATGCGCATAGCTCGGCACGGTTCCGGTGACGCTCGCCACGCGATCTTGAACGCCGACCGAGATGCAACGCTCGTCGACGGCGGGATCCCATTGCAACTCCTCGACTATGTCTTGCCGCAATTGATCATCGGACTTCATCGACACGCTCCGTCATCATGGGTGGGATTGCCTTGGCCAAACGTCGCGAGCCGAGCGTCTCAGGCGGACGACGGCTCGCATTTGGCCACGTCGATAGCATCGCTCAGCGCCGCGCGGCCGCCTTGATGCCGATCAACTCAATCGCGCCGAGGCGGGGAGAAGATGCACACATCTGCCGCACGTCTCCCGAGAGAGCCAATATGCCGCCCCTTTGTAGGCAAATGCCGACAGCGACACCCTCCTACCTACGAGAACTTCGGCTGGGCCTGATTTGCAACGCTTGCGGCGCGACCAATACTGAAGACATCGGATACCGCATCCGTGCAGCCGGCCCCCTACCGACCACCGCCCGGCTCGCAACGAAACGCCATACGGAGAGCCGCCATGTCGACCCAAATCACGAAGCAAACGATGACGAACGCCGCCGACGACATCCTCGAGCTCGCTCGCGGCGCGGGGTTGCTCGTCACGCTCGACGGTCAAATCGGCCGGGAGAAGTATCAAAGCGTCGCCGGTTCGCTGGCGTCGTTCATGCGATTCGTCGACGCACTGCGTGAAACGCTCGTCGCCGACGTCCCCATCTAATCGAATCTTATGTAAGGAGCCCACCCCGCTATGCGACTCACGTTTCTCGGCGCAACCGAGACGGTCACCGGCTCCAAATACTTGCTCGAAGGCGCCGGCCTTCGGATCTTGATCGATTGCGGCCTATTCCAAGGCACCAAGAACTTGCGGCTACGCAACTGGGCGCCGCCGCCGCTGGACCCGACCACGCTCGATGCGGTCGTTCTCACCCACGCGCATATCGACCATAGCGGCTACCTGCCCGTGCTCGTGCGGATGGGTTACAAAGGCCCGATCTACGCGACCCCCGGCACACGCGACCTATGCGGCATCTTGCTGCGCGATGCGGCCAAGCTCCAAGAGGAAGAGGCCGAGTACGCGAATCGCCACGGCTTTTCCAAGCACCGACCCGCCCTGCCGCTCTACACACTCGAAGACGCCGAACGCGCGCTCGATCTGATCGTGCCGCAGCCGTTCGACGCGCCGATAATGCTCGGCGAGCAGGCCGGATTCCGATTGCTTCCCGCGGGACATATCCTCGGCGCCGCGAGCATCGTCTTTCATATGTGCGGCAAGGTCATCGCGTTTTCCGGCGACATCGGGCGGCCGAACGATCCGATCATGCGCCCGCCCGCGCCGCTGGCCTCGGCCGACTACCTGGTCGTCGAATCGACCTACGGCGACCGCTTGCACGAGACCGCCGATCCGCTCGACGAACTCGAAGCGCTGTTCATGCGCACGTTCAAACACGGCGGCGTGGTCGTCATACCGAGCTTCGCCGTCGGCCGGGCGCAGTCGATCCTGCGTTACATCTCGATCCTGAAGGCGACGGGCCGCATGGCGAACGTGCCGGTGTTCCTCGATAGTCCGATGGCGGTGAGCGTGACCGAACTGTACCGGCGTCACTTGAGCGAGCATCGCTTGACGATCTCCGAGGCCGATGCGATCGGCAGAGCGGCCGTGATGGTGCGGACGGTCGACCAGTCGAAGGAGGTCTCGGGCCGTCGCGGGCCGATGGTCGTCATCGCCGGTAGCGGCATGGCCACCGGTGGGCGCGTCCTCCACCACTTGAAGGCGTTCGCGCCCGATTCGCGCAATACGATCGCGCTCGTCGGCTATCAAGCGGCGGGGACGCGAGGCGCCGCGCTGGCCGCGCATTCGCCCACGATCAAACTGCACGGCGAATACGTGCCGATACGCGCCGCCGTCGAGTCGATTTCGTCGCTCTCGGCCCATGCGGACTACGCCGAAACGCTCGAATGGCTCGGCAAGATGACGAAAGCGCCCACGCGCACGTTCGTCACGCACGGCGAGCCGGCGGCAGCCGATGCGCTACGCCGGCGCATCGCCGAGCAACTGCATTGGCGCTGTGAAGTGCCGACTTACCTCGAAACGGTCGAACTGGGCGAGGACGAACCGCGATCCGATACGGCCTGAAGATACGGCCCGAAACGACGCGATCGGCTCGTCGCCGCAAGCCGATTCGCGTCGGGATCTTTAAAGATTAAAGTTCGAAGCCGTTCGCCATCTTATGGTCGATCCACACCATGCCTTCGCGCAGCGCCGCCAGCAGCGCGTCGCGTTCGACCGTCTGCCGTCCGGCATAGTTGAACTCATGTTCGAACTCACCGCACGCGCCGCCATGCGCGACGCATACGGTGCAGGCAAAGCCCTCGGGCACGGGCGAAGTACGTGCGGACACGCGCCAGCCGGGGCCCTCGACTGAACCGGAAAGTGCCATCGCGTCGGCTCCTCGATGGGGGGTGGTATCAATCGTTGCCGCCGGTGCTCAACCGATGTCCAAATCGTCGATCACCGCATGCACGCCCGGCGCGGACCAAGCCGCACCGCGCGCCGCCGACCGTTCGGCATACGAGCCGACCTTGCCCTTGAGCGTGACGGTCCCGTCGCGCACGTCGATTTGGATGTGTTTTGCCTCACGCTCGGCATGGCGCTGCAAGGCTCGCTCGATCTTTTCGCCGATATCGTGCGCGGCTTTGCCGCCCGCGACCGATATCAAATTAGATACGCCCGTCACGCCGCGCATATGACTCACCGTGCGCGTCGCGAGGTGACTCAGATGGGCGTTCGGCACCTCGCCGCTCAGCGTGACCCAACCTTTTTCGACTTGCACCTTCACCGCTTCTTCCGATAGGCCGACCGTCCAGCGCAACATCGCGCGCACAGCGCTCGCCGTATCTTCATCTGTTCGCACATCGGTGCTGGGCAGCCGCACCGCCATCTCCACGACGACGGCTTTGACGCCGGACACGCGCTGCGCGGCCTTTTCCGCGGCCAGTTTTTCGGCGTAGCTCGAAGGATGCCCGAGCAGGGTCACCACGCGCTCCTTGACCTCGACGCCGATGTCGGCCGCATTCACCGCGGGATCGTAATCGAGTTCCTCTTCGACTTCCTGCTTCAATTGCCTGTCCGTTTTCATCTCGCGCTCCTTGCGTATCGGGTTAGTGAATGCCGTATGAATGCCTCGGTGCTCTATGCGATCCCGCGAATTCCATAGTGCCGCGCCGGCCGCGCTCGCTACTGACCTGGGTCAACAATCGAGGCGATCGACTGCGCGGTTCCGCCCCGATCGCCGCCGGCGGCCCGCCTACGCCCCCGCCGATCGGTTGACTTGCGTCAAGCCCCTATCGATCGCCGTGCCTACACTCATAGTCACTCGTGATGACACCGTGCGCGAATGCACAGGGCGTCGCGGCTTTCTTCGGAGCGAGCGCAATGAGCTACAAAAGTCTTCTCGTCCACGTCGATACGAGCCAGGCAGCTGAGCGGCGGCTCGAATTCGCATTTCGCCTGGCACAGCGATTCGATGCTCGCTTGAGCGCGATTCTCACGCTGACCCAGCCGGAAATCAGCTCGTTCTATGTCATGGCGGGGTCCGCCGACTTTCTGGCCGAACATGCACGCACCAATCACGAACGGCGCGAATTGCTCGAACGGTTTTTCAAAGCCGAGGCGGCCCGCACAGGCGTGCCTACCGATTGGCGCGTCACGACCGCCTATGCCAACGAAGTCGTACCCGCTGCGGCGCGCTTCGCCGATCTCGTCATCGCGGGCCAATTCGATCCGAACGATCCCGACTCGCTCGTCGCCAATCAGTTTCTCGAGCACCTGATTCTCGATGCCGGCCGTCCCGTGCTTATCGTGCCCTATACCGGCACGTTCGCCACGTTCGGCACGCACGTCGTGCTCGCCTGGGATCAGAGCCGGGAAGCCGCCCGAGCCGTCGCCGATTCGCTTCCGATCGTTAGGACCGCGAAGCAAACGACGATCGTGACGCTCGGCGCTCAAGGCGGCGAGCCGCCAGAGAGCCGGCTGCCGGGCGCCGACATCGCCGCCGTCATTGCCAGGCACGCGGCCGAAGTCGCCGTGGACGAGTTGCCTACCGTGACCGCCGCCGAGGTGGGCGATACGTTGCTCTCGCACGCGGCCGATTTAGGCGCGGACTTGCTCGTGATGGGCTGCTACGGCCATGCTCGCTGGCGCGAGCTCGTGCTGGGCGGCGCCTCGCGCACGGTCCTGAAATCGATGACGATGCCGGTGCTGATGTCGCATTGACCGAGAAAGAAATAGGAATAGGAAACCGCCATGAGCTACAAGACACTGCTCGTTCATATCGACGATAGCGCGCGCAGCGAAGCGCGCACCGCGTTCGCCTGCGACCTCGCGCTCAAATACGGCGCGCATCTGATCGGTCTTTACGTCGTCTGCCAGGATGTATTGCGTCCGCTCATGACGGGCGAGGAAAGCCTCGATCTGGGCGCGAACGAAGCGCGCCATGCGCAGCGAATGAGCGACGCGCAAGCGCGGTTCACTGCGATCGCGCAGCGAACCGGCTGCCCGTTCGAATGGCGCGCCCCGAACGGGCCGTCGGTCGAAACGGCCGTGCTGCACGCCCGCCATGCCGATTTGCTCGTTCTCGGGCAGGAAGACCCAGAAAATCCCGCCACTCACATCGCGCGCTATTTCGTCGAGGACGTGATCATGAGCGCCGGACGCCCCGCCGTCGTTTTGCCGCACGCAGGACGTATCGCCACGTTCGGCGAAAGCGCGCTCGTTGCGTGGGACGGCGGACGCGAAGCCGCACGCGCGCTGGCCGATGCCGTGCCGCTCTTGAAGCGGGCACGGTTCGTTACCGTGGTATCGGTCAGCAAGCGGCCCGAGGATTCGACGCCCGACGAGATCGACGTGGCCGGCTACCTCGAGCGCCATGGCGTTCGCGCGAGCTTCGTTTGCGTCCCGCGCCAGTCCGGAATGGGGACGGGTGCCACCTTGCTGAACCAAATTAGCGACCGCCATGCGGACCTGCTCGTCATGGGCGCCTACGGCCATGCCCGAGCACGCGAGCGCGTATTGGGCGGCGTCACGCACACGCTCTTCGAAACGATGACCGTGCCCGTCTTCATGTCGCATTAGCCGCCGATCGATTTGTGTCGACCTCGGTCCAGTCCGGGAACGCGCAGATCAGACCTTTCGCGAGCGGTCCGATGGCTCGCTCGCGAATCGACTATCTGCGCGATCATTGCGCCCGCCTTCGTGCGGGCGCCTTTTTTTTCTCTGACCTATTCTGTTAAAACAATCGGGCCCGCGAACCGCCGAGGGGCGCCGACGTACGTGAATACCCGCGCCATTGGCATCCGAGCACGAATCGAGGAGAATTTGTCGTACGTCTGCGCAATGATGCTTTCGGCGATCGCAGACTAGTTTCCTGGCCCCGCCCCGTGCGGGAACGCGATGACCCGCAGGATGCGCATGCCCGTAGCTGGAACCTCGTCCCCTCCGCCCAAGCCGGCCGGCAACCAAGGCAAGGCTGGCGCACACCTGCGCGGCCCGCTGCTCGCGGCGGCGGTCACGGCCATCATCGTTTTCGTCTCATCCATCGTGGCGGCGTTCATCGTCCGCGATCATTTGCTCAATGTCGCGGAGTCGACTTTCAACGTGCGCGCCACGCACATCGATTCCGATATCCGGCGCGAATTGCTGCTTTGCACGCAACTGCTGCGCGGGGCGAGCGGCTTTGTCGTCGCGCAGGCGCAAGCGGCCGGCGACGGCACCCCTTCGGCCGACGCCTGGGATCGATACGTCTCGCGCTTGGACTTGGACGACGCACCGCCGTGCGTGCGCTCGCTCGGCTACGCGCAGGCCACCGCGATCGGCGCAAGTGCCGAATCGACGGCCGGTGCGACAAGCGGCGCGCTCGCACGTACGGTGCTGATGTGGCCGCCGCGCGGCGATGCGTTCGAAGGTGCCGATCTCGGCGTCAGCGACGTCACGCGCGCCGCGCTGATGCGCGCCGCCAACAGCGGACAGGTGGCCATGTCGATCCGGCAACTGCCGCGCGAAGCCACGGTGGAAAACGAGTCGAACGATAGCCAGGCCCGCGCGCGGGTCGACCTGTTCCTCCCGGTTTATCGCACCTCGCCGCCGCCTGCGCTCGTCTCGGCTCGACGAGCCTCGCTCATCGGGTTTACGATCGCCCGGCTCGACACCGAATACCTCTTCGCCAGCGTTGCCGCGCACGAGCCGCGCATGGGGCTGCGCGTATCGGGCGGCCAACCGGCAATACTGCTCTATCCGCCCGGCATGTCGGGCGGCCCCCAGGACGAAGGTCGCCTACGGTTTCAGCGCACGGATACGCTGCGCTTCGGCGGCGAAGCGCTATCGATTACGTTTGCAACGAACGATCCCGCGCTGGTCGAGTCGGCCGATTTCAGCGGAAGCGCCATCGTCGCGGTCGGCTTCGCGGCGGCGCTCGTCGCGGGCGCCGCGGTCTTCGTGTTCGTCCGCAAGCGGGGCATGACGCTTGCAGAAACGGGGTCGGTGCGATTGCGCGCATCCCAGGACGAAGCCCGCTTGATGGCGATCATTCGTTCCTCGAGCGAGGCCATCATTACGATGGATGAAAATCAGCGCATCGTCATGTTCAATCCGGCCGCCGAGCAGGTATTCCGCTGCTCGGCCATGGAGGCGATCGGCACTCCGATCGAGCGGTTCATACCGGAAAGGTTCCGGGTAGCCCATCGCAAACACGTCGAACGATTCGGCGAAACGGGTGTGACCGAACGCAAGATGGGAAGGCAACAACCGGTTCTCGTCGGCCTGCGTGCCGATGGCGAGGAGTTTCCGATCGAAGCCTCCATCGCGCAGATCCACGAGGCGCAAGGCAAGCTGTATACGGTGATGCTGCGCGACGTCACCGAACGCGTACGCGCCGAGGACGCGCTAAAAGCCTCGCGCCAGGAGCTGCGCGCCCTCTCGACCAATCTGCAAAACGTTCGCGAAGACGAAAAGACACGCATTGCACGCGAGCTGCACGACGATCTCGGTCAGCAACTGACGGCGTTGAAGATGGATCTTTCCGCCGTGGAGCAATCGCTGGCGGAGGTGCCGAGCGCCCCGCCCCCCGTGCTCGCGCAATTGAGCGGGATGCGCCGCCTCATCGATTCGACGGTAGGCTCCGTGCGCCGGATCGCCGCGGATCTGCGGCCGGTCATGCTCGACGATCTCGGCCTCATGCCGGCCATCGACTGGCTGCTGACCGATTTCACGACTCGCTACGGTATCGAGATCGAGCGCCGCATCGAAGCGGGCGGCGCGCAATTCTCGCGAAACGGAGCCACTACGCTTTTTCGGATCGTGCAGGAAGCGCTGACCAACGTGGCTAAGCATGCCGAGGCGACGCGCGTGAGCCTCGCGCTCGTCGTCGAGGACGACCATTGCGTCGTGTCGATCGCCGATAACGGCTGCGGTGCGCCGAGCACGGCCGGCGACGAGGGCCCCCGGGGAAAATCCTTCGGCCTGCTCGGCATTCGCGAACGCGTGCACGTCCTGGGCGGATCGGTTTCGATCGATACCGCGGTGAAAAGAGGGTTTACGTTGAAGGTTCGGATCCCGCTCGCCGCAATACAACAGGAAGAGGCTCTGCCATGACCAAAGTACTACTGGCCGACGACCACACGCTTGTGCGTGATGGCCTGCGTCACATTCTCGAAGGCACGAGCGGTTTCGAGGTCGTCGGGGAAGCGTACGACGGGCCCACCACCATCTCCCTCGTGCGCAACACGCCCGCGGACGTTTTGGTGCTCGACCTCTCGATGCCCGGGCGCAACGGCATCGAACTCGTCAAACAGATCAAGGAGGAATTGCCCGCGCTGCGCGTCTTGGTGCTGACGATGCACGCGGAGCAGCAATATGCGGTGCGCGCGTTCAAGGCGGGCGCATCGGGCTACCTCACGAAAGAAAGCGCCAGTAAAGAACTCGTTTCGGCGTTGACGAAAATCTCGGCCGGCGGCGTATACGTCAGCCTGTCGATGGCGGAACGGCTGGCGCAAAGCCTAAACGAGCCGACCGACATGCTGCCGCACCAGCGGCTCTCCGACCGCGAATTCGACGTATTCCGCCGTATCGCATCGGGTCAAACGATCAGTGAAATCGCGAATCAGTTGTGCGTAAGCGCGAAAACGGTCAGTACCTATAAAACGCGCATTCTCGAAAAAATGCAGATGCCTCACGAAGCGGCCTTAGTGCGCTATGCGATTCAGCACAAGTTGTTCGAGGACAGCGAAGACTTGTAACCAAAGGTAACGCCTCGGCGCCTGCAAAGCGCAGCGAAAGGCCGCCGCGCGGGGCGGCGGCCTCGCTTGTAGGCCACGACCTACAAACGCGTTCGCGGTCGCCTACAACCAATTCCTACCGAACCGATTTTTATTTCATAAAGCGCTGACGATACTGTTCGCATGGAATCGAACAACCGATCACCGCTAAGAGTTTTCGTCGTCGACGAGTCGACACTCGTACGGGACCGATTGACTATGCATATCGGGCCCGACGGCGCCGCGCACATCGTCGGCGAAGCCGAGGACGTCGAGACGGCGCTACGCGGCATCGACGACACCGACGCCGAAGCCGTGATCCTGGATTTGCGCTTGATCGACAGCAACGGCATGGACTTGCTCCATGCGTTGCGCGACCGTACCGATCCGATCGTGACGATCGTACTGACGAACTATGCGTCCCCCGTGTTTCGCGAGGCGAGCGTTGTAGCAGGTGCCGATTATTTTTTCGACAAAACGACCGAATTCGATCTCGCGATGGAGACGATCGCGCGCTTGGCGCGAGAAAAAAACGCGGGCGCGTGAGCACGCAGCGGGCCGCGATACGCGGCCCTTTTTATATGCGCAGCGGGCGAAGCGATCGCCGTGATTGCGCAGACCTCATTTGTTGATCCGGGAAAAATCCGTGCCTCGATGCGTGAGTTCACGCTCGGCATAATCGAAAGCGGCGCGCACAGCGGCTTCGGGCTCGTTGTCGGAGCAATGCGGTAGTGCAATCAGTTGTTTATCGGGCGTGATGATGTCGAGCCGTGCATCGTAATAGCGGCCGTTCGGGCCGTGCAGGGCTTCGATCGCCAGGTGGCAGGCACCGACGCGCGAGGCGAAACGCATGAGCCGCAGTAGCTGAACGCCTGCCTCGGCCTCGATTCGTGCTTCGCCGGGAAACCCGAGATACACGATTTGCATGCCGATTCCCATTTGCCCTCTCCCACACCGATTCAGCTACCGCTTGCCGTTTGCGACACGCACGGACTCACGCCGCGCCTGACGTCATCTTCGCGGAGCACGCTGAAATCGGATTGACCTGGGTCAACGGAGCACGAGGGCGCGATATACGCGCCACCGGGCCTGGCCGTTAAAGCTGGCCGGAGATTTGGCAACGGGAGAGCTTTGGGGGCCGGCTCGCTTCGAGACGCCCCGCGGATTGCCGGTAACGTCTAGGCGCTGCGCCGCGCGACGGGCGCGGCGACCGGACGGACGCAATACGACAGCGCCGTCGCCTCGGGGCGAACGCAGTACGCTCTGGCATCGTTTTTCGCTTCGGGCTTGACGCAGTAGGCTTTGGCATCCGCCTTCGCTTCGGGCTTGACACAGTAGGCCTTTGCCTCGGGCTTGACGCAATACGCCTTCGCTTCGCCCTTGGCTTCAGGCTTCACGCAATACGCGGCTTGGCCGTCGCCCTTCGCTTCAGGCTTCACACAATACGCAGCTTGGCCGTCGCCCTTCGCTTCAGGCTTCACGCAATACGCAGCTTGACCATCGCTCTTCGCTTCAGGCTTCACACAATACGTGGCTTGACGATCCCCCTTCGCTTCAGGCTTCACGCAATACGCGGCTTGGCCGTCGCCCTTCGCTTCAGGCTTCACACAATACGCAGCTTGGCCGTCGCCCTTCGCTTCAGGCTTCACACAATACGCAGCTTGGCCATCGCTCGTCGCTTCAGGCTTCACGCAATATCCCACTTGACCTTCCCCTCGCGCGCCGAACTCCCGCGCGGCCAATTCGTCGCTTGCCGCCGCCAGGGCGAAATGCCGGGCCTCGTCCTGTGCCCCGTCAAGCCCGCTGTACGGATCATGGTGGATCATATAGCCGAAGATCCGTTCGCAATCGGCACCGTAGCATTGCGTATCGAGGATATGCATGTGCCAAAACTCGTCGACTTCCTCGCTCGGAACGATGGGGGCATCGGGATATTTCGCCGCGAGCTTCAGAAACTGCCGATAGCCCGCCTCCGCGCGTTCGATCTGACGCAACGCGATGACACCGTCGCGCCGATGCATGAGCTTCGCCTTGATGCGGCTGAAATCGAGCTCATCGATGGCTTGAAACATTTCGGCGACGCCCCGTTTAGTGGTCTGCATGATGCTATTCCTTCAAGACTTGATGAAAGCGCCCGGTCTGCTGACTTCGGCGCCATTGGCTGACGATCTCGCCGAAGACGCGAGACCGGGGCCCGCCGCTCTGCCGAGAAAACTCTCGACATCGGCGGCGGGAATCGGGCGGCTGAAGAAGTACCCCTGCACTTCGTCACAGCCCTCCTTGCGGAGAAAATCGATTTGCTTCTGCGTTTCGGCGCCTTCGGCGATGACGGTCAGCCCGAGGCTGTGCCCGAGCGCAATGACCGCGCTCGTGATCTGCGTATCGCTATGGCTATCCGGCACGTTGCGGATGAAGGACCGGTCGATCTTCACGGTATCGATCGGGAAGCGGTTCAAATAGGCGAGCGACGAATAGCCCGTGCCGAAATCGTCGATCGACAACCGGACGCCGGTGCGCTTAATCGCCGAGAGCCAGCGCACGGCTTGCTCGGGATGGCGCATCACCATGCTCTCGGTCAATTCGAGCTCGAGATACTTTCCCGACAGATTGGCGTCCGAAAGGGCATCCAAAATGCTTTCGTGCAAATGCGGATCCGCGAATTGCCGGGCGGAGAGGTTGACGGCAACGTGGATCGGATCCACCCCTAACGCGTGCCACTCGGCCGCTTGCCGGCAAGCCTCGCGCAAGACCCACGCCCCGATGGGCACGATGGCCCCCGTTTCCTCCGCGACGGGAATGAATTCGGTCGGCGGCACTGCGCCGAGCGCCGGATTGTTCCAGCGCAGCAGCGCCTCCACCCCCGTGCAATGATTCGTACGCAGATCGATGCGCGGCTGATAGACAAGCGTGAACTCGCCGTTTTCGACTGCATGGCGAAGCTGCGTCTCCATTTCCACGCGGCGATGCAACGACATGCTCATCTGCCGCACGTACATTTGATAGGTGTTCTTGCCGCGCTGCTTGGCGCCGTACATCGCCATGTCGGCATGCTTGAGCAGCGTCTGCGCATCCTCGCCGTCGCCGGGGAACGAGCTCACGCCGATACTCGCGCTGACCTGCAATTGCGATCCGCCGATCATGAAAGGCTGTGCGAGCGCGGCCTGAATCGCGTCGATCGTCTCCATGACGACAGCCACGCCGTCGCTTTGATGCTTGACGAGCACGACGAACTCGTCGCCGCCCAGCCGCGCGATCATGTCGACCCGACTCAACGTATCGTGCAAGCGCGCCACGACGGCGCGCAGCAGCAAATCGCCGACGTTATGCCCGAGCGAATCGTTGACGTCTTTGAAACGATCGAGGTCGATGAATAAAACGTGCAGCGCCGTTGCATCGGCGCGAGCGCGCGCCAGCAGCTCGTCTAGATGTTCGCGGAACATCAACCGGTTGGGTAGCCCGGTGAGCGCATCGTGCGTCGCGAGGAAATGCAGGTTGTCCTCAGCCTGCCGGCGTTGCAGGAAGTGGCTCATTTGGCTCACGATCGAGCGCGCCATGACGAGCGCTTGCGGCTCGGCATGGCGCCGTTCGCGGGCATAAAATTCCGCCATGCCCACGACGACCGAGCCTAAACGCAGCGCGAACGAAAACGTCGTGGCAATACCGGCATCGGCCAACCATCCATCCGAGCCCTCGCGCGGCGCGCCGCGCCCGGCCACGCTCCAATGGGGTGCCGCAGGCGCGTCTTCCTCGGCGACTACATTCGGGCCGTTCACGAGAAGCCAGGTCTCAAACGCACTGTCGACGGCCGTCGACGTCGCGCAAAGCAACTGTTTCGTGCCCGCCGGCGTGGGACGGAACGCGCCTCCATCCCAATCCATGCCCTGTACGATCGATTCGACAAGGTGACGGCATACGTCGAACTCATTGCCGGCCGTCGCGAGATACAACGTGAATGCATGCTCGAGATCGCGCGCCCGCTCGATCGATTTTTGTTTCGTGATTTCGAGTACGGTGCCGCGCAGCGTTCGATCAAGCGAAGCGCCGTGTGCGTGTCCGATCACGCGCAACCAACCGTGCCGTCCGCGCCGCGAACGGTATCGGCATTCGAGTTCGAACGCGTCGTGCGTCTCGATCGCGCGTATTGCCTCATGCATGAGCGTGCTGCGATCGCGGCAATCGATTGCGCGCAACAGCGCGCGCAACGAGAGCGCCGGCTGCCGCGAACCGATCAAACGCGCCATCTCCTTCGACATGTGCACGCTGCCGTCATCCACGCTCACGCGCCAGTCGCCCAAATGCGCGATGCGTTGTGCCTGGGCGCGCGCAGCCTCGCTTTCGCGCAGGTCGAACGTCATTTGCTCGGCGAGGTCCACTGCCCGCGAGCGTGAACTCGAGAGCGCGTACGCCAAACCGGCCAGCAATACGCTGATCATGACGCCGGCCACGAACACGACATCGGGCAACACGCGCTGCGTGCCGCTCAGCTCGGCCACATTGGCCGAAAATGCGATCACCCAACGACGCCCCACGAACGGCTGCTGCGCATCCCGCTGGAGCATGACCCGCGTGACCGCACGCGCCACGTGCGGCGTGCGAGCCGTCACCGCGGTCGCGGCGCGCGCAACGGCGCGCGTCGTACCGGTCGCGTGGCCCGGGGCCGCAATGGCCACGCCGTCGACGCTGTCATAGAGCAGCGACGCATTCGAGAGCGGCTTCTCCGGGCCGTCCATCGTTCCCGCGTCGTAAATCTTGAACTTGATGACACGCAGCGTTTCCGCACTGAGCAGACCGTCCATCATGTCGTTCACGCGAACGCCGGCGCCCACCGAGCCGATATAGGCGAGGCGCCGCTCCTCGACCGTCTTCGTCGGCATGCCTTTGCGATAAACCGGCATGCGCATCGCGAGACCGACGAATCGCGCACCGCGATCGTCGAGGATCAATCGCCCACTGCTGATCGGCTCCCCCGTATCGCGCAATTTCTCCATTGCCGCTCGCCGGCTAGCTACCGCATCCATATCTAGCCCAACCGCTTCGCGGTTCGCAGCAAGCGGTTCGAGGTAGGTCAGCACGTCGTAGCTGTCGCGCAGCCCCGGCGGGTGGATCGAAAAATCGATACCTGCCCGTTGCAAAATGGGATCGCTTCGCTGCTGCGCCACGAAAGTGCGAACGCCGGACGCACGTACGTAAGCGGCGTAATTCAACGTTTGAAAACCCGGGTAGCGCCCCGGCAAATCGAGACCTGCGACGAAATCGCGAAACTCGTCACGAGTAACGGAAGAATCCTCGCCGAATAGCGCGCGCATGGTGACGAGCACGTCGGTATACAGCCGCACGCGTACGGCGATTTGCTGCTCGACATTCGTCGAATCGCTATCGAAGCGAAGCTTCGCCTCGCGCTCGACGAATTGCCCGCAAATCGAATAGACGGTGAGCGTAATGGATAGCGCGAGCACGAGTACGCCGAGCGCGAAGCCCGTCGCGTACCACTTGCGACTCCCGTGCCGCATACGTCCGAATACCTCGCGCATTTGATTTCCCCAGAGGCCCGCACACCGCGGCCGACATGCCGACGAATGCGAAGCGAATGCGCGCATGCACCCCCGGCGCGGGCCACTCGCAGTCCGCGCCGAATGCTGCAAACGATTGTTAAAGGATCGCCGGGCCCTACCGGCACACGCGCTCGACTCAGCGAGCGATAAAATGGAGCAGCCGCCTAATAAATACGTCGCGGGCCGCATTAAAAATCGGGTTTTCTTATAGGCTCTTTTGTACGAAGGATAACGTTCGACGAGGTTGATTCAAGTCAAACAAACCCTATCGACGGAAACCCTCTAAGGGCTGTGTCAGGCAATGCTGACAAAGGATTCGGCCATCAGGGAATATCTGACGGCCGATGATCGAAACGATCGTGCGATTTTCTTTCAAAAGAGATGACGGAGCCCAATTGAAACCACGGTTTGCGAATTTGAGCTCGACGCAGGAAGCGTAAATAATTGCGCGCGGACGCCTTGACTCGAACGCAATACGACTGCATTCCAGTAAATATCCGTTCGCTTGGATAGTACGTAATCGATACCAGTTACGAATTGATTCCAATGCGCTTGCCCGAGCTTCGAATAGGCATAGCTGCCGGCCAAAGAAAGCGCATAAGTTACCGAATACCTCACCCCGCCCTCGGCTGTTCGAAGCGAAGCACTGACTCCGTTTTGCCGAAAGCCGACGAGCGTAAACACGCCGTGCAAGAATGCCGGCCCCCATTGATAACCGGCGCCCACGCCCGATACCGAGAGCTTGTCGAAAACTTGAAACTGGGGCAATAAGCCTTGCGCACGCGTGCCGACGAGCGGCACGCCGACCACCGAGGTGCCGATGCCGAAGGCGGCCGTGTAGTTATGCATGCCGACGTAGGCCGCGCCGGCGCGTAGTGGACCGCGTTCGTAGGTCGCGCCGAAGGCCACCGCGCTGTTCGCGACGAAGTTACCCGGTTGTCCACCGAATGAATAGAGCGCACCGAGTTGGAGTCCGCCCCATTCGGGCGTCACGTATCGAACCGAATTATCGAGGCGCTCGGCACCGAGCCGATCGAGATCGCCAAGATGAAAGCCGAAAACCGAGGGCGTCACGGTACCGGCGGCAAATTGCGTGAGGTTGGTCGACATGAAGTCGTATTGCCGGCCGAAGGTCAACGACCCGAACCGATCGCTCGCAAGGCCGACGAAGGCTTGACGCCCGAATTCGAGCCCGCCTTGCGAAAAGCGTCCGTCATTGAGCGTGAAGCCGTTTTCAAGGCGGAAGATCGCCTTCAAACCGTTGCCGAGCGGTTCGACCCCGCGCATTCCCCAACGATCGGACTGCCCCACGCCGCTTGTCTGCGCCCATGCGTGCGCCCCGCCCTGGTTCGTCACGTAGGTCACCGCATCGTCGACGATGCCGTAAAGCTGCACCGTGGCCTGCGCTCGCGCCTCGGGGAGCCCCGCCAGCGTAACGGCACCGATGATCAACGCGCCGCCCGTTACGCCCCTCAGCCGCCTATCCGACCGATATGCCATGCTCATCGCGCCTCCGCTGCTTATAGCCGCTGAAACGACACGTATCGGCGCTCATGAGAGCCGAGCCGCCGAGCAAAGACTGTGGTGCTTGGCGCCATTGCAACATCGATATCCGGCAAAACATACTGCCAGAACTGACAGGCACGACGCAAAAATGCCCGCATTTTTGCGCGATGACGCGGCGCGATTCAAAGCATAGGCGATGCGGGGTTACACGGCGGGGCTAGGCACGGCCAATTGAACGGGATGGCGCTGCCGCGCCCATCGGTGGGCGAGCTGCGCGCTCGCAGCCGTCATGGCCAACGTCGCGACCAGCAATACCGTATAAAGCGAGGCGGAGATCAATTGCAATTGCAAGCCGATACTCAGCACCATCAACTCGACGGTGCCGCGGCTATTCATCAATACGCCGATCAAGTGCGCATCACCCGGCGCGATGCGGCATAGCCGTGCGCCGAGATAGCACCCGGCATATTTGCCGAAGACGCCTGCCACGAAAAACAGCGCGAGCCATGCGATCAGCATCGGCGAATGCAACGCCGAAATCGACGCATGCATCCCTGCGCTCACGAAAAACAGGGGAGTGAGAACGACATCCGCCAGTCCGCTAAAACGGCGCTCCCAGAACTGCAACAAATCGCGACGGCGAGAAACGTTGACGGCCGCGATGAGCGCACCGAATGCGCTATGCAAGCCGAACGCCGTCGCCGCCCAAGCCGAGAGCAGCACATAACAAAGCGCGCAAACGAGCATGCCGGAATGGCCGTGCGTACGCTTGGCGAGCTCGAGTATTCCTTGCATCGCTAGCCGGACGATCGTGACCGATACCGCGAAAAAGCCCGCCAATAGCAGCAAGCCGTGCAACGCGGATTGTGTCGAAAACCCGGACTTCGCGAGCGCACCGACGCTTGCCAGCAAGAGCCATCCGGCGGCATCGGTGACTGTCGCCGCGAGAATCGATAAGCGTGCCGCACTGTGCCGCGCGATACCCGCCTCCGTGACGATGCGCGCCATGACCGGCAGCGCCGACACCGATAACGCGATCCCGCAAAAGAGCACATAAGCGATACGCGGGACATGCGGCGGCACGAACGAGCTGTCGCCGAAACCGGCCAACGCGCACCCCAGGCCGAACGGAGCGGCCATTCCAAGCGCTGCGACGACGACGGGGGGCCAAGCGGCCATACGTGTCTTGGGCATGTCGCCGACGATATGAGCGCCCGTTTGAAACATCAAAAACACTAGACCGAGTTCGCCGAGCTTGGACAGAATCGTCGCCGACTCGGGACTGAACAACGCCTGATAGCCCGCGCCGCCGATGGCGCCCAGCACCGACGGGCCGAGCAGCAAGCCGGCAATGAGTTCGCCGACGACCTTACCCTGTCCGATCCGTCGCGCGACGACCCCGCAAACCGATGTCACGACGATGACGACGGACAGTTGAAGCAACCAATTCGACATGACGAAAATAGGTATTGGAATGAGTCGAAGGCGTGATCCTAACCTACCCGTGCGTCAACGAAGGCGCACATCGTCGCAAAGGAAATCGATAAAGGTTCGGACTTTGGGCGAGAGATATTGTCGATGGCGGTATACGCCGTAAAGCTTAGTGCCGAAAAAACGATAGTCGGTTAAGACGGCCGTCAGCGTGCCCGCCTCGATGTCCCTCGCGATCAGGGCGTGCGGCAAGAATGCGAGCCCCATGCCCTCGAGCGCAGCCAGTCGCAGCAACGATTCGTTGTTCGTTTGCAGCACCGATTCGAACTTGAGTGCTTCGACGCCTCGCGGGCCTTCCACCTCAACGGCGTTGTTGGCCGGAAACATCGAATAGCCGAGCATCGTGTGAGTCGAGAGCGCCTCTGCCGTCGTGGGCACGCCCGCTTTGCGCAAATAGCCCGGCGAAGCGACGAGATGAAACGTCACCGGCGCGATGGGCCGTGCGATCAGCGCGGGGCCTAGCGAAAGCGGATTCGTCACGCGCAGCGCAAGGTCGAACCCCTCTTCGACGAGATTGACGAACCGGCCCGATAAGTCGACGTCTAAACGAACGTCGGGATACCGGGTTCGATAATCGTTTAGGACGCCTACGAAGTTCGGATTCGCCATCCACACCGGCGCGCTGACTTTGAGCGTGCCGTGCGGAGCCGCGGTGGATTGGCCTACCGCCGCCTCGACGTCGTCGAGTTCGTCGAGCAATTGCCGAACGTGGTCGAAATAGGTGGCGCCCGATTCGGTCAAGCTCAAATGGCGGCTCGTTCGATTGAGCAGCAACGTGCCCAGCCGGCGCTCGAGATGCATGACATGCTTGCTTGCCATTGCCGGCGACATATCGAGCCGGCGCGCGGCCGCGGCGAAACTCTTGGCTTCCACCGCCAATCGGAAAACCCGCATGCTCGTAAGCGTATCCATCCCATCGTCAACCAGCAGTAAATGATGGATGAATCATAGCCGAGTTGATGCGCCCCCTCGTACATCGTATCGTGGCGCGTCTGAAGTCGCTTCGATCAAGCGCGGTAGCCCGCGCTTGATCGAAGCATTCGTTCCTAAACGTCAACGATGACCATGATGATCAACGACAAAACCGCCCCGCTCGCCGCACTGTTGCTGCGCGTCAGCCTCGGCATTCTCTTTCTCGCCCACGTCGGCCTTAAGCTTTTCGTCTTCAGCGTGCCAGGGTTCGTCGGCTATTTCGGTTCGCTCGGCTTGCCGGCCATTGCGGCTTACCTCACGATCGCACTCGAACTCTTCGGCGGCATTGCGCTGATACTCGGCGTCTACGCCTCGTGGGTCGCGCTGCCGCTGGCCGTCGAAATGCTCGGCACGATCGTGCTCGTGCACGGCGCGAACGGCTGGCTCTTCACGAGCAAGGGCGGCGGCTGGGAATACCCCGCGTTTTGGTCCGTCGCGCTCGTCGTGCTGTTCCTACTCGGCGACGGCGCGTACGCGCTTCGCCCGGCCAAGCGCGCCGCCTGAACGCCCGACCCGTCCCACACGCAAAAGCGGCGCCTGTCGCGCCGCGCGATTAGCGCATATTGCCCGTATGCCCGAGCGAATAACGCCCGGGCTGCGGCCATACCGTGAGCCCGTGCGGCTCCATACCGACCGCGATCGACTTCACGGTGCCGGTATGCGTATCGATCGCATAGACCTCGTCGTCGAAGCGACCCGATAGCCACAGCGTCTTGCCGTCGGCGCTGACGTTGCCCATATCGGGGCTGCCGCCGCCGGGAATCGGCCAGGTCGCCACGACGGTACGCGTTGCGAAATCGAGCACCGAGACGCTGCCTTTGCCATGGCGCGGACCGTGCACGAGATTCGATCCACGATTCGCGATGTAAAGCTTGCTGCCGTCGCGGCTCGGATAGAGCCCGTGCGTACCCACGCCCGTCTTGACGAACCCCACCTTCTTGAAAGCGTCGCCGTCGATGACGTAGACGCCGTCGGCCATCATGTCTGCCACGTAAAACACCTTGCCGTCGGGCGCGATGCGAATGTCTTGCGGCATGCCCTTCGCTGCGAGGACCAAATAGCCAAGCACCTTGCGATTGACCATGTCGATCTTCGCCAGCTTGCCACCGAACTCGCACGTGAAGATCGCATACTTGCCGTCGATCGAGAAATCGGCGTGATTGATGCCTTTGCATTCGGGCACGTCAAGACTCGACATCAACCGCATCGTATGCGGATCGCGAAAATCGAGCCGCGCATGCGCTTCGGCTACGACGATGGCCTCGCGACCGTCGGGCGTGAAATACATGTTGTACGGATCGTCCACCGCGATCGCTTTGCCGGGCTTGCCCGTCATCGGATCGATCGGCGTCAGGCTGCCGTCCGTGCGCCCCTCGGCATTGTTCGTTACCCAAAGCGTTTTTAAATCCCAAGCCGGAACGATGTGCTGCGGGCTACGCCCTACCGGGAATTTATCGACGACTTTCGACGTGGCCGGATCGATGACGTAGACGTCGTCGGAGCGCAGGTTCGGCACGTACACGCGCGCGGGCGCACCGCTCACGGCCGGGCTCAAATGGTTGACGCCCGCCTCGCCGTATAGATTCGAGGCATCGGCGACACCCGGCATACCGGGCACCGTTTGCACGGTCGCAGCGCTCGCCCCCATCGCGGCGAACGCGATGCAGCCTCCCGCGAGCACGGCGCCGATCGACGAAGCGAGACACGTCTTGCGATATTTCTTCCAACCCATAGCACCTCCCCATGTTCTTGGCGACCGACTCGTCAACGGCCTCCCGTCTCTTTGCGAATGGCCTCGATCGTATGCGAGACGATCGCATCGATACCCATCTGCCCCAGCTCGGCGCTCGAGCGGCGCGGATCGCCGCCGTAGACGCCATCCGCTGCCGTCGGCTTGCGCGCCGCTCGCAACGCGTCTTGCCGCACCATTTGCGGCGCGACGGCCAGTAGCAACGACGTATCGGCAAGCCCCGCATGCGTGCCGATTTCATCGTCGCGATAGCCCTTCTCGCGCAGCATTCGGGCGTACCCGGTGGAGCTTTCGCCGTAATACTCGGCCGGCACGAATGCCCGCGCTTTGCCGCCGGCCCATGCCTTGTTCAGACGCGCAACGACCTGCTTGATGTCGTCTTGATAGCCGCCGTGATCGCCGAGAAACACGACGTTCTTGAAGCCGTGCACTTCGAAGCTATTCGCCGCCGATTCGAGGGTCTTTTCGAAGACGTCGTCGGAAACCGTAATAGTGCCCGGGAAACGCATGTGCGAGCTCTGCGGCGAATAGCCGCCTTCGGGCACATAAGCGACGACGGGAGCCACCAGCGCATTGCCGAGTCCGCGCGCGATACGGGCGGCAAGAAATTGAACGCGCGCGTTGTGCTTGCCGAGCGCGACGTACGGACCGCTTTGCTCCGTGCCGCCGATAGGGACGATGATCGTCGTCTTGCCGGCGGCGATTTGGTCGCGCACCTCCGTCCAGGTCAAATCCTCCAACTGAACGGAATTCGGCGTTTGCGCGAAGGCGAGCGCCTGCGCACACGAGAGGCCGAGACAAACGAAAGCTTTACGTAAGAAAAGATGCATCTTCCACCCCGCAAGAAACCGCCATATCGAACCCGCATCGCAGCGATTATGAGCAAAACCGTAACGATGATTTATCAAATTAGTCGTTAACCCTAGCACCTCCGATCGCTAGACTGCGTGCATCGGTTCGAGAGACGAACCGGCCGCAACAAAACAACTTTTGGAGGTAATCGCCATGAAATCGCTTATTCAATCCGTCGTGATCGCTGCCGCTTTGACCGCTCCGGTTGCCGTATTCGCCCAGTCGAACGCCCCCGTGACGCGTGCTCAAGTGAAAGCCGAACTCGTCCAGTTCGAGCAAGTCGCCGGCAAGAGCGCGTTCGGCCACGACCCGTACTATCCGAATGGGACGCAAAACGCGCAAGTACGCACGGTCGCGCAAAACGTGAGCGAGCAAGCCGTCGGCGGCGTGCGCGCCGGCTCCTCCGCCTCGGGCGCGCCGGTGAATGCGGGCGCAGGCGATGCGATTTATTTCGGCCGTTGATCGCCTCCGTATCAAATAAGCAAGGAACATTGAAACGAGCCGACTGCGCCGCAGTGAGCACGTCGGTCTACTAAGAACATCCTCGCTGCACCGAATCGAGCGCGTCTTGCCGCCGTCCACGACGAGCGCGCCGATCCGGATCGATACCTCCGTCGCCGGTCATCGGCGGCTTTTCGCCTAGCCATTCACTCGGCTAGGCGCTTTTTCGAACGCGTTCCCGCCGCGCCGTACGATCCGACTCGCGATCGACATTCCCATTCATCGTATCGAAGCAGCCACGCATCGAACGGGGCATAATCCGCGCATGCCGCATTTTTCGCGCGGCACGTTTTCGCGAGGTACTTCGATGCTCCACGACCTGGTCGTGCGTTACGGCCCGGCGCTCGTTTTCGTCAACGCGTTGGCCGCGGCACTCGGATTGCCGGTGCCGGCAATGCCCACGCTCGTCCTATTCGGCGCGATGGCCGCGCTACACCCCGCGTCGGTCGGCGCGCAGCTCGTGCCGGTACTCGCCCTTGCCGTGCTGGCTTCGGTGATCGGCGACAGCGTATGGTTCCTCGCAGGCCGCGTCTACGGCGGCGCCACGCTCAAAACGCTGTGCCGGTTGTCGCTCTCGCGCGACACCTGCGTGAAGAAGACCGAACGTTTCTTCGGCCGCTGGGGCGTTCGCGTGCTGACCGTATCCAAACTGGTCCCCGGTCTTTCGCTGCTTTCCGTCCCGATGGCCGGCGCGCTCGGCACGCCGTATCGCGCGTTCGTTGCGCACGACGGTATCGGCGCCGCGATTTGGGCCTCGCTCGGATTGGGTGTGGGCGCCCTCGTATCCCACCAGGTCGATTGGTTCTTTGCCGGCATCGGTCGCTTAGGACATGCGAGCATCGTCGTCATCGCCGCGCTGCTCGTCGCCTATGCCACCTATCGCTGGATGCGGCGCCGCGCCTTGATGAACAAGCTATCCGATGCCCGTATCGACGTAGACGAACTGTACGAATTGATGCTGCGCGAGCCCGCACCCGTCATCCTCGATATTCGATCGGAGGAAAAACGGCTACTGGATCCCTATGTCATTCCCGGGACGCGCTTCGCCGACGATCGCAAACTCGACGACGTCATCGCCGCTTATCTCCCTCAGCAAAAGATCGTCGTCTACTGCTCGTGTCCGAACGAAGTGTCGGCGGCTTGGATGGCGAAGAAATTGAACGAGGCGGGCTTTTTGGACGTGCTGCCGCTCAAAGGCGGCATCGACGCGTGGCGCGACGCCGGCCGCACGGTCGTCACCTTGCAACCGCAGGCAGGCGAGCCCCCGGTTGCCGACGAACAGTCAACCCCACGCATCGCCTAACGACGCTCGACGCTCGATGCTCGCCCATCCGCGAGCGTCTTTCTTCACGCCTTCGCGTATCAATCCGATCGCTGCCTACCTGGCGCTGCGCCCATCGTTCCAGAATGCGTAAAAATGAATTCGAAAATTAGGCGTTAACCCTAGAGCCTCCAATGGCTAGACTGCTTACATCGGTTCACGAAACGAACCCGATGCAACAGACAGCACGAAAGACTTTTGGAGGTAATTGCCATGAAATCGCTCATTCAATCCGTTCTGATCGCGGCCGCGCTGACCGCTCCCGTCGCAGTTTTCGCACAATCGAATGCCCCGCTGACACGCGCCGACGTGAAGGCGCAACTGGTGCAATTCGAGCAAGCGGGCGGGCCCCGCAGCTTCAGCAACGATCCGTACTACCCGGCCGACGCGCGCCTCGCGCAAGCACGCGTCGACGCGCAAAACGGCAACGCTCGCGCAATCGGCGGCGTGCACGCCGGCTCGTCGGCTTCGGGCTCGCCCGTCTCCACCGGTGCGAACGACGCCCTGTACTTCGGCCGTTAATCAGCGCGCCGATCGCGCGTCGGCCCACGGCGGTATCCGCTAGATATCGCCCTAGGCCGACGCGATAGGTTCGAGCGGTCCGCACGCGCGGCGCGGCTCGACCGATCAGCCCTCAAGCAAGAACGCGTTCACTGCATCGACGAACGGTTGTTGCGACTCCACATTCGGCAAATGCACGCACGGTAGCGACAAATATCGTGCGCCCACGATCGCACTGGCGATCGCTTCGCCGTGCTCCGGCAAAGTGACCGTATCGTGCTCGCCCGCGATAACGAGGGTCGGCCGATGCACCAGCGCGACCGTACGCCGGAAATCGAGATCGCGCACCGCAGCGAAGGCGCCTGCCAGTCCATGGGGCGACGTTTCGGCCACCATCTTGCGAAACGCATCGACAACGGGAAGTCCCTGGTCGATCGTCTCTTGCGAAAACCAATTCCGGATAAAGCCCTCGGCCGTCTCGCGCATATCGCGAATGCCGCTAATGCGCGCGAGCTCCGCGATCCTTCCGTCGAAATAGTCGGCCGGCCCGAGGTAAGCGGATGTGTTGCTCAGCACCAGGCGCTCGATTCGCTCAGGCGCCCGGATGCCGAGCCACTGCCCGATCATGCCGCCTAACGAAAGCCCCAGGAAATGCACGCGCTCGAGCCCCAGCGCATCGAGCAATTCGACGACGTCGCGGCCGAGCCGGTCGATCGAATAGGCACCCCCGGGTGCGTCCGACGCGCCGTGGCCCCGCGTGTCGTATCGCAAGACGCGGAAATGCCGGGCGAGATCGGGCATCACGCCGTCCCACATGTGCAAGGACGTGGCGATCGAGTTGGACAGCATCAGCACGGGTGCGCCTTCGCGCCCGTCGAAGCGATATGCGATGCGCGCACCGTCACCGGCGGTGATGAACGAACGATCTTCCATGATGGGTTTTCCTCGAAATGGGTGGAGTTTTTTGGTTCGACGGAAGCATCGTAGTTTCGCGGCCGAAAGAAAGACATTACAAAGTTTTGATATTCTTTGTAACGCTACTCGGTCAGCCAAACTCAGCCGCTACGCTCATGAACGAATTTACCCTCCACGATCTACAGTGTTTCGACGCCGTCGTGCGTGCCGGCGGCTTCCAAGCGGCGGCCGATACCCTGCATCGATCGCACCCGGCCGTATTCGCGGCCGTCGCACGTCTCGAACGGCAAATCGGCTTGGCGTTGCTCGATCGCAGCGGCTATCGCGTCCGCTTGACCGCCGAGGGCCGCACGTTTCATGGCAAAGCGCAAACGCTGCTGAGCGAGTTCGCCGGCCTGCGAACCTATGCGGCCCAGTTGGCCATGGGCGAAGAAAGCGAGCTGCACGTGGTGATCGGCGATCTGTGCCCGCGCGAGCAGACGCTCGCACTGCTTTCGGGCTTTTTCGGTACGTGCCCGGGGACGCGTCTGCATCTGCATGTCGAGGCAGTCGCCGGGCCGCAGGAACGATTGCTCGACGGCGATGCCGATTTGATCTTGCATCGGATCGACAGGGGCGATCCTCGTATCGAATGGCTCGCAATCGGCGAGGTCGAGCTCGTGCCGGTCATCGCGCCGTCGTTGCTACCCGAGAAGCTGCCCAAAGCCGTCAAACCGGAGCACCTACGTGCGCTGACCCAATGCGTGATGCGCGACACGGCCCGGCATACGCCCGCGCGCGACTATTTCGTCGTCGAGGGTGCGGCGCAATGTACCGTGAGCGATCAATCGATGAAGCGGGACATCATTTTGCAGGGCTTGGGCTGGGGCCATCTGCCGCGGTACATGATCGAAGACGACCTGCGGCGAGACCGTTTGCGCTCGCTCGCCGGCCGGCACCTGCCTGGTGCACGCGAGAAAATCGTCGCGGCCCGTCGCGGCGATCGGCCTCACGGTCCCGTCGCCGAGCGGCTCTGGCGGTATTTGAGCGAGCGAGCGCCGGCAGCGCTCGCGGACGTCAAACCGAAGCGGATGCGATAGCCGCCGAATAACCGCAGAAAAGCCACCGGATTACCGCCGATGCCTCGACGCGACGGCGACTTGGAACACACGGGCGTCTCGCTGTACGATGCAACAATCGACCTGCGGACAATATTGCAGGGAAAACCTGAATCAATAAGACAAATAGGGGCGATTATCATGACGATCAGCTTGATCATCGGCCCCCCGCATCTCTCGCACATGCAATGAGCACCGCCATTTCCTACGGGAGGCGCGAGGCGACCGACGGCAGCCTGGAAGGCCGCCCGCCGTGCGCGACGCGCATTCTGCTCGCGGACGATCATCCCGTGTTCCGTGAAGGCCTACGAGAAGTCCTCGAAAGCCTCCCCGAGATGCGAGTCGTCGGCGAGGCATCGGATGGCGCATCCGCAATGGAGTTGATACGCCGTACGCGAGCCGATATGCTGTTGCTCGACCTCTCGATGCCCGGGCGCAGCGGCATCGAATTGATTAGAAAAATTCGCGACGAAGCCCCTCAATTGAAAATCCTCGTGCTGACGATGCATGAGGAGCGGCACTATGCATTACGCGCGTTTCTGGCCGGCGCCCACGGCTATCTGACGAAACACGCAGCGGCGGCGGAACTCTCGTGCGCCGTGGGCAAAGTCTCGGCGGGCGGCACTTACGTGGGAGAGTGGATGGCCGAGTACATCGCGCAAAACCTCGTCGCGCCGCCCGAAACGGCACCGCACCAGCAGTTGAGCGATCGCGAGTTCGATATCTTCATGCGTCTAGCGCGCGGGCATCGTGCCGCCGAGATCGGCCGTGCACTGAGCCTCAGCACCAAGACCGTCGGCAACTACAAGGCCCGTATCTGTCAGGCCATGCACTTTGCGAACGACGCGGCGCTCATACACTATGCAATGCGCCATCAGTTGATCGACGATCACGACGTCATCTGAAAGCCCTCAAGAACATGCGGTTATCCTCTGAGCCCGCCGGCGTCCCGGGGAATGCGAATGACCCCGCAATTTTCCACGCGATCACACTCGCGGCCCGGTTGATTGCCGAGCAGGAGCAGCGCGTGACCCGGTCCGCCCCCGGTTCCGGCGAGCGGCAAGCCTCCGAGGATCTGCTTGGGGCCCTGCGCACCAGCTTGGCGCTGGGCTACCGTTTTCAATGCGCGACCAGCCATCGGCCCTTGTTCGTCCGCCGCGAGGTGAGTACGGACACCCCTTCAGTGGAAGCGGCCAGGCAAATGCAAACGGTGCGCGAGCAAGAACGCAGACGCATCGCGCAGGACTTGCACGACGACCTTGGACAACAGTTGAACGCATTAGCGCTGGCCGCGCAGCGTGTCGAGCGTCTTTCAGGGCCGCAACCATATCGCCATCCGTTAGGCACGGCCATTCATGAACTGCAAGGGCAGATCGAATCCGCGGTGACTTCGGTTCAGCGGATGACGCGGCAACTGCGGCCCCTCGCGCTGGAGACGCTCGGATTTCCAGCGGCGATCGAATGGCTGGCCGCCGAATTCGCAAACCGTTCCAACGTGCGGCTAGCCTGCCGGTTCAGGGTCGACGATATCGCCGTTTCCGAGCACGCTGCCACGGCCATTTTTCGAATCGTTCAAGAGGCCCTGACCAACGTCGCCCGCCATGCCCGCGCACGCACGGTCACGATCGATTTTTACCGCGACGGCGAGCTATGCACGCTGCGGATCGCCGACGACGGCGTCGGCCGCAAGCTCGACGACGCTAAGCGCCAGGCGCCGTCGCTCGGGTTGTCGGGTATGGCGGAGCGCGCGGCGCAGTTTCAGGGGACGCTGTCCGTTCGCAGCAACGAAGGCGCGGGCTTTACCGTCGTCGTGCGCTTGCCGGCCGCAGCGATCTCGACGCACGCATAAGCGTGCAGCCTCCCTGCCTGTCCGCCCCCGCGCGATTGTCCCATTCATGAGACGGTGAGTCGGCGCCATGCGTCTTCTGACAGCCGAAACGTTGGCATAGACTGCCTAGCCATCGACACCTGCATTGTTGCTTTCGTTGGGTGTCCTAACGTTTCGGAGAATGATAATGATCGAAATCAGAAAAGCCGCCGATCGGGGCATCGCCGAACACGGCTGGCTCAGCTCGCGCCATACCTTCTCGTTCGCACAGTACTTCGACCCGCAGCAAGTCGGCTTCTCCGACCTGCTCGTCATCAACGACGACCGTGTCGCCGCCGGCCGCGGGTTCGGCCGCCACCCGCACCGAGACATGGAGATCTTCTCCTATGTACTCGAGGGCGCGCTCGAACATAAAGATTCGATGGGCAACGGTTCGACGATCGTGCCGGGCGACGTGCAGTTGATGAGCGCCGGAAGCGGCGTCGCGCATAGCGAATACAACCCGTCGCCCGAGCACCGCGTGCATTTCCTGCAAATCTGGATTCTGCCGTCCGAAGCCTCGTTGGGCGCGGCGCCTAGGTATCAGCAAATGCACGTTCCACCGGAGGAAAAGCGCGGCAAGCTGCGCTTGATGCTCTCGCCGGATGGGAGCGACGCCTCGCTCGCGCTGCGTCAAGACGCTCGTGTCTATGCCGCGCACCTGAACGGAGACGAAACGGCGTCGCTCACCCTGGCGAAAGAGCGGTACGCCTATATCCACGTCGCCGAGGGCGAAGTCACGCTTAACGGCATTCGACTGGGCGCGGGCGACGGCGCGAAACTGCGCGAGGAAGACACGGTGACATTGACGGAAGGCCGCGACGCACAGGTTCTCGTATTCGATTTGCGTGCTGTCGAAACACCGGCGATGCGCTGAAGCAGCGTACTCGCCCCGTGACGATCGGCAAAGCGAGACCGCCTGTTCAGGGTTTCCCCCTTCCCCGTACACGGCCATGACCGTTTCGGACGATTCAACGCCGGGCCGCGTTCTTATTCAACGCGCCCGGCTTTATTTTTTTCGACGCGCCCGCCGCCGAGGCGAGGCGGACGATATTGCCGCGCAAAGCGCGCGCCTCCCTCTTGCGACGAAAGTTGGCAGTTTATTCATGGTCGAATAGGCCGACTTTCGCGCCAGCCTAGTATTTATCCGCCAATTTTAAGGGCGCTGTTGCGCAGTAAAACCGGGCGGGGCATATTTTCCCGCAAGTCGCCCTGTCGAAACCGACAACGCGGCATCGTTTCCCCTACCCCGCACTCCTTCGACCAAGAAAATGCATCAACGGATGCACGGGTGGGTTAGCAGTTCCCCATATTTTTCGCAAGCACTTAGTTCAAAACAGATAAGGTTGTGCCGAAACCCGCGAAATTACGCTTGCGCCAAACCCATCACAGTTGATAGGCGCTCGCCAATAAATCGCGCTTCCGGGTTACATTTTGATGCAATAGTTTTTATGTGGAAATTTAAACCACTCCCTTTTATTATCGACGTCGAGAGCATGGTCTGTCCCATAGCGTCGAAAAACACGCCAAGCAGCAAGCTCATGGATTCGCCTTAAAGCCGGCGTGAGGCGCCGTTTGTTCCGCGTGCGCCGCCAGGCGCAGCGAAGACGGACGGCGTAAAACGAAGCGCAGGATAGAACACGCTTTTCAAACCATTTAGCATCGGCGGAAGCCGGCTCACGAAAATAAATAAAAAAAATAATCAAAACTTCTAAACAAGCCTCGAGAATTAGTTATCGAAGGAAAAATCGCGCGCACAAGGAAACCAAGGAGCCAGCCATGATGATGGAAAAAATTGAAAAAAATTGCGGCATACGCAACGTCGGGCCGACGGGCGTACACGGGGATGAAACCAACCCACGTTGCAAGCAGATCGGATTACTGCTGTTCAAAGGCTTTTCCTTTATGACGGCCGGGATGGTCGCCGAAGTCTTCGACGTCGCCAACGAACTGGGTGGGAACGGGGGAGGAAAGACAAATCTGTATAGCGTGCGCTTGCTGTCCATCGACGGCGGCGACGTCGTCTGCTCATCATCCGCGCGCGTCTCGACCGATCGGTTGGAAGCGCGCCAATTGGGCGATTTGCATACGTTGATTATCGTTGGGGACTCGGGCGCGGCATTGGCTGCACGGGAAAACCCGTTTGTGCGTTGGTTGCGCGTGATTTACCAAAGGACGGACCGGATCGAGCCGATCGTCAGTCAGGCCGCGCTAGCCTCCATCGACGCACATCGCCAACGTAAGTTCGGCGGCACCGAGAGCTGGAACGCCTCGCTGGAATCGCGCGGAACGTCCGAGTACGTCCCTAGCGCGAGCGACGATCAACACCGGTTGCTCTGCCTCGCGCTATTCCAGGTCAAACGCGATCTGGGCCTCGACGTCGCGATGAAAATCGCCGAGCGCTTGATGCCGGGCACGAGCCGGGTATTGCTGCCGAAGTTGAGCCGCACAAGCCACCGGAGCACGAGCGAGCAGGTTCGCGAATCGGCTCGTTGGCTGCTGGCCAACTGCGAACAAGACATTACGATCGTTGACGCCGCAAGCGTCGCTGCAATGAGTCAGCGAAATTATTTGCGCCATTTCAAACGCGAAATGGGCACCACGCCTTCGGAATTTTTGCTGCAAGCGCGCCTTGAGTTGACGCGGCGGCTGCTTGCCGAAACGAAATTGCCTGTCGATGTCATCGCGCGGCATAGCGGCATGCGCAACGGCGACAATTTGGCGAAGATGTTCCGCAAGCGGCTGACCGTGTCCCCCACGGAATACCGCCTTCGTAATGCACGGGCGACTGTCTAACCGATACTGATACGCGCGGATCGCGCTCGGCCACCGGCAAGCATTTCGGCGAATTCTTAAACGATTCGCCGAAGCTTGCCGGTGGCGTTTTGGCGTATCTGGAGCACGCGCACGGGCGATTCAGTCGCTCGTCAGCGTGGTCTGTACGATTTTCTTGAAGTGATTGACCGTATTGCCGGCAAGCAAGTCTTCGGAATTCGACCGGGGCGTCGAGCGGCAGATGCCGTCGAGCGCGAACGCTTCGTCGATAGCGGCATTGACCGATCGTGCGGACAAACTGCGCAACAAGGAACCGAGGCGATCGCGCTTCGTGAACCACCCGATCAGTCCCGAATCCGTTGCAATGACTGTCTTACCGTATCGATGCGCTTGCGCGAGAACACCACTCATCCCGTAGTGCCGTTTGTAGCCGACCCATACCGCGTCGCATGCGCAAAATAGGTCTGCTTCCATTTCCGGCGAGATGAATTGGTCGTAGACGCTCACCCGACTAAATAACCCGCCGCCGATCGAAGCAATGAACGCGCGCACGTCTTTGGTTTGCTCACCGGCGATGACGATCAGCGGATGTTCGTCTCGCCGCATGCACGCGTATAAGAGTTCCTTGATTCCCTTGCCGTCGGATATCGTGCCGTACACGAGAATGCACCGCTCGTTGCCGATTCCCAATCGCGCTCTCGCCTCGTGCTGTTCAACCTGGTCGGCGTCGGCGAACGGGCCTTCCAAATAATGCACCGGCGGACAGCCGCCGCGGGCCGGCGATTTTGCGTGCCACGCCGAAAACGTCGGGTCGATCGTCAGCAGCGCCGATAAGTTTCCCCCGCGCAACGCGCGATAAAAGAGCCGCTTATAGACGAATTCGGCGAGCGGACGACGCGGCGCTTGCACCCCGATATCGCGCAAATGAAACGATTGACGCATCGCGATGCACATCCAACGCGTCGAGCCGAACGGCGAGCCGAGTACGCCGACGGCATTCAAGATGTAATCGCCGTCGGGGACGACTACGAGGTCGACGCTATCCGTGCGAACCACGCGGCGATATATCGACGCGAAAGCGGCGTAAAAACCGAAACCCATGTTTGCCGCATTGAGCCATGACGAGGGGTGCGCAAAGTGGCCATGCTTGCGATCGGTCACAACGGTGACCGCGGCACGCGAGACTTGGTACGCCAACAGCAGCGGATGATCGCGATGGCGCGGCTGCGTCCAGAGCATGCACTCGTAGCCGGCCTCGACCAGCGCTTCGATCGTCCATTGGACATATCGCCAACGATAGCCGGACAGGTCCGGCTCAATAACGAGCGCGCGCGGTCTCATAGCGCGAATCCGCCACGCGGTGTTATGCGGAAGTCGCTAGCAAGAACGCCGGAAAATGGAATGCGCATAGTGTGGCGAATAAAAAGGCATTGCGTTCGACAGGTCGACTTCTCGACTTATCGACTTATCGAGAATATGCCTCGCCGCCGAAGAGGTGGCAACGACGGCAGACAAAATGACCGATAACACCTAACCGCACACCTTCGGCCGCCCTGCCGGGCAACGCTGAGCGGCCAAGGGCCATGCTTTCTTATATCGCGTTCCACGCCGCCGGCAATAGGATCCCGCCCAATACGATCCCGCCCACTCAAGACCCTAACAATCCCGCCGCGATATTAACGCACAAACCCAGCACCGCGGCATTGAAGAAAAACGACAAAATCGACTGCGCCAACGCCGTCCGTCTAGCGCGCCGCGAGCAAACCGACACATCCGATGTTTGCGATGCAACAGCGATCGTAAATGCGAAATACATAAAGTCCCAATAGTCGAGCGGCTCTTGGGGATCGGGAAACTTGAGCGAAGCCTCGCCCTCGCCCGCCTGATGGTAATAGCGCGCATATTCAAGCGTGAATACCGTCGGAATCAGCAGCCAGCCGCCGATCATCGTGATGCCGGTCAGCGCGTAGTTGATGCTCGCCTGCTTGGCGCCCAGTCCCTTCGCTGCCGACAACTCGACCACGATGGCGACCAAACTCGCGATCGCCGCCGCTGTGATGATCGCCAATACCGCGCTCGCACCCTCGTCTTCGCGCTCCGCTACCCGCTGCAAATCTTCCGGGCTCGCCCGAAACATGCGAATCCAGATCAAGACGAGGTACGACCACATCCCGGCATCCCAGGCGGCGAGAGAACGCTGAATCGGCCGCAGATGCCACGGCTCGATCAGAAGAGCGATCACGCCGATCGCGATCCCGATGAAGATTCGTGGGCGATTACTTAAAAAGCGAACGATACGTGCGGATGGATCCATGGGGTCTCGGTTGGTTAAATTCGGATAAGTTTGCCGCCGCCATTGGACAGCGAAGACCGGACGCTATTATCGCCGCGCCAGCCACCTGATGATCGCGTATCCGAGAGAGAGTACGCGCCGAGGTCGCCCGCGAATTTGCTATCATCCCTGTACGTTTATACAGCCCTTTTTTCGAGCCGTCGTGTCCCCCTCCGCCCCTTCGCCGTACTACCTGCTGAATTTCGAGCGCGCGTTGGCGTGGGTTGGCGAGCGCTACGAGGGCTTGCTCGATGCGGCGGAGCGCGAGTTTCTAGAGGCGTTTCCTCGCTTACCGCAATCGGCCCGCGCACTGCTCGTTCGCATGCTGATGCGCCGGGGCTCGCTGTTTCGCGCTAGCCGGCTCGTCTACGAGGAGATCGGCTGCCCGCTCGCGGCGGCCGGCCCGCTGGCGGCGCTGGGCTGGATCGATGCCGACTGCGCCGTGACGATCGATGAATTGTTCGTCGTTGCGACGCTCCCCGAGTTGGCCCGTATCTTCGCGGGTTCAGGCGGACAGAAACACGCGCGCAAGGCGGCATGGCTCGAGGCGATTCGCCCGCAATATCCGGCGCCCCAACGCTACGGCGAATGGGCGAACGGCGCCGCCGATCAAGTCATTCGCACGTCGATAGACCCGCTGTGCGAGCGCCTGCGCCTTATGTTTTTCGGCAATCTCCACCAAGACTGGTCGGAATTCGTGCTCGCCGACTTGGGCGTCTATCAATATGAGTCGGTTGCCTTTCCGCACTCGGCTCGGGCATTTCGCACGCGCGCCGATATCGACGGCTACCTCTTGCTGCATGCGTGCCGCGCGGCGCTCGATGCGCTCGTCGAGGCTACCGACATAGAGGTCTTGCTGACCGCGGCGTTGTCGATCGAGATCGATAACCCGTGGCTGGAAACGCGCCGCGCGAAGCTCTTGTTCCGCGTCGGCAACCATGCCGAGCGGCTCGGTCACTGGCAGGTAGCGCATGACGCCTACATTCGCAGCACGTGGCCGGGCGCAAGGCATCGCCGAATCCGCGTGCTCGAACGCGACGGTGAGGCCGATCGAGCACACGCGCTGGCCTTGCAGGCACTGCGCGAGCCGGAAAGCGAAGCCGAAACGCAGCGCGTCGCCCGCATGATGCCGCGGCTATGTAAAGCCGTGGGGCAGCCGGGCAAGGCGACGCGCAAAGAAAACGCGATCGATCGCGAAACGCTCGTGCTGCCCTACCCCGACGAACCGTTCGCCGTCGAATATGTCGCGCGCGATCATCTGGGTACCGAGTCGGCTCCCGTCTTTTATGTCGAAAACGGCCTGATCAATTCGCTCTTCGGCCTGTTGTGCTGGGAAGCCGTGTTCGCCCCCGTGCCGGGCGCGTTCTTCCATCCGTTTCAACGTGGGCCGGCCGACCTGTACGCACCCGATTTCCAAGCGAAGCGCGCCGAGCTCTTCGCCCGATGCCTTTCGCAGTTGGACACCGAAGCCTATCGCTCGACGATCCTGCAAAACTACGAACGCAAGAGCGGCCTCCAATCGCCGTTCGTGTTTTGGACCATGCTGACGCAGGAGCTCATCGCGCTAGCCCTCGATTGCCTGCCCGCCGCACATCTAAAACTTTGGTTTTCGAGGATGCTTGCCGATATCCGCGAAAATCGCTCGGGTTTGCCCGATCTCATTCGCTTTTGGCCTGCGCATCGGCGTTACGAGCTCATCGAGATCAAAGGCCCCGGCGACAAGCTGCAAGACAACCAGATTCGCTGGCTGCGCTATTGCGTCGACCACGCAATACCCGTGCGTGTCATCGACGTTCGCTGGGCCCAAGCACCCGCCGGCGACGGCGAGAGGGTTGCGGCATGAGCTATGTCGTCGCCGTCCGTACGCTATGCGAGTTCACCGCGAAGCGCGGCGACCTCGATCTGCGCTTCACGCCCTCGCCGACCTCCCTCGAGGGCATCGAAGGCCACGCGACCGTCACCGCCCGGCGCGGCGCCCAATACGAAGCCGAAGTCACGTTGACCGGCACATACGGCGAATTGACGGTGCGCGGACGCGCCGACGGATACGATCCGGCGCTCAATCGCCTCGAAGAAATCAAGACGTACCGCGGGCAACTGGAGTCGATGCCGGAAAACCATCGCGCGCTGCATTGGGCGCAGGCGCTCGTGTACGGGCATCTGCTCTGTCAAGCGCGCGCGCTCCCACGGCTAAATGTCGCGCTCGTCTATTTCGACATCGGCTCGCGCAAGGAAACGGTACTCACGCAAACGCACGACGCAGCTGCACTGCGCAGTTTTTTCGAGGCACAATGCGAGCGTTTTCTCGCATGGGCGATGCGTGAAAGCGCGCATCGCGCCGCGCGCGACGCCGCGCTCGCCCAGTTGCAGTTCCCCCATGGCGCCTTTCGCAGCGGGCAGCGCGAGCTCGCCGTCGCCGTCTACCGCGCATCGCGCGACGGCCGCGCACTCATCGCTCAAGCGCCGACGGGAATCGGCAAGACGCTGGCCACGCTGTTCCCCGCGCTCAAAGCGTGCGGACAGGGTCACGTCGAACGCGTTTTCTTTCTCACGGCGAAAACCCCGGGACGCGCACTCGCGCTGGACGCGATCGACACGCTCCATCGGGGCGAGCCCGCCTTGCCGCTGCGAACGCTCGAACTCGTCGCCCGCGACAAGGCTTGCGAACATCCGGACAAGTCGTGCCACGGCGAATCGTGTCCGCTCGCGCGCGGCTTTTACGATCGCCTTCCGGCCGCCCGCGAACTCGCGCTTTCAAACCGCAGGCTAGACCGCGACGTGGTGCGGCGCGCCGCACTCGAACACGACGTTTGCCCTTACTACTTGGCCCAGGAGCTTACGCGCTGGTGCGACGTCGTCGTCGGCGACTACAACTACTATTACGACACCAGTGCGTTGCTCTACGCACTTACGCGTATCAATCAATGGCGCGTCGCCGTGCTCGTGGACGAAGCGCACAACATGCTGGAGCGCGGCCGCAAGATGTACACGGCCGAGATCGAGCAATCCGCATTCAAGGCCGCCGGCAAGATCGCGCCCGCCGTTTTGAAAAAAGCGCTTCAACGCTTGCAGCGTGAATGGAATGCGTTGAACCGGGAGCAGATGAGCCCTTATCAGGCATACGGCGAAGTGCCCGCACGCTTGTTATCGGCCGCGCAAAACCTGATCGGGGCCGTGACCGATCACCTTGCCGACGCGCCGCTGTCGCTCGACGACACGTTGCTGCGCGTCTTCTTCGACGCGATGCATTTCGTTTCGTTGTCCGAACAATTCGGCGAGCATTCGATATTCGACATTCAACTCGATGCGAAGCGCGCGGGCGACCCGGCGCGTCGTCTGTCGACGCTCTGCGTACGCAACGTCGTACCCGCGCACTTTCTCGCGGCCCGACATGCGGCCGCGCATGCCACCGTCATGTTCTCCGGGACGCTTTCGCCCGAGCGTTTCTATCGCGACATGCTCGGCTTACCGGACGGCACGGACGCGATCGACGTCCAAGGCCCGTTTCGCGCGCAGCAACTCACCGTCCGCGTGGCCGCGCATGTCTCCACGCGCTGGCGCGATCGCGAGCGTTCGCTGATTCCCATCGTCGATTTGATGGCGGATCAATACGCGGAACTACCGGGCAATTACTTGGGTTTCCTAAGCAGTTTCGACTACTTGCGGCGCGTCGCCGATCTTTTGCAAACGCGGCACCCTGACGTGCCCGTTTGGACGCAGGCGCCCGGTATGGGCGAGGCGGAACGCGATGCTTTTTTGGCGCGCTTTCGCACGGCCGATCGCGGCATCGGGCTCGCCGTGCTCGGCGGTGCGTTTTCGGAAGGCGTCGATCTCGTCGGCAACCAACTGATCGGTGCGTTCGTCGCGACCCTCGGCTTGCCGCAGGTCAACGACGTCAATGAGGAAATGCGCCGCAAGATGGCCGCCAAATTCGGCAGCGGGTACGACTATGTTTACTTGTACCCGGGACTGCAAAAAGTCGTGCAAGCGGCGGGGCGAGTCATCCGCACCGAAACGGACGTCGGCGTGTTGCATCTGATCGACGACCGTTATCGGCAAGCCGAAGTCCGCAGGCTATTGCCGGCTTGGTGGGCGCTGCCCTAAGCGAGCCGATGTGCGTGGGCCGCTCATCCCTGCGTGCCGTCTCGTGTCCGCGCGAACCGATCGAACCATGCCAAGCTCTCCGGGTTCGCCATCGTGTCGGGATTGGCCACTTTATCGAGCGGCTGACCGAGCAGCAGCTTCTTGATCGGCAGCTCCATCTTTTTGCCCGATAGCGTACGCGGCACCGCCTGCACTTGAAAAATATCGTTCGGCACATGGCGGGCGGAGAGTGCCTTGCGGATCCGGGCGCGGATCTGTTCGACGAGATCGTCGCTCAACTCGGTTCCGGGCCTCAATACGACGAAGAGCGGCATATACGATTCGCGGCCCAAGTATTCGAGATCCACGACCAAGCTATCCAGCACCTCGGGCAAATCCTCCACGGCGCGGTACAGCTCGCTCGTGCCCATCCGAATGCCGTGCCGATTGATCGTCGCATCGGAGCGCCCGTAAATCACGGCGCCGCCGCGCGGCGTGATGCGCACCCAATCGCCGTGCCGCCAGATCCCGGGGTACATGTCGAAGTAACTATCGCGGTATCGCTGGTTGTCCTTGTCGTTCCAGAAATACAGCGGCATCGACGGCATGGGTGCCGTGCAAACGAGCTCGCCGACTGCATCGAACACGGGCTGGCCCGCTTCGTCGAATGCCTCCACCCGCGCGCCGAGGCAACGGCATTGCATCTCGCCGAGATAAACCGGCAGCGTCGGCACGCCCGCAAGGAAACACCCCGCGAAATCGGTGCCGCCGGCGATCACGTCGATCCAAACGGCACCGACGTGATCGAGGATCCAGCGATACGCTTCGGGCGGTAGCGGAGACCCGGTCGATCCGATCACGCGCAATGCCGACAGATCGGCCACCTGCCGAGGCTCGACACCGCTCTTCAAGCACGCCTGGAAATACGCCGCTCCGGCGCCGAAGAATTTAACCTTCGCCTCGCCGACGAAACGCCAGAGCGCGCTCGAATCGGGATAGCTGGGGTTGCCGTCATAGAGACACAGCGTGGCCCCAGCAAGCAGCCCCGCCACTTGGCAATTCCACATGATCCAGCCGGTGCTTGCATACCAGTTGAAGCGGTCGCCCGGGTGCAGGTCGAGATGGAGCGTGGCCATCTTCACGTGCTCGAGCACGACGCCGCCATGCGCATGAACGATCGGCTTGGGCAGCCCCGTCGTGCCTGACGAGTAGACGATCCATAGCGGATGGTCGAACGGTAGGTGTTCGATTTGAAGCGGCGCATCGGTTGCGATCGCATCGGCCCAATCGATCCATCGTGCCTGGCCGCCCCGCGGGCTAACACCGTCCGATACGACCCGCCGCGTGCGGTCGAGATTCGGCACGAGTACGAGGTGTTCGATCGTCGGCAATTGCTCAAGTAGCGTCTCGATGAGCGAGAGTCGGTCGTAATCGTTGCCGCCGTACCGGTAGCCGTCGCCCGCGATCATCGCTTTCGGCTCGATTTGCCGAAAGCGATCGAGCACGGCCAGTTGGCCCATATCGGGCGAGCAGACCGACCAGATCGCGCCGATGCTCGCGACGGCGAGAAAGGCAACGACCGTCTCCGGCGTGTTTGCCATGAAGGCCGCGACGCGATCGCCCGGTCCCACGCCCATGCCGCGCAGCGAAGCGGCGAGCGCCGCCACTTGCCGCTGCAACTCGGCCCAGCGAAGTTCGCCTTGCTCGCCCGCTTCGTTGCGATAGACGATGGCCGGCCACGCGCTCGTAGCATGCCGAAACACTTGCTCGACGTAGTTCATGCGCATACCGGGAAACCAACTCGCCCCCGGCATCGACGCGTTCGCGAGCGCCCGGCCTCGTGGCTCGGCCGAGCGAATATCGACCCAGTCCCACAGGGCGCACCAGAACGCGTCGACATCGTCGACGGACCATCGCCATAGCGCATCGTAGTCGTCGAACGCGAGGCCGCGCTCGGCATGCAGCCACCGAGTGAAATGCGTGATGCGGGCCGATTCGATGGCTTGCCGATCGGGAGACCAGGCAGGGGCGTCGCTATCGATGACGTGGTTCATTGGGATGACCCGTTTCGTTCGGTATTCGGATTAGGATAGACGGGGAAGGAACCCCGTTGCGCGGGGCAACGACCCCAAATATACCGCTGTCGGCCTGCGCCTCCTAGGCACAGCCGATGCGGCCGCACCTCGAACGGTGAGGAGGATCCATGAGCAAGGACGAAGTGCCGGGCGGCGGGCCGTCCGCCCCTCGACTCGACGAAACCTTCGTAACGGCGCCGCCCTAGTCGCAGGCGATTAGGCGATCAGACGCGCTCGAGTTCGTAGTGAACGGAAACCTGCCCTTTCTTTTCCTTTACTTTCGAAATGCGAATGCGCCCGACGTCCGACGAGGACACGACGTGCGTGCCGCCGCATCCGTTCAGCGGCAGCTCGCCGAAGCCGATCTTGCGCATCTCGCCCTCGACCACGGTCCGGCGCGGCAGCGCCGCTTGCACGTGCGCATTGGCCATCGCCTCGATCTCTTGCGCTTCGAACACGCGCATTCCGGCCTCGCCCTCGAATACGACCCTTGCCTCGCCGGGCCAATGATGGCCTTTGACTGCGCGCCATCCGAGCGCCTCACCGCAATAACCGATCAAATGACCGGCCGAATGCAGCCGGGCGTGCAGTGCGCGCGCGTCGGCGCACACTTCGATGCGCGCATCGCCGAGCGCCACCGCTCGCTCGCAAACATGGACGACTTCGTCATCCTGCGACGAGACGCGTACGACTTCGACGCCTGCGATCGTGCCTCGATCCGATAGTTGCCCACCGCCTTGCGGATGAAACAGCGTGGCCGACAAGACGACATCGAAAAGGCCGTCCTCGCGCGGCGAGCATCGCACGACGGCCGTATCCATCGCCAACGTATCTTGAGTCATATAAAGCCGCTGTGTCATGCTGCATCTCCCACCTGATGCGCGCCCTGACTGCTCGGCAACGCGCCGATCGCTTGCCGAACGGCGTCGAGCAAATAGTCGACGTCGACGGCCGTCGTCGCGAACGATGTGACAAGCCGTACCACGCCCGGCCCCCAACGATCGTGATAAAACCCGAAATTCTGAGCCAGCAACGCTTCGATCAACGCGCGCGGCAGCCGGCAGAACACGATATTCGCCTGCGGCTCGCCCAGCACTTCGATGCACGAAAAGCCGCGCAGTCCTTTCACAAGCCGTTGCGTCATCGCATTCGCCTGGCATGCGTTGCGCAGCCACAGGTCGCCCTCGAGATACGCATCGATCTGCGCCGACAGAAACCGCATTTTCGAAAACAGATGGCCGGCGCGTTTGCGGCGAAAAGCCAACTCGCGCGCGATGGCCGGATCGAACGTAACGATCGCCTCGGCAGCGGGCACACCGTTTTTCGTCGCCCCGAACGACAAGACCTCGACGCCGGCCTTCCACGTCATCTCAGCCGGCGTGCAACCGAGCGCGACGAGCGCATTCGCGAAGCGCGAACCGTCCATATGGAGCCGCAGGCCCGACGACCGGCACACCTCGCCGATCGCCGCGATTTCATCGACCGTATAGAGACTGCCCACTTCGGTTGCCTGCGTAATCGTCGCGCAGGCGGGCTGTGTGCAATGCACGTCGCCGCGTTTCGCGCCTGCCGCGATACGCAGCGCCTCGACGTCGAGCTTGGCGTCGGGCCCGTCCACGGTCACGAGCTTCGCCCCGCCCGTAAAAAACTCGGGCGCACCGCACTCGTCGTTGTTGACGTGACTGTCGCGATGACAAAGCACGCTGCCCCAAGGCGGCGTAAGCGCAGCCAGCGACAGCGCATTGGCGGCTGTGCCCGTCGGTACGAGCAAGACGCTGACTTCGCGCTCGAACAATTCGCCGAACTTGCGCTCCACGCGGGCCGTCAGCTCGTCGGCGCCATATGGACGCGCCTGCCCCGCGTTGCACGCGAGAAGCGCCTCGATCACTTGCGGCGAGGCCGCCGCGATGTTGTCGCTCGAAAAACCCCATGCCGGCTCGGATCTAGCGGCCGGCTCCATCTGCTCACGATTCGCCATCGATTTCCTCGACTCCCCAATCAAACGGAGCTTGCGCCCCAATCGTAGGAACATCGTATCGGGGCGCGGACGAGCCGCATTGTAAAAAATTGACGGACCGGCTTCGCCCCGCAACGGCGCGGAGCAGCCTCTTCGGCCGCTTCAGCCGCCTCGTTCAATAGCCGGACGGTGCGACGCCGAAGGCTTGCCGAAAGGCGCGATTGAAATGGCTTTGATCGTAAAAGCCGACGCCTTGCGCCACTTCGGCGATCGTTTGAGAACTGCGCGAGAGCAGCACGCAAGCATGCTCGAGGCGCAGCCGCAACAACCAGGCATGCGGCGTCATACCCACCGTTTGCTTGAATTGCCGAAGGAATTGGAAGCGGCCGAGATCGCATAGTGCGGCGAGCGCATCGAGCGTGATCTTCTCGCTCAGGTGCGCAAAGCAATAATCGCGAACGCGCTCCCATTGCCGTGCCGAAAGCGATCCGCTCGCCTGCTGGGGCGTAATCGCCCGTGCCCGCGTGAGCAACATATCGAGCAGGCGCAGCCACTCCGATTGCACGGCGAGCGACCCGCTCTGTCCGCTCGCGCGCATGACGTCGAACAAGCGCGCGAGTTGGACTGCAAGCTCGGCATCCTCCAATAGCGCCCCCGCCAAGGCCGGCTCGCGGCAGGAGCCGCCGACATCCTCGGCAATGCCGCTCAGCAGCTCATGCGATAGCCGAAACGTTTTGAGCGTATAGCCGCTCGCCGCGTCGCTAACGCCGTCGTGTACCTCGCCGGGCGGCATCAGCGAAACGCATCCGGGCCCGACGAGCACCGTCTTTCCGCCGAAGCGCTGCCGCTGCACCCCTTCGGTGACAAGGCCGATGTGGTAATCGAGGTGGAAATGACGATCGAAGCTAAACGTCGAAAACCGTGCGGCGCCCAGCACGAGGCCGGGCATATCGGCGATATGTCGGTAATGGACGCGGTCGGACATAAGCGGTACCAGCGAGCGCGATCGACAGGATCGCGGGCGAGGCTGTCAGTATACGCCGGCCGCGATCGCAAGCGCGATGGCGCGGCAACCGCGGCAATCGCCTCAGCCGGCCTGCTCGACCGGGGAGAGGGGACGCGGGACATATTCGTTGCCGGCGTTCCTCGACGCACGGGCGGCCTTCGCGCCCCGATCGGCTTCGTCGAACCGCGCGCGAAGGAATCCGAGAAACGCGCTGACCTTCGGCGAGGCGTTCAAGCGCGAAGCGTGCATGGCATAAAGCTGCACAGGCTCGATTTCCCAGTCGGGCAATAACCGCACGAGGCGGCCTGCCTCGACATCGGCTCGCGCCGCGTATTGATTGAGTAGCGCGATCCCGCTGCCGGTCATCGCGAGTAAATAGCCGATCGTCGGATCGGCGACGCTAACTCGAGGCTCGAATCGGATCTCCTGGCTGCTCGTGCCGCGCCGCAAACGCCAGGACGATGCACCGGCGGGCAGCCCTGGCGTGCAGCAATGCGAGGAGATGCAATGATGGTCGCGCAAATCGGCAGGCGTCTGGGGCGGGCGCCGGCCCGAAAGATAAGCCGGACTGGCATAGAGCGCCAGACGTACCTGAAACAACGGCGTAGCACGCATCGCCGGATCGGCGCTCGGATCCGGCCGAATGGTGATGTCGGCCGCCGGTTCGGCGACCTTGTACTCGCTGTCGAGCAGTTGCAATTGAACGCGTACCTGAGTGTAGCGTGCGAGGAAATCGCCGAGCAGCGGCGCGATCGCGAAGCGCGCGAACGGTACCGAGGTGGCAACGCGCAACAACCCGCGCGGCTCGGCATGCATGGCCCCGATCGCGAGATCGGCCAACTCCACCTCGTCCAGCATTCGCATGCACCGCTCCAGATAGAGCTCGCCGGCCTCCGTCAGCATGAGACTACGTGTCGTACGCTCGATGAGGCAAACACCCAGGCGCTTCTCGAGCCGCGATAGCGCGCGGCTGACGCTGGATTTCGGCACCCCCAGCCGCTCCGCCGCCACAGTAAAACTTTGCGCTTCGCATATCCGGACAAAGACCTGCAACTCGTTTAGATCGATCATGATCGGTCCCGTTGATTGTTCCACTGCAACAACAGAGTGTTCGATTCATTCCAATTGTTGCGAATGATAGCCATTCTTTCAGGCGTGCGTTTAAACACGCGAACTTGAAGGAGAGCAGCGATGTATCTAGTTACCGGCGCCAGCGGAAATGTGGGCAGCTTAGTCGTCGAGCAATTGCTGGACGCGGGTCACGTTGTCCGCGCCTATGTGCGGACAGCGTCGAAACTCGCCCACCTGAGCGGGCGGATCGAAATAGCCGTGGGCGACTACGCCACGCCCGATGCATTTTCGGCTGCGCTTGAAGGCGTGCAAGGCGTGTTTTTCATGAACATCGGCGGCGCTGAAAGCTTCGGCGCATTAGTCGAACGAGCGTGCGCGTGCCAGGTGGAACGCGCAGTCATGCTCTCGACCGCTATGGTCGAATTCCTGCCCGAGACGATGCTTGGCCGAGCCCATCGGGAAAAGGAAGACATGCTCGCGGCGGCGAGCCTCGATGCCCGGTTCGTCCGCCCGACCGGCTTCATGTCGAACACGCTCCTATGGGCGCCGGGCATTCGCGCGGACGGCGTCGTCGCCAACCCAATGGGCACAGGCCGGGCCGCACCGATCGCACCAGAGGACATCGCCGCCGTTGCCGTGCGCGCCTTGACCGATCCCGGGTTGACCGAGAAAGCGATGCTCGTCACCGGGGCAGAGACGATCAGCGTTCCCGAACAAGTCGCCCTGCTCGCGCAAGCGCTCGGCCGGCCGCTGCGATGCATGGACATCACGCTCGATCAAGCCGTCGAAAACCTCACACAGGCGGGCGTTCCGCAACAAGTCGCCGCCTCCATTGTGAAGTCGTACGCATCCGTGCGGGAAGGCCGTAGCGCCGTCACCTCGGAAACCGTCGAACGTATCCTTGGGCGCAAGCCGCTGCGCTTCGAGCAATGGGTGAAGATGCACGCCGATCGCTTCCGGTAAGCCGCCCGCGGCGGCGCGCCGACCGCACCGCCGACTATCCTGTCGCCCGCCATCCTCGGCGGGTAATCGACTCAGCTCCCCTCGATCGCCCCGTCCAAGGTCAACAGCGAGCAGGCCGTCACCTTCGCTTCCAACGGCGCGCCGGCCAGCATCGCCGCGAGACTTGCCAGGCTTTCCTCGTCGCAGCCGGCCACGTCGACCGTCATACACTCGTTGCCCGTCGCGGCATCGACCTTCACCGCCCATCCGTAGACTCGAGCGCCGCTGTGCGCGAGGCTGCGCCACACCGAAATGATCCTCAGCCGTCCGGCTGGGGCACGAATCGAAAGTCGTTGAACGTTCATTTTGGTTGCCCTTGTTATGACTGTCGAGACGCAGGTCGTGGCAACATGCCACGTACAAAGCCTAAGTCAGATGAAAGGCAATAGATAGGCTTTTCGGGTGTCCGAATCTCGTCATTTACGGACGCCTCATACGATCACGATGTGCAAGATAAGAACGCGAAGCGAGCATCGATAACCTAGGAGGCAATCGATTGTCGAAGGTGTACTTCTATTTCAACCTGCCCACGAGCGAAGGTTTGCCGGAACACGATCTGTCTAGACTCGATGCCGCGGGCTATCGGATCGATCTACGTCGTGTCGTAGTCGACCGGATGCCGCATTCGCGTCCGGCGATGGAGCGTGGCGCACTCGTCAACATGCTGCGCCGGATGCAAGCACGCGACGCACTGGTAGTCACCAAGCTATCGTTTCTCGGTAGCAGCGCACGCGATGTGCTCTCGACGCTCGAACGATGCCGCGATGCAGGGCTACGAGTGCATTGCGAGGAAACCGGTCCCGCCAACCTTGCGAGCGCCAGCGCGCCGATCGCCGTCAAGACGTTAGCGGCCGTCGTCGAACTGGAGCGCCTGAGCGCGAGTGCTAGGACGCGCGAATATCTAGATCAAGCGAAGCACGATGGACGCCCGCTCGGCCGCCCCCCTTCTCTCACGCGACAGCAGCGCACCCGTATTCTCGACCGCCTCGCGCGCGGCGTCGCCGTCAGTGAAATCGCACGACAGTTCGACACGTCGCGGCAAACCGTCATACGCATTCGAGATAAAGCACGCGGTAAATGAGTCGCGTGAGCCGGGCCCGCTTCTTGCGCACAACAAGGACAAAGGGACCGCACATTGAACACACGAGATACGATCGTACTGGGCGCATCGGCGGGAGGCGTCGACGCACTGACGACCATCGCCACCGCGCTTCCAGAACGCTTTCCCGCCGCCGTCTTAGTCGTCCTTCATATCGGGCCGCATCCAAGCATCCTGCCCGAAATGCTGCAAAAGGCGGGACGCCTTCCGGCACATCATGCACGCGATGGCGAGCGCATCGTCAAAGGAAATATCTACGTCGCGCCGCCGGACCTGCACATGGTCGTCGAGGGCGATATTGTCAGAACGATTAGGGGACCTAAACAAAACTTCGCCCGTCCCTCGATCGATCCGCTCTTTCGCAGCGCCGCCGTCGCACGCGGGCCACACGTGATCGGGGCCGTGCTGACCGGACACCTCGATGACGGCACAGCGGGCCTCGCGGCGGTTCACGCTTGCGGAGGGATCACGATGGTGCAGGACCCGGATGACGCCCAGGCCCCCGACATGCCGCGCAATGCCATGCTTGGCACCGTTCCCGACTACATCTTGCCGATCGACAAATTGGCGTCGACGATCGCAGCACTCGCGGGTAGCGCAACCACCGGGATGCCGGCCGAGTCGTTGAGGGGATTGATGACCGAAAACGACGTCATGCTAACGCCCCATTCGATCGAGCACATGTCGAAGGTGGGCAATCCAACGGGTTTGTCCTGTCCGGAATGCGGAGGGTCGCTATGGCGACTCGACGCGCCGCCGCCTGCGCGGTACCGGTGCCATACGGGCCATGCGTTTGGGACGGAAACGCTTGCGGCGGCCGGCGACCATGTCATCGAGCGCTCGCTTTGGCAAGCCATGCGTGCGCTACACGAAAAGAAAGCACTCAGCGTAGAACGTGCCGAGTATCATATGAGCTTGGGCGAGCAAAAAAACGCGCAACGCTTTGCGGCGCAAGCACGCGACGCCGACGAAGCCGCTTGTGCATTGGAACGGCTCTTATACAAACAAGACCAGTCGTCATAACCGGGGTCCACTATTCTTTGACCGGAGACGATGCCAAAGCTTAGCGATGGCCAATCGGCGCCCGCCCACGTCGAGTTCCCTGTCGTAGGTCTAGGTGCGTCGGCAGGCGGAGTCACCGCCCTGCAAGCGTTTTTCGAAGCGCTGCCCGCCACAACCGGGGCCGCGTATGTCGTTCTGTTGCATTTACCCGCTGAACACACGAGCAATCTCGACGCCGTGCTACAAAAAGCAACGTCGATGCCTGTCTCGCCGATCGAGACCAGCATGAGCATGCCGATCGCGCCCAATTGCGTCTATGTCGTCCCGCCGTCGTGCATCCTCGAGATCGCCGGTGGGCAACTTTCGGCCGTGCCGATATCAGGCGCGCACGCCATCTCCGGATCGATCGATTTGCTGTTCCGGTCGCTTGCGCAAGCCGCGCAGGAACGCGCCGTCGCCATTGTTTTATCGGGCACCGGGTCGGACGGCTCCGTCGGGATCAAGCGAATCAAGGAGTGCGGCGGGATTACGATGGTCCAAAGCCCCGGCGAAGCGGAGCATGACAGCATGCCGCGCATTTCGATCGAGACCGGGATGGTGGACTTCACGCTCGGCGTCAGCGAGATGCCGCAACGGTTGCTCGACTTGTGGTCTCACGAGGGGCGCATTTGCGTGATGCATTCGCTTGTCCAGGCCGACGATGCCGACGAATCGGCCAATCCGTTTTCCGAGCGCAATCAGCGCGCCTTGAGCGAAATCATGATCGTTTTGCGTACGCGTACCGGTCACGATTTCAAACATTACAAGCGAGCGAGTCTGCTCAGACGAATCGAACGCCGTCTGCAAATTCACGGATTGGCCGATCTTCAGCAATATCGCGACTACCTCCATCTGCATCCCGAGGAAACTCGCGCACTGTTGCAGGACGTACTGCTCAGCACTACGCATTTCTTCCGAGACCGTGCTGCCTTCGACGTTCTCGCCACCGACGTGTTGCCCTCAATCTTTTCGCGGCGCGACGTGGACGATCCGGTACGCGTTTGGGCGGCGGGATGCGCGACGGGCGAGGAAGCTTATTCGCTGGCGATGCTGCTCCAAGAAGCCGCTGCCAAATCGGCGACGCAGGTCCCGTTTCAAGTCTTTGCCACCGACATCGACGATCGTGCGATCGACGTGGCGCGCCAGGGTGTCTATGCGCAAGCAGCGATAGCCGATATCGACGCGGCGCGCGTCAAGAAGTACTTCGTGAAGGACGGCGCGAACTACCGGATCAAGAAAGAACTGCGCGAGCGCGTGTTGTTCGCCGTCCACAACGTGCTGCGCGATCCGCCTTTCTCTCGGCTCGACTTGATCTGCTGCCGCAATCTGCTGGTCTACCTAGATCAACCGGCCCAAATCGATAGCTTGCAAGCCTTCCGGTTTGCCCTCAAACCCGGCGGTTTCCTGTTCCTTGGGCCCTCGGAAGCGGCCGACGCCGCGGGCCCGATCTTTACCTGCATCAATAAACAAGCGCGCATCTTCACGAGCGATTACGGTAATCGCGCGGCGTCGGCGACCGCCGCAAGCCATTCGAAACACGATCGGGCAAGCATGGCACCCGTGCTCACGCTGTTGACGTCGACCTACAAGCGCCCATTTTCGTTTGGCGATTTACATGTGCGGCTGCTGGAAGAGCATGCATTGCCGAGCGTGCTAGTCAACCGCGACTCGGAGATCGTCCACGTTTCCGATCGCGCCGGCCGCTTTTTGCAGTTCGCCGGGGGCGAGCCCTCGCACAACGTATTGGCGGCGATCCGTCCGGAGTTGCGAAGCGCATTGCGCAGGGCCATTTTCATGGCCCTGCAAAGCCGGCACCGCATCGACACGCGCCCGATCCGATTCGTCCATGAAGGCGCCCCGTTCGCGGTTCGGATGATCGCGCGCACGGTCCACGACGACGAAGCGGACGACGACTTCGTGTTGATTTTGTTCGATGAAATTCCCGATACCGCGATCGAACACGAAGAGCGCGGTCAGGATGCGAACGCGTCCGTCATCATGCAGCTCGAAGAAGAGTTGCAAGCCCTCAAAGTGCAATTGCAGCAAACGATTGAGGGGTATGAAACGTCGAACGAGGAGTTGCGTGCCTCGAACGAAGAACTGCAATCCATGAACGCGCAACTGCGGACGGCCGCGGAAAGTCTGGAAGTCAACCAGGAAAGCCTCGAAACAGCCAATTCCCGATTGCAAAACGTCAACACGGAACTGCAAGCCAGAATGGGCGCGACGAGCAAGATCAACGACGATCTGCAAAATCTGATCGTGGCCAACGATATCGGGACGATCTTCGTCGACCGCGATCTGTGCATCATGCGCTTCACGCCGCGGGCGAGAGACATCTTCGATATTTCCGAACCGGACATCGGCCGCTCATTGCTGCAAATCCGTCACCGGCTGCAATACGACAGCTTCGAAGGCGATGCGGCGCAAGCCTTCGATTCGCTGCGCCTCATCGAGCGCGAGGTCAGAAGCAGCGACGGACGCTGGTTCTCGGCGCGTTTTCAGCCCTACATGACGACGGCCAACCTCATCGACGGCGCGGTGCTTTCGTTCACCGATATCACGTCGCGGCGAATCGCCGAGGAGCGCCTGCACAGTGCAAGCCAAACCGCCATCGAAGAAGTGGAGCGGCGTCAGGACGAATTCCTTGCCGTCGTTTCGCACGAACTGAAGCACCCACTGAACCTCATTAGCGCCAACGCCGAGTTGATCGCGCGCTCGCCCACCGCGCGCCGCGAGCCGAACTTGGCACGGGCGGCCCAGACGATCGCCCGAACCGTAACAGGTCAAGCGCAAATCATCGACGACCTGCTCGACATCTCGCGCGTGCGGACCGGCAATCTATCGATCGCATGCGCGACCGTCGATCTAGCCGACACCGTGCGGCGCATTTGCCGAACCGTACGCCAGGAAGCGAGAACCGACGGCATCGCGTTCGCGTTTTCCGCGCCGGACCACCCAGTCACGATCAGGGCCGACCTCACGCGCATCGAGCAAGTGCTTTGGAACCTGATTAGCAACGCGCTTAAATACACGGAGCGCGGCGGGCGCGTCGACGTGATCCTGCAAGAGCACGATGCCGTAGCGAAGCTGACGGTGACCGACACCGGAATGGGGATCGACCAAAGCGTCTTGCCCTACATTTTCGAAATGTTCCAGCGAGGGCAGAACACCGGGGCGACGCGTTCGGGCGGATTGGGAATCGGCTTGTCGCTCGTCAAGGAGCTCGTCGCTCTGCATGGCGGGCGCGTATCGGCCCATTCGGACGGCATCGGTCATGGGGCGAGGTTCACGGTCGAATTGCCGCGCGTGACCGGCCAAGCCGAGACACTTCTGCCAGGCACGGCGCCCCCGGCCCTTTTACGCGATACCGAAGTGGTGCTCGTGGACGACGACCGCGAAACGGTCAAGGCGTTCAAGCTACTGCTCGAAACCGAAGGCGCGAACGTGGTTGTGGCCACCGCCGGCGACGAGGCCCTACGGATTCTCGATCAGCGGTGCCCGTCTTTCATCTTGTCGGATCTCGGGATGCCGGGCATGAGCGGCGTCGAGTTGATCGAAGCCGTGCGCAAACGCAATCGCCTGACCGGCGTCAAGGCCATCGCGCTGAGCGGATTCGGCCGCGACAGCGACGTCGAGGCAGCCCTTCGCGCCGGCTTCGACGCACATTTGACCAAGCCCGTGACGCTCGACGCCCTATTGAATACGATGGCGCGATTACGGGCCCGATAAACGGCCACCGATAAACGACTGCCGTTGACGCTGCATTTGCGGCGAGATAGGCTCTCGCCGCCCCCAACCACCCGACCTGCGCAATGACGTCGATCCTCTCGCCGCGGCTCGATCACCGTCTAGTGACCCAACGTTTGACGCTCGAGCCCGTCAGCGTCGCGTTTGCTTATCAACTGCTCGAGTACCAGTTCGACAATCGCCTGCACCTGCAACCGTGGGAGCCCCTACGCCGCAGCGAATTTTTCACGCTCGACGCATTGACGGCGCGGGCGCGTGCCATGGCGGACAACATAGCGGCCGGCGATGCACTGCACTGGCTGTTGCTCGAGGGCGATACCGTGATCGGCGAATGCAATTTCACCAATATCGTCAGGGGACCGTTCTTGGCTTGTCATTTGGGCTACTCGATCGATCACCGGCGCCAGGGCAAGGGCTTGATGCGCGAAGCGCTGGTGGTGTCGATCGATTACGTCTTCGAGCGTATGGGGTTGCATCGCATTATGGCGAGCTACCGGCCCGAAAATGCGCGCAGCGAACGACTACTGACTTCGCTAGGCTTCGAGCGCGAGGGCTTCGCACGCGCCTATTTGAAAATCAACGGTGCGTGGGCCGATCACGTCTTGATGGCGCTGATCAATCCGGCGGTTTAACCCGCCGCTTCGCGCGAAAGGGCTTGAATCCGCCGTACTAGGCAGACTATGCTTTCCCGTTGGTCATCGGAGGGAGCGAGCATGGACCGCATTCAAGCAATGGAAGTCTTTACACGGGTCGTCGACGCGAATAGTTTCACTCGCGCAGCCGAAACGCTAGGCATGCCGCGCGCATCGGTCACGACGATCATCCAGAATTTAGAAGCGTTTCTCGGCGTGCGACTCATGAACCGAACGACGCGCCGGTTATCGCTGACCCCAGACGGCACGGCCTATTACGATCATTGCATCAAGATCATTGCCGAAATCGCGGAAGCCGACGCGAGCTTTCAAGCCGGCAACCGCAAGCCCAGCGGCTTGCTGCGCGTGCATATGCCGAGCGCGCTCGGCCGGCGCATCGTCATTCCGGCGCTCTCCACGTTTCATCAACGCTATCCCGACGTGTTGCTCGACCTCGGCTTATCGGACCGCCCGGTCGATCCGGTCGAGGAAGGCGTGGACTGCCTGATCCGCGTGGGACCGCTGGAAGATTCGTCGATGGTCGCGCGCCGCATCGGCATGCTCAAGCGCGTGACGTGCGCCTCGCCGAGCTATCTCGCCAAGCACGGCGAACCGAAAACGCTCGAGGAACTGGAGGGGCATTACGCCGTGAATTTCCGCGCCACGCACGGCGGCCGTCCGATCCCGTGGATTTTCATGGTCGATTCCGAACCGCTCGAAGTGAAAATGAAGAGCCTCATCACGGTCAACGATGCGGACGCCTATATGACCTGCGCGATGGAAGGCTTCGGCATGATTCAGCCGACGCTGTTCATGGCCCTGCCGCATTTGCTCGACGGTTCGCTGAAGGAAGTCCTCGCAGGCGCCAATCCGAAGCCGAAGCCGATTTCGATCGTCTACCCGCACAATCGGCATCTTTCGGCCAAGGTTCGCCTATTCGCCGAGTGGGTCGCGGAGCTGTTCGATTCGATGCCGGCGCTCGAGGACGTATCCCGCACCCGCGAGCCGGCGGCCGGCAAGCAAGCGCGGCCGCGGCGAGACGCGGTTACGGCGTAGCGCGGCCTATCCGTTCGTTCATGCGCCAGGCGCCGCCGAGCCCGATCGAGGCCGACCCCGGCAAGCGCTCCGCCTACCGGCGGATGAAGGGGTTCGCGACCGCCTTGCTCGCGGCCATGGCCGGCACTTATCTCGTGTCGCGCGCATTCGAGCCGAAATACCCGGCACTCGGTTTCGTGCGGGCGCTGGCCGAAGCGGCGATGGTGGGCGGCATCGCCGATTGGTTCGCGGTGACCGCCCTCTTTCGGCACCCGCTCGGCCTGCCGCTGCCCCATACCGCGATCATTCCGCGCAATAAGGACCGCATCGGCGAGAATTTGGCCAAGTTCGTCGAGACGAATTTCCTTGCTCCGGACATCATCTCAGGCAAACTCGCGCGCATCGATTTCGCCATGCAGTTCGCGCATTGGCTCGCCGTGCCCGAACGCGGTCGCCAAATCGCACAATGGACGCTCGATTTCGTGCCGAGCCTGCTGAGCGCGATCGATGACGAGGACATTCGGCGTTTTCTACACGAGAACGTGGCCGAGCGCGTACGCGGCGTCGACACGCCGCTCGTCGTAGGCACGATCGCCGATACATTGCTCGAGGGCGACCGCCACCAAGCCGTGGTGACCGAGTTGCTCGAACAACTCGCACAATTGTTCGAGGAACATAAGCCCCTCATCCGCCAACGCGTGCGCGAAAGCACCGCATGGATTTGGAAGAAACTCTCGATCGACGAAAAGGTATCCGACAATCTCATCGCCGTCGTCGACGAGACGCTCAAAGATCTCAGCGAGAACCCGGACCACGCCTGGCGCCGCGGCTTCGACGATGCGATTCGCGATTTCGTGAGTCAGCTTCGGTCGTCGCCCGATTATCTCGCCAAATGGGAAGCGCTCAAAGAGCGGTTAGTCGAACATCCGGCGCTGAAAGACTATTTAGCAAACGTTTGGCGCGATATAAAAGTCTGGATTGAAAGCGATGCCACCTCGCCCGATTCGTATTTGAAGGCGCGAATCGAAGAAGGAATCGCCGGAATCGCCGACGGGCTTCTGACCGATGCCGCCATGCGCGAAAAACTCAATGCATGGCTGCGCGAGACGATGCTCGCCCTTGTGGACGGACAACGGCACGCCATCGCACGACTTATTTCCGAGACCGTGCATCATTGGGATGCTGCCACCGTCACGCAAAAAATCGAACTCGAAGTGGGCCGCGATCTCCAATTCGTGCGAATCAACGGAACCGTCATTGGCGGTTTTGTCGGGCTCTTGCTCCATACGCTCGACGTGCTTCTGTTTTAATCGGCAATCATTTATCGGCCGACAAACCGGTTTTATCCGCCAGCCGACCTCAGCAATTCAAAAATATCGTCACGTTGCGCATAAATGCGCCTCCGCACAACCTAATGTGCGCAATTTAATTTCTAATTTTTTTAGAAAGACAGATCAACTCGCTTAACCTTTGTTTTGCAAATCCGATCTTTATTTTCAACGCAAAAAAACCGAAGCTACGCCCTGGCCGCGCAAGCGACTTAATGAAAGTCAAATTGCACAATCAACTTGCAAGTATTCGGGCGGCGAGACCAATCGAATTCGCGTCGATTCGATTCAATCATCAACTATCAAAAAATGGGGTGATACTTTGCGTAAGATAATTTCGGGTTTTCTTGCGATTAGCGCGGCGCTCGCGCTCGCCGGTTGCGGCGGCGGAGGCGGAGGCGGCGACGCTTCCGGCCCGGGCGCAACGAGCAATGCCGGCAGCGGCGCCAGCGCGGCACCGACACTCGCCGCGGCGAGCTCGGTAATCGACGGCGCGACGCTCGGCACCGAATACTGGCCCACGGGCTCGACGTCCACGGGCGGCCAAGGGCAGACCGTGAGCGGGTTCAATTGCGGCGCGGCCGGAAAGAACTACACGTATGCCCACCTTTCCATTTATATGAATGGGAAGCAGCTCGCGATCCCCGCGAACATCGGCGTCGTGCAACCCACGCTCGCAGCGCCGAAGGGCTGCATGTATCCGCTCAATACGGTCGATGAAACCGGCAAGATCCGCATGCTGCAACCGAGCAATGCCCCCTACACGCTGGGCCAATTCTTCGCGATCTGGGGCCAGCCGCTGCCGTCGGATAACTCGAACGTCGCCGGGTTGCAGGGATCGCCCATCAACGTCTACGTCAACGACGGCGGCACGCTCACGCATTACACCGGCTGTCTGTGCGCGCTCCCGCTGCCCGTGCACGGCGAAATCACGATCATGATCGGCACGCCGCTCACGCAGATTCCGACCTATACGTGGACCGATCCGCCGCCCTTCGCGCCGACCCCGATCACGCTGACCTACGGCGGCACGGTGGGGACGACGCCCTACTGGCCCGACGGCGATACGTCCACGGGCGGCGCCGGCGCGAGCATCGACGGTTTGGCGTGTACGCCCAGCCCGGCCAGCAACTACCACGTGCATGCGCACCTGGCCATCATCTACAACGGCCAGTGGCTGCAACTGCCGGAACACATCGGCCTGCCGTCGCAGTGCAGCTATGAAATGCACACGCACGACCATACCGGCATCATCCATATCGAAGCGCCCAACGTGAACAAATACACGCTCGGCAATTTCTTCGACATCTGGGGCCAGCCGCTCACGAGTACCAACGTCGCCGGTTTGGCCGGTAACGTCGTGGCCTATATCAACGATAACGGCGAAGCACGCCGCTACATGGGCGACTTGCGTGCGATCGAGTTGATCTCGCAGCGCGACGTGACGCTGCAAGTAGGCACCCCCGCGATCAGTACGCTGGCAACCTACTCGTGGTACGAGCCGCAGTAAATTTCGTTGAGCTTACTGTCCTGATCCGCGCGTACTACGTGGCTTTTCGCCGATCGTCACGTAGTACGCGACACCCTCGCCTTATCGCCCGTTTCGCCGGCTTTTCGTAGCCGGCAAAACGGCTGCCCGCCCAAAAGAAAATTGCTTGCCTGCACGCCGGTTTGAATCGCCGTCGAACGCCGCAATTTCTTTCTTTTTTTTCCAAATCGCGCACGCGGTGCTTCATGCATCCGTCACCTCCTAACATATTTATTTTTCTTGCTGCATAAAACCCTCGCGGCTAGGCTTTACCGCGCAAAGATACCAATAAATCCCATTCCCTTATCCACCGGCACGTATTCGTGCGGCGAGACCAATGGTTCCGGCGCTTGGCGGCGGAATCTCGAGCGATGCGTCCGGGCACGCGAATATACGAGGCGCGCGCCTGACGGGTACCGGCACATTCCGCCATGTATCGACATGGCTTCACGTGCGGCACACATCGCGACGATATCGGCAAGAACGATCACCACTTCCCTATCTGGGCATCGACTCCATTCGGGCCCAGCGAGGTGGAATCAGCTTTGACGGTTGCATTCGTTCGATCGAACCATCGACTAACAAATCAGGGGCGATATGTTGCACAAAATCAGTTCAGGCTTTCTGGCCATCGGCGTGGCGTTGGCGCTCGCAGGCTGCGGCGGCGGTGGCGGCGGCGGAGACTCATCGGCACCGGGCGCGGGTAGCAGCGCAGGTAGCGCCGGCAGCCAGACCCCGACGCTCGCGGCCGCTAGCACGGTTGCCGACGGCGCCACGCTCGGGACCGAAAATTGGCAAGCGGGCTCGACCTCGACGGGTGGTACCGGACAAGCGGTAGGCAGTCTCAACTGCGCGGTGGCCGGCAACACCTACACCTATACGCACCTATCGATCTACGAGAACGGGACGTTGCTGGCATTGCCCACGAACATCGGCACGGTTCAGCCCACGCTCGCCGCCCCGAAGGGTTGCGTGTATCCGCTCAATACCGTCGATGAAAGCGGCAAGATCCGCATGGACGTCACGAGCAATGCGACCTACACGCTCGGCCAATTCTTCGCCGTTTGGGGCCAACCGCTCAGCACGACGAACGTGGCCGGCCTGCAAGCGTCGAACGTGACCGTCTACGTCAACAACGGCGGCACGCTGACGCAGTACACGGGCGACCTGGCCAGCCTCGTGCTGCCCCCGAAGGGCGAAGTGACGATCATGCTCGGCACGCCGCTCGCGCAAATCCCCACGTACACGTGGAGCGATCCGCCGGCCTTCAACACGACGCCGATCACGCTGACTTACGGCGGCACGGTGGGCACCACGGTGCACTGGCCTGACGGCAATACGGCCACGGGCGGCTCCGGCGCGGACGTCGACGGTCTGGTTTGCGCAACGGGCATGGCCAACACCTTCCACGTGCACGCGCATTTGGCGATCGTCTACAACGGTCAGTGGATGCAACTGCCGGGCGCTATCGGCATCCCGCAGTCGTGCTACTACGAAATGCACACGCACGACCATACCGGCATCATCCACATCGAAGCGTTCAGCTTGAAGACGTTCACTCTCGGCCAGTTCTTCGACATCTGGGGCGAGCCGCTGACGAGCACGAACGTGGCGGGCCTGACCGGCAACATCGTGGCGTACATCAACGACAACGGCGAAGCGCGCCGCTATATGGGAGACCTGCGCGCGATCCAACTGATCTCGCACCGCGACATCACCCTGCAAATCGGTACGCCGGCAGTCAGCACGCTCGCAACCTACTCGTGGTACGAACCGCAATAAGTTCGCGGCGAGTTCACCTCTGACGATTGCGGCAACCTGATCGTCCCAGCACACTCCGAGGCCGTCGGTCGACGGCCTCGGAGTCCCACGCGGCTCCCCCTCCCATCGTTGATGCAAGTCAACGTCTCTCCTCCCCTTGATCGCACGATGTCAGGTACGCGATGCACGCGTATCGGCAAAGAATCCAAGAGTGGAGCGAGACATGACAACGAATCGAAACCCCGATCGCGCGCAGCGGTGTATGCGCGCTATCGCACATTCCGAACCGCCGACTACAGCGCGTTCACTGTTGTGTTTCGCCGCGCTAGCCTGCGCCCTGCTCTCATCGCAAGTGCCCGCTCAAACACCGGCGCTGTCGGCAAACGCGTTCTCGGCGGACTTTTCCGCCATGGCGGCGTTGCGACCGCTCGCCGCTCGCGGCAAGGGCAAGATCGGCGTCCTGCTTCCCGAGACCACCACCTCCGCGCGCTACACGTCGTTCGACGCCCCTTACCTCACGCGTGCATTCGAGGCGGCGGGCCTCGGCAGCGAACAATTCATCGTCACGAATGCCCAAGGAAGCGAGTCGAACGAGCTGACGCAAGCCCAATCGGCTATCGCGCAAGGCGCGACGGTGCTTCTCGTGGACCCGATCTCATCGGGGGTCGGCGCGTCGATCGAATCATATGCGCGCTCGCGGGGCGTTCCCGTTATCGACTACGACCGGCTAACCCTCGGCGGCAGCCGCGGTTACTACGTCAGTTTCGATAACGTGGCCGTCGGCCGGCTCATCGGCGAAGGGATGAACGCCTGCTTGACGGCCTGGAAGATCGACAAGCCGCAGATTCTCGTCATGCGCGGCGCGCCGACGGATAACAATGCGACGCTTTTCGCGCAGGGGTATAACGGCGTATTGCAGCCGTCGTTCGATTCGGGACGCTATGCCAAGGTGGGCGAACCCGCAGGAACATGGGATCCGGCAACGGCCCGCACGACGTTCGAGCAGCAATACACGGCGCACCCGAACATGAATGCCGTCGTCACGCCCAACGACGACAATGCCAACGCCGTCATCTCCTATCTGAAGACGCTGCACGTGCCGCCGCGCACGTTTCCGACAACGGGGCAAGACGCCACCCTAACCGGCTTGCAGAACATCCTCGCCGGCTATCAATGCGGCACCGTGTACAAACCGATCTACCTCGAAGCGCAAGCGGCGGCCGCCCTGGCGATCTATCTGCGCGCGGGCGCCGAGCCGCCGTCGTCGCTCGTGAACGGGACGACGAGCGACAGCATGCAAAAAAGCGACGTGCCCTCGGTTTTGCTGACGCCCGTCTGGGTGACGCCGAAAAATATGGCGGCGACCGTCGTCAAAGACCGCTTCGTAGACGCTGCGAAGCTATGCGCGGGCGCCTCGTCGGCCGGATGCCGCGACGCCGGCATCGCGCATTGAGCCGTACCGCGGTGCCGCTCGTGGACGATTCGTCACCGATCGATGCGAGTGCCGAGCCGCTGCTTCGACTGCACGGGATCGAGAAGCACTTCGGTGCCGTGCAAGCGGTGGACGGCGTCGACCTAGACGTGCCGGCCGGGAAGGTCACGGCGCTCGTCGGCGATAACGGCGCCGGCAAATCGGTGCTGATCAAATGCGTCTCGGGCATTTACACGCCCGACGCCGGCGAGATTCGATGGCAAGGGCGCCCGGTCCATATTCGCAATCCGCGCGATGCGGCCGCGCTCGGCATCGAGGTCGTCTATCAGGACCTGGCGCTGTGCGACAACCTCGACGTCGTGCAGAACATGTTTCTCGGGCGCGAACGCCTGCGGCGCGGACTGCTCGACGAAGACGCCATGGAACGCGCCGCGGCGGCGACCCTCTCCGGCCTGCAAGTTTCGACGCTGCGCTCGATCCGGCAAACGGTGGGCGCCCTCTCGGGAGGGCAGCGGCAGGCCGTTGCGGTCGCGAAGGCCGTGATGTGGAATTCGAAGCTCGTCATTCTCGACGAGCCGACCGCCGCGCTCGGCGTCGCGCAGACTCATCAGGTGCTCGAACTCGTACACCGCCTCGCCGGCCAAGGCCTCGGGGTCATCCTGATTTCGCACAATCTCGGCAATATCTTCGAGGTCGCCGATCGGCTGGCGATCCTGCGTTTAGGCAAGCTCGTCCGCGTCGACGACGTCGCCGCGCTCGATCCGCAGACAGTCGTCGAACTCATGACGTTGGGCACCGCCGTGGCTCGCCCTCGGCCTCTCGTACCCGCTCCGATGCGAGCGGAGACGATCGGCGCATCCGATGCATCCGATGCGCAAGAGATTGCCGAGCCGCTCGCGCCGCCCAATTCGCCCAATCGTGCGCCCCTAGGCACGATCGCGGCAGACCGAACCGAAGCGGAAGGCGAGCGCGAGAAATTGGTCGAGTATGGGCGAGCGTGGCGCTCTCGCCTGCTCGCCGGCGAGAGCGGCGTATTGCCTGTAGTGCTCGGGGTCGTTTTTATCGCGGTCGTGTTTCAAATCGAGAACGCCCGCTTTCTGTCCGCCGGCAACCTCGTCAACCTGCTCGTCCAAGGCTCCGTCTTCATGCTGATCGGCATGGGCGCCGTCTTCGTGCTGCTGCTCGGCGAAATGGACCTCTCGCTCGGCTACGTGGCGGGTATCGGCGCGACCGTCGTCACGCAACTCGTGCAGCCCGACGTCGGATGGCCGTGGTGGGCGGCGGTGGCGGCCGCGGTGGCGGCCGCGGCCACGCTCGGCACGTTCGAAGGTACGTTGATCACCCGGCTCAGATTGCCCTCGTTCGTCGTCACGCTTGCCGGACTGCTCGGCTTACAAGGCGTCATGATCCAGCTACTCGGCACCGGCGGCACCATTCCGATCCCCGATGAAACGATCAACGGTCTCGCGAACGGCACGCTGAGCCCCGCGGGAGGATGGGCGCTCATCGCGCTCGCCGTGACCGTCTACGCCGCATCCACGTTGTTGCGCGATCGCCGATGCCGCCGCGACGGCCTCGTCGTCCCGCCGCGTGCGGTCACCGCGCTCAAAATCCTTGGGGCGGGCGCCGCGGGCGTCACGCTCGGCATCGTTACGAACGTCGATCGCGGGGTCAGCGCGTTCCCGCTGCGCGGCATGCCCTGGGTCATCCCGATCGTCTTCGGCGTGCTCGTCGCCTGGTCGCTCCTGCTCGGGCGCACGCGATTCGGCCGCTACATCTATGCGATCGGCGGCAACGCGGAAGCGGCGCATCGCGCAGGCATCGACCTTGCGCGCATTCGCACGCTCGCGTTTTGCTTCGGCGCGTTGACCGCCGGCATAGGCGGCATCGTCTACGCCTCGCGGCTCCGGTCCATCTCGACGAGCTTCGACGGCGGCACGATCGTGCTCTATGTCGTCGCGACCGCGGTCATCGGCGGCACGAGTCTTTTCGGCGGGCGGGGCAAACCGTTGCATGCCGTGCTGGGCGGTGTCGTGATCGCGGCGATCGTCAATGGGATGGCGTTGCTCGGCTTGCCCGCCGCGATTCAGTTGATGGCGACGGCGGTCGTCTTGCTGGCGTCGATCTTCGTCGACGTGGTCGTACGCCGCCGAGGGCAGATCGCGCGATAATCGTCGGTCGGCGGCCGCCGACCTTGTTCGCGGCCCCTTTCCCTGATGCTGGAACCCGTCGCCGGAACGCGCCCCATGCCCCACGTCTCGCCGGAACTCGCCCTGCTTTCTCGCGCCCAATCGCTCACCGCCGCGTACGAGGCGAACATTTCGGGGAAGGGATCAGCATGAGCGAGGTCGTGACGGGCGTCTTTCGTTCACTGAAGTACTTCAATTATCGGGTTTGGGCAAGCGGCGCGATCGTCTCCAACATCGGCACGTGGATGCAGCGCACGGCGCAAGATTGGCTCGTCTTGACCGGGCTCACGCATCACAGCGCGTCCGCGGTCAGCATCGTCATGTCGCTGCAATTCGGTCCGCAGTTGCTGCTGCTGCCGGTCAGCGGCTTCGCGGCCGACCATTTCGACCGGCGCAAACTGCTCATGTTGACGCAAGCCGCACAAGGGGCGCTGGCGCTCGGGCTCGGCGCGTTGACGATCGCGGGCGTCGTGCAGTTATGGCATGTCTACGTGTTCGCTTTTTTGTTCGGATGCACCACGGCCATGGATTCGCCGGTGCGTCAAACGTTCGTGTCCGAGCTCGTGGGCGACGCCGAATTGCCTAACGCCGTCGCACTTAATTCGACGTCGTTCAATCTCGCGCGGATGGTCGGCCCCGCCGTTGCCGGATTCATCATTGCTTCGGTCGATACCGGGTGGGCTTTCGTACTGAACGGGTTGTCGTTCGCCGCCGTATTGGTTTCCTTGTGTTTCATGCGCACGCACGAATTGCGCGGCGCGCCGCGAACCGCGCGCACGCGCGGCGGACTCGCCGCCGGATTTCGCTATGTCTGGGCCCGTCCCGATCTAAAAGCCACGCTGATCATGCTGTTCTTGATCGGCACGTTCGGCCTCAATTTTCCGATCTTCATTTCGACGATGGCCGTCAGCGTCTTCCACGTGGGCGCGAGCCGATATGGCGCGCTGTCGTCGATGATGGCCATCGGCACCGTCACCGGCGCGTTTTCGAGCGCGCATTTCAGCCGGCCTCGCTTCCGCTCGCAACTCGTCTCGTCGGCCGTGTTCGGGCTAGGCTGCGCCGTCGCGGCCTTGGCGCCTACGTATTGGACGTTCGGCGCGGCACTCGTCGTGATCGGCATCGCCTCGTTGATATTTTTGACCACGACCAACAGCTTGATGCAGCTATCGACCGAACCCGAGATGCGCGGACGCGTCATGGCCATCCGGCTCGCCGTCACGCTGGGCGGCACTCCGCTCGGTGCCCCTATCGTCGGCTGGGTTGCCGATCATGGCGGGCCGCGCTGGGCTATCCTCGTGGGCGCGGCATCCGGTTTCGCGGCAACCTGCGTCGCGGTGCGCGCATTGGCGACGGAACGAAGCCGCGACGGCAATGCGCTCGCCGCCGACGATTAGAAATTCGACAAATTGCGCCGTGTACAATGTTACCCATAATGGTTGCATGCGACACAACATTTCTATTAAATGGACCCCCGTCCGCTTTTTAGAAAAAAGTGCAACTCGAACCGTCACAATGAACAAGACCGAAATACGGCGCGATTCGCCTCGAACAACGGCTCTACGGCAAAGCGACGAAACATCCTCGAAGCCGCGCGGCCCGGTCGGCGGGCACGCGCTCGGCCCGCTACCGTACGTCGTTGCGGCGACGTTCTTCATGGAGTACCTCGACACCACCATCATCGCAACGGCGCTGCCGCAAATGGCGCATGCCTTCGCGATCAGCCCGAATGCGCTGAGCCTCGGGATGAGCGCTTATATGATCGCGCTCGCGATCTTCATCCCCGTCAGCGGCTGGGTGGCGGATCGATTCGGTTCTCGCAGCGTCTTTTTTTCGGCGATCGTGGTATTCACCGTGGCATCCGTGCTGTGCGGCCTATCGAATAACGTCGTCGAGTTCACGGCCGCGCGCGTGCTGCAAGGCATGGGCGGCGCGCTCATGGTCCCCGTCGGACGCCTGATCGTCGTGCGCAGCACCGATAAAAGCCGCCTCATGCAAGCCATTTCGACGATCACGTGGCCCGGTATCGCCGCCCCTGTCGTCGGACCGCCGCTCGGCGGCTTTATCACCACGTACGCATCGTGGCGCTGGATTTTTTTATTGAACGTACCGGTTTGTCTGGCCGTGCTGTGCGCGGTAGCGGCATGGGTGCCGAATCTGCGCGGCGAACAACGCCGCCCGCTCGATCTGGCCGGCCTCGCATTGAGCGGCCTCACGTTGACGTCGATCCTATACGGCGCCGATTTGGCCAGTCAGCCCGGCACGCCCCCGCTCGTCGGTCTCTCGCTGGTCGCGTTCGGCGTGGCGATCGGCGCCGTCGCGTTCCGGCATGCACGCCGGCACGCCCATCCGCTCATCGATATCGCCACGCTGAACATTCCCACGTTTTCCGTCACGGTCGTCACGGGCTCGATCACGCGGATCGGCATCGGCGCTGTGCCCTACCTCATGCCTCTGCTATTTCAGATCGGCTTTGGGCTATCGGCCTTTCAATCCGGTCTGCTACTGCTCGCGAGCGCGATCGGCAATCTCGGCATGAAGGCGCTGACGACGTCGATTTTGCAGCGCTACGGATTCAAGCGCGTGGCCATCATCGACTGTACGATTTGCGGCCTGTCGACGATCGCGTGCGGTTTGTTGACGCCGTCCGAGCCGCTTGCTTGGACGCTTTTCGTCGTGCTGATCTACGGCATCACGCGCTCGATGCAGTTTTCGACGATGGCAACGCTCGCCTACGCCGACGTGCCGTCACCGCAAATGAGCGCCGCCAATACGCTCTGGAACGCCTCGGCGCAAATGGCAACCGGCTTGGGCATCGCGTTCGGCGCGCTTGCACTGCGCGCCGCCGCGGCATTGAACGGCGAAGGCGCCCGTCATGCATTCACATTGGGCGACTTTCGCTTGGCGTTCCTCAGCGCCGGGTTGCTGACGCTCGTTTCGATCTGGGGCTATGTCGGCTTGGCGAGCAACGCCGGCGACAGGCTGCGGACCGGTTACTGAGTCGTCGCGGCGACGTGCGGTTGAGCCGGCGCTTTCGCCGGCCGTCCGTGAGGTGCGGAAGACGGTGCGGCGCCGCGCACACTCGCGCCGCGCACTTCGAAGCGCACTTTGTCGACGCTCGTGCCTTGGGCGTCCACGAGTTCCAGCACATGGCGGCCGGGCCAAGGCAGCCAAAGCACGCGCTCCGCGTGACCGAGCATCTTCCCGTCCAAACGCCAGGCGCTACGCGTCGATGCCCCGCCGACACGCTCGAAGACGATACGTTGGCGAGCCGCCGGAATATCGGGGTCGAGCGCGAACACGGTCCCGTCCGTGGGCGAGCCGATACCGGGGGCGGCGCTTTGTACGTTGTCCGAATGCGGCGGCGTGTACGAGGTCGAACGCGCCGATGCACCGCTCGCATCGGCCGCTAAACTGATCGTCGACATCTCGGTGCCTTTTAGGAACCACTCATTGCGAGGCGGCTCCACATTGCGTTCGAACGAGACGCGCATTTGCACGACACCTGGTGGCGCGACAGGCGGCGTGCTCGGCACGCGACGGTGCAAATACTCGACGATGGCCGCCCAAATCGGCGATGCGCCCGTCACCCCGGAAACGTCCCACATCGCGTCCCCTTCGGCATTGCCCACCCACACGCCCACCGTATAGCGCGACGTGAACCCGATGGTCCAGTTGTCGCGCATGTCCTTGCTCGTACCCGTCTTCACCGCCGAAAAAACGCGCGTCGCGAGCGGGCTATCGAAGCCGAACGTGCGCGTTCGCGCGTTGTTGTCGGAGAGAACCGTCGTGATGATGTACGCGGCATCGGCGCTGAATACGCGGCGCGGTGCGTCGGCATTGCGTTGACCATGCACGCCCGTCTGCACGGGCAAATCGTGCGTGGGGGTGGCGACGCCGGCGTTGGCCAGCGCCCGGTAAGCGTTCGTCAGCGAGAGCAACGTGATGTCCGGACTGCCGAGCGCAAGCGAATAGCCGTAGTAGTTTCCGTTTTGCGCGAGCGGCATGCCGAGCGCCGTTAGGGTCTTGGCGAAGCGATGCGGCGTCACCATCACGATCGTGCGGACGGCAGGCACGTTCAGTGACGAGCCGAGCGCCGTGCGAACGCTGACCCAGCCCTTGAAGTCCTTATCGTAATTCTGCGGAATATAGAGCCCACCGCCCGCATCGAGATCCAGCGGCGAGTCGTTGAGCAGCGAAGCCGTCGTCAAACGGCGCTCGTCGATCGCCTCCGCATAAAGAAACGGCTTGAGCGTCGACCCCGGTTGGCGCCGCGCCAAGACGGCATCGACATCGCGGGCGCTCGACAACCCGCCCGACGATCCCACCCATGCGAGCACGTCGCCCGTTGCGTTATCGAGCACAACCACCGCGCCGTCGTGCACGTTGCGTGCATGAGCCGGCGCGTTCAACTCGGCTAAGGTTCTCCTGAGCGTATCGGTCGCAAACCGTTGCAGCCTTGCATCGAGCGTCGTCACGATGCGCGCGCCCGGCGCGGGCTGCACTTCGCCCGCGATGCGCCGCGCAAAATGCGGAGCCAACGATTCGGCGTCGGGCGACACCGTCAGCATGGGCGGGGCGGGGCGCGCAAAGGCCAGTTGCACGTAGCTTTCCAGATTCTCGCAACGCTCCGGGGCCAACATGTCGCGCAAGATGCGGCAGGCGCGGTCGCTGACCTTCGCGTAGGGTGCATTCGGCGCGCGAATCAGCGCCGCCGCAATCGCCGCTTCGCGCTCGTCGAGCCCCGATGGGGCCTTGCCGAACAACGTCAGCGACAGCGCGGATAAACCGATGGTCTCGCCGCGAAACGGCACGAGATTCAAATAGGCTTCGAGAATCTGATCCTTACGCCAGGATCGTTCGAGCCAAAGCGCACTGACCGCCTGCCCCGCCTTCTGCACGATCGACCGCCCCCCGGAGCGCTCCGGCACATCGCTTAGCAGTCCTGTCAATTGCATCGTGACCGTGGAGGCCCCACGTGTGCGCGTATTCCACAAATTCGCCCACGCGGCCGCGGCCGCGCCGTGCCAATCGACGCCGCTATGCTCGTAAAAGCGCTTGTCTTCGGAGACGACGATCGCCTCTCTGAGCGCCGGCGACACGTCGGCGAGCGCGACCCAATCGCCGCGCCGTTCCTTCTTGTCGATACGCGTCCGCTCGATCGGCTCGCCGTCGCGCGCGAGGAGCAGCCAATCGGAACTGCGCCATTGCGCGCGCACTTGCGCAAAGCTCGGCAGCGCCTGAGCATACGGCGCTAGCGCGATCAGCACGCCGCAGAGCACGGCGCGCACCGTCCACGCGCCTCGCTTCGATTGCATCGACATTCCTTTACGCCTATTGCTTCGCCGCCGGCATCTGCACCGTCACGTCCGCGTTCGGCAGCACGCCGAACGTCGAAGGTGCGTAGAGCGCCTCGACGCGCGTCGGCGGCAGACCGAACGTACCCGCGTTGTTCAACCGGATCGTGTATTCGATCGAAAGCTTACCCTTCGGCAAAAACTCGTAGTAAGCGCGGTAGCCATCGAAACCGCGCTCGACGAACGCGGGCCATGCACCGTCGTTTTGCGATTTCTCGCCCGCCGTCGCCGCCTGCGAATCGCGACCGAGCCCGGAGCCGAGAATCGTCGCGCCCGCCGGCACGGGATCGTTCACGACCACCCACGTCATGTCGGACTGCGCATCGATATCCAGATGCACGCGCACGATGTCGCCTCGCGTGTAGACACCCTTGACCGCCGGATCAACCGGCGTGACCGTCTTCGTAATCCGATACCCCGCGGAGAACGGCGCTTTCAACGCAACGGCGGCCAGACTTTCGATCGTCGCCCACGGCTTGCCGGTACCCTGCTGCGTGAGCGTCAACGCGACGGGCCCGCTGCGCGCCTGCGCCGGCCACGGCAGCAACTCGCCGCGTACGTTCGCCGTCTTCGTCACCGGCGTGGCCGATGCGGGATTCGCGCTCGCCGCGGGCGGCTGATTCCACGCCACCGTCTTCGAGGTCGCGCCGAAGTCGAGTTTGGTCTGTCCCGTCACCGGCGTGCTTTCGAACGTGCGCGAGAAGGCTTGGATCGCGAGTTCACCCCAGAGGTTGGAGGTCGTCGTCGACCACGCGCCGTGGTTTTGCAGCGCAAGCAGACCCGCCACGAGACGCGGCATCTCGTCCTTCCACCCCGGCACGTTCACGAACGTCAACGCGGTGCGCGCCGCATTCGTCTCCGAGCCCGTCATCAACCACCATAGATCGTCGCTGTCGGCCGTCGAGAACGTCAGCCGCGTGCCCTGATAAGTCAAACGGGCCCGGATGATCTGCTCGGCTTGAGCCAGCTTCTCGTCGCGTCGCGGGACATCCTTCATGCGCGAGAGAATCGCGTAGTAGTCGAGTACGGCGGAGGTCGGCCATTGATTCGGCGCGATCTCGATCGACTCGAGCATGCTCGGGCGCGCCGCACCGTAGCGCGATAGCGCTTCGATCGCCGCGAGCTTGCGCAAGTCCAGATCCTGCCGCGGCGCCCAGACGTTGCGTTTGATTTTGCCTTCGACAAAATTCGCGAGGCCGCCTTCGAGCTTCGCGCGGATGTCGTCGGGCAGCGCAAAACGCGCATCGGCCTTGGCCGCTTCGTCGGTTACCGCGAGCAGGTACGCGCTCAGCGTCGTGCTGCCGGTATCGCCGCTATCGTCGCTCGGCGGGAAGTAATTCGCCAACCCGTCGCGATCGAGGTAGACCGGCATCCGCGCCAGCACGGCTTGCCATTGCACGACGTCCGTCATGCCCAGCGCACGCGACGTCAGCTGTTCGAGGCAGCCGTACGGGTAGCGCTCGAACCAGCGCTGCACGCCCGGCAAGCCTTCGGACAGCTTCGGCTGCAACGATACGGCGATGCCGCCGCGCAGCGTTCCCGCTTGCGTCGCCGTCGCATCGGCCGGCGCCGACACCGGCAGCGTAAACGAGCCGTCCACCTGCGTGAGCGTCGCTTGTTGAACGGTGACCGGTATGGCTGCCGCCACACGCTGCGTCACCTTCAGTGCATCGCTCGCATGCGGGCCGCCCTGCTCGGCCGCCGCCACGTTCCAACTGAGCGCGGCGGGCGTCGATTCCGAAAGGCCGTCGGGCGGCGTCACGGTCCACGCGATTTCGCGCGCGGAATCCGCCGCGACATCGACGGTTTGCGCCGGAAGCGTTAGGCCCGGTACGTCCGGCGTGACGACCACCTTCATCGCGCGGCCCGTCGTGTTGCGCACCGTGAATTGAGCGCGGAAGCGATCGCCCTCGCGCACGAGCGGCGGCAAACCCGAAATCAGTTGCAGATCTTGCGTGCTACGAATCGACGTGCTGCCCGTGCCGAACATCCCCTCGCCGACAGCGGCGATCGCGACGATGCGGAAGCTCGTCAGCGAATCGTTGAGCGGCACGTCGATCGTCGCCTCCCCGTTCGCATCGAGCGTCACGCGCGGATTCCAGGCCAACAGCGTATCGAACAGCTCGCGCGTCGGGCTGTGTCCGCCTCCGCCGCCGGCCGGCACGGCCTTGCGACCGAAATGGCGGCGCCCCACGATCTCCATTTGCGCGGTCGCGGTTTCGACACCGTAGGCGCGCCGTTGCAGCATTGCGCCCAGCAAATCCCAGCTATCGTTCGGCATCAGTTCGAGCAGCGCCTCGTCCACGGCCGCCACGACGACTTGCGTGCCTGCCGGCGCCGCCTTGCCGCCCGGCAGTTGAACGCGCAACTTCACGTGCGCGTGACCGCGCACGGTGTACGTCTTCGCATCGGGCACGACCGTCACGGCGAGCTTATGGTCCGCCGTCCCCACCTTGATCTCGCCCAACCCATAGCGGAAGGCCGGTTTCGACAAATCGACGAGCGGAGTGGGCGCCTCGTACTGCCGACCCTCGTACCAGAACGCGCGCACCCATTCGAGCGGCGCCTTCCAGCCCCACGTGAAGAACGAGTACCACGGCACTTCGTGAATACGGCCACGCAGAGCCAACACCGACACATAGACGTTCGGCCCCCAATCGGGCTGAACCTTCAGCGAAACGGTGGGGTCCTTGCCGTCGAGCTTGACGACGTGCGTCTCGATCACCCCTTCCCGCTCGACGGCCACGAGCGCCGTGGCGAAGCGGAATGGCATGCGCACTTGGAAGCGCGCCGTCTCCCCCGGTTGATACGAGGTTTTTTCAGGCAGCACGTCGATGCGGTCCGTGTTCTCGCCGCCGAACCAGAGCTCGTCCTCGCGCGTGACCCATACCGACGTCGTCGCCGTGGAGGCATGGCCGTCGCCGTCTTTCGCCGTCACGATGAGGTCGACGTTGCCCGCCTCCTTCAGCTTGGCGTCGCAATGCAACAAGCCATGGTCGTCGCTCTTACCGCTGCAAAGCGTGCCGAGGTCCTTGGTTTCGGTCCGGTTGTCATAGGCATAGAATCCACCGACCATCCGCTTGCGCGTCGAAATCGTGATGCGCGCAATCGCATGCACGTCGAGCGGCACGCCCGCGCGCGGCTTGCCTTGCAGGTCGAGCGCAAGCGCTTGGACCGGCACGGTGTTGCCCACCGATACCCATTGCCCCGACTTCACGCCCGCCACGACCGCCGCGGGCCAAAGCGTCGCGCCGCCGCTGATCGTTTGCACTTCGCCGTTCGGATCGGCGAATGTCGCTTCCAGTTGAAGGTGCTTGGGCGCATCGACATGCGGCAGGTTCTTCAGCACGAACGAACCCGCTCCATTGCGGTCGAGCGTCAGCGGTTCTTTGTCGGCGATCAGCTTGGACGAATCGTCGTTCGCTTGCTGCTGGGTTTGAGCCTCATCGTCGGAAGGCGACGACGCCTCGTCCTCTTTCGGCTTGACGTAGGGCTCGAAACTGAAATCGGCATACGTGTCGGCGAACGAGGGGGTCGTCGTCGTCATCAACGCCGAGATCTGAACCGGCAACCCGGAGGCGCCGCCGCCCGACATATAGTCGAGCTGCAGCGCGAGCGGCGCCTGCTCGGCCGCCACCAGCGGATGCGCCTTCTCGTCGCGCACGGCGATCGTGCCTTTGAATACCGGCAAACGGAATTCCTCGACGCGGAAGCTGCCCGTATCGTAGGTCGTCCCGGGCGAGTCTTGCGCATCGGACGTGTCTTCGCCCGATGCACGTTCATTCGCGCCGGCATTGCCGTCGTCGAGCGAAACGTCATACTCGCCAAGCTTGGCCGATGCAGGGATCGTGAAGGTCGAGTCGGCCGTGTGATCGGCGGCCCACTCGAGCGGGAAATGCCACGTTTGACCGCTGCCGAGGTGGCGGATCGTCAAACGGCTGGGGTAGGTCTTCGGAAACGCAAACCCGTGCATCGTTTCGGCACGGATGAAATGCTTCATCGAGACGGTTTCGCCCGCGCGCAACAGCGTGCGATCGAATACCGTATGCGCACGAACGGTCCTCTCGCGGCTCGTATCGGTCGGGACGTTGAACCGCCACGCTTCGATCCCGCGATTCCAATCCGAGCGCACGAACGCCATGTCGGGGCCCGTCTTCGGATCGTCGATGCGCGCGGAAACGAAAAAGCCGTCGAAGCTGCCCTTGCAGACGGGCGGCGTAGCCAACCGGCCGTCGATATTCAACACGCCGTGCGCATCGGTTTTGCCGGCGGCGACTTGCGCCCCGTTGCAATCCGTGACGCGAACCGCCGCGTTCGCCACGGGCTCGCCCTTGTCGAGCGTCGTGACCCAAACTAGGCTGTTCTCGCGGCCCATCTTCAAGTGCACGCCGAGGTTCGTGACGAGCACGGCCGTGCGCACATACATCGGCGCGGACTTACCGAGCAGCGACGCGCCGAGCGCCGGCGAGGACAGCTCGATGACATAGAAGCCGGGCTTCGCGATCGGCACGCCGACTACTTCGAACGGACGCAATTTAGAAGGGTCGGCCTTCGGCAGCGTCAACGTTTGGACACCCGGCTGGCCCGCGAGCAGCGACAGCGAGCGCACGTCGATCAACGCATTCTTGGCGTTCTGGGTGCCGGCCGAATCGTCGTCGGCCGCATCGCCCGATTGACGTGCAATGACGGGATGCGGATTGTGCCGCAACAACCCCGGTATCTGCTTTTCGATTTCCGCGCGCGTCATCGAATAGGCGTCGAACTGATCGACGTTGTGCATCCAGCGCACGATGTCGGCATCGGAGTTGACGTTGAGCGTCGTGAACTGGGCCGTGCCCGCGTTCAACCCGCGAATATGCAAATCGGCTTCGACGTTGCGCAGGGTGACGGGCACGAGCGCCGGCATCCCGGGCTCGGCGAAACGCTCGATGATGCCGAACGTACCCGAGGAAAACTTCGCGAGCGGCGGCAACGGGGCCGTCGCCGTCTTGAGCGGGAACATATCGGCGTTCGACAGCGCGCGACCGCTAACATCCTTTAGATCCGACGGCAGCACGATCGTGAGATCGGCACGCTCGGGCAACGGCGCCGCGAACTCGACCTTGTCGGTTTCGGGGCCCTTATCGTCGTCGGCAAAAGTCGGCTTGATGTCGCCGTCGGGGCCTTTGATGCGGATTTTCTCGGCGTCGGCGCGCGAGATCGACGCATTGAACTGGATGCGCAACGGACGCAGCGGCGTACACGGCGCTTTGGCGTTTTCGCGTTCGCAGGTGAAATCGGCGGCGAACGGATTGCGGACCGAAAAGTCAAAGCGGCGCTCGACGTCGTTCGCGATCCCGCTCGGGCTCGCAACCCCCTTGCCGTAGACGAGCTGAGCCTTTTTACCCGAGGGCAGAGCCGCTTGGCATTGCAGCGTCAGCACGCGCGATGCATCCTTTTGCAAGCCGAAATGCTTGAGCAGCGAAGTACGCGTCTGCGCATCGACGTCCTTGACCGGAATGCGATTACCGAGCCCGCTCGATTCGCACCAGATATGACCTAGCACGGATGCATCGGTGGCGGGACCGTTCAAACGCAAAACGAACGTTTGATTCTCTTCGATCGTGTCGCCGTACGGCCGGATACTTTGCACGAACGGACCGCCGGTTTGAAATGCGTAGTGCTTCGGCCCGGTCAAGGCCGTACCGGCCGACGATTTCAATCCGTCTTTCAGATCGATGGAGCAGGCCACGCCGGGGGGAAGGTCGGCCGTGAAATCCCATGCCCATGTCTTATCGTCGATCCAACGCGATTGGCCCGCGCTCGATGAGGGATCGTTGCATTTGATCGCCGCGGGCGCGGGCAGGCTCGGGGAACCGAAGGCCACCATCGACTCGTCGAATTTCACGAGCACTTGCCGGACCTTCGCCACCGTGCCCTGCGGCGAGACTTGCGTGATGCGGGCTGCATCGACGCGCAACGTAGTTGCGGCCAGGAGCCCCATGGCCGCAACCGCCGCGGCAACCCATTTGCTTGTACGTTCAATCGTGCCGCGTTGCATCACGGACGCTCCCAGATTTAATTTGCTTTTTCCAATTGGGGGCGATTCTAACCGAGTTGCGCGTCAACTCCCGTTTGCGGCAATGCCCGCTTTGTGAATTTTTGAATATTAGGAATTCCTTAAACGGCTAAGCTTTACCGATCGCGTTGCCGCTAGATAGAGCAGCGCGCTGGCAACCGCCGCCATGCCGCCGACTGTCGCGAGCGCGATCGCAAGGCCGTGCGCGCCGAGCGCCAGCCGATCGGCGATCGCGCCTACGGCCAGCGGCCCGAGCCCGCCGGCAACGGTGTTGGTCAGAAAGACGAGAATCGCGATCGCTCGACCGCGCATGCGATTAGGAAGCGCCAGTTGCACGGGTACGGGCGCCAATGCCATGACGATGCTGGCGGTGAAGGCGCAAAGACCATAGGCGATCAGCGCGGCGCTCAGGGCCTTCGACAACGGCGCGGCCAGCGCCACCGGGATCAACGCGAACGCCGCGAACGTCGCGATGCGAAGCGCTTTCTCGAGTGCGCCGGCATCGATCGCCCGGCGCACCAACATACTGGCGCTCACCACGCCCGCGACGCCGCCGGACATATAAGCGGGACCGGCCATCCGTCCCACCTCGCCCGCCGCCAATCCGAACGTACGAATCAGAAGCGTCGGAAACCATGCGGAGTAGGCGTAAAACAACAATATCAGCGCCGTATAACCGAGAAAGTACGGAATACAGAAACGATGCGTTACCGTGATTTCTCGGAGCACCGCTTTCATGTTCGGTATGTCTTCCTCGCCGCCCGCCTCGATCCGGCGCGCGGGCTCGCGTATCGTGACGGCCACGAGCGCTGCGAGCAACAAGCCCGGTAAGCCGACCGCGACAAAGGCCAGTTGCCATGGCGCCAGTGAGAAAGCAGCAAGCGCTTGCACCGCGCCCGATCCTGCCGTCCAATCGAGCAACGCGCCGCCGCCCAACAGCGCGACCCCACCGCCGATATACGGTCCCAGCATGAACACGCTCGTCGCGCGCGACACTTTGCGCGGCACAAATAGATCGCTAAATATCGACAGCGCGGCGGGACTGAGTCCGGCCTCGGAAATCGCAGTGCCCGCGCGCCACATCAGCAATTCCGTAAAGCTGTGCGCCGTCGCGCACATGGCCGTCGAGATCGCCCATATCGCCACGCAGACGGCAATCAATCTCACGCGGTTCGATCGGTCGACGAGCCGCGCGACGAATACGCCGGCCGTTGCATAGCAAACGGTAAACGCCATCCCTTGCAGTAGACCGATCTGCGCGTCCGACAGATGCAGCGCGAGTTTGAGCGGCTGCACGAGGATGCTGACGATTTGCCGGTCGATATAAGAGAAAACAAAGCACAGAAAGAAAACAAAAACGACATACGCGCTGCGAGGTGCGGTCAACGAGACCTCCTCGTTCAGCGCTAAGTTCGATGTCAGGGGCATGCGGTTCATCGTATCGTCTCCAATTTAATATTTTGTTATTCGAAGTCCGTCAGGACCATTGCGCATCGCTGGCCGAAAGCGCGATGCAATCGCCCGGTTCCACGCCTGTGAACGAGCGGGCGCAAACGACCATCCCGTCCGCTTCGAACCGCAACACGCGAGGCGCTTGCCACGGCGCATGCGGATTGAACAGCCGCCCCGCCGCTTGACCCGCCCGCACGCGATCGCCGAGCTTGAACATCGGTTCGAAGACCCCATGCTCGGGCGCAAATACGTAATGCCGCGCCCCCTCCACGCGCAGCAGCCGGGTTGCGCCGGGCGTCGGCACGTCCGGGGCGTCGATGACGCCGGCCGCATGCAGCAGACGAGCCACACCATGCTCGACAATCGACAGTCCCTCGATGTTGCACGTGCCGAAACCGCCGAACTCGCCGCAAACGAACAGCTTGCCGTGCCGCTCGACGGCCGCGCCATACGTGCGGTCTTCGCCGAGCAGATCCATCACCATCGTATGCGGCGCGCCGAAAGCATCGATCAGACGAATGTATTCGTCGTGCCGGCGTCGATCGGACGGCAGCGAGGCGAGCACCATGGGCAGATGATTGAACGAAGCGCCGCCCGCGTGAAGGTCCACCGCGATATCGGCGAGCGGAAAGAGTTCGGTATCGACGTAATGCGCAAGCATTTCGGTCACCGTACCGTTTCGATTGCCCGGGAAGACGCGATTCAGATTGCAACCGTCGATGGGCGACGTCCGCCGGCCCTTTAGGAAAGCAGGGAAATTCAGCGCGGGAATGACGATCAACCGTCCGCGGATCGATTCGAGCGGCAGCGTTTGCAGCAACTTCATCAAGGCGAGCGGGCCTTCGAACTCGTCACCGTGGTTGCCGCCGGTCAGCAGCACCGTCGGCCCCGGCGCTCCGTTCAACACGGCGATCGGAATCGGGATGTGGCCATAGGCGGATCGGTCGTGCGAGTAAGGAACCTTCAACGTGCCGGTGTTGAATCCCGGCGCGTCGAAATCGAGGGAACATTGAATCAAGCTGCGTGGATTGGCTGCGGCGGCCATAGCGTGTCTCCGAGAAAGGTAGACAACGCATGCGATGCGCTGTCGAAGCTTGACTATCGGAGAGGCAGACCGATATTTCCAATGCCGATCATGCGCACGTTGATGCCTATGAGGCATCGGCTTTGGCGATGCCTCATAGGCATCGTGATCCGCGTCCAAAGTTATTGGACGGCATCGATTGAAATGCGGCAAAGTATCGCCTAAGCCGCAACATCAAACCGATACGAGCGCAAAAGTCCTGGGAGAACGACATGTCGACGCAATCCACCACCTACCGAGTCGGCGCCGCGACGATCACACGCGTGACCGAGCAGACGTTCGGTATCGACGCCGCCCGCCTCTTTCCCGACTTGGACGCATCGCTGTGGCGGGCGAACGCATCGTGGCTCTTACCCGAGCATGCGGACGCGGCACTGACGTCGGCGCAACTCAGTGTGCACACGTGGGTCGTTCGGTTGAACGGCCGAGTCATTCTCGTCGATACCGGTTGCGGCAACGGCAAGGACCGCCCCTTCGGCGCGATATTTCATCAACTCGACACGCCTTATCTCGCGCGCCTCGCCGCCGCGGGCGTGCAGCCCGAGGACGTCGACCTCGTGCTGATCACGCATCTTCACGTCGACCACGTGGGGTGGAATACGCGTCTTGTCGACGGCGAGTGGGTGCCTACGTTCCCGAATGCCCGCTATGTCTTCGCGGCGGCCGAGCGCGCTTACTACGAGACGCCTGCGGCGGCCGATCGCATGATGGTGTTCGACGACAGCGTGCTGCCCGTGATTCGAGCCGGCTTGGCCGACGAAATCGCCGACGAGGGCGGAACGTATCTGCCCGGCATCCGTTTCATGCCGACACCAGGCCATTGCGTGGGACACATGTCGATCGAAATTGCCTCGGAGGGAGAGCGGGCGCTATTTTGGGGCGATGTCGTGCATCATCCGATACAGGTGCTCAAGCCCGATTGGAGTTCATCGTTCTGCGCCGATCGGGCCCAAGCATCCGCTTCGCGCAGGCGCATCTTCGAATACGCCGCCGATCACGAGGCACAGGTATTCACGTCGCACTTCGGGGGCTCCTCCGCCGGCCGAATCACGCGCGGCGAGAACGGCGATTTCGTGTGGCGGTTCGCGTAACCTCGCGCTTTGTGACGAAGACGCCGCTTACAATGCCGTCAACGTCACAGCCCACCGGATTTGCCGCCATGCGAGAGCTCATCGACAGCTCATTCGAAGCGATACCGAGCAACAACCGAATCGAATTGCGCCACCTGCGCTATTTCATCGCCGTGGCCGAATCAGGCAGCTTTCGCCTGGCATCCGAACGTATCAACATCACCCAGCCGGCCATCACGCGGCAGATTCACGACTTGGAGGCGATACTCGGTGCCACGCTATTGAAGCGCACGGCACGCGGCGCCGAACTCACGCCGGCCGGCGAGGTGTACTTGCATGAAGCGCGCAAGGCGATAGCGGCCGTGCAAGGCGCGACCATCGCCGTCAAACGCTTTTCGAGCGGCGAATCGGGCACGCTCCGGCTAGGCGTCAACGATAACGCGAGTTGGGACGGCCCCGTGCCCGATGCCTTGCGCGCGCTGCAACGCAATCACCCGAATCTGGCGATCGAAGTCTCGTCGTTGAATACGCCCCAGCAGTACGAAGGGTTGATATCGGGTTCGCTCGATGCCGGCTTCGTCTACGCGTTCGGCGATACGCCGCCCGGCATCCGCACGATCGTGCTCGCCAAGCACGAGGTCGTACTCGCCGTCCCCAACGATTGGCCGCTGGCGGCACGCCGCTCGGTCTCGCTCGACGCATTGCGCGACGTGCCGATCGTTGCGTTCCCCCGGCACGTGTACCCCGCCTACTACGACACGCTGATCGCTGCTTGTCGCGAGGGCGGCCTCACGTTGCGCGTGACGCAGGAAGAACCGACGGAATCGGCGATACTCTCGCTCGTTTCGGCCGGTATCGGCGCCGCGCTCGTCAACAGCGCAAACCTCTCGCGCGCCCCCGTGCGCGTCAAGTTCGTCGCGCTCAAGTCGTTCCCGGTTCGACTGCCGCTGTCGTTCGCCTACATGGCGAGCAACGACAACCCCGCCCTCGCGCGCCTGATCGACGCGCTCAAATCGAACGGCGCGAAGCCGAAGCGAACGGCAAACTGACGGCGGCGCCGTTACGCCACGTTTCATCACACACTGAAGCATGGCGTCGGGCAAGCGGCCTACACTGCCCGCATACCTTCATTACCGAGGCATCGATGACGCACCCCGTTCCCGCCGATCCCATTCAAGCCCTCACGCATCCGGACCCCTACCCTTACTATGCGGCGCTTCGCAAGCATGCGCCGCTCGTACGTGACGAAACATTGAAGGTTTGGATCGCGGCTCGCGCCGACACCGTTCGGGCCGTACTCGACGACGAGCGGTTGACAGTCCGTCCCGTCAGCGAGCCCGTGCCGCGCGCGATTGCCGGCGCACCGGCGGGCGAAGTCTTCGCGCGACTGGCGCGCATGAACGAGGGCGACACCCACCGCGTGGCGCGCAGCGCACTCGTTAAAGGGCTCAGCGGTGTGGATGTTGCCAAGGTGTTCGAATCGGCAAGCCGCCATGCCGCCGCCGCGATAGAGCGCAGCGGCACGCGAGACGCCGCGAGACTCGATGCATTGGCGTTCGCGCTCCCGGTCCGCATCGTTGCCGAATTAGTGGGCTTGCAACCGGACGATGCGCTGGAGGCGACCGTACGACAATTCGTAGCTTGCCTTTCCCCGCTATCGCCGCCCGACGCCCTCGATCGCGCACACGAAGCCGCCGCTACGCTGCAAGCGAAACTCCATGCGCTGACGATAGCCGGCGCCAATGCATCGCCGCTGCTCGAGCGAATCCTATCGGGCGGGCTTGAGGCCGACGCGGAAACGCCGAATGCGTTGGTATCGAACCTGCTCGGCTTGTTTTCGCAAACGTTCGACGCCACCGCCGGCCTCATCGGCAACAGTATCGTCACGCTCGCCACGCACACCGAGTTCGCTGCGCGTTTGCGCGAATCGCCCGCCGACGTCCATGCCTTCGTGCGGGAAGTCGCCCGCTTCGACCCGGCGGTTCAGAACACGCGCCGTTTCCCGCGCGAGAGCATCTGCATAGAAGGCGTGACGCTGCAACCCGGCGACGTCGTACTCGTGCTGCTGGCCGCGGCCAGCCGAGACGCGGCATCGTTCGAGGCGCCGGAACGCTTTATCCTGGATCGCCCGCAACAGACGTTGTTGCCGGGCTTCGGTGCGGGCCGCCATGCATGCCCGGGCGAAGCGATCGCGCGCGCAATCGCGTCAGGCGTCGTCGCCGCCCTCGTGCGAAGCGGATTCGACTTTGCCGATCCCGCACTGCGTTGGACTTATCAGCCGTCGTCGAACGCCCGCATTCCGGTATTTAACTTCCTCGGGAGTCATACAGCCTGAATTTCCGCAGGGCCGATCGATACCGTTAGACACCGATCTCGACGGCCCGGCGATCGCCACCCGCAAGCGTCTCGATGCCGGTGAAATCAAGCGCGTCGAGGCGTGAGCGCAGATCGGCCAAGAATGCCGCATAGGCAGGCCGCGCTTCGCTCATGCTGTCGATCCATCGCTCGATATCGGTCATGCGCCCGTCCTTTGCAAGCGCGGCCAATACGAGACGATCCTCGGCTGGCGGAGCATCGGCATCGTGCTGCTTCGAAGGCCGTTTAGGTCTTACGCCCGCGCTCAACGAGGAATAGGGGACCGTCTCGGTCGCTTTCGCATTTACCCCGTGTACGGAGGCCGCAACGATCTCGAACGAGAACGAGGTGCCCTGCCGCGGCGCACTCGACACACGCAGCTCGCCGCCCATCATCTCGACGATGCGCTGAGCGATGACGAGACCGAGGCCCGTCGTGCCGTTGACCGCTTCCATCTGCCTCAATGCGGACACGAGGTTGGATCGACCGTCGATGTCCATACCGATGCCCGTATCGGCGACCTCGAATCCGATCGACCATTGCGCGCCTTCACGGCGTGCCCGTACCGTCATCATCACCACGCCGTCACGCGTGAACTTGGAGGCATTCGATAGCAGATTGAGCAACACTTGCTGCAATCGACGCCCGTCGATCGTGAGCCAACGCGGCAGCGAAGTCAGTGCCTGGTAGAAGAACCGGTTGTTCAACTGCCCGCACAAGGCAATCGAATATTCGGCGATGTCGTTCAGCAGTGCCGGCAAATCGGTCTCGGACGGCGCGATATCCAACGGCCGAAGCTCGGCCTTCGCGTATCCGACCAAGTCGTCGATGAGGCCCAACTGATAGTTCACGCTGCGTTCGATTGCGAGAATCAACGAACTCTGGCGCGGATCGGCCTTGCTGTGCAGCAGCTTCGCATAGCTTGCGATCGTTGCCAGCGGCGCGCGAAGATCGTGACTCACATAACCAAGCGTTTCGATTTTCTGACGGTTCTTTTCCTGCGCATCGAGCAACGCGTCGTTCAGCGCAAGCGTGCGCTGCGCCACTTCGTGCCGCAAGCGCTCCTGTTCGCTCGATTGCCATTGCACGAGCTCCTCGCGCGCCGCCTGCCGTTGCCGGCCGACATGATCGACCCACGCCGCCAGCACGACGAGATGGGTGGCCAACCCGACCGCGGCGACGATCGGGTTCGGGTGGATATCGGAATTGAGCCAAGCCAGGTCTTTGGCGAACACCCCGAGCGCTTCCGCCACATGCAAAGCGAAGTTGAAGACACCGAAGCCGACCGTCATGAGCATCAGCCGTGCGGTAGGCGTTCGACGCCGCGAGAGCACGGCTGCGATGCCCAGTTCGGTGATGCCTAGCACTACGTTGACGGCAAGCGCGGCCTGATCGAAAACGTGCAGATCGCCGAACGCGGACCCCGCCGCACAAACACCTTCCAAAACCGCGAAAGCAACCAAGATCCGCCGCGCCGGCACATTGGTCTTTTCGCCTCGCGCGATGTTCAAAATGAACATGAGAAACAACAGAACGGACACGCAGCCGAAGATCGGCACGCTGCGGGCGCTCCACTCGGCGGCATGCGGCCATAGATACAGCTTCGTATAGCCGCGCAGGGACGCTTCATACAATGCGGTCGTCGAACATAAAGCCGCGAGCAGGAGAAATGCGACGCTGCGAGAGAAATACGCAATCAGCAGCGCACTCCATGCGAGCGCCACGAACCCGCCGATCAACGCGCCGCACCACAGCGTTTCGCGTCTGTCCAACGTATCGTATTCGGCCGGCGAAAAAAGCTGCGGCTGCAATGTCAACGCGGCATCGCCCGTTTCTCGAATGAGGATGCCGACTTGCTCGCCGGGGGCAAGCGTGAATCGCAATAACGGATAGCGGGATGTGGAATCGGCCTGCTCGCGTTCCCAACGACCGCCGCGTTCGAGGTAGAACGCCACGTTCTCGAGCCGCGGCTCGCGCAGCGCTAGAACAAGCGATGCCGGCGCCGTACCGCCGTTACGAGCGACGGCGCGCCACCACCATGCCGATCGGGAGAAGCCGGGCTTGATCCCATCCGATCCGACCGCGACAAAACCTCCCGGTTTGCCGGTAGGCAGCGCGATGATGTCGCCCAGGCCCATCCGCGCCGATACGTCTTCGAATGCCAGCGTGTGTGCCAGCTTCGGCGCCGTAGCCTCCGGTTGCGCGATTGAATCGGGGCTGCCCGCGAACGCACACGTTGCCGAAGCGATAAGCACAAGCATGACGAAACGCAGCCATGCCAGCGCGGACATCGCGGCCTTACGTGCGATCAAGGCACGGCTCCTGAGCCGGCGGAACATCCTGTACCTGCCGCTCGTCGCGATAAGCCGACGGCGTGACGCCAAATCGATCGCGGAAGGCCGTCGCGAAATTGGCCGCGCTCGAAAAGCCGATTTCCTCGGCGATATTGGCGACACTCAACGAGGTCGTGGTGAGCAATCGCTGGGCGATACGTAAGCGTTCGGCTCGCAGATATTCGAAGACCGTCTGGCCTAAATCTTCGCGAAACGCGCGCGACAACCGCTTTTCGTTCGTGCCGACTAAGCGCGCCAATTGTTCGACCGTGGGCGGATCGTTCAATCGTGCGGACAAGTGCCGAATGGCCGCCCGAACGATGACGTTGTTCCCGGACGACTCGGAGACGGGCGTATGCGCCGGCTCTTGGCCATGCTTGTTCGTGGCCCGGCCTAGATGAACGCGGATTCGCGCCAAGACCTCGGCCGGCTCGAACGGCTTCGAAATGTAATCGACGCCGCCGATGTCGAGACCTTCCAGCCGCTCATCCAGACTGCCCGCAGCCGTCAAGAAGATGATCGGAATCGCGCGGGTCTCCGGCGTATCCGCCAGGAGGCGGCAGGCCGCGAATCCGCTCATACGCGGCATCCGCACATCCATCAATATCAAATCCGGTGAAATCGCCAGTGCGCGTTGATAGGCCTGGGATCCATCGAAAGCGATACTAATCCGGCACCCGGCATTGCGCAGAACGTCGATTAACAGCCGCAACTGATCCGGCTGATCGTCGACGATCAGGATATGCGCATCGCTAAGTACGGACTGGCTGTGCAACATATGCGGGGGTCGAAAAACGGATGCGACATTTTGCCAGGTAATCGAAAAATCTACGAAAAAATTAGCGTTTTTCCGATTGACTGTTGCTTTCTCATCGTCTATTCGCGTGCGGGCGCAGCCCAAGCTAGGCGCCGAACCACCGAGCGTTGGGGGCGGACCGCCTATTTTGCCCCATTTCGGTGCGCCATCAACTTTTTCCCTCGATCAAACGCATTTGCCGCTCCATCAAAAGCGGGGCCGCGCCTCGACTACGACAATGTCCCCAGGCGTCAATAACATGCTAGTTCGCTCGAAGCATCGGTCGCTCGGCGCCGGCCATTGCACAGGCGTCGCGCTGCGCCCTCGGGTGTAGCGGGTCACGCATAGGACATTCGAGAACGAGGCATTGATGAGTAACAACCACCATCGGCCGGCACAGGCCGAGGTACTGAATGCAACGGCGCGCGCGTCGCGTGCGCAAACCGGGGCACCGCGAGTAGAGACCGAATTGGGCCGCCGCTGCGTATCGCCGTTGGCCATCATAGCCGTTGTCATGTTGTTGCCGATGACGCAGGCGCGCGCGGACAACTTCGTGGCCGGGAGCGAATCGCCGAATGCCGCCGCAACGATCGGCGGCGCGGCGGCGGCGAACCGCGGTGCGGCCATGTCGATTGGTACTACCGTGGTAGCGGGGGTGCGAGGATAACGTACAAGCGTGCCGCCTCGGTGACTACGAAGTCTCGGGAACGAGACCTGGTATATCATCGACGCCGCCCCTTTACCGAGGACCACGCATGGACGCCCTTTCCGCCTTCCCCATCACGCGCAAATGGCCGGCGCAACACCCCGAGCGCATCCAGCTTTATTCGCTGCCGACACCCAACGGCGTCAAGGTGTCGATCATGCTCGAGGAGACCGGGCTCGCCTATGAGCCGCATCTCGTCCGTTTCGATGCGAACGATCAGATGTCGCCGGAATTTCGCTCGTTGAATCCGAACAACAAGATCCCGGCGATCATCGACCCGAATGGCCCCGGCGGCAAACCGCTCGCGTTGTTCGAATCGGGCGCGATTCTGATTTACCTAGCCGATAAGAGCGGCAAGTTCATCGCATCGGATGAAGCGGGCCGCTACGAAACGATTCAGTGGTTGATGTTTCAGATGGGCGGCATCGGCCCGATGTTCGGGCAGGTGGGGTTCTTCAATAAGTTCGCCGGCAAGGACTACGAAGACAAGCGTCCTCGCGATCGCTACGTCGCCGAAGCGCGGCGCTTGCTCGGCGTGTTGAACGACCGGCTTTGCGAACGGCAATGGATCATGGGCGATGACTACTCGATCGCCGATATCGCCACGTTCCCGTGGGTTCGCAATTTGATCGGATTTTATGAAGCGGGAGAACTCGTCGGCTTCGCCGACTTCCCGCATGTGAAGCGCGCGCTCGATATCTTCGTTGCGCGGCCGGCCGTCGTTCGCGGGCTCGACATTCCTAGCCGCGGATAAGGCCAACGGTATACGCACGCAGGCGCCCGGATCGGGCGCCTGTTTTGAATCGTCTTTATTGCTGCGCTTGCTCGGCTCTGAGCTGCGCGTCCTTCTTCTCTTGCGCGTGCTTCTTCGCGAGGTGATGTCCGACGATACACCCGCCGACAGCGCCCGCGACCGCGTGATGCCCCGCATAGTGACCGGCCACGCCGCCGACGACCGCGCCTTTTATACAGCCTGCGGCATTGGCGGTCCCGATGGTGCCAAGCGCAAGCAACGCCGACAGGAAAAGAGCGGATTTACGGTTTGATTTCACGGTGATACCTCGCTGTTGAGTCGCCAGGAGTTGGGGACTCGATTCAAGGTTTCAAGCTAGCACAAACGCGGAGGCGAAAGTGCCGCTCATGCAACATAGACCGGTTGCTCGCCATTAATCGGGATTTGCGTTGCGTTTGTGCTGCCGGGCCGTGTTAGTGGCCGGATCTCCGCTTCTTTAAGCAAACGGTTTGACGACGGCGAGCACCGCGACCGCAATCGCACTCACGACGATCACTGCCGGAAAGTGTCGAACGAAGCCAGGTATCGGACGCTCCTTCCCCTTCCCTCTGGCCGCGCGTCGCAGCATGCCCGACAGCATCCCGTGCAACGCGGACAACAGCACGACGAAAAAGAGCTTGATGAGAAACCAAGGGGCGCTCATCCAACCGCCCATCCAAACGAGCAAGGGTCCGAGTATCCATACGAGCCCCAAAGCCGGCGACGTCACGCGATGATCCCAACGATGCACGGCTTCAATGAACCACGCCTGCTCGGGCTTTTCGCTAGGAGCGGTACCGCCTGCTTTTAAAAGCATCGCGACGGCCAACGCCATCGCGGTCAATCCACCGAGAAAAACGAGCACCGCCCCTACATGCAACGCCTTGAGCCATAGATAGAGCATCGTTCACACCTCAAGTCGATATCGAAATCGATGCGGCGCGTCGCGCGAGCCTTCGCTCGTTGACGAATGCGCCGAATGGAATAAGTGCCGCAATAATGAGTCGCGCCGTTTCGGAGCGAGACCAGTTGCCCTCGGAAACGGTTTTCAGCAGCATCCAAACATATAGCAAAAACGCCATCCCATGGATCGGGCCCATGATGCGTGTCGCGATCGGTAGCCCGGCCAAATGCCGCAATGGCACGGCGACAAAGATCAAGAGCAACAACGTACTGCCTTCCAGCAGCGAAACTGTGCGCATACGACGCAGCCTCGCACGCTCGTCAGCCCGCTCGGCTTCCGTCGTCATTCGACCTCCTTCAGTACCTTTTCAACCGATGCGAGCCGCTTTTCGACGTGTTCGATGGTTGCGCGCAGACCTGTCACCACGAGCATCATCTCTTCTTGACCCTTCACCGCCCTTTCGGCCAATGCGCGATATGCGTCGTCGCTCGCGTGCGACAACTGAGCGCGGCGGACGACCGAAAAGTACTTCATCGCGAAGATGAGCAAGCACGTCAACAATACGAGTACCGTCACGAGCAAAAACATCGTCCCTTTGTCAGTCATGGCCTTTCCTTCAAGAGTCGGACTGGCCGGCAGACGCGCTCAACGTACGCATTGCCTTAGCGATGGCCGACGGGGTTAGCGAAATATCGAAAGGCACCGCCTCGTAATAGTTGAGTGCTTTGCCATCTTCGGAAAGCTCCATCCGGCTCGACACCAAACCGGCCTCTTCGAGCTTGCGTAGATGAAGGTGCATAAGGGGCCGGCTGATGCCGAGTTCACGAGCCAATTGGCTCACATAAGCTCGACCGCCGGTGTTCAGCGCAGCCACGATCCGCAGACGATGGACATTGGCCAGCGCGGAAATCGCCTCCAACAGTTGGTCACCTGTGATCGTCAAGTTGGCTCGCCTCCTCCTTAAGTGAAACGGATTCTAGGCGCCGTGGCGATAACCAGTCAACATTTTCTTACGCATGAAATGAAATTGTTTATTAGAAGCATCGACGTCGATCATCGAGGAGAACACAAGGCGATTGCTGAGGCTGAAACGCGACCAGGGCCATGCCCAGCGATGCGAGTGCGACACCGGCGAAATCCCATCGGGTCGCCGCGGCCTCTTCTGCGATTGAAAAGCAAGGAACCGGACGCACTGACCGTCGATAGATCTGAACATGGCGTCCACACGTAACCAAAAAGGGATACAGACATGGACGCTTCTCCGGTCGACAGCCGCAGCGAAAACAATCCATCTAATACTTCGACCCGCGGCTGGCTTTCAGTTGCAGCGGTTTCGTTCGGAACGTTCGCTCTCGTCACGAGCGAGCTAATGCCGATCGGGCTCCTCCCGAAGATTGCGGCCGGCGTGAATGCCGCCGAGGGCAATGTGGGCCTGACGATCACCATTCCAGGACTGGTGGCAGCGTTCGCCGCACCCGCGTTGCTTGTTGCCGCAGGGCGGCTTGACCGGCGTTGGTTGCTTTGGCTGACGAGTGCACTGTTGATCGCTTCCAATCTGATTGTCGCCTCGGCGGCCACGCTTTCTACGTTGCTGGCGGGGCGTGTTCTGCTTGGAATAAGTATTGGCGGCTTCTGGGCCATCGGCGCAGCGGTGGCCAGGCGACTGGTGCCGCCCGAATCGGTCGGTCGCGCAACCGCGCTGGTGTTTTCCGGGGTTTCCGCCGGCACAGTAATCGGGTTACCCGCGGGGACGTTGCTTGGGGAACTGTGCGGTTGGCGCTTTGCGTTTACGGGAGCCGCTACCCTCGGCGGCATAGCTCTCGCGGCACAACTCTATCTGCTGCCGAAATTGGCCGCGACGGACACCGTCGGTCTGTGGCAATTGCCGGCGGTTGCCCGAACCGCGAAAGCGAGAGTAGCGCTCCTCGCGGTTGCATTGGCTATCGGCGGTCAGTTCATGGCTTATACATATCTCGCGTCTTTCCTTGAGCGGTATGCATCGATCTCCCCGAGTATGGTTTCCGCCGTTTTGTTGGCCTACGGGGTGGCCGGGTTGGTCGGGAATACCATCGCGGGAGAACTGGTCCAGGGTGACGTGCGCCGGGTCCTCACGGGCGCGGGATTGTTGGTTGCCGCAACGATTCTTTGCCTTCCGCTGATCGGTTCGCACCCGTTCATCGCCGTAGCATTGGTCGTGATCTGGGGAGGCGGATTTGGCGCGGTGCCCGTTTCTCTGCAAACGGCGATGTTCATGGCGGCACCGACGCTTCAGGAAGGCAGTAGCGCGCTATTCGTTTCGACGTTCCAGTTGGCGCTCGCGAGCGGCGCGTTCCTCGGCGGGCTGGCTGTGAATTCGGGAAGTATTACTGTGGCCATGGTGCTGGGAGGTGCAGCCGTTCTTACTATGGCAGGCACGGTCTGGATCTTCTTTAGATCCGCTCCACCTCGGTAATGGCGTTAGAACCGAGCGCATATGGTTTCGCGCCAGCTCCTTTGGAATTCTCAAAGAAGACACGCGGGTCAGTGCACAATCTGCCTGCCGGTGATTCTGAGGCGTTCACGGTTATGTCTTGGGCTTGCGCTTGTACCAAATTTGATACGATCGCGGTATTCGTCCCGAATCAGGGCCGCCCAGCCCAGGAATCAATCATGGCAAACAAGCACATCGGAAGCAGCTTCGACGACTTCCTCGCCGAAGAGGCGATGTTTGAAGAAGCTACGGCAACCGCCATGAAGCGAGTGATCGCTCGGCAAATCGAGCAGGAAATGAAGGCGCAGAAGTTGACCAAAACGGCGATGGCGAAACGTATGCGTACCAGTCGGGCAGCGCTGAATCGCCTGCTCGACACCGAAGATACAAGCCTGACGCTAACCACACTCGCAAGCGCAGCGGCAGCACTCGGCAAGCACATTCGCTTCGAGTTGATTGCGTAAGGTCCTTTACGTAACCCTGCCGGCTGGGACGATCGATGTTGTGCTTCTGTCGCATGCGATGGGCGGAAGCACGTCCCGATGTACGGCAGTCGCTGGCCATGACCGGCGAGCAGCGATAGTGTTTTCAGTTCAGTAGTTTGCAAAAAATTACTGAAACAGCGAAATTTCAGTAGTATTTTGAAAACTACTGAAACGCGAGATGACGAGCTAATCGTCGATTGGGCTCTTGATACGACCGCTTTTCAGCGGTGAATTGTCGGAGATGAAGGACGGCTAAGGGTCGGCCTCTGTGGTCGGCGAGCACACGCTACTTGGCCGTGACTCCAATGCTAGTCAACGCGGAGCAAGCGACCCGATCGCGGGCACACGGCGGCTGGCGAGCCGTTGGACCAGACCTGCTCTTTCTCGAGTTGCAGCGACGTCGAGAGAGCAACATCGAAAACGACCTTCAGCGCGCTTCCAATATCAGCGTCTTCAATTGGAAGTTCCCACGTCAGGAAAATCTGCGCGAAGTCGTCGCCCGAGGCGAATTCGGCCGCAGAAAAACTGTCGCTGCCGCGCTGAATGACGCCGTGGGGCTGCACCGGATCGAAAATCACGGCTGTTCCCCGCTTGAGGGGAATGCGTTGGCCCGTAAAGGGAAAGTGCAAGTCCAGTCCCTTATCTTCACTCAGGAAGAGATTGCAGAAAGCGGTACCGCCGTATTGTTCGCCATCATGGTGATACCTCGCGCCACGACAGGCCATCAGCGCCATGTCGCAATCTGCAATCACCGCGGGCAGCCCTAAGGCGACGGTCCACTCAGACATCGCCTGCACGCAGCGCCTGTAGTCCGGCCAGCGCATTTGCGTGCGCGCCAGAGGCATCGCCTCGACATCCCCTGGTTCCAGAGCGAGCCGCACCCCTGTCTCTCTTTGCCAATCCGCAAGCACGGCCGCAGAAGGCGCCGGCAGATCGAGTGTTCCGGATAAAACTTTGTCACTTACGCGACGACTGCGGATAGCGTCGCCGCTCCAGAAAAAGGAGGTCAGGGTATTTCGCATTCGATTCTGTCGAAGGGAACTCGGCCAAGCATTGTAACGATTCATCCCGGTCATCCCGGCCATCCCGGCAGCGATCGGGCTGACATCGGAACTCCGGCTGGCGCGCCGGCGCATCGCTAAACGTCGACAGTTGCATCGCAGAGTGCGTACACAACATGGCCGCCCATCTGGCAGGTACGCGGTTCTACGGTACCCACCCCAATAGCCGAAAATGCATTTCGCATTGCGGGATTTTCGCGATTTTTTTGCGATACCCCCATTTTGTCTCTTGAAAATATGTTTCATATTACAAAAAATACAACGTATCCCATTGAAAAATAAGGAATAATTATGTCTTATGTCTTATATAAGAGTTGATGCCCATGGCGTTACCATTGAGCCATACAGTCCACGGGACTATCCGGTTACCCACGCTTCCCTCTAAGGAGATACTCATGGCCCAATATCAAGACGACATCCAGGCAATTGCCGGGTTGAAAGAGCAACAAGGCAGCGCCTGGAACTCGATCAATCCCGAATACGCCGCACGCATGCGCGCGCAGAACAAGTTCAAGACCGGACTCGACATCGCCCGGTACACGGCCAAGATCATGCGCTCTGACATGGCCGCCTACGATGCTGACCCGGCGAAATACACTCAGTCGCTGGGCTGCTGGCACGGCTTCATCGGCCAGCAGAAGATGATCTCCATCAAGAAGCACTTCAATAGCACCGAGCGCCGCTACCTGTACCTGTCGGGCTGGATGGTGGCAGCGCTGCGCTCCGAGTTCGGTCCGCTGCCCGACCAGTCGATGCATGAAAAAACCGCCGTCAGCGCGCTGATCCGCGAGCTGTACACCTTCCTGCGCCAGGCCGACGCCCGCGAACTAGGCGGTCTGTTCCGCGAACTGGACGCAGCCCAGGGTCCGGCCAAGGCCGCCATCCAGGCAAAGATCGACAACCACGTCACGCACATTGTGCCGATCATCGCCGACATCGACGCGGGCTTCGGCAACGCTGAAGCCACCTACCTGCTGGCCAAGCAGTTCATCGAAGCGGGCGCATGCTGCATCCAGATCGAAAACCAGGTGTCCGACGAAAAGCAGTGCGGCCACCAGGACGGCAAGGTCACCGTGCCGCACGAGGACTTCCTCGCGAAGATCCGCGCGATTCGCTACGCCTTCCTCGAATTGGGAGTGGACGACGGCATCATCGTGGCGCGTACCGACTCGCTGGGCGCGGGACTGACCAAGCAGATAGCCGTGACCAACGCACCGGGCGACTTGGGCGACCAGTACAACTCGTTCCTGGATTGCGAGGAGCTCTCGGCCGACGCGCTCGGCAACGGTGACGTCGTCATCAAGCGCGACGGCAAGCTGCTGCGTCCCAAGCGCCTGCCGAGCAACCTGTTCCAGTTCCGCGCTGGCACCGGCGAAGCGCGCTGCGTGCTGGATTGCGTCACCGCACTGCAAAACGGTGCGGACCTACTGTGGATCGAAACCGAAAAGCCGCATATCGCGCAGATCGGCGGCATGGTCAGCGAGATTCGCAAAGTTGTCCCGAACGCCAAGCTGGTGTACAACAACAGCCCGTCGTTCAACTGGACGCTGAACTTCCGTCAGCAGGCCTACGACGCGATGAAGGCAGAGGGCAAAGACGTCTCGTCCTATGACCGCGCGCAATTGATGAGCGCGGAATACGACCAGAGCGAACTGGCACAGATCGCGGACGAAAAGATCCGTACCTTCCAGGCCGACGCGTCGCGCGAAGCTGGGATCTTCCACCACCTCATCACGCTGCCGACGTACCACACGGCCGCGCTCTCGACCGACAATCTCGCGAAGGAATATTTCGGCGACCAGGGCATGCTGGGTTACGTGGCGGGCGTGCAGCGTAAGGAAATCCGCCAGGGCATCGCGTGCGTCAAGCACCAGAACATGTCCGGCTCGGATATCGGCGACGATCACAAGGAATATTTCAGCGGCGAAGCGGCCCTGAAGGCGGCGGGCAAGGACAACACGATGAACCAGTTCTGATCGCCGTTGCGACTCATGCAAAACGCCAACCCAGCCGGGTTGGCGTTTTTATTTGTCGGGTGAAATCTTCCCGCACGCGAAGCGCCTGCTGAAAGCCGACATCCACGTTGAAAACACGAACCGCTGCAACGGGGTCGGCTCCGGAAGTTCGGCACCAACTCGGCGACGCGCGACCAACGACGAACTTCGGATTTCCGGGATCGGCCATGAGCGGCCGTTGGACTAACCCATGAAGATTGGCGACAATCGGGCGAATTATTGAGCCGTTTTCTGCACTCTGCCATGCACGAAAAGCAATCAACCAGAAGACTGCGTATTCTCTGTAGAGTGGTAGGTATATGCCTCGCGCTATACGCAGATGTTTCATCCGCAAACGACGTTCAATCCACCTGCTACGTGGACAGTAGTTGTCTTGTAAGTGAGGCCGTGCGAAACGCCAGCTCAATCAAGCAGATCGATTCGCCGAATTTCATCAATGACCTGGTACGCGCTGGCCAGTTTGATTACGCCCGTACGATGGCAGCCAAACTGGACCGGACCGGGCCGCAGGAATTTCGCTGGAAGCAGCCCAACTATAACATCGTGATCGGTACGATCGCTGCTCGATCATGGGCTGAAGTTGACCCGCTTCTACGGACGGATTTGCAGTAGCGATCGATATGTGATTTAACCTCCGTTAAGCGGTAAGTCGCGGGTTGTCCACGGACGGGCGGCGGGTCGCCTGTCACGACCACGACGACGCCCGGCGGTGGGCAACCCGCACGGGGACATGATTTCGTTTTTTGTGTGCTCGTCTTCGAACTCGAGCGGCGAGTGGTAGCCGATGCTGCTGTGCAGGCGGCGCAGGTTGTACCAGCCCTCGAGGAACCAGAACAAACGTCCTCGCGCCTGTTCGTGCGTATCGAAGTGCTCGCGCATAAGCAGTTCCGATTCGAGCGTGCCGAAGAAGGATTCGCACATCGCGTTGTCGTAACAGTCGCCAGCCGTACCCATCGAAGGCTGCACACAGGCTTCACGACAGCGCCGTCCGAAGGCAATCGACGTATATTGGGCGCATTCAACCGGTCGTCGCAACACCGAATTGTTGAACAGTTTTTAGGTGCTCGTCCAGAGCTTCAGCAGGTGTCCTCCAGCCGAGCGTTTTCCGCGGCCTGCTGTTCAGTGTATTGGCGACGGCTTGAAGCTCGCGAGCACCCCACCGCGATAGATCTGTGCCTTTCGGGAAGTATTGTCGTAGAAGGCCGTTCGTGTTTTCGTTCGTGCCGCGCTGCCACGGGCTGTGAGGGTCGGCAAAGAAGACCTTTACACCAGACTCGATTGTGAAGCGGGCGTGATCGGACAGTTCCTTGCCACGATCCCACGTCAATGATCGCCACAACTGGGCAGGCAGGTCCGTCACGGTTTTCTTGAGTGCGTTGGCCATAGTGACAGCTCCGTAGCCGGCCAGCGCGGGCCCGTTTTTCGTGCGTGGAATCAGCCCATAGTCTTTTTCACGAGGCAGATGTACGAGCACAGTGAAACGGCTTGATCTCTCTACCAACGTTCCAATAGCGGATCGGTTCAGGCCGATGAGCAGGTCCCCCTCCCAATGGCCCGGCACAGCCCGATCTTCCGCCTCGGCAGGGCGGCTGGAAATCATCACGTTCTCGCTCACGTGCGCCCATGCCTTGGCTTGCGCCCTGGCTCTGGGAACGCGCAACGCACGGCCGGTGCGCAGGCAGCCTACCAGCTCGCGCTTGAGCGCGCCGCGTCCTTGAATGTAGAGGGCCTGGTAAATGGCTTCGTGAGAGATACGCATGGACTTATCATCGGGGAAGTCGATTTGCAATCGATTGGCAATCTGTTCGGGTGACCAGCCATTAACCCATTTGCGATCACCGCGATGGGGTTTGTTTCGCCCCTTGAACGGTGCTTGTCGCGGCCCGGCAATCTCACGGCCATCAGCGTCGTGCACCTTGCCCTCCAGGCGTTCCTGCACGTAGCGGTGAAGCCGCACATTGGTCGCCAGTTTCGTCGACTTTGGTCGTTTGGCGAATCGTTCCGCTTTCCACTGCGCGACTGAAGCACGATACTCAAGGCAGCCACTACGTGTTGCGGCATTGCGCGTGAGCTCTCTCGACACGGTCGATGGGCTGCGTTCTATGCGGCGGGCGATTTCGCGCACCCCGAGGCCCTGGACGGAGAGCAATGCGATCTCTTCTCGTTCGGCAAATGACAAGTACCTACCCGATATAGGTTTCGACATAAATAGTGGCATGCCGCCACGATAGCGGAACCAGCGCGAGCCTACCGCCTGAGATACGCCAACTGCCTCTGCTGCTCTTTCGCTTGTGATGCCGGTGGCGATTTGCTTCCAAAATAGACGCTCGGTTTCATGCCGAAGCGACGGCGCGCCCGGCGAGTGCATCGCTCCTCGCCCCGTCAACTGATATCCGCGTCCTGCACTTCTACCCATGCAACACCTCCTCGACTAAAGGTGTTGCGACGACCGGTTGAATGCGCCTTGGCAGCCCTGATCGGAATGCAGAATGACCCCGCGAGCTCGACGTTGCGCGAGCGCCATATCGAGCGCACGCAGCATCAGTTCCGTGTACAGATGATTGGACATTGCCCAGCCTACGATGCGGCGGCTGAACACATCGAGCACGACGGCCAGATACAGGAATCCCTCGCCGGTTGGAATGTAGGTGGCGTCTGCAACCCACAGCACGTTCGGCGCTGCGGCGCTGAAGTGGCGACGCACCAGATCAGGGGCACGCCGTGCTCCCGCGCGTTGTCGCGTAGTGCATTTCCATTGCCTGCGACTAGCCCCGCACAGGCCGGCCAGACGCATGAGTCGCGCGACGCGCTTGCGCCCGACATGCACGCCTTCGCGTTTGAGCTGGGCATGGATACGCGGCGCGCCATAGGTGCCGCGCGAACTGGCGTGCAGCATGCGAATGCGCGAGAGCAACTGCGCATCGCTGCATGCCTGCCTCGAGGGTTCCCGCACGAGCCACGCGTAGTAGCCGCTGGTGGAGACTCGCAGCAGCCGCGCCATCGTGGCAATGGGCCAGCGGGCCCGGTTCGCTTTCATGAATCCGTACCCTTCGGCGGTACGGCCCCCGTCTCCCGAGCGAACCAGGCAGCCGCGTGAGAGAGTATGTCGCGCTCCATCTCGAGTTGGCGCACCTTACGACGCAGCCGCGCCAATTCCTGCCGCTCGGCCGTCGTCAGTCCGTCCTGGCGCACGCCCGAATCGCGATCGGCCTGCACGACCCAGTTGATGATGCTTTGCGCCGTCGGCTCGAACTCGCGCGCCAATTCCTCAGGCGTACGTCCCGCCTTCACCAACTCCACCATCTGCGCCCGGAACTCCGCCGGGTACGCCTTCCGATGCTTGCCCATAACGGCACCTCCTCTTCAAAAAGAATAGGTGTCCGTTTTCGCGGGTCAACTTCAGGCGGCACCAAACGAGATCGCGAATCTGGCCCCTTTGGAGAGACTAGTAGCGGAAGATCAGGCAGATGGCCTCGGTCTGACGGACTACCTAGACCTCACGGCGGATCGAATAATCTATCGTTCGTCGAAGAGCGGATTGGAAGTCGGACTCGCTGATCTGTTTGAGCCAAGGATGCTGCACAGGGGAAGTAACGCTACGCTGACTGAGATTCTGAATTCGCGATGGCCGCGCGCAATCGAACAGTTGCGCGAGAACAAGCAAGGGGACAGTTGGAACAATCTCGCCAAGATCTGGCTGGCACTGGGAAACAAGGGCGCAGCAAGGAAGGCACTTGAACGGGCCGAGCTGACCGGGATGGTCGATTACCAGGGTACGCAGCGGATAGGTGACGTGACTGCTCGAACCTGGCTTGAGCTGAGCGAACCCTCCCGAGCACTACAGGAAGCTGAACGCGCAAGCTCCAGTTCGACGGCCGCTACCTTGAAGTTCGCCATTGCCCGCGCATATTTGCACACAGGGCATATCCGCGACGCGCTCGACGTCACCACTTCTGCGCTAGCTGATGTGCGCAAGCAGCCGGACTGGCCCTGGACTTCGAGCCTGTTGCGCGATGCCGTCGATCTGCGGATGGAGGCGGGTGATGTGCAGGGCGCGCGTGCCGTTGCGGAGGAAATCGAGGCACGCAAGCGAGATGTCGTTCAGGCCAGCCATTTCGTGGATGCCGCCCAAGCCTTCAACGACGTCGGGGATCACGCTCGGGCCACCTCTTTGTTGAAGCCTGCACTTGCTTCGATTCCCGCCCCCAATCAGATCGTCGGAGTCGGGGCAACCTTGGGGCCAATCACTGGGGCGAGCCTTCGGTTGGGTGAAAGCTTGCGGTCGGCTGTCGCCGTCGAGCTTTATCGCAGCGGAAATACCGGTGATTTCGAAAACGTACTTACCCAACTCGGTCCGTGGTACCAGCGACATACTTGGATCGAAGTGTGTGAGGCGCCGAGACTGGGGGGCAGACCTCCGCCTGATGACGAAACCTGCGTTAAGAATACCGACGGCGCTACGCTTCCTGGTATGGCGGTCAATGCGATCAACGAGCAACGAATCACAGATGCGGCCCGCTACCTATCACGCATAGTCGCAATCGTCGGCGATGGTAATTCTATCGAGGCAGTGAGGCTGGCTCTCGATGCGGCGCGCCTCGCTGTCGTCCTCGAGCGAAAAGAGATTGTCAATGCAGCGCTTGTCACAGCGGCGCATGCAGCTGACAGCTTGACCGATCCTGGCGATCGAGCACGTGAATTGCTGGGAGTCGCAGCGCTACGGCACGAGTTGGGCTGCTGCCGGTAAGCTTTGTGTGAGCACAACAAGATCGCAGCGGGGGCGCGGACGGCGCTTCTCGTCGAGATAGCAAGGAGATCCACGACCCAAGTCGTCCGGGCAGCGAGGCACGCGCAACGCGCGACCGGATGTCCGCTTCCGGCCGTAGTAAGCGTCGCTTCAGGGTCGTTCAACGTCCTTCCGAAAACACCGATGCCGACAAGGTGCGGAGTCATTGCATCAAGCTGCGTGCCGAGGAAGCGGTTTAATCTTCGGGGTAGGCTGCTGCTGCGCCTGCCACAAATCCCATTGCGCCTGCATGCCGACCCACATTTCGGGCGACGTGCCGAGCCACGCGGCAAGCCTAAGCGCGAAACTGGCCGTCACGCCCGACTTGCCATTCAGCACGTTGGACAGCGTAACGCGGTTGATCTGCAACGCCTGCGCTGCCTGCCCCACGGTCATGTCCTCAGGGATCCATTCCCGCAGCACCTCGCCCGGGTGCGCAGGATTGTGCATCATCGTCATAATAATCACCTTAATGATAGTCCTGGTAATCGACCAGGATTGCGTCCGTACCTTCGAACGTGAAGGTCAGCCGCCAGTTTCCGTTGACCCAAATTGACCAATGCCCTTTCAGATCGTCTTCGAGCGAATGCAATTTCCAGCCCGGAGCGTTCATGTCGTCCGGCTTTGTGGCTGAATTCAGAGCCGTTAGCTGGATACGAAGGCGCGTCGCGTGATGCGGTTGGATTCCAGCCTTGCTGCCTTTCATGAAAAACCGTTCGAGCCCTTTATGTCGGAAGGTTTTGATCATGAAGGTCATTGTAGCCTGTAAGACAACACACTACAATGGCTTCCGGTGTATTTATCCATTCCGAAAGTTCGGAGCGCCCGTCGCCAGACGGGCCTGCGCCAAGTGGCCGTTGTAGTCGGGTAGCTGCCATCGAAGCGGCGCGGGTCGGAGTGACGCTTTCGGGTCGATTACGGAAGCTCTCAACCAACAGAGCCGCACCGATTACCGGCACGCGACGGACTTCCCGCTAACGGCCGACTTCGGCCGCTCGTGTAAGTCACAGGGTAGCCACTCGAACGGCCGGATGAGCTAACACGTGCCGCTCGACCAGTAGGAATCCCTCTGCACAACGGACTCATCGCTTGTCATTGATCCTCAACCGAGAAGCCCATTAGATCGACGCCAACGGCAACGTTTTAAGTCGATCAAGGACCACTTCCTTCATCCCCTGCGGGGTCGGAAGCTCATCGAGCATCTTCGGCCACGTGTCCTGAGCGGCAGACACCGCAGCTTTCACCGCGGCGGTCGCGATACGTTGTGCAATGCCCGCAGCCTTAGCCATTTCCGCATAGGTATCGAGCGTCTGAGCGCGCTGCATGCGATCGATGGCGACGTTCATCCCGTACGAGGCGAAGCCAGGCAACGCGGCGACGCAAACAATGTCGTATGCCGGGCTTAGCGCCGGGTGAGCCTTATCCACATAAAGCACAGAAAAATTCTTCAGATGCGCATCGCTATTGCCGATAAGCGTGTTAACCGCTTGCCGCATAAAGAATTCACGAACGTCCCGTATGCCGCGCGGACTCAGTGCATCGAGTAAGCCCAGCAGCATACTGAACTGCTCTTCTTTCCCATACTTAGCAGCCGGCATCCGCCCCAGCATCTGGCAAGCGTCTTCTGCGTGGATGCGCTCATTGCCCTCCCGATCGTAGCGCTCGACTGCGAGAAACGACGTCGCGGTGCCGGCAACGGCCTGAAGTCCATCGATATCAATGACCGAGAGACTCATTGGTTCGCACGAGGCGACGTTGACACCGGCCGCTTTCGCAAGTTGCATGGCGACGTACTCGTTGAAGATTTGCGAGTCGTCGTTTTTCGCCGGGAGCTTGGCGATGACATCGGACAGCTTCCCGTGTCCCGGCATCGTGTACCGCTTGCCTTTGTTCACAGTCGAAAGCGCGAGCTTGTTCTGCACGCCGGAGATGGAGGCGGCGCCCTCGGCGGCACCCTCCGTTACGCTCATTTCAAGATTGTCGGCTCCGCCGGTGACACCGAACGTTCGCGCATACTCGGGAATACCATGCACATTCGCAGGCGGCAGAACGACAACGGCGCCAGGCAAATCTTCACCTGCGGCAGCCAGTACGCCGAAGTCATCTCGATCTTCGGGATTGTGGCGACTCGCTTCTAGCCGTTTACGGAGATCACTCTCGGGAAGGAGCCCAGCAAAGAATGGCGGAAGCTTGCCGCCCGTGTTGTAGAGCGCGGGGTGGAAAGCGTTTGAAAAGATGTCGGCCGCGATCGCGGGAGTGCCTGGGATCGCCATCGACAAGGAGAGCGTCGGCGCGCCATTAGCAGCCTTAAACGATTCGGACGGCACAAAACGACAGTTTCCAGCCAGCTCGCAAAGGTAGCCACAAACCTCGCCGTAAAGCCGCACCTCGAGATAGCGCGGACGCATTACGCCGGTCATTGACGTCCCTTCAGAAACATTTCTACCGCGCTCGGTGCCTGGAGATCAGGCCCAGTACCCTTCCCCGCCAGGACCTGACGGACCGCCGCGAGGTGCTCCTTCGGCACGAGCACCCATTGCGCGTCCAAACCTGCTGCAAGCGCATCCAGCGTGTTGCTACGGGCGTCATGCCTGCCCGCCAAGGTAGCGGACAGATTGGGGCGAGCGATGCCCGTTAGGCCGCTCAACTCGGTGACGGACATGCCGCGGCGCGAAAGAAGCGTCTTAATCTGACCTACGAATGACATTTCATACTCTCGCCTGACAAGGTATGAAAAATAATACATCATTCGGCAACTGCCCTGAGCTTCCGTATGAAAAACGATACCTATTCCCCTCAAACGTATGGCATTTCATACCATCATCTAAGCGACCAAAATCCCGCTCCCCACCACCGCCCCCTCTGTCAATAGAGCATCGGCCTCAATCACTGAAAACGATTTTAGTTACCCAATTCCCGGACACACTGTCAGAATTAGTAGTATTGGTTTCGGTTTCATCAGGAGCTGCGATGTCCACCCCTGCCGTTAAGCTGACCCGTCCGATGGTTCATGACGAAGCACTGTGGTTTGCCGCCTACGAATTCGGATGGGGGTACAAAGCGTTCAAGCTGCCTGCCGACCTTGCTCAGCGCGAACTGGGCGCACTAGACGCGAGTCCTCGTCAGCTCACACTAGCTTTCGAACTGGGTCGGCAGCGTATTGCCGGCGCGGTTGCGCCGATGTGCGCCGAATACGCGGGTCAACGCATTTCGCTCAAAACGGGCGACCTCAGCGCGTAGCACTGGGCACAATCGCGTTGGTCGTTCACCGCACCGCATTGAGCTTGCGCCACAGCGTCGTCTTGCTAATCCCAAGCGCTCGGCACGCTTCATCGCGATCGCCGTTGCAAGCCGCGAGCGCGGCGCGAATCTGATCGGCTTCGACGCGGCGGCTGCGTTCGCGCAGCGTCTTCGAAGCTGCGGCGTTTTCTCGCGCCTCGCGTCGCCCTGCAAACAACTCCGGCGCAATGGTGCGCATTGTCTCGACATCGAGCGGCACAATCGTGCCGTTCGTCGTTTCGACATCGGCAAGCTCAACGGCAATCCGCTCGATAACGTTCTGCAATTCGCGCACATTGCCGGGCCACGCGTAGTCACACAACACGTCTTGCACACCGGCCAGCACGCGAGAAAGCGCTTCATCGTTGCGCACGCGCGCCGCTAAACGAGGCTCACGTCGCGCGGCCTGCAACAGCAGCGCCTCCGCGAGCGGCATCATGTCGTCGATTCGTTCGCGCAGTGGCGGCAACGCCATGCTCAAGATGTTCAAGCGGTAGTAGAGATCCGCCCGAAACGAACCGCCGGCGATACGCTCGGTCAACGCGCCGTGCGTCGCGGCGATCACGCGAATATCCACGCGCGTCGGCTCGGTCGAGCCGAGCCGCACGACTTCCCGCTCCTGTAGCACGCGCAGCAAGCGACTTTGCAGCGGCAGCGGCATCTCGCCGATTTCATCGAGAAACAACGTTCCGCGATGCGCCGCCTCGATCAAGCCAGCTTTACCGCCCTTCCGCGCCCCCGTAAAAGCGCCCTCCTCATACCCGAACAACTCGCTTTCGAGCAGCGCTTCAGGAAACGCACCACAGTTGATCGCAACGAACGGAAACTCGCGCCTTGCGCTGATCCGATGAATACTTTGCGCCACCATTTCCTTGCCGGTACCGCTTTCGCCGAGCACGAGCACGGTCGCATCCGATTTCGCGTAACGCTTCACGAGCGTCTTCACGCGTTGAATCGACGCGCTTTCGCCGATCAAATCGTCAAGCCGATATCGCGCGGAAAATTGATGCGTCAATTGCTTCGACCGCAGCGTGCGATCCAGCCGTTCCACCGCGCGCGACTCTTGAAACGTCAGTACCACGCCGTCCTCACCGCTATCGCCCACCAACGGACCGCGATGCACGAGATAGCTCACGCCGCGTATCGAGGCGAGCACATCGCCGTCGGTATCGGGCAGCGCACGCGATAGGTCCGGCGCAAGCTCGGCGAGTTCACGCCCAACTGCACTGCCCGCATCGATATCGAGCGCTTGCGCGAGCCGCCGATTGATCGCTTCGACGCGACCGTTCGCATCGAGCGCAACGACGCCGTCGCGCAGATGCTGAAGCAAATTGTCGATATGTTGGCGGCGCTTGACTTCAATGCGCGTGGCTTCGGCCAAATCCAACGCCGTTTCGAAGCCGCGCCGAATCGAAGCATGCGAATACAGAAATACCGCATCGATGCCCGCAGCCGCTGCAAGATCGGCGATAAGCCCTGGCCCGACGATCGCCCCCACGCCTCGCTCGCGCAATGTATGGACGCACACGTCCGCGTCCTCAGCCGAGCGATACGATGCGAACACGACGTCAAGCCCGTACGCCGAAACGAAATCGCGCACCTCTTGCGGGGTCTCGCCCGGGGTCACGAGCGCGACCTGCCGCTCGCCTTGCCGCCGTGCACGCGCGAGCGATTGCATGACGTCGAAGCCCGTCGGCGTGATCTGCACGACGGGCACGGCAAGCCGCGTCTTCAGATACGCCGCGTTCGATCCGCCGGCGACGATCACATCCGGACGCCGCGCCCCCGCCGATTCGACTTCGCGCACCGCGTCGTCGTAAGCGCGCGAGATGACGCGCAAGTCGGCGCGCTCGTCGTACTCGCCCGCGATCTCGAACAGCAGATCGCGCAACCGGCTAATACCGAAAGCCCAAATCCGCGGACGCGGCGAAACATCGAATGAATGATCGGTAGGAAGACGGCTCACTGAGCACACTCGGTCGTTGAGACTGCGCAAACACGCATCGTCGCATTATGCGCCACCCATTTCCACTATGAAACAGCACATTTCATTTGTGGAATGAAATGAAACAACGGGCCACCACAGAACATCGATAAATCAATCACTTACGCGACCATCTGCAACCTGGTCCGTACCTTGCTTAATGGAAACACCTTTCTGGGAGCTAACGTGGAAACAGGTCATCAGCAACCCTTGAGCGCCGGCGCGGCATTCCGCGCAGCCGTCGCGAACGAAGCACCGCTGCAAGTCGTCGGCGCGATCACCGCCTACGCGGCCAAGATGGCGCAGGCCACCGGCTTCAAGGCCGTTTATTTGTCGGGCGGCGGCGTGGCCGCCAACTCGCTGGGCATCCCCGATCTGGGCATCAGCACGATGGAAGACGTGCTGATCGACGCGCGCCGCATCACCGACGCCTGCTCGCTGCCGCTGCTCGTCGATATCGACACGGGCTGGGGCGGCGCCTTCAACATCGCACGCACGATCCGCTCGTTCATCAAGGCCGGCGTCGCGGCCGTGCATATCGAGGATCAAGTCGGACAAAAGCGTTGCGGCCATCGCCCGGGCAAGGAATGCGTGCCGAAGGACGAGATGGTCGATCGCGTGAAGGCCGCCGTCGATGCGCGCACGGACGATCAATTCGTGATCATGGCGCGCACCGATGCGGCCGCGGTCGAAGGCATCGATGCGGCAATAGAGCGCGCCATCGCCTACGTGGAAGCAGGCGCCGATATGATTTTCCCGGAGGCGATGCGCACGCTGGACGACTACCGCAAGTTCAAGGCGGCCGTGAAGGTGCCGATCCTCGCGAACTTGACCGAATTCGGGTCCACGCCCCTCTTTACGACCAATGAATTGAAGACGGCGAACGTGGATATTGCGCTCTATTGCTGCGGGGCCTACCGTGCGATGAACGCGGCGGCGTTGAACTTCTACGAGACGGTGCGTCGCGACGGCACGCAAAAAGCGGCGGTGCCGACGATGCAAACGCGCGACGATCTCTACAAGTACCTCGGCTATCACGCGTACGAGCAAAAGCTCGACGCGCTGTTCGCCACCAAGAAGTAATCATTCGACGTTAGAAGCTGGAGACACAACCATGAGTGAAGCAGTGAAGGAAGCGCCGGCCGCCGGCACGTTCAAGCCGAAGAAGTCCGTGGCGCTTTCCGGCGTCACGGCCGGCAATACGGCGCTTTGCACGGTCGGACGCACCGGCAACGATTTGCATTACCGCGGCTACGACATTCTCGATGTCGCCACCACGTGCGAATTCGAGGAGATCGCTCACCTGCTCGTGCACGAAAAGCTGCCGACGGCTGCCGAGCTGACCGCCTATAAGAAGAAGCTGAAGGCTTTGCGCGGCTTGCCCGCAAACCTGAAAGCCGCGCTCGAATGGATCCCGGCCTCGGCCCATCCGATGGATGTGATGCGCACCGGAGTCTCGGTGCTCGGCACGCTGCTGCCGGAGAAGGACGATCACAACATTGCCGGCGCGCGCGATATCGCCGACCGCCTCATGGCCTCGCTCGGCTCGATGCTGCTGTACTGGTATCACTACTCGCATAACGGCCGCCGCATCGAAGTGGAAACGGACGACGATTCGATCGGCGGCCATTTTCTGCATCTGCTGCACGGCAAAACGCCCTCGAAATCATGGGTCGAAGCGATGCATACGTCGCTGATCCTCTACGCCGAACACGAATTCAACGCATCGACGTTCACGGGCCGCGTGATTGCCGGCACGGGCTCGGACATGTATTCGTCGATCACGGGCGCGATCGGCGCGCTGCGCGGGCCGAAGCACGGCGGCGCGAACGAAGTCGCCTTCGAAATCCAATCGCGCTACGTCTCCCCCGACGACGCGGAAGCCGATATCCGCCGTCGTGTCGAGAACAAGGAAGTCGTGATCGGCTTCGGCCACCCGGTGTATACGATCTCCGACCCGCGCAACAAGGTCATCAAGGAAGTCGCCCACAAGCTGTCGAAGGAAGCCGAAGACACGCGTCTGTTCAACATCGCCGAGCGTCTCGAGTCAGTCATGTGGGATGCGAAAAAGATGTTTCCGAATCTCGACTGGTTCAGCGCCGTTTCTTATCACATGATGGGCGTGCCGACGGCCATGTTCACGCCGCTGTTCGTGATCGCGCGTACGTCGGGCTGGAGCGCGCACATCATCGAGCAACGAATCGACAACAAGATCATCCGCCCGAGCGCAAACTACACGGGACCGGAGAATCTGAAGTTCGTGCCGATCGGTAAGCGCTAATTCGATTGGTGTACGGGCCTACGAGCAATCGTGGGCCCGCCGTAGCGGTATCGCAGAAGTGGGGAGACAAATCATGAGCACACATATGTACGAAGCGGCCCTCGACAAAAACGCCGCGAACTTCGCGGCGCTCACGCCGCTCTCGTTCATCGAGCGCGCGGCCAGCGTGTATCCGACCCGTCTCGCGGTCGTGCACGGGGACATTCGCCGGACCTGGCAAGAAACCTACGCGCGCACGCGCCGCCTGGCATCGGCGCTCGCGGCACGCGGCATCAAGCCGGGCGATACGGTCGCGGTCATGCTGCCCAATACGCCGGCCATGGTGGAGGCCCACTTCGGCATCCCGATGATCGGCGCCGTGCTCAATACGCTCAACACGCGTCTCGATGCCTCTACCCTCGCCTTCATGCTCAATCACGGCGAAGCGAAAGCCGTGCTTGTCGATCGCGAATTCTCCGACTTGATGCGCTCGGTGCTTCCCGCCGTGGAACGCCCGATTTTTGTTGTCGACGTCGACGATGCGCTTTATACGGGTCCAGGCGAACGGCTCGGCGAGATCGAGTACGAAGCGCTGCTCGCGAGCGGCGATCCCGAATTCGCATGGCAGCCGCCGGGCGACGAATGGGATGCCATCAGCCTGAACTACACCTCCGGCACCACGGGCAATCCGAAGGGCGTCGTCTATCATCATCGGGGCGCCTATACGGCCGCGATCAGCGCGATTCTCGAATGGGATATGCCCAAGCACGCCGTCTATCTGTGGACATTGCCGATGTTCCACTGCAACGGATGGACCTTCCCGTGGGCCGTGGCCGCGCGCGCGGGCGTGAACGTCTGCCTGCGCAAGATCGACGCGAAAGCGATCTTCGATCTGATCCGCAGCGAGGGCGTCACGCACTATTGCGGCGCCCCGATCGTGCATAACCTGCTCGTGAACGCGCCCGACGAAATGAAGGCCGGCATCTCGCATCGCGTCAGCGCGATGGTGGCCGGCGCCGCACCGCCCGCGGCACTGATCGAAAGCCTTGAAGTGCTCGGCTTCGAGTTGACGCACGTGTACGGGCTGACGGAAGTCTACGGGCCCGCTTCCGTCTGTCCGCAGCAAGACGGATGGGCGGATCTGGACATCGGCGAACGCGCGCGTCTGAACGCGCGTCAAGGCGTGCGTTATCACTTGCAGGACGGATGCACGGTGCTCAATCCCGAGACGATGGAGCCCGTGCCGGCCGACGGCGAAACGATCGGTGAAATCATGTTCCGCGGCAACATCACGATGAAGGGCTACCTGAAGAACCCCACGGCAACGGACGAAGCGTTCCGCGGCGGCTGGTTTCATACGGGCGACCTCGGCGTGATTTACCCCGACGGCTACATCCGCATCAAAGACCGCAGCAAGGACATCATCATCTCGGGCGGCGAGAATATCTCGAGCATCGAGATCGAGGACGTGCTATATCGTCACCCCGCCGTGATGGCCGCGGCCGTCGTGGCCAAGCCCGATCCGCGCTGGGGCGAAACGCCCTGCGCGTTCGTCGAACTGAAAGCGGGCGCCACCGTGACCGCCGCCGATTTGATCGCGCATTGCAAGGCGCATCTCGCCGGCTTCAAGGTGCCGCGCGCAATCGAATTCGTCGAATTGCCGAAAACCTCGACCGGCAAGATTCAGAAATTCGAGCTGCGCAAACTGGCCAAGTCGGCGTCCGCTATCGACGTATGACACGGTCTTTGCCTACGCACTCTCAACCCATTCGAAGCCCTGCGTACCGGCAGGGCCGACTTTCGCTCGACGCAAGATGAACACTGACTACCGCAAAGCACTGCCCGGCACCGGGCTCGACTATTTCGACGCACGCTCGGCCGTGGAAGCGATCGAGAAGGGCGCCTACGACACCCTCCCCTACACGTCGCGCGTGTTCGCGGAAAATCTCGTGCGTCGCTGCGAACCCTCGCTGCTGACCGATGCGCTCAAACAACTGATCGAACGCAAGCGCGACCTCGATTTCCCGTGGTTTCCGGCTCGCGTCGTCTGCCACGACATCCTCGGGCAGACGGCATTCGTCGATCTCGCCGGCCTGCGCGACGCGATTGCCGCGCGCGGCGGCGATCCCGCCCTCGTCAATCCGGTGGTGCCGACACAGCTCGTCGTGGACCACTCGCTTGCCGTCGAATGCGGCGGCTACGACAAGGACGCCTTCGCGAAGAATCGCGCGATCGAAGACCGCCGCAACGAAGACCGCTTCCATTTCATCGACTGGACGAAAAAAGCGTTCAAGAACGTCGACGTCATTCCGCCCGGCAACGGCATCCTGCACCAGATCAACCTCGAGCGCATGAGCCCCGTGGTTCAGGTGCAAGACGGCGTCGCCTATCCCGACACGCTCGTCGGCACGGACTCGCATACGCCGATGGTGGATGCGCTCGGCGTCATCGCCGTCGGTGTCGGCGGTCTCGAAGCCGAGAGCGTCATGCTCGGCCGCGCATCGTGGATGCGTCTGCCGGACATCGTCGGCGTCGAATTGACGGGCGAACGTCAAAGCGGCATCACGGCGACGGACATCGTGCTCGCGCTGACCGAATTCCTGCGCAAGGAAAAGGTCGTCTCCGCCTACCTCGAGTTCTACGGCGAAGGCGCCTCGCGATTGACGCTCGGCGACCGCGCAACGATCGCCAACATGGCGCCCGAATTCGGCGCGACGGCGGCGATGTTCTACATCGACGAACAAACGATCCGCTATCTGAAGCTTACGGGCCGCGACGATTCGCTCGTCAAGCTCGTCGAAACGTATGCGAAGGAAGCCGGCTTGTGGGCCGATACGCTCTCGCGCGCGCAATACGAGCGCGTGCTGCGCTTCGATCTGTCGAGCGTCACGCGCAACATCGCAGGCCCGTCGAATCCGCACCGCCGCGTACCGACGAGCGAACTCGCCGCGCGCGGCATCAGCGGCAAGGTTGAAAACGAGCCGGGCAAGATGCCCGACGGCGCCGTCATCATCGCCGCTATCACGAGCTGCACGAACACGAACAATCCGCGCAACATGATCGCGGCCGGCTTGCTCGCGCGCAACGCCAATCGCGCTGGGTTGCTCCGCAAACCTTGGGTCAAGAGTTCGTTGGCCCCCGGCTCGAAGGCGGTCACGCTCTATCTGGAAGCGGCCGGACTGCTGCCCGAACTCGAAAAACTCGGCTTCGGCGTCGTGGCTTATGCCTGTACCTCGTGCAACGGCATGTCGGGTGCGCTCGATCCCGTCATCCAAAAGGAAATCGTCGATCGCGATCTGTATGCGACAGCCGTGCTGTCCGGCAACCGCAACTTCGACGGCCGGATCCACCCCTACGCCAAGCAGGCATTCCTGGCGTCGCCGCCGCTCGTCGTCGCGTATGCGATCGCCGGCACGATCCGCTTCGACATCGAGAAGGATGTGCTCGGCGTCGACGCCAACGGCAAGCCGGTCACGCTGAAAGATCTGTGGCCGACCGATGAAGAGATCGACGCGGTCGTCGAAGCGAGCGTCAAGCCCGAGCAATTCCGGCGCGTCTACGAGCCGATGTTCGCGCTCGCCGCACAGCAAGGCCCGCGCGCCGAGCCGCTCTACGATTGGCGTCCGCAAAGCACGTACATCCGCCGTCCGCCGTACTGGGAAGGCGCGCTGGCCGGCGAACGCACGCTCAAAGACATGCGCGCGCTCGCCGTCCTCGGCGACAACATCACGACCGACCACCTCTCGCCGTCGAACGCGATCATGCGTACGAGCGCGGCGGGCGAGTATCTGGAGAAGATGGGCCTTCCCGAGGAAGACTTCAACTCGTACGCCACGCACCGCGGCGATCACCTGACCGCGCAGCGCGCGACGTTCGCGAACCCGACGTTGAAGAACGAAATGGTGATCGAGAACGGCCAGGTGAAGGCGGGCTCGCTCGCGCGTATCGAGCCCGAAGGCAAAGTCACCCGCATGTGGGAAGCCATCGAAACCTACATGGAACGCAAGCAGCCGCTGATCATCATCGCCGGCGCCGATTACGGCCAAGGCTCCTCGCGCGACTGGGCGGCCAAGGGCGTGCGCCTCGCGGGCGTGGAAGCGATCGTGGCGGAAGGATTCGAGCGGATTCACCGCACGAACCTCGTCGGCATGGGCGTGTTGCCGCTCGAATTCAAGCCCGGCACGAACCGTCTGACGCTCGGCATCGACGGGACGGAAACGTTCGATGTGATCGGCGAGCGCACGCCGCGCGCGGACCTCACGCTCGTGATTCAACGCAAGAACGGCGAACGTGTCAGCGTGCCCGTGACCTGCCGGCTCGATACGGCCGAGGAAGTGTCGATCTACGAAGCGGGCGGCGTGCTGCAACGCTTCGCGCAGGATTTCCTGGAATCATCCGCCGCGGCATAACATAAGGACCACGATCGAATGGCTCACTTACCGCAAATCAAAGTGCCCGCCGTCTATATGCGCGGCGGCACAAGCAAAGGCGTGTTCTTCCGGCTACAAGACTTGCCCGAAGCCGCTCAGGTGCCGGGCGGCGCGCGCGACGCACTGCTCATGCGCGTGATCGGCAGCCCCGATCCCTACGGGAAACAGATCGACGGCATGGGCAACGGCACGTCGAGCACGAGCAAAACCGTCATCCTCTCCAAGAGCACCCGGCCCGATCACGACGTCGATTATCTGTTCGGGCAAGTCTCCATCGATAAGCCCTTCATCGACTGGAGCGGCAACTGCGGCAACCTCTCGGCCGCCGTCGGCCCGTTCGCCATTGCGAACGGGTTGATCGATCCCGCTCGCATCCCGCGCGACGGCATCGCCACCGTGCGGATCTGGCAAGCCAACATCGGCAAGACGATCGTCGCACACGTGCCGATGACGGGCGGCGCCGTTCAGGAAACGGGCGACTTCGAACTCGACGGCGTAACGTTCCCCGCCGCCGAAGTGGCGCTCGAGTTCATGGACCCGGCCGCCGACGAAGGCGACGGCGGCGGCGCCATGTTTCCCACCGGCAACCTCGTCGACGAACTCGACGTACCCGGCGTCGGCACGTTGAAGGCGACGATGATCAACGCCGGCATCCCGACGATCTTCGTCGAGGCCGAGGCCATCGGCTATCAAGGCACCGAACTGCAAGACGCCATCAACGGCGACGAAAAGGCCTTGGCCAAGTTCGAGACGATTCGCGCATACGGCGCGCTACGCATGGGTCTTATCGAACGTCTCGAGGATGCCGCGAAGCGGCAGCATACGCCGAAGGTGGCGTTCGTTGCTAAGCCGCTTGATTACGTCGCGTCGAGCGGCAAGCAAGTCGGCGCCGCCGATGTCGATCTGCTCGTACGCGCCATGTCGATGGGCAAGCTGCACCACGCGATGATGGGGACGGCCGCCGTCGCCATCGGTACCGCGGCCGCGATTCCGGGCACGCTCGTCAATCTAGCAGCCGGCGGCGGCGAGAAAGAGGCCGTGCGATTCGGCCATCCTTCGGGAACGCTGCGCGTCGGCGCGCAAGCGGCGCTCGTCGATGGGCAATGGGTCGTCAAGAAGGCATTGATGAGCCGCAGCGCGCGCGTGATCATGGAAGGTTGGGTGCGCGTACCGGGCTAAGTCGCGTAAAGGGCCTCGTCGCTCGGCGATGAGGCCCGCCTGCGCGAACTCAGCGTCCTCGCAGGATATCGGAGCGCGACATCGTATAAACGTGGCCCGATGCATCGAAGTGCACGTTGAAGAACGCGTCGCCCGAGGCACCGTTCTCCTGCCACTTCCAACTCCAAACTGTTTCCGGCTTCAGTCGATACACGGCAACCTCGCCCGGCTTGCCGAGCAGTTGCCGCACTTCAGGCTGCGTCATGCCGATTCGCACCTTCGCAAAGTTCTCCGCCGTCAGCACTTGCGTGACCGCCAGCAACGTACCGTCCGCGCCGATATCGACCATATAGGTGGTCGTGCCTTGCGGACCGCGCGGATATTCCAAGCGTTTCGAGCCGTCCGGGAGCGTGCGCTCGGTCTCCGGGCGCCCCATTTGATCGAGGATCTGCGCCTCGGTCGTAACGCCGGGCGTCAGGCCCTTCAAAAGCAACGCATCGGGCTTGATCGCAGTTAAGAATGCCTTAAGTTTTCCCATTGCTTGCTCGCTCTCGCGATCGTCGCATGCCGTAAGTAAGAGCGCGGCGGACAAGCAAGCGATCGTCAGCGGTCCAATTTTCTTTCTCATGTGTCATCAACGATAAGCGGCGTCGATGCGCAAGCATAGCGCATCGACGTATGCGCTGGGTTCGTTGCGGTCCCGAAAGTTGAGAGATGCATCGCTCATGAATCGGCGTGGCGCTATTCGTAAGTGGTTCGTCACACCGCTTACGTTTTGTCACCAGAGCAGGGTCAACTCGCGTCGTCGCGACAACGTTAAACCGGCAGCGCTGAACTTTCTCAGCCGCCCCAAATAGGAGTACACACATGAAGACGATGTTCGCCGCTCTCGCTTCCGCCCTTCTCGTTTCGACGGCTTTCGCACAAACCGCCGCACCGGCGCCGTCCACCAATGCAACGACTAACGCCACGACGAGCGCCGCTGCATCGGCCCCGGCAGGCCAAGCTAACCTGAAAGCCGGCGCCGCTGCGCAAAATGGCGCACTGAAGGCCGACACGGCAACGACCGATGCCGCCACGGCAAACGAAAAGGCATCGACGAAGGACCACGCCGCTAAGAAATCGGCCGCGCATGCGAAGAAGATGCACGCGCACAAGGTGAGCAAGAAGAACGAAGGTACGGCAAAGAGCTCGGATAAGGAAGCTGCTCCGGCGAACGCCGATGCGAAGGCCGATACGGCAACGAAGACGCAATAAGTCTTCGACCTCGGCAGCTACCAGCGCGCTGCCCTAAAACGCTGGACATGCCGCTTTAGGGCGGGCCTTCGGGCTCGCCCGTTTTTGCTGGTTGGCTAGCGACCGGCGCAGGCTCATGTCGTAGCGCATCGAGCAACGCTTCGATCGGATGTCGTAATCGGCGCCCGCGTAAGCGACTCACGTGGCATCGGCACGAATAGCCCGTCGCAAGCAGCTCCACTCCTTCGTTCTTTTGCATCGCTTGCCCCGGCTCGCCCGGCGAGCACCAGTCGTCCACGTGTCGTTTTGGTTTGCCGCCTATGAATTCGGTTGGGAATCTCGCGCATTCGCACTGCCGGCCGACCTGGCACAGCGCGAGCTTGGCGCACTCGATGCAGCCGAGCGTCAGCTCACCCTGGCTTTCGAGTTGGGTCGCCAACGCATCGCAGGGGCAATCGCCACGATGAACTCGGAGTACGAAGGCAAGCGCATTTCCCTAAAGGCAGACGATCTTCGTTCGTGGCGTGATCGACAGCCGCTCGGTAAGCCGAGCCGCCTCCTAACCGGGTTCTGCCGGAAGGTCAGCGATGCTCAACCGTCCCAGTTTTGCGGCGAGGTCTAAGCGCGCGTAATCCCAATCGGTGAGTGCTTGAACTTGCCGCTGCCTCGCGTTCGCCAGCGCGGTTTGAGTGTTGAGCAACCAGTGAGAGTAGTCATTTTTCACCTCTTCCTTATAGGCAAAATTTCTTTTGCATCAGCGACAAAACGATTAGGTACACTGCAATACCAACCATCAATCCGTAAACGTATCTTTTTTCAATAACATAGCCAACCGCCCCACTCAGCCTCCCATACAAGCCAAAAAGCTGGAAAATTAGATCGAGGATGGAAAATACAAGCGATATCACGAGCGACAACAAAACGAGCACCATAAATCCTGACTCACCAATAGTCTGAATGCTTACGGGCATGTTCGAGCAATCACAAAAGAATGCCAAAAACAGCAAAGCCATCGAAAAGACACACGACATCAGTAATCTAGCCTTTCGTTTCATCAGGCCTCCACCGGCACATACTCCATGATCAGCTTCACCCGTTCCAGCAAGCACAACGCTCACCACGAGCTATTACAGACAGGGAGGCACCTGCAATTTTTGTTCTGTATCGGATTCATTAGTACACGCTTGCAGTAGCCGGCCGTATTTCGTCACCCCACCCCCTAGCACTAGTTTTTCTGCAAGAAAATCCAAACACTCGCTCCATACACAAAAACGAAACCTCATACAGCGTATGCAAAGTGCACACACTCATACCACCGCCCCTTCCGTTTCGAAGACTACAAACATCATAGAGCTTGGTCTACCTCATTTCCCACAAGTAAACACATGAATATCCCGCCAAAATTTAAATCCAAAAAGACCAAATTAATTACCCTCATAACTTCAAAAAATAATAATCTATACATTTTTTGACGGCATCGACCCCGCCAGCACCACATTGGGAGCCCAAAACATTCCGCGAATCAATAAAATTCTTGAACGGGCCCGACTCCATCGAATCCGATCTAGTAGACAGGCGGTCACGTTCTGATTCGTCTTAAACCGGCACCCATGGGGCATATATGCGAAATGAGTATATTCAAGCGTTGCCTCTGTCCGGTCCCCTTTTGCGCACACCGGCAAACGCGCCCTCCTCATAGCCGAACAACTCGCGTTCGAGCACCGCCTCCAGAAAGGCACCGCAATTAATGGCGACGAAGGACCGCGCCGCTAAGAAATCGGCCGCGCATGCGAAGAAGATGCACGCGCACAAGGTGAGCAAGAAGAACGAAGACGCGGCAAAGAGCTCGAATAAGGAAGCCGCCCCGGCGAACGCCGATGCCAAGGCCGATACGGCTATGGAGGCGCAATAAGCCTTCGACCTCGGCAGCTACCCGGCCTGCCCTAAAACGCTGGAAATGCCGCTTTGGAGCGGGCCTTCGGGCTCGCCCGTTTTTGCTGGCTAGGATCCGGCCGCGACAGACTCATGTGGTAGCACATCGAGTAACGCTTCGATCGGATGCCGCAGGCGGCGCCCCCGCAAACGACTCACTTGGCAACGGCACGAATAGCCCGTGGCAAACGGCTCCACGCCTTCGTTCGGTTGCATCGCTTGATGTCCTTTATCGACATGCTGGCGCCGTTCGTCAGCATGTTCGCTATATTCGCCGAAATGGCGTTTGCAGCAAATGCAACGCCGATCCCTGGATCACTCGCGGTCATCGCAGCCCCGGCATTTGCGATAGCTGCTTGAAGATTCGCGTAATTTGCCGCCGTAGGCTTCGCATTATACGTTTCAGTCGCATCGACGACACTTGAAACGCTATCCAGCCCGCCAAGTCGTCACTACTACAGTAAGAGTCGTCATCTTAACTCCATATGTGTCATCGACAAAATTCTCCCTGAAGCGCCCATAAAGCGAATACGTAGGCCATTACAGCGGCCATCAGCATATAGGCATACTTATTTCCAATTACGTAATTATTTATTTCATTTCCCACCCCATACAATTGAACAAATCTAAAAACCATATCAACGACAGAAAACCCACCCGACACAGCCAACACAATCAAGGCAATTCCAATTGATCGCGGCCCGTACAAAGTATGAATGTTGACGGGAAAATTCGAACAGTCTCAAAAGAACGCCAAAAACAATAAACCCATCGAGAAACCGCAAGAAAGCAACAGACGAGATCTTTTTTTCACTTTCATCTCACCGCACAATATTCCTTATTCAAGCAAACTTACAAAAACAAAACGAAATTAATAGCCTAACCCTCCGCTTCATCTCAACCCCATCAACACACTCCATCATCTTCCTCACCCGCTCTAACATTTAGCAATACTCCACGAACCACTACAAATTGGGAGGCGACGCGCCAACTTTCGCTCACCACTATCCATTACCGCACGCTTGCAATAGACATTCATACATCATCGCCCCTCGCGCTAGTTTTTTTCGCATGAGGATCAACGCACTCAATTCAGGTGCAAATACGATCCGCATACAACATATTCCAAACGCATACATTCACAGCACCGACACTTCCGTTTTGCAGACTACGAACATCATAGAACTAGGCATGCCCAACTTGCCACAAGTAAACGCACGAATATCCCGCCAGAATCAACGATGAAATGAATTACCTATACCACCTTTAAAAAAAGAACCGTCTGTCCCATTTTTGGCGACAATCAATCCCGCCGTTACCGCACAATGGGCCCAAAACGTCCCGCCAACTAAGCAAATTCGTGAGCAAGCGCAATTTCATCGAATCGGATCTAATGAACGGGCGATCAGGTTACAAGCCCCAAACTGGCGCGGTTCGCGTATGTATGCGAAATGAATGTATTTATACGTTAACCGGCCTGCGCTTTCTAGCCGCGCTCGCCATCGTTCTCGACCATCTTTGGCCCGTCATCTTCAAGTTCGATAGGCTTGAGGTGCTGAACGATGCAATGCCTTAAGTCTCTTATATCGGGATCACGCTATTTTTTGTCTTTAGCGGATAAGGAAGCCGCTCCGGCGAACGCCGATGCCAAGGCCGATACGGCTACGAAGACGCAATAAGTCTTCGACCTCGGCAGCTACCAGCGCGCTGCCCTAAAACGCGGGACATGCCGCTTCAGGGCGGGCCTTCGGGGTCGCCCGTTTTTGCTGGCTAGGATATGGCTGGGACAGACTCATGTCGTAGCACATCGAGTAACGCTTCGATTGGATGCCGTAATCGGCGCCCACGCAAACGACTCACTTGGCAACGGCACGAATAGCCCGTCGCAAGCAGCTCCACGTGTTCGCTTGTCTGCATCGCTTGCCCCGCCTCGCCCGGCGACCACCAGTCGTCCACGTGCCGCGCCCAAGACTGTTCGAATATCGTCTTCGACGTTTCCACGTTGCGCGCTTCGTGTCCGTAGGTCCCCGACATACCGCAGCAGCCGCTCGCGACTGTCGTCAACGACATGCCCGCGCGCTCGAACACCTCAGCCCAAAGCGATGCGGCCGCGGGCGCGTTCGTGCGCTCCGTGCAGTGCGGCAGCAAACGAAAATCGATCGACGAACGTTTTCGTTGCGCCAGCAACTGGGCTCCTTCCCGTTGCAAAACGTCATTCAACCATTCTTGCGGTAGCAAGACGTTAGGACTGCTATCGACCGACTCGAGCTTTCGATACTCCTGCCGATAAACGAGCGTCATTGCAGGGTCGAGGCCGACCAGCGGCAGATCGAGCCTTGCGATCGCGCTTAGCCGCGTCGCATTTCGCTTCGCCACGCGCTCGAACGCACCCAAGAAACCTTGCACGTGCAGCGGCTTTCCGTTGGGCATATAAGGCGCCACGAAAACGCGGTATCCGAGGCGAGCCGCAAGTTCGACCCACGCGGCAGCCACGTCGGTTTCGAAGAATCGCGTAAACGCATCTTGCACAAAGACGACGCTACGCCTGCGTTGATCCTCGCTCAAAACGCTCAGGCGCTCGATAGAAGCCGGCTCGACCCGCCAACGTTTTGCCACAGCCGTCCACGACAGTTCGCTGAGCAGCGGCGCATCGACGATACCCGCCAGCCGTCGCAGCATGGCCTTCACGGGCCGCGCATGCATCAATCCGTTATAAAGCCGGCGCCCGCCGGGTATCGTCGCGACGTACGGCACGCTGAACTCGAGCGATCCGATCAAGTAATCGCGCGGCGAACGCGCGAAGCGTGTGTGATAGCGCTCGAGAAAGCGCGCACGAAACTCGGGCACGTTGACTTTCACCGGGCATTGTCCCGCACACGACTTACAAGCGAGACAACCCGCCATCGCCGCATAAACTTGATGCGAGAAGTCGTCCTGCGTGCGATGCCCCTGCCAGCTATTGAAGAGTCGGACCGGCAGCGCCGCGGGCTTCGGGGAGGCGGTTAAATCCGTTCCCGCCTCCCCCTGCAAACGAAGCCACTCGCGCATCAACGTTGCGCGTCCCTTCGGCGAATGGACACGCTGACGCGTCGCTTTCCACGAGGGACACATGGCATCGTCGGGATCGAAGTTGTAGCAGGCGCCGTTGCCGTTGCAATGGACCGCATCGCCGTTCGCTTGCCAAACGCGTTCGTCGATACGGCGATCGGCGTCGCCGCGCATCGGCACTTTGTCGATACGCAACAACGATGCGCTGCTGCCTGCCGGCGTCGCGATTTTTCCCGGATTGAGTTGGCCGTGGGGATCGAATGCGGCTTTCAGCGCTTGCAAAGCGGGATAGAGCGGGCCGAAATACTCGGGGACGTACTCGGAACGTACGCCCTTTCCATGTTCGCCCCACAGCAGGCCGCCATACTTCAGCGTCAAAGCAGTCACTGCATCCGAGATCGGCCGGATGAGCGCGGCTTGGCGCGGGTCACGCATATCGAGCGCCGGCCTGACATGCAATACCCCGGCATCGACATGGCCGAACATGCCGTATCGCAAGCCCATACCGTCGAGAAGCGAGCGGAATTCGGCAATGTACTGGGCGAGATTCTCGGGCGGGACGGCCGTGTCTTCCACGAACGGTTGCGGTCGGCTCTCGCCGCTGACGTTGCCGAGCAAACCGACTGCACGCTTGCGCATCGCGTAGACGCGATTGACCGCTGCCTCGCCGTCGGCAACCGTGACGGCGAGCCTACGCACCGCGCCGTCGGTCCTGACGTGTTCGACGAACGCCGACACGCGAGCGCGCACCTCGTTCGGATCGTCTCCGCTGAATTCCACCAAATTGATCCCGCCCGCACCGTGTTCGGCGGTATCGACATCCGGCAGGTACTGCTCTACATTGCGCCAGACGATATCGCGACGGGCGAGCGCCAATACGGTCGAATCAACGGTTTCGATCGACAGCGGCCGATGCGCCATGAGCGGTTGCGCATCGCGCAGCGCGTCCATGAAACTCTCGTAGCGGATGTTGACCAGCGCGGCGTGAGCCGGAATCGGCAATACATTGAGCGTCGCCTCGACAACAAACCCTAGCGTCCCTTCGGAGCCGCACAATACGCTGTTGATATCAAATCGGCCGTCAGCATCGCGCAGGTGCGCAAGGTCGTAGCCTGTCAAACAGCGATTCAATCGCGGAAAACGTTCGCGGATCAAATCGGCGTGCGTTTCGCTCATGTCCTTCGCCGTCCGGTACACGCGCCCCACGATATCGGTCCGCGCGCACAAGGTCTCCAATTCATCAGCATCCACGGGGCGACTGGCAAGCAAATTCCCGCCGATCAAGACGGTCTCGAGCGCCAAGACGTGATCGCGCGTCTTCCCATAGGTACAGCTACCTTGTCCGCTTGCATCCGTACTGATCATGCCGCCGATGGTCGCGCGATTCGACGTGGACAGTTCCGGCGCAAAAAACAGTCCGTGCGCTCTCAATGCCGCATTGAGTTGATCTTTCACCACACCGGCTTCGACCCGCGCCGTTCGCGCTTGCGCATCGATCGATAGGATTCGATTCATATGGCGCGACATATCGACGACGATGCCATCGGTCAACGATTGCCCATTCGTCCCCGTACCGCCCCCACGTGGCGCCACCGTTACCTCACGAAACTGGGGCCGCCCGAGCAATTCGGCGATCCGTTGCACGTCTTGCGCGTGCCGCGGAAAAAGGACGCCCGTCGGATAGCGTTGGTAGATCGAATTGTCGGTGGACAGCACAGCGCGTAACGCCTGACTGTGATCGATATCGCCCTCGAACCCCATCGCCCGCAACTCGGCGAAAAAGCTCGCATGCAGACGGCCCGTCGAATTGTCCGCGGGAAGGCGGGAAATCGTCATCGCTCGTTACTCCGTGCCGGCCCTATGGGTCACATCCATCATGTAGACTCTGCATGGGACAGATCTTGCCCGATCGATTTTCCGCGCGCGTTTCCTCCACCGCAAGCGGAAGTTCTTCGGGTTATTCATGAGCTTTATGAATGAATTACCGCAAACTCACGCCGTCGATGTCATTGTTGCTGGCCTTCGAGGCGTCGGCTCGGCACCAAAGCTTCACGCGCGCGGCGCAAGAGTTGTCGCTGACGCAAAGCGCCGTTAGCCGCCAAGTGCAAACGCTCGAAGCCATGCTCGGCGTGGCGCTGTTTTTGCGCGAAGGCAAACGCATCGTCCCGACCGACGCGGGCCGCGCCTATATGACGGAATTGGGCACGGCATTGACGCTGATACGCAATGCGACGTTGCAGGCGATCTCCTCCGAATCGCGGCTCAGGCATCTGCGCGTCGCCACGTTGCCGACGTTCGGCGCGAAGTGGCTCCTGCCAAGGCTGCACCGTCTTTACCGTGCGCATCCCGAGTTGCAGATCGACGTGCATTCGCGAATCGAGGAAGTCGATTTCTCATCGAATGCGCTCGATGCGGCGATCGCTGTAGGAGACGGACGCTGGGCTAATGTGATCGCGCATCGGCTTTATGCGGAAGAACTGGTATTGATCGGCAGCCCCGACATACTGGCTGCCAAGCGCAAACGCAGAGGCGAGGGCCGATCCGCGGCGAGCAAAAGCGCTTCCGATGCGCGCCCAACGGTCGCCGCGCTTGAACATCTAACGCTGTTACGCGTGAGCAGTTTTCCCGACGCTTGGCGCGAATGGTGCGCCCATTTCGGGCTACCGCATCATGCGCTGCGGCCCGGCCCGAGCTTTGAGCTCACTTCGCATTTGATTCAGGCCGTCGCCGCCGGAATTGGCGTCGGACTCGTTCCGCGGATGCTCGTCGAAGACGAATTGAACGACGGGCGCTTGTGTAGCCCGTTCGCCCCCGTACCGAGTTCGCGGTCCTACTACTTCATCTATCCTGAGCGGGTCCGCCATCATCCCGCGCTCATGGCATTTCGCGAATGGTTGCTCAGCGAGTTGACAAGGGTGCGCCCCACATCTGGGTAACGTTGCCGCCGAGCCGCCATTCCTTGAGCGGCCGGCGCGGCGCGATGAGCGCCGGTAATCGAGCGTCCTTGAATCGCGTGTAATACGGCTCCATCCAACACAACTCGTCTTGGAACGTCCAAGGAAACAGATCCTGTTTGATCGGCGTGATTTTCGTGAAGCTTGCCGGATCCTCGACGGCGCCAATGACCAGATTCGCTAGCCGGCCGATCGCACCGTCGTTCTCGCGGTAGAGATCGATACGGCGTCGCTGTACCAACTCGGCGGCAAATACGAGCGGAATGAGTGCGAACGTGTGATAGTGCAGCGCACGATTGCCCCGCTTCACTTCGCGTGCCAACGCGCCGTCGGGGCCGATATCGCGGATCCCTTCGCGAATACGAAGCAGCCCCGAATCGATGAGATCCGCATCCTCGGTGACGGTGCCGATCGCAATCAAATTCAAACCCGCCCAGTACACTAAATTGTTGTGCAATCGGTTGATCGCTTCCGAATCGCGCGTGGCGAGCGCGATCCGCACGAGCCACGGATCAATGACATCGAATCGAACCCGGTTCTGGTCGCGAAACGCGCGCGGCATACGCAAGATCACCATCGCGAAATCCGTTCCGGCCCACGAGCGTTCGTAGTAGCCCTGATAGCCTGAAATGCGCCCCATGAGCGCATCGGCCTTGGCCCAGCTTTCCAATAGGCTCAATGCGCACGACCAGTCTCCGTTATCGGCGGACGCATTGAGCCGGCCGATGAACTCGCGCATGGGTTTCACAGCGCGCGCATAGCCGGCCGCGTCGTCGTAGAAGCCCGGGGGATCTATCGTCTCGAGCGCGGCGGGGATCTCGCAGGCCCGGACGGAATGCATCGCGCCCATCGACACTAAGATGACAAACAAAACGGCGATTAGCCTATGAACGGATGCACGGCGCATGCGGGCCTTTACAGTAACGAGTGCGGTCGAGGGGGAGCCGGGAACGCTCAAGCGAAGTTGCGCGCGCAAAGGTGCGCTTCATTGTTGACTTAAAATCAAAACAGATTGGTTTATAGCCCGGTTTTTAATCAAAAGTAAAGGGCGCACACTTCGTTCCGACTTCATCGAAGTACAGGATCGCAAACCATGCCCCTCGCCTTACTCGCACTCACTATTAGTGCATTCGCCATCGGCACGACCGAATTCGTCATCGTCGGCCTGATCCCGACGATTTCGTCCGACCTCGGCATTAGCCTGCCCTCGGCCGGTCTCCTGGTCAGCTTGTACGCATTGAGCGTCGCGGTCGGCGCTCCTTTGCTGACCGCACTGACCGGGCGCGTACCCCGCAAGCTGCTGCTCGTAGGCCTCATGGCGCTCTTCACGGTCGGCAACCTCGTTGCCTGGCGCGCGCCCACTTACGAATCGCTGATCGTAGCCCGCGTCCTGACCGGCCTCGCACACGGCGTGTTCTTTTCGGTGGGCTCCATCATCGCGACGACGCTCGTTCCCAAGAACAAGGCCGCCAGCGCAATCGCAACCATGTTCAGCGGCATGACGGTGGCCTTCGTCGCGGGAATTCCGCTAGGCACGTTCATCGGTCAGCACTTCGGCTGGCGAGCGACCTTCTTCATCGTCGCGCTATTCGGGCTCGTCGCAATGCTTGGCGCACTCGTTTTCGTCCCGCGCCATCTGGCACATACGCGTCCCGCACCGATGCTCCAGCAGTTCCGCGTGCTCGCCGAGCCGCGGCTGGCGTTGGTGTATGCGATGACCGCGGTGGGCTACGGCGGCTCGCTGATCGCCTTCACGTTCATGGCGCCGCTGCTCGAGCAGATTACCGGCTTCACGCCCGCCGAAGTCAGCATCGTGCTGGTCGCCTATGGCCTGTCCGTCGCGCTCGGCAACGTGTGGGGCGGCAAGCTCGCCGACCGAGTAGGCCCGGTGAAGGCACTCAAGCGCATCTTCCTGTTGCTCGCTGCGGTGCTGTTCGCGCTGACGTTCACCGTACACAGCCCGTGGCTCGCCGTGCTCACGATGCTCTGCTGGGGCGCGGTCGCATTCGGAAACGTGCCGGGACTGCAAGTCTACGTCGTCAAGCAAGCTCGGCATTTCGCACCTGAGGCAGCCGACGTCGCATCGGGTTTCAACATCGCCGCGTTCAATCTAGGCGTGGCGGGCGGCTCGTCGCTCGGCGGACTGATCGTTGCGCACATCGGCCTCGGCCATACGCCGTGGATTGCCGCAGCGGTCACGCTTGCCGCCTTCGCGCTGACGGCACTGAGCGGCCGCCTCGACACGCGCGACGGCCTGCCCGAACGCACCGCGGAGCCTGTGGAAGTTGTCCATTGAACCGGCGCTTCCACTTCTTTCAATCGACTCCACGGAGAACGTGATGAGTACTATTCCCGCTTTCGGCCTCGGCACCTTCCGCCTACAAGGCCAAGTCGTCATCGATTCCGTGCGCAACGGCCTCGAGTTAGGCTATCGCGCGATCGACACAGCACAGATCTACGGCAACGAAGCCGACGTGGGCGAAGCGATCGCCTCCTCCGGCGTCGCACGCCAAGATCTCTTCCTGACCACGAAAATCTGGGTCGAAAACTACGCTCGCGACAAGCTGATCCCAAGCCTCAAGGAGAGCCTCGCCAAGCTGCGCACCGACGAAGTCGATCTCACGCTCATTCACTGGCCCGCGCCCGGCAACGGCGTTCCGCTCGAGGAATACATGAGTGAGCTCGCGCAAGCCAAGTCGCAGGGATTGACCAAGCAGATCGGCGTATCCAATTTCAATATCGACTTGACCAAACAAGCGATAGCGGTCGTCGGCCGCGAAAACCTCGCGACCAACCAAATCGAATTGAGTCCTTATCTACAGAGCCGCAAGCTCGTCGACTTCCTCCGTCAGGAGGGCATCCCAATCACGTCGTACATGACGCTCGCGTACGGCAAAGTGCTTGGCGATCCGGTCATCCGCATGATCGCCGAACGCCACGATGCAACGCCGGCGCAAGTGGCGCTCGCCTGGGCGTTGCGCCTCGGGTACTCGGTCATTCCCTCGTCGACGAAGCGCGAGAACCTTGCGAGCAACTTGCTCGCGCAAACGCTCCAACTGAGCGACGAAGACATGGCGCAAATCGCGACGCTCGAGCGCAACGGCCGCGAAGTGAACCCCGACGGGCTTGCCGCGAAGTGGGACTGAGACGTCGGGCAAATAGAACTTTCGCCGCGGTTCTACCGCGAACAAGCATAGGAGCACAGCATGAATCATGATCCCCTCTTTCAGCCGCTTCAGCTCGGCGCGCTCACGCTGCCCAACCGCATCGTGATGCCCCCGATGACCCGCTCACGTGCGAGCCAACCGGGCGACGAGGCTAACGCGCTGATGGCCGAATACTATGCACAGCGTGCGGATGCCGGGCTCATCGTGAGCGAGGGCACCTATATCGCACCGCTCGGCAAGGGCTACGCATGGACGCCCGGCATTCACACGCCCGGTCAAATCGAGGGATGGCGCAAGGTGACGAACGCGGTCCACGCGAAAGGCGGCCGGATTTTCGCCCAGCTCTGGCACGTCGGCCGGCTGAGCCACACGAGCCTGCTTGGGGGCCAGCAGCCCGTGTCGTCGTCGCCGCTGCAAGCCGAAGGCGTGAACGTATTCATCGCCGGCAACGAGGAAGGCGTGCCGGGCTTCGTCCAGGCGTCCGCCCCGCGCGCGCTCGATATCGACGAGATTCGCGAGATCGTCGATCAGTACCGCACCGCGGCGCGCAATGCCATCGAGGCCGGCTTCGACGGCGTCGAGTTGCACGCGGCGAACGGTTATCTCGTCAACCAGTTCATCGATTCAAATGCCAACACGCGCGTCGATATCTACGGCGGATCGCTGAATAACCGTTTGCGCGTCCTTGGCGAAGTCGCACATGCGCTCATCGAAGGTACGGGTGACGCGCAGCGCGTCGGGATCCGCCTCGCACCGCTCACGACGTTGAACGGATGTGAGGACGCCGATCCGGAGACGACCTATCTTGCCGCCGCTAGGATGTTGGGCGAAATCGGCGTGGCTTACATCCATATCGCGGAAGCGGACTGGGACGACGCCCCGCACATGCCGCTCGAGTTCAAGCGCAAGCTGCGCGCCGCCTATCCAGGCGTGCTCATCTATGCAGGCCGATATACAGGCGAGCGCGCGCGGGATGCCATCGAGGCGGGCTGGGCCGATCTCATTGCCTTCGGACGTCCGTTTGTCGCCAATCCCGACCTGGTGCAGCGTCTGCGCACCGGCGCGCCGCTCGCACAACACCATCGCGAAACACTATTCGGCGGCGGGGCAAAAGGTCTCACGGACTATCCCGGGCTCGACGGCGCCGCGGCTTGAGTGGCGGGCCTACGCCGCACCTGTCGGCCCGCTTCGTAACCGTGAGAACAAGCGGCTTGAGGTCTCGTTAGGCGGGCAAAAGACCCGCCTTCCGATACCCCTTGATGAGGGCATCATAGAGCGCGATATCGCCGCGGCTTCGGGCAATGAGCTGCGCCCCGGCGATCGCGGCGAAGATCGCGCGTGCTCGTTGCTCGCACTCCTTAGCGTCCACGACGGCGGCCTCCGACAGCACCTTGCCGAGCCAAGCGACATTGACGTCGGCAAACGTTGTGACTTCCTTTCTCACGACTTCCGGCAGATCGTCGATCTCGGCGGCCATGAAGCTGCATAGACATATGCGATTCCCGGATTCCAACGCACGGCGAAAGATCTCCGGGTAGTAGCGCAAGCAGCGCAGCGGATCGTTCGACTTCAGCAACATCTCATCCAGCGTCGCCTGCGTGCTCTCCCAATAGCGCCGCGCCACGGCCGCTCCCAAGTCGGCCTTGCTTTCGAAGTGATGGTAGATGCTCGCGGCTTTGATGCCGACTTCATCGGCCAGTCCGCGAAAGTTCAAGCCGCCATAGCCGTGCGCCTGCGCGATCCGTGTGGCGGCTTCCAAAATTCGCTCCCTCGAGTTCATGCCCGCGTCTTTCGTCACTGCTCGCGCCTCCGCCGTCCGAACATAGGTGTTGACAGGCCACATTGTACCTTTTATGTTTACCCTAACGAACGTTAGGTAGTTTGAAAAATCGAAGGTGAACGTGCGGACGATGCGTCGTGCTCGTGCCGTTCGATATTCAATTCAACGCACTGGGAGTGCCGCTTGATGAAGATTTACGATTTCCCGACAGGACCCTATCCGACCCGTGTGCGAATCGCGCTTGCCGAGAAACGCTTGCAGTCACGCGTTCGGTTCGTGATGGTCGACCTCTATAAGGGCGAGCATAAGCGGCCTGAATTCATTGCAACTAAGAACTATTCGGGCACCCTGCCGGTTCTCGAACTCGATGACGGAACCTGCATCGGCGAATGCACAGCCATTACCGAATACCTCGACACACTAGACGGCCAGCCGACGCTAACGGGTAGAACGCCCCGCGACAAGGGCATCATCCATATGATGAGCAAGCGCGCCGAGATCGAATTGCTCGATGCGGTCAGTGTCTATTTCCACCACGGCACCCCGGGATTGGGACCGCACGTCGAGGTCTCCCAAAACCCCGAATGGGGGTTCCGTCAACGCGACAAGGCGGTGAGAGGCATGCGCTACTTCGATGCCGTATTGAGCCGGCAGCCGTATGTCGCCGGTGAAGCGTTTTCGATGGCGGACATTACGGTGATCGGCGGGCTGCTGTTTGCATCGCTGGTGGCGCTGCCGGTGCCCGAAGAATGCGAGGCGCTGCGTAGCTGGTACGCAAGAATGTTGCAGCGGGAGAGCGTGCGCGATCAACCGGCGTTTGCAGGTTCGGCAGCCGTGGCCGATTGAGCCCGGGGCACGCACTGAAACGGCATGTGTAAAAAAACGGCGGGCCGTGTCCAAGACACGCCCGCCCAAGTACGACGAGGAGTCGACCGATTAAAAGGAATGACGCATGCCGATGCGGATATCGGCCTGAGTCGATGTGCTCGAAGGCGTGAAGCTGTAGCCGATGACAGCGTCCACGCCGCTCGATGCTTTCAAGTAGTCCCCGGAGATATAGACGTCCGTACGCTTGGAGAGCAGATAGTGCAGCCCCGCGGACACTTGATTCCAATGGTGCCCTTCGAAGTGCGTGTATTGATACCCGCCATCGATCGTGAATGCGGGTGTCACGCTCCAAGATGCCCCGCCCTCGCCGACTTGCATGTGGGACGACTGCCCGAACGCTTTGATCGTCGTATAGGAGTAATTGCCCATCAACGTGACCGGTCCGAGCGCGTAGCTAGCCCCCACGCCGAACGTGCCTTGCTTGTCCACGGCAAACGGCGTGTTCGAATACAAATCGGTAACCGCCCCGCTGGCGGGATCGACGCTTACCGTCGGTTGCCCGAGAAACGTCCGGGTGCCGATCATCGCGTAAGGATCGAACGCATAGATTCCGCCCGGGTTGTTCAATTGGGTATAAGCCGTGCCCACGGTAAAGCCGCCGTGCGCGTAATGCGCCCCGACGCTATAGGCGCTGCCTTGATGGAAATTGCCCGCGACATTGCCGAACGACCACATGCCGCCGAATTTGAAGCCGTCGATGTCGTTAGACATGAATTTCACCGAGTTCGGCAGCCGATCGCCATTGAATCGGTCGAAGTCGCCTTGGTGAATCGCATAACCGCTGGCCCAGGCCGAGACGTTGTATAGAAACACCATCTCCTCGGTCATATCCAACTGATTGCCGAACGATACGGTACCCCAAGGGCTCGACAGACCGACAAACGCCTGCCGCCCGAACTGCGCACCGCCGAACGCCAGGCGGCCCGTGCCCAATTTGAATCCGCTTTCGAGCGCGAAGAGGGCCGACAAACCGTTGCCTAGATCCTCCGTCCCTTTGATTCCCCAGCGGTTGCCGTACGAAATGCCGTCGTCGAATCTGACGACATGCGATCCACCGGTATTGCTGACATAAGTCATACCGGCATCGAGGATGCCGTACAGCGTCACGCTGCTTTGGGCGTGACTGACGGCGGGCAAACTGGCGAGCGCCAGCGCCACGCCCGACCGGATCGGGGTGCGCAATGCTTTCATCATGTTGGTCTCTCGTGTACTGCGGTGGATGTCGGTCGATATCAGTCGCCGGCAAGCGCGCTATTGACCGCCTGCAAACCATTCGCTCCGCTTGCAGTCGTCACGCCGTCGAGCCAGGGCTTAAGCACTGCCGGGTGGGCCTTTAGCGCATCGCGCGCGGCGGTTTTCAAACTGATTTTTTTCTGGAGCACGTCGGCGATGATTTGATTCTCGAGGTCGACGTCGAATGTCATCTGCTTGAACAAGCGGCCGAGATTCGTGCATTCATTGGCGAAGCCCGTGCGAGTCACGGTGTTGACCGTCGCGCCGCCGTAGTTGGGACCGAAATATGCATCCCCACCGGACAAATAGGTCAAATGAAACTCTGTATTCATCAAGTGCGGCTCCCACGCGAGAAAGACGATCCAGCGCTTCTCGCGCACCGCACGCGCAACCTGCGTCAACATGCCCGTTTCGCTGGAGGCGACCAGCTTCCAATCGCCGAGCCCGAACGCCTTATCGCCGATCATCTTCGTGATGTTCTGATTCGCCGGCGCTCCGGGCTCGATGCCATAGATTCTGTCGTCGAATTTGTCGCCGTACTTCGCGAGGTCCGCGAACGTATGCACACCGGCCGCCGCGACGTAATCGGGCACCGCGAGCGTGAATTTCGCATTCGTTAGATTCGCATGCAGCACGTCGATCGCATGGCTATCGACAAAGGGTTTCACGAGCGGACCTTGCGCCGGCATCCAATTGCCGAGGAATACGTCGATCTGGCCTTTCTTCAACCCTTCGTACGTAATCGGCACCGAGAGGTTCGCGACGCTTTGGCGGTAGCCGAGCGCCCCGAGCACCAAGCCCGCGATCGCATTGGTGGCATCGATGTCGGTCCAGCCGGGATCGGCCATGCGCACCTGCGCACAACTGGCCGGATCGGCGGCCTGCGCGGCCGCCCAGGGCATGACGACCGCCGCCGATAACATGGCGGCTATCAAGCGCCTGAAGGTGTGGTGCTTGCTTCGTTTCATTGCCCGCTCCTGTGTGATTGACCTGCTATGGTTCGTCTGCGATATCTCGGTGAATGGCCTGAACGCCCGATCATTCGTGCGCAACGCGAGGAAAGCGCGCCATCGCCTCGAGCGTATCGAGCTCGATGTGGTTGCGCATATATCGTTGGCTCGCATCGCTAAAGGGCTGCCAGTCCCACGAGCGAATATGCCCTTGCGTCGTCGCGGCGTAATGAAACCGGCGGCGGCGCTGGCTCGCCAACACCTCTTGATGCAATGCGTCGAGGTTCCAGCGGCGGCCGATCTCCGCCAGAAATGCTGCCACTGTCTCCGCGTAGGCAGGATCGCTCGCGAGATTGGTCAGCTCTTGCGGGTCCGCTTCGAGATCGAACAGTTGGTCGGGATCCGCCGGCGTATGAATGAATTTGTACGTACCACGGCGAATCATGACGATCGGCGCGATCGCGCCCTCGGCCAAATATTCGCCGAAGACTTCGTCATGACCGCCGTCGCCTTGCAAGTGCGGTACGAGGCTGCGTCCGTCGATCGGATCGGGCCAGCTCGTCTCGCGCGCGCCCGTCGCGAGTTCGACGAGGGTTGGCAGCAGATCGATCGTCGAAACGCTGGCGCTCACGCGATGCGCGCCGTACGCTTTCGGCGCGTGCACGATCAACGGCACGCGGGCGGCGTTTTCGAAGAACGTCATCTTGTACCAAAGCCCGCGCTCGCCGAGCATATCTCCGTGATCCGAGGTAACGATCACGATCGTGTCGTCGGCCAATCCCGCCGCCTCGAGCGTATCGAGAATGGCGCCGAATTGCGCATCCACATAGGACAGCGACCCATAGTAGGCGCGGCGAGCATGGCGTATTTGCTGCTCGGTCGGCGGCGTCCGGTCGTTCTCGCATACGTGGCGCAACCGCCGCGAATGCGGATCGCTTTCGCTCGGACCTAGCGTCGTACGCGGCAAATCGATTTCGTCGTCGCGATACAGATTCCAATAGGGCGAAGTAATCGCATAAGGGTCATGCGGATGCGTTAGCGAGGCCACGACGCAAAACGGCCGCGCGTCGGTGCCCGCCTCACGCTCACGCGCGATGTCGTATAGCTTTTGCCGCACAGTGAACGTCACCTCGTCGTCAAAGTCGAGTTGATTGGTCCGCACGCACGGGCCCGCCTCGAGCACCGAGCTCATGTTGTGGTACCAGCTCGGACGTACTTCGGGCCGCTCCCAGTCAGGCACCCAGCCGAAATCGGCCGGATAGATGTCGGTCGTGAGGCGCTCCTCGAAGCCATGCAACTGGTCCGGTCCGCAAAAATGCATCTTGCCGGAGAGGACGGTGCGGTATCCCACCGCGCGCAAGTAATGGGCAAAAGTAAGGGTCTGCGCAGAGAATTCGGCCGCGTTATCGTAAGCGCCGATCTTCGACGGCAGCTTACCGGCCATAAAGGCGAAGCGCGACGGCGCGCATAGGGGGCTCGCGCAGTAGGCGGAATCGAACACCACGCCGTCGCGCGCCAACGCGTCGATGCGCGGCGTCTTCGACACGGTATTGCCGTAGACGCGCAGCGACGACGGCGTCAATTGGTCGGCCATCAAGACTAGGATATTTTTTCCGGTGTTGGGCTTCATGAAGTCGATGATGTCAATGCGTTGGAGTCGTTGCGGCCACCGGCGCTTTGCCGCGGTGCAACCACGGTCCCAGCCCCTGCGCGCGATCGCGGCTTGAGCGGCGTGTGACGCCAATATGTCGACCCAGAATTCGCGTGTGAAGACGGCCGCTATTTATGGGCCTATAAGGGGGGCTTATGTCTGGAGGGAGGCCCTGCCCGCGTTAACCCTGTCATGGCGAGCGTCGCGGCGTGCTTGCTGAGCCGCCTCCACGAAGGGCTCGTGGCGCTCTTGGCTGCGCTCGAGGCGCCCCGTTACTATCTTCACGCCCCGATAATTGGGGCTTTGGCCAGCCAGGCCCGGCATGATTCTCGCCGCCAGTCGCAGTCATGATCCGGGGGGTGTTGTCACCGGGCCTGGTGGGTGGCTGGTGATCGCTAATAGGGGTTTGGCCGGGATATCCCGACGCCGTCCGTAACGTGGATGCCGAGACTTGCCACCGTTGTTGCAGGCCAATCCGTTCACTCTGCTCACACTTCGATGCAAGACACTCAACAACATGGCGCCGTCGATGTCTTTATCGGCGTCGATGTCGGTAAAGGCCAGCATCACGCCGTGGCACTCGATCGGAGCGGTAAGCGCCTGTACAACAAGGCGCTACCCAACGACGAGGCCAAGCTACGCGCCCTCATCGCCGAACTCAAGACTCACGGCCGACTCCTGTTCGTCGTCGATCAGCCTTCCACCATCGGCGCGCTTCCGGTAGCCGTTGCCCGTGCTGAAGGCGTCCTCGTCGCCTATCTGCCGGGACTGGCCATGCGTCGCATCGCCGACCTACATGCCGGCGAAGCCAAGACCGATGCCCGCGATGCCGCGATCATTGCCGAAGCCGCTCGCTCGATGCCGCACACACTGCGCTCGCTTCGGTTGGCAGACGAGCAGCTCGCCGAACTCACCATGCTGTGCGGCTTCGACGACGATCTCGCCGACCAAGTCACTCAAACCAGCAACCGCATTCGCGGCTTGCTCACCCAGATCCATCCCGCTCTCGAACGCGTTCTCGGACCGCGCCTCGACCATCCAGCGGTGCTCGATCTGCTTGAGCGCTACCCGTCGCCCGCCGCGCTTGCCGCCGTTAGTGAGAAGACGCTCGCCAATCGCCTGACCAAGCTCGCTCCTCGCATGGGCAAAGGCTTGGCGACCGAGATCGTTCAGGCACTGAGCGAACAAGCCGTGACCGTGCCCGGCACGCAAGCTGCCACCATCGTCATGCCTCGCTTGGCCCAGCAGCTTGCGGCCTTGCGTAAGCAACGCGACGAGGTCGCCGCCGAAGTTGAGCGGCTGGTGCTTGCTCACCCTCTTTGGCCGGTCCTGACCAGCATGCCGGGAGTCGGCGTCAGGACCGCCGCCAGACTCCTGACCGAAGTCGCCCACAAGGCCTTCGCTTCGGCCGCCCACTTGGCGGCCTACGCTGGTCTTGCCCCGGTCACCCGGCGCTCAGGCTCATCCATCCGTGGTGAGCATCCATCCAGACGCGGCAACAAGGTGCTCAAGCGAGCCTTGTTCCTATCCGCCTTCGCTGCCTTGCGAGATCCTGTCTCGCGGGCTTACTACGCGCGCAAGATCCAGCAGGGCAAGCGCCACAACCAAGCGCTCATCGCGCTGGCACGGCGACGTTGCGACGTCCTGTTCGCCATGCTGCGCGACGGCACCATTTACCAACCCAAGTCAGCCCCTAACGCTTGACGAAGGACATAGGGGCACCCCCCAGCCCGCAAAAGATTGAAACCCACGCTGCGGGCGGTGCCTGACCGGCGCGTTACTGCATCATGTGGACGGTGACCGTCAGGCCAGTCTTGTCCCGGATGCGCTGGGCGGCGGCGTTCATCGCTAGCTGCACGTCGGCCGGATCCACCTCTTTGCGGGCCATGTCCTCGCGGCGGCCAAAGCGTCCCGACTGGTTAGTGAGGACCCAGCCCGTCTGGGCCTCGTAGCGCAATTCTCCGCCGATATACGCGAAGCCCGCGTGCCCCGAAGCACCACCGCTCGGTGAGAACCATGCCGCGAGTGTCGGGTGGCCGCCACTGCCATCGCGGATGCTTTGCGTCTTCCAATACTCGGCCTGGTCCTCGTAGTGCTTCCTCATGTCATCGAGCATCGGCCATACGCTGGGCGAGAACGCATCGCGATACCTCCAAGGCTCTTCGACGCCGACGATGACACTGCCGTCGTCGCGCATGACCCAGAGAAACGTGACGCTCCTGTTCGGGACGAACTCCTGTGGGTCGGTCTGAATGTCGATCCAGACCGGGTTGATCATCGTCAGCTCGCTAGGCTTCACTGTGCTCGGCAATTTCGGATAAAGCGGCATGTGGCACTCCCGGTTCGGTGGGCATGGTGCGATACGCGGCGCGTATCGCACATCCGGCGCTAAGAGATCCAGCGTCGAACATCACCAAACTAAGGGCTCCGCTACGGCAAGACCATGAGGCAAACGAACGACGCGACGACACGTGACTTCGGTCAAGAGCCAACGGGTCCTTGCGTAGCCACGTCGTAGAGGCAAATGCCGATCGCTTTCGGTGCCGCCGAATGCGTTTATTCGGAACGTGATGATGCGCGCAGATCAGGGGCTGGATTAGCGAGGGAAGGCGTGGCATAAGCGGCGAACCACCACCACATGCCACCCCGACCGCCGGGGCGCGCGCACGAATAGGCAAGCCGCTCCTCACTCGCCGACCATTGGTCGGCGGGAATGGAATACGCCGGGTGACGGCCCTGGGGGCCTCCTCCGCCGGCGATTTCCAGCACTACCCCTGCTTAGCGCGGAGCGCAGCCCGGAGCTCCCCGTCTAGCGATCCATGAAATGTGTAACACTGCGATTACGGCTAGCGTACGATGGCTCATGCAAATTGTTTTAGTTCATAGGCTTAGCGATTTTTCTGGCACGCAGCGAGACACCCTGAAACACACCTCCTCTTAGGGCTTGCTTATGTCTGACCAAGACCGTTTGCCGCCGCTCCAGATGCTGTCGGTGTTCGAATCCGCGGCGCGCCTGGCGAGCTTCACGGCGGCCGCGCGCGAACTGGGCTCCACCCAGCCGGCCGTGAGCCAGCGCATTGTGCAGCTCGAAGCCGACCTCGGCACGCCGCTCTTCGAGCGCGGACACCGCGGCGTGACGCTGACGGCGGACGGCCAGCGCCTTTACGAGGCCGTGCGTCAAAGCATGGCGACGATGCGCGACGCCGTCTCCGAAATACGCGCGGCACGGGCGAAAGGCGCATTGACGATCTTGACCGATGCCGGCTTCGCGACCTATTGGCTCGTACCCCGGCTCATGGATCTGCGGCGGCTATTGCCCGATATCAACGTGAAAGTGGTGACGTCGCAGCTCGCATTCGATCCGCGCCGCGATCATGCGGACGTGGTAATCGCATTCGGCGACGGCGACTTCGCGCCCTGCACCGCGACGCGCTTGTTTCCCGAGGAAGTCGTGCCGGTCTGTTCGCCGAGATTTCGCGAAGCGCATCCCAACATTTCCAAACCGGCCGATCTGTATTCGGCGCCGTTGTTGCATGTGCAGCCCACCGAACCCGAGCGCTGGCTAGGCTGGAATAGTTGGTTCGCGGCGCACGATCTAAGCGCGCCCCCCGATCGTCACGGCTCGACGTTCAACAGCTATGCGCTCGTCATGAACGCGGCGCTGACCCATCAAGGCGTTGCACTGGGATGGCTGCCGCTCGTCGACGAGCTCATTGCCAGCGGACAGTTGGTATCGCTGTTCGACGAGCCCGTGAGCACGCCGCGCGGATACTTTCTGGTGTGCCCGCCCGCGCGGCCCGAAACGCCTACCGCGCCGGCGTTCCGCCGATGGCTGTTTTCGGCATGCTCGACGAGCCTTGCCGCGGCCGCCACCTGAAGTGCGAGCGTACCGCCGCCGCTCAGTCAGATGCACGCTATTGCTTGCGCCGACGGGCCCATTCCGCGAACGCTTCGTCTTCGATGCGGTAATGGCCTAGCCCCAGCCGCGTCACGACGTTATTGGCCTGCAAGCGCCGCAGCGCATGAGCGACCGTATTTTTGCTGGCGGGCTTGCCTAACCACGCCGACACCGCCGCGATACTCGCCGCGCCATGAATATCGCCATCGCCCCGTGCCAGTAGCGTCACCACGGCTCGATCGGCCGGATTCATCTCGGCCCATTGCTTCGAAAAGTGCTCGTCCGAAAACACGGACGCCTTCGTATGCGCCAACGCGGCCGACATACCTTGCGGTTGATAAAGCACATACCGTTCGACGAATCGTTTGAAAAATTCCGGCGTTCGATGCAATTCATCGAAGGCTTGCCTGCCCTCGGCCAACGTGATCTTGTTCTTGATCATGCTATTCATGAGCTTGACCGTGAAGCTCACGAATTCGTCTCCCAATAGCGGGAACGGCTCGAGCGTGGCCCAGTTGTAGAAAGGCTCCGAGGCGCGCGCGAACATCTCGCGCAAGGTGGTTTCAGAGCTGCCGGCGAAGATCACCTTGATACCGAGCTTGCGAATATCGAGCGCGGCGCGCAGCGAATGTGCAAAGTCGCTATGCATCGCGCGCGCCAGCACCTGCGCCTCGTCGATCGCCAGCAGAAGCGGCTTGTTTTGACGGTCGAGTTGTTTGAGGATTTCCCGCAACGCTACGGCACTATCCGTGCTCGGTGCGGCCAACTCCGCCTCGAGCGTCCCCTCCATCCCTGGAACGGAGGCCGTCGCCTTCACTTTCTTCACAGGCCTGCCGAGCTTGGCCAGTACGGCTTTCAAACCCTGGGGCTCGAGCGCTTCCGAGAGCGCGGACAACAACGCCGTCGCGGGCGCCGACCGGCTATCCCAGAGGTTCGTGTATGCAACGAGGTACCCGCGCGCAACGGCCGCGGGCATCAAATCGCGCCGCAGAAACTCCGTCTTCCCCATGCGCCGGCGCGCGAACAGCCCTCGGGCGGACGACAGCTTCAAATCGAATGCATCCAGATAGGCCGCAGCCAAGTCGGCGCGGGCGAAATGCCACGGATCCGGTTCGGGCGTTTCACGAAGTATCATCATGTTTGATACGTATCAAAAATGCTGATACTCGATGATACCAAGCGCTCAGGAAATCCGGCAGTATCGAAAAGTATCATCGACTATGAGAAGTATCAAAACTCATGATACTTCTTGATACCGCGCGATCGCCACTTGCCTTCCCCGCGCCGGCGGCTCGATCACGCCTTGTGCGTCGACAACAAAATACTGGTCTCCGTATTGGCGATACCGTCGATCAAGCGGATCGCACCCAATACCCGATCGAACTCCTCCAGCGAGTCGGCCTGCAACTCGGCGATCAAATCCCAACGGCCGTTCGTGCTATGGATCGTCGTGACGTTGGGGTGTCCCCGTAGCGCCTTGATGATGTCCGCCGCGCGATTGCCCTGCACCGCCACGGACATCAGCGCGCGGATCCGATGCTTTTCGGCGGCGCGTTTGAGCCGCACGGTATAGCCGACAATCACGCCCTCGTTTTCGAGCCGAGTCAGCCGGTTTTGCACGGTCGCCCGCGCCACTCTCAGCACTTTCGCCAGCGCCACCACCGGCATCCGCGCATCGTCGCGCAGCAACCCGATGAGCTGCCGATCCACATCGTCGAGATTGATCATAGTCCGTTATCCCCCGCCTCTTGAGCGGCACAGCGAGCGATACGCGACCGCCGGCTTGAGCAAATTTCCATCCGAATTGAACATATTGTCAATTTTCATTGTCAATTTGTCACCTTTGCCAGCTTTTTGTTGGCTCCGCTCGCGGAAATAATGATCCCTATCGGCGGCAAACAACGCCGCGGCACTTTAGGAGACAACCATGATGACTCGATTCCTCGACGTCCCCGCCACCAGCCGACTCATCGCTCGCGTCGGCGTGCCGGCGTTCCTGAGCGAACTCGTCGATACGCTGCGCGCGGACTACCTCAGATGGAACGAATTCGATAAATCGCCGCGCGTCGCCTGCCATTCCCCAAACGGCGTGATCGAGCTCATGCCGGTGGCCAACGACACGCTATTCGCATTCAAGTACGTCAACGGGCACCCGATCAACGCCCAACGCGGGATCCACACGGTGATGGCATTCGGCGCGCTAGCGGAAGTCGACACCGGGTATCCGGTCCTCCTAGCCGAACTCACCTTGACGACGGCATTGCGCACGGCGGCAACCTCGGTGCTCGCCGCACGTGTGCTCGCCCGATCCGATTCGAAGACGATGGCCTTGATCGGCAACGGCGCGCAAAGCGAGTTTCAAGCGATCGCGTTCCACACGCTGCTCGGCATCGAAGAAGTTCGCGTCTTCGATCTCGACTCGAACGCCACCGATAAACTCATCCGCAATCTGAGCGCCTACCCGGCGTTGCGCGTCCTCAAGGCCCCCTCGGCCGCCGATGCGGTACGCGGCGCGGACATCGTCACCTCCGTCACCGCCGACAAAACCTACGCGACGATCGTCACGCCCGACATGATCGAGCCCGGCATGCACTTGAACGCGGTCGGCGGCGACTGCCCCGGCAAGACCGAGCTGCACGCGGACGTGCTGCGCGCGAGCCGTGTCGTCGTCGAATATGAACCGCAAACCCGCATCGAGGGCGACATTCAACAAATGCCGGCCGATTTCCCGGTCGTCGAACTCTGGCGAATTTTGGAGGGCGAGTTGGTGGGCCGTGAGAACGATGAGCAGATCACCGTATTCGATTCGGTCGGGTTCGCCTTGGAAGATTATTCGGCACTGCGCTATTTGCATGCACTCGATCGGCGGTACGACGCAGGGATCGACATTTCGCTCATTCCGCCCTCCGTCGATCCCAAGAACTTATTCGCGCTCATCCAGCAAGCACACGTCGCGAGCCCCGAGGCCGCACGCAGCTTCGAACAGGTGCAGGCGTTCGCACGATGACACCTCAACTCGTTCGCATGGCCGCCGCACAAGATCGTCCGATGCCTGTCATGAATGCCTCGTCGATTCAAGCGCCCGCCGCCGTCGTCATGATTCGCCCGCATCGTTTCATGCCGAACCCTGAAACGGCGGCCGACAACGCGTTCCAACGCCATCCCGTCGGTCTCGATGCGGCAAGGGCTCAAGCGGTGGCCGAGAAGGCTCGCCATGAGGTCACGGCCGCCGCGCAGGCGCTCACGGACGCGGGCGTGCGCGTGCATCTGTTCGACGATGAGGGCGCGCTGGGCACGCCGGATTCCGTGTTTCCGAACAATTGGTTCTCGACGCATGCGGGCGGCCGCGTCGCCCTCTTCCCGATGTATAGCGCCAACCGCAGGCGCGAGCGCCGCATCGACGTCATCGAGATGCTCAAGGCTCGATACCGCGTGCATGAAGTGGTCGACTACTCGGGGCTCGAATACGACGGCATGTTTCTCGAAGGCACCGGGGCCGTCGTGCTCGATCATATCGGGCGCACGGCATTCGCCGCCCGTTCCAATCGAGCCGATCCGATTGCACTCGAACGGTTTTGCAGCCAGTTTCATTTCGAGGCGATCTGCTTCGATACCGCCGATCCGGACGGGCGCCCCATCTATCACACGAACGTGATGATGAGCGTGGCCACGGCGTTCGCGCTGGTGGGCCTTGATTCGATCCGCGATGCCCACCGGCGCGACGAAGTGCGCGAGCGTCTTTTAGCGACGGGGCGCGAGGTCATCGCGCTCGATCATGGGCAAATCGCTCATTTCGCGGCTAATGCGCTCGAGTTAAGCGGACCCGACGGCCGTCTGCTGGCGCTATCGACAACCGCCCTCGCGAGCTTGACGCCCGCTCAGCGCGCGCTGATCGAACGCTCGGCGCGGCTGCTGCCGCTCGACGTGCCGACGATAGAAACGGCCGGTGGATCGGTGCGCTGCATGCTCGCCGGCATCCATCTTTCGCCGCGCGCCGGCTGAAGGACACGACGCGGGGGTTTTGTCAGAGGGCTTCGATCAGCTCGCGCCGCTTCGTGCGGCAATACGCGGTGCAGGCGATATGCGCGGCGCTGGCCGCCGCATTGACCATCGCATTGGCATTCGTCGGTTTGCATACGGAAACGACGATCGGCGGCGGCACCGGCTTGAGCGGCAATTCGACGAATTCGCCCGTGCGCAACTCGTCGGTTACGAACAGGCTCGGGATACAGGCCACCCCGTAGCCGTCGCGCACGAGCTGCACGATCGCCGCCACGGAAGGCGAGCATGTCATGCGCGTTTGCTCGGGTCGCACGTTTTCTTGCCGCGCGAGCGTGAGCACGATGCTTTGCAACGCAACTTGAGGCGCCGTGCCGCGGCCGAAGGTCAAGATAGGCCGCTGAAGCACCCGGGACGCAAGTCCCGCCGCACGTTTGGAGAGCAGCCCGCGCTTTGCGATCCAACGGACGGGATAGCTTGCGATCGCGCTCGAGGCGATCTTCGTGCTATCGATACCCTCGACGCGAATCACCAAATCGAGTTCGCCGGCCAGCAGTCGCTGCTGCAATACCGCGCTCGAATCGACGGTCAGGTCGACGTCGAGCTGCGGAAACTTCGCATTCAGGTGCGTGACGTAGTGAGCGAGCCAAGAATGCACGAGCGTTTCGATCACGCCCAGGCGCAACTTACCGCCCACGACGACTTCTTGCCCTGCCGCCTCGCGTAGCGCGCGCGCCGCATCCACCACGTTGCGTGCGAGTCCGAGCAAGCTTTCGCCCGCCGGCGTCAGACGAAATTGAGTGGTCGAGCGATCGACGAGTTCAGCGCGCAACTCGTCTTCGAGCGATTTGATTCGTAACGAAATGGTCGCCGGCGTCGCGTGCAGAACGCGCGCCGTGGCGCGGAAGCTTTCGAGCTCGGCCAGGGTAACGAACGTTTCGACGAATCGCGTGTTCATCGCCTACCGGGTCGTGTCGAATCCTCAGCCACGCGGAACACCTGCATCGCCTCGCCGAGCTGCTGGGCCTGTTCGTTGAGCGACACCGCCGCCGCGGCCGCCTGCTCGACGAGGGCCGCGTTTTGTTGCGTCGCACCGTCCATCTGCGAGATAGCGCGATTGACTTCGTCGATGCCGATGCTTTGCTGATTCGATGCCGTGGAGATCTCGCCGACGATCGTGGTGACGCGCTTGACCGCCGTGACGATGCCTTCCATCGCATCGCCCGCGCTTTCGGCCAATGCCGCCCCGCTTTCGACCTGGGCCAGCGAGGTATCCACGAGCACGCGGATCTCCTTGGCAGCCGCCGCGCTACGTTGGGCCAGGCTGCGCACCTCGCTCGCGACGACGGCGAAACCCCGTCCATGGTCGCCGGCCCGCGCGGCCTCCACGGCCGCGTTCAGCGCAAGGATGTTGGTTTGGAACGCGATGCTATCGATGACGGACGTGATATCGGCCACCTTCTTCGAGCTTTCGGCGATCGCTCTGACTTTGCTGACGACATCGCCGACTACGCCACCGCCGCGCTCCGCCTCCGACGACGCGCTGGCCGCCACCTCGGTCGCCCGCGAAGCGTTTTCGGCGTTTTGTTTGACCGTCGACGTCAACTCGTCCATCGCCGCCGCCGTTTCCTCGAGCGACGCCGCCTGCTGTTCCGTGCGGCTCGACAAATCGCCGTTGCCGGTGGCGATCTCGGCCGCCGCGACGCGAATTGTTTCGGCCGCCGACTTCACGCGCGACACCGTGCCCGCCAGCGTATCGCGGGTGTAAGCGATGGCGGAGACGATGCTGTCGTCGTCGCCTTGCGCCACTTCGATTCGGCCGGTCAGGTCGCCCGATGCGATTTGACGCGCGAGCTCGGCAGCCTTCGCGGGCTCGCCGCCCACGGAGCGCCGCACGCTCTTGACGGCAACCGAGGTCAAAATCGAAATCGCCGCGCCCAAGACGATCAGGACAACGAACGACAGGCCGAGCGTGTGATAGAAGGCCGTTTGAATGTCGTCCTGATAAACGCCGGCGATGAAATCCCAATTCCACGGTTTATAGCGCTGGACGAATCCAAGCTTCGAGCTGGGCTCGGTCTCGCCCGGCTTGGGCCACCAGTATTCGACATACCCCATGCCGCTAGGCGAAGCCCCGGCCGCCGCGATGTCTCTATACAGGAAGTTGCCTTTCGAATCCTTCCATTGCGACATGTCCTTGCCGTTCAGCTTCGGCGCCATCGGATGCATGACCACGACCGAATCCGCGCCGACAACCGTCACATATCCATTGCCGCTATAGCGAAGGTCGGCGATACGGGCCAGCGCTTGCTGCTTCGCCGCATCGGCGCCGATCTTGCCCGCCTGCGCATCGCGATCGAGGCCCGAGGCGATCGAGTACGCCATCTCCGTCACGTCGGCGAGCGCGTGCTTGCGTTCGCCCAACTGCATCTCGCGCATCTGCATGGCGTGCCAGACGGTCAGCGTCAGCAACCCGACCCAAGTCAGGAGCAGCGGAATCCAAAGCTTTTGTCGCAGGGATAAGCGAGACATGATGGTTTCTTTGTTCAGACGAAATGGGCGGGTTAGACCGTGGGCATGCCGCGCCTGATGTCACTCGCTGCCCATCTGCATAACGGCATCCATGCGCGAATGTTAAGTGAATCAAAAACCCACCGCCCCTCGCCTCGAGGCATCGATTCGATCGCTAAGCACGAAATAAGTCAATCCGGTCAGTCGCCAATCCGGCACCGTTCATCGCCGCCAATCGCTTGTCAGTCATGGATCTCCGCGCATCGTTCCGTTCCTCGCGCGCACCTGGGTTGCGGGAAAACCCGCATGAAAGTGTTAAGAGAAACTTGACGGCAGCGCACGGAATAACTTGCTGGCGCGTCATTTCATTCAAACCTAATCTCCTCACCAAGCCACCTTCATCGAGGAATGCCTTCATGCCGCATCGATTCCGCCAACTCGTTCGCCATAAGGACTTCAAAGGTCCGACCGCCGGCCACTGCGGCGAGTACGCCCAAGCCAATCTCGTGATCATTCCGAGCGCCTACGCCGAGGACTTCCTACGCTTTTGCATAAGAAACCCCAAAGCATGCCCCCTGCTCGGCGTCGGCGAGCGCGGGCAATGGAATATACCGGCGCTCGGTCGCGATCTTGATCTGCGCACCGATGTGCCCGGCTACAACGTCTATCGAGACGGCGAACTCGCCGAACAGCCCGACGACATCGTCGCGCTCTGGAACGACGATCTCGTCGCCTTCGCGATCGGCTGCTCGTTTTCCTTCGAGCAAATGCTGGCGAACGAACGGATCCCGCTCCGGCACGTCGAGGAGGGCGTGAACGTGCCCATGTTCCGCACCGATATCGAGAATGCCCCGGCCGGTCCGTTCGGCGGTCGGCTCGTCGTATCGATGCGGCCGATGACGGGCGCGAACGCGATAAGAGCCGTGCAGGTGACGAGCCGCTTCCCTTCGGTGCACGGCGCCCCGGTCCATTTGGGCAGCCCGCGCGCGATCGGCATCGCCGATCTGTCGCGTCCCGATTACGGCGATGCCGTGACGATCCGCGAAGACGAAGTGCCCGTGTTCTGGGCCTGCGGCGTGACACCGCAAAGTGCGCTCCAAGCCGCGCGGCTGCCGTTCGCCATTGCGCATCGACCGGGCCACATGCTCGTGACCGATATCCCCAACGCATCGCTCGCCGTCCTCTGACGCAGCGTTTGCCATGAATACTCGTAGCAACGAGGAGACATCAATGCATACCGAAGCCCATTACCCCGAGGTCGAGCCCGCCGACGATGCCGGCGACGTCGGCGGCCATCGCGGTCATGCCCTGTTCGGCTGGTACGGCCACTTGCGCGCGAACGAACGCCGCGCGTTTTGGAGTTGCAAAGCGGGCTACGCGCTCGATGCAATGGACACGCAATTCCTAAGCTTCGTCATTCCCGCGCTGATCGCAACGTGGGGACTGACTTCCGGCCAAGCGGGGCTCATCGGTACCGTGACGTTGCTGATGTCCGCGCTCGGCGGATGGATCGCCGGCATCTTGTCCGATCGCGTCGGACGCGTACGCACGCTACAGATCACCATCGTCTGGTTCGCGGTCTTCACGCTCGCTTGCGCATTCGCGCAAAACTTCACGCAATTGCTCGTCGCACGCGGCCTGATGGGATTGGGCTTCGGCGGCGAATGGACGGCGGGCGCCGTCTTGATGGGAGAAGTGATCCGCGCCCGCGACCGCGGCAAAGCGGTCGGCATGGTTCAAGCGGGTTGGGCCATCGGTTGGGCCGTCTCCGCCGGACTCTATACGCTCGTGTTTTCCCTCTTGCCGGCAGAGACCGCATGGCGCGTGCTGTTCGCCCTCGGCATCGCGCCCGCGCCGTTCGTCATCTTCATCCGCCGCTTCGTGGAAGAGCCCGAGGTACACCGCCAGGTCAAAGCCCACGAGCGCGAAACGAATACGTCGCACTCGTTCATGGAAATCTTCGGCGCCGATATGTGGTGGACCACGCTGCGCACCGCCCTGCTCGCGACGGGCGCGCAAGGCGGTTATTACGCCATCACGACGTGGCTGCCGACTTACCTCAAGACGGAGCAGCACTTGAGCGTCATCGGCACCGGCGGCTATCTCGCCGTCATCATCGCTGGGTCCTACGCGGGCTATCTGTTCGGCGCATGGTTGTCCGACCGCGCCGGCCGGAAACTGGCCTTCATCGTCTACGCCCTCGCATCGATGATCATCGCGCTCGCCTATACGCACGTGACGCTCGACAACACGCTGTTACTTATTCTCGGATTCCCCCTAGGCTTTTTCGCTTCGGGCATTTTTTCGGGGATGGGCGCCTTCATGTCGGAACTCTTCCCCACCCGCGTGCGTGGATCCGGCCAGGGCTTCTGCTACAACTTCGGCCGTGCCGTAGGCGCAGCCTTCCCGTTCCTCATCGGCTACGTCGCGCAAAAGATGGCGCTTGGCGCCGCCATCGGCACCTTCGCCGCTTGCGCTTACGGCGTCGTCATCCTCGCCGCCCTCACGCTGCCGGAAACGCGCGGTGCTCAGCTCAAGCACTAAGCCTCGATCGCCCCCATTATCCAGACCATGATGTACGAAGACATGAAGCACGACACACAGCAAATTATTTCGGACTCCGAACGATGGCAATTTTGGATCGACCGGGGAGGTACGTTCACGGACATCGTCGCACGACGCCCCGACGGGATGCTCGTCACGCACAAGGTCCTCTCGGAAAACCCCGAACGCTATCGCGACTCGGCCGTGCAAGGCATTCGCGAGTTGCTCGGCGTGCCGCACGGCTCACCCGTGCCGGCGGAGCTGATCGAATGCGTGCGCATGGGGACAACCGTCGCGACGAATGCGCTGCTCGAGCGCAAGGGCGAGCGCACCGTACTCGCGATCACGAAGGGCTTCGCCGATGCGCTGCGCATCGCCTATCAAAATCGGCCTAAGCTGTTCGTCCGCAACATCGAGCTGCCCACGCTGCTCTACGAGCGCGTCGTCGAGATCGACGAGCGCATCGGCGCAAGGGGCGAGCTCGTGCACGAACTCGACGAGGCTAGCGCGCGCACGTCGCTTCGTCAGGCCTATGACGAAGGGATCCGGTCATGCGCCATCGTCTTGCTGCACGCTTATCGTCATCCCGAGCACGAACGCAGGCTCAAAGCGATCGCGCAGGAAATCGGCTTCACGCAAATCTCGGTGAGCCACGAAGTCAGCCCGCTGATGAAGCTCGTCTCGCGCGGCGATACGACCGTCGTCGACGCCTATCTATCGCCCGTATTGCGCCATTACGTGCGTCAAGTGGAAAGCGAACTGGGCCCTGTCCCGCTGCAATTCATGCAGAGCAACGGCGGCTTGACCGATGCGCATCGTTTTCAAGGCAAGGACGCGATCCTATCGGGACCCGCCGGCGGCATCGTCGGTGCCGCGCAAGTGGCCGCGCTCGCGGGCTTCGACCGCATCATCGGCTTCGATATGGGCGGTACCTCGACCGACGTCACCCACTACGCGGGAGAATACGAGCGAGACTTCGTCACGGAAGTCGCGGGCGTGCGCATTCGCGCCCCGATGATGAAAATCCACACCGTCGCGGCCGGCGGCGGCTCGATTTGCAGCTTCGACGGGGCGCGTTTCCGAGTCGGTCCCGAGAGTGCCGGCGCGAACCCGGGGCCTGCGGCCTACCGGCGTGGCGGCCCGCTGACCGTGACCGATTGCAACGTCATGACGGGCAAGCTCGATCCGCAATGGTTTCCGAAAGTGTTCGGCCCGCAAGGCGACGAACCGCTCGACGATGCGATCGTGCGCCAACGCTTTGCCGAGTTGGCCGGTACCGTTTCGGCATCGACGGGGATCGAGCGGACGCCCGAGGAAGTCGCCGAAGGGTTCTTGAAGATCGCGGTCGAGAACATGGCCAACGCGATCAAACAAATTTCGGTGCAGCGCGGCTATGACGTCACGCAATATACGCTGGCCTGCTTCGGCGGCGCGGGCGGCCAACATGCCTGCCTCGTGGCCGACGCGCTCGGCATGACGCGCGTCTTCATTCATCCGCTTGCCGGCGTGCTGTCGGCCTACGGCATGGGCCTGGCCGACGTCCGCGCGCTCAAGCAACGCGCGCTGGAAGTGCCGCTCGACAACCCCGCGCTCGCGGCTTGCCATGCCGCCTTCGGTGAGCTTGCGCAAGCCGCGCGCGGCGAAGTGGCCGCCCAACGGATCGACGATAGCCGGATCAGTCTGCGCCACACGCTGCACGTCAAATACGACGGCACCGATACCGCGCTCGAAGTCGATTTCGACGACGACGCCGCGATCGTCGTCGCGCAGTTCGAAAAGGTCTATCGGACCCGCTACGGCTTTCTCATGCCCAATCGCGCTTTGATCGTCGAAGCCGTGGCCGTCGAAGCCATCGGCTGCACGCGACAAGCCCGCGACGAGCAATGGCCGCTCGCCGAGGACGCTTCGGCTCAACCGGCCCCCGTCGTGTCGACACGCCTCTTCACCGGCGGCCAATGGCGCGAGGCGCCGGTCTACGATCGCGACGCGATGGCGCCGGGCGCACGGATCGACGGTCCCGCGATCGTCAAGGAGCGCACGGGCACGACGATCGTGGAGCCCGGATGGCAGCTGGCGGTAACGGATCACAATCATCTGGTCGTGGAACGCACGGTGCCGCTGGAGGCGCGCCATGCGGCCGGCACCCAGGCCGATCCGGTGCTGCTCGAAGTGTTCAACAACTTGTTTATGTCGATCGCCGAGCAAATGGGCGTGACGCTCGCGAACACGTCATACTCGGTCAACATCAAGGAGCGGCTCGATTTCTCGTGCGCCTTGTTCGATGCGGACGGCAATTTGATCGCCAACGCGCCGCATATGCCCGTTCACCTCGGCTCGATGGGCGAAAGCGTGCGCACGGTGATCGAACGCCGCATGGGAACGATGCGGCCCGGCGACGCGTTTGCGTTGAACGCGCCCTATGCGGGCGGCACGCACTTGCCCGACGTGACGGTCATCATGCCGGTATTCGCATCCGGCTCCGGCGAGCCGATGTTCTACGTGGCGGCACGCGGGCACCACGCCGACATCGGCGGCGTAACGCCGGGATCGATGCCGCCCGATTCGGTCCACGTCGACGAAGAAGGCGTGCTGCTCGATAACGTTCAGCTCGTCGCCGAGGGCCGTTTTCTCGAGGGGCGCCTGCGCGATAAGCTGCTATCGGGTCGCTGGCCCGTGCGCAATGTCGAACAAAATCTGGCCGATCTGCGCGCGCAAGTGGCTGCCTGCACGAAAGGGGCGCAGGAACTCGAGCGCATGTGCGGACAATTCGGCGTCGGTACCGTGCAGGCTTACATGCAGCATGTTCAGGACAACGCCGAGGAAGTCGTGCGACGCACGCTGTCCGTGCTCAAGGACGGACGCTTCGAATATGCGTTCGACGACGGGGCGAAGATCGTCGTCAGCGTCTCGATCGACCATGCCCGGCGCTCCGCCGTCATCGACTTCGCCGGCACGAGCGAGCAGCAACCGAATAACTTCAACGCGCCGTCGGCGATTTGCAAGGCGGCCGTGCTGTACGTGTTCCGCACGCTCGTGGACGAGGATATTCCGCTGAACGCCGGCTGCTTGAAGCCGCTCGACATTCGGATTCCCGAGGGCTCGATGCTCAATCCGCGCTATCCGGCCGCAGTCGTCGCTGGCAACGTGGAAACGTCGCAAGTCGTGACCGATGCGCTCTACGGCGCGCTCGGCGTGCTGGCCGGCGCGCAGGGAACGATGAACAATTTCACGTTCGGCAACGACAGCCTTCAGTATTACGAAACGATATGCGGCGGATCCGGCGCCGGGCCTACGTTCGACGGATGCAGCGCCGTACAGACGCATATGACGAACTCGCGTCTGACCGATCCCGAAGTGCTCGAGTGGCGCTTTCCGGTGCGGCTCGACGCGTTTAGCGTCCGGCTCGGAAGCGGCGGCGACGGACGTCATCGCGGCGGCGACGGGACCGAAAGGCGCGTGCGCTTTCTCGAACCCATGACGGCCGTCATGCTCGCCAACCGCCGTCTCGTGCCGCCGTTCGGGTTGAACGGCGGCGCACCCGGCGCGATCGGGGTCAATTGGATCGAACGCAAGGACGGCTCGCGCGAACACTTCGGCGCACGGCATCGGATGCAGGTCGGGCAGGACGACGTCGTCGTCATCCAGACGCCGGGCGGTGGCGGCTACGGCCCGGCTCGGGATTAGCCTCGGACCGGTCAAGCGACGCTGTGCGTGCCGACCTGGCTCACTCGCAAACGCGACGACGCCAGGTCGCCCGCCACGAGATCGGCGACGCTTTCCGCCGTGGCGGCGGAGAGCGTCCACCCTAAGTGTCCATGCCCCGTGTTGTAGAACACGGTACGCCGCCGCCCTCTTCCGACTCTCGGCAGCATGCTCGGCAACATGGGCCGCAGCCCGGCCCATGGAACGACGCGCGCGGTCGACACCTCGGGAAAATGCTCCCGCACCCACCGAACGAGCGGCGCGATTCGATCCGCTCGAATGTCGCGGTTCTCGCCGTTCAATTCGGCCGTACCCGCCACGCGAAACCTGTCGCTGCCGAGGCGACTCGTCACGATCTTCGCGCGGTCGTCGAGCAAGCTGACCCACGGCGCCGCCTCCCGGCTCGCCGGGTCATCGAGCGACACAGTGATCGAATAACCCTTAACCGGGTAGACGTTCACATGATCGCCCACGTGCGCCGCCAATGCGCGACTGCCTATACCTGCGCAAACGACGACGCGATCGAATCGATCCACCTCGCTACGGCCATCGGATTGCAGTGCGATCGAGACTTGGCCTTCACCCGTCTCGTCGATCGATTGCACGGCCGCATCGTAGCGAAATCGAACGCCCAGCCGCTCGCAAGCACGCGCCAACCCGCGCGTGAATTTGTGAATATCCCCCGTCGAGTCGGATTCGGTAAAAAAGCCGCCGTAAAAATCGCCGCGCAGCGTCGGTTCGATCGTACGAATCTCGTCGGGCGTGACGGCCCGGCGCGCCAAGCCGCCGTCGCGCAAGATCGCATTGACCTTCGAAGCGGACTCGAATTCGCCGCGCGTCGCATAGAAATGCAATATCCCGCGTTGCTCGAGATCGAATTCGATCGCTTCGCGCTTAGCGATCGAGAACAAGTGCTCACGGGCGGCGATCGCCAGGCGCACCGTCTCGATCGTGTTGTCGCGGTAACCCGGAATCTGGCGCAAGAATTCGCCGATCCAACTGTATTTGTGCCACGTGGGGCGCGGATTCATCAGCAGCGGCGCGTCGCGCTTGAACATCCAGCGCAGGCCTTTGAGCACGGTCGCGCGGCTATTCCAAACCTCGGCATTGCTGGCGGAGAGTTGCCCGCCGTTCGCGAACGACGTTTCCATCGCGGCATAGCGATGACGTTCGAGCACGGTGACGTGGCAGCCGCGCCGGGCGAGCGCATAGGCGGTAGTGACGCCGGTAATACCGGCGCCGATGACGGCAATTTTTGACATGACATGGTCCAGCGTTCGTTGAGCATCGCCGGCCGATTGCAACCGGCGCCGATGCCCCATCTGTCCATGTACCTGAGAGTTTCGCCCCAGGCGCGACTGCACGGCGCGCGGGGCTCCCCTTCGGTGGGCGCCGAGATGGCGCCGCTCTCCAGATGTTCCTGCTGCGCGGTCCTTTTGCCTGAGAGTTTCCGGGGCGGTTGCTCCGTCGGCGTCGTTCTAGGCGAACGATCTCTTCCATGCAGCTTGGTGGAACGCGCTAAGACTAGCCGCGCTCAAGAAAGTCGGCAAGCGTTTTTTAATCCTTCGTACGCAATGCCGGCTCCACAACGGTCTGACGTGTCACCGTGATCGTATCGAGCACCGAGAGGACGTCGTCTGCGTCGAAGACCTCGCCCAGGCTCACGACGCCCCCCTTCGCCGAACTCTTTCCGCCTAGCAAACCACAGCTTCAGTGGATCGGAGAGCGGATCGCTCGCCCAGGTTATCGCGGCTGTCCGCAAATCAACATCGCCGCCGAATACGCCGACGACAAACATCCGGCGCGCAAAGTTGCCGTCGCTCACAAACGTGAGATGCGGCGACGGTGCGCACAGCAGTGGGCGGGCGCTACATGCACATGGGCCCGCTCAATTTCTGCACGAATTGGCGCAGATGCTCATTCCGAAGAAGGGCCGCAGGTAGAGCCGGTTTGCGCCGCGTGCGCGCCGAAGCGCTGCACGCGGCGTTCGGCGTACCGCGTTAGCGCATTATTTCGACAATGCAACCGCGTCCGCGCCGGCCGGGATGCGCAGCGGGGACGACGGATCGTTCGCGGCACGCCATACGGCCTCGGCGACGTCGACAGAGTGCGTAATCTCGGTCGATTGCTCCCAACGCTTGAAAATGTTCTGCGCCAACTCGGCGTACGGTTCGGGGAATCCATCGCGCATCCGCGGCTGGCCGTTTTCGGCGAAGCGCGTATCGGGCGCGCGCCCGGGCAACACCAAATTCACGCGCACGTTGAACTGCTCGAGTTCGAGCGCAAGCGATTCCGTGAACGCATTGACGGCCGCCTTGCTCGCGGTATAGACGGAGAGCAACGGCAGCGATCTTAGCGTTACGCTCGACGTGACGTTGACGACCACCCCCGCCTTGCGCTGCCTGAATTGCGGCAAGACGGCTTGGGTTACTGCAATCGTTCCGAGCGTGTTCGTGTCGAACACTTCGCGCGTGATCGCCATGGCGGTGCCCTCCAGCGCATTGAGCACGCCGATTCCCGCATTGTTCACGAGAACATCGATGGGGCCTGCCGCCTCCACCGCAAGGCGGATACTCTCGGCGTTCGTCACATCGAGCGGCAGAATGCGCAAATGCTCCGAAGGTGGCAACACGTCCTCGCGCGGCGTTCGCATCGTGGCGATCACCCTCCAATCGCGTGCGAGAAAGTAGCGAGCGATTTCAAGGCCGAAACCGGACGAGCAGCCGGTGATGAAAATGGTCTTCATGAATGAGCGACTCCTGTCGATCGTTAGCGGTATGCAGACGATAGGCTCAAGCGGCCGGATTCGCTACAATCAAACGTCCAGGTTTTATTCGCGAGAGTCCACTCATGGTCGATCCGCTCTCCGAGATCGTTGCACTGCTCCAACCCAGTGCGTCGGTCTCGAAAGTCGTGAACTGCGCGGGCCGCTGGCGCGTCCGCCGCTACCGCGCGCCGGAGCCGCTCTATTGCGTCATTCTCGAAGGGGCCTGCAAGCTGCGCATCGGCGACCAACCTCCGATTGCGCTACAAACGGATGATTTCGTGCTCATTCCCTCGTCGTCGACGCTTACGATGTCGAGTCTCGAGCCACCGGTGCCGGAGGCGGCCGACAGTCCGCCCACCGTTCTGCCGAACGGCGAATTCAGCCTCGGCCCGCAAGGCGTGAAACCCGATGTTCGGTTGCTGGTGGGCCATTGCATCTTCGGTTCGCCGGACGCTGGGCTGTTGGTGTCGCTGCTTCCCGGGCTCGTTCATACGCGCGGCGACCGTCGTCTCACCACGCTCGTTCAGCTCGTGGTCGACGAATTCCGATCGGCTCGGCCCGCGCGTGACGTCATCTTGACGCGGCTATTGGAAGTGCTGTTCATCGAGGCGTTTCGAACGTCCTCCAGCGGCGCCCTTTCGCCCGGGCTGTTGCGCGGGCTCGGCGACGAACGCCTGGCCGTCGCGATCCGATGCATGCATGATCGTCCCACCCAAGCGTGGACGGTCGCGCAACTGGCGAAGCAAGCGGCGCTCTCGCGCTCGGCGTTTTTCGATCGATTCAGTCGCGCGGTGGGCATGGCGCCGATGGAATATCTTCATGCTTGGCGCATGGCGATGGCTAGGAAGATGCTGATACAGAAGGAAGGAAGCGTCGCACAAGTGGCTCAGCGTGTCGGCTACGGCTCCGCCAGCGCGTTTAGCGTCGCATTTGCACGATATGTCGGCGTGCCGCCTTCGCGGTATGCGCAAGCGCAGATGGAGACGGAGCATTGACGATCGCGCCGAGCGGCGCGATCGAGGCGGCTCGGCGTTAAGTCGGAAAGATCAGCGATCGATGCGCAGCAACACCCGCCATGACACCGGACGCCGAGGCAAACGTGGCGTTCGTCATCGCCGTGGACACATCTCCCGCCGCAAAGACACCGGGCACGCTCGTTTCTTTCCATTCGTCGACACGAATCACTTGCCCGAACGGACCCTCGTCGATTGCACACCCGAGTTGCCCGGCAAGGTCGCTCGCCATCTCCGTCCGCGCACCGACGAAAAGCGCATCGATAGGGACTTCGCGTCCGTCGACGAGGCGCACCGCGTTCATCGCGGGCGCTTCGCCTAGTATCTCCGCCACCGGCGTCGATTCGATCGTTACGCCGCGAGCTTGCAGTAGCGCCGCATCCTGCTCGCTCGGTTCGACGATTCCCTGCGTGAACCAGGTTGTCGGCCCCCAATCCGGGATCAACAGCGCTTGATGAATCGAGTTCGGATGCGTGGCTAGCACGCCGAGCCGACGGTCACCCACTTCGTAGCCGTGACAGTAAGGACAGTGCAATACGCTGATGCCCCATCTCGCCGCTAGCCCCGGCAACGCCTCCGGCAGTTTGTCTTGAATGCCCGTGGCCAGGATCAACCGGCGGGCTTCCTGAGTGGCGCCATCGGCGAGTTCGACGCGAAAGCCTCCCGCCACGCTGTACGCCCGCTTCGCCTCGCCCTTGACTAGCGATACCGTGGGGTATTTCAGCAATTGCCGGGTCGCGCTGGCAACGATCTCCGACGGCGGCACGCCGTCTTGACCGAAGAACCCATGCGCGTGAGACGCGAACCGGTTGCGCGGCTTGCCCGCATCGATCAATTGCACGCGGCGCCGCGCACGCGCGAGTTGCATCGCGGCCGACAGACCCGCGAAACTGCCGCCGACGACGATCACATCGTACTGTTCTTGCATGTCTGCTTTTCCGAATGAAGGGGTGGGCGCGAGGTCTGCGCAATGCGCATCTCACGAAACATGACGAGTTACATGATAAGCCGGATGTTATCATCATGCAACTTGTGATGTTTCGAGAGAGAGCAGCTTAGATGAGAACGGATAGCCGGTTGTCCCGCTTACTGCATGCCCTCTTGCATATGGAGCATGCCGAGCGGCCGTTGACTTCCGAGGCGATGGCCGAGATGCTATGCACCAATCCCGTGGTCGTGCGCAGACTGCTCTCGGGGTTGCGCGAGAGCGGCTACGTCCAGTCGGAAAAGGGACATGGAGGCGGGTGGGTGCTGACGGTGTCGCTCGACGATATTACGTTGCTCGATGTCTATCGCAGCGCGGGCGAGCCCGCGCTGTTTTCGAGCTTAGTGACCGAGGACGATCCGCAGTGCTTGGTCGAACAAGCCGTGAATGCTCATCTCTCGGCAACCGTTGAGGAAGCCGAAAAAGCATTGCTCGCGAAACTCGGCAAGGTGACGCTGGGCGATCTATCGCGAGAGATCAAAAAGAAAGGCAAGCGGATGAATCCGCCACGCGTTTGAAGGGATTTCCCCTCGCCTCAGTCTTGCGCGGGCCGATCCATCGACACGCCCAACTCGGTTGCCATCCGCTCGACCAGCGCCCTGAGCTGGGCCACCTCGGCCGCCAAGCGCTGCTGCTCCGCTCTCAATGCCTCGAGTTCGGCCGGTGCGACCGACTCTTGCGCGGAAGAGCGAGCAAGCGCGAATTCATCGATGCTGACTTCGCCGCACATCAAATGCATCCAGCGATTTTCGCGCTCGCCCGGTGCGCAGGGCAGCTTCACGGCCAGCGGCGGCGTACGCGCGGCAAGCTCGTCGAGAAAGGCTTCGACCGACGAGTTGTCGGCAAACCCGTGCAGACGCGCGGCGTTCAGGCGCAATTCGGCGGCCGTCTGCGGGCCTCGCAACAGCATCACCGTCAACAGCGCGGCAGCCTGGCTCGGAATACCGAGTACGCGGTTCATGTTGTGTTCGTAGCGCGTCACGCGGCTGCTGCTTGCCTCCATCACGAGGCTTAAGCGCTTCAGGCCATCGATCGCATCCTGGACCTCGGGCTCGGTCACGCTCATGACCGGCGAGCGGGCCGTTTTCTGATTGCAACCCGCTGTGAGCGCATTCAGCGACAACGGGTAAGTATCGGGGACCGTATGCTGTTTTTCGACCAGCACGCCAAGAACACGGGCTTCGAGGGGAGTGAGCTCACGCAGAGGTTGAGTCATAAGGCAACGGCCGACGGTGGGGATGGGGGGATATGATATCCCGGCCGAGCAGGACGGCACGTACTTCGCGCACGACGATTCTCTTTCGTTCCCTTAACTCGGCGCGCCCTTCGGCGGCAAGACCATCGCCGCGAGCCCCGTCAGCGCATGTAAGGCGGCAAGCATCAAAAATCCATAAACCCACGCGTTGAGCCCAGCGTTAGCCGTACCTCGTTCGAGCATCGAAGCCAGGAAGATCGCGCACAGCGTAGTCAGCGTCGGCCCGCCCAACCGCTGCGCGATATTCAGCGTGGTGGTAGCCATCGACAAATGACGCCGCTCGATCGACGCATAGGCCACCGACATCGTCGGCAGTCCCACCGCACCCTGCCCCATTCCGCGAACGAATAGCACCGGCAGTAACAGCAGGGTATCGATCCGGCTGCTCGCCAACGCAGCGAGAACCAGCGTCGCACAGACGGCGAGCAATGCCCCCGAACAAGCCACCGCACGCGACCCGAAGCGCTCCGTCAGGAAGCCCAGCGACGGGTACGTGACCATCATGCCGAGCCCAAGCGGCGCAAGCATCCACCCCATCTCGGCGGGCGACCGACCGCACGCCTCGATCAAATAGAGCGGGATCAGCATCTGCCCCGCGAACGACACACCGTTCGAGAGGAATTGCGCCAGCGAAGCAGCGGCGAATACTTTGCTGCGAAACTGACCGAGATCGATCAGGGCCCGCTCCCCTTTTCGTTTCTCGACGTAGATAAAGACGGCCAGCAGCACACCGCCCGCGATCATGGCGCTTATCCCCAATCGGCGAATGGAACACTCCGCCCCGAACAGCATCAATGCCAGGCCCGGAGAGAGCAACACGAGCCCGAACCAGTCGAGCTGACGCGGCGTACGCTCCTTCTCGTCGTTAGGCAGAAAGCGCACGGCCAGCACGACGGCGAGCAGACCCACGGGAACGTTGACGACGAAGAGCCAGCGCCAAGACGCGTAGCGCAAAATCGCGCCCGCGATGACGGGCCCCAAGAGCGGTCCGAGCAAAATCGGAAAGGCGGCATAACCGGCGATGCGCGTGAACTGATTGCCGGCCGCTCGTTTCATCATCAATTGCGCCATCGGAGCAAGAAGGCCGCCGCTCACGCCTTGCGCAATACGAAAGCCGATCAGCGAAGACGTCGACCACGCAAGACCGCATAGCCCCGAGCTCAACGTGAACAGCGAGAAACACCATAGATAGAGTTTCTTTCCGCCGATCCGGTCGACGAGCCAGCCGTTCAACGGCAAGACGAACGTCAGCGCGAGCAAGTAGCCGCTCGTGACCCATTGAATGGTCGGCAGCGTCGAATGCAAGTCGAGAGCGAGACTCGATAGCGATACGTTGACGATCGTGGCATCCAATTGGGCGAGCAACGAGCCTAGCACCACGACCATCGAGATCCGCCACACCGAAGGATCGAGCGCCTTATCGGGCTCGGAATCGAGCTGCACTGCTTTTCGGTCGCCGTAGTCCATTCGCTTTTCCCGATCGATCGCTGCCTTGGCCGCCGCGCATGAAATGCTTGTAGTGCGATGGGTCCATGCCACATTCGCCGAACATCGCCTCTCGTTTCAAGAGCCGCCGAGTTGCCTAATGATCGGCAGCGCCGCCGCGAGCGTCCGCACATCGGCCTCATCGAGTTTCGCTACGGCATCGACGAGCCAATCGTGTTTCGCGACGCTACGACGCTGCCGTGCCTCGAGACCCTTCGCCGTCAGCATGAAAAGGATTTGACGGCCATCGGACGGATGCGGCTTGCGCTCGACACACGCCTGCTCCTCGAGAATCGATAAGACCGATTTCATCGACTGAGGCCGCATCGATTCGGCACGAGCAAGGTCGGCGGTCGTCATCGGCCCCTCGCGCTCGAGGCGCGCCAGCACGCTCGACTCGGAAAGATTGAACTCGCCGGAATGGGCTTCCGAGCGAAGCTTGCGTACGAGCTGACCAATCGCCGGCATGAGTTCCGCAACGATGAGGTCCAGCGAAGAATCGGAGGGTCGTTTCGACGTCATGTGCCAAACGATAGAACATGACAGTTTAACTTGCAAGTTAAACTGTCGATATATTGCTCGATCGCTCGATCGCCATCCGGCAGGATCCTATGGCGAGCCTATTTCGTGGTCCACACCACGTCGCCGTCGACAGAGTAGACGCGGCAACCGGCGTGTCCGCTTGCGCATTGCGCCAATGCGTCGTTGAGCGGATCGATGCCTGATGCTGCGCCCCAAGCGCCATCGGGAGCGATCGCGAACGCCCGGGGACGATGCGTGCCGAGGTAGCGCGTATAGGCATTTCGTCCGTCGGCATGCAGGTAGGGGACCGCCTTGACGTCTTGGACAGGCGCGAAATGCGTGGGAGGCGGGGCCGCCATCTGGCGCGGCCATACGACCGTGTCGTCGACCGCGTAGAGCTGGCAATATTTCGAGCGCGACCAGCATTGCCGCATCGCGCTACGCGCCGGATCGAAACTACCGGATACCCATGCACCGTTGGTGCTGCCGATCGCCATCGCTTTAGGCGTCGGGGCGGCAAGGTAGCTCGTGTAAATCGCCGCCTTCTGCGTGTCGGTCAGATACGGCACGGCATTCGCGTCGCCGATCGTTGCGTATCCGCTGGCTTTCGGTGCCATACGGGGCAGGTATTCGGTATTGACTTCGCGATTGGGCATTCCGATGCCCGCCAAGAACGCGTCGGCTTTGGCGACCCACAACGGAAGTCCCGCTCCGGAAGCCGTCATCGCATGAGCGTCTTTCTGAAACGCGCCGTAATCCACCAATTGAGCATGTGCACCGGCACCTGTGTAACGGGCGTACATGCCATGCCACGTCGCTACAGAAAAAATCTGATCGTTGTCGCCGTAAAACCAAATCGAAGGCAATCGCGTATGGGCGCCAAGTTCGGCGGAAGCCGAAATCAAGCTCTCGTCGGGCTTCGTGCAATCGGATTCTTTGACGCCGCCCGCAAAATTGAGCAGCCCCTTCACATCGGGGGGATTGGTCGCGCCGAAAGCCAACGTGTTCCATCCACCCATGCTCTTACCGGCCACGACGATTTTCGTGGTGTCGATGCCGGGAAGTTCTTTGACGGCATCGAGCACCTTGCGAATATCTTTGGCGGCGTCGCCGCCGATCGCGAGTACGTCGCACCCGTGGGGCAACGTGTAGCCATAGGAATGCGCATAACCGCGCATCATCGGCATGGCGACGGCATACCCGCGCGAGAGGAAATACCACGGAATGAACTGATCGCCCACGCGCGGCGCATTGGCCGGGTCGTGCGACGCCCCGTGATTGATCAGCGCAAGCGGGAAGAAGCCCCCGCCCGCGGAGTGGGCCGGCATATACACCGTCACCTCCAGGCTGATCGGCGGCGATGCTTGAACGGGTACGCGAATGACTCGCTCATTCAGCGGGGCCTCGGGCTCGGCGGCGTCCTCGTCCGATGGCCGGGCGATCTGCGGTAGTGCGATCAGCAAAGCGAGCGCTCCCCAAGCAAGGGCAGCCCGAAACCTACAGCGTTGCGCCATGTATCCGTTATATGTTCAATGGAGGGTACGCCGAGCCGCCGCTCTCTCGACAGTGCATCGGCACGTCTTGGTCAACGGCATATCCCTACAAAACTTGAGCGACCGGCGCGCGCTCGTGGCCGCGGGCTCCTCGGGATCCGGCACAATGTCGAACTCAGGCGGTCCGCTGCTCTGCCTAAATCGAATCGAACATTGGGAGAATGATCGTGACATCATCGTCGAACGAACTTTATACGCAGCAGATTCAGACGTACCTGAAAGCCTTGGAACGCGGCGACGTGAAGGCGATTTGCGCGCTGTTCGCGCCGAACGCTCAAATCTTCTCGCCGTTCCTCGGGTGGATGGCCCCCGCACCGTTCTTCGCGAAGGTCGTCGAGGCATCAAGCGAAAGCAAGATTACGCCGATCGATATTTGCGTCAGCTCGCTGGGAATGCCGCGCGCAACAGGCTACTTCGTCTACGATTGGGGCCTCAAGGATGGCACCTCGGCGCGTTTCGAGTGCGTGGACGTGTTCGAATTCGATGAAAACGGCGCCATTACAAAAATGACCATCGTCTACGACACCTATCCCATTCGCAGCACGGTCGGCGATAAGTACGCATAGCGGGGGTCAACCTAGCGTTAGCGCATCGCCCCCGTCACTCGGGCTGCGAGATCGGAAAGACGTGTTGCCTCAAGCGTTCGGAGCAAAACGTCTTGCGCGTGCCCGAGCGCATCTTCGAGAAATCCGTTGACGGCCGATTCGACAGGGCAAGCGGGATTGTCTTCCGCCGGCCCCAGCGCAAATACGCCTTTATAGGCGATCGCGGTGTAGACGTCGCGCGCTGTGATATCCGCGAGCTCGCACGCTAGCGCCCACCCGCCGCCCGGCCCAGCGACGGATTCCACATAGCCCGCCTCGCGCAACGCGGCCATTGTCCGTCGCACAAGCGAGGGATTGGTGTGCAGCATCTGCGCGATCGTATCGGATGTCGTCGTGCCCCCGCGCAAATGCATATGAATCAGTACGTGTAAAAGCCTGGCTAGCCGGGTGTCCAGTTGCATATCGTTCGAAGTGGCCTAATCGTTACTTTTGATGTTACGATATTTCATCGAGGTTGAATATCTGACGGAGGGCACCCGTGCAAACATTCGCGCAGTCGTTCATCGAGACCAATGGCGTTCGCCTACATCTTTCCGTGCAAGGTGAAGGCCCGCTGGTGTTGTTGCTTCATGGATTTCCGGAGACCTCTTATTCGTGGCGCCACCAGCTCGGCGCGCTCTCGGCAGCGGGTTTCCGCGCGATTGCACCGGATCTGCGGGGCTTCGGCCTTAGCAGTTGCCCGATCGAAGCCGAACGCTACACGGCACTCGACATCGTCGGCGACCTGCTCGGGATTTTAGACGCTCTCGGCGAGCGACAAGCCGTCGTCGTGGGTAGCGATTGGGGGGCCACCATAGCGTGGCAAGCGGCGCAGCTGCGGCCCGATCGTTTTCGCGGCGTGGTTGCGCTCGGGGTCCCTATGATGGGTCGCGCGCCTATGGCGCCGAGCCGGCTCTTTCCGCAAACGGAGCAAGCTTGGTTCTATACGCACTACTTTGCGCAGCCGGGTCTGGCCGAGCGTGAGTTCGAGCGCGACGTCGCCGGCACTTTGCGCAAAATCTATTTCGCCGCGTCGGGCGACGTGGGCCCTCGAGACGGACACTCACCGAACCCGTTCGGCGTCGTCTCTCGACACCACGGGCTTCTCGACGCTTTGCCGGAGCCCGCCTCCCCGCTTGCATGGCTTGCCCCATCCGACTTGGACGTATTCGTTAAAGCGTTCGAGGCATCGGGGTTCCGGGGCGGGCTCAATTACTACCGCAATCTCGACCGAAATTGGGAATTGCAGGCGGCATTCGACGGTTTGCTCGTACAAGTGCCCGCCCTGTATCTGATTGGCGAGCGCGATACAGGCCTCGCACTGCCGGGCATGCGTGAAATCATCGACGCCATGCCGAAACTGGTACCGAACCTTCGAGGTTCTCGCATCATTCCTCAAGCGGGGCACTGGCTCGCGCAAGAGGCGGCGGAATGCGTCAACTCGGAAATCGTCGAGTTTATTCGGGCGCTTTAGGTTTTCGGGCGCTATCGGCTAAAGCATCTAGGCTAACGCATCGCTTGCCTGTACCCGAGCGTGGGTAAAACGTAAGGTGGCTGCGATAAGTTGCAGGCTTACTCTTGATCGCCGATTTCCACGGCATGGGGATGCGACGTGACGGTAGCGGAAAACGATTTCGCCCGGGGACTCGGCAACTTCCCGCACGCAGTAAGTCGGGCCGACAGAAACGCCGGCCTCGATGCGCTGCGCGCCTTTACGACGCTCTTGGTCGTATTTCACCATTGCGCCATCACCTATGGCGCGATCGGGGGGTGGTATTACCACGAGATCGCGCCTTCGCGCACCGTCGAATCCATCTGCCTCGTCCTCTTTTGCACGATCAATCAGGCCTTTTTCATGGGCTTGTTCTTTCTCTTGGCGGGCTATTACACGCTACCGTCGCTCAAGGCAAAAGGCACGGGCCGATTTCTCGCGGACCGCTTCTTAAGGCTGGGACTGCCGCTGCTTCTTTATGGATGGATCCTCGGCCCCGCTACGATTGCATTGGCGCAAACACGCGGGGACGCTTCTTTCGGGGCGGTGTTCAAAGGGCTACTCGCTCTAGGAACGTTCGACTGCGGCCCGATGTGGTTCGCGCAAGCACTGCTGATTTTCACGCTATTGCTCACGGGTGGCCTTGCACTCCGGCGCCGCTTCAATCGGCGCATGCCCTCGCGGATCGTCGCTTTTCCGACGAATGCAACGCTCGCCGGCGCCGCACTACTCACCGGTGGCGCGGCCTTGCTTTTGAGAATCCGGTGGCCGGTCGGCGTCAATGTCTGGGGCTTGCAATTCGGTTACTTCGCGAGCTATGTCGTCCTCTTCGTCGCTGGATTCCTCGCGGCGAATGAGCGACTGCTCGAGTCTCTGCCGCAACGGGAAACGAGACTCTGGTTGCGCATCGCACTTATCGCGATGCCCATATTGCCGCTCGCGTATTTCGTTCCTGTGCTTCCGCCTAGAGCGCACCGCGATATGCTGCAAGTCGCCTACGCGCTGTGGGAACCGTTTGTCGCGTGGGGCACGATCCTGTTCTTGCTGCACCGGTTTCAAACCGCCTTCGTCAAGCTCACCGGCCTCGGCCAACGTCTGGCTAGGCGCGCCTACACGATCTATATTGCGCATCCTCCGGTTCTGGTGGGCGTCGCGCTGCTATGGAAAGACATTCACGTGAATCCGTTGATCAAATTTGCGGTAACGGGTTCGCTAAGTTGCATCGCTTGCTATTGGATCGCCGGCATCATCCTCGGCATTCCCGGCGTCAAACGCATTCTGTGAGTCCCTCTTATGTAAGCGGACCGGGCCGCATGCGGAAAACCCTGTCGTCCCATAAGATGGCGGTATTCAGCCCGTAAAGGCATTCACCCGTAGTCGCTTTCCTATCCCGATCCCATGAATGTGACCTTGGCATACATTGAAGAACCTCCGTTCGGCTGGACAGGCGAGCACCGCGTAGCCACAGGGGCCGATGTCGAATTGGCCGAAACCGTACTCCACGCGATCGGCGTAACTCGAATCGAATACCGGCTAACGACGTTTGGCGAGTTGCTACCCGGCGTTCGCGAAGGGCGCTGGGATATGAACGTCCCGCTCTTCGTCACTGCCGAACGATCGGAAGCGGTCGCGTTCAGCGTTCCCGTCTGGGGCATCGGCGATGGCTTGCTCGTTCGATCGGGAAATCCCAAGGCCCTCGACGGCTACGCCGCCGTGGCCGCTCTCGACGATGCCCGCCTCGGCATCATCGCCGGGCAGGTTCAGCATGACGTCGCCAAAGCGGCCGGAGTGCGCGACGATCAAGTGCTTATCTTCGAGGAGCAGCGGGAGGCGCTCGACGCATTGCGCTCGGGGGTGATCGACGCCTACGCGAGCACGGCGCTCGGCAACCGCATCGTCGCGGACCGAATCGGCCTCGGGCAATTCGACGCCGTGGCCTGCCGGCCGGTAACGGGCACCGCGCCGTCCACCCCGCTCGGCGCGTTTTCATTTAGCAAAAGCAGTCGCGGTCTTCTCGATGCCGTGAACACCCAATTGCGCGCTTACGTCGGGTCGCCGGATCATCTAGCCCGCATGGCGAAGTATGGTCTGGGCGAAGACGAGATCGAGCCGGCATTGCGTGCGATTCAAGCGGCACGACGATAAAAATCTTCTTGCCGCGGCGGTCCATATCAGTCCGGCTTCGATGAACCCCGGCCCGAGAGCAACCAAATCGCCACCGCTACCGCCAACGCGAAACACCCCGCGACATTCAGCGCCGAGGCGAAGCCATGTGCGAAGGAGACGGGTGCAATCGGCCCCAGCGTCCGCTGCAATTCAGGCGCAAGGCGGCCAAGCGCATGACTTAAGTCGCCCGCGAGCAGATCGGACATGAATCGTGCGTCCACACATGTGCCGCCGAACCGGTTGCAATGCATCGCCGCATCGATCGAAACACGCGTGCGCGACACTAGCACGGCGCCCAGCACCCCGATCGACGTAACGATCGCCGTAAAGCGGGTTGTCGTACTGATGCCGGACGCCATGCCCGTGCGATGCGAAGGCACGCACGCCATGATCGCTTTCTGCGTATCGCCGTTCAACACGCCCGCGCCCAACCCCGTGACGATCATCCCAAAGGCCACCCAAAAGTAGTCGGCCGACGGTGCGAAAGCCGCGGTCAGTAAATTGCCGATTCCGACGAGCCCGAGTCCAACGGAAAGCGTCGATGTCGCTCCCGTTAAATGCCGCCCCAGCCTAGCACCGAGAAACGGGCCGACAACCATCGACACCGCGAACGGCAGCATCGCGACCGCAGCGCGCGTAGGTGCCCATTCGAATGCATTCTGTAGATACAACGGCAGGAACGTCATCATCACTTGCGCGCACGCGGCGTATCCGAACATACCGAGCACGGCGGCGACGAAGCGCGCCTTCGAGAACAGCGACAAGTCGATGACCGCGTGAGCGAGTCGCCTTTCGAGCCAAACGAAAGCTCCGATCAGCAGCGCGCAGATCGAAAACCGAGACGCCGTTTGTAGGCTCCCCCAGCCCGCATCCTGCGCCCCGATCAGCGCCCAAATGCCGAACGCGAGTCCGATCCCAAAGAGCAAGCTGCCGGCGAAATCGGTCCGCAGCGCGTGCGGATTGCGCGACTCGGGCACCGCACGCACCGCACAAATCATCAGCACGGCACACACGGGCAAATTGAGCAAGAAAATCCAGCGCCAGCCGATCCATTGCGTGACCACGCCGCCGACGAGCGGGGCGATCGTCGTCGTGATTCCCATGGCCATGCCCCAGATCGCCCATGCCCGGGCACGTTCGGCCGGCGCCGGAAAGGCGTTCGCAATCACCGCCAATGCAGCGGTGAGCAACATCGACGCCCCGACTCCCTTCACCGCGCGTGCGACATTCAAGACCCCGACGCTCGGTGCGAGTCCGCAACCGAGCGAGGCGAGCATGAACACGAGTAGGCCGAACATCATGAGCTTCTTGCGCCCGTGGCGGTCGGCGATGCCGCCCATCGGCAAGAGGCACGATGCGAACGAGACCATATAGGCGCTGACGACCCATTCGACGTCCGCGAACCCTGCGTGCAACGAGCGTGCGATCGAGGGCAACGACACGGCGACGATGTTCGTATCGAGCGAGATCAAACCGCAGGTTGCGCAGGCGGTGGCGAGCAGGAAGCCGTTTCCATTGGTACGGTCCCGTGCAGCCATTGGCACCTGTATGACGGCCGCGGCTTCCTTTACGTTGCACGCACGCCCCTCCACCCGCTCTGCAACCGCACTGCTATCACTCGACATCACGCTTCATCCTCGAATTTGCTTCCGGTCGAATGCTAGCGCCGTTACTGTTTAGAATCGATAGCACGAAACATCACATTGATTCATTTTCGGATGAATAATATGACATTGGAACTGCGTCATCTTCGGTGCATTCTCGCGGTCGCCCGCCATTTGCATTTCGCACGGGCTGCGGATGAGCTAGGGCTACCGCCGCCTTCATTGACGAAGCAAATCCAAGATGCCGAGCGCTTGCTTCAATTCCGTCTGTTTCATCGGACGCGTCGTTCAGTCTCGCTGACCGCGGCCGGTCAAGCCTATATTCCGGAGGCTGCGGCCGTGCTCGGGCAACTGGAGCAAGCGCGCGAGCTTGGACTACTGGCCGAGCGGGGCCAGTTGGGACGAATTCAACTCGGATATGTCGCCTCCGCCGCGTTCGCCGGGATCATGCGCGGCACCGTCAAGAAGTTTCGCCAACTGCATCCGCGTATCGACGTGGCGTTGCTAGAGGTCCCGATGGACGAGATTGCCGGGCGGCTCGTCGACGGCGTGCTCGACATCGCTTATGTCAGGCCTCCCATGCCCTATCCGGAGGACTTACAAGCCATTCGTGTACATCAAGACGAATTCGTCGTCGCGCTTCCGGAGGACTCGGCACTGGCCGCGTTGAGTGCGATCGAACCGCATCGGCTTCGCGGTTCGAGGTTTGCAGTGCCGGAGCAGGAGCTCGGCACGTTGGAAGTTGCCAGGCGCGGGCGGTTCGCGCCGCTCATCGATTCGCGGCCCGGCCCGTTGGTGGCCGTGCTGGCGCGCGTTTCATTGGGCGACACGGTGGCGGTCGTACCGGGTACGCTATGCAACTGCGTGGCGCTGCCCGGCGTCGTATATCGCCCGTTGGCCGGCAAGCCCATTGCGTCGGAAATCGCACTGCTTTATCGCAAGCACGAGCGCTTGCCGGCAGTGCGTGCGTTTCTAAGACACGCGCGGGAATCGCGTTCGACGGACGCGTGATTCGGGGAGTATGAGATGCTGACTATACGAAAGGCGAAACGCGACGACGCCTCCGACGCATGGGATATCCGTAAAGCGTCCGTGCACGTGGCATGTGCCGGGCATTATCCCGAAGCTGCACTTTCCGCTTGGGTCGATGGCGCGCCCAGCGATAACTGGGCAACCATCGTCGAACGCGGATTCTATCTAGCACTCGATAACGACCGTCCTGTCGGCACCGGCATGCTCACGGTCGAATCGGGACAAGTCGATGCAATCTTTGTCCGGCCGTCTTCTATGGGACGAGGCATCGGCCGCAAGATGTTGGAATACCTCGAGGCCTTGGCACGCGATAGCGGCCTCGTTGAGTTGCGCCTCGACGCTACGCTGAACGCGGCGCCGTTCTATCGCGAACACGGCTGGGTAGGCGATTCGATTTCGACCTATCGCTCGCCGCGTGGACTGGAATTAGCCTGCATACCCATGACCAAGCGGCTATCGAACGCCGCGTAAGCGCGCATCGGCCGCGTGCGATCAGCTATTCGACACGACGAACTGAGCAGCCACGCTCTGCGATAGCACGAGATCGGCATTGAGCAGATCGTTCCCGTCCAATTTCTCGCGTACCGCCGCTTCGTCCATTCCATACCCGCGCCAGCGTGCGACGAGTCGCTCAACCAGCACGTCACGCGGCACGTCGAGCATAACGGTCGCATCGAAGAAGCGCCGCAATGGCGCCCATACCGGATCGTCGAGCAACAGGTAGTTGCCTTCGACCAAAATGATCCTGGCCGTTGCGGGAATGATCTGCGCACCCGCGCGCGCAATCTCGAGCGAACGATCGAAAACCGGGGCGGCGATGTCCTTGCCGCTGTCGGCGCTAAGCCGCTCCAGCATGGTCTCGAGCCCGCCGACATCGAACGTATGCGGCGCCCCCTTTCGCGCGCGATCGCCACGCGCCTCCAACACCCGATCGTCAAAATGGTAGCCATCCATCGGGAGCACACACGCGAAACTTGGCCGATCTCGATCAAGGCCGTCGCGTAGCATCTCGACGAACGTGCTTTTGCCGGCGCCCGGCGCACCCACGATCGCGACGAGCTTGCGCCGCTCGACGTTCATGTCCCGCAGACGGTCGATCAACTGCGCGAGATCGATGCGGCGTTGTTCTTGCAATCCGTTATCCAAGGCCAAGCGCTCCATTCGAAGCCTGCTCGACCGCAATATGTGCCGAGCTTGCGTTTCAGTTCCGATCGACGCGCGCCTCCACGCGCCCTAGACGAACCACGGTAACGCCCGGGCGCAACTGCCGCAGCGAAGGCATCACGAGCATGCAGTCGTCGTACGGCGTAACGACGGCCTCGCCGTCCGACCAACCGATCACCGTGCCCGCCTTGGCGAACGTCTCAAGCCCCGTGTAGTCGCCGGCAAAGCGAAAATCCATGTTCTTAGCGACGACCGGCTGCGTCACCTGTACGACCGTCATCCGGCGCGGCAAAGGCGCAAGCCAACCCGGTGGAAGATCCGCCTCGTCGATCACGCCAGACAATATCAGAAACCGCGCGGCGCAATCGCGAGCGACCGCCACCGCACGCTTTTCCCAATGCTGACCGCATTCGATCAACAGGGCGTTTTTCGGGCTGCCGGTGTCGCCGAATCCTTCGTAGTCGCGCATGCGCCGCCCCTCGGGATGGCCTTCGTCGCGAATGACGGTGGCGGGCGTGCCGAGCGCGAGCGCCAGGTCGACGCCCTTCTCAAGAGGGCCGGCCACGATCAACGGCTCGCTCTTTTCATGCATCGAATGAAGATCGAGCAACAGATCGACGGTATCGATCACCGGACGCATCGCGCGTGCTCGATCGAGTTCCGTCGAGCGGCGGGACAGGTCGTCGAGCAGCGCCGGTGTCCAAACGCGGTTGAAGTCCCCATCGACGTAACGCGATTTGTCCGGCTGCGACGGGTCGAAGCGTGCATAAGCCGCCACATTCGCAAACGAGAGCGTCAATCGCCCGCGCCGGGGACGCAATCGAAGCCGCAATAGCGCATCCACGACGATCGCCCCGCACACTTCGTTTCCATGCGTCAACGCATTGATCATGACGTGCGGCCCCGGCCGCCCCGAATCGAACGTATGGACATAGTCGATCCCGGTTTCGCTATGGGCGTGTTCGGCGATATTCGGAAATTCGATTTCGATGGGATAGGCTTCGGTACTCAATGCATCGCTCCTCGTAGGGTGATCGCGGCCGGATCGAACCGGGCTTCGTCAAGACGTGCTTCGAACGGCACGGTGCGATACCCGAGGCACCACGGCGGCCTCGGCTTCTCCGCGCACCCGCTGCGCTGCCGCAACAAACCTCGTGGGCGACATACCGCAAATACGTTTGAAATGCCGGCCGAAATGGCTTTGATCGAAGAAGCCCAATTCGGTTGCGACGGCGATGCAAGGCACGCCGGCAAGCAGCATCGATTGCGCACGTTCGATCCGCAGCCCGCACAGGTAGCGATACGGCGAGGAGCCGAATCGCTCGCGAAACGCCGTAGCGAATCGCGAGATGCTCAGTGCCGCGGGCGCGGCCATTTGTTCAAGCGTCAGCGGCTCGTTGAAGTGCGCTTCGATAAACGCCCGCGCTTGGTCGAGTCCTTCGGTTCGCCTCATCGCATTTGGCTCCGAGAGGCCTCGGGCACGACCCCGGAAAAAGTCTCGGTTCGCTCATCGAAGCGGCCGATCGAAAACGTATCGAGCGCGATCGAGGTGTTACCCGTCGATATCAGTTCGGCTAGCGTCTCCCCCACTCCGGGCCCGATCTGAAAACCCGAACCGCTGAAACCGAAGCCATAGAACAACCCGGCTACCTTCTCGCTCGGGCCGATGACCGGCTCGGCGTCGGGCAAGTACCCCTCCACGCCGCTCCACGTCCGAATCACATGCAACGGCGCCAAGCTCGGAACCAACCGCCGGAATTGCGCCATCTGCCTGACGGTATTGATGGGCAGCACGCCGGCCCGGCAGGTATCGATGTTCGAGGGCCCGTGCGCTCCGCCGCCTAGAATCAGATTCCCGCGCGGAATTTGCCGGAAATACACGCTCTCGTGCTTGTTCGACGTGAATACGCCCATCGAGGAGCGAAAGACATACGGCACCGGCTCCGTCACCGCCATCTGCGGCCCACGCGTTTCAAGCGGCACGGGCTCGCCGAATTGCGCACTCAATCGACTAGACCAAGCACCGGTGCAGACGACGACCTGCGCGCCGCGGTAAACACGCCCGCTCTTATCCTCCACGCGGAAGCCGGCGCCTTCTTGTTCGACACGAACGACTTCGACGTTTTCATGCAGTTCGGCGCCGAGTCGCACGGCAGCGCGGCCGAACGCGGGCGCGGCAAGCCGCGGATTGGCGTGGCCGTCCATGGGCGATACGGATGCGGCCAGCACTTCGCGGCCGAGAAACGGAAACCGTTCGCGCAACGCCACACCTTGCAACACCTGCAAATCGAGTCCGCACGCACGCGCGTCTTGCGCATAACGCAAGAAGTGATCGACGTCTTGCTCGCGGTAGCACACACGCGTATGTCCGCTCGCGATGAACTCGACGTCCTCGCCGAGCCATTCGACGGCACGCCGCCATGTTTCCAAGGCTCGGTTGGCGAGGGGCAACTGCTCGAGCGCGCGTCCTTGACGCCGAATCCCGCCGAAATTGACGCCGCTGGCTTGCTGACCGGTCAACCCACGCTCGAGCAAACGCACGGATACGCCGCGACGACGCAAGAAGAAAGCCGTCGTCGTGCCGACGATACCACCGCCGATAACGATGACGTCCGATTCCAGCGGCTTCATTACTGGGACTCCTCGGCGAGCGCCATCGTCAACGGTTTGACTGGAGCCTGCGAGCGCAGCCGCCCCACTTGCGCCAGCGGCACGCCGGCCTCGCAAGCGATGACTTCGGCGGCGGCATGGCCGCAATATCGGCCCTGGCACCGCCCCATGCCGACCCGAGAAAACGCCTTCGCCCGGTTCGCCTCGCAGGCGCCCGTTGCCCGTACGACTTCGCGGATGTCGCCAGCCGTGATCGACTCGCAACGACAAACGATCGTCTCGTCGGGCAAACGTCCCGCTTCCTGCGCGGGCCAAGCGAACGCGCGCCTCATACCGTCGGCGAAGCGCGTATAACGCGCGAGCGAGTGGCGCAGCTCATCCATCCCTCGCACGTTTTCCCCTAGATCGCGCAACGCGGCGAGCGCGGCCAAGCGGCCCGCCCGCTCGGCGGCATCCGCACCGCGCACACGCGCCCCGTCGCCCGCGAGATAGACGCCTTCGATACTGCTGCGCCCATCGTCGTCCACGCGGGGCAACCATTGCCGCCCAGCTTCGTCGAACTCGAAGGCGCAACCCGCCAGATCTGCCAACTGCGTTTCCGGCCGGAGGTGGTAGCCCAACGCGACCGCATCGCATTTCAGTTCGAGCCGTTTTCCGTCCGACAGCTCGACCGAAACACCCCTTACGCCATCGCCGGGATCGCCTTGTATCTCGAGGGGGCGTACACCGCGATGGACGGGCACATTCGCGCGCCGCAGTATCGATAGGAGCTTCAATCCCTTCCAAAGCGCGGCGGGAAGCGCCGTCATCTCAGGCAGCGCGCGGATACGCCGCCGTGACGCGGACGTATCGAGTACCGCGACGATATCGACCCCTGCCTTGACATATTGCGCAGCGAGCAAGTAAAGCAACGGTCCGGTGCCGAGCAACACAGGACGCATACCGATCGCGCATCCTTGCGATTTCAACGCGATTTGCGCCCCGCCCAGACTATAGGTTCCCGCGTGGTGCCATCCTTTCACAGGCATGATGCGATCCGTCGCACCACTGCAAACGATGAGCGCATCGAAGGCCAACGCACGGTATCGATCGCCTGCCGACAAATGCAGCTCGCCTGGCGTGATGTTCCACACCAACGTTTCGGGCAAGTAGTCGATGCGCGGCGCCAATTCCTCGAACGCGCGATGCAGCGCCTGAGCGCGCGCCGCTTCGGTGCCATAGAGCGCATCATACGAACGCGTGAACCCCTCGGGCTGCCGACGATAAATCTGTCCGCCGTCTCGCCGGCCTTCGTCGATGACCGTCGGCCGGTACCCCGCCTCGACAAGTGTCTGCGCGGCGCGCACGCCGGCGGGCCCCGCACCGACGACAATTACGCGCGCGGCCATACTCCCTCCACCTGCCCGCCGAGATGCGTCACGATCGACATACCCGGCGCCGCCGGTGTCGTGCATGCGCGCAAGCGCGTGCCGTCTTCGCACCATACCCAGCAATCCTGACACGCCCCCATCAGACACAACCCCGCACGCCGCCCGTCGCCGAATTCGGAATCGCGCACGGCGCGCACGCTGGTCAACAGCGCTACGAGAACGGTGTCGCCCTGCGCCGCATCGCATGCCACGCCGTCGATCGTGATTTTGAACGTCTCACGCCCGCGCTCGGCCACGCGCACGAATCGTCCCGTCATGCCGCGCCCCGCAAGGGTTGGAATTGCCGTAACTCATCGGCCGAGCGGTGGCAGAGGATTTGCACGCCCGACGGCAACGTCCTCATAGGAGGAGGCACGGCATTGCATGTGCCTTCGATTCGCGCCGGACACCGGGTCCTGAAGCTGCATAGCTCGTCGCCCCCCGTTCCTGCCGATAGCGGAGGCAGCGCACAGACGCCGGCGTTGCGGCGCGCGTCGAGCCAGCCGCGCTTGAGCACCGGCACGGAATCGACGAGCAGACCCGTATAAGGATGATGCGGCGGAGCGTCCAACAGCCGCGGCTTGCCGGCTTCCACGCGTCTGCCCGCATAGAGCACGATGACGTCGTCGCACACGGCGCGCACCGTCGATATGTCGTGGCTGATGAACATGTAGGAAACGTGCAGCTCCCGACGCAACTCTTGCAACAAGTCGAGAATCGCGGCGCCGACGACCGTATCGAGCGCCGAGGTCACCTCGTCGCACAAGATCAGCGAGGGTTCGGCAGCCAGGGCCCGCGCGAAATTGACACGTTGCTTTTGTCCACCGGACAGACCGCCCGAACGGCGCTCGCCGATGGACGCCGGCAACTTCACTAGATCGAGCAACTCGGCGATCCGGCGCTTTGCTTGCACGCCGCGCATTCCCTTATAGAACGCAAGCGGGCGACCTAGAATCTCTTGCACCGTATGGCTCGGATTGAGCGCCGTGTCCGCGTTCTGGAAAACGAGTTGAATTCGCCTGTACTGATCGGCCGTCCGTCCCCCCAAATGCGGCGGCAACGGCTGCCCCTCGAACAGAATTTCGCCGCTTGCGCGTTCGACGAGCCCCGCGACGACGCGCGCGAGCGTCGTCTTGCCCGATCCCGATTCGCCGATGATGCCGAGCGCACTCCCGCGTGCAATCGACAAGTTGACGTCGTCAAGCACGCGCACGCCCGGGTTGCCTTCGCGATCGATCCGCCCGTATCCGGCCGACAAGCCCCGAATCTCCAAGACCGGCGTGGGGACTACGTCGGCATGCCTGCCCGCGTGTCCGTCTCCCCCGCCTCTGGCCTCGCGCTGAGCGGACGCGGCCAGCAACGCGCGCGTATAAGCATGCGCGGGGGACTCGAGCACTTGGTCGACATCGCCGCATTCCTGCACTTCGCCGCCGTTCAAGACGACGATACGGTCGGCCATCTGCGCGACGACGGCCAGATCGTGCGACACGTACACCGCGGTGGTCCCCACCTCTTTGATGACGCGCTTGAACGCGGCAAGGACTTCGACCTGCGTCGTGACGTCGAGCGCCGTCGTCGGCTCGTCGAACACGACGACGGCCGGATCGGTAATCAGCGCCATCGCTGCCATCAAGCGTTGCAGTTGACCGCCCGACACTTGATGGGGATAGCGATCCCCGATCCGCTCGGGAGACGGCAGCGCAAGCGCCCGAAAAAGCGCCACTGCCTTCGCACGCGCCGCCTCGCGTGTCATCGTCCGATGCAGTAGCGCAGGCTCGATGACTTGGTCGATGAGCGTCCGTGCCGGATTGAACCCGGCCGCCGCGCTCTGTGCGACGTACGCCACCTTGCGTGCGCGCAACGCGCGCCGGCCCCGTTCGTCGAGCGCGAGCACATCGGTACCCGCCACGCGCACGCTGCCGCCCGCGAACGAACATCCGTGGCGCGCATAGCCCAGCAACGACAGCGCGATCGTCGTCTTGCCCGAGCCCGATTCGCCGATCAATGCCAGAACCTCGCCTCGACGCACCGTGAAATCGACACCCTTCACGAGCTCCACGCGCTCGCCCTGCGCCACGATGCGCAAGCCTTTCACCTCGATCATGACGTCGCTCATTGCCGGCCTCCTTGAGCAAAACCGCCATGGCGGCGCAAGCTGTCGATCAACAGATTCATGCCGACCGTCAGCGTCGCGATGGCGATCGACGGCATCAATACGGCTGGGGCGGCTTGCGACAATCCGCCGATGTTCTCGCGAACGAGCGAGCCCCAATCGGCATTGGGCGGCTGCACGCCCAGACCGAGAAAACTCAAACCGCTCAACAGCAAGACGATAAACACGAAACGCAGCCCGAAATCGGCCAGTACCGGATGGATCATGTTCGGCAGCACTTCCACCCGCGCGATATACGACATACGTTCACCCCGAGCGCGCGCCACCTGCACATATTCGAGCGTCATCAAATTGACCGCCAACGAACGCGAGATGCGAAACGCGCCCGGGACATAGGCCACCGCGGCCACCAGCGTCAATACCGGTATCGAGCTCCCGAAGGCGGCGATCGCGACGAGCGCCAACACCTTGCTCGGAATCGAGATCAGCGCATCGAAAAAGCGGCTCAGCACTTCATCCACCCACCGCGCGGAAATCGCCGCGAGCAATCCGAAGCACGTGCCGACGCCGCTTGCCAGCATGGCGGCGGCCAACGCGAGACCCACCGTATAACGCGCCCCATAGAGCACCCGGCTCAGCATGTCGCGCCCCAGGTAGTCGGTGCCGAACGGGTGTGCCAGGCTGTATCCCGCGAGCGTGAACGGCGAGGTCAATGCCCCTTCCTTGTACGGCGCGAGCATAGGACCGAACACGGCGATCAAGAGCCAAAAACTCACGAGCGCAAAGCCGATCTTGCCGAGGCCCGACAAGCGGAGCCCCCGTTTCCGCCGCGTACGGGCGACTGCGGGCATGGCGTCGTCATAGATCTGCGTGCCCGGATGCGCGATCAAGGAGCGAGCGGAACGGTTCATCGTTGACGGAGCCTCGGATTGGAAACGATCTGACATAGGTCGGCCATCAAGACCAGGGCGAGGTACGCCGCGCAAAACACCATGACGCACCCCTGTACGAGCGGCATATCGCGGTTGGTCACCGCGTCCACCATCAGGCTCGCGAGTCCCGGATAGTTGAAAATCGATTCGACGATGACCACGCCGCCGAACAGATACGACAAGCTCAGCGCCACGGCGTTGGCGATCGGACCGATCGCATTCGGCAGCACGTGCCGAAGCACGATGCGCCCCTGCGAGGCCCCTTTCAAACACGCCATTTCCACATAGCCGGCGCTCAGTTGGTCGAGTACGGCCGCCCGCGTCATCCGTGCCATTTGGGCCACCAATACGCAGCACAACGTCATGACCGGCATGGCGTAAATGCGCAGCAGGTCGCCGAACGACGATACCGACGACAGATAGGACAACGCCGGAAGAAGATGCAACTTGACCGCAAAAACGAGCACCGCGATCGTCGCCACCAAGAACTCCGGTACGGCAACCGTGGATAGCGTCAGGATATTGAGCAGACGATCGAGCCAGGAGCCGCGATACATCGCCGACAAAATGCCGACGGCCAGCGCGACGGGCACCGCGACGACGGTCGTCAAACCGGCGAGCATCAGCGAATTGGGCAAGCGCGTCTCGATCAATTCGCTGACCGGCAAGCTATTCGACATCGACATGCCGAAGTCGCCCCTGACGATATGAAAGATCCACTCCAGATAGCGTTGCAGCGCCGGCTGATCGAGACCGAACTGGTGCCGCAACGCAGCCACGGCCTCCGGGGTCGCCGCCTGACCGAGCGCCTGCTGCGCCGCGTCGCCGGGCAGCAGGCCTGTCATGGCGAATACGAGCGCCGAGACGATCAACAACGTCAGTGCTGCGAGGCCGATGCGGCTCGCGATGAGCCTATAGGCTTGATGTTTCATCGATACCCACTCCTAAGGTCTCGTCTCACTCGGCGCCCGTGCCATCGCGCGCCGGCATACCAGCATCGGCTCTCGGGCCTCACAGCTCAAGGCTTAAGCGTCAGGCCTCGAGCCAGACGTGCTCGGCGAACATGAAGCCCATCAGTCCCGCGAGCGGAATCGATCCGAGGCCCTGAAGCTTTGCGCTATGGCCGTCCAGGGAGCTCAAGAACATGGGAATGCCGATCCCGCCTTTCTCGTGTACCAGGACCTGCATATCGCCGTAGATCTGCTTGCGCTTCGCATCGTCGGGTTCTCCTCGCGCCGCGACGAGCATCTGATCGAATTGCGGATCTTTCCAATTCGCCTCGTTCCACGGCGCGTCCGATTTGAAAAACTGCGTGAACAGCATGTCGGCGGTAGGCCGCGCATTGATCGACCCGTAACCGAGCGGATGCTTCATCCAATGATTCGACCAATAGCCGTCGGACGGTACGCGCATGACCTGTAGGTTCAATCCGGCCAGCGGTGCGGCTTGTTGCAGCAGCATCGCCATATCGACCGAGCCGTCCGCCGCAGGCGATGCGAACAGTTGCAGCGGCGTGCTGCCGACGTTCGCCTTCTTGAAGTAGAACTTCGCCTTGTCGGGGTCGTACGTGCGCTGCGGCAAGCCGGCGAAGTAGTACTTGTTCGTCGGATCGATCGGCTGATCGTTGCCGATCGCGCCATATCCTTGAAACACCGCTTGGCGCATTTGCTCGCGGTTTTGCAAGTGCATGAGGCCGAGACGGAAATCCTGGTTGCCCGTGATACCGCCTTCATTGCGCATGATGAGGTCGGTGTACTGCCCCGTCTTCGTTTCGAGAACGGCGTAACCCGGCGTGCCCTTGATGCGCGAGGCCGACTGCGGGCTCAATTGGTTGATGAGTTGCACGTCGCCCGACAGCAGCGCATTGACGCGTGCCGACTCGTCGCCGATGCCGATCAATTCGATCTCGTCCAAGTGCGGCAGGCCCGGCTTCCAATAGCGCTCGTTCTTGACCACGACCGTATGCACGCCCGGTTGAAACTCTTTGAGCTTGAACGGCCCCGTGCCGACGGCTGCCTTCGAAAAATCCTTGGTACCGTCCTTCACGATCAGGAAATGCGCGTCGCCCAAGATTTCGGGCAGATCCGCATTCGGGCCCACGAGCGTGATCGTCACCTCGCTCGGCCCCGTCGCCTTTACGTCGCTGAATTGGTCGGCCAACGTTTTCGCTTTCGATGCGGTTGCCGGGTCCTTGTGCCGCATCAGGGAATACACGACATCGGCCGGCGTCAGAGGCTTGCCGTCATGAAACTGCACGCCCGAGCGTAGCTTGACGACCCACACCTTCGCATCCTTCGTATCGAACGAGCTTGCCAGCGCCATTTGCGCGCCGAGGTGGGCATCGAGTTCCGTCAGACCGTTATAGATCATATTGCAGCGGACATAGTCCGTCGCAAGCGCGCCCTTGGCGGGATCGAGCGTATCGGCCGTCGAGGCCGACTGCGTCGCCACGCGAATTTTGCCGCCTTGTTTGGGCTTGGCTTGCGCACGTGCCGCCGTGCTCGCCACGAGCAAGCCGCCGCCCGTGACGCTTACGAGGCCCGCGGCCACGAGCGCGCGCAATGCGTCGCGTCGCGAGGCGCCCTTCGCGGTCAACAGCTCGAGTGTGGTCTCGGACTCGACAGCACCGTATTGTGAGGTGTCCTTTTTCATTGCACTTCTCCGCGAGGTAAGCCGAAGATGGCCTAATAGTGATGAACAACGTTCGGCGAAGGCTGTCTGCCCCTTCGTCGTAACGGCACTGCGGTTGCTACTCGTCGAACTCAATAAAAAACGTCTTTGATCCGGTAGTAGGTTCCGACGATCGGCAAGAACCACGGCTTGCCCGTATGGCCCGGAATCGCGGGCCACGGCAAATCGCGCCATGGATTGGCATCGATGCGTCCGTCGATCACGTCTGCCATCGCCTGCCCCATGTGCGTCGACATCTGCGTGCCGTGGCCGCTATAACCCATCGAGAAATAGAGGCCGTCGTGCTGCCCGGCGCGCGGCAAACGATCGGCCGTCATATCAACGAGACCGCCCCAGCAATAGTCGATACGCGCCCGCGCAAGCTGCGGAAAAAGTTCGATCAGGTTGCGCTGCAAAATGCGCCCGCTCCTTTCGTCGGAAGGTTGTTCCGACGCCGTAAAGCGCGCGCGGCCGCCGAACACGAGACGCGTGTCCGCCGTGACGCGAAAGTAGTTGTGCATGAGCCGCGTCGTCGTATAGGCGCGCCGCTTCGGAAAAAGGCTCGCAACGGTGTCGGCACCCAGCGGCTCCGTCACGATGATGAACGAGCCGATCGGTGCGATGCGACGGCGATACCAGGAAAACGGGCCGTGTTTCGACGGCCCCGTCGCAATCAACACGTTCGTTGCCGTGAGCTCGCCGCGCTTGGAAACGACGCGATAGCCTCCGGCCCCTTCTTTCTCGATCGTCGTGACCGGCGCGTGCTCGTAGAGCGTCGCACCATACCGGCGCGCCGCCTGCGCGAGCCCGATCGCGAACTTGCCCATATGCATTTGACCGCCATGGCGCTGCAATAAGCCGCCGTAGAACCGGTCCGAATTGACTTCCCCGCCGATCCGCATGGCATCGATCAATTCGATGTTCGAATCGACTTCGCGATGAATCAACTCCGCCGTCCTCGCCAAGTGCTCATAGTGATGCGGCTTGGACGCCAACTTGAGCTTCCCCGACGCAAGGTAGTCGCACTCGATCGACTCCTCGCGGATGATCCGCTCGACCGTATCCACAGCGGCGGCATACGCCAGGTAGCATCGGCGTGCACGCTCGAGCCCGAGTTGCGCGACCAACGCGCCGAAGTCCTGCGCGACGCCCGTATTGACTTGGCCGCCGTTTCTACCCGACGCACCGCCCCCGATCCGTCCCGAATCGAGCAGCGCCACGCTTGCGCCGCGCTTGGCCAGCGCGAGAGCCGCCGACAGCCCCGTGAACCCGCCACCCACGACGGCGACGTCCACGCGTCCCTGGACGGCGGCATCGTCGCCAAGGGTCGCAGCGGGCGCGGTATCGAGCCAGTAGGACTCGAGCTTCATCGTGGCGTCCCTCTATCGGTATCGAATGCGTTTGGCCGGATCTCGCCGGGCGGGTGATCGATCGAGCGCACGCTCAAAGGCCGAGCATCGAGGCCAGGTGCGGGATATCGTCGACTTCGTAGTACTCGTAATACGGCGTCGACGGCTCGTGCCCCCGCTTGACGAAGGCCTTGTGCTTGATCCCGAGGTCGTGAGCCGTCATCAAGTCGTAGCGCAGGCTCGACGACACGTGCAAGACGTCTTCGGGATTGCAATTGAGTTGGTCGAACATGTATTCGAAGCCGCGCATACGCGGTTTGTACGACTGTGCCTCCTGCGCGGTGAAGACGGCATGAAACGGGGCGCCGAGCTTGTCCACGTTGTGCTGAATCTGATCGTTCGATGCGTTCGATAAGATCACGAGCTTGTATTTATTCGCAAGCCGGGAGAGCCCTTCCGGCACGTCGGGGTGCGGCCCCCAGGTGGGCACGGCCAAGTAGATGCTCTCGGCCTTCGCCTCGTCGAACGCAACGCCCGTTCTTTCGCATGCGCGGCGGAACGCATCGACCACGACGTCGCGGTAGGGTTTCCACGCACCCAGCACTTCGTCGCGGCGATAGGCGGCGAAGAACTTAACGAGCGTCTCGAGCTTGGCGGGGTCCAACGCTTTGCCGTATAGCTCGCGCGTCATCTCCGCCATACGAAAGCGGGTTAGCGTGCCGTAGCAGTCGAAAGTGATGTATTTCGGCTCGAAATCGATCATTTCAGTGCATCCTCAAGTAGGTTCTTCAGCTCATTGCATGCCGTCGCGCCGTCGTGCGAAAGCTTGCGTCATGAAAAGATTTAATCAATGCAAAAACAAAGATGTCTCTGATTTGGCCGGTACCCGTGACATAAACCGCGCGTTTTGCACCGGCACGGCAGCACAGTCTGCGGCGGCCCAAGCGCATCAACCGTTCACGTCGATCAACACGCTCTTGAACCGCAAGTTGGCCTCGTACGCTTCCTTGCCGAGATCCTTGCCCACGCCCGAGCGGTTGTACCCGCCGGTCGGGAGGATGAAATCGGCGCTGCGGCCGTAGCGGTTGACCCAAACGGTGCCGGCCTCAAGCGTCCGCACGAGGCGCAGCGCGCGCCCAAGGTCGGCGGTATGCACGCCCGCCGCCAGCCCGTAGTCGGCATGGCGGGCAAGCGCAATCGCCTCCTCTTCCGAATCGAACGTCTGCAACGTCAAGACGGGGCCGAAGATTTCCTCCCGCACGGCGGCGGACTCGGACGTGACGTTTTCGATGAGCGTGGGGATATAGTAGGCACCCGCCGCACCTACCTGCGCTCGTTGCGCACCGCAACGAGCCTGCGCCCCGGCCTTAAGCGCCGCATCGACGAGCCCCTCGATTCGCTGCGCCTGCGCGTTCGACACGATCGGCGCAAGCGTTCCCTCCGCATCCCAGGTTGCACCCGCCGATAATCCTCTGAAGATTCGCTCGATTCGCTCGGCCAGCGGTTCGGCAATCGCGCGCTCGACGATCAAACGCGAGCCCGCTACGCACACCTGCCCCGCGTTGACCGTCACGGCCTTGGCGACGCGATTCGCCACCTCGTCGATATCCGGTGCATCGGCGAATACGATCTGTGGACTCTTGCCGCCGAGCTCGAGCGTTACCGGCTTCGTCCCGGCGTGCGCGCAGGCGGCCATGATCGCCGCGCCCGTTTGCGTGGAGCCGGTGAACGTCACCTTGCCGACGAGCGGATGCCGAACCAGCGCATCGCCCGTGGTACGTCCATCGCCCTGGACGACGTTGAACACCCCGGCCGGCACCCCGGCTTGCACCGCGAGTTCGGCCAATCGCAGCACCGAGAACGGGGTCATCTCCGATGGCTTCAAGACAACGGCATTCCCCGCGGCCAATGCGGGGGCGATCTTCCATGAAGCCATGACGAGCGGAAAATTCCACGGTGCGATGGCGCCGACCACCCCGTAAGGCTCGGCGATCGTCATGCCTAGGTGGCCGTGATCGGTTGCGGCCACTTGGCCGCCGATCTTGTCGGCGAATTCGGCGTAAAAGCGGATACCCTCGGCGGTAAAAGGCACATCCCAAGCGAACGCGTCGCGCACGGGTCTCGTCGACCCCATCGCTTCGAGCGGCGCCAAGGTCGGTGCGTCGGCGGCGACGAGATCCGCGAAGCGCCGCAAGATACGCGCACGTTCGCGCGGCGCCATCGTTGCCCAGCCGCTTCGGCGCCAGGCATGCCACGCGTTTTCGACCGCTTGGCCAACTAGGCTCTCGTCGCCGATGGGCAGCGCGGCATAGACCTGGCCGTCTGAAGGCCGCGCGACGTCGAGCGTCGGCCCCGGCGTTCGCAGATATTCTCCGCCGATGAAATGCGCGTCGTGCACGCGAATCGCATCGGGATCGAAGCTGTTCATGAACCACCCTCCGTCAATCGAGCACCGGTGTCGCGGAACGTCCGCGTCCTATGCGCTTCATGTGATCCATCGTACGGCAGAGGTCACAGCGCATTTCGCCGACAAAATTCCGCCGACGGCAGAACCCGCGCGTCGTGCTGCCGCAAACGAATCAGATTGCACTGCACCAAGGCGTACGCGCCGGGCCTTACCGCGCACCGCCCGCACACCGATAAAAGGATCGTCCTAGTCAGCGCCGACGCCACATGACACAGTTCGTCTCAATCAAGACCATCAGGGGGCACGCGTGTCGGACTCCATCCATTACCGGCGATTCACGGGCGCGGACATCGACGCCGCGCATGCGCTGACCGTCGAACTGAAGTGGCCGCACCGGGCGGAAGATTGGGCGTTCGTCGCCCCATTGGGAACAGGCTTCGTCGCCGTCCGCGATTCGCGCGTCATCGGCACGGTGCTGTGCTGGAAGTATGGGGAGCGCGCATCGTCGCTGGGCATGGTGATCGTTTCGCCGAAACACCAGGGGTCTGGCATCGGACGCAGGCTCATGGAAATGGCGCTCGACGAATTGGGTGCGCGAGCAACGATGCTCCATGCGACGCCAGCCGGCCTTCCCCTCTATGAAAAGCTCGGTTTCTCGCAGGTGGGCACGCTCGATCAGCACCAAGGCGCCGCGCTCCAGCCCGCGCTACTCGAGTTGCCGGCACGCGAACGGCTGCGGCCTTTAGGCGTCAACGACGCCCCGCGTCTCGTCGAACTCGCTTCACAAGCAAGCGGAGTCGATCGGACATCCGTACTGCCCCCGCTGCTCGACGTGGCCGAAGGCATCGGCTTGGACCGCGACGGCGAGCTGATCGGCTTTGCCCTGTTTCGCCGCTTCGGACGAGGACGTGCGATCGGCCCCGTCGTCGCGCCGCGCGACGAGAACCTCGTGCGAGCAAAGGCGTTGATCGGGCACTGGCTCGCGTCGAACCCCGGCATGTTCATTCGCATCGATACGCCCGGCGACAGCGGGCTTACGGCTTGGCTCGAATCGCTCGGCCTCGTACGCGTGGACAGCGTGATCAAGATGACCCGCCACCCCGAGTTACTGCCGGCCGTCGACGACGAACCATTCGCGCAGTTCGCCATCATCAACCAAGCCATCGGCTGATTCGGGCGATGACGTTTCTTTATAAAGCCGATCCCGCGCGCGGCGCGGTCTGGGCCAAGCTGTTCGCCGAGCGCGCACCCGAGATTGCCTTCAGCGTCTGGCCCGATTCGGGCGAGCTCGCCCACGTGCGCTACCTTGCTGCATGGCAACCGCCGGTCGATATCGCGCAGACGTTCCCGAACTTAGAAGTACTGTTCTCGGTGGGCGCCGGCATCGACCAATTCGATCTTTCCGTGGTTCCGGCGCATGTGCCGATCGTCAGAATGATCGAGCCCGGTATCGTCGAGGGCATGGTCGAGTACGTGACGCACGCCGTATTGACGATACATCGAGACTCGCTCGACTACGCCGATCAACAGCGCCGGGGCATTTGGCGCGAGCTTCCCGTCCGCCCGGCCGCGTCATGCCGGGTCGGCGTGCTTGGGCTTGGCATGCTGGGCACCGCCGTACTCGAGCGCCTGCGCCTATTCGGTTACGACCGCGCCGGTTGGAGCCGATCGGAACATTTGATCGACGGCGTGGCTTGCTACGCAGGCGAAGCGGCGCTCGACGCCTTCCTCGCACGTACCGACATCCTCGTCTGCCTCCTTCCGCTCACGCCGGCCACCCGTCATTTGCTCGATGCGCGCCTGCTCGGCAAGCTGCCGCGCGGGGCATCGCTGATCCAGACGGGGCGCGGCGCGCATCTCGTACAAGACGATTTGTTGCGCTTGCTCGACGCGGAGCATTTGCGCTACGCGTTGCTCGACGTTACGACACCGGAGCCTTTGCCGCCCGGCCATCCGTTTTGGCGGCATCCGCGCGTACGGATCACGCCGCACATCGCGAGCGCGACACGGCCTGAAACAGCGGTCGAATCGGTCTTGGATAACCTTAAGCGGCATCGGTTAGGACTGCCGATGACCGGCGAGATCGACCGGCGTCGCGGATATTGAGGCACGGGCAGCCCCCGTTTAGCGGTCAGCAGAAAATGCTGACCATCGGCATCAAAACGCGCGCCGCGCACTTTTCAGCGGTATTTTTCAAAGAACGAAGCGAAGCCCCTCGCCGGTACTATGAATCGTCATCGTTCACACCTGCACGGGGCCCGACACCATGTCGATTTCTTCGCTCATCGAAGCCGACCGCAAGCATCTGATCCATCCTGTCGTCAACTACCGCGCGCATGAAGCCCGCGGCGTGACCATTCTCGATTCCGCGCACGGCTCGTTCTTGCGCGACGCGCAAGGCAACGAGCTGCTCGATGCCTTCTCGGGACTGTGGTGCGTCAACGTCGGCTACGGTCATCAAAGCATCGTCGAGGCCGCCTCGCGGCAGATGGCGAAACTGCCGTATGCGACCGGGTACTTCCACTTCGGCAGCGCACCCGCCATCGAACTGGCGGCCCAGCTCGTCGAACGCGCCCCCGCTTCGCTACAACATGTCTATTTCACGCTGGGCGGCTCCGATGCCGTCGATTCCGCCGTGCGCTTCATCACGCATTACTTCAACGCCACGGGGCGTCCGCACAAGAAGCAATTCATCTCGCTCGAGCGCGGGTATCACGGGTCGTCGTCGGTGGGCTCGGGCCTGACCGCTCTACCAACCTTTCATCGGCATTTCGATCTGCCGCTGCCGCACCAGCATTACATCGCATCGCCTTACGCCTACCGCAACAGCTTCGCCGACGATGCCGCGCTCATCGAAGCCTCGGTCTCCATGCTTCGCGCCAAAGTGGACGAACTCGGCGCGGACAACGTCGCCGCGTTCTTTTGCGAGCCGATCCAGGGTTCAGGCGGGGTGATCGTGCCGCCGGTCGGATGGCTCAAAGCGATGCGCGATGCATGCCGCGCGCTCGGCATCCTATTCGTGGCCGACGAAGTCATCACCGGGTTCGGGCGCACCGGTCCGCTCTTCGCATGCGAAGCCGAGCACGTGGAGCCCGACCTCATGACCGTTGCGAAAGGACTGACGGCAGGCTATGCGCCGATGGGCGCCGTGCTCATGTCGGACGAACTCTATCGCGCCATCGCCGACGCAAGCCCCGACGCCCCGATCGGACACGGCTACACCTATAGCGCGCACCCGGTCAGCGCGGCGATCGCGCTCGAGGTCATGCGTCTGTACCACGAGGGCGGATTGCTGGCCAATGCGCAGACGTTAGCGCCGCGCTTCGCGCAAGGGCTCGACGCCCTGCTCGAGCATCCGCTCGTAGGCGATTCGCGTCATCGGGGGCTGCTCGGCGCGCTCGAACTCGTTGCGGACAAGGAAACCAAAAGCGGCTTCGATGCCGCGCTGAAGCTACCCGATCGCATCGCCGCCGCCGCATATCGCAATCGGTTGATCTTCCGGGCCTTCGGCGACAATATCCTCGGCTTCGCGCCTGCGCTGTCGTACACGGCCGACGAGTTCGACCTGTTGTTCGAGCGCCTGCGGCGTACGCTCGACGACGTCCTCGCCGAGCCCGACGTGCGGGCCGCAATCGATCGCAAAGCCCGCGCGGTCGCGTGCTAAAGTAATCGCTCGTTAGCGGCACGACTCGGGCGACACAAAGATGAGCGGAGATTGCAAGCTTGACCGGATCGATCTACGGATCCTTTCGCAACTTCAAAAGCGCGGACGTATCACTAACGTCGAACTCGCCGATGCGGTCGGCTTGTCGCCGAGTCCCTGTTTGATTCGCGTCAAGCGATTGGAGAAAGCCGGCTATATCGTCGGCTACGGCGCGCAGATACAGCTCGAAAAGCTCGGCGACGTTCAGATCGTTTTCACCGAGGTCACGCTCGCCGATCACCGCCGCGAGGATTTCATTCGCTTCGTCGCCGCGATCAAGGATGTCGACGAGATCATCGAATGCCATCTGGCCAGCGGCGGCTACGATTACCTGCTCAAGTTCGTGACGCGCAGCGTCAGCCACTATCAGAGCGTGATCGAAGGTCTGCTCGAACGCGACATCGGCATCGAAAAGTATTTCAGCTACGTCATCATCAAATCGCCTTTCGTTAAAACGCACTATCCGCTCGAGGTGCTGTTCCCGCAGTCGTAAAACGCGCTTTCGTCGCTCGAGCACGTGCTCGCGCACGTGCGCGGGGCGCATCGCGCGCCATCGTCCGCGCCGGCATCCGATTTCTCGTTCAGAACATTCGGCTTCAAGGAGGCATTCCCGTCATGGCTGGCACATATCGAATCGCCGTCATACCCGGCGACGGCATCGGTACCGAAGTGATGCCCGAAGGCTTGCGCGTACTCGATGCGGCAAGCCGGCGCTTCGGCATCTCGCTCGAATACGAGCATATCGATTGGGCAAGTTGCGATTACTACGAAAAGCACGGCCGGATGATGCCGGACGACTGGAAAGCCCAGCTTACGCGTTGCGATGCGATTCTGTTCGGCGCCGTGGGATGGCCCGCGAAGGTGCCGGACCATATCTCCCTCTGGGGCTCGCTGCTCAAGTTTCGGCGCGAGTTCGATCAATACATCAATTTGCGTCCCGCCCGGCTGTTCGAAGGCGTACCGTCGCCGCTTGCCGGGCGGCGTGCCGGCGATATCGACTTTTGGATCGTGCGCGAAAACACCGAGGGCGAATACTCGTCCGTGGGCGGCGTGATGTTCGAGGGAACGGAGCGCGAATTCGTCGTTCAGGAATCGATCTTTACGCGACGCGGCAGCGAGCGGGTGCTCAAGTTCGCGTTCGATTTGGCGCAGCGGCGCGCCAAGAAAAAGTTGACGGTCGCCACGAAGAGCAACGGCATCGCGATCAGCATGCCCTGGTGGGACGCGCGTGCGGCCGAAGTCGCCGCCGCCTACCCCGACGTCGCCTGGGACAAGCAGCACATCGACATTCTTTGCGCGCGCTTCGTACTGAACCCGGATCGCTTCGACGTCGTCGTCGCAACGAACCTATTCGGCGACATCCTCTCCGATCTCGGCCCGGCCTGCACCGGCACGATCGGGCTCGCGCCGTCGGCCAATCTGAACCCCGATCGCGCGTTTCCGTCGCTCTTCGAGCCCGTACACGGTTCGGCCCCCGACATCGCGGGCAAAGGCATCGCCAACCCGATCGCAATGATCTGGTCGGCGGCGATGATGCTCGATTTCCTCGGCCATCACGGCGGTCGGGAACGCGAGGCTCACGATGCCATCCTCGCGGCCATCGAGGCGACGTTGAAGGCGGGCCCCCGCACCGGCGATCTCGGCGGCAATGCGAAGACGGCCGACGTGGGCGCCGCGATCGCCGCTCGTGTGGCGGACCTCTAAGGCAATAGCGAATAGCGCGGCCGCCTTGCCTGCGGTATGACAGAGCACCGACGAGCCGCCCGACCGAATACCGAAATCGACGAAAGGAAGATCGACCATGACGACTAAGTTCGAGCCGGAAGCGCTGATACGCACGGCTAACTTTATCGGCGGGCGGTGGGTGCCCGCCGCAGACGGCGCGCTGTTCCCCGTCACGAATCCCGCGGACGGCACGCTCATTGCCGAAGTGGCCGACAGCCACGTCGCCGATGCACGCGCCGCGACCGACGCGGCCGCAGCCGCCCTGCCCGCTTGGCGCGAGACGTTGCCGAAAGAGCGCGCCGAGATCCTACGGCGCTGGCATGCCCTCATCGTCGCGAACCAAGATGCCCTCGGCGCCTTGATCTCGCGCGAGCAAGGCAAGCCGCTTGCCGAAGGGCGCGGCGAAGTAGCCTACGGCGCGTCGTATGTCGCATGGTTCGCCGAGGAAGCCACGCGCATCTACGGCGACTTGATTCCCCAGCAGCAGCGCGGCAAACGGATGAGCGCGATCAAGGAACCGATCGGGATCGTGGCGGCCGTCACGCCGTGGAATTTTCCGCTGGCGATGATCGCGCGCAAGATTGCCCCCGCGTTGGCAGCCGGGTGCACGGTCGTCGGCAAACCGGCCGAAGACACGCCGCTCACGGCATCGGCGCTCGTCTTGCTTGCGCATGAAGCCGGCGTGCCGCCCGGCGTGTTGAACCTCGTCACCGCCTCACGCGGACGCGGCGTGGAAGCGGTAGCCGACTGGCTGCACGATACGCGCGTACGCAAGATTACGTTCACGGGATCGACGGCTGTCGGCAAGCACCTGGCGCGCGAATCGGCCGATACGCTGAAGAAGCTCTCGCTCGAATTAGGCGGCAACGCACCGTTCATCGTGTTCGACGATGCCGATCTCGACGCTGCCGTAGCCGGGCTCATCGTTTCGAAATTCCGCAACGGTGGGCAAACCTGCGTGTGTCCCAACCGCGTTTATGTGCAAGCGGGTGTGTACGAGCGCTTCGCGGCGTTGCTGGCCGAACGCGTGCGTGCTTTGACGGTCGGTCCGGCGAGCGACGCATCGACTCAGATCGGCCCGATGATCAATGCACGCGCGGTGGATAAGATCGCGCGGCACGTCGACGACGCACTGACGCACGGCGCTCGTCTATTAACGGGCGGCGCGCGTCTTGCCGAACTCGGCGCCAACTTCTACGCACCGACGGTACTCGCCGATGCGAATACAAGCATGCTGCTATGCGACGAAGAGACGTTCGGCCCGGTCGTCCCGCTCTTCCGTTTCGAAGCGGAACACGAAGCGATTGAAGCGGCGAACGCCACCCCGTACGGACTGGCCTCGTATTTCTATAGCAACGACATGAAGCGAATCGACCGCGTCTCGCGCGCACTGGAGGCCGGGCTCGTCGGAATCAACGAAGGCGCGATCTCGAGCGAGGCCGCGCCGTTCGGCGGCGTGAAAGAATCGGGTTATGGACGGGAAGGCTCGAAATACGGTCTCGACGACTATTTGTCGATCAAGTATTTGTGTCAGGGCAATCTAGCTTAGCTAGCACGCGCGTGGCAATCGGCGAGCGGCGCGATGCGGCACCACTCGCCGTTCGCTCACGCCACACGCCCCCAATGGCGCAAACGTTACGGGAAAAGCGCCTCTACGCCGCGTCGGCCTCGACGCGGTTTCTGCCGGCCCGCTTCGCGCGATAAAGCCCGCGATCCGCTTCTTCGAGCAACTCGCCCGGCGTCGCGGAACCTTGCGGCGCAGATGTGGAGACACCGATCGATATCGTCACGCGGCCCTGCGGCGAGTGCGGAGCGGAAATATCGAGCGCTTCCACGGCGCGACGCAAAGACTCGGCGACCTCGCGAGCCGTTGACGTATCGCAGTTCGGCAGCACCACGACGAATTCCTCGCCACCGAACCGCGCGACGAAATCCCAGGGCCGCCTGAGCCCGCTTTGCAACGCCGATGCGACGGCCCGCAGGCAATCGTCGCCCGCGCGATGGCCGAAGTTGTCATTGAATTGCTTGAAGTAGTCGATGTCGACCATGAGAACGGATAGCGGCCGGCCCGCGTTGGCCGAGACGTCGAGCAGGTCGGGATACTGCGTATCAAAGTACTGACGGTTGAATGTTTTCGTCAACCCGTCGCGCAGCGAAGACTGGATCAACGATTCGTGCGCGCGATGCAAGCTTCGATACAAATGGCTGATCTCCCGCAGCAGCATGCCTAGAACGGCACTCGACGCGCACACCGCCGCGATCCGCGCGGTGTACCAACCCAGGCTATAGCGCGCGCCCGCGTGTATCGTCAGCACCACATCGACGGAGCCGGCCAGCAGCGCAATCGCCAGCCATAGTTCGAGCATCGTGCGCAACCGCGTCGTCGCGACGAGGCCGACGAAGGTGCCTATGTTGATGCAAACGACAGCGATCGCGATAGGGTTCTCGGCCAAGGCCCGGTACGAGCTGCCCGCGATCAGATCCGGCAACCAGACTACATGTTCGATTGCGACATAGCACGCCGCACTCGCAATGAGGGCCGCGCCCGCCGTGAGGCATGCCGCGATGAGCCATTTGTATCCCCGGCGCTGCGACCCGCGCGGGAACACGCGGCGCAACGCCAATGACGCGGCAACGAGCGCCGGAAAACCGCCGTGCCAGAACACCCAAATCCATACGGCCGATTGCGCGCCGGCGCCTAGCAATCCCGTAGGGGAGAAGACGCCCGGAAATGCGAGCATTTGGACGGCCACGGAAATGGCCGCGAACAGGTATGCGCCGCTTAGCGCCGCGTAAATAGGGCGACCCGATACCGAGTACTGCGTATAGAGCAGATGGGCCGTCAGACCTTCGGTCAATAAGACGGCCATGCCGAACATCGGCAGAAACGGTTCCACAACGGGGGCCGGCGTGCTGGCGCGCGGCCAAACGAGAACCGCCCCTAAGACCAGGAGCAGACCCACGATTGCAGCGATGAGTCGATGCCGGGGCGTGGACGGTGCGTTAAGTGAGTAGCTTGTCGACAAGGTGAGCGTTGCGTTGAGTGCCGGAGCACAAAAATTGACGCATCGATCCTACTCTTGAAACATAGTCCACTGGATCCAGAAGAATACGCACTTGCATTGCGGCCAAGCAGGCTGTACGACGAGCATCCGCGCGCAGCAATACCCGTGTCCGCACGGAGCCTCCCTATCAATGTAGACAGGTAGATCTGTTGCTTTCAACGGTCTAACAATATGAATAGGGAGGAAGCGACATAACTAAATCCAAACAACCCACACGAGTCGTGAGACTTTGCGATACAGGAGATGACCATGTCCCGAGTATTTATCAGCGCCGGCGATCTTGAAGACGGCAGGATTCAGGTCTTTGCCGTGGATAGCAACGGTCAGCTTGCAAGCAGGTGGAAGGAAACAACCAATCCGGATTCGGGGTGGACCGCATGGCAGCCCTTCCAAACGCCCAATGGAGGAGCGACGAGCATTGCGGTCGGTTACTTGTCCGATAAACGGATTCAGTTGTTTGCAACCGATCGGAATGGGAACACCGTAAGTTGCTGGAAAACGACGCCAAACCCTGACGCGAGCTGGACGCCCTGGTCTGCGTTCTAAGCGAATCTGACTATCGGCGGCGGCGCAATACGTAACTTGTCGGCGATTGAGTATTGCGCCGTTTCTATCGCTTTCGAGCGGCACCAACGATCATCCACCTCCCTTCGCGATCCTGTACTGCGCACGAGCGCAGTCGCATAAGCAAGTAATCCGATCCCCATACCAGGAAGGGCCGCACCTACCATTCAACAACGCTTAACGACCGGTTTATTCCTCATTAAGCACAATTTGGGGATGAACTTTTATAGTGGCTCCTGCTTATGCGCGTTGTCGGCACCCAAAGCCGATCGCACAATGAATCGACAGGAGCCGCAGATGAATTTCGAGTCGCTGAACACGCCCGCAGCATTGATCGACGTCGCGCAAATGCGCCGCAACATCGAGCGAATGCAGCAGCGCATGAATACGCTCGGCGTGAGTTTTCGGCCACACGTCAAGACAACCAAATGCGAGCAAGTGGTCAAGGCGCAGATGGACGCCGGCGCACGCGGCATTACCGTATCGACACTCAAAGAAGCCGAGCAGTTCTTTGCAAGCGGGATCGGAGACATCGTCTATGCGGTCGGCATGGCCCCGGCGAAACTTGCGCAGGCCCATGCGCTTCGGCGGCAAGGCTGCGCTCTGAAGATCGTCGCCGACAGCGTAGCCTGTGCGCAAGCGATCGTCGCCTTCGGCCGAGAGCACGCCGAACCCTTCGAGGTTTGGATCGAGATCGATGTGGATGGCCATCGATCAGGTATTGCGCCTGACGACGATGCACTCCTCGACGTCGCGACCACGCTATCCGACGGCGGGATGCATCTCGGCGGCGTTTTGGCCCATGCGGGGTCCAGCTACGATTACGACACGCCCGCCGAATTGGTCCGCATCGCCGAACAAGAACGTTCGCGCTGCGTGCGCGCTGCCGAGCGCATTCGGTCGGCGGGCTTGAGGTGCGATGTCGTCAGCATCGGTTCGACGCCGACCGCTCTGGCCGCCGAGCATCTCGATGGCATCACGGAGGTCCGTGCGGGGGTCTATGTCATGTTCGACCTCGTCATGCATAACGTGGGCGTCAACGACACTTCCGATATTGCATTGAGCGTATTGACGACAGTGATCGGCCACCAGAGCGAGAAAGGCTGGGCCATTGTGGACGCGGGTTGGATGGCCATGAGCCGCGATCGCGGCACCCAGCGCCAAAAACGCGATTTCGGCTACGGGCTCGTCTGCCTCGAAAACGGCGAGGCGCTGGGCGAGTATGTGTTAAGCGGCGCAAACCAGGAACACGGCATCATCTCCCGGGCCGGTTCGCCGGATCTCGAGATCGGTGAGCGGTTTCCGATCGGCACGCGTCTACGCATTCTGCCCAACCATGCCTGCGCCACCGGCGCCCAGCATCCCGCCTATCGGGCCGTCAATCCGGACGGCAGCATCGAAACCTGGCCTCGCTTCTATGGCTGGTAAGGACAACGTCCCCCGCTTCACGCCGCAGAAACTGCCGCGAAGCCCCTCGAAAACGGCTAAAAACTGTGCTTTTCGCCGATGAATTCGGCGTCGTTGCGAACGCATTCTTGCTTAAATTTCAGCTACCGATCTTTCCGTCGGCGCGCGCCCGAAATATATCGGCAAGCCCTCTCATTCAAGCATCCCTCGGGATTCGTCACTTATCGAGACTGAAGACATGATCGACTTCGAGCCGAAATTCATTACGTTCGATTGCTACGGTACGCTCGTCAACTTCCGCATGGCCGACATGGCGCGAGAGATTTACGGCAACCGTCTGCGCGGCGACGCCATGGAAAATTTCGTCAAGCTGTTCGCCGCCTATCGACGCGACGAAGTGCTCGGCGCCTGGAAGCCCTATCGCGACGTCGTCGTCAATTCGGTGCGCCGCACCTGCGAGCGGACCGGCGTGCCTTTCATCGAAAGCGAGGCCGAAAAGTTCTACGTGGCGGTGCCGACGTGGGGACCGCATCCGGATGTCCCCGAGGGACTCTCGCGTCTGGCAAAGAAATACAAGCTGGTCGGCCTGACCAACGCCGACAACGCGCAGATCACGAGCAATATCGAAAAGCTCGGCGCGCCGTTTCATGCCGTCATCACGGCGGAAGACGCCGGCGCGTACAAACCGCGCATGCAAGGCTTCGAATACATGTTCAAGAAGCTTGACGTGCAGCCGCACGAAATTCTGCATGTCTCGTCGAGCCCGCGCTACGACCTCATGACCGCGCACGACCTGGGTATCGTCCACAAAGCTCACGTGCTGCGTGGGCATGAACCGGAAGCACCGGAATACGGGTACACCCCCGTTAAAAGCATCATCGAGTTGGCCGAACAACTCGGCCTCTAACCGCTTCCGGTCATTCGCACACGCCATAGGAGCACATGTGAACGCAGCGTTCGTACTGCACCGCGCCGACGGTGCCTCTTTATCAACCGCTTTCCGCAGAGGTGCATTCGGCCGGAACGATCCATTTGCGCGAAGTCGGGAAATCGCCTGGGAAGGCCCCGACTCGATTACCGCGGGTCGAATCAGTTTCATCGGCCAACTCGACGTGCCGACCTTCCCCCATATCGAAACCATCGTCGTCGTCGAAGGCAAACTCACATTGGAAGCGGCCGGTATGGCGCCGTTGTCACTCGGTCCGCAAGAGGGGGCCGTTATCGGCGCGGGCACCTCGCTTCGCATCAGCGCCGAATCGCGCGTGCTTTTCGTGTTCTGCGCGGCCGCCTGCAAGGAATCGATGACGAGCGGCCTATTCCCCTTGCGCGCGGAGGCCGACTTCAAGCCATCCGCTTCCCTACCGGCTGAAGTACTGCTCGGCCCGGCCCCGCAGTGCCGGAGCGACAATATCTTCGCCGATGACGGCACGGCTTACAGCGCGGGCACGTGGGATTCGACGCCCTATCATCGGATCGTTCGCCCGCATCGCGTGAACGAATTCATGTGTCTCTTGGCCGGCAGCGTGCGGTTCGCCGCGCCCGACGGCAGCGTGCTGTCGCTCGATACCGGCGACGCGATCTTCGTGCCGAAGGACACGCCGATCGGATGGGAAAGCGGCGATCGCGTTGCGAAGTTTTACGTTGTTCAGAACGTCCAGGCCTCAATCGAACGAGCTTAATCATGTCCCCTCCGCTGCGCCCCATACACACTTCGCCCACGCTGCCGGCCTTCGCTGACGTCGTCGTCATCGGAGGCGGCATCATCGGTGTCTTTGCCGCCTATTACATGGCCCAGCGTGGGGCGTCGGTCGCCCTGGTCGAGAAGGGAAGGATCGGCGCCGAGCAGTCGAGCCGCAATTGGGGCTGGTGCCGGCAGCAAAACCGCGACGAGCGCGAGTTGCCGATGGCAAGCAAGAGCATCGATCTGTGGGAGCGCTTCGGCATCGAATCGGGTGAGGACACCGGCTTTCATCGTTGCGGGCTGCTGTATCTGAGCAACGACGACGCCGAACTGTCGCGCTGGGCCAGTTGGGGCGAGTTCGCGAAGACGGCAGGCGTCACCACTTACATGCTCGATAGCCGGCAAGCGGCCGAGCGAGGGAAGGCGACGGGGCGAGCCTGGAAAGGCGGCGTGTTTTCGCCGAGCGACGGTACGGCTGACCCTGCGAAGGCGGCGCCGGCCGTGGCAGCTGCGCTGATGAAGCTCGGCGGTAGCGTCACGCAGCACTGCGCGGCACGCGGCATCGAGTTGGAAGGCGGGCGGGTCTGCGGCGTCGTCACGGAAGCCGGCGTCATCAAGACGCGTACCGTGGTGCTGGCCGGTGGCGCGTGGGCTTCCGCGTTCTGCCGTCAGTTGGGCATCCGGTTTCCTCAGGCATCGATCCGCCAATCCATTCTTAGCGTGTCGCCGGTGGAACATCGCTTGCCCGATGCGCTATTCACTTCCGGGGTGTCCATTACTCGCCGCAGCGACGGACGCTATGCACTGGCTATTAGCGGACGTGCGCGCGTCGATGTGACGCCGCAGTTCCTGCGGTTCGCTCCGCAGTTCCTGCCGATGTTCGCCAAACGCTGGCGTAGCCTTCTTCCAGGCGGCCTAGAGGGCGTTCGCGGCGGCCATGAAACGCTGAAACGGTGGCGGCTCGATGAGCCGACCCCGATGGAGCGCGTGCGCATTCTCGATCCGAAGCCCGATCGGCCGACCATTGCCGAAACCCATCGCCGTGCGGTCGCATTGCTACCCGAGCTCGGCCAGGCCAAGATCACGCACGCGTGGGCCGGTTTCGTCGACAGCACGCCCGATGGCGTTCCGGGCATCGGCGAAGTGCCGGGCGTGCCCGGCTTGATCTTGGCAGCAGGTTTTTCGGGCCATGGTTTCGGCATCGGGCCCGGCGCCGGGCACTTGGTGGCCGATCTCGCCACCGGAGCGAACCCGATCGTCGACCCTGCTCCCTATCGGCCCGCTCGATTCGCCGACACCGCGTGGGGCAAGGTGGCCGATTTTTAGCGGCTAAGGATTAGGGCTGCGCCAGAGAGACGCAATAAGTCTCGTAAATGGCGCAGGTCTTCAAACTAGGCCGCTTTAAAAACATCGGATTCGAATTCTCGGCATCGCCGCGTCATATGCGGCGGCTATCAATCGTAGTAGCCGAGAATCGACTTCACCTCCATGAATTCTTCCATGCCTTCGATGCCATACTCTCGGCCGTTCCCGGACTGCTTATACCCGCCGAACGGCGCTTGCGGGTCCCATGCCGGGTAATTCAGATGCACCTGGCCCGACTGAATGCGCGCGGCAACCGCACGCACCAGCATCTTATCCGTGCCTTGCACATGGGCACCTAGTCCGTAGACCGTATCGTTCGCGATGGTGATCGCTTCTTCGACCGAATCGTAGGGAAGGATGGCGAGGACCGGGCCGAAGATCTCCTCCCGGGCGATTTTCATATCGGTACGGACATCGGAAAAGATAGTAGGCCGCGCATAGAAACCCTCGCCGAATGCCGCGGGCCTTCCTAGCCCGCCGACGATCAACTTGGCCTGCTCGGCGATGCCCGCCCCGATCATCTCTTGCACACGCAAAAATTGCGCGCGATTGGCCAACGGACCGTGCGTCGTGGCTTCGTCGAATGGATCGCCCACGATGATCTTGTCCACAGCGGCGAGGGCCAATGCTTCGACTTCGCCCAAGAGGTTGCGCGGTACGATCATGCGCGTCGGCGCGCTGCACGACTGGCCCATATTCCGAAACGCCGCGGCAACGCCAAGCGAGACGGCACGCGGCAAATCGGCATCGGGCAGCACGACGTTGGGCGACTTGCCGCCCAACTCTTGCGCCACGCGCTTGACCGTTGGAGCGGCCGCTTGCGCGACCAGCACGCCCGCACGCGTCGACCCGGTGATCGAGACCATATCGACGTGAGGGTGCGATGCCAGCGCGGCGCCGACCTCCGCGCCGCTGCCGCTCACGAGATTGAACACGCCCGCCGGGACGCCCGCATCCTCTATGACTTCCGCAAATAACAACGCGCTTAGCGGCGAAAGCTCGCTTGGTTTCAAAACCACCGTGCATCCTGCGGCCAGGGCAGGACCGACCTTGGCCGTGATTTGGTAAATGGGCCAGTTCCACGGCGTGATCAGGGCGCATACGCCGATCGGCTCGCGAACCACCGCCGTCGTACCCCGCTGAATTCGGAACGAGTAACTCGCTAGGTTATCGCGCGCGACACGGATATGCTCGGCCGCGAGCGGCACATGAGCGGCGCGCGCATAGCTGATAGGCGCACCCATCTCCGTTGCCAGCGCAGCGGCGAATAGCTCGGTGCGCTCCAGTAGCAAGGTGTGAATGCGGTCGAGCAGTGTCGCGCGTTCTTGCGGCGAAGTCGCCGACCAACCGGCAAACGCTTTGCGCGCCGCACATACGGCCCGCTCGACGTCGCGCGCGTTGCCCAGCGGAATTTCGCAGATTGCTTTTTCGGTGGACGGTGAAACGACCGCTATGCGATCGGTACCGTCGGGCGTTACCCACTCGCCCCCGATAAAGAACCGATCGAGCCGTCTCGCTTGCATGAGGTGAGAAACAGGTGAAGTCATTGCTGTGTGTCCCTATGCCGTCGCACGAGGCCGCCTACACCATCGCCACCGCCTCTACCTCGATCTTCAGACCGAAGTGCAGTGCGGGAACGGGGACAACGGCACGCGCGGGTTTCGCCTCTCCGGTCCAACGCGCGTATATCGCGTTGAAACTCGGCCAATACTCGATATCGACGATATAGACCCGGACCTGGACCAGTTTCGTGACGTCGCTGCCCGCGCCGGCCAGTGCACAAGCCAAATTGGCCAACACCTGCTCGGCTTGGGCTTCGAACGGCCCGTCCGTCAGTTTGCGGCCCGTCGCATCGATCGGAAGCTGCCCCGACACAAAAACCAGGCCATTCGCGATCGAGACGTGGCTGTAGTGTCCTCCCGGCGTAGCGAGTCCGGTGGGGTTCACCGTTCGAGGGGCCTGTTCACCTTGCTCGCTCTGATCCATAAAGATCACGGTCGCTATAAATGGAAAGATGCCTAGCTCCTTCGCTGGAAGCGACGAAAGCCAGCGCTTTTTGGATCGGCGCCGTTGACGGCACCAGACTCACGCCGCCCACTATAGAAAAAAATATTTTCGCCGTGTTTAATAACTCATGAATTCATCGTTAACGAGGTCTTAATGCTTCAGTTGGAAGACATGCAACTGCTGCGTGCGCTCGGTGCGTCGCAATCGCTCGCTGCGGCCGCGCGGCTGTTGGACCTCACGCCGCCCGCCGTCACGGTACGGCTTCAACGCATCGAAGAACGTATAGGATTGCGTCTTGCCACACGCGCCGCCAGAGGGATTTCCCTCACTGAAGAGGGCCAGCGCTTGGTGCAGGAAGCCATCGACATTCTCGAGCGGATCGAATCCATCCCGTCGCGCATTTCCGGAGAGTCGAGCGGCGTGAGCGGCCATTTGCGTATCGTTGCGCCATTCGGATTCGGTCGTGAATTCGTCGCGCCGCTCGTTCGGGATCTGCATCGTTCGCATCCCAATCTCATGATTTCGCTCATCCTGGCCGAAAGTCCTCTCGATGCCGCGTCGGGCGCCGACGCGGTCATTTCCATCGGGCACATCAAAGGGTCCTCCTGGGTAGGACATTTTTTAGCCCCGAACGACCGCTTCCTTTGCGCAAGCCCTGCTTTGGCGCGAAGCCTCTCGAAACTCAAGCATCCGTCCGAGCTCACACGGCACCCTTACCTCACCCTGCGAGAAAACGATGAAGATGTGACCCGCCTGCGTTTCACTCAACACGATGCCGCGGGAAAACGAATTGGCAAGGCCGTAACGGTTCGGTTAAGCAGCGCATTGTCTTCGAACGACGGAACAGTGGTCAGAGACTGGGCGGTCGACGGTCTTGGCGTGGTCGCGCGATCAGAATGGGATTGTTCGCGGTTGATCGAAGAAGGAAAACTCAAACGCGTCTTGCCGGCATGGCGCCTCGAGCCGGCACCGGTGATCGCCTTGACGCCCACGCGCGAGGGTTTGACGATTCGTCAACGCGTGTTCCTGCAAGCCGCGAAGGAAGCATTCAATCCGGTGCCCTGGCGGGTTCGACATTGAGGTGCGCAAATCCTAAAGGAGAACTCAAGTCACAACGGCCAAACCCGGCGAAGCGCGCAGACGCGCGATGTCACGCGCCGGCGGTTCTCCAAAGTGACGCCGATATTCTCGCGTGAATTGCGAGGGGCTTTCGTAGCCTACGCAAAAGGCGGCCGTGGTAGCGTCGAGATCCTGCACCAGCATCAAGCTACGGGCTTCCTGTAGCCTGAGTTGTTTTTGGAATTGCAGCGGCGTCATGGCCGTCACGCCCCGAAAATGTTCGTGCAGGCTCGACGAACTCATTCCTACTTCCGCAGCAAGTCTCTCGATGCTGAATCGCTCCTTAAAGTTTTGTGCGATCCAAGCGATGGCGCGGCCGACCTGAGCCACCCGACCTTGGCTCGCGGTGATGTGACGCATCCTGACACCGTCGGGGCCGGTGAGTAAGCGATAGAGCATTTCTTGCTCGGCAAGCGGCCCGAGCACAGGCACCGCGGCCGGCTCGTCGAGCAAGCGCAGCAGACGCAGCGCCGCGTCGAGCAGACCCGCGTTGGCGGGGGAAACGGTCTTCCCTACGGGCGGAGCAGTCGATGCCGGCGGCGACGGCACACGCAACGTCAACTGCCCCAGCATGACGGGATCGAAATCGAGGTATAGACAGAGATAAGGCTTCTCAGGCGTCGCCTCGATCACTTGGCCCGTCACCGGCAGGTCGTGGGTCACGATCCCATAGCGCCCCGGCGCATATCTGAACACGTGATCGCCCAACGTGACCTCCTTTTGCCCCTGCACGACGAGGCACAGTTGCGGCCGGTACACATTCGGCATCGGCATCGTCACCGTGGAGGATCGAACAAGCGTGACACGTTCGATGGGGGTGGCATGAAAGCCATCCCTGGACGTATGCCGGGCAATCAGGGCCCCGATTTCTGTCAGTTTTTCCATGGATAAGACAATCGCACGGGTGCTGCAAGACGGCAATGCGAACCCGCGGTCTCTGGAGGATTGGGCAGCAATCTCGGTGAATCGGGCTACCGGTTCGGCCACGCAACGCATCACCATGTTCGCGCGTCTAGGTCACAGCAGGCTTAGCCGCTCAACAAGTATGGAGCGAAGATGACGATCGATAAACTTAAGAACCCCACGATAGCATTGGGCACCTGGGCGTGGGGCGATAGCGGCGAGACTGGCGACGGCTACTTCGGTAGCCGGCTGACTCAGTCGGGTTTGGAAGAAGTCGCAGACAGGGCCCACGCCGGAGGCTTCAGCCTGTGGGATACCGCCGTGGTATACGGTATGGGGCGTTCGGAGCGCATGCTCGGAAAGGTACTGAAACGCTACGCTCGCAATGACTATCAGCTCTCCACGAAATTCACTCCACAGGCTGCGGCAACCTGCGACCATCCGGTAGCGGACATGCTGGAACAAAGTCTAAGCCGCCTCGGTACCGACTACATCGATCTTTACTGGATTCACAATCCGGCCGATGTAGCACGCTGGACGCCTCAGCTGATCCCGTTGCTCGAAAACGGGAAGGTCAAGCATGTCGGCGTATCGAATCATAATCTGAGCCAGATCGAACTCGCCGACCGGATCTTACGCGGCGCCGGGTTCCGTATCGAAGCGGTGCAAAACCACTATAGCCTCCTGTACCGCAGCGCTGAAGATGCCGGCATCTTGGACTACTGCGGCAGCCAAGGCGTCCCGTTTTTCGCCTATATGGTGCTTGAACAGGGGGCCTTAAGCGGAAAGTACAGTCCGGAGCACCCTCTACCGGCAGGCAGCAATCGCGCCGAAATTTACAATGGCATGCTGCCTCAACTGACGGTGCTGACGGACAAGCTCGCCACGATCGGCCGGAGACAAGGCGCAGCAGCGCCCGACGTCGCGACAGCTTGGGCCATTGCCAAAGGTACGACACCGATCATCGGCGTGACCAAGCCCAACCATATCGATGGACTGACCCGCGCCGCCGGCATGACGCTTTCCAACGAGGACATTGCAGAACTGGAAGCGATCGCTGACGCAACAAATGTCAACACGCGCGGCTGGTGGGAGCAAGAGATGTAAATGTGCCCCCCTCCCCCCGCGGAACGCCCGATCGTCGACCGAATCGATCCGCCCCCTCTTCCCACTCAGCGAACGATTCCGGCGGATGCTTCAACCGCCGTTGAATCAATTTCATTGACGAATTTATATTCAATTAACCAATAAACCTACCAGAAAACGGGGGTTTATATGCTCATTGATTAGTCCAAGACAGTTGTTTTGATTTGACAATATTCGATTTCAACCTAGAATGAATTCCAACCCGAAATCAATTTCCATCAAACGACTATTTATCCAACCCCTTAATACATGAACACTACATCAGACGATCGCCCTATTGAATAGGTAGTTATTGTACGCCCGAAGATCTTTGATCGACGTTTGCTATTGCATGCGAACACAATAGCTGAGACGCAAGGCGCCCCTTGCGACTGCTCGATCAGTCTATTTCTCGTCATTTTTTCATTCAGGCAGCGTGTATACACCTTGCCGATTTCGGCATATTTGCCACGGCATACGGTCCGTCGTAGTTCCGAATATAGCTATTTACCGTCTATGTCCTCTAGCACGTAAATCGTGCCGGCATCGGCCCCGTTTTTTCTCGCCCTTCAAACATAGGAAATCAGATCATGAAACAGATTTTCGATAGGATTCGTGTTGAAAAGGCTGCGCTCCTAAGTCATCCGGTATTTGCACAACTCGAGGACATATCGGTACCGCAGATCAAGGAGCTGATGCGAATCTGGTCGCCGCTGCTGATTCATCTGGCCATGACATTCCGTGACATCAACAAGATGTACTACCACTACGAGAATCCCAAGACGGAGCTCGAGCGTGCGATCAACGCGCACGTCGACGTCGATGCCGAACACTGGCGGATGATGATTTCCGATATCAAGACGCTTGGCGTGAACAATCGCGCGACCGACTGCGAAACCGCGATCGGGATCATCTGGGACGACCTCGGCTACACCGTCCGAAAATACATGTATTCCCTGATTTCCCGCGCGCGCCGCTGCGGTAGCGATCCACTATTGAAGATGGCGCAAATGGAGGCGGGCGAAGCAACGTCCAAGGTCTTTTTCACGACATCGCGCAAGCTCGCAGCGATGTACGAAGAAGACACCGGCGCCGTGTTGCGCTATCTGGGCGCCGAGCACATCGACGACGAACTCGACCATTCGATCGATTCGTCGGTGTTCCTCAAGCAAGTGCTGTCCGACGAGATGCGGATGAAAGCCGTCGAGATCGTCGACGACCATTTCGCTAGTTTCCGCGAATTTCTCGATCACAAATACGAGATCAACAAGATTGCTCTGGCCGATATGAATACGATCGCCTAGCAGCCGAACCACGTCGTCGCTTCTTCGTTCGGACCGCGGCGTCGCTTGCGGGAAATATCACCCTTGGCCGGTTGTGCGCGGGCGCGCCCGCGGCGATCGCTCGCGTCTTTCCACCAGGAGGCAGTATGTCACTACCGCATCATACGAAGGTGCTCGTCATCGGCGGTGGCCCGGCCGGCGCCACCACCGCAGGTTTTCTGGCTAGAGAGGGGATCGAGGTGACGCTGCTCGATCGCGACGTGTTTCCGCGTTACCACATCGGCGAATCGTTGCTGCCGTCGTGCCTCGAAATCCTAGGTTTGATGGGTGCCCGCAAGCTCTTCGACAGCTACGGATTTCAGCGCAAGCCCGGTGCCTACTTCAACTGGAAAGGCGAGACCTGGACGCTCGATTTCGGCGAACTCGGCGGCTCCTTCCGGTACAGCTATCAGGTGCGGCGCGAGGAGTTCGATCATTTACTGCTGCACCATGCGCGCATGTTGGGCGCACGCGTATGCGAAGGCGTGACGGTGCAACAGTTGCAGTTCGAAGGCGGCCGCCCGCGCCGCGCGGTATGCGCGACGAAGGGAAGCGAGTCACTCTCGACGATAGAGTTCGATTTCCTGGTCGACGCGTCGGGACGCAAGGGGCTCATGTCGACGCAATATCTCGACAATCGAAAATATCACGACATCTTCCGAAACATTGCCGCGTGGGGGTACTGGGAGGACGTAACGTGGCCCGACGATTGCGCCGAGGGGGCGATCATCGTCAGTTCGATCCCCGACGGCTGGTGGTGGGGAATTCCCCTCTCGGACGGGCGCGTGAGCGTCGGGGTCGTCATGCACCGCGACGCATTCAGCGAAGCAAAAAAGACACGTACGCTCGAGCAGATCTATGACGACGCGATCGCGATGAGCCCTATCATCACGAACTTGACGAAGAACGGGCGACTCGCCACCTCGATAAAAGTCGAGCAAGATTATTCATACACGAGCGATCAGTTTTCAGGAGAGGGCTTTTTCCTGGCCGGCGACGCCGCATGCTTTCTCGATCCGCTGCTCTCGACGGGCGTGCATCTGGCCATGTACAGCGGCATGCTTTCGGCCGCTTCGATCGCGAGCATTTTGCGCGACGAGGTGACCGAACAAGAAGCCGGCACCTACTATGGAAATAGCTACCACCAGGCCTATTTGCGCTTCCTGGTATTCGTACAGACGTTCTACGAAGCCCACGGCAAGCTCGGCTATTACAGCAAGGCCGACGAACTTAGCCACTACACGCTCAAAGCCGGCGATATCCGCCGTGCATTCCTGAACCTCGTCTCGGGACTCGAAGACATCGCCGATGCCGAGCAGGTCACGTCGCACCTGATGGGCGAGATGGCTCGCCGCGTCGATGCAAACCTGGCCCTGCGCAAGGACAAGGGGGCGCTCACGACGGCAGTAGGCTCGAAAGAGGCCGAAGACAATGCGCGCTTCTTCGACGCCATCGAGGGGTTACCGTGCCTGTCGGAAGACATGGCCCTCGATGGTCTGTATGTGGCGACCAAACCAAGGCTTGGTCTCAAGCGCGTCGCAATTACCGTCTAAAGGCGCTTTGCCCATGTCCAATTGGATGCTTCAGCTCTGTCTGGCGATCGTTGCAACATCGGTGTGCGGCTCGTTGGCGCGTCGGCTTGGCCAGGGCAAGGTCGTCGGCGAGCTCGTCGCCGGCCTGCTGCTCGGGCCATCCGTACTCGGCGCAGTCGGCGGGGCTCACTATCACGCGCTATTCACCTCTACCTCGGCGGCGATACTCGCGAAACTCGGCGAACTCGGCCTAGTCTTTCTGATGTTCCAAACGGGCGCGCACATCGTCGGGGAGATACCGAAGACCCGCTCGGCTACCTGGACACCGGTCGCGATCGCCACCCTCGGTATGGCGTGTCCGTTCGTCATGGGGTGCGCTCTGGCTGCTTTCAGCAACGCTTCGCTTTCGTCGCCGAATGTGCCGCGCATCGCCTACGTGCTTTTTTGCGGCATCGCACTCTCAGTGTCGGCCTTGCCCGTGATGGCACGCATTATCGAGGAGGCCCACATCGCGGAGCATGCATCGGCGCGTCTGTCGATCCTCGCCGCGACGATCACCGATGCCGTCGGCTGGCTCATGCTTGCCAGCGTCGGCGCCATCGCAACATCGGCATTCTCGGCCCTATCGGCGTTGCACGGCATGCTGATGTTAGCGGGTTTCTTCGCCGTGTCGGTGACGATCGTGCGTGCGGCCGTGCTGGCGATGCTCGACGCCGCCAAGCGTTGGAGCGGCACTTCAGCGATGGTCGTTTGCGCGCTTTGCTACCTGTTGCTCTCGGCTTGGGCGGCAACGGCCTTCGGCTTTCATAGCGCGTTCGGTGCGCTCATCGCCGCCGTCAATATGTCGCGCAGGCGTGAGCTGCTACAGCTATGGCAGCGCCAGTTCTCAGGCCTCGCCGATCTGGTGCTCACGCCTCTGTTCTTCGTCAGCGCCGGCATGCAGGCACGCGTTTCGGCATTGCACTCACCCACGCTGTGGGGTTGGCTCATGCTCTTTTTCGTCGCCGGCATCGCCGGGAAGTTCGGCGGCTGCTATATCGGCGCTCGGTTGTGCGGTATCGATCACGAGCAGTCGCGCTTGATCGGCACGTTGATGAACAGCCGCGGCACCGTCGAGCTGATGGTGCTTAGCATCGGGCTGCAATTGCAGTTGATCAGCCCCTCGCTCTACACCGTCTTGCTCATTGCGACATTGATCATGACCGCGGTCAGCGCTCAATTCACGCACCGATGGGCACGGCATCGGCGGCACGCACTTCGCCCCGCTGCGGCGACTACCGGATAACGTTCTAGCTTCTAGGAAAACGAAACCATGGACGTGCCGAATGGATCGCGCCTACCGCCAGCCACGCTTGCCGCTCGCGGCATGGGCGCGCGTTGGTGGCCTATAGCCTTGTCGGAACAAGTGAGCGACCAAGCGCCACTCGGTGCGTTCTACGAGGGCGAACCCATCGTGTTGTATCGAGACGGGCAAGGACAGGTGCGCGCACTCGAAGACCGTTGCCCGCATCGACGTGCGCCCCTCTCTCTCGGGCGCGTCACGCCGGACGGACAACTGCAATGTGGATACCATGGCTGGACCTACGACGGCGTCTCGGGCATGTGTACGGCGATCCCCAACCTTTCGAAGGGCGAGCGCATACCGTCGCATTACATGGCGCAGCCCTACTGCGTGACCGAGCGCGACGGGTTCGTCTTCGTTCGCCGACAAGGTTTTGGGGAAAACGAGCCGCACGTCGCGCCATCGCGGGTGCCGCACGGCGGGCCGCGTTTTCGGGGTTGCACAACCGTAGCCACCCCGTACGACGAATATCTGGCCGCGCTGGCTGACGGCCCTCATTTACTGATTAGCCTCTCCGGCCTGCACATTACTAACTATGTGAGCGCGGACGCCTGCGAGCAAGATGGGCAGGTCGGGATCGAATGGGGTGTCGTTTCGGTCGCGAGACGGCGCAACCATCGCTTCGTAACCGACTATCCATGGACTCTCAGGCTATCGTGCGAACCGAACGGTGCATTGCTGAGCGTCGAACTCTTGACGCGCGACGAGCAGTTGGCCTTGATCGCCATGGTTGCCGTCTCGCCGGCCGCGCGTGGCACAACCGCTGTGAATTGGCGCGGCACGGTGCTGCCTGCCGCCGCCGGCCTCGGCCCCGCGCTGCTGCGAGCGCGCACGCGCCTCGGGGCCGCGCCGTTTCGAATGATCTCGAACATCGATGGTCATTTACTCGCGCGCCTCGCTCGATTGCACTCGACCTCGTGGATGCATCCTGGGCCCTCGGGTGCGACACAACCCGAGGTACCCACGGAGGCTGCATCCACCCCTCGACAGGAGACGATTCATGGCGGATCGAGTGTTTGACGAGGCGATTACCACACAACGCCTGCTCGAACAGGATTGGGTGCCTAGTCGATTCGATTTGCGCGATGCTTGGCAAAGCGTCGCTCATGCACGCGATATCGGCGAATATCCCATACGTCGGCAGATTCATGACGAGCCTTGCTATCTGTGGCGCATCAAGGGCAAGCTGCATGCATCGCATCGCGCCCCCCGCACGCCCTTGCTCCCTTACCCTGGCGCACAATCGGAGGACGCGCTGGGCTCCTACCCGGTGCTCGAACGTTACGGTTATGTCTGGGTGTGGTACGGCAATCCGAACCACGCACACGCCTCGCTCGTGCCGGACGTGCCGTTCTTGCCGCCGGCCGGCGGTTTGCCGGCTTACATGCTCGGCACGGTACGTTTCGATTGCTGCTCGCCTCTGTTGATCGAGAACTTGCTCGACCTCACGCATGCGGACTTCTTGCACGCAGGCGTGCTTGGCGACGCGCATTCCGACGAGGATCGAATCGAGGTGCAATACACCTCTGAAACCGTGACGATGATCCGCAACTGCGTCCACAAATCGGTCGCGCCGATCATGCGCTGGTTCGGCGGTGTGCGAGCGAAGTATCAGGATGTGCGGGCAGTGATCCACGTTCACGTGCGCAGTTCGGTCGCACTAGCCTATGGACGCTATTCGCCCGGAATCGATTTGAAGTTATTTCACCCGTGCGTACCCGAATCGCAGCACCGCTGCCGGCTCAATTTCGCGTTGGACGCGCGTTGTGCGCCCTTCCCGCTCCGATATTTGATGCCGATGACGCCTTACGTGGTGGGCCCGCAAGACAACGTGATGGTCGGGCCGCAAAGTAGCCGCTATGCGCAGCCGTCGCAAAGGCGCGACTTGTTCTCGCGGTTCGACGGCGCCGGCGCTCGCTATCGATTTCTCATGCAACAGATTGCCAGGCGGCAAGCGGCGGGAGACTTCGCGTACGCGCCGGACGCTCACCCCGGGCGGGATGTGCGGGCCTTGTTGGGCATGCCGGTGTGAACCGAACCGTATCGATCATCGACTTGGAGACAACATGGAGAAGATGCGTAGCGGTACCCGGGACGCGCAGGGCCGGCTGCGCGGGAAGGTTGCGCTCGTGACCGGGGTTGGCGGCGGCATCGGCAAAGGATGTGCGCTGAAGTTTGCCGAGGCCGGCGCGATTGTGATCGGCTGTGACATCGACGCGCGCGCGGCCGAAGCGACACAAACACAAGCGGACAAACTCGGACTATCGATCGACATCGTCACACCTTGTGATTTAACAAAAGCAACCGACGTCGCGCGCTTCATCGATCAAGGGGGAAAGCGTTACGACCGGATAGACGTACTCGTCAATGCAGGTGCTCGCGCACCGGATACCGCGCCGCTCACCGAACTCGACTATGAAGGTCAGTGGTCGCCGACGCTCGTTGGCGAGGTCGATATCGTCTTTCATGCGTGCCGGTTTGCATGGCCGTATCTCAAGCGAAGTCGGTCCGCGTCGATCGTCAATTTCGCGTCGGTTGCCGCGTTTCGCGCATCGACGGTCTTCGGGATGACCGCACATTGCGCCGCGAAGGGAGCGGTGCTCGCGATGACGCGGCAACTCGCCGTGGAAGGCGCTCCGACGATTCGTGCCAATACGATTTCCCCCGGCTTGGTGATGACGCCGGCCACGCAAAGCGCATTCGCCAACGACGAGACCGCACGCGAGCGCATGTTGGCACGCATTCCGCTTCGGCGCTTCGGAACGCCAGAGGACGTCGCGTGGTCTGCGCTGTTTCTCGCCTCCGACGAGTCCAGTTGGGTCACGGGGGCAAATTTTGTTGTGGACGGCGGCATACTGACTTGTTGAACCGAGGCCGAAATCCAGGTGGCCGGGCCCCGTTGATATTCGGCGACGGTACGCTGACGCGAGATCGCGGCCCACGGCAACATAGTCCGGGCAGGCAGGGTAGCCACGCCAGGACTATGAAGCTTCTCAAGTTATTTCGTACAAGCGCTTAGAGATCTGATTGACTCTTCCAGAATTTCCCTCGCATTCGTAGCAAAATCCTCGGATCTCCATGCGATTACGCCGTCAGGCCGTACGAGCACCGCACCAGTCGGCGATACGCCAAAGCGCTGATCGAATGGCGCATCTGCTGGAAACGCTACGTCGACACCAACGAGAACGGCCTTAAACGGTAGCGGCAGCCGGGCGTCGGCTTCGCGCGCTGCGTCGAACCAGCGAACGTCTTGCGTCAGCAGAACCAACTCATGCGCAAACAGGTCGAGCGTCGAAACTCGCTGTCCATCCTGCTCGATCCACACATGGGGAGCGCGGGTTCCCGGCTGCCCCGCCCAGTCGTCCGGACTTGCGGCCGGCGGCAAGTCCGCTCCGGCACCGATGACCGAAAAGGAACGGTGCAGTTGCCCAAGCTCCATCGCGTCGTTGCCATACAGCATCTCGCCCTTCAGCGCTTCACCCACCCACGCGGCATAGTCGGGGCGGGCAAAGGTCTGCTGGTGCCTGAGCCAGCCGATGGGTTGCCGTTCATCGCTATAGGTGTCGAGCAAGCGGGGAGACGAGTGCCCCTTCAGCACCCATTCGAGCTTCCATGCTAGGTTCCAGACGTCGTCGATGCCGGTGTTCGCGCCAAAGCCGCCACGCGTCGGAGGCAGTTGGTGCGCCGCGTCGCCGGCAAGGAAAATCCGCCCCTCCCGGTAGCGATCGGCGATTCGCCCCGCCATCTCCCAGCGGCCGGTCGTAAGAATGTCGAACGCAAAGTCCGCACCGAGCGCCATGCGGACCAGCTCGCCGGGCTCAACTTCGCTGAACTCTTTGGCATCGTCAAACATCAGCACCCAGCGGCCATCGCCGTAGGTTGTCAGGAAGCCGCGAAAGTCGGCTTGTTCGATGTTGAATTGCTGTATGCCTTTCGCAAGAATGGGATCGGCTTCCGGGCACCGGAACAGAATGCTGCGCAGGGTACGCAAGTGACCTACGCCACGCCGTTGGATACCGAGCGATTCACGGATCGCGCTATCCGCGCCATCCGCCGCGATCACGTAGTCGGCCGTGATGCGGTACACGTTTTGGGTGTCGCGCTCCCGGACTTCGACGCTGACGCCGTCTGCGTATTGTTCGAAGCCGAGCATCTCCACGCCCAGACGCAGGTCGGCACCGTGGGCAGCGGCTGCCGCGCGCAGGATGGGTTCGAGCTTGTCCTGGGCCATTGCCGCTCCGGTGGACGGCGACGCCATGCCCGTATGCTGGCCGTCTTGCCCCGGGGTCCAGTCAGACTCGCCATACCACTCGCCGGCCAGGCTGGCTGCACGGACACGGCGCAGACGCGTTCCCGCCGGGACTTCGGGGATCTGGCCGGCAATACCGACAGTCCGGTAAAACTCGAGCGTGCGCTCAGTGAAGCCGGTGGCCCGAGGATGGGGCGAACTTCCCAGATGCTTTTCGATCACGACAGGCCGGATTCCTCGCCAGGCGAGAAACATTGCGGCGGAAAGTCCGACCAGGCTACCGCCAACGATCAAGACAGAGGTGCGTTCGGTAGCTGAAATATTTGGCATGATTCGTCCTTCTTGAGGATGCCGCGGCGCGGCGAAGGACGAACGAAGCTTCTCGGAAAACGGAAAATGCAGCGGTAAGCAGCCAACTTCCGACGAGAAGACGACGTACGTCCGCCTTCCGTCGCGGTCCGCGGCCCTCAACAAGGGCTGGATTGTGGCTCCCGAGCATCTGGAGCTGACCGGGGCTTACCAAACCGGTCCACCATTTTCGACGTTCCGAGCATAAGGAAAAGACATTCATTACGCAAGCGTAACGCACTGCCGATAACAGATAGTGGATCGCCTACCCCGGATAGGCTTCCGTTAGCCTCGATCTTCAAAGCTTCAAGCGTTTCTTGGTCAAAGCCTCGAGCTTGTTCCTTCGCACCATCTCGATAAGATGCTCGAGGGTCGGTGAACCGCGGTATATCTCGAGGTAGATTGAAAATTGCTCTATCGCAGACTTCGATGGTCGGTCCTGCTCCAAACCCGCTAGTTCGCGGGCTCGGACTAGACCTACCTCAATGGCGATGCCACGCGTTTCATACCAATCGGCGGCAGCTTCCGGCTGGAGCGTTTCTTCTGAGTGTTGTCGGATGCCATTGAGCACAGAGCGCGCCGTTTCAGCCGCTTGCATCAAAGCATCCCTATTATCGAGTAGTTGAGTGAGCGCTACTCCCCTTGCAAAGGACTCCACCTCCTCGGCGTTTGCCGGGCCGGTAGAGTGAATAAATCGGTCGATAACCTCGCTAGCCACTCTGGCCTCGGACGGCGTCGCACTAAGCCACCATTTTGAGCTGTTGGACATCGACCTTCCGGCACGCTTGTTGGATGAGTTCATTGCACGGATCCACCGTTCACGATTAACGATTCAATAGCCTTGTAGAAAGTTATCGAATCGATTTTCTTTAGAACCTTATTTACCCAATAATGTTTAAAATCATAAGTCATTCGATCCGCGTCTCGCAGATAGTCAACTGCACTACGATGAAAGTGATGTCGCAGAACGTTGCCCTCCATCACCCATTTTCGCGGCGTCGGGATGAGCATCGCTAACTTGCCATGGATCCCGTGATGCACCTTCAAAGGCTCGTCCCAATTTTGAAGCCAGGAGGCACTGGGCTCTAGGAGGAGACCGGCGGGTTCTGCCTCCTTAGCCATCCAGCGCAGCGCAATGTTCGAAAGACCGTCCTCCCCGACTTCATACCCGCCACCGACATCCGCGTGGGCGCCTGCGAACCACACTTCTTTGATATCGCGACTGTCGTCATACTTGAACAAAAGCGGTTCGAACGGACTGCGCACTTCATGCAACGCGAGCGCGTGTCGTGCCGTCATCACAGCCGGAGGAGTATCAGCCTGATGATGCTCCGTGAATGGCGCCGTGAACCATTCCAGCCTTGACGGAAGGCCGAGTGACGCCACGGTATCCCAAACGCCTAGAAAGTGTGTTGGGACATAGAACGGACTATCCTCATATGCGATTCGATGGCCAGTCAACGCATAAAGAAACGCTGCCAGCTTCGACTGAGACGGGTCTTGACTCATCTCATAGAGTTCGTATGCTTCCTCGACCTTGTCGAGCTTATCGGCCAGAAGCAGGCCGACGTAGCCGATGAAGCCGGCAAGCGAACGCGCGGCAAAGGCGCCTCGACTGAAGCCGAAGAGGAAGAGTTTATCCTTGCGGTGCTTGTCGAAATTCTTGACGATGAAGCTGTAAGCGCCTCTAATTCGAGCAGTTGTCCCCTTCCCAAACGTGAAGTTGACCCGCTTCTACGGACGGATTTGCAGTAGCGATCGATATGTGATTTAACCTCCGTTAAGCGGTAAGTCGCGGGTTGTCCACGGACGGGCGGCGGGTCGCCTGTCACGACCACGACGACGCCCGGCGGTGGGCAACCCGCACGGGGACATGATTTCGTTTTTTGTGTGCTCGTCTTCGAACTCGAGCGGCGAGTGGTAGCCGATGCTGCTGTGCAGGCGGCGCAGGTTGTACCAGCCCTCGAGGAACCAGAACAAACGTCCTCGCGCCTGTTCGTGCGTATCGAAGTGCTCGCGCATAAGCAGTTCCGATTCGAGCGTGCCGAAGAAGGATTCGCACATCGCGTTGTCGTAACAGTCGCCAGCCGTACCCATCGAAGGCTGCACACAGGCTTCACGACAGCGCCGTCCGAAGGCAATCGACGTATATTGGGCGCATTCAACCGGTCGTCGCAACACCGAATTGTTGAACAGTTTTTAGGTGCTCGTCCAGAGCTTCAGCAGGTGTCCTCCAGCCGAGCGTTTTCCGCGGCCTGCTGTTCAGTGTATTGGCGACGGCTTGAAGCTCGCGAGCACCCCACCGCGATAGATCTGTGCCTTTCGGGAAGTATTGTCGTAGAAGGCCGTTCGTGTTTTCGTTCGTGCCGCGCTGCCACGGGCTGTGAGGGTCGGCAAAGAAGACCTTTACACCAGACTCGATTGTGAAGCGGGCGTGATCGGACAGTTCCTTGCCACGATCCCACGTCAATGATCGCCACAACTGGGCAGGCAGGTCCGTCACGGTTTTCTTGAGTGCGTTGGCCATAGTGACAGCTCCGTAGCCGGCCAGCGCGGGCCCGTTTTTCGTGCGTGGAATCAGCCCATAGTCTTTTTCACGAGGCAGATGTACGAGCACAGTGAAACGGCTTGATCTCTCTACCAACGTTCCAATAGCGGATCGGTTCAGGCCGATGAGCAGGTCCCCCTCCCAATGGCCCGGCACAGCCCGATCTTCCGCCTCGGCAGGGCGGCTGGAAATCATCACGTTCTCGCTCACGTGCGCCCATGCCTTGGCTTGCGCCCTGGCTCTGGGAACGCGCAACGCACGGCCGGTGCGCAGGCAGCCTACCAGCTCGCGCTTGAGCGCGCCGCGTCCTTGAATGTAGAGGGCCTGGTAAATGGCTTCGTGAGAGATACGCATGGACTTATCATCGGGGAAGTCGATTTGCAATCGATTGGCAATCTGTTCGGGTGACCAGCCATTAACCCATTTGCGATCACCGCGATGGGGTTTGTTTCGCCCCTTGAACGGTGCTTGTCGCGGCCCGGCAATCTCACGGCCATCAGCGTCGTGCACCTTGCCCTCCAGGCGTTCCTGCACGTAGCGGTGAAGCCGCACATTGGTCGCCAGTTTCGTCGACTTTGGTCGTTTGGCGAATCGTTCCGCTTTCCACTGCGCGACTGAAGCACGATACTCAAGGCAGCCACTACGTGTTGCGGCATTGCGCGTGAGCTCTCTCGACACGGTCGATGGGCTGCGTTCTATGCGGCGGGCGATTTCGCGCACCCCGAGGCCCTGGACGGAGAGCAATGCGATCTCTTCTCGTTCGGCAAATGACAAGTACCTACCCGATATAGGTTTCGACATAAATAGTGGCATGCCGCCACGATAGCGGAACCAGCGCGAGCCTACCGCCTGAGATACGCCAACTGCCTCTGCTGCTCTTTCGCTTGTGATGCCGGTGGCGATTTGCTTCCAAAATAGACGCTCGGTTTCATGCCGAAGCGACGGCGCGCCCGGCGAGTGCATCGCTCCTCGCCCCGTCAACTGATATCCGCGTCCTGCACTTCTACCCATGCAACACCTCCTCGACTAAAGGTGTTGCGACGACCGGTTGAATGCGCCTTGGCAGCCCTGATCGGAATGCAGAATGACCCCGCGAGCTCGACGTTGCGCGAGCGCCATATCGAGCGCACGCAGCATCAGTTCCGTGTACAGATGATTGGACATTGCCCAGCCTACGATGCGGCGGCTGAACACATCGAGCACGACGGCCAGATACAGGAATCCCTCGCCGGTTGGAATGTAGGTGGCGTCTGCAACCCACAGCACGTTCGGCGCTGCGGCGCTGAAGTGGCGACGCACCAGATCAGGGGCACGCCGTGCTCCCGCGCGTTGTCGCGTAGTGCATTTCCATTGCCTGCGACTAGCCCCGCACAGGCCGGCCAGACGCATGAGTCGCGCGACGCGCTTGCGCCCGACATGCACGCCTTCGCGTTTGAGCTGGGCATGGATACGCGGCGCGCCATAGGTGCCGCGCGAACTGGCGTGCAGCATGCGAATGCGCGAGAGCAACTGCGCATCGCTGCATGCCTGCCTCGAGGGTTCCCGCACGAGCCACGCGTAGTAGCCGCTGGTGGAGACTCGCAGCAGCCGCGCCATCGTGGCAATGGGCCAGCGGGCCCGGTTCGCTTTCATGAATCCGTACCCTTCGGCGGTACGGCCCCCGTCTCCCGAGCGAACCAGGCAGCCGCGTGAGAGAGTATGTCGCGCTCCATCTCGAGTTGGCGCACCTTACGACGCAGCCGCGCCAATTCCTGCCGCTCGGCCGTCGTCAGTCCGTCCTGGCGCACGCCCGAATCGCGATCGGCCTGCACGACCCAGTTGATGATGCTTTGCGCCGTCGGCTCGAACTCGCGCGCCAATTCCTCAGGCGTACGTCCCGCCTTCACCAACTCCACCATCTGCGCCCGGAACTCCGCCGGGTACGCCTTCCGATGCTTGCCCATAACGGCACCTCCTCTTCAAAAAGAATAGGTGTCCGTTTTCGCGGGTCAACTTCAACGCACCACCAAGGATGTTCCGACTGAAGGGCGCCATCCCAATTGAAAACTCCTGATTGAGGAGGCGCGCAAGCTCTCGATCGTAGTCAGCCTCTTTCAAGGAACTCGCTTCGGCTGTGGGCTTTCTTCCCACGCCGGGAATGTACAGTTTCCGGTGCTCTCGACCTTCGATCAGGCCGACGCGAGTAGCGTCGAATAGTTTGCGGACGTTGGTTTTCGCCTTCTCCTTATCGCTATTCCAGGTGCCGTCGATGAACACATAGACGTTCTGCGGGATTGTCGACGCCTCGATCATGCGCGCTCCGGTTTCGATGTGGCTCTCATGGGCGAAATGAAAATCACCCACTGCGTGTACGATTGTTTGTCTTTCCGCGAGCGCGACCGATCAGCCAGATCATCGGGGGCACGTGTTGCCGCGATGATCTGGTTCGGTACATACACCCCCGCACCGCGATGGCCAGGCATGATGGCCGGTCCGCCGAAAGCGCCTGCGGTCTCGTCTTCCGTCAATCAAGGGCCGCCGACCGCACTGCCGAAAAGCCCGTTATGCGATTTTTTGCAAATCGGTGATCTCGAGCGATGCCCGGCCGTCTAGAACTGACGACAGCTTTTGGAACGCCGCCCCTTCGGCGTGTGCCTTGAGCGCCTGCGCGTCGCGCCACTGCTCGATCATCACGAACCTTCCGGGCTTCGACTGATCCTGGTGCAGATCGTACTGAATGCATCCGGGCTCGGTGCGCACCGCGGGCACGGCCGATTGCAGTGCCTGCCCGACGGCGTCCGCATGAGCCGGTTCCGCGGTGATCACTGCGATGATGAATTTGATAGTCATACGCGAATTTCCTTTCAACAATGTGATGAGCGAAGGGGTATGGCAACCGCCTTTGCGATACGTGTCTTCGCTTCGTCGCTCTACGCAACCGCAACGAGCCAAGGCCGCGAGCTGACCGACGAGGGGCCGCACCGAATCGGCCCGCGCGGTTGCGCAACGATTTCGACAGGCACCTTCCGCGCCGGATCAAACGCTTTCGTTAAGTACCGCGTCTTGTATCACATGATCAGCCTGAGCGGCGTCCTGTAAAAGACGCGAAATGCAATGTCAGTTTCAACATTTTATTGAAAACGGCCTGTGGCTTCACGCGAGGATACAGGTCAGGCGAGAAATGCGTAAGGCTATGAAGCTAGGCAATTCACGCTTGGCGGCGTTGGGCGGCTATCGGGCCATAAGCGGTCCGTCGATACCACCTGCATGGGGGAGCGCTATCGGCTTTCCCAGGCGAATTCGGTACACTCACCATTCAAAGTCCGAGCGCCTTAATCTTGTACTGGAAAAATGATGAAACATGCCAGCGCAACCGCCCTTGACCGCCTCGAAAACGTCTTACGTGATCTACGTACACTACCGGGCATGAAAGAGACATCGCGAGGCGTGTTTTATCGTGGGGGCAGGGCCTTCCTGCACTTTCACGAGGACCCAACAGGACTGTACGCCGACCTCCGCCGCGGGCCGATCTTTGAACGATTCGGGATGAATGCGGAGACCGAGAAAGCCCAGCTCGTAGCACTGGTTCGCCAGGCGCTTGACAACCAATAAAGAAAACGATGACCGTCCGTGGGATTTTGCTGAAAGGCGTTGCGATACCGGTAGTTACTCTTCCCGGTATCCTCTTCGCCCTGCACAAAGACCGTAGCGTCGCTACTGATGTGCTGATCAATCGACGTCCCGCTGACGTGTGGAAAGTAGTTTCCGATAGCACCGGCTACAGAGACTGGAACCCGTTTATCACAAATGTGGCCGGCAACTTTGTCGAGGGTTCGTCGATTCGGATCGTCATTGGGACCGGATCAGGGTCAATCGTCTTTACGCCAACCGTCTTGTTGGTTCGCCCCAAACGTGATCTTTGCTGGCGAGGCAGTGTTTGGATTCGCGGGATATTCGACGGAGAGCACTGCATTCACCTATCCGATGTTGCCACCCCCGCCTTTTAATCTTGTTTTAAGCCAAGCCTCGCATAGTTCCCCACGGCTCCCTCCCGGAGCCACCCTCTTCCCTAGTTGATTGTTCGAGCCCTATCGATCGATGGAGAGTCGAATATGCGATTTCGTTCGTATATGGTGGCCGGCGCACTGGCGCTGATTCCCGTACTCGCGTTAGCGGGTCAGCCGAGCGCCCAAACCGCCGCACAGCCCATGTTCGTCAATGTCAATGGCCAAGCCGTACCGGTAAAGGCCGAAACGCACGTCGTCCAAACCGCCGCCGGACCGATGAAGGTCAGCACATGGAGTTGGCATAGCCCGCAAGGCGGTGCAAGCTTCCAGATGCAATCGAGCACGGGCGGCATGCCCCCGGCCCTCGCCTTGCAGCAAATGCGTGCGATGCAATATCAGATGCGAATGGCGCAAGCGCAAATGATGGCGATGCAGCAACAAATGCTTGCACTTCAACAAGCGGCATTCGCGAGCACGCTTGCCGTGCCGAGCCAACGCACCGTCGTGTTCGCCGCGCCGATGTGGACCATGCCCGAACCAGTCGTCGTCGTGGTGCCCGCGCAGCGCACTGCGCCGCCGGCCGCCGCGCCCACGAAGCCTGCCGGGATCAAGGCCTAACGATCGGAAGTTTCAGGGACCTGCCCAGGTCGGTAGGTTGGGGAATGCATTGTCGATGCAACCCGTTCGTACCGTCGTCCTAATCAGACGGCTGTTCGAGCGTCGGCTCCGCAGGTCCCCATCCCTCGATATTCAAGTAATAGCGAGTCGAGCGCCCCCCACCGATTCGGCATAGCACCGCCATCTCCTCGAGTTCGATGAGCTCGCGCGAGGCCGTTGCGCGCGATGTGCCGCCGATGCTCTCGTACTTCTTAGTGCTCATACCGCCTTCAAATCCCCCAGGCCCGGCATCGAGCAGCACGTTGACAACCTTACGCTGCCGAGCCGTGAGCACTTTATCGCGATGGTTCGCCCAGAACAGCGCTTTCGCAAGCGCGGCATCGATAGCGTCGGACGCCTCCTCGCAAGAAGCCCTTACCTGCTGCACGAACCATAGAACCCATTCGGTCACGTCCAAGTCGCCATGCTGTGCACGCTCGAGCTGCGCGTAGTATTCGGCTCTCGTATCGAGCAAGCGCTGCGAAGTTCCAATCAGACGGCTAACGTCGCCACTCTCGCGCGCAAGAACGAGATCGATGAGCGCCCGGCCGATGCGACCGTTGCCGTCCTCGAACGGGTGAATCGATTCGAACCAGAGGTGAGCGAGCGCTGCCTTAACAAGACTATCGTGCTCTGTCACGGCATTGAACCATGCCAGGAAGGTGTCCATTTCATCCAGCACGCGCTCGGATGGTGGGGTCTCATAATGAACCGTCTCGCGTCCGAATCGCCCGCTTACGATTTGCATGGGTTCGGTATGCCGGCGATAAGCCCCGACGAGAATCTTCGTCATGCCCGAGTAGCCGGTGGGAAAAAGCGCGGCCTGCCATGCATAGATGCGCTCGTGCGTGAGCGGTGTTTCTCGCTCGCGTACAGCGTCGTCCATAACATCGAGCAGCCCTTCCACGCTCCGGGGCGCATCGGGACCGTTTTGTTCGCCCACGCCTAATCGTCGCGCGACGGAGGAACGAACCGCGGCCAGCTCGATACGCTCACCTTCGATCGCGGCCGTCGCAACCGCTTCTTGGCTCCATGCCTCCGCAGCCAGCTCGAGCCGCTGTTCGAAGCCCAGGCCGGCCAGCTTGCCTTCGACCACACCCTGAGCGCGGTGCGCACGTGCCAACTCGCCGGCCAAGCGAACCGGGTCGTAGTGCATCGCCGGCCACGCCGGGGCTTGCCAGATTAACGGTATGTTCGTCGACATCGTGTCACCCAGGTGTCCGCTGAGTCGATTAGCGAGCCTATTCGACTCATTTTATGAGTTGAATAAGTATATCGAACCCTGAGTCGATTGAGGAGATATTCGACTCAAGTTATGAGTCGAATATTGCCGGAGCTCCGATCGCAATCCCCCGCACCATGAAAAAACCCCCGGTGAGTCATCCGCTCACAGGGGGTTTTGCTTAGCATCGAAACCGCTTCTACCCGGATCAACAGCTCCGCTCAGTGACAGCGATCCCGATCCCGATTACTTGCGCTTGAGCTGCGAAATATCGCGCACCGCGCCACGATCGGCCGAGGTTGCCAGCGCGGCATACGCCTGCAACGCCTGCGACACGACGCGTTCACGATTCGCCGGCTGCCAAGCCGCATCGCCGCGCGCTTCCATCGCCGCGCGACGGCGCGCGAGTTCGTCGTCGCCGACCGCCAAGTGCATTTTGCGCTGCGGAATGTCGATCTCGATCAGATCGCCCTCTTGCACCAGCCCGATCGTGCCGCCTTCCGCCGCTTCGGGCGACGCATGCCCAATCACGAGCCCCGACGAACCGCCCGAGAACCGGCCGTCCGTAAACAACGCGCAGGTCTTGCCGAGTCCCTTCGACTTCAGATACGACGTGGGATACAGCATCTCCTGCATACCCGGGCCGCCCTTCGGCCCTTCGTAGCGGATCACGACGACATCGCCGGGCACGACTTGGTCGCCGAGAATCGCCTCCACCGCCGCGTCCTGGCTTTCGAACACGCGTGCGCGCCCCGAAAACACCCACTGCGATTCGTCGACACCAGCCGTCTTCACGATACAACCCTTCTCCGCCAGGTTGCCGTACAGCACTGCCAGACCGCCGTCCTTCGAATAGGCATGCGCCTTGTCGCGAATACAACCCTTTTCGCGATCAGCGTCGAGCGCCTCGTAGATGGCCTCTTGACTGAACGCGACCGTCGTCGGAATGCCGCCCGGTGCGGCGCGGTAGAACTTTTGCGCGGCTTCGCCGGCGCCGCCCTTGACGTCCCATTGAGCCAGCGCCTCGCCCAGCGTGCCGCTATGCACGTTGCCGCACGACAGATCCAGCAAATCGGCGCGAGCCAGTTCGCCGAGGATGCCCATGATGCCGCCGGCACGATGCACGTCCTCGATATGGTATTTGTCTGTCGCCGGAGCCACTTTGCACAAGCACGGCACCTTGCGCGAAATGCGATCGATGTCGGCCATCGTGAAATCGGCGCCCGCTTCCTGCGCAGCGGCGAGCAAGTGCAGGACGGTGTTCGTCGAACCGCCCATGGCGACGTCGAGCGCCATCGCGTTTTCGAAAGCACGCTTGGTCGCGATATTGCGCGGCAGCACCGAGGCGTCTTCTTCCTGGTAGTAGCGGCGGCACAAATCGACGATCAGGCGGCCGGCCTGCTCGAACAAACCCTTGCGCCAAGCATGCGTGGCCACGATCGTGCCGTTGCCGGGCAATGCAAGGCCGATCGCCTCCGTCAAGCAGTTCATCGAATTCGCCGTGAACATGCCCGAGCACGAACCGCACGTCGGGCAGGCGCTGCGTTCCACTTCAGCCACTTCGGCGTCGCTGACCTTCGGATCCGCCGCCTTGATCATGGCATCGATCAAATCGATCTTCGCGATCACTTGGCCGTCGCTCGGCGACTTCACCTTGCCCGCTTCCATCGGGCCGCCGGAGACGAACACCACCGGAATGTTCAAGCGCATCGCGGCCATCAACATGCCCGGCGTGATCTTGTCGCAATTGGAGATGCAGACCATCGCATCCGCGCAATGCGCGTTGACCATGTACTCGACCGAATCGGCAATCAATTCGCGCGACGGCAGCGAATAGAGCATGCCGCCGTGACCCATGGCGATCCCGTCATCGACGGCGATCGTATTGAATTCCTTGGCGACACCGCCCGCCGCCTCGATTTCCTTCGCCACCAGCGCACCCAAATCGCGCAAATGGACGTGCCCCGGCACGAACTGCGTGAACGAATTCACGACAGCGATAATCGGCTTGCCGAAATCGTCGTCCTTCATCCCCGTGGCGCGCCACAAGGCGCGGGCGCCGGCCATGTTGCGGCCGTGCGTCGAAGTGCGTGAGCGGTAATTGGGCATCTAATCCTCAGGTATTGCGGTCGTCGACATTTAGTGTGTCGTTAAGCCCCGCTCGAATCGACGTGGCGGGACCCAACGGCATCCCGGCGCGGGCTGAAACCGGCGCTTGCCCGCACGGGATGCATCTTGGATGCCGAAATACTGAAAGATTATCGGTAAGACGTCCAATATATTTTTTCTACGAAACTAAGTCGTTATAAATATCACGCAGGGACAGCCGCGATGGCCCGCTCCGAGCGCAGCCATGCCACGCCCGCGCCCAAGCCCAGTATCGCAAGGCAGACGATCGGCACAATCATCGGACCGAACGCGGAGCCGGTGACCTTGCCGGCCAACGGCATCAGGTTTTGCCCGAAGAAGCCGCCCAAGTTGCCGATCGAGTTGATCGCGGCCACGCTCGCAGCAGCGCGAGCCCCCGTGAAGTAACGCGGCGGCATGGACCAGAAACACGGATAAAGCAGAGGAATGCAGGCGCCGCCAAGGACAAGCGCGACGAAGCGAAGCGGCGTCGACGGCAAGACGAGGCTCAACAAAAAGCCGATCACGCCGCAAGCCGCAACGATGGCGATGGCTCGCAAAATGCTCTTCGCTCGGCGCAGCTTCGCCGGCAGATAAATCAGAAGCAGGACCGACAGAGCCCACGGCAGCATGCTCAACAAGCCGTTCGTCGTGCTCGATACGCCGAACGACTTGACGAGCGTCGGCAGCCAATAGGTCACGCCGTACAGCGACGTGGACATCAACATATACGTCGCGGCAAACAGCATGACACGCGGGTCGAGCAGCGCCTTCCAGGGCTGGGTATGTTCCGCGTGCTCGGGTTTTTCGCGCTCGAGCGCCGCGGCGACGAGTTGCTTTTCTTTCTCGCTCAAGAAACGCGCTTCCCGATAGGACGCCGGCAACACCTTGAACACGGTCACGGCGACCAACACGGCGGGCAACCCGGTCGCGATGAAGACCCATTGCCAACCCGCGAGTCCTAATACACCGTTCAAACTCAACAGCCATCCGCCCACCAGCGAGCCGAGCATGTTCGCCAGCGCGCTACCAAGGGTGAAGATACCAAGCACGCGCGCGCGGTAGCTTTGCGGAAACCAGAGCGTGAGGTAGTAGATGACGCCGGGATAGAAACCCGCTTCCGCCACCCCGAGGGCGAAGCGAAGGCCGCAGAACGCCTGCATCGACGTCGTAAAACCCATCAATACGGTAATCGCACCCCACGTAAGCATGATGCGAGCGAGCCACAAACGCGCACCGAATCGATGCAACGCCAGCGTGCTCGGCACTTCGAAAAGCAGATAGCCGATGAAAAACAAGGAAGAGGCGAGACCGAAGGCAGCTTCGCTCATATGAAGGCTATGCACCATCTGTAGCTTCGCGAAGCCGACGTTTTGCCGATCGATGAATGCGATCAGGAACATCACGACGAGGATCGGCAGCAAGCGCCGAGCCATCTTCGACATGACCGCCCGTTCCTGCGCGGATTGAGGTTCAATCGTTGTGCTTTGGTTCACTTAGTACTCCTAATTGACTGCCATGCTTGATTTGCCAATGAGCGCCGGCTGCGACGCCTACTTGCTAAGGCGTCTGGAATTCGCCCAGTTCGGCGACGAACATTTCATTCCAGGTGAGAGGCCTCGCTTTGATCGTGCCGACGCGATACAAAAAGTCGACGAAATCCATCATTTGGCCCGGGTGGATCGAGAAACGTGTCTGAGGTGCCGCCAGCATTTGCATCACGCCCTCTCGCGACAAGCCGAGGTTCGAAGCGGCCACGTAGACCTGCGCCGCGGAAACAGGGTCGCGCGCAATCATGCGGTTCGCCTCGTCGAGCGCGGCAATGAACGCACGAGCCAGGACCGGCTGCGCATCGACGATCCGCTTGGGCGCGAATACGACATCGAGCGTCAACGGACCCAACACATCGAGCGAGTCGGCGACGCGATGGATCCCCGGCTCGCGCAATTCGAGCGTCGAAAACGGCGGCGAGCCGAAATGCGCGGTAATTCCCCCCTCGCGGCGGATCAGTGCCTGCATCGCCTGCGGATGGGGCAAATTGACGGTGATCGAGTCGAGTCGAGCGAAATGCGACGGCCCGAGCAGCTTGCTCGCGAGCATTTGCAGCACGACGGCCGATAGCGAGGTATGAATCCCCGGCACCGCGATGCGGTCGGACGGCGTGAAATCGCCGAGCGTTTTGACGTGCGGCCGGTTCGTATTCAGCGAGAGCGACGTCGTCGAAAGCCCGCTGATGCCGATAACTTCGACGTTCGGAATTCCGCGCGAGCGCGCCCACAATTCGATGAAGCCCGGCGCGCCGGCCGCCGCAAAATCGAGCGAGCCGGCCATCATCGCATCGTCGATCGAATTGCCGCCATCGAGCAGCACCCAATCGACACGCAGGTCGCGGATGCCCAAGCGCGCCGCGTGGCGTTCGAACAATCCCTGCCGCTCCATCACGAGCAACGGCAGATACAGGAGGCCATAACCCTTCGAGATACGTACCGCGCGGTCGCGGCTCAACGCCAGCGCCGGCGAGAACAAGGCGCCGAGACCGGCCGCCATCAGCGCGCGACGGCGAGGCGAAGGCTTGCTCGAGCCGCCGCGCCCGCGGCCCCCCTCGTGCTGCATCGTATCGTCTCCTCTAATTTCCGTGCGGCGCTCGCGCCGTCATGATCGACAAGGTTATCGAGCGAGTCTGAGAAAATGCTGACATCGGCTCCCCGGGAAAACCCCTAATGCGGCGAACGAGATCGAGGGGCTGGGCAAGAGCGCACACATCCGTGGGAACAGCATTATGCGTATTTTGGTGGTAGAGGACGATGCTCAGATCGGCGCCGCAATCCGCGCCCGCTTGACGCGCCTGGGGCATGCGGTGGATCTGGAAACGGACGGCGCCACGGCAAACTCCCTATTGAGCGTGGAGCGTTTCGATTTGGTCGTGCTCGATGTGATGTTGCCGACGATGGACGGCTTTACGATCTTGCGCAACTTGCGCGCCGCCGGCTGCATAACGCCGGTGTTGCTCGTGACGGCACGCTCCGCGATCGACGATCGCGTGAGCGGGCTGGGTCTCGGCGCCGACGACTATCTCGTCAAGCCGTTCGACTACCGCGAGCTCGAAGCGCGGGTGCAAACGCTCTTGCGCCGTAATACGGGCCACGCAAGCAATATCTTGCAGGTCGGCGCGCTGGCGATCGACCGCAGCAGCCGTCTCGTCGAACTCGACGGCAAGCCGCTTTCGCTCTCTCGGCAAGAATTCGCGCTGCTCGAAATTTTGGCCAGCCGTCCGCAACGGATCTTCTCGAAGGAAGAGCTGCTGAACCAATTGTTCAGCTTGGGCAACGAGCCGACAACTAACGCCGTCGAACAATACGTCACGCGGGTCCGCAAAAAGCTGCAAGGCAGTTCGGTCGAGATCCGGACGGCGCGCGGCATGGGGTACCAGATTGCAACGCTTTAACTGGTTTCCGAAAACCCTCTTCGGACGCACGCTCCTCTTTATCGCGTTGATCGTCGTGTCCGGGGCCGTCGCGCTCGCCGGTATCGCCCGCTATTACGCCGGCGTGGCTTCGCAACGCGCCTACGATCAACTGCTGGCGGGCGCCACCATCCAAGTCGCCGAGGACCTCTATGTGCAAGGCGGCGTGCTCGCCTTGAACCTGCCCGTCGCGGCGCTCTCCACGCTTTCGCGCTACGACCTCGTCTATTACAAGGTCGTCGATTCGCGCGGCGTCGTGGTCGCGGGCTACCCCGATCTTCCGGATCCCACGAGCCGCCTTGCCGCACGCAACGGCCCGCAATTCGCCGATGCCACCTATCAGGGGCAGCCGATTCGCCTGGGCTTTCTCGCGCGTTACTTGCCCGAGGAACACACGCCCGGCTGGGCGATCGTCACGGTCGCCCAAACCACGCACGCCCGGCAGCAGCTCACGAACGAGATGAGCTTCAAGGTATGGACGCTCATCTTGCTCATGAGCATCCTCGCGATCGGGGCGAGCGGACTCGCAATTCGCCGAGGGCTGCGCCCGCTGGCACGCATCGAAACGATCATCGCCGCACGCGACCCGGCCGATCTGCGTCCCGTGGCAGCCGAGACGCCGAGTGAAATCGCCGCGATCATCGGCGCGATCAACGGTTTGATCGGGCGGCTTGCCGAGCGCATGACGGCGATGCAGCGCTTTATCGCCGACGCCGCGCACCAGATGCGCACGCCGCTCGCGCGGCTCGACGCCCAGATCGAACTACTCGACGACGAACACGATCCGGCCCGCTTAGCCACGGGGCTCGACGCGCTGCGCACGACGTGCGCCGATGTAGGCCGGGTTACGGGTCAGTTGCTCAATCACGCGATGGTCACGCATCGGACGCAGGCCGTCGCGCTCCAGCCCGTGGACTTAGTGCCGCTCGCCAAGGAAGCGCTCGGGCGCACCATTCCGCTCGCGGACGACCGCGACGTCACAGTCGCATTTGCGACCGATGCACCGCACGCCTATATCTCCGGCGATCCGATCGGCTTGCAAGAAGCGTTGTCGAACGTGCTGCACAATGCATTGCTACACGGGAAGGCCGACGATATCGTCGTATCGATCGTAACCACGGATACCGCCGTCACGCTAACCGTGACCGACAACGGTCCCGGCATCGCGCCCGAGCATTGGGAGGCCGCGCTGCGTCCGTTCGAACGATTGGGTCAAGAAAATGCAGCGCCGCGCACGGGGTCCGGATTGGGTCTCGCGATCGTCCAAGAGGTCGTGAAGGCGCACGGCGGCAACATCCGCTTTGCTCTACCGGCGGCAGGAGGGTTCGCCGTCACACTGGCTTTTCCATCGTTGCCCTCGCGATGAATCGGCGTGGGCAGGATTCCGCAGTAATTCAAGGGGCAGAACGATCCATTAGCTTGGCTTAAGTTCGTTTGCGGGAATTGACGCCTCTTTGCCCGTCATCTCGTCCGGTCGGTTTCGGATGTGCTTTGATACGCTGAAGGCCATTCACTACCGCCAGCGCGACCGGATGGCCATGCCGCACCCCAACACCCTGAATTTCTCCGCCGGCCCCGGCGCGCTGCCCGCTACCGTATTGGCGCAAGTACGCGACGCGATCGTCGAATTACCCGAGACGGGCGTCTCCGTGCTCGGCATGAGCCATCGATCGGACTGGTTTCTTTCGATCCTGGACGAAGCCGAGCGCAACATTCGTGCGTTGCTTGGTTTATCCGATCGCTACGGCGTTTCCTTTCTGCAAGGCGGCAGCAGCCTGCTCTTCGCGACCGTGCCGATGAACTTCGCTACGCCGGCCTTCGCGCCGCCCGAGTATGTCATCTCGGGCTACTGGAGCGCGCGCGCGTCCGCCGAAGCGGGCCGCGCCGCCGCCCATCGCATCGCTTGGGACGGGCAACGCTCCGGCTTTCGCGAATTGCCCGTGCTCGAGCAGCTCGACGTCGATCCGCGCGCGGCCTATCTCCATTACGTATCGAACGAGACCATCGAGGGTTTGCAGTTCGCCGCACCGGCACACGCATCGACTGTACCGTTAATCGCGGATATGTCGTCCGATTTTCTTTCGAAGCCGATCGTCCCGGAGCGCTTCGGGATGATCTACGCGCACGCGCAAAAAAATCTCGGCGCGGCCGGGGTAACGGTCGCGGTCATCGATCGAGAACTGCTGACGCGGATTCCCGGCAGCATGCCGCACATTCTCGATTTCCGTACGCAGATCGCGCACGGCTCGAACTACAACACGCCCCCCGTGTTTGCGATCTACGTCCTGACGCTCGTCACGCGATGGCTACGCAACGATATCGGCGGGCTTGAAAAGATCCAGCGTATCAACGAAGACAAAGCCGAGCACTTGTACGCCGTGCTCGATGAAATGGGCGATGCGGTAACGATTCATGCCAGGCGGCCCTGGCGCTCGCGGATGAATGTGGCCTTCACGTTCGGCGACGCCCGGCTCGATCGCGCATTCCTCGATATCGCCGAAGCGCGCGGCATGCGAGGACTCGAAGGTCATCGCTCGTTGCGCGGGTTGCGTGCGTCGCTCTACAACGCCGTCACGCCGCAGGCCGTCGAAACGCTCTGCGAGACGCTGATCGAATTCGCTTTGCAACGCGCTTGACCTTTTCCGGATCCGGCACAGCCCCCTGCATACGATGCCTCGTAGAAATCGAAATAAATAACGCGAAATCTACGACGGTTCGTAAGTCATCCTAACCAATCCCGTTCGCGCTGACATGCCGTCGTCATTTGCGAATGGGACGCTAAACGCTCCCGATCTCTTCGATGAGCGACTATGCAATTCAGAATCGACGGCGCCGGCAGTCCCCCCTCCACACAACCGCAACAACCCGCCCCCACGCCGCCCGCGCAGCCGCCTGCATTCCAATTGAAGGCCGGCCAAAAACTCACAGCCGGTCAATCGATTCGATCGGCCGACGGCCGGTTCGAACTCACGATGCAGCGCGACGGCAATCTCGTGGAATACGACCTCAAGACGAACGTCGCGGTATGGGTGAGCAAGAGCGCGCATTCGGGGGCGACCGTTGCGTACATGCAGCAAGACGGCAACCTCGTGCTCTACAAGACCGACCCGGATACGCTGTGCGTTGCCGGCAAGAACGACGTCTGGAGCACGAAGACGAACGGACACGCTGGGGCCGCATTGACGATCCAGACGAACGGCGAGCTGACGGTCGGCAATGTGTCGGGCAGCACGAAGGGCGCTTTCTGGCAAACGGACGAGCCGCTCTATGAGGTCCCGGGTCCCTTGCCGGCGCTCACGACGGGCGACGCTCCGACGACGTCCGATCCGACCGCTCGCGCCGCCGTGGGCCTGTTCGCACCGGGCGCGAACGAACTCGGCATCAGCCGCTTCAACCTGAGCACGGGTGGCAGCGCCTACGATGTCCTGCGCGATCAACACGTTTTCGATCAACCCAATCTGACCGACGATACGGCGCTGCTCGACGCCAATCTCGCAGCCACGCCGTCGCTCGATCGCAAGCCGTTCGGCGATCGTCCGGCGAATGCGCCGAGCGATGTCTATCACCTTCCTGTCGGCCAAACCGTCGTCGTACTCAATTCGACGCGCCTCGCCTATCTGGAGCAGCAACGAACGCAATTGCAAGCCATCGAACAAGGGCCGGCGAAGGATCGCGCGAATGCGTCGAGCGAGCTGACGGCCAGCGTCTACCAGGAACTGCTCTACGCGTCGACGCAGCAATCGGTGCCGAACGTCGATCAGCTCGCCTCGACGTTGCGCGGTCGCGCGCCGCAAGACAAGGCATATCAAGGCGCAGTCGACAATGCCGCCGGCATGCTGCAAAACACGCTGGCTTCGCAAGGCCGCACGTCCGATCAACTCGGCAAGATCGATGCCGCCGCGGCATCGGGCGACATGAACGGCGTGCGCAAGCTCGTGCACGATCAAATCGTCGCGACAGCGGGCACCGATCAAGGCTCGCAAGCGTTGGGCGACATCACCGCGCGCGCCAGCGTCTATCTGACCTACGCGGGCGGCGATCCGCGTTTCGCGGCGGCCGTGCAAAGCGGAATCGACGATGCCAAGCGCACGGTCCTCATCGATCGCCCCTCGCAAGCGGTCGTCGATGCGTACAAGCAGCACGGCGCGGCTAGCGCGATGCAAACGCTGGCAAACGTCACCGATCCGCAGACGGCAACGATCGGCCAGGTCAGCGCGATCATGGCCGACACGCGCGTGCAAAACGTCGTCCAACACGCGCTACGCGACACCGCATCGTGGCAAGGCAACGGACCGAATCGGCCGACCGATGTCTTGAAGTCGCTGTCCGCCGCGTGTCAGCATGCGATCGAAAGCGATCAAGGAACGAACGGCGCCGGCAAGGCGGCGGTCGATCGGATCGCCACGTACATCGTCGCGCAAGCCGATGGCGTCCCACCCGATTCGGGCCAAGACGTCTTTCAGAACGTCCAGTTTTCCCGGCAAGTGTTCGCCGATGCCGGCCGTCAAGGCAACGTCGCGCTCGCGTTCGCGGTCGGCGCGCAAGCCCGGCTCTATCGCAACGATTTCTATGCGAGCTGCGTGCTCGACGGGGCACGGCAAGGGCTCGACGGCTTCGCATCGGACGTCAAATCGCTCAAAGACAAACTATCGAGCGACGGCGCGTTCGCCAGCGAGCCGCTCGCGAATTGGGGCGGAGCCGGCACGCCGGCCGAACAAAGCGCCTTGATCGCGAAATTGTTCGCGGCAAACCCGAAGGCGGCCAAACAATTCGAGGACGATTCCGCCGGCATTCCGGCCCTGCAAGAAGCGGCGGACGGCATCCAAGCGGCCCTGACCACCTATGGGGGCGAGCTCAAAGGCGTTCAGGGTTTCGATACCGACATCCCGAAGTCGATGCAAAGCGGCCAATACATGTGGTCGGTATCGGATTCGTCGAACGTCGTCGCGGCGCTGCATTCGGCCGCGAGCCTCGGCATCGTCAGCCCCGACGCCCAGCAAGAGCCCACGAACACGCTATGGCTACAGCGGTCGATGCGCAAAGTGTACGAGCAGATCGGCAAGCACCTGATCGGTTCGCTCGCGGCGGACGGGGCCGATAGCGTGCTCTCTCCGAGCGGGGCGAAGATGGCGCTCTCGGTCTGGAAGCGGGCGAACAAGACGCTCGGTGCCGAGCTGTATTTCCAGAACGCGGCCTATTCGCTCGGCGAAGCGTCGTCGGGCGGCCTTTTCTCGGCGCTGCAAAACGGCGCGTCGGCGATTCGGCAAGAACTGGGCGGCGTGTCCTATGCGCTCTCGGCCGGCATCCCCGCCGGCAAACTGCCGTCGCTGCGCCCGGACTCCGGCGAGACACCGCTGGCAAAGAGCTACGCGAGCCTGTCCGAAAGTATCGACAGCCTCGATATCTCGGCCGGTGCGCGCTCGACGCTAAAGTTGTCGACGAGATTCCTGCTGCAAGACACGTCGGACTTGGCATCGGCCATTCTCGGCATCACCGAAGCCGTCGACGACTTCAGTAAGGGCAAGCCGATTCAAGGCGTGGGCGAACTGCTGAATTCGGCAGGGTATGCGACGTTGCTGACGGGCTCGGGCATCGATGCGGCGGAGTTGCCCGAAGGGGCAACCGTGCTCGGCTTGAGCGGCGACGCGTGGGACCTCATCGGCGGACCGACGGTGGCGGTCGCCGCGTTGCTCGTGACGTCGGCTGAAGCCTATGAGAATTCGCACACCCACGACGGCGACGACAAACAAGCGCTGATCTCGATCGGCGTGCACCCCGACGTGGCCGAACAATTGGCCAAGCATGCCACCTCCTTCGATGGCTCGCCGCCGAGCGCCGGTCCCTTTATCACCCAGTACTTCAAGTACGGCAATGCCACGCAACAAGAGATGGTGAATTGGCTCAACTCGCTGACGCCGCATCAAGCCGACGCGATCGCCAGCGCCCTTAAAGCCGGCGATGGGCTCTGGCAGAAAGAACCGATGTCCAAGGCCGCCCAGCAGTTCGACGACGCGTTGCTCCAGTACGGCGTCATGCCGCCCGTGAGGTTCTAAGCGGCTCGGTTACGCATGGGGTCGGATCGGCCGCGCGGGGCCGATCCATTCCGTCCGAAAGGCACGCGATTTGCCCGCGATTCGTTCGGCGGGCAATCCCATTACTTGGATTAGCCCGGAAATCCGTTTCATTTCGCCCAATCGGATTCGGCGTCCGCGACGCATACTGCCAATCATCGACTCGCTGACCGGCTTCAAAGTCCGACAGCCCAGTCGAAGTTCTCGACTTCTCAGGAGATTGGCATGAGCACGTTGGCCGTCATTATTCCGATCTGGGCCTTGGTCGCCACTTGCGCCGCCCTGTTTATCCGCGGCGCAAGCCCGCGTCTCGAGCGCGCCCGTGTAACGGTCGAAGTCGAACGCCGCCCGGCACGCTCGCCGATCGTCGAATAACGCCTCTCGCCGCGATTTAAGCCAGGGCCGGATCGCGCAACGGCTCGATCCCGCTCAGCGCGTGCGCGAACACCGCCAGCTTGGCGGGCGGCGTGCGCAGCGCCCGCAGCAAATGCACGTCGTCGCGACGCCCCGCCGGATCGTCGAATACCGTCGTCAGGCACGAGCCGGCCGTCGCGCCGTTCGTGACCCAAGTCGGCAGGTACGCTAGACCCAAGCCTGCCACCGCAGCCTGCAATAGCGTTTCGAAGTCGTCGCACGTCAACGCATTGTCGGCAGCGTCCGCCGGAATCCATCCCGCCGCGCGCAATCCGCGCCAGCCCAAACCCTCCGGATCGCTCCGTTTGTCCAATAACCGATGCCCGGCGAGTTCGGCCGTCGTCGTTGGATGCCCGTTCGCGCGCAGATAATCCGGGCTCGCGCAAATCGACCAGCGCTGCGTACCCAAACGCTGCGCATATAGACGGCTGTCCTTAAGGGGACCGATACGGATCACGCCGTCGAGCCGCTCTCGCACCGGATCCGCCAAGCGCTCGGTGAAATCCAACTCCACCCGCAACTCGGGATATTGCTCGAGCAATCGCGGCAGCAACGGCAGGACATGATGACGGCCGAACGTCGGAAAACAGGCCACGCGCAACACGCCGCGCGGCACGTCGCTCAACGCGGCCACCTCGGCACGTAAGTCGACGAGTTCATCGAGTACCGCCGGCGCACGTGTAAGCAGCAACTCGCCGGCGTCCGTCAATGCCAGGCCTTGCGTGGAACGCATGAAGAGCCGGGTTCCGAGCTCCAGCTCCAACGCGTCGATCTGACGAGAGACTGATGACGGCGCCACGCCTTGTCTCGTGGCCACGGATGAGAAGCTGCCCGCTCGCGCCACGGCAATGAACGTCGGCAAAAATTCAGCGTAGGGAACGGAAGTCATGTTTTGCATTTTACGCAAAACGATTCCGCATCGCCGCGCATTCCTCCGGTGCGACGGCGCACCTAGCATCGCGTCGTGGCAATGGTGCCCGCGCTCACGGAGGCCTTCAGTGCAGAGCAATTCTCCCGACCACGCGCCGCTAGGCGACCGCAGCGTCCTCGCCTTGTCGGCGACGTGCGGCTTCGCCGTCGCGAGCCTCTATTACAGTCAACCGTTATTGCCCGCCATCGCCGCCTCCTTTGGCTCCGGCTCTTTCGCGCAAGGGGCCATCGCCATGCTGACTCAATTCGGCTACGCCTGCGGATTGCTGCTTTTCGGTCCACTCGGCGATCGCCTCGATCGTCGTGCATTGATCGCGTGCCTACTGACGGCGAACATCGCAGCGCTCGTCTCATGCGCGCTGGCAACGCATCTGGCGTTGCTGTTAGCCGCCAACACTATGCTCGGGCTGACAGCCGTGAGCGCTCAAATCGTCATCCCGGCCGTATCGGGCCTCGCCGATCCCGCGCGGCGCGGCCAAACCGTCGGCCGGCTCATGGGCGGCCTCTTTGCCGGTACGTTGTTGGCACGCACCGTAAGCGGCTTGCTCGGGGCGCATTTCGGGTGGCGCACGACGTTCATGGTTGCCGCCCTCATCGAGCTTGTGCCGATCGCCTTGGTTTGGCGTCACCTCCCACGCACCGCGGCGAATACCCGCCTGCCCTATCCTCGTTTGCTTGCTTCACTCGGGAAGTTACTTCGCGAACAACCGCTCCTGCGCGAAGCCTGCTTGACCGGCTTCGTCCTCTACGCCGCTTTCAATCTCTTGTGGGGTTCGCTCGCGCTGTTGCTCGCGCGCGCGCCTTACCACTGGGGCAGCGACGTCGCTGGCCTCTTCGGCCTCGTCGGGCTGGTCGGCATGCTGGCCTCGCCCACCACCGGCCGCCTCGCCGATCGATGGGGCGGCCGGCGTGTCGTCGCACTCGCGGCGGTTTCGATCATGGCGGCGTTCGCGCTCGTCGCCGGCGCCGGCCGTTGGGTCGGATGGCTGGCGGCCGGCATCGTCGTGTTGGATCTCGGCAGCCGCGCCAATCTCGTCGCCAATCAAACGCGGTTATATGCGCTGCTGCCCGAAGCGCGCGGCCGGCTCAATACGGTGTTCATGACCAGCTACTTTCTCGGCGGTGCCGTAGGGTCGGCGATCGGCACGGCGGTGGCGGCCCGCTACGGCTGGAGCGGCCTCTCGGCAGCCGGCTTGCTCTGCGGCGCATTGGCGCTCGGCGTTACCGCTCGATTCCGCACCGCCGGCCGAACGCAAGCGTTCGCGCTGCCGCGCCCCGGTTCAACTTCATCTGCCTCGTCCGGCAAATAGCGAGTATCAAGCCGCGGGGATGGCGGGTGGCCGGCGCCTCGCCTATCCTCGCGACTCACACACCGCGCCCGTTCGCCGCAACGCATGGCCGGGCGGCTCTACGCTATGCAAGCTGGTCACGACACCGATTCACCCGCGCTGCGAACCGTGCTGCGCGGCATAGGACAAAGCGTCCTGCAATGCAATGCGCTGACCGGCGCGTGCATCCTGGCGGCGCTCGCGCTTTGCGACGCGCGGCTCGCTTGCGCGGCGGCGATCGGCGCCGTGACCGCGCACGTTTGCGCCCAACTCGTCGGCTACGACTCGATCGCGATACGCGATGGTTTGCACGCCTTCAACGGCGTGCTGTGCGCACTGGCCGCCGCTACGCTCATCGACGACATCGACGTCGCCCTTGCCGTCGCGCTGCTGTCGGCGATCGCCGCCACCTATCTCGCGCTGCCCGTCTCGCGCTGGCTCGCCGCCCACGGTTTCGCTCTCTATTCGAGTCCTTGTCTCATCGTGACGTGGGGCTGGCTGATGCTGCGTGCCTCCGCACGAATGTCGGCAGGCGCGTCCGCCGTCGGTCAGGGCTACGCACAAGCGGCGCCTGTTCGCTTTTCGCTCGATACGTGGCCCGGCGCCAGCCCCGCGATTCGCATGTTGGACGGATTGGGCGACGTATGCGCGGCGATAGCGCAAACCGTTTTCGCCTCCGGCGTGCTGCCGGGGCTGCTGATCGTCATAGGGATCGCGCTCGCATCGCGACGGGCCGCCCTCTACGGGATCTTGGGCGCGACGATATCGACCGCGATCGAATGGCTCTGCGGCGCGCAGATTTCCGCGCTTCACGCCGGTACCGCCGGCTTCAACGGTGCGTTGGCGGCGATTGCGCTCGTCGATGGCGGCCCCGTGGGGGCGTTTTGCGCTGTTATGCTGTCGGCCTTATTGCATCAGGCAGCCGCACAGCGCGGATGGCCGGCGATGAGCGCCCCGTTCGTAGCCTCGGTATGGTGTGTACGCTTATGTGCGCGCGCATTGACGCGAGTACGCCGGCGGCCCTACGCGCACTAAAGGAGACGATATGTCATTCGCTCATACGCCCAGCGGTCGTACGGTTCGAGCCGCTGCGCAATCCGACGACGAACGCCGCGTCCGCGTCGACCTTGCCGCCGCGTACCGGCTCGTCGCGATGAACGGCTGGGACGATCTGATCTATACGCACATTTCGGCGAGCGTACCCGGCGAGCCGGGCCACTTCCTGATCAATCCGTTCGGCCTGGCATTCGACGAAGTTTGCGCCTCGAACCTCGTCAAGATCGATGTCGACGGCAATATCGTCGGCGAAAGCGCGCATCCCGTGAACGCGACCGGATTCGCGTTGCACGCCGCGATTCATGCGGCGCGGACCGATGCATTCAGCGTCATGCATTTGCACAATACATCGGGGATCGCCGTCGCGACCCAACGCGACGGCCTGCTTCCCGCTTCTCAGCATGCTCTGCGTTTTTACGGACAGCTCGCCTATCACGACTACGAAGGGCTCGCGTTTTCGCGGGCGGAAGGAACGCGCCTCGTCGACGCACTCGGCGACAAGCCGGCCATGCTGCTGCGCAACCACGGCACCCTGACCGTGGGGCGCACTGTCGCCGAGGCCTATGTGTTGATGGCCACGCTCATCAAAGCCTGCGAGATTCAGATTCAAGCCCAAGCCGGCCATACGCCGTTGGCGTTGCCTCACGCCGATATCGCCGCGCGTACGGCCGAGCAGTTGCGCGACGGCGGCGCGATCGAAGGCGAATTCGAGTGGCCCGCGCTGCTGCGCAAGCTCGATCGAATCGACCGCTCTTATAGCGATTGACGCGCGCGCCTCACATTGAGCGAAACAACCTCCACATCAAACAAGGAGACACACCGTGCCGACCTTTCATATCGAACTCTTCGAAGGCCGTACCGTCGAGCAAAAGCGTGAATTCGTCGAAGCGATTACAAAAGCCACCTGTGAATCGCTCGGCGTCGAGCCCAATTCCGTCGACATCATCCTCATCGACGTCAAACGCGAAAACTGGGCGACAGGCGGACGCCTCTGGTGCGATCCGGCTCCGTCGGCGTAATCACCCGGCCAGTTCGACACTGGGCGACGCTTCGTCGATTTCGCGAGGACGATTCACGAGCGTCACCATCACGTAGCTCATGATCGTGAGCATGAACCATGAGCCCCACTTCGCCACCGATACCATCGCCCAACCGTTGATCTGACTCGGATAGAGCCACGCGTGACTGTAGGTGCCCGCGTTCTCCGCGAGCCATATGAAGCCGGAGATCAAGACGAACGCGAGCAGCAACGGCATTCGATGCACCGTTTTACCGATGACGAAAAACACCCAGCTGCGGCGAAACAGGATCGCCGCCGCGCCGATCAATACATAACGGCCGTCGGGCGCATAGTGATGCAGAAAGAAGTTCGCGTAGATTCCGGCCGATAGCGCAGCCGTGGCGGCAAACGGCGGATGATGGGAAAAACGCAGGTCGAACCCTCGGCACGCGCGCGTGATGTAGCTGCCGACCGACGCATACATGAAACCGCTAAAAAGCGGAACGCCGCCGATTCGAAGATACGAGAACTCGGGATAGACCCACGATCCGACCGCCGTCTTAAATAACTCCATGCAGGTCCCGGCCGCATGAAATAGCAAAATGACGGCCACTTCGTCCCACGTCTCGAGCCGCAGCACGATCAGCAGGATCTGAATGACCAGCGCCGCGATCGTAAGTGCATCGTAACGAGGGAGCGCGGCGTGCGCCGGATACCAAAAATGCGTGCCGATCAACAGCGCCAACATGAGCCCGCCGAATAGGCAGACCCACGCTTGTTTGATGCCGAACGCAAGGAATACGCGAACCGCATTGCCCAAGCGGCCGCGCTCATTGCTCGCGGAAAGAAGGTGGGCGATCACGCTGTCGAGCCATTCGCTCGCGCGTCCCGGCGCCGCTTGTCGTTGCATGTGTAGGCAGTAAATCGGTTGAGCGATAGGAAGCCGGCCGAGCTATCGTCCTTACGCGGATACGCGGCCGCGGCCCATGTCCGCAGCATTGTCCGCGAACTACCTGCCGCTGCGCAATATCGCGAACGGGAACCTACACGGATCGAACCCGTCAATCGACGGCGAGCCGCGCCTGATAATATCGCCGCTTGCGTCAGCCCCGATCAAGGACCTCCTCATGTCGACTTCATCGCACGCACTCCCGCGCTGGACGCTCTGGGCCCCGCTCGTTGCATGGCTGATTCTCGGGCTATCGCGCGTCGTCCCCGCCGAAGGCTTCACGATCGCTTTCGTTGCGGCCGCGCTGGCCGGCAGCGTCTTCGCGGCCGTGCATCACGCCGAGGTCGTGGCGCACCGCGTAGGCGAACCGCTCGGCACGCTTGTGCTCGCGGTAGCCGTGACCGTGATCGAGGTGGCGCTGATCGTTTCGGTGATGTTGTCCGCCGGTCCCGAGAAAGCAGGGCTCGCGCGCGATACCGTCTTCGCCGCCATCATGATCGTTTGCAACGGCATCGTCGGCCTGTGCCTGCTCGTGGGCGGCTGGAAACATGGCGAGCAGGACTTTCAAGGACGCGGTGCAAGCAAGGCGCTCGCCGTACTCGCGGCGCTATCGGTGCTCTCGCTCGTCATGCCGAACTATCTGAGCGCGATGCCCGGGCCGCAATTGTCCACCTCGCAGCTCGCGTTCGCGGGTGTCTGTTCGCTCGTACTTTATGGCGTGTTCGTCTTCGTGCAAACCGTGCGCCATCGCGACTACTTTCTATCTTCCGGCGGAACCGACGACACCGCGCATACCGCCGCGCCGCCCAGCGGACGCGTCGCGCTGACGAGCCTCGCCTTCCTGCTCGTGAGTCTGGTCGCCGTCGTCTTGCTCGCGAAGTTGCTGTCGCCCGCCGTCGAGCGCGGGGTCGCGACTGTCGGCGCGCCTGCCGCTACGGTCGGTATCGTTATCGCCGCGCTCGTTTTGCTGCCCGAAGGGCTCGCCGCGGTCGGCGCAGCCCGGGAGAATCGGCTGCAAACGAGTATGAACCTCGCGCTGGGCTCGGCACTCGCCAGCATCGGTCTCACGATCCCGACCGTCGCCGCCGTCTTCATCTGGACCGGCCGGCCTTTGGAACTCGGCATCGGCGGTATGGAAACGGTGCTGCTGGCGCTCACGCTGTTCATCAGCAGCCTCACACTGAGCACCGGGCGCACGACCGTATTGCAGGGCGCCGTACACCTGTCGCTTTTCGCCGCTTATCTATTTTTGTCGATCACGCATTGACGCGGCGCAGGCGACCGCGTCAACCGTTCTCGTGCTTCGGCAGGTAGCGCTCGGATAGCGCCTCATAGAGCGGAGGAGCAAAAAAGCGCGACACGCGGCTCGCAATCAATGCGGTCGCCATGAGCGAAATCACGAGCGCGTGTCCGTTGATCATCTCGATCACGATCACGAAAGCCGTGATCGGGCTTTGGGTCACGGCGGCCAAATAGCCGACCATGCCGAGCGCAATCAACATCGGCAATTGCATCTGCGAAAACACCATATGCAATGCGTTGCCGATTCCCGCCCCGATCGCCAGCGACGGCGCGAACAGGCCACCGGGCGCCCCCGGCAGGTACGAGCCCACCATCGTGATCATTTTGAAGACGGGATAAAGCGCGCTGACGTTCCCATGCCCGGCCAGCATCGAACGCGCCTCCGCATAGCCGCTGCCGAACGTATGTCCCGAACTGACGATGCCGATGACAGCGATGACCAAGCCGCAGGCGGCGCCGAATGCGACCGGCCGATTCGCGCGCAATTGCAGCACGTTCGCCGGCATCCATCGCGGCGTATTGAGCAGCAGCCAGCAAAAAATACCGCCGGCGATACCCGAAAGCAGTCCCATCAGAGGAACCGCGATGAACAGCAGATCGGGAAGGTGCGGACCGATATCGATCGTCCCGAAGTACACATAGTTGCCCTGCAACCCGAGCGATACGACCCCGGCGAAGATGATCGCCGTGATAAGCACCCCGCTCGTGCGCGCTTCGAAACTGCGCGTGAGTTCCTCGATGGCGAATACGACCCCGGCGAGCGGCGCATTGAATGCAGCCGACAACCCGGCCGCGGCGCCGGCAAGCGCGAGATTGCGCTCGAGCGCCGCGCCGCGAATCGTACGGAAACGCTTCGGATAGAACTGCCGCAGGCTGAACATCAGCGATGCGCCGACGTGAATCGTGGGCCCTTCGCGCCCGATCGTCAAACCGCCGAGTATCGCGAGGAAGGAGATGAAAATCTTGCCGACGAGGATCGGAATCGTCAGCAAGCGTTCGCCGAGTTGCCGGGGACCGTGCAACGATGCGATCACTTGCGGAATGCCGCTGCCTTCCGCCCCATCGAAGAAGCGCCGCGTAAGCCAAACGCAAGCAGCGCTGACCGCCGGCGTCACAAGGAGCGGCAACCAGACGTTATGGGCGATGTGCTTGAGGAAAAGGTCGTAGCCGAAGTCGATCAAGCGTGCATAGAGCACCGCGATCAGCCCCGCAACGACGGCTCCGATCCAGAACACCCCGTAGTGAAGCCAAAGCTTATGGATGTGTTGAAGGGACCACTTGTTGGTGCGAATGCGATTTTGCATGGCGGCCAAGTCTGCGCGAAAGCGCAAGTATACCGGCAACGTTGCCGATTTCCCCGGTCACAGCGGCAAAAAGATGCCCGCCTAGACTGACGCAGCTTGATCGATGGCGCTTACCGGAAAGCGGACAGCAGATTCATTGTTCATCTTTCTTACCGACTTTCGCCAAAAATCTTAATTTCTCCGCTTCGCCATTGTGCGTAGCCTAACCCCTCAGGTAGATCGATCTCGATCAACCAGCGACGAAAAGCGATTGCAACGCGAGCATCGCGTGCCGCTGATCGACGACATGCGCGATCCGATCGCTCGTTCGTCCAGCGCAAGCCCTCCGTACTCCATCTATCCAAGGAAATTTAAGCACCATGAAACACTATCTGTTGGAAGGTCAACATCTCGTGCCGTTCGAAGAACTCGCCGACCTCGTACCGGCACATCACGCCTTTCTTCAAAACGGTTACGACAACGGCTACTTTCTATTCTCCGGCCCGCATATCCCGGCGCATGGGGGCTTTCTCGTGGCACGAGCGCAATCGCGCGATGCGCTCGACGCTCTTCTGGCCGACGAGCCATTTGTCCGAGCGAACAAGATGCGGTTCGTTCGCATCGTCGAGTTCGACGCGGCACAACGCCAGCCGATCTTGAACGAATGGTTCGGCGCCCCGGCTCCCTAAACGGCGGCAAATAGAGCGTGTCCGTAGACGAGCGAGCGGCGGCCGTGCGGCGACGGCATGCTCGCGCACCGCCGCTTCCGATGGTAGACTGCGGCGCACGTCAATCCGCAGCACGACCATGGCTTTCCGCTCCCGCACACACTTGACCGCATGGCTTGGCCTCATCGCCATGTGGCTCATCGTGCTCGCGCCGATCGTCAGCCAGTTGGTCGTCGCATCGCATCGAGACGACCCGACAGCCGCCGCGCTTTGCACGGCGATCCAGCCGACGAGCGACACCGTCCATGCCACGCATGCCGACCCGCTCGCTGCCTGCGGGTATTGCGATTTATTGGCAGATCACATCGCCGTCCCCACCGTTCCGCCCGCGCCGCTCGTACTTGTCATGCTGCTGGTGGCCATCGCGGTGCCGATGCTCAGCGTTCGCCATACGCCGCTGGGCGCCTTCCCCTCGGGGCAGCCAAGAGCCCCACCCGCTTTTTCCTGATTACCGTTATCCGCTGCCGCACACGAAGCGCTGAAAGCAGGCGCGTGCGGCCGTTCGCTCAACGATTCAGGAATATTGCATGTCGTACTTCGCATCGCGAAGGCCGCGCGCTCGCTCGCGCCGCCCCGTGCGCTTAGCCGCGTCCGCACTCGTGCCGCTCACGTTCGTTTCGCCGATCGCATGGGCGGCGGCCGACGTCAATTCGCACCCCGATACCGATACCCGCTCCGCGCCGGCACAACACACGCCCAGCGGCACGCAGCCGAACCACGTCGTCCTGCCGACCATTACGATTAGCGCTCGCAGCGATAGCGCGAGCGCCGCCGGGCGGCTCGACCCGAATTTGCCCGCCTCGGTCGAGACCGTCACGCGCAAGCAGTTCGAGAACTGGAATGTCGTCAACACAGAGGACGCGCTGAAGTACATGCCCAACCTTGCCGTGCGCAAGCGCTTCATCGGCGATTTGAACTCGATCATCGCGGTGCGCGGCACCAGCAATACGCAAAGTGCGCGCGGCCTCGTCTACGCCGACGGGCTCTTGCTATCGAACCTGCTCGGCAGCAGCTACAGTTTTCCGCCGCGCTGGTCGATGGTCTTTCCCGACGAGATTCGCCGCATCGATGTCGCCTACGGCCCCTTCTCCGCCCTCTACCCCGGCAACTCGCTCGGCGCGACCGTGTTGATCTCCACGCGGATGCCGACGAAATTCGAAGCGGACGCCGACGTCAAAGCGTTCACGCAACACTTCGATCTATTCGGCGTCAATCGAAGTTTCAACGGCAGCGAAGAGAGCGCGACGATCGGCAACCGCATCGGCAAGTTCGCGTTCTTCATCGGCGCCAATCACTTCGAAAATACGAGCCAGCCGCTCCAATTCGCCACGTTCGCGAAATCGAATACGCCGGCGAAGCCCGGCGATATCCCCGTGGGCGGGGCGTCCTTCTATAACAACCAAACGAATGCGCCTACGGCCGTCATCGGCGTAAACGGCGAAGGCATCGAGCGCACCGTTCAAGATCAGCTCAAGCTGAAAATGCAGTACGACTTCACGCCGACTGTAAGAGGCGCATTCACGCTCGGCTATTGGCACCGTACGTATAACAGCGAGACGTCGACGTTCCTATACGATGCGACCGGCAAACCCATCTATAGCGGCCTCGTCAATATCGGCGGGAACGAGTACAACATTCCCGCGTCCGCGCTTGCGCCCAGTGCAGGATGGAGCGAGAACTGGCTGTACGGCTTGTCGTTGGCGACGCGCAATGCCACGGGTTGGAACGGCGAAGCGATCGCCTCTTACTACGACGTCACGAATAGCGTCGCCCGCACGGCCAACGCGGGCGGTCCGGGCAACGGCCCCGGCGTCGTCACGTACGGCGACGGAACCGGCTGGAAGACACTCGATCTCAAAGCCACCTGGACGCCCCCGTCGCCGAATGCCGGGCTAGCGAGTCATACGCTCGCTTTCGGTTATCACTTCGACAACTATTTCCTCGACAACGAAACGTACAACACGGCGGCTTGGATCGACGGCACGGCAGGCAGCTTTTCGAACGCATTCAAAGGCAAGACCCAAACGCAAGCGTTATATGCACAAGACGCATGGCGCTTCTTGCCGCGTTGGAAGTTCGTCTACGGTGTCCGCTACGAGGACTGGCAAGCGAATAACGGCCTGCAAGCCGTCGGCGCCGCAGCGTTGCCCTACCCGAGCGCAGAGGCGCATCACTTCTCGCCGAAGGCATCGCTATCGTTCGACGTGACCGACGCATTGACGCTGCGCGCATCGGTTGGCCGCGCCTATCGTTTCCCGACCGTCAGCGAGTTGTTCCAAGGACAAATCAACGGCTCCTCGATCGTCAACAACAATCCGAACCTACAGCCCGAGGACGATCTGTCGAAAGAATTGACCGCCGAATGGGCGCACGAAAAGGGGCTCGTTCGGCTGTCGCTCTTTCAGGACGACGTGAAAAACACGATCTTCAGTCAAACGGATACGACCGTCATTCCTAACGTCACGAGCTTTCAGAACATCGGCAAGGTTCGCTCGCGCGGCGTAGAGCTCAGCTATCAAGGCGAAGACGTTTTCGTGCACGGGCTCGATTTGATCGGCAGCGTCGCCTACACGCAATCGAAGATCCTCGCCAACGGTCAAAATCCGGCCACCGTCGGCAAGTATTTCTATCGCATCCCCCTCTGGCGAGCGGATCTCGCGGCAACGTACCGCTTCGGCGAGCGCTACGCCGTCACGATGGCGGCACGCTACTCGGGCCGCGAGTACAACACGTTGAATAACACCGATACGAATCCGAACGTATTCGGCGGGACGAGTACCTACACCGTCGTGGATGCCAAATTCACGGTTCATCCGACCAAGCTGAGCGAACTCGCACTGGGCGTCGACAACCTCTTCGACGACCGTTACTTCGTCTATCACCCTTATCCGGGCCGAACCTTCTATGTCGAAGGCCGGTTGCGGATGTAAAGGAGATATACCGATGTCGACCACTCCCACGCACTCGAGCGCCATGCGCACAGCCGCGTCGCATGCCCGCCCGAATAACGGTTATCGGACGCTCTGGCGTTGGCACTTCTATGCGGCGTTGTTCGTCATGCCGTTTCTCGTCGTATTGGCGATTACGGGGACGATCTATTGCTTCCAGCCGCAGATCGAACCGCTGCTTTATCCGCATAGGCTCGTCGTCACACCGCGACCGGCGCCGCGACTCGACGAAAACACGCTGCTGTCTCGCGCCCGCGCCGCAATGCCTCCGGCTGCCGTCGCGACGACCGCCCGCATCGCCTCGCGCACCGATCGCAGTGCCGAGTTCATCTTCCGGCTGCCGAACGGGACCAAGCGGAGCGTGTACGTCGATCCGTACGATGGCACCGTTCTCGGCACGCTCGACGTCGATCGGCGATTCATGCAGATCGACCGCATGATCCATCGCAAGCTGCTGCTCGGCAAGTCGGGCGAATTGTTGATGGAGCTCGTCGCATGTTGGACGCTCGTCATGCTCGGCACGGGTGTGGCGCTATGGTGGCCACGCCGGACGGGATCCCTGCGCGCTTTACTGTTGCCCGATCTGACGCAGCGCGGACGTCCGCTATGGAAAAGCATTCATGCGACGCTCGGCATTTGGATCGCGCTCGGCGCATTGGCGTTCGTCGCGACGGGCCTGCCGTGGACGGGATCCTGGGGCAAGCAGTTCAAGGCGCTGGCCACGAGCGTCAAGCTCGGCTCGCCGCCGGGTGCCTGGGGCGGTCTCCCGGTTAGCGCACTGAAACCCGCTCAAGCAAACGGATCGAACGCCGGGCAACCAAGCAAGGGTTCGCCATCGAAGATGGATGACATGCCCGGCATGACGATGGATGAGATGCCCTTACCGCAAGTGCCCTGGGCTGTCGGCGCGGTACGGGTGCCCCAATCGCACGAAACGAGCGCCTCGCCGGAACATGCGCTTCCGATATCGCTTGCGGATATCGTCGCAAAGATGCGTGCAGCGGGTCTCGCCGACGGCTACGATATCGCGCTGCCGGCCACGGAGAGCGGCGTATACACCGTGTCGTATTTCCCGGTGGACCCGCAGCTCGAACGCACGGTCTACATCGACCCCTACAGCGGCGCGATACTGAAAGACATCCGTTACGGCGACTACGGTGCGATCGGCAAGGCCGTCTCTTACGGCACGTCGCTTCACATGGGCCGCTATTTCGGGCTGGCCAATCAAATCGTCTGCACCGCGCTATCGTTGGGGTTGGCAGCGCTTGCCATCACCGGATGCCTGATGTGGTGGATGCGCCGGCCCTCGGGTACCCTGGGCGCGCCCGCACGCGAACGCGTCGCTGCGCCGATGCGTGGATGGAAAACCGCACTGGTCGCCCTCGGCGTCGTCTTCCCGCTGATGGGGCTGACGCTGGCCGCCGTGTGGTTCATGGACCGACTTGTTTTTAGCCGTGCGTCCGCATCGGCTACCGCTTAATCGACGATTTCCCTCATCACTCTCAAAGGACAACCATGCGATTCTCGATGAAGAACACCCTGCTGCCTCTCGCCCTCTCCCTGTGCGCGGCCCCCGTACTGGCCGCCCCCGCGTCGATGATGGTATCGGATTGCTGGGTGCGTCTATTGCCCGGCGATCTGCCGTCCGGCGGTTACTTCACCGTCATGAACATGGGCGCCAAGGAGGTCAATCTCGTCGACGTCCAAACCGACGCGTTCGGCATGGCGATGCTGCACCAAACGCAAAGCAACGGCAGTACCTCGGCGATGGTGATGGTCGAGAAAGCGCCGGTGCCGTCCAAAGGCACGCTCAAGTTCGCGCCGGGCGGCTATCACTTGATGCTCGAGCAGCCCAAGCACGTCCTCAAGGTAGGCACGTCGATCCGCATGACATTCGAATTCGACGATGGCGAAAAGGTGACGAGCGAGTGCGTCGTGAAGGGCGCGGCGGCAACGGGGCACTAATGCGATTGCCTCGGGCGAGGCACGACGGACCGCTTGCGCGCTCCCCACCAACGCCAATTGCAGGTCATAAATATTAGTGATACCGTGGCCGTCACCTCGCGCGTTCCAGCTGGCCATCGATGAAAAAATCTACTCAACGTCGCCCGACCATGACCGACATCGCCAAGGTAACGGGCGTGTCGCAGTCCACCGTTTCGCTCATCTTGAACGGCGCGGTGGGCGCCAAGTTCTCCGAGGGCACGCGCAAGAACGTGCTCAAAGCCGCACACGAGCTAGGTTATCAATTGCCCACCCGGACGACGGCGCCTGTCGCACCGGGCGAGCGCAATTTGATCGTCTACGTGGCCGACGAAATCTCCACGAGCCCGCATCCGGTCGTCAATGTCGACGGCGCGCGCGATGCGGCATGGAACAACGGCTGCCTATTAGCGGTGTACTCCACGCACGGCAACGCGGACATCGAGCAGCGCGTGTTGCACGACGCGCTGTCCAACCCCAACGTGCTCGGCGTCATCTACGCCACCGTCTATACGCGCAAGGTGGCCGTGCCGGCGCCGCTCCTCAAAGTGCCTACGGTTTTGCTCAATTGCTACTCGAGCGACGCCGTCCTATCGTCGGTGGTGCCGGCCGAAGTCACGGGGGGCTTCACCGCCACCGAATGCCTGATCGCGGCCGGACATCGACGTATCGGCTTCATCAACGGCGAGACCTGGCAGGACGCCGCCAAAGACCGGCTCAAGGGATACCGCCAAGCACTGGCCACCGCCGATTTGCCGTTCGACGAGCATCTCGTGCGCGACGGCGATTGGAGCTCGGGCAAAGGCTACGAGCTGACGCTATCGCTGATGCGCGAGCCGAACCCGCCCACCGCGATCTTCTGCGGCAACGACCTCACCGCGATCGGCGCGATCGAAGCGATCAAGCAGCTCGGGTTGCGCGTGCCGGAGGATGTCTCGGTGATGGGATACGACGACCAGGAAATCGCCCGCCACACGCATCCGCCGCTCACCACCGTCGTACTTCCCAACTACGAACTCGGCCGCTGGGCCGTGGAAACGCTCTTGCAGGAAGAGGAGAACCGCGGCGCGGGCGCCCCGTTCAAGCGCCGCACGGTCAAGCTGGACGGCCCATTGATCGAACGCGGTTCGGTTGCGGCCCCACGCGCGCCCGACGCCGGATCGCCCTCGCGCATTGCAGGGGATACCCTTATTAATATTCTTAATGAATAGCAAGTAATATTACTTCGCAACAAATCGATGAAGCTGGATCAACAGGCGTTATGCAAGTGGAAAACCAAGGTCGTCCACCGCTGATGTGAAGCCACGCTGCGAAGGACGATGCGCTCGATAACAACGAAGTCGGGACCCTTGCGGGTCGTGAACAACGGAGACAAAGCATGTCGAAAGCAACGCTGCTGCATCGTGTGGCCACACTGACCTTGTGCGTCGTCGGTGCGTGGTCGATGGGAGCTTGGGCGCAGGACAACAGCGCACAGAAGGTCCAGAACGCATCGACGGAAACGTGCACGAATCCCAAGCCGAGCAACCTCAAGCTGAGCGGGCTCGTCGTCGGCTTCTCTCAATCGGAAAACGAGCAAAACCCGTTTCGCGCGACCGAAACGGCTTCGGTCCGCGCCGCCGCGAAAGCCGCAGGCGTCAAGCGGCTGCTCTATACGAACGCGAATAACAACCAGGCCAAGCAAGTGGCCGACATCGAAAGCATGATCAACCAGGGCGCCCAAGCCTTGATCGTCGCGCCGAACGACTCCACCGGCCTACAACCGGCGTTCGCGCAAGCCAAGGCCAAAGGCATTCCTGTCGTGACGATCGATCGGCAGACGGCCGGCACCGCCTGCGAAGACTTCATCACGTTCCTCGGCTCCGATTTCTATGCACAGGGCAAACGTGCCGCGAAGGCGCTCGCCGACGCCACAGGCGGTAAGGCGGTCGTCGCGGAAATTCAAGGCGGCTACGGCAACACGGTGGAGAGCCAGCGCACCGACGGTTTCGCCGAAGTGCTCAAGACCTACCCCGACATAAAACTTGCGGCCGCGCAAACGGCGAATTGGTCGACGACCGAAGCGCAGAAGGTCATGGAGCAGATTCTGCTCTCGCATCCCGACGTCAATGCCGTCTATACGCATGCCGACGTGATGACGCTCGGCGCGATCACGGCGCTGCGCCAGGCCGGCAAACTGAAGGGCGTGACGATCGTATCGATCGACGGCACGAAGGATGTCGTGCGCGACATCTCGGACGGCGTCGTCTCGGCCGATGTCGAGACCAATCCGCGCTTCGGCCCGCTCGCCTTCCAATCGCTCGCGGACTGGTTCGCCGGCAAGCCCGTCGCGCAAAAGCAGATCATGCACGACGCGCTGTACGACAAGACCAATGCGAAGAAATCGCTGGCGGCGGGTGCGGTGTACTAATTCCATCGCTTAAGGGTACATGCTCGCGTTACCACACGTATTAGGCGCTCTTTCACGATGCAGGCTGACGCATGAACGATCCGCTGCATGCAGTCCCGGCCCCGGCCGGTTCCGATAGCCGTCGAGACGGCGATACGACCGGCCGGGTCGTGCTCGAGACCCGGCACGCGAGCAAGACGTTCGGCGTCGTGCGTGCCTTGCGCGACGTCTCTCTTACGCTGCGGGCCGGCGAGGTGCACGGCCTCGTCGGCGAAAACGGCGCGGGCAAATCCACGCTCATCAAGACCCTCACGGGTTTTCATCGTCCCGACGAAGGCACGGTCGTGCTCGACGGCACGCCCGTTGCGTTCGATTCGCCGCGTGCCGCGCAGCAACTCGGCGTATGCGCCGTCTATCAGGAAATCAATCTAATCCCCGACCGCAGCGTCGCGGAGAACATCTTCATCGGCCATCAACCGAAACGTTTAGGGTTCCTCATCGATCGCCGTACGATGAACGAGAAGGCGGACGATATCGTTCGGCGTTACGGCCTCACGGTGAACCCGAGAGCCAAACTCGCAACGCTCGGCCTCGGGGAGCAGCAAATGGTTTCGATCGCGCGCGGCGTATCGCTCGGCGCCCGCGTGCTGATTCTCGATGAGCCCACATCGGCGCTTTCCGGCGCGGAAGTCGACGTGCTCTTCCATGTCGTCGATCAACTCAAAGCCGACGGCATCGCGCTGCTGTTCGTCAGCCATCGATTGTCCGAATGCTACCGGCTGTGCGACCGCTTCACGGTGATGCGCGACGGTGCGGTCGTCAAGACCGGGACACCGGACGAATTGCCGCGCAACGCGCTGATCGCCGCGATGCTCGGCCGCGAGGGTCACGGGCATGGCGTGCAAGCCGGCGAGCGTGCACGCGAATCGGCCGAGCGGGCCGAGCCGGCGCTACATGTCGAGGGCCTACGTTGGAGTACGCGCGTGCGCGATGTCTCGATGCGGATCGCGCCGAAAGAGATCGTCGGGCTCGCCGGCTTACTCGGCTCCGGCCGTACCGAAACGTTCAAAACCGTGTTCGGCGCGCAGCGGGCCGACGCCGGTGTCGTGCGCTTAAAGGGACAAGCGCTCGGCAGTACGGCCCCGGCGCGCTCGATCCGCAGCGGGCTCGCGTTCTTGTCGGAAGACCGTCGCTCCGAAGGCATCTTCCCTCGCCTATCGGTACGCGAGAACATCGTTGCTTCGGTATTGCCGCGCATCTCGCGCTTCGGCTTCATTTCGCGCCGCAAAGAAGATGCGCTCGTCAAACAGTACATCGAACAACTCGGCATCAAGACCGCGGGACCCAATGCCCTGATCTCGACGCTCTCGGGCGGCAATCAGCAAAAGGCGCTGATCGCGCGATGCCTCTCCACGCATCCTGTGGTGCTGCTGCTCGACGATCCCACGCGCGGCATCGACGTCGGCGCGAAAGCCGAAGTCCACCGCGTGATCCGAGGGTTCGCCGACGAAGGGCTCGCGATCGTCGTGACGTCCTCCGAAATGGAAGAGCTGCTCGAGCTGACCGATCGGCTCGTCGTGCTCAACGAAGGAGCGAGCATCGGCGAAATTCAGACGCGAGAAGCAAGCGCCGACGATGTGCTTGCGATGCTCGCCACCCACACTCCGGCGCCATAAGCCAGCATTTAGCGAGGACAGCTTGAGTCTTTCCACTCCTACGGCCCCGAGCGCCCAAGCGCAGCGGCAGCCGGGCCACGCGGCGCTCGCGTGGGCCCGCGGCAATAGCGTCTATGTGGCGCTCGCCATACTCGTCTTGTTGAACTTGGTGATGACGCCGGGGTTTTCTAACCCGTTGGCCGCCCGCAGCCTGCTGTTCGAATCCGCGCCCGTCATTTTGATCGCCCTCGGACAAAACCTTGCCATCGCCACGCGCGGCATCGATTTGTCGGTCGGCTCCGTCATGGCGCTTTCCAGCGCGACGATCGCCGTGTTTCTCGACTACGGCACCGGTACGGCTATCGGCGCGGGCATCGTCATCGGCTTGGTTTGCGGCATTTTCAACGGCGCGCTGGTCGCGATCGTACGGATCGATCCGCTGATCTCGGGATTGGCGCTGCTCGTCGCCGCGCGCGGACTTGCACAAGCCCTACTCGGCGGCTCGCGCGTCAACCTGCCGCCGTCGGATGCATTCGACTTGCTCGGTACCGGCGCGATCGGGCCGATCCCGGTCGTGATTTTGATCGGCCTCGCGCTCGCGTTGCTGATCGCCGTGATCGTTCGACGGACCACTTTCGGGCGTTACGCGATTTTGATCGGCGCCAGTCGCGGCGCGGCATTTCTCGCCGGCATCCCCGTCCGGCGCACGCTGTTCATGGTCTACGCGGCGAGCGGGATTCTGGCCGGCTTGGCGGGCGTCTTCGCTTCATCGCGGCTCGGTGCGTCCGATCCGAACTATGTCGGCGTGAACTTCGAACTCGATTCGATCGCCGCCTCGGTCATTGGGGGAACGCCGCTGTCGGGCGGTCGCATTTCGATCGTCGGCACCGTCTTCGGCGTGGTCTTGCTGCAAGTGCTCGATGCGAGTTTCATCATGAACAACATCAGCTTTACCTATGCGCAGATTCTGAAGGCGGTGTTTATCGTCGTCGCGCTTTACCTGCAACGTCAGGGAGGCTAACGCGCACATGGATACCAGCATCGACGCAGCGAATATGAAAGCGGATATTCAGCCGACCGGCGGTACCGGAGAGCGCCGCAATCGCGTGCTCCGATTGATACAGGCACGCGGCGCGATCGGCATTCTCATCGTTGTCAGCCTCGTCGCCGGCGTCGTCTTTCCCGATTTTCTTCATCCGGCGAATCTGGCCGATATCGTCTCGGCGGGTTCGTTTCTGGGACTCATCGCGATCGGGCAAAGCCTCGTCATCATCCTCGGCGGCTTCGATCTATCGGTGGGCTCGATGGTAGGCCTCGGCACCGTGATCGCGGCGTATGCGGCGCCGTACGGATGGGCGGCGGCGCTCGCGGCGCCGATCGTGACGGGGCTGTGCGTCGGCCTCGTCAACGGCGTGCTGATCGCACGCGCCCAAATGGCGCCGTTTATTGTCACGCTCGCCGCGTTGCTCGGGTTGAAGGGGCTCGCCCTCGTGCTCGCGAATCAAGATCTGCTGATCGCCGATCCCGGCTTTTTCGCTCATATCGCCAACGGCTCGCTATTCGGCATCAGCAACCTTATTTGGATCTTGGCCATCGCCTATGCGCTGGGCGCGCTCGTGCTCAATCACACCGCCTATGGCGCCGCGATCTTCGCGGTCGGCGGCAACGAGGAGGCCGCGCGCATGCTCGGCGTGCGGGTCGAGCGCGTGAAGATCGTGACGTACGGGGTCAGCGGCGCGCTCGCCGGATTTGCCGGCGCCCTGCTCGCGTCGCATCTCGACTCCGGGCTTTCGGGCGCGGGAACGGGGTACGAGCTTCAGTCGATTGCGGCAGCCGTGATCGGCGGGGTCTTGCTCACGGGCGGCGTCGGCACGATGGCCGGACCGCTTGCGGGTGTCATCTTGCTCGGCGTCATAGAAAACGTCATCAACCAAGTCGGCACGCTCAGTCCTTATTATCAAAACCTCGCCAGCGGGGCGTTTCTCTTGGTCGCCGTGATTGCGCAGACGCTTTTGACGAGATCGCGTAGCGTGTAGTGGCCATCTTGACGCATCGGACCTGAGCGCCCGATTCATACTGCATACCGCCGTCCCGGAGCGAGCCTACCCACAGGCGGACATGAAATCGCTTCGAGACGTGCCTCACCGCTCGGCTTCGGCTTAGTCCACTTGCCGAATCGCACTACCGCGACCGAACCGCGCGAGTCTGCGCCGATGCCCACCTCGGGGGCAGCCTGGGTCCGCTCCGACCTTGTCTCGGGTGGTTATCCCATGCCCGCGCGCCAATGCTGCTAGTATTTTGAGTATCATGGCGTCGTCCGGTCGGATCGACATGAAGATGACCTCTCCAAACGCAGCGAGAAGTTCCGGCTGCCCTGACTAAGTCACTCGACTACTCCCGAACGAACGCCCCCGGAGCTTGATTTATGCCGCTTTCTCCAGACACACGGAACGAACTCAAAAAACTCTACAACGCACTTGCCGATCGAGTCCTCGAACCCGGCGATCCGGTCTACGTCGCCCAGATCAACCAGGGCACTGCTGACCCGGTCGAGGAGATGGCTACCGAGATCGATTGGCAGGAAGGCGGCGGCGTATGTCTGTTTACGGGGCAACGTGGGACCGGCAAGAGCACGGAGCTGAAACGGCTTAAGCTGCATCTGGAGCAACTTGGGGCGGTCGTGTTCTATGCCGATCTTTCCGAGTTCATGCTGCTCACCAAGGAAGTCGAGATCAGCGACTTTTTGATCGCGGTCGCCGGAGCAATGTCAGAGCAGGTGCAAACGCAGTATGGCGGCTCTCCGGGCAATCGCAACTACTGGGATCGCTTGGTCGCCTTTCTTCAAACCGAAGTGGAAATCAAGGACTTCGGCGCCAAACTCGGTGGCGTCGAGATCAAGGCCGCCCTGAAGAACGACCCCGACTTCAAACTCCGAGTGCAGCAAGCTGCACGCGGCCATGTCGCGAAACTCGTACAGGACGCGCACGACTTTCTCGGCGAAGCGGTCGACTATGTTCGGCAGCAGGTCGGCGATGCGCAGCGGAAGGTGGTGCTGTTGGTCGATTCGGTGGAGCGAATCCGTGGGGTCGGCAGCGAGTCGATGGCGGTCTACGAGAGCGTGCGTAACCTCTTCTTCGGTCATGCCGAGCACCTGAAAGTACCCAAACTGCACGTCGTCTACACAATTCCGCCTTATCTGTCGGTGTTGGCGCCAGGTGCTGGGGCGCTGATGGGTGGGGCCGTCACGCGGCGACTGGTCTGCACGCACATCTTTCAAGATCGCAGCAGAGAGGCCGATCCCGACGGGCTGGCGGTACTACGTACAGTTATCGCCAAACGCTATCCTGAGTGGGAGAAGCTGTTCGACCCGGCCGCCATCGACAAGCTGGCCGTGAGTTCGGGCGGTGACTTGCGCGAGTTTTTCCGGCTTATCCGGCTATGTCTGCCGGCAGTGCGAGAGGATTCGCAACTACCGCTCACGGTCGCTGCCGTCAAACCGACCGAAAACGCCGCACGCAACGAGATGCTGCCCATTCCGCAAGAGCACTTGGCCTGGCTCAAACGGATTACGCAGACACACACCACCTGTTTGGAGAAAGATGCCGACCTACCGACGTTGGCCCAATTTCTCGATAACCGGCTCGTCCTCAACTACCGGAACGGCAGCGATTGGTATGACATCCATCCGCTGCTGCGTGACGTGGTAGACGCATATGGCAGCACTAACCTTTGACGCACCCACCGAACGTGTAGCGATCAACCTGCTGCGGCATCTTGAGTGGGAGGCCGATGCCTTTTCGCTCGTGTTTCTGTTTGCCGATGTCGGTCCCTCGATGCAACTGGCGGACTGGCTCGATCAAAGGCTTGTTTTGCAAGGACGGCCGCTACAACGTCGGGACGCGAAGGATGATTTTGCGCGCGATCCCGAAGCACTGGTCGATGCGTTGATTGCTCAGCGTGAAGATTTCTCTGGGCAGCCGGGCGCCTTGTGGTTCGGATTGCAGCGTCATCCTAGCGATACGCAGTGGAATATCGCGCGTAGGAAGTATCTCGCACGGCTGAACGAACGGCGTTTTTTGCTCGAGCAAGGTTTGATGCGCCCGTTAGTGCTGGTGTTGCCTGCGGATTTTCGGGCCGAGGCACGTAGCATCGCGCCGGATATCTGGCATGTGCGCGCGCTTAGCGAAGAGCTTCGTGCGGCGGCGCCCGCCGTGGCCGAGACGCCGAGAGCAGCGCCAGTGGTGGTGCAAACGAGTACCGACATTGCATTGCCGGCCTATCTGGAATGGCAGCGCGTTCAGGCTGGCGAGCTGCCCGAGGGTATATTTCTGCCCACGGCCTGGGAAGCTTGCGGCGAACTGCTGTCGGCCGGGCGGCCGGGCGATGCGGAGCAGGTCGCCTTGAGTGCGCTGTCGGTAACGAGGCGCCGCGTCAGCCAAGCGCAGGATCCCTCTGCGCTGCGGGACCTCTCGGTCTCGCTCGACAATGTCGGTCAGGTAGCGCGTGCACAAGGCGACTGGACGCAAGTCGAAACCGTGTACCGCGAAAGCCTCGACCTGCGTCGTCAACTCGTCGAACGCCTGGGACGCACGCCCGAGGCGCTGCGCGACCTCTCGATCTCACTCGACAACATGGGGCGGGTGGCACGCACACGGGGCGACTGGACGCAGGCCGAAGCCTTGTACCGCGAAGGCCTGGAAATCAGCCGCCAACTGGTTGCGCGCTTGGGCGGCTCGCCCGATGCACTGCGCGATCTCTCGGTCTCACTTGACAACGTGGGGCGAGTGGCGCAGGCACAGGGCGACTGGACTCGAGCCGAAGCCGTGTACCGCGAAAGCCTGGATATCACCCGCCAACTGGTCGAGCGCCTCGGGGGAACGCCCGAGGCGCTGCGCGACCTCTCAGTCTCGCTCAGCAACGTCGGCCAAGTGGCACGCGCACAGGGCGACTGGACGCAAGCCGAAGCCATGTACCGAGAGAGCCTCGATATCAGTCGCCGATTGGTCGAGCGCCTGGGTGGTACGCCCGACTCGCTGCGCGACCTCTCGGTCTCACTTGATAACGTGGGGCGGGTGGCGCGCGCACAAGGCGACGAGCCCCAGGCCGAAGCGGTGTACCGCGAAAGCCTGGATATCACCCGCCAACTGGTCGAGCGCCTCGGGGGAACGCCCGAGGCGCTCCGCGACCTCTCAGTCTCGCTCAACAATGTCGGTCAGGTCGCGCGTGCACAAGGCAACTGGGCGCAAGCCGAAGCCGCATACCGAGAAAGCCTTGACTTGCGTCGTCAACTGGTCGAGCGCCTGGGGGAGACGCCCGACTCGCTGCGAGACCTCTCGATCTCACTCGACAACGTCGGGCGGTTGGCGCACGCACAGGGCGACTGGAAACACGCCGAAGCCATGTACCGCGAAGGCCTGGATATTGCCCGCCAACTGGTCGAGCGCCTAGGGGGCACGCCCGAGGCGCTACGCGACCTCTCGATCTCGCTCGACAGCGTCGGTGACATCGCACGTCAACAGGGCGACTGGACCAAAGCCGAAGCCGTGTACCGCGAAAGCCTGGATATCAGCCGCCAGTTGGTCGGGCGCCTCGGGGGCACGCCCGAGGCGCTGCGCGACCTCTCGGTGTCGCTGAACAACGTCGGCTGGGTGGCGCACGCACGAGACGACTGGACTCGAGCCGAAGCTGTATACCGCGAAAGCCTTGACCTGCGTCGTCAACTGGTCGAGCGACTGGGGGGTACCCCCGAGGCGCTGCGCGACCTCTCGGTTGCGCTCGACAACGTCGGCGACATCGCGCGTCTACAAGGTGACTGGACCCAAGCCGAAGCCTTGTTCCGCGAAAGCCTTAACCTACGCCGTCAACTCCTCGAGCGCCTGGGAGGCACGCCCGAGGCACTGCGCGGCCTCTCGGTCTCGCTCGACGGCGTTGCCTACATCGCGCGCCAACAAGGCGACTGGACCCAAGCCGAAGCACTGTACCGAGAAAGCCTCAACCTGCGTCGCCAACTTGTCGAGCGCCTCGGGACTACGCACGAGGCGCTGCGCGATCTGTCGATCTCGCTTGACAACGTCGGCGACATCGCGCGGCAGCGCGGCGACCAGACGCAAGCCGAAGCCCTATACCGCGAAAGCCTCGATATCAGCCGTCAATTGGTCGAGCGCCTGGGGACTACGCCCACGTCGCTGCACGACCTTTCGGTTTCGCTCGACAACGTCGCCGACATCGCGCGCCTGCAAGGCGACCAGACACAAGCCGAAGCCCTCTACCGCGAAAGCCGCGAACTACGTCGCCAACTGGCCGAGCGCTCGGGGAGCACGCCCGAAGAAGAGCCACCCCGTGGTACGGGCAGCGGTATGGATGGTTGATAATACGGTTTATCACTCCGCTCCGCGAATCCTCCCCCCACACCTTCAGTTTTCCCCAAACCTGCCGTTGACCAGGGGAAATCGCGCGACTTACGCGCGTAATGAATTCGAAAGCTATTCGAGGATTCTTGGAGCCGCGACGCTTCGCCGATTAAGCACGATTGGACCATGGAAGCCACGCTCATCCAAGTTCCCGCCGAACCGCGTCACCGCTGGGCCGCCGCGGTCGCTGCCATCGTGCTCGTGTGCATCGCGTTCGCGGCGTGGCCGCACCTGACGACGCAAGCCGTCGTCTCGCCCCCCTTCGTCCCCATCTTCGCAACATCGGTCACGCTGACCGAAGGACTAACGGCGTTCTTGTTGTGGACGCAATACCGCGCCTGCGGCCGGCTCTACTTCGCGGCATTGGCGAGCGCGTACGCCTTTACGAGCGTCACGGCGGCATGGCATCTGGCTGTCTATCCCGGCGTCTTCATTCATGCAGTCTCGAAGGACGCGGGGCGTCAAACGGCGATTTGGATTTGGCTGCTATGGCGAGGCGGTTTCGCGTCCCTCGTGACGCTCGCACTCATAGCCAGGCCATGGCTACCGGTTCCGACGGCGGCGTGGCGGCGATCACTCGGGCTCGGATTGATCGCATGCTCGATCGGCCTGTCCATCACCTTGTGCCGCTCGGCCATCGTCGGGCGAGCGATGCTTCCCAATCTCGTCGCAAACGAAGGAACGTACCGGCATCTGTCGGCAAATCCCGCCACGCTGGGGGTGGCCGGTATCTGTTTCGCCGCACTCGGTATACATATTTGGGTCACTAGGCTGCGCACGCTAATGGACCTGTGGCTCGCCGTCGCGCTCTTCGCGGGGCTGGCCGACGTAGCGTTGACGCTCGGCGCAGGAGCGCGCTATAGCCTCGGTTGGTACGGAGCGCGCATTGCCTCCATGGTCTCGGCAAGCGCGTTGCTCGGCATGCTCATGTTCGAAACGAGCCGCACCTATTCGAAACTAGCCGACGCGCATCGAGCGCTCAAAGCCTTTTCCGTGCGAGACGGCCTAACGGGCGTGTTCAACCGCGCCTATTTCGACGAACGCTATCCAAACGAGCTGGCGCAAGCATCGAAGGGAGCGTCCGCATTGACGATCCTTTTGGTCGACGTCGATCACTTCAAGCACTTCAACGATGCGTTCGGTCATCTTGCCGGAGACGAATGCCTACGCCGGATCGCACGCACGCTCGATAGCGGATTGACGCGCCGAGGCGAATTCGTCGCCCGCTACGGCGGGGAGGAATTCGTCGTCGTGCTTCCGGCAAGCGATGAGCGCACCGGGTCGGCCACGGCCGAACGCTTGCGGTTGGCCGTGGCCGGCTTGGAGATGCCCGCAGCGTCGCCCGGCGAGCCCTATGTCACCGTTTCGATCGGTCAGGCGTCGAGCGATTCGGGAGCCCGCTCCGGGCCGGCTAACTTGCTAGCCAGTGCCGACGCAGCGCTCTACCGAGCGAAAACGCTCGGCAGAAATCGCGTCGAAGGCGAAGCGGCGCCTAGCCCGAACGTCGCCATCAATGGACCGCACGCCGTCTACGCGAGCTAAAACGCTTGTTTCGGCGGCGCCAGAGCGTCATGAACGACCGATCGATCCGGCAGCGTAATGCGAAAGATGCTGCCGTTGTCCTCTCTCGGTTCGAATTCCAGTGTTCCGCCATTCAACTCAATGGCCCATCGAGCAATAGCCAATCCAAGCCCGGAGCCTCCCGTCGTCCGGGAACGCGCCTGATCGATTCGGTAAAACCGTTCGAAAATTCTTTCGCGGTGTTCCGAAGCGACGCCGGGCCCATTGTCCTCAACCTCGACGAGCGCTCCGCCTTCTACGCTTTGTAGCACGCGCACCTCGATCTCTCCCTGCACGGGTGTGTACTGGATCGCGTTCGCGACCAGGTTGATCAGGGCCTGCTCGAATGTCGGCTTGTCGAGCATTACATTGAGTTCGCTTCGTTCGCGAAAGACAAGCGTTTGCTCCTTCTCCTCAGCCAATACGCGCAGACAGTCGACGACATCTTTAGAGAGTTCGCTAAGCTTCGCCGGCGCCAGTTGGAGCGGTTGCTGCTCCGATTCGGCTCGCGTCAGCGTCAATAGGCCTTCCAATAGGCGGGTCATGCGCACTGCTTCCTCTAGGATGCTGCCCACCGCATCTTCATAGCGCGCCACATCGCACGGGCCTTTCAATACATTTTCGCCGATCGTTCGAATCACAGCCAACGGTGTACGAAGTTCATGTGATGCATCGGCCGAGAAACGTCGCATCTTGTCGAACGAGCCTTCGAGCCGGTCGAACGTTTCGTTGAATACGCGCGCCAGACGGTCGAATTCGTCTTGTTGCCGCCCAACCCTCAGCCGCTGCGATAACCGATCCGCCGAAATCGCTTTCGCGTTACGGGCCATTTCGTCGACAGGCGAAAGAAGCCGCCCCGCTAGAAAGTAACCTCCAGCGAAACTAATGAGCAAAATGCCGGGCACCGTCAGAAGCAACACCCACAAAAGGCGGTGCACGTTTTGCACGGTCTGTTCGTCATCCTCGGCTACGCCGATCCGCACCGATCGACCCTCGATAGGAACCGTCGCCTCACGAATTGCATAGTGCCGCCCGCTCGACGACGCCCGAAGCATGTACCCGGACGAGTCCGCGCCTGAAGGCATCGAAAACCCTGTTCTTATCCAACCGGCACTCGCATAGCGCAGTTGACGATCGGCGGCGACGTAGAAATTCAGGGGCGGCAGTACCGCTTCGATCGACGAGAGCGCGTTTGGTGCTTTCGTTACGGCGTCGGTCACCAGGGCGAGCTCGCCGGCTAACCGCATCCGCGATTCGGCGATGCAGCCGTGGCGAAACGACAAGAATATGCAACAAGCAAAGGCCAGATAGATGAACGAGATCGAGAGCGAATACCAACACTTGACATCCTCCCCCGCCTAAAGTCGGGGGATTCCTACGGCGCGCACCTCGGCATCGAGCCGGGGGGAGTCGCTTCGGTGGGTTCCTGCTGCTGGCGGCATTACCACACCGCTCACTTCACAGGCGCAGCGGGCGTGTCCCGCCCTGAGAATGTTGATCGAACCGACCCAATCGGCGTTTTCCTCGAAGCCACATTCGACGCACGCAAACCGTTCTTGCGTCTTCCGGTTGTCCGCCGATACATGGCCGCAGCACGGACAGGTGCGGCTCGTGTTCTTCGGCGGCACAACGATAAGATGCCCGCCTTTCCATGCCAGCTTGTAGTCGAGCTGACGACGGAACTCGAACCAGCCCTGGTCGAGGATGGTCTTGTTCAGGCCAGACTTGGCCCGAACGTTTCTTCCCGGCGCATCTGCTGTTCCTGCCGCCGACTTGGACATATTCCGTACCTGCAAGTCCTCGATACACACCATCGCGTGGTTTTGGCTGATCGTGGTCGTGGCCTTGTGCAGGAAGTCACGGCGGGCATTGCCGATGTGGGAATGAATACGCTGGACACGGGCTTTCGCCTTCTTCCAGTTGCTGCTGAACTTGGTCTTGCGGCTCACTGCCTGCTGCGCTTTGCGCAGCCGATCCTCGTGCCGCTTGAAGCTGTTCAGTGGAGCGTAGAACGTGCCATCCGACAACGTGGCGAAGCGGGCGATGCCCATGTCGATGCCGACCGCGCCACCGTTTGGGACACACTGCTCGACCTGCCGTTCGGTCTGGATGCTGGCAAACCATTTACCGCCGCTCACGCACACCGTAACTTGCTTCACTTCGCCCAGCACATCGCGGCTGTTGCGATAACGCAGCCAACCCAGCTTTGGCAGAAAAATACGGCTGTTGCGCTGGTCGAGCTTGATCTGCTTCGGGTCGGGATAGCGAAAGCTGTCGGATTGGCTTTTCTTCTTGAAGCGGGGGAACTCCGCCCGCTTGGCGAAGAAATTGGTGTAGGCCCGCTCCAAATCCTTGAGCGTCTGTTGCAGCGGATGAACTGGAGCATCCTTGAGCCAGGGCGTTTCATCGCCGTTGCGCCACCCGGTGAGCAACTTGCACAACCCGGCGTAGCCGAGCTTCTTCTCGCCTTGCTCGTAGCGTTCCTTCTGCAACGCGAGTGCCTTGTTGAACACAAACCGGCACGACCCGGCGAAGCGGCGCATCTCGCGCTGCTGTTCGCCGGTGGGCATCAGTTCGTATTTGAAGGCTTGGAGGCGTTGCATGCGGATAGTATAGACGGGGAGGACGACCACGTTCACCTGCTGGTGAACTACCCACCGAAGGTGGCCGTCTCGGTGCTGGTGAACAGCCTAAAAGGTGTTTCGAGCAGGATGATCCGCAAGAAGAACGATTCCAGTATCCGCAAGAAGCTGTACGGTGGTGCACTGTGGTCGCCGTCTTACTTCGCTGGAAGCTGTGGCGGTGCGCCAATTGAGATCATCCGCCAGTACATCGAGCAACAGCAGACGCCACACTGACGCCGCAAAGCACGCCTACGGCGTCCGCGCTATCCTTCCCCGGCCTGAAAGGTCGGGGCTTGCCGCGCTCCGCAATCAAACGCCAACGAACCGTTCCGACGATGCGTCTCATCAGCCAGGCCCCCGCACGATGAACCCCACGCCTCGAATCGTTTGCACGATCGGAAATGCAAACCCCTGGTCGATTTTTTTACGCAAACGTGTCATGTGAACGTCGATGACGTTGTCCAACGGCACCGCTCGCGCCGACACGTTCCAAACGTCGCGCGCCAACATTTCTCGCGTCACGACCGTCCCCTGACGCTGCAAAAGATACTCGAAGAGCTCGAATTCCTTCGTGGTCAGCTCGATCGGCCGCCCCTCGCGCGTGATGCCGCGCGTCATCAAATCCATCTCGAGACCCGCGAGTCGCAGCGTCGTCGCGCGCTCGCCACGGCCCCGCCTGAGCAGTGCCCGTATGCGGGCGAGCAATTCGGGAACAGCGAACGGCTTGACGAGATAATCATCGGCACCGCGGTCCAACCCTAGGACGCGGTCCTCGATCGTGTCCTTCGCCGTGAGAACGATGACGGGGGTCTGTAAGTTGCGTTTCCTTAGCGTAGATAACACCTCGATACCGTCTCGCCCCGGCAGCATGAGGTCGAGAACGATCAAATCGAAATGCCGTGCGTTGATCAAGAAAAAGCCTTCCTCTCCCGTAAGGGCGATCTCCACGGCAAACCGCTCGTACTCGAGACTCTCTTTTAAAGCCTCAGCAAGTTTCTGCTCGTCTTCGACAATCAGAATGCGCATCGTAGTGATCCTGGTTCCCGCGTATGTGAAACGCGAGCATACCCGTTGCAGCGCGATGCCACGCGAAAGCCTCCTCCCGAACCGGTGGCGCTCAAATACGAGTGGTTAAATCGATCAGCCATCCGGGCGAGGCTTGCACGGCCCAAGCTTCGACTAGCTTGTCGAGACCGCTCAGCGTCAAGAGCCCAAGTAGCATGAGCGAGCCCCCGAGCAGGTATTTTCCGCGATCGCCGACCCAAGCCAATCCCCCGCGCAGCCGGGCCGCGGCCGCATGCGACACCGTTGCCAAAAGCAACAGCGGCGTACCGGCGCCCAAGCCGTAGATCGCCATGAGCATCGACACTTGGACAAGATCCTTGCCGCGCGCGGCAAGAGCGATCGCTGCTCCCAATGTTGGCCCGACACAAGGACTCCAAACCGCACCCAATGTCAAACCAATCACGAACTGGCCACCGTTACCGCCGAGCCTCAAACCGTTGAGGAAGGCCTGACCGCGCGCTGACACGCCGTTCGCGAGAAACGCAAAGCGGCGCGAAAATGCCGGCACGAGTAGTAACGCTCCCGCGAGCAATAGCAGGAGCGACGCAAGATAGCGGGGGGTGTCTTCGCTCAGCCCGAGCGCCGCCCCGGCAGTTGCGAGGAAGATGCCGACCGCGCTAAACGACAGCATGACGCCCGCCGTGAGCACTAGCGGTCCCGACCGATTCGATGCGCCGGCACTGCCGAGCACGATCGGCAGCAAGGGCAGCACACAAGGTGAGAGTGTCGAGACGACGCCCGAGAAGTACCCCAGCAGGTAGGTTGCAACGCCGAAGCCCATTGCCGACCTTTCTCAGCGCGCTTTGGCGAACAGCGACTCTATCGAGTCCTTATCGGTATCCGCCATCGAGTGCCCCAGTTCGGCGTCGCCTTTATAGACGATAAAGAGGCTACGTTTCGATAGATCGAGCGATTTCATCACCTCTTTATCGGCGTCCACGTCGACCACCAAGACCGTCAGTTGACGAAATCGCGGCTCTTGCTCGATCGAAGTGAGTAAGTCGTTTTGTTTCTTGCAGATCGGGCACCAAGTCGCATCCGTATGGACGATGAAAGGCGTGCCTTCATGACGCAGTTGGTCATACGTCTGCGCATCGAAATGAATGACTTTCGCGAACGCGCAGAGGCTGGTCGCCGACAGTAACGCACCGATAAGAACGTGTTGAATCCGCATATGCTGCTCCGTTGATCCGCCTTGCGACGTGTTGCGCAAGACTATCAGCGGGGCTTTTTAGGGATCAACTTAAGCTTTCATGAACAAAAAGTAAGGCGTTGCATGGCTTCAATGGATCTTCTTTACAACGACGGCCGGCTGCTGCAAAGGCCGCTCGGGCAGCGGCGTAGACATGACGATCGAAGTACGCGTCTCGCCGTATAGATTGATGCGGCCGATCAAGCGCTCTAGATCCGCCATGCCGACCGCGACCAATCGCATAATGTATGAGTCCGCCCCGGTCACGTGATGACATTCGAGCACTTCGGGGATCGTCTCGAGCAGCTTGATGAACTTCGTCTTAGCGGGCTGCGGCACGGTGATAGCGATCAACGCCGTCACGAGATAGCCCGCGGCTGCCGCGTTGACGCGCGCCGCGTAGCCCTCGATCACCCCCGCCTCTTCGAGCCGCTTCACACGTTCCGTCACGGCGGGCACCGACAATTTGACTTGGCGAGCCAGCTCCGTATAGGTCATTCGGCCATTGCTTTGCAGCAAAGACAGCAGCTTCCAATCGAGATCGTCCATCACAGTGAATTTTTTAAGGTCGAATCGGCATTCTCCCTTAAAAACCATCTTCTGCGTCGACGCAAGTAGGCCTACGATCAAGCCTTGGGATCCAACGCTATTTCTATCGCGAGGCGAAACGGTCATGCTGTTTATCAAATCCATGGCGATCGGGCTATCGATAGCCGCACCCGTCGGACCGATCGGAATGCTATGCATCCAGCGTAGCCTGAGCCGTGGCTTTGGCTACGGGTTCGCGACCGGATTGGGAGCCGCGTGCGCGGATGCCATTTACGGATTGCTCGGCGCGCTCGGAATCGCCGGGATCGCGACCGCGCTGCCCGCCCTGAGCATCGGCCTGAAAATCGCCGGCGGCGCGTTTCTACTGTGGCTGGCTTTTACGATAGCGCGCGAAAAGCCGGTAGCGCAAACCGCTTCCGCTAACGCGCCTCGATCGTCGACGGCACGCGCGTTTCTCACCACGTTCGGTTTGACGCTATCCAATCCGATGACGATCATTTCGTTCATCGGCGTATTTGCCGCGCTAGGGCCGATGTCGCTCGAGTCGGGCGCGGGCGCGCTCTCGCGGTGGTTGACGGTCGGGCCGATGGTGGCAGGGGTATTCGCCGGCTCCGCGGCCTGGTGGCTCTGTCTGAGCAGCGTGACCGCCGCCGTCGGCAAAAAGATGCCGTCTTCATTCATGCACGGCATCGCGAGGCTGTCGGCGCTCGTCATCGGTGTGTTTGGGGCGGTTCAATTGGTTGCCGGTGTGCGTTACATGATTTAGCCGCGGGTCGCAAGAGAGCATCGCACGGCCTTCGACCGCGATCGGCGACGATGCGGTCGTACCGGTTCACTTTGCTTTCTGATCCGCAGAGGGTTACGCTCTCCGTCTATCACGGAATCGTATCGCCCAATAGAAGATGTCAAACCGCATCGTCATTGTCGGCTTCGGCAATATAGGTCAGGCCGTCGCCCCTCTGCTTCAGAAGGAATTCGCCGGTTGGCAAATATCGGCGATCGACTGCGATATCGATTCGCGGCGAATGGAAATTGCCGAAGGGTGCAAGATCGAACTCCTAGCGCACCGCATCGATCCCGATAATTTCGCCACGATCCTTGGGTCACTGGTCGCCGAAAGCGATTTTCTTCTCAATCTCGCGCCGTCGGTTAGCACTTGCGATTTACTGAAGTTCGTGCAGTCGAAAGGCGCGATCTATTTGGATACCGGTGTCGAACCTTGGGAGTACGATTACGACGGCACTTGTGCGGATACGAGCAACTACGCTCTGCGCGAGCGGGTGCTTGCGCTCAAACGGACGCAATCGGCGCGCGCGAATCCAACTGCAATCGTAGCCAGCGGCGCGAACCCCGGATATGTCTCGGCGCTTGTGAAGCAAGGGCTACTTGAGTTGGCGCATACGGTCGGCCTAACGGCAGACGGCGCGCTCCCGCCGCAAACACGCGATGATTGGGCACGACTGGCTTGCGCCCTGGATGTACAGGTCATTCAAGTTTCCGAATTCGATACGCAGCGCGCGCCGATCGATCGCGCCTCGAATGAATTCGTCAATACCTGGTCCGTGCCGGGTTTCATCACCGAATGCCAACAGGACGTCGAACTAGGCTGGGGTACGCACGAGCCCTCGCTACCGGCAGGCGCGGTGCGTCAAACCTCGGGCTCGTGCGCGGCAATTCGACTGAACCGGCCGGGCTGGGCAACGACCGTCAAATCGTGGACGCCCCGGCAGGGCGAATTCGAAGCCTATGTCCTGACGCATCACGAAGCGATCTCGATTGCCGATTACCTAACGCTCGGATCTCCCGGCACTGCCCTTTACCGCCCTACCGTCTACTATGCGTATCGGCCTACCGACCTGGCGGTCGAGTCGATGTCGCTGCTGCGCGAAGGATTCACCGGCGTGCTCGAGGAGCGCTTGCTAAAGGATGAAATCGTCGATGGGATCGACGAGTTGGGCGTCTTCCTATTGAGCGGCCGGTTCCCGTCGTTGTGGCTCGGCTCCGCGCTATCGATCGATCGCGCTCGATCGATCGCGCCGTACAACAACGCGACCAGCCTGCAAGTGGCTTCCGCCGTCGTCGCGGCGCTAAGATGGGCGAGTGCGCATCCTACCGAGGGCATCGTGGAATCGGATGAAATCGACTACCGCGCGATGATCGACTACGCCGAGCACTTTTGGGCGCCGATGCAACGGTGTCATACCGACTGGAAACCCATAAAAGGCCTGACGCGATTGGCATTCGGCGCGTTTTCGATCGCGGGCGAGCACACCGACATTCCGGCAACGGCCGTCCGATCGGCAACCAACGTTATCGAACAAGGAAAACATGGAGCGCATTGCGCAGATGCCACGGGAAGGCTGGCCGCAAAAGCTTGAATCGATCGGCTTTCACTTCCATTCGCTCGACGAAAACGACATGCCGCGTGCGGTCGATCGCAATACGTTCTTCTACTGGCGAGAAGACGTGGCATACCGGTTCGCACCGGACGAGGTAGAGCGATTGTATGCGGCAGCGCTCGAACTCAATCGGCGTTGCCTCGACGCGGTGGAGCATGTGATATCGCACGATCTTTTCGATCGCTTGGCGATTCCCCGGCGGTTTGCCGATTTGATCCGGACGTCTTGGGAACGCGACGACCCGACCTTATTCGGCCGTTTCGATATGACGCTCGGTGCCGACGGCCACTTCAAGATGTACGAGTACAACGCCGACACGCCGACATCCATCATCGAAGCCAGCCTTGCGCAATGGTTTTGGAAAGAAGACGTCCATCCTCTCGCCGACCAATTCAATAGTCTGCATGAGAGCTTGATCGAGCGCTGGCGATGGATACGCGGCCATTACCGCGACGCGCGCGTGCTGCATTTCGCATGCATGTTCTCCAGTCAGGAGGATGTCTGCAACGTCGAGTACTTGATGGACACGGCCGTACAAGCAGGATGGGCCGTCAAGCTCATCGACGTGGCCGACATCGGCAGCGACGGCAAGGGCCGCTTTTACGACTTGGAAAACGAGCCCATGGATTTGGTGTTCAAGCTTTTTCCCTGGGAATGGATGATGCGCTCCGAATACGCCGCGCAGCTGACGCTCGATGCATGCCGATGGGTAGAGCCGCCGTGGAAAGCAGTGCTGTCAAACAAAGGCATCCTTCCGATCCTATGGAATCTCTTCCCAGGGCATCCGAATTTGCTCGAGGCTTCGTTCGACGCCGGCGTTTTTCGTGATCGGGCTCACGCGAAAAAGCCGTTGCTGTCGCGAGAGGGGGCGAATGTCACGTTGGTCACCCCGGAGGGGCGATTCGACAATCCCGGCGACTATGGCGAGGAAGGCTTTATCTATCAAGCGTATGCACCCGCGCCTCGCTTCGACGATCGCTTCGTTACGTTAGGCGCCTGGGTGGTCGACGATGCCCCCGCAGGCCTTTGTATTCGCGAGGAGCTAGGTCCGATCGCGAAGAACACCTCGTTTTTTACGCCTCACTACGTGGAATAACCGCCGATCATGCGAAACAAGCGCGCTCCGCGACTCGTTCTAGTCGGTAGTGCCGTTGCGACGGCAAGCCTTCTTAACGCTTGCGATAAGTCATCCGGGCATGTGACCCACGTCCTACGCACTAGCTATCCGACACAGCAAGCGTGTCTCGACGATTGGCAGCAGCCCCAGGACTGTACCTATATAGGCTCAGGAGTCGCTGATCAGGCGACAGCAAGCTCCGCAGCGTCGGCAAGCACTCACGGGGGCGCCTATGGCGCCCACTGGTACGGACCGTATTACACGCGTAGAGGTGTCGTGTACCACGATAGCGGCACGACATCCAACCGAGCGGCGCCCCCTATTGGGCGCAACGGTACGACGGCCGAACTCGACGTTCGCGATAGCGAGTTGCACGGCGGCTCGAGTGCGTTCTCTCGCACGCCGAGCGACGAGGGGGCACGCGAGGCGCGGGTGATTTCGCGCGGCGGCTTCTTGCGCAGCGGTACCCCCATGCGCGCGGTCGGCCGCTTCTTCTCCGGATTTCACGGATCGGGTGGGGGTTGAAGGCAGTCGCAGCACGCTCGCGTCGTCCGCGCCGCGTGCCGCTCGATCGGCCAGGGGAGAACCGATCAATTCTTCACATAGTCGAGCAGCGTCTGCTTGCCGCTCACGTATTTGTAGAGCGAAATCGTTCCGTGCAACAGATCTCCCTTGGAATCGAACTGCGTCTGACCGAGCACACCTTGATAATTCGTCGCGGGCATCGCGGCGAGGATTTTATCGGGAGCCGTCGACCCCGCCCGTTTCATCGCTTCGACGATCACATAGACCGCATCGTAAGCGAAGGGCGAGTTGAGCACGGGATGGCTTCCGAATCGCTTCTCGTAACGCTCCGTGAACGAAGGCCCCTTCGGCATCTTCTCCAGCGGCGCACCGGCGATCGAGCAAATCACATCGTCGGCGGCCTCCCCGGCCAGTTTCGAGAGATCGTCGGCACATAGGCCATCTCCGGCGAGAATCTTTTGACCCATGCCCAGTTGCTTCGCCTGCTTGGCAAAAGGGCCGCCGGTTGCGTCGAGGCCGCCGTACATAATCGCGTCCGGCTGCTCGCCCTTGATCTTCGTGAGGATCGCTCGGAAGTCGGTCGCCTTATCGTTCGTCGCGTCGTGCGACATCACCTTGATGCCGTCGGCCTTCGCTCGCTTTTCGAACTCGTTGGCCAATCCTTGACCGTAAGCGGTGGCATCGTCCACGATCGCCACGGTCTTCACTTTGAGCGTTTTCGTTGCATAGTCGGCCAACGCGGGACCTTGCTGCGCATCGGTGGCCACGACACGGTAGGCGGTTTTGAAACCCTGTTGCGTATAAGCGGGATTGGTCGCCGACGGCGAGACTTGCACGATGCCCGCATCGCTGTAGATCTTCGCAGCCGGGATCGTGGTGCCTGAATTCATATGGCCGACTACGGCAACGACGTTGCTGTCCACGAGCTTCTGCGCGATTTGCGTCGCCTGACGCGGGTCACCCGCATCGTCCTGGGCATCCAGCACCAGGTTGATTTTCTTGCCGCCGACAACGAGCCCGTGTTCGTTGATTTCCTCCACCGCGAGCCTCGCGCCGTTTTCCGTATCCTTACCCAGATACGATGCAGGCCCCGTTACAGGCGCGGCTTCCCCGATCTTCACGGTTTCGTCCGCGAACGCTGCCCTCTCGGGAGCCGCGACCAACGCACCCAATATGCCGACGGCCGCTACGCCGCGTCCCAACATTGCTCTCTTGCTCATTGCGCAACCTCATCCGTAGTTATGGCCCGGCGGAAAACGAGCGCGGCCTCGCACGCATCAAGCCTTGCGCGCTCAACCGCATCCGCCGCCCTGCCCGTCTCGCTCGCATACCGCAACGATCCAGCGGATCGCCCCATCGCATCGGTCGTGAACCCCGCGGCGCCATCCACCGAGATGGCGGAAACGAATTTATGCGGCCACAAACAGGTGGCATTGCACCGATTTGCCAGAAAACAGAAGATATGCGACACGCATCGACCAACGGGCGAAGCCTCGATAGAATGAGTACGTCCATTACGCCGTTCGACGCATGCCCCGTCCTGACGACCTTCCATCCGATAGCGCTTCCGCTCACGAACTGATCGAGCGGCTGGATGCGCTTTCGAGCGCGTCCGAGGCCGGGCCCGCGCGATCCGGGCCGGAATTGAACGTCGGAATTCTTCTATGGCCGCGGTTTCCTCTCCTATCGCTCGGCGGTTTGTGCGATGCGTTGCGTCATGCCGCCGACCGCAGCGATCAAAGCCGTCCTTTACGCTGCATCTGGACGACGATCGGGGCGCAAAACGCCACGGTGGAATCCAGTTGCGGTATCGCCATCCCGGTGCAGTCGGTGTTCCCCGATGTACGTCAATTCGATTACGTTGTGGTGATCGGCGGCTTGCTGCCCTATCTGGAGCAGGTCAACAAGCGCTACTGGGATTACTTGCACGAGGCCGCGCAGGCGGGCGTACCGCTCGTGGGCATTTGCACGGGAAGCTTCGTGCTCGCGCGCGCCGGGCTCATGGAAGACCACGTCGCCTGCGTCCACAGCTTTCACTATGACGATTACCGCAATATGTTCCCGGTGTTGCGCGTCGTCACGCATGCCGACTACTTGATCGACGGCGATCGCGTGACCTGCGCGGGCGGCATTTCGGTGATAGAGCTTGCCGCCCGGCTCATTAACCTCCATTGCGGGCCGGATCGCGCATCGAAAGTGATTCACCAAATGACGGTCAGCCGCCGCGCCGGCTCGTCGTTCGTTGAACGCCGCAGAGCCCTCGGCTACCTTTCCGTGGGAGATGCCGCGGTTCGTCATGCTGCCTTGCTCATGGAGGAAAACCTCGAGGCGCCGCTCAATATCGCCGTCATCGCCCATATGATCGGCACGAGCGTGCGCCAGCTCGAGCGCGCGTTCATGGCCGAAATGAAGATGTCGCCGAACGAGTTCTATCGGCATGTGCGATTGCGCTATGCGCGCTGGATGTTGCTCAATACCTCGCGCAAAGTCACGGAAATCGCCTACGAGTGCGGCTTCGCCGATTCCGCGCATTTCATTCGCGTGTTCCGTGAAATTTATGGCGTAACACCAGGGAAGCTACGCGGTGCGCGCGCTCAGGCCGCATCCGACTAAGTCCCCGCAACGCGATCGCGCGTTGTCGCATTTCTTCTACTTTTCTTCCGATCGATGCAATCGTCATCGCGCCTCCGGCGCGTACATTGCTTGCGTGCGCCGAGAAATCGGGCCCTTTGATAAGCGACGCGTGCGAACAACGGTAAAGCAATGCAGCGAGATTCGATCACCGAATGAGAGACAAGCCCAATATCGTCGTTCTCGGCACGGGCGGCACGATTGCCGGCCGGGGCGCCGGATACGCCAATACATCCGCCTATGCATGCTCGGTGCTCAAGATCGACGAGGTCCTCGCCGTGCTTCCTCAGGGATCTCGACGGGCGAATCTCCGTACCGAGCAGTTGCTACAGACGGGCTCGGAAAACTTCAATAACGACCATCTGCTTTTGATCGGAAAGCGTGTATCGGCGCTGCTCGAGCAAGCCGACGTGGATGGCGTCATCCTGACGCACGGAACGGACACGATCGAGGAAACCGCCTACTTCTTGCACCTGACGCTTAAGAGCGTCAAACCCGTCGTTGTAGTCGGCGCGATGCGCCCGCCGTCCGCCATGAGTTCGGATGCCCCCTTGAATCTTTACGACGCCATTTGCGTCGTCACGCATCCGGCCTCCCGTGGCCGAGGCGTACTCGTCGTCTCGAACGACGAAATTCATACCGCGCGCGACGTCACCAAGGTCAATAGTTTCAAGCTGGAAGCCTTCGCCTCGCCGTATGGCCCGCTTGGATACGTCGTGGAGGGAGAGCCCCGGTTCTACCGCATGGCCTCGCGCGACCATACCGTACTCACGCCCTGGTCTCTCGCGCGAATCGATCGACTGCCGAAGGTGGACATCGTCTACGCCTACGGCGCACTCGACGCCGATACGGTCGGCAACGTTGCCGCTCACGCAGAAGGGATCGTCTATGCGGGCACCGGCAACGGCAATGTTGCCGATCACATCGTCGCCGCGCTTCGCGAAGCGGCGCGCAACGGCGTGCAAGTGGTGCGTGCTTCCCGTACAGGCAGCGGGGTGATCGTGCGAAACGGCGCGCAGCCGGACGACGACTACGGCTGGATCGTAGTCGACGATCAAGTCCCGCAAAAAGCCCGCGTTTTGCTCATGCTCGCGATGTTGAACGACCCCGCCGAGCGAGGCGCGTTGCAAGCCGCTTTTTACCGCTATTAAACGCGCCTGCGCGAACGATTCCGAGTCGCTTTCGTTAGCCGCATAACAGGTCGTCACATCGGCGCCAACGCTTGAAGCCACGCAAGCACTTCGCCCGCGTGCAGATGCGGCGGGAACACGGGGTAGAACACGTGCCGAATCACACCGTCGTCGACGATCATCGTTAACCGCTTCAAGAGCGTCATATCGGCCGCGGTGAACGATGGCAATGAAAGCGCCTTTGCCAACTCGAGGCGCCGATCCGACAATAGCGGATAAGGAAGATGCAATCGTTCCACGGCCTCTCGTTGGTAGGGCGTATCTTGTGTGGACAATCCGAAAATGTGACGAACGCCGGCTGCTTCGATCGCCGCGGCCCGATCACGAAAAGCGCACGACTGCGGCGTGCATCCGGCCGCCCCGGGAATGGATGTCCAGCCTTCGGGTAGCACACCGTCCGGATGCTTCTTCCACGGATAAACGTAAATCACCACACGCCCGGCGATTCGGCTCAGATCGACCGTGCCGCCATCGGTCGAGTCCAACGCGACGGCGGGGATGATGCGCCCGCTCAAGTGATTCGCCGCGCCATCGTCCAGCGGAGCCGGCATAGTGGACCAATCGATCGACATCGGATCTTGCATGCGCGGCTCCCGCCTTTGACGCCGACGCGGCAAAAACCCGCGCCGGCCCACAGCCGTCCAATAGATAACGTTATTCGATCAACGATTCGATCAAACCCGATCAATCTCCGCCTCAAGCCTCGACGTCAGCAGCGCATATTTTTCAGGCGACGTATCGGCGAGTGCCGATTCGCGGCTCGAAACAGCGTCGTCGTATGGGATCGGCTCGTTGAATTGGCTTACCGTGATGTCCCATTTTTTACCGTCGATCACGTTATAGAAATGCGTCCCCCCCGTAGTCCGAGTGCAAAGAATCTCGCCGCCGAAATAATCCTGCACGACCAGCGCGGTAATGCTGCAATGGTTCTGCGCCGGGTTCGAAGGCGACCAAGCGCCGGTCGGACTCGATGTATCGGCCGACCATACGCGAGAAATAACTCGGTATAGCTCGATGGGAGTGGCGAACTTACTCGGTTTAAGCGACGTCATGGTTTCACCTCAAGTTGAGCCGACGACGTACGAGGTAAGCAAAAAACAAAAAGCCCCGTCGCGATCGGCGGGGCTTCGTAGCATACGGTGCAGCATATTTCTAATGCACGCACGTTCCCGGCCGCCAATCCCAGTGGGGATGGTGCCAATGATGATGCAAGGTCGTGACGGGCGAAATAGCGTACATGAGGGATGAGTTTGCCCGCAAAGCACGAGCTCGTCAATCGCATTGTATTGCGTCGATCGGATCGCGGTATATCGATGCAAGTACGAGGTTTCGTATGGCATGATCGTAGGCTCGAAAGACAATCATCAAAAATGAGAGGCTGTCATGAGCGTTTCGTTAGTCGTTCTAATCGAGGTCCAAGCCGGCAAAGCCGATCAACAAATCGAGGCGTTCCGCGCCATCGCTCCGTTGGTTAGGGCCGAGGCAGGATGCATCGAATACGAGCTTCATCGCGTACAAGGAGACGACACTCGCTTCGTCATTACCGAAGAGTGGGCATCCGAAGAAGCGCTTGCCGCTCACAGCGTCGCACCGCATATGATCGCGGCAGCCGAGAAGAACAAGGCTTTTCGTGCCGGTCCGGTCGAACTCATTAAATTACTGCCGGTATGATCCGCGCTTCGGCGGCTCACGGCCTCCCACTAGGCGCCGAAGCCTCGCGCTAAACGGCCTGATCCGCCCACCTTCATCGGCGACCTCACGGCACCGCATTTGCTATTTCCTGCATAAACCCAGCGCGCGTCCTATAGTCATCGAAGGTCGTCGCGTGCGACACCGACCTTGGGTTCGACCACTCATGCAGGAGTCAACGATGCGTACGATGAAAGCCGTGCAAGTGAAAAGTGCGGGGGGACCGTTCGAACTCGTCGAACGCGAAGTGCCCGAGCCGCCGGAGGGCCACGTCTTGATCAAGGTTCAGGCCTGCGGAATCTGCCATAGCGATTCCCTTACGAAAGAAGGGATGTGGCCGGGGCTGCAATTTCCGCGCGTGCCCGGCCATGAAATCGCCGGCGTGATCGATCGACTCGGCGAGCGCGTCGACGACTGGCGCGTGGGCCAACGTGTGGGCGTGGGCTGGCACGGGGGCCATTGCGGTCACTGCGAGCACTGCCGGCATGGCGATTTCGTGCTTTGCAAAAACGGGCAGATCCCGGGCATCAGCTATGACGGCGGCTACGCCGAGTACATGGTCGCGCCGCAAGAAGCGTTGGCGCGCATGCCCGACGATCTCTCCGATGTCGATGCCGCCCCGCTCCTATGCGCGGGCATCACGACATTCAACGCGTTGCGCCACAGCGGTGCGCGCGCAGGCGACGTGGTCGCGATCTTAGGCATCGGCGGCCTCGGTCATCTCGGCGTGCAATACGCGAGCAAAATGGGCTATGTGACGGTTGCCATCGCGCGCGGCCAAGACAAAGCCCCGCTCGCGAAAGAACTCGGCGCCCATCGCTACGTCGACAGCGCCTCGCAAAACGTCGCCGAAGCGCTGCAAGCGCTTGGCGGCGCACGCGTCATTCTCGCCACCGCCACGAGCGGCAAGGCGATGACCGCCGCCCTCGGCGGTCTAGGCCTGAACGGCAAACTGATCATGGTCGGCGTATCCGAGGAGCCTGTGGAAGTGCCGATCACGCAATTCATCATGGGCCGCCACTCGGTTCAAGGCTGGCCCTCGGGTACATCGGCCGACTCCCAGGACACGCTGGCATTCAGCGCCTTGGCGGGCGTGAGACCGATGATCGAGCACTATCCGCTTTCGCGCGCGGCCGAAGCCTACGATCGAATGATGAGCGGCAAGGCACGCTTCAGAGTCGTGCTGACGCCCGACAAATAAGGGCGTGCCCGCGCGAGCCGTTATAGCTGGCTCATCCCGCCATCGACGATGATCTCCGTGCCGACGATGAACGACGACTCGGTCGATGCCAGGTGCAGCACGGTCGCGGCGATTTCCTTGGACTCGCCAAAGCGGCCGGCCGGCACCTGGGCGCGGATACTTTCCGCCGTCGCGGCAACCTGATCGGGATCCAGCCCCAGCTTGCCGTAGAGCGGTGTGGCGACCGGCCCCGGACTCACCACGTTCACCCTTGCGCCGCGCGGCAGCAACTCGGCCGACAGCGTCTTAGCGAACGAGATCAACGCTGCCTTGCTCGCCGCATAAATCGCCGTGCCCGGCATGCCGATATGCGCGTTGATCGAGCCGTTGAGCACGATGGACGCCCCTTGGTTCAGCAGCGGGGCAAGCGCTTGAAGCTGAAAGAAGACGCCCTTCACATTGCTGTCGAAAATTAGGTCCCAGAGCGGTTCGTCGGCTTCCGCTAGCGAGGCGAACTTGGCCACGCCTGCGTTGAGGAACACGGCATCGAGACGGATCCCTGCCGATTCGATCGCGCCAGCAAGTTCCCTTGCGGCGGCTACCGTGCCCGTTTCGTTACGCACCGCGAGCACCATCGAGCCGAGCTCGGTTCGCGCACGCTCGAGCGCCTGCGGATCACGGCCCGTGATAACGACACGAGCGCCCTCGGCTACAAATGCCTGAGCGGCCGCAAAACCGATGCCGCTGCTACCGCCCGTAACCAATACCGTCTTTCCCGAAAAGCGATTCATGATTCTCTCCACTAAGAAATGTCGTTCGACGACGTTGAAGCCATGATGGACGCATTCGGTGTCTATGCCGTACGATCTCGTCGATGCACTCGTTCGAAGGAATCGAACATGTTGTCGGAAGACGAATTGATGATGCTGGAAGCGATCCGATCCACGGGCAGCCTGTCCCGCGCGGCCGCCCGCCTGGGTCGTGCGCCATCGACCGTATCGCATGCCGCCCGCCAGATGGAAACGCGGTTCGACGCCCTATTGTTCGACCGCCGCGGCTACCGGCTGCGGCTCACGCCTGCGGGTCAGTTGCTTGCGGACGACGCCGCGCGACTCATGGAAGACGTGAGCCGCCTCGCGCGCCGCGTCAAGCAAGTCGCGAGCGGATGGGAAGACCGTCTTTGGATCGTGACGGATGAACTCATCGAATTCGAGCTGCTGCTCCCCGTGATTCGTTCATTCGACGCACTCGAGTCGGGCGTATCGTTGCGCGTCACGCATGAGGTCCTAGGCGGGACATGGGAAGCGCTGCGCGACGGCCGTGCCGATCTCGTCATCGGCGCTACGAACGATCCCCCGTCGATCGCGCATCTCCGCTGGATCGAGCTTGGCGCGATGCAATGGGTCTTCGCCGTGTCGCCACGCCATCCGCTCGCGCGCGAAAGCGCACCGCTCACGCGCGAGCGCATTGCCGTGCACCGGGCGGTCGTCGTCGCCGACACGTCTCGCGCCACGAGCGGCCGTGCCTACGGGGTATTGGGCGGACAAACGGCGCTAGCGGTCCCGAGCATGCAAGCGAAGATCGCGGCGCAGCGTGATGCGCTCGGAGTGGGCTGGTTGCCGCGACATCGCGTGGCGTCGCTGCTCGAACGTGGGGACCTCGTCGAGTTGCGCACGGCCGACCCTCGCGAACCGAACATTTTGTACGCCGCCTGGCGCAGCGACCAAGACGGCCGTGCATTGCAGTGGTGGGTCGAACAGATTCAACACCCTCGGCTCGCGAAGCGAATCGTAAAGGGAATCGATTCGTTCGCCTAAGGCTAGATACGCGGCGCGCGCGCCTTTCGCTTGACCGTCCCGCGCCCGTTTGCCTTCCCCTCGAGCAGGACGGCAAGCTGGTTCAAGCCCTGTTCGATTTGTTCTTCGGATACGCCGCCATAGCCGAATAAAAGCCCAGGCCGCCCTGGCTCGCCCATATGGAAGTCGCCGATGCCGTAAAGGCCGATGGACCTCTCCCGCGCAGCTTCTATCAGGGATTTTTCGTCGATACCGGTTTTCAGCAACGCGGATAAATGGATACCCGCCGCCGGCACGATGGGCTCGAACCACGGCGCCAGCCGATGCTGTAAATGATCGATCAGCATCGCGCGCCGAACGTCGTAGCGTTTATGGACTCGCCGCAGATGACGCGCGAAATGCCCATCGAGCATGAAGCGCGCTAGCGCGGTCTGCGTGAGCGTACACGTATGCCAATCGCAAGCCTGCTTGGCCTTGAGCAACGCGGCGTTGAGCCCGCGAGGCGCAATCACGTAACCGATGCGCAGTTCCGGGAAAATCGTCTTCGAAAACGTGCCGACATAGGCGACAAGGCCCGCGCTGTCGAGGCTCTTAAGCGACTCCATCGGTCGACCGTCGAATCGGAACTCGCCGTCGTAGTCGTCTTCCACCACGACGGCCCCGCATCGCCGAGCCCACTCGAGCAGCGCGACGCGCCGTGCAAGCGTCATCGGCATGCCGAGCGGAAATTGATGCGACGGGGTGACGTAGACAAGCCGTGCCTTTTTAGGCAATTGGGCAACGACGATGCCGTCGGCATCGACCGGGATGCCGACGATTTTCGCGCCGGCGGCCGCAAAGGCCGTGCGCGCCGGAGGGTACCCTGGGTCTTCCACGGCCACGATATCGCCAGGCCTGATCACCACCCGCGCGAGCAGATCGAGCGCCTGTTGAGCGCCTTGCGTCACGATGGCGTCCTGCCAAGTGCAATCGAGCGCGCGGCTGAATGCGACATAGCGCGAAATGGCAAGACGCAATGCCTGCTCGCCGCCCGGATCGCGGTAGTCGGCGCGGCTACGCGCCTGGTCCCGCAACGCGTGATTGAAGCAGCGCCGCCAGGCGTCGAACGGAAACACGGATTTATCGGTTACGCCGCCTAGAAAATCGCAATCCAGTGGCGCAAGACGCGTAGGCATCGACAACGCAAGCGGCGTTTCGGTCCAAAGCGTTCGAACGGCGGACGAGTGCGGCGCGGCCTGCGCATGGATGTCGTTCGTACTACGGGCATCCGCTTGCGCGCGCATAAGACCATCGGTGACGAACGTTCCGTCTCCCGCCCTGGCATGCAGATAGCCCTCCGAAATCAAACGTTCGAAGACTTCCAGCGTGGTCTTACGCGACACCCGCAATTGGCTCGCCAAATCACGCGTCGAAGGCAGGCGCTGCCCGCCCGCGAGACGGCCGTCGAGGATGCCCTCACGCAACTGACGATAGATTTGAGCCGCCAACGTGCGACGGCCTTCGATGTTGATTTGCAGCTCCATGAGCGCGGCCGCCTATTTAGCCGATGAACGCGGCCATTGTGACATGCGCTGCGCGAACGCCTCCGTGTTACGCCGGCATCTTTCTGAACGATATCGCGAGCCGATTCCAACTGTTGATCGCGCAAACGAGCATCGTGAGATCGACGAGTTCGTCGTCGGCAAAATGCGGCCGGACGTTTTCCCAAACGGCGTCCGGCACGTGATCGATCGAGACGAGCGTCAGGGCTTCCGTCCATGCCAGCGCGGCACGTTCGCGATCGGTGAAGAACGGTGTTTCGCGCCAGACGACGACGGTCGCGAGACGCCGCTCGGTCTCGCCGTTCTTGCGGGCGTCGGCGGTGTGCATGTCGACACAGTAAGCGCAACCGTTGATCTGCGATGCGCGCAGTCGAACGAGTTCCTTCAGCGAGTTTTCAAGCGACGATTTGCCGATCTGCTGCTCGAGCGCCATGAGCGCTTTTACCGCATTGGGATTGGCCTTATAGAAGTCGAGTCGGGTTTGCATGATGAGCTCCTGTTCGCGGATTCCTGCGCGCCGTGACGCGCGACAGGACCAAGAATAGGCTGCCCACCGGTATTCTTAAATAGCCAATTTTTTGTATTTTTAGGTAACCGGCAGATCACCCATCATGCTAGGTACGCTTTCATCCGGGCGAAACACGCGGTATCAGAACGCGTGCCGCACCCCTATCATCGCGGCTGTCGTATTCGCATTCGGCGCAACGAAGGAACCGTACACGACCATTTGATTCATGATTCCGCTATTGGCCACGTGCCCCACCTGCGCATAGAGTGTCGTTCGTTTAGATAGGCTGTAGTCGGCTGCGAGCGATACCTCGGTGGAGTGTCCCGGAAACGCACTCGCTTTGCTTCGCAGGTAGTAGAGACCCGACGTGATTTCCAAGAACGGCGAGACCCGGTAGCCGAGGCCGGCGGACCATAGGTCGAGGTTGGCGCGGCCGGCGTTCGAAGGATTTTTTCCCATCGAATAGGACGCCGATACCGTGAAGCCCTTCAGCGTATAGAGCGCCCCTAGGTAATAGAAGCGGTTGTTGTCGTTGCCCGTCGAGGGGATGGCCGCGCTGCTCGGATAGGTGGCCGGAAATGGATTCGTGTCGTGTCCGTTGTAATAGACGGCGGCAAGGTGCAAACCGTCGTAGACATAGCGCAAGACAGCCGATTCGCGGCTCCCCCCTTGCGCCTGGCCTGCGACCCCACCCGGCGCGTACTCCAGCTCGAGCGTCGCGCCGTGGAAATTCGGCGAGTGATAGACCAGCGCATTACTGTCGTAAAGCGCTCCGATCGGCGCATTCGTACTCGTGGGCACCCACCCCGCCGCCTGGTTCATCCCGATCCACGCCGTCAAAATGCTGCCGAAGTACTGCGCATGCCGGGCGTCCGTGTCCGCCATCGCCCATATCATCGGAACGATTTGCCGGCCGGCATCGACACTCCCGAAGGGGCCCGATACCCCCACCATCGCATACTGACTGAATGCCGCGCCGACGCCCGGCGTATCGCTAAGTTGGAAGCCGCCGTTGCCGCTATTGAACGCTTCTTGCAACTTGAAGCTGACCTTATAGCCGTTGCCGATATCTTCACTGCCTCGAATTCCCCAACCGCTCGCGTAGATGCCGCCGTCCTTGACGGCGAATACGTGCCCCGGGGCGAACTTCAAGCCGACCATCGCCGGTCCAGACGTGCTCTGATAGAGCAGCCCCGAATCGATCACGCCATACAACGTCACCGACGTCTGTGCGTGTACCGATCCGGCCAATGCCGCGCATGCCGCCACCGCGGCGAGTTTCGATTTCATGTGGTCTCCTCCTGTAAGTCTCTCTTCCTGCGAGCATGGCTCGAGCGTCAATCGATCCACTCGCGTAGCCGTTTCTTGTCCAACTTACCGACGCTTGTCTTGGGCATTTCCTCCAAAAAGATAATGCGGGTCGCCTCCGGAACGGCGTAGCGGCTGATGCGGTTCGCCTCGGCAAGCGCGAGCAGATGCTCCCGAACTTCTGCCACCGTCACGGCAAAACCGGGCCTGCGCACGAGGAGCGCCATCGGTCGCTCGCCCCAGCGCTCGTCCTTGACGCCGATCACGGCACTCTCCTGCACACCCGGCAATTCGTTGATCAACGCTTCGATTTCGATCGACGAGACCCATTCGCCACCGGTCTTGATGACGTCCTTGATCCGGTCGACGATCTGGACGTAACCGTCCGGATGCATCACGGCAACGTCTTGCGTGTGCAAGTAGCCGCCGGCCCACAACGCCTCCGATGCGTCGGGCTGGCCGTAGTAGCCGAGCGTGAGAAACGGTGCGCGCACCACGATCTCCCCGTGCGTCTTGCCGTCGCGAGGCACGTCGCGCATGTCGCCGTCCACCACGCGCAGATCGACCAGAAGGGCCGGGCGCCCCGCCATCGAACGCCTGCGCGCGTTGTCGTCGATGTCGGCGGGACGCGTGCCCGGGGGAAACTGCGCCAACGCGACGATCGGGCCGGTTTCGGACATCCCGTACCCGGCAAACACGTCGACGCCGCGGACGAGTGCAGCTCGGCACAGGTTCGGCGAGAGCGCCGATCCGCCGATGATCATCTTCCAGCCCGCAAGCGCTTGACTGCCGCTTGGGACAGCGTCGAGCAGCATCTGCAAGATCGTCGGGACGCAATGCGAAAAGGTCACGCCCTCGGCCTGCCGAAGCCGCATCAATACGTCGGGCGCGTAGCGTCCCGGCAGGACGATTTTCAAACCGAGCATGACGGCCACGTACGGCATGCCCCAGGCCAGCACGTGAAACATCGGCGTAATGGGCATATAGACGTCTTCGCGATGAAGACGTTGTCCTTCCCTCGGCGAAGCGAGCGTGGCGGCCGTGGCAAGCGCGTGCAATACGACTTGGCGGTGGCTATACGCCACGCCCTTCGGATCGCCTGTCGTGCCGGTCGTATAGAACAACACGGCGCGCGTGCGCTCGTCGAAGTCTTGGAAAGGGAATTCGCCGATTGCCGCGGATAGGCCCGATTCGTACTCGCAAGCAATCGGTGGCGAGACTTGCGCGGCGGCGTCATCGTCGCCGCCGTCGCGCGCAACGATGACGAGCGGCGGATGGGCCAGCGTGTTCCAGATTTGCGTCAGCAGGGGGAGAAATTCGGCATTGACGATCAGCACCGCGGGGCGAGCATCGTTCAATGTAAAGGCGATCTGCCTCGGCGAGATGCGCACGTTCACGGTGAACAACGTCGCGCCCATCATCGGGATCGCGAAGTAGCTTTCGAAGTACCGGTGACTGTCCCAATCCATGACTGCGACGGTCGTCCCATGGCTTACGCCGAGGGAATCCAGCATGCTCGCGAGCCGGCCGATACGCGCCCGAAATTGCGCATACGAAAAGCGTCGATCGCCGCGAAACGTGATTTCCTGATTCGCGTTGAGCACCAGTGCATTGACTAGCAATTGCTTCAACAGCAACGGGTAGTCGTAAGCCGACGGCGTGGGTACGACAAGCGGATCGGATAACAACGATTCGGGTTGCATGGGGTTTCCTGTGCGGAAGTCATCGATGCGTCGTCGCGCCGCATCATGAGACCCAGCATACCCACGCCATGCCTACGTTTCCCCTCCCGCAGGGAGAGGGGAAGCGGTGAAATACCCGACTACGGAAGGACCGGAATACCGCTCTCGATCATTGGGGTTCCAGCAATCCCAAGATAAGCGCGCGGCGGACGGCGTGCTTGCGAGAACTCGCGTCGAGCTTGCCGAACAGGTTTTTCAAATGCCACTTCACCGTGCCTTCTCCGATGGCTGCGGCCACGGCTATTTCCTTGTTCGAAAAATTGCGAGCGAGCAATTCGAGTATTTCTCGCTCCTTCGGCGTCAGCACCACCGTCGGGACCACCCGAAGTCCCTTTGCCGCACGCGCAGGCGGCGATTGTACGGCGTGCGGCAGCCGATCGGCGAGGGCCGTCAGCCCGGGCGTTCTTTCTTCCTGCCCGATTCGTCCGATCCAATCGGCAAGCGCGGGGTGGGCATCGGCTAGCGTGCGCACGAGGCCCGCCGCCTGCGACAGATTCATTGCCTCGCGCAGCAAAGCCGTGCCCTGCTTTCCGCTTCGCTCCAGCGCGAGCGCACGCAACCCGATGAGCTCGGCTCGATAGCGGCCGAGCAACATCGCCTCGCCCAGTTCGTCGGCTTCATCGAGTGATTCGAGTGCCGATGTCCAATCGTGGGAGGCCATCGTCGCGTGCGCGCGTGCGAGCGCGGCCAGCAACGCAACCCAGCGATGCCAAAGACGGCCGTGACTACCGGATGCTTGCTCGACGATCGCGTCGAGCCGGCGCATTAGCGCAAGGCACGTCTCCCCCCGATCGTGGCCGGCGTGAATCCGCACCTGCTCCGCAAGGCTCGCCACGCACAGCCTCGGCAATGCACGCGCACCCCCAATCGCGTGTAGCGATTCAAGCAAGGCGATCGCGCGATGTTCGTGGCCCTGCATCGCGGCGATGCGCGCCGCCGTCACGTAAGCGATCGTCACCGTTTCCGGCGTTCCGCTTCGCTCCAGTACATCGAGCCGATTCGCCAACAACGCGGCGGCCTGCTCGGCTCGACCGCGCTCGTACGCATACATCGAAGCCATCGCCGCAAACATACAAGAAAGCGGATGGCGCCGGCCAAGGTCGGCCTCGGCACTGGCAAGCGCGGGGACGACGATCTCCCCCGCCGAACGCACTTGCCCCTCCCAAACGTAGCTCAATGCCGCGATGTGGTCGCCCCATCGAAGCAGAAACCCCACGCCCTTTCCCACTTCGCCCCGAGGCATACGCTGGAGCAATAGCCGCGCTTGCCCCGGATTTCCCAGCAATAGCGCCCTGGCGGCGAGGCGATTCGCATGCGCTTGCGCGAGCCAGGATCGGCCGTCGGGCGGGTCGTCCGCCCAAGGAGAGAATATTTCGACGAACCGATCGATGTCGTCCGCGTAATAGGCGGCCGCGCTTTCGATCAGTGCGCATTCGTAGCGCAGCTCGCGATCGCCATGCTGTCCAGCCTCGATCCGCTCGATCTGCCGCAGCGCTTCGTCATGCCGATCGCCGAGCGCGAGCGCCCAAGCAGCGGCGACACGGAGCCGAGGACGGCGTTCGAGCTCGGTTTCGGGGAGCACGTCGAGCCAATCGAGCACCGCCTGTAGCCGCCCTTGTTTCACGGCGTCGTATAGGCATCGCTCCGCCAACTCATAGGCCGTCTGTAGCTGGCCGGCGGCATGCGCGTGACGCGCGGCCTCCTCGATCATGCCTTGCTCGGTAAGCCAAATCGCGGCGGCGCCGTGCAGCCGAACCAACACATCGTCAGGCAACAACCCGGCGCGCACCCTCAGCACTTCGCGCACCAGCGTATGCAGCCGGCTCCAAGCCGCCCCTTCCGCATCGACGAATACCGGTGTTTCACGCATGAGACGCGCAAGTCGTTCGCCGGCTTGCTCGTCGCCCGTCAACGCAACGCACAAATCGGGATGCAACGTCTCGACGATACTGATCTGCGTGAGGAACGCTTTGTCCTCGTCGGACAGCTTGGCAAGGAGCGCACCGACCAAATGGTCGCGCAACGCACCGGTGTGCGAGGCCATGGCATCGATGACCTGCAACGGATCGGCCGCGCGTGCCATGGCGGCGACCGCAAGCTGCAACCCAAGAGGCCAACCGTCGGTCAATTGCAGCAGGCGCGCGCAAGCATCGGCATCCACCCTCGGGCCGAAGCGTTGACCGATGAGCGCAATCGTCTCGTCGAGGCGGAACGCCAGCATGCCGGGGTCGACGAGTACGGCCTGACCATACGCGAGCAAGTCGTCCGCGACGCCTTCCAATCCCAGCCTCGCCGCGACGACGACTCGCAAATTCCGCGGCGCATTAAGCAAGACATAGGCCAGCGTCTCGCGACCGGTAGCCGGCAGCCGCTCCGCCTCGTCGACGATCAGCATGACATCGCCCGGTAGCTGCGCCAGTTCGGCGAGCCAGGCGGTTGCCGCCTCCAATCCGCTAACCGAGGCCATGCCGCCGTCTATCAACAGCCGCCCGAACGAAGGCCGAGCGCATCCGGCCCGGACGGCTTGCACCAGGCCGAACAAAAAGCGCTCGCCGTCATCGCGCTCGTCGCACGAGTACCAGGGAACGGTCGTACCGAGTGCCAACTGTTCGCGGCGCCACTGAGCCAGTAGCGAGGTCTTGCCGTAACCGGCCGGGGCGCGGACCACCACGACCGCGCGTTCGCGCACGTACGGATCGGTGCTGCTCAATCGAGCACGCATCAACAGATGCGGCTGCGAGCGAGGCGCGGTGATTTTCAGCAGGAATTCGGCGATTGCGCTATCGATCGAGGTCGTCATCGTCTAGTGAGTGTGACATTGCGGCGTCAGGCTTCGCAATAACCCCCCCTCCCCTCGTGGGAGGGGTGGCGAGAACACGACCGCACTACGATACTTTCCAGCAGATGTTTCACAAGAGGGAAAACCATGACGTTGCGCGCATGCCCTCCCACGAACACGGTTAGCGGGCAATCACGCTCGCCGCTCGAACGAACAGGAGACACAGATGGCACACGCGATTCGCTTGCATGAGACGGGCGGCCCGCACGTGCTCCGATGGGAGCACGTCGAAGTCGGCGAGCCGGGCCCTGCGGAGGTGCGGATACGGCACGAAGCGGTCGGCCTGAACTTCGCCGATACGTATTTCCGCAGCGGTCTTTATCCCGTGCCGCTACCGAGCGGGATCGGCGTCGAGGCGGCCGGCATCGTGGACGCGATCGGCGAAGGCGTGACCAACGTGGCCGTCGGCGATCGCGTGACCTATACCGGCTTTTTGAACACGCTCGGTGCATACAGCACGACACGCTTGATCCCAGCTGCACCGCTGATCAAATTGCCCGACGCCATTTCGTGCGAAACGGCGGCCGCCATGACGATGCGCGGACTCACAGCCGCCTATCTGCTGCGCCGCATCCGCGCCTTCAAGGAAGGCGACACCCTCCTTTTACATGCTGCGGCCGGCGGCGTCGGCTTGATCGTATCGCAGTGGGCCAAGCTTCTCGGTCTGAACGTGATCGGCACCGTATCCAGCGAAGCGAAGGCGGACCTGGCCCGCGCTCACGGCTGCGACCACATCGTCTACTATCGGCGCGAGGATGTAGCGCAACGCGTGCGCGAGCTGACCGACGCGAAGGGCGTCGATGTCGTATTCGATAGCGTGGGGAAAGATACCTTCGAAGGTTCGCTGAACTCGCTGAAGCGCCGCGGCCTAATGGTTTGCGTCGGCACCGCGTCGGGCCCGATTCCGCCCTTCAATCCGCAGCTGCTCGCGATCAAGGGATCGCTCTACCTTACGCGCCCGGCACTCGCCGACTACATCGCCGATCCTGCCGAGAAAGCCGATCTCGCGCAGGACCTGTTCGGCCACGTCGCCGCGGGCCGTATCAAGATCGAAATCAATCAGCGCTATGCGCTGAGCGACGCAGCACTCGCGCATCGCGACTTGGAAGCGGGCAAGACGACAGGCTCGTCGATATTGACGGTGGAGGGAGACTGACCATGCACATCGTACCGCTCACTTGCTCGATCGGCGCGGAACTCATAGGCGTGGACCTGGCCGATGCCGTCCACGACGATGGTCTCTTCGCCGACATTCGCGCAGCGTTACTGAAACACCGCGTCGTCTTCCTACGCGATCAGCAATTCACTCGCGCCGAACACGTCGCGTTCGCGCGGCGCTTCGGCGAACTCGAGGATCACCCAGTCGCCGGCAGCGACCCAGAGCACCCCGGCCTCGTACGGATCTACAAATCGCCCGATCAGCCGAACGATCGCTACGAGAACGCTTGGCATACCGACGCCACCTGGAGAAACGCTCCCCCCTTCGGCTGCGTGCTGCGTTGCGTCGAGTGTCCGCCCGTGGGCGGGGACACGATGTGGGCGAACATGGTGCTCGCCTACGAAAACCTCCCGGCACACGTGAAGACGCAAATCGAAGGCTTGCGCGCCCGCCACAGCATCGAGGCCAGCTTCGGCGCGGCCATGCCGATCGAAAAGCGCCTCGCGCTAAAAGCCCAGTTTCCGGACGCCGAGCATCCGGTCGTGCGAACGCATCCCGAGACAGGCGAGAAGGTGCTGTTCGTCAACGCATTCACGACGCACTTTTCCAACTATCACACGCCCGAGCGCGTGCGCTTCGGACAGGATGCCAACCCGGGGGCCGGGCTGCTGCTGAACTACCTGATTAGCCAAGCGTACGTCCCCGAGTACCAGGTTCGTTGGCGCTGGAAGAAGAACAGCGTCGCGATATGGGACAACCGCAGCACGCAGCATTACGCGGTGATGGACTACCCACCGTGTACGCGCCAGATGGAACGCGCCGCGATCGTCGGCGACGTGCCCTATTGAGCAGACGCTCGCCGGAGCGCACGCACGACGCACGGCGTCGTTCATTCCATATCGATTATCGGAGCACATCATGCAATTTCTCGACGACTCGCTACATCCCGCCAACCAAGACAAAGTAGTCATCACCGTCGCGCCATACGGGCCCGAGTGGATGCCCGCGGATTTCCCCGAGGACATTCCCGTGACGATGCAAGAGCACGTGCAAAAGGCCGTCGACTGCTACAACGCGGGCGCGACCGTGCTGCACATCCATGTTCGCGAGTTGGACGGAAAGGGCAGCAAGCGCCTCTCGAAGTTCAACGAGCTGCTCGCGGGCCTGCGCGAGGCCGTACCCGACATGATCCTGCAAGTGGGCGGCTCGATCTCGTTCGCGCCCGAAGGCGAAGGCGCGGAGGCCAAATGGCTCTCCGACGATACGCGCCACATGCTCGCGGAGCTCAGTCCGAAGCCCGATCAAGTCACGGTCGCGATCAACACCGTGCAGATGAATATCACCGAGCTCATGAATTCCGATGATGTGGCGGGTACGTCGCTGTTCGAACCGGCTTACTGGGAGGCATACAAAGAGATGACCGTGCCGGCCGGCCCGGGCTGGGTCGAAGAGCATTTGAAGCGCTTGCAGGCCGCCGGCATTCAGCCGCATTTTCAGCTCACCGGCATGCATTCGCTCGAAACCTTGGACCGCTTGATCCGCAAAGGCGTGTATCGCGGCCCGCTCAACGTCACCTGGGTCGGCATCGGCGGCGGCTTCGACGGCCCGAACCCCTATAACTTCATGGAATTCATTCGCCGTTGTCCCGACGGCTCGTGCGTCACGCTCGAATCGTTGATGAAGAACGTGCTGCCGATCAATACGATGGCCATGGCGATGGGCCTGCATCCGCGCTGCGGCATCGAAGACACGATCGTCGATCAAAAGGGCCGGCGCATCACGTCCGTTCAACAGGTCGAGCAGTGCGTGCGCATCGCGCGCGAACTCGGTCGCGACATCGCAACCGGCAAGCAAGCGCGAGACATCTACAAGATCGGCGTGCAGTATCGCGACGCGGACGAAACGCTCGAAAAGCTCGGCATGGCACCCAATCGCAAACCAGGCCAACTGAACGTTCCGCTGCGCGCGGCCTAACGTCCGAGCGGCCGTGCGCATCGTCGCAAACGGGGACTCGCACGAAGCCCCCGCAATCATCGAGCGAGACCTGCAAGCGAGCGCCGCGGGAAAACGCCAAGCGACGCCTCGGAGGAGACAACCTTGTACCAGCACAGTGTCAAACGCACGTCGGCGAACTTCGTTCGGCCGAGCGCTTCGCCCGCCTACGCGTGGCTCGTCTTCGCGCTGACCTTCGCGCTGCTGCTGTCCGACTATATGTCGCGACAGGTCTTGAATGCCGTGTTTCCGCTGCTCAAAGCAGCTTGGGGCTTATCCGACACGAAGCTCGGCGCACTCAGCAGTGCCGTCGCGTTGATGGTCGGCACGCTGACCTTTCCGCTCTCGGTTCTCGCCGATCGATGGGGCCGGGTGCGCAGCGTCATCCTCATGGCTGCGCTCTGGAGCCTGGCGACGCTCGGCTGCGCCATCTCGCGCAATTACGGCGAAATGTTGATTGCACGCGCGCTCGTCGGCGTCGGCGAAGCCGCGTACGGAAGCGTCGGCCTCGCCATCGTGCTCAGCATTTTTCCCCCTTCGCTGCGCGCGACATTGACCGGAGCGTTCATGGCCGGCGGCGCCTTCGGATCTGTCTTCGGCATGTCGGCCGGCGGCATGCTCGCCGTGCGTCTTGGATGGCAATGGTCGTTCGGCGCCATGGCGGCCTTCGGCTTCATGCTGGTCCTCGCTTACGGCGTGAGCGTAACGGATGCACGCATCGACGCTTCGCGTTGGAGCGAGCAAACAGCCGGTCCGACGGCGCGCCCGCGCTTCTCGACGCTGTTTAAAAGCTTGTTTTCGACGGTATCGGTCGTTTGCGCCTATCTCGGCAGCGCGTTGCAGCTTTTCATCATGGGTGCGGTACTCGCCTGGATGCCGAGCTTCCTGAATCGCTATTACGGCCTGGCGCCCGACAAGGCGGGAATGGCGGCGGCCGTCTTTCTGATGCTGGGCGGCGCCGGAATGATCGTCTGCGGAATCGTGACCGATCGAGTCAGCCGTACCGTCGCGACGCGCAAATGGGTCTCTGCCATCGCCTATTCGCTCGGCTCGTTCGTTCTGCTTGCCATCGGCTTTCGTCTGCAAGCAGGCCCCGCACAGCTAGCCGTTCTCGGCGCCGGCATCTTCCTCGTAGCAGGCACGTCCGGTCCCGCCGGCGCGATGGTCGCGCGGCTCACACCGGAAACGATCCACGCTTCCGCGTTCGGTACGCTGACGCTGGCCAACAACCTCATCGGCCTCGCCCCGGGACCGCTCGTCACCGGCATCATCGCGGACCGCATCGGCTTGCTCGGCGCATTGCAGCTCATCCCGTTCGCCGCGCTCGCGGGCGCGCTCCTATTCGCGATCGGGAAGCAACGCTATTCGTCGGACCTTCTAAGCCTCGCGACGCTGGAAGCCGCCGCGCAACCTCGATGACTCCTTCGTTTGGATAGTACGCATGACATTCCCATCGCCCCCCGCACTATTGATCGTCCCCGGCTTGCGGGACCATGTCGCCGACCACTGGCAAACGCATCTGGAACGCCAAATACCGGGTGCGCGTTCGGTGCCGCCGCTCGAGCACGACAAGCTCAGTTGCGCCGCGCGCGTCGATGCGTTGGAAGCGGCCCTCGCAGCAATCGCGGGCCCCGTCGTTCTCGCGGCCCACAGCGCCGGCGTCATGATCGTGGCGCACTGGGCACGGCAGTATCGACGGCCGATCGTAGGGGCGCTGCTGGCGACGCCGGCCGATCTGGAAACGCCGTTGCCCGCGGGCTACCCCACCTACGAGCAATTGGACCGTCATGGCTGGCTGCCGACACCGCGCACACCGCTGCCGTTCCCGAGCATCGTCGCGGCCAGTACGAACGATCCGCTCGGCCGATTCGAACGAATCGAAGCGTTGGCCTCCGCGTGGGGCAGCCGCTTCATCGACGTAGGCGCGGTCGGCCACCTCAATCCCGCGTCGGGCTATGGCTCATGGGCCGATGCGCAAATCCTCTTGGCCGATCTGCTATCGAACGACGGCATGCACCCAGCGAGTCAAACCCTCGACGCGCCCAACCCATAGCGGCCTCGCGACCCAGCAGGCGGCGACCCAAGCCAGCGTCACGACGAGCAGGTCGCATCGCCCGCTTTTCCACCAGTTCAACGAATGCCGCTGCCATATCCACGGCACGCCGAGCGGATTCGGCCAATCTGCGAGCAGGTGCATGACGCCGCCGCAAGCGAAGCCGAATAACGCCGTGGTATAGGGCTTCGCGTGATGCAGCGAGCCGTATGAGAAGACGAGGACCGCGAGCCAGCCCAGCCCCCAATGGGTCGCCGTGCGATGGGTGATCCACAGGCGTCGCGCCCGGCTCCACCATGCGACCTCCATCCAATCGGGCGCGGTTCCGCCCGCGACGCCGGCCACGAACGCGGCAAGTCCGCCGAGATGCCAAGGTCCGGCCGCGCCGGTTCGGACGACGAGCGCGGCCGCAATCAATCCCGCGGCCCAGCCGGTTGCATGATGCGCGCTATTCGATGCCATACGAGTCTACGGGTCAGTGCGCTGAAATTCAAAGGGACGGTATTGTCGCAGAACGATGCGCTCGGCATGGCGCGAATCGGCGCAATCTCCGTAAAAGACCCTTTGCAACCGGCACCTATTCATCAGATGTTTTGCCGCAAGCGGCCAATGCCGAGCGGAGTCTATTGGGGACACCACGGCCATCGCACCGCCTTCAGAATTTGCTGACTGACCCGTAAACAAGGAAAGGCGCTTTTCGCGCAAGCGGATCCGCATCGACCGACTCATGCACTGAATGCGAGTGACAAACCTATTCCAGCGCAGCAACGCACCGAACATCGCATTGATGCGTAGCCAGTTCGAGGCGTTCTCACGGCAGTTGCCGCTGCTTTACTTCACGTTGATGGTCAACAGCATCGCCGTGGCGTACACGCACGTCCAAAGCGCGCCCGCCGTGATGAGCAAGATCATCCCCGCGGTCCTCTGCGCAGGCTGCATGTTGCGGCTTTTCGTCTGGGCGCGCCGGCGCGCCCTAGGGATGGTATTGACCGACGGCCAAATCGCCGTCCGGATGAGAAACACCGTGGTGCTCGTCGTGCTGTTCGGCGTGGCCTTCACGTTCTGGGGCCTGAGCCTATATCCGTACGGTGGCGCTTACGAGCGGACGCACGTCGCGTTTTACATGTCGATCACCGTCATCGCCTGCATCTTCTGTTTGATGCATATGCGCATGGCCGCGTTGCTGCTCACGGCGATCGTACTGGGCCCGTTCGTCGTCTTCTTCTCGATGACGGGCAATCCTGTGCTGCTCGCGATCGCGATGAACGTGATGTTGGTCTCCATCGCGATGGTCAAGGTCCTACTGACTTACTATCGCGATTTTTCCGATCTCGTCAACGCGAAGAAGGTACTTGAGGACAAGCAGCAGCAATTGCTCGCGCTGAACAACGAGAACCAACGTCTAGCGAATATCGACAGTCTGACCGCGCTGCCCAATCGCCGCCATTTTCTGAGCCGCCTCGGCCAGCATTTCGCGCATGAGCGCTTGAACGAAACGCGCTTCGCCGTCGGCATCGTCGATCTCGACGGCTTCAAACAGGTCAACGATTTACACGGACACCGCGCGGGCGATAGCTTGCTGCGTGAAGTCGGACGCCGGCTGGAGGCCTTCACGAGCGACGATTTGCAGATCGCTCGGCTGGGCGGGGACGAATTCGGCCTTGTCTTTGGGCATGTCTCGTCAAACGATGCGCTGCTTGCGATCAGTACCGCCATTTGCGATGCGCTACGCCAGCCTTATGCGTTGTCCGAGATCACGGCGCGCATTTCCGCAACGATCGGGATCGCGCTGTTCCCCGAGGCGGGCCGCACGGCCGAGCAGCTGTTCGAGCGCGCGGACTATGCGCTCTATCATGCGAAGGCACACCGGCGCGGGCAAGCCCTGATCTTTTCCGAGCAGCACGAAAGCACGATCCGGCACCTGGGCCGCATCGAGCAAGCACTGCGGCAAGCCGATCTCGAGCGCGAGATGACCCTGCATTTCCAGCCGATCCTGAACGTTGCAACCGGCGAGATCGTCTCGTATGAATCGCTCGCGCGTTGGGAGAGCCCGACCCTGGGAAAGATCCCACCCGATGTGTTTATTCGGGTCGCGGAAAAAAGCGATCTGATTCACGAGTTGACCGCCGTTCTGCTGCGCAAAGCGCTTGCATTCATGGAGCGCAGCGATATGCGCGTCGGCGTCTCGGTCAATCTTTCTGCGCGCGATCTCGCTTCGCCCGATGCCGTCGAACGTATTCGCCAGATCGTCTTGCAAAGCCATGTCGATCCGAGCCGGCTGACGTTCGAAGTCACGGAAACAGCCGTCATCGAGGATTTCGCGAAGGGCCGCGCGGCGCTATCGCAACTGAGTGCGCTCGGCGCGAAGATCGCCCTAGACGATTTCGGCACCGGGTATTCAAGCCTGCACTGCATTCATCAATTGCCGCTGAACAGCGTGAAAGTCGATCGCACGTTCGTCGGCAATATCGAGCAAGACCGGCTTGCACAAGGGATCGTACGCACGATCGTCGAGCTTTGCCGCAACCTGGCACTGAGCTGCGTAATCGAAGGCGTCGAAACCGAGCGGCAAGCCGCCGCGCTCGCCGAACTCGGCTGCAACTTCATGCAGGGCTATCACTTCGGCAAGCCCGCCGCCATGGACGGCTGCCCGGCCGAACGGCTCGCGCTTTCCGCTCGTACGTTCGGCTGTCTCGGCTAACGGCCGCCCGCCGTTACCGGCTTTGCCGATGCGGCGGCCGGCGGCGCGTCTTCGATTTGCCGGAAGATCAGCGCCGCCACGAGCGTGATCGCGCCAACGCAGATAAAGCTCATCCGAAAGCCGAAGATGCTCGATCCCGTGTGGCCGGAAAACAGTTTGACGAGCGTCCCGCCGATCGACACACCCAGCCCCATCGCCAGCATCTGCACCATCGAAAATAGGCTGTTGCCGCCACCCGCATCCTCGTGCGACAGGCCTTTGAGCGTCACGCTATTCATGGCCGCGAACTGCATCGAGTTGGCCGCGCCGAAAATCGACAGCACGACGATGGTGCCGATCGCCGGCGTGTCGCGCGTAATCAACGCGAATGCCACGATCGCGCCGCCCACGATCAACGTATTCGCCAATAAAAATGTGTCGTATCCGTAACGGTGGATCAACGGCGCGATCCAACGTTTGGCGACCGTTCCGGCGAGCGCGGCCGGCAGCATCATCAAGCCCGACTGCAACGGCGCATACCCGAGTTCAAGTTGCAACAGCAGCGGCACGAGGAAAGGCACCGCGCTCGATCCGATGCGGCAAACCAAGTTGCCGATCAGGCCTACGCTAAAATTCGGCTCGCGAAACAGCGACAGTTTGAACAGCGGATTGCGACGGCCCCGCGCATACGGCACATAAGCGAGCGCCGCAACGAGACCTAGCGCGAACAATGCGGCCGACCATGCCGCGCGGTGCGATTGCGTCGGCGCATCGACGGCGAGCGAAAACGCGATCATGCACAGCGACAGCAACGCGCAGCCGCCGACGTCGAACGGCGGCGCGCTGCTGCCGTCCGCTCGCGGCAAATAGCGATAGACGGCGAACATCCCGATCAAGCCGATCGGCACGTTGATCAAAAATATCCAATGCCAAGAGATCGCCTCGACGAACCAACCGCCGAGCGTCGGCCCGACGATCGGCCCGACCTGCCCCGCAACCGAGATCAAGGCGAGCGCCGAAACGTATTGTTCCGCGCTAACGCTGCGTAACACGGCGAGCCGGCCGATCGGCAACAGCATCGATCCGCCGATACCCTGCAAGACACGAGCGATCACGAGTTGTTGCAGCGTATGCGCACTCGCGCAACTAATCGAACCCAACACGAAAATCAGGATCGCACCGAAATAGACGCGGCGAGTGCCGAACCGGTCGGCGAGCCAGCCCGACGCCGGCGTCAGCGTGGCCATCGTCAACGTGTAAGCGACGATGGCCCACTGCATCGCGAGCGGTTGCTCGCCGAGGCTGTGCGCGATGGAGGGCAGCGCAGTATTGACGATCGTCGTGTCGAGCGCCTGCATGAAAAAACCCGCGGCGACGATCCAAAGTAGCGCGGTCTGGGTTGAATCCTTGCTCATCTTCAAGTTCTCGAGCGCTTCAAAAAGCCCAATGAAACGAGCTCTTTCCACGCCGTCGATGCCATCCTTGGAAACAAGAATATGATATTGGAATCGGTTTCAATCGCGAACCCCACTAACGACATTGACTGTTATCGGCATTGCCGATAACCATCCGCCCATGCTCAATCCTGTCTGGTTGAAGACCTTCGCAACGGTTTCCGCTTGCCGCAGCTTCACGGAGGCCGCGCGGCAGTTGGGACTGACGCAATCGAGCGTCAGCGAACATATCCGCCGCTTGGAAGAGGCCGTCGGGCGGCGGCTTCTCGTGCGCGACACGCACTCGCAAGCGTTGACGCCCGACGGCGAGGCCATGCTCGCGCATGCGGGCGTGATCTTGCAGGCCATGGAGCGCGCCGAATCGCAATTTCGCGGACCGCGTCTCAAAGGCCGCGTGCGCCTCGGTTCTTCCGACGACATCGCGCTCGGCCCGCTGCCCACGGTACTGGCCGCCTTCCGCCGCGCGCATCCCGACGTCGAGCTCGAAATCGTCATCGGCATGACGGGCCGGCTTTATGAATTGCTCGATGCAGGGTCGATCGACTTGCTCGTCGGCAAGCGGCGGCTCGGCGACAAGCGCGGCGTTCCGCTGTTTACCGGGCGGCTCGAATGGATCGCACGCACGGGCACGCACGTGGATCTCGACCAACCGTTGCCGCTAATTCTGGTCGCCGAACCCAGCGTGACGCGGGCGGTTGTTTTGGACACGCTCGCGCAAACCGATTTTCGGTGGCAGGTGGTCTGCACGAGCAGCAGCCACTCGGGCTGCATCGCGGCGGCCCGTGCCGGGCTCGGCATCACGGTCCGGGCGCAATATCTATCGGGGCGAGGCCTATCGCAGCCGCTGAACGCCGCTAGCCTACCGGCGCTGCCCGATATCGAGTTCATCGCGCTCGCGGCGAGACGGCTCAGTCGTCCCGCTGGCACGCTGTTGCAACTGCTTGGCGACAGCGACCTGCGCGGATCGTGGATCGAGGACTGATCGTCGCCCGAGGCGCAGGAGTGCAACACTATGCTCGATCGTCTCGACGCGGCTCGAGCAGGTCGGCCATGCCCACGCGGTGCAGCATTTCCGATCTGAGCCGGTCCAGTACGGCGAAGCCGACGTCGGCGCCATCGCGAGCCGGGTCGACGTGCACTCGGAACGGCCGCTTGCCGAAGGGCGCGCCGACGACATCGACGATCGCATCGGCCACGAGGCTGGCGTCGGCATCGGGCGGGACGATCGCGGCGAACGCTTGCTGGATCTGTTCGCCGAATCCGGCGTAGGGGCCGTCGTCGTATTGCGCGAACGTCGCCTTGTCGGCAGGCGCGCCGGCATGCGCGAAATGATTCGTGCCGGAGGTAAAGGCGCCCGGGACAACGATCGACGTCTCGATCCCCCAGCGCGACAACTCGCGGGCATATTGAACGGCGATCGAATCCATCGCCGCCTTAGCCGCGAAATACGGCGCTAAATAGGGAGGCGTGCCGCCGGCCGAACTGCTGCTCGACACCCACACCAACAAGCCTTGCTTCCGCTCGCGCATATGCGGCAGCACGGCCCGATTCACGCGTTGCGTACTGAGGACATTGATGTCGTACAGCTGAGCGTATTGCTCGGGCGTGAACGCTTCGGCGGGGCCGAACGCCATGTGGCCGGCGTTATGTACAAGCACGTCGATCCTGCCTGTCTCCGCTATCACCCGGGCAATGGCCGCATCGACCGACTCCTGCGACTGGACGTCGAGTTCGACAGTACGCAGATCCACCTTATTGCGCTCGGCAAAGTCCGCCATGGCGCGAACGGTGTCGGCGTTACGTCCAGTCGTCGCGCGCATCGACGCATAGACGACGTGACCGGCCCTGGCCAACGCTTCGGCGCTCAACCGGCCGAAGCCGCTCGATGCACCCGTGACGACGATAACCTTCTTCATGATGTTCTCCTTGAGCGGGGTATGGACAGACGAACGAGCGACGATCAGGCGATGCCGCCATTGGCGCGGATGGTCTGGCCGTCGATCCAGCCCGCATCCGGGCCGACGAGGAACGACACGACCGAGGCGATGTCCTCCGGCGTACCCAGCCGCTCGAGCGGGGGCATCTTCGCAAGACGGTCGATCTGCTCCGGCGTCTTGTCCTTCAGGAACAGATCCGTGGCCGTCGGCCCGGGCGCCACGGCGTTCACCGTGATATGGCGTCCGCGCAACTCCTTCGCGAAGATCAGCGTCATCGTCTCCACGGCGGCTTTGGTGGCCGCATAGATCGAATATCCGGGCATGGCAAGCGCCGTCAGGCTGCTCGAGAAGTTGACGATGCGCCCGCCCTCGCGAAGCTTGTTCGCCGCGATCCGCAGCGTATTGAAAGTGCCCTTTAGGTTGATCGCGACCAGCCGATCGAACAGCGAATCGTCGGTATCGGCCAAGGCCGTCAAGCCGGGCTGCATGATGCCGGCGTTGTTGACGACGATATCGACGCCGCCGAACAGCGTGATCGCCTGATCGAACATCGCGGCAACCTGCGCGGGCACGGCAACGTCCGCTTGGATCGCGGCCGCACGGCCGCCGCTCGCCGTGATTAGCTCGACCACAGCGTCGGCGTCGGCTTGGCGGCCCGCGTAGTTGACGATGACCGCCATGCCGTCGGCGGCCAGCCGCGTGGCGATCGCCGCGCCGATACCGCGCGATGCGCCGGTGACGATAGCGACCTTGCCTGCGTTCGTTTGCTTGCTCATTTCGATGCTCCTTTTCGGTGGGGTGGGCTGGTTCGTTGATGCGATGGGTGCATCTTCCCGCCGAATCGGTTATCTTGGAATGCGCATAACCGTCATATCGCCTATGCACAAACCGTATGATCATGTTCGACGACCTTACTTTGCTTCGAGCCTTTGTCTCGATTGTCGAGAGCGGCAGCATTTCCGCCGCCGCGCGCAAACTGCGCGTCACGCAACCGACGTTGAGCCGTCAGCTTCGCTCGCTCGAAGCGCAATGCGCCGCGCCGCTGATTCGTCGCGATACCCATCGCATGCATCTGACGGACGCGGGGCATCGTTTCCTTGCCGACGCGCAAGCGCTACTGTCGCTCGCGGACGAAGCGCAGCAGCGCTTTCGCGAAGACGAGCATTCATTAGCCGGCAGTATTCGCGTATTTTCGACGATCGACTTCGGCCAATCTGTCGTCAGCCGGTTGATCAGCAGCTTCATCCAGGCCCATCCGGCCGTCAGGATCGAACTGGGCTATTCGAACCGCCCGTTGCACATGATCGAAGAAGGTTGCGACGCGGGCATCGTGGCCGGAACGCTTACCGACGAGCGGGTCGTCGCCCGATCGCTCGGGGAAATCAAGCGCTTCCCTGTGGCCGCACCGTCGTTCGTCGCGCAGCACAAAGGCCTGAACCGGATCGATACCATCGGCGGCGTTGCCTGGATTGCGCTATCGAGCAGCCAGTTCGGCGGCGCTAAAGACGTGGTGTTGTGCTCGGGGGCAGCGGAGCGGACGATCGCCATCGACCCGGTGATGATCTCGGAAGGGGTCACCAGCATGCGCGAAGCCGCGCGCATGGGGCTCGGCGTCGCCGTATTGCCGCAATGGCTGATCGACGAGGATTTGGTTTCAGGGCGTCTCGTGCGCGTCCTCCCTAAGTGGCACGCGAAGCCCCTGCCCGCACAGATCGTCTATCCCGTGCAACGCCGGCTGCCGTTGCGCGTGCGGGCATTTATCGACTTTTCGACGGAATATCTGCGGACCGTGCTGAAGTAGAAACGGGACGCTACGTGCGTAGGCCGAGCACTTGGAGGTATGTTTGGAGCGAGCGTTGGACCGACTCGGCGACCAAACGCGTAATGCCCTCGAAGGCGCCGCTCACACAGGCCTCATCGAGCGCATCATAGTAATCCAGCCGGTCTTCCTTACGGATGACCGCGGGCGGATAGCCGAACTTCATCAATTCGAAGTTGAGTAGTAAACGCCCCGTCCGGCCGTTTCCGTCGACGAACGGGTGAACCTTCACGAACCGCGTATGCAGTTCAGCCGCGCGCTCGACCGGACTCATCGCTCTTGCCTGCTCATACCAATCCACGAGCGCAGCCATCTCCGCCGGCAGGTGCAGGAAGTCCGGCGGCACGGTGCTGGCACCCGAGATCACCACGTTTTCCTGCCGATAGCGCCCCGCCTCGCCGTCGTCGATCCCTTTGAGAACCAACATGTGAATGTTGCGGATCTGCCATTCCGTGAGCGGCTCTTGCTTTGCGACACTCTCTTCGACATAGCGAATCGCATCGCGATGATTCACCGCCTCGCAGTGCTCGCGTAGCGACTTACCGCCCACGGTGATGCCCTCCAGCACCACTTTGGTTTCGCGCAGCGTCAGCGTGTTGCCTTCGATTGCATTGGAGTGATAGGTCCACTCGAGCGTAAACTTTTCGCGCAACGATGCCAGTGTATGCGGCGGCAGCGGACGCGCAGCATCAAGCTTCGCTTTGTCGGCGGCAACGGCATCCAGCAAGGTTTTCAGCGATGCATCCATGAGTTCTTCGCGCGTTTCAATATCGGCACCGGACGCCGACGCTGAACCGAGTATAAGTCAGTTGCTTACTCCACCACGCGCACGCTGTCCGCTCGCCTTTCCCAAACCCGCCTCACAAAGTCCGAACGCGCTTGCGCGGACTAATCCATTCCCGCTCCTGCGACACAGTCCCCGGTTCGATCACGTCGTCGGATTTCGCGCGATTCCATCGGCCGCTGACCACTTGCGCATTGCTGAACGCATCGATCCCGTTGCCGGACCCCGCTTTCGCGATGATGTGATCGACCTGCGGCGCGAACGCGGTCGAGTCTAAAAACAACGCGCCGCGCGGCACTTTGAAGCGCGGCGCCAAATTGACCGCCTGCGCCCATTCGCGTACCGCGTACTCGTAACGTCCCATCGTCGATCGAGGGTTGGGCGGCGCGGTCAGATCCATCGTCACCTCCACTTCGCGATATACCTCATCGTCGTCGTTGTCCGACACGAGCAGGCAATCGTAGCGATTGAAGATCATGTTCGCCGCGAAGATCAGTTCGCGCTGCCAATCGTCGAACCCGCTCGCGTGGAAACATTTGCCGAGGCTCATGCCCTCCAGTTTCGGATGGATCCGCTGCAAGATATATTCTTCGAGCATATAGTCGAGCGCGGCGTATGGTCGACGATGCGGCGGCGGCAGCTTGAAACTCGAGAATCTTGCCTCATGCGTGTTTTCCAATCGCCAGCCCGTCTTCTCCACGTGTGCATGGGCTTCCAGTAGCGGCTCACGCAACTCGGTCGCCAGCGCGCGCAGCGTGGCCAGATTCATCGTCCCCACGACGGAAACATCGTCGGGCAGGACCGGACTCGGCAAGCTCGGCGTCAACGTCAGCGTCCGCATATGCTTGAAACTGAACGGGTTGAACAACAGTCCGATCGAGCTTTGATAACCGCGCGGAATGTCGCCGAAAATCGCGTTAGGACCGGACAACACGTTCTCCCACCCGGCGCGAATACGCAGGTCGTTCTTCTTGCCGAACGTATAGAAATCCACGACGTATCGCGAGGGAATTCGCGGATCGCGTCCGTCGTAAAAGCAATCGATCTTCATGCCGAGCAGTTCGTCGCGCCGAGAAGCCGCAATCGTCGTGAGCGCCGCTTCTACCTGCGTCTTCCAAGTCTGCTGGTTGAACAAACGCGGCATTGGAACGAGGTTGCGTTCGTCGTCGGCGCCGCCGTACACGTCGGCGATCAAGTGCCCCCGTTCGGTGTGCGGGGGCATTTCGTCGTAGTCCCCTTCGGAGTGGAAGATGCTCGCATCGAAGAGTCGAAGCGAGACCGGATACGACTTCAAATTCTTGCGCTCGCCCGATTTCTTCGCACCGGCATCGATCAATGCATAGACGCGCGTGACGCGCTCACGCACTTGGTAAATCGCTGCCAGACCCACGGGCATGTGCATTGCCGGATGGAATTGAAAAGCGGCCGTTTGCACGCACCAAGCCAGAACTTTCGCCATCGTCGCCCCCTCTCCCCAATTCGGCTTACGGCTCGACGCCGAGCATCGCCATATAGCGCCCGAGATCGCCCTCTTGGCTCACGATGTCACGCATCAGCTCAGGCAACGGCATATGGCCCCAACTCACGGCGCGCGCCAATAGGTAAGGCGTCGGACTGTGCGGCTCGTGCTCCGCCAGGTAGCGGGCAATGTCTTCGAGCAATCGATAAGCATGCGCGCGATCGACGATGTGGTCGCGCGTAAGGGGGAGGGTTCGGGGCTGCATCTCAACCTCCAAGTGCGCGTCGTCGCTATCGTCAACGCGAATATCGTCGACATCGTGGCTAGCCGAGGTCGCGGGCACGGCTTCATCCAACGCATGATTGCCGCGCAGCGCCCGCGCCGCGCGTTGCAACTCGCCAAGCGTGGCCAGCACGCGGGTAAAGCTCGGCGCGTCGTCGCCCAAGCGCTGGTCGAGCCGGCGCGATAGGTCTTCGATCGCGGTCAGCACTGTTGCCGCAGTCCGCTCGAGCTGCCGCAACAAGGCAAGGTTCGACCCTTGCGCCGCCTCGCGATCGAGCATTTCCCGCGGCAAACCCGTCGCCGGCGCATCGTCGTCTTGCAACGAGGCCGCCACGACGCGCTGCCAGTCGTCCAAATTGACGAAGCCCGGCTCCACGGATAGACCGATCAACGGCACATGCAACTTCAGCACCGTCTCGAGCCGGCGGCTGATCCAATGCAGCGGCGCGGCACGCGCCTCCACGTCGTCGCCGTCGATCGCGGGGTACGCATGCTCCCAATATCGATCGACGAGTTCGGTCAGCAGTTTCACGCCGGCCATCAACCCTTCGAGCCGATAGAGCCGCGTCCACGCATCGCATAGCCACACCGCGAGATGAAAATCCTTGCTGCGCAGGCGCAGCGCATCGGCGCTGAGCGAGGCGACCGTGTGCCAATCGGCCTTCACGAGCGGACGCTCCCACTCGCCCATCGGCAAGGTGGGATCGTCCTCGCGCTGGGCGTCGCGTATCCGCTGCCAGATCGGATCCGATCGCAGCGACACGCCCACACCATCCCCTTCCGGCAACGGGCTCAGCAAAGGCTGTAGATCGACGGCGAAGCTCAACTCGGCTTCGATCAAATCGGACGGGTTCATGATGTGCTCCAGATCGGGGCGTGTGTCGGGAAGCTGCTCGGCCAGGCGAGCGGAATCTTTTTACCGCCCGGCGTCAGCCGCACGCGCAGATAGACACGGCCGCGCGGATACTTCGCAACGAGCGCCGTGTCGGTCGCATTGGACGTCGCGAGCGGAAACTCGAACTTCAGCAGCGACGCGCCCGCGCTCGCCCGCACGGTCGTATCGGCTACGCGCTGCTCCGAAATAAACGACAGCAGCGCCCAGGGATCAGAGAACTGCCAGGTCAACGTTTCCCCGTCTGTCGTGAAGTTGCGCTGCGCCGGATCGTTTTTCGCGTTGAGCGGCGAGTTCTTCGCGAAGCGCAACACGAGCGTCACGGGCATGCCGTATTCCCAGTGCACCGATTGCGTGGGGTCTTGCAGCGACACGCTGTGATCGCCGACGCGAATCGTCCAGTCGATCAATTGATTGCCGGCCACTTCCCCCGCGCGGTCGGCACGGAAATCGACCGTGACGTCATAACCGGCCGTCGTCCCGTCCGCGCCCGGATAGAGCGGCGCGAGCAGCGCATCCACGGGATCGAACTGCTCGACGAAATGCCGCACCGAACTCGCGCGAAGCGCCTTCGCACCGGCACCGGCCGATCGAAGCGCCGGCGCTACCTGCTCGTAGCGCTTGAGCGCCACGCCGAGTTCGCCGTAATCGGCCGGCATCGCCGGCGTATCGTTCGCCTTGGCGGGAACGAGCGGGCCGGAGAAAGGCCGCCGCCATGCCACGCTTTGGTTGTAGATCGACGCGAAACCGTCCCATTCGCCGCGCAGCGCATCCGAGAGCCCGGAGCCGCAGCGCGAGAGCAAGCTGTCGTACAAGCGCATATGCAGCGACGTGAAATAGTCGCCGCCCACGCCGGCCGGGCGCGCCGGGAAGCGCTCGACACACTCGCCGGCGTTCGGATCGGCCGCGACCGTTTGCAGGAATTGCTCGAGCATGAGCAAACTGCTGTTCGGGTTCTTGAGCTGATAGCGGTCGAGATCGGTCACGATCGCCTGCCAACGCTGGGCGAGCGGCGCATTCGCATCGGCGCTGTCGAGCGCCGACAGATACGTCTTCGCCTGCTTGCCCAGCTCGAGCGCGCGCAGCGACTGCTGCTGCAAATAGACGTTGAGCGCGGCCGCATCGCCCACGCCGAACGCCGCGAGCACGGGTTTGCCGCCGCTCGCACCGCTACCGGCCGGGCGCGTCGCATACAGATCCGATTGAGCGAGCGCGTTATCGACGAGGCGAAGATGCTGCATCGCGTCGCTCGATACGAGCGTATCCAGATCGGCCGCCTGCGCATTCGCGCCCATCTCCGCGAGCGTGGCGCGAATCTTCACAAGGCGCGGCCGAGCCGCGTCGAATGAAGCATTGGCTGCGCCCGCCGTGTCGCCCTCGGCGGGCGAGACCGAAGCGGCCGACGCCACTTGGTCGAGAACAAGCCGCGCGAACTGGGCATCGAGCGCCTGTTGCACGGCGGGGCGAACCGCGTCGGGCAACGTCGCCAACCCCTCGGCGAGATAGTGTTTGCGTTCGTCGCCGAGCGCGATCGCTTGGTCGAGCTGCGTGCGGTCCCAGGTCACGATCGAACCGTCGGGCACCGTCGGCAACGGCAGATTGCGCGGCGCCACCATGAACGGCTGCGACAACAGCTTCGCTAAACCGTCGCGCAACGCAAGGCGCGCCGGCGAAACGACATAGCGCGCATCCTTATCCATCCATACGACGCCGCCGTCCGGCCCGCCGAAGCGCTGCGCCATTTCAGTGGCGAAGACTTGGAACGCCGTGCCGGAACGTTCGCGCAGGCGGGAGACGAGATCGGCCCCGAGCAGCCGGTCCTGAGCCGCGCGGATGAACGTACGATCCCATACCGGTCCCGGATTGAACTGCGTCTGATGCATCCAGCCCGCCTTACCCGACGCGAGCAGCGTCTGCTGCGTATCGATACCGGAGACGATCGCCCGATAGCTCGCGCTCGTCTGACCGAAATCGCCGAGGCCCACGCTGCCGACCGAAAGCGCATCGATTTGGCCGGTGACCGCGCGCTCGGCGGCAAGCAGCGGGTTCGCCGTAAACATCTGCGCGTCCAATTGCTGCGCGCCCTTGTCGAACGTGCAACGCACCGCTTGCCCGATGACCGTCACGTTCAAACCGCCGGTGCGGTCCGCCGCGTAGGCGTCGCCGCGACTCGATACGTCGCGGTAAAAATAGCGCAGGCTGCCGGCCACATTGCCCTGCAACTCGGCGCCGAACGCGTAGCGCACGACAAGCCTGAGTGCCTCTTCGTTCCCGGGCGAGGGCCGTTGCAGGCGTTGCATGGCGGCGAGCGCGGCATCGAGTTGATCGACCGACGTCACGTAACGCTGCATCGCCTGCATCGCCGGCAAGTCTTCGACGGCCAAACTGCCGACCACCGGCGAGTCGCTACCGAGCGCCGGCGCGGCGCAATCGTCGCCGACGATCAGTTGTCCCGTGCTGGGATCGCTCGCCACGCCCGTCATCCGGCTCACGTGCGCAAGCATCTCCCGTTCGAGCGCCGTCAGCGCAATCTCGCCGAACTCGCGCTCGAAGCGCGCCCGCACGCGCTCGTCCAGATCGTCGAAGACGCTCCACGAACCCGGCATGAACACGGTCCAAAGCGTGCCGATATGTTCGCCGTTCAAGCCGATCAGCGACAACGTTTTGCTGCGGTACCAGTCGGCCGGCAACGACTCGCCGCCGCGCGCCGCGGCATCGCGTTCCTGGGCATCGGCGTGCAATTCGTTGAGCGCGGCGACGAGCCTCGGATTGCGGTGGCTCAGCGCGAGCGTCGCGCCCGCGAGGCCGAACGCCCATCCGCCCAACAGCGCAATGCCGCCCCAGCGGACCGCCCGATGCAGCATCGGCCGTGTCAGGTGCTGCGAGCGCGACGGGCGCGTCAAACCATATTCGAGGAAGATCTTTTTCTCGAACAGGTCGCGCAAAAAGGCCGGCTGCAACATCAAATCGTTCAATGCACGGCTGCCGTCGTGCGTGCCCTCGTCCGCCGAATCGGCGCCTGCCTCCGCCGCGAAGCGCGGTTCGGCGCGCTCGGCATACGGATCGTAGGCCTCCGGCGACTCGATCGCTTCGCCTTCACGGGCTTGCTCGTCACCTTCGCCGCGCTGCGCGAGTTCGCCGCTGTCGCCGGTCAAATAGATGCCGCGGAAGAAGAACGGCTCGTGGTAGGCGCTCGGCCGCATCAACTCGTCGACGTAGAGCTGCAATTGCGCGCGCATCGTTTCGACGCGCGCCGGCAGCAACAGACATCCCTGTACGTCGAGGCTACCCGTATCGAGCGTGAACAGCTCGGCGCTCGCATCGGACACGGCCCGCTCGATGCTGCCCATCGCGGTATCGACCCAGTTCGACTGGTAGGTCGTCGATAGATCGAACGGCGAGGACCAGCCGAGCATGCTCGCCCGCAGCGGCTCGGGCAACGCACGCGCGAACGCGGCGAAGCCGGGCAGCGCTTCGCATCCCGTCACGACGACGTAGACCGCGAAACGCATCGCGAAGCGATTTTGCGCGAGCCATAGGCGGCGGTGCGCAAGCTTGGCGTGGCGTTCCAGTTCGAGGCGCGCGTCGGGGTGATCGGCGAGCAGCATGGATGCCGGCACGGTGACCACGACCGAATCGAACGGCCGCTGCGGCCGATAGTTGCGGCACAGGCTCAGAAATTCGTCCCAAGGCTTCTCGTCGCTCTCCTCGTCGGGCGAGCCGAGGTACGCGGCTTTGATGTCGATGGCGATGCCGCGATCGAAAAAATTCCACGAGATTCCCTGGATCGCGGCCGGATTGGCGGCCTCCGAACTCAACACGCTCGCCACGCCCGCCTGTGCGATCGGTAGCGGCCGCGGGTCGTCGCCTTCATTCAGGACGATCACCCAAGGAACGTTGTAACGTTCGCTGCGCGAGGCAATGTTGCCTTCGATCAACTCCACGGCCTGGCGAAACGCATTGCGCAGCGAATCGGTGCGCAGCCGCACGATCTTGCGTTCGGCGGCCGGCTTGTTCTGCGCGCTATGCGCGGCGATCCACAGCACCGCGCCGAGCACGACCAGCACGAGCGCGATCAGCACGGCAACGGACAGTAAGAATAGATTGCTCGTCAGCATGCCGCCGCCCCCGCAATGAACGAACGATGCAAGGCGCTCATGAACTTACCCCCACCACGGTATCGCCGTGCAGGGCCTGACGAACCGGCCAGGATTGCCACAGCCACAAAATCTCCGAGATGGCGAGCAATGCGACCACCGCGAGCAAGGCCATCACGCTCCAACGGCTCACGCTCGGCAGTTTGCGCGGCGCGATATGCGAGAGCGTATTCGTATAGGCGGACTGCGCCACCACGCGATCGCGCCCGCCCAAATCGGCACGGCGCTGATAGATGAATTCGTAAAGTTCCTCGCGGTAGCTGCGCAGGCGCGCATCGGCCGCGTCGCCGCCGCCGCGAAAGCGCCCTTGAAAGCCCATCGCGAGCGCGAACAGATACAGACGCGCGATCTCCCGCCGTGACGGCTCGCGATCCGACAACAACTCTTCGATTTTTTTGAAGACGAGATCGCCGGCGATGTTGGTCCGAAACAGCGTCGATTCGAGCAGGTACGACGTCCAGCGCTCGCGCCCGGCCCATTGCGCGTTGAGCAGCAACTCGTCGGCGAGCACGGCTTTCAGGTAACGGGCGTCGGCCACGTTCTCGATGTCGAAGCGCGTGCTCTCGCGACGCGATTGCAGCGTCTGAATCTCGAGCACGTTCAGCAGATGCCGCGACATCCCCTGCGCGGCCTCTTCGGCATCGGTTCCGGCCGCCTCGGAGAACCGCTTTTGCGCCTTGACGAGCTCGTCGAGGAACGCGCGAAACTGCTCCATCGCGGGGTCGTTCTCTTCGGTTTCAATACGATTGCGTGCCATCTTGGTGTCGATCGTCAGTCTTTCGTAAACAGCAACATTTCCTGAGGGCGCTGTGCGCTCGCCCCTTCGTTCGGATTGCCGATGACAAGCGCCTCGCCCGCCCGAACGAGCATCGGATCGGCCGCAACCTCGAACAACAGATAACCGGAACCCGACCGGATGCCGAGTTCTTCGGCATACTCGACGGGCCGGCGCACGGCGCCGAGCACGCGCCGGCTACGCAACGAGGCATAGACCGACTCGGAGCCGATCACGGCGCCGTCCATCCAGGCCAACAGATCGCGATCCGATTGGCCGCGCAGGCCGATCACGAGACGCCCGTCCACCCATTGCGGCTGAACGACGATGTCGAACAGGTCGTTGCCGAAATGGAATTTGCGTTCGCGATACCCTTCGCTGACCTCCGCGATCGCCTCGCGCAGCGAGCTCAGGAGCGGCGTGAACACCGCGAGCGGATCGGCATGGTCGTAATCGGGCGGCACGGGCGGCATGCCGCCGGGCGCGAGCATCGAAAGCGAGCCGTGCAGCGCCGCCAGCGCGTGATAAAGCGCGAGCGGATGCAAATGCGGCGTGCGCAACACTGCCTCGGCCAACGGAAGCGCGCTGAGCAAGCTGCGTAACCGATCCTTCAGTTCGAGCTGGGTCAACCGATCGTCCGCCTTCGACGAGGGAATCGCCGTCTGCCGCGCGACGAACGCGGCCTTGCCGCGCACCTGGCCGAGCAACGAGGCAACGGCCGTCCACAGCGGGTTGTCGCGCGCAACTTCGAGCAACGGCGGCTGGCGCTCGCCGAGCTTGACGACTTCGTTGTCCTTATAGACCGTGCCGAGGCACAACGACACGAAACGCCCCGACGGAATCTCGCCGGCCTCGAGCGCGAGATTCGGCACCAGGCGAGGGATGTCGGCCGGCGGCGCACCGGAGGTGCTGTCCTCGACCGGCTCGCCGGGCACCGAACGGAACCGGCGCAGCTCGGCCTCGCCGCGCATCGACGCGGCCACCGGCAGCGTGAGATAGATCTCGAGCTGCGTCGTCGCGAGCCGCTCGGCGAACGGCGCGAGCGACAGCTCCAGTCGTCCCTGCTGCGCGAACTCGGCTGAATACGAGACGGCCGTGCCGTCCGGCATGATCGCCTCGAGCGCGAGCACGCGCACGACGCCGGCTGTGAGCAAGCCTTCGTCGAATACGAGGCGCCGCACGCCCCAGCTGAACGGCGCGGCCGTCAGGCTTTGCCATGCCACGAGCGAATCGACGCGCGCCCCCAGCAACTGAAAATGCTGCGGGGCGAGCATCATCCCCTCGAACCATTCGACGCGCTCGACGATGGGCAACAGTCGTTCAGGCATGACGGCACCCCGCATCACGGAGAACGGCCCGGCCGTACGAAGGCGCGGCGCGCCGGAAATCGAAAGCACAGCGAAGCTCTGTCATTTGACACTCGAAACGGAAAATGCGTTGTCGCCGAGTTGCACGACGAGCCGGCCATCGAATCGCTCGACTCGCACGCGATGGGCACCCGGCCCTGGATAGTCCGCGAATACGAAGACACCCGCCACGCGCGGTCCGCGCAGCTTGTCTTTGGGCACCACGAGGCGCTGGCCCGGGACGAGCTCCCAGCTCTGGTAGCGAATCGCGTCCGGGAACGTGCCGACCAAATCGCCGCGCGCGGCAAACCATTTCGAAGCGGGCAGCTCGGCCACGCGCGCGAGCAGGGCCTTATCGGTCACGAACACGACGTCGACCGCGACGGGACTGTCGTTGTTCGCATCGTCGCTGGCCGCGAGCGTCAGCTCGTCCCATTTCACTTTGTCGCCCGACGGGAACAGCATCGAGCAGCCGGAGAGTCCCGTGAAGCACAGCGCGGTCAGGAACCCCGCGGCCCACCGCCTAAGGGATCCCGTCTCGCCGCGTGCGAAGAGCTGCCGCCGCGCCCAGCGTCGCCAGTCCGTCATCTTGCTCCCACTCCTATACCCATGACTACGATCAAAGAAGCCGCCAATACCGCGCAGAGCGCCACCAACGCGAGCTGCGCTCGCGTAAATGCTAGGCGTACCAACGCGGATTCGCCATAAAGCGTGGTGGCTTGCGCGGATGCGGGGGCGCGATCCGGCTGCAAACCCGCCGACACCAAGGCGACCACGGCGCAGGTGGACAGCAAGCTCAGCAAATTGCGCGGTCCGTCGCAAATCAAATCGATCGCGACGAACAGCACCAAGGCGGCCTCGGCCGGCAAGCGCAGCAGCGATAAGACGATCCCCGCCGCCACGATGCCGCCGGCCCCGTTGCGCCCCGCCGACGCGAACGCGGCCACCGCGGCGGCGGCGCCGATCATCGCATAGTCGGCGACGTCGAGCGAATGCGCATAAAGGTTCGCGACGAATACGGTGACCAAGGCGAAATAAAGCGCGGAGCCGGCGCGCACGAAGACCGCACCGAACGGCACCACGAGTTCCGCGACGCCGCGACTGCAACCGAGCTTTGCGCTCATTGCTTCGATCGTGTGCGGAATCGCCGCCGTCGCGGTGCCGGACGTGAACGCGACAAGCATCGGCGCGCGCAGGCATGCGAGCGCGCGCACGAACGACACGCGCGTGCGCATCGCGATTGCCGCGATCGCAATGCACGACAACCCGCCCGCCAAGACGAGGAAGACCCCAATGAACCCGCTCATCGCCGAGAGCAACGCTCGCGGCGTATGCGCGACCAAATGGGCCGCGGTCCCGAACACGAGCACGGGCAACAACAGATTCGCGTAGTCGATCAGCGCTTCGAGCGCACGGTAGATGCTTTCGAAGATCCCGTTCAGCACCTTCGTCTGCTCGCTCGAAAGCGCGGCGAACGCCATGCCGAAGAAAATGGTGCAGGTCAGAATGCCGAGCGCCCGGCCGTTCGCGAGCGCGCCGAAGAAGTTATCGGGCACGACATCGGTCAGGGCGAACGCGCCTTCGGTCGACGCCTGCGCCCCTTGCGCGAACAAGGCCATGCGCACTTCGCCGGCGTTGCCGCTGCTCGCGAGGATCAACCGGCCGAGTACGTCATGCGCGGCCGCCGACAAATCGAGCCCCGGCGCGGCAACCACGCCTGCAATCGTACCGGCGACGCCGCACAGTGCAACGAGCGCGATCGCCAACGTCAACATGGTGCCGATACGCAGACCGGGGCGCGGTAGCGCGAGCAGTTGCCGCAACCCGAAAAACATCGCCACGACGAGCAGCGGCACCGCCGCCATCGTGACGAGCGAAATATAGATCTGGCCGAGGGCATAGGCGGCGGCGCCCACCGGTTCGACGAACGCACCGGCCACACAGCCGAGCAATACGCACAGCAGCAGCACCGGCGCGGAATTGGGCAGTCGTCTCAGCGCGTTCATCGTGGCGAATTCCAGCCGCGCGCTAGACCGTACGACACGGTCGCGCGGGCAAGTTCGAGCGTGCTATCGATGACCGGTATCGCGGGAACGTCCATCTCCCGCGCGGCGAGCGGCAGCTCGGTGCAGCCCCAGACGATCGCCTGCGCACCGTGCGCGAGGAGCCAATCGAGCGCCGCCGCGAGATGTTCGGCCGATATGCCGATCCGGCCCGCCTTCACTTCGCGGATACAGGCGTCGATATGCTCTTGCGTCGCGGCGTCGGGATCGACCGATTCCAGCCCGCGGGCCACGAGCATCCGCTGGTAAAGGCCCGATCGAAATGTCCCTCCGGTGGCAAGCACGGCGACGCGCGATACGCCCTCCGGCACCGCCGCCACGCTCGCCTCGGCGATATGGATGATCGGTGCGCGACTGTGCGTGCGCATTGCGTCGTACCAGTAATGCGCCGAGTTGCACGGGATAACGATCAGCTCGACCTCGTTGCGGTTGAGCATGTCGATCCCGCGCAGCAGTGCCGGCAACGGGCTCTCGCCGTTGCCGAGCATCGCTTCGGACCGGTCGGGAATATGCGGCAGGTGGGCGACCAGCAGCTCCAAATGCTGTTGGTCGCGCGATGCCCCGGCCGAGCTCGTCAACGCGATCACCCGCTCCATGAAATCGACGGTGGCAAGCGGCCCCATGCCGCCCAGGATGCCAATTAGCGCCATGGCCTGATCCTAGAGCTTGAGCGGCCGGGGGCAAATGACCGACACGGCCGCCGTATTGCCGATGACCAGAATCAGCGTACGCAGCATGTCGCACAACGGGTCGACCGCGAGGAACAGGATAAAGGCCGCCTCGAACGGCAAACTCAGATAGACGCAGGTCATGCCGATCAGCGAAACCGTCACGAGACCGGTCATGCCGGCCGACGCGAAGCCCGCGAGAATCGATGCGAGCAAGACAGTGCTGACTTCGGCCACGCCAAGGTGACGCCCATAAAGCTGCGCGACGAATAGCGTTGCGCAGACGTAGTAGACCATCGGGCCGACGCGCAGCAGCGACACCGTCAGCGGCACCATGAGTTCGACGCGCGAACGAGCAAAGCCGAGGCGGTCGACCAAGCTTTCGATCATGCTCGGCATGCAGGCCGCGCTATTGCGCGTCGCCAGTGCGAGCGCGAACGGCGCGCGCAGCGCATCGAGCGTGCCGCCGAGCGAATTGGCCGAGCGTTTCCAAATGATCGCGGCCGCCAGCACGAGCAACAATACCGCGACGATAAAAAATGCGATGACGAATTGCAACATTGCGTGCAAGGGCCCGACACCCGACTTGCCCAGTTGCGCCGCGCTCATGCAGAACAAAATCAGCGGCAGCGGGTAGCTGAGCCAGTGCATGAGCTTTTGGCAGGCGTGATAGACCGTCTCGAGCGCCTGGCTCAAGCCCACCGAAATCCGTTCGGGCACGCGGCCGACGGCCAAGCCGAACAAGAGCGCAAACACGAGCGCCTTTAATGCGTCGCCGCTCGCGAGCGCCGCGAAGATGTTGCTCGGCACCAAACTCTTGAGCATATCGGTGAAGCCGACCGTCTTGGGCACGGTATCCGTGCCGTACAGGCTCATGACGGTTTCGTTCGTGCCCGACGCGTCGCTGCCGACCATCGCACCGAACGTTTGCATCGTCGCGGTCGAGAGGTTCGCACCCGGCCGCATCGTCAGCAGCACGATCGCGCCCACCACCGCGACCGTCGCCGAAGCGCCCAGGATCACGATGACGACGCGCAGCAGCAAGCGCGAGGTACCGCCGTCGCGGAACAGGCGCTGCAAGCTGAAGATCACGGCGGACACCATGAACGGCAACGTCGTCATCTTCAACAAGTTGACGTACAGATCGCCGATCACGTCGAGCCGTTGCGCCATCAACGGCAACAACAGGCCGAAGGCGCTGCCGAGCGCCAAGCTGCCGATCACTACCCACGGATTCACCGCCAGGGCGTAGAGTTTGTTCATATTCATCGTCCGGTCTCCAAAGCGCGCTTTTGTTTTAGTTATCGGTGGCTTGCAACAGTGTCTTTACGTCGAGTTTCTTGCTGCGTTCCGCCAGGAATTGATTGACGAACGCGAGCAACGCGGGCGTGGACACGTTCACCCCGATCGCGATCGGATCTTCGAGGTCGTCCAGCGTCACCACGCGCAATTTCAGCGAGGCGGTGGGATCGCTCTTGAGCACATGCTTGACTTCGAATTCGTCGCGGTACGCGGCCGTCACCTCGCCCTTATCGAGCCCGCCGAGCAATGCATCCCAGCTCGGATACGCCCTGACCTTCGCGTTCGGGAAATTCGTTTGGACGTACTGCGAATACGAGGAATTCATGACGACGCCGATCGTGCTGTCATACGAGCGGATCACCTCGGGCGCGGGCCGGCCGTGTGCGACCTGCGCGAAATTCAAACGATTCAGCAACAGCGCGCGATGCAGCCGAACGTAGGGCGTGCTGAAGCTGATCAGTTCGGCCCGCGCCAATGTCCGCGACAACTTGCTGACCGCCAAATCCGCATCGCCGTTCGCAAGCTCTGCAACGACGCCGTCGAACGTTTTCGCGTCGCGATTGAAGCGCACCTTGACGCCGAGCTTTGCCGCGAGCTCGTCCGCGATATCGACGTCGATGCCTTGCAGGCGGCCGTTGCGCACCTCGAAAAACGGCGGCTGGTCCACGCCGAGCATCGCGACCACGAGTTCGCCGCGACTCACGATGCGGGCGAATTCGGGTGCGAGCAAGCGTCCGTCGGGCATGCGCACGAGCCCGGTCGCCGTCATCGCAAGCGGCGCGCTGGCCGCCGGCGCGGGCGCGGCGACGGGCGCCGGCGTGCCGGCGGCGTTCGCGGCATGCGTGCCGGCGATGAGCGAGACGATCGTCGCGAAAGCGGCGGCGGCAACGCGGCGCGCGAGCGCGAGCGCAAGCGTATGCGCGCGCGCCGCGCGGGCCGTGACCGAGCGCCTGAGCGAAGCGAGACCCGAAAAGTGAAGCGTAGGCATAGCGATTACCGTTTGCAGTTTCAAGAAGCGTTGGAAGCAGGTGCGGCGGACGCGGCGGTAGGCGCATCCGCACTGGCGGGCACGGGTGCGCGTTCGCTTGCGGCAGGGGTGCCGGACGCCTGGGCGGGCGCAACATAACGCGCGCCGATTTCGACGCCGAGCAAAAACAGCAAGACACAGAGCAGCAAGACGCAGCACGCCGCGATCGTGGCCATTCGAGTCGTCATGGAAAACACATAAGGCATCGCCGTTCGTCCTCAGGGAACCATCGTGGTGAATTGCGCGGGCGCCACGATCTGGATCACGCCGCCCCAGTTGCACATCAATGTCGAATCGTTTTGCAGCGCCGGCATCTCGCCGATCAGCACCGTTGGCGAACCGGGCATCCAAGGCGCCGCCGTGGCGGGCACGCACGGCATCGGGGTCAATACGCCCATTGCCGCCGCGGTCGCCGCCGCGACAGTCGGGTTAGCGGGGCAATTGCACATGCCGAACGGCAGCACGTTGACCATGGGCGCGTTGTCCATGATGGTCGCGGCCGGCGCACCGGCCATGACGCACGACGTCGGCAACACGTTCAGCGATGAAGGCGCCAGGCCGAAGCTGCATTTCAACATGGTGCCGGCGGTAACCAAGATGCCCATCGATCAGCCCTTTACCCATTTTTCGAAGTTCGAGACGATTTTCGGCAAGCCCGCAGCCTGACCGGCAACGGGCGTGTCGATCTCGCGCCAGACTTCTTGCGGTTTTCCGTTCACGTAGCGGCGCTCCGCCATCACACGCTCATCGGGATCGAATCGCCGTGCAGTCCCATGCAGCAATCCTGCGTGGTAGGGCAGGCTCTGCACCAAGGTGCCGTCGGCGGCGTACTCGCGCGTTTCGCCCTCGAGCACGCTGGTGCGATAGCACGCGCGCCGCACGACGACGCCTTCGTGTAGAAACACCGCTTCGCCTTCGAGTTTGCCCGCGCGATACGGCAGCCGCGACGTGACTTGACCCGACGGCGCATACGACACGCTCTCGCCTTGCAGCACGCCGGCCACATACGCTTGCCGTGCGGCCACGCGCCCGTCCTGGTAGAGCGTGGTCACGCCATGCTCCTTGCCGTCGACGTAATGCGCCTCCTTGACGAGCACGCCCGGCGGATCGTAGGCGCGCATCGCCCCGGACAGCGCCCCGTGCGCGTAGTGCGCTTCGAACGTGGGCTCACCATCCGGCGTGCAGCGCGCCATCGGCCCATGCGGGACGCCGTTCAGTAGCGCATCGCGCCCGACGATCGCGCCTTTCGCATCGCGTTGCTCGACGACGACGCGACCCTGCGCCTCCGGGGGCGTGGCGGAAGCAAGCGGCGAACGGTTGGGCGCGAGATCGGTCATGGCGATATATTTCGAACGATAGGGGCGACGTCAATTCAGTTTGACGAGGCCGCCCTTCAGGGCCAGCATTCCACCGCCGTCGACCGTGGCCGTCGCCGATGCCTTTCCCTGCAATTCGAGCCCTTCGATCGTGAGCGTCGTGCCTGCTTTGTTCTCGAGTGTCGTACCCGCTTCGTTCGCCATCGACGTCCCCGCTTTCGAGCTAAAAGACGTACCCGACTTGAACGTGATCGAACCGCTGACGTCGATGGTCAAATTCCCACTGACCTTCAGCGTGTAATCGCCGGTCACGTCATGCGTAAATTTCGCGTGGTTCGTATGCGTCTCGTCGCCCGTGACGTCTAGCGAGCGCGTGCCCTTGACCGTGTGCGTTTCCTTGCCCGTCTGCACGTCGACCGTGCGATCGCCCTTTTGAACCGTATGGGTCTCGTTACCGGCGATCACCGTCGTTGCCAGCGCGTTTTCGATCGAGACATTCATGTCTTTCTGCGCGTGCAGATACAACTCCTCGCTGTCGGTCTTGTCTTCCATGCGAATTTCGTTGCCCGCCGTACCGCTCTTCGAAGAACGCGACATGATCGTGCTACGCGTTTGCATCGACGGCATCGCGTACGGCAGCGTGCTCGACTGGTTGTAGACGCAGCCCGTCACGAGCGGACGATCGGGATCGCCGTCGACATAGCTGACGATCACTTCTTGGCCCACGCGCGGCAGGAAGAAGTGTCCCCACCCGTTGCCCGCGACGGTCTGCGCGACACGTACCCAGCACGACGTGTTTTCGTTCTGGGTGTTCGAACGATCCCAATGAAATTTGACCTTGATGCGTCCGTAGGCGTCGGTCCAAATCTCCTCGCCCGACGATCCCGACACGGTCGCCGTATGGTTGCCGGCCACAACCGGCCGCGGCGTGACGAGCGGCGGGCGGAATGGAACCGAAGAGGGAAACACCACGAATTCGTTCCTGTACTGGTCGTTCGTCGCACTATGCTCGACCGCGCGCACGACGTAGCTCGCGTTGACCGCGCTATTGGCATGGCCGCCGAGGTTAAAGCTCGAACCGGCCGTCAGTGCGAAACATACGCTGGTACCCTTGCCGGTTTGCTGACCGACCTGCTGCGCCGCAAGCCGCAGATCCGCGGTACGCGTGCTGTCCGATGCCTGCGCATAGCGGCCGGGGAACGTGTATCGCGTGCCGTTCGTCGTCCCGCTCGTCGCGTCCGACGTGGCCGTCGAAATAGCCGCCGAGGTGAAGTCGTAATCGGCGACGATATGCGTGCGCTCGGTGAGCCCGGTGACGAGTTCGAACGCGCTCACGCGCTCGGCCGGGCTATGCGCGACCGAGTCGCTGGAGACCCAAAGCTGCGACGCATTCGGTGTCGGCTCGTGCGCCGAAGGGCTATCCGCCAACACCATCGTATGGCTGCCGTTCGCGAACGTGAAGAAGTAGAAGATGCCCTCCTCCTCCATCAGCCGCGAGACGAACTGAAACGGACTTTCGTCGTACTGGACGCAGTACTCGCGCACGGCATAGGTACCTGTCGTGCTCTTCTTGACGGTGATGCCGAGGCCCGAAAGCACCTGCTGGACGATATCGAGCGCACTGAGGTTCTGATAGATCGTGCGGTCGCTGCCGAGAGTGGCGAGCCACAAACGCGGCGCCAGGGCCGCCGAATAGTAGCCGTTCGCCGCATCGGCACCCACCTGTGCGAAGCGCGTGACGATGCCGTTGAAATAGCGCGCCGCGCCGCCTTGCGTTTGGACCGTGACCGTTACGCTTTGTCCGACGATGGACGCCGGCGAGAGCGCGGTGTTCGTCGAGCGCATCCTGAGCTCGAAATGGAACGGCTCGGAGATCGCCTCGCGGCCCGAGAAACCCTCGAGCACGAGCACGTCCGCGCCGAACGGCGAACTCACCGAGAGAAAGCTGCCCGTTTGAACCGTCGTCACCTGCGGCATATCAAGCTCCGTCGCTCGCCGTGAAGCTGAACGCGAGGCTGCCCGTCGGCGTGAACGCCAAATGGACGGCGGCGAACGGTTCGGCCAGCGAGATCCGCTCGAGCACTTCGCGCGCCAACTCGGGTAACACGATCTGCGTGAGGATATGGTCCACGTTGCGCGCGCCGCTATCCACTTCCTTGCAACGCTCGGTGATCACGCGGGCGAAATCGTCGTCCCAGGTGAGCTCCGCGTGATGGTTGCGAGAGAAGCGCTCGGCAAGCCGGTTCAGCTTCAAATTCACGATGGCCGCGATCTGCGCGTCGCCGAGGTGGTAGTACGGTACGAGCACGAGCCGGCCCAAAAAGGCCGGGCTGAACTGGCGCAAGAGCGCCGGCCGCAACCGCTCGATCAACTCCTCAGGCGCAGGACGGCGTCCGCCTTGGCTCGCTTCGGTGATGATCTCCTGGGCTGCATTCGAGGTCAGCAGGATCAGCGTGTTTTTGAAGTCGATCGGCACGCCTTCGCCGTCTTCCATGACCCCTTTATCGAAGACCTGGAAGAACAGCTCGAGCACGTCGGGATGCGCCTTCTCCATTTCGTCGAGCAACACGACGCTATAGGGACGGCGCCGCACCGCTTCCGTGAGCACGCCGCCGCGTCCGTATCCGACATAGCCGGGGGGCGCGCCCTTGAGCCCCGACACGCTGTGCGCTTCCTGAAACTCCGACATGTTCACGGTGATCATGTTGCGCTCGCCGCCGTAGAGCGTATCGGCCAGCGCGGCGGCCGTTTCGGTCTTGCCGACGCCGCTCGGGCCGACCAGCAAGAACACGCCGACCGGTTTGCCCGGATCGTCGAGGTCGGCGCGGAACGTGCGCACGCGGCGGGCAATGGCGTCGAGCGCCTCGTCCTGGCCGACGACGCGCTCGGCCAACTTGTCGTGAAGATAGAGCACCGTATGCAGCTCGTCGGCCAGCATCCGGCCGACGGGAATGCCGGTCCAGCCCGAAATCACTTCCGCGACCATCGTCGAATCGACATAGACCGGTACCATCGGTTCGTCGTTCTGCACGGCCTCGAGGCCTTTTTCGAGGCGGCCGAGGTTGGCCAGCAGCGATGGCCCATCCTCGCCCTCCTCGCCTTCTTCGGCCGGTTCGGGCGAATCCGAATCCACCTGGCGCGCGATCTTGCGCCGCCAAGCGAGGATCTCTTCCACGGCGCGCTGCTCCGTCGCGAGCTTTTCCGTGAGCCGCGCGTGTTTCGTGCGCTGCTCTTCGAGCTGCTTCGTCAAAGCGGCGATGGCATCGGCATGATCGGCGCCCGTCGCCGCTTCGTGACGCAAGATCCGCAACTGGTTTTCGCCCGATTCGAGCGCACGGCCGAGCGCTTCGATGTCCTCCGGCACGCCGCTTTGCCCGATCGCCACGCGCGCGCAGGCCGTATCGAGCACGCTGATCGCCTTATCGGGCAGCTGACGCCCCGAGATGTACCGATGCGAAAGCTTGACCGCGTCGCGCACCGCTTCGTCGACGATCTCCACGCCATGGTGATGCGCGAGCTTGGGCACCATGCCGCGCAGCATTTCGATGGCGACCGCTTCGCTCGGCTCGTCGACCTTGACGACTTGGAAACGGCGCGCCAATGCCGGATCGCGCTCGACGTACTTCTTGTACTCGGCCCAAGTCGTGGCCGCGATCGTACGCAGCTCGCCGCGAGCCAGCGCGGGCTTGAGCAGATTGGCCGCATCGCCTTGGCCTTCGCTCCCACCGGCGCCGATCAGCTGATGGGCCTCGTCGATGAACAGAATTACGGGGACCGGCGACGCCTTCACCTCGGCAATCACCGATTTCAACCGATTCTCGAACTCGCCCTTCACGCCCGCACCGGCTTGCAACAGGGCGAGGTCGAGCGAGCGCACGGTCACGTTCAGCAGCGCGGGGGGAACCTGGCCCTGCACGATGCGCTGAGCGAACCCTTCCACGACGGCCGTCTTGCCGACGCCGGCCTCGCCCGTGAGGATCGGATTGTTTTGACGCCGACGCAGCAGGACATCGATCAGTTGGCGAATCTCGAGATCGCGTCCGCAGATCGGATCGATCGCGCCTTCGCGCGCCAACTCCGTCAGATCGACCGTGTATTGCGCGAGCGCCGAGCCGCCCGGCTTGCCGCCGGCGGCCGTCGGCATCGCGGGCAGCGGCGATTGTCCGCCGGGCGACGCACCGGCCGCAGGCGCGGCGGCGGCCGGGCCGCCGTCTTCGTTCGATGCCGCAAGCACCGCAGCGAGCGATTCGCGCAGCGTCGCGCGCGGGATCTTCAACAGCGAAGGCGCGGAATCGATCAGCAATCCGCGCAAGCTATCGACCTCCAGCAAAGCCAGCAGCACCGTGCCCGAACGGATCTGCTGCTGACCGAGCAGCATCGAACTCAATAGCCACGCTTCTTGAAACAGCCGGGAAAAGTTCGGCGACAGCGCAGGAGTACGACCGTTGCCGCGCTTGAACTGATCCACCGCCTTTTGAAGTTGTGCGCATACTTCGGCGCTCGCGACCTCGAAATGCTCGAGGATCACGCGCAGATCGGGTGCATCCGATTCCAGCAGTTGCAGCAAGAAGTGTTCGACGTCGACGTTGTAATGCGTTTGCCGCACGCACAATTGCGCGGCAAGCTCCATCGCGTGCTTGCATGCCGGATCGAGACGGCTCACCAAAGTGCGGATGTCGATTTCCATAGTGGTTCGGTTACGCGTTCGATGGTCGCCATGGCGCCGCGCTCGGCGTCATGCGCAAGGTGAATCGGGCCGGTGCGCGCGGTCCCGGTGCCGCGGGTTCCGCGGTCGCGGGACGTTGCGCGCCCAGCCAGGACGTCCAACCGAGACGAGCGGCGCCCGCGCCGCCGACGGCACAGGCCGCTTGCCCCGGCGCGGGCCGCAGCACCACGTGAACGTCGAGGTCTTGCTCCAAATACGATTGCACGAGCCATGCGGTCAGCTCGTGCAATTTGCCGCCGGGCAACAGCGCTTCGAACCGCTCCGGCGGCAGATCGACGAACTCGATGCGGATACCGGCCGCTTGATCCCAGCAGCGCCGCCCGACGACGCCACGGCCGTTCAAACGCGATGCACCGCGGCCGAGCCCCGACACCCGCACCGAATCGCGCGGATCGAGCTCGCGCCAACCGCCGACGAATTGACCGCCCCGCACCGCGACGCCAAGCCGATCCGACAGCATGGCCAGCAATCCGGCCATCGAGCGCGGCGCGCCGCCGAGCAAGCCTGCGTGACGCAGCCAGCGGCGCGCGCCGCCCGGCCCACGCTCGCCGGCACGCAAGCCCAGGTTGCCTAGCGCGTCGAGGCACGCGGTGAGCGCCGCGTCGTCGGGCGCGCGTGCGTTCAACCCCGGCGCATGTTTTTGCCGGCTGCGATAAAGGAACGAAAGGAAGCGATGATTGAAGATGTCGAGGAAATCCGACATCGCCGTCTCGCGCGCCGCGCGTCGCGCCAGCAACCATTCCGTGAACGGCAACGGCAGCGGTCCGCTCGCGCCGGCGAGCGACATCGCCGCCGTACTCACGGTATAGGTCGTGCGCTCGGGCTGCGCCGTCTGCGATCGCACGGCACGAATATCGCTCGGCTCGAAGGCGAGCGAGACATGACCGGCGAAGCGCACCGCCTCGTCGGTCCCGTCGCCCGTCCCAAGCGGCCGCGCCCACGATTGCGCGCATTCCAGCAAATGAATCGCCTGGAATAGGTCGAAATCGTGGGGATGGGCGAGGAGCCGGGCGATCAGAGCAGCTGTTGGCAACCGGTCATCGGTTCCCATTGCTTCCATATCTCGTCTCCACGGCAAACCACGAGCCGGACAAAAGAGTTGACCGACGTGCACATCGCGAAGAAACGCGCGAGCACGGCAGCCATCAAAAGCGGCGAGCCGCCGACGAACGCATCGGCATCGAACTCGATGTTCACTTCGGTGCCGCGGCAGTATCCACGCCAAGCGTCGGTGCCGACGTGCGCGGTCACATGGCGCGCTCCAATGCGGCTGATCCCACGAATCTGGTCTTGCTCGCGCAAGCCGTCCGAGGCGAACAGCGTCAACATCTCCTGCAACTCGCGCCGGCCGTTCGGCCCGCTGACGAGCGAGTGGTAGTTGCGCGTCAAGACCGACACCAGCCGCCAAAGCGTCTCGCTGCCCAGCGCCGGTTCGCGTTGCGCGGTGGGCTCGTACAGGCATCGCACGTGCGCATTGCGCGACACGCGCTCGACGAGCATGCGAGCGCCGACCGGCACGTGTTCGGCCAGACGGCGGTTCGTACAGAGGACGTTCGCATAGACGACCGGCGCGGCCGGCGCCGCAAAATTGCGGCTCGCATCGACGAAGCTCAAGTAGGTGTCGACGCCCGGCACGTTGCCCCGCACACTGTGCTCGCGGCGCGCGAACCAAAACGTCGACGGCTTCTGTCCGCCGTCCAAGTCCATGCGATCGACCGCCGTATAACCGGGCAGCACCGTCGCGCGATCCGCCACGGGATCTGACGCGATGACGGAGACGATCGAATGAATCTCCGTGATCGCTTCGCGCTTTTGCTCGGCGACGAGACGGTACTCGTAGCTGCGCCCGCCCACGACGATCGGCTCGCTGGTCTGCGCGAAGAGATTGACGATGGGCGTGCAGCCGAGCCGAAAATGCTGCGCGCCGATGTGCGCGAGCGAGCGCGGCGTACGATCGAGATGGAGCACGATTTCGCAGCTGCGGCCGCGGCCGAACGCCCCCGCCGGCACCTCTAAATCGAAGAAGTGAAATTTGCGCGCGAACGCGAAATACTCTTGCAGCAGCCCATAGGCCGGATGAGCGTGCGCCGGTTGCGGCAGCACGCGATCCTCTTCGGCGTACCCCACTTCGCGCCATGCCGTTTGCGCGAGCCGCACGAGCGGCGCGCCCTCGGGCGCAAGGGAAACGCTGGCGACGCTGGAGACGAGCAACTCGTAGAGCGGCATCGTCACCATCCAGTCGCCGTGCAAATGCAACCGCAGCGTGCGCACCTCGAGTTCGGAGAAGTCGACACCGGCGTCGCAGTCGAGGCGAAGGCGCAGCGTCGAGTCGTCGCCAAAGCGTGCATCGGCGATCGAAAGCGGCCACAGCACGGTTTCCCAAGCGGTGCGGAAGCGACACGCCTCGCCCGTTTCGGTGAGTGCCGACAACCCCGTATGGCGCGGCACGCGAAAACCCGCCGTCACCTTGCCTTGGGTCGGATCGAGTTCGAACTGCGCGACGGTCATCGACGGCACGCTTTGCGCGAGCGACGGGCACACGTTCTCGAGCAGCGCGGATGCGATTTGCGGAAAAGCTTGATCGAGGTCGCGATGAACGCGAGCGGCCAGGAACGCCGTGGCTTCGATGAGCCGTTCGGTATGCGGGTCGAGCGATTCCGTGCCGTGCAGCGCGAGACGCGCGGCGACTTTAGGGTAGCGCTGCGCAAAGTCGGCCCCCTGCACGCGCAAGTAGGACAGCTCGCGTTTGTAGTACTGAAGAATGTCGTCCGGCGCCATGTCGCTCAGCATCCATCCGGGTCGTCCCGGCTCTCGCCGGCGCCGGCCGCCAATTCGAAAAACACGTGTTCGACCGATCGCTCCACGCGAATATCGCCCTCGACGATGAGCACGGCATCGCGGCTCATCTCATCCTTGAAGCCGAACTTCACGGCAACGTTGACGAGCCGCGGCTCGAACAGCGCGATCGCGCGGCGGACTGCCGCGAGAATCGCGTCGCGATCCGCGCCCGAGCGCAACGAGCGTTCGGAAAAATCGGGCACGCCGTAGTCGAGCACGCCGCAATCGCTATGCGCGAACTCCGCCATCGTCAGGCGCGAGCGTGCGTTCAGCAGGCGCGCGAGCTCGCGCGCCACCGATTGCTTGAGCGCACCCTCCCCTTCGAGCCAGGCGCCGGTATCCTCGACGAGACGCTCGAATAGCGGCATCGGATAGCCGTGGCGGAGGGTCGACATAACGTGTGCGTTCAACTAACGGTACTAACGGTAGCCGGGTGCGCCGCATTGCGGCGGCGCACCGCGCTTCGTTTCGATTACGAGGCGCTGGCCGCCTTGTTCGCGGCAAGATCCCAACCGAACGACGCATTGCCCTTCTTCGTCGAATCGGTGCTTTGCTGCGTGTACTGCGACGTGATCTGCGTGAAGTGGATCGTGACCGAATCCGACATTTCCGAGCTGCCGCCGCCCGTGCTGATGTGCGAAATCATAGCGTTGGTCAGCACGTACTTCATCAGCAACATGAACTTGCCGCCTTCGTTGCGGCCGATCGAAATCGTCGCGTCGCCGAGCTTCGTGCCCGCTGCACACGCGGCATACAGCGCCGGGGTGGCTTGGTCGGTCGCCTTCGTGACCGAGAACTCGCTGAACGAGGGACGGCCCATCGTGCGCTCGGTGTTCGACGTGTCCGAATTCATCGGCATGCTGACGCTGTGGCTGAACGAGTACAGGATGATGCCGTCGGCGTAGCCGTCGATCATCGAGTTGCCCTTGATGTCCTTGAATTGCAGGATGACTGTATCCATGTTTGATCCGATTCGATAATTGGCGAAAGGAGCCGCGGCGCTCTGGAGAGCGCCGCGCATTCATAGGTCGCTTGCCGTTAGGCGGCCGCCGCCGGCAGATCCGCCACGAGGCGAATCGAAGCCGTCAGGTCTTCCATCTGGAAGTGCGGCTTGATAAAGCACGTCGCACGATAGGAGCCAGGCTTGCCCGGCACTTCCGTCACGTCCACGCGTGCCTCGCCGAGCGGGAAGCGAGCTTTTTGCTCCTGCGATGCCGACGGGTTGATCAGCACGTAATCGGAGATCCAGTTGTTCAGATACGCCTCGATACCGCCGCGCGTCTGGAAACTGCCCACCTTGTCGCGCATGATGACCTTCAGGTAGTGCGCGAAACGCGACGCGGCCAGCACGTACGGCAAGCGAGCCGAAAGCTGCGCGTTCGCATTGGCTTCGTCCTTGTTGTAGAGCACCGGCTTGTTGGTCGTCTGGCCGCCGAAGAATGCCGCGAAGTTCGAGCCCTTCGAGTTGACGAGCGCGATGAAGCCCAGGTCGCTGAGTTCCTTCTCGCGACGATCGGTGATCGTCACCTCGGTCGGGCACTTGAGCACGACGTCGCCTTCGGCCGTCTTATACGCATGCGCGGCGATACCGTCGACCTTGCCGCCGCCTTCCACGCCGCGAATCGCGGTGGACCAGCTGTACTTGGCAAACGCATCGGTAATGCGCAGGCCCATTTGATAGGCCGAATTCGCCCACAGGTACTTGCCGTGATCGGAGCCGTCGACGTCTTCCTCGAAGTTGAACGTCTCGACCGGCTTCGTCTTCGCGCCGTACGGCAGGCGCGCCGCATAGCTCGGCAGCACGAGCGAAACGTAGCGGGAGTCTTCCGACGAGCGGAAGCTACGCCACGTCGCGAGCTCGGCGCTTTCGAAGATCTTCGACAGATCGCGCGTCACGCCTAGCTCGGTGAACGACTTGAGGTCGAACAGGCTCGGCGAGGCGGAGGCGATGAACGGCGCGTGCGCGGCGGCGGCCACCTTCGAGATGCGCTCGAGCAGCGCGATATCCTGCGGATGCCGGCCGAACGTGTAATCGCCGATCAAGAGCGAGTACGGATACCCGCCGAACGTGCCGTATTCCTCTTCGTAGACCTTCTTGAAGAGCACGCTCATGTCGTGATCGACGGCGGTCTCCAGGTCCTTGAGCAATTCTTTCTTCGTGACGTTGAGCAGACGCAGCTTCAGGCGCGTGCTCGTCTCGGTGCCGTAGACCATGTCGTGCAGCCCCGTCCACGAGGCTTCGAGCGCTTGGAACGCCTCGTCGTGCATGATCGCGTTCAATTGATCCGTGAGCAGCTTGTCGATCTCGGCGACACGCTCGTTGATCATCGCGACCACGCCCTTATCGGGGCTCGTACGCATGCCTTCGTCGAGGATCTGCGATGCGAGCTGACCGATCAGCTTCTTCGCATAGACGCCTTGCGAGGGTTCGACGGCCATGTTGCCTTCGAGCACGATACGGTCGAGCAGGCTCAAATCTGCGTTCGTCGTGGCGCCGGCGGCCGACGATTCGACGGCGGAATTCGTTTCCATCTGGTAGTCCTTTGTCAGTTCGTTGCATCAGCGACTACGGGCGCGTGCCCGCGTCGCGCCGCTCATGCCGACGGCGCGCCTTCGGCTGCCTGCTCGGCGCCGGCGGCACCGCCGTTCGCCTCGCTCTGCACTTTTTTCAATTCTTCGGAGTTCTGAACGATCCGCTCAAGAATCGAATCGAGTTCGTCGTTGCCGTCGAGCTTGCCGAGCAAGTCGCGCAACTGCTGACGCGCTTCGAGCAGCTTCGCCAGACGCGGCACTTGACGCACGATGCTTTCGGGATGGAAATCGGAGAACTGATTGAACTTGAGCTCGACCTTCAGGTTGCCCTCGCCCTTCATCGTGTCCGGCACCGACAGGTCCAGACGCGGCGCGACCTTGCCCATGATTTCGTCGAAGTTGTCGCGGTCCACCTCGACGAAACGCCGTTCCTTCAACTTCGGCAGCGGCGTAGCCGGCTGGCCCGACAGGTCGGCGAGCAAGCCGACGACCAACGGCAACTCGCGCTTTTCGACAGCGTCGCCGATCTCGACGTCATAGGTGATCTGGACGCGCGGCGGACGATTGCGCCCGACCCACTTCTGCAAACTATTGGACATGGTCCCCTCCGGACTGAAAAAGACAAACACGCAATCGACATCGCGGCATGCATAGCGCTTGGCGATGAAATGACTCGGATTCGTAGGGGGGCGGGTACTACGGTGGGGGAGAAAAAATCACCCCTGAAGATGCCGGGACAACAGGCGACGCGAAGGCAAGCCGGGTAGGCCGTTGCGTCGCACCGATTTCCCAGCCACGGCGATGAACCGGCACGCCCCCCCGACCGCATACCGATTCACTGCGGAGGCGAGCGCGAACATCGTCAGACGCCGCGCGTGCCTCTTAATGGCTTACTCAAACGGTAGACGTTCGAAGATCCGTGGGTTGGTCCTGTGTTGGAAAGCTGATGTGGTCCGTCACGCTTAGCAAACTTCTGTTCTGGTGTCTTTGAGGCCGGACTCTAGCATAGAAAAGTTAAAAAGTGTGGCGTATCTAACAGACACCCGCTATTCAAATTTGGGACCAAGTCGCTCGCACAAAATGTTAAGAAAGAATTTGAAATCTATGCGTGTGGCGGCGAAAGCAAAGTTACGTGGAAACCCTAGTTGCGCGATGCGTTCGCCGCTCGCTTTTCGTAGAAAAAGTACAAATACCTGCGAGCCCCGGACACCCGGGTGTTTGGGCTGAAACCGCTCCCAGAGCAGCATAAACGGCGCTCCTACCCTATCTCTCTTTCAGTGGAATGAAGGCTGGGCAAACACACATCGACGCTCCGCTGCACCCACGCGACGGCCACGGTGGCCGGAGGTCATTGCCCCACGCGCGAACTCACTGCTATCCTGTTCTGGGATCTCACATCGGCCAAACAGAAACGTGTGACTCGATCCAATAAATCGCACTTTTAAAGTCAACCAAAGGTGAATACCCATGCCCGCATTTCAACCGCCCGTATTCACCGTTTTTAATCACGGAACCTGCGCCAGCCGAGATGGCCAAGGGGAAATCGTGGCCGAATTCGGCCGCTTGGCGGCGGGCCTCGAATACCAAGACTTTCTGATCTGCGACGGTCCCGGCAGCAACCCGACGACAAGCGCCATTCCAGGGCAATTCAATCCGTTCACACGCGACAAGCAAAAGAAAGCGTTTTTCGGCTCGAAAGAGATGGGGCACACCCATCACAATTGGCAAGCCACAGGCGTAATGACGGGAGCCGGTTGGGACGATAACGTCATGCACGCGGTCGCGACGATCGCGCAACTGAATCCCGCGCCGAAAACAATCAATATGCTCGGATGGAGCCGCGGTGCGGTCACGTGTACGAAGCTTGCCTACAAGCTTCGCGAGATTTTCCCCGATATCGCGGTCAACATTTTCGCGGTCGATCCCGTTGCCGGCATCGGGAACAAGAGCGACGACGATGCCAGCACAATTCGCGGCAACGTCAAGAACTACCTATCTGTCCTCTCGATGCACGAGACGCGCGGCTTTTTTAAGCCGCAGGATGCCAAGCGCGTCACGTTCACCAACGGCGCGACCAACGCGATCTACGTGCCGTTCCCGGGCAATCACAGCGGCCAAGTCAATCTCGATAAAAGCGTAAAGAAAGAGCTCGGCGAATCGGCGCAGATGGTCTGGTTCCTCGCATGGAAATTTATCGATCATTTCGGCACGCGATTCACGGCTCCTCCATCGCCCGATTACAATGGATTGGAGCAATGCAATCTTTATGCAAAAATGAAATCGAAGATGCCGGGCTATAAGAAGACGAGCCCCGGTTTTTCGCAGGCTGTGCTAGGCGCTCGTAAAACGCGAGACTTCCTGAACAATCGCGTCGACCAGTACGTCAAATTCTCGGATTTCTTTATTAACGAGCACCATCGGCGCATATTCAAGCGCATGCTCCCCGCGCTTTACATGTGGGTGTTCGAGAACCAAGGGATCGACACGGGAGCCGTCATTCAAGACTATAGAAAAGCCGGATTCTATTCGGCGTTGAAGCAGTCGCTGATCGACATCGGCTTTCAGCCGACCACGCTCGGCGGGGTCCCCACCGTGCTGCTCCCGATCCGGGGCGGCGGCGTGCAGGCGATCGATATCTCGGGGCGACAGTTGACCGCCAGCATGTCCGGCATGGGCCTTTACGCTTGAGCGTCGAAGGTTGTTCCGTAGTCCGAGCAATCCGCCGCCAATCGACCGGGCTGAGCTCAACCGGTCCGCTCCGCGCAAGACGTTGACCTGAGTCAACTGCGCCGGCGACCGTAGGGTCAAGATGAACAGACCGCTATGCCGGAAACGGCATCCGTTAGCGGCAAGCTTTCATCTGGACGACCCACGGTTGCCGAACCATGAACAAGCGACACTCGATACGCTGGCGGTGGCTGTTGCTCGCCGCGTGCGGCGCGGCCATCGCCGTTCAAGTTCAAGCCGAAGCGCTTGCGACGCGTGTCCTCGTCCCCACGCAGCGCTACGACGAACTCGTCTCCGATGCGGTCGTCGAATCGACGCGACAAACGGAAATCGCCGCGCAAGTGCCGGGGCGCGTCACCGCGCTCTACGTCAAAGCGGGAGATCGCGTCGGCGCCGGGCAACCGCTCGTGACCGTCGATCAGCGCGCGGCGGACCAACAGTTGGCGGCCGTTCGCGCGCAGGCAGCGGCGGCGCAAGCCGATCTCGACGTCGCCCGGCGCGAGCTCGAGCGAACGCAAACGCTATTCGCACGCAAATATGTGAGCCAGGCGGCACTCGATCGCGCTCAAGCGCGCTATCGAGCGGCCGCGGCAATCTCCACGTCTCGGCTTGCGCAAACACGGGCAGCCGCCGTCGAGCCTACGCTGCATAGCATCTCGGCGCCCTACGCGGCCATCGTCGCCCGCGTGGATGTCGAACTCGGGTCGATGGCAATGCCGGGCACCCCGCTCGTCACGGTGCTCGATCCGAACGCGCTGCGCGCGGTCGCGACCGTGCCGCAATCGCGCGTTGCCCTATTGCAGATGCGTTCGCCCGCGCGCATCGAATTGCCGGACCTGCCCGAACCCGATCGCTGGCAAACCGCAAGTTCAGTCACGATTTTGCCGCTTGCCGACCCTCAGAGCGATTCGATCAAGATTCGTCTCGCCCTGCCGCCATCGACAAGCAATGGCATACGGCCGGGGATGTTCGCACGTGCCCATTTCCCGATCGGCGCGCCGCATCCGCGCTTGATGGTGCCGCTATCGGCCGTCGTGCGCCGCACCGAAGTGGATGCGGTCTATGTCGTGGCCGACGATGGCAGCGCGACGCTTCGACAGGTGCGGCTAGGCGAGACGAGCGCCGATCAGGTCGAAGTGCTGGCCGGCCTATCGTTCGGCGAGCGCATCGCGCTCGAACCGCTCGCCGCGGCCAAACGCTGACGCCTACGGACGCCCTCGCCATGAACGAGCCCAAACTCGGCGTCTCGGGCCGTATCGCCGGTTTCTTCCAAGCGAGCCGGATCACGCCGTTGCTGGCGCTCGTCGCGCTGCTCCTCGGCCTGTTCGCGATGGCAATGACGCCGCGCGAAGAGGAGCCGCAAATCAATGTGACGATGGCCAACGTGCTCGTGCCGTTCCCCGGCGCAAGCGCCCGCGACGTGGAGCGTATGGTGGCCGGTCCCGCCGAGCAGGTACTTTCTCGCATCACCGGGATCGAACATGTCATGTCGGTGTCCCGGCCGGGCCTCGCGGTGCTGACGGTGCAATTCAAAGTGGGCGTGCCGCGCACGGAAGCACTCGTGCGCCTGTACGACACGGTGTTCTCTAACGAAGATTGGCTGCCGAAGAATCTCGGCGTGTTGCCCCCGCTCATCAAGCCGAAAGGCATCGACGACGTCCCCATCGTCGTATTGACGCTTTACACGACGCGGGCGGACGGCAACGCCTACGATTTGGAACGCGTCGGACATTCGATCGAGGCGGAACTCAAGCGCGTACCGGGCACGCGCGACGTGACGACGCTCGGGGGCCCGAACCGGGCGGTCAACGTACTGCTCGATCCGGGCCGGATGCGTGCGGCGGGCGTGACCGTGGACGACTTGCGGCGCGTGTTGGCCGCCGCCAACGCCGGCGCCGAGGTGGGCGACCTCGTTCGGAACAACCGCAATGTGCATATCGAGAGCGGCCCCGTGCTGACCGACGCCCGCGACGTCGGCGACGTCATCGTCGCGGTCCATGACGGTCATCCCGTATTCGTCTCCGACGTCGCCACCATCAAGGACGGGCCGCCCGCCGCCACGCGCTACGTATGGGAGGGACTCGCGGGCGCACATCGCACGGAATATCCGGCGATCTCGGTCACGGTGACCAAAAAGCCCGGGGAAAACGCCGTCACGGTTGCGCGCAATGTCCTGCGCCGCGTCGACACGCTGCGCAACGCCGTGATACCGGGCGACGTGAAAATCGAGGTTGCGCGCGACTATGGCGTAACGGCGAACGCCAAAGCCCTGAAGCTCATCGAAAAGCTCGCGTTCGCGACGACCTCGGTGGTGGTGCTCGTGCTCTTCGCACTCGGTTGGCGGGAGGCCATCGTCGTCGGCGCGGCCGTGATCCTTACGCTGACCGCCACGCTGTTCGCCTCCTGGGCCTGGGGGTTCACGCTCAATCGCGTCTCGCTGTTCGCGTTGATCCTATCGATCGGCATTCTGGTCGACGATGCCATCGTCGTCGTCGAAAACATCCATCGACATCAACTACTCGATCCCAAGGCGCCGCTCACGGCACTGATTCCCCCCGCTGTCGATGAAGTAGGCGGTCCCACGATCCTTGCCACCTTGACGGTGATCGCGGCTTTGCTGCCGATGGCGTTCGTCAGCGGGCTGATGGGCCCTTACATGAGCCCGATTCCGATCAACGCGAGCATGGGCATGGCGATCTCGCTAACGATCGCATTCGTCGTCACGCCTTGGCTATCTCGCACGTGGTTCGCTCACGCCCGGCATGGGGAGAACGGCGGGAAAGCGCGGCGCGATCTGCGCGGCAAGCTTTTGCCATGGTTCAACACGCTCTTCGCCCCGTTCCTCGACGACGCGCGCGGCGGCCGAAATCGCATGCTGCTGTGGCTCGGCGTGGCCGGCGCGATCGTGCTGTCGCTGGTGCTGCCCGCCACGCGACTCGTTGTATTGAAGATGCTGCCGTTCGACAACAAGTCGGAATTTCAAGTGATCGTCGACATGCCCGCCGGCACGCCGCTCGAACGCACGAGCGCGGTACTGCACGAGATGGGCGCCTACCTCGCCACCGTACCCGAAACCGCGACGTATCAAGCCTATGCCGGCCTGTCCGCGCCGATCAACTTCAACGGACTCGTGCGCCAATACTATTTGCGCAGCGGCGGCAACGTAGGCGACATCCAAGTCAATCTCGTCGATCAATCGAAGCGCCGCCGGCAAAGCCATGCCGTCGCCACTTTCGTGCGGCCGGCGCTCGAACGGATCGCCGAGCGCGAGGGCGCGCGCGTCAAAGTCGTGGAAGTGCCGCCGGGGCCGCCCGTGCTCGCGCCGATCGTGGCCGAGGTGTACGGCGGCGACATCGCCGAGCGCAACGCCTTGGCCCATGCCGTGCGCGGCGTGTTCGCCGCCACCGCGGGCGTCGTCGACGTCGACGACAGCACCGTCGCGCCGGCGCCCCAGCGCGACTTGGAATTGGACCGGCGCAAAGCAGGACTGCTCGGGGTCGAGCAGCAAGACGTGGCGCAAACGCTGCGCGCGGGCTTGAGCGGCGAGGACGTCACCTACGTTCGCGACGGCAGCAAGTATCCACCGGCCGTACGCCTTGCGCTGCCCGCCTCGCTCGACGGCGATTCGGCCGCATTGCTGGCGCTCGCCGTGCGCGGCGCCAAAGGACAACTCGTCCCGCTGTCGGAGCTCGTCCAAGCGCGCGAGACGCAGGTGGAGCAACCGATCTATCACAAAGACCTGCTGCCGGTGACCTACGTCGTGGGCGACATGGCGGGCAAAGTCGACAGTCCGCTGTACGGCATGTTCGGCATGCGCGGCGCGCTGGCGAAGTTGCAGGTCCCGGGCGGCGGCGCGCTCGGCGAATGGTTCGTTCGCCAACCGGACGACCCGTATCGCGGCTTCTCGGTCAAATGGGACGGCGAATGGCAGATCACCTACGAGACGTTCCGCGACATGGGGATCGCCTATGCAGTCGGGCTCGTTTTGATCTATTTGCTCGTCGTGGCCCAGTTCGGCTCGTATCTCACCCCGCTTGTGATCATGGCGCCGATTCCGCTGACCGTCATCGGCGTCATGCCGGGCCATGCCCTACTCGGCGCGCAGTTCACGGCCACCTCGATGATCGGCATGATCGCGCTTGCCGGCATCATCGTGCGCAACTCGATCCTGCTCGTCGACTTCATCAACCTGCAACTCGCCGAAGGGATCCCGTTTCGCGACGCCGTCGTCAGCTCGGCCGCCACGCGTGCGCAGCCGATCGTGCTCACCGCCGTGGCGGCGATGATCGGCGCGCTGTTCATCCTCGACGATCCGATCTTCAACGGTCTAGCCGTCTCGCTCATCTTCGGCATCCTCGTCTCGACGCTGCTCACGCTCGTCGTGATCCCGTTGCTCTATTACACGGCCTATCGGCACCGCGTCGCCGTCGAGCCGACTTCTCCTCCCGACGCGTAAGGAGCCCATGATGACTTCCTGGCAAATCACCCGTATCGGCGCCGGCCTTATCGTGCTCGTCACGCTTTCGCTCGGCGCCCCGGCGAGCCCCTTTTTCGTCAGCGCCTGGTGGCTCTGGGCCACGGCCTTCGTCGGCGCCAACTTGTTGCAAAGCGGCTTCACGCAGTGGTGTCCGATGGAAATCGTCATGCGCAAGCTCGGCGTGCGCGGCGGTGCATAAACGCCCTATGCACGGCGCACGGTACGGCTAGGGGACAGCGATGAAGCACGGCGTAAAAGGGTGGGCCCTCATGCTGCTCGCGATCGGCACCGCCGCTCATGCCGAAACGGACCTGCTCGGCGCGGCGCAAAGCGCGCTCGCGCACGACAGCGTCTATGCGGCCGCGCTCGCGCAGCGCGACGCCGACCGCACGAAGCGCGCACAGGGACGCGCCGGCTATCTGCCGCAGATCTTCGCGACAGGCAACGTCCGCTACGGCAGCATCGATCAGGAAACGAGCGGCGCGCATTTTTCCGGCGGCAACTTCGGCGCGAGCGACGGCATCGCGTTCGATACGCGCGCGGCGGGCGCCACCGGCGCGGGATGGGCCATTACGATCAAAGAAAATATCTACAGCGCCACCAAACACGCCGAAGCTCAGCAAATGAACGACGCCGCCGATGCCGGCGACGTCTCCCTGCGGCTAGCGCGGCAAACACTGCTGTTGCAAGTCGCCCAGTCGTACTTGGCTGTGCTCGCGGCGCAAGACGACGTCGCGGCATTGCAATCCACGCACGATGCGGCGCTTCAAGCGCGCGACATCGCACAGGGCCGCTTCGACACCGGCGATGCATCCATCACGGATGTCAGCGATGCCCAGTCTCGGGCCGACCTTGCGCAAGCGGAAATGCTCGCCGCGCAAACCGCGCTCGATTTGAAGCGCGCCGAATTGGAAGACCTCACGGGGCAGTCCGACGCCACGGTACGCCCATTGCCGGCGGCGGCTGCGGTCGAGTCGCTGCCCGCCGGAAACTTCGCCGATTGGCAGTCGCGTGCGATGCAGGATAACCCGTTGATTGCGCTGCGTCGTCTAGGCGTGGACAGCGCTCGCGCGGACACGTCGCGCTATCGACCCGGCGCGGGCACGACAGTCGATGCCTTCGCCTCCTATATCGGCGACCGCATCAACGGCGCGGGCTACGGCGGCAACAGTTCGATGCGCAGCAACAGCGCGGTGGTCGGCATCATGGTCACCATTCCGCTCTATACGGGCGGCTTGCGGCACGCGAAAGCGCAAGAAAGCGCCGCGCTTTTGAAACGCGCGGATCTCGACGAAGACGCCGCGCGAGTCTCGGTCGCGCGCGAGGTTCGACAGGCCTTCCTCGGCATGCAAAGCGCGCAAATCCAAGTGCGCGCCCTCACGCAAGCGCTGCACTCGGCCGAATTGCAACTCGATGCGAACCGCACCGGCTTCGAGACCGGAGAGCGCCCATCGATCGACGTACTCAACGCCGAGCGCGTGCTCTTTGCAACCCGCCGCGATTTAGCGGCGGCGCGCTATCAAGTGTTGTTCAACCGGCTGCGGCTTGCAGCGACGGCGGGCGAGCTCGACGAGGACCAGATCGCGCAAATCAATGCGCTTTTGCACTAACCGCCAAGCAGCTCGGACGCCGCGCGGCGCATCGGAGGAGAACACAGCATGGCTCATATCGTGATACTAGGCGCCGGACTCGGCGGCCTATCGATGGCCTACGCAATGCGCAAGGCCGCGCGCGAGGGCGACGGCATCACGGTCGTCTCCGACAACACGCACTTTCATTTCGTCCCGTCCAATCCGTGGGTCGCCGTGGGTTGGCGCAAGCGCGAAGACGTTGCCGTCGAATTGCAGCCCGTGCTCGAGAAAAAGCGGATCGGCTTCGACGCGGCCGGTGCGAAACGCGTCCACCCCGAGCGCAACGAGATCGAACTGGCTGACGGCCGGTCTCTGATCTACGACTATCTCATCGTCGCCACGGGCCCTAAGCTCGCATTCGACGAAGTGCCGGGTCTAGGGCCAAACGCGCATACCGCATCCATCTGCCACATCGATCACGCCGAGCGCGCGGCGGCCAACTGGGAGGCATTCGTCGCGAGTCCGGGGCCGATCGTCGTCGGCGCAGTGCAAGGCGCATCGTGCTATGGGCCCGCGTACGAATACGCGATGATCATGGACACCGACTTGCGCCGGCGCAAAATCCGCGACCGCGTACCGATGACGTTCGTGACCGCCGAGCCGTATGTGGGGCATCTCGGCTTAGGCGGCGTGGGAGATTCCAAGGGGATGTTGGAATCGCTGATGCGCGAGCGCGACATCAAGTGGATCTGCAACGCAAAGACGACGAGCATCGAAGCGGACCGTCTATTCGTGACCGAGTACGACGACTTGGGACAAGAGCGCCGCAAACACGAACTCGCGTTCAAGCACTGTATGATGCTGCCCGCGTTCAAGGGCGTCGATGCGCTGGCCGGCATCGAGAAGCTGACTAATCCGCGCGGCTTCGTCCTCATCGACGAATTCCAACGCAATCCGACGTACGACAACGTCTACGCCGTGGGCGTGTGCGTGGCGATTCCCCCGATCGAGGCAACGCCCGTGCCGACGGGCGTTCCGAAAACCGGCTTCATGATCGAATCGATGGTCAGCGCGACCGCGGAAAACGTCCGCGCGGTGCTCGACGGGCAACCGCCTTCGACACGCGCGACATGGAACGCTATCTGTCTGGCGGACTTCGGCGATAAAGGCGTGGCGTTCGTTGCACTACCTCAAATACCGCCGCGCAACCTGAACTGGTCGAGCGAGGGCAAGTGGGTGCACGTGGCGAAGATCGGGTTCGAAAAGTACTTTATGCATCGCATGCGCACGGGCGGAACCGAGCCGGCCTACGAGCGCATGCTGCTCGAGTTGCTGGGCGTGAGGAAACTCAAGCCGGGCGCGTGAAGCCAAGCGCGATTCGGGGCCGGCTGCCGGTACGCGCGCGTTCCAGCTAGGCGGCGACCGGCCTCGCGTGGCGCAACATCGTTTCGATCTCGCCCGGCGCCACGGGCTTGCTGAAATGGTAGCCCTGGATCTCGTGGCAATTGTTGTCGGCGAGGAAGTCGACCTGCTCTTGCGTCTCGACGCCCTCGGCGATCACGCTCAGATTCAACCGCTGTCCGAGCGAGATCACGGCGATTGCGATCGCTTTGTCGTCTTCGCCGTGAGGCAGCTCGCGCACGAACGACTTATCGATCTTCAGCCGCCCGACGGGGAAGTGCTTCAACGCGCTCAGGCTAGAGTAGCCCGTTCCGAAGTCGTCGATCGACAAGCGCACGCCCATTTGCTGCAAACGCTGCATCGTGTCGATCGAGCCTTCCAAATCGCGCATGATGAGGCTTTCGGTCAGCTCGAGCTCAAGATACTCGGGCGCGAGTCCCGTGCGCACCAGCGCCTTCGCGACCTGGTCGATCCACCCTCTGCGCAAGAACTGGTGGGCCGAAACGTTGACCGACATCGTGATCGGCGGCAGGCCTTCATCCTGCCAGCGGCGATTTTGCGCGCACGCCGTTTCCAGCACCCAATCGCCGATCGGCACGATGAGGCCCGTCTCCTCCGCGATGGGAATGAATTCGGCCGGCGAGATCGTGCCTTCGATAGGGTGGTCCCAGCGCAACAGCGCCTCGACCCCGAACACGGTCCCCGTTCTGGCATCGATTTGCGGCTGGTAGACGAGACGGAATTGACCATCGTCGAGCGCGACTCTCAATTGCTCTCGCCGGCGCAACCGCTCGTGCACCTTGATGTTCATCTCGGACGTATAGAACTGGTAGTTGTTGCGGCCCAATTCCTTCGCGCGATACATCGCGGCATCGGCATTCATCAGTAACGTCTGCGCGTCATCGCCGTCCGCCGGGTAGCGCGCGAACCCCATACTGCACGTGACCTTGTAAGCCTGCCCCTCCAAGTGAACGGGCTCCGCGATCGCCCTGCGCAGCCGTTCTATCACGGCACGCAGCGCTTGCTCGTCGAGCAAATCGTCGAATAGCACGAGCACGAACTCGTCGCCGCCCAGACGCACGACCGTGTCGATGCTGCGCACGCATTCGCGCATGCGCGCGGCAATCGTCTTCAACAGCTCGTCGCCCGAATGATGCCCGAGGCTATCGTTGATCAGTTTGAAGTTGTCGAGATCGACGAACGCCACCGTCACGCCGCGCGCATAGCGCTGCGCATGGGCCAACGCCTGACTCAATCGATCCGCGAGCAATGTGCGATTCGGCAGCCCCGTGAGCGCGTCGTGATTCGCCATGTGACGAATGCTGTCCTCGGCGCGCGTGCGTTCGATTGCGATGCCGGCGATACGAAGCGCCATCGCGACGGTTTGCGATTCGATGTCGTCATAGGCCCGTTCGCTATGTGCGAACACCGTCAACGCGCCCAACGCACTGCCCTCGTGCGACAAAATGGGCATCGCGCGGCACGCGCTGTACTCCTGCATCCGCGCTTTCAATACGAATTCGCCGTGACGCGCGTGGCCGGGCAGGTTGGTGATCGAAACGGGTTGGTGCGTATAGATCGCGAGTCCGCTGGGCCCGGAATCCGGGCCGATCGTCCAGCCGTTCGCAAGCTGGCTGAACGCGGCCGGCAGGCTCGGCGCGGCGCCGACGCGCAGATGCATGCCATCGTCGTCGCGCAGCATCACGACGCAGGCACTGTCGGGAATTTGCGATTCGAGCAAATGCATGAGTGCGCCCAGTACCTCCTCGAGCGGCGTGCTCGTGGCGATCATCTCCAACACGCGGTTTTGCTCGGCGCGCATGACCTCCGCGCGCTTACGCGCGGTGACGTCGCGCACGATCGCGACGACGCCGTCGTCCACCCGTACCAATTGCCGATGCAGCCAGACCGCCGAGCCGTCCGGGCGAACGTGCCGCCATTCGCGCTCGGCAACCTCGCCTCCCTCGAATACGCTCGAAAATTCGCGAGCCGTTCCGCCGTCGCCTTGATCGAGAAATACATCGTCGGAGAGTGCGCCGATCAGCGCGTCGCGAGGCTTGCCCATCATCTCCACGCCTCGACGGCTTATGTCCCGCAATACGAAGCGCGACGGCGCGGCACGCGGCGCGGTTTTGGCCGGCCCGTCACCGTCGGCGGGCACGCGCTCCCAGACGAAGAAGGCATCCAAGCTTGCCTCCGAGGCGACCGAGTAGGTCTGCCGCAGGCGGCGCGCACGCGCCTGGCTCCGCGACAACTCGCGACTCTTCAAGCTCAAGATCGTCGTCAGCACCACGAGCAAGAGGCTTCCCACGACCGTCTCGGCGACATAGACCAGGCGGTCGTGCCGATACTGGGCCAGTTGTTCGTCTCGCGACAGGCCGACGATCGCGACGAGCGGAAAGCCGTGCAGCGCGCGGATGTTCGTGAAGCGCTCGATCCCGTCGTCCCACGGTTGGACCGCAAGTTCCTCGGTCTCGTCGGCGGAATCCAATGCGGGCGGAACGACCGCACCCCAAGACGTGTCCTCTCCGGTCTGTTGCACGCGCATCGCGCCGTCTGTACCGAGCAAACCGAGAAAGCCCTGCCGCCCCATCCGCAATGAGTCGTAGCTGCTCGTGAAATACGACGGATCGACGGTGAGCGCCACGACACCCGCGAATTCGCCCGTTGCGCTCGATAAGCGGCGGCTGAACACGAGCTCGGGCGCGTTCGTGTCGCGATTGGTGCGCGTGCGGCCGACGAACAAGTTGTCCGCGTGTCGCTGCGCCCGGAAAAACGCTCGGTCCGCCACGTTGTGCGCGGTGATCACATGCGTGCTAGCGGTGACGTTGCCGCGGCTGTCGGTGATCGCCATTTGAAAAACGATCGCCGAGGGCAACATGTCTCGATTCTGAAGCCGAGCGAGCGCCTCGTCGCCACTCGCGGCATACGCATAAGCCACCGTCTTGAGCGTTTGATCGATCGAGACGAGGCTGCGCACCACTTGCGCCTCGTAGGTGTCGGCCAATTCGCGGCTCGACTTGACCGCGGCGATCGTAGCCGCCGTATGTTCGACTTCCAATACGTCGATCAACGCGCCCCAAGCCAGCACCAGCATGACGAGGGCAAACACCGGAAACCAAAGCCATGTCTGCGTCAATCGAGGCCGCCCATAGGCGATCAAAGACCGGACCTGTGCCCCGGCATGATGGAGTACGGCAAACGCTCGACCGCCCATTGTTGTTTTCCTCTCGCTCATCGGGATCCGGCGCTTATGTCACGCTCAGTGCAACGTCAGCACAGCTTTGATGCTTGCATCGAGCTGACCGCTATCGATATAGGCGATCGCATTCGTCCCGCCCGCTATCAATTTCTTCAAGGCTTCGACATCCGCCACTTCGCGCGGGGGCTGTCCACTACCGGTGAAAACGAGCTTCGACCAATAGGCGCGCAACTGCGCGGGCGACTTCCCGCACACGATCTGGTAGAACTTCCCCCGCCTCGCCGCATCGTCGGCCAAATCGATCGGCACGACGGTGCCTCCCCCCGGCACCTGGCTTGTGCGTCCCAGGAAGATATCGGCGACCTCGTTTTCCGACAGTGCGTTCACGGGACTCTTCGCCGGCACGACGACCACCAGTTCTGCGTGACAGAGACACGCCGAGAGCGTTAGCGCGGCACCGGCAAGAATCGACCGTAGCATTCGCATTGCATTTCTCATCGCACCGAGCTCAGAAGACGAAGTCAAGCGTTGCGGTGACGACATCCGTGCCGCTGCCGAGTTCGAAATCCGGTTGCTCGTTCACGAAGAGTCCCGTCGATCCCGCGGGTGTCCATACATGGTCGTACTGAACCTTGGCATCGAAGTTCTTGGCGAAATCCCAACGCAGGCCGGCCGATGCGCTGTGTTGCCCGCTGTTCGGATTGGGCGAGAGCACGGGGCGATCGAGCGCATGCTCTGCCGCGTAGGTCAAATACGGCGTGAATTTGCCCATGCGCAAACCCGCCGTCGCATAACCGGCGACGTAGCCCGGCGTCAGTCCATCGACGGTCACGCGCGCCACTTCGCCCTGCACGAACCAGCGCTCCATATCGAGGCTCGCGGCCGCGCTATATGCCGTCACCGGCAAGTGGCTCGCAAACGGCACCGACACATGCGCATGCAAGTAGCCGAGGTGGGTCGTGAGCGCACGATATTCGGCCGTATCGAACACGCCGAAGATACCGGTGCCCTGCGCGCGAAGCGGTCCCGGGGCGACGTGAAACGTACTTGCGCCATAGATGACATGCACCGTATTGGTCACGGCGCCGAAGTGCATTCGGTATGAACCATCCACGCCGTCGCTGTTTGTGATCGGTTCCAGGTCGTATAGCTCGGGGGGCACCCGTACCCACGGGTTGGCGTAGCCCACCTCTCGATAGTCGGACGTGAGAAACGTGGGCAACTCGATGCGGCCCACGCGCAAATCGATATCGGGCGTAAACCCGTAACAAAGGTTTGCCCACTCGAGTTGGGGGGTAAAGCTGTTGTCGTAGTTTTCATGCGATACGACTTGAACCAGCGCCGACAGCTTATCGGTGAACTTAGCGGTCAGCTGAACGCCCAAACGCGAATCGCCCGCAAAATCGACCGGGCGGCTGGCGCCGGCACCGTGAGGTTCAAAGGGACCGCCCGTATAGTCGGCCGTATGCAAGCTCGAATAGGTTGCGCCGAGCGTGCCGAAACCGCTCAGCGTGAACATCGAAAAGAGATCGTCCGCATAGGCACAACGCGCAGTGCATAGCACGGCGGCAAAGGTGCTCAGCGCGAAAGCGCGCGCGGCAATCGGTGGAAGGGGTCGAAACATTACCGCGATTTATCGGTTTGGCTGTCCTCATATACGGCACGGTACGGTTTTTCTTTAGCCGCTACATAGGACGCGCAACGTCGGGAACGCTGCGGGAAGGCCTAGCTGCGCCGCATCGAATACTCGCCATAAGTGTTATGCGCTATTTAGAGTCCTAACTCGGAACGACTCGCGCATCGATGGACCGCATCGATAAGTTGAACGCCTGTCGCTTGCGCGAAATGTGGACTACATTGATTCTTCCCTCAACTCGGTTTCGGACGACCATGCGCTCCCTTACTACCATCGTCGCGGCCGTTTCGGCACTCGTCGTTGTTACGGCGGCACAGGCTCAACAAGACGTTTTGATCGGGCATTCCGCGCCGCTGACGGGCCCGCAAGCCGCAAACGGCAAGGACAACGAAAACGGCGCTCGCCTTGCAGTCGAAGAATTGAATCGGCAGTCGTTCAAAGTCGCGGGCAAGCCGGTGACGTTCACGCTCGTTTCGGAAGACGATCAAGCAGATCCGAAGGTCGGTGTGCAAGTGGCGCAAAACCTAGTCGACAAAAACGTCGTCGCGGTAGTGGGTCCATACAATTCCGGCGTGGCCATTCCGTCCTCGCGCGTCTATAGCAGCGCGGGAATACCGATGCTTCCCGTCGCGTCGAACCCCGACCTGACGAAGCAGGGATTCAATAATATTTTTAGGATCGGCGCGAACGATTCGCAACTCGGCGGGACGATGGGCGAGTTCGCCGCTAAAACGCTGAAGGCCAAGACAGCCGCCGTCATCGACGACCGCACGGCCTACGGTCAAGGCGTAGCCGAGGAATTCATCAAGGAAGCCAAGAAGAACGGAATCCAAATCGTCGACCGGGAATTCACCAATTCGCAAGCCAACGACTTTCTCGGCATTCTGACGACGATCAAATCGAAGAATCCCGATGTGATCTTCTTCGGCGGCTATGCGTCGCAAGGCGCACCGATGGCCAAGCAAATGCTGCAACGCGGCCTGCGCGCGAAGTTACTGGGCGGCGACGGCATTTGCTCGGCCGATATGGGCAAGGTGGCCGGTTCGGCCGCATCGATCGTCTATTGTTCGCAGGGCGGCGTTGCACTCGATTCGACGCCTGCGGGCCGTGCGTTTCTCAAGAAGTACCTCGATACCTATCACACGCAGCCGCAGGTATACGGCGTCAATTACTATGACGGCGTGAAGTTGCTTGCCGATGCGATGGCAAAGGCCGGGACGACGACCGATAAGGCGAAACTCATCGCGCAGTTGCACAAGGCGCATTACAAGGGTGTAGCCGGCACGTATTCGTTCGACGAGAAAGGCGATCTCGAAGGCGCGCCGACGACGGTCTACGTCATTCGCGACGGCTTGCCCGTACCGTACGAAAAAGGCGCGAAGTGATAGGCTGTCGGCCCATCGACACTTCGAGCGCGGCATGAAACTGAATCGATCGATATCCACTGTCGAAGTCCATACCGGCGGCGAACCGTTTCGTATTGTCACGAGCGGTTTGCCGCGCCTTCCCGGCACGAGCATCGTGCAGCGGCGGACATGGCTCAAGGAAAATGCCGACGAAATCCGGCGCGCGCTCATGTTCGAGCCGCGCGGCCATGCCGACATGTACGGGGGCTATCTGACGGAGCCCGTCTCGGCCGGCGCCGATTTCGGCGTGATCTTCCTTCATAACGAAGGCTATAGCGACCACTGCGGACACGGGGTGATCGCGCTCGCGACCGCGGCCGTCGAACTCGGATGGGTCCAGCGCACGCAGCCCGAAACGCGCGTGGGAATCGATGCGCCATGCGGCTTCATCGAGGCGTTCGCCGCGTGGGATGGCGAGCACGTGTCGAGCGTACGTTTCGTCAACGTGCCGTCGTTCATCTGGGAGCGCGACGTCTCGGTGGATACGCCCTCGTTCGGCAAAGTCACGGGCGACATTGCCTACGGCGGCGCGTTTTATTTTTATGCCGACGGCGCGCCGTTCGGATTGCCGATCCGCGAAACGGCGGTCGAGCCGCTGATTCGCTTCGGCGCCGAAGTGAAAGCCGCGGCCAACGCGAAATATCCGGTCGTGCATCCGGAGATTCCCGAAATCAATCATATCTACGGCACGATCATCGCAAACGCCCCCCGCCATCCCGGCTCCACGCAAGCCAATTGCTGCGTATTCGCGGACCGCGAGGTCGATCGTTCACCGACGGGATCGGGCACCGGCGGGCGCGTCGCGCAACTGTACCAACGCGGGCTTCTAAAAGCGGACGACACGCTCGTGAACGAATCGATCGTGGGCACGATCTTCAAAGGGCGGGTACTCGGCGAAACGCGCGTGGGCGACATCGAGGCCGTCATTCCCGAAGTCGAAGGCACCGCGCATATTTGCGGTTTCGCCAACTGGATCATCGACGAGCGCGATCCGCTGACGTACGGTTTCCTCGTGAGATAACCCGCCCTTCGGGAATGAACTTTGCTCTTTCCTGGCGCCTAGACAAAACCGCCGGGAGAGGCCATGCCGAGTACCATATCGATCGCCGAAGGGCTGCCGTTTCCGCTAGGCGCTAGCTGGGACGGTGCGGGGGTGAATTTCGCCCTGTTTTCCGCCAACGCGACCAAAGTGGAGTTGTGCCTATTCGATGAGACTGGAGAACGGGAGCTCGAACGGATCGAGCTGCCCGAATACACCGATGAGGTCTGGCATGTCTATATGCCGGATCTGAGGCCGGGCGCTGTCTACGGCTATCGCGTGCACGGCCCCTACGAGCCCGAGGCCGGTCATCGTTTCAATCCGAACAAGCTCCTGCTCGACCCTTATGCCAAGGCCCACGTCGGCGCATTGAAATGGGACCCCGCCGTATTCGGCTATACGATCGGCGCGCAGGGAGACGACCTGACGTTCGACGAACGCGACAGCGCGCCGTTCATGCCGAAGTGCGTCGTCGTCGATCAGCATTTTTCGTGGACGCACCCGATGCGCGTGCGTGTCCCGTGGGACCGCACGATCCTGTACGAACTTCACGTGCGCGGCTATACGAAACGGCACCCTGCCCTATCGCAACGCTTGCGGGGTACGTTCGAGGGACTGGGCCAGAAGGAAGTCATCGATCACATCAAGCGGCTCGGCGTGACCGCCATCGAATTGATGCCGATCCATTCGTTCGTCAACGACAGCTATTTGCTCGACAAGGGCCTGACGAACTACTGGGGATACAACACGATCGGTTTCTTCGCGGCCGATCCGCGCTTCTTCGCGCGGGGCGCCGGCGCGGTCGGCGAATTCAAGGAGATGATCGACCGCTACCACGATGCAGGCCTCGAGGTCATTCTCGACGTGGTCTACAACCATACCGCGGAGGGCAACGAGCGCGGGCCGACGCTGTCCTTTCGCGGCATCGACAATGCGTCCTATTACCGGCTCCTGCCCGATCAGCAGCGCTATTACATCAACGATACGGGCACGGGCAATACGCTGAACCTATCGCATCCGCGCGTGTTGCAAATGGTCACGGACAGCTTGCGCTATTGGGTCGGCGAAATGAACGTCGACGGCTTCCGTTTCGACCTGGCTACGATCCTGGGCCGCGAACCCTATGGGTTCGACGAAGGCGGCGGCTTTTTGCACAGTTGCCGGCAAGACCCCGTGCTGTCCAGCGTCAAGCTCATCGCCGAGCCGTGGGATTGCGGGCCCGGCGGCTATCAGGTCGGCGGATTTCCGCCGGGCTGGGCCGAATGGAACGACCGCTTCCGCGATACGGTTCGCGCCTTCTGGAAAGGCGACGACGGCACGGCGCCGGAACTGGCCAGCCGGATCACCGGCTCCGGCGACAAGTTCAACCGGCGCGGACGCAGGCCTTGGGCCAGCGTCAACTTCGTGACGGCGCATGACGGCTTCACGTTGAACGACCTCGTCTCCTACAACGATAAGCACAACGAAGCAAACGGAGAGGATAACAACGACGGCCATTCCGACAATAAATCGTGGAATTGCGGCGCCGAGGGCCCAACCGACGACGCGCAAATCCGCGTGTTGCGCGAACGCCAAAAACGCAATCTGTTGGCCACGCTGCTCTTCTCGCAAGGCACGCCGATGATCGTGGCGGGCGACGAGTTCGGCCGAACGCAACGCGGCAACAACAATGCCTATTGTCAGGACAACGAAATTAGCTGGGTCGACTGGGATGCGATCGACGACGACGGACGCGCGCTGACCGATTTCGTCACCAAGTTGACGACGTTGCGCCATACCCTGCCTGTCTTGCGCCGCAATCGCTTCTTGACCGGTCAGTTCGACGAGCGACAGCAATTGTGCGAAGTGCGATGGATGAGCCCCGCGGGCACCGAACTCACCCAGGAGCAATGGCAAGATCCATCGATGCGTTGCTTCGGCGTTCTGCTGGACGGCCGGGCGCAAACGAGCGGCATCCGCAGGAGCGCATCCGATGCGACGCTGCTCGTCGTGCTCAATGCGCATCACGACGTCGTCGAGTTCAAACTGCCCGATATCCCCGGCAGCGATCAGTGGAGCTGCCTCATCGATACGAATATGCCCGTGCGCGACGAGTTGCCGGAATTCGAAACGGGGGATGTCTATCAAGTCACGGGGCGCTCGCTACTGCTTTTCGCTCTGCACGCGAAGGGCCAAACGCAGCGGATCTTCATGAGGTTGGAAAAAGCGCTGACCGAGGAGACGCAATAGCGAATGTCGGATTGCAATGCGGTAAGCCGGCATCGGCGCTACCGCGCCGACGCCGACTTAAGCGATTTGAGATCGGTCAGTGATAAAGCAAGGCGATCAAGATAATGATCGGAATCGGTACACCGAGCAGATAGAGCAGGATCGAGCGCATGGGTCCTCCTTGGTCGGTTGAATTCGCTATGGGGATGGCGCGGGCGTCATCCCCGGTAAGCGTGATGCGTCTTCGTCAAAGCGCTTCGGTTTCAGACATCGCGCAAGCGCCCGCCGAAGACCGCCATGAAGCTTGCGGAAAACGCGCCTAGCAACAGCGCGACGAATAACCAAAGCGAGGCGCCCACGCTTGCGTGGCGCGCCTTGTCCGCGGCAACTTTGGCCGCCCCCTCGATCGCCACCACCTTTTGCTGAAGCTGCCCATAGGTGGCCGCCACGCGCAGTTGCGCGGCCTGCGGCGAAAGACCGGTGTAACGGGAGACGATGCCCGCCACATAAGCCGTGTCCGCAGCCGATAGCGGGTCGTCCGTAGCAAGGCTGTTGACGAAGATACGCGTGACCTCCTGCTTCGGCGGCATCCCGCCTTGGCCCGGCTCGCTCACCGCCGCGGCCGGTTCGGCGGCGCTCGAGACGGCCGGCGTGGCAACCGGCGTGACGACGCTACCCGCCGCGACATTGGCGGTGGCGCCTTGGCTCGCGGAGAGCGGCGGGGACGCCGAGGCCGGTGCCGATGCACTGGACGCGTCGCTCGCGGCCGTATTCGCCGCCGGACTGGCGATTGCCGGCGCGGCGGAGGGCGCGGCCGTGAGGGCAGCCGGACGACGGAATAGCGCATCGACGTAATAGCCTACGGGCCAACGATCCATCGCGGCTTTGGCATCGCCGCGATCGACGACAGACGCCGTGGACGCCGCTTTCTCCAAGGCCTGCGCGCCGGCGCGTTCGGCCGACGGCAACATCGCGGCGGCCAGCGCCGCCGTCGCTAACGTGGCAAGCGCCCAGGACAGGAAACCGTGCGCCGTGTCGCGAAAATAGACCTCGTCGAGTTCGACCGCCGGCCATCGATGCCTGAGCCGGCCGGCGAGATAACCGCCGAGGCCCGACGTGAGAATCTGCGTCACGCAGACCCAGACGATCGCGGCGAAACCGAATGCCGTCGCGCTCGCGCCGGCGTGGTGCCATGGCGAGAGCGCGGCCAGCCCGAGCCCCGTGCCGAGCGTGAGTAGGATCAATCCGAACGCGGCGGCGGCCGCTGCGCCCGCGAAAACGGCACTCCATGAAACGACCGCCGAATGCGCTCGCCAAGCGTCGACGTGTTCCGCCCACGCGGCGGATCTGACAGGTGCGTTGAGTTCGGCCATGACTTGTCTCCGAGAGAGCCGCGCCACGCGCAGCTCGGTTCATGCGGTTCGATAGGTCGGTACGGAATAAACGCATGAGTTCAGGGAGCACGACTTGTGCCCAACCCGGGGCCGCCAGCGCGCGCCGCCACGGCTAGGGGGAAACACAAACGGCGGCGGCTAAGCCTCGCCCTTACCGCACGCGTGGCAAAAGCGGCTGAACGCGTTCTTACGCGTCTGGCAATGGCTGCACGTATTGAACACGGCAATGCCGCAATGCGGGCAAAAATTCGCATGGGGATCGGTCGTGTCGATGGGCCGCTCGCAGCCGGGGCAAACCTTCGCTGCGACTTGCGCATAGGCCTTGACGAAATCGAGCGCTTCGCGTCGACTCGCGCCCGGCTGCTGCTCCTCCTCGCGTTTGCGCTCGAGATAGCGCGACAGCGCGCGAATCGCGTATCGGCCGAGCAGCACCGTCAAGACGATACCGACCGCGTAGCGCACATAGCCGCCGTAACTCGGCAAGTACGGTACGAGCTCGACGAAAAACGCGAACAACGCAAAAAAGATGAAGCCCCAGGCAAACGGCCAGTAACGGCTTTGACGCTTCTTCGCAAACAGCCACCCGGCGATCAGCAACAACGGCAACGTGAACAGCAACCGGATGCCGAATACGCGCAACTCGACGATGCGTTGCGCGCTTCGATATCGATCGTCCGCTTGCGCGTTCAACACGTCGAGCGAGCGCGTCGCGGCATCGCGCTCGTGCTCGAGCGCCAGCCGGCTTTGCTTGAGCGTATCGATCCGTGCTTGCGCATCGCGCTCGCGCCGCGTCGCCGCCTCGAGGGCTTGCGCATGCGCCGTTACCGTCGGGTCTTGCTGTGCATCGGCCGTCGCGTGACGCGTGGCGATGCTCGTGCGGAAGGCTTCTCGCGCCTGCTGCGTATCGTGCTCGGCGGCCGTGAGTAGCAGCATGGCTTGATCGAGCGCATCGCCGTTGGCGCCGAGGTCGGCTTCGGCTTTCTTCAGTTGCGCCTGCATCGGCGCGCTCGCGGTCCGATCCACGAATGCGTCGCGGTCGGCTCCATTCTCGACGCGCGGAAGATCGTCGACGACCTTTCCGCCCAGCCCGATTAAAAAGCCCGCGAATACGATCGCGATGATCCATAAACCACGCTGAAACCAAACCTCGGCCAGCCGCAGCCCTTTTGTCGATACCGTCATGAATGTGATCTCCGCGCGTTGCCGGTTGCTCGCCGGCGACATGGCGGCGAGCAACCGTGCCTTGAATGAACAAGGGCAAACCCGCGGTCGATGATGCCAGAGATGGATGCCGGCCGCATTCAATTACGGCGCCCTACCGTTCGAATGCCCCTATAGCGGGCGAATAACCCGCTATTCGAATCCCTATCGGCCGATTTACGCGTCGATCCTCCAACGGCGCAATCGATTGCACCCCCGGACTTTTACTGATTTCGCTCGGCAGACGAGTTGCGTCACGCAAAATTGCCGCGCCCAAGGATGCATTCGCCTCTTTGAGTTCGGTTCAACCCAATGCAACAGCAAAGGAAAAACCATGCGATTAGACGTCACCCCCGGATGCCGGCTTTTTCACGAGGCGGGCGAATTCACTCAACTCACGGCCTATTACGAGGAGGAGCGACACACCATGTGGATGATGCTTCGTTCCGCGCCGCGGCCATGCTTCAACCAGCAGCTGGTATCGGAAATCATTCGCCTGGCTCGCGCGGCGCGCGAGTCCAAACTCCAGTTCGATTTCTGGGTCACGGGTTCGCTGGTACCCGAAATCTTTAATGTCGGCGGGGACCTGAACTTTTTCGTCGACGCGATCCGCAAGGGCGAGCGCGACCGGCTAATGGCCTACGCGCGCTCGTGCGTCGATGGCGTTTGGGAGATCTACAACGGCTTCGGAACCGATGCCGTCACCGTTGCCGTGGTAGACGGCAGCGCGCTCGGCGGCGGCTTCGAGGCCGCCCTCGCGCATCACTATGTGCTCGCGCAACGCGGTACGAAACTCGGCTTTCCGGAAATCGCATTCAACTTATTCCCGGGAATGGGCGGCTATTCGCTCGTCGCGCGCAAGTCGACCATGCGCGTCGCCGAAACGCTGATCGGCACGGGCGAATCGCGCGTCGCCGAATGGCACGCTGAAAACGCACTCGTCGATGGGCTCTTCGAACCCGGCGACGCAGCGATGTCCACGCGCACGTTCATCGACGTCATCCGGCCCATGCTCAACGGCACACGCGCTATGTTGCGCGCACGGCAGCGCGTATTGCCGCTCGCGAAAGCGGAGCTGATCGAGATTACCGAAGATTGGGTGAATTCGGCGTTTATGCTCGAAGACAAGGACGTCGCGTTCATGGAACGGCTCGTCGTGCTGCAAAACCGGCGCGTGTCGAAGCTGAAGGCCGTCCTCTGAGCCCCGGCATCGGAGAGCCGCCGACGCGAAGCTCAGGCGATGAGCCTGAGCTTTTTCTTATCGACGAGCCACGCTTCGAGGTGCTCCGCCGGCATCGGTTTCGCGTAGAAAAATCCCTGCGCGTAGTCCACGCCGATGTCTCGCAGAAACTGCACTTCCCGCTCGGTCTCGACGCCTTCCGCGACGATCGTGAAGCCGAAGGCGCGCGCCAGTCCCAACACCGAACGTACCAGCGACTGCGCTTGAAAATTTTGATCGATGCCGGTGATAAAGCTGCGATCGAGTTTGATCACGTCGATCGGCAATCGGGTCAACTGGGACAGCGACGAGTAGCCGGTGCCGAAATCGTCGAGCAAAATGCGCGCGCCGAGTTGCTTGAATTGTCGCATCAAATCGATCGCGGCCCTTTCGTCTTCGATGAAGCAGCTTTCCGTCAATTCGATATCGATGAGCGTGCGCGCCGCGCTGTCTTGGTCCACGAGTTCGCGCAGTTGGTTGACGATTTCCGCATCGCGTAGCTGCCGCGCCGATACGTTGACGGACACGCGGAGGTTCAATCCGCTTTCATGCCAGCGGGCCGCCTGCCAGGCCGCCTCGCGCATCAGCCACCGGCCGATCGGGATGATCAAGCCCGATTCCTCGGTGAAACGAATGAATTCCGATGGAGGAACCAACCCACGGCTCGTCGATTGCCAGCGGAGCAACGCTTCGACGCTATGCAGGCGGCCCGTGCATAGGTTGATCAACGGCTGGTAGTGCAAGACGAACTGCTTTTCCTCTATCGCCTTTCTGAGTTCCGTATCGAGCCAGATGTACTTGGCCACTTTCTGGTTCATCTCCGGCGAGAAAACGCGATACGTTTGTTTTCCCGCCTCCTTGGCGGCGTACATCGCCGTATCCGCGTGCGAGATCAATGCTTGCAGCGTCTTGCCGTGTTGCGGATAAAGCGCGATCCCGATCGAGCAGCTCGCATAGACATCGATCAGTTCGAGACGGATCGGCACGCGAAGACGGTCGATGATCGATTGGGACAGAGTTTCGAGCGACCCCTGAGTGCATGAGTCGACCAGGATCAAAAACTCGTCGCCGCCGAGACGCGCCAGCGTCATGCCTTGTCCGAGGCATTCGCTGACGAGCTCGGATACGCGCTTGATCAATGAATCGCCGTTGACGTGTCCATAGTGATCGTTGACGCGTTTAAAGTTATCGAGATCGAGAAACATGATCCCGAGCACACGCGACGGATCGTTGCGCGCATCCTCGAGCGCCCATTCGATTTTCGCGTTGATCGCATAGCGGTTCATGAGGCCGGTCAGTACGTCCTTCGAAGCCAATTCCTTTAGGCGCCGCTGAGCATCGCGCTCGTCGGTGATATCCGTACCGGAGCAAATGATGAACGTTTCTTCGATTCCGCTGCCGCTATGCACGAATTTGTTGCGAAATTGATAGAGGCGCGGGCCTTTGACCGTGTTGATGACGCGTTCGACCTCGAACGATTGCTGCTTTTCGAAAAACTGTTGGATGTTCGTGCGCGACTGGGCCCCCTGGTCGGGCGTCATGAACAATTCAAACGCGCTCTTGCCGATCACATCGACCTCGCGCACGCCCGTCACCTCTTCGCACATGCGATTAAAACGCTGCACGATGCCGTTTCGGTCAAGGATGACGACGAGCGAATTGACTTCGGAGACGACTTGCTCGGCCGCCGCAAGCCCATTCGATAGTGCGTTGGCGACCGAAAGCGTGTCGGAATAGTCGCAAGCGGTACCCGCCCAATTGCGAGCATCGATCTTCTTGCCGACGAGGTGAAGAGTGACCGTATGCCCGCGCAGCGACACATCGAGCGTGCGATGGGAGGTGACGCCGGTCAGTTCGCGAATGCTTCGCGCTTGCTCGGCGCTTAGCGCGACGCTCAAGTTCGCCGAATCGCGCCGCGCCGCGAGCTCCAGCGCGTTGCTGTCGCTGGGAAGCCGCCAGCAAGGGCTTTTCGTTCCGAGCAAGACCTCGAGCACCGAGCCGTCATTTTCGTCGAACATAGCTAGCCCCGTTGAACGAGCACTGCAATCGCACGTGCAATTCAGCAAAATCCGAACCCTGTAACGCTGTGACGGCTCCTATACAGGGGCGGGCCCCCTTGGCATAGGAACGCTGCTTTGCAGCATTCCCGCGGGGACCGATGACAGATGCCCGATTATCGCCCCCGCCCACCACTCCCGGCATTGCCGCGTCATCGCTGATCGCGCTTCACTTTCTCGGTTTATGCAAGCCGGCCGCTGCTTCCGCACTGCGCTTGCGCTTCGTTGGCGCCAAGGGCCTGAAAGCGCACATAGCGGCGATGGATCGACGTCTTCGCAACATACATCGCCGCATCGGCCTTCGCCAGTAGTTCCTCGGCGCGCTGTCCGTCGGCCGGAAATTCGCTGATACCCATACTCGCGCCCACGCGCATGCGGTGCGTACCGACGATCACAGGCTCGTCCATTGCCGTCTGGATCCGTTGCGCAGTCGCATCGATCGCCTCGATCGATCGCTCGTTCGAGAAGAGGATGACGAACTCGTCGCCGCCGAGGCGAGCCACGAGATCGGTTTCCGGCAGGGCCTCGCGCAAGCGCTGCGCGACGGCGACCAGCGTTTCGTCGCCGGCGGAATGGCCGAATCGATCGTTGATTTGCTTGAAACCGTCCAAATCGACGAACATGATCGCCAACCGCTCGCCGTTCGACAATGCATGCCCGACCGATGCCTCGAATCGCTCCATGAATCGCATCCGGTTGGGCAGCCCCGTCAGCGTATCGTGACCCGCAAGATGGCTCAGTTCCTGCTGCCTCGCGTGAAGTGTAGTCATTTGCGAACGAATTTCGAGCCGCATTTGATCGAAGCAGCGCGCGAGCACGCCGATCTCGTCGGAGCGCTTGACCGGCAAACGCTGTGTGCTGTCGCCGTCGAACAGCTGCGTCGCGGCATCGGCCAGCACGCGTAGCGGACGAGCCAGCGCGCGCGCGAATAACGTCGCGAGGACGATTGCGATCGCGCTGGAGACGAGCACCATGCGCACGATTTGGCCACCCAATGCGTTCGCCGATGCCAACACGCTCGTGAGCGACCGTCCAAGGCCGACGACGATGAAGCGGTTACCGTCGACCGTACCGAACGGCGAACGCACGAAAGCGAAAGCTTGCACGGGCGCCCGGCCGATACCGCCCGAGCCGTTGAAGGTGACGCTGTTCGGGCCGCCGTCGAATAGCGCATGGGTTCCGGGAAAGGTGTTTTGCATCAGTACTCGCCGCCCATGCTCGAACCCGAACGTCTGACTCGGATCGGGATGAATGAGAAAATCGCCCCATTGATTGGCGAGATACACGAGATAGCCGGCCGGCAGATCGCGCTCCAGCTTCTGGAACACCTGGGTAAGATCGGTCTCGACGACGAGCACGCCAACCTTGTTTCCATGCGCATCGACGATCGGCGCGCCGATGTACATGCCCGGCCGGCCCGTGTCCACATTCGCCGCCGATTCATGAGCGAGACCGATCGGCGACAGATAAGCATGGCCTTGAACCGTCGCCAGCGTATCGAACACATAGGCGAAATGCCCTTTTTCCTGCAACCGGCTATCGGGAGCGATCACGATCCCATGCGCGCCGCGCTCCACGCGGATTCGTTCGAGCCCATAGTCCGCCCGAGTCACGAGGCGGATGGTCAGATATTCCGGGTGGTGCATCATGAATCGCAGAAAAACCTGCGAAAGTCTCGCGCGGCCCGGATCGCTCGCGTCGTCGCCCCGCGCGACGGCCACGGCGGAGGGCATCGTCGCCAGCACGAGAACGTCGTCGGCCACGTCGCCCAACGCGGCCGTGAAGCGTTGGCTCAGCAACTGGGTGGCCGGCAGCAAGCTGCGCTCCGCTTCCTGCATCATCATCGCGCGGTTGGCGCGATAGGCGTAGTAGCCGGTCGCGCCGGACGCCGCCACGCCGATACAGACGAGCAAAATCGACAGCCGGGCGGTCAATCCGAGCTTCATCATTTCGGGAAGCTCCGGAGCCGGTCGCCCGATTCGATTCGCTGCCACAATGCCGCGCGCTCGCTCGTGCTCTCGACGCGCTCGATCCACACGAGGCGTTGCGCCTCGCGCGATGCTTCGCTCGGCTCGGGCAGCAACGTATTCGCGAGCCCTTCGCGCTGCGTGAGCTGCGCCCCGATCGACGGCTCGAGCATTTGATTGATCCAATCGTAGGCCAGCGCGGGATTGGCGCCGCCCTTGACGATCGCCCAACAATCGAGCCAGGCGAGCGCGCCTTCGTCGGGAATCGCATAGCCCACGTCCGCGCCTGCACGGCGCAAGAGTTCGACCTGCTGGGTCCCATAGTTGCCGAACATCAGAGCGGCATGATGTTGGACAAAAAGCGCCGTCGCCTCCTCGGGCAAGGTGTAATAGGTGAGGAGGTTGCGTCGCAGTTCGACGAGCTTGCGCGCAACGGCGCGCATCTGAGCCGGCGATAGGTGGAACGGATCGCGATAGCCGAGCGCCAAAGCGGCAAACGAAAAGTTATGCTGCGCGCTGTTGAAATCGAGCACCTTGCCGCGATAGCGCGGATCCCACAAAGCCAACATCGAGCGCGGCGCCACGCCAACCTGTTTGCGGTCGTAGATGAGCCCCATCGACGAGTAAGTGAATGGGATTGCATAGGCGTCGTGGCCGTCGACGAGTCCGGGAATCCCGTCCAGTTGCCGAAAATACCGCCGCTGCCCGGCGCGATTCGGAATCGCCGATAGATCGAGCGGTGCCAGCAGGCCCGCACGCGCGTAACGCGCGATCTCGGCGGTGTTGGCGGCCAGCACGTCGTACGGGGGCGGATTGGCGCTATGCATACGCGCCCATAACGCTTCATCGGAATCGACGAGCGTGACCTCGACCTTCACGTGCAAGCGCTTCTCGAAGGCGCTCACCCAATCGTCGTCCGCGTAGCCGGGCCATGCAAGCACGCGCAATACGGTGGGTCGCGGCGAGGCCGAATCGGCCAGCGTGCCTGCCCAAAACGCGCCGAGCACGATCGCGGCGACGACGAGCCGCGCAACGAAGTTGCGCGCACGCCGCCGCGACGTTCGGTTCTTGCCGAACATCCGCTTCCGCTTCCATGCTCGCCGCCCGGCGATCGTCATCGCTACGCCGAGAGCTTGAACTCGCCTACGGCTTGCGCCAGTTTCGCGGCTTGCTCACGCAGCATCTGCGCCGCGGCGGCCGATTGTTCGACGAGCGCGGCGTTCTGCTGCGTCGTATTGTCGAGCTGAGCGAGCGCCTGATTGACTTGGCCCAACCCCGTGCTTTGTTCCGTCGCCGCGATCGAGATTTCGCCGATGACGTTCGTGATCCCGCGTACGCCTTCAACGATCTCGTCCATCGTGGTCCCGGCCGTTTGCACCAATGCGGAGCCGGCTTCGATCCGCTCCACCGACGAGCTGATCAACTGTTTGATCTCCTTGGCCGCCTGCGCGCTGCGTTGCGCAAGCGCCCGCACTTCGGCGGCCACCACGGCAAAGCCGCGGCCGTGTTCGCTCGCGCGTGCCGCCTCGACCGCCGCGTTCAGCGCAAGGATATTCGTTTGAAAAGCGATACCGTCGATGACGCCGATGATGTTCGAGATTTCCGTGGATGCTTTCGTGATCGCATCCATGGTCGAGACGACATCCCCCACCACCTTACCGCCTCGCATAGCGACATTCGATGCCGATTCCGCGAGTTCATTGACTTGCGTGGCGGCATCGGCGGAATTGCGCGCGGTCCCCGAGATCTCCTCGAGCGCCGCGGCGGTCTTTTGCAAGTTCGAGGCCGCAAGCTCGGTACGACTCGATAGATCTTGGTTGCCCTGCGCGATCTCGGCGCTCGCCACGTTGACCGACTCGCTGAAATCGCGAATATGCCGCAAGATGTCGCTGATCTTTCCGGCGAACAAATTGAATGCGTGCGCGATTTGCGACGCTTCGTCATTGCCGCTCACAGGCAGACGTCGCGCCAGATCGCCGCTTCCGCTGGCCACGTCGGTGAGCGCGTCGCGCACGAGCAAGACGCGTTTGAAGGCGGCGTGGGTCAAGGCACCCACCAGCGCGGCGGAAATGAGCGCGACCAGAACGATCGCCACGAGCGTCGTCGTGGCGACAGCCCGCATGCCGCCCGTTACGTCCGCTTGATCCAAGGCGAGCACGAGGCTCCAATCGGTACCGGCGATCGGCTGAGCCCGCAGCAGTTTGGTCTGGCCGTCGATTCGCGTCGCGACGGAGGACGACGCGCCTTGCATCGCCTTGAGCGCATCGGGCGTCAGGGCCGGGGCCATATCGGTAGCCGGCTTCATGATGAGATCCGTCTTGGCGCTCGCAATGACGTTACCCTTCTCGTCGACGAGAAAGGCAAAACTCGCCGGAGTCGGATGTACGGATGTCACGATCTCGCTGACGCTTTGCATGAACAGGCTGGCCGCCATGACCGCCTTCACGTTGCCGTCACGAACGATCGGTACGGCGAATGCAACGGCCGGCTTGCCCGACGACACGTCGCGGTACAGCGCGGTGACGACGATGTGGCCGGCCGCGACAGCTTGCTTATACCAAGGCCGCGCCGTCGGATCGTAGTTCGGCGGAAGCGGCACGTTCGAAAAAGCCGTCTTATCCGGCAAGCCGAGCGTCATGACTTCGAAACCGCCCGATTTGGCCAATAGCTTGAGCGCCGGCACCGGATCGCCCTCTCCGACCGGAAGGGTATCGGCGAGGGCTTGGGTTTCGCGGGTACGGCTTTCGACCCATCCGTCGATGGCCAACGCATGGCCCGTCAGAATGGATTTGAAATTCTGGTCGATGGCTTCGTCGTTATGAATCTTGACGACGTAATAGATGAGCCCGCCCGTGACCGCAAGCGCGGTCACGACGATGGCGACACAAGTCGCGAGGATTCGACCGCGAATGGTTCCGAGCATTGCCGTAAGTCTCCGAGAGCCAGCAAGATACGATTGATAAGCGAAGGCATTACGCTAGAGATAACGACCGCTTACGAAGGAAACTTGAGATGCAAGGATCGAAAAATTGGCAATGACTCACTCTTCCAAGCGCGCATCGGAGCGACGAAATTGCGTAATTAAGGAAATTCTTAACGATTAGCCGACCCGTCGCCAGGGCTCGTCTTGGGCGAAATCGCGCAGTCGCGCGGGCGGCAATGCAGGGGGAGAGGGTGCGCGCGCGCCGCGCCGGGAACCCGAATGATTCGGCGCGGCAGCTGCGTGGTAGCGGTTTTAAATGGGCGCGGGATAGAACGTGCCGCCGACCACATCGTCGGTCGCGACGCCGTGCCAATCGAAATGTTCGACGTCGCGGCGCTTCACGCCGAGATACTGACTATGACAGTACAAGCCGTGGACCCAGCGGCCGCGCAAGTAGGCGTCGGCCAAGGCCGAGAATTTCCCGGAGATCGGATTTGCCATCGTCGCTTCTAGGCATTCGAATCCGAGCGCGGGCGAGAACAGGGCGCGCAATCCCATATCGCTGAATTGAAAGAAGTGCCACGGACGTTCGTGGGAGGAAAACGAGAAGTGCGTTTCGACGAACAAGATACCGCCGATCTTCAGCAGCTTCGATATTTCCGCGGCGACCACCCAAGGCATGGCCAAGTGTTCGAATACCGCGCTAGAAAAGATGAGGTCGAATTTCTCGTCGGGCCCAAAATAGCTCGATAGCTTATGCGCATCGCCGACGACGTCGACGTTCGGTCCCGGGTAGTAGTCGAATCCGACGTATTTCGCTTCCGTGAATCGCGTGCGAATCGTGGATTCGCCCGTCACTTCCCGGCTGCCGATCTCCAGCACCCGCATGCCCGGTTTATTCCCTAGTTCGACACACAGATTTCCCTGATTTTGATGAGCGTCCTTCAGCTTACCCGGCAGGGGAACGCTGTTGTCCAATAAGGCGCGATCTATCTCAGCATCCGACATCGTCGGCTTGAATTGCTTTCGTTGCTCGTTCTTTCCGAACTGGGAAAAATGCACGAACCCTGTCACCAACGGGTTGCGCAGCACCTCTTGCGCAACGTCCGGATTGGCCAACAAATAACCCAACTCACTGAAATTCTCGAAGGTCGCAAGCTCTAACATCATTTTATTTATATGTGCCGTAACGGTTGACGAAAACATTACGGGCTGCAATCCGTCGGATTGCATGCCGGCACTCGGCGCGAATTCCCATTGAACAGGGAATAACCGGAGAGCAGGCGGATGATAGCGCTATCAATCAAACGACTGCGTGACAAAATAACGCACGACGCATCGTATTCCAACCAACGGAATCAAACTCTTTCCATTTTTAGTAAACGATTATCCCGGGGAGAAAACATCTTCGTGCCTTAAAAGCGATCGAGCGGAAGATGAAATCGGTCGCTGCTCGATTTTCTGGAAGACGTTCCTTGCGGCATGATGCACGAGCGTGTCGACGAAGAATTTGGCGCGCGGCCAAGGGCCGAAACCGGCCGCCGTATTGATATGTCCGGCCGCGCCCAAGTTGACGAATGCGCTGCCGAGCCGGCTTGCGAACTCGCGCGCCTCCGGCGCGGACATCCATGGATCGTTTTCACTGCCGATCAAAATCGACGGCACGGCCAAACGGTGCGGCGATAGCCGGCCGCACGCCGCGAACTTTTCAGGGCTCGCGGGGGCGACGAACAAGACGCCGACGATATCGGCCGCAAGCGTCGTGTAGCGAGCGAGGGCATGTACCGTCGCCAGGCACCCGTAGCTGTGCGCAGCCAAGACGAAGGGGCCGCGCGCTTGCTCGAGACGATCGCCGACCGAGCGAGCCCACCCTTCGAGCGACGGGGCCTCCCAATCGAGCTGCTCGACGCGAAGCGAACGCGAGAACTGCCGCTCGAGCCAGCTTTGCCAGTGCGCCGGCTCGCTTCCATGTAGGCCGGGGACCGTCACTAGGCGCGGGGGCCAGTTGAAATTACCGCACACGCTCATCGATATCTCCGTCTTTGCGTAACGCTTCGAACGCCGGGCACACGTCGTCGGGCGAGACGAATTGATCGTGCAGCAGGCAAAGCCGGCTATCGGCCACGCTCGCGCCGTACCCCGATCCCAATACGACGAGCCCCGCCACGGCCCGCTCGATAGTCGCGCGGTCGGGATTGCGGTGCCGGCAGTCGCCGCATCGCGCGAGGCGCCCTGCGCAAACATAGCCCGGCGAACTCATTGACCCAGGCTCCCCCAATAGTGTCCAAACACATGCACCGACAATGCATAGCCGACGATCACATTGACGACCACGCCGGCCGTGAACGCGAGAAACGGTCGAGCGCCGGTTGCGGAAAGCGACTTCAGGCGCGTGGTCAGGCCGATCGAGAAGAAGCAGAAGATAAATGCCCAGGTACGCAGAACGGTGATCGGCCCCGTCAATTCCGGGGTGACGACCTTGCGGTAGGTGCCCAACGTGTGGCCGCTTGCGACCCACGTTACGAACACCGAGGCAACGATGAAGCCGATCACGAACTTGGGAAACCGGGACCAAATCTCACGCGCCCGCGGTTTTGCCGCAACCCCGCTTTCACGGTCCCAACGCGTCGTCGCGACGATCGCCAGTACGAAAGCCCAGATCCCGATCCAGATGTCGCGGCCGACGACTTTCATCAACGTGAAGGCTTGCAAAGCGGCTTCCGGTGCGCCGGCGATGGCTCCCGCCTCCGCGTGCTTCGCGAGATCGCCGTACGCCTGCGCCGCGGCGATGCCGGCCGCATCGGCAAATTCCGATGTGCCGATCCAGGCGCCCGCGACGCCGGTTGGCAGTCCCAGCGCCCGCGAAACGAGCGGCAGCGCGAAAATCATCACGATCGCCCAGCCGATCACGAGCGTGATCGCGACTGGCGCATGCTCGCGCTTGGCGCGCACCGCGCCCGCGATCGCGATCGATGCCGAAACACCGCAGACGGCGCCGCCGGCACCGAGCACGGCGGCGAATCGCTTATCGAGCCCCAGGGCGGAGGCCGTAAAGAAGATCACGAAGAAGGTCAACAGCGAAACGATGCCGGCTTGCCCCACCGCGACCGGTCCGGCCCAAACGAGCAGCGTGAACGGCAGCGTCGCGCCGAGTAGGACGATCCCCACTTTGATATAAAGCTCGACGCGCAATCCCGCATGAAACCAATCGGGCAGTTCGAATAGGTTCGACAGCAAAAGGCCGGCGGCGAGTGCGACAAGCGGCGGCTCGAGGTTGTATTTGAACGCGCCGGTCCACGCACCGAGCGAAAAGATCACGATAGCGCCCAGAAATACGATGGCGAACGATGCGGCGAAATGCGCGACGCGTTGGCCAAGCGCGGCGATAGCGATCGAGAAGAGCGCACCGAATACGGCGAACAGCGCGAGATAGTTTGGCCAATGCGCGCCGAAATACCGGACGGCATCGCCAAGACTCGTCCATGGCGCGGGCGCCACGGCAAGCCATCGGATACTGCCGCCGCTTGCGTAGAAAGCGTAGGCGACCAATATGAGCCCGAGGCCGATCACGATCGACCACCCATCCTCTTGCGACGCCAATGCGCGCCAGAAGGCACCTCGCCTTGGCCCCCGAGCCGTTTCGGGCCCCTGCCCGCTATCGCCGCGTGCCGCGCTAGCTTGCGATCCGCTCATCGTTCATCCCCCGGTCAATTGCGCGCTGCGCATGTCGAGCGACGATTATCGAAAGCGGAGGGAGGAAAACGAACGAATACTTTGGACTATCGATAGCGCGCCCGATGCGTTGAGCCGGGCTGCCACACCGTCTTCCCGTCGGCGCCGCCGCGCCGCCGCGCAGTGTGGCACCATACTAAGCTTGCGAGGAAAACCTCATTCTCATGCAAGCATCCGATTCTTTCTCCGGCTACCTAAGCGACGTGACGTTTCCGGATCGCTTCCATCGGGAGCTGTCCCCCGCCTGGCTGAACTACGCAAGCGTGCTCGGCGGCGCCAGCCCGAAAGCGCTGGACCGGCCGTTCCGTTACCTGGACCTAGGCTGCGGGTTCGCGTATTCCACGATCGTCAACGCCGCGGCCTATCCGCACGCCGAGTTTCATGCCTGCGATTTGAACCCCGCCCACATCGAAGCCGCTTCTCGACGCGCGACACGGCTGGGAGTTCGCAACGTCGCGTTCCACGAGGCCAGCTTCGAAGCCTTGCTCGAGCGGGATCTGCCGGCATTCGATTTCATCGTGCTGCACGGCATTTATAGCTGGGTGGATGCGGACGTGCGGCGCGTGGTGCGACAGCTTGTTGCCGAACGACTTGCCGAAGAAGGGCTCGTTTATTTGAGCTACAACTGTCAGCCAGGCTGGTCCGCCGAGGCGCCGTTGCGCAAGCTGATGCTCGAATTGGCGCAGGCCGCGCCCGGCGACGTCGAGGCGCGCACCGGCAGCGCGATTGCCCGCATGCAAGCGCTCGGTACCCCGAGCTTTCGCTATTTCCGCGACAACCCGGCTGTCGCCGATGCGCTATCCGCGCTGGCGGCGAGCCCGCTCGACTACCTCGCGCACGAGTATTTGAACGGAACGTGGGAAATCCACTACTCGGTGGACGTGATCGACGACATGGCTCGTGCGGGCCTCGCCTATACAGGCAGCGCAACGCTCGCCGACAATCACCCTACGCTGTTGATGGATCGTCAAGCGGCCGAGGCGATGGCCGCGCTGCCGAATGCGCGGTTGAGGCATCTTGCCGAGGATTTCGCCGTCAACCGGCGCTTTCGTCGAGACGTGTTCGTCCGCGGCGGACGCACGGGGCGATCGCAGGCCCAAGCGCTTCAAGCACTCGAAGAGATCTCGATCGGCTGCGCGTCCGAAATCGAGCGAATCGATATCCGAGCGACGATCCCGCGTGGCGTGCTCAGCTTCCAACCCGAATTCATCGCGGATTTGCGCGGGCTGATGCAGCAAGGCTCGATGCGCATCGGCGAGATCGTCGGGCAGCTCGGCGGCGAGGGGCGCAATCCGCGCGAGATTTTGCAGAACCTGCTTTTTCTCGTCGCCGGCGGCATCTTGACGCCGTTCGCGCGGGCGGGGGGATATAACGCCGCTGGGGCGCGGCGTGCGGTAAACGCATCGGCGGCGGCCGCGCTCGCGGCCAGCGCCGCCGATGCGGGTAACGCGTACGTGCCGAGCGAACTGGTCGGAAACGGCGTTGCGCTCGGCGCCGACGAAGCGGCGCAGGCGCTGCAATGGATTGCCGGCGACCAGACAGTGCCCTGCCCCGCACGTCTCGCGCGCCTCGGCGTGTTGTGCGGGACTTGAGGGGACTTGCTAGCGATGACCGATTCAACGATGCGAACGGCCCTTGGCCGCCAAATGCTCGATCAGCTACCGCTGCGCGAGGGCGAGGTCGATATTTGGATCGCCGTCGTCGACCAGGTACCCGGGGTCGACCTGGCCGCTCAATTCGAATGTGTGTTGACGGCGGACGAGCGTGCGCGGCACGGCAGATTCCTGTTCGAGAAAGACCGGCGCCGTTACCTCGTGACGCGCTCGCTGGTCCGCTATGTCCTTTCGCGCTACATCCCGATCGCACCGGCCGATTGGCGCTTCGACGCGACCGAGTTCGGCCGCCCGACGATCGCGAACGCCCATCCGGACACACGCGGTTTGACGTTCAACATTTCGCATTCCGATCGGGTGGTCTTGCTCGGCGTGACGCGCGACGTCCAGCTTGGAATCGATGTCGAGGACCTACAGCGCCGAATTCCGCTCGACGTCGCCGACGGATTTTTCTCGGCCGACGAGGTGCGTCAGTTGCGGTCGCTTCCGGAAGCGTTGCAGCCGGGGCGTTTTCTCGATTTTTGGACGCTCAAGGAGAGCTATATCAAGGCTCGCGGCAAAGGGCTTTCGTTACCGCTCGATCAGTTCGGATTCGACTTGAGCGATCAAGCGGCCCTGCGGGTGTGGTTCGACGAAAGGCTTGGCGATGCGCCGGAACAGTGGACGTTTTGGCAGTGGCGCCCGAGCGAGGAGAGCATTGCCGCGCTTTGTCTTGAAAACAGGCCCGGTGTGGAAAAGCGCATTGCAGTCAGGAGAATCGTGCCGTTCGTTTCGGAAGAGCAGATGGCGTTCGAGGTCTTGCGCGGATCGATGTAGTGGGGTGGGGTTTCCTATCTTGATCGCAGAAACTTTCACACGAGTAGTGAACGATTAGCGGTGCTCTCCCGATAAATTCCGGCGAGGCGTATGGGGCTCGTCGCTGGCTGGCCGTCCGCTAGTCCTCCCGTTTGGGGTCAAGCGACTTATCGAGCAGGCGCATCGCATCACGTGGCGCTCGACATCGTGACCTCATCGCCCTGCAAGCCGAATCAGTCCGATAATTGCGCCTGGTTTCCAGAGCCACCGGACTTCTCAGCTACCCTGCGAGCGCTCATCACTGGGACTCGACGGCGCTTTTTGCTTCGCGCCGTTTTGAGGCCTCCCGCGGTACGGCTGATTCTTCCCTTGTGAAAGCAATCTGTGGCATCGCCCTGCCGTAAACCGGGGCGGAGTCGCAAGCCTTATTCGCCGCGTTCCAAGGGTAGAACTAACAATTCGAATGACAACACAAAATAGAATTGCATACTTCAAACCGGAGAAGGTGGGCCTTTTTTCGCGAGACACAAAGTGGAAGAAGGACTTTTGCAGACCGTTGAACAATCCGCAAGCTCGTATTCTGATGGACAGGGCGCCTGACGGATGGAGGCCACCAGCACCGCAGACCAACGAACCGAGGGCTAACGAGAAGCGCGAGAAGAAACCCGAAAAGCAACTTCTCGATATGCCGAAGCCTGCCGCGCCGTCCGAAAGCAAGCATCAATTAGATGACGACTGCCGCAGGCCGCCGCCGTTCGACATGCTCGATCTTCCCGCCGCGATGGGTAAGATGGGATTTCACGTGGCTGCGAAATTGTCCCGCCGCTGGTTCAATGGCCGAAAAAGCATCGTCGGCAATCTATCCGATCGCTACCCCGACGATATGGTCGATCGCAAGACAGTGTCGCTCGATTTCACCCTCCGGTATGGCGGTGCCGAAGCCAAGCTTCGCAGTTTGGTCAACAAGGAAATTTATACTGAAAATGCGATCACGGCACTCAAAGAAAGCATACTTCATTTTGTTTCAAAACAATTCACAGACCATAGCATCGCTTTTAGTGGCGAGATAGATTCATGGAATCTATCCAATGACGACATTCAAACCTTTCACAAAAATTATCAATTCCAACGTATAAAAGTCAGTAGCTTCGAGACGTTGAACCGAAACGCCGGACCAACCGATCTAACCGCTGCGCTCGGGAACTTCTTTTACATGGCAGCAGTTGCAAACGCCACGGTATATTCCGAGAAATATTGTGACTATACCGGCTCATCGCCACGTTTTTGCTGTCGATCGAGAGTGGAGGTAACGCAGATATACGTCTACGTACGCGACAGCTATTCATTCGCCGACAAGCCCGGTGGCACTGCATCTCAGTACCTTGGTCATTGGAACCGATATGGCATGATATTGGTTCCGGCAGCTATTATCGCCGATACGTTAAACAATGTGATCGGAAGAGAGGGAGGTGGCCTTCAATGGGGCAACAACCCGAACACACCTTCCGCGTCATTAATTTACGACAACGGATTCAAAAGACCAGTCGACATCATAAACGGAATCTTTAAAGATAGCCTTAGGAAGCAGGACGTTTACTATCCAGTTTATAATAGCAACTATAATGCATGGAGAAAGAAATATGATCAAGGCGGAGATTTTGTCATATACTCCGAATTGAAAAAAATAAAATTACCAAAGCCCATTCATTTGACTTTGGAGGAATCATGCAAACCGGGCAAGCAAAATGGATTTCAAAAACATGGAAGATTGCCAAGCGATTTTTCATCGTCATCATAGTAATCTACGGAATCCTATTTGCGATAAATAGGAAATATCCCAAACAATTCTATGATTGCGAGCGAGACACCCAATATTTGCACGGGGGAGTCCAGACCTATGACGGACAAAAATACGGCATAGTCCTTTGCGGCACCGGCGGCGACGAGAACTTTATGGGCGATGAGATCCGACTACAGGTTCTCTCGGAAAAGGGCGAGTTGTTGGCACAGCGAAGATTCACTGTCGACTGGATAACGAACTTTCCGCGAGAGCTGAAATATGGGCCGGACTATGTGACTTACTATGATGCGTCGCAGCAGACCCATTTCGAGCATCGGATCAGCATGCCGCCTACTCGGTGGGATTGGGTTCGGGCTCGACTACCGTTGCTGAGCTAGTCCCCCCGCACCCTATAGCAATCCCGCCTGCTCCGCCACAAACGTCCTTAACCACCGCTGTGCCGGATTGGCATCGCTGCGACGATGCCAAATCAGATCGAACCTCACTTCGGATAGCGCAATCGGCGGTGCGAACAACACGAGCTTGCGGCCCACCGCCGACTTCAGCGCAATACGCTTCAGCACCGTCGCCGTCGCTTGCGTTCGCGCGACGATGTCGGGCACAGCGAACATCTGCGGCAGTGCGACGGCCACCGTGCGGCGCAAACCGCGCTGCATGAGCGCCTGATCGACGAGCCCATAGCGGTCTCCCTCGGGCGAGGCAAGCACGTGCTTAAGCGCAAGATAACTTTTCATCGTCATGCCGCGCCGCGCCGCCGGATTGTCCTTCGAGACGATCGTCACGAATTCGTCGCTGAGGATAGGGCGCGAGAAAATGCGCGGATCAGACTGCGTCGGCGGCACGCCGATCGCCGCATCGATTTCCCCCGCATCCAACAGATCGACCGCCGCGTCGCGATCGTTGAACGCGCGAACGCCAATCGATATCCCCGGCGCCGCTCGCTCCAACGCGGCGAGCAAAGCAGGCAGCAGCACAAACGCCGGGTAATCCGACAACCCGAGGTTGAACGTCAATGAGGCTTCGCCGGGCTCGAAGCTCGGCTCCGCAACCAGCGTTCGTTCGATTTGACGCAACGCTGCACCGATCGGCTCCGCCAGTTCCCTAGCCTTCGGCGTAGGCAAAAGCCCATCGGCACTGCGCAGAAACAACGGATCCCCCAACAACTTACGCAGCCGCGACAGCGCGGCACTCATCGCCGGCTGGCTCACGCCCACCTGCGTGGCCGCGCGCGTCACGTTGCGTTCGCTCATCAAGGCGTCGAACGCCACCAACAGGTTTAAATCGATCCCATGAAAATCCATGATTCGAATAATCATTCATACCGGTTATTTGTTGGACGGATTTTATGCCCATCGACACAATCACGCCATGCTCACCACCCAGAGAAGGCCACAAACCATGCAAGCATCCACGCTCCCAACCCATGAAGCCGCAACGGCAGAGCTAGACGCGGTCAAAACGCTGTATCGCGCATTCAGCGAGAAAAATCCCGATCTCGTCGACGCCATCCTTGCAACCGACTGGGACGATATCCCGCTGGGCCTGGGGCAACAACCGGGACCGGAAGGGATCAAGCCCATCATCAAAAGCTTCGGCGAAGCATTCCCCGACGTTCATATCGCAGTGCACGACGTTGTGCAGGCGCCAGGAAAAGTCGCCGTCCGCGCCGAAATCACCGGCACCCATCAAGGCGAATTCTTCGGCATCGCGCCGACAGGCAAGAAAGTGAGCGTGCGCCTACACGAATTCCATGTGGTCGAGCACGGCCGCTTGAAGACGACATGGCACATGGAGGACTGGTTCGGTCTATTTACGCAACTCGGCAAATTTCCCGTTCAAGACTGAGCCGTACCCCGTACGAACAAGAGATAGATATGAAAGCATCGTTCATCCATTCATTCGGAAGCCCGGATGTCATTGCCGAAGGCGATCTCCCATCACCGTCCATCGGTGCCGACGAAGTTGTAGTACGCGTCGAAGCCGTGGGCTTGAACCCGCTCGATCTGAAGATCATGACGGGCGTCATGCAGCAGGTATTCCCAGTCGAATTCCCCTACGTGCCGGGAACCGACTTCAGCGGCGTCGTCACCAAAGCCGGCGATAACGTGAGCGAGGTGCGCCCCGGCGATCGCGTCGTCGGCCGAACCTCGCCGAACGCAGGCGGCGCACTCGCTCACAGCCTGGCGATAGCGGCCGCCGATCTATGCATGATCCCGTCGGAGATGAGCTTCGAGCAAGCTGCCGCGCTGCCTACCGCCTTCGGCACGGCCAGCCAAAGTCTCATCGACGTAGGCGGTTTGCGGCGCGACGAACGCGTCCTGATCCACGCGGCCGCGGGCGGCGTCGGCATCATGGCGGTGCAATTGGCTAGCGACGCGGGCGCGCATATCGTCGCCACGGCGTCCGCACGCAATCATGACCTCCTTAAAACTTTGGGCGCGGACGAACTTATCGACTACCGCGTCGACGACTTCACACAAATTCGCGATATCGATCTCGTGCTCGATTCCATCGGCGGCGAAACGCTGGAGAAGTCGTGGTCGGTGCTGCGCGCCGGCGGCCGCATCGCAAGCATCGCCGAGTTTGCTATCCGGGAGCGAAAAGGCCTTGCCGGGCAGTTCGTCTTTTTCGCCGAAGCCAAACGTTATCTGCCGAACGCCTTCAGGATGTTCGAGGCGGGCCGGCTCCAGATCGTCATCGACGCGATCTTTGCCGCCGACGAAACGCGCGCCGCCTTTGAAAAACTCGCGACGGGACATGCACGGGGGAAAATCGTCGTTCGCATGGGCAGTGGACATGCCAATCCGGCCAACGCCAACGAATAGACCTCGATACGAGGCCGCCTAAGCCGATCGTGTCTCGGCATGCGCGGCCTCGAGGCAAGCTTGAAACAGCAGGGCCGCGCGCGAAGGCCTAGGCGAGCGGCGCGTGAGCCCTACGTAACGACACTCGTAGTGGAAACGCTGCGGCGCGATAGCCCGCAACAGACCCTTTTGCTCGAAGCTCTCGGCATAATGGTCCGGCAAGAAGCCCAGAAATCGCCCCGATAGAATCAACGTCGCAATCGCTTCTTGATCGAATGCCGTCGCGCGCCGCGTGAGCTTCGCCCGATGGCTAAGCTCCATGTTCGGCGAATGAAAGCCGAGCCCGGCGAACGCATGCTTGCGAATCGTGCTCCATGTAAGACGTGCATGCGACGCATCGAACAGCGGATGCTGACTGCCGCAGTAAAGCAGCATCTGTTCGTCGAACAGGTTCGTATAGACGAGGCTCTTGGACGCGCGATGCGCCGGAATGATGCCGACCTGGTAGCTGCCGTCGATCACTCCGCGTTCGACCTCATTGATCGATGCGACATGCACGTTCAAAGCCACATCGGGCGCGTCGTCGACGAATTGCCGGATCGCATCGCCGATCCGCGCATGCGGGTTGGTGGCGGTTTTGTCGAACACCGCCAGATGAAGCTCGCCGCCCATTTTGTCGTGGATACCGTCGATTCGACTGCGGAATGCCTCGATCGACGAGAGCAACACGAGCGTTTCCTCGTAGACGGTTTGCCCCTCCGCCGTCAGCGTAAACCCGGCCCGCCCGCGCCGGCACAGCACGAGGCCTAGCCGTATCTCCAGGTCTTTGACGTGCCGGCTGATCGTCGAGATGCCGATATTGAGTTCGAGTTCGGCCGCCGCCATACCCCCGCATTGGACGACGGCCTTGAACACGCGCAGCAGCCGCAAATCCATGTCGCTGAGCTGGCCCAGCAGCGCCCGGCTCTTCGTCTTTTTTACTTGCATGAATTGGAAAGTAAAGATTGATATTGCGATATCGAAGAGACTAATTGTCCAGCCGAAAATGCGCAACATACTCACACCGAGGGGCGCCCGGCGCCGAGCGACATGACCGATATGGCAGATATCAATACCGCGTTGAACCAGACAGAAGGCGGCGTCCGGACGGACGCTGCGTGGCTGGAGGCGCACTGGATGCCGTTCACGGCCAATCGGCAGTTCAAGGCCGACCCGCGGATGATCGTCGGCGCCCAAGGCGCCTACTACACCGACGCCGATGGCCGAAAAATCTTCGACGGGCTCTCCGGCCTGTGGTGCTGCGGTCTCGGTCACGGCCGCACGGAGATCACGGAGGCGGTGAGCCGGCAGGTCGCCGCACTCGACTATGCGCCCGCCTTCCAATTCGGCCACCCGAAGTCGTTCGAACTCGCCAATAAAATCAAGGCTTTGACGCCGGACGGGCTCGACTATGTCTTTTTCACGGGCTCGGGCTCGGAAGCCGCCGACACGTCCCTCAAAATGGCACGCGCCTACTGGCGTGCCAAGGGCAAAGGGACCAAGACGCGATTGATCGGCCGCGAAAAGGGCTACCACGGCGTGAACTTCGGCGGCATTTCGGTGGGCGGGATCGGCCCGAACCGCAAGCTGTTCGGCCAGGGAATCGAAGCCGATTTCCTGCCGCACACCCAATTGCCGGAAAACCGCTTCTCGCGCGGCTTGCCGGAGCATGGGGCGCAGTTGGCCGACCGTCTGCTCGAGCTCATCGCCCTGCACGATGCCTCGAACATCGCGGCGGTCATCGTCGAGCCGTTCTCGGGCTCGGCGGGCGTCGTCGTTCCGCCGAAAGGGTATTTGCAGCGGCTACGCGAAATCTGTACGGCGCACGACATCCTGCTGATTTTCGACGAAGTCATCACGGGCTTCGGCCGCACGGGCGCGATGACGGGCGCCGAGTTTTTCGGTGTGACGCCCGATATCGCGAATTTCGCGAAGCAGGTCACGAACGGCGTCCAGCCGCTCGGCGCGGTCGTGGCGAGCAAGGAGATCTACGAGACGTTCATGGCCGCCGGCGGGCCCGACTATATGCTCGAATTCCCGCACGGCTATACGTATTCGGCGCATCCGGTGGCATGCGCGGCGGGCGTAGCCGCACTCGATCTACTGGAGAAAGAAGCCGCGATCGACCGCGTGCGCAATTTGGCGCCGCGTTTCGAGGCAGCAGTGCATGGGCTGAAGGGGCAACGCCATATCGCAGATATCCGCAATTGCGGACTGGCGGCCGGCATCACGATCGAGGCTAAGCCCGGCGAACCGGCACGCCGTCCGTTCGAGATTGCGATGCATTGCTGGAAAAACGGCTTTTATGTGCGCTTCGGCGGCGACACGATTCAGCTCGCGCCGCCGTTCATCGCCGAGCCGCGCGAAATCGACGACCTGGTCAACGCGCTGTCGGACGCACTGAACGCCGTCGATTGAACGGCGATCGGGCTAACCTACCCGACTCGCTAGAAGGCAACGGGCCGCACGCGGCCCTTTCTTCAATCTTCGAATTTCTCGTTCGCGTCGGCGCGGCCTTTGATCCAGTAGCCCGAAGCCTTGACCGAATTGGGAGAACCCTTGAGCACACCACGCACATGGTCACGCACGGCGCGCGTGACGTGTGCCTCCGCCGCAATCCAAACGAAACCGTCGCCGTCGGGCAACGCCAGTTTGGCGAGCGCATCGAGGACCGGCTGCGGATCGTCGGCTCGGTCGGCCGGACGATGCACCCAATGCGCCTCGTATTGCGCGCGCGTGTCGAAAAGCTGCTCGTTCGCCTCGTTCGTGACGGCAACGAGGCTGATCACTTTCGCCCCCGCGGGTGCTTCCTCGATGCTTCGGCCAATCGCGGGCAGCGCGGTTTCGTCGCCAATGAAAAGCCGCCAGGCGGGCTCGCCGTCCATCACCCGCGAGCCTTTCGGGCCGCCCACTTGGAGCGTATCGCCAGGCTTCGCGCCCAGTGCCCAGCGCGTGGCGGGGCCCGCATCATGTAGGGCGAAATCGATATCGAGCGTACCCGCGCTCGTATCGAAGCGGCGCGGCGTGTAGTCGCGCGACACCACCTCACCGCCCTCTTGAACGACGAATAGCTTGATGTGATCGTCGGGCGCGGCGCTAGTGAAATCGTGCAGATCGTCGCCGGCGAACGTGATGCGCAGCATCTCCGGCGTCACGCGCCGCGTCGCGCGGACCGTCAGCTCCCGTCTGCGCAACGTATGCATTACTCGTCTGAAAGTGAAACTCATATCGCACTCCTGGTTTCGATCCCACTACGTTTCAGATCAATCCCACTCTCTTCGCCGAACGCCGACGTGCACGCGCGGGCCATTCGCCCGCCCGGGTTACATCATCGGATGAGCGAGCAGATAGTTCAGCAACGCCGATGCCAAGAGTCCTGCCGCACCAACGAGAAAGAGGGTCTTGATGATAGTCATGAATTCGCTTGTTATAGGTGTTCGGGGCATTTCTGGCTAAGGCTCGCTCGGAGGACGAGCCAACCGCAAGCTCGATGCGATGAAGCTTTTCTTCTAAATACTCAACGGTATCCGAATACTAGCACGGATGCCGATAGCAATTATTCGCCTTTCCGGCATGTCGGATACTTGCTAGGATCTGGCAGATCCCGCTGTCCAGGAGACACACGAATGACGAGGATGACTCGCGAACAAAGTCAAGCGAACACACGCTCCCGGCTACTGTCGGTAGCGCAGCAGCATTTTGCTCGCTATGGCTATGCGGCCTCTTCGCTGGACCGGATCGCGGACGAGGCCGGATTCAGCAAGGGAGCGGTCTATTCGAATTTTTCCGGGAAAGACGATCTGTTTCTAGGGGTACTGGAAGCCCACACGCACGCCACTGTAGCCGAAGTCCTCGATGAATTGAAAGACGCGTCCGACATCGAGGAGGCGATCGAACGAATCGCCGCCTGGGCGACGCGCAATTCGCGGCTCGGCAATTGGCCGATGCTGGTCCTCGAATACGCACGGGTCGCGGCACCCGAGGACAATTTTCGCAAGCAGCAGGAGAAGATCCTGCGCGCACAGTGGAAAGCCCTGGGACGGCTATTGCTTGCGCTTGACGATTCGCCCGATCTCAAGCCGGAAATCCTCGGCGCGCTCGTATTCGAACTTACCTATGCGCCCGCGATGAGTTTCGTCAGCAAGCCCACGTCGGGCGATCTCCTGCGCGTCGCGTTGCGTGGAGTATTCGGAAAATGATCCGCTGAGGGCGCACCGCCTCAAAAGCTGATCGTGGCCGTAATCGTGTCGCTGTAGGTTCCCGGCGCCGGTGTGTTTTGCGGGGGCACTTCGCCGTAGATGGAGAGCACGGTCGTATAGCCGCTTCCCGTTCCGGTTCCGGTCGAGGTTGCGCCTGAGCCGTCGCCCCATACGGTCGCACGCGCCGAATCGAGGTATAGCTGATAGGCGAGCTCCCCCCCGCCGCCCGAGCGCTGCATCTTCCGCGCGACGACATTGCCGCTCGATCCTCCGCTCAACGCGATCCGCCATGCATCTCCGTTCGTACAGCGCGCGGAAATCGCACCGGCTGAACGCAGGCGCGTCGTCGTCGCCGACGTCGCGCCGAAGTTGACATTCGCCGTCGTGATGCGACAGTCGTTGACCACGGTAGCGGAAACGGCGAACGGGAAACGTCCAGCCGAAAAGAGCATCGAGCAATTGGGTTCGATGAAGCCGTAAAACGCGTAGCTCAATTCGGTCGACGTGCCATTGAAGTTTTGCCGATAGCGCGTGTTGCTATTGTTGACTGTCGGAACGGTCAGTTGATTGGCCGCAATCCGCCCATAGACCGTAACGGACTGCGAGGCGCTAGCGCCGCCGGCAGGCTTCGTCAAAATGAGTGCGATCGGCTGCGTCCCTGCGGAAACCGAGCCCCACTCGATCGAACGAGCCGGATCCTGATACAGCGCATATTGCAATGTATTGCCGCCGCTGCGAAGCTCGCGAGGCGCGGTCCCGCCCAAGTTCAGGCAAACGAGCGCATTGGGCATCAACGTGGGGATCGGCCAAGTGCATGTGACCGTAATCGTGCCCGTGGTATCCACCGCGTTCAGCGCGATCGGGCTGACGGGACCGAAGTCGATCGCGGAGGCGGACGCCGAGCAGCCGATCGCATGAGCGGAGGTAGTCTGCAACGTCATGACGAGGAAAACGAATATCGCCAACGCATATCGCTTCATTGCCGGGCCTCCATCAAGCTTGCGCAGGTCAAAGGTCCGATCGTGGGTATTGCGCCGTCGCGCGGCGGCGCGTACGCGAATTGCACCAGGCAACGCGACGTTCCGGCGCCCACCAGCAGGCGATTGTTCGGCTGGAGTTCATCGATAAACGCGATGCCGTCATAGCCGACGATCGTATCCTTTCCGCTTTCCATATCGTGCACGCGCGATCCCGGAGGCAGGGCCTTGCCCCGAGCATCGAGAAGAATCACGGATGCGGCGGCATAGCGACGCATTCCGAATCGCGCCAAGACGCCCGAGCGCGCCTGCGGCGTTATGTTCATCGATGTCACGGCAATGCGCGTATCGACCGGCAGCTTCATGCTGTCGATGCCGATTTGATTGGGCTCGTAAGCATTCAAATCGGACACCAACAAATGGCCGGAGCGATCGGTGACGCCGATTACCCGGTTGTCGTGCAGCACCGGGACGCCGCCCACCCCATCGGTCGAGACCAACGCGAATCCGTCATCGATGCGGCGCGCGAACTCGATGCTTCGATCCATCAACACGACGGCGCCCGCTACGTCGAGCGATGCATTCGCCGCGCTGCCTGTGCGCTGCGCGATCGCCGTCGCCTCGCCGTCGCGGCCTAGATATTGGAATTGAGTCTGGCCGAACGAGGTGCCGCCCATCCGCCCCACTTGCACGCCCCAACCCCATCCGCCCGCGTAGTCGGGCGTACGAATCGCGTTCAACGTGCTGTCGACGCGACCGTTTGCGAACGCACCGCTGGCACTCGTCGAAATCCTTTCGGACGGCGCGAAGTTCAACGCGATGAAGAAGCCCGACGCGTGACGTTGCTTGAAGTCCGAGTACGCATTCAGGTTCAGCGAAACGAGATTGCCGAGGTTCACGGTATAGGAGACGGCGCCGATCCGCGAAGCGAATGCCCCCGAGACCTTCGATCCGATATAACTCAGTGAAATCGATTGATGCCGCACGAAGGGAAGCGACAGCGTCAATTGATCGGTTGCCGATGGGACGAGGGCCCCGTCGCTCGATGCTAGATCGCCGAAATTGCCGTATGCCCGAACCGTCTGCGCCTCGATCGAAAACTGCGGCCGAATCAGTTGGTAACCCAGGCTCGCTTGAACACCGGCGAAATGGCCGGTACTGGCGGACAGCGCGCCGTTGAGTACGCCGGATTGCCCCATCCTCATCAACGCGCCGCCCCCGGCATCCAGGAGCCCGCGCGTGCCCTCGCCATGGGACTCCAAGGTCAGCGCATCGCTTAAGCCATAACGGGCGGAGCCGCTGAGCGCGGGGTGCGGATTGTATGAGAAGGATTCGAGGCCATAGCCTCGGCGCAAAAACCCCGCTTCGAATGAAAAACTCGAGAGCCCCGCCGCGAGCATCCGTGCGTCGACATACAGCGGCAAGGACGTCGAGATCGTTCGACCGAGCGCATCGCGCGTGACGACCGTGGCCGTGCCCGCTCCCGTGATGCCGAAGACGTTATTCACGATGAACGGACCGCTGGGCACGTCGCCGCTGAATTGCTTCACGTTGTTCACATAGACATCGACACTGGACGGAACGACGGCAGAGCCATAGAGCGCGGGAACGGGGAACGTCACCAGGTCGGGCCGCAATGAGAAATTGCTGCGCCACTGAAAGCCGCCGATTCGAATGGAGCGGCTCCAGCTTAGCGACGACGTGATCGTATCGCCGATTTGGACGGTACTCGGCACGGCCGCATTCGACTGGCTCCACGACGTGTCGTAGCGCAAATAGCGGCGGTCGCCGCCTGAAACGTAGGCTATGCCGGATTGGCTGAGCACACCCGACGGATTGAAATAGCGCGCTTCATTTGCCAACGCAATCGGTTGGCCCGGGATGGACGACGCGAATAGATCGTAGTCGACGTAAAGCCCCGAGGACGACGTGGCCGGCGGCGCTTCGGGCAACGCGCGCGTATCGATCGCATGGGGCCTTTGCAAAGCGTCGGGCACGCTCAGCGCGATCGTTTGTCGAGCGGCATCGTACGTGTACCGGAGGCCGGCGACCGTATCGAGCGATATCTCCGCCGCGGCATCGGCACCTAAGCGATCCACGCGCAGCCCCAGTTGTTCCAAGTCGGCCGCGCGTGCATAGAGTTGACCTTTGGATAAACGAAAGCGAGCGATCTTCGAGGTTGGCTGACCGTTCAAGACAACTTCGAGGTAGACGTCTTGCGAGAGGTCCACCCGCGCCACGGGCGTATCCACCGCGTGCTCGCTCTGAGCCTGAGCGCAGCGCGACCCAAGCACCGACGCACATACGAGGAAAGCGCGAAACAGGCCGGCCGCGCGCCTTGCGCAAACTAGGCGCCGCACGATCGCCGACAAGCATGAGGCATAGGCGAGGCTGCACCGTAGGCGCAAGGCCATTGCCCTAGCGGGTGGTTTGCACGTCCACCGCTGCTTCCATGGAACGCGAATTGACGAGTGCTCGCGCCTTCACGCCGCCTTGCAATTCGGCCGCCGTCGGAAGCGTGATCGGCCATTGCCTGCTGCGTCCAGCGAGCACGTATCCCAGCAATCCCTTGCTGACTTCAAACCTTTGGGCGGCGCCATCTAAGAACTCGGCCGCCGCCACCTGGGCACGCCGCGTGCCCCTGTTGTCCACGCGCAGCACCCACCGCTCGCCGCTTCCGATGAGGTGCCACAAGAGCTTGGGCTCTCCCGGTACGCCAGGCGGCTCGATGAAAACCGGTACGGAGTAGCGCAGCCGAATCGTCACGCCGTGAGCCGGTACCTCGGCCGGAGCCGGTAGTTCGTCAACCAATATCCGATAGCTCTGTTCGATTGCGATAGGCGACGAGGCGAGACGAATCAATCGCACCAATTGCGTCGATTGCGGGCCGAGCTCCACGAGCGGAGGGCTCGCGGCGAGTTCGGTCGTCGGCTCGAGGCTATCGTCACCGTCGGCTTGGTCCCAGCGAAACACTCGCACCTGCCCATACAAGGGCTGCACTCCGGAATTGCGCAAAGTCAGGCCGGCCGCCGTCTCGCCGGGTTGCAACTCGAGCACGACCGGCGAGACCTGTAGACTTGCCGCCACGCTCGCGCGCGGCAGCGAGCCGACGACCACGACCGAGACCGCAAACGCGGCGAGCACGATCCGGCATTGGACAAAGCGCGTACCCATAGGCGGGTGCGCGCTCAAAAGTACACAGTCGCGGTCACAGAGGTCTGATACGTATCGGGCTGAGGCGTGGGTTGCGTGGGCACTTGGCCGTAGATTGCGATCGACTGCGCGGCGCCGTTGCCGATACCGCCAACTGTGTTCGTCCCTTGCGTATTGCCCCATATCGTGGCGTGGCCTGCATCTTGGTAGAGCTGGAACGAAACGGCCGTCCCCGTATTGCCGCTGGAAGTGCCCGCCATCAACCGCGTGGCGATGGTGGAGCCGGTCACGGTGCCTGCATCGAGACCGATGTTGTAGGGCGTTGTGTTCGTGCAGTTCACCGCAACCGAGCTTTGCTGATTCACGGCCGTTGTCAGCGGGCCCGTCGCGGTGAAAGCCAATGGATTGGCCGCGATCGTACAGCCCCCTTGCAACACGAGCGACACCGTGAACGTCGCCGTCGCCGTGCCGTTGCTGAATGTGCCCGCGCTCGCGTCGCCCATGAACACCGCGCAGGCTAGCGCCGCCGCGATCATCGACAAAGAAAGGTCTCGCTTCATTTTTTTCCCCTTTAAGCCGTGTGGCGATTTATTGCCGTCAATTGACACCCCTCACGCGATGCGCCGCATGCCACGTCGACGGGTCGAACGGATGCGGCGTTGCCCGCGTTGTAACGAGTATGGTCGAGTCGACGTGATAGTCGTGTGCAGCTTTCAGTCGGCGGGCCAAGCGATCGCACATACTGAGGCGGGGATAAGGCGGTCTTTCGGCCGCCGTGTCTCCGTTTCGATACAGATGTCGCGAAACGGAGACAAACTCATTGCGCCACCCATCCTCCGTCGACGTTCCATGCGGCGCCGTTCACTTGCTTCGCCGCGTCGCCGCACAGAAAGACGACGAGCGCGGCGAGCTCATCGGCCGAAACGAATTGGCCGGACGGCTGTTTCTCGCGCAGGATGATGCGGGTCGCCGCCTCGATATCGATGCCGTCGGCGGCGGCTCTCGCTTCGATTTGTTTTTGCACGAGAGGTGTCAACACCCATCCGGGGCAGATCGCGTTGCAGGTAATGGACTGGCCGGCCGTCTCCAGCGCGACTGTTTTCGTGAAACCGACGAGGCCGTGCTTGGCCGCCACGTAAGCGGATTTATGCGCCGATGCGACGAGGCCGTGGACGGAAGCCACGTTGACGATACGCCCCCACCCGCGCTCGCGCATCCGGGGCAAGGCAAGCCGTGTCGTGTGGAAGGCCGAGGTCAGGTTGATGGCCAGTATGTCGTCCCACTTCTCGATCGGAAACGCCTCGACGGGCGCGGTGTGCTGAATACCCGCATTGTTGACCACGACATCGACGCCGCCGTACCGTTCGCCGGCCTCCGCCATCATCTGCGCGATCTCGTCGGGCCGGCGCATATCCGCAGCCGAATAAATCGCCTGCGCGCCCAGTGCGCTCACCTGTTCAACGGCGCTTGCGTAATCGCCGAAGCCGTTGATGACGAGATTGGCGCCTTCGCGCGCCAGCGCACAAGCGATGGCCAAACCGATGCCGCTGGTGGATCCCGTGACGAGGGCCGTCTTCCCGCTTAATGACATTCATGCTCTCCTGTGCTCGTTCGCGATGGCACGACACGTGCCAAGCGGGGCCACAGGAAAGCAAGTCATATACCATGCGGGGTCGCTATACCGAGGCTGAGCATCTTCTTGTACAGGGTCGCCCGGCCGATGCAAAGGCGCTTGGCGGCATCGGCCACGCGGCCTCCGCATTCGGCCAGTGCGTTTTCGATCAGCGTTCGTTCGAATTGAGCGAGCGCCTCGTCGTAACGCGCGACTCCGATACGCGGCTTGTCGTGCCGCTGCGCGACCGGGCTTGCGTGCATGCCGGCTGCGATGGCGGCTCGGATCAGGTCCGCATCGAGGGTCGCCCCTTCGGCCGCGAGCAGCGCCCGCTCGAGCACGTTGCGCAATTCGCGCACATTGCCCGGCCAATCGTGCCGGCGCAACGCCGTCAATGCCTCGGGAGCGAGCGTCGCCTGCTCGTAACACCCATGCGTGCAGAGCTCATCGAAGATCGCCTCGCAAATTACCTCGATATCGTCCAGGCGCGCCCGCAACGGCGGAACGACGACGTTCAATACGTTGAGCCGATAAAACAAGTCGGAGCGGAAATGGCCGTTCAGAACGGCCTCGTGCAGGTTCTGCGACGTCGCGGCAATGACGCGCACATCCGCATGAATCACCTTGTTCGAGCCCAACGGCTCGAATTCCTTCTCTTGCAGTACGCGCAGGAGTTTGGACTGCAACGCCAGCGGCATGTCGCCGATCTCGTCGAGAAAAAGCGTCCCGCCTTGAGCCGCTTGGAACTTGCCGGGGCGCCCCTTGGGGCCTGCGCCGGTATACGCGCCGGCGGCCGTGCCGAAGAACTCGGCTTCGAGCAACGTATCGGGCAACGCCGCGACGTTGACGCTGACGAACGGCTTGCTCGCGCGCGGCGACGCGGCGTGAATCGCATGGGCCAACAATTCCTTGCCCGTGCCCGTCTCGCCCAACAGCAGAACCGGCGATTGCGCTGCGGCCGTACGACGCGCGTGACGTTTGAGCTCGAGCGTGACCGCGCTCGTCCCCGCGAAGTTGGCGAACGAGTATTTCGGCCGCCGCTCCTGACGCAACGACTCGCGCGCCGAAGCCAATTGCTCTTGCATGAGCCGATAGCGCGCGAGCAACGGCGAGAGCGAATTGAGCCGTTGATGAAGTGCGAACCCGATCGCGCCGATCGTCTCGCCTTGCTCGTCCTTGATCGGCAAACGCATGACGACGAGCGGACTCGGTTCGCCCTCGAGGACATCGAGCAATAGCGGTTCGCCGCTTTGGACCACTTCGCGCATCCGGCTATTGGGGATCACCTCTTCGCAAGGCATGCCGATGACCTGATCGGCGTGCCTCGTGCCGAATCGCTGCACGTATTGCTCGTTGACCCATACGACGCGCGCTTGGTCGTCGACGATCAGCGTCCCCTCGCTCGAGCGCTCCAGCACGTCGAGCAACGATTGCATCGCCGACAGCCGCATATGGGTGTAGTCCGTCAAATTGCGGGCCGTACCGCTCTTTTGCGCACGCGTGCGCCCGCCGCTCGATTTCGGCCGCGCGGCCTGCCTATTTTCGCCTTCGGCGGGCACGATTGCCGCGCCCGAATACGCTTCGTCGGTCGATACCGCCATCGAAATTCTCCTGCTCATGCCGAAATGCATGGTGCTTGTGCCGCGCAAGGGTAGCCGAGTACGAGCATGCTGCCCATCGGTGAAGTCACGAAGCATCCGAGCCGCAAGCGCTCCGTCCCTTGCTCACCGGCCTTCGTCGCCATCCGAACCTGCTGTAGACTTGCGAAATCGATGACGCCAACGGTTCAAACGGCAAGGCCTTACGGCACTTGCCCAGGCCGTCTTGTTCTCACGCCCTTTAAGAAATAGGTCCAACGCAATGGAAAATGTGCCGGCGCGACTGCGCAGCGACGTTCCGGGGCTCGACGAAATATGCGGCGGCGGCCTGATCGCAGGTTCGTCGTACATCATTCAGGGCCGCCCGGGAGCAGGCAAGACGATCCTTGCGAATCAGCTCGCCTTCGCGCAGGCCAGGCAAGGCCGTAAGGTTCTTTACGTGACGTTGCTCGCCGAGTCGCACGATCGCCTATTCCAGTCGCTGTCCACGCTCGAATTTTTCGATGCGGCGAAGGTCGGCAAGGACATCACGTTCATTAGCTTGTTGCGCACCCTGCGCGAAGAAGGGTTGCGTGCACTCGTCGAAATGCTGCGCGGAGAGCTAGCACGGCAAGGCGCGAGCATTCTCGTGTTGGACGGCCTGCTCACGGCACGGGAGACGGCTCATAACAACCTCGACGTCAAAACGTTCGTGGCCGAATTGCAGGGTCACGCGGCTTTTACGGGTTGCACCGTCCTGTTCCTCACGAGCGCCCGCATCGACGAGTCGAGCCCGGAACACACGATGGTCGATGGCGTGCTGCAACTCGAGGAGGCCGTCACCGGCTCGCGCACCGTCCGGCAAATTAGGGTCGCCAAATCGCGCGGCAGCCGTGCGCTGGGCGGCTTCCACTTGTTCGAGATCACGGGCCGCGGCATGGATGTCTATCCGCGCCTCGAAGCGGCACTGGCGCAACCGTCCGGTAACGACACGGCGCCGCCCGAGCGACTGGCCACGGGCGTTCGCGGGCTGGACGAGCGTCTCGGCGGCGGCTTGCCAGCACACTCGGTAACGGTCGTCGTCGGTCCCGCCGGCAGCGGCAAAACGACGTTCGGGCTCGGCTTTTTGCATGCCGCTACGCCGGAGCGGCCAGCCCTGCATTTCGGCTTTTACGAAACGCCGCAGCGGCTCGCGGCGAAAGCGTCGGCGCTCGGCATCGATCTCCAAGCGATGATCGAATCTAAAGCGCTCGCGGTCATGTGGCGGCCGCTCACTGAAAACTTACTGGATAAACTCGCGCACGAATTGCTACAACAGGTGCGCGCCACCGGCGCGCGGCGGGTGTTTATCGACGGGCTCGCCGGTTTCGAGCGCGCCACGGTCGATCCGCATCGCATGGTGGAATTCTTCGCGGCACTGTCAAACGAGTTGCGGGCGATCGGCGTGACGACCATGTGCACCTGGGAAATCAAAGAACTCTCGGGGCCCTGGATTACCAATCCGTCCCCGGAAATCTTGAGTCAAATCGACAACGTGATTGCTTTGCATCACACGCTGACGGACGACACGTTGCGTCGCGGCATGAAAATCATGAAGGTGCGCGATAGCATCTTCGATACGGCCGTGGTGGAGTTCGAGATCGCCGGCAGCGGCATGGGACTGCGGGTGACCGGCTCCGCTCCCGTCACCGCCGCGGTGCGCACCGGAGTAGATTGCCGGTAGGCAACGGATCAACGCATGACTACCCTGCTTGTCGTCGACGACGAGTCGCTCGTGACCGATTTCCTTTCGTTTCTGCTATGGCGCGAAGGGTATGTCGTGCATGCGACTCGCACCGGCAGTGAGGCACTCGAGGCGACCGAGCGAGTACAGCCGGATTTGATCGTGACCGATCTGATGATGCCCGTCATGTCGGGCCTGGAGCTTGCGCAGGCGCTCCAGCGCGACGAAAAGCGAGCAGCTATACCGATCGTTCTATGCACCGCGGCACCGGGTGCGTTGACCGAGGAGGAGAAGCGGCTTTTCGTTGCGGTGCTCCGCAAGCCATACTCGCCGGCGTCGCTGCTCGACATCATCGCTCGCAAGGTTGGCCCGGGGCGGCATCGGGAATGAGTGCGCCGCCAGGCTCGTTGCCCGGTTGAGGCTACGCAGTCCCTGCGGGCAACCACTCGGTCTTGAGCAAGCAATGAAGCGTGTCCTTCTAGTCGACGACGAATACGAACTGCTCGAGGCCCTGAGCTTCGCATTGCAATACGCGGGATATGAGGTCGATTGCGCGAGCAACGGATGCGACGCTCTCGCACATGTGCAACGACAAGTACCCGATCTCGTCGTGACCGACTTCATGATGCCCGATATGGACGGCATGTCCTTATGCCGGTCGCTGCGCGCGCATCCCGACTGGGTGCGCATTCCGATCGCACTGCATACGTCCGCACACGTGAACTCGAGCACTGCCGAGCCGCCGCTATGGGACGCCTTTCTGCGTAAACCGGCGCACATGGACGACTTTCTATCCACCGTGGCACGCCTGTTGCAGCTGGGACGACCCTGAGCGAGCGGCGCCGGGCGCAAATGAGTGCGAATGAGTCGGATCGCACGGCCTTGCACTGCGCGAGATCCGACCCGACCGTCGATCGGGCCTTGGGAATCGGCGTTAGGCGCCCTTTACCAGCACCTTCGAGATCGCATCGGCGACCGGCCCGACGTTGCGCTCGTTCAATCCGGCCACGCACATGCGGCCCGAACGCAAGATGTACACGCCGTGCTCTTCGCGCAGACGGTCCACTTGGTTAGCGTCGAGCCCCGTATAGGTGAACATCCCGCGTTGCTTGATGTAACGCGAAAGGGCCTCGCCACCGATATACCGGCTCAGATGCTCGTGAATCGCCTCGCGCATGCCGGCAATTCGACGGCACATCGCAGCGAGCTCGTCGCGCCACATTTGATTCAGCGCGGGAGAAGTGAGCACCTTGGTGACGATCTTCGCGCCATGCGTGGGCGGGTTGCTGTAGTTCGCGCGCACGGCGCTCGTGAGCTGCCCCACGACGCGCTGTGCTTCGTCCGTGCTCTCGCAGAGCACGCTGAGCCCGCCGCAGCGTTCGCCATACAGCGAAAAATTCTTCGAAAACGAATTCGCGACCAACATCGGCACGTTGCGGCGCGCAAGTTCTCGCACGGCGAATGCGTCTTCGTCGAGGCTCGAACCGAATCCTTGATAGGCGATGTCGACGAACGGCAGCAATTCACGCTTTTGTAGCACAGCGATCAGTTGCTCCCATTGCCCATTGTCCAGATCGACGCCCGTCGGGTTGTGACAGCACGCATGCAGCACGACGATGCTGCGGGGCGCCAATGCATCGATCGCGGCCAGCATCGCATCGAACTTCAAACCGCCCGTGGCATCGTCGTAGTACGGATACGTGTTCACCGTGAACCCGGCCCGCTCGAAAATGAAGCGGTGATTTTCCCAAGTCGGATCGCTGACCCATACTTGTGCCTGCGGGAAATAACGCTTGAGAAAATCGGCGCCGACCTTCAAAGCGCCCGAACCGCCCAGCGTCTGCACGGTGGCGATGCGGCCCTCCGTTCGCGCGGCACAGTCCTCGCCGAATACGAGCGACTGCACGGCGTCGCGATAGGGCGCAAATCCCGCCATCGGCAAATAGGGCTTCGGCCCGAGATCGGCCAGCATCGCCGCTTCGGCCTCGCGAACGGCCTTCATGACCGGCAAGCGGCCGTCGTCGTCGAAATAAATGCCGATGCTCAGATTGATCTTTTCTTGCCGCGGATCTTTCTGGAAATTCTCGTTCAGCGTAAGAATGGGATCGCCGGGATAGGCGTCAACATGTTCGAACATGGTCAATGTCGCTTCAATGGGAGAAGTGGGGTGCCGCTCGCCGGCGCGCAGGCAAGCTCGCGGACGACAGTGTACGGGCGAACGCGAGAAATAAAATTTCGCAATCGATGCGGGCAAACGCCGATTTTAGGTCATAAATTGCGTCGCCCAGTCGATATCGGCGTTTAATGACCCGATTTCGTCGCCGTCAGCCAGGCGATTCGTTGCGCGCCGAATTGCTTGCCGCTCTCGACCAACGGTCGCAACCGCGCTTCGAAAAACGCGCGCTCGTCCTTCGTAAACTGTTCGTCCAAGACCGCTTTCAACGACGGCGCCAGCGGATGCGGCGAACTTTCGACGAATACGTCCCACGCGATCGGGTCGGCCGGCACCACATCGATATGGAGCTCGAGGTGGATATCGATAAAGCCCGCATCGATGGCAAAGCGCACGAGATCGCGCTCGCCATAGTTCGTAATCGGCAGCGCGCTCGCCTTTTCCTCGGTATCGGGAAACTGCGCCGACCGCCAGCGCAACAACAGGGGGAAAAACGCGTCGCCCGCACCCGGCGGCCGCGCATCGACCATCCGCTTCAGGGCGCATACCTCGAACGCCTCGTCGCGCAGCACCGGCTCCGCCATCGATAGACGCCCGCCCGGTTTAAGGATTCGATAAAACTCGCGCATGGCCGTACTCTTGTCCTCGACGTACGCCAACACGGCGCGCATCGCCACGGCATCCACGGCGGCGTCGCCGATTCCGCTCAACTTATCGGCCGGTCCTTCCACGAACGTACATTGCCCCTCAACGCCGCGCTCGGTCGCGCGATGTGCGGCGTGACGCAAGAGCGGCGCGGAAATATCGGTCATCAATACCCGCAGCGAGGGGCCGAACCGTTCGATCGCTCGCATACCGACCAGGCCGTCTCCCGTGCCGATATCGGCAAGCGTCATGCCGTCGCGCAAGCGCGCGCCGTCGAGGACGCGGTCGGCGTATCGCGTCACGTCCGCATGAACTGCCTGCCGATATCCCGTATCGTCGCCGTGTCGACGGCGAAGAACCCATTCGGACCATATGTCCGAGTCTTGTTGGTGCGTCACGTGATCGGATCTCAAGTTGCCTTACCCTATTCATCGATTTTCTTGTGTGCTTCGAATTCTAAGTGATCAAGGCCCGCATAGGCAGCAATCGATACGCGAACATCAGGAATCCTTAATGTTCGTGAGTCATCATAAGCGCCGGCCGATTGCATTTCCGCAACCGGGCTCGCATCTAGGTGGACGCGCGCTCGAATTGACGCAACGGCCGATCCGGTCCGCCAACACACTAAAGGGTAATCACCCATGACCATTTCATCGATCGGCATGCATGCCGCCGGTTTGGCATTGCAATCGGCACTATATGCTTCGTCGGGGAACGAAGCGCGAGAAGTCGGACCCGACCGCGACGGCGACGCCGACGACGGCCGGAATATCGCGTCCATCTCCGTCTCCGCGAGCATCAATCCGCAAGGCCAGAAGGTCGGTACCACGATCAACGTGACCGCCTGAGCCTAGCAACGAACGCCCTCTGTCTATAGAGACTTCGTTAGACCGGTGCCGGCTTCGCCTTGCGGAACCGGCACCGGCGCGGGTGCAGACGCAGCTACCTGCGGCGCGGCGTGGCGCCTCGGTACCAGCAAATCCCATCGCAAATCGGCGAAGCACGGTCCTTGCGTGGCCTCGCTGAATTTGATGTCGTTATGCTCCGCGTTCCACTCCATGAGCTGGACGCGACCATCGTCCGCAACCGCCACATCCCAACCCACGCACCGCGCGTAGGGAACCTTTCGATGATGAGCAAGGACGCTCGTCAAACAGTCGTCGAAGGCGGGAATCTTCACGCCCGCGAATGGAATCTTGCTATCCGGATGTTCTCGCACGACGGTCCAATCCGTCAGATAACCGCTTTCGGCCAACTCTCCCGTGGCGCAATCGACCGGAATCCGAACATGACTACTCGACTGAACGTGCGTATCGGCGTCACGACCGAGGCGCAGGTAGCAGGCACGAATGGACACGACACCGCTATCGTCGACCGCGGTCGTCATGCGCAGCGTCGCGACCGATCGCGGCGCGAAGCGCGCTAAAACCTCATGCTGCACGATGTTTTCTTGGAACACGCCGTTGCCGAGCGTCCTGATCTTCTCGAGATCGAACGTCGCTCGGTCGAAGAAGAATATCCCTCGCCCCTGCAAAGAGTTGTCGACCTTGAATACGACCGAGTCGTTCTGCGAAAACAAGCGCCGGGCAAGCGCTTCGGGGGAAACGACCGTCGCATCGGGCGCCAGGAAAAGCCCGTTGGCGAAATAAGCCAGATCGGGGAACGCGTCGCTATCGAATATCGCGCGTTGCAGCGACTTCAAGCTCGAAGCGATACCGTAGCCGCCCTTGAGCTTCGGCACCACCACATAGCCGTAGTAGTTGTCGGGAATCCAGCCTTCCTTGAAGCGCCCCGCGACAGCCGAATAGACGTACAGCCACGGCGCGTAGCGCAGGTGTCCCAACACATCGTGCGCGTAGGCGTCGGCACGCTCGATATCGGCGCGGCGGGTTTTCCCTAGATAGCCTTCGAGCGTCCTATGAATGGCCGTCGCCTGCAAACGGTGCGACCGATGAAATCGAAGATCGAACACACGGCGAGCCCATTTTCTCGCCACAACCTCGGCATCGACTTTCAAGGGACGCTCCTCTCTTTTATTGCGCAACTCACGCGTTTCAAACGCGGTTCGATTTAAACGGTGTCGGCAAAATCGTCCAGCAATACGATACGTCGGCTACCGAAACGCAAATGAAGCACAACGAGGGAAAGACGCGGACAGCGCGACGAAAGCGACACGGCTCCGTGCTTTCCTCCCCAAACGGTCAGAAATCCGCGCTTATACGCCGAGTGAAACGCGGCATTCGCGATAACGTGCACCGCTATCACGATGCCCACGACGAACGACATGGCGGCGAACCTGAACGCCTCGGATACGAAGATGCGCTCGGGAATGCCGAAGAGCAAGATGCACAGCAGCGAAAAAATTTGAACGAGCGATGCCGCTAGCGAGGCAACCAGCAAATTGGCTCGCACTCGGCCCACCATCGACGGCAACATGTAAGCTCCGACTGTTTCGATCCAGCCGCACCGGCTTGTATGAATCGTCGCGCACCGACGCCGATGATCAGCGGCAAAAATCATATCCTTCAGAGCTTAAGAAATGCTGAAGAAACCCACGATAATGCAGTGCCGGAGGCACTTCTCGTTTACACTGCGCTGCGATTCGCATCGTCTAAATCATTCAGGCACCCCGCGCTGCCGCTAGCAATTGCATATGAGAATTCTTCTTGTTGAAGACGACGAACTGATCGGCTCAGGCGTCGAAATCAGTCTTCGCCAAGCGGGCTACGCCGTGGATTGGGCGCGCGACGGCCGACAAGCCGAGCTCGCGCTCGCCACGAATCACTACGCACTGGTGGTGCTCGATCTAGGTTTGCCCGGCCGCTCCGGCGGCGAGCTGCTCAAAGGGCTACGCGACGCCCGAAACGACGTACCGGTGCTCGTGCTCACCGCTCGCGGCACCATCGGGGATCGCGTGCGCGGTCTTGACGCAGGCGCCGACGACTATCTCGGCAAGCCTTTTGATCTGACGGAATTGCTCGCGCGCTGCCGGGCCCTCGTTCGTCGCTCGCAAGGCCGCAGCGTCGAGCAAATCGTCTGGCGCGATCTGTCGATCGATTTGATTTCGCGAACCGTCACGCGCGGCGATGCGCGCATTCATCTGACGACGCGGGAGTGGGCCGTATTGGTTCAACTCATCACGCATCCGGGCATTCCCCAATCGCGCGCCGATCTGGAGGACAGCCTTTACGGCTGGCAAGAGGAAATCGAAAGCAATGCGATCGAAGTCCATATGTCGAAGCTGCGCAAAAAGCTGGGGCAGGAGCTGATTACGACCGTTCGCGGCGTCGGCTACATGATCGAGAAGCCATGACGCAAAGCTCCATCCGTCGGCGCCTCTCGCTGATGGTACTGGCGAGCGTCGCGCTCGTATGGGCGGTGACGCTCGTCTCCACGTTTCGCCACGCCTCTCAAGAAGTGCGGCGCTGGCAAGATACCCGGCTCGTGGAATACGCCAAGCTCATCGCATTGCTCAGCGACGACGATCTCCTCAAGCTTTCGCGTTCGCACATCGACGCGCGCATCGAATTGCCCCATCCCGACGAGCTGGCCTCGGGCACCGTCGACAGCGATATCGCGCCGCGCGAAATGCTGTTCGCAGTGAAGGATGCGCAAGGCCGCACGATCGCGGCCAGTCCGGCGCTGTCCGAACTCGGTCCTATCGCGCCGCCGCCGGGAAATATCGACGAGCCGTGGTCGGCCACGTTGGGCAATACCGTCTGGCGTATCGAAACGATTCGCGATGCGAACACCGGACGCTTGATCCAAGTCATGCAAACGTCGAACTCGCGCAGCGATTTGGCACGCGACGCGGCGTTGCACGTGAGCCGTCCTTTGCTTCTCGGGCTGCCGGCGCTCGCGTTGCTCGTATGGCTCGCCATCGGGCGCTCGCTCGCCCCGCTGCGCATGCTGTCGGAGACCATCCGCGCGCGAGATGCGACGACGTTCGAGCCCATCGACATCGAGCGCGTGCCGCCGGAGGTGCGGCCGCTCGTCGACGCGATCGATCAATTGCTTGCTCGGCTCAAGCAATCGATCGCGCGCGAGCGAGCGTTCACGTCCGACGCCGCGCACGAACTGAAGACGCCGCTTGCGGCAATCAAAGTGCAGGCGCAGGTCGCACTGGCCGCGGAGGATGCCACGCAGCGGCAATTGGCGATACAGCGCGTCGTGCAAGGTGTAGATCGCAGCACGCGCCTCGCGGAACAATTGCTGCTGCTTGCACGGCTCGACGAGCACGAACGTATCCCGACGGTACCCGTCGCGCTCGACGCATTCGTGCTCGAGGCCATCGCGCGGCATACCGAGCGCGCGCGGCAGAAACAGATCGAGATCTCGTTCGCCGACGTGCTCCACCGCACGGTGCTAGCCGAGCCGTTCCTCATCGGTATCTTGCTCGATAACCTCTTCGACAATTCGATCAAGTACGGGAAACAGGGCGGACACATCGACATCGGATTGTTCGACGACGGCGACGCCGTCAGCTTGGTCGTTCGAGATGACGGCGAAGGCGTTGCGCCATCGGAGATGTCGCGGCTCGTCGATCGTTTTTATCGCGGCGTCAACGCCGCGGCCCCCGGAAGCGGCCTCGGCCTGTCCATCGTCAGACGTATCGTCAGCTACTTCAACGGGCGCCTGACGTTCGAGGCGGGCATCGACGGGGCAGGCCTCACGGTGATCGTCTCGCTGCGGCGCGCGAACGCGCCGGCACCGCATCAATCGCCGGCAGCCGCCGTCGCCGAAAGCACATGGAACAGTTCGTCTTCCTGCTCGCAGTGAAGGCGCACGATCGCGTCAAGGCCATACAGCAACCGCTGAAATTCCGCGAGGCCGCGGGCGTCGGGTCCTTCGGGCGGCAAATCCGCCGTCATATTGGCGAGCAAGCGAACGATCCGAAATATCTCGCGATGCATGCCGCTCATCGCCGCCATCGGATCGTCCCCGCCTAAGAGGCGCGCCAAGCCGGGATAGACATGCGCGTCGTCACGCTGCTCGTGCGGCACTAACTCCCGGGTCAACGATTCGTTCATTTGCGCGAGCGCCGGCGCGACCGATGCCTTCGGCAGCCGAGGCAGCTCATCGGCCAACGCTCTGATTCGCGCGATGACGGGCGCAAGCCGTACGTGCTCCTGCTTCAAATGGTCCGCCTCCTCGCGTGCGAGCGCCCCGGCGGCGAGACGCGGACTCATGCGTAGTACGCGCAGCGCATTGACGATCACGGCGACGTCGATGAATTCTTGAGCGATCGCACCGGCGATCGGCGGCACCAGACCGAACGCCGCCGCGATCATGGCGACGGCGGACATCGCCATGCCGGCCACGACGCTTTGTACCGCGATGCGGCGGGCTCGCCGTGCAATCCGCAACGCATCCACTAAACGATCGAGACGATCGACGAGCAGAACGACGTCGGCGGCCTCCGATGAGGCCGCGGCCCCGCGTGCGCCCATCGCGACGCCAACGTCTGCCGCGGCGAGCGCAGGCGCGTCGTTCACGCCGTCGCCCACCATGATGACGATTCCGTCGGCTCTTGCGGCCTGAATCGCGTCGAGCTTATCGGCCGGCGTTTGTTGCGCGCGCACTTCGGTAACGGCCAATAACGCGCCGACCGTTTCGGCGATGTCGCGCCTATCGCCGGTCAGCATGATCAGCCGCTCGATCCCTTCGCGCTTGAGCAGGCGCAGCGCTCTCGGGGTTTCGAGGCGCAGCTGGTCCGCCATCCGTACGGCTCCGATCATCGCACCATCGACACCGACGAATACCGCGGCTTGCCCCTCATAGCTCAACGTGCGAAGCACGGCAGCGCTCCACTGCGCAACGCGGGTCGCCGCGCTTACGTAGGCGAAGCCGCCGATCGTCACCGCCCGGCCTTCCACTTGGCCCGTTAAGCCCGCGCCGGCGGTTTCGACCACGGCCGACGGCGGCGACAAGCGCACGCCCCGCTCGCGCGCCGCGATCGTCAAAGCCTCGGAGATGACATGGGCGGATGCTTGCGCGAGCGAGGCCGCGTAGTACAGCACGGCCGCCTCCGTCGTTTCGGGACCGCACTCGATCGAGACCAAACGCGCGTGACCCTTGGTGAGCGTCCCTGTCTTGTCGAAAAAGAGAATGGACGCCTGGGCAAGCCGCTCCAACGCGCCGCCGCCCTTGACGAGAATGCCTCGCTTCGCGCAACTCGACATACCGGATACGATCGCAACGGGTACGGCGAGAATCAACGGACAGGGCGTTGCGACCACGAGCACCGCGAGCGCACGCGAGATTTGCCCTGCCATGATCCAACTCGCACCGGCGAGCGCCACGGAAACGAGGACGAAGAACAGCGCGTAGCGATCGGCCAATCGCGCGGCCGGACTCCGCTCGCGCTGGGCCGCTTGTACCATGCGCACGATGCCGGCGAACGTGCTGTCCGCCGCGCGGGCCGACGCGATCATCTCGAACGGGACGCCCGCGTTGAGCACACCGCTACATATCGCTTCGCCCGATAGCCGCCGCACGATCGCCGATTCGCCGGTCAGCGTGGCTTCATCAAGGTCCGCCACACCGGCAAGCGAGCCATCGACGGGTACGAGTTCGCCGCTGCGAACGAGCAGCCGATCGCCGGGCTGCACGGCGTCGAGCGCAACCGAATGCCATTCGCCGTCTTTCAATGCGTTCGCCTGACGCGGAGCGCGGCTCAACAATGCGGTCATTTCGCGCTGCGCGCGGCTCCCCGCATACTGCTCGAGCGCACGACCGCTCGCCACCATCAGCGCGATGACGGCCGCCGCGAGCGTTTCCCCGAGCGCGAGCGCAAGCGCGATCGCCATCCACGCCAAAATGTCCACCCCGGCCTGGCGCCTAATCACCCCTTGTACGATCGATACGGTCAATGCGACCCCTATGGCCGCCGCACCGGAAAACCAAAGCGCTCCAGCGAGCGCCCGAGCCTCTAGCGCGATGCACACGCCGCCCACAGCGAGCGTCGCCGTCGATACGATCAGCAAAGCGAAATCGACGTAACGAAAAGCGCGCGACATGACGCTGCGTGGATTCGCGCCTGAAAAGCGCGATGGATCATCCGCTGAGCGGAAAGGTTTGCCAGGCATGAGTCCAATGCTATGACCCGGCGCCGGCCGCGATTTGATCTGAAGCAAGCGTGTCACGGCGCGCGCTGCCGGCGCTCGTCACTCTGCTTGCGCTTAACAGATCTTCATCAATCGCGCATTACGCACCTTCGCCGGCATTGATTTCAATCAAACAATCAGAACGGTTCGGCCAACACAATAGATCTACGAAATACCGAACCCACATCGACGAGGGCCGAACCATGAGCGCATCGACTCCTCCAATCAGCCCTGCCTGCACCCTGCCCGGTCGGGTCTTGATCGCCGTCGATTCCACCGTCGCGTCCGAACGCGCCATCGCGTACGCGAAAGGGGTCGTGGCACCGGGAGGTCGGGTCCTGCTCGTCAGCGTCGCGGAAAACCCCCGCACGCTAATGCCGACCGGCACCTTCACCGGCGACGTGCTCAAGGCGGCCCGCGAGGAATTGCTAAGGGATGCGAACGAAGCGCTCGCCACGGCACGCGCGGCTTTCGCACGAAGCGATATCCAAGTCGAATCGGAAGCGATCGATTTGTCCAAACACGGCAGCGACGTCACGCATGCCTTGATCGATGCAGCGCAAAGATGGGACGCTCAATTGCTCGTCGTCGGCGCTCGCCAGCACCACGGATTGCTTCGATGGGTCGAGGGCACGGTATCGACTCCATTGGCCGGTCTCGCACCATGCCCCGTTCTCATCGTGCCCGCGACCTATCGCGCCGACGCGGTTCGCGCGGCGCGGCGCATTTTGTTTGCCGTGGACGCTAGCGCGCAAGCCGCCGAGGCGCTTCGCACCGGCCTGCGGTTCGCGACGCATGCTACGGCTGGCAGAGCAATCTATGTCGTCGACCGAGCGGTGCGTTTGAGCGACTTCGTCCCGATCGATGTCCTCGAAGATGCTTTCGTCGAAGAGGGAACGCGCACCCTCGCCAAGGTCGAGCCGCTGCTTGCGGATCGATGCGGCGAAGCGAGTGCCTCGCTCGTCGAAACCAAACGCATAAGCGACGACGTACCCCACGCAATCGTTCGTGAGGCGCACGATTGGCGGGCCGACTTAATCGTTATGGGAACGCACGGCCGACGCGGTCCTTCGCGATGGCTGCTCGGCAGCGTTGCCGAGCATGTCGGCCGCTTAACTGAAACGCCGCTATTGCTTGTACACGCACAAGCGACTGCCGGTTAATTTGAAACGCGTGTATGTGTTAGTTCGAACAACAGGGCACACTTAAATTACATCTTTTGCTCGAATTGTCCTATAAACCGAGAGACATAAAGCAGTAGTCGGGGGGGTGCGATGATTGCCACGCTAAAGCGCAATGTTCGCGCGCGGTATGCAGCGATGCTCATGGCGGCAACGCTTGGGCTTCTTAGTCACGTCGCACAAGCGGTCCCCGCATTCGCGAGGCAGACCGGGCTCGCCTGCGTAGCTTGCCACGTGAGCTTCCCCGAACTGACTCCGTTCGGGCGATTCTTTAAGCTGAGCGGCTATACGCTGACGAACAACAAAACGATCCCGCTCGCGGGGATGGTTCAATTTTCGCAAACCAATACGCGAACGATCCGAAACGATCAATACGATTTCGTCCGCAACGGCGACATCGCGTTGCAACAGGCCAGCCTTTTCTACGGCGGTCGAATCGCGGGGCCCGTCGGCGCATTCGTGCAATGGACCTACGACGGCATCGCCCATCATAGTGGTATCGACAACACCGATATTCGCGCCGCCGGCCAATTCACGCGGGGCGACATCGATTTCATCTACGGGATGACGCTCAACAACAACCCGACGGCGTCGGATGTTTGGAACAGTACGCCGGCATTCGGCTATCCCTATGCATCGAGCAGTGTCTCGCTGACGCCGATGGCCAGTACGCTGATCGACGGCGGGCTCGCGCAACAAGTCGCGGGCTTGACGGCCTATGCGTTTTGGCAACGCAGTATCTATGCGGAATTCGGGTTGTACCGAACCGCCGATCGGATGTTCTCGTTTCTGCGCACGGGTCAGGACATATCGAGTCCGGGCGGCGTTGCGCGCTTATCCGGAAACAACCCCTATTGGCGGCTTGCCTACAATGCCGAGTGGGGTGCGCACTCGCTCATGGTCGGCACATACGGTCTTATCGCGGACAAGTATCCGGACAATACGATCCCCATCTCACCCACCGACCGCTTCACCGACTACGCATTCGACACTCAATATCAATATCTGACCTACACGCATTCGATCACCGCGCAGGCCACCTGGATACACGAGAAGCAAAGTTGGGACGCGAGTTTCCCGAGCGGCGGCATAGGCGCCGGCCCAACGCCGACCAATTCGACCGACACGCTCAACACGTTCAAGGCGAAAGCATCCTATTACTTCCGACGGAAATACGGCGGCACGCTCGCGTATTTTCAAACGACGGGCAGCAACGACCCCGGACTCTATGGCGCGGCGCCAGTGACCGGCAGTGCGAACGGAACGCCGAATTCGAACGGAGTCATTCTCGAGGCGGATTACTTGCCGATTCCCCAAGTCAAGCTATCGGTCCAATACACGTGGTTCCTCAAGTTCAACGGAGCACGCTACAACTACGACGGCAACGGACGCAATGCCAGCGACAACAATACACTGTACTTATTGGCTTGGATCGCGTTCTGACATAGCGCACTCAAAGACAGACGCAACTCATTGGATGGGCCGGAAAATGAAAAAGCCACCGCGTTGCCGCATCGAGTCGGCGATTACGGCCATGTTGCCGCTCATTATTTGTAGCGTGCTATTGAGCGCCCCTTCGGTACGCGCGCAAGACGCCGGTCGCCTTGCCAAGCAATTGTGCGTCGCCTGCCACGGCGTGAGCGGCGACAGCAAATCGCCGATGTTCCCGAAACTCAACGCGCAGACGTCCGACTATCTCGTCGCGCAGTTGAAGGGCTTCCGGCAACACGTTCGCGGCGAATCGGATGCCCGCGCCTATATGTGGGCCATCGCCTCGCAACTCGACGACGCAACGGTCGCATCGCTCGCCGACTACTATTCGCAACAGCCTGCCACAACGGGCGGCACGGGCGACGCCACGCTGATTGCCGAGGGACAAAAGATCTTCGAGCAGGGCCTGCCCGATAAGGGCGTGCCGGCGTGCGCGTCGTGTCACGGCGCGCAAGGACACGGAAACGGGCAATTCCCCCGACTTGCGGGGCAACATGCCGACTATCTCATGCGCCAAATCGAGGTATTTCAGAACGGGACGCGCGCGAACGCCCCGGTGATGTCGGCCGTCGCGCATACGCTCGGGAAGGACGATGCGAAAGCGGTCACGACGTTCCTTCAGTCGCAATAGCGCCGATGCGGTAAAGCGGGCTCAATGTTTGGCGATGCGAAGCCGGCCGGCGGTCGCAAGCAGCAACAGCGTAGTCATGCCGAAGGCCGCGCCCGCATAGAACGTCGCCGCTGCGCCGACACGATCCCACAATGCTCCGGCGATGACGCTCGAGGCCACCGTGACCACGCCGCTCAACAAATTGAAAAAGCCGAACGCGGTCCCGCGCAGTTGAGCAGGCGCGGTATGCGCGACCATCGCCGCGAGCAATCCCTGCGTCATACCCATGTGCAGTCCCCAGAGCACCACGCCGGCGACGACAACCGTCCAATGCACGCCGTGCGCCAATACGACGTCCGATGCGATCAGCAGGATCAGCCCCGCCACCAGCAATCGGTTATGGCTCATCTGATCGGCGAGCTTACCGAACGGATACGCGGATAACGCATAGACGACGTTCATGGCGACCATCACGAGGGGGACCAGCGCGATCGGAACGCCGCTCTTCATGGCTCGCAAGACGATGAACGCTTCGCTAAAGCGCGCGAGCGAAAAAGACGCGCCGACCGCCACGACCCACCAGTAGGAACGGCTCAATTGCTTGATGCTATTCCAGCGAATCGGATTGCCGCGCGTGCGCTCTCCCTCGCGCCGTGGCTCTCTGATTCCCAATGCCAGTACGGCCACAGACAGCAACCCGGGAATCAAGGCGAGCCAGAATGCGAGCCGGAAGTTATCGCGCCAAGCCAGCATGACCGTCACGCCCAACAGCGGCCCCAAGAACGCGCCCACGGTGTCGAGCGATTGCCGCAATCCGAAGGCCGCCCCACGTAAATGCGAAGGCGTGACGTCGGCAACGAGCGCATCGCGCGGCGCGCCGCGAATGCCTTTACCGATGCGATCCACGATGCGCGCGGTAGCGACGACGCCGATCGTCGGTGCGATCGCGAACAGCGGCTTGCTGAGTGCGCCCATCGCATAGCCAGTCACCGCGAGCCATTTGCGGTTGTGCAGATAGTCGCTCAACGCCCCCGAAAACAGCTTGACGATAGGTGCGGTGGCCTCGGCCACGCCCTCGATGATCCCGATGGTGGCGGCGCTCGCACCGAGGCTCGTCATCAGAAACATCGGCAAAAGGCTATGGATCATTTCGGACGAGACGTCCATGAGCAGGCTGACGCAACCGAGTATCCAAACACTGCTGGGTATCTGCCGCAGGACACCGGCCCGCGAATTTGTACTCATTCGCTTCCCACCTTCCACGAATACGGTTCGAACGGACCGACGCCATGGAGGCGCCGGCGCTATCCCTCGAAAATCCGCGCTTGACGCGGCTACGACAGCCGTCGTAATGTAGCCAAATGAATCGATACCGTCTACCTGCCGACGACCTCGAGTATGCGGCATTGACCGTGCTCTGGGAGCTTGGCACCGCTTCGGTACGTGCCCTGCACGAACGCCTCGGCGCGCCGGCGGGCCGCGTCTATACCACCACGGCGAAGGTCGTCGACCGCTTGCGGGAAAAAGGGCTCATCACGCGCGAGCGCATTGCAGGCGGATTCGTCTATCGTCCCGCCGTCGATCGTATCGATGTGGAGCGCGCCCGGGCACGACAACTCGTCACTCGCTTTCTCGGTACCACACCGCGTGCCGCCGTTGCGACGCTCGTCGATGCCGTCGGCGAAATCGACCCGGTCCTCCTCGAAGAACTCGAGCAGGCGATCCGTGCCAAAAGGAGTCGCAGCGATGGAACGTGAATCGTTATTGACGTTGCTGATGCTCGTACTCGGCGGTATCGCGCTCCAACCGCTTGCCATCGCCGCGCCGCGCTCGAACCCAACGAGCGCCGAACGTCAGGCTTGGATACGCCTCTTGCTTCCTGTCGCTCCGGCCTTATTGACGGCGGCTTGGCTATGCGGCTGGGCGCTTCGCGAGCCCGATCCGGTAGCCGATCGCGTCAATCGATGGGTACTGATCGCCGCCTGCCTGCCGTTCGCCGTCGTCTTCGCTCGCGCAACGGCGCGCGCGCTGTGGGCGCTCGCGCGCGACCCCTCGCAAGCCGGCGTCTGCACGGCCGGGCTCTTGCGACCGAAGGTCGTATTCTCGCCGTTCCTTGCGAAGACGTTGGACGACGCCGCGCTCGAAGCAGCTTGGCAACACGAGCAGGCGCACGCACGCCATCGCGATCCGCTGCGAATCTGGCTCGCGCAGTTTGCGACCGACTTGCAGTGGCCCTGGCCCGGCGCGGGCGTGCGCTTCGAGGCATGGCTCGAGGCGCTCGAATATGCGCGTGACGATGAAGCGCGCCGGCATGGCGTGTCGGGCGAGGCGCTAGCAGCGGCATTGCTCGCCACGCTGCGTCACACGAACGCGCTACATGCGGCGAACGCGGAACCGGGTAGGCAGGCGGCGCTCGCACAAGCGCGGCTCGTCGGCAGTCGCAACGCACTTCAAAGGCGTATCGCCCGCTTGCTCGCTCCATTGTCGGCTTCGCCCGCATCGAATACGTCGGAGCGTGCATGGTACGGGGCGCCTTTCGCCGGCCTGTTGCTGCTTGCAGCGGCACTTGGCGCGTACTACGGCGACCCCATCATGCGCGAGTTGCTCGCATGGACATCCTGACTCGCTACCCACGTCGCCTAGCATGCATTGCGGCGGTGCTCGCCGCACTCCCCTTGACTATCTTGTCGTATGCGCTGCCGGTACATGCCGGCAGTTCGGGTACGACGGTGATCGTCCACCAGCAAACGCTGCCCGTTCAGTTCAGTGCATACGGTCAGGTCGAGCCCACGTCGATCGTCAACGTTCGCACCGTGGAGGCCGGCACACTCAGCGAGCTGCACGTCGCGCCGGGCAGTCGCGTGCAAGCAGGCGAGGTGCTCGCCCGCTTGAACGGCCCGCAAATGCGAGCGCTGTTGACCGAGCGCGAGACCTCACTGCAAAGCGCGAAAGCAAAGCTCGACGCCGCCACGCATGCGCTTACCGTCGCCCGATCGCACCTCGCATTGCAATTGACGACCCGGCAGGCGGTTGATAGCGCATCGAGCGAACTGGCCGCCGCACGCGCCTCGGCAGAAACGGCGCAAACGCGGTTGGACGAAGCGCGCAACCAACAAACGATCAAGGCCCCTACCGCGGGCTCGGTCATCTCGGTGCAGTCGGCCGACGGCGAACAGGCCCAAACTGGGCAGACGCTGCTGACGATCCAGCCGAACGGACCGCTATGGGTTCGCGCGAAGTACTACGGCGCGGACGCGTCGGCGCTGCGCATCGGCATGACGGGCCAAATCGAGTTGGCGGGAGGCAACGCCGTCGTCCCCGTCAAGCTCGTGGCCATCGCACCCGCCGCCGCAACGGACGGCGGCGTTCAAGTCGGTCTCGCCGCAACGTCTCGGACCGATTGGATCGCCGGCCAGTGGGGTAGCGTGACGCTCGACGGCCCTTCGACCGCTTATGTCATGGTGCCGACAGCCGCGTTGATTCTCGATCGCGGCCAATGGTGGGTGCTCGTTCATACGCCGAAGGGCGACCAGCCGCGCCGCGTGGTGCCGGGTCAAGCGCACGGGTGGCAGACCGGCATCGTCTCCGGACTGCGGCCGGGCGAAGAAGTCGTCGCCCAGGACGCCTTCCTCGAATACCACCGCGATATCGCCCAAACCTACCAACCGCCCGACTGACCCATGGACCGCGATGTTTCGATACCGCGCGTATTGCGGCGCCCGGTGCTCTGGGTGCTGGTACTCGGCGCGGTGCTGATCTATGCGGCCTACGCGTTCGTCCGCATGCCGGTGGAAGTGCTGCCTCAGTTCGATTTTCCGCAGATCGGCGTAACGGCCCATCTCCCCGGTACGACGGCGACCGAACTCGAACGGCTCGTGGTCAATCCGCTGGAAAGCCAGATCCTGACCTTGACGAATATCGGCAGCGTGCGTTCGGTGATGGGCAACGGCACCGTCCAAATCGACGTACGGTTCCGGGAAGGAAGCAACGCGCAAATCGATCTGCAAGCGGTAAATGGCGCCATCGATCGAGCGCGTGCCGAGCTTCCGGCGCAGATCGATCCCGTCGCCGAGATCATGGGGAATGCCATCAACGAAGTGGCCGACTACGCTGCGCGTATTCCCGCCGATGTCGCACCTGCGCAAGTCCAGCGCGATTTGAGGGCGAACATCGTGCCCGCGCTGCGCGCCATCCCCGGCGTTCAATTCGTGCATGTCTATGGGGCCGGCGACGAAGCGCTCTGGATTCAGCCCGATCTCGGCGCCATGCAACGCTACGGCGTTCCGGTAACCGCGCTCGCCCAGGCCGTGCAGGCTCAAGTGCTGCTGGAGCCGGCGGGTTTCGTGACGATGGGCCACAACGACGTACTGATCGAAGCGCGCAATTTGCCCGTGCACGTCGGCGAACTCGAACGCATTCCGGTGACGACCTCGAGCGGCCCCGTGCCGCTCGGCGCGCTCGCGAAAGTCGTGCGGTCTCCGGAGCCGACCCATAACGCCGTCGCGCTCGATGGACGCCCGAGCGTCGCTTTGACCATCATCAAGCAACCGGGCGCCTCCACGCTCGCGGTGACGCGAGCCGTGCAAGCGACGCTCGATGCGAGCCTGTCGCAATTGCCGTCCGGCGTGAGCTGGGTGAGCACCTATAGCCAAGGTCACGTCGTGCGGCTCGTCGGGGCCGATCTTGGCCGTAATCTTTTGATCGGCGCCGTGCTCGCCGTTCTCGTGCTGTTTTGGGTGCTCGGCGCCGGGCGCGGGATCGTGACGCTGGCCCTGAGCATCCCGCTCTCGCTCGCGCTCGGCATCGCCGCCCTGCACGCGTTCGGACAAGACCTAAACCTGATGACGCTCGGGGCATTGACCGTCGCGGTCGGGCTGCTCGCGGACGACGCGATCATCGTCCTCGAAAGCATCTATCACCGGTGGGAAAGCGGCGACGCGCATTGGGCCGGCGTCTGGAACGGCTTGAAGGCGATCGCGATCCCGGACGTCACGGGCACGTTGACGAATGTCGCGATCTACATGCCGTTGCTATTCGTCGGCGGGTTGGTCGGCCTCTTTTTCATCCCGTTCTCGCTTGCGATGATTCTGGCGCTGCTCGCGTCGTTGCTCGTTTCGTTGACGCTCACGCCGCTTAGTCTCGGCTTTCTGAACGCAAGGTCGGCCGCCGGCACGAGCAGCGGCCGTCGTCTGCTGCAACGCCTACAGGCAGCCAATGAACGGCTCTTCGTCTGGGTGTCGCGCGCGCCTCGCGCAAGTCTTGCGATCACGTTCGCGGTGCTGCTGCTCAGTCTCGCCGCTCTCGTACTCGTACCGGTCAACTTCCTGCCGCTACCCAACGAAGGCGTGCTGCTCGAATCATTCACATTGCCGCCCGGCAGCTCACTGCTCGATGCACGCGCAGCTGTCGGCACGATTTCCCAACGGTTGCTGCATGAGCGCACCGTCGCGCACGTGTCCGCCCGTATCGGCTCGTCGGCGTCGACCTCGTACACCGAACCGGCCTATGCCGGCGAAATCCAAGTCGTGCTCAAGCCCGGCGTGAGCGTGAATGCGCTCGATGCGATCGGCGAACGCATTCAACGGGCGTCGCAGTTGCCCGGCGTGCAACTGGCGATCGATACGCCGACGATCGAGCGCGTCGGCGAAAGCCTATCGGGTTTGCCGCAGCCTTTCGTGATCCACGTCTTCGGCACGAGCGTCGCGCGGCTGCGCGCCCTCTCGCAAGAAATCGCAGCAAGATTGCGGCATATTTCGGCTTTGAGCGACGTCTTCGATAACGACGGCTATCCGGTCACGCAACTGCAAATCGAGCCCGACACGCAGGCGCTGGGCGCGAACGGCATGACGCCGGCCGCGCTCTATGCGCAGCTCGATGCGCTCGTCAATGGAGAAGTCGTCACGCGCGTGCCCGACGGCAACGTGCCGCTCGATCTCTATCTTCGTCTCGCGGACGCGCCCCAGCGCGGCCTCGACGAGCTCGGCGCCCTGCCGATCCGCACGTCGAACGGGTGGACGCCGTTGTCGCAACTGGCGCGCCTCACGCTCGTCAGTACGCCTAATCAAATGCAGCACGTGGCCGGAGCCCGCGCGCTCGACATCCTTGCTACGCCGAACGGTCCGTTAGGCAGCACCGATGCTGCTGCGCGACACGCACTCGAAGGCTTGCCTCTGCCTCCCGGCTACCGGATCGAATTCGGGGGACTGGCCGCGCAGATCGAGCAGGCCGCGCTCGGTCTTGCGCTCGCGACGCTGACCGCATTCGCCATCATGATCGGCATCTTGCTGCTGCAATTCGACGGCTTGCTGATTCCGGCCATTTTGTTGCTCGAAATTCCGCTGGCACTGACAGGCGGCACGATCGCGCTCGTCATCAGCGGCGTGGGGCTCAACGCAACGGGCATGATCGGCTTTCTGACGCTGATCGGTATAGGTCTTCGCCATAGCATCGTGCTGCTTGATCGCGTACGGCATAACGAAACGGCGGGAATGCCCGTGGAGGAAGCCGTACGCGAAGCGATCGGCGTCCGCTTTCGCCCGATCGTGTTGACCGCCGTCACGGCCACGCTCGGGATGTTGCCGACGGCACTCGGTCTAGGGCAAGGCGCGGCCCCCGAACAAGGGCTCGCGGTCGTCATCCTCGGCGGCTTGCTATGGAGTGCGGTACGCAGCACCAATCTGATACCGGCGCTTTATCTGCACTGGCGCCGCAATCAAATCGCCCGCCTCGCCGCACGGGAAACGCCGCCATGAAAGCGATGGCCACGCATTCGCTCAAATGGACGGCGAGCAGATTCGAGTCGTCGGGAATGATGAAGCGCTCGCTACGCCGAAGCCTCGTTGCCACCATGCTCGCTATGAGCGGATGTGCGTCCTATCATCCGCTTCCGCTCCCCGATCATGCTCGCCTCGTCGATCGAATCGGCAACGTGAGGCACACGCTGCCTGCGAGCGCTACGCGCCATGACATCGACGTCGGCAAGCCGCTGAGCGTCGACGATATCGGCTTGCTCGCGGTATTGAACGATCCGGAGCTACGCACTGAGCGCGGCGAGTTCGCGCTCGCACAAGCGGATCTCACGCAAAGCAAAACGCTGCCGAATCCTTCGATCGGTTTGACCTACGCGGCTTTACTCGGCGGCGAGGGGACGACGGACGCGTTTAGCGCGTCGCTGACGCAAGACGTCAAATCGATCCTGACCTATCGCCGACGCGTGGCGGCGGCACAGGCGCACGTGTCGCAAATCGACGCCGAGTTGCTTTGGAAAGAATGGCAGGTTGCCCAAAAGGCCCGGCTTTTAGCCGTGGATTTGTATTGGGACGGGCGCTCGGAGCAAAGCAGCGAAGCGGCGCTCGATGCCATCGAGCAGACCGCTTCGCGCGTACAAAAGGAAGTCGACGCCGGCGAGATGAGCCAATCGGATCTTGCGCCCCTACTGGCGTCGAAAGCGGCGCTCGAGCAATCGATTTCGTCCTCGCGTCTGTCCACGCTGAAGAACTGGGCGGACCTCGACGCGCTGCTGGGCATGACGCCGAACGCGCGCTTCGCCCTCGCGCGGCCCCAACCGCCGGCCCTGCCGCCCGATCTCGACGCGCAAATCGCGGCGGTGGCCGAGCGCCGTCCCGACTTGATTGCCCTTCGGTTGGGATATCGCAGCGCCGATGAGAACGTACGCGCCGCAATCCTCGGACAATTTCCCGCGCTCGTCCTCGGCGGTTCGTGGAGTTCCGATACCTCCGACGTTCGATCGGGCGGCCCGACGGTCACGTTCGACTTGCCGATCTTCGACCGCAACCAAGGCCAAATTGCGCGAACGCAAGCCACGCGGCGCGTGCTTTACGAGCAGTATCAGAGCCGTCTCGACGAAGTCGATACGCAGATCCTCGCGCTTGTCGCGCGCAGCCGGCAGATCGCCGCGTCGCTCGATATGGCGCGCGACGACGCGACAAGCGCCGACACGCAAGCCGCCCGAGCCAGGCAGGCGTTCAATGCAGGGACCCTCGATCGGCGCGCGCTAATCGAAGTCGAGATGACCGCACTGACACGGCGCCGCGACGTCTACAATTTCGAGCGAGCCCTAGCCGAGGCACGTACCGGGCTTGCCTTGGCGCTCGGCTCGGGCCTGCCCCGCACCCGGCTTGCCCCGCAAGATCCGGGAATGTAAGAAATCGATCGAAGACGCCATGCAAGTCAGATTCAATGCCGCCCTCACCGCTTTGCTCGCGGCCGCTCTATTCGGTGCAACGACCCCGTTAGCGAAGCTTTTGCTCGGGGCGCTATCGCCATTCATGCTGGCGGGGCTCTTTTATCTCGGCAGCGGCGTCGGCCTCGCTCTGACGATTGCCGTGCGGCGACTCCTACGCCAAAAGCCGACGCAGCACGATGAGACACGCGTTCACCGAAGTGAAATCGCATGGCTTGCCGGCGCCATCGTCGCGGGGGGCGTAGCCGGTCCTGCGCTGCTCATGCTGGGATTGGCGAGCACGCCTGCCGCCACCGGTTCGCTGCTGCTCAATCTCGAAGGCGTATTCACCGCGGTCATTGCGTGGGTGGTATTCCGCGAGAACGTGGACATACAAGTTTTCCTCGGCATGGTGGCGATCGTGGCGGGCGGCGTATTGCTGTCGTGGACAGGCGGTGCGGCCGGGGTTCCCGTGGGCGCCCTGCTCGTTGCCGGCGCTTGCCTGTGTTGGGCCATCGACAACAACCTGACGCGCAAGGTATCGACCAACGATGCGATGGTGATCGCCTGTCTAAAGGGACTCGTCGCTGGGCCCGTCAATCTCTCGATCGCTCATTTGACGGGCGCGGCCCTGCCAAGCGCGGGCCAGGCGGCCGCCGCGATGGCCACGGGATTCGCCGGTTATGGCGTCAGCCTCGTGCTGTTCGTCGTCGCGCTACGCAATCTCGGCACCGCACGCACGGGCGCGTATTTTTCCGTGGCGCCGCTGTTCGGCGTGGCACTGTCGCTCGTCCTATGGCCGGCGATGCCGCCGATCGTCTTCTGGTGCGCCGCAGCGTTGATGGCAATCGGCGTGGGACTGCACTTGCGCGAGCGCCACGAGCACACGCATACGCACGAACCGTTGGCGCACACCCATCGGCATCGGCACGACGAACACCACCGACACGAGCACGACTTCGAGTGGGACGGCACCGAGCCGCATACGCATTCCCATCGGCACTCGACCGTCACGCACACGCACGCCCACTACCCCGACATTCATCACCGCCATTCGCACTAGCCGCTTTTCAGCCCCGGCCGCTCGGGGCGGCCATCGGCTATACGCTGACAAGCGAGGCGGCGATTTTCTTCCGTGCATTGAAACTGAACGCTGTTCCGGCGACTGGTTCGATCGCGCTAGCGGTCGCAAGATGGGCATGTGCCGTTCTTGAAACGTCTTTTTTGCCCATGCCACTGCCATGTCCCACATCGAACCCATCGTCAAACTCGCCACGATCGATCTTTCCTTCCATCACGCTGCCGCCGGCATTGTTCGGGCCGTTCTGGCGCGTCACGGCATCCGGGTCGAAGAAATTCGCCGTCCGCATGAAGCCGCCTTCGAGCTATTAAAGAGCGGCGAGGCGGACATGCTTTGCTCCGCATGGCTACCGGGTAGCCATGGCGTCTATTTCGACTCGATTGCCAACGAATTCGATCCGCTTTGCGTCCTCTACACGCCCTATGCGCTGTGGGGCGTTCCCGATTACGTGCCGGCCGATGCCGTATCGAGCGTGGCGGATCTCAAGCGACCCGACGTTGCCGCGCGCATGACCAAACTCATTCAAGGCATCGGCCCGGGCGCCGGCATCTCGCGCTTTTCGCGAGAAATCGTCGCCGCTTACGATCTCGAGCGCTACGGCTATCGATTCGAGAACGGGACGCTCGAACAATGCGCCGCGGCGTTCGAGGATGCAGTGCGGGACCGACGCTGGTGCGTCGTGCCCTTATGGCAGCCCCAATACCTGCATTGGCAGCATGCGATTCGCGAACTGCACGAGCCGTCGGGTCTCCTGCGCGGCACCGACGCCGCCACGCTCGTTCTGCGCAAATCGACGCGCGATACGTTGCCCAGCGAGGCGATTGCCGCCCTATGCTCGCTGGCCCCAGGCAATAGCGAAATCACCCGGCTCGATCATTTGATTTCGCGCGAAGGGCTGGAGCCGGAGATAGCGGGCGAACGCTACCTTTGCGAAAAAGACAGTGACCGCACTCATTGATTCGGTGCGGGCCGGCTCGCGCCGATGGTCAATTCGGCCATGACCGACCAGTCGCGATCGCCCAGCCCGGCTTCGACCGCTTCCGCCATTCGGCCATGCACCGCTGCGAGCATCGGTAAAGCGCGGCCCATATCGGCAGCGACTTCCGATGCGAGGCGGAGGTCTTTCAATCCCAGCATTGCCTTGAAGCCGGGCTCGTAGTTGCCGTTCGCGATGTTCGCCGAATAAACCTGATACGAGCGGCTGCCGAACAACGTGCCGAGAATCAGATCGAAAAATCTATCGCGCGAGAGTCCATTGGCCTCCGTCAGCACGACAGCTTCGGCCATCGCTTCGATCGCCATCGAGATCATCATGTTGCATGCGATCTTGGCGGCGTTCGCGGCCGGCGCGTGAGGACCCATGTCCCAGATCCTGCCGCCGATGACTTCGAGCAGCGGCCGGATCCTTTCGACTGCCGCGGGATCGCCGCCGGCGAGCACGTTCAGTTCCCCCTTCGCCGCGACGTCGGGCCGGCCCAGTACGGGCGCGGAAACAAAGCCGACGCCGGCCTTTTCATGCGCTGCGACGAGTTCGCTCGCGAAGGCCACCGAAATGGTCGACGCGACGATATGGACCGCCCCGGCCCGAGCCTCGTCCAATGCGCCGGGCGCAAGGACGACCGAGCGTATCGCCGCGTCGTCCGACAGCATCGTAAACACGGCATCGCTTTCGAATGCTTGCGCCGGGGTGTCCACCATCGTGACGCCTTCGATCGCGCCGCCCGAACGGTTCCAGGCCCTGACAGCGTGACCGGCCACAGCGAGATTCCGCGCCATCGCCTTGCCCATCGCCCCCAATCCGATAAAGCCAACGTCCATTCTCTTTCCCCATCAAAGCGCCGTCCGCCAGCGGATGACGACACGCTCGTCGCTCCCGTTCACGGTTTCGCTTGAGTTAAAATAGCGATCACTATATATTTCGAGAAACAGCATCGCAAGGAATTTTTATAGTGACCACTAAATTAGAGAGTGCGCCGAGGCCGGGGCGTGGCCGGCCGCGCACGTTCGACCCTGAAGCCGCCTTGGCGATCGGCCAGCGCATGTTCCACGAATCGGGTTACGACGCGGTCGGGCTCAGTGCGCTGACGACCGAGCTCGGCATCACGCCACCGAGTTTTTACGCGGCGTTCGGCAGTAAAGCGGCGTTCTTCCAACGTGTGCTCGAACGGTACGCCGGTACGCAACTGGCGCTGGCCGGCATTCTCGTGGCGGGACGACCGCCGGTGGAGGCGCTCGCTGACCTGCTCGAACGGGCGGCGCGCACCTACGCGCGCGATCCCGAGCGCACCGGCTGCCTCGTGCTCGAAGCCGCGCGCGGCAATGCCGAGAGCGAAAGCGCCGTACTCGCGCGCGAGGTGGCGCAACGGCGCCGTGAACAGGTGCGCGCGTTCGTTGCGAAATCGCATCCGCGCCGTGCCGATGTGGTGACGGACTACGTATCGACCACGCTGTCGGGCCTGTCCGGCAGTGCGCGCGAAGGGATGACGGAAGCGCGGCTCGTTAAAGTCGCCAAGGCGGCCGAGGCGGGGCTTAGCGCTTTGCTTGAATGAGAAAGGAAGTGGAGGGAGAGAGGATGGCTATGGCCTCTCGAAAAAGAGAACTTTGCGCCCGCAGACAGATCAACGATCATGGCCATCTTTTCTGAAAGAGGCGTACGCTCCTCGCCTCAGAAAAAGTGTCCTCGACAAGGGAATTCGCAGAAAAATCGTCCTTAGAGCATGCCCGCCTCAGTCGGTGTATCTCGGGCAGAACTTGCCGGCAAACAGCCTCATTCGACGAAAAGAATCCGTAGGCGCTGTAACATCGGTCATCCGGACGATAGCGTGGAATCAGCCTATCGACGCAGACTCCACCCCACTATCCTCATCTTCCTCTAACGCAGCCTCATAAGCCATTTGCTGCCTGAACCACTTATCGCGCTGTTCCGGGTCGGACTCAATCTGACGCGCAATTGCAAGACTCTCGCGATACTGCGCCGCGGCAGCCGTCATCGTCCATGACACGTTCAGCCCCATGTCCTCGACAGTTGTCCTAAGATCCGCGAGGCCTACGCGGAAGAACTCCTTGCGCGGATTGACCTTGTTAACCTGGGCCTCGAAGAACTTGCGATGCAACGTCCTCTCGAGCGCGGGAGCATCCTCGGACCAAATCATCGCGTGGATATCAAACGAAAACGGCACGCTCGCATCACCAAGCTCTCGAACGCGGTCCAACGGCTCAAGACGGCGCGTCAGTCCAACCTTGTAAACATGCTCGCCAAACGAGCCGATGTTGGAAATGATGTAGACGTGCCCCGCTTTCGTTTGCTGCGCCATCGAAAGTGCACGTTGGTTCTTCTCGTCTGCTTGTCGTAACTTTTCTTCGAGCTCGGCAAGCTGAGCCTCGAATTGCGCCTTCTGCTCTTCCGTGGCTCGTGCAATCTGACTTTGCGCCTTTTCCATCGCCCGGCGAATCAAGTCTTGTTCCTTCGCAGCATCACGTATTGCACGCTCATATTCACGGCGAGCTTTTTCCTCCTCGCGCATCTGCTCACGAATCTGCCGCTGCTCCTCCTTCTCACGCTCGCGTAGCTCGTACGTCCGTACCGACCAGACCAGCTCGTCAATGCGCGCGTCGATATACTCCTTTGAAATCCGAGCATTTCGAAATGCGGCGCCGTTGTGATTTACCAGCGCGGCCGCATCCTTGATTTCCTGTTGCAGCGTGCCGAAGTTGTCCGCTTTAGCGCGCGAGAGGATGGAATCTACCTTCCCATTAAACGCGTCAACGACAAACCTGATAGCGGTATCGCGGCGGACTTTCTCCACGTAATCGCACTCCGCAGCCCGTTTCTGTGCCGCCATTAATTTCGAATAATCACGCGCAACTTTAAGCCGCTTCCCAGCCTCCGTATGCGAATAGGTCTCAGCCAGGCCATCGAGCAAACTGTGGCTGGGAATCATGTACGAATCCCCGTAGCCGTCAATGATGTTCTTCATAGCTTCCACCGTCGCTGTCAGACGGTCGGCATCGTTCAACGCACGGAGAGCATCACCACCGATTTCCTCTGCTCGGGTACGCGCGTCGTCGATAACCTTCGCCGCTTGCGAGCTCGCGCGCGAAATCATCTGCTCCGCTTCGCCGCGCTTCTGCTTGGCTTCAGCCGTCGCTTCTGCCACCAAACGTGTCGCCTCTTCCACGGCAGCTACAACGGACGCCGCGGACTTGCTCTCAGCAAAAAGCAGGATTTGAGCCGCTTCGGACCTGATGCGGTCAGCCTCCACCACGGTGTCGCGTATATCGACAAACTTGGAGAGCGAGTCTCTATCCGCCGTCGCTGTCGCCAGTTGTACTCGCAAATCGGCAATCTCATTTGCGTTCGCGGTATCGTTTTCCGCCTTCGCAGTTCGCAATGTTTCGAAGCGCATACCGAGATCGGCAGCTTCCTTCTTGCTTACTGACAATGCCTGGAAGGCGACGTAGTATCGCCACAGCAGCACCGCGGCGAAGAGGACAAGAATTGTAAGAGCTAAACCCACGGTCTCTCTCAAGGTTTTGCGTGCCGTCGGCCCTCGTAGCGGTTCCGGCACACCTATTTGATTTTTTCAACAGGCACTACTTTGCCACGTTCTCACCGCGGATGCGTGAACGGGGCTCCAAAATTTCCTAGGACTATTCCTAAATATCACCCGAACGTATCCTAACTCCACATTGCGTTTAACCTTATGCGTGATCTTGCAAGATTGAATGCCTCGAGCGAATAAGCTGCGAAGCGGCGGCGTATCTGGAGATCGACAGCTATGGTCTGTTCTCTATCTCCATCAACGCGACTACAATCGCATCGTCGCCCGCATGCGCCAGTGGACCAAATGCTGTTGCCGATCTTGGTCGTCCGGTAATGATGGGCTACCGCCCGACGTGATTGGCTGCGGCTGCCCCACTACGCTCGAACAAGGCCGCAGACGCACAGTCGAAGTGGTAAAAATGGCCCCATTTGTTTGACAGAGCAATGACATATGTCATTTCTAAGAATCGATATATCGAGGACATAATGATAGACCAAGAGCAACTCAAAAATATCGCAAATCAAATTAAACTATCAGGCTATCCACTTGAGCACTGGACCTCATCTCTACTGAGAGCGGAGGGTTGGTTTGTAACCACAAATCGCTACTACCTAGATTCAGACGATAAGAGGCCGAGAGAGATGGATATTATCGCCCACAAGGAAAAAAATCTTGGAAGATTTAAAGTTAGAACGGTCATATTGATAAGCTGCAAGAAATCCAAAAATTCAGTTTGGGGATTTTTGCGTCGACCGTTCCCCACGGAGAGAAATCGGACAAATTTATTTCCCGTTATGATCACATCAAACACTCCATCAATAAACCATTCTCTTCAAGATTGGAAATGGTCTTCCGATTATTGCAAATTCATAACAACACAGGGCTTGCCAGACTGGTTCGACGTTCCTCGATATGATGTTTTTGCACACCAGCAGATCCCATTAACCGAAAAAGGCAAACTTCATGACGGCGACATGCATAGCGCGACAATGCAACTTATCAAGGCACAGGCTTATGAAATGGCTGCGTATCGTAGACGAGATGCGCACGAGGTTACGCAATTCAACTTGATTTCTCTTACGGAGGGTGATTTTGTCGGCATTAATTTTGGCGATGGTGAGTCGATTGATGCCGAGGAAATATCAGAGCAGGTCGCCCTCGCAAGCTACAAGATAGACAACTGTGATCACAATTCTCGAGTGCTCTACCTTACGAAGAACGCCTTCTCGGCTGGCATGTCGAAATTTACCGACCTTCACGCCCTGAATGTCGAATTCTTTGATAATCTAGACAAAAAATTCCTAGAAAATGCCATCCACGACAAAGAAAAACGGATGGTGCACATTGATCAATTCGTTACTCGCACGAAAAATCTTATATTGAGGCAGACTCGAAGCTTCAGCACTCCCCCATACACCGTACCAGACTTAAAAATCTCACTACTTGCCGAAACGTCGAACAACCCAACTGTCTTCATAACCGCCAAAGACTCCGAAATCTTAGATGCGGCCCGCACACCCTACATAAAGGAATATCTTGCGAGAGACCTTAAGTTTTTTTGGGGATATGAAGGTGATTTCGATGTGAATGCAACCCGTGAAATGTGACGATCAATCGCCGGCAGCTCTGCGGTCGCAGCGCGCCTGGAAGCAAGACTCTGTAATGCTAGAAACGAGAAATTTGGCAACTAAACAGTATGTTTTCAAACAGCATTCACGTCGCGGATGTAGCGCCAGAATGGAGCCGATACCGTGTTGGCCGCTGAGTTACCTGTTCTCACGAACGATTGGATGCCATGCGTAGCGGCGTGGCGTTACCAGCACGCCGATCAAACGGTTCGGCAGCCGAGGTCACATCCTTTTCATACGAAGCTCAAGGACGACTTATCGATATTGCCGACTTTTTTTGGGGACAACAGTAGGGATCGAATAGTCCACCTACCCTCACCCCTGCTCCGTACCGCTAATTAACTAGCAATCTGTACCGGTACTGTTCCGCACACTGCACGTAGACTGTCTCGACTACCCCATCAGCCGGATCTACGAAGCGATGCTGCCCACTTTGTCCTATGCCGCCCTTTCCGCCGCGATGACGTTCGCGCTGGTCATGTCGATCACCCCTGGCCCGAACAACACGATGCTGCTCGCCTCTGGCGTGAACTTCGGTCTTCGCCGCACGATGCCGCACATGCTCGGAATCACCTGCGGCTGCGTCATCATGCTGATCGCCATCGCATTGGGACTGGGACAAGTCTTCGCACGATTCCCTCGGTTGTACTCCGTCATGGAAGCAATCAGCGCGGCCTATCTGCTCTATCTCGCTTGGAAGATCGCGCGATCGGGCGGGTTGTCCGTCGGCGCATCGAACGAGCGGCCCTTCACGTTCCTCCAAGCGGCCGCATTCCAATGGGTCAACCCGAAGGCATGGATGATGGCGGTGACCGGCGCAACCGCATTCCGGCTCAACGACAACCTACTCGTCAACGCCCTTTTCTTAGCGGTGGCCTTCGCGATCGTCAATCTGCCGAGCATTACCGTATGGGCTGCATTCGGTCTCGGCGTGCGGCGATTCCTATCGGGGCCGACGATGCTGCGTACCTTCAATTGGACGATGGCGGCATTATTGATCGTATCCATCGTGCCGATGGTGGGTCATGCATCGCCCCAATGAACCGCTAGCCGCAAAGCACCCGCCGCCGCCTGTTTGCGCGGCGACTTCTCAAAGAGCGCCGATAGCGTCGTACGTCCCCAGGGCTCCGCTGCGCCGCACCTCGCTTGGCGTCTTGCCGGTCCAGCGCTTGAACGCATGACGGAATCCGACCGAATCGCTAAACCCCAAGGTCTGGGCGATGTCCTCGACACCGAGCGACGTAGTCGTCAAATAGTCGATCGCAAGCGCCTTGCGTACGCTCGTGAACAATTCGCTGTACGAAGTGCCCTCGGCCTCGAGCTTGCGACGCAGCGTACGCGAGGTCATGCATAGGCATTCGGCGATTTGTTCGATGTCGGGAAACTGTCCCGGCGTGCGCGTCAACTCTTGATAGACACGCCGTGTGATCCCCGCCTGCCAGCGCAATTGCTCGAGTTGATGAGCGCAATGCCTAGACACCTGCGCGGCCGTGATGGAATTGGCGAGCCGTGGCGAGCGCGATAGCCAAGACGCCGGATAGCTGAGCAGATTCTGCGGCTGATCGAAGGCGAGCGGACACTCCAAGGCTTCGGCGAGCGCGGCCGCGTGCGGCGGTTCGGCACGCATAAAACTCGCCCTCGCCGGCACGCACCAACTGCCCATGATGTCCTTGGTCAAGATCACGTGCACCGTGAATTGCAAGTCGATCAGGAAGTCGTAGAGCGGCACATCCAGATCCGGCAAGAGAATCTCGCCGCGCTCGGGAAATATCCAGACCAATGCGTCGTCCCGCTCCACCCAGCGGATATCGAGCATCGGATTGGCGAGCTGATGGTATTTGACGGCGGTATCGAACGCCCGTCGCAGCGTCTCCGAGCACAGTAGGGCATAGCCGTACATACCGTAGCCCGACACATGCATCCGGCGCCCCACCCGTACGCCGAGATCGGGCTTCGGATAGAGCCGAACCGCATTGCGCGCGGCATCGAGAAATTGCATCGACGACGTCAGCGTAAACGGATCCGCGACCGTTTCCGGCGTGAGCCCGGTCCCCTCGAGCAAAGCCCGCGCATCCAACCCCAACTCCACACCCACCTCGACGAGCGCCGCAAGCTTGGAAGGCGAAAAGCGATGCTCGCGCAATTGAACGCCAGGGACTTCCCGAGACAACCGCTCCCGGCGCTTTTCGTTCGATCCGTTGCCTGAAGAAACGGCGGTGGCGATGGCACGTTCCATGTCCGAAATGATGCGTATTGTCCCGGGCCGCATTGTGCACCTCGGGACGCCGGCCGACCATAGGGTGCACTCCCGACCGTGTGCCGTCGCACGCTTTATTTCATCGTCGCCACTGCTCGATCGTTCGCCGTTTGCGCCGCCCTCTCGGGCTCGCGTGTCCGTTGCAATCATCGTTTTGGCCACGTCGATCATTTGCACCGCGCGGCAAGCGAGCGATAGTCGCCACGCGGTGCGCGCTCAAGGCTCCGAGCCTACCGAGCGATGCGCAAGCGTTCGGCCGCGGCAGCCATTCGGTCCCCGCCGGTACGACCCAACCCATAAGGAGCGACATTGAGCAGGAGACATTGGACCCGATCGTACGGATCGATCCCCGTCGAGATCGACGCGGATCGTCATTCGTCCTTGAACGCCGTCTTGGGACAAGCGATGCGGCAATTCGCCGCAAAGCCGGCATTCCACGCATTCGGTACCACGCTGACGTATGCGGATGTCGATCGCATGTCGCACGCATTTGCGGCGTATCTGCAAAAAGTCGCGGGCGTGAAAGCGGGCGATCGTGTCGCGGTCATGCTGCCGAACTTGTTGGCCTTTCCGATTGCCGCCATCGCGGTTTGGAAGATCGGCGGCGTGCTCGTGAGCGTCAACCCGCTCTATACGACGCGCGAGCTACAGCATCAACTGAACGATGCCGGAGTGGAATCGATCGTCGTATGCAACGCATCGGCGGCGACGCTCGCGGCCGTCATCGACAGCACGAACGTAAAAACAGTGGTGACCGTGGGTCAGGGCGATTGCGGCGGCGTCGGCCCGGTCCCGACCGACGCGGATCGCGCGGCACTACGCAACGCGGTGAGTCTCTCGGCAGCGATCGCGCGCGGCGAGACGCTCGAGTGCGACCCGGCGGACGTAGGTGGCAACGACGCATTGCTGCTGCAATACACGGGCGGCACGACGGGTGTCTCGAAGGGAGCGACGCTCTCGCATCGCAATCTCATCGCGAATATCGAGCAATTCAAGGCATTCATGACCGGCGCACTCGAGCCGGGCGCCGAGGTGGTGGTCACCGCGATTCCGCTTTATCACATCTTCGCGTTGGCGGTGAACTTCCTCACGTACTTCTCCATTGGCGCGGAAAACTGGCTCGTCGCGAATCCGCGCAACGTCGAAGCCTTGTTCGACGTGCTCGATGCCGCGCGGCCGACGATCTTGACGGGCGTGAACACGCTGTATGCCACGCTCGCATCGCACGGGCGCATGGGCACGACGGACTGGTCGCGCTTGAAGCTATCGGCCGGCGGCGGCGCCGCGGTGATGAGCGTGGTATCGGAACGCTGGCACGCAGCGACGGGCAAGATTATCCGCGAGGGGTATGGCTTATCGGAGACCTCGCCCGTGATTTCGTTCACCCCTCAGTTCGTCGACGAATTCACGGCAACGACGGGTTTGCCCGTGCCCTCCACCGACGTCAAATTGCTCGACGATGCGGATAACGATGTCGATATCGGCGCATGCGGCGAAGTGTGCGTGAAAGGCCCGCAGGTGACGGCCGGGTATTGGAACGCACCGGAGGCCAATGCCAAGGCGTTCACGGCCGACGGCTATTTCAGGACCGGCGATATCGGCGTATTTAACGCGCAGGGCTTTTTGAAGATCGTCGATCGGAAGAAAGACATGATCATCGTGTCGGGCTTTAACGTCTATCCGAACGAAGTCGAATCGGTCGCCGCCGCCTTCGCAGGCGTCGCCGAATGCGCATGTATCGGCGCACCCGATCCCAAAACGGGCGAGGCCGTCGAGCTATTCGTGGTTCGAAGGGCGAATAGCGACGTCAGCGAAAGCGCCCTTCTCGCACACTGCCGATCGGCCTTGGCCGCCTATAAAGTGCCGAAGCTGGTGCGCTTCGTCGATGCGCTGCCGAAATCGACGGTCGGCAAAATCCTCAGACGCGAGTTGCATCGCATGGGATGACCGAAGGCGTCGCGCGTTTGATCCGAATCAATCTGCAATGATTCGCAACGTCCAAGCTTGAAGCAAGCCGAGCATCGACCGTTGGCAGTCGGTGCTCGGCATTCGACGAGACTTGGAAAATGGCCGCGATCAACGATGTCTTCAGCTTCGCCGACGAATTGGGTCCCGCGAAGATCGTTCATGTGCACAACCGGGCGATCGGGCTGCGCGCAACGCTCGTCGTCGACAACGTCGCCGCCGGTCCCGCGATCGGCGGCGTGCGCATGGCGCCCGACGTCAGCACCGAGGAGTGCTTTCGCCTCGCGCGGGCAATGACGTTCAAGAACGCGGCCGCGGGCCTCGCCCACGGCGGAGGGAAAGTCGTTCTCTATGGCGATCCCAAGATGCCGCACGACGGCAAGGAGCGGTTGATCCGAGGCCTCGCCGGCGCGCTCGCCGACATTCGCGATTACATCTTCGGACCCGACATGGGCACCGACGAAACGTGCATGGCGTGGGTCCATGATGAGATCGGTCGCGCGGTCGGCTTGCCGCGCGAACTGGGCGGCATCCCACTCGACGAGATCGGTGCGACCGGCTGGGGCATCGCGCATGCGGCCGAAATCGCGGCGCCGTACTGCAAGGTCGAGCTCGCCGGCGCACGCGTGGTCATCCAAGGGTACGGCGCCGTGGGACGGCACGCGGCAAGATTTCTCGCGCGCAAAGGCGCCGTCGTCGTCGCGGCCGCGGACTCCGCCGGCACAGTTGTGGATCGTGCCGGCTTGGAGCTCGCATTGCTCGATCGAGTAAAAGCCGAAGGCAAGTCGGTGCTCGACTATCCCGGCGGCGAAAAATCGGCGCGCGAAGCCGTGCTCGACGTCGAGTGCGAAATCTGGATTCCCGCGGCCCGGCCGGATGTCGTGCGCGAAGAGAACGTGGCACGACTGAAAACGCGCTTAGTCGTTCAAGGGGCGAACATTCCGTTCACGCTCGGAGCCGAGCAATACCTTCACACGAATGGCGTGCTCTGCGTGCCGGACTTCATTGCGAATGCCGGCGGCGTGATTTGCGCGGCAGTCGAATACCATGGCGGTGACGAACGCACGGCGCTCGACACGATTGCCGATAAGGTCCGCGACAACACGCGTGCGGTGCTCGATGCCGCGACGGCGCACGGCCGATTGCCACGCGATGCGGCGACCGATTTGGCGATCGAGCGCGTGAAAAAAGCCATGTCGCTGCGTCGCTGGGGTACGTCCTGATCGATTCGCACAGCGTGTCCGGCGGCAGTCGAACACGGCTTAAAAACATCAAATAATGGGCCGCACATCGCCCGGCCCATCCCGCCGCAACAGACTTTACACACTGTTACCCGGCGCCCGCGTACAGTCGATTGCGCTTTCCCTATACTCCGGTCCGCAACTGATTCGTTTGCGCCTTGCAAGCGCTCTATCGATACCGAGAAATCCCATGAAACGGCCCACGCTGATCCAGTCCGCCTTGCTCGTTGCTCTCGTCGCGACGTCTACGCTCTCGCTTACGGGGTGCGTGGCACCGGGACCGTACGGCATGTACGGTTCGCAGCCGCAGTACGCGCAACCGACCTACGCCCAACCGAGCTACAGCGAGCCGAGCTATGCACAACCGGCCTACACGCCGCCGCCCCAGCCCGCGTATGTCCAACCCGGCAATTACGGCACGCAATACGGTACGGTGACGAACATTCGTCCGATCGGCGGCGCGACGAGCCCATCGGGCGTGGCCGGTTCGCTGGTCGGCGCATTAGTGGGCGGGGTGCTCGGCAATCAGATCGGCCGTGGGCACGGACGCGATGCCGCGACGGTCATCGGTGCGCTCGGCGGTGCGGTAGCCGGCAATCAGATCGGCCAAAACATGGGACAACCTTCAGGCTACCGCGTGGACATCCAGTTGAGCGACGGCACGATGCGCTCGTTCGATATGCAAACGCCGGGCGATTTGCGGCCGGGCGAGCGCGTACGCATCGACGGCAACCAAATCTCGCGGGATTGATGCAGCGCCGATCTTCGCGCGACGCGCGTGACGCGCCGCGCGAAATCGGCCGTCGTGTGCGGTTAAAACCGATGCACGAGACCGACGCCGACGCCGATTTGATTGCGCGTCGACGACGGGTTACCGCTAAAGCCATCGCCGATCGATGCCGTAGCGTCGACGATCGCGCCGTTGTTCATTGTCTGCCCGCTCGCATGCTGATACGCCTGCGCCGCGTATAAGCCGGTGCGCTTGGAGAGCGCGTAATACTGGGTCAGCGTGAATTGTTGATACTGGGCGCCCTTCGCTACGCCGTTGGCCTTCGTCGCACGCGTATAGGCATAGCCCGCCCCGAAGTCCCAAGCTGCTGCCGGCTTGAAGTGGAGTACCGCACCCAACGTATTGAAAATCGCTGTATCGCGAAAGGCCGAATTCACCCCCGGAACGTATTGCACGTTCGAATACGACACGCTCACATCCCAAGCCGACGAGAACTTATAGCCGCCCGTTACCGCGATGCGTTGCTGCGCCTGCGCCGTGACGTAGCCGTTGTTGATGGCTGACACCGCGGTTTGCGCGCCGCCGTTCGAAGTCGTCGAATTCGCGCCCCAGGCGCCGCCGCCCGAAGTCGAATTGTTGATGCGTTGGAACGCCGCCGCGATGCCGAACGGTCCTTGCAGATACTGCACGCCCGCACTCCACGTCGAGCCGGCGTTCACGCTGCCGGGCTCGCCGCCGAACGAATACGAGCCGCCGAACGTGAAGCCGTGCAACGAAGGCGACATATAGACGAGCGAATTGTTCGCACGGTACAGCGTATCGAGCGAATCGATGTCGCCGGGATGGGCGCCGAAGTATCCCGTCAGCCACGTCGTGGGGCTATACGGGGCAAGCAGCGTGTAATACGCCGTGTATTGCCGCCCAGCCGTTAGCGTCCCGAATCGGTCGTTCGTCATCCCCACCCAGGCCTGGCGCGTGAACAGGCCGTTCGTATATTGCGATGCGCCGTTGGTCGCCGCGAAGCCCGATTCGAGCGTAAAGATTGCCTTCGAACCGCCGCCTAGATCCTCGGATCCCTTCAGCCCGAAGCGATCGCCCAGCCACACGCCCGTGGACATTTTGACGAGCGAATGACCCGGTGCGGACGAACCGAGCGTCGTACCGTTGTTCTGATAAGCCAGGCCGTTATCGACCACCCCGTAAAGCGTCACGCTGCCCTGCGCACACGCGAGTTGGGACATCAATGCGGCGCAGGCGGCGAGAGTCATCGTTGTCGTTTTCATCGTTACTTCGTCTCCTATTAGGACTACTAATTAAATTTTTGCTACCGAAATCAACACTTCGATTTCGGCGAGGAACACGCGAGAAGGAGAAAGGCAGGTGCCGGGCGGGTCTATGAGCACCCGCCCGGCAAGAAGATCAAGCCAAGGACGTTGTGCGGCGGCTCACCGGTTCGTCCGGCTCGGCGACCGGCTCGATCCGGCCCATGACGAACACGAAAGAGACGATGCCGACCACGAGGATGACGCCCGCGATCAAGAAGGCGTTCGTGAACGAATTCGTGGCGCCGACGATGAAGCCCGTTACGACAGGCGCCGCCACGCCCATGAGGTTATTGGCGAAGTTCATGATGCCGCCGATGGTGCCCACCCCGCCCTTCGGCGCGATCAGCGAGGGCAGCGACCAGCCCACGGGTGCCGCCGCGGCGAGCCCGCCCAGCGCAACCGAGATCCAGACGATGGCCCACATGGGGTTAGTCGTCAGCGTGGCGCCGAAGACCGCGAGGCCCAGCACCATGCCGCAGACGAGCACGGCCTTGCGCACACGCGTTTCGTCACGCCCCTGAGCGATCAAATGATCGATCAACCAGCCGCCGACGACCAGATCGGCGACCGTCGCCACCGCCCAGGGGATTGCCGCAAAGCCCGCCGACTTGAGGATGCTCATGTGCATCGTCTGCACGAGGTATCCCGGCAGCCACGTCAGGAACAGATAGAACGAGTACCCGTACGCGGCAAAGCCGATCGTGAGCCCCCAGACTTTCGACTTCTTCAGCAGATAACCGAGCATCGACACGGCACTCGCACTCGGCGCGCCCTCGGGCGTGGCGCCGCCCTCGACGATATAGCGGCGCTCGGCTTCCGAAAGCTTCGGGTCTTTGCTCGGATCGCGGTAGATCAAGAGGAACGCGACGAAATAGGCGAAGCTCATGAACGCCGTCACGCCGAAGCCCCAGCGCCAGCCCAAGCCCACGACCACCACCGCCACGAGCGGCACGCCGATCACGTTCGAGAATTTCGCGGCCGCATCGAAGATCGCCGTCGCGAGCGCGCGCTCCTTGCGCGGGAACCAGTAACCGGTGGCCTTCGCGCTAACGGGGAAACCCGGCGCTTCGGCCACGCCGAGCATCGCACGCGCCGCGAAGATGCCGCCGAAGCCGCTGGCAAACGCCGTTACCGCCGATGCGGCCGCCCACAGGAAGGAGCCCCAGCGACCGAGACGGGTCACCCCGCAACGGTCTAGGATCACCCCTGCCGGTATTTGCAACAGCGCGTAGGGCCAGAAAAACGCGCTGAAGAGCAGGCCCATTTCGGCCGGAGAAATATTGAACGCAGCCTTAAGCTGCGGCGCCGCGACAGAAAGATTGATGCGGTCGAAATAGTTGATGAGCACGCCTACGCCCAACAATACCCCCATCACCCAACGCCGCTTCGCAACTTTTTGTGTTGCCGTCGATGCCATCATCGTCTCCTCAAATTTTGTCGGACTGGCTTCGTGAATCGTTGGAGTGCGTCCTGCGGCAGACAATAAAGCGCCGCGACGACGTACTCCGCGTTTGACCTATCGCTGAACCGGGAAAGGAGCCGCCATCGCGCACCGATTGCCCGCGTGCGAAGGCGCATCGCCAAAGACAGCGCTATCTCTTGTGACCGAGGAATAACCGCCGTCCAGAACCGTGTCCCGGTGCCAGTCGAAGGCTTGATCGACGATCGCGTCGAGCGGACGCGTCGCATCGACCGTGAGAATCGCCGCTTCGTCCACGGGCGCTTCCAAATCCGCGAACTGACTTGCCACCAGCGAATCAGGCATGAAGTGGCCGCTGCGCGTTCCCACGCGTTTCGCCGCTTCTTCCTGCGGCAGGCTCAGAAAGACAAAGCCGGTCGCCGGGCTGCCTAGCCGCAGACGCTCCCGATAGCGACGCTTCAGCGCCGAGCAAGCGAGCACCACGCGCTCGCCGCGTTCGCAAGCATCCTTCAGCTCGGCCGCCAGGCGGTCGAGCCAACCCCAACGGTCGGCGTCGACGAGCCCGATGCCGCGCCGCATTTTTTCGACGTTGGTAGCCGGATGAAACGCGTCGCCTTCAATGAAGCGGCCGCCGAGACGTGCGGCAAGAGCGTGCGCGACGCTCGATTTCCCGCAGCCTGCGACGCCCATGACGACGATAGCCGATACGGTCTGGTCCATCGATTCGAGTTCCTTGCGTTGAGATAGCGCTATCTCTTCTTACCGAAAGAAAGGCGGCTTCGGGCCGCCTCTCGCTTCAATCCGTCCCCATTCGAATACAATATCGAACGTTTGTACGACGGTTGAGACAGCGCTATCCTAGTTGAATCATGACGACCCCGACACCCAGGAAAACCCGCGGCACCGGCCGCCCGACGCTAGAGGAAGTGGCTCGCCGCGCCGGCGTGAGCACGATCACGGCCTCCCGCGCCCTGCGAGGCCTCTCGTCGGTCGGGGCGGAGTACGTCGATCGGGTGCAAGAGGCCGCGCGCGCGTTGAACTATGTGGCCAATCCCGCCGCCCGTGCGCTCGCGAGGGCGCAGAGCGATACGGTGGCCGTGTTGGTGCCGTCGCTGACGAACAACGTGTTTACCGACGTCGTCGAGGCAATTCATACGGTGCTGCGGCCGCACGGCATCGAAATTCTGATCGGCAACTCGCACTACTTGCGCGACGAAGAGGAAGCGCTTGTACGTCACTACCTGGCCTCGCCGCCGATGGGAATGATCGTGACGGGCTTCGACCGAACCGAGGCCGCGCGGCGGCTTATCGATGCGAGCGGCGTCCCGTGCGTCTATATGATGGAGCTTGCCCGCGCGGACAATCTCTATTGCGTCGGCTTCTCTCAAGAGGACGCGGGCGAAGCGGTGGCTCGGCATCTCGTTGCGCGCGGTTGCCGCCGCAATGCGTTTGTAGCCGCGCAACTCGACACGCGGATGTTGCAACGGGGCGAAGGCTTTCGCCGTGCATTGCAGCGTGCGGGGCTGCATGATCCCGAGCTCGAAATTCTGACGCCCGCGCCTTCGTCGATCGGGCTCGGTTGCGAGCTTTTCCGGCAATTGATGACGCAACGCCCGGACGTCGACGGCATCTTTCTCGGCAACGACGACTTGGCGCAAGGCGCCCTTTTCGAGGCACGACGGATGAACATCCGTGTGCCGGAGGACGTGGCGATCGTAGGCTTCAACGATTTGGCGGGGTCCGCAGATTGCGTGCCCCGGCTAACGACAGTACGCACGCCGCGCGCCGAGATGGGGCGCACGGCAGCCGATCTTTTGCTCTCGATCATGCGAGCGGAGCCCGTCGCCACCCCAATGGTCGATCTCGGCTTCGAACTCGTGGTCCGAGAAAGCGCTTAAGGGCAACCGCCGCTTTCCTCGCTATCGTTTGCTGTTTCGCTCCAAACGGCCGAGCGCGAGCGCGCGAAAGTCCGTTTTGACTTTCGATTTTCTGGCTCGCGTTTTCGGAACCCTAGCACGCTCGATGATCCCCTGCACCATGGTTTGGTTGGACTTCGCGCGATTCCATTTACCGCTCACCACCTGGGCGTTGCTGAAAGCGTCGGTCCCATTTTTTGCCCCGGCTTTCGCGATGATGTGATCGATCTGTGGGGCAAAGGCCGTCGAGTCTAGGAAAAGCGCCCCGCGCGGCATATGCATCGTCGCCTCCGGGCTAGTCGCAGGCAAACCGTTGCGCCACTCGCGAACCGCGTACTCGTAGCGGCCCATAGTCGGTTCTTCACCCGGATCCCTACCGTTCATCAATACTTGAACTTCTCGATAGACCTCGTCGAACTGATTGTCGGAAATCAGCAGACTCTCTTGATCGTGCAGGACCATATTCGCGGCAAAGATCAACTCTCGCTGCCAGTCCGCGAAGCCTTTCGAGCGAAAGCAAAGCGCGAGGTCCTTCTTGGCGAGCTTAGGAAAGAGTCGTCCAAGCTCGCCCGTCGAAAGCATATAGTCGAGGACCGCGTAAGGGCGCAGATCCACCGGCGGAAGCTTAAAGTCGAAGCCTCTCGAGCAAGCGGTGCCCTCAAGTTTCCAGTTCGCAGTCATCATGTCCTGCTGAGCCTGGAGGAGAGGCGTCTCGAGGATCCGCGCCATCGTTTGCAGGCTGCCCAAGTCCAATTTCGCCACGATCGTTATATCGGCGTCCGGCAAAATCAAGCTTGGAAGACTCGTCGCCAGCTTAATCTCTCGAATCTGTTCGACTTTAAAGGGCGAGAAAAGCGCCTTAACCGGCAAGTGGTATCCCATCGGGATAGCGCGAACGCTTCCGGCCATAAAATACGAACTCCACGTGTGCTGGCTACGCAACACGCTCTTTGTGCCGAAACTATATAACCGGACCACATAGCCGACGGGTATCCGCGGGTCTTGATTCGGTGCTCCATAAACGCATTGGATCCGCAACCCCAACAATTCGCCGGAGTGCTTGGCTGCAAGTGTGGTCAGTACGGCCTCCACCTGCTGCTTCCATGTCTGCTGATTGAAAACACGCGACATGGGAACGAGATTGCGTTCATGGTCCGCGCCGCCGAAGACGTCGGCAAGCAAGTGCCCACGCTCTGTGTGCGGAGGCATTTCGTCGTAGAGATCGACGTCGTCTTCGACCTCGTCGCGCGGCCCCCGCAACGAGAGGGGGTATGACGTTAGCGTTTTTCGTTTTCCGCCGTTAGTCGAACTCGGATTCAACACCGCGTAGGCAAAAGTGACACGCTTGCGGTTCGCCACGGAAGTCCGAAACCCGACGGGCATGTGGTTTCCCGGCCGGAATTGGAAATCCTCGCTTTCCGTACACCAGGCCAATATTTTTGGCATTTGTTGGTCTCCCCGCGACTACGTTCGGCCAATTCGTAGGAAAAGCAGCCCGATCCCGCACGCGCGCCGGTGTCTTCCGGCGCCCCCATACTGCTATGCGAAATCGTGTCGGCTCGAATGCTCGCATGCTGAACGTCCAAAACTCAATAAAGCCAAAGCGGAATGCCAACGAATGGTCCCAGCGTCTCAATGAGTTGTCTTTCCGTCTCGATGCGACAGAAAATCATAGCCACATGGCTCGGATGAGCGCTTCGTTACGCCCCAGACTTCGAGGTTCAACGTATCTGTGAGAGCCATGCCCGCCAGTCATGGGCTTGAACCGACAGCACGGGGTTCGCATGGCCTTCCAACGCAAGGGCTCGCGTTTCGCGCGGCGACATGCCGATAGCCCTACGATAGGCCCGCGTGAAATTCGACGCGTCGAGAAAACCATAGGCTTGGGCGATATCGGCAATGGATCGATGTCCTTGCGAGCGATCGGATAAGATGCCGTGACACAGCCGCAGGCGCTGTTGACGAAGATAGTGGAAAAAGCCCCCTACCGGTTCGAACAATCGGTAAAGCGTGGCGCGCGAGATGCCGAAGTGCGAAGCGACCCCTTGCGGCGTCAAGGTCAGATTCGTTATCTCTACGTCGAGATATCTGCAAATCGCCGAGAAAAGGCTCTGAGTCACTGCGCCGGCATTCGACTCGGTCACCGCGCTGTTGATCGCCGCAGCGGCCAATTGCAACGTCCCTGGCATAACGGCCTGGGCCTGCGCGTTATCAAGCTGCCCGGCAGTGCGATACAACGCGCAGAGGTGATCGCGCAAAAGCGCGATGAGCGGCGCGTTGCCGCTCATCACACGCATACTGAGTTCATCGGGCGAGCGCAGCAAAGGCGCCAGCAGCCGGCGCGGCACGACGAGACTGAGGAAGCGGCTGTCGCTCGTGCTCGTGGACAACGCTTGCGCCGCATCCACGATAAAAAGATCGCCGGGTCGAGTCGCGCTGTCATTGCCGCCGTCGCGCCGGCCACAGCTGCCGTCCAAGTAGTACTGAAGCACATAGGAGTCGATACCGTCGCGGCCGAGCTTCGAGCGCGACCGGTCGTAGTGCTGGGCCTGCGCGCTGATCATGCCAAGGCCCGTTTCTCCTAACAGATAGGCGTCCACCTGCGCTTGGAAACCATTCGCTTCGCCTCCGGCCGAGCGCGCATCGAACATCACGTTGATCGCCTCGCGCCACGCATCGAACTGAAGCTCGGGCGGCAGCACGCTCGTATCGAAATGCGAATGGGGGAGCTTACTCGAGAGGATGTCGGTCATAGCGCTTTTATCTTGAGCCGCCTAGTTGGCCAACGAAACGTGCAGTTCCATGTCGCGCGCTTGCTCATCCCCTCCGGTCGGCAGTGTCTGATAGATTTCAAAGGCACCCGCTGTTCCGAACGCCTCTTTCGATTGTTGAAACCAAGAAAGCACACGCGGCCGCAATCGAGCATGCCCCTCCATATATGTGCATCGCAACGAGAACACGACAAAGCGCGACGGCTCGGCGGCCAATTCGATCCAGCCGTCGGGAAGCGCATCCGGCGGCAGCGGCGCCTCGATGGCACAACCGTATCGGATCTGATCGGCGGGCGTGTTGTCGGGGTCGTCGAAAATCACGCCGTAGAACGGACCGATTGCCTTTAGATTCGACACATGAAGACGATCCGAGAAATCGGCCCAATGCATCAGTACTTGGTTATAAGCGCCGACATACCGGCGCATCCATAGCCGCCGCGGCTCGACCGATCGTTCGCTGCGTATCCCGATGGTTGGCTCCGGCGCTGCTTGCTCGAAAGGCGCGTAACGGGCGTGCGCCGCCTTCCTCATCTTCATCGGCGAAACGCCCTTCTCCTTCGAAAACGCGCGCGTAAACGATTGCTGGCCGTTATAGCCGACATTGAGTGCGACATCGAGCAAAGGCGCATGAGTCAGCGTGACGAAATTCGATGCGACCTGAAGTTTGCTCTGCTGAATGAATTCCCCGAGATCGAGACCCGTCTCGCGTTTGAATAGGCGCTGGAGCTGAAAGCGGCTCATCCCTACTTCACGCGCCAGGTCCTCGACGCGCAGCCCCGTGTCGCTGTCCATGGACTGCGTATAGACGGTCGTCTCGATCTTGCCGATGACGTGAGCAACGATCTTATTCATATTTTCCCCGTATTGCGGCCGCGCCTTCGATGTGCGCGATGGGTGAAATCTAACATGTCTTATTCCGCGATCCCGATGCGCACGCAAATCGGCTTGCCGTAACAGATCTGGGAGGCGTTACCTTATGCGGCCCGCACCGCGCGTAGTCCGACTGCCAACGCATCGTGCTCCGACATCGGAAACCGCTTCGAGTCGGCCGCCCCCATCGAGACGATTTCTTCGGAAGCGGGGGCCTGCTCCAATGCCGCAAGAATACGGCTGCTTGCATGACCGTCGCCATAGGGATTGGCGGCATGTGCCATGGCCTCATAATTCGCGCGGCTATCGAGCAGTCGCTCGATCTCCTCGACGATGCGGGCCGTATCGGTTCCCACGAGCCGTGCGGTGCCGGCCTCTAACGCTTCGGGCCGCTCCGTCGTTTCGCGGGTAACGAGAACAGGCTTGCCGAGTGCCGGCGCCTCCTCTTGGATGCCGCCCGAATCGGTCACGATAAGGTAGGCGCGTGACATTAAGTAGACGAACGACGCATACTGTTGCGGCCCGATCAGTCTCACGTTCGGCAGACCGCCGAGAATCGCGTTCACAGCCTCGCCAACGCGTGGATTGGGGTGCACGGGATAGAGCAATTCGACATCGCTGCGCTTGCGCGCGAGCGCCCGTAGCGCAAGGCAGATCCGTTCGAGCGGCTCGCCGAAACTCTCGCGGCGGTGCCCTGTCACGAGAATGAGCTTACGCGACGGGTCGAGAAACGAAAAGTCGGCCGCGGCCTGTGCGGCAAGCACGGGGTCCGTCTTCAGTCTCTCCTGCGTTTGCAGCAACGCATCGATCACGGTGTTGCCGGTCAGGATCACCTGCTCGGGCGGCACGCCCTCGCCGTACAGGTTGCGCTTCGCCGTTTCGGTCGGGGCGAAATGCCATGAGGCGACCGCGTCCGTTACGCGGCGATTCAACTCTTCGGGCCACGGCGAATGAATATTGCCGGTTCTCAGCCCTGCTTCGACGTGACCGATCGGTATGTATCGGTAAAACGCCGCGAGGCTCGTCGCCAGCGTGGTAGTCGTATCTCCATGCACCAAGACGATATCGGGCCGCGCGGCATCGAACACCCCTCCTATCCGATTCAAAATATTCGCCGTCAGATCCGATAGCGATTGGTTTTCGTGCATCACGTTCAGATCGAAATCGGGCTCGATGTCGAACAGCGAGAGCACTTGATCGAGCATTTGCCGATGTTGCGCCGTCACGCAGACGGTCACCTCGAATGCTGAATGTTGCTTCAGCGCCCGCACGAGCGGTGCCATCTTGATCGCCTCCGGGCGCGTTCCAAATACCGTCAATACGCGTTGCATCGTCGTTCTCCCCGGCTGCCGCCGGATGTCATGTCTAATGGATCGTTTTAAAACCAAAGGGTCGTGCGAACCACCAGCCCTTTTGCTCGATTGGCGTCGGTCAAGCGCAGGCGGTACTGCACGTTCAAATCGAACCAGCTTGCCGGCGCGCGATAGGCGCTTTCTCGAAACCAGTACCGCAGCCCGACACCGGGCCCGACACCGAGTGCAAGCCGATGCGGCGCGCGGCTGTCGAAGTCGCCGGCAACCGCGGCATGCGGAAATACGACAAGGCGCCCGCCGATCGAATCAAGCCGCCAAGCGTGGCCATAGCGCAGTTCGACCGGCTGGATGAAACGTCCCTGATTGGCGAAATAGGCGCTCTCGGTATAGATCTGCCAGCTCGGCCAATCCGGCTTGATCGGGTGAAGATCGATACCCTCGTCGAGCGAATAGCCGATCCGAAACAGCGTGTCGTCGTAGGCGGTACGGCCGCCCTTGATCAGCTTTTCGACGGTGAACACCAGATCGCGCGACGGGAAGGGTTTATAGCGCGCGCCCATCGACCATTGCAGCGTCGGCAAGCCCGTGGCACCGCCGCTACGGTCGTATAGCGTCGTGTACTGCCGCGCGAAGAGTTGAAAAATCTTTCCGTCCCGATAGCCGATCTTGGAAGGCTGCCAATAGATCTCAGTCCCACCTTGGAAGAGGCCGATCGTCTCTTGAGGACCGAATCCGCCCGATTGATATGCGCCGTTCACCACGACGCCGACCCGCCGCTCGGCATCGTCGATCGCGCGGCGATAGCCGAACGCGCGCTCGGCATCGTATTGACCTGCTCGTGCATTCGCATCGAGGCTGCGTCGAAACAGATCGTCGGCGATTTCGTTTTCGTTAAGGCCACGCGCGAGGTAAGCTGCGTCGGCATATTGCGTCGCAGTGGCCGGCTGTCGCGCAAAGCCGGTGCGAAACAAGGCGAGCGCTTTCCTTTCGAGCGCGCGATCGTGCTTGCCAAGCGATAGCGCGGTGTAAGCCGCGTCGACGTATTGAGAAGCCGTGCCCGTCTCCTTTGCGAAGCTCGCCTCGAACAACTCGAGCGCTTTCCTTGCATACGTGGGATCGTCGACGGCCAGATCGCGCGCCGCATAGGCCGCATCCGCATATTGCTGCGCGGTACCCGGCTGCAATGCGAAACTCGCGTCGAACAGCTCGAGTGCGCGCCTATCGTTCGCACGATCGCTATCGCCTAGACTCCGGGCCGCATAGGCCGCATCGAGATATTGAACGGCCGTGCCCGGCTGCTGCGCGAAGCTCGCATCGAAAAACTCAATCGCTTTCCTGGCATAAGACCCATCGATCGTAGAGAAACGGCGCGCCGTATAGGCTGCATCGAGATACTCGTCCGCCGTGCCCGGACGTTGCGCGAAGGCCGCTTCAAAGAAGACGAGCGCCTTCCTATCGTATTGGGCGTCGTGCTTGCCGAGGCGCGTTGCCGCGTAGGCGGCGTCGAGGTATGCGCGCGCCGTTGCCGGATGCCGAGCGAAACTCGCTTCGAACGATGCGAGGGCGTCCGCATCGTTTCCGGCATGCACGAGCGCGTACGCAGTGTCGAGAGATCGGCTGGTTTCATCCTGCGCGTAAGCGAGAGGAGCGGCGACGCAGACCGATAAGGCCGCGCAAACGGACAGCGCCGAAAAGCGTCGAGTCATATCGAGTCCACCTTCGACCGGTCGGCTCGGGCCTCGCCCGGAAGATGCAATTCATCGAGCGCGGCCGTGATCTCGGCCTCCGATGCGATGAAACATTGCACATCGACTCCGGCAGCAGCGCGCAACTGCGCCATGGCGGTCTCGTCGAGGGGGCTCGGAACCGCGACGTTCAACGCGCCCGCTTCGCCGTCTCCAAACGGAACGGCTTGATGGCGTAGCGCGATATACGCAGGCAAACGCGACACGAACGCCCGCCAATCGCGATCGCGCAAGTCCGCGCGCGGCAGCCCGGCCTGGAACGCGATCGCATCGGCAAGCGTGTGCGCGTCCAGCCCCGCGCCATCGACCAGCAATTCGCCCAACCGTATTCCGGGGTGGCTCTTTTGCATGGCCAGGGCGTCGTCAAGCTGTTTCTGCGTGATCGAATGCCAAGACAGCAGCAATTCGCCGAGACTGTGATGAACGAGCTTCAAATCCTCGCGCGACGGGTACGAATGCTTCGTCTTGTCCCAACCGATCGGTTGGCCCGTGATAGCCGAGACGGCGTATAGCCGCCAAGCGCGGCAGACCGCGAAGAAGTTGATGAAGTTGTTGACGACGAGCCGGGGGATCGAGAGCGCACCTTGTCGCCAACCGTTTAGTCGCGAGACGAAATAAACACGCTGAAATACCCGGTTTCCGAGCATCGCCGCGTTGACGAACATGATGTCGGCGAGCCAAGTCGGCGACGCCTCCAACAGCGTTTGATCGTCGACGATCCACCCGCGCGCCGCGGCAAAACGTTGACCCAGGTGATTGAATAGCAGGACGTAGGCGAGAATCGTCACGAGCGAAGTCACCGTACCCTTGCGGTCCCGCAGGTACATGTATTTGGTCGCCAGCGAACCGCGCCATCCGAGCCTATGCGCACCCTGAAACGCGATGCCGATAATCCAGCGCGCGCGTTGCCGGTAGGCGGCTCGAAACGTGCCCGGGAAAAGTTCGCGCGTGGCGATGATGCTCTTCGCGTCGATTTCGCGATGCTGCCCCCCCAGTAGGCGCCGGCGTCTCGTCTTGTATTCGAGCGGAAGCCAAACGAACGCCATGCGAGCACCGATACGCTTCATTTGGAAGCTTGTGTCGTAGTCTTCCGTCAGGCTGTCCGTGCAAAAGGGCTCGTCCTTCCCCGACTCGAGCAATCGATCGACGATGCGGCGGCTATAGCACGATGCGACGCCGGCGCCCGGCACACACCCTGTCAAGCTTTCGCGCACGACGAGATCCTTCGAATGCCACTCGCTGAAGTCGTCGAGGTAGGTGCATCCCACCCAGTCGCTCCACTTCCGTTCGAGCGACAGCACCGGAAGCTGAAGAAAGTCTTTCCGCTCGATCAAGTGATTGAAGAGCTTGAGCTCCAGGGGATGAACGATGTCCTCGCAGTCATGCATCGCAATTCCAGCGAAGCGCATGGCATGCGTGGCCTCGTGCTCGAGAATCGATTGGACGATCCAGTTGAGGCAATCGGCTTTGCACGTCGGTCCGTCATGCGGCACCATCGCGGGCCGCACGACGTTCGGATAGCGCCGCGCCATACGCTCGGCCTCGATCGTCGTATCGGCATCGTTGCGATAGGTACCGACGAAGATGACGAACTTGCGATATTCGAGCGTCGCTATGGTGTGCTCGATCATTTGCGCCAGCACCGCGTACTCCTTCCACGCGGGCACCATGATCGCGAACCATCGTTCCTCTTCGGTGCGAAGGGCTTGCGCCGTCAGTCTGGGGTAGCGCCGGCGTATGACTAGAGCGCGGTACGCGGCACGGATCCAGTAATAGGCGTCGATGAACAGATCGTCGAGCGACGACGCTAAGATGACCACGCATGCAATCACGACGAGAAGATTGAACGCGTTGAAGTACGCTGCTTGCACAGACAAGATCCCCGTATAAAGCCTATTTTTTAACTGCCCTCGGGGCTCTTGGATAACGTCCGAGCCGTTTTCGTATAGGTCAAATGTATCGTTGAGGACAACGAACTAAGTTGACGGCAGTCAACCGCGACCGGGCGCATGATGAAAACGCAACACCCTGTCTCGTGGGGTTTGACACGCTTCCTATCGATCCTGTCGATGCTCGTAATGGCGCCAAAACGAGCAAACGTTGTCGTGCACCGGTTCCAATCGACATCCGGCTAAAGCGGATCGCGTCCTTGACCCAGATCAAGGCCGACGAAGATGGCCTTAGTCAAACTGCTTGCGCATGCGAGATCCCGCGGTGACGCATCGCGAACGTTCGAAGCCGAGACAGTGTTTTCACCGCCGAAGATCCGTCTCCATTCGCCTAGAAATGCAAGTAGCCGTTGCGAAAGCGGTATCGTCGGAGACGCGATGAACGAACGACCCAAGCAAGAAGGCCTTCATCCGCTTCATCCTCGCGTCGAGCAAGCGCAATCGCCGCCGAACGGATACGCGTCGCCCTACGGCTACGCGGCTCGGACAGTACTCACAACGATTCAGACGACGCTGGAACACGCGATTCCAGAGGCGATCGAACTCTTCTACCTCCGGCTCAATCGACTCGAATTGCCGAAGCAATTGCTCGGCACGCTATCGCCCGACGAACACATGCATTTGCGCGCGGCGCAAAAGGACAATCTCAAGCTGATCGCCGACCCCGCACTAACGGAGGAGGCTCATCGCGCCTCGGCGATCAAGATCGGGCGGATCCATGCGATCGTCGGCCTCGACCGGCAACACTTGGCCCGCAGTCGCGGCATCTTGCTAGGATCGCTCACCGATTGCATCGACGTATCCGCCTACGGCGAATGCCTCTCTATCCTTTCGCGTCGGCTCAATCGCGACCTAGCCTGGCAACTCGAGGCGTACGAATCGCTACAAGAAGCTAGGCAACAAGCGTTGCTCGACATTACCGAGCTCGCCTGGTCGGCAAGCAGCTACACGGATCTCATCGCTCAGCTGGTTCGTATCCTCGCCTCGTTGGACGAGGTCACCGCCTGCGCCATCGGTCGCCCCGATCATCAAGGCGCGCTGCGCTTCGAAGCGGTATCGGACAAGCGCATGCAAAGCTATCTCGAGTCGATGGAGGAATCCGATTGCAGTATCTCGATTCATGCCGACGATCCGACCGGTCAAGGTCCTGCCGGAAAAGCATGGCGCGGCGGAAAACCGGAGCGCGTGCTCAATTTTCAAACCGATCTCGCCGTGACGGCCTGGCGCGATATCGCGCGTAGTGCCGGTTTCCGGTCGAGCATCGCGATTCCCATTCGCGCTCCCGGCCATCTGCCGTTGGCAATCTTGTCCCTATACAGCGCGCTGCCCGGCGGATATAGCGGCACGAGCCAGCGCATCTTCGTGGATCTGCTTCAGACGCTGCTCGGCTTCGCCTTAGCACGCATCCAAGCGACCGAAGGCGAGGGGCATACGATACCGTTCGGCGTACGTCAGCGATGGGTTACGCTGCTTCGCTCCGATGCGTTGCAAATGCACTATCAACCGATCGTCGACTTGATGACAGGGGAAGTGCAAAAGGTCGAGGTCTTGGCTCGTCTCTACGACGGCGACCGACTGCTGACGCCGGGCGACTTCTTGAGCGTGCTGTCGATAGAAGATTATTTCGCCCTCTATGTGCGTGCGCTCGAGCGCGCTTTGGAGCAACGCAATACCTGGCTTCGGGCCGGCTTCGATTTGGGCATCTCCATCAACCTGCCGCCGATGGCGCTGCATGACAGCCGCTACCTGCAAGCCACCCAAGAAGCGATGGATGCGCTTGGCTGCCCTCCGGGACGGCTCACGCTCGAAGTGCTCGAAACCGAGCGCGTACCGCAAAGCCTCGAAAGCCGCGACGAATTCGGCAAGTTCAAGGCAATCGGCGTTCTGCTGGCGGAAGACGATCTAGGATCGGGACACAGCAGCTTGGCTCGCTTGCATGAATTTCCTTTCGATCTGGTCAAGATCGATCGGTCCATCGTGGGAGAGATCAAACGCGATGCGTCCGATCCGCTGCGCTTCGTCTATCAGTTGACGCGGCTCGGGCATTCGCTCGGCATGTCGGTCGTCGCCGAAGGCATCGAGGATCCCGCGCTCTTGCCGGCGCTGCGGATTCTCGGCGTCGACGCGGCGCAGGGATACGCGATTGCACGTCCGCTGCCGGCAGATGAATTCTTCGCTTGGCTTCACGGCCGCAAGAGTTCGCCCGCGGACGAAAACGACGGCAATCGGTTCGTTCAACTCGCGCAGTTCATGCTCTGGGAAGAAAAGCTTTCCCTCGTGATGAACGACCCACATTGCAGGGAAAGACTCCGCGGCGGCCCGCCGACAGATCGCGAGGCAGACCGCAGCGAACGCGAACGCGGCGACCAGCCCCTCGTCGCAGCGCTAATCGGTACGGAGGGCGGCGCGAGCGGTGGCTTATTCGCCACGCCATGGCAGCGGCGCCTGGTTCAACTCGCGCTCGAGTATGGAATGCGTAGTCAGGAATATCGCACCCTGCGCGACCAGCTGCAAAGCCGCGTACCGGCGTAAAGAGAAAATTCTTCTATCGATATTCGAATTCTCGATAGATTTTGGAGCCATTTTCCAGCACGTTCGCCATATCATGCCCTCTTATCGATTGGTAAGAGAATCAGCATGAGCATCAGCGCGAACGAAACGTTGCATTACCTCGACTACGCAGCAACGACGCCGGCGGATCCGCGCGTGATAGAGGCGATGTGCGCCTGCCTGGGCTTCGACGGCGTCTTCGGCAACCCCGCGTCCACTTCCCATGCGGCCGGGACGCTCGCGCGGAAAAAGGTCGAACAAGCGCGCGCCCAAGTGGCTGCGCTCATCGGCGCCGACGCGGACGAGATCATCTGGACATCGGGCGCCACCGAATCGAACAATCTCGCGCTCAAAGGCTACGCCGACGCGGTGACCGAGCGGCGCCATTTGATGACGAGCCGTATCGAGCACAAGGCCGTTCTCGATACGATGGCGAGCCTCTCCGAGCGGGGCTTTTCGGTCAGCTATCTATCGCCGTCGCCGAACGGCGACATCACGGCCGACGCCGTCGCGGCCGCCCTGCGTCCGGACACGGGGCTCGTCTCGCTGATGCTCGTGAACAACGAACTCGGGACGCTGACCGACATCGCGCCCATCGCTCGGATCGTGCATGCCGCGGGCGCACTGCTGCATGTCGATGCGGCTCAGGCGCTCGGCAAGACGCCGATCGACGTCCGTGCCCTCGGAATCGACCTCTTGTCGATGTCCGCACACAAAGTCTATGGACCTAAAGGTATCGGCGCACTCTATATCCGCCGTGACATCACGTCCCGCATCGCCCCTCAAATGCATGGCGGAGGGCACGAGCGCGGATTGCGTTCGGGTACGCTCGCGACGCATCAGATCGTCGGCATGGGCACCGCATGCGAGTTGGCCGCGTCGAAACTCGAGGCCGAGGCAGCCAGGATCTGTGCGCTTAGCGCGCGCCTGAGAGAGTCGGTGTTGGCGCTAGGGAATATTTCGGAGAACGCCCGCCTTGCGCGACGTATCCCTCACACGTTGAGTCTGACCGTCGATGTGCCCGGCTTTTATCCATCGATGCTCGGCGACGCGCTCGCCGTCTCGTCCACGTCCGCCTGCAACTCGAACGCCGGTACGCCGTCGCATGTGCTGACGGCAATCGGTCTCGATCCGGAAGCAGCCGGCCGAACGGTACGCGTGAGTTTGGGCCGCTTTACGGCGGAGCGTGATATCGATTTTGCGGTCTCGTGCTTCCGTCGCGCCATCGAGCAATGCCGTGCGACGGCGTCGAGCGGATTCGCCGTTTCGCGGCAAATTGCACCCGCCGATCTGAAGGCGATACGCAACGCGGGCTTCCGCTCCGTCATCTGCAATCGCCCCGACGGAGAGAGCCCGGACCAGCCTGCCTTCGAAGAAATCGCCGCGGCCGCCCGCGAATTGGGCATCGAGGCGCGCTATCTGCCGATCGAGCCCGGCGAAAACGGCGATGCGCAGGTCGACGCCTTCGGCGCATTGGTGGAAGCGCTGCCGAAACCTATCCTCGCCTATTGCCGAACCGGAAACCGAGCAGGGATGCTTTGGAATCGTCTGGCAACCCGCAGTACGGCCCAGGCTTAGTTTCCGGCTATCGGCGCCGCGGCCGGCCGGTCAGTGCGGAATATAGTGGCCGCTCATCTGCTCGAGCTCGGCCATATTCACGATCGATACCTGCTTGCCCGCGCATTTGACGAGTCCGAGCGAGCCCAATTTGGACAGCCCGCGACTCACCGTTTCGAGCGTCAGGCCCAAATGGCATCCGATTTCGTCGCGCGTCATACGCAGGTTGAAATCGTGCGAGGAGTATCCGCGCTGCGCGTAGCGCTTCGAGATGTTGAGCAGGAACGCGACTAACCGCTCGAGCGCCGTCATCCGGCCCATCAGCATGAGTAGCGCCGATTCGCGCACGAGCTCGCGGCTCATCAGCTTGTGTAGATGGTTTCTCAAGCTCAGATCTTGTTCGCTCATTTCCGTCAGGGCATGGAACGGAAGCGAACATACGATGCCGTCTTCGAGCGCGATGGCATCGAATGCGTGAACGCCGGTCCCGATGCCGTCCATCCCAACGAACTCGCCCGCAATGGGGAAGCCGATGATCTGCTCGCGGCCGTCGTTATCGATAGCCACGGTCTTGAACGATCCGACTTTGCCGACATAAAGATTGCGGAACGGCTCGCCCGCTCGAAAGATCGCCTCGCCCTGTTTGATTTTGCGCGTGTTGCCGAAGACGCCGTTATGCGCGGCGGCTTTCTTCGTATCGAAACCCTCGGGCATGCAGAATTTGCGCGAGCTGCAATGTTCGCAGTCGTTGCGATCGGCTGCGCGTGCCGTGGCCGGCGTGGATTCGGGCGCTTGCGTATGCCATGCGATCGGCGATACGGCTGCGGCGCGTGCGCCTTGGCTCTGCGTCCGGCCCGGACCGCGCGGCAAACTCACCGCTGCTTTCGCCGCTTGCGGCGCGCCGAGTTCGATTTCCGCGAATGTTGTGCTGTGCATGTCCGTGCTCCCAAGGGGCGTAGATCGAAGTGTCGGCGGGCAGCCGTTTCATATCGCCTACCGTTAGACGCATTGTCCCGAACAAGCCAAGTCGCGACTATCGGCGATCCATGTCGCGTTTCGTAGGGGATCCCCTACATAAGAATGCAGCGTGCATAGCGAATCGCGCCGGCAGCCCGGCTCCGGCGCTGCCGGCTCACAAGCCGTCGCGCTCGGGTCGAGCCTGCTCGACGCGCCTGATATAGCGATCGAATACGCCTGCGATGCGATCGCATGCGAAGCGCCCGACTGACGTAACGTTAAGCTGCTTGTCCCCGACTTCGATCGCGCCGTCGCGACGAAACGGTTCAAGCGTAGAGAGTTCTCGGCGAAACGTCGACTGAAAATCGATGCCGTAGCATAGCTCGATCGCTTCGATATCGACTGAAAAATTCGTCAGCAAGCTTGCCATGACGGATCGACGGAGCAAGTCGTCTGCCGTGCAAAGAAACCCACGCTCGATAGGCAGCCGCTCTCCTTGCAGCATCGCCGCATAGGTTTTCGGGTCAGCCCAGTTCTGGTATTGCATCGGCCCGATGTTACCGATTGCGCCTTGACCGATCGCGATCGACGTGTGTGAAACACGCCTGCCGTAACCGTAGGGCCCCGGTACCAGCGCCGCCAGCCGCTTAGCATCGACAAAGGCATCGGAATGCAAAGCAAAGGCGTCGTGAGCGATGTACTCGTAACCGGTCGAGATCAACGTCGCGTAGGTTTCTTGCCATGCGCGCCGCACGAGGCTGGCCTCATCCCATCTGGCCGCCGTCTTCTGAGTCGCGGCGTCGTCGAGTCGCGCGAAAAAAATCCGGCTGGGCCGGCAAGCGGTCAGGACAGCCACCCACTCGCGCACGGTTCGCATCGGCACGGTCGGCACCGCGATCGGCAAATCGACGGCAATGGCACGGAAGCCTTCTTCACGCGTTTGAGCGAAAAATCGCTCGATCGATGCCGAGTTAGGAACGCGCGTCGGAGCGATGCTTGCGCGCAACGTGGTCACCCCAAGCGCGCGCAATATCGACAGCTGCGCGGGCGAACGCGCGTCCATCGTCACATGGGCTGTAAATCCCGCGCTGTCTTGGACGTCGTAACAGTCCGTCATCGTGGCGTGCAGACGCGACAAGGCCGGCTCCGGCAGGCTCGTTACGCCAACGGACCAATAGACATGCGACACGCCGGCGCGTGTCCCATGCTTGCGCGCGAAGAGCGACATCTCTTGCCGCAACAAATTCGCGCGCACGTCGTCGATGGCCGACTGATCGCGCGATAAGCCCTCTCCCCGGTGGCGGCCCACGGGGGTTAGGACGGCTAAGGTCGAGGGGCGAAACCAATGCGGTTGACGGCTCGCCTTGATCCACGACTCCACGTAGGACGCACCAAGGGCCTGCACAAACCATTCTGGCCCGGGATAACTAAAGTGCATGGCGTGCATGACGCGCGGCCGGATCGTAGTGACACTGGAGCACGTATCTTCCCCTGACGGCGCGCGCGCAGACATGACCTGCGTCAAGCACTGCCCTCGGCCGGTCAGCTCAGGGGGAATTTGCCGTCTAACATTGCCTCGCCGCGAGCGCGGGGCATCTAAAAAAGCTTTCGCACTGTTAAAATCGACGCTATTCCTGTTGGACGGGTATTGCGCTGCGCATTAGGTCCGCTATCGCCTGCGAACAGGTTGCATGCGCTCAATGGCGCACATGCCCCCACTGACTCGCCAAATATGAAAAACCATATCCTCGAAGGCCAAACACTGGACTGGCTGTTGAGTTCAGCTGCCGACGCGTTGATCATCGTCGATCGAGACGGCCGAATTGCGCTCGCCAATCCGCCCGCGGAACGATTGTTCGGCTATTCGAGCCAGGAGATGATCGGCCAGGCGCTGGAAATCTTGATGCCCGAGCGATTCCGCACGGCGCACGTCGCCGAACGAGTGGATTACTTCTCGCAGCTCAGAGCGCGCCCCATGGGCGTGGGGATGGAGTTGCGCGGTCAACGCAAGGACGGCACGGAAATTCCGGTCGAGATCAGCCTATCGCCCTTGGAAACCGATCGCGGGCTCAAACTCGTGATGGCGACCATTCACGATGTCAGCGTTCGCAAAAAGGCGGAGCAAGCGTTGCTCGATAGCGAGGCACGCTTGCGTGGATTGATGCAAGAGATCAGCGCCGCCAATGAAGAATTGACGAACTTCGCCTACGTCGTATCGCATGATTTGAAAGCCCCGCTGCGCGGAATCGCGTCGCTCGCGGATTGGCTGTCGCAAGACTATGCCGACAAATTCGACGAGGAAGGCAAAGAGCATATGCGGCTCTTGATTCGCCGCGTGCACCGTATGAGCGCATTGATCGACGGGATTCTCGAATACTCTCGGGCCGGCCGGATCAAGGAAACCTCGACGGTCTTGGATTTGAACGCCCTGCTGCGCGAGGTGATCGACCTCTTGGCGCCGCCTTCTCACATCGAAATCGAGGTTGCCGGGTCGCTGCCCACGCTGCTTGCCGATAAGACTCGGATCCAACAGGTCTTTCAAAACCTGTTGTCGAATTCGATCAAATACATGGATAAACCGGTCGGCCGCGTTCGCGTCGACTGCGTCCGGCAAGACGATGCGCTGCGGTTTTCCGTGTCCGACAACGGCCCAGGCATCGAGCAACGGCATTTCGAGCGGATCTTCCAACTCTTCCAAACACTGACGCCGCGCGATCAGTTCGAGAGCACGGGGGTTGGCTTGGCCTTGGTCAAGAAAATCGTCGAGATGTATGGCGGCCACGCCTGGCTGGAGTCAGAGGTGGGCACGGGCAGTACCTTCTTTTTTACTCTACCGCGGCAAATGCTTGCCCCATCGACGGAGAACAACGCATGAGGATTCCGAACAAACCCATCCTGGTGGTCGAGGACGACGACGTCGACGTCATGACGATTCGGCGCGCGCTGAAGGAAATCCACGTCACCAATCCGGTCGTCCGTCAGGAAAACGGCGAAAACGCGATCGCCTACTTGCGCGACAAGCAGAACACGATGCCCTGTATCATCTTGCTGGATTTGAACATGCCCGTCATGAGCGGGATCGAATTTCTCGAGGTGGTCAAGAACGACGAGCATCTGAAGCGAATCCCGGTGGTGGTGCTGACGACGTCCAAGGAGCAGGAAGACAAGGTCGACAGCTTCAACTTCAGCGTCGCCGGCTATATGGCCAAACCGGTCGATTACCGCCAGTTCGTCGATGTCATGCGCTCGATCGACGTCTACTGGTCGCTTAGCGAACTACCGTGACGGCCACGCGCCGCAACGATATGGCTGCGCCGAACGAAATCCGTATCTTGCTCGTCGAGGACGATCTCGTCGATCGGATCGCGTGCAAGCGTGCGCTCGCGGCCGATAGCGAGCGCCATTACGTCTTCATCGAAGCCGATACGGGCGAGCAAGGATTGCTGCTCGCGGCCGAGCAGCGGCCCGACTGCATCTTGCTCGACTATCACCTCCCCGATCAGACCGGGCTCGAGTTTCTCGAGGCGCTCGCGCGCGACGATGGAGAAATGGCCGTTCCGGTCATGGTGTTGACCGGCGGGAGCAGCGCGGCCTTGGCAGTGGAATTGATGCGACGCGGCGCGCGCGACTATCTAACGAAGGATGCCGATCGGCATTATCTGGGGCAGATATCGGCGGCGATCGAGCGCATGCTCAACGCACAACGGCTGCTCCAAGCGAAACGCGCGGCCGAGATGAGGTTTCGCGCGCTGGTCGAGCAGATACAGGCCATTACCTATATCTGGTCCACCGCGCAAAACCGGCTCGAATACGTCAGCCCCCAAATCGCCATGCTTGGCTTCACCGCCGAGCAATGGCTATTCGGCCCGTCGTTCCATGAGGCGCATGTTCATCCCGACGATCGCGATCGCGTGCGGCAAGCCGTGACGGCAAGTCGCACGAGCGGGGAGCCGCTCAGTATCGAATACCGGATGACGGCCAAGGACGGCAAGATCTTTTGGTTTCGCGACGAGGCGCAGATCGTCCACGACGGATCGGCGCACCCGCCGATCCAAGGGATCTTGCTCGACGTCACGCACAGCAAGCTCGCCGAACAAACGTTGCAGCGCTCCCAAGCGGAGCTTCGTTCGCTCGCCGCGCATCAAGAGCGGATCAAGGAGGACGAGCGCAAGCGGATCGCACAAGAGATCCACGACGAGCTAGGGAGCCTTCTGACAGGCATCAAAGCCTATGTATCGGTATCGGTCGAGCGCACGGTTCGGGCCGGCGGGACGGCCGATCCGCTGCTCGTGGACGCAACGCGCCTGGCCGACGATGCGATCGGCGCGGTCCGTCGCGTGATTACCGATCTGAGGCCGAGCGTCTTGGACCAGTTAGGCGTTTGGGAGGCGATGAAGTGGTACGCCAATCAAATCCAAACGCGCGCCGATCTCATTTGCGACTGTTCGATCGATCCCGCGTTATCGACACTCTCGATCGACGCCGAATTGAGCACGATGCTGTTTCGCGTCGTTCAGGAAGCGCTGACGAATACCGTGCGTCATGCGAACGCCTCGCACGTCAGCATTCGCGCCTATGCGCGTAACGACGAAGTCTTCATCGAGGTCAAGGACAACGGCAAGGGCATCACGCGCAAGGATCAGGTCAACGGCCAATCCTGGGGCATTCTCGGGATGCATGAACGAGCCCGGCATTTCGGCGGCAGTTTGACGATCTCGGGTCGCCCCGAACACGGCACGACCATCGAGTTGCGGATTCCGATTGGGGATACACATGGCCAGTGAGACGATCAAGGTTCTGCTTGTCGACGACCACACGATCGTTCGCAACGGCGTGCGATTGATGTTGAGCTCGGCGGCCGACATCGAGGTCACCGCGGAGGCTGCATCCGCCGCCGAGGCAACCCAGGCGATCGATGCTCAGCGATTCGACGTCGCCTTGGTCGACATCGCGTTGCCGGGGAAGAATGGGCTCGACTTGCTCAAAAGCATACAGGCCAGCCACCCGGAGCTCGCCGTACTGATTCTCAGTACCTACGCCGAAGACATCTACGCCATGCGAGCGCTCAAGCTCGGCGCGGCGGGCTATTTGACGAAAGACAGCTCGGCGGCAACGCTGATCGAAGCCGTCCGCAAGGCATCGAAGGGCGGCAAATACGTGAGCCCGTCTCTTGCCGAGCGATTCGCGAGCGCGATGAGCGGCAAATCGGGCGCTACGCACGAGGTGCTTTCCGATCGCGAACTCGAAGTATTGAAATTGCTTGCTCGCGGCGAAAGTCTGGTCAATATCGGCGAGCGATTGCATCTGAGTCCCAAGACGGTCACCACGTATCGGTCGCGGATACTGGACAAAATGGGCTTCGGCAGCAACGCCGAACTCACCCGCTATGCACTCGAAAACGGTCTGCTGAGCTAAAGCCGTTCGCGCGTACGGTCATCGTGCGGTCATGTTTTCTAGATCTTATTCGCTCGGCGGCTTGCATCGGCCGAGGCAATGTGCAATAGGCACATTAGGACAAAACAAGCGATCGCCAGGGTATAAAGTTATTTGGCTACGAGCCGTTATAGACGAATCACCCGCACTCATATAAGCGAGGAGGTTTTCTTGATAACGGTATCGCCTTCGAGATTAGTCAATAGCGCAGTGAACGTCGTACCGGCAGAGAGCTCGCCGGTCGCGCCGAGTAAGCTGCAACGCACGGGGCAAGAATCGGGGACGCTCGATTCGGCTGTCGTCTCCCTTGCCGCGGCTACTCAAATTCCCCCATCGATTTACGCGTTGCCGAGCATCACGTTGACGAATCCGTCCAGCGATGCGATCAGTACGCAAATGGTCCAGAATTATGTGAATTCGGTATCGCCTTCGTCGCCCACCCGCTTCCAAGGACTCGGCAGCGCCTTGCTCGATCGGTTCACCAATAGTGGCGCAAATTATGCACAATCCGCGCAACTCAGTGCGCCGCCCGGAACAGTCGGTATCGGCAGCGAAAGCGGCAATGGGATTGAATCCGACATCAAACTGACCGTTAAGACGAAGAGCGGCATCGATGTGGCATTAACGCTCGAAAGCACGGACGGCGGCCTGTCCGTCGGCATTCAATCGAGCGGGACGCTTAGCGATTCCGAGCGCAAGGCGCTTTCCAGTCTGGCCGGCGCTTTTCAACAAGCCATCGACGCAGCGAGCGCCGAGCCGCCGAAACTCGATCTGACGGGGTTGATGAAATTCGATCCGTCGGTGCTGGCCTCGGTCGATTTCACCGCGGGCGAAACAAACGGCGGAAAGTCTGTCCAGTCCGTCGCTTTCCATGCCGATAGCGCCACGCGGACAGTCGCTGTCACGAATGCACAGGGAAGCATCCACCTCAGCGTCGATGCGAACGATTCGGCAATCGCCGGCACGCCGCAACAGCGGTCAGCCGCGATCGCCGACTATCTCGCGCAATTCGATCAAGCCGCTGCGCGAGGCCATGCCGACGCGAGCTTGATGACGATGTTCAAAGACGCCTTCACTGAGTTGAATGAAGGCAGCGGCACGCAAACCTCGGCGAGCGCCGCGGCTAAGTCGTCTCGTTTGAACGATGCGGGCCTTGCGATGCTGACGGGGCTAGCGGATTTCAGCGCATCGATTACGGATACGACGAAGTCGGTTAATCCGATGCATCCCGCCGAAGTCGATTCGTTCTCCTATCAGGTCTCGCAGACGACGCAGATCGACGGAACGCCGCCGCTCGACGGCAGCGTCCGCCAGGCGGAGCAATCGCAACTCAGTGCCACGTTCCACACCGGCATATCGGGCGGCCCGGCGCCCGTGCTGACATCGCAGCGTGCATCACAGAGTTACGACTACGTCACGATCGAAGATATCGCTCAAAGCACGACCGCGTTCGGCTATCGACAAGGCGAACTAACGCTGGCCGCTTCCGAGCAGTCGGCGAGTCGATCGACACGCACGCAAACCTATGAGAACGGCAACGCAACGCAAGATTTGACGACGTTCGATGAGCAATCTCGCTCGACCGATCTACTTTTGTTGCTGAAAAAGCTGCCCGAAGCGCAAGACGAGGCGAGCCGGCAACAGGTCCTATCGAACGTGCACGATGCGATCGCACTGCAAGCGGATCCCGCCAAACTGACGGACTCGGCGAAGTCTTCCGCGGGCGGCACCATTCCGGCGTCGACGTTGCTGGCAGGGGGAGCGGGGCAATCGGGCGGGGCATCTTCGGCCACATCGCAAGCCTCGATCCGTCAAATCCAGCAGCGCATTGCGCAGCTCCAACGGCAATTGGCGGCGGTGGAAGCGCGGATTGCCGCTATGAAGCAAACGGCCAAAAGCCCGTCGGGCGCAAGCGAAGCCCAGACGGAATTGGGTGCGTTGCAGCAGCAAGCGGCCAGCATCCAAGCCGCTTTGTCGACGGCGGAAGGTGCGCTCGTTCAGGCAGTTCACGGTTCGGGCAGCGCGAGCCAGACCAGCGGTTCAACCGAGTAAGCCGCATCGTCCGTCGCATTCGCCCCGCACGTCGCGAGTGCCGATCCGTGCCAAGCATCCCGCACTCGGATCGGCACCGCTATGCCATTTCGGAACGGTCGATCTTTCGATCGACCGACCGGCCCAAGCCGCCTCACCAAGCGTGGTGGACGAAAGGCGCGATTTTGCCCAAATAAAGCGCACGCAGCGCCGTCATGGTTGCATCGGTGAGCGGCGGCAAGTCGCTCGCCGCCGCGTTCGCCTGCGCCTGTTCCCGGTTCTTGGCGCCCGGAATCACCGTCGTCACGGCGTCGTTCATCAAAATCCAACGCAGCGCGAACTGTGCCATCGTCACACCCGCCGGCACCAAGGGGCGAATCGCCTCGACCGCTTGGAGCGCCACGTCGTAAGGCACGCCCGCAAACGTCTCGCCCTTGTCGAAGGCTTGTCCTTCGCGATTGAACTGGCGGTGATCGTCGGCGGCGAACGTCGTATCGGCTTTCATCTTGCCCGTGAGCAACCCCGATGCGAGCGGCACGCGCACGATAACGGCAATGTCCTTCGCGCGCGCCTCGCGCATGAAAAGATCGGCCGGCCGCTGCCGAAAGATGTTGTAGATGATCTGAACGGACTTCACACCCGGGTATTCGATCGCCTTCAACCCCTCCTCGACCTTTTCCACCGAGACACCGTAGTTGCGAATCTTGCCCGATGCGACGAGCTTCTCCATCGCCTCGAACACCTCCGGCCGGTAGTACACCTCGGTCGGCGGACAGTGCAATTGCACGAGATCCAGGCAATCGGTATCGAGATTGGTCAGCGACCGGTCGACGAATGCATTGAGATTCGCCGCGTTATAGCCCTCGGCCAAATGAGGATCGAGTCTCCGGCCCGCCTTGGTCGCGACGAACGGTCGTGGGCCGCCGCGTTCCTTAAGCACCGCCGAGATGATCCGCTCGGAGCGTCCATCGCCGTACACGTCGGCCGTATCGATAAACGTCGTGCCGCTATCGAGCGCCGCATGCAACGCGGCCTTTGCATCGCTCTCCGAAACGTCGCCCCACGACCCGCCGATCGCCCATGCGCCGAACCCGATTTCGGAAACCGCCTTGCCTGTTTGTCCAAATAACCGCTGATTCATTTCACTCCTCTTTCATGGCATCAGTTGTCCGCCGTTGACTTCGATGATCTGCCCGGTGATGTATCCGGACAGCGTGGGTGACGCTAGGAAAAGAAACGCGCCGACACACTCCTCGGGAAGCCCCGCCCTGCCCATCGGCACGGATGCCGTTTGCAATGCCATGACGTCGGGGGGCGTGTAGCGATCGTGAAACGGCGTCTGAATGAGTCCCGGCGCGACCGCGTTGACGCGAATGCCGTCCTGCACGAACTCTTTCGCCTGGCCGCGTGTGATGCTGCTGACGAAGCTTTTCGTCGCCGCATAGAGCACGGCCCCTGCGCCTCCGCCGCTGCGCGCCGCGACGGACGACGTATTGATCACATAGCCGCGCGACGTCTTGAGAAACGGATAGGCGGCCGAGGTCGCCTCCCATACCGAACGCGCGTTGAGATTGATCACGCGATCGAAATGCGCCTGCGACATCTCGGTTGACTTGATGCGCCCCAACATGCCGCCTGCGTTGTTGACGAGACCGTCGAGGCCACCGAGCACATCGGCCGCAGCCGCAACGACGCCCGACGCGCCATCGGGCTCGCTCAAGTCGCCGCGAACGAGTTCGATCCGCTCGGGGCATTCGGCGCGCAGCGCTTGCGCGGCCGCCTCGCTCTCGTGGTAATGCGCGACCACGCGCGCGCCCTGCGCGGCGAACGCGCGCACGAGCGCCGCTCCGATTCCCGTCGATCCACCTGTCACGAGAACCTTCGTGCCGTTCAAATCGCCAATACGGATGTGCTCGACATTCGGCATGGATCCCTCTTTCGAAAAATGGCGAGCCGCAAGCCCGGCGGGCCTCGCCCCACGTTTATATCGGCCGGGAGGGAAATCATGGCATGGCATAGAATGAATGGAATTCACTGAGTAGCTGAACAACATTCATCATGGCAAAGAACGATCGGATCGATTTCGCGGACCTCAAATCGTTTCTCACGATCGTGCGGTGCGGCAGCTTCCGGCTGGCTGCCATCGAGATGGGGCAGACCCCGTCGGCGATCAGCCACGCCATGCGGCGACTCGAGGCGCGCTTGGGCGCGAAACTGCTGAATCGAACAAGCCGAGCGGTTTCGACGACGGCGGCCGGACGCGATCTCGCCGCGCGCTTGGAAGACGGGTTCAATCTGATCGGCTCGGCGCTCGAAACGTTCGACGCGCCCGGCGCGGGAAGACTCGGCGAAATACGGCTCAACGTATTCGCCGACGCCGCCGACTTATTGATCGCACCGGCGCTGCCGGAGTTCGCGCGCCTTTGTCCGGAGGTTCGTTTGACGGTGGTCGTCGAAAACCGGCCCATCGATATCGTGGCCGAAGGGTACGACGCGGGCATTCGCTACGGCCATTACGTGCCGGAAAACATGGTGGCGGTGCCGCTCACCGGCCCGCAACGATGGGTCATGGCGGCGTCGCCCGGTTATCTCGAACGGCACGGCACGCCGCGCGAGCCAAACGACCTGGCAAACCATACGTGCCTACAGCTGTTGCTGGGCGACAATTCGAGCTACCGCTGGGAAATCAACGACGCCGGCGAAAAGCGCCGCATCCGCGTGCCGGGGTTGCTGACGATCAACGACACCGCGACGACGATTGCGGCATGCAAGGCAGGGCTGGGAATCGCCTATTTACTCGAAGCGAGGATCGCAAGCGAATTGAAGCGAGGCGAGGTGCGGGTCGTGCTGGCGAGCAATGCATTCGTCGAGGACCCGCTTCATATGTATTACGGCAGCCGCCGCTACAACCACCCCGCACTCGTCACGCTGATCAATATCATCCGAGGTCAGCATGCACTGCCGAAGCTTACGAGGAAGAGGACGTAATACGTACGCCTGCCTCACCTCAATCGATTAAGCGCAGCGCTCGTACCATCGGCGCGAACGCATCACCACGCGTACCACCAGCAGCATCACGGGCACCTCGACGAGCACACCGACCACCGTGGCCAGTGCCGCGCCGGATTGAAAGCCGAACAAGCTGATCGCCGCTGCGACGGCCAACTCGAAAAAATTCGACGCCCCGATTAGCGCGGATGGGCATGCGATGCTATGCGATTCCCCCAGCGCGCGATTCAACCCGTATGCAAGGGCCGAATTGAAAAATACCTGAATGACGATCGGCACCGCGAGCAGCGCGATCACCAGCGGCTGCTTGATGATCGCATCGCCTTGGAACGCGAACAAGAGAACGAGCGTGGCAAGCAGCGCGGCAATCGACCAGGGGCCGATCTTCGACATCGTGACCTCGAACGCCGCGGTACCCTTCGCCAACAAGCGATTGCGCCAAATCTGGGCAAGGATCACGGGGATGACGATATAGAGCACGACCGATGTGACGAGCGTCTTCCAAGGTACGACGATCGCGGAGATGCCGAGCAAGAAGGCCACGATCGGCGCGAACGCAAACACCATGATCGTATCGTTCAACGCGACTTGCGATAGCGTGAACAGCGGGTCGCCGTTAGACAGCTTGCTCCAGACGAACACCATTGCCGTGCAGGGGGCGGCTGCGAGCAGGATGAGACCGGCGACATAGCTATCGAGTTGGTCGGCCGGCAGCATGGCGGCGAACAAATGGCGAATGAACAGCCAAGCGAGAAATGCCATAGAAAACGGCTTGACGAGCCAATTGACGAACAACGTTACGCCGATCCCACGGACATGACGCTTGACCTCGTGAAGCGCACCCAAGTCCACCTTGACGAGCATCGGGACGATCATCACCCAAATGAGCAGACCGACCGGTAGATTGACCTGCGCGAATTCGATCGCGCCGATGCGATAAAAAACGCCGGGGGCGACCTGCCCCGCCGCGATCCCCGCCACGATACAGAGGAACACCCACAAGGACAGGTATCGCTCGAAAAAACTCATGGCCGGTTTCGTGTTTACGCGGCCGGCCTGCTCGGATCGAACTGACATCGCAATACCTTATGAAAACAGGGCTTCGCGCACCGCCGGCACCAAACGGGCGCGGATATCGTTGCGCACGGCGATAAAGCTATCGAGGGGTTCGCCGTGCGGATCGTGGAAGCTCACGTGAATGCGCTTCACCGGCCCCGGGAAAATGGGACACGTTTCCTTGGCGTTGTCGCAGACGCTGACCACGAGGTCGATCGGTTCGTTTATCACCGCTTCGATCGTCTTCGGATAAAGACCGTCGGTGGGAAGGCCGGCCAATTCAAGCGCTCGGAGGGCCCCGTCGGCGACTTTCGGTTGAGGCGCGGTGCCGGCCGAAATAGCGCGCACACTGCCGGCGAGGTCATGGTTGAGAATGACTTCGCCCATTTGAGAGCGGCATGAATTGCCGGTACAAAGCACGAGGACTGTCTTGGTCATGATTCGGATTTCTCTCTTGGCTTCTTACAGGCCGATGGACTGATGGGCACGCATGGATTGCCGCCGCAGCAGTTCTCGGTCAGGAATGTCAGTAGCGCACCCATTTCCGTGTAATTCGCCGAATAGATCATGAACCGGCCACGCGGCACCGCCGCCACGAGCCCGGCATGCGTCAGCTCTTTCAAGTGAAACGACAACGAAGACGGGGCGATACTCAAACGCTCGGCGACCTGACCGGCAGGCAGCCCGTTCGGCCCAGCCTGCACGAGCAATCGAAAGACGGCGAGCCTCGACTCTTGCGCCAACGCGCTCAACGCGCGGACCACTTGGTTCGTTTCCATGTTTCAATAATAATCGAAATATAAAAAGAAGCCAATACGTCGACGAGCAACGATCGAGTCCCATCACAACGGCGCATGCCATCGAGTCATTTATCATACGTAAAGCGCACCCTAATTCCCGCGCTGTTCGGCGTCACGAAATCCGCCGACAATCGCGAACGAATGCGCCGTGGCATGCACGCGTGACGCCTTGCCCTTTATCAACCGACTCAGATTTTGCAATGACCATTACCTTGCTTGAAGGCGGTAACGTCCTCGATCTCGATCGTGGCACGCTGCTCGAACATCATCATGTCGTTATCGAGGGCGAGCGGATCCTGGAAATCACCGATCGCCCGGTCGATTTGCCGAACGCGCAAACGATCGACGTGCGAGGCAAGACCGTGATGCCCGGGTTGATCGATTGTCACGTGCATGTGCTGGCATCGAACGCCAACCTCGGCGCGAACGCTGCTCAGCCGAACATCCTGGCCGTCATTCGCGCGCTACCGATCCTCGATGCCATGCTCTCGCGCGGGTTCACCAGCGTGCGCGATGCGGGCGGCGCGGATTGGAGCCTCATGCACGCGATCGAAACGGGCCTCGTACCGGGGCCGCGTATTTTCCCCTCGGGCAAGGCGCTCTCGCAAACAGGCGGACATGGCGACTTCCGCCCGCGCAGCGATGTACTCGAACCGTGCTCGTGCTGTTTCCGCACAGGTGCGATCGCCCGCGTGGCGGATGGCGTCGACGCCGTGCGGCTCGCCGTCCGCGAAGAGATTCAAAAGGGCGCCACGCAAATCAAGATCATGGCATCGGGCGGGGTCGCGTCTCCAACCGATCCCATCGCCAACACGCAATACTCGGAAGACGAAATTCGTGCGATCGTCGATGAAGCTCAAGCCGCCAATACCTATGTGATGGCGCATGCCTACACGGGCCGGGCGATCGCGCGTGCCGTTCGTTGCGGCGTGCGGACGATCGAACACGGCAATCTCGTCGACGAACAGACGGCCCGCCTCATGCACGAGCTCGGCGCGTTCGTGGTGCCGACGCTCGTCACCTACGACGCGCTCGCGCAGCACGGCGCGCAGTTCGGGATGCTGCCGGCCTCGATCGCGAAAGTCGCGTCCGTGCAGCGCGCCGGCCGCGAATCGTTGGAGATCTATGCGAAGGCCGGCGTGAAGATGGGTTTCGGTTCCGATCTACTCGGCGACATGCACACGTTTCAATGCGGCGAATTCAGCATCCGCGCCGAGGTACTCGGCAACTTGGAGGCACTGCGTTCGGCCACGACGATCGCAGCGGAGATCGTCAATATGCAAGGACAGTTGGGGGTGGTGGCGGCAGGAGCCCTTGCCGATCTGCTCGTGCTCGACGGTAACCCGCTCGACGATATCGGCGTCGTCGGCAACGACGGCAAGCATGTGCGATACGTGCTGCAACGGGGAAAAATCGTCAAGACCCGTCAAACGACGGCGGACTGAACGGCCCGCGCCGCGGCGCTCGACAGCGGCCGGCGCCTCGCTCCCGAGCGAGGCGCCGGCTCTTGCCGCAGCGCCTCCCCAACGAAATGTCTTGACCGTGCCCACCATTACGCGTAAGGTCGATAGTTGAAGTCTTCAAGAAGCGCGATTGCTGTTCATCATTGACCGCGACCTGGCGGTATTCGTTGTCCTCTCCCTCCTTGATTTTCATTGTCGTGCCCCTTCGGGCGCGCGCATTCGCTCGTCTATTTTTTTCAAAGGATTTACATGGATACCGGTATCGTCAAATGGTTCAACGACAGCAAAGGTTTTGGCTTCATCTCGCCTGACAACGGCAAGGACGACCTGTTCGCCCACTTCTCCGAAATTCGCGCCGACGGCTTCCGCACGCTCGTCGAAGGTCAGCGCGTGAGCTTCGAAACGAAGCAAGGCCCGAAGGGTCTGCAAGCGGCCAACATCAAGCCGCTCTAATCGCCGTCCGTATTTCCCGTCATACGCGTCGGCAGGCCTTGTGGGTCGCCGACAACACTACGGCCGCGAGCCGTTGCCCTCGTTCGATACGAAGGCTCGGCCGCCATCACTGGGGATATCAATTTGGCAAAGGAAGAGTTGCTTGAACTAGACGGCGTCGTCGACGAAGTGCTGCCCGACAGCCGCTATCGCGTCACCCTCGAGAACGGGACCATCATCGCCGCCTATGCGGCCGGCCGATTGAAAAAGAACCATATCCGCATCTTGGCCGGCGACCGCGTACGACTGGAATTGTCGCTTTACGACCTGACCAAAGGTCGCATCAACTACCGGCACAAAGACGAACGCGCTGCGCCCAGTGCGGGACGCCCGCCGATGCGCCGGCGTTAAATCTGCCGTCCGTTGCGCCGTCCGCGCGCAACGACTCGCTTCAAACGATCGCCGGCACACCGGTTTCGGCTTGCGTCGCCGTCGACGCAAGCGGGCAAACTGTTTGCGTGAGAAACTCGAGTCCATCGCAAGGAGGCTCGAGATGAAATACCCCTCGCCCACATCGACGATTGTTTCCCTGTTCGCGCTATTGCTTGCCGGCTGCGTCGTCTCGGGCGCGCCACAGGCCGGTTATGCACCGCTTACCGCCCGTCAGTGCCGCGATCTGACGGCGCTCAAGAACGGAGCGCCGCTCACGCACGAGCGGAACTTGAGCGAATTGGCCGCACTCGAGGAAGCCGGGTACCAGCCGTCGTTATTCTTCGATCCGTACTATCCGGAAGATTTGCAAGCAGCGCAGCGCCGAGTGGATCGTTGGTACGAGACGCAGTGCCAAGGCACTCAGTCCGGTTGATGCGGCAGGCAATCGTTAGACATCAGATCGAACGCGGCGCGCTGCGAATGGCGGTAAGTACGGGCACGTTTAAAATAAACGCCCGCTTTCCGACCTGAATTACGCCAACGCACGCCCATGAAGTCGCAGAACAAACTTGCCTCGACGCGTCTAGCCGCCATCTCCACGATCGTATTCGCTGCTTTATTCGCGGCGAGCGCGTCGTCAGCGGCCGAGAGCACAGAAACCGAAGCACAACCGCAGCCCTCCCTCGATTGCAAATTGGAGACGGGGGCCTGCGCGCCGTGGAAGTATGTGGGGCAGACCACCTATGCGTTCGCAAATGAAGCGACTCGTACGCACGCCCACGACGCATTTCGGCTGTGGGCGGACGAGAAGCACGCCTTAGTCGCGGTCGACATGCGCTGGGACTTGACGCCCTTTATGTCGATGCCGCCGCGCGCGCCGGCTGGGAATCTGTTGTTTGAATGCGGTGACGGCGCGGCCAAATGCGAACTCATCAAAACGGACAGCCAGCAGCAGGTCTCGCATATCGTCGGCGGTCAGGGCGACGATAGGGTGGCGGAAGTCGAAACGTACAGCGCGGATAGCCTGAACTCATTCGATCCCAGCTATGCGCAGTCGAGCGACCGCGGTCGTACATGGTCGCCGATCAAGCTGCCGACGGCTTGCACGCGCAAGGCCACATGCACGTTCGCGTTTCCAGCCCCGCACCGATACGTACTACTCGTGACCGATATATCGGCTGATTCGTTCGACGCCTGGAGGACACGTGTTTTTCTATCGAAAGATAGCGCGCGTACATGGACGCCGCTCACGCAAGGCGAGGGTGTTGCCGCCTTTAGATGGAATGCGGCCGTTACACCGCGCACCGTCGACCTGGTGCAAGGCCGAGACAATGCCCCCAAGTCGATCACCGAAATCGACGATGACGGCCGAGCGACTACGGTATTGAGCAATGCCGAACAATTGCGGGGCCGCGTGGGCAGCCTGCTGGTCCGAGGCGACACGCTGTACGCGCTTCTCGACAGCGGCGCTTACCCGGCTTCGGGTGCACGCCTCTACGCGATCAAGAGCGGCGCCGCAACTCAAGTTTGGGCCGCAAACGACGACTCAGGTGGCGCATGGGCGACGCCCGAGTTGCTTGTCGTCGACACATGGAATCGGCAGGAATTCATCAAATCCGTAGGCGAATTCCGCAGAACGCTACATGTCAGCACCGACGACGGCGCGCACTGGCAGCGTTACGTCATACCGGACGAGTTCACGAACAGCGAAATCACCGTCGCGGGGCACCGCATTTGGGCCGTGTCGGGCCAAGGCGTCGCCTACTTTGACGCGCGTTGAGTGCGAGGTGAGGCGGTAGGCTCTAGTTGCCCGCACGCCTCTTCGACACACAAAAATGTCGGTATACACTGCGAGGCACCGATCACCTTGCAAGGTTGCATTGAGATGCCGATACCCGACGTGTCCACGTTGTCGACCGAACGCCTAACGCTGCGTCCGCTTCGAGCGGAGGACGCCAATCCGATGTTCTCGATGTATTCGGACGTAGAATTCATGCGCTACTGGTCGTTTCCCGTGATGAAGCGTTACGAACAGGCCGTCGATTATGTTGCGCGCCGCATGCAAGGCTCGGTGACGCAAATGGAGATTTTCTGGGCTATCGAGCTTACGGCGACGCGGGAGATGATCGGCACCTGCTGCCTGTTCGATGCCGACCCCGTGTCCAAGCACGCGGAAATCGGCTTCGGTTTGCATCGCGCCTTCTGGGGCCACGGCTACATGAGCGAAGCGGCGAGCGCCGCCGTCGATTGCGCGTTCGACGTGCTGCAATTGCATCGGCTAGAAGCGGAAATCGATCCGCGCAATACGGCCTCGGCACGCGTGCTCGAACGCTTGGGCTTCGTCAAGGAAGGGTTGCTACGCGAACGCTGGATCATCGACGACGAGATCTCGGACGGCGCCATTTACGGGCTGTTGCGGACCGACCGCCGGTAAGCGCTAGCGCGTCGGCCTTTTTCTGCCGACGACCGCGAAGCTGATCGCCACCGAACCGCGCGCGCACGCCTCGCGCTCCGGAGGCGACCAAGGCCGAGCGTCCCCATACGATTGCGTCTCCGACGCCATCAACGAAGCGTAGAGCTCCGGTTTGCGCGCGGCAAGCCAGCGACGAGCGTCGCTTTGCCGGGCAAGTTCGGGATCGATCGACGCCGTTGCCACGGGACAATCCGCGCTCGCGCCTCGCGCGATCACCGCGCCGCACGGGTCGGCAATGAGCGCGACTCCCGGTTTGCACGTCCCTCTCGCGTCGGCCCGGGCATCGCTTAGGACAGCGAACATTCCGTTGTCGCCGGCGCGTGCCGGCATCGCGCGGACAAACCAGTCGGGCTGGGGCGCAGCACCGCCCCCAACGTTGCTGCGATGCGGCGCCACGAGCAGGGTCGCCCCCTTGACCGCGGCCACTCGCGCGTTCTCCGGCATGTAGTTGTCCGCCCCGATCAAGATGCTCATCTTGATGCCCCAGGGCGTATCGAATACTTCGAACAATCCCCCGCTGCGCAAATGCGGGCTCTCCGTGGGGTACACCTTTCGATGGACGTGGCGCGCGCCGCCGGGCATACACACGACATAGCTGTTATAAAGCGCGCCGTCGTTCGCACGCTCGATCCAGCCGACGCCGGCCGCCACACCCGTCGCGTCGACAGCACGTCCGACAGCGGCAATCGAGGGCCCGTCAAGCGGCTCCGACAGCGCTTCGAGTTCGCCTCGACGAAGTCGTTCCACGCGGGCCGAGCCGACTAGGCTCATTTCGGGAAACACGGCCAAGCCCACGTGTTCGCGGGCAAGCTCGCCAAGCCGCTCGGCGATTCCGAGGAACGACGCTTTTTCCGCGGCTGCGGGCGACGAAGCAAAGGGCAGCGCGGCAACCCGAAGCGGGGCAACGGAAGCATTGGACATGGCGTACACGATCGGCGATGGAATACGGCTATTGGAGCGCTCGGCGATCAATTAGTAAAATGAATGCTTTTCCCCGTTCGATTCCACAAACGAATGGATCTCAAACTCCTCCGAGCCTACCTCGCCGTGGCCGAACTCGGGCATTTCGGCCGCGCCGCCGATGCCTTGCATACGAGCCAGCCGGCACTGAGCAAGCAAATCGTTGCGCTGGAAGCGAGCCTCGGCGCGCGGCTATTCGAACGCGGCAGGCATGGAGCTCAGTTGACGACCTTCGGTGCCGACTTCTTGCCGGACGCCGCGGCGCTCGTCCGCGATGCCGACGACATGCTGCTGCGCGCAAAGGAAGCGAGCGGCGGTAAGCGCGGCCGTCTGCGCGTAGGTCTGTGCCTGTCCGTGCTCACCATCGCCCCGCGCTTGATCGCCGACTTCCGGCGCCTGCATCCGAACGTGAACGTGACGCTGGTCGATCTCTCGTCGGCCGAGCAAACGCGCCGCTTGCTGGCCGGCACGCTCGACGTCGGCTTCATGCGCATGTCGAGCGGCGACGAACTCGCCACCGTGCCGATCATCGACGAATCGCTCGCACTGGCTATCCCGCAAGAGGCCAAAATCAAGCGGCTTCCCGCCGATTTGAACGTACTGAACGATATCGGCTTCGTCGCATTGACCCGTGCGCGCCAGGCCGGGACAGCCGATCAAGTCGATCGCTGGTGCGCCGAACGCGGCTTCACGCCACGCATCGTCCAAGAAGCACAGGATGTGCAATCGGTACTGGCCACGGTCGCGGCGGGTGTGGGCGTCGCATTCGTCCCTTCCCGCATGCGCTATTTGCTGCGCGATGCGACCGTGCTCACGCTGCAAGGCCCCCACGCGCGTTGGCGCGTCGGGCTCGCCTGGCAGGCGGGCCGCGACGACGTCGTCACCCAACGCTTCGTGGCGTTCGCGCGCGCGGCGCTTAAGCGCCAACGCGCCGCCGGGCCGGATTGACCGGGCAGTCGCGCCCGGCACGTGGCGGACCGCTACGATCGCTTGAACAAGCGTATGACGAACAGCAAGATCACCGCGCCGACGACGGCCGTAATGATCGAGCTGATCCACCCGCCGCCGATCGACAGATGAAGGACCCCGGCCAACCAACCGCCGATGAACGCCCCGACTATGCCGACGATGATATCGACGATGATGCCGAAGCCGCTGCCCTTGACGAGCAGACCCGCCAGCCATCCGGCGATGGCGCCGATGATGAGCCACGCGATGATGCCGTGTTGCATAGTTTCCCCCCGCTTCCGGTTATTGACGCGTTGCACGATTCGACTGCCTCGCCCCCGTCATGAATAAAAGGGGGACCATCGTGCACTCTAGTCGAGTTCGGCGTGATGCACCGGTAAATTTTTGTTAAACGTCGATCTGCCGGCGCGCGCTAGGGCGCGTCATGCCGACTCTTGGGACCCTCGCGACCATAAACAGGCATGCCGCCTGCAACCATCGTAAGCACCGGGGATACGAACGATCGGGGCAAAACGATGTCTTCCTTTTCGCTGAGTCGATTGCCGAGGGCCGCCCGCATGGAAGGGGCATGCGCCGTCGATGCGGTGCAGCACTTCGGCAACGACCGCTGCACGACGATGGCTGCCGGCATTGCGTTTTATTCGGCGTTTTCGCTGGCTCCGATGCTCGTCATGGTGATCGCCGTAGCGGGCTGGTTCTTCGGCACGAATGCCATACGCGGGCAGATCTTCCAGGACGCGCATTTGCTGATCGGAGACGAGGCGGCCGCCGCGATCCAAATGATCGTCGTCAACGCGCGCTCGCATAGCGGTTCGGGCGGCATGGCCGCGATCATCTCCTTCGCGGCACTGGCGCTCGGGGCTTCCGCGACATTCGCCTCGCTGAATACGGCCTTATCGGTGGTATGGCCGGCTAATGCCTCGAACCGAGTCTCGAGCGTGATCGCGCTCGTGAAGGTGAGGTTGATTTCCTTCGGTCTCGTACTCGGCGTCGCCTTTCTCGCGATCGTATCGCTCGTCCTCGATACCGTCGTCACCTATATCGGCGACTGGCTATTGGGCGGCACGCCGTTCGTCATAATCGGCAACGTCTTGCAACTGATACTCGGCGTGGTCGTACTGGCATTCGCGTTCGCCGCGCTTCTGAAGTTCTTGCCCGACGCGCGTGTGGCGTGGCACGACGCCTTGACGGGCGGAGTCGTCGCCGCATTGCTCTTCACCGCGGGCAAAAAGCTCTTTGCGCTGTATCTCGCGCACGCGGGACTCTCGAATGCATTCGGCGCCGCCGGATCGCTCGCCGTATTGCTGATGTGGTTGTACTTTTCCGCCGCCGTGCTGCTACTCGGTGCGGAATACGCAGCGGCGAGAGGGCGGCGTCACGGGCGAGTTCAATTACGCGGACAGACCGATAAGACTGACGATTAAGTTCGCATAGTGCGCCAATACATATTCGATCGACTTTGTCTAGTCGCGAGACTCGCGCTGCTATGGGGCATAGTGCCGCTTATATGTGCGCAACGCACCGATCGATATCGGCATGCCGCGTCGTAGCGCCCGCTGGGACCCCATACGGTGCGCGATGCTCACACGATGGGAAAACTTGCGCTATTGCGTCGCAATTTTGCACTTTTTCCAATTCAGTATTTCGTAGACAACAATAATCGCGTAGTCGTTTTTACGTGGTTGCGGACGGCCTGTTTCCTTTTGACGACACTACCTTTTTTTCCACTCTGCCTTTCAATGACGTTGCGCTATTCTCCTTTCCGCAACTTCTAATAATCGCTTCGCGTGGAGAAATGATGAAAAAAATCGCTCTGTCAACCCTCTCGCTTGCCCTGCTCGCCGCGACCGGTGCCGCGCACGCTCAATCCAGCGTGACGCTTTATGGCGTGATCGACGACTCGCTCACGTACGTGCACAACGCGCAAGGCAATAAGAATTTGTGGGCGTTGGGCAACAACAGCGGCGGCGACTTGGCCGGTACGCGTTGGGGCATCAAGGGACAAGAGGATCTGGGCGGCGGTTTGGCTGCGATCTTCCAATTGGAAAACGGCTTCAACCCGCAAAACGGTCAGCTCGGCCAAGGCAATCGTGAATTCGGCCGTCAAGCATTCGTCGGCCTGACGAGCCAAACGTACGGTACGTTGACGCTGGGCCGTCAGTACGACCCCGTGGTCGACATGGTTCAAGGCATCACGGCCGATAACTACTTCGGCAGCGTGTTCGCTACGCCGGGCGACGTCGACAACTACGACAACAGCGCTCGTACGAACAACGCAGTGAAGTACGTGACGGCGAACTACGCCGGCTTCCAAGCCGAGGCGATGTACGCATTCGGCGGCGTCGCGGGTTCGACGGAAAGCGGTCAAACGTGGTCGCTCGCAGCCGCGTACAACAACGGTCCGCTGGGCCTGGCCGCAGGTTACTACCATTCCGATAACTCGAACGCGCTGTCGACGACGACGGGTCTGCGCGCCGGTTGGGATGCGAATGCGACGTCGGGCAGCACGTTCAACAGCGCCATCAACAACGGCTACGCTTCGGCTAAGTCGATCGGCATCGCACGCGTGGCTGGCCAATACGCGGTCGGTCCGTTCACGATGGGTCTGAGCTACAGCAACGCGCAGTACAAGCCTGATGCGTTCTCGGGCTTCGGCTCGACCGAGAAGTACAACTCGGGCAGCGGCTTCTTCAACTACCAAGCAACGGCCGCGTTGTTGGTTGGCGTGGGCTACACGTACATGAAGTCGAGCGGCGATTCGTCGGCAACGTACCACCAAGCTTCGCTGGGCGCCGATTACTCGCTGTCCAAGCGCACCGACGTCTACCTCGTCGGCGGCTATCAGCACGCAAGCGGCCATACGGCCGGCGGCGCTGCGGCTACGGCATCGATCGGTTCGTACGGTTACGACGGCACGAACACGCAAGAGCTCGTCGCTCTGGGCCTGCGTCACAAGTTCTAACAAACTCGTTCGAGCAATCGACGAGAACAATACCTAGCAGTACGCTTTATCAAGCCAGCCGGAGTTGCTCCGGCTGGCTTTTTTCTTTGCGCTCGCGTCTTTCGCGAGGCGGGGAAGGTGCGACGCGCAAGTCACTCCTGCGCGCGCGCTCGATGATGGCGGCGCATCCCGCAGGCCCGCCCATCACCTTACGTAGCTTCGGGATGGCAATCGACAAGAAACCCCAGCATCTCCGTAGCATCGCGGTTCAGATAGAACCGAATCATCTTCTCGTTGAAAACCTGCGCCTTTGCCGCAGGGATGCTGATGGCATCGATGCCGTTCGACATCAGCACGCCGTTCATCATGAATCGCGACGTACGCTTGTTTCCGTCGAAGAAAAACCGTTGCAACGCGCCGAACAGGAAGAACGCGGTGCCTTTTTCGAAAGCGTCGGACACGTCGTCGTTCAATGCGTCGACGCCACGGCGAAACGCCTCGTCCAGATTTGTTCCACCGTTAACCGTAGGCAACGGCGTATAGCGCCCGTGTTCGCCCAAACCGACGTCGGGCGTGTAATGCCACTCGTCCCCCTCTCCTCTGAAATGCCCCCATTCCAGGGCCTCATTTCTGGCGACTAGTCGGTGCAAATGGACGAACGTAGCCTTATCCAGGCAGAACTGTCCGCTCTTCACTAGCTTGAGCAGCAGCTTGGAGCTCTCAACCAAGTTCAGAATCTGTTCCTGGTCGGAGATCCTACGGCCTCCCACGGTGATCCCGTCCAGCAACGTCTTGACCTCCGGGAAGGACGCTTGCATCCCATACGAACTCGGGAAGCATCTTGTGGAATCGAAAGCAGACTCGCTCGGCCGAATACCGCGGAATGTCGTTCGGAATAGCGGCACGATCCCACTGAAATCCTAACGCCTCGAAAAGCTTCATCACCCTCACCTTGCATGCATTCTCGGCGCTAAGCCGATGACGATGCACATCATACCGTTGCCGGTTACGCCCCATTTCGGCTACCTCCTCAGCATGATGCCTATTGCGCTCGACTAAGCGCGTTGAACGAATGAAATTGAAAGCTAACGAAATAGAGTCGAAAGCTATGTGTCGCGGACGCTTAACACTTGAATGGTCCAATGCGCCGTTCGTCCGAAAAATAACCATCGTCAACCGCGCTTTCGTTCGCTGTCATTCTCTCGGGATCGAATGACGAGGCTTGCAAGCGATACGCGGCGACGACAAACCAGGAGTTCGTCCCCATGTTTCGCCGTCAGCTTCTCCCCATTGCAGTGGCCGTTGCATCGCTGGCCGTGCTCGCCGCATGCGGCAGCAGCAACAACCCGGCCGCAACGCCGACCGCGTCGGTCAGCGTTCAAGACTCCGCGACGACTGCAACGCCCATCAAACACGTCGTGGTGATCTACGGGGAAAACGTCTCGTTCGACCACTACTTCGCGACTTACCCGAACGCGACGAACCCGGCCGGTGAACCGGCATTCGCGGCAGCGTCGGGCACGCCGACGGTCAGCGGCTTGAGCGGTACGCTCCTGACGGCCAACTTGAACTCGACGAACGCAGCGAACGGCGCGGGCGCATCGAATCCGTTCCGCCTCGACCGCACGCAAGCGGCGACGGCCGACCAAAACCACGCCTACACGGCCGAAGAACAAGCGTACGACAACGGCCTCATGGACCTCTTCCCGAAGTACACGGGTCGCGGAACAAGCGGCGGCGCCGGCGCATTCGGCACGACCGGCCAGGTCATGGGCTACTACGACGGCAACACGGTCACGGCACTGTGGAACTACGCGCAGAACTACGCGATGAGCGATAACGCGTACACGGACACGTACGGTCCGTCGACGCCGGGCGCACTCGAAGTCATCGCCGGCCAAACGAACGGCATGCAAATCGTGAAATCGTCGCGCAGCTCGTACTACACGGCCGACGGTCAAGGCGGCTTGACGATGATCAACGACGTCGACCCGGGCTTCGACACCTGCTCGAGCACGACCGACCAAGCGATGATGCTCGGCAAGAACATCGGCGATCTGCTGAACGCCAAGAGCATCACGTGGGGCGGCTTCATGGGCGGCTTCAATCTCGCGACGACGAACGGCAACGGCACGACGGGTTGCGCACGCAGCACGACGTCGACCGTCGTGAACGCCGCGACCGCCGATTACATCCCGCACCACAACTGGTTCCAGTACTACAAGACCACGTCGAACCCGACGCACGCACGTCCGACGTCGATGGCCGCGGTCGGCTTCACGAACGTGCCGAACAGCACGACGGTCGATCCGGCGAACCACCAGTACGACTCCGACGATTTCTTCGCCGCTGTCAGCGCGGGCAATTTCCCGTCGGTCAGCTTCGTGAAGGCGCCGGCGTATCAGGACGGCCACGCAGGCTACTCGGATCCGCTCGACGAGCAAGCGTTCGTCACGAAGGTCGTGAACTTCCTCGAACAGCAGCCCGATTGGCAAAACACGGCCGTGATCGTGGCCTGGGATGACTCGGACGGCTGGTACGACCACCAGTACGCAACGCCGACTTCGGCTTCGTTCTCGAGCGCGGACCAACTGAACGGGAACGGCATCTGCGGTACCGGCACGGCTCCGGCAGGCCTGAACGGTCAACCCGTGAACGGCCGCTGCGGCCCGGGCACGCGCATCCCGTTCGTCGTCATCTCGCCGTACGCCAAGAAGAACTATGTTGACCACACGGCGATTTCGCAAGCGTCCGTCGTCCGCTTCATCGAAGACAACTGGCTCGGCGGTCAACGCATCGGCGGCGGCTCGTTCGACGCCACGGCCGGCAGCATGATGAACATGTTCGATTTCACGAGCGCGCCGCGCACGACGCCGCTGTTCTTGGATCCGACGCTGGGTACGCAAGTAAGCACGGCTCCGAAGAGCTAACTTACGGCAACCAGCCTGTCGCCGGCGTGGCTCGAGCCACGCTAGCGCACCGATGACCCCACAGCCCGGCAACGGGCTGTGGCTTTTTGTCAGATAGCACTTCACGTTTCATCACCGACACGATGCAGCCGCTCGATTCCGCCTTGCCGAACACGCCCGCCGAACATGGCCACTCTTCCAGCCGCCGACACAAGCGCGTTCGCGCCGCCGCTTTCGGCCTCGCGATCGCCGCGGCACTCGCCTGTGCATGGGCGCTGGCCTACCCCGAGCGCACACCGGCCGCCGTCGGCGACATCGTGGAGCAATTGACGGGGGCCAACCCCCATCCCGTCCATCTTCAGCGCCCTGCGGTCGCGCCGCTGAGCGCCATGGCCCAACTGGGCAAGCAGATTTTCTTCGATCAGAGCCTGTCGGCGTCGGGCAAGCTCTCCTGCGCGTCGTGCCACAGCCCCGCAAACGCTTACGGTCCCGCGAATGCATTGCCGGTCCAATTCGGCGGACCGTCGATGACGCTGCAAGGCGATCGTCCGCCGCCTTCGTTGATGTACCTGAATCGACAGCCGAACTTCAGTATCGGTCCCGATACCGCCGATGCCGATACGGCAGCGAATTTCGCGCAGGAAGCGGCCGCCGCATCGGGCGTCGCACGTGCGCAGAAAACGGCTGGGGCGGCACCCGCGGCCCCCGCGATGGTGCCGCAAGGCGGCATGTTCTGGGACGGCCGCGCCGATACCTTGCAAGCGCAAGCGTTCGGACCGCTGATGAACCCGGTCGAGATGGCGAACAAGAGCGAGGCCGACGTCGCCGCCAAATTCGAACACGGCGCCTACCGTACCCAATTGCAGCAACTATTCGGGCCAAACATTTTCAACGATTCGCGCCTGTTGCTGTCGGAGGCGATGTTCGCCGTCGCACGGTACCAAGTGGAAGATCCGTCGTTCCACCCGTATTCGAGCAAATACGATTATTGGCTCGAAGGGCGCGCGCGTCTCACGCGAGCCGAGATACACGGCTTGCAGCTATTCAACGATCCGGCCAAGGCCAACTGCGCGGGGTGCCATCTGTCGAAGCCCTCCCGCGACGGCCTGCCGCCGATGTTTACCGACTATCAGTACGAAGCGCTCGGCGTGCCGCGCAACGGCGCGCTCGCGGTCAATCGCAATCCTGCGTTCTACGACATGGGCGTCTGCGGCCCCCATCGCACTGACCTTGCATCGCAAACGCAATACTGCGGCATGTTCCTCACGCCGACGCTGCGCAATGCCGCCACGCGCCACGCCTTCTTTCACAACGGCGTGTATCACTCCCTCGACGAAGTCATGAACTTTTATAACTTGCGCGAGGTGGCGCCGGACAAGATCTACCCGCACGATGCGCAAGGCCATACCCTGAAGTATGACGATCTGCCCGCGAAGTATCACGCCAACATCGATACGGCGGATGCGCCTTTCGATCGCAAAACGGGTGACGCTCCTGCGATGACGGATGCCGACATCAAGGACATCATCGCGTTCTTGCAAACGCTGACGGACGGCTACCAACCGAACGGCTCCACGCATTAAAGATTGGTTTCATCAGACTTGAACCCGCTAAGGGTTCAGTGAAAGGATATTGCAGACACCGTCTGCAATATCCTTCTCGCCCCTCTCCCTCGCATTCCCCCTCCCGGCAAGCCGTCGACCCGCGACGCGGCGCTCGTTACGCATACCCGTTACGAATGTAATGAGCGCGCGCCGAATCGCAATCGCTCGGCAACAGACGAGAACCAAACTCCGTCCAACGTCACTTGGGTTGCCGTCCGTCGTTTTCGGCGTCGACCTTATCGTGCGCATCATTGACCGCGGCGTGCTGCTCGGCGTCCGGCCGCTAATCGCGAAAACGTCATGCTTGTCTGGTTCTGGCTCGCCGAACTGGCCGTTGCCCTCGCCGCCTATGTCGCGGTCGACGGCATCGAACTCGGTATCGGCATTCTCAGCGGCTTTGCCGCAACGGCCTCATGGCGCGACCGGATGGTCGCCTCCATGGCGCCGGTAGAGGATCGTCATGGGACTTGGCTCGTGGTCGCGGGCACATTTCTATTCGGCGCTTTTCCCGCCATCTATTCGATCGCTTTTCCCGCGCTCTACGTCCCGCTCTCGGCCATGTTAGCCGGATTCATCATGCGCTTTGCGGCGTCCGAGTTGCGCCGCAAAGCGCACCCGGCTCGCCGGCTATGGGACCACGTGCTTTTCGCCGGCTCGCTGCTCGCCGCCTTCGCGCAGGGCGTGGCAATCGGTACCTGCGCCAAGGGTGTGCCTCTCGACCGCGTGCATTGCACGGGCAACGAGTTCGCGTGGGCCAGCGTCTTTCCGCTTTGGTCCGGAATCGGCGCGGTGCTCTGCTATGCCATGCTCGGCGCCGGCTGGCTGGCGCTCGATGGGGCGGCGGACCTGCACCGTTTCGGTTGCGAAATCCTCGACCGTCTCACGCCGCCGACGATCTGCGTTTTCGCGGCCATGTTCGTCACCGCGCTCATCACTCACCCCCTGATCGAAACACGCTCGCGGCTTCATCCCGCGCTCTTCGTACTGCCGGCACTGAGCGCCGGCCGGCGCGCGCGTCGAATCGGGCGAGGCCCATGCGCTCGACGAATTTCGTATCGACTCGACCGCATGGCGACGGCATGAGCCACATCGGATCGCCAGTGTGTCGGTGTAGGCCCACTCAAGCACAACGCATTTTGGATTTATAAAAACTGTCTATGAATACGTTGCAGAACATGCAGACTTTCGTCCAAGTCGTGGACTCGGGCAGTTTCACGGCCGCGGCAAACTCGCTCGATATGAGCGCGGCCTCGACGTCCAAGGCAGTGAGCGAGCTCGAACAGCATCTGCGCATTCGTCTACTCACCCGCTCCACGCGCCGCATTACCTTGACGGACGCCGGGCGTAACTACCTCGAGCACTGCCGAAAGATCGTGCGAGCGGTCGACGCGGCGCAGCAGGAGGTGTGCGAAGCAAGCAGCCGCGCAAACGGCCTACTGCGGATCCATAGTTTCGCAAGCCTCGGACAGCACTACATCGTTCCCGCGATTCATGCGTATCGCCGGCTGTACCCCGATGTACGGATCGAGCTGCAACTCTCGCAGACCTTGCCCGATCTGTTCGACGGCACCTGCGATACTTCGATCCTCGCCGTCTCCAGCCTGCGCGACTCCGAAATCGTCATGCATCGATTCGGTTCGACCTATAGCGTGCTCTGCGCGTCGCAAGCGTATCTGGACGCGCGCGGTACGCCCGCTCGTCCGAGCGACCTCATCGAGCATGACTGTCTGGCATTGAGCACGCCCACGTTTTCGCCGCGCGAGTGGACGCTCGAAAAAGCGGACGGTAGCCTCGCCGATCGCATCGCGATCAACAGCGTGTTCCGAATCAATATGGCCGAATCGCTGGTCGGCGCGATTCGCGCGGATATGGGTATCGGGCCGTTACCGGTCTATTCCGCTCTAGCGGGATTGCGCGCGGGCACGCTCGTGCGCGTGTTGCCCGAATACACGCTCGAAACCAAGAGTATCTGCGCACTCTTCCCGTCGCGCCGTTACCTCGACGCAAGAACGCGCACGTGGTCCGACTTCATGCGCGACTATCTGCCTTCCGCGCTCGCGCGCGATCAGGAAGCGCTCGCGAGCCTAATCGCCGAGCAGCAAGGATCCCGCTGAAGCGCGGCTCAATCGGCAACGCGCCCTCAAGACTCGCGATCGCCGTCGTCGGTCGCGGCGGAGCCGACCGCGGCCCGGCTTAGCTTGTCCACCGCAACGGCGAAAACATATCCGGCACCGCGCTCGGTCTTGATGTATTCGGGTCGCGAGGGGTTCTCTTCGATCTTGCGCCGCAAGCGTAGGATCTGGACGTCGATCGAGCGGTCGTAGACGTCGTCGTACAACCGGCTCGCCTCGAGCAGTTGTTCGCGCGTGAGCACTCGGCCCGGCGCCGCCAAAAACGCGCTCAATAAAGAGAACTCGCCGTTGGTCAGCGGCACGTTCTCGCCCGCCGGCGTAGTCAGTTTGCGCGTGCCGATATTGAGCTGCCAACCCGCGAAGCGATATGCGCGCGCGTCGAGCTGACGCCCGCTCGCGGCGGCCACGACGGCGGAGCGCCGTAGCAGCGCACGTACGCGAGCCAGCAATTCACGCGAACTGAAGGGCTTGGTCAGATAATCGTCGGCGCCCAATTCCAGCGCCATGACGCGGTCGGCTTCGTCACGGCGGCCCGATACGACGATGATGGGCAACGTGGACGACTCGCGAATCTTGCGCGCGATATCGATGCCGTCCTCGCCGGGCAAGCGCAGATCGAGTACGACGAGGTCGATGGCCTGCTCCTCGAGCGCCTTGGCCATTTCCTTGCCGTTGGCCGCAACGCTCACGCGCATGTCGTTTTCGCTCAGATAGGCGGCAATGAGATCGCGCACCGCTTCGTCATCGTCGACCACGAGCACATGGGCAGGGTTGATGTCGTTCATGAGGGACTGCTTTCGGCAACGCAAAGGAAAATTATAGTTGGAAGCGCCGGATCGACCACCGTGTCAACCCACGCCATCGCGTTTGAGCGCTTCGCGAACCGCAGCCGCCAGGTCCACGAGCAGCACCGGCTTTTTCAAAACCGTGCGAACGCCGAGCGCGCGCGTATCTTCCTCCGCGACCGCGGTGCCGTAACCGCTCATGAGTAGAAACGGCAAATCGGCGCGCACGGTTCTGATTTTCCCGATCAATTCGGTACCCGTCATCTCCGGCATCGAGTGATCGGTCAGCACCAGATCGAAACGCCCCGGATCGGCGAGGAAGGTTTCCAGCGCTTCGAGCGGCGAAGAAAATCCGAGCGGTTCATAGCCGAGTTCGGCCAACAGATCCTCGCAAAGCTCGACGAGCGCCCGCTCGTCGTCCACTAGTAGGATCGTCTCGCCGTTTCCGCGCTTCGTTTCGGTGGCCCGTCGCGGCGCCGCCGCAGGACGCTGAGCGGACAACGGCAAATAAATGTCGAACCGAGTGCCGCGTCCGACTTCGCTCTTCACTTCGATGGCCCCGCCATATTCCTTGACGATGCCGTCCACGAGCGAAAGGCCGAGGCCTGTCCCGCCCACCGACTTGCGGGTCGTGAAGAAAGGATCGAACATTCGCTCTTGAACCGTGGGACTAATGCCGGCCCCCGTGTCCGCCACGCCGACGCATACGTAGCGACCGCTTTGAAGCGTACCCGAGGTCAGCGCCAACGCTTGAGCGGTCGCGACCTCGCGGGCCGACACGGTGATCGTCCCCGACTCCGGGAGCGCGTGACGTGCGTTGCTGCATAGATTCATCACGACCTGATGCAGGTGCGTGGGATCGCCCAGCACATAGGCCTGCGGCGCGCCAAGCTCGAGAACGACCGTCACCTCGGGGGGCAAACTGGCTTTGAGCAATTCCACCGTCTCGACGAGAACCTGTTCCACATGCACCGGCAGGCGGGCCGTCATGCCGCTGCGGCTGAACGCGAGAATCCGTTCGACCAATAGGCTCGCGCGCATGCCTGCATTGAGCACCTGCTGAACGTCGCGCCGAAGCGGAGCGTCCGCGGCGAGTGCGCGGTACACTCGCTCGCCGTAGCCGACGATCGCGCTCAAGATGTTGTTGAAGTCGTGAGCGATACCGCCCGCGAACGTACCGAGCGCCTCCAGCTTTTGCGATTGGCGCAATTGCGCCTCGAGCCGCAGGCGTTCGACCTCGGCCTCCCGGCGCGCGCTCACGTCGTCGATCACGGCCACGAGCATCCCACCCAGCGCGCCGCTTTCGGAGAGCCGGGAAATCGTGATCTCGGTCCAAATGACGTGCCCATCCCGATGGATGTAACGCTTCTCGAACTTGACCGACGAGCGTTCGCCGCGCTCGAGTTCTCCGATCTTGACCTGCATCGATTCGATATCGTCGGGATGCGTGATGTCGGAGGCGCCCAATTGCTGCAACTCGTCTATCGAATAACCCACCATGCGTTTGAACGCCGGATTGGCGACCATGTAGGGCTGGTTCGGCTGCAACATGACGATACCCACCGGCGCCTCGTCGAACACGGCGCGCCAGCGCTGTTCGCCGGCCGCGAGCTCGCTGTTGGCCAACGCCTGGCGGCGGACCTGCCGCACCATCGCGTAGAGCAAGATGAGCACGAACGACGAAATGGCAAGCGTACGCACGAGCGCCGTCCACGCGTTGCCGCGCCACTCGCGCAGGATGTCCGCGCGCGGGCGGCCTACGTCGATCGTCAACGGATAGCCGGGCACGGGCAGCCGGGCAGTCTCGAGCTCGTTCGACTCGTCTTGCGGCAGCGACGCGCCTGCCGCACAGCGAAACGCGCTCTCGGCACCGGTGCCCGTTAGCGCGACCACCAGGCGCTCATCGCGCGCCATGTCGCCGACCCGAGCGAGTAGCGTCCCGCAATCGAGATCGCTGGGATGCTGCAACGCCGAGGGCATCCGATCGAGCGTGCCGCCGATGTGATCGGCTAGCACACGCGCAACGAGCGCGACGGTACGGTGACCTTCTTCGAGGGAAATTCGCCGAGCCTCACGCACGTTGTGAAAAGCCGCGGCGCACACGAGCGTGACGAGCAGCAGTCCACCCACGACCGTGGTGCGGTAACGGCTATGGATCGGCCAGCCGTCGTAAGTGCCGGCGGGCCTGCCGGAGGAAGGGGTATGCACGTTCTCGAGGCAGGCTTTTATTGGACGGGCTCGCCCATGAGTTGTCTGACGTTTGCGACGAGCGCGCCGCAATCGAGCGGCTTCGCAAGCACTCGGTCGGCACCGAGTTGCCGCGCAACCGACCCCGCCGTGGCCGCATTGAACCGGAAACGGCCCGAGATGGCAACGATTCGTGCATTGGGGTAGCTCGCGCGCAACGCGCGAAGGCTATCGGCGCCGCCCGTCTTCGGCTCGCCCAGGTCGACCACGAGCAGCTTCGGCACCGGGCCGGCATGTGCATCGATGAGCGAGGCCGCCGCGAGACCCGCATCGAGCAAGGTCGCGACGATCAACTCGCGCATCACCGAATCGTCTTCGATCACGAGAATTTGGTCCGCACTCACAATATCCTTTTGCCCCGCCGCTGTGCACGCGTAGTGCAGGCTGGCGAGGCAACGGTAGCTGCGGGCGGTTACCGGTCTGTTTCGGGCATCAACCCGTTAGGTTACATCCGAAACATAGGTGCGCGCCGAAGCCGGCGCGGCATGACGGCGTCAAGCGCCGAAGTAGATGTTGCAAAACGACACCGGACCGACGCAGTGGTCTTCGCTACCGGTTTGCGATCGCGGCTGTGCCCGCGCGGCAGCTTGCGCATCGGCGCTGCTCGGCGTGCTTTGTGCGGCGGCAGCGGCGGCCGTCACGGGCACGTTGCTCTGCGCATGAGCGACGGCGGCGCATAGGGAAAGGGCGAGAACGAGGCATTGCAGGGGTTTCACGGCTGGACTCCGAACAAGCAGCAAAGCGTGCTGCGACGGGACAAACTATAAGACGCGGTGTCGCATCAATTAAGCAGCCGCTGCGGAAAGGAGACTTTGCTCGGCCGGATCAATGCGGCGATCTCGTGCCGATGCGAAACGGCCTTTGCGCTTGTTCATGCGCCCGCTCATACGCGGCTCGCTTCCTCTCGATGAAACGGCGCGTCGTAATCGAGCAGCGCGCTACGCAACAGATAGAGGTCGCCCGCAAGTTGCTGGAACGTCGTTTGACGGGGCCCCGGCCCCACCGTGCGTGCCTGCACGGCCACCCTGGCCAGCGCCCGATCCGCGGCGCGCACCGCCAACGCCACGCGGCGCGCATCGGGTTGCTCGAACAAGTCCGCTACGCGCCGCCCGGTGTGTTCGACGCAACGCACCCAGCGATGTCGATCCGGTACGCGCTCGGGCGCGAGCCTGCCGAGGTTCGTGCGCAAGTCCAGTAACGCCTGCCCAAGCTCCAGCGTTGCGAGCAGCCAGTGCCACGCCTCGTCGTATCGACGCGTACCGGGCGTGAGCAATATGCGCAGCTGCGAGGACAAATCGTGCGTACGTGCGTGAAAGCGCGCATCGGCCCCATCGAGCCGGGTGGTCCATGCAAACGCCACTTCCCGTCGAAGGTCGCGCTGAATACGGCCCACCACCCACGGCGTTTGCAACGGAAAGACCAATGTCCCCATCACTACGGAGACAAGGAGTGCCGAGACCACGGCGAGCCCGTTGTTCAGCAGCGCGTCGGGCGTGTAGTTCATCACGTTGTCCGGCCCCGCGAGCACGACGAAGAAAACGCATAGACCGATACCGTATCCCGACACGGCCGGGCGCGCCGCCAGAAAAGCGCTGCCGGCGACGATCGGTGCGAGCACCATGCATAACAGCGGAAAGCCGTCGATCGCCGGATAGACGTAGCACATATAGACATAGCCGAGCGCCACGGCGGCGGCCGCGCCCAATGCGATTTGCATCGAAAGCTTTTCGGGGCGAGGGGCGGCCGATGTGAGACCGGTCACGATCGCGGCCGCGATAACGGCCAACTCGCCGCTCGGCCACGCGGTCGACACCCAAAACGCGCTGACGGCACCCACCGTCAGCGCGTTGCGCACGAACGTCAGCGCGACCACGTACGCGCTCGTACGCGTGGGCGGCGCCGCCACTCGCGGCGCCGAATCGGCTCGCGCATGGCCGGCGTCCGCGTCCAAGTATGCGAGCAGGCTGCCGATGAGCCGGTGGAGCGCTTCGCGCATCGTCTGCGTTTCGATCGAAGAAGGGATGTCCTCGTTCGCTGCGGGCGCCTGCGGCGAGCGAGGCGCGAGCGAATCGGCAAGACGAGCCAGCTCGGCGAGCGGCTGCGGATCGGGTGCGTGGGCGGAGTCGGCGCGCCACCGGTCGATCAGCGCCGAGGCTTGCCGCAATGCCGGCGATACGTCGGCCGTCAGTGCATTCGCGCCCGAACGGTCGAGCCGTTCGATCTGCTGCTCGAGCACGTGCAGCCGCGAGCATAGCGCAGCGAATTCGCCATCGATCTTGGTCAGCCGCCGGCTCCGCATGCGCAGGTTCGGGTCTTCGTAGGAGGCGAACGTGCGCGCCGCCTCGAACCCCGCGATGCCGGCCGCCAGGCCCGCGAAGCGCTGCTGGAACGAGGCGTCGTCGCAACGGCCGCCGAGCACGTCGGCGCATAGTTCGAGGATCGCGTTGCGGCGCTGACGCTGTCCATGCATGAGCGCGGTGCTGGCGCGAACCGGGAATACCAGCGCGCTGAACGCCGCCGAACAAAGGATACCGATGGTGACTTCCGCCGCGCGCGTCAACGCGGCGATAAACAGCGCATCGGGATGCGTCGTCGCCGGAATGCCGACGAGGACCGCCGTATAACCCGCAAGCACGAAGGCGTACCACCGGAAATGCCGGAAGCGGACGGCAAGCGCGGTACAGGTGGCGGTCCAAAGCGTGAGCACGCCGAGATACATCTCGGGCTGCTGCGGAAACACCGCGCCGAAGACCACGGCGGCGCTCGCCCCCGCCGCCGTGCCGAGAACGCGATAGAAGCACTTGGCGAGCACCATGCCCGTCACCGGCTGCATGAGGACGAACACGGTCAGCATAGCCACGGGAGGCGCCGGCAATTCGAGCGTCATCGCAATACCGAGCGCGACGAGGGCCGCGCATGTGGTCTTGAACAGATGAAGCCATATCAAGCCGTCGCGCGCGGCGAAATCCGACGCCGCCTCGCACAACCGCTTGAAAAAATAGGGCGTGGCGCTTCGTCCGGACAATGACGATTCGAAATCAGGTCGGGTGCTCACGATGGCGAGGGAGAAGGCGCTGCGTGCAGCGGCGAAATAGGATCGAATGCCGCGGTTGCAGCGGCATTTCAGAGGCCGCTTGCCGTATTACATTTGAATCAACGGGCGCGAATCGCCCTAAAAAAAAGCGCGGCGAGAACGCCGCGCAAAAACTCACTCAAGAGATACAGCTACCGCTTCTCTCGGCAAGCGAGAGGGACTACCAACTACAGGGGGTACAGAAAATTCCTTTAGAAGCGCGTGCGCATACCGATCGTGCCGACTACCTGGTTTGCCGTCGACGACGCGCCGCCCGCCGTATTGATGAAGGCGACGTAATGGTTGCCCGAGGCATGCTGGTACATCGCTTCGAGATAGACGTCCGTTCGCTTGGACAGCGCATAGACGCTCTGGAAATCGACCGAATGCCACTTCGGATCGTTGCCGAACGTCGCGGTGTTGTCGACGTGACCATCCGTATACGTATAGGCGAGGCCCAACGTCAGTTGCGGGGTCGCCGCGTAACGTCCGTTCACTTCGTAGTTGTTGAACGACACGTTTCCGCCCGCCGAACCGAAGGAATTCGAATTCTCGAACAAGCTGTGCGTATAGACGAAGCCGGCCGTTACCGGTCCGATCGCGTAATTCAGCCCACCGCCGATCACACGCTGTACGCCCGCGCCCAGCGCAAACCCGCCCTTGCCGTTCGCCGTCGATTCCGCGATATCGATCGCGCCGGGGCTGCCGGCGCTCGTGCCCGTCGAGCCGTTGATCTGCAAGTAGCCCGCCGCTACGTTCAACGGGCCGTTGTTATAGCTCACGCCGAAGCTGTATGCGCGATCGGCCGAGAAATTCTGGTTGTTCGAGAACGCGTACATGCCACCGAACTTCAGCCCGTAGATGCTGTTGCTCGCATACTTCACGGCATTGCTGATCCGCACCGAGTGGTTCAGATTGTCGTTGTCGAACGGGTGCGCAAACCCCGTATCGCCGAACGTACCGGCCGTTGCCGACAGCGGTGCGACATAGTCCACCAAGGAATCGTACTGACGGCCGAGCGTGAGCGTGCCGAACTCGCGGCTAGCAAGACCCAAGTACGCTTGGCGGCCGAAGAACCGGCTGTCCTGGCCAAGCTTGCCGTTTTGCACGTTGAATCCGTTCTCCAACACGAACAGCGCCTTAAGACCGCCGCCGAGGTCCTCCGCGCCGCGCACGCCGAAACGGCTGCCGTTAATGTTGCCGCTCGTCGCTTGCCACAGCGGGCCATGCGCGCCGCCGCTCGCCACGTTGTTCGTGTACATCAGTCCGGCATCGATCAGGCCGTACAGCGTTACCGCGCTTTGTGCGTGAGCCGCCGACGCGGCGACCAAACCCACTGCGCACAGTGCCAAGTGCAACTTTTTCACGAATTAGCTCCACGATTGTTCGGATGACTGAATGAATCAGCGGACGCAGTGTAGGAATTGATGCGCCTGAAAAAAGCCCATTCATCCGGATCGGTCCATTCCGTGGACGCGGGTAATCGATTCAATAATCCGTCACAGTGCCGCTGCGCCGAGCCTTCGCGAGACAAACGGGCACGGCCGCCCCGACGGGGAGTACGAGCGAGTTGCACCGAAACCACAGTCTGGGCGCGCATCGCCCAAGCACCCTCGGAGCCGCTCATTACATTTGAAATCGACCGCACGGGGCGATGAAACAGCGACGAAACAGCGCACTTCGATACTTCTCGCATCTCCAGACCGAAAGCCTCGCGCCCGCCTGCGCCTATCGGCATACCTCACGAATGCATCAGGCCAGATGAACACCTTGCACAACATGCAGATCTTTGTCCGGGTCATCGATACCGGCAGCTTCACGGCCGCTGCGGCGTCGCTCGACGTCGGCCTTGGCACCGCATCGCGGGCCATCAGCGAGCTGGAAGAACATCTGCGCACGCGCCTCATACACCGTTCCACACGACGCATTTCCCCGACGGCCGAAGGGCTCGTCTACGCCGAGCGATGCCGGCGCATTCTGGCGGACGTCGTACGCGCCGAAGACGATACCGCGAGCGCCGCGGATCGCCCGAGCGGCTTGCTGCGCGTTCATAGCTTAGCCAGTCTCGGTCAGCGGCACGTCATGCCCGCGATCAAGCACTACCGTGCGCGTTATCCGGAAGTGCAGGTGGAATTGACCTTGTCGCAGACGCCCCCCAGCCTCTTCGACGGGACCTGCGATGCGTCGGTCATTGCGTGGTCGTCTGCGGCCGACGGCAATACGACTTCGCATCGCCTGGGGTATTCGCATAGCATCTTGTGCGCCTCGCCGGGCTATTTGAATACGCGCGGTGCGCCGGAAACGTTAAACGAGCTCTCGTCGCACGCATGCCTCACGCTCGGCACGTCCGACTCCGCGTCCAGCCTCTGGCGTCTCGAAGGGCCCGACGGCGAAGTCGTCCCGTTGGAAATCGATAGCGTCGTCAGCATCAACATTGCCGAATCGCTGGCGACGGCGGCACGCGTGGGCATGGGGATCGCGGCAATTCCGGCCTATGCCGCGCTCGACCAGTTGCACGACGGCACCCTAGTGCGCGTGCTGCCGCACTACACGCTCGATACGCGCCAGGTGTGCGTGCTCTATCCCTCGCATCGATTCGTCGATGCGCGCACGCGCTCGTGGATCAATTTCATTTGCGCTTGGCTCCCCCCGCGACTCGAACGCGACGTGTCGGCGTTGAACGAATTGGCCGCGGGCATCGACGCGCAAACCGTCGCCGCCTGAATGTCTCGATTGCGGCCGCCGCCGGAAAGATTCCTTCTCCGGGCATGCGTTAACCCTAAGCGGCGCCCGCTCTACACTGGGCTATCGAATCAAGGCATACCCCGTCCCCCCCGTCCACGGAGCCTCTCAACGTGAAATCGCTTACCCGCGTCCTTACGCTTTCCGCCGTCCTCATCGTTCCCGCCGTTTCGTTCGCGCAATCGAATGGCCCGCTGACCCGCGCGCAAGTACGCGCCGAACTCGTGCAACTCGAAAGCACCGGCTGGCGCCCCGGCGCAGGCAAGGATCCTCATTACCCGGAGGACATCCAAGCAGCGGAAGCGAAAGTTGCCGCGATGAATGCGGCGAGCGGCTACGGCGGCAGCGCGAACGGAAGCGCTAACGCCGGACAACCGCATGAGGCGCAAACGCGCGCCGCCCAAACCTCGGGCGACTTCGCCCAGCTCTACCGCAACCCTTGAGCGCTCGACGTATGCGCCGCTTCGAGCGGCGCACGCAGCGCAAAAAAAATCCGCGAAGGCGATGACGCCTTTGCGGATTTTTTGTCGACCGAAGCAGCTAAATTAGCCCGCCGCAGCGTCCTTCAGCTTCTTCAGCGCACGTGCCTTGATGCGCACGCTTGCCGGCTTGGCCGGGAACCAACGCTCTTCGCCCGTGAACGGATCCTTGCCGAAGCGCTTCTTCTTTGCCGGAACGGCTTGCACGACGATCTTGAGCAGACCCGACAGCGTGAACTCGCCGGCACCCTTCTTGTGCACCGAGCCGAGGATCGTGTCTTCGAGCGCAGCCAGCACTGCCTTGACGGACTTCGGTTCGATAGCCGCGCGCTCAGCGAGGTGAGCAGCCAGCGAGGCCTTCGTGAAGGTGTCCTTGATCGGCGACGGAGCGCCGGACGCCTTCACGGCGACCTTCTTAGCCGCGGCAGTCTTCGCGGGAGCCTTCTTGGCAACGACTTTCTTTGCCGGTGCGGCAGCAGCCTTTTTCGCAACCTTCTTTGCGGAAGTAACCATGTTTCTCCTACCTGTTGGTCGTTGAACGCATGAAACGGGCACGATGTGCAACGCTTCAACGCCGGATTCTACAAGCGCCGCGCGGCTTCATGCATCTCTTTTTTGTATTTCGGGCGTATGTTTACAGGGGTTTTGTTGCGCGCGGCCGACTATTTCGCCGCTAGATAGGCCCGTCGTCGATCCCGAACAACCGTCGACGACGGGTATAGAGGGGGCTTTCAGATGAGACAAGCCCCGAAATCACACCATCTTTAAAGGCCCTGTTCAGGCGATGCCGAGCGCGGGATCGCTCGTGCTGTGCCGGCCCGTTTCGACGTGACCGGCCAGCATGCGCACGAACAACGGGTCGGTATCGACGCTCACGTGCAGGTCGTACCAAGCATGATGCGCACGCAAATCGACATACAGGTCCACACTTTCGCCGCCCGCGACGCGGCGCTTGTGCGTGCTGCCGTCGTAGGCGTTGGAAATCGTGAACTCGCACGCCGCCGAGCCCTTGTTTTGCAGGCACAGCTGAAGGTTGCCGTTCGCGACGTCGTACGACTCGACCACTTCGGGCACGGCTACGCCCGCACTCCACCAATGCGCCGCCACCGCGCGCCCGGCGAACCGGCGTGCAAAGCCGTTCGGACCATGCACCGCGAAATCGTAGCTACCGTCCAAATGCAGCGCGAAATCGTCGGTGAGATGCTTGTGCGGCTCCACCGTATAGGCGCGCGGAGCGTCCAAGCTATGCGCCTTGTAGACGTGAAACGCGGCGCCCGCGTGCCCCGTATTCGTGAATTTCAACCGAAGCTGCGCCTCGCCCGCATCCGCGTGAGCACGGACGAACAACTCGTAGGGCAAAGCGCGCGCCGGACGCACGCCCGGCTCCTGGGCGGGCTTGGCCTGCACCAGCGGCGGCAACGGCACGTAGTCGGGGTGGCGCTGTTGGTCGGGCGGCACGTAGCCGCTCGTGCTCGGCAGCGTCGGGAACGTGGCGTTGGGATTGGCGAAATCGAATGCGCGCGTCAAATCGCCGCAAACGGCCTTGCGCCACGGCGTGATGTTCGCCTCGCACAGATTGTGCGCGTGGCCGAAGCGGCGAGCGATGAAGCGAATGATCGACGTATGGTCGAACGTCTCGGAGCAGACCCATCCGCCTTTCGACCACGGCGAGACTACCAGCATCGGCACGCGCGGCCCCAAACCGTAGGGCCCGGCGGGATAAGTCGCATTCCCGGCGAAGTACTCGTTCGTGGTGTCCACGGTCGATAGGCCCGATTCTTTCGACCAGGGCGCATACGGCGGTGCGACGTGATCGAAGAAGCCGTCGTTCTCGTCGTAGGTGATGAGCAGTGCGGTCTTGCTCCACAGCGCGGGATTGGACGTGAGCACCTGCAACACTTGATCGACATACCATGCGCCGTAATTCGCGGGCCAGTTCGGGTGTTCCGAATACGCCTCGGGCGCGACGATCCACGACACTTGCGGCAGCGTACCGTTCGCGACGTCTTGCTTGAGCAGGTCGAAATAGCCGCCGCTCGCGGCCACGTTGGTGCCCGTGCGTGCACGCTCGTAAAGCGGATCGCCCGGTTGCGCGTTGCGATATTGATTGAAGTAGAGCAGCGAGTTGTCGCCGTAGTTGCCGATATAGGCGTTCTGCGTCCATCCCCAAGAACCTGCCGCATTCAGACCCGTGCCGATATCCTGATAGATCTTCCACGAGATGCCGGCCGATTGCAGCACTTCGGGATAGGTCGACCAGCCGTACCCTGCCTCGGCATTGTCGATGACGGGGCCGCCGCCCTTACCGTCATTGCCGACCCAACCGGTCCACATGTAGTAGCGATTCGGATCGGTGGGCGTCATGCCCGAGCAGTGATAGGCGTCGCAAATCGTGAACGCATCGGCGAGCTGGTAGTGAAACGGAATATCTTGGCGCGTCAGATACGCCATCGTCGTAGTGCCCTTTGCGCTGACCCATTGATCGTAACGGCCACCGTTCCACGCGTTATGCGTGGTCGTCCAATCGTGGGGCAAGTCCTGGAGGAACTGCATGCCCAGATCGGGCGCGCTCGGCCGGAACGGCAGGACCTGGCCGGCATCGGCCAGCAAGGGCTGCTGCCAGACGGAATTGCCGTTGGGCAAACGGATCGCGCGCCGGTCGCCGTAGCCCCGCACGCCGCGCAGCGTGCCGAAGTAGTGGTCGAACGAGCGATTCTCTTGCATGAGAATCACGATGTGCTCGATGTCGTTGATGCTGCGCGTGGCGTCGTTCGCGGGAATCGCGAGCGCGTTACGGATACCGGCGGGCAACGCGCCCATCGCGGCGGCCGCGCCTGCCGCTTGAGCGGCGGCGCGCAGAAAATCACGGCGGCTGTTCGATGTCATATTGAATTCGTGTTTCTGACGAGGGAAAGGAACGATGACGGCATCGCGCTCGGCGATGCGCATCGGCGCACTACGGCAAAACGAACGACTGCAAGACACAAGCAACGGACGGCACTACGAAGATAGGCGATAAGCACGTGCTTTCCGCCTACGCGCCGCCGCCCGAATAACGGTAAAGCGAACGGTTCAGTCGGCGGTATGCATGACCGGCGGCAGCAGCGCATCGGATGCGGCGTGCTCGGGCGTGCCGTCTCCCGTATCGAATTGCTGCGCACGCGCGCTCGCTTGCGGTGCGAGCGCCGCGCGTGTTCCCGGCAACATGGCCGTCGTGGTTTCGGATCGCGCCTCGACGTCGTCATGGCCGCCGTCGCAGCCCGAGGCAAGCGCACAGACCGCGCCGGCGGCCATCGCCGCGATCAGCACGCGCCGATATCGGGCAAGCGGCGAAACGATGGGGAAACGTTTGCTCGGCAAACCGAAGGCTGTCCACGATCGTCGCTGGGTCATCGCCACTGCAAGCTCCCGCGCGTGAGTCCGCGCACTATGCCGGACACCGCGGCATGCACGGTATCCGATCGAATGGCCGACAAGCTTAGAAACGAATCGTGTCCGCTTGATGAATGGGAATGCGTCGCAAACGCGAAAACGCGCGCACGGCGAGGCCGGGCGCGCGTTGGTGCGATAAGGTGCCTGGGGCGATGTCGAAAGCGCGGCGCTTGAGGGCAGCCGGCCGCCTATGCATCGCCCGGGCTGTTACGAAGACGACGATGCGAGATGCCCGACGTAATCGCGCAGGTATGCATCGAATGCGCCCCCGATCTCGGGGTGCCGCAGCGCGAATTCGACGGTGGCTTTCAGATAGCCGAGCTTGCTGCCGCAATCGAAGCGCTGGCCGTAGTACCGGTAGGCAAGCACCTGCTCTTCGGCGAGCAGCGCATGCAGCGCGTCGGTCAACTGCAACTCGCCTTGCACGGACGGCTCTAGGCGGCGCAAATGCTGGAAGATGCTCGGCATCAACACATAGCGCCCCACGACGCCGAGATTCGACGGCGCGGCCTCGGGCGAGGGCTTCTCGACGATGCCCGAGAGCTTGAAGATGTCCTCCTCCCATTCGCGCCCTTCGACGATGCCGTAGGAACGGCTGTCTTCGCGCGCGATCGCTTCGACGCCGATGATCGTGCTGTGATAGTGATTGAAGACGTCGATCATCTGCTTCATGACGGGCTGCGCGCCGTGCAGCAGATCGTCGGCGAGGATCACCGCAAACGGGCTATCGGCGACGAGCTTTTCGGCGCACAGCACCGCATGGCCGAGGCCGCGCGCGGCCGGCTGACGCACGTAAAAGCAATCGACGTGGCTCGGTTTGATGCCGCGCACGAGCTCCAGCAGCTTCTCCTTGCCGCGCGCCTCGAGCTCCGCTTCGATTTCATACGACGTGTCGAAGTGATCTTCGATCGCGCGCTTGCTGCGGCCCGTGACGAAGATCAGTTCGGTGATACCCGCTTCGATCGCCTCTTCGACCGCATATTGGATCAACGGCTTATCGACGACGGGCAGCATCTCCTTGGGACTTGCCTTGGTGGCCGGAAGGAACCGCGTGCCCAGACCCGCCACTGGAAACACCGCTTTCGTAACTTTCAACATCGTTCGTTCCCTTGGGGTAATTGTTATCGTGACTGCGGCGCGCGCCCATCCCAAGCTCCGCGCCGCTCGATACGAGCGATCCAATGCGATCGCGCACTACCAACAAAAGCCGGTCATCGCGCCTTGTGTACGCGAGGCGCAGTTTTGACTCGAACCCGCCGAAATACAGCTATCTGATCAAATAGTGGGTATTCTCGTGATCAGTCGATATAGGACGGCGTCACGGCCGACCGCCGGTTACGCGGGCCGGCGCTCAAGCTGCGCGCCGGCGCATCCCTTACGCATACCGCCCGCCCGGTGAAGCGGTAAAGCGTGGCCGCCCGCTCAGCGAGCGCCGCGCATCGCGGCCTGTGCGAGGATGGCCGAAACGCTCTCGATCTGCTTGCGAGGCGCGCACGGTTGCGACTTCGCCGGCTCGGCCCCGCGTTGCCCCCGCGGTTCCTCGTCGACAACATCGATACGCAACCGCGCCGATTTCGTAAAGGCTTCGAACGCTTGTTTGGAGGCGGCGCTATCGGCAATCGCGCGATCGAGCGCTACGCGTGCGCACCACTTGAGCGCTAAGCGCTGAGCCCGTCCGAGCGGGTCGGCCCCGACGCTTTGACGCAAGTGCCATACCACCGGACGTCGTACGACCATACCGGCCAGGGCGCCGACGAGCATCGTGCGCGGCGTATTCGCATAGATGACGTCGACATGCCGCGCGCGTTTGACTGTCTCGCGCACGAGCGACACGATGCCGGGCAGCGTGCGCGACTTGGGCCGGCTCTTGCGCTCCGTTTCGCCGTACAGCACGGGCGCATCGAGCACATCGACCGCTACCCCCGCTTCTTCCAACGCAAGACGGAACGGGCCGTCGTCGAAGAGCACGACTTCGACCGATTCCCTCAGATGACTCGCGACATTGAGCAACGATAGTTCCGCTTCGTCGAGGCCTCCGCTCTGATCGAGCGCAAGCACTCGGACCGAGCCCGGCATGGATGCCGACGAAACGCCGCCCGAACCGCCCGTCGAGGGCGTGCCGCCGGCTTGCCTCGTCGCCCCCGGCATGACTTGTTCGACGAACGCCATGAAGCGCTCGCGAAACGTCGCGATCGAAAAGCGTTCCGCATTCAAGCGGCAGTCGTGCGGCGAAAAGCGATGCGCATTGTGCTCGAAGTCGCGAACGGCGGCAACGATCGACGGCACGCTCTGTTCGCGAAAGAAGATACCCGTGGGGTGGGCGTCGCCGAGCTCGCGCACGGTCTCCAGCACACCGCCCTTACCGAATGCAATGACGGGCGTGCCGCACGCCTGAGCCTCGACCGGCGCGATGCCGAAATCTTCCTCGGCCGCGAACACGAAAGCCCTTGCCCGCCGCATATGCTCGTGCAAAACCGAGAACGGCTGATACCCCAGAATCTCGATGTTCGGACCCGCCTTCGCGCGGATCGCCTTCATCTCCGGGCCGTCGCCGATCACGACGAGCCGCTTGCCGGGCATGCGAGAGAATGCTTCGACGATCAGATCGATCTTTTTGTACGGCACCATCCGCGACGCCGTGAGGTAGAAATCTTCCTTGTTCTCGCCGACGAGAAACGATTGAACGTCGACGGGCGGAAAGATCACGCGGGAATCGCGGTGATAGACCTTCTTGATGCGCCGCGCGATGAATTGCGAGTTCGCGACGAAATGGTCGACGGCATTGGACGTGCGCGTGTCCCAATTGCGGATGTAGTGCAGCACGGCCCTCGCCATCGCCGAACGCAGCCCACGCGTCAGGTTGGACTGCTCGAGATATTGATGCTGCAAATCCCACGCGTAGCGAATCGGCGAGTGCACGTAGCTGATGTGCACTTGATCGGGGCCGGTCAGTACCCCCTTGGCCACCGCGTGACTGCTCGAAATGACGAGGTCGTACGCGCTCAAGTCGAGTTGCTCGATCGCGATCGGCATCAAGGGCAGATAGGCGCGATACTTTTTCCGCGCGAGCGGGAGCCGTTGAATGAACGAGGTCGTGGCTCGTTTGCCTTGCAAGAACTTACGATCTTCAACAAAATCGACGAGGCTAAATACGTCGGCCTGCGGGAAGCAGGCGAGCATTTGCTCGAGCACGCGCTCGGCGCCTGCGTAGGTGACAAGCCAATCGTGGACGATCGCCACGCGCGGCGCGCGTGCGATCGGCGCCGGTTGCGGGGCCCGGAAGGCCTCGCTGTGTAAATCCAACGTGGCGGATGCTTCGGCGAAAGTGTCGTGACTCATGCGGCTTCTCCTCTAGCCGCATTAGCCTACGAACAAAGTATTCTGGGTAAAGGTCGAAATTATTTCAAAAAAATGCAGCGCCCCGCCCGGAGCGCGCTGCGCGGGCGCCTCGCATGATAAAAACGCCCGTTGTCTTCATACTTTTTTCTCATTTTTTTCGTATCGCCGTATGGCTTCGATCACGCTGATAGGTATTCGAAAGCCACGGGTGCAGACGCACTGCTTGTTCAATTTACACGGTTTGTAAAAGCTGCCGCCGCCCAAGCTCAACCGGCGCTCGGTCGCGCTTGCCAGCCGAGACCGAGGCTCTTTTGCAGTTGAATGAAATCCTCGATGAGCTGCGCACGGCCTGCGATCACGTCTTGTTGCGCGCTGAACTGCGTACGTTCGGTGTCGAGCAAGTCTATCGCCGACGCCACGCCCGCGCCATAGCGCTGCCGCATCAACGTCGATGCGCGCTGCGCCGATGCGTCCACTTCCTCCAGCCGCACGACGTGCTCGCGCTGATGTCCGTAACGCGATAGCGCCGAATTCGCATCTTCGAGCGCCGCGAGGACCGTATGTTCGTAGTGGGCGCTCGCCTCGTCGCGCGATGCCTGCGCCGAGCGCACGTCGGCACTCACGCGCCCGAAATCGAGCACGTTCCATTGCAGATACGGCACGCCGAGCCACGAGAAATTCGTTTTCCTGAACAAATGCCCCGGATCGGCCGCCGTAAAGCCGATATCCCCTAGCAACGAGACCTTCGGGAAGTAATCGGCAACATGCTCGCCGATCTGCGCGTTGCTCGATGCAAGGCGCCGCTCGGCCGCGCGGATATCGGGCCGTTGCCGCAGTAGCGCGGCGGCATCGCCCACGGCAACGGTCGCGGGCAATGCCGGCAGCGGCCGTGCATCGGCAAGCTCGGCATCGAGCGCACCCGGCGCCTGCCCCGTCAAGACCGCGAGGCGGTCGAGCGATTCGGCGATCTGCTGATCCAGCGGCACGAGCGCGGCTCGCGTAGTCTGCACTTGCCCCGCCAAGCGTTCGACGTCGACGTCGGCCGCCGTTCCATGGGCGCGGCGCTGCTGCGTAAGCGTCAGCATCTGCTGTTGCAGTCCGGCCGATCGCTTGGCCAGCACGAGACGCTGCTGCTCGTCGCGCAGATCGATATAGGCCTGCGCCACTTCGGCCGCGAGCGATACCTGCGTATCGGCGAGATCCGCATCGAGCGCGTCCGCCTCGTCGGACGCCGCCTCGATCGAGCGGCGCGTGCCGCCGAACAAATCGATCTCCCACGACGCATCGAGCCCGGCGGTATAGAGCTGCAAGGGACCGCGGCCGTTTCGGTTGCCGCCCGAGAGCGCGGAGAGATCGGGGCTGCGCATGCGAACCGCAGCCGCGTCGACCGAGGCCTTCGGCAACTCGTTCGCTCGCGTGCGCATCAACTGCGCGCGTGCCGCGCGCAAACGCGCTTGTGCGACGTGGATGTCCGGATTGTGTGCGAGCGCCGCTTCGATCAGCGCATCGAGTTGCGTATCGCCCAACGCATGCCACCACGCGTTCGGCGCAGGCTCGGTGCCCACGACACCGGCGCCCGGGGCACGAACGAAGGTGCCCGCCTTGATCGCATCGGCCGCGACGGGAGGGGCGCCATGATAGTCCGGCCCGACCGTGCAGGCCGACAACGCGCACAACGCAATAGCGGTACAAGAAGCGGCGACGAACCGCGGGGAACGACGAATCGACATAGTCGTGGCCTAAAACCTTTAATGCCCCGCCGAGGGCGAGTTGCCCGGCTGCGACGCCGGCCGTTTCAACATGAGTGCGAGCGGGATGCAGGCAAGCAGTCCGATGGACAGTAGATAGAACGTTTCGGAGTACGTCATGACCAACGCCTGCTGCTGGATTTGCTGCGCCAATTGCGCGAGGGCTTGCATCTTCGCGTATGCGGCATCGCCCGTTCGCGCGAGCCAGTTCGCCGCGCTCGCCGCCATGCGCTCCTGCCCGATCAACGAATTGGCCGTGACGGAATCACGCAATGCGGCGACATGGTAGGCATTGCGCCGATCGATGATCACGCCGATGACGGCCAGTCCCACCGAGCCGCCGAGATTGCGCGCCATGTTGTACAGACCGGCCGCGTCGCCCGAGTCTTCCCGCGACACCGCCGACATCGACGCTTGATTGAGCGGCATCATCGCCAGCATCTGCCCGACACCGCGCAGCAGCTGCGACCAGACGAAATCGTGTCCCGCGCTTTGCGCGGTCAAGCTCGTATCGAACATGCAACTGACGGCGAAGCAAACGAGCCCGCTGATGACCATCAAACGGAAATCGACCTTGCCGAGCAATTTGGGCAGCACCGGCATCATCAAGAACGCGGGAATGCCCGAGAGCAGCATGATGTTGCCCGATTGCTCCGCGTTGTAGCCCGAAACGAGGCTCAAGAACTGCGGCACGAGATACGCCACGCCGTAGAGCCCCGCACCGACCGAGAAGACGATGACGATGACGCTCGCATAACGCGGATTGCGCAACAGCGAGAGCCGCATGATCGGTTTAGCCGCGACGAACTGCGAGATGCCGATCAAGATAAAGCCGAGCAGCGTAATCGTCGAAAACGTCACGATCTCGCTCGATTCGAACCACTGGTGCCGCTGCCCTTCTTCCAACACGAGCGTCAGCGAACTCAGTCCGATCGACAGCCCGACGATACCGATCCAATCCGCGTTGATGAAGTCGTGCCAATGCGGTCGATCGGCAGGCAAGCCCGCAAGCAGCAATGCCAGCAGCGCGATACACACGGGCAGGTTGATGAAGAAGCACCATTTCCAAGAGACGTTTTCGGCCAGCCATCCCCCGAGCACGGGGCCGAGTAGCGGCCCGAGCAAGACGATAAGACCGAAGATCGTCATCCCGACGGCAAGCTGCGAGCGCGGCAGCCGCGTGCGAATGATCGTTTGCGCGGTCGGAATCATCGCCCCGCCCGTGAACCCTTGGCCGACCCGGCCGATGATCATCCACTCGAGCGAATGCGATGCGCCGCAGACCATCGAAAACGCCATGAACAGCGCGGCGTTCGTCAGCAAAAAGTTGCGCAGGCCGAACACGCGCGTGAGCCACGCGGCGAGCGGGATCATGACGATCTCCGACATCAGATAGCCCGTCGAGATCCACGTGCCCTCGGTTCCCGTCGCCCCCACCGACCCCTGAATCTGCGGCAACGCCGAGTTCGTGATCGAGATGTCGAGCGTCGCCATCAGCGCCCCGAGCGATCCGGCCGCCACCGCGATCCAATCGTTCGCGTGCGCATGCTCGGGCTGGCTCGGCGCACCGGCCGTCGCCGGCTGCGATGGCGCGTTAGCCATGCGCGTTCTCTGCGGCAAGCCGGCGATCGTCGGCCTGTGCGGATCGCGTATCGACATCGACGGTCACCGACAACCCCGGCAACAGCAACGCACGCGTTTGCGGACCTGCATCGACGCGAATCCGCACCGGCACCCGCTGCACGATCTTCGTGAAATTGCCCGTCGCATTCTCGGGCGGCAGCAAGGCGAACTGCGAGCCCGTGCCCGGCGCGAAGCTGTCCACGACGCCGTGCAACTCGATCCCGCGCAGCGCGTCGACATGCAGTGTGGCGCTTTGGCCCGGGCGCATCTGGCCGATTTGCGTTTCCTTGAAATTCGCTTCTAGATAGAGGCTTTGCACCGGCACGACGGAAAGCAGGCGCGTGCCCGGTTGCACATACTGGCCGATCCGCACGGACCGATCGCCGATCTTGCCTGCAATCGAGCTATAGAGCGTCGTGTCGTTCAAGTCGAGTTGCGCTTGGCGCAAGCTTGCGCGCGCCGCTTCGACTTGAGCGCGGGCTTGGGCGATCTGCGCTGTCGTGGCATCGATCTGCGTCTGCGCGGAACGCACGGCGGCCGCGTTGGCTTGAACCGTCGCGCGCGCCTGGTCCCGCGTGCTGACCAAGCTTGCGAGCCGTTCGCTCGTCTCGGCGCCCGTGGCCGCGAGCGGCGCATAGCGGGTCACGTCGTCTTGCGCATGGCGCTCCGCGACGTGCGCGACTTGCTCTTGCGCCTGGGCTTGTACGACACCTGCCTGCTGCTGCTTCAAATCGGCTTGCGCTCGCGCGAGATCGGCCTCGCGCGCATCGACGGTGGCCTGCGCCTGAGCGAGCGATGCTTCGTACTGCCGAGTATCGAGCCGCACGAGCGGCGCGCCGGCCGCCACGGCTTCGTTATCGCGCACAAACACTTGCGTGACGTAACCGCTGATTTTGGGGGCGACGGTCACGCTATCGGCCTGCAAATAGGCATCGTCGGTACTTTCTATAAAGCGCCCGACCGTCCACCAATGCGCGATCCAAGCGATACCCGCTACGAGCGCGACGAGCAGCACGCCGATGAGCCAGCCGCGATTACGCGCGCGCCGTGGGGCGCCACCGCCCTCTTGTTGCGTCTGGCCGCGTGGCCGCGCCTCGGTTGTCGTTGACATGATTCCGGTGTCCTACCGTCTGAGAAATGATTCGGCCACAATTATTCCAGTTGGAAAAAATGTGTCAAGTGATATATTTCTGACGCACACCGCCGTAAACGTTAGAAAGGAATCCAGGTCATGACCGAGACGAAGCGCCCCCGCCGTTCTACCGAAGGGGGCTATGCGCGCGGCGAGGAGACGCGCCTTCGCATCATCCAGGCTGCCATCGAGCTATTCGGCGAGCATGGGTTCGTCGCGGCTTCGACGCGCGACATCGCGGCGAAAGCCGGCGTGAACGCTCCGGCGTTGCAGTACTACTTCGAAAATAAGGAAGGCGTGTATCGCGCCTGCGCCAACCATCTCGCCGACGAGGTTTGGGAAAAATTCGAACCGGTGGTTCGCCGCTCGACGCAGGCGCTGGAATCGACCGACGATCTCTCCGAGCTCATCGAAGCGTTCATCGATCTGCAACGCGTGATGATGGACAAAGCCTTGGAAACATCGAGGGCGCCGGCGCTCAAGCTGTTTTTCGTGCGCGAGCAAGGCGGTCAAGAACCCCCGATCGCCACCGAGATTCTTCAGCAGCGCGTTCGGCGTCCGCTCAATAGCGTCGCCACGAAAATCATCGCGAAAATTTGCGGCAAACCTTCGGACGATCCGTTGACGATCATGCGCCTCGTCTCTCTGCACGGACAGTTCTCGCTATTTCACATGGCTCCGCGCAGCATGCTGATGTTATTCGGCTGGCCTGCGCTCGATGCGCAGAAGGTCGAGTTCGTCAAACAAGTGGTCTTCTCGAATACGCGCGCGTTGCTGCGGATGTGGGCGGGCGAGCGCGAAGCGGCAAGTGCCGAAGCGAAAACCGCCGCAGCGCGCCGCAAACGTCCCGCACGCGTGAGTGCGAACGGCTGATCGATCGACCGGTTGAAAGCGAAGCGTTCGCCTCGCGGCCGGGCAAGCGCGAAAGGTGAGGGTTTGCGGGAGCAGCGTAAGAGCGAGGACCGAAAGCCCTTTGTGCAGGCGCGCTAGCGCCTGCACAAACAGCCGTAAGGTGAGCGTTTTCGGGAGTAGGAGCAGGAGCATGATCGCAACGGCGATATGCTCCCGCCCGCTTCGTCGATCGAAACGCTTAGGCCTTGCGACTCAACGTGCGCGCATAGAGGGCGAGCACGGCCGCACTATCGACTTCGACGCAAACGTCGCATGCGGGCCTGTCGTCCCAGGCCGGCGCGGGCGCCGCGAATCCGTTCGGCTTCTGAATCGTATGTCCGGCAGCGATGCCTTCGGTCAACACGCGCACGGGCCCGCTGCGCGTCGTGTACAACTGTGGCGCGAGCAAATAGGCGACGGCCGACGAATCGTGTACGTAGATGCCCTCGAGTCCGGCGCTCGAACGATGAAAGGCTTCATAGTCTCGCGACACGTCCCAAATGAACTGCCCGATGTCCCCCGCCGCATCGCGCAGCTTCGCAAGGTAGCCGGTGGTCATGATCGTGACTTGCGTGACGTCGAGGCCGACGATCGCGACGGGCCATGCGGCGCCGAACACGATATCGGCCGCATGCGGATCGCCGGCCATATTCGCCTCGGCTGCGGGCGAGACGTTGCCGTTCATGCCGCCGGTACCGAACGCGCCGCCCATGACGACGACTTGTTTGACGAGGCTTGCGATTGCCGGATCCTCTTCGAGCGCGAGCGCGAGATTCGTCAGCGGTCCGACCGCGACAAGCGCGACCTCGCCCGGATGCGCGCGAACGGTGTCGATAATGAATCGATGCGCCGGACGTGCATCGAGCGCGGCTTGCCCTTGCGGCGCCAATCCCGTGTTGCCGAGGCCGTCGTCGCCGTGAATCCAGCCGATCGGCGCGGGGGCTTCTCGTTGCAGCGGTGCGGCGGCGCCGCGCGCGACGGGCACGCCGGGCGCGAATCGCTCGACGAGATACAGCGCATTGCGCGTCGTCGTCTCGATCGTCGCGTTGCCGAATACGCTCGTGACGCCGAGTAGTTCGATCTCCGGATGCAGCGCTTGGAACACGAGCGCCATCGAGTCGTCGACGCCGGGGTCCGTATCGTAGATGACTTTATGCATAGCCGGCCTCACAGATAGAAAGCGTCGGGCAACTGTTCGCGCGCCGAAGTATCGCGCATATCGCCGCGCAGATTGCCCAACCTGATCGGCAGATCGGGGCCGCCCAATTCGATGATGACCTGGCGGCAGGCGCCGCACGGCGCGATGGGTCCATCGGTATCGCCGATCACGGCGAGCGCCGCGAATTCGTCGCGCCGGCATCCGGCCGCGATCGCGCTGAAAAACGCCGTGCGCTCGGCGCAGTTGCAAAGACCGTACGAGGCGTTTTCGACGTTGCAGCCGTCGAAAACCCGTCCGTCCTTGGTCAGCAAAGCCGCGCCCACCTTAAATTTCGAATACGGCGCATAGGCTTTTTCACGGGCCGTCTTCGCTCTTTCGAGCAATTGCTCCAATGTCATAGCATCCCTCTTTTCAATCCGCCGATCGCCCGTTTCGACGATCAATGAAACGTTAAAAACATTCCGGCGATCGTGGCACTCATCAAATTCGATAGAGTCCCGGCCAACACGACACGCAGCCCGTAACGGGCTACCTCCGAACGGCGCTCGGGCGCGACGGCGCTGAAACCTCCCGTCAGCACGGCGATCGAGGCGAAATTCGCGAAACCGCAGAGTGCAAACGAGACGATCGCCAACGTGCGCGGCGTCAGCACCTGGAGTCCCGCAGCGGCCACGCTCGCCGTATCCTTCAAGTACGGCGACAGCGAGGCATAGGCTACGAATTCGTTGAGAATGATCTTCTGTCCGAGGAAATTACCCGCCACCATGGCTTCATTCCACGGCACGCCGATCAAATACGCGAGCGGCGCGAAGACGGTACCGAGGATCGACTGCATCGAAACGTTCGGATGGCCGAACCATCCGCCGATGCCGCCGACCAAACCGTTGAGGAGTGCGATCAAACCGACGAATGCGATCAGCATGGCACCGACCATGACGGCGATCTTGAGGCCGACGGCGGCGCCGGAACTCGCCGCCTCGATCATGTTCGCCGGACGGCGTTCGTCGAAGCTCAGCTCCTCGAGGCGAACGCGGCTCGGCTCCGTGCTCGGATGAATGATTTTGGCGAATAGCAGTCCGCCGGGCACGGCCATGAACGAGGCTGCCAGCAGATATTCGATCCGCACGCCGAGACCGGCGTATCCCGCCAACACCGAGCCGGCGACGGCGGCCATCCCGCTCGACATGACGGCGAACAACTCGGCGCCTGTCATGTCGCGCGCGAATGGTTTGACGACAGCCGGCATTTCGCTTTGTCCAAGAAAGATCGTCGTGACCGCCGAAAACGATTCGAGTTTCGACACCCCGAGCAGCCGCTGAAACAGCGTGCCGAGAACGATCACAATCCATCGCATGACGCCGAGGTAGTACAACACCGAGATCAATGCGGTCACGAAGATGATGGCGGGCAGCACGCGCACGGCGAATACGAATCCGCCGTCGCCGAACAACGCAAACATTTTGGACTGGACGAGACCGCCGAATAAAAATTCGATGCCGGCATTGCCATAGTCCAGGACGTGATTGACGCCGGCGGCCATATCGGCCAGCACCACCTTACCGAACGGTACGAACAGCACGAATGCGCCGATCGCGACTTGCGTGAGCAGTGCCATTATCACGGTGCGGGGCCGGATTGCACGGCGATTCGTGGAAAACGCGAATGCAATCGCCAATAGGACGGCCATACCCAAGAGGTTTCGAGCGATCGAAGCCATGTCTCTCCATATTTTTAAATTGTTGTGATGGCTGCGATGCTAAACGAAACCGTAGTCGAACGAAAAGCAAAAGCATGCTTTTCGTTCGACTCGGCGGGCGCCGAACGGCGCCGAGGACTGCTGAGTACTACTGAATGAGGAACTTGTCGCGCCGCTTGCCGAGCCATGCCGGCGCACGGCCGCGTCCGCTCCAGGTGGCGCCCGTCTTCGGATCCCGATACTTCGGCGGCAGGCCGCCCGTTTTACGCGACGTCGCGCGCTTACTGCTAAAGCCAAGCTCCTCGGCGGTGATGCCGTACTCCGCGATCTGCTCCTTGATTTGATCGATCGTCGTGGAAAGCTCTTTTTCGCGAGCGGCTTCCATTTGTGCCTGCACCTTTGCCAGTTGTTCGGTCAACTGCCTATACGTCGCCATAGAAAATCGCCTCCTTGTTGATTGACGGTAAACGCTTCTCTGACTGCCCGTTCGTGCAAAAGTGCATTCGCCGGGGACCTACCTAGCCAGCAAACCATGGACCTCGGCGATGCGCGCTTGCCGCCCGGTAGGTCCACGGTATGCCGACTCATTTACGCTTGCAAGCAAACAGTAATTTATGCGAGCCGTCGATATCCGATTGATCGAGGATGTCGATATCGCCGCCGCAGATGGCGCGCGCATGCTCCGTGCAGTTGTCCCACGCGGCAGCCGCCGAACATTGAACGACCGTGGTGGGCCGCCCGTCGCTCGTAAAGAGCGGCGCGCTCGTACCGCATGCCGCGAGGATCGCGGCGCATGCCGACGCCGCCGCAACCGAGCGAGCCATCGCACCCGCGCGCGAATGAAAGAAAGACATGCCCTTCATTGAACGAACTCCTTTGGCCTAACGTTCTTTTTTCGAATGGCCGAGTATGCCACGGCATAAAGCGGGGGCTGTCGCCGTCGTCAATCGTTCAAGCAGCAAAGGCCCGAGAACGTTCAAATATCGATTCCCAAGGCCGCTATCTTTTTATAAAGCGTGGCTCGCCCCATCCCGATTCGCGCGGCCGCTTCGGCAACGTGGCCGCCCGTCGCGCGCAGGGCATCGCCGAGAAAACGACGCTCGAAGTCCGCCATCGCCTGCCCGTAGGAATCCGAGCGCCCCGCGTGGGCATCGGCATGCGACGCACGCGCGTCCCCATCGTGCACGCCACCCGGCATCGGCTGCACGACTGTGCCGATGAAAGCGGCGAGCGTGCGCGCATCTATGCGCTCGGTATCGGAGAGCATGACCGCGCGTTCCAATGCGTTTCGCAACTCGCGCACATTGCCGGGCCATTCGTGCGAGGCCAGCAAACGCAAGGCATCGTCTTGCAATTCGAAGTGCCGGCCATGCCCGCCCCGGCCCGGCGCGCAAAGCTCCTCCAAGATCGCGTAGGCCAGCGCTTCGATATCGGAGCGCCGCGAGCGTAGCGGCGGTGCATGAATCGTGAGGACGTTGAGCCGATAAAACAAATCCGCGCGGAAGCGTCCCGCCGCGACGAGCGCCGGCAGATCCGCCGAGGTCGCCGCAACGATACGGACATCGGTGCGTACGATCCGATTCGAGCCTAACGGCTCGAACTCCTGATCTTGGAGCACGCGCAGCAGCTTGCCTTGCAGTTGCAACGGCATATCGCCGATCTCGTCGAGAAAGAGCGTGCCGCCATGCGCGAGCTCGAACTTGCCCGCTCGGCCGCGCCGCTGGGCACCCGTATAAGCGCCCGGGTCCGCGCCGAAGAATTCCGCTTCCAGCAGCGTGTCGGGAATCGCCGCGACATTCACGGTGACGAGCGGCCCGCTCGCGCGCGACGACGTTCCGTGGATCGCGTGCGCGAGCAACTCCTTTCCCGTACCCGTTTCGCCAAGCACAAGCACGGGCGAATCGACGCTCGCCGCGCGCCGTGCCTGCCGCTTCACCTCGAGACTGGCCGCACTCGTGCCGACGAAGCTCGCCAACGTATATTTGGCCCGCCGCGCCTGCGCCAGCGATTGCCGCGCCGCAATCAATTCGGCCTGCACGCGCGAGTAATGCGAGAAAAGCGGCGTGAGCGATTTCATTTCGTCGAATAGCGCAAAGCCGACCGCACCCACCGTTTTTCCCGTCTCGTCTTCGAGCGGTAGCCGCGTCACGACAAGCGGCTCGCGCCCGTTTTCAAGTACGTCGAGCAAAATCGGTTTGCCCGTTTGCACGACTTCGCGCATCAAGCTATTTGGAATGACCGCCTCGCAGTCGAGCCCAATCGCTTGACGCGTATCGGTAAAACCAAAGCGCGCCGCATAGCGCTCGCTGATCCAAACGATCCGCGCATCGGAATCGACGATCAACGTGCCTTCGCTGAAATTCTCAAACGCTTTAAACAACGAATTCATGGCGCGGCGGACGATCGCGCTGTAATCGGCCGGTACGCCGATAAGGTCGCTCATTTGAGATTGTGTCTCCGGGTTGTGCGCGATCGGCGGCTCGACCGATCGATTCTCCAATCGGCGACAGCATATCTCAGATTGGAGACATCACCCAAATCCCTAACGAATCGCCAATACCGCGCACTAGCTCGGCATTTCCAATGGCTCGACCGTCTCCATTCGGAGATCGGCACCCAAGTCATAAAACCGGTTTCCTACTCCGGCGCGGCCAATCGTCTCGCTCAGCAAGCGGCGGCGTGCCATGGCACGGAAACTGCAATATGCGCTCCCTGCATTTTCCCGTGCGCACCCTCGCACTCACGATCACAATTTGGAGACCCGATGTCGTTCGTCATCGTTCTTGCCGCATTGGCGTTCTTGATGTTCGCCGCCTACCGCGGCTACAGCGTGATTCTATTCGCGCCGATCGCCGCCTTGGCCGCCGTCTTACTGACCGATCCCGCCGCCGTCGCGCCGGTTTTCACCGGCATCTTCATGGAGAAGATGGTCGGCTTCGTCAAACTCTATTTCCCGGTCTTTTTGCTGGGCGCCGTCTTCGGCAAGGTCATCGAACTCGCCGGGTTCTCCGAGGCGATCGTCGCCGCGGCCATTCGCTATATCGGCCGGAGCCGCGCCAATGCCGTGATCGTGGCCGTCTGCGCGTTGCTGACCTACGGCGGCGTATCGCTGTTCGTTGTCGTGTTCGCGGTCTATCCGTTCGCCGCCGAACTCTATCGTCAGAGCAACATTCCGAAGCGCTTGATGCCCGGCGCCATTGCGCTCGGCGCCTTCTCGTTCACGATGGATTCGCTGCCCGGCACGCCCCAGATTCAAAACATCATTCCGAGTGCGTTCTTCAAGACCACGGGATGGGCGGCACCGGCGCTCGGCACCATCGGTTCGGTATTCATCATCGTGGTCGGGCTCACGTATCTCGAGTGGCGCCGGCGTTCGGCGCTCGCGAAAGGCGAAGGCTACGGCACTTCGCTCGTGAATGAGCCCGAGCACGTCGGTACGAGCACGTTGCCGCATCCGCTCGTCGCGATCGCACCGCTCGTGCTCGTGGGCGTCGCGAACTTCGCACTGACCAAGTTGATTCCGCAATGGTACGGCGCCGACACCTATATCGTGCCGCCCGACGTTTTGCCGGGCGTGCATACGCCGCTATCGGCGACGATCAAGACGGTCGTCGCCGTTTGGTCGGTCGAGGGTGCGCTGATCGCCGGCATCTTGCTCGTCGCCGTCACGGCGTTCAATCGCGTCCGCGCTCGCTTCGCGACCGGCACGAAAAGCGCCGTCGCCGGCGCCTTGCTCGCATCGATGAATACGGCATCGGAATACGGCTTCGGCGGCGTCATCGCGGCACTGCCGGGCTTTCTCGTCGTGGGCGGCGCGCTCAAATCGATTCCCAATCCGCTCGTCAATGCCGCCGTATCGGTCAGTTCGCTGGCCGGCATCACGGGCTCGGCGTCGGGCGGCATGAGTATCGCGCTCGCAGCGATGTCCGATTGGTTCGTTAAAAACGCAACGGCCGCGCACATCCCGCTCGAGGTGCTGCATCGTGTCGTGGCCATGGCCAGCGGCGGCATGGATACGCTGCCTCACAACGGTGCCGTTATCACGTTGCTGGCCGTGACGGGGCTCACGCACAAGGAATCGTATCGCGACATCTTCGCCGTCACGCTCATCAAAACGCTGGCGGTCTTCTTCGTGATCGGCGTCTATTACACCACCGGCATCGTTTGATTTAAAAACGCCGTGGGCCGCGGCATGCGGCCCTCCTCTCTCCCGAACCATCAAGCGGCTAGGATGCATGCGGCAAATGGTCCTTATGCGTCGTTCTGACACAGAAGCGCCCCATACCGAAGCAGGATAATCGTCTTCATAGGTTGCTGCCGACGGATGGGAGAACACGCATGGCCAAGGTATTTCCGCTGCACCCGGTCCATCCGGAGCGGCTTTGCTGGGGATGTGACCACTACTGCGCAGCCGACGACATGCGCTGCGGCAACGGACAGAGCCGCACGCAGCATCCCGCCGAATTGCTTGGCGACGATTGGTACGACCAAGGCGATTGGGGACTCGACGTCCATCCCGGCGATAAGTGCGTCAAACCCGATAGCGCGCCGTCGAACCGAGAAGGCACTACGGCGATGACGCAACACGCGCCGGGATAAGCGCCTCCCGATACGCCCCTCCCTCTCCTGCACTCAAAGCGGCGCGGACCAATCTGACTGCGCCGCCTACCAACACCCGCGCATCCTGCGCGATCTCATTGCCACCGGCAATCGTGTGGCATGCCTCGCACTTCGTTTCTACATCGAACTTGTTTTGCTAAGCGCGGTTCGCGCGTGCCCACCGAAGTCATTGCGCATCGTCTTTGCGCTGAGCTTAGCGGCTGCTTTTTCGCAAATGATTAGGGCGTCCATTTCGGAGGATATGTACTACGCTGGGTTAGCGCGGCGGCAGCGCAAACGAAATATCACGTTTGCCCAGTATGCATTCGCTTTTATGACTCGGGTCGAAGAGTGTCACCACGAAGTGTTCGAAAAGGAGAACCTTGATGGATACGAACGCGACGATCCTGCAACGCATGGAGGAAGACCGGGTAAGTGCCGTTTTGAAATGGGTACTTCTCGGCATCGCGATTATTACTTTTGCGCTTCTCGCCTGGGCGACGCTCATCACCTACCGGACATCGCCCCCGCAACCGGATCGATTCACGGCCCCTGACGGCACCCTAGTCATGACTGCGCAAGATATCGAGGACGGCAAGGCGTCTTTTCAGCGCGCCGACCTGATGGATTACGGGAGCATCTACGGCATGGGATCGTATTTCGGCGAAGACTATACCGCCGAATACCTGCTGCGTCTCGGCCAAGTCACTGCCGATAACCTCGCGCGCGAGCGCTTCGGCAAAACATTCGCCGCACTCGGCGACGACGATCGCCGGGCTGTGCAAGCCGCGATGCAACGGCAGCTTCAGGACATCGATCTCTCACGCGCGCAAGTGCCGTTATCGGCAGCCGTCGCCGCTGCCTTGAGCACGCTGCAAGCGGAGATTGCGCAGCAGCTAACGCATCACGATTTCATCAAGGGGTGGACCCAGGCCTATAGCTTGGATGATCGCAACGCCGCAAAAACCGCCGATTTCATTTTGTATTCGGCACTGACCACGGTCGCACGGCGACCGGGCAGCAATGTCTCGTGGACTCAGAACTGGCCGTACGAGCCGTTCGTCGGCAACGTGCCGACGACAAGCACCTTCGGCTGGACCTGGGCGAGCTACTGTTTCACGTTCTTTTGCTTTGGCGCCGTTCTCTTCGTCTATCACCGCTACATCCGCGTCGACGACCAAGGCACGATGGACCCGACGCTCATTCAGTTCCGCGGCATGGCGCCAAGCCAGCGGAAGGTGGGCAAGTACTTCCTCGTTGTCGCCGCCGTCCTGCTGCTGCAAATCGCCGCCGGTGCCATCCTAGGCCACTATTACTCCGATCGCGCCAGCTTCTACGGTCTGCATTTCGACGACGTCTTGCCGTTCAATTTCTGGCGCAGCATCCATATCCAAGCCCCAATCGTCTGGATCGGTCTTTCCTGGATCGGTGCCGGCTTATTTCTCGCGCCGGCCATCAGCGGGCGCGAGCCCGCGGGGCAAGGGCCCCTTGTGGACTTACTGTTTTGGGCGACCGTCGTCATCGTTGCCGGGGCGCTCATCGGCGATTACCTCGGCATCATGGGTTTCATCGGCAAGGGTTGGTTCTGGTTCGGCAATCAGGGGCTCTCTTACCTCGAGCTGGGCCGATTCTGGCAGATCGGCTTTTTCGCGGGACTCGCGTTTTGGAGCGTCCTGGTGCTTCGCGGCCTCTGGCCGAACATCACCGCCCTCAAGGAAGCCGCCCAGCAATTCTGGACCGGCCATATCCGTCTCGAACACCTTATCTGGGCATCGACGACGAATATCGCACTGCTGTACGTATTCGGCATGGTTCCGTTGTTCGGTGTGAATCCGTCGTTCACGATCACCGACTTTTGGCGCTGGTGGGTCGTGCATCTTTGGGTCGAGCAATCGTTCGAATTCTTTGCGGCGGCGATCAGCGCCTACCTGCTCATGGGGCTCGGCCTCGTGTCGCGTCAATTGGCCGAGCGCTCCGTTTATCTCGAACTCATTCTTATTTTCCTAGGCGGCGTGCTAGGCACCGGGCATCACATTTATTGGGTCGGTGCCTCCGGCCTGTGGGTGCCGGTCGGCAGTATGTTTTCCTTCATCGAGGTACTGCCGCTCGTGCTGCTGATCCTCGACGCGATGGAGCACCATAGCCTGATCAAGAAGCAGCATCAGTTTCGTTACGGTCTCGCCTATACGTACGTCCTCGGCTCGGCATTCTGGAATTTCGTCGGCGCCGGCGTGTTCGGCGGCGGTACGCTGAACGCGCCGCTCGTCAACTACTACGAACACGGCACCTTCCTTACCTTGAATCATGCCCATACGTCCTTGTTCGGCGCATTCGGGCTGCTTGCCATCGGACTCATCTATTTCTGCCTGCGCTACGCCGCCGCGGATCGCACGACGTTCAGCGATAAGCTCGGCCTATGGGCGTTTTGGCTTTACAACGCGGGCCTCGTGCTGTGGATCGTCTTAAACTTTTTCCCAGTCGGCTGGCCTCAACTGAACGCGGTCTACGACCACGGTCTTGCCTATGCACGTAGCCTAGCCTTTTACGATACGACCGGCCTCTGGCAGTGGCTTCGCTTCGTGGGCGATATACCGTTCGCCATTGCCGCCCTGTTGATGGCCTTCGATTTCATCTTGAAGATGGGGCCGATGATTCCCGCAATCGCCAATCGCTGGGGGATCCGGCGCCAAAGCCGGCAAGGATGAGCGTGGCGGCGCAGAGGCTCTCTCGCCGATGCGTGGGCTCACGCGCCGCACCGGCGAGGCACGTTCATTGCGCCCTCTACGGTCCGCCGACACGCTGCGCTATGCCGTAGCATAGGCAGTGACTTCATTGCGACCGGAGGGATCGATGTCCACCATGCAAAGCAAAGTTTTTCTCATCACGGGCGTCAGCAGCGGCCTTGGCCGTGCGCTCGCGCAAGCGGCCATCGCCGACGGCCACCGCGTCGTCGGTACGCTGCGCGATCAAGCCGCGCTCGGCGAATTCGAACTGCTGGGCCCCGGTCGCGCGGTGGGCAAACTGCTCGACGTCACCCACACCGATGCGATCGGCGATACGATCGCCGATATCGAAGGCAAAGTCGGGCCGATCGACGTCCTCGTCAACAACGCCGGCTACGGCTATGAAAGCATCTTGGAGGAATCGACGCTGGCCGACTGGCGCAAGCAATTCGACGTCAACGTCTTCGGCGCCGTCGCAATGATGCAAGCGGTGCTGCCTTACATGCGCCGTCGCAAACGCGGCCATATTATCAATATCACGTCGATGGGCGGCTACATGACGCTGCCTGGCCTCAGCGCCTATCACGGCACGAAGTTCGCGCTCGAAGGTATCTCGGAGAGCCTCGCTCGCGAAGTGGCCGACCTGGGCATTAAAGTGACCGCCGTCGCACCCGGTGCATTTCGCACCGATTGGGCGGGACGCTCGCTCGTGCGCGGCGCGCGCTCCATCGCCGACTACGACGCCGTGTTCGATCCGGTGCGCGCGCGTCGGCAATCGGTCAGCGGCAAACAACCGGGCGACCCCGCGAAAGCGGCTCGTGCCATTCTCGACGTCATCGCATCGAACAACCCGCCGATGCATCTGCTGCTCGGCACGGACGCCGTCACCCGCGTGACCGAAAAGCTCGATGCATTGCGCGCGGAATTCAGCGCGTGGGAATCGCTGTCGAAATCGACCGATTTCACTTCCTGAGCGGGAACGGCGAGCCGCGCGGCGCACGATCGGCTTCGCCGCCCGCTCGCCGGCCTTAGGGGCGCAAACCGAACATGCCATGCCAAAGCGTGGTGAACAACCCGGCATGTCCGATCGGTTCCTCTTCGGTGGACGCATCGGCCGGCATCGCGCGAGAAGACCCGGGCACCGCTTTTTGCCGGTCGCCGCGCGATTTCTCGGCCGCGAAGGCTGCGACCCCGTCGGCAATGCGCGCGGCTAACGCCTCATCGCATCCTCGGCCGAGCAGCACGCCGAAGACGACATCGCGATTGTGGCCGCGCTCGGCATAGCGCATCGCCAGCGCCACGTATTTCTCATACCGTTCGCGCTGCGCCTGAGCCTCGCGCTCTGCCCGTTCGCGTGCTTGCCGCGCCTGCCGTTCCTCATGCTCGCGCAATTTACTCATTTCCTGCGCAAACACGGTGTCGTAGACGCGCCGCTGTTCGGGGTCGGACAAAATCGCGTAAGCCTGCTTGATTTCTTGGAATGCATCGTGCGCGGCGGCTTCGCGACCTTGATTGCGATCCGGGTGCGCCCGCATCGCCGCCTTTCGATACGCGCGTTTGATCTCGTCCTCGGAGGCGTCTTCGCGCACGCCGAGCGCTTCATACAGCGTCACCATATGTCGTGGAAGGGATAGTTGCCGGCACATCGATCGTATCACCGGGCCTTGAGCAGGGCGCGAAGCACGGCGCGTTTGGCCGCCGAAACGGCCTTTAACGACGAAAGCAAATTGTCAGCTTGACTTTTTGAACGGCGCCGAAAACGTGCAAGCACCTCATGCGAGCCCAAAATAAAACGCTCGTGCAATCCGATTAGTCGCGCAAAGGACTTGATTTCATCGCGCGCTTCGATTTGAATGACGAAGCTTCGAGATCATGTCGCGCATTGAGAGACTGCGCGGCAAGCCGATTCACGTCATAAACCGCGATAAGTTTCTTCTGAAATCCGTTTTTCGAGGAAGAAGCTTCGCGGCCGACGGGCTTCGACGCGAAAACACATAACTTTCACTATAGAAGCGGGCCTCTAAATGAGCGAAAAAAAGAAAGCGCTGATCGAAACCGCGACTCGGCTATTTTCGCAGTTCGGTTTTCACGCTGTCGGCATCGACCGAATCATCGCCGAATCGCGCGTCGCGAAGATGACGATGTATAAGCACTTCCCCTCCAAAAGCCGCCTTGTCGTCGAAGTGCTGAACGAACAAGGCGCGGGGTTCGCGGCGGGCATCGCCGCGGCGGTCGCCGCGCACACGGATGCGTTGGACAAGCTCCACGCGATCTTCCAATGGCACGACACCTGGTTCCGTGCCGAGTCGTTCACCGGCAACATGCTGATCCACGCGGCGGCGGAATTTCATGCCGAAGAAAATGAAATTCTCGCCGCATCCGAAGCACAGCGTCGCGCTTTTGTCCATTCGCTCGAACGCATTCTCGACGAACGTTTCGATCATGAAACCGCCGTTCGGCTCGCGCGTCGCTGCGCGCTGCTACTCGACGGCGCCACGCTCGCGCGGCAATTGAGCGGCCGTGTCGATGCGGCGCGCGACGCCTGGGAAATCGCACAAGCCCTCGTCGAAAACGAACGCGTGCACGTCGCCTAGCGGCCGGTGCCGGCCCGCGCCGGCGCCGAGAAAATTCGAAAGCGTCAACCCCAAGTGCACGCTCTGTGGCGCGTTGTGTTCGTGCACTTTTAAAAGCCACTGACGCCAGCGAACTTCGCGATACACTCATCGCCATGAAATGGGCGCGGGGCCGGTCGTCATGCCTGTCGCAAACGGCGCTATGCGCGCACGGCGACAGACATGGGCTCATGTAAGCCCGTACAATCGGTTCACCCACGACTCGAGGAAACGTTCGATGCGCACCACCGGCTCTTCCGGGGCAATGACCCTGCTCACCGAAATCCACGATACGGGCGGACATGTCGTCCGCACACTGCGACTCGAAGCAACAGACGACGGTAAAAGTATTCATCTGATCGAAGTCGACGAGCGTAAGCCCGGCATCCACCGGGAAGTGCGTTACGAGATCACGCCGGCCGAACTGATTGCGGCAATTCGAGCCCATGGGGCGGAATTACCGGGCGAACAACACGTACGGTAAATTTACCGGCACTCGATCGCCGGTTCTCGCGCGATCCGTCTCACCCCTCGTTTTCCCTTTAGGCAATCCAGGCGACTCGCGGCGGCATCGCCGCCACCGCGAGTCGTTCGGCACATCCCCCGTCAGAAGATACGCGTCGGCAGCGTGACTAAGAGCCGATAGACCTGATTCGTACCGTCCGAGTAAAAGGCCGATCCGACGTGCCACTGAGCAATCAACGTGAACTTCGCATTGCGCAGCGGCCCGCTTTGCACGACGTAGGTCGGGATGAAGCCGAACTCATGATGCCGGCCATGCAGCGGTTGGCCGTTTCGCTGGTAAAGCGCGTCATAAGACGCCCCATCTTGCGCGTATCGCTGCGCGCCCACCGACGTATCGGCGCCCCATCCTTGCTGAGCCCATACGATGGCGGTAAGCCCCGGCAGGCCGGCTTGCTTGCCGTCGAACGTATAGCGCAACTGAAGCGACTGTTCGTGCGGGGCGTTGTAATCGACATCCATCGAATTGACGAGATATACCCCCGCGGTTTCATCGATGTAATCGAAGAACTGATCGCCCAAGATCTTTTGGTAGGCCACCAGCAACCCATGAGGGCCGCGCTGCGCCGATAGCGACGCGCTGTAGGCATTGTTATGAATCGGTCCTTGCCGCGACGCCCCGGTATCGTGCGTCGAATAGAGATTGGCGAAGCCGGTCAGCCTCAACGAGCGCACGTTGCCGAACCCATGTTGCAACGAAGCGTAATACTGGCGCCATAAGTCGTCCGCTTGGTCGGCGTATAGCGACACCGAGCCGTCGGGCGAATAATCCCAAGTCGCACCCGCGTAGCTCACGCGCTTGAACGACACGCGCCCATATGTCGTGCGCAGATCGACAAGATTGGTCTGGCCGCGCGGGTCCGCCTTGGTAAAACTGCCAGCTTGCAGCGCAAGCCCGTTCACTTCGCGCGAGAGCAGCGACGCACCGAGAAACGTCGGGGGCAGCGCCCGATTGTCGTGAGGGTCGAGGAACGGATTCGACACTTGTTGCAGGCCATACTTCAATACGGAGTCCGAAATGCGTGCCTTCAAGCTATAGAGACCGGGATAGGCCCATGCGAGCCGACGCTCGCCGTCGCTATGGCGTCCGTTGTAGACCATGTTGTGAGCGCCGCGGCCACCGTCGAGCTTCAGCGCGCCGAACAGCGCCGCATCGATGCCGAAACCGATCGGCCCGCGTGTGAAGCCCGATTCGAATTTGGCCTGAAGGCTTTCGACCCACGCATGCCGGCTGATGCCGCTCAAGTGATAGTAGTCGGTGTAATTGCGCCATTCGAGGCCAAAGCGACTATCGGCGACGAACCCCGCGCTGCTCGCCTGGCTCGAGCGCGGCGTAGGGGGCTTTTGGGTCAAGGCCGACTCCGTTCCCACGAGGGCATTCGGCGTGGTGGCCTCTTGAGCGATCTGCGGTAAGGGCGGCGACGGCGCCCGTACGGGCTCGTCGGCGAATGCGACTGTGATGCCGGCTGTGATGCCGGCCAATGCCTGCAAGCCGAAAGTCAATGTAATTGCATGGGAGCCGACCGCGACTATCCTGTCAAAAGCATTGGGCCGTGACCATGAGCGCGCAACTAGGGGTACGATAGCGCCCGTCGCGTAGGTACGCGACGAGGCCCTCGCAAATATATGCGTGGCTTTCATAATGGCGAATGACGGTTTGAAATGCGACGGGAAGGAGCAATCGGCCAATTGCAACGCGCATCAGAGCACGGGCTCGGTTTGGCGCGCAGCTATCAATTGTGTTGGGCGCCCCCCGCACTGGTGCATACCCGAAGTGACGCACGCGACCAACGCTAGGAGAATCGCGCGCGGCGCTGCTGGCAGCGGCGTGCCGGCACACGCTCGCTTAAGCGAGCGCGGCGATCGATGCGCTATCGCGCGATCGGTCGCCGGCGTTCGAACTCCGCACGCAAAACGTGCGAAAGTCATTCGACCTATCAGGGAGAACTTTTAATGAATTCGTCGGCTTCGCAAACGAGATCGTTTACGACGGTCTTTTTAGTCGAAATGTGGGAGCGCTTCGGCTATTACGGCATGGGTGCGCTACTCGTGCTTTATATGGTCGAGCGGCTTGGTTTCGGCGATGCACGCGCGAACCTCACTTGGGGCGCGTTCACTGCACTCGTTTATGCGGCGCCGTCGATCGGCGGATGGGTCGGCGATAAGATTCTCGGGACGCGCCGCACGATGCTGTTCGGCGCCATCGTGCTCGCCTTCGGCTACGGGATGCTCGCGCTACCCGACGAGCGGTTGTCCTTCCTCTATACGTCGCTCGGCGTCATCGTCGTCGGCAACGGTCTATTCAAAGCGAATTCCGCCAACCTCGTTCGCCGCATCTACGAGGGCGACGACGCACGTATCGACAGCGCCTTCACGATCTACTACATGGCCGTCAACATCGGCTCGACGATCTCGATCCTCGCCACGCCCTGGATCAAAGACCGTTGGGGTTGGCGCGCGGCATTTGCCGTCTGCTGCGCCGGCATGATCCTCGGCGTGCTCAATTTCTTCTTGCGCTACCGCTCGCTGTCGCACGTGGGCTCCGGCCCCGATGCCAAGCCGGTCGTATGGTCCCGCCTGGGCTTGGTTGCAATCGGAGCGGTCGGACTCGGCACCGCGGCGACATTCGTGCTCGGCAATAAGACCCTCGCCGTGACCTGCGTCGATATCGCCGGGATCATCATCCTCGCGCTGTTCGGGTACATGATCGCGAAATGCGATCGTTCGGAGCGCGCAGGTCTAGTCGCCGCGCTCGTGCTTTCCGCGCAGTCGATTCTGTTTTTCATCTTCTACCAGCAGCAGATGACCTCGCTGACGCTGTTCGCGTTGCGCAACGTCGACCCGACCTTCTCGTTGTTCGGCATCCATCTGTTCTCGTGGAGCGCAGCGCAATTCCAAGCACTGAATCCGATTTGGATCATGGCGCTGAGCCCTATCCTCGCCTCGACGTATACGCGGCTCGCGAAGGGACGCGGCGACCTGAGCATCGCCTCGAAATTCGCGCTCGGCTATGTGGCCGTGGCGATCGGCTTCCTCATCTATGCGTTTAGCGGCCGCTACGCCGTGGACGGTCGCGTGTCTTCCTGGTTCATGGTGTGGGGCTACGGGTTGAACTCGCTCGGAGAATTGCTCGTGAGCGGTCTCGGTCTCGCGATGATCGCCCGCTACATCCCGGCTCGAATGAGCGGCTTCATGATGGGCGCCTACTTCCTTGCCACCGGCATTTCCCAATACTTGGGCAGCGTCGTCGCGAACTACGCGCAGATGCCGTCGAATAACTTGCCCGCAACGCAATCGCTTACGCTCTATACGGATTTGTTCGGCAAGCTCGGCTGGCTCGCCGTGGCAGGCGTCGCCATGTCGCTGGCGCTCTTGCCGCTGATGCGCAAGCTTTCCGATCAACATCGCCGCGCATCGAGCGACGCGCTCGCAGCGTCCAGCACCGCGAGCATGGCCGCCGAGTGATCGGCTGACCGATTGCGGCCGCGACGGCCGCACTCGCTTTCTCACCGGCAGTCCCCCTCATGCCCCGGTGACCGTCATGGGTCGCCGGGGCATGTCGTTTGAAACGTCGGTTTCATCTCGCCTCACGCGGCGCGCTCATTCAAGACCCGAATATGTGCATCGCAACAATCCATTTCAAACATACGCCTGAGCATCCTATCGTCAACGTGGGTTCCGCATCTCAACGCCAACCGAAGCGAGGCCACGATGATCAGCACCGATGCATGGGTTCTTTACGCCGGTCCCGAAGACAAAGCCGGCCAGCCGATACCGGGCGAACTGCACCGCGAAACGTTCTCCTTTCCCGACATGGCGGACGACGAAGTATTGGTCGAGCCGCTTTACGGTTCCTGGGAAGCCAACCTCGACCATGCGCTTTCGCGCAATCCTGTCGACATCTGCCGCCAGCGGCGTGAGGAAAAGATCGTGCTCGGCAACGGCGCGCTTGTGCGCGTGATCGAGCGAGGGCGCGCGGTCAAGTCGCTCGGCGACGGCGACGTTTGCATGCTGATGCCGTTCGGTAAGCGCGACGAAAACGGCTTCGCCGAGCTCGTGTTCGCCTATGACGCACCCGGAACGATCGGCGTCATGGCGCGACGCACGAAAGTGAGCGCCGACAATCTAGTCCCCCTGCCCGCTCACAGCCGTCATTCCTTGTTGCGATGGACCACTTACGGACGGTACTTCACCGCTTGGGACAATTGGAAGGTCGCCTCGGCCTGTTGGCGGGCGCAGCTTCCGCATGCCGATCCGGAAAACCATCTCGTGTTCGGCTGGGGCGGCGGCACGACGCTTGCCGAGCTCGCGCTCGCCAAACGCGAAGGCTTCCGGGTGGCGATGACGGCGAGTAACGACACCCGGCTCCGTGAAATCGCCGAACTGGGCATCACGCCCGTCGATAGGCGCAGATTCCCGAACCTAGCATTCGACGAGGCGCGCTATCGCGACGATCCTGAGTACCGTACGGCATACAAAGCCTCGGAGCATGTGTTGCTCGAGACGATCGCCGAGTTGAGCGATGGCAAGGGCGTCTCGATCTTTCTCGACAACTTGGGCGGTGCGCTTTACCGCGCGACGATGCGTGCGGTCGGCCGGACCGGGATCGTCGCGACCGTCGGATGGAAAACGGGCATGCGGCTCTGGAATTTGCGCGCGACCGAATGCATCAATCGCCGTTTGCACGTGCATACGCATGCATGGCGCCACGGCGATAGCGAAACGATTCGCGACTTCCAAGAGGCAACCGATTGGATCGGCCCCGAGCCGACCGAGGTGTTCGACTTCGACGATGTTCCCAAGCTCGCCGATGCGTACTTGCACGGCAGAGTTCAAACGTACTTCCCCATTTACCGCGTGAACGGTAGTTAAGCGTGTTCGCTCATTCAATGCGATCGAATCCGATAATCGATTAGCACAACTAACCGATTTAGACCGACGATCTGAAGGAGAACGGCATGATGCTGCATGATTTCGAATTGAACGACGCCAAGGCCGATGCGACCGAGTCCGTCGACCAACGGCCTGCGCTTGCGGGCGTGCGGGTGCTCGACGTGGCGACGCTTTTCGCCGCGCCGCTTTCCGCGACACTACTCGCGGACTATGGCGCCGAAGTGATCAAGGTCGAGCACCCCTCGGGAGACCCGGCGCGTAAATACGGTGCACGTCACGAGAACGTTCCGCTCTGGTGGAAAGTGCTCGCCCGCAATAAGCAAGCGGTGACGTTGAACCTCGGCGCGCCCGAGGGGCAGCGCATCTTTTTGGAAATGGTCGAGCAAGCCGACGTCGTCGTCGAAAACTTCCGCCCCGGCACCCTTGAACGATGGGGCCTTGGATACGACACGCTATCGGCCGTCAATCCGGGGCTCATCTTGTTACGCGTGACCGCCTTCGGGCAATTCGGCCCCTACGCTCGCCGCCCCGGTTTCGGTACGCTGGCCGAGGCGATGAGCGGCCTTGCAGGGATCACCGGCGAAGCGGACGGCCCGCCGCTGCTTCCCTCCTTCCCTCTCGCCGATACGATCGCCGGGCTCACCGCCGCGTTCGCGATCATGACGGCATTGTGGGCACGCGAGCGCACGGGGCAAGGGCAAGTCGTCGATCTGGCCATCATCGAGACGATGCTGGCCGCCATGGGTGCGCAAGTACTCACGTACGACCAGACAGGCGAGGTCCCGAGGCGAATGGGCAATCGCTCGCCGAACAATGCGCCGCGCGGCGTGTACCGCACGGCCGACGGCCAGTGGGTGGCGCTCTCGACCTCGGCGCACAGTATTGCCGAACGCGTCATGCGGCTCGTCGGTCGCGAAGACTTGATCGCTAAACCGTGGTTCGCCACGGGGCCGTCGCGCGCCAAGCATGTCGATGAACTCGACGCCGCCGTCGGAGGGTGGATCGGCAAGCGCTCGAGGGATGAGGTGATTCGAGCCTTCGAGCAAGCCGAAGCCGCGATCGCGCCGGTGTACGACATTGCAGACGTCATGCGCGATCCGCAATATGCCGCGCTCGGCACGATCGTCAAAGTCGACGACGACGAGCTTGGCTCGTTTCGTACACATAACGTCCCGTTCCGGCTCTCTCGCACGCCGGGCGCGATTCGATGGGGCGGGCCGACGCGCGGCGAGCACAACGCGGCAATCTACGGTTCGCTCGGCTTCAAGTCGCATGAATTGGCCCAACTGCGCGATCGGGGTGTGCTATGACGGCGAACGACAGCCGCACTTATCGAAGCTACCTATACGTACCCGCGCATAAGACGAGCGTCGTCGACAAAGCCTATGCGAGCGAGGCCGATGCGATCGTGCTCGACCTCGAAGATGCCGTTCCGGCCGATCGGAAGGTCGAAGCGCGCGTGCAGGCGGCCGCCGTACTCGCGTCCGGTCCGCCGAAACCGACTTATGTTCGCGTGAATCCGGTTTCGAGTCCTTGGTGTCGGGACGACGTCGAAGCGATCGCGCAACCGTCGCTCATCGCACTACGTTTGCCCAAATGCGACGGCCCCGATGAGATCCGCACGGTCGCGTCTTGGCTCGATTCGTTTCAATGCACCGCGCGCATTCAGATCTTGATCGAATCGGCTTATGCCGTGGAGACGGCATACCAGCTTGCGACGTCGTCGCCACGGCTCGATCGCATCGGCGTGGGCGAAAGCGATCTGCGCGCCGATTTGCAAGTGGGCGTCGATAACCTCACGCTCGAGTATTGCCGCGTGCGTTGCGTCGTCGTTTCTCGCGCGGCCGGGCTTGCTGCGCCGATTCAGACCGTGTATCACACGTTGAACGATCTCGACGGTTTGCGGGAATCGACGCTGCGGGCCAAAGCGATGGGGTTCGTCGGCCGGTTCGTTTTTCATCCTTCTCAGTTGCCTGTCGTCAACGACGTGTTTACACCTTCCGATGACGAAGTACGGGCAGCGCGGGGCGTGCTCGACGCCGTCGCTTCGGCGGCCGGCGAGCGGACCGGATCGTCGGTGTATGTGCTGCCGGATGGGCGTGTCATCGCGCCGCCGCTCGTCGCCAATGCCCGTGTCACGTTGGCGTTGGCTGAGCAACTTAGACAGGAGTCCACTCATCCGGTATAGCGATTCGATCGTTGGGCCCGATAACAGCATTCGATACAGACTAGAGCGGCGCTCAAGTGGGCGCCGCTCTAGTCTGTCGTGCGACAAGCAATACGGAGAGCCCTACGCAGGTGGCGAACAGCAGCGAGACGATGCCCATACCCAATTGGTACGCTCGGACATACGCGACCGGCGTGCGATTCGCAGCCAGCACCGAGAAAAAGGCACCGCTGATCGCCGTCGCGCCAAATGCCGATCCGATCTGGAGCATCGACGTCACGACGCCGGAAGCAAGCCCCGCCTGAGCGGGCTCGATTTCGCCGACGACAATACGTACCACCGACGGCAACACTGTGCCGTGCCCCATTCCGGCAAGCATTAGCCCGAAATAAAACGTCACCCCGGGAGAAAGAGCATCCATCAATGCGAGGCCCGAGAGGCCGAAGCCGACTGCGAGCAACATGAACCCCGCAGTCAAGACATGACTGCCTATCCGATGAACTAGCGCGGGCGAGAGCAGTGGCCCGAGTACCGCACCAACACCGAACGGAAGGATGGCCACGCCGGAGATGAGGGCGCTCCAGTGCAACCCACCCTGCAAATAGATGCCGTATGTCAGAAAGAAAACGCTATCGCAGTAGAAACAGAACGCAAGTACAAGACCGATCGAAAACACCGGATTGCGAAACAGCACTATATCCATGAGCGGATCACCGCCACTCCTTTTGAGTCGTCGCTCGGCCAGCACAAAGAGTAATAAAGTCGGCGCGCTCAGCCCTAGGCACACGAACGTCCATCGTGGCCAACCGGCCTCGCGCCCCTGCGTCAACGGGTAGATGATGAGCGTCAAGAGCAACGAAAGGAGAACTAGCCCAATCAAATCGATACGCCTGCCCTGCATTGGCTTGTTTTCGGGCACGAAGCACCAAGCGCCCACCAAGGCGAGGGTGCCAACGGGCACGTTGATGAGAAAGATCGATGGCCAATCGAGGCCGAACGGCTTGAATGTAATGAGTGCGCCGCCGCCGAGTTGGCCCACTACCGACGCGATCCCGAAGACGAAGCCGTATAAACCCATGACCTTCGTTTGCTGCTCTGGTGGAAAGACCGTCCGGATCGTCGCAAGAATTTGCGGGACCATGATCGCGGCGGCCGCGCCTTGCAAGATGCGTGCGACGACAAGAAAGCCACCGCTCGTTGAACCCGCACATAGCGCCGACGAGACGACAAAACCGGCGAGCCCCGCCATGAACATCCTCTTACGTCCGTACAAATCGCCCAAGCGGCCACCTGTCACGAGCAAAATCGCGAATGCCGATGCATAAACGGAAACAATCAACTGCAATTGCGCTGACGTTGCATGCAAGCCTGTTCGGATTGCCGGAAGCGCTAGATTGACGATGAAATAGTCGAGTGGAGACAGAAACGCTCCGGTCAGCAAAACAACGAGCGCCAACTTCTGTGAAAGCCTCTGCCGACTTTTGGTCGGCGGCTCGGCCGCGATAGACGAAGCGACAGATGTTTCGGCTGTCGACGCTACGCGTCGATTGAACAGCTCGAATTTCATGGCGGGGGCTTAGATAGTGTTACCAGAGACTGGCTGCGTGTGAGCATCCGCCGGTTGCCGACGAACGGTCATCCGCGAGTACGTTAACTGACCCCGCGCAAAACAAACAGATCTCGATCCATATTTCAGAAACAACAGATCTGTAGGGCGAAACGCCGTGCTGCTGCCGCCTCGAACAACAAGGGGTTGATTCAAACGGCGACGACGCGGTGCTCTGCATACTGCTCGAGATCCCGGCCGTTTTCGATGCTTCCAAATGAGGCCGCCAAAGCGCGCACGGCGGTGGCCGACGCCGAATCGACGACGGATGAATACAGCAAGATGTCCGATTCCGGCAGACGAGGCAGCCCCAATCGCGAGCCAATGTCGATTGCGCCGAGCGGGGCGACGCTATACGCAAGCGCAGCCACAGCCAAACCCGCCGACACCGCCGCAGTAACTGCCGCGATACCGCCTCCGATGAACACTTCTCGCCAAGCGATGCCCGCTTCGTCGAGCGCTTGAGTCGAGAGCGCTCGCACTCCGCAGGTCGCCGCGAGCGAAGCAAGCCGCAAAGGCTCACCTTCCCGGTGGGTCCAATGCGGCGAGGCGAACCACCCGAACCGTTCGCGCGCGAGCAATTCGCCATCCCAGCGATCATCCTCCCTCCGCACGATCGCTGCGTCGATCGTCCTCTTTCCGAATGCATCGACGAGCGCGCGCGAGGCGTCGATCCTTATTTCGACGATGAGACTAGGGTCATGCGCGCCCAATCGCGCAAGCAAAGTAGGCAAATTCGGGCCCGCTACTTGATCGCTAATGCCGATCGTCACGCGCTTGGCTTCTTCGTTGAGCCCGGCCAAGGCCAATTCATGGGCTGCAACGAAATTTCGAGCAGGCCGCAGAAACGATAGCCCCTGCGGGGACAACCGAACCTGCCGCGGCGTACGCTCAAGCAGCCGATGCCCTAAGCGTTCCTCAAGCCGCTTGATCTTGATACTGACCGCTGCTTGCGATGTGCCGAGCGCATGCGCCGCCTTGGTAAAGCTGCCGAAATCGGCCACCAAAACGAAAGCGTGAACGGATTCGACATCAAGCGTAATCATGGTGAGTACCCTCCGAGAATGCGGTGCCCCATATGATGCGCGGGATTTTCTTGTCATGCCTTTTGACTAGACTGGAGATCGCCTCGGCAATCGCTTATGTTGGTTAGTTAGACAACTCAGTGCGTTCACCGACATCAAATCGCAACCTTACGGTTCGTAGCATCGAGAAATCGGCGCGTTGGGATGCCTTGCGGCGGCCCGATTTCCGCATTGACCCGAAGTAGCCAGGTCGGTCCACCTCGAAAAGGAGCACACCATGGAGCTGCTGTTCGATCACGTCGTTGTACTCATGCTTGAGAATCGGTCCTTCGACCACTTGTTCGGCTACCTCGGCAAAGGAGAAGGACTGCCCGATGGCGGTGCGACCAACTACCTGACACCGGGCGACCCGACGTCGACCGCGTTTCACTCGCGACGAGGCGGCGACTTCACGGCCGTCGGCCAAGGCCCGTCGCATTCGCTCAAACAAACCAACGAGCAACTGTTCGGCACGACGCACGAGCCAGCGAGCGGTACCGCCGGCGAACCGATGCTCGACGGCTTTGTTTCCTCGTTTAGAACGTCCTTGAAGTTCGATCTCAAGCGCGAGCCGACTGAGAGCGAGCTTCAGCAAGTGATGAACTGCTTCGACCCCGTCCAACTGCCGGTGCTGTCGACATTGGCCCGCAACTTCGTTCTATGCGACCGCTGGTTCGCAGACGTGCCTGGGCCGACGATGCCCAACCGAGCATTCGTGCACGCAGCAACGTCGCAAGGTTATACGGATAACGCGAGCTGGAAGCCGGCGTTCACTTGCGACACGCTCTACGACCGGCTCAATGCTGCGAAAAAGGCGTGGCGGATCTACTATCACGACAGCAACGATGTCCTCGAGCTGTATCCCAACGTCGAAAAGAAAGTTGGCGATAACGTATTGTTCGAAGGCAACTTTCTGAGCGACGTGGCAAGCGACAATCTCGCCACCTACTCGTTCATCGTTCCGGCCTTCATGGGTTCGCCCGAGCAACCGGTCAACAGCATGCACGCGCCCGCGGACGTGCGGCCGGCGGAAAAGCTGGCGGCAGACGTCTACACCGCCTTGCAGGCCCACGAAGACGTATGGAAGAAAACGCTTTTTATCCTCCTCTTCGACGAGCATGGCGGGTACTACGACCACGTGAAGCCGCCGAAAACCGTCTCGCCGGACGGTATTGCTGGGCGTACCGATCAACCATTCCTCGTGCCGTTTGACTTTCAACGCCTTGGCCTGCGTGTACCGTGCATCCTCATTTCGCCGTGGTTCGCACCCGCCGTCGACTCGACTGTGTATAGCCATTCGACCATTCCGGGCTCAATGATCGAAGCGTTCGGTCTCGGTTCGTTCTTAACCAAGCGCGATGCCAATGCGGCGAAGTTGACCCAAACCTATCTCGCCAAGAACGCCACTCGTCAATGGCGCACCGACACGCCCCATGTCACTGTTCCGGTTCAGCCGACGGCCATCGATGCCATGCAAAGAGAGTTGCTAGACGGCTCCGTCTATCTGGACCCGCACCCTGAAAATCGAAACGCGCTTCGTACTCGCGACATTCAAGATCCACAACACGCCAGGCAGTTCGTTCGAACGCAAGTCGCGAAACACTTGGAGCATTACTTTGCGTCGGGCGGCAATAGCGAATCCGCGGGACGCCTGTCGGCAGACAATCAGCCGGCTACGCCGTCCGTTAGCGCATCGCGCATCGACGAGCTAAGATCCTCGAAGGGAAAACCTACTGAGCCCGCGATACGACCATGAGTCGTCGATCCATATGCGAAGGAGCCAAAGTTGGAAGTCAAACGGGTAATCGCGAATTTCAAAGCGCTTGATCTCGATCGGGCTCGGGCGTTCTATCAAGATGTCCTTGGCCTCGAGCTCTTGATGGACCACGGCTGGATCAAGACCTATGGCTCCCAGACACAGATGACCGTTCAGGTGAGCTTCGCCACGGAAGGAGGCTCCGGCACGCCCGTGCCGGACCTATCGATCGAAGTGGATGATGTGGATGCGGCGTTCGAACGCATGAAGGCTGCCGGCTTTGCGATTGAGTATGGTCCTGTCGACGAGCCATGGGGAGTCCGCCGGTTTTTCGTGCGCGACCCGTTCGAAAGACTGGTCAATATCCTTGCGCATACGTGAGCGCCGTTCGCGGGCTTGGCGAAATCGCAAAGGAATCGCAAAAGCGAAAACTTTCACGCCACCTGGGACGACATCCCCGAAGTTCTCCAGTCAAGCCACATCGATGCAGCTTGGATCGCGCTTGCACGGAAGGTACCTGTAACCAAAGGGGCGATCTACGATTGGCCGACGCTTTGGGCGAGTGAGACACTCGCGCAGGCTCGTATAGCCGTCAAGAACTTGACCTTCGGCCGCAGGCAAAACGGCCTTTGGACGGTGCCACTCACTGGCCGGTACGACGATTCGATGGCGCCAATAAAGAAACGTCCGTTGACATACGGTGGGGCACGGCTTGCTCAGACGCTACAGGCCATCTGGCCGTAAGTGTCGCGATCTTCGAACAGTACTCAGCCTGTATTGGCGGCCGATCGAAATAGCGCCAAGCAACCGATCATCGGCTAAAGAGCAAACTCGGATCGGGAAAATAAATTGATAAAACATACTGACTTGTCTGGATATTTTTAACTTATAGGCTATATGCGGCCGCGTTTTGCTCCACGGCTCGCGCGGATGAGCATGTCTCCATAGCGCGCGAGATCGTATTGCCCCTCGTACAGCGCCAATTTTTCGTATAAGCCGCGCACTCATTGAAGGGCGCGTTGCGGCTCCGTTCGACTCAAGTTTTCCTCGCAATTGCCGTTAGGATACCGAATCCCCATGCGCGAATTGCCTTGTTCGAGGCCTGGGCGAAGATCTAAAAGATTGGGTCAATTCTCATTCTTCATCAAATAAAGACACGCCACATGCCGCCTCGCTTCTCGCTGCGACCGAATTAGCAAGGAACAGCAACTCCATTGTTGGGGTGCGCCGCCTTGGCTCCGTCCGCCGTTCGTTCTAAATCGTTCAGCTACCACATCTGCTATGGAAAACCACTACCCTGCGGGTCCTTCGGAAGTGCCGGTCGGCTTCACGCGGCCCAGTGCGTCCTATAAGCGCAAAGCCTGGATGGCAGTGGCCGGGCTGGTCATCTTCATCGCGCTATACCTTGCTTTGACGGTTTGGTTCGCGACGACAGGCATCAACCGACTACTGGCACTGAATGCGCATTCGAGTCCGATCGATGTCCTTGTCTGTGCATCCAGCCTATTTCTGACCGCGTTCCTGATCAAGGCGCTGTTCTTTATCAAGAAAGGCAAATACGCAGGTGCGATCGAACTCGAGCGAGCGGAGCAGCCGGGCCTATTCGCCTTCCTCGATCGGATGGCGGACGAGGCCGGCGCGCCTCGGCCCCACAAGGTGTTTTTGAGCGGTCGAGTCAACGCGGCGGTGTTCTATGACCTGTCGCTCGTCAACTTGTTCTTCCCGTCGCGCAAGAACCTCGAGATCGGCCTGCCGTTGGTAAACATGCTCAACCTGAGCGAGTTCAAGGCCGTCTGTGCGCACGAGTTCGGGCATTTCGCACAGCGCTCCATGGCACTCGGGCGGTGGGTGTACACCACCCAGCAGATCGCGGCGCATATCGTCGGCAAGCGCGATGCGCTGGATGGCTTCGTGCGACGCCTATCGAATTTCGACATTCGCGTAGCATGGATCGGCTGGGGGCTCGGCCTTATCGTGTGGGCGCTGCGTTCGATCGTCGATACGGCGTTCCGGCTGGTGATGATCGTTCAACGCGCGCTATCGCGCGAGATGGAAATGCAAGCCGATTTGGTCGCCGTCTCGCTCACCGGCAGCGATGCACTGATCCACGCGCTGCATCAATTGCAGGTAGCCGACGACGCCTGGGAGCGCGCCGTGGGTTTCGCGCGCGGCGAAGCCGCCTCCGAGCGCCCACCCCGCGACGTCTTTGTCGTGCAACAGGCTGTCGCCGCCCGGCTCGGCCACATTTATAACGACCCAGCTTACGGCCTGCGGCCCAAAGTGCCTGACACCGAGTCCGCCGCGTTTCGCGTCTTCAAGGCGGAACTCGCTCAACCGCCGCGCATGTGGGCAACCCATCCTCTAAACCACGAGCGCGAAGAAAACGCCAAGCGCATCTATCTAACTGCGCCGGAGGACACGCGCAGCGCCTGGACCATCTTCGAGAACGCACCCGCCTTGCGCGAGCGTATTACCCAGCAGTTGATAGGCCAGAACGAGCACGCCGTGGCTGAGCCGGACGTCACCTTGCAACGACTTGACGACCAATTCGCCATCGAGCAACTCAAGCCGGACTATCGTGGCATCTATCTGGGTTTCCCCGTCACGCGCCACGCCGCGCACGTCGACGACCTGTACGCGCAGGTGCCGGCAGATGGGACTCTCGATCCGGAGACGTTGTATCCCGCTTCGATCAGTCAGGATTTGGATGCGCTGCGAGCAGCGGATCGCGAGCATGCGTTGCTGCGTTCGCTGCGGGACGGCGCCTACGTTGCCGCCGACGGCGTGATTCGCCACCGCGGGCGCATCATCAAGCGGAGCGAACTGCAACCGGCCATCGATACCTTGGGGGCTGAACGCGCTCAGATACGCGCGCGTTTGGCGGCTGTGCTCAAGCATGTGCGCAGCCTACATCTCACTCACGCCGAACGACTGTCGCCCCAATGGCATGCCTATCTGAAAGGCCTCTTGCACGTGCTGCATTACGCGAATCACGCCGAGGCGGAACTGCGCGACACGCAAGCGGCTCTCGCGCGCTGCTGGCAACGTGTCACAACGACGGGATCGGTCAACAAGCGCGGCGTGAAAGAGGTCCTGGCCAACGCAGAATCCGTGCAGCGCGCGCTAACCGACGTGTTTGGTATGAGGGCCCACCTTCAGCCGGGCGAGCGAATTCTCGCCGAACTCGGTCAAGAAAGCTGGTCTACGATGTTAGGCGGGCTCGACCTGCGCAATCCCGTGCGCGAAAACATCAACGATTGGCTGCGCTTGGTCGATAGCTGGGTCAATCATGCGGCCGGGTGCCTGTCGCGGCTCGGCCGCGCCGCGCTTGGCGAATTGCTGCGCAGCGAGGCGGGTATCGCCGCAGCCACTCGCGGCGAACCGCTGCCCGACGCGCCCGCCGAGGCACCCACGGCCCCTTCCGAATACAGCACGCTCGTCATCGATACCGAGCGCTTCCAGCGCATCGAGCATCCTGATTTCTGGGAGCGCTTCCGCTCCGCGAACGGGTTTCTTCCAGGGCTGGCACGCGCTGCCGCAGCCACTGGCATTGTCGGCGCGGTGTTGTTGTTCGGTTGGTCGATCGACGAAGCTTCGGTCGTGGTCTACAACCCATTGGCGCGAACGGTGATAGCGACCGTAGACGGCCAGCGGCTCACGCTCGCGCCGAACGCGCATGCCAGTGTCGAGGTTCACGCCGGTCGCGACATCGCCGTCGAAGCGCTTACGCAAGACGGCGATCGGATCGAAGCGTTCCGCGTTCCGATCGACCGCGCAGACAAGCATTTCGTCTACACCGTAGCGAGCGCCGCGCCGTTGCGCCAATGGACCGCGGCATACGGCTCCGCCGCGGCTGCACCGCCCGCCTTGTTGGCACCGCGGCGTTGGCAGCCCGCTACCACCGACGTCGTGTTTGCCGCGCCTCCGACCAGCATCAAGAGTAACGGCGGAGGCGGGACTCGCACCGTCCTCGAGGGCAGCGATGACTTGACGCCTGAAGCGCTCGTTAAGCAGTTGAACGACAAGACCGCCGCCGCGCCTGTGCTGCTATCGCATGTTCGATACGATGCGCCCGACAGTGCGCATCTTGACGACTGGCTACACTTGGCCAGCCCCATTCCCGATTTCGACGAAGCCTTCGCGGCACGCCGCGCGCGCTTCCCGATCGACGTGGTGGCCATGCGGTTCGAGCAGGACGCGGCCAAGGGTACGGCTGCGCACGATATCGTCTGCGCCCGGCAACGGGCACTGGCCGACACGTCCCCGGACCAGCCGGATCTCGCCTACCTCGCCACGCGGTGCATGCCTGCCGGTCCGGACAAGGACGCAGCGTTCAAAGCCGCCCATCGACGCTGGCCCGATTCTGCGTGGTACGCCAATGCAGTCGGCTGGGACGCCAGCCTTCAAGGACGCTACCTCGAGGCGCTGGCCGACTACGACGTGGCGCTCAAGAACGATGCGCTGCACGAATTCGCCGCCGTCGAGTCGCTGCGCATGGCGCGCCTCGTCGATCCGGAGGCGGCGAAATCCCGCGAAGCGTCGCTGGCTGAGCAGTCTTCCACGGTGCGCGCGCTGCTGATGTACGAGCCGGCGGACACGCGACCCGCCGAAGCGTATCTGCCGATTATCCTGCTCGGCCGCGGCAAGCTGGATGATGCGGTGTCATCCTCCGTCGGCACACCTGCTTACGCCCACGTATTGCGGATGGCCGCGGCCTCATACGGTGCTTCACCCGAACTGCGCGCGCGTGCGCAAAGCTTATCCGCGGACGAAGGCATCGATCAGTACACGGCGATATTGGCTCTTGCCATGGGCGCCCAGGCCAGCACACCGGCTATCCGAGCGCTCGAGGCCATGATGGTTAAGCAGTACGACATGCCGGATTTTCCGTCGAGGCTGGACCGCTTCCTCGCCTTGGCACGCGCCGGCGACGTTGCGGCCGTCCGCTTGTTGGATGGTCTTCCCGTAGAACTGCGAGCTCAAGCCCTGGTGGCAGGAATCTATGTGATGGGCACTCGCGCCCCCGAGCAATGGCGTACCTTCGCACGCCGCGCACTGTTCTCGGCGGAGCGGCCGTACTTGGGGTAGCGAATCGGCTGTGGGGTATTCGATGAGGGCACAATTGACGAGTTGACCTCATCGGCGGCGACATGACGTTATCGGAGGGTTTTCCGTAAAATAGGTCTTCCTTTTGCCTTCCACCAACGTCGCTATGCATCGCATTGGATTTTTCGTTTGCCGCGGCCACGATGCGCTCGATCTCGGCGGGCCGCTCTCGGCGTTTAATCAGGTGGCTACAGTCGCCGGCCATCCTCGGTACGATCTCCATGTCATTTCGCAGTCCGGGGGCCCCGTCCCCGGCAACACGGGCGTTCCGATCGAGACAAAGCCGATCGGAAAGCGCAAGTTCGATACCATCGTTTTCGTGGGTGGCGATATCGATCCGATGCTGACATCGGAGAACATCGCCGCCGCCAAAAAATTAGCCGCTAAGGCATCGCGCGTGGCGAGCGTGTGTACGGGAGCGTTTCTGCTGGCGGAGACCGGTCTGCTGGATGGATTGAGCGCAACGACACATTGGCGATATGCGGCTCTTTTTCAGTCGCGCTTCCCCCGCACCAAAGTCGAGGGCAATAGCATTTATATCGTGGACGGCCATATTTGGACGTCGGCCGGGATCGCCTCGGGAATAGATCTGGCGCTCGGCATGATCGAGAAAGATCTAGGTTCGGATACCGCGCGCGCTGTTTCCAGGCTTTTGGTTGTTCCGTATCGTCGACCGGGCGGGCAGTCCCAATTCTCCGCGATGTCGCAGATGGAGCCGGAATCGGATCGCATCCGCATCGCCCTGAACTTCGCCAGGGAACATCTGGCCGAAGCGTTACCTGTCGAGCGACTCGCCGATGCGGCGCGACTGAGTCTGCGACAGTTCGGACGAGCATTTCGCCGGGAAACTGGCGAAACGCCCGCCAAGGCGGTCGAACGCTTGCGGGTTGAAGCTGCGAGACTGCGCCTACAGGATGGTAGCGAGCCGATCGAACAGATTGCGCTGGCAGTGGGATTCACCGATCCGGAACGGATGCGAAGGGCCTTCATCAAACTGCATGGCCATCCTCCACAGACGATCCGGCGCGAAAGCAGATCGAACCGCGCACACTGAACAAGCGGAGCGCCGGCCCTCGTGGCGCTCCCGGTACTTGGCTAACTATGCCGCTATTTGCTCAACGACCATCGGATTTACGGGCCGGGTAATCATTCCAGATGTCGCGATGCAATTTCCACACCCCGTCCTCCTTCAGAAATACGAGGATCTGCTTGCCGCGGTATTTGAGGTTTCCGGCATGGTCACGGATGTCCGCATCCGAAACCTCCGTGACGATACCGTCGCTACCGTAGAACTCGTAATTGCTGAACGATACGGTGTCGGGTTTAGCCCCGGCATATCGCTTGGCGAAGTATGAGGCAATCGTGCTACCACCCGTCACTTTGTCGCCACCGGGCGGCAGGAGGGTACCGTCGTGGGTATAGAGACGGCCTATCGCCTCGTAATCCCCTCGCGCAAAAGCGTCGGCCCATCGTGCATTCTCGGCTTTGATGGCCGCTTCGGCTTGAGGTTGGGGGGTATCGGCAAATGCGGGTACGGCAAACGCGAAAAAGGAAAAGCAGGCGGCAATAGCCGCGGCAACGCGACGATTCTGTTGCATTTAAGGACTTCCGATTAGGGTTTAGATCGAAGGGGCTGCGTTCGATTGCGCAGGACAGGCAAGCAATGTCGGCTTCGGCTTCATCGAGATGCCTACAGGCCCCCATCGACATTGCCTGCGGACATCTCAGCGAACGCCAGGGATTCGCGCGAGTCCTTTAGATGCACCGGGCAGTTCTTTGTCGACCATGGCGACGACTTCCGGCCGCGCGTCTCTCGGATGACCGGAGTGGAACGGCGGAGCGGGGTCGTATTCAATGACGAGTTGCGTGAATTCGGCGGCTTGTCGACCGCGCAGCTTCGCCGCGACGCGAAGGGCGAAATCGATGCCCGCTGTAACGCCGCCGCCGCTCATGAAGCGGCCGTTGTCGTCTTCCACGAATCGATCCGGCACGGGGATCGCGCCATACTCGGCGAGCTTGTTGACGAAGGCCCAATGGCAGGCGCTTCGTTTGCCGTTCAGCACGCCCGTCGCGGCGAGCACCAATGACCCATTGCAAACCGACGTCACGTGTTTGGCGCTTTCCGCCAAACGCCGGATCTGCTTTTGATACTCGGGCCCCATCGGTACCGACAAATCAGACCCGCCGGGCACGAGGATCAGGTCCGTTTGTGCGATATCGGCCAGTCTTTCGGTGTTGCCATACACCACGCCGAATTCGAGCTTCACGCTGCCCCCATTGAGGCTTGCGTAGCGAACGTTCGTATTGGGCAATCGATGGAAGATCTCACTGGGACCGGCGAAATCGAGAAGCGTCCCGCCGTCGTAATTGACAATCAAAATGTTGAGCGGGTCATTCGGAGCAAGTGCTCCTTTGGCGTCTGCCTGCGCAAGAGCAGGTGTGGCGCGCCCAAGCAGTGCTCCGCCGCCGAGCACGGCACCCAGCGTGGCCATGCTTCCGAACTTGAGAATATCGCGGCGCGAACGACCCGCTCCTGTGAGTGGCTTTCCGGAGCCATTCTTTTCGCTACTGTCGGTCAAGATCATTTCTCCTTGCGCTTCGGCCCCGTCCGCGTGCGCAACCCGGTTGGGCCGGATTGAAAACCACCACGACAAGAAGGCGTGGTGGACATGTGATCAAGGTATGGATGAGCCGGACGAACGTACCGGGCTCATGAGTCGGAAAACGCGGACCTAGAGCTGCGAGGCGCCGCCGTCGACAATCAGTTCGCTGCCGACCACGTAGGAAGATTCGTCGCTGGCGAGATAGAGCGCCGCGTAGGCAATGTCCTCTGCCTTTCCCATATGGCCGACAGGGATCGTTTTCGCGAACTCGCTTTTGAAGTTGCGGACGTCTTCATCCGATAAACCCCATTTGCTGAGGAGGGGTGTGTCCATGCCGCCGGGCGCGATTGCGTTGAACCGGATCTTGCGATCGAGAAACTCGTAGGACCAACTACGCGCAAGCGAGCGCACGGCGGCCTTCGCCGCCGCGGTCAGCGATATGCCATGCTTGCCGGTCTGGGCGACGAACGATGTATTGAGAATGAAGGAGGAGCCTTCCCGCAAGTCCGGTAGGACCGCTTGGAGCGTATATACGACGCCCTTGACGTTAATGCCCATGATCTCGTTGTAGAGATCGTCGTCGATGTCATCAACCGCGGACGGGAAAGCCCAACCTGCGTTGGCGAATACGATATCTAGACCGCCGAGCTTTTCTTTTATCTCCGCGGCAATCGCCCGCATGTCGTCGAGCGAACGTACATCGCCCTTCAAAACTAACGCATGCTCGCCAAGCTCGGACTTCGCGCGCTCTAGTGCGGCAAGGTCGCGACCGGTGACCGCTACCCGAGCGCCTTCCGCGATAAAAAGCTTGGCCGTTGCGAGACCGATACCGCTGGTACCGCCCGTGATCAAAGCCGATTTGTTCTTGAGCCTCATCTTCCGTTCCTTTCTTTGCTTGAGATTGACCAAACCGGCAGCTCAATACGCAATCGCGCGTGAACTGTGTTCCGGCTTGATTCCTCCGCAAATTATGGGATCCGAAGGGAATGGCTCAAAGGTCGTATATCCCTCAAAACACGCCATGCGTGGTCTAGGTTAGCCACTTGAGCATGATGCGCCTAGACGGCTCAGAGGTCATGCCGCACTCGTCGCCCACTGCACGAATGCGTTGCCTGCTTCGCGCAACACGCCTTCGCGTGCCTCCATCCCGACGCCCGGCGCATCGTAGTAGACGGCGACGAGTAACGGCGCGCGGCCGGGCGGGCGCACCAGCGCATAGTCGTTGGTTTCGCTTTCGACGCTGGTCCCGGGCCGGTCGGCTGCCTGCCAGCCGGCCGGCAATACAGCGCGAATCCGGTTGAGGCCCGGCTTGCAGTCGGTCATGCCGCGCTCAAGTTGCTCGCGCGAACCGGCACTCAATACATCGCCGAGTAAAAGGCGCTGCGCCGTGGTGGCGATGGCCCTTGGCGTCGTAGTGTCGAGCTGGCCGTGATAACGGTTCGAGTCGGGCTCGTAGCGGTCCGAGCGCGTGACCGTGTCACCAAGCCCGCGAACGAATCGGGTCAATCCAGCGGGACCGCCGATGCTACGCATCAGCAAAATCGCGGCCGTGTTGTCGCTCTCGACCAGAATCGCTCTGCACAGCGCATCGATCGACATTGCGCCGCGCGCGAGATTCGCCTTAGTCACGGGCGACGTAAAGACGAGGTCTTTTTCCGTATAGTGCACGAGGCGATCGAGCCGCTCCGCCCCGCTGTCTACGCGCGTCAGTATCTGCGCTGCGAGTATGCCCTTAAAAGTGCTGCACATTAGAAAGCGTTCGTTGGCGCGATAGCTCAACGTACGTCCCGAGCCGGTATCGATGGCGAATACGCCGAGGCGTCCACCATTGCGACGCTCGATATCGGCGAGCGGCGATTCGGCTGCATAGAGCGCGGGAGCCACGCCGAATCCAGCAAGAAAAGGCAATCCAATCAATAGCTTTCGACGCGCGATCGAATGAGTCACGGTTAGGTCCTGTCAATCAGAGTGAGAAAAGCGGTCAGCGCGACGAACGTCAGGCCACCTTATCCGCCAACAAGAGGCGACGAATGTTGATTGCGTCGCGCACGGGGAACGCCGACGGTTCGGCGTCTAGAAAGACCATCGTGACGCTATCCCGAACCGTGCGTAGCCGCATGATCAGGCAACGTCCCGCCGCGTCGGTGAAGCCGGTTTTCGACAAGGCGATGTCCCAACCTTTTTGTCCGACGAGCGGATTCGTATTCCGGTATTCGACGAGTTTGCCGTCGATCGGGACGACGCTGTGTGAGGCGGTGGTCGCGCGCGCGATAGCCGGATAGCGCGCAGCGGCGTTCACCATGACCGAGACGTCGCTTGCTGTCGATGTGTTGTGCGGCGAGAGTCCCGTCGGCTCGTCGATCGTCGTGTGCTTAAGCCCTAGGGCGGCGATCTTGGCACGCATTGCGGCCCGAAACGCCGTGAAGCCGCCCGGATAGTCACGCGCCAGCGCATAGGCGGCGCTGTTATTCGAGGACATCAGTGCGAGTTGCAACACCGCATAAAGCGGCAGGCGCGAGCCGACCGGCAATCCCGTACGACTGGAACGCAACGCTTCGGCGTCGTGGGCGTCGACGCGAATGGTGCGGTTCATGTCGGGCTGGGTATCGAGCACAACCATTGCCGTCATCAATTTCGTCAACGATGCGATCGGCACGATATCGTCCGGCCGCTTCCGGACCAGGACTTGCCCGGAGTTGTCGTCAATCACCACGACATGGTTCGATTCGAGCAATCCGATCGGCACGATGCCATCCGCTTCGTGTAAAGCGGGTAGGGGCGAAAATGCCCGAGCCCCTGCGCACAATGCGACGAAGCCCAATACGATAGCCGGGACATATACCGGCCAGTTCGTCGAATACGGAACGGGATCGCAAAGACGCTTGATGCGGTTCAACAAGTGGCCGCCCTGCGCCGATTGCCCAACGAGCGCATAGTCGTTGGGAGTCGATTGGACAATGTCCAGTTGCTCGAGCGCAAACGCCAAGCGTTGCGGACTTTGAATGAGGTTGGCGGCGATTTGATCGGCCACGCACTCTCGCTCGATACGAACTTGCCGCGACAGCCACCACACCGCCGGATGATAAAAAAGCAGCGCCTCGATTACGCTTTGCAGCAAGTTGATCAAATAATCGGCACGCTTGATATGCGCGATCTCGTGCGCAAGCAACGCCTCGAGCAGAACGGGGGGCATGCGCGTTAGCAATGCCGCCGGAACCAACACCAACGGTCGCCACCAGCCGATCGTCAGCGGGCTCGATAGATGCGTTGCTACACGCAGCGTCACCGCGCGCGATACGCCGCAACGCGCGGCCAGCGAAGAGACGCTGTCTTGCCACCGGCCGCTACGCCCATCCGAAACCGTGCGACCGATCCGCCGCACCCACAGCAAGCCGGCGGCCAGACGGCATAGCATGGCCGCGACACCGATGAGCCATGCCCCAACCAGCCAGGGCATGACGTCTTTCATCGTCCACGCACGGTGGGGGTGGATTGACCGCACGACCTGAGAATCGATCATGAGAAGCCAATCGGATGTTCGCGCCCCCGCCTCGATGCCTCGATACATATCGAGTACCGGCACACCGAGACACACCAGCAGCGAAACACAGAGCAGCGCATAGCGACTCTGCGGGCTCGCGTCGCGCAATAGCCGCAACGACAGCGCCGTTGCCATGCCGATCAACGCGCCTTTCCAGACGAATTGCATGAGGGCCCATCCCAATGCCTGGACGAGCGTCCAGGAGAAAGGACTCATTGCTCATCCCCATGCAGAAACTTGCGAATTTCCTCTCGTTCTTCCTGAGTCACGTGCTTGCGCAAAGCGGCCATGACGAGTGCCTTGCCCGAACCTGAGAACGCTTTGTGAATCAGTTCCTTGAGCAGATTGGTTTGCAGCATCTTTTGGCTTTGCGCGGGGGCATAAACGTGGGACCGTTCGCTCTCGTCGCGCGCGAGCAGCCCCTTCCCATGCATGACCTGCATCTGGCGCAATACCGTGGCATAGGTAACGTCCGCCCGTTCCTCTTGCATGGCCTGATGGACCTGCTTAACGGTGGCAGGAGCGATTGGCCATAGGAGACGTAGAAGTTCGAGTTCCGCTGCGGTTGGCCTCGCGATGGGGGCGGCTTTGGTCATGGGGAAACCCTGCACGAAGACGAAGAGATGTAGATTAATTTGTCTAGATCAAATTGTCTACATCTCTATCGTCAACGCCTCGCCGAAGTCACGTCCCTGCTGACGGCGCTTTGCCGCTTTACCCTAGCCCCTCCTCGGCCAGCGCCTGTTTGACTGATGCACGCTCCTGCATGCGGCTAAAGTACGCATCGAATAGATTCGGCACCTCGATGTCATATGTTTTTGCCCATCTCACCATGACAAACAGGTAGAGGTCTGCAATGGTTGCCTGAGCGCCGGTGACGAAAGACTTGTCGCCAAGCTGCGCGGCAAGCGCAGCAAAATGCCTAGTCAAGATCTGCTTCGCCCTCGTTTGCTCGGACTCGGGCGCCCGCTTCCACAGCGGCTTGAAGTTGCCGTGGAGCTCGGTTGTCATGAACGACAATGCTTCGATTGCATGCCAGCGGACAAGCCCGTCTTTCGGCAGTAGCTTTTCGGTTCGCTCCGCGATATACACGAGATTGGCTAACGCTTCGCTCAGTACGTTTCCATCGTCGAGTTCGAGAGTCGGAACGAATCCATGCGGATTCAGGCTGAGCAAATCGCGGCCATCGGCAGTGCGTTTGTCGCGGGTAATGCTAACGAGCTCAAAAGGCAAGTCTGCTTCGATCAACGCGATGTGGACGGCGAGACTGCAAGCGCCGGGATGATAGAAAAGCTTCATGATATTGTCGACACACTAAGAAGGCGGAACGGGCATTTAGTATGTGACAGGTGCCCATTTTCCGAAAACGCATATCTTCTGGACCAAGTCATATGGATATGACCACATCGGCTGAGACGCCACGCAACTGTAGTGGTGTCAGCGAAATATTCAGTCAGGTAGGAGAGAAATGGACGATGCAGGTGGTGGTCGCGCTTCGCCACGAGCCACGGCGCTTTAATGTCATCAAGCGAGTCGTGAGCGGCATCTCGCAGCAGATGTTGACGCGGACGTTGAAGACGCTGGAGCGCGATGGGATGGTTGAACGCACCGTCCGCGATACGACGCCCCCGCAAGTCGACTACGCGTTGACCGAGCTTGGACGGTCACTCGCAGAGACCGTTCGGCAACTTGCGGAATGGGCAAGCGTGCATCGAGCGGTGATTCATCACAACCGGGTGCGGTACGACGAACGGAGCTGAGATCTGTTGTCGGGGCGGTGCGTCGCTCACAACAGCTTCGCCCCGATGATCAATTGAGTCATTTCGGCTGTTGGTCTGTCGCGAGTTCGACGGCTGTGTCGGATCACATCAAAGGCAACGACTTCCGGATGCGATGCGCTGCGTATTCCCGCCGACTTGCCGATCGGAACCGCGTAACTGCACCGTCGGTAACAGTCATCGAAGAGCCACAGCCCTTCGCAAATGGAACAATGAGCACGGCATCTCCGGCGCCGATTGCACGACGAGACGTGCGAGGACAGAGAGGGGTAGGCTCGGCGCCGTCTTCGCCTTCCGGCCATGAACGGACGCTCGACGTCAACGCGCAGTCGTCAAATCGACCAGTCAATTGTTTTGCATAGCAAGGTCAGTGACGAACTTGTCACATGTGGATCGGGCCCACGCTACTTCGTCACCTGGCCCAAACAGCTGCGCGATGACGAACTTGCCCTTCACTAGAATTGCACTCGCGCACATTACGACCATCGAGGTTTTCGGCTGTCCGTCAACCTGAATTTTCATTGGCACGACCTCCGTGCGCGTGAATGCGACGTCGTCGTCGCGATCAATGCCAACCAAGGTGGGAGCATCAAATTTGATGTTCTCTACTACATGTCCCGGCACAAGGGTTTGATTCAATTGTGCGCGTCGCTCGGCTGCCTGCTCAGTAGCCAAGTCGCTGTATTGCTGTAGATTCTTGAGGTTAGAGCGGCTGTACGCGGTGACGGTGCGAAACTCATGAACCGACATGGAGTTCGACGCGATAGTCTTGGGTACCTTGACGATGATGTACCGAGGAACGCGGCCGAGTTGCGCCTGGAAGCTGAGCAATTGTGCGTTGGATTCAATCAGCGGTGCAGCAATCTGCTGGCTCTTGGGATCGGCCGTGTAATCATCGAAACCTGGGACAACCGGAATAGCTATTTTCTCGACACCGACCGTTACCGTGTTGCCCGCCGCCCGGGCGGCAGGCACTGCGGCGACTGCAAGGATAGCGGCAATCACCAAGAGTTGGGTCTTACTGCAACCGCGCGCGCGTAAGTCGAACACTTTATCGTTCATAGGTTTCCTTCCGATCGCTAGCGCTGGTGGTTATCGCATTAACGACCGCTTTCCGAGAATTTAAAGGGCAGCTCCGGGTCGGGCTGCGACCTCCCCGTGGCGCCGAGCGTCGACACGGCATCCGTGGTCGGGGTGCAGCCTGGAACGATAGTTCGGACCCTACTTAAATCATCTTTGATGGAAGGGCTCGTCCGCGCATCGCCACAAGCCAACGATCCCGGCCCTAAATGGGGCAGACATAGCGCTAGCGAGCTTGACGAGACCTCTTGATAGACCTATTATTTGGTCTAATACTTGGATATTTTAGCGCACCATGGAAACGATACTTGCCGAGCAAACCGTCGGGATCTCTGAGCTGAAGGCAAATCCCAACCTCGTCATCGAGCATGCAGAGGAAGGCGTTGTGGCGGTCCTCAATCGCAACAAACCTGTCGCATACATTCTTACTGCTGATCAATATTCGGCGCTCATGGAGCGAGTCGAAGACTATGAGTTGGCCGAGCTCGCACGCGAGCGCATGAACCAACCGACCGTGAGGGTTACGCTTGATGACCTTCGCGCTTGATTTCGTTGAAGAGGCGCTGAAGGAATGGAAGAAGCTTGACGGCGGTGCGAAGGCGCAATTCCTGAAGAAATTGGAGGAGCGTCTGGAAACGCCGCGCGTTGCGTCTGCGGCGCTTCGTGGAATGCGTGACTGTTACAAGATCAAGCTGCGATCTAAAGGGTACCGCCTCGTCTATCAGGTGAAAGATGACGTCGTGGTCGTCTTGGTTCTAGCGGTAGGGCGACGAGACGAAATTTATTCCGGAGCTCACAAGCGCTTGCCGGCTGGGTGATGGCGGTAACCGGCCAGAATAGGACACTCGACGGGGATCTCGGAATCGCAAACCATCTGTCGATGGACCATGAGATGAGGTTAAATCCAAATCAAGGCCAAATCCTTTCCCCGCGCACGGACTCCATCCGCCAAACAGAATGACCTGGACGCTTCCACCTCAAGGCAAGAGCAATGCGCCAACGTGGTTAAAAACGAGCCTTACTCTCCTCTATCGTTTGCTATGCGGACTGTTGGTACTAGGCACGCTTTTGCTCATTGTGATGCAAGTATTTGACATTCCGATTCCGTTCGATACGCCTCGGACGTTTTCGCTATTCATCCTGGCCGGGGGAGTGCTCGCGCTCACACACGCCTTGCGCACTTGGCTTTTGCGCCTGCCGATCCCGACTCGATACTCCCAACCGGTGCCATATGGCTATCCAGGATGGCGCGGCTTTCTCCAAGCCCAGTTTGCTACAGGATGTTTCCTGTTTTTCTTCGGTGCCCTGCTGCTTTTGCTTTGAGTCGTAAACGTCGCCGAGTCTAATGGCCGCTTTATAGAAAGATCGTTGTCTCTTATGGGTCGAAAGCCGCCACCACAATGCATTGCCACGGCAAGATCCCGTCTCCGCCAATCCCCAAAGCCACGCAACAGGCGTGGCGATAGAATGCACGGATGACCACATATATTGCTCTCTTGCGAGCCGTGAACGTCGGCGGCACAGGCAAACTCCCCATGGCCGAGTTGCGAGCGATGTGCGAATCCGTCGGCTTTTCCAAGGTACGCACCTATATCGCAAGCGGCAACGTCGTCTTCGAAAGCCGCCTCTCCGAAGCGTCGGTAAAGACCAAGCTGGAGCGTTGCCTGGAAACATACGCCGGCAAGCAGGTAGGCGTTGTAATCCGAACCGGAGTGGAGTTGGCTGCCGTACTGGCGGGCAACCCTTTCCAATCAGCAGCACCGAATCGAACGGTCGCTATATTCCTCGATGCACCTCCACCCACGGACACCCTATCCGGCGTGAGCGGCCAACAAGCGGAAGAGATCGCGCTCGGAAAGCGCGAGATCTACGTGCATTATGGAGACGGCATGGCGAAATCAAAGCTGAAGATCCAAGCCGCCAAGTCCGGAACCGCCCGCAATATGAACACGGTGGCAACGCTCGCCGAATGGGCCGCTGCGTAGCTCGAAGTCACTCACGCGTCTTTGTGCGGCCATGAGCGGACGTCGAATGGTTGATGCGGAGAACTCGGAGCGACCACATAGGGTCGGCCACAGCCGACCGCTCCTCGAACGGTAGCAGGCCAGAAGGGGACGCCCTTTACAGCTCAGCCCTTTCCCGAGATTCGAAAAAGCGCCCTACTCCTTTTGTTTTTTGACCCCAGGTCAGTAAGCAGCATCACTTCACCGCGTCGGTTTCCGACGTCACTTCGTCGGTCCACTGCGCGTACGGGTCGAACGGTACGCGTGTCTCCATATCGCGTATGAATCGAGAAAGCGGCCCGTTCATATGATCGCGGCGCCACACGAATTCCAGCGGATAGGTCAAGGTCAGTTCGGGATGCTCAATCAGCTGCGTTCCGGGCGGGCAGCTATGTAGCGAGGTATCCGGCACGATCGAATAGCCGAGTCCTGCGGCCACGAGCCCGAGAATCGTCGTCGTATCGCCGCCAAGCTGCACGATGTTAGGCGAGAATCCGGCCAGCTGACACTGGCGGATCAGGAAATCGTAATAGGCGGGTGCGGTATCGCGGTCGAACCACACGCATGGCAGCGGTGCGAGATCGGCGAGCCGCGCCGGAACCTTCATGATTGCCGATGCCCGCTTCGGCATCGCGATGCGCAGTCCACAGCGCAGCACCGTGATCGCGTCGAAGCGCGTGTCGCGCACGTCGCGCCAACCGAGAAACCCACCATCGAGCTTGCCTTCCGCGAGCGCGATCAACTGCTTTGCCGCGAGCAGCGGCTCGACGCGCAGAGAGATATCGGGCTGCGCCTGCCGGAAACGATTGATCTGCGACAGGATCGCCGGATGCCAGCTATAGGTGGGCGATACACCTAGCCGCAGTGCGCCCGCGCTGCCCTGCGCTACTCTCAACGCACGTTGCCGTGCCGACTGAAAATCGATCAACAGCCTGCGCGCATCGAGCGCGAACTGTTCGCCGGCGGCAGTCAGTTCGACGCCTTTGGCGCTGCGCGAAAAAAGCGGCGCGCCGAGTTCTTCCTCCAAATCGCGAATCTGTCGGCTCAAGGCCGGCTGCACGATATGAAGTTGCCGCGCCGCAGCAGCCACGCTACCCGAATCGGCGACGGCGAGGAAATAGCGTATGTGTCGGATGTCCATAGGCACACCGAGGCGTAATGTTGCGCGAAGTCTCGCATGCCAAAGATGCGCGAGCCAGACGGGCTAACCCGCTTGGCATCGTATGAGGGGTGGCTGCGAGCCTTGTACGGCAAGGGCTTGCCGGGGGCTATGCCCAAAAGGTATCGGCGCTATTTTTAAACAGTATGCCGAAAGAGCATAGCGCTGGCGTTAAGTTGACGATCATTCCAACGATACGCGGACACAGCTCCCATGCGACGAAACACACCACCACGCGACCTCGCCGCAAGCGACATCAAGACCTTTGCGGCCGCATCGATCGGCAATCTGCTCGAGATCTACGACTTCATCGCCTACGGCATTTTCGCCGTCCCCATCTCCCGCACTTTCTTCGCCACCCACTCGGAATTCGTGTCGCTGCTGCTGACGTTCATCACGTTCGCAGTCGGCTTCGTCGCGCGTCCGCTCGGCGCGCTGGTGCTCGGCCGTTACGCGGATCGCGCCGGCCGCCGACGCGCGCTCAGTCTCACGCTGATATTGATGGCAGCCGGTACGCTCGTGCCTGCCGTGTGCCCTTCGTATGCCGCGATCGGCATGGCGGCGCCGGTGATCGTCGCGTGCGGACGTCTATTGCAGGGCTTTTCCGCAGGCGGCGAGATCGGCGGCGCGGTTGCGTTGCTGGTGGAGAACGCGGGCGAGTCGCACAAGGGTTTCGCCTCGTCGTTCCAGCAGATGTCGCAAGGCGGCGGAGCGATGCTCGCGGGTCTCGTCGGACTCATGCTGACGCATCTGTTTACCGATGCGCAGATCACGGGCGGTGCGTGGCGTCTCGCATTCGTGTTCGGTCTTTTGATCGGCCCGGTGGGCTGGTATGTGCGCCGTTCGATTCCGGAGACCGCTGCCTTCGAGCGCGCGAGCCTGCAACGCAAGGCCGACCTGTGGCCGCAACTCATGCTCTATCGCTGGCGGCTGCTGGGCGGTGTCGGCATCCTGGTGTTCTGGACCATCGCCACCTACGTGTCGAACTACTTCACGACCTACGCGGTACGCGAACTGCATCTGAGCCTCTTCGACAGCTATCTCGGCCAACTTGGCTACGGTATTACGATGGTGATCGCCTGTCCGCTGATCGGTGCGCTGTCCGACCGTATCGGCGTGCGCAAGCCGATGCTCGTCGGCGCGCTCGTCACCGCGGTAGCCGCGTATCCGCTCTTCTGGTTTCTAGCCCAGCATCCCGGCCGCTTCACGCTGATCGCGGTGCAGATGATCATCTCGATCCTGCTCGCCTGCTATGCGGCCTGCGCATCGAACGTGCTGGCGAGCTTCTTCCCGGTTCAGTTCCGCGCCACCGGCGTCGGCTTCTCGTACGCGACCGGCGTGACGATCTTCGGCGGCCTGACGCCCCTACTGGTGACGAGCCTGATCGGCATGACGGGCGACAAGCTCGTGATCGGCTACTACCTGGCCGCTGCGGCGCTTGTCAGCTGCATTCCGGTCGCATTGTCGCCGCGCACGCACACTTCTTCCCAACCACAGGCACCGGTTGCCTTGACTGAATGACCATGCTGAACGACCCGCGTCTCGACGCTATCGAAGACGATCTCATCAAAATCCGCCGCCATCTGCACGCTCATCCGGAATTGCGCCACGAAGAGGAACAAACGGCCGACTACGTCGCCGCACGACTCGCCGAATGGGGCATCGAAGTAGTGCGTAACATCGGCGGCCATGGCCTCGTCGGCGTGCTGCGCAGCGGCAAGAGCCCCCGTTCGATCGGTCTGCGCGCCGACATGGACGCGTTGCCGATGCAGGAGCACAACCGCTTCGCGCATGCCTCGCGCTTTCCTGGCCGCATGCACGCATGCGGCCACGACGGCCATACCGCGATGCTGCTGGGCGCCGCGCGCTACCTCGCCGAACATCGCGAGTTCGATGGCACGATCAACTTCATCTTCCAGCCGGCAGAAGAAGGCGGCGCCGGCGCGCGCCTAATGATCGAAGACGGACTCTTCGAGCGTTGTCCGATGGATGCCGTGTTCGGCGCGCACAACTGGCCAGGCATCGCGGCCGGTGCGTTCGCGCTGCGGCCTGACGCGATCATGGCGTCGAGCAACACGTTCAAGGCGGAGCTATCGGGTTTCGGTTCACATGCTGCCCAACCGCATCGCAGCGTGGACCCGGTGATCGCCGCCACCACGCTCGCGCAAGCGTGGCAGACCATCGTGTCGCGCAACGTCAATCCGAACGATCCCGCCGTGCTGTCGATCACCGAGATCCACGCGGGCAGCACGGTCAACGTGATTCCTGGACAGGCGAGCCTGAGCGGCACGGTGCGCACATTCAGCGTCGACGTGCTCGATCTGATCGAGCGGCGCATGCGCGATATCGCGCACGGCGTGGCCGCCGCGTTCGACGTGCGCGTGGAGTTCGAATTCCAGCGCATGTATCCGCCGCTCGTGAACGATCGGGCGTCGACCGCTTTCGCGGGGGAAGTGCTGAAGTCGGTATTCGGCGCTGCGAACGTCGATGAAAACATCGCACCGCAGATGCCGTCGGAAGACTTTGCGTTCTATCTACAGCACCGTCCCGGCTGCTATGTTTTTATCGGTAACGGCGACGGCTCGGAATATGGCACCTGCGGCTGTGCGATTCCGCTGCACAGCCCAAACTACGACTTCAACGATGCGCTGCTCAAACCGGGCACCGCGTGGTGGGTATCGCTGGCTCGGGCTTGGTTGCCGGTGCCACGTTGAGGCGGGTGGCGGTTGCGACACTGCTCGGTTGGACGCCGGCGCCATATGCATCGGAGATCCGGATGGCGCGATGCGGCGAGTAACCATCGCGACGGACACCCCACGCCGGGTCTGACACGCGGCCTCGAGGCAACCGTCTGATCGGGGCGCGCAGGCGAGCAGTAATTCATATCAACCGGGCGCGTTTCGATCAACGAACCCGAGTTCTGCTATCCGGGCGATGGGTCATTCGCAACAGCGGCATCCGTGCCTTAACTGAAGCAATTGAAACAATGACAGGAACACTCTTTAACGCTATATTCTGAATCGAATTATGCGTATGCGCTCAAAACATAAAACCAATCGATAGCCTTATTACCTACAAAAATGAAAACAGTCCTCAGTGCGCTGCGCGTCGCGGTCTTGTTCGCCGGCTGCGGCCTTCTCATATCTTGCACCGCGGTGTCGAATGCACCAACCCCAGCTGCGTCACCGGTCCGCGATGGAATCTACTGTAAGATGGCCAAGCCGGAGTTTCCTCTGGAATCGCAAAAAGCCCACGAAAGCGGTAAGACGAAGCTTATGTTTGAACTTAGTCCCACGGGAAACTTTGAACACATTACCGTGGTGGAATCGAGTGGCTACCAGCGTCTCGACGATAGTGCCATCAAGTCAGTCCAAGCCAGTCATTGCCTGCCGTATTACAAAAACGGCAAAGCTGTAAGCATCGGGGTTACTTCAGCGTATGATTTTCTCCCAGTGAAATAGGACAAGAGTGCACATTTCCTAGCGAGACTCTCCGGTCGAACAGCGACGCCGCCGCGGACGAAGGCGATGAGAGGCTAGATCTTGCATGCCGACGTCGCTGCGCGATACCGCGTTCCGTCTCGGAACCGACATCCAAAAGGAGACGGGATGCAGGACCGTTCACAGCCGACGAGTCGCACGTGTTTTTGTACGGACTGGGTATTGTGCGAGAACTTGCCGCATGGAAGCACAATTAGTTGTCCGGTTGCTACGGTGTTACTGAGTTCATCCGGAATTTTATGAGCGTTGGAAACACGAGCAAACGTCAACGATAGGTCGAATTTCCCCAGATCGTCATAGTCCAGATTCTGTCCGATCGACAATGACTGCGCCACATATGCAGCCGATTTTCATTTGTATGCCCTCCTTTTTTGATTTCAGATCGGCGAGCCGCGCCGCTTTAGGGAGGCACTAACCCCCAAGCTGCGAGCCGCCCCCCCCAAAAATCCCCCCAACGTCCACAATATTCCCTCGCCCCATCCGTCTTCAGGGGCATGGACCAGCCATTCACCCCGGACACGATGGACGAACGAGACCGCGACATGACCGCGACGATCGTGCGCGAGCGCACGCGGCTCGGGAATTTCATCCGGCGCCGCGTACGCGACCCGAGCGATGCCGAGGACATCCTGCAAGACGTCTTCTACGAATTCGTGCAAGCGTACCGTCTACCCGCGCCCATCGAGCAGGCGAGCGCGTGGCTGTTTCGCGTCGCACGCAACCGCATCATCGACCGCTTCCGCAAGAAGAAGGAACAGCCGCTCGCCGAGTTGTCCGACAGCGATGCCGCCGCGGACGAAGACGATTACCGGCTGGATCTGGCCTTGCCCGCGCACGATGCCGGCCCTGAAGCGCAGTACGCACGCAGCGTCTTGCTGGACGCCCTGCTGACAGCGCTCGACGAGTTGCCGGCCAACCAGCGCGAGGCATTCGTCGCGCACGAACTGGAAGGGCGCAGTTTCAAAGACATGTCGGCGGAAAGCGGCGTGGCGGTCAATACGCTAATCGCGCGCAAGCGTTACGCGGTACTGCATCTGCGCGCGCGGTTGCAAAACACGTATGACGAACTCGATATCTAAAGAAAAGGAGTCGATCGATGAATTACCGGAAGTTCAGATGGGCCGGCAAAGCGGTGTTTGTTCTGGTGGCGATTGTCGCACTCGGATGGGGCGTCACACTCCTATGGAATTGGGTGATGCCCGCACTGTTCGCCGGCGCGCGAACGATCGATTTCGCGCATGCGCTTGGCTTGCTCGTGTTGAGTCGGATTTTGTTCGGCGGATTCCGCGGTTACGGCGGCGGCTGGCGCCATAGACGCCACTGGCGGAAGTGGGAAGCGATGTCGCCCGAGGAGCGCGAGCGTTTTCGCTCATCATGGCGTGCGCAATGCGAAACGCCGAAGGGAGAATGACATGCGCGAGACGTCGACCACTGTCTGCAAGCAGCCGCCGGGCGTGATCGTGCCAACGGTCGATCTGCGCCGTTGCGAGGGCAAGGGCGATTGCCTCACGGTCTGCCCGGAAAACGTATTCGAGATCCGGCGCATCGACGACGCCGATTACCGCAGTCTCGGCATGCTGCATCGTTTCAAACTGCGCGTGCACGGCATGCAGGTTGCCTATACGCCGAACGCCGACGCATGCCGTTCATGCGGCTTATGCGTGACGGCTTGCCCCGAGCGCGCGATCACGCTGACCCGGGCGAAATAATGACGGGGCCGGAATTCACTGTGGTGACGGCGTAAATCGCGGTATTCGATTGGTCATCTCGACGTAGCTAACCGTGCCCGCGCTTACGCTTTAATAATTGAAGTGTCAATACTGGACCCTAAAGAGGTCATTGATGAAGATGAATGGTCGTGTTCCCTTGGGGCCGAGCGGGTGACGCTATGCGTTACGGCCCATATCCACTACTCAGTGAGCATAGGGTCGCCACCATGAATCTTCGTTCAGTCGATTTGAATTTGCTCGTCACGCTCGATGCGCTCCTCAGCGAGAAGCAGGTCACGCGCGCCGGCAAGAAAATCGGGTTGACGCAACCGGCTGTCAGCAACGCGCTCGGCCGGCTGCGCCATATGTTCAAGGACGAGATCCTCGTGCGCGCAGCCGCCGGCATGGAGCTGACGCCGCGCGCCAAAGCGCTCGCGCCGACGATCCGTCAAATCCTTCAGCAAATCGAAGCCTTGCTCGCCTCGGAGCAATCGTTCGATCCACTCCAATCGGAACGGCAATTCGCGCTGAGAATGTCCGATTTGACCGAGCTTTTGTTTTTGCCGGCGCTGTCGCGCAGCATCCGCGCCACAGCCCCCAAAGTTAAGTTGAGCGTAGTGCATCTCTCGCCGCAACACGCCATCGAGGCCCTAATAGAGGGCACGATCGACATGGCGCTCAGCACCGGCCTCGACGATTCCGGTTCGCTGCGTTCGCAGATCCTGCTGCGCGACCGCATGGTATGCGTCACGAGTCGCCGATACGTGTCCTCGCATCAACCGCTTTCGCTCGATCGCTTCGTCGCACTGGATTTCTTGAACGTGTCATCCAGTTGCACGGGAAGCGGCGTCGTCGACAGCCGACTGGCCGAACTTCATTGCGCCCGGCGCGTCGTCCTCACTGTCCCGCATTGGCTCGTGGTACCGGACATGCTGATCGCCCTTCCCGTTTCCGTCATTATGTCGGCGCGCCACGCGGCGACGTTACAGTCCGGCCGCTTCGCCATCCAAGAGTTGCCGCTAGCATTGGAGCCATTGATTTGGTCGCTCTACTGGCACCCGCGCCACGATACAAACAACGCGCATCGTTGGCTCCGTACGCGAATACTCGAATCCACCGCGTCGATGAAAGACCAGTCGCTCTCCTCCGAGGCGGAGGCATTATGCTGACCCATCAAAACTGCTTACGCATCCCCAATGCCACGCCCGCGCTCGACGTTTTGCCGCTGGCGAGCGAATAGCCGAGAAAGTTGTAGTTGTAATTATCGAAATCGAGCGCCGCACGCCAAGCATAGCCCCCGGCTACGTAAAGCAGCGTCGACTTTGACAGCGAATAGTCCATTTCAAGCGTGACCTGCTTCGGGTTGGCAGGGGCGGCGGCCGCCGCCCCTACCCCGGGGTTTTGCAACACGACATTCTCGTAATAAAAGCCGCCGAGCGCCTGCAACGCTGGCGTGAACCGGTACCGCACGCCAGCCCAATAAAAATCGAATCGCGTCACGACACCCGGCGTCGTCACATTGGCACTCCCGTGTTCGAAGCCCGCAATGAAGGTCGCCGGGCCAGGACGGATCATCGCCGCAATCGCATACCGCCGAAAATGCGTCACGTTCGGAACGGCACCGTTGACATCGTCATAGCCCGCGGCCACCCCCACCAAGCCGCTCGAATATTCGATGCCGAAACCCGATCCGGCACCCGCACTGAAAGCACCAGGGGTGCCGCCGAACGAATAATGTGCGCGCAACGAGAACCGGTCGAAGTCCGCGTAGTACTTGACCATGTTGTTTTCGCGGAAGTTGATCCCAACGATGGCACCGTCCGGCTCATAAAGCGTCGAATAGCCGTTCGTCAGCGAGTAGTGATCGAAAACATCGAACAACGAGGTGTACTGCCGCCCGAAGCGCACGCCGCCCCACCCCGCCCGGCTCAGCGCGAGCCATGCGCCCCGATCGAAGCCGCCCGTCGCGACGCCCTTCCCGTTGTTCATAAAGATCGAGCTTTCCAAACGCACGTCGACACGCCAACCGTCCCGCAGTTCTTCCACTGCCTTGATGCCCCATCGCGATCCGCTTTTCCCTCCCGAGCCCATACGTACGAGCGTGCCGGAACCCTGAGCCGGCGTGGGTTGGTTAGTCACGATTTCGGTATAGATGTCGGCTATGCCATAGAGCGTGACGTTCGTCTGCCCGATCGCACCCGCCGATGCCGAAGCCAATCCCATACCGCATGCCGTCAGCCATTGCTTGTTCATTTCCCACTGTCTCCTTAGTAGTCCTTATTGTTTTTCGAGTAGTACATCGACCGCATCTGCATCGCTGCCCTAGCGGCCAAACTTCCGTGCCGCTACTACGACGCGTGCTGCAAGCGCCGGCTCAACGCAGCATCGCGTTCGATAACACGCCGAGCCTGAGCGAGAACGGGCAAGTCGATCATCTTTCCGTCCACGGCGACTGCGCCGCGGCCGGCGCTGCGCGCAACAGCGTAAGCGTCGACGATATGACGGGCGCGGGCCACCTCGTCCGCCGAGGGCGAGAACGCGCAATTGAGCGCGTCGACCTGTTTCGGATGAATGCAGGTCGCGCCGACAAAACCGAACTCCGCCGATTCGCGCGCCATCCGCTCGAGGCCGGCGAGATCGCTTAGCTCGTCCGGCGTACCGATCAAGCCGAGCGGCCAAACGCCGGCAGCCGCCGCCGCGATAACCAGCAATTGCTTCGGGACGCGCAATACGTTCGCATTGGCCTGACTACCGCATCGCAGCGCGAAGTCGCCCCCACCGAGCATCATTCCAACGGTTCGCGCCGATGCGCGCGCAATTCGATCCATGCACTCGAATGCTTGCGGCGTCTCGATCGTCGCGATTATCCGCGTAGCACCGCGCTCGCGGCCATGTTCGTGCTCGAGCATGTCCAAACATTCGTCGATCGCCGTCAGATGCGATGCACCGAGCACTTTCGGCACGACTACGCCCGTCACGCCCGCGTCCACAGCCGCACGCAAGTCCTCCACCATCCAACGCAACGGCCCGTTCACACGAACAAGCACGCTCATTCCCGTCGCCGCGATCCGCCGCGCCGCCACAGGCAGCACGCTTCGCGCGTCGCGCTTCGATTCGGGAGGCACGCTGTCCTCCAGATCGAGCAACGCCGCATCGGCACGCGAACGGCAAGCGCTATCCACATAGCGGCTGATATGCGCCGGTACATAGAGCAAAGAGCGCCAAGGAAGGAACGGCAAAGCTTCGGTCATCACGGTCACCAAATTCACAAAATGAAAGTGACTTTCATTTTCTTGCCACATGCACGCGGCGGTCAAACTATCGTAAACCCGTTCTGCTGTGCACAATGGCCATCGTCAGCTCTCCTTACTATTCGCTTGCACGAACCGAAACGTGTTGACATGTCCAACTCAACGGATAAAAATGAAAGTGACTTTTGTTTTTTTAACCAGGGCGGCTCCGCGGCGATCGCACCATCGCGTCGAACGGCGTACCCGGTTCGTTACGGTCTAAGTAGAGGTTCAAATGAATGCTCAAGCCGATGGCGGCGTCGCCGCCGTCAATCGCGCCCTCACGGCGCTTCTCGCCTTCGGCGATGCCCCCAACGGATTGATGCTCGCGCAGGTCAGCGAAGCGACTGGGCTGAACATGAGCACGTTGCTGCGGCTGTTCGAATCGCTCGAGACTTTCCGCTTCATCAAACGGCTGCCCGACGGCCGTTATGTCCTCGGTCCGGCTAGCTTTCACCTAGGCATCATGTATCGCGAGTCCTTCCAACTACGCGAATACGCCGTTCCGATCTTGCGCAAATTGACCGACGAAACGGGAGAAACGGCGGCCTACTACGTGCGGGAAGGCGACGAGCGCGTTTGTTTATTTCGCTTTTACGCTCGGCGCGCCGTTCACACGCATTTGCGCGAAGGCGATCGTTTCCCGCTCGATGCCGGCGCGGCCGGCCGTGTCCTGCTGGCGTTTTCGGGAACACGCGGCAACGACTACGACAAGGTGGCCGAACTCGGCTATGCCGTGTCGATCGGCGAACGCGATCCCGAAAGCGCGGCGATCGCGTGTCCCGTCTTCGGCGTCGGCCGCATGCTGAGCGGCACGATCTCGCTCGGTGTGCCGCGCTATCGATTCAACAAAAAAGTACTCGCCGACTATCTGCCGCTCGTCCAGGCGGCTGCCGCTCAGTTGACGCACGAACTGGGGGGCGACCTGCCCGGCGGCTTCTCGAATCAATCTCAAGCGGCGGTACACAGCGCGCTGAACGACTAATGCGCCTCGTTGGCGGCCGCGCCACATAGGAGACGAAGGATGTCCGTAGCACACATGCCCGCGCAAGACGCTCGCGCCGCGCGGCGAGGAAGCACAGGCGCCATTCACGAAAAGCGATTCGACGGCGCAGCGCGCGGTCCGCTCGACGGAATACGCGTCATCGACTTGTCGCGCCTCATTGCGGGCAACATGCTGAGCCTTCAGCTTGCCGATTTCGGCGCCGATGTCGTCAAAGTCGAGAACGAGCGCGGAGATACGCTTCGCGCCGTCGGCGCGGGGGGCATTAGCACCAATTGGAAAGTCTACGGGCGCAATAAGCGCAGCGTCTGCCTAGATCTGCGTTCGGCGGCGGGGCTCGAGCTCGTACGCAAGCTGGTCGCGCAAGCCGATGTCTTCATCGAAAGTTTCAAGCCGGGCGTTCTCGAGCAAATGGGCCTCGGGCCTGACGTGCTGCACGCGATTCGCCCCTCGCTCGTGATCGCGCGCATCTCGGGCTGGGGGCAGACGGGTCCCTATCGGCATAAGCCCGGCTTCGGGACGCTGGCGGAAGGTTACTCAGGCTTTGCCGCCATCAACGGCTTCGCCGACCGCGAGCCCGTATTGCCTCCGATCTTCCTCGGCGATATGACGGCCGGGCTCTCCGGCGCCATCGCCGTTTTGGTCGCGCTGCTATCCCGGTCGCGGCGCGATACGCCGGGGCAAGTGATCGACGTGTCGCTATTCGAGCCGATGTTTTCGATCCTCGGCCCGCTCGCCGCCAACTATGCGATGACGGGCAAGATCAAGCCGCGCACGGGCAGCCGCTCGACCAATACGGCACCGCGCAATGCGTATCGCACCCGCGACGACAAGTGGCTGTGTCTTTCGACTTCGACGCAAACGATGGCCGAGCGGCTGTTTCGTGCCATCGGGCACGCCGAATTGATCGACGATCCGCGGTATGCAAACAACGTCGAGCGCGTCCAGCGTGCCGACGAACTCGATGCCATCGTCGGGGCCTTCATCGCCGAACGCGATCTGGACGCCAACCTCGCGTTTTTCGAATCGGCCGGCGTCACGGTCGGCCCAATCTACGACGTCGCCCAAATCGTTCAGGACTCCTATGTGATCGAACGTGAAGTGCTCGTGGAACTTCCCGACGCGGATGTCGGCAGCTTGCCGATGCACAACATCGTGCCTCGCCTTTCGGGTACGCCTGGCGTATTTCGCCGACCGGCGCCCTCGCTAGGCGAACACAATCGCGAGGTGCTAATGCCGCTCGTCGGCGAATGCGAGTATGCGGCGCTGACCGAGCAAGGCGTCATCGTCGGATCTCGCACCGAATAGCCGGAGACGGCCGCACGGTAGGCTGCGCTTGCGCCGCGGCCTGTCATAACAATGGAGACATAGCGCATGAATCCACGTTGGATTCGCCGCCCGCCCGGATCGAATTGGGGCGAGTTCGGTGCTGACGATCAAAAAGGCCGCTTGAATTGGCTCACGCCCGAGAAGGTGCGGCTGGCGGCGGCCGAAGTTCGTGAGGGGCTCGTCTTTTCGCTGAGTCTTCCGCTCGACGTGCCGCGCGGCGGCGGGCTGAATGGACGCCGCCGCCCTCCCGCGATTTCGCCGGCTTTTCTCGACGGCAAACCCTATTTCGGCTATCGCGCCGACGAGCGCGTGCGCGGAGCGACCGATGTCGTCTGCGACGACGCCTTTTGCATGCACTCGCAGTTCTCGACGCAATGGGACGCGCTCTCGCATGTCGGCTCGCTATTCGACGCCGACGACGACGGCCACGCCGAACGCGTCTTCTATAACGGCTATCGCATGGGCGAGCATATCCGCGTGCCGGAAAACGGCGCGGCAGCCGGCGGTGCGCACGCGCTCGGTATCGAGGTCATGGCGCAGGCCGGCATGCAAGGACGCGGCGTCATGGTGGACCTGCGCCGCCGTTTCGGCGACGAACGCCGCAAGATCGGCTACGACGATTGGATGCGCACGTTGGAGGCCGATGGCATCGAAGTGGAGCGCGGCGACATCGTCTGCGTCCATACCGGATTTGCCGATAGATTGCTGACGAGCGATAACGCATCGCTGAACATCTGTTGCGTGCTCGACGGGGACGACGTGCAACTGCGGCGCTGGATCGACGAATCGGGCCTCGTCGCGCTCGTCGCCGACAACCATGCGGTGGAGGAGCGGCCACAACAGCTGGCCGATCGCGACTCGCCGGGAGCGATGATGCCGCTACACGAGCTGTGTCTCTTCAAGCTCGGCATTCATCTAGGCGAGTTATGGCACCTAACGCCGCTCGCGGCCTGGCTTGTGCACAACAAGCGCTTTCGCTTTCTCTTGACCGCGCCGCCGCTCCATTTGCGCGGCCTCGTAGGTTCACCGGTCAACCCGATTGCGACTGTCTGACAACAACTCTTCAGGAGACCTTCATGTCCACCTCCCAGGCGTCGTCGATCACGGCGCGCATCGACCGTCTGCCGCCGACTCGCACCGTCTGGCACATCGTTTTGCTATTGAGCGTAGGCGGCTTCTTCGAAGTCTACGATCTATTCCAGATGACTTATCTACCGTCGGGGCTCGTTCGCGACGGCATCTTCCACGTCGGCGCCAATGGCTTATTCGGCATGTCCGATCAGGGCGCGCTGGGCGCCGCGACGTTTGCGGGGCTTTTCATCGGCGAGATCTTCTTGTCGCGATTCGCCGATGTCGTCGGCCGACGGATCTTATTCACGAGTTCGCTCGTGCTCTATACGGCCGCCAGCTTGGCGATGTGTTGGCAACATACGGCGCTCGGCATTTGCTTGTGCCGTCTCATCGCCGGTTGCGGCGCGGGCGCCGAGCTGATTACGATCGGCGCGTTTCTGACCGAACTCGTGCCCAAGGCCGTACGCGGTCGCGCATTCGCCTTGTGCTTCTCGGTCTCTTACCTGGCGATGCCCGTGCTCGCCTTCGCTTCCTGGCGGTTGATTCCCCACGCCCCGCTCGGACTCTCGGGTTGGCGCTGGGTGGTCTTACTCGGCGGCAGCGGCGCCGTCGTCGCGGGCTGGCTGCAAGCGAAGCTACCCGAATCGCCGCGTTGGCTCGCAATGCGCGGACGCGAGCGCGAAGCGCTGGCCGTTCTGACGTCGATCGAGCAGCGCGTGGAGCGCGAACATGGACGCCCGTTGCCGCCGCCGATGCGTGAGGCACATCCGGTCCCTCGGGCCGAATCGACGACGCCGGCGCCTTCGATGTGGGCCGGCGGCTATCGTCGGCGCACGTGGATGCTCATCGCATTCAATGCGTTTCTCAGCATCGGCTTTTTCGGCTTCAGTCAATGGCTCCCGACGCTCCTGGTCGCACAAGGCGCCGCCGTCACGAAAAGCCTTTGGTACTCGTTTCTCATCGCGTTCGCGTTCCCGGTCTCGCCTTTCATCGCCGGCGGACTGGCCGATCGCATCGAACGCAAATGGCTCATCGTGGCGTGCGCGTTAGGGGTTGCCCTATTCGGTACGGCGTTCGCCATGGTCGGGCATTCACCATTTGCCGTCGTGTTCGGTCTGCTCGTCACGCTGTGCAATGCCGTGATGGCCGGCAACGCCACCGCCTATCAAGCCGAAATTTTCCCGACGCAAATCCGCGGCAAGGCGTTGGGCTTCGTCCATTCGATCGGACGGCTGACGGGCGTCGCCAGCAGCTTTCTCGTCGCGCTCCTGCTCCAGCATGGCGGTCCCGCCGCCGTTTTCACATTGATCGTCGCCAGCATGGGTATCGTGATCGTCTCGATCGGCGCCTTCGGCCCTCGCACGAACGGCCGCTCGCTCGAAGAGATCGCGGGCGAGGCGGCGAGCGGCGTCCGACGCATCGGCCCATCGGCACATGCAGCGCGAATTCAAACGCGATGATTGACGGTAAGCGCTTTCTTAATTCGCAATATCGAGATTGTTGATCAATTGATCAAGCCCGCGAGCAGACGCTTTTCGTTTGGATTTGATTAAGCCGTCAAACCGAGGCTCGACGCCGGGGCCGTTTCATCATCCGGCCACCGTGCCCTCATACCCGCGCAGATGCGCCGGCGCTAGGAATCTCGGGATTTCTCGCGTTTAGGCGGTCCTGATTCAACGCCATTGGCATTGCCCTTGCATTGGAAGAGGCGCCCGGTACGGTCACCGATCTACCGGGACATACCTGAGACCTATTCCAATCACGGAGACAACCCCATGGCGTTACTCGAACGCGCGGCGTGGTACGACATCGCACGCTCCACCAACTGGACCCCGAGCTATGTGACGCAGTCCGAGCTCTTTCCCGAACTCATGTCGGGCGCCCAAGGCGTACCGATGGAGGATTGGGAAGCCTACGACGAGCCCTATAAGACCTCCTATCCCGAGTACGTCCGCGTCCAACGCGAGAAAGATGCGGGTGCTTACTCGGTGAAGGCTGCGCTCGAGCGCAGCCGCATGTTCGAAGACGCCGATCCGGGCTGGCTCTCGATCCTTAAGGCGCACTACGGCGCGATCGCCCTCGGCGAGTATGCGGCCATGAGCGCGGAGGCGCGCATGGCACGCTTCGGGCGAGCGCCCGGCATGCGCAACATGGCGACGTTCGGCATGCTCGACGAGAACCGCCACGGGCAACTTCAACTGTATTTCCCGCACGATTACTGCCCGAAAGATCGTCAGTTCGACTGGGCCCATAAGGCTTATCACACGAACGAATGGGGCGCCATCGCCGCACGCAGCACGTTCGACGATCTATTCATGTCGCGCAGCGCGATCGAAATCGCCGTCATGCTGACGTTCGCGTTCGAGACGGGCTTCACCAACATGCAGTTCCTCGGTTTAGCGGCAGACGCAGCCGAGGCCGGCGATTTCACGTTCGCGAGCCTCATTTCGAGCATTCAGACCGACGAGTCGCGCCATGCGCAGATCGGCGGCCCCGCATTGCAGATTCTCATTGCAAACGGGCGCAAGGAGCAGGCTCAAAAACTCGTGGACATCGCAATCGCGCGCGCTTGGCGCTTGTTCTGCCTGCTCACGGGCACGTCGATGGACTATGCGACGCCGCTCGAACACCGCAAGCAATCGTTTAAAGAGTTCATGCGCGAGTGGATCGTCGGCCAATTCGAACGCACGCTGATCGACCTGGGCCTCGACCTGCCCTGGTACTGGGACCAAATGATCAACGAGTTCGATTACCAGCATCACGCCTATCAAATGGGCATTTGGTTCTGGCGTCCGACGGTTTGGTGGAATCCCGCTGCCGGCATGACGCCGGATTGCCGCGAATGGCTCGAAGAGAAATATCCGGGCTGGAACGATACGTTCGGCAAGGCATGGGACGTCATCATCGAGAACCTGCTGGCGGGCAAGCCGGAACTCACGGTTCCCGAGACGCTGCCGATCGTCTGCAACATGAGCCAACTGCCGATCTGTGCGGTGCCCGGCAACGGCTGGAACGTGAAGGACTATCCGCTCGATTACAAAGGCCGAACCTATCACTTCAATTCCGAAATCGATCGTTGGGTCTTCGAGCAAGACCCCGTGCGATATCGCGATCACCTGACGCTCGTCGACCGCTTCCTGGCCGGCCATATTCAACCGCCCAATTTGATGGGCGCGCTCAAGTACATGAATCTCGCACCCGGTGAAATCGGCGACGACGCCCATCACTACGCGTGGGTCGAGGCTTATCGCGCACGGCGCGAAGACAAACGCGCCGCTTGAAGCGGTGTCTGCATGGAGGACGACATGGCACTTTTTCCCCTGATTTCGAATTTTCAGTACGACTTCGTACTGCAACTGGTGGCCGTCGATACGGAGAACACGATCGACGAGGTGGCGGCCGCGGCCGCTCATCACTCCGTGGGACGGCGCGTCGCGCCGCGTCCCGACAAAGTCGTACGCGTTCGTCGCCAAGGCGGCGAGGCGTTTTATCCGCGCGACGCCAAATTGAGCGATACCGACATCGTGCCGATGGAGACGCTCGAATTCATCTTCTGCGACGCATGAGGCCGCTATGAGCTATCGGAAAGTATGCACCCTCGACGACGTCTGGGAAGGCGAGATGACCGAGGTCGAAGTGGACGGACATGTGATCGTGCTCGTCCGCCCCGAAGGGGGCGAGCCCCGCGCCTTTCAAGGGATTTGTCCGCACCAGGACATCCCGCTTGCCGAAGGGAAATTCGACGGCCGCGTATTGATGTGCCGCGCGCATCAATGGACGTTCGACGTGTCCACCGGCAAGGGCATCAACCCCGGTGACTGCCGCCTGGCCGAGTACGCCGTGAAAGTCGACGGCGACGACGTGCTCGTATCGGTCCAAGGCGTCGAGCCGCTTTTTGCCCATTCTTGAATTCGGAAAACCCCATGAGCACCGACAACACCGCACAGGCCTATCGCAACAACCGCGTCGGCCCTGTGCTGCGCGCGAGCAGCATCACGGCCGGCGTCATCGAAGCCGCGCACGAAGACAACCCGGGCAAGGAAATCAATGTCGACGACAAGCTGGCCTATGTGCGCATCTATGCCGACGGCGAGTTGATTTTGCGTCGCGCCACGCTGGAGGAGGCACTGGGCCGACCGTTTCGCATGTCCGAGCTCGAAGTGAATCTGAGCTCCTTCGCGGGCCGCATCGAAACGACCGACGACTACGTGCGCTTCTATTACGAAAAAACGCTGTAACCGGAGACGAGCATGACCCAACCCGACATCCTAAAGCCCCTGAAAACGTGGAGCCATTTGGCCGCACGCAGGCGCAAGCCGAGCGAGTACGAAATCGTCTCGACCAATCTGCACTACACCACCGACAATCCCGACGCGCCGTTCGAACTCGATCCGAACTTCGAAATGGCACAGTGGTTCAAGCGTTATCGCAACGCTTCGCCGCTCAAGCATCCCGATTGGAATGCGTTTCGCGACCCCGACGAAATCGTCTATCGCACCTACAACATGCAGCAAGACGGACAAGAGACATACGTGCTCGGCTTGCTCGATCAATTTTCGGAACGCGGTCACGATGCGATGCTCGAGCGACCCTGGGCCGGAACGTTGGCTCGGCTCTATACGCCCGCGCGCTTTCTCTTTCATGCCCTGCAAATGGGTTCGGCCTACCTCACGCAAATCGCGCCGGCCTCCACGATCTCGAACTGCGCGGCCTACCAAACGGCCGACTCGTTGCGCTGGCTGACGCACACGGCCTATCGCACGCGCGAACTCTCGCAAACGTTCGGCGAGACCGGGTTCGGCGAGAACGAGCGGCAGATCTGGGAACTCGATCCCGCATGGCAGGGCTTTCGCAAACTCGTCGAACACGCGTTGACGGCATGGGATTGGGGCGAGAGTTTCGTTGCGCTCAGCCTCATCGTGCGACCGGCCGTCGAGGAAACCGTGCTACGCGCGCTCGGCACCGCCGCGCGCCAACATGGCGATACGTTGCTCGGATTGCTGATCGATGCCCAGCTCATCGATGCCCAACGCCATCGCCGATGGGCGACCGAACTCGTCCGCATGGCGCTGGAAGAGGAAGGCAATCGCGACGTGCTGAGGGCTTGGGTCGCCAAGTGGGCGCCGCTCGGCCAGGCCGCGATCGAGGATTGGTGCGCGGCGTTGCCCGACGCGGGCCAGGCTGCCGCCGATGCGATCGCCGCCACGGAATCGTTCCGGCGCTCGATCGGACTTTAAGTCGATACGGCCGGCGCAAGCCGGCCGCGCACTTCCACCCTGCCTTAAGCCACCATGAAATACCGGATCACCCTTGACTCGGGCGAGGCGTTCGACGTCGCCCACGACGAAGACACCCTGTTGCGCGGCGCGCTGCGCGCGGGCATAGGATTGCCGCACGAGTGCAGCGTCGGCGGTTGCGGCGCTTGCCGATTCGAACTCGTCGACGGTTCGGTCGATACGCTCTGGCACGAAGCGCCCGGGCTCACCGAGCGCGACCGCAAGCGCGGCAAGCGCCTAGCGTGCCAATCGAAGCCGTCGGGGGATTGCACGATCCGCGTACGCTGCGACGACAGCTATCGCCCCGTCGTCGCTGCATCGAAATGGACCGCCACGTTGAAGGCGCGGCGTGCCTTGACGGCCGACATGAGCGAATTCACGTTTCACGTCCCGGAACAGGCAAGTTTTCGCGCGGGGCAGTATGCCTTGCTGTATCCGGCTGCCGCCACCGGCGCGCGAGCGTATTCGATGTCGAACCTGGCGAACGGCGAAGGCCTATGGCAATTCATCATCCGCCGGGTACCAGGCGGCGCCGGCAGCAATGCGCTCTTCGACGCGATCGAGATCGGCGAGCAAATCGTGCTCGATGGGCCCTACGGTCATGCCCATCTGCGCGACGACAGCCCGCGCGATATCGTCTGCATCGCGGGCGGTTCGGGATTGGCGCCGATGCTTTCCATCGTACGCGGTGCGCTCGCGCAGCCCGGTGCGCGCCGCGTACGCTTCTTCTACGGGGCACGCAGCCAGGCCGATCTCAGTGCGCTACAGGCCCTCGATACGCTCGCGGCAGACCATCCGCACTTGAAAATCGACGTCGTGCTATCCGCGCCGCAGCCGGCGCCGCCCTGGGACGGAGAAACAGGCTTCGTGCATACGCTCGTCGAACGAGAACTAGCTTTGTCGATCGCCGAACACGAGTTTTACTTCGCCGGCCCACCGCCGATGATCGAAGCCGTGCAAGAGATGTTGATGCTGCGGCATCGCGTCCCGTTCGACCAGATCCATTTCGATCGATTCGTCTGATCTTCCGCCGCGTGCCGAACGGATGCGATGCGCGCGGCCGCCCGCCGCGACCGGATGTCCTCGTCCAGCGTGATTCCACCAATCGCCAGCGGTCGGCGAGCGGCGTAAGCTGAGACGTCATCCGGTTCAGCGCTTGCCGCACGGCAGCGATCGAGGTCAGCATGCACGAACGTCCGCCACACGCCGGCAAACACGGCTCCGTCTCCCACCCATTACCCAAAGCCGCTACATCGATGTCCCACGAGGGGCCGAAGGAAATCCGCGTACCGGCGATTCATGACCTGGCCAAGCGGCTTCGCTTCGCGCCCCAGCAAGGACGCATCTGGCTCGACGATCAGCGCATGATGCTCATGCACATCAGCTCGCTCGGCGCGTTGCGCCAAGAGCTGATCGAAAGTCTGGGCAAGGAGACCGCGCGAGGGCTCATCACGCGCATCGGCTACCAAGCCGGCAGTCACGATGCAGCCATGACGCGTAAAGTGCGGGCCGGGTCGAATCGGTACGACGACTTCTTGGCAGGCCCTCAACTGGTTTCGCTGGAAGGCATCGTCCATTGCGAACCGATCGCACTAGAGATCGACGTCGAGCGAGGTCACTACTTCGGGGATTTCTATTTGATCGACAGCTCGGAAGCGGAAGCGCACGTCGCCAGCTACGGCATCGGCCACGAGCCCGTGTGTTGGATGTTGATCGGCTATGCCTGCGGATATACGAGTGCGTTCATGGGCAAGCCGATCCTATGGCGAGAGGTGGAATGCCGCGGTATGGGGCATGCGAAATGCCGCGTGATCGGCAAGCCCGTCGAAGATTGGCAAGACGCCGAAGACGATCTGCGCTTCTTGCAGATCGGCGATTTCGTCAAATGGTCGCTGAAGCCCGAAGCCGCACTGCCGGCAACGAGTCGAATCGCCGCGCGGCTCGCGCAAGCACCCGAGAATAGCTTCGGCGTGGTCGGTGCGTCCGCCGGTTTCAATACGGTGTGCCATATGGTCACGAAGGCCGCGCCGACCGAGGCGACCGTGCTCTTTCTCGGCGAAAGCGGGGTTGGCAAGGAGGTCTTCGCCAATAACCTGCATCGTTTGAGCAAGCGCGCGGACGGCCCGTTCGTCGCGGTCAACTGCGCCTCGATTCCCGAGCACTTGATGGAATCGGAGTTATTCGGCGTGGAACGCGGCGGCTATACCGGTGCGACCTCGTCGCGGCCGGGCCGGTTCGAGCGCGCTAACGGCGGCACGCTTTTCCTCGACGAAGTCGGCACGCTCAGCTTCACCGCACAAGGCAAGCTGCTGCGTGCCCTTCAGCAGGGCGAGATCGAACGCGTCGGCGACACGCGCACCCGCAAAATCGACGTGCGCGTGATCGCGGCAACCAACGTGAATCTGCGCGAAGCCGTGAAGACGGGTCAATTCAGGGAGGACTTGTTCTTCCGCTTAAACGTCTTCCCGATCCTCGTACCCCCGCTGCGCGATCGGCGCGACGACATCCCGCTGATGATGAACTGGTTCTTGCAGCGCCTCGCTAAGAAGCACGGCAAGAACATCACGGGATTCCGCGAGCGGGCCGTCGATGCGATGTTCAACTACGGCTGGCCCGGCAACGTGCGCGAACTCGAAAACATGATCGAGCGCGCGGTCATCTTGGCCGAAGACGGCGGCGCGCTCGATCTGTGCCATCTGTTCACGACCGGCGAGGAAATCGATGCCTCGTCGTTCGTACTCAAACGAAGCGGCAACCTCGCGCCCATCAACGATGTCGTCGAAGGGGGCACGCCCACGGACATGCCGACGAGCCGCCCCGGGTTAGCCGAAACGGAAGCGGCGATGCTGCGCGCGGCCGTGGCGGAGGCGAACGGCAACCTGTCGCTTGCGGCCCGTGTCCTAGGTATCAGCCGTCCCAAGCTCGCCTATCGGCTACGCAAATACGGCATCCCCGTGGACCGCGATTGAATACCGGGCGGCACGCCGAGTCGACTCGGCGTGCCCGGTGCGCAACTTAGAAGCGCTTTTGATAGGCAATGACGGCGTTGAGTTGCGAATGCGTCACCTTGAGCGGCACGGCCGTATTCGGTGCGCTCGAGTTGGTCAGCGTCTTTTGCATGCCCACCGACAGCCCGAAATCGAGCACGTCGTCTTTTCCGAATGCATAGGACACGCCGCCCGTGACACTCGTCGTCGGGATGGACGGGACAACTGCGAGCATCACGCCGTTCGGCACGGCTTCTTGAGCATAGTGAAAGCCCGCGCGAAACGTCCACTTCTCGTTGTAGCGATATTGCGCACCCAGCCCGAACACGTTGATGTCCCGATAGTTCTGCGGCAACGACAGATTCAAATTCGCGCCGGTGCCCGACTGCACGAACGTCACGTTGATATCCTTCATTACGCTCGCCAGAAACACGCGCTGGTAATCGGCCGATACACTCCATTGATCGTTGAAGCGATGGCTGATTCCGGCCGTGAACTGAGCGGGCATCTCGAACTGATGGATCGTGATATCGCCGCCGATCGGAATATTGCCGGCGACCGAACTAACCGCGGTCAGCGTGGCGTGCCCCGTTAGATCGCCCACATGCGTCTTGAAGTTATAGGCGAGGCCCAAGGTCGTATCGGGCGTGATCCGATAGGTCAAACCGAGTTTCCCGCCGATGCCCCAAGCACTGGCGCCGCCGCCGACGATGCCCTTGTGTGCGAAGTCGATATATCCGCCCGAGAGTCCGGGAACGCTGACCAGCGTCGGCAACAGCGTGCCCGAGACGCGATTTTGCGCGGCGAGTGCGCCGATTTGCGAGGCATCGAGCAGCATGCCGAGGTTCAACGATGTCCATACCGCGTCGATCGAGCCGCCCACCGTCAGCTTGTCATTGACCTTATAGGCCATGGCAAAAGGCACGCGCAGTACGAGCAACCGCGAGAAATTGTCCAAACCCGTGTCGATGCCGTTCGTGACCGTACGAGACAAGAAGCTGCTCGCGCCGTATTGCGTGCCCAGTCCACCTTCGGCGAAGGCGCCGACACCGAACGCGTACGGCCCCCGTCGATAGACGAACGATGCTTCGGGCGCGAAGTACGGGCCGTTATTGCCGCCGTGATTGCCCGATACCGCCGTTTCGCCTGTCGCCGTATTGGTGGCCTTGATGTTCGTCGTCACGACGTCGAGCCCCATACCCAAATACCGTCCCTCGCTCATCAGACCGAGCGTCGCCGGGTTCATCATCATGGCGCCGGGGCCGATATCGTAGGCGGCGCCGGTGCCGCCCATCGCGCGCGACACCGGACCGAAACCCTCCAGATTGAAAACGTCCGTGGCTTGGGCGTGGGCCGCCCAAACCGCTAGACATGCTGCTGCCGCGGCACGAATGCAATTGCCTTTCACATCTGTCTCCTGACCTTCGAATAAATCGATTAATAATTTGTCGTGGTTCTAATACAGCCGAGTTGGGCGCTCGGCCCGCCTTTTTAGGCGTTGGGCTCGCTGAAATGGTCGATGACGAGCCGGTTGAAGCGCGCGGCGTGTTCGATTTGCGTCCAGTGGCCGCATTGCCCGAACACGTGCAACTGCGAGCGATCGATGAGTCGGTGCAGGCGCAGCGAGGCGTCGAGCGGAATCACGCGATCGTCGCGACCGTGAACGATCAACGTGTCATGCGCGAGCGAACGGATCGCCGTCTCGGGGCTCGCCAGCGCATCGACCCATCGTTGCCGGGGCGCCGGGAACATCTGCGAAAACGCCTCCTGGTAGCCTGGGCGGATGCTTGCCTCGTAACGCAGCTTGGCCAACTCGTCGGTCACGCGCGTGCGGTCGAAGGCGAAGATGTCGAGCAGGCCGCGCATGGTGTCGATCGACGGCTCATAGCCCCACACGGCGTCGAGCCCTTCCGTGATCGGAAAAGAAACGCCCGCGCTGCCCATGAGCACCAGCTTGCCGACGCGTTGCGGCGCGTGGATCGCCAGCGCCAGTGCCAGGGCTCCGCCGAACGAGTTGCCCACCACGTGGGCCCGCTCGATGTCGAGCGCATCGAGCAGCCCCAATAGATGGGCGAGCCAGCTTTGCATCGAATAACGATGTCCCTCGGGACGCTGGGTTTCCCCGAACCCCACCATGTCGGGTGCCACGACGCGGAAGTGGGGAGAAAGCGCCGGTATCGTCAACCGCCAGTTGGCCCACGCCGTCACGCCGGGCCCCGATCCGTGAATCAACAGCACGGCCGGCCCCTTGCCCTGATCGTGGTAATTCGTGCGAATACCCGCGGCGACGATCGAATCTCCAACTTCAGGATTCGTTTGCATAGTCTGTAACCGATAAAAGAGAAGAAAGTCGAAGCGAACGAACCGCTCCTGTCCTGCGCGCCGTCAGCGGCCTCGCTTTTTCGCGCTTTGCCCGCCGATGCCGAAATGCGCTTTCGGCATCTCGGTGACGATCACTCGCACGGCCTCCAGCGGGGCGTCGATGGCACGGTGGATCGCTTCGCTGACTTCGGCGATCAACCGCTCCTTCTTCTCTTCGTCTCGACCTTCCAAGATGTACAGATGAGCGATGGGCACGATGGCCTCCCTTTCCGATGCGTTAGATGAACCGCACGCTGGTGCTGCCCATGCCTTGGACGCGCAGCGTGACGTTGTCGCCGGCCTCGACGGCCACGGCTTCCGTGATCCCGCCCGACAGAATCAGGCTGCCGGCCGGGATCGATTCGCCGCGCGCGCCGAGGTGGTTAGCCAATTGCGCGACCGCCGCCGCGGGGTGACCGAGCACCGCCGCGCCGGCGCCGAACGAGACGGGCCGGCCGTTCTTCTCCATGACGATGCCGATCGTTCGCAGATCGATGCCGTTCACGGCCAAGGGCTGGCCGCCGACGACGAATCGCGCGGCCGACGTGTTGTCGGCCACGACGCTCTTCAGGTCGAACTTGAAGTCGCGATAGCGGCTATCGATGATCTCGATGCCGGCGATGACGAAATCGGTGGCCGCCAGCACGCTGCCGATATGACAGCCCGGGCCCTTGAGCTCCGTCTTCGTGACGAACGCGATCTCGGGCTCGACCTTCGGATGGATCAGCGTGCGCGTCTCGCATACGCCGCCGTCGTCGATCGAGAACGTATCGACGAGGTAACCGAACACGGGCGTATCGACGCCCATTTGGCGCATCTTCGCGTGGGAGGTCAGTCCGGCCTTGTAGCCGATGAGCGTTGCACCGCGCTGCAAGTGGCGTCGGCGCATCGCGTCTTGAATCGCGTAGGCATCCTCCCAGTCCATCTGCGGCCAATCGTCGGTGATCTTGACCGTGTCGCGCGCTTCGCGAGCGCAGTCGTCGAGGCGCTGCGCAAGCGCGTCGAGGGTGTCGGTAGTGAGGTTCATGCCGCTTCCTTCGCCGCGCGCTCGGCGCGCTCCTTGCGCAACGTCAGCGCGGTGTCCTCGATCATGTCTTCCTGGCCGCCCACCATCCCGCGCCGACCGAGTTCGACGAGAATGTCGCGGGCCGGCACGCCGTACTTCTCGCCGGCGCGTTTCGCGAAGAGCAAGAACGATCCATAGACGCCTGCGTAGCCGAGCGTCAGTGCATCGCGATCGATACGAATCGGAAAATCCATCATCGGCACGACGAGGTCTTCGGCCACGTCCTGAATCTTCCAGACGTCCACCCCCGTTTCGATCCCCATGCGATCGCAAACCGCCACGAACACTTCAAGCGGCGTATTCCCCGCGCCTGCGCCGAGGCCGGCCGCCGCACCGTCGATACGGTTTGCCCCGCTCTCGATCGCGGCCAGCGAATTGGCCACGCCCATGGCCAAGTTGTGATGGCCGTGAAACCCGAGTTCCGTCTCGGGCTTCAGCGCCTCGCGTACTGCACTTAGGCGCGCCTTGACGTCGTCGGGCAGCATGTAGCCCGCCGAGTCGGTGATGTAGATACAGTTCGCGCCGTAGCCTTCCATCAGCTTCGCTTGCTTGACGAGGCCTTCCGGGCTGTTCATATGGCTCATCATCAGAAAGCCGACCGTATCCATCTCGAGCTTGCGTGCCATCGTGATGTGCTGTTCGGAGACGTCGGCCTCGGTGCAGTGCGTCGCCACGCGGATCGTGTGAACGCCGAGCCCGTGCGCCATCTGCAAGTGATCGACGGTGCCGATGCCCGGCAACAGCAGCGCCGATACCTTCGCGCGCTCGAGCAGCGGGATGACCGCGCTCAGATACTCCTCGTCGCTATGCGCCGGAAAGCCGTAGTTGACCGACGAGCCGCCGAGCCCGTCGCCGTGCGTCACTTCGATGAGCGGCACACCGGCGTCGTCGAGTCCCTTGGCGATCGTGCGCATCTGCTCGAGCGTCATTTGATGACGCTTCGGATGCATGCCGTCACGCAGCGTCATGTCGTGAACGGTGATTCGCTTGCCCTTGAGATTCATCGCAATTCCTTAGTAATCCTAAATAGCCTCGTCATTGGCTACCCGTGGGGATAGCAATCGACCCGATCAGGCGGTTTCGCGCTCCGCCGCGGCGAGCGTCGGTTGGTCACCCAGCAATTGTTCGGCGAACATTTCGGCCGTGCGAGCGGCCGCCGCAGTCATGATGTCGAGATTGCCCGCGTAGCGCGGCAGGTAGTCGCCAAGGCCCGCCACTTCCAAATAGACCGACACGCGATTGCCGTCGAACACGGGACCGTTCACGAGCCGGTAGCCGGGCACGTAGCGTTGAACTTCCGCCACCATCGCGTGGATCGATTCGGTGATGCGTGCTTGATCGGGCTCGCCTTCGGTCAGACAGTGGACGGTGTCGCGCATGATCAGCGGCGGCTCGGCCGGATTGATGACGATGATCGCCTTGCCGCGCTTGGCGCCACCCACTTTGGCTACGGCCGCCGAGGTCGTACGCGTGAATTCGTCGATGTTCTTGCGCGTGCCGGGGCCCGCCGAGCGCGACGACACCGTGGCAATGATTTCGGCATAGTCGAGCGGCTGCACGCGCGAGACCGCATACACCATCGGAATCGTCGCCTGACCGCCGCAGGTCACCATGTTGACGTTCGTCTCGCCCTTGCCGAGGTGCTCGCGCAAGTTCACGGGCGGCACGCAATACGGGCCGATAGCGGCCGGGGTGAGATCGATCATCATGACGCCGAGCTCGACGAGCTTGCGACTGTTCTCGGCATGCACGTAAGCGCTCGTTGCGTCGAACGCGATCTGAATGTTGTCTGCCTTCACGTGCGGCAGCAGGCCGTCGACACCTTCTGCGGTCGTTTTGATTCCCAGCTCCCGGGCGCGCTTGAGGCCGTCCGATTCCGGATCGATGCCGACCATCCAAACGGGTTCGAGTACGGGGCTGCGTAAGAGCTTGGCGAGCAAATCGGTGCCGATGTTGCCGGGGCCGATCAATGCGCAACGAATTTTCCGAGTCATGAGCAATGTCCTTCTGAAAGTCGATGAGATCAGGCGAAGCGCACCGAGCAGGCGCCGATGCCGCCGATCGAAACGCGGAAGTCGTCCCCCGGCGCAATGGTCGCCATCGCGGCGAGCGCACCCGAGAGCACGATTTCGCCTGCTTTGAGGGGAATGCCGAGGCGGCCCAGCGTATTGGCGAGCCAAGCGACGGCGTTGACGGGGGATCCGAGCGCCGCCGCGCCCGCGCCCGTGCCGATCACCTCGCCGTTCTTCTCGAGCACCATCCCGCAAACGGCGAGATCGACATCGCGGGGACGCACCGCGCGGTCGCCGAGCACGAAGACACCGCACGAAGCGTTGTCGGCCACCGTGTCTTGGATCTTGATCTGCCAATTGCGGATACGCGAATCGACGATCTCGAAGCAAGGCATCACGCATTCGGTCGCCGCGAGCACCATCGCGTTGGTAATCCCGGGGCCGAGCAGATCCTTTTTGAGCACGAAGGCGATCTCGCCCTCGGCCTTCGGTTGAATCAACGTATCGAGCGCGATTTGTTCGCCTTCGCCGTAGACCATCCCGGACAGCAAATAGCCGAAGTCGGGCTGATAGACGCCGAGCATGTCCATGACGGCTTTCGACGTCACGCCGATCTTCTTGCCGACGACGACTTCCCCGGCCGCGAGCCGACGTCCCACCATGCGCTGCTGGACGTGATAGGCGTCTTCGATCGACATCTGCGGATAGCGGTCGGTCAGTGGCGCGAGCGTTTCACGCGTGGCGAGCGCAGCGTACAGGCTGTCGCCGAGCTCGTTGATCAATGATGAGTCCATGAGTTTTTCCGATGTGTGCAATCGATAGAGCCGGTCAAAGCTTCACGCATACGTTCTTCAATTCGGTGTAGAACTCGAGCGAATGCACGCCGCCTTCCCTGCCGATACCGGACTGCTTCGCCCCTCCGAACGGCGTGCGCAGATCGCGCAGGAACCACGAGTTGACCCAGGCGATGCCCACCTCGATCACGGCCGCCACCCGATGGGCGCGCGATAGGTTTGTCGTCCAGACCGCTGTGGCCAATCCATAGTCGTTATCGTTGGCTCGGCGCACCACTTCCTCTTCCGTATCGAACGGCATGACGAGCGTGCAGGGGCCGAAGATTTCCTCTCTCGCGATCGGCGAGTCGTCGTTCAGGCCCGTCCAGATCGTCGGCTGAACCCAAGCGCCGCGCGCAAGTTCATCGGGCATGTCGGGCACGCCCCCGCCCGTAACGACGTGCGCGCCCAATTGCACGGCCTTGGCGTAGTACGACAAGACCTTGCGCTTATGCTCTTGGCTGATGAGCGGGCCCATGCCGGTGGCTTCATCGTTCGGCAAGCCGATACGCAGACGTTCGGCCCCTTGTTTCAACGCCGCGACGAAGCGATCGAAGATCGGACGCTCGACATAAACACGCTCCGTCCCGAGACACACTTGGCCGGAATTGGCAAAGCACGAGCGCAGGGTGCCTTCGATCGCGGCGTCGAAATCGCAATCCGCAAAGACGACGGCCGCATTCTTGCCGCCCATCTCGAGACTCACGGGTCGTGCGCCCTCGGCGGCGGCCTTCATGATCGCAGCGCCCGTTCGCGTTTCGCCCGTGAAGGTGATGGCGTTGACGCCGGGATGCGTCGTTAGATATTCCCCCGCCGAGCCGGGGCCGAAACCATGCACGACGTTGTAGACGCCGCGCGGTACTCCCGCCTCATTCATAACCTCGCCGAGCAGCGCCGCCGTCTGCGGCGTTTCCTCCGACGGCTTCACGACCACCGTGTTTCCGCAGGCAAGCGCCGGCCCGACCTTCCACGTCATCAACAGCAGAGGAAGATTCCACGGGCACACGACGCCGACCACGCCGACCGGCCGCCGCAGCGCATAGTTGAGCGCGCCGGCACCGTCGGGCGTCGCCATTTCGAAGCACTCGCTCGGAACGTTCTTGACCACGTCGGCAAAGATTCTGAAATTGGCTGCACCGCGCGGAATGTCGATATGGCGCGCGAGGCTAGCCGGCTTGCCGGTATCGGCGATTTCGGCCGACAGAAAATCGTCGAAGCGGCGGTTGATACCGTCGGCGAGCGCATAGAGGATTTGCACGCGCTCGGCGACGGTCATGGTGCCCCAAGGTCCATGCAGCGCTGAGCGCGCAGCGCGTACGGCGGCGTCCACTTGCTCGCGGCCGGCTTCGGCCACGCGCCCGATGACGGCGTCGTCAAGCGGCGAACGCTTGTCGAACCAGCGCACGCCGTCGACGTACTCGCCGCCGATGAAATTGCGGATTTCTCGAACGCCGCGATGCGCGGCGGCCGCGCCGTCCGTGACGGCGGAAGGGGGGGTCGTCAACATAGTCGTTTCAACGAAGAAATCGTGATCCTCGAAAGGCGTCGGGGTACCGCTGCATGCGCGAACGTTCGCCGGTTCATCCGTTCGTTCACGCATGCGGTTACATGCGATCAGGTGTAGACGGTCGTAAACGCCTCATTGATCTCGCCCGAGTGGAAGAAAATGCCGCGCCCCAGGTCCTCTTCGGTCCAAGTCGTCACGGGGCGATCGGGTTGTGCCAGATAGCCGAGCCCGGCGAACGTTTCGTTGCGGTTGCCGCTCGGGTCGAAGAAATAGATCGTCGTGCCGCGCGTAATGCCGTGCCGCGTCGGCGCGACGTCGATCTTCACGCGGTTTTTCCCCATCACGTCCGCGGACTTCAGCACATCGGCCCAATCGTCGAGATAGAACGCGATATGGTGCAGACCGTTCGTCGGTCCACCGACGAACGCGATGTCATGCGGCGTCGTGCTGCGGAACAGCCACGCGGCGGCTTGAATGCTATTGCCCGGGCCAACCATCACTTGTTCCGACAAGTAGAAGTCCAGACACGTCTTCATGAACTGCGTGTTCTCGGCCACGCGGTTGATGCCCTTCTCGGGGTCGAGCTCGCACATCAACAGACAATGATCGAGCCAGTGCACGGCGGAGCCCTTCACGTCGTCGGGCCACGGATCGGGGTTCAGCGAACCCACCTCCGTACCCACTTGCTCCTTGTAGGCGTACAAACGCATGACGTGGCCGCTCGGAAGCTTGAACTCGAGCATGCGACCGGTGGCCGGCAGCGTGCCCTCGGGCAGCATGCGCGTCTCGATCCCGTACGCCTCGATCCGCTGGCGCAGCGCCTCCAAATCCTCCTCGTGCTCGACCTTGTAGGCCACGTGATCGAGGCCCGCTTGGTCGGCGGACGTCAGAATCAGCGAATACTTGTCCCACTCGTCCCAGCATTTCAAATAGACGTCGCCGTTGCTGTCGCGCATCGTCTCCTTCAGGCCAAGCACGTCCTGGTAGTGCTTGAGCGCCGCATTCATATCCATGACCCGCAGCTTCGCGTGGCCGATCCGCATTACACCCATGATGGCTCTCCTCCTTCTCCGGTTTATCTATGCTTGGGATTCGCGCTGCGCGAATCCCTTGAAAAACGGTTTTTGCATCTTGCCCGCCACCTCGAGTTCCAAATCGCCGCCGCACGGCGCGATCCGGCACGCGAGCGAGTAGCCGGCTTGCTCCTCGTCCACCGTGACGTGCGCGCGGCTAACGGGCCCAAGCTTGCGCACTTCGCCATGCAGCACGCGAACCTTGCACACCCCGCAGCCGCCGTTCAGGCAACCGACCGGAATGCCGCGGCGCCCGAGCTTCGCCATACCCGCGAGCAGCGACTCGTGCCCCGAGCAGCTATAACGCTCGCCCGTTTGCGCAATCGTTACGGCGACTTTCGTGTCGGCTGCATCCACGTCACACCTTTCTGAAAAGCGGGCTGCGCATTTGCTGCGCATCCGCGGCCGAAATGAATTTCTCGTGGTAGATGTCGCTCTCGAACAGGCGGCCCTGCATAAGCGTCGTAATGCAGGCGTCGATCATGGCCGGCGGCCCGCACAAATACGCTTGGTGTCCGGCGAAGCTGTTGTCGAAGTGCGCGCGCGCCGCTTCGTGAACGAAGCCGTGCGCGATCTCTCCCGGGCAGGCCGCGTCTGTGGTTTCCGATAACGCGGGTACATAGGTGAAATTGCTATAGCGGCGGCTCAGTTCGCGGAAGTCGTCGTCGTAATAGAGTTCGGCCGCGTTGCGCTGCCCATAGACCAGCGTGATGGGCTCCGTGCATCCGCTTTGGAGCAGATCGAGAATCATCGAGCGCGGGCTCGAGAGGCCCGAGCCGCCCGCCATGAAAATCATCGGCCTATGCGCGGACTTGCGGACGAAGAACCGCCCATACGGCCCGGAAAGCCGGAGCCGATCGCCTACGGCGAGTTCGTCGTGCAAGTACGCCGTCCCGGCGCCGCCGGGTACCCGCCGTACGTTCAACTCGATCTCGCCCGACGCCTGCACATCGGCCGGCGAGTTCGCGATCGAGAACGCGCGCCGCTCTTGCATGCCGGGGATTTCCAATTGGACGTACTGGCCTGCTTGGAAATGAAGCGGCTCGCTCAGGCGCAGGTGAATCGCCTTGATCGTCGGCGTCAACTCGACGATGCGCGTCACTTCCGCGGTGAAGTCCTTCACAGGGATGGTTTGCGCATCGGCGTCTTCCTCGACGTCGGCTTCGATCACCGTATCGGCCTCGAGCGTCGCGCAACAGGCGAGCGCCTTGCGTTCCTCGCGTTCGAAATCCATGAGCGCGAAGGGATTGGCATTGCCGAGATCGACCTCACCCTCGAGCACTTCGATCTTGCAAGTCCCGCACAATCCGTGTCCGCAGGCATGCGGTATGTAGATTCCCTGGCGCAGCGCGGCATCGAGGATGGTTTGTCCGTCCTCGACTTCGATGGTCGCGCCCAAGGGCTCGATGGTCAGTTGATGGCTCATGATGAATCGATACGTCAATTTGCGATCGCGAACCGGCGCGTTCGCGCGGCCGGTTCGCTCACGCAGGGTGAATCCATTAGCTGCAAGAACCCTTGATCCCGTTCAGCCCAGGCGTGCGGAAACGGATCAGCGTCTTGTGTCCGATGCCGTTTTCCGCGAGCGACTTCTCGGGACTCGGGGTGAACGGCTCGCCGCCCATCGTCCATTGCGCCCCGCTCCAATCGATCCGCGCGAAGTCGGGGTGGCTGCCGTAAATCGACGGCAGGATCTGCGCGGTCAAAGCGCCGAACGGCGTATCCGGCGGCAGCGGCAAACAGAACGGCGCAGGGAACATCAAGTGGTCTTCCCACCCGACATAGACGAGCGGTGCGGGAAACTTCTCCACCGTGTCTCGAGGCGGAAAGCTGTACGGTTTAAGCGCGGTGACGGTCACGACTGTCTCCTTTCGTTAGACGCTGGTAGCCTGGCCGCGCCAGGCCGCGAAGTTCTTCTGGTCCTCCGATCCCTCGAAGTCCATGGTGTCGCGCGCCTCGACCTCGTAGTAGTCGAGCACGGCCGCCAGCGGATCGAAACCCTCTCGGGACGGATCGACATCGGGCTTGAAGCAGTTGCCCTGATAGATCTGATGCACGGGCAGCCATGCCTGCACGTACTTCTCGGGCTCGTGTTCGAAGATCTCTTTGCAGTGATCGCTGCAAAAGTGATAGCGATTGCCGAGATAGCTCGATTCGCGCGCACACGTTTTCGTCGCATCGCCCGGCTCCGTGAAGAACATGGGGATCTGGCAGGTTTGGCACAGCATCGGCAACGTCTTGACGTAAAAGCGCTCGTCGGCATCGGCACGTTCGCCCCAATACTCCAGGCGCGGCCGGTAGAGCTGGTCGAAGCTCTCCGGATACTTAGCCGAGAGCCATGCCATTTCGTCTTGGCGCGGCAACCAGGTATGAAACGGCGCGGCGGCGCCGAACGCGTAGAACGTGGCCCACGCTTGATGGCTAAGGTGATCCTTGCCTTCGCAGGCGTCTTTCCAGCCCTTGGGTTCGCGGATGCCGTAACGGGCGAGGTCTTTGAACAGCGCGCCGCCGTTTTGCTCGGCGTACATTTCCCATGCTTCCTTCCAGCTCATGACACGCTTGGGCTGCATGTAGTCCATCATCATCGCAACCAGCGTAAGCAGGCGATAACCGCGCCAAAACCATTTGTCGATCCAGCGCTGCACGATCGGCACGTTCTGCGGGTCTTGTTCGAGCAGGAACTTGATGCACTCGATGCCGAGCGTCATGTGGCGCGACTCGTCCGATTGGGCCGAGAAGCCGAACGTCACCGTCGACATATCGCCGTTGTACGCGGCGCCCGACATGAACGGGACGAACAGCAGGTTCGTCAGCACGTACTCGAACGAGAAGCTGACGGCCGTCAGAAACTCGAACGGACCGGCGGTGCAAGCGTCTTCGAAGAACGACTTCGGCACGGACAGGTACCAGACGCGATCGAACCAATGGTTCGAGTGGTGCATCCCATTGAAGAACTTGTTGTAAGTCGACATGGCATGCGTTTCGGTTTGGTAGTGCCGCAACTCGTCGATCGACTGCATTTGACAAGCCACGCGCGCGCCTTCGCCCGTGAAGTGCCGGCCCACGTGTGCGAAACCTCGATGGGCGTAGTACTCGAGCGGCGTCACGCCTTGAATGAAGAGCTTCAGCGCGTTGATGTAGCGCGCATCGGTCACGCCGAGAAATGCGTTGTTCTGCGTGAACGCGTCGATGACGGCGTAGAGCTTTTTCTCCTTTTCGCCCTGATACTTCCAGTACGCATCCATCGTGAGGCGAAACGGATCGACCCATTTGTCCCAATCGTGGATCTTGATGCCCTCGTACCGATCGTACGGGAACACCTGCTCCATCGGTTGATAAGTCGTCTCCCAGCCGAGGCCGCGCGTCATTGCCGCGTAGCGCTCTTTCAGGCCGAGCTTTTTCTTCAGCACAGGCGTGTCCATTCGTGTCTCCTTACTATGTTCGATATCGAATGCTTCAGTTCGTCCAGCTCAGCGTCAATTGATCGTCGTCCTCGTCGATATGGCCTGAGAGCGTGATCAGGTTCACGTGAAGCTGCTGGAGGTCGAACCGCGATCCGGTCAGGTTTTCGATGGTTTCGCGACGGATCGTCAAACGCCCGGGCGCATCGATCTTCACCATGGCCGGCGATTCGATCGCGACCGCGCCGGGGTTGTCGGCGAGAATCGCTTCGACGACCGGCCGGGACTCCTCGTTGGCCTGAAAGGCGATAAACACATTGGACATGCTTCTCTTCCTAATCGATAAGGACTGCTAATCAGATCGCAAGACCCAGCTTCGCGATACGCCCGCGCCATTGCTCGCGCGCTTCGTCGAGCATGGCCGCACTGCTCGCGGGGAATGCAAGCTCCGCGAGCGGAAGCAACGCTTCGGTCGCACGTGCTTCCCAGGTTTGCAGCCAGCGAGTCAATTGCACTTTGTTCCGCTCCGACTCGGCCGCCATCGTTTTGACGACCGCATCCACCCAGCGGCTCGATTCGTCGTGCCATTCGGGCATGAAGGCCGTGAGCATCGCGACCGCGCTGCCGCCGGCCAACGCCACGTGCTCGTCGACGAAGCGCTCGTAGACGAGCGGGTACAGCAGGCCGTCGAGAACGAGGTTTTGTGCGACGAAAAGCTCCACGGGGTCGGCCAGCACGAGCGTGTCTTCCACATAGCGGCGCAGCGGCTGCCAAGTTGCCGCCTGCATCCAGGCTTGCTTGGCTTCGTCGAGCGCGTCCGGGCCCGACATCGTCAGGGCGAGCCGCGTCAGATACTGCGCGACGCCTAGGTTGTCCATCGCATGGAACATCGCGGGCGCCGTGAATGCGGTCCCGTAGCCGAGCGCGCAAATCTGCGAGTTGTTCATGTTCGCGCCCCAGGCCACGTGGCGCAAAGGCACGAGTACCTGCTGCGTAAGGTGAACGAGCTCGTCGGACATCGCATCGATCATCCGGCGCGATTCGACGAAGTCGAAATTCGCCTCCATCGTGTCCTGCTGACGCGCACGTGTCGTGGTCCACGATGCGTAGTAGAACTGGCGCGGGTCTTTCAGCGCATACCAGTTCGCAAGCTCGATCGCGGTGCGTGCCGTATCGAACAGCTCGTGTTGCGGATCCCAGGTCGGGCGATAGTGGAAGTTCGCGGCGGGCTGCGCGCCCATCGTGCCTTCTTGATAACGCGATGCCGCTTTGTCTCCGCCTATCTGCCCGGCGACGTGGGCAAAGGTGTTGCGCAGCGGCTTGATGTCCACTGTTTTCAGATCGATGGTCACTGCTTGCTCCTGCTGAAGATGGGTTCGCCTTCCGTATCGAGCATCACGACATCCTGTGCGCGGCAAAACGCTTCGAATGCGTCGCTCGGCAACATGAGTTCGACGCACAGCTCGGGAATGCCGACGGCAAACTCGAATTCCACGAAGCCGCGCGAATTGACGCGGGTCACTTTGACGAACTTGCGGGTCGGGTCGAATACGTCCGTGCCGGCCCGCGTGGGTACCGAATCGTTGTGCATAGCGGGTGTCTCCTCCGTGCGGGACCATCAATGCAGCAAGCGTGCCATTCGGCAGGCGTGGCACCGAAAATCTCGAGAAATTAGGGGAAAGCACTGACGTCAGGGACCCGCTTTCGGCGCAGAATCGCGGTTAACCCGAACATCTTTCGTCACCTAAACGCCTCGTCAGAACATTGATTTCGAAGCGGTTTTTATGTTTTGATCAACACCGTCTGGGGCGTTTGATGAAATCGTGAATTCAACGCCCCTATCGCACGACGAAGGCTTGTTTTCGCAAAATCTCGATGGAGCAGGCGGCATGACCACTCGGAAACCCAGCGCGTATCCGTCCGATGCGGACCTACGGCGGCTCATCCATTTTTCGACGGAAGACGGCCGCATCTGGTTGGCCGGGCAGCGCATGGTGCTTCTTCATACGGCCGCGCTCGCCGCGTTGCGAAAGGAGATGATCGAGAACGTGGGGCCCGCGCAAACGCGTCGATGCTTCACGCGTGCCGGCTTTGCCGCGGGGGAGCGCGATGCGGCGCTCGCGCGCGAGATCCGCGGCAACGCCTCGCTTAGCGACATGTTCGCCGTCGGCCCGCAACTGCATATGCTGGAAGGGGCCGTGCGCGTGACGCCGCTGCGCTTTAGCGCCGATCCCGAAACGGGCGCGTTCGACGGCGAATACGATTGGGAGCACTCGTGGGAAGCCGAGGTCCACAAGCACAACTACGGGCTGCAAGCCGAGCCGGTCTGCTGGATGTTGATCGGCTATGCCTCGGGATACACGAGCGCGTTCATGGGCCGCACCATCTTGTTCAAGGAAACGGCTTGCATGGGCAAGGGCGATGCGCATTGCCGAATCGTCGGCAAACCGCTCGAACAATGGCCCGACGCCGACGAGTTGGCCTCATGGTTCAAGCCGGACTCGCTGCTCAGTACGATCGAACATCTACAGACCGAAGTCGAGACGCTGCGCCAAGAAGTGATGCCCGATGCCGATCGAACCGATTTGATCGGCCGCTCCGAAGCGTTTAGGACCGCTTATGAATTACTGAGAACGGCGGCGCCGACGAAGGTGACCGTCTTGCTTACCGGCGAAACGGGGGTGGGCAAGGAGCGCTTCGCGCGTGCGCTGCATACGTTGAGCCCGCGCGCAAGTGAAGCGTTCGTCGCCGTGAATTGCGCCGCGATTCCACATGCGTTGATCGAGTCGGAATTGTTCGGCGCCGAGAAAGGCGCTTATACGGGATCGCAGGCCCCGCGTGCGGGACGGTTCGAGCGCGCCGACGGCGGAACGCTATTTCTCGATGAAATCGGCGAATTGCCGATGGAGCTGCAAGCGAAGCTGCTGCGTGTCATTCAGGAAGGTGAAGTCGAACGACTGGGCTCGACGCAGGCGCGCAAGGTCGACGTACGCCTGGTCGCCGCCACCAATCAGGATCTGAGCCGGGCCGTCCAGGAAGGACGCTTTCGTGCCGACCTGTTCTATCGAATCAATGTCTACCCCGTAGCGATTCCCGCGCTGCGCGAACGCCGCGACGATATCGAGCCACTGGCCCAAGCGATGCTGGAGCGCTTTGCGCGCATGCACGGCAAACCGCCGCCCACTTTGAGCGATCACGCCCGCGATGCGCTGCGCGGATACGCGTGGCCCGGCAACGTCCGCGAATTGGAGAACTTGATCGAGCGCGCGGTCATTTTGTCGAAGCCCAACCGGCCCGTCGAAGCGCGAGAGCTTTTTCCGGGCATGGGACTGCCCGTCGGCGCCGGTGTCGATCAGCAAGGGCAGATCGCCGAAGGCGGTGCGGCTTCGTTCGACTGCGAAGCGCTGCTGAGTCAATTGCAAAGCAGCGGCGAAGGACTGGAGGGGCTTGAGCGTGCGCTACTGCGCGAGGCCGTGAGCCAAGCAAGCGGAAACTTATCCGCCGCCGCACGCATGCTCGGGCTCACGCGACCGCAACTGAGTTATCGGCTCAGCCGCGATCAAGACAAGGGAGGCGATCCATCATGAAGCACCCAGCTCTCGGTCAGCTTTTCAGCGCCGCGGACCTCGGCGAATACGAGACAGCGCACCCATCGGAGGCCTCCACGATCGCCACCGAAGCGGGTGGTCAAGCACGCACCCTCGGCGAGCAGGCCTATCACGAGTTACGGCAGCACATCATCGACGGTCGATACCCGCCCGGCACCAAGTTGCGCGTGGAGCACCTGAAGGATGTTTATAGCGTCGGAGCGGGCACATTGCGCGAGGCACTGACCCGGCTTGTTAGCGACGCGCTTGTCGTCGCCGAAGGGCAACGCGGCTTCCGCGTCACGCCGATGTCGCTCGCCGACCTCGAAGACATCACGCGTTTGCGCATCCACATTGAGGTGGATGCGCTGCGCGAATCGGTGCGGCGCGGCGACGATGCCTGGGAACAGCGCGTGCGCCGGAGCTTCGAGCTCTTATCCGCCGTCGAGCAACCGGTTTCCATCGAGAATCGAAGCACGTGGGAGGCGTACAACAAGCGATTTCACGAAGCGTTGATCTCGGCGGCTGCGTCGCCGTGGACTTACTTGATCCTGCGGATCTTGTCGCAGCACGGGGAGCGTTATCGGCGCCTGTGCATCGGACTCGAGGATAGCCGGCGCAACGTCCACGAAGAACATGCCTGCATCTTCGAAGCCGCCATGCAACGGGCCGATGCGCGCGCCGCACTGGCGCTCGAGGACCACATCGGCACGACGCTGGCGACAGTTAGAAGAGCGCCGCCGGGGACGTTGCCGTTTGCATGACATGAGCGGCGTTGGGGGTGCGCTCCGCGCGGCATTTAGGCATTACCTTCGCTTGCCGCCATGGCGATTTCGGACTAGACCGTCGGCATCGATCGAACCGAACGCGTCCTGGCGCAACGTAGAGAACAACTGCCACTACTGCATGGCGGGTCACAGCACGCTGGCGAAGATGATCAAGATGGGTGCAGGCGTGATCGCCACGCTGCGCGCCGGCACGCCGCCGCCCGATGCAAAGCTCGAAGCGCTGCATCGCTTCGCAACGTTCGTCGTGCGTGAGCGTGGCTTCGTCCCGGACGCCGAGGTCGACGCGTTTCTCTCCGCCGGTTACCCCCGTCAAAACGTCCTCGAAGTGATTCTGGGCGTCGCGACCAAGGTGATGAGAACTACACCAACCACATCGTACATACCGACCTCGACGGCTTCAAGGTATCGACGCCTGCCCTCGCTAGCCGAGAATAAAGCAGTGGCACACGACTGAAGTCACCCACGCTCTTGCGAAGCCAAGGAGGTTTCAACTATGGTCCCTGCCGGCGGCGTTCCGAGAGCGGCCGTGTAGGCGACACACATGGAAATCAGTTCTTGACGCACGGCCTCGCCTTCCGCCGGACGAAGATTGCGCTCGAAAACGCTCCGCACAGTACCGAAGATCGTCGTCACCAGTGTGAGATTGACGGTCGCCAAATTCTCAACGACGGTTTTAGAGGATGCGAACATCGCAGTAGTCGCGGCATCGACCCGGCGCCCGAATGCTTCGATCAGAGGACCGTTGTCGATCTCGGCAACGGATTGATAAAGGGCTCGCGTTACGTCGGCACGCTCGGTTTTTGCTTTCCAGTAAGTGTCCACGAGCGCTTGGATCATCGTTTCAATTGGTCCGCCGTGTTGTGCGAGACAGGCGCATTCGATGCGCTCGGCCAGCGCCTCCAGGTACCGCTCGTTCAACGCATAGAACAATGCCTGCTTGTTCGGGAAGTATTGATACAAAGTGCCGACGGACACACCCGCGCGCTCGGCGACCCGCGTTGTCGTTAGGCGACGTGGTCCAAAGACCAGCAAAACCTGAATAGTCGCTTCAAAAACTGCATCCACAGTCACCGCCGCACGCGCCTGACGCGGCTTCCTACGAGGGGTTAGGCGAGACGTTGTGCGAGAGGCCATAAGCGAATAGAAAAACTGAAGATTACTTCATAAGATGACTGCTTGCAGACAACTCGGAAGGGTTCACTAATGAGCAGCACCAATCGGATCGCACTGGTCACAGGCGCCAACAAAGGCATTGGGTTGGAGATTGCACGACAACTTGCTCAAGCTGGCGTTCATGTTGTTCTCGGCGTTCGCAATGCGCAGCGCGCGGGTGTCGCCGTCGATGACTTGTCTTCGCAGGGGCTTAGTGTGGAAGCAGTGCCGCTCAACATCGACGACAAGGCGAGCATCGCTGCCGCAGCCGACAGCATTCTGACAAAACACGGCAAGCTGGACATCCTCGTCAACAATGCCGGCATCGTCGACGCAGCCGACGGGCCGCCCAGCACGGCGTCGCCCGACGCTGCGAAGCGGATACTAGAGACGAACTTCATTGGCACCTTGGCGGTCACGCAAGCAATGCTGCCCCTGCTGCACAAATCGTCCGCCGCGCGGATTGTGAATCTGTCGAGCTCGCTCGGCTCGTTGACGCTGAACGGCGATCCTGCGTCTCCTTATTATTCTGCGAGGCTGATTGGCTATAACGCATCGAAAGCAGCGGTTAACATGCTCACGGTGCAAATGGCGGAAGAACTTAAGGAAACCGCAATCCTGGTTAATTCCGTAAGTCCGGGCTATGTGAGAACGGACCTTACCGGCCACACGGGCTTCATGACGCCCGAAGAAGGGGCGAAGCTTCCAGTGAAGTACGCCCTGCTTGATGATGATGCCGTTTCCGGCACTTTCGTGGAACCGGGTGGCGTCACCCCATGGTGATCGATAGCTCGGCCCGACGAGCTTAATCTCCCACTGGCAGCTAACTGGCGTACTTGAAAGCTCTTAGCTCCGCCCGTTTGATACCCATCCCCGGTCGTCTCAATGTCTCTTACTGGAAACGACCGGTCCCGAGAATGGCTATGCAACGACTACGTCGAACGGCTGGAACTGGCCGGCTAGCGCCCGACGACAGAGCGAGCCAATCGCATCGGTGGGTCCTCGATGCAAAAGGCATGAGGCGACCGAGGCTGTGTGCAAACGTGCGCAAGCTCAACACCTCTTCTGGTCGATGCTTTGCGCAAAGGGACACCTGAAAAGCTAGCGGTTCCGCGCGAACTTGAGTTCGATAATGGGTTCGGCAGAGGCCAAAAAAGTGCTGACCTGTTCAGTTGCGCTTGGATCGAGTCCAGGATGCTCGCCGTCGAGGTATTCGATCATCTCTTCAGGCGGCCAAGGTCCAAGTGAGGCCATGTAGTCAGCGATCTCATCCTGAATCTGCCGCCATGATTCGTACCGTCGTCGCGACACGAGAATTCGATCACTTCGCGTGTAAATCACATGCAGGTCCACGAGCTTTCCCGGCAATGAATTTGGGCCTTCATTCTCTCATGTGATCGTCTAGATTTTCTTGAGCACTTCGAGGTCGGAGGAACACGGCTGACCGACAATCATCGCAATTGGGGCTTTGGGCTGTGTTTTCGGTACCTGCGCAATGTGAAGGGTTTCGGCTGGAGCCATAAGCGCGTGTACCGGATTTACCGAGAACTGGAACTGAACCTGCGCATCAAGCATCGCAAACGGCTTGTGCGGCAGGCGCCGGAGCCGTTGATCGTACCGGCATCGGTGAATGCGGTATGGTCGATGGACTTCATGCACGGCCAGTTGAAGGACTGGCCGCAGTATCCGGCTGTTAAACGTGATAGACGACTTTAACCGCGAAGCGTTAGGCATCTAGATCGACTTCTCGCTCCCCTCTGTGCGCGTCATCCGGGTCCTGGAGCCGATCATCGGCTGGCGAGGACGGCCGATCGCGATACGGTGCGATAACGGGCCGAAGTACCTGAGCGATGCGGTCACGCAATGGGCTGCAAGGCATGGCATCGCGTTGAACTACATTCAGCATGGCAAGCCGCAGCAGAACTGTGCGCTACGAGTGGCTATCGCAGTACTACTGGGACGATCTTGGGCATGTGCAGCACTTCGCGACCGAACGGAAGTGGCAATACAATCACGAGCGCCCTAACACGGGCCTTGGCGGCGTGACGCGGAAACAACGGCTCATGGCGGCGGCATAGTCTCTACTTCTGACTCGCGTTAAAAGCGGGGGGATTACCTCACCACCCCCGTAAGCTATTCACTTGCGGTACTCAGCCACTGAGCGAATCCTCGCCTTCGAGCCAGTGGCCCGATATCGGGGCCTCTAGACCGGAAGTTGCGGAACGCAGCGCCTGGCTCAACTGAATTACCTCGACTCAGCAAGCATGCGGTCAAACGTTGAGCCGTCTGCACATCGAATGGGTCACCGGCCTCCTCGAACGCCTCGAAGACGTCGGATTCCAATACCTGTGCCCAAAGGTAGCCGTAGTACCCGGCGGCATAGCCGCTTTCCGAGAAAATGTGTCGGAAATTCCACAGGTGCATATTCATGTCCGCCTGCGGGATTGCGCCCAATGCGGCGAGCTGCTCAGTCTCGAATGCCTCGATATCGATGGATCGTACGTCCTCGACGCTATGCAGTGCGATATCGATCAGCGCAGGCGCCAAATAACGTACGAGCTCGAATCCCTCATTGAATATGCGCGAAGCCGAGATCTGAGCAAGAACTTCGGGCGGCAGCGGCTCCCCCGTTTCGACATGCCTCGCATGACGCGCTAGTACTTCCGGCTGCCAGATCCAGTTCTCGAATAAGTGCGACGGTAACTCGACAAAGTCACGGGCAACACGCGTGCCGGATTGCTGGTAGAACCGTACGTCCGAGAGCAGACTGTGCAGCGCATGTCCGAATTCGTGGAACACGGTTGTTGCCTGATCGATATCGAGTAGCGCCCGACCGGCATGGTCCCGAACAGCCGATACGCTATTGATTGCAATCGGTAACGTTGGTGTGTCGCCCCCGCTTTGCAATCGGAATTCCGATTCCCACGCGCCCGGCTGTTTACGTTCTCGGGCGAAATAGTCACCGACGAAATAGCCACTCGTGCAGCCATCGCGACGGATCTCCCAGACCCGAGCATCGGAGTGATGCAAGGGGATATCGTGTCTTTCATGAAACGACAATCCGAAAAGCCGATTTGCGCAGTCGAATGCGGCGCCAATCAGGGCTTCAAGCTCGAGGTACTGACTAACCGATGCCATATCCAGATTGAAACGCCTGTCGCGAAGCTTGGCGGACAAATAGCGCCAGTCCCACGGCTCAATATCAGTCGGCTCCCCTAGTTCAGCCGCCAACGTTCGGAGTTCAGCGAGTTCGCTGCCGCACAGCGCCTTCGCAGGAGCCCAGACCTTGTTCAGCAATGAAAGCGCGTTCTCGGGCGAGCCGGCCATCCTATCTTCGAGCACATAAGCGGCGTAGCTCTTATACCCGAGCAAGTGGGCCAATTCCTGGCGCAGCTGGACCATTTCGCTGGCAATTTCTCGATTGTCAAACGCACCGTCGCGGGCGCGACCAATCCAGGCTCGCCACAAAGTTTCTCTTAAATCTCGCCGGGAAGAATAGGTCAAGAACGAAGTAGCGCTCGCATGAATCAATGTAAAAACGTAGCTGGCCGATACTGCGTCCGCAGTTTCCCGACGTGCCGTGCTCCGGACAAATTCAGGAAGACCAATCAACTCGGATTCATCTGTGAGGATGAGTTTGAACGCATCTGTAGCCGACATCAGGTTACGCTGAAACAGGACGCCCAGTTCGGCAAGTTGCTCCTTGATGACAACCAGTCGCGTTCCATCCGCTTCGCTCAATGCAATGCCGGCGCGGAGGTAGTTCCGTTGCAACTGTTCGAGCAGGCGCATTTCATCGTCGGCAAGACCTAGGGCATGTCTCTCCCGGTATAGCTCGTCGAGGCGCCGGAAGAAGCCCTTATGGCGAAGGACCTCAACGCGATGCCGGGCGAGCCTGGCCGACGCCGTCGCTTCGACGGCCCGTAGCTCGTCGGTCGAGACCGTCAAACCTAATATTTCCAACAGCGCTTCGACGCGATCGATATGGCCAGATGCGTGATCGAATGGGAGAACCGTGTTTGCGAATGTAGGTGCGTCTGCACATGCCGCAATTACGTCAAGGCGAGCGAGTTGCTCCGCCGCAAGATGTTCAATTGCAGGATTTAGATGCTCGGGTCTTATGCTATGAAAAAGTGGGAATTGACTTGCCTCGTTCCAATCTTTGAGCAGCGGATTTTGTTTCATAGCAAATTAGGGGATGCTGACCTGACTGAACATATTACGCCAATTTACTCATAGGCGCGCTCTCAGAAGAAAGGCTTCAGACCGGTACGTATAAAAACTTCCCAATCACTCTATAGAGTCGAGCGTCCCCTTTCGGCAAAAGATCGCAATTTTTGTTCCTAGCCGCGTGCGGCCTGATACGTTCAGGAAAATGGCAGCTAAGTTTCCAGGTCGGCCTTGCGCAACCTAATCCATTCGTCTGCCACCTCCCCCATGTTCTTTGGTACCCCGCTTCTAATCCAAGCCATAAAGGATCGATCGAACCTGAATGCCTCACCACACTCATTCCTCAGAAACCGACGAACGCTCTGGGTATTTTTGTAATTTTCGTCAATTTTCGTGGCCCGGTTAATCGGGCCTCGGTGCCAATCAAATGTCATGGAGGCTCCTTTCTTAGGAGTTGCTGTGGAAGAGCGTAGCTATTGTTACAGATCTACCCCGCAGCGCCGAGTGGCCGAAGTTGGCCGGACACGGAAGTCCGCCGTGTGCCGGTGATCGCTGCCGCTCCCTCGACGGGAGAGCTTCTGTCATCGACCCATATTCGTCAATGCCCTCTTGGCGATGAATGACCGTTATCCGCAGTAAAGCTTCCGGTCATGCATGACCGGAAGTGCGGGGCGAATGCCGAGAGGACGTCCAGAAGGAAAGCCCCAGGGTCGGCCTGCATGTCTTGAAAGCGCATAGTCGTCTATCACCGCTATCAATACAGTTTATCTGTACAGTTTTTCTGTTCTTGTGGTATGGTGGGTGCATGGTCAAGTCATCACTCACATCCGAAGCGCCATCAGCCGCCTCCCTGGCCGGTGAACTGCGCATTTCCCTAGGCAAATTGATCCGCCGGCTGCGGGAGCAGGCGCATCCGGGCGACTTCACATCCGCTCAGAAGTCGGTGCTACTCCGCCTGGATCGCGACGGGCCCGCAACCGTCTCCGCCCTCGCGCGGGCGGAAAGTGTGCGCCCGCAGTCCATGCGCATCACGGTGGCCGGTCTGGAGGCGATGGGCGCCATAAACGGCAAACCCGACCCGACCGATGGCCGGCAAACCCTCATCGATTTAACGCCTGGCTTCAGGAAAACCCTCAAGGAGAGTCGGGCCGCCAAAGAGGACTGGCTGGTCCGTGCCCTACAGGCACAACTGTCCCCCAAGGAACAAAGCGAACTCGCGGCTGCGGTGAAACTACTACAGCGCCTCGCGGACTTCTGAGCTATTCCCAGCCCGTTTCAGGAATTAACATGGCCCTCACCAGGCTTGATCCGAACACCGCCCTTATCATCGTTGACCTGCAAAAAGGCATCGTCGATTCGCCCTTCATCCATCCCATCGAGGGAATCGTAGATCGCGCGCGTGCACTAATCGATGCGTTCCGTGAGCACGGTTTGCCGGTCGTGCTGGTCAACGTCGCTGGCGTAGCACCGGGCCGCACCGAGCGGCCACGTCGCAGCGAATCGTTCCCCGCTGGATGGACAGACTTCATCCCCGAACTCGATCGGAGGTCCGGTGACATCGTCGTAACGAAGCGAACCTGGGGCGCATTCGCCAGCACCGACCTCAAAGACCGGCTGAAAGCACTGGGCGTCACCCAGGTCGTTGTCACCGGCGTCGCCACAGGGACCGGCGTCGAGGCGACAGCCCGTCAGGCATACGAGCAGGGATTCAATGTGACCCTGGCCCTCGACGCCATGACGGACATGCGTCCCGAGGCGCACGACTACAGCATTAAGAACGTTTTCCCGAGGCTGGGTGAAACGGGTACGGCTCAAGACATCATCGATCTGCTGGCAACGAGGAGCGCCTGAAAATGGAATGGCTTCATCTCGTCTCCTACTTCTTCGGCGGCGCCTTTCTCACGAACGCTGTGCCGCACTTTGTCGCCGGCGTGAAGGGAGAACGGTTCCAGAGTCCGTTCGCAAAACCGCCGGGGCAAGGGCTATCCTCATCGACCGTGAATGTGCTCTGGGGGTTTCTCAATCTGATCGTCGGCTACGCGCTCATCTGTCACATCGGTGATTTCGACCTGAGGAGCACGAGCGATGCCGTCGCATTCGGGCTCGGCATCCTGGCCATTGGGCTGCTTTCCGCGCGGCTATTTGGCCGCTTCCACGGCGGCAATACGCCGGAACATTCGTGAGTGCAGCAGCAACGGGCATCTTCCGTTCGCTGAAGAACTTCAATTACCGCATCTGGGCGGTTGGTGCGCTGGTCTCCAACGTGGGAACGTGGATGCAACGCACGGCCCAGGACTGGCTGGTGCTGACCCAGCTCACGCATCACAATGCGTCGGCCGTGGGCACCGTCATGGCGCTCCAGTTCGGGCCACAGCTTCTGTTGCTCCCCTGGACCGGCTTCGCGGCCGATCACTACAACCAGCGCAAGCTCCTGATGGCGACCCAGGCGGCGATGGGTGTGCTTGCGTTAGCGCTGGGAATTATCACCGTCATCGGCGTCGTCCAGCTGTGGCACGTCTACGTATTTGCCTTTCTGTCCGGCTGCGCCTCGGCCTTTGACGCCCCCGTGCGCCAGACCTTTGTGGCAGAACTGGTCGGCGATGCTGATCTACCAAACGCGGTCGCGCTCAACTCGACCTCATTCAACGCAGCGCGAATGATCGGGCCGGCGGCGGCCGGTCTGGTCATCGCTTCGGTCGGCACCGGCTGGGCATTCTTGCTCAACGGCGCCAGCTTCGTCGGGGTGCTGGCCTCCCTGTTTCTGCTCCGCATCTCCGGTCTGCACGCAAACACACGGGCACATCGGACCAAGGGTGGTCTCACTGAGGGATTGCGGTATGTACGGGCCCGACCGGACCTCAAGGCGATCCTGGTCATGCTTTTCCTGATCGGTACGTTCGGACTGAATTTCCCGATCTTCATCTCGACCATGGCCGTCAGCGTCTTCCACGCTGATGCAAGTGGCTACGGCCTCCTGTCGTCGATCATGGCCATCGGTACCGTTTCGGGGGCACTGCTTGCCGCCGGCCGCGATCGGCCACGGTTCATGTCCTTGCTGATCGGTGCCGCGATTTTCGGACTCGGCTGCACGCTGGCCGTCATCGCACCGGGCTACTGGCTGTTCGCCGGCGCGCTGGTCGTCATCGGCGTAGCCGCCTTGACCTTTACCAACGCGACCAACAGCCTGATGCAGCTCTCGACAGAACCTGCCATGCGCGGACGGGTGATGGCACTGCGCGTGGGTATCGCGCTCGGGGGTACGCCGATCGGCGCGCCTATCGTGGGTTGGGTGGCGGATCATCTGGGCCCACGCTGGGCGCTCGGCGTCGGCGCGGCAGCAGGCTTCGCCGCTGCTATCGTGGCCATCTACGTCATAACCCGGCAGATTCATCTGCCTCGGCGGGACGAACTTCCCGAGGGACACAATTCTCGTTGATGTTGAACGACGCGAGCGACACAACGGGCGCTACCGCCCCACTAGCCAAGCCGCCGCCGAGTTAGAGTAGGGGTTTCCCTATTACCTCCGTCCCCCGCGGAGTGAGCAGCGGTCGTTCGCGACGGCAGTCTGAATGACGGTTCCTGGCCGCACACGGAAGTTCGCCCTGCGCCCGGCATCGCGCCGGCGTCAAGGGCACTAATCAACCAGCCTTGCCACATCCACTGACAGATCTTGCGCCCCGAATCGCCGCGCAATCAGCGGCTGGCCGCAACGTCCATTACCGAAACGTCGCAGAGCATTCGCCAATGCCGCTCGAGCGTGCGAGCGGCGTCCCCCTCTACGACCACCAGCCCACTCAAATGAATGTCCCGACTCGAGCTGCCGATCATGATCTGAAACTCTCCCGGCTCAACGATGCGCTCGCCTCGCCCGTTCGTGAAATTGAGCATATCGACCGGCAATAAAACGCGCACGGTACGGCGCGCCCCGGCGGGAACGAACACACGCTGGAATCCTTTCAGTTCTCGCACAGGCCGAACGACCGACGCGACGCGATCCGCCACGTAGACCTGAACTACTTCGGTCCCATCGCGGTCTCCGACGTTTTTAAGCTCGAACGTAAACTCGAATTGTCCATTGCCGATATCGGCCTGCTTATTGACCCATTCGAGCGCCGCGTATTGAAACTGCGTATAGCCGAGGCCGAAGCCGAACGGATAGCGAGAGCCGAAGTGATAGGCCACCGGTGTTCCAGCACTCTTGAGCTTGTGGTTATACACATAGGGCACCGCACCCACGCTCTTCGGAATCGACAACGGCAGCCGCCCACTAAAATTGGCCGCACCGGAAATCAGCGCCACGAGCGCATCGGCACCTCCTTCGCCCGGAGAGAAGGCAAGGATGTGAGCGGCCACCGAATCTTCCAGACCGCCAAGGTTGTAAGGACGCCCGCCTGTCTGCACGACGACGGTCCGCGTGCCGCTCGCCACCACCGCGCTCAATAGCGCCTGCTGTACACCGGGCAAATCGAGGCTATCGGTGTCCGAGCCTTCGCCCACCGTGCCGGATTGAAACAGCCCCGAGAGATCGCCGACGAAAACGAACGCCACGTCGGCGGATCGAGCCGCGCGAACCGCCTCGTCGATTTGCCCGACGTCGCGGCTGATCGGTGTCTGCCGGTCTTCTCCCACCGCACGCGCCATGTCCACGTCGCCCGGATAAACCGGCGTGCCGGCGCGGCGCTCGCGAATGATGTCGCACCCTTTGGCATACACGATACGTTCGCTTCCAAACTTCTCCTCGAATGCCCGCCGAGGGGTCTTAACCGGCGAGCGCGCATCCTCCCCCGCCGTAATCAAATGCACCGGGAAGCTATAGCCCGCGAGTAGCGCCAACGGGTCATCGGCCGTCGGACCAATGACGGCGATGCTCGCATGAGCGTCGGCGCTTAGCGGCAGCATCGCGTCGTTCTTTAACAGGATGATCGACTCGAGCGCGGCGCGACGCGCAACGGCCGCGGCCTGCGCGCCGCTCACGTTCACGCCGTCGGGGTCTGCATAAGGGTGCTCGAATAGCCCGAGCCGGAACTTCGCGGTCAGGACGCGAGAGACCGCCGCATCGATGACGCATATGTCGATGTCGCCACGATCGAGCGCCGTTTCCAAATGCAGCGCGCATTCGTGTCCCGGCAGTTCGACGTCGAGCCCGGCATTGAACGCCAATGCCGCCGCTTTGGCCGCGTCATGGGCAATGCCATGGTGCGAATAGAGCAAATTGACGCCGGCATAGTCGGCCACGACCAATCCGTCGAATCCCCACTTTCGACGCAGTGTGCCCTCGATCAGCACCTGATCGGCGTGGCAAGGAATACCGTCGATGTCGTGGTAAGCGGGCATGACCGCACCGGCGTTCGCCAGCTTCACCGCCATTTCGAAGGGCAACAAGAACACGTCGTTGAATTCTCTCGGCCCGATGTGAACCGGCGCATGATTTCGGCCGCCCTCGCTTGCCGAGTGTCCGGCGAAGTGCTTAAGCGTCGCGAGCAAATCTCGGCGCTCGCCCTGAAGTCCCGAGACGTAACGCGTGGCCATGACGCCGACCAAATACGGATCTTCGCCGAACGTTTCCTCGGTTCTCCCCCAGCGAGGATCGCGTGAGACGTCGAGCACCGGTGCGAGGCCTTGGTGACAGCCGATCGACCTCGCCTGTTCGCCGATGACGCGCCCCACCTCCTCGATCAGATCCGCGTCCCATGTCGCTGCATAGTTGAGCGGCGCGGGAAACAGCGTCGCCCCCTCGATCATGAGCCCGACGAGACACTCCTCGTGCGACATCACGGGAATGCCGAGACGCGTCTGCTCGATCATCCTGCGCTGCAATGCATTGAACGCGCGAACGCCCTCGCGCGCCTCCACCGTGTGCGTGCCGAGCGGCCGCGTGATCTGTCCGAGGCCGTGCTCGAGCAACCGATCGACGGTAATGCCTGTCTCGCGCTGAGCGAAATCGGAGAGGCGCCAAGTGTGGTTGCCGTCCGCCGATAGCTTCAGCCAACCCGCATGTAGTTGGGCGATTTTTTCTTGCAGCGTCATGCGTGCGAGCAAATCGGCCACGCGCTCGGCGATAGGGGCTGTCGCATCGCGATAGCGTGCCGGTTGTTCAGCAATATCGATTGCCATGGATACTCTCGTGTAGGTAAATGGACGGCCGATCAGACGTTGGACGTGACGATTTCAGTGCGCTCGATGCCCGCGAGCCGTGGCAGCGCAAGACCGTTGTCGTCGAAGACATGACATGCATGAGGCGGGGCGAAAAGCGCGACTGGCCGTCCACGCTCGACATCGACGTCGCCGGAGAGCTTGGCGACGACGTGCGCATCGCCTTGCTCTGTGAATGCGGCATGCAAATAGGTGCATTCGCCGAATCGTTCGATGAGCCGGGCTTGCGCGCCGATGATTTGATTATTCGTTCCGCTAACGGCAATCGCGAGATGCTCGGGACGAATGCCGATGGTCGCTTCAGAGCCGGGTTGGATGCTGCGCCCGTCGACCGATGCCGCAAGTGTCTCTCCGCCCGGCAGCCGCAAATGCACGCCGCCCGCATTTGCCTCGACGACCTTGCCTCGCAGGAAATTCATTCGCGGCGACCCGATAAACCCCGCCACGAATCTGTTCTTCGGCCGGTGATAGAGATCGAGCGGGGATCCGACTTGCGCAATGCTGCCGTCGCGTTCCATATCGGCACCGGCGTGCAGCAACACGATCTTGTCGGCGAGCGCCATCGCTTCGGTCTGATCGTGCGTGACGTAGATGGCGCTCGCCTGATGGAATTCGCGGTGCAGCCGAGCGATCTCGGTGCGGGTCTGAACGCGCAGCGCGGCATCGAGGTTCGAGAGCGGTTCGTCGAACAGAAACACGCCGGGCTCGCGCACGATCGCTCGACCGATCGCCACACGTTGCCGCTGTCCGCCGGAAAGCGCCGCCGGCTTGCGTTCCAGAAGATGATCGAGCTGCAAGGAGGCGGCCGCCTGTCGAACCTTCCGATCGATCGCCATGCCGTCCAGTTTTGCTTGGCGCAACGCGAACGCCATGTTTTCGTAGACGCTCATATGCGGATACAACGCATAGTTCTGGAAGACCATTGCGACGTTGCGCTTCGATGGATGAACGTCGTTGACCAGCTTGCCGTCGATTCTGAGCTCGCCCGAGGTGATTGGCTCCAACCCAGCGATCATGCGAAGCAAGGTCGATTTTCCGCAACCGGAGGGGCCCAGAAATACGCAGAACTCATGGGCATCGATTTCTAAATCGACCTGACGAACGACGGCCGAATTGCCCTGATACGCCTTGTAAACGTTCCGTAGACTGATGCTTGCCATGATGTGATCAACCCTTTAGCGAGCCCGCCATCATTCCCTTGATGACGCGCTCTTGCCCGAACGCATAGACCGCAATCAACGGCAACGAGGTGAGCGTGACGACCGCCAGCATCGCGGGAACGTTCGATGAATACTGCCCCTGGAAATCCCATATCGCGAGCGGCAGCGTGCGGTGTCCCGGCGTCGACGTCAGCACGTACGCGAAGATGAACTCATTCCAAAGCGCAACGGCGTTGTAGATAGCTACGGTAGCGAGCCCCGGCGTAGATAGCGGAAAGTAGATGCGCCAGAAGATCTTGAGCGGGCCGCAGCCGTCCAAACAGGCGGCCTCCTCCAACTCTCGCGGGATCTGCCGCATGAACTCCGTCAGGATGAATATCGATATCGGCAGACTGAATGCCACGTACGGTCCGATCAAAGCGAAGGCGGAGTCGTACAAGCCGATATTCCGAATGAGGAGATAAATCGGCACCAACGTGGCGTGGATGGGTACGATCATCGCCGCGACCACGAGCCCGAACAACGTTTTGCCGAACGGAAAGTCGAGCCGCGCGAAGGCATAGGCGGCCATCGAACTCAGAACGACGATCAACAGCACCGAGACACCGACCACGAAGAAGCTGTTGCGTAGGTACGTGAAGAACGGGCCCTGCAAGACCGATTCGTACTGAGAAAAATCGACGCGCTGGGGCAAGGCCCACACCGAACTCGAAAAGGACTCTTCTTGCGACTTCAAGCTGGTGACGATCACGAAGAGGAACGGAAGCGTGGTAACGGCCAGCCAAACTAACGCAAGAAAGTACGACACGCCGCGCTTGCCCAGCGCCGTCTCTCGGATTCTCAAGGCGATCATGATCCGACCTTTTGCGAAAAGCGTTGCGTCGCACGCATGGCGGCGGCGGCAACGAGCGCAACGATCAAGAACATCGCGGATGCGATCGTGCTTCCGTAGCCGAGCTGGAACGAGCTGAATACCTTGTTGTACATGAGGGTCGCCATGAGTTCGGACGCGTGGTCGGGGCCACCGCCTGTCATCACGAACACGAGATCGAAGTACCTGAGCGAGCCTAAAACGGCCAATAGCGTCGCCGTGCGAATCGTGCCTTGCAGATGCGGGAGTTTGATGCGCCAAAAGATCGTGGATTCGGAGGCGCCGTCCAGTCGCGCCGCTTCGCTTAACTCGGCGGGAAACGACGAAAGGCCGGCGAGAAACAGAATCATGTAGAAGGGAATATTCTGCCAACAGATAACGGCGATGGTCGATGCCAGGGAAAAGCGCGGATCGCCTAGCCAATCTTGAGCAAGCGAATCGAGTCCGATCGCACGCAAGCCCACATTCAAAGGGCCGAAATTCGGATCGTAGACGTTCTTGAACAACACGCCGATTGCAACGCTCGACATCAGCAGAGGCAGGAAATAGAGCAGTTTCAATACTCTCGATCCCCTTCCCGCCTTATCCAACATGACGGCAAGTACAAGTGCGATCGGCAATTGGATCAGGACCGAGAACAGCGCCAGCAGCAGGTTGTTGCACAGTGCCTTCCAGAACACCGTGTCATGCGATAGGTGCATCCAATTGGCGAGGCCCACGTAGCGTGCGCCGTTGCCCAATCCGTTCCAATCGAGCAGCGATAACCGAAAGCTGCCGAAGAGCGGATAGAGCAGGAACACGCCGAGCAACAGCATCGAGGGCGCGAGCAGAACGACGATGCTGAACCAATGCGATCCGATTGCGCGCTGCCGATTCGGTACCTTCGATACGTCGGATTCAACCGCCACGGTACTCAAGACCACCTCCGGCTCTCAGTCCATTCAGTCGATCGAAGCTAATCAGTGGGTCCCGCTTTTCGCCGCCTCTTGCATCTGCTGCGCTGCCGCTTCAGGCGTGATCGACAGGCCAAAGAGCGCTTGTGCGAGATCCTTGTGTCGTTCGCCGAGACGCGGCGTCAGTTCTTGGTCGTACCAGAGCTGTACGCTCGGCGCCTGTTCGATCAGCGCCTGCACGCGTTTCATCAACGGATCGGTAAGCGCGACGTTCTTAATGGGCGGAATACGATCGTCGGCCACGCGTCCTTTCATCGCGTCATCGTCGGTCAACGTTTGGATCAACCGGAATGCGGCAGCTTTGTCCTGGCATTGCGACGAGATACTCAGAAAGCTATCGCCGACGGTCCCGACGACATCGCGCGGATCGCCTTTGCCTCCCGGTATGCTCGGAAACGGGAAGAAGTCGAGATTTTGATAGAACGACGGATTTTCTTTCCGAATCGTAGAAGCCTCCCACGTACCCATCAATTCCATCGCCGCGCGACCCGAATACAGCAGTCGGCGCGATCCGCCGATGTCGTAGTCGAGCCCGTTGTACCCCGGAGCGAATGCGCCGGCTTTCACGAGGTCTTGGATGTATTTACCCGCCTCGACGAATACCGGGTCGGCAAAACTGCCGCCTGCGGCTCCGGTCGCGGCGCGTTGGAATACGCCTGGGCCGCCCAGGCGGTCGACGAGGTACATGTAGTACATCGATCCGGTCCACTTGTTCTTGTTCGCCAGCGCGAAGGGGGCGACGCCGTGCGCATTGAACACTTTGACCACGTTCATCAACTCGGGCCAAGTGGTAGGCGGGCTCAGGCGATATTTTTGGAAAAGCGCTTTGTTGTAGAAAACGACCGCGACGGCGATGTTTTCTTCCGGAATGCCATAGATCTTTCCGTCGGTCGTGACCGCCGTCCAGGAGGTCGGAAGAAAACGGTCCGCAAACGCTTGGTTCTGCTTCAGGAAAGGAGTGAGGTCGGCCACTTGCCCGGATTTCACATACTCCCGCAGCCCGCCGCCGCCCCACGTATCGAATACGCACGGCGGCTGTGAAGCGCCGAAGGCGATCTTCAGCTTCGCCTTGTAGGGATCGTTGAGGACATGCGACGACTCGACCTTGGTACCGGAATTGGCCTGCTCGAACCGCGCGACCGCTGCTTGCAGGTTGCTCGGTTCGTTTCCGCCGGTTTGGTGATCCCACTCGACGATCACCTTGTCGGACTGCGCGTGGCCGATGCCGGCCGACAGCGTCCATATCGCCGCGAGGTACGTTGCGGCACGCACGAGTTTGCTTAGTTTGCCTGCAAGCATCCATGTCTCCATCGTTATGTACCGCGGTAACGTTATCGCTAACGTTATTCGATGTTATTTTTCGTCGAATAAGGATGCCATTCGTGTTTACCCGTCGCCCTACCCGGCCAAGGTTTTTGGCTTTCGAGGCCCTTTTTCGCGGCACACTTGAGCCGAATGCATACTTGCCGTCCTTCGGTACAGTCCTGATAAGATGACGTTACCGCTATCGTCGTCCTGGCTTTAATCGCCGACAGATGCTTGCGGAGTCAGTGGACCGAACAGCAGCTCGCAATGAAGAACATGAGCAAACAAGCACCGACCCTTGCGCAGGTCGCGAAAATAGCCGGCGTCTCCCAGATGACCGCCTCGCGCGCGCTCAACGACAAGCCCGGCGTCTCTCAGGAGACGCGTGAGGAAGTATTGAAGATCGCGGCCGACATCGGATATGTCGTCAACCGCAGCGCGCAGAAACTATCCGGCAGCCGCAACGGCATCATCGGCATCATGACGCCCGTACTCGACAATCACTACGTGGGCGAGCTCGTCGTCGGCGTCGGGCGAGCCGCACGTGCGCAAGGATACGAAACGCTCGTCTATACGCTGTTCGACGAGGATCGGCATTCGCACCGGTCGGTCTTGGGATTGATCAAGCAATTTACGGATGGCGTTGTCGCGATCTTGCCGCGCGAATCGACCTACTTCAATGCGCTTGCCGCGGCGGGCGTACCCGTGGTCGCGATCGATCAGCGGTGCAGCCTCGACGGGTTTCCGTCGATTTCGGTCGATAGCTACGGCGGCGCGGTGCGTGCCATCGAGCACTTGGCGCAACTCGGGCACACTCGCATCGGTTTCGTGGCCGGGGACGAATCCATCGAGGGGGTTCGCGATCGGCGGCGAGGATACCTCGATGCACTGGCTCGGCTCGGGCTGCCGAGCGATCCGAGTCTCATCGCCCAAGGCGATCTCTCGCAGATGACGGCCTTTGACGCCGCGAGCACCCTGCTTGCGCTCCCGGAGCCGCCCACCGCGATTTTCGCCGTCAACGATTTGAGCGCTTTCGGGGTGATTGCGGCGGCGCGCGAACACGGCCTCAAAGTGCCTCACGACCTTTCCGTCGTCGGCTTCGACGACATCCCGATGGCATCGCAAGTGCACCCGCCCTTGACGACGATACGTCAACCGTTCGCGCAGATGGGGCGTGCGGCCGTGAACACCCTGCTCTCGCAGATGGACAACGAAGATGCGATCGCGCCGCGGATCGTGCTGCCGACCGAACTCATCGCAAGGCAATCGACGGGGCCAGCCCCGCGTCAGGCCGCCTCGCGCCCTCTAACGGCGCGTCATCGAGCGAGAATGTAGTACTTGCGGGCAACGCCTCGCGCATCGCACTACAATCCGTCGAGGTGCGCCGCCCTCCCCCCCGGCGCCCAAGACGGAGCGACTATGACCGATTCGCATCGCGCTAAGCCTCGAGCCCGCAAAACCACGTATCCCGCCGCGCGGATTCGCGTCGGCATAGGCGGCTGGACTTACGAGCCCTGGCGGGGCCGTTTCTATCCGAACGACCTCACGCAAAAGCGCGAACTCGAATACGCGAGCCGCAAGCTGACCTCGATCGAGATCAACGGCACGTTCTACGGCACGCAACGCGCGACGAGCTTCGAGAAGTGGCACGACGAGACGCCCGAGGATTTCGTTTTTTCGCTGAAGGCGCCGCGTTTCGCTACGAATCGGCGTGTATTGGCCGAGGCGGGGGATTCCGTCGAGCGCTTTTTCTCGAGCGGCGTGCTCGCGCTAAAAGACAAACTGGGGCCGATCAACTGGCAATTCGCGCCGACGAAGCAATTCGACGCCGAAGATTTCGACGCATTCTTACAGTTGCTTCCGAACAAGATCGATGGACGCGCGATCCGTCATGCCGTCGAAGTCAGACACGAAAGCTTCGCGCACCCTGAATTCATATCGCTCGCCCGCGAGTACGAAGTTGCCATCGTCATGGCCGGCGACAGCGATTATCCGCAGATTGCGGACGTCACGGCCCCCTTCGTCTATGCACGCATCATGGGGACGGCCGAAACGGAAACGCTCGGTTACGCCGCACGGGATTTGGACGCCTGGGCGACACGCGCGCAGCAGTGGGCGGCCGGCGCGCAGCCCGACGATTTGCGCAGGGTCGAAGAAACGGCGCCCGAGCCCGCCCCACGCGATGTCTATCTGTATGTGATCAGCGGCTACAAAGCCAGCAACCCGCTAGCGGGGATGGCGCTCATCGAGCGCGTCGCGAACACGTAGGCGATCTTCGGTCGCGTCTCGAACCGGGGCTTAGCGGGGTCAGCCGCCAAACAAAAGAAAAGAAGGCCCCGGCGCCGAGCGAATTCGCCCCGTCAGAAAAGCCGCGGCGTGCCGACCCAAACGAGCGTCGTCTCGACCTTGCCCGTATTGGACCAGCTATGGGGCACCGTAGATTCGTAGTGCGCGCTATCGCCGGCGTAAAGAACGAAAGTCTTGCCTTCCAACGTCAAGGACATCTCGCCCGAGATGACATAGACGAACTCTTCGCCTGCGTGCGTCGTCACTTCGGCCGACGGTTGCCCTGCGGGCAAGCGAACCAAAATGCTTTCAAGTTGACTACCGACCGACGAATTCGTCAGCCGGGCGAAGAGATCCGTCGAATCGGCGAAGCTGAAAAACCGTAGCTGGCCCGCGCGCCGCACCGAGCGCTCCTCGCTCGGCGTATCCACGAAGTACTGGAGCGTGACGCCGAGCGCCGTGGCAATACCGGCGAGGGAGGTCAGCGACGGGGTGGCGAGGCCGCGTTCGACTTGCGACAAAAACGGCTTAGAGATACCCGCTACCGTTGCCGTTTCATCAAGCGTTTTATGCAGCCGATGCCGCAGCGCTCGGATCTTGCTGCCTAAATCCGCAGCTTGGCGGGCGCTTTCGACGTTCAAAACCATAGGAATTGCACTGCTCGCAGTGGTTGGGGAAGACCGCTAGTTGTGTGGCGCTAGGCGCCCGTTGCGTCTTCGCGCAACGTCCTTCCGAAGTAGACAAAGCACTCTATGGTGCCAGAATACGAACGCAATACGCAAAAGGACGAAACCTATGAGGGTTTACCGTAGCTTACAACCGCCGCGCCCTTAATCCAGGAATTCGCCCGCGCGCCGTTTCAATACCGCGCTGAATTCGTCCAGCCAACCGATCGACAAACGCCAGCTCTGCCAATACAAATCGACGTCGAGATGGCGGCCCGGCGCGAGTTCGACGAGCTCGCCGCGCTCGAGCGATGCTTCGAGCATTTGCGTCGGACACATACCCCAGCCGAGTCCCGTCACGCAGGCGCGTAGATAGCCGCCGACATGCGGCAGCCAGTGCTGCGGCGGGTCGATCTCCGCTCGCGTCAGGCGCCGCATGAACCGCGCTTGCAATGCATCCTTCGGGTTGAACACCACGCAGGGCGCTCGGCGCAGCGCCTCGCGGTTGACTCCGTCCCCAAAATATCGCTTAAAAAACGACGGAGAACAGACAGCCAGATAACGCATCCTGCCCAGCCGCACCGAGCGGCACCCCTGCACAGGTTCGGCCTGCGTCGTCACGGCGCCTTGTACGCTGCCGTCGCGGATGCGCTGTGCCGTATGGTCCTGATCGTCGATGACGAGATCCAGCAGCATCCGGCGCTCCGCGCAAAACGCGGCGACGGCATCGACGAACCAGGTACCCACGCTATCGTCGTTGACCGCCACGCGTAGCGTGGGCCACGACTGGCCAAGCAGACTGCCCGCCATCGACGGCATGTCGTCGGCCAGTTGAGCCTCGAGCAACCGCACTCGCTCCGTATGGCGGCACAGCAAGGCGCCCGACGCCGTCGCCACGCACGGCTGCCCGCGCTTGACGAGCACACTACCGACTCGCTCCTCCAGCAGCTTGATGCGCTGAGAGACCGCCGACGACGTCACGTTCAACTCACTAGCCGCCCGGTCGAACGAACCGTGGCGCACAACGGCGGCAAGCGCATCGAGCAAAGCATAGTCGATCATTAGCATTCCTTAATCGCGGTTAGCCGAATTAGCTGTTCTTAGACCCATCCGGCATGCAGACTAACGCCATCCCTTAGCATCGTCTACCCGCCTCATCATGAATTGGATCGCTTACGCACACGGCGCGGCGCTGTGCGCCTCGCTTATCGTCACCATCGGCGCACAAAACGCTTTCGTGCTTCGTCAAGGCATCATGCGCTCGCACGTCGGCAAGATCGTGGTGCTATGCACGGTGTCGGATTTCATCTTGATTGCCGCCGGCGTAGGCGGCGCGGCCGCGCTCGCCACGCGCTACCCGCGCGTCGTGGAATTCGTTTTGTATGGAGGCCTAGCCTACCTCGCATGGTTCGGCCTATCCACGCTGCGGCGTGCATGGCGCCCCGGCCACGCGGCCATGGAAGTGGCCAGTCAGCAAACGCCTTCGAATCCGCCGGCAGCGCAAAGCGGCTGGTCAGTAGTCCTAATGACACTCGCCTTCACCTGGCTCAACCCGCACGTCTATGTCGACGTTCTGCTTCTGATCGGCACTGCGGGCGCACGCGAACCGGAAGGCGCAAGATTGTCGTTCGCCCTGGGCGCAATGACGATCAGCCCGCTCTGGTTCGTCTCGCTCGGCTACGGCGCGCGGCTTTTGGCGCCCTTGTTCCGCAAGGCAACCGCCTGGCGGGTACTGGACGGCGCCATCGGCAGCATGGTGCTGTTCGTCGCGGCGGCGCAACTGCGATGACGCGAATCGTCCACCCTGAGGCCCGCCGCGCCCAATAGATCGGACACCTAAACGTTTGGATTCATGAACTGTCACAGGATCGTGCTATAAACGGGCAACCGCAATCGTTTGCGCTCGGCTATACGCAACCCACGGCTGTGAGATCCCGTTCATGAAGATCGTCGGCTACTTTGCACTTTGTTCAGTTGCGCTCGCGCTGCTCATCGCGATGTGCGTGATTCTCAAGGACGGTCGCGTCGTGCGACCGGACACGGCGGACGGCGACGTTGCCGCCACAGGAAAGGTCGTCGACCATACCGCACCGCCGCCTTCTGCGCCGAAGCCCACCCCAAGGGCTGCACTGCCTTCGGTCTGACCCCTTCATTACACTCACTGCCGGTCGCCAATGGGCGGCCGGCATGAGTATGTCCTCACACATTGAGCGGGAATGCGAAACATCGCTGTTTATTGCAGCGCAAGCTAAATCGATTTCATGCGCCCTCACTGAAATCGACAGCCAATCATCGAAGCCTCGATACCCATTAAACATATTAAACTTCTCATTAACAACCCTCTCTCAACGGGAGAGGATCCAACATGCGATCTCGAGGGTCATTCCGCGAAGACACATGCAATACGCTCATGCGAAAGGAGTCTACTTCACGTAGAAACCAAAAAAGTGCAGCCGCCTTTGTCGGCTGCTTTTCACGACGATTCCGCCATCTCGCCTTTGCCTTCCCGCCCGCCGCAGGCCTATAGCCAAGCCCGCAACCGAAGGGTCCGTCTCGCGCACATCTCGAAAAGATTCACTCAATCCGCATGAGAATGGGGTGAAATCTCACATTGTCGACCGTTTTAAACGATCGCTCAAACCCGCGTAAATATTGAACAATTTAGAAAAAGTCGTTTGGATCCGCGTCTCTATTTACACAAATCGCGAGACACCCGTAAGGTAACGCCCGCTGCCCTCGATATGCCAATTGAGGGTAAATATCCACCCATTCCATATCGCGAGCTTCGCGGGATCGGAGTCAGTGCTTTACGTGAAACGGGAAAAGCGCGCAGCGCGGATACCCGTCGATTGTTCCAGCGCTCACTTCGGCCGACTGCGAAGCATGGAGACACACTATGGCGCCTACCGCGCGCATCTATTCCATTTTTGCGGCATCAGCCGGCGCCCTGGCCGTCGCGCTGGTGACGAGCAGTTGCGGCGGCGGTGGGTCGGACGACCCCGCACCGATCGCGACCGCGCCGTGTTCGAGCAATGCCTGTTCGGGTTCGGGCGCGACGACGCAGCCCTCGCCGCCCACCGTGCTGTGTCCGGCCACGCTCGATTACACGACCACCTACACCGGCGGCTCCGGCAGCGGCGAGTACATCAAAGTCAAGTTCGACACGTCGAAAAAGCAGTATCAGATGACGTTCATCGAATCTGAAGTGCCCACGTCGGCCGGGCAAGTCAACACGACGCGCGCCGGATTGACGATCACGGGCAATTTCCAGAACGCCGATCAATACCAGATCAAAAACGCGCAAGGCGTGGCCACGACACCGTTAAAGCTGCCCACGGCCGAGCAGAATCGGTGCGCGTTTGTGCTCGAGAACGGGCAGACAGCCGACGGCAGCTACCAAGTCGCGATCAATCCGAACGATCCGCCGATGCTGTTCGTCGGGAACGGGATTGTGGGCGGGGGGATTCCAGGGTCGACGGTGGCGTTCGCGGGGTTGCAGCCAGCGCCGGGAATCTACGTAGCCACCGTACCGAGCAAAACATTCGACTACTATCCGTTCGTCGCATTCAGCCAAACTGTCACCGATTTTTCCAAGGTCGCTGGACACTACAACGAACTCGGCATCCATTTCACGCCGTCGGGCGGCGGCTTTCAAACAAATTCCGCCAACCCGGGCGGAAACTACCTTGGCTGGCAGGTGGACGGCATTCAACTCGCCGAGACAATGAACAGTGATGGGTCATGTACGCCCGATAGCGGACAGTCCTATACGTCGTGTCCCACGACAGGGGGCAACTGGACACTGAGAACCAACGCGGACGGATCGCAAGACAACGTCTTTACCAGTGCCGAGAACCTCATTGCTGGCGCGAACGTTTATCCCGTCGTCGGGGCCGGCATATTGCAGGCTGCGTTTGGCGGGAACCAGGCTCACGGCATCATGATCGCGGGGTTGCTAAACGGTCAGATCGTTCCGGTCGTTATCCGCGTCGGATACGCTCACGCAGGTGCCACCCTGTTGGATTCCACAGTCGACGATCAATTGGGCATCTCGCTGCTCGCCTCCGTGCAAGCCATCCCTGCGTCGTCATTGAAGGGTGCGTTCATCGGCGCCAATAGCGTGACGGCATGCGGCATCGTCACAGCGAACGGTCCGACCTCGACCTCGCCGATGGTCTACGAGGGCGCATGTCTGGACGATACGACGACCACGAACCCGGGCGTCAACTACACGTCGACGATCTTCCAAGGCACGAGCGCCGCCTTCCTCAATCCGTTCACGTCGACGGCCGCGACCAATTTCACGCTGGACTACACCCAAACGCAGCCCGGACTCGTCAAAGTCACCGCGCAAAACAACTTCGCATCAGGTGCCGCCACCGTCTTCAAAACGGGCGACACGGGCTATTTGATCAAGGTCGGCAATGTCTTCGCAGTGCTCATGAACGGCACCGGCCTACCGAACCCGTTCTTCACGATTGGCGCGTTCGTACAGTAAGGGTGGTATCGCTTCACGAGGCGGTCGGCAGCGCCAACCGGCCGCCATCACATCTTGCCTTTAACCTAATGTGAGGTTCTCAACATGAAGAGTTTCAAGCTCATCCCCGTAGGTGCGGCATTGGCGTTATTCCTTGCAGCTTCGGCATCGGCATATGCAGTGACGGTTTCTCCGGCCGGCCCGATCAGTTTGACGGGCTCCACCACGCTGACGAAGTCGGGCATCGCCATTAGCTGCACGGCGACGATGGCCGGTAGCGTTACGGCGGCCGGCGGCATCAGCATCACGTCGGCCAAGTTCACGGGCAACAGCCTCTGTTCGCTCGTCACGCCGACGTCGTTGCCGTGGTCCGGGCAAGTCTCGTCGACGACCAGCCTCTCGCTGAGCGGCGTGGCTGTCGATACGGCCTTGGGCAACTGCGGTCCGAGCACCGTCAGCGCGAGCATCACCGAGAACTCGACTCTAAAAGAAACGATCATCGGCCTCTCGAATCAATCCCTCTCGGGCGGCTGCACCGTCTCCGGCTCGCTCACGACGACGCCGTATTTGACGATCAAGTAATCCGCTAACCGCGGCTAAAGCGCCGCGGCTTGGAACGCGCCCGCCTCACGAGGAGCGGGCGCGCGAAATTCAGCTGTTTGCATTGAACATGAGCGGCTCCGGCCTGCCGGACCAGCTTGTCGCGACTTGTGCGTTCGTGCAATGCGTACGGTCACGCTTCAAAGGGCAACCGATAGGACCAACCGAGAGCAGTGATATTGGGCCTTTAACTTAATGAGAGGTTCGCGAGATGAACAGGTTCGAGCTCCATCCCATACGAGCGGCGTTAGCGTTGCTCGTTGCCACTTCGGCCTTGGCTAATGCGGCGTCGGTTTCTCCGATCGGCCCGATTACTTTGACTGGCTCCACCACCCTAACGAAGTCGGGCATCGCGGTGAGTTGCGCCACAACGATGGTTGGCAATATCGGGTCCCCCGGAGGGATCAAGATCTCGTCGGTCAAGTTCACGGGCAATAGCCTGTGTTCCCTCATTACGCCGGCGGCGCTACCGTGGTGGGGCCAAGTCTGGACGTCCACCAAGCTTCTGTTCGGCGGCGTGGCCGTCGATACGACCTCGGGCAACTGCGGCCCGAGCATCATGATCGCCAGCCTCACGGAAAACTCGACACTAAAAGAATCGATCGTCGGTCTTACAGATCAAGCCCTGTCGGGCGGATGCACGGTATCCGGCACGCTTACGATGACACCGTACATAACAGTCCACTGATCCTCTAACTAAAGTTGATTTGCCGCGGTATTGAGCACACCGGTGACCGGCGCAATGATTCGCGCCGGCAGGCGTCTTACCGGGTGCCGTTCAAGTACCGGCTTCCTCCAAGAATCTTTCATTCGGGACTCCTCATGATTTGGCGTAGTCTGTTCTCGATGGCGCTGGCCGCCTTTGTTCTCTCCGCCTGTGGTGGCAGCGGCGGCGGCGATCCGCCCGCTCCGGTCGTGACCCGGCTATGCCCGCAAACGATCGATTACAGCACCGTGTTCACGGGCGGCTCAGGTTCCGGCGAGCTCGTTCAAGTGCAACTCGATACGACGGCGATGACGTACAAGATCGCCTACTTGGCGTCGCCCGTTCCCGTGACCAAAGGCACCGTGTTGCCCACGCGCGCAACGGCACCCAACAACGTGTTCTCGGGCACGCTGACGCAAGAAACGCTGCTGCCCACCACCAAGCTCAATCAGTGCGCGTTCCGCCTCAATAACGCGAGCCTCGATCCGACGCGTCCTGCGCGCGTGTTCCTCGGCGAAGGCGTGCTAGGCGGTACGATCCCGGGCGCCGAGATTCAATTTGCGGGCGTGGCGGGCGTCGGCGTCGTGCCCGACACGACGTTCCCGTACTACCCGTTCATCTCGTTCGCGCAAACATCGACGAATCTCGCCGACATTGCCGGCAAGTATTCGATGCTCGGCTACCACAAGGTACCGTCGCAAAGCTTCGCGCCCGTCGCCGTCGATGCGTCCGTCACGATCAACGCCAACGGCAGTTTCACCGAATGCGACAACAGCGGGATTTACGCGGGGCAATGCCGGCAACCGGGGACGAACTTCGTGGCCCGCACCGATTCGCCGACGTTCGAAACCGATCACTTCACGGGCCAGGTCACGCCAACGCAAGCGGTCAACGGCCCGCAAGCGCAAGGCGTACTGATCGTCGGTAAGCTCAAGGGCCAACTGGTGCCGATTCTGATCCGCGTAGGCGCCGCCAATCCTTCGATCGTTTCGCCGCCGGGCTCGCCTCCGGCCACGCCGCTAGCCGACGACGAATCCGGCATCGCCATGCTCGCGCCGCAAACCAGCGTGCTGGCCGGCTCGCAAAACGGCGAATACATCGGCGTCGACAGCAACTTCGCCTATCGCACCACGGCATTGATGAATGCGCAGGCGACGATGCTCGATCCGTTCAATGCATCGCAGGCCTCCCTCGCAACCGCCCTCAATCTCGACTACACGCAGACGCTCTCCGGGCTGGTGACGACGACGAAAGGCGCAGCCGGAACGACACCGACCGGAAAGATGATCTTCACGGGCGGCACGATCGGATACCTCGATACATCGGATCCGAGCGCACCGTATTTCGCCGTGAGCGCATTCGTCCAGTGACCGATAACGAACAAGGCCTAGGAACGCAGATATGGGGATGAGGAAACTATTCGCGCCGCTCGTCGCGGCTTGCGTGTCGACTGGCGCGTATGCGCAGCAGGCCGGCGATAACGTACTGTCGCTCGGTTGGTTTCACATCGCGCCGCAATACTCGAGCGATCCGCTGACGACACACGTGGCACCGATGCCGATCAACGGGCCGCTCGGGTTGCCGTCGTCATTTACGTCGGCGGGAACGGGGTTGACCGTCAGCAATGCCAACACGCTTGGCTTAACGTTCAGCCATTTCTTTACCGATCACATCGCGCTGACGACGTTGGGCGGTGTGCCGCCCGAGTTTCACATCGGCGGCTTCGGCGTCATTCAACCGCCGGGGCCCGGCGGTGCGCTCGGCCAGGAGAACCTGAGCGCCCCGTCGAACAACCCGCTCGTGGGCAAAGTGCGCCAATGGACGGCCGGCGCGATGTTGCAATATTTCTTCAACAACGCGGAGGCGAAATTTCGGCCGTTCGTTGGCGTCGGTATCACCTACTCCTGGTTCAATTCGTTCCGCTTGAACCCGTATTTTTCGGAGTCGCTCAACGAAAACCTCGGCAGCATTCTTGCCGCCGGGGCCGGCAAACCGGGCCCGACAAGCATCTCGGCGAAGTCGTCGTCGTCGTGGACGCCGATCTTCAACATCGGGGCCAGCTACGCGATCACGAAGCATTGGCAGATCAACGCATCGGTTTCCTATATGCCGCTGAAAACCTATGCGGAAACCGACATCAAAGCCGCCGACGGCACGTTGCTCGCCGTCAGCAAAGCGAAACTCAAGGCCGATCCGATCATTACGTTTCTGGCCCTCTCGTATCGCTTCTGACGCCATCCGATCGCTCGGCGCGCCTGCTCCTCAGCGCGTCGAGCCGGCTTGTTCCATCAGCATGTCGTAGAGCGCCCGCGCCGCAGGCGAGAGCTGGGCGCGTTTGCGCGTGACGAGGACGAGCGTGCGCGAGACCGAAGGCTCGACCAGTTCGATCGTGCGCACCATCGGATACGCATTCTTTTGAATCGCCAGCTTCGGCACCACCGCGGCGCCAAGGCCTTGCGCAACGAGGCCCAGCGCAGTCGAGCTGCGCTGCACTTCGTAAAACGAATGCAGCGCCACCCCGCCATTTTTTAACGCACCGTCCAGCAAGCCTCGGTTGCCGCTCATCTCTCCCGCGAAAATCAACGGGTAATCGCGCAGGGCCTCCCAACGGACGCGCCGTCGTTTCGACAGCGGATGATCGTCACGGCATATCAGCACGTAGGGGTCGATCGCGAGCGGTACGTCCATCAACTCGGGATGCCGATCGCCGGCGATTCCGATGCCGAACTCGACCTCGCGCCGGAGCACCGCTTGAAGCACCGATTCCGATGCGTGATCGAGAATCTTCACGCGATCGTGCGGCCTGCGCACGGAGAAATCGCGCAAGATGCGCGGCAGATACTGCACGCCCACGGTCGGCACGCAAGCGATCGAGACGTCGCCGCGCTGACTGAGACCGGTCTCCCGGATTTCGGTCAGTGCGTCGGATAACTCGTTCAACAACCTCCGCGCCTGCGGCAAAAATCGCCGCCCGATTTCCGTCAGCGTCGTACGGCGCGTCGTACGCTCGACGAGCACCACGCCGAGATAAGTCTCGAGCTTGCGCAGCCGCTGCGTTATCGCCGTTTGCGTCACGTGCAGCGCATCGGCCGCCTGCCTGAAGCTGCCGCCGTCGGCGATGGCGACAAACGCTTGCACACCCAGCGTATCGATCTTCATCATAAAAATGAATCAATCCAAACATTAAATTCATTTTACTGATGGCGAGCGAAATCGCACAATGGGTTCATCGACGGCGGCGGATGTCCCCCTTCGGGCGAGTCTTGCCGTCAAACCGGACCAGGAGCCATACCGTGACGAACTCGCTCGATCAATACGCTAAGCAATATGTGCAATTCGAAGACGAACGCACTCGCCCCGTAAGAGATCTGCTCGCAGCGGTGCCGCAAACGCCGCTCAATACCGTCATCGATTTGGGATGCGGCCCGGGCAACTCTACCGAGGCGCTGGCCGCGCGTGCGCCGGCGGCTGCGATACGCGGGCTCGACGCATCGGCAGACATGATCGAGGCGGCCCGCAAGCGCCTTCCCAACATTCGCTTCGACATCGTCGACATCACGCAATGGGATGAGCCGGGCTCGTACGACTTGATTCTGTCGAATGCGGTATTGCAGTGGGTACCGGCGCACGACACGCTATTTCCGAAGATCGTCGGCAAGTTGGCGCCGGGCGGACACTTGGCCGTACAAATGCCCGACAATCTCGAAGAGCCCGCACATCGGCTCATGCGCGAGATCGCAGCCGATGGCCCCTGGGCAAACAAATTGAAAGGCGCCGCGCGCACCCAACGCTTCGACGCGCGCTACTACTACACGCTGCTGTCGCCGCTCTGCTCGCGTATCGACGTGTGGCGAACGACCTACTATCACCCGCTGCGCGGCGGTGCCGACGCGGTCGTCGAGTGGTTCAAGGGCAGCGCCTTGCGGCCGTTCCTCGCGGCGCTGGACGACAGCGAGCGCGATGCGTTCCTCGCCCGCTATCGCGATGCCGTGGCGCTCGGCTATCCGGCCTTGGACGACGGCACGGTTCTGTTGCCGTTCCCGCGCCTGTTCATCGTGGCGACGCGCAAGTGACGCGGCGCGCTCAAACGTTCTTGGCCTCGGGCTTGATCCGCCCCATCTGAAAGGCATTCACGTATCGACCGTTTCGATACGCATAGTTGACCAATTCGCCCTCGAACAAGAAGCCGTGCTTCTTGTACAGGGCGATAGCCGCCTCGTTATCGACGAAGACGGTAAGCTCGAGCCGCAAGAGATTCATCCAGTTGTCGGCCAAATTGATCACGCTTCCGAGCAACCTATTACCGATCCCCTGCCCTTGACGCCCGCCCTTCACCGCGATCGCGATCGTGCCAACATGCCTGCGACGAACGTTCGCCGAAGGTTCGACGACGACGGATCCCACGACCTCACCGTCGATCTCGGCAACCAAGTGATAGACGCTCGGCGGCGCTTCGCTCAGTCGTTTTTTCCAAGCGGCGAGCGACGGAAACGGCAATTGCAAAGTCTGCCCGTACACATCGACGTCCTCGTATAGCTGCGTCAATGCTTCGATATCCGTGTCGGTACTTCGCCGTATCGTTATGTCTTCCATTACCGGGCAGCCTTATTCGAAAGGTTCGAGAACGTGAAACGATTGATATGCCGATCGCGAAACCTTATCACGATCGCCGCAAACCAATCGCCTTACCCAGTATTTGAAGATTAAAGCGGAAAATGACGGCGGCAAACCGAAAGGACTAACTGCCTGAGCCAACGGTGTCCCGGGTCGCGTTCTAAACGCGGGTGCCACATCTGGGAGACCGTGATCGAATCCGTCGCGATCGGAAGATCGAAAACGTGAACCCCATCCCGTGCAGAGCCTTCGCCCGATTCGCGTGCCTGTGCGAGGCACGAGGCAGGCACGAGCGCGACGAGATCGGAGGTCCTGGCCACCGCGAGCGCGGCAGCAAAGCTCGGCACCACGGCAGCGATCTTGCGCGCTAGGCCCTGCGCGGCCAATGCCTCATCGACAGGCCCGTTCGGATTCCCATGCCGCGCCGCGACGACATGGCCGAAGGCGGCATATCGCGCCGCACTGATGCGGGCATCGGTTTGAAGCGGGTGGCCCGAACGCACGACGCCGACGAAACGATCGCGGAATAATGCTTGAAGCCGCACTTCGGGACCCATTTGCCCCAAGACGCCGATCTCTAGATCGGCGGAGCCGTCGCGCAAATGCGTCGCCGTTTTTTCAGGCTTGGGTGCGAACCGCAACAGCACGTTCGGCGCGGCCGCCGATGCCTCGGCGATCAACAGCGAGGCGAACGCTTCGACGAAGCCGTCGTTGGCGCGAATCGTAAACGTGCGCTGCAATGTCGCTAGATCGACCTGCTCTCGGGCGGAACTCAATACGGCACGCACATCGTCGAGCGCATCGCGGGTGCGCGCACGAATTGCCTCGGCGTGCGGCGTAAGTACCATGCGCCGCCCGGCGCGGACCAACAACGGATCGCCCGTTGCGGCTCGAAGCCGGATGAGCGTCCGGCTCATAGCAGACGGACTCAATCCCAATCGGCGCGCCGCGCCGGCGACACTGCCTGCGGCAAGCAACGCATCCAGTGCGATAAGGAGGTTCAAATCGGGATCGGGCATGCGCCGATCCTAGCACGGGCCATTGAGAGAAGGCGTCTCATGCAAGTGACTAGTGCACGCGGCGCGCATTCCGGCGCGGCCTCGTTCTCGTTATATTGCTTGACCGAAGTCCAAACCGAATCGCGATCGACGCGACATCGGGCGCTATCGTTTCGTCTGCAAGGAGCTATCCATGACGGTCACCTCTCCTCAAAAAACCATTCTTCTCATCGGCGCATCACGCGGTCTGGGCTATGCGATCGCCGAGCAATATCTCGAGCGCGGCTGGCACGTCATTGCGACCGGGCGCGCGAACTCTATGTCGAAACTGCGGCAGCTCGCCGACAAGAGCTCAGGGGCGCTCGAACTGGAGACGGTCGATATCACCGATGTCGATCAAGTCATTGCGTTACGCGAACGCTTGGACGATCGCCGGCTCGATCTACTTTTGGTCAATGCCGGCGTCAAGAACGACGATCGAGAGACCATCGCGGACGTGTCTACCGACGAGTTCGTGCGTGTCATGGTGACCAATTCGTTGAGTCCGATGCGCGTGGTCGAGCGCTTCCAAGATCTCGTCGATCGCAGCGGAACGATCGCGGTGATGTCGTCCGGCCAAGGCAGCGTGACGAACAACGTCAACGGCAATTACGAGGTTTACCGCGGCAGCAAAGCCGCGCTTAACACGTTCATGCGCAGCTATGCCGCACGCCATGCCGGCGACGGTCGCACGCTGCTCCTGTTGGCGCCAGGCTGGGTGCGAACCGACATGGGTGGGCCCGAAGCGCGATTGAGCGTGGAAGAAAGCATTCCCAACTTGGTCGATACGATCGAAGCGCACGCCGGCCGCACCGGCCTGCATTATGTCGATTACCTCGGGCGCGTCGTTCCCTGGTGAAAGTTTCGGCAAGGAGACGCATGCCCGAGCGTCATTCATTTTCGGTACCGCTGCCACCCGCTTCGTCTTAACCCCGGCTCGGCAGCCACTGACCATGGAAGCCGGCCGGAACCCGGACGGGCAAATGCACGGTGGCAACGGGACCGGCGGCGATGTCTTGCGCATCGAGCACGACGACGTCGCTGGTTGCCGTCGCCTGCCGGTAGACGCAACTGAGCAGCCAGCCGTCGTCTTCCGTTTGCGCCCCGCGGCGCGCCACGAAAATCGGCTCGCTGTTTTGATCGCCCGGCGGCAATGCATAGCGTTCGTAGCTCCCGCTTTGCCAGTCATATCGAACGATGCCGCGCATTTCGACCGGACTAGGCTGCTCTACCGCATAAAAGTAGCGATAGGGCCGGCCTGTCATTCGCTCGTTGATTCGGGGCAGTTCGATACCCAAAGCGTCGACCGTCTGCTCTTGCACATGTCCCGAGGCCAGATCGATCCGATACCGGTACAGCGTCCCCAGCGGATTTTCCTCGAACGCATCGCCGCTTGGCGTCAGCCGCAAAAACCACGGATACCGAACGGCATCGAGCACGATGGTCGTCCCCGCTTCGTCGTAAGCATTGACGACGTGCTGGATAAAGCACGGGGATACGTCGAACCAGCGAACCTCGCCACCATGGCGCGGAACGACTCCGAGCCTAGCGCGGCGCCCTTCGTCCCACCTAAGCGGCATACGGTGCCCACGCTTCAACATCGAAAAGTCATAACCCACGTTCAAATCGAGCACGATGCTGTGAGTTTGCGTGATCGCGATGTCATGAATCATGGACGGCCGCTCGAGCGCAATTTCGATATCGACGCGCGTCGCGCCCTCGGCATCGGCCACGCCGTAACGCAGGAACGGAGGCTTCCAATCCGCGTGAAACATCACAAGTTCGCCGGTGTCCTGGTCGATCTTCGGATGGGCCGTCATGCCGGTCGCGGCGAACGGATGGCGACTCGGCTGGCCGATCGTCTCGAGCGCCGGCGAGATCGCAAGCGGCAAACCGCCCTCGGCAAGCGCGAGCGTTTCGTCGGCATGCCGAATCACGTTGACGTTCGGATTGGTATCTGGCAGCGACGACGCCGATTGCGGCTCATGCACGCGCGCCCATCGTTGTGTACGCAACCATTTGTTGCGATAGGCGATGGCCGCACCGCTTTCGAACGAAACCCCGTGCAACATCGCGGCCTCGGGCCACCAGGACAGTATGCCCTCACCCTCGAAGCGCCCCGTCAAAGGGTTCGGGCCGTTGCGCACGAGCATGCCGTCGAGATCGTCCGGCAATGTTCCGGTCACGCGTAGCGCGAGATGCTCGACTTCGTTGGCAACCGGTGCGAGCGCGCCGGCGTTTAGATCGATGGTTGTCATAGCAATTTGAGTTCAGATACAAGCAGGTTGGAGACGATGCTCTGTGACGAGCCGCGCCAATTTATACCCGGGTGAAATTAATGTCAATATCACCCGGGTATAAATTGACGCTTTCGCTCACCGGCCATCGGCCGTGTTCGCCGCCAAGCTTGCATGGGCGCTCGCGCCTGCCATACTCTGCCAAGTCTTGGTCCGCGCGCAGGCGCATCAAACCGGTGCGGTTGCAAAAGGAGGCGTTCAATGAAAATCGAGTTGGGACAGACGACACAAAGCGATGCCGATGCGCTCGTTCAAATGCGCATCGACGCGATGCGTGACAGTCTGGAACGCATCGGCCGCTTCGATCCCGAACGCGCGCGGGAGCGCTTTTTGAACGGCTTCGAGCCTGCCCATTGCCGATTCATTTTGGCGGACGGCCAGCGCGCAGGCTTCGTTCAGGTCCAGCCGACGGACGGGCACATGGCGCTCGAACACCTCTATATCGTGCCCGGCTATCAGGGAAAAGGAATCGGCGCGGCTGTACTCGAATCGGTCTTTGCCGATGCAAACGCGCAGTCGATGCCGGTCAGAGTGGGGGCGCTACGAGACAGCGATTCCAACCGCTTCTATCAGCGGCATGGCTTCGTCAAAGTTGAAGAGACGCAGTGGGACATCTACTACGTCAAGGCGCCTGGCGCCCTTTAAGACCGTGCGACGGGTGCGACGCGACCGCATCGCACCCGGCAGAGGGTTCTTTACTGGCCGAGCTTGTCGTCGACGCAACCCGTGCTATTGCATTCGCGCTCGCGCTCTTGCAGGAATGCGAGGCGCTGCTGCGTCATATCCACGGCGCAATCGAGATTGACGAAGTAGCCGTTATCCTTTTCTTCGCTGCATTGCTGGTCGCGTTGCTTGAGCCAAGCGAGCTGACCGGTCTTGAGCGACGTTTGCTGCTTGGGATTCAGATGCGTCCGCAAACGCGAGTATTGCTGATTCAAATCGCGATCGGCCTGCGAAAAGATATTGCTCGAGCAATAAACTTGGTCGAAGGCATTACGCGGCTTGGCACAACCGGCGGCGTGCGCGGCGAAGGGAATGAATGCGGCACAAAGCGCAACGGCAAGTTTCTTCATTGTTTTTCCTTTTTCATCGTCACAAAAACCTAATCAATCGCGGCAATCCATCACGCCTTTCGAAATGGCCCCGGCCAGTTTGGCGATCGTGGCGGGTTCGGCTAGTCGCCGTTCCTCGTCGGGATTGACGATGACGCCGGCTTCAACCAACACCGCCGGCATCGGCGCCGTCTTTAGAACGACCAAATCGTCGAATCGATGGATACCCAAGCGCCGATCGATCAGCGGGCGGTTTTCCCCCTTGATCGGTGTCGCGTGATAGAGCGACGGCGTTTCTCCCGCCGCAAGCAAGCGTTCGCCTATCGCTTTCGCGCAAGCCAGACTTTGCTCGTAGTGCGGGTTGAGTTCGGAGACGAAAATCGCATAGCCCTTGAATTCGCTGCGCCGGCCGGCATCGATCCAAGCTTGTTGCATCGAATCGTGATGAATGGAAACGAACAAGTCGGCGTTCGGGGCGGCATTAGGACGATCGGCCAGCGCGATATCGCGCGCATCGGCACCCGTTCGCGTCACGCGAACGCCGGACGCTTGGAGGTCGTCCGTCACGGCTTTACTGAGATCGAGATTGTAGAGGTGCTCGACGCGGCCGCTTGCCCCCGTGGCGCCGGGATGCGCAGGCGTATGCCCCGCATCGACGACCACCCATGCCGCCTGGCAGGTAGCGACGCTCACTAATCCAAGCAGGAACGAAAGAAGACGGATAACCGAACGTTTCGACATCGGAAAAATTGAGCGCGAAGTTTAAAGGTGCTGTTCTTGCCGGCGCTACCGCCGCGCATGTGCCCACTTTCGTTTCACCGAAATCCCAAAAACGATGGATCTCTTTAATCGTTCACCGGCTTGCCCTAGGCACGGCATTACAGCGAAGCGCATTCTAATTGATAAGGGTACAAGGCGGGAAGCGGAGGGGTTCGAAGAAAGCAGCTCGGCTCGAAGCGAGCGCTTTGCAGCCGCGCGTAACGCGCGGCTGCAAGCACAAGCGTGACGAGCCCGCCTTGTGTCAAGACCGGTACCGCTTACTCCCGAACCGTCTTGATCGGAGCGTCCAATTCCAAGTTGGGGTGTCTGCTCTTAATGCCCTCGTTCGCTGTGGCATAAGCCTCCCGCAGCGAATGTACGGTATCCGGCACATTCGTATAGAAGGCAGCCATATTCGATACCCGCTCGTACAAGTTCTCGTGCATCACATTGGTACTGACGTCGCCGAAGAAATTCGCCTCGAGTTCGGCTTTATCCACCGTACCGCTTTCGATCGCGGCACTCATCGGAGCGGATTTTTCGAGCGTTTTGTCGAGATCTGCCGCAGCGATGAATTTCGTACCCGAGGTAGGATTGAATTCGTCGTCGCCGTTGGCCATCGCCATCCCGACCGCCACCGTCTCTCCGAACGTGTGATACCCACCGAAGTTCATGAACGCGGCGATACCGAGCGTAGCCGGCTCCACGACGCTGTGATTGCCGTATAGCGGCTTTTCGCTCAGTAAGTTCAGACCCAGCAAGATGTCGCACGTGCCGCCCGACTGCGATCCGGCCGACGGCAAGCCCCGTAAATTCGATTCGACGGCGAACGTGCCGACGGGCTGCCATCGATTGACGCCCGCGCCATGGGGGAAGTGATGCTCGGCCAGCGCCTCCAGAAACGGCTTTTCGCTACCGTCAGCCGATTTGAACTTGAGATCCTTGTACACGTTCATCACGGCTTTGCTCGGATTGATCTCCTCGCGGCTCATCATGAACGGACGCTCGGGCATGTTGGACGCGCCCGACTCGATCGGCGCGCCTTCCCGGCGGGCGGCATTGATGCCGGTGTAAGTCGGCGGATTCGTACTGCGATCGGCGTTCAAGCTTTTATCTAGCTGAGGCTGGTCCGCTTCGTTTTTCGCTCTTACCGCGACGTAGCCGAAGCCCAATCCGTACGTCGCCGCCGATTCATAGTGCACGTCGATCTTCGTCGAGCCGTTCGGCGAAAGCGGGGGCCGCTCCGATCGCATGCGACTCGTGCCGTCGTCGAACCGCTCGGTGCGCATCGTTTTCTTGAATTCGTCGAATCGTTCGCCGAGCGAATCGGCGATCGGCTGGCCCACCGGCTCGAGCAATTGTTTGAGCGCGGCCTCATTGACTTGCCGCTTCGTGGCGTCCCCCACGTTGAGCAACTGCCAAACCGTCGTCCCGAAAGCCGCGGTTGCCTTGACTTTCGTCAGCAGGTCCTTGAAATTGTGGTTGTCTTTATACTGCCCCGTGCTGTCGTCGACCATGTCGTTCGATAGCTTCTTTTGCAGCCATTCCTTTACATCGCCCTGCTCCGGCATACGGCCGATTTGATCGCACGTTGCGCTCATTTGGGAAAACATGGTCGCTTGCAGCACGTCGCGCAGCGGCTTTTGAGCACCGTTGAAATGCACCATAGCGCCGCCGGCTTCCTCCGACGTCAGTAGCTTTCCGAGGACCTTATTCAAGCTGTGACCATATTGGTCGAATGTCTTGCCGACATCGCCCGGGTGATCGAGGATCGACATGCTCACGCCGGCCTCGAACAAACGACCGTTCGTCAGCGCTTCCTTTTGCCCTTCGGTCAGCACGATGCCCTCGGTCGTCGATATCGGCTCCGACGCATCGGTCCTACGAATTTCTTGAAAGGTCGTCGTGATGGGATTGAGCTTGGCCCTCAGGTTTACCATCCGGCTGTCCGCCTCGCTCACCGAGCCCCTGCGGCTAGCGGGCATCGGCATGAACTCGTGCAGCTTGGGCATGGTGGACGACTGAGGGGTTTCCGTGGTTTGAGCGGATTCGTTATGAGGGGTCGGCACTTCGTCGAGATCGGAAGGCGAACTCACATTATCTGTTTTCATGACTATGGTCTCGAGGTGGAACAGAGCGACCGATAGTGAACCGATGGCAAACATACCAACGACCTCCTGTGAACCCGTGACGAAATTTGCGAAGCTTTATCGCTTGGTTCGTCTTCCAACTACTTTTCGAACCGACGGTTCGTGCGGTGCCATCGCACCCGAGGCGGCCGCGCGCAAATACCGCCGAAAGCGAGGGCAATCCATATGGTTAGGCGACGAGCATGCAGCGGCATGCCGCAAGCCGTCCCGCATGGCAATGAGTCGACGTATCGTTCTGTCCAATTCATCCGCTTTAGCTACGAGCATTTGCCGATCGATTTCAGGGCGGTTATCGAACGTGAACGTCCGGATGATCTCCTCTAGCGAGAAGCCGGCGCTGCGACCCAATGCAATCAAAGCCAGCCGGTCCAATACCGACGCCTCGAACGTGCGGCGCAAGCCGCGCCTGCCGATCGACGCGATGAGTCCTCTTTCCTCGTAGAACCGTAGTGTCGATGCGGGAACGCCCGAGCGGCGCGCCACTTCCGCAATGTCTAAATCGTTCACGAACTTGACCTCAAGTTGACTTGAACTTGTATAGTGCAACGTACTTTTTGCGAACACAATCGAGGGCAATCATGAATGACAAGTCGCAGCTCAGCGAACAAGCAAAGATATGGAACGGCCCGGCCGGCCAGGCTTGGGTCGATATGCAATCGTTGTTGGACCGGCTGCTCAAGCCGGCCGCGGACGCGCTGATGCAAGCGTTGTCGGCGAGCCGCTGCGAGCGGGTGCTCGACGTCGGTTGCGGCACCGGCGGCACTACGCTCGCCATCGCGCGTGCGGATTCGGCCAGGCGTTGCACGGGAATCGACATTTCGTCGCAGATGATGGAGGCGGCTCGATCGCAAGCGGCGCGAGAAGATCTGCCGGTGTCCTTCGTATGCGCCGACGCACAAACCTACGCGTTCGCCCCCGACAGCTTCGATACGGTTGTCTCCCGCTTCGGCGTCATGTTCTTTCCCGAACCCATCGAAGCGTTTCGAAACATTAGACGAGCCACGCGCGAGGGCGGACGACTGCATTTCATCGCATGGCGCTGCGCCGCGGAAAACCCGTTCATGACCACAGCCGAACGGATAGCCGCTCCGCTACTCCCGAACATGCCCGCCCGGAGCCTCGACGGTCCCGGGCAGTTCGCGTTCGCCGATCCGCTTCGCGTCGAAGAGGTGCTGAGTCAAAGCGGATGGACCGAGATCGAAATCCGATCTGCCGATATGGTCTGTTCGATGCCCGAAAGCCAATTGGACCTGTATCTCGACAGGCTCGGCCCCGTCGGCGCAGCACTCCGGGAGGTCGATGAGCCAACGCGCAAGCGTGTAGTCGAAGCCGTTCGCGCGGGCTTCGAATCCTACGTCCATGATGACGAGGTTCGTTTTACGGCCGCTTGTTGGGTAGTGAGCGCTCGAGCAGGCGCCGTCCGAACTTAAAAGTAGAACGTGACGATGGCCTGAAGAACATTGGTCTGGACCGCGGCGCCATATGCACTATGCGCGCCGCCATGATCCGCTTGCCATTGGACGGCAACATCCGTGCGAGGCCAATGATAGCGAGCTTCGACCCAGGTGAACGCACTATGATCGACGAGGTCGTATCGCCCCATCAATGTCGTGTCGAGATGTCGAACGATCGCGTCTTCCCAGGTCGCGTAGGCGAAGATCGATTGGCGCGTCGTCAATTCTTGTGTTCGACTCACCGCTTCCCGATACGCACCGTAGCGCACCGGATCGCGACGCAACGCATCCCAGGTCGATCGATTCGCACTGAGGCCGTCGTAGTCGTATTCGAGCGTGACGGACACCTTACCGGGAAACGTCCGCGTCGCACCGGTCGAAAAACGCGAATGAAAGCGTTCGCTCGCCGCGGGTCCGTCGGCGAGCGCCTTGCCCCTGCCTCCCGCATATTCGACGAAGACCACGGTTGCGTCGTCCAATAGCGCCGTGGCGTTCATGCCGATTTGCGGCGATATGTCCGCGCCGCCATATATCAGCCATTGCGGCGAAAAGCCGTCGAAAAGACGTTGCGTGCCGCCGATCAGATAGCGCCACTGCCGATTCGTCGCCCCAAAGTCTGGGCTCATCGCGGCGTCGGTCGCTCGGTCCGCCAACCGGGGCGATACGAGCGCGCTCAGCGAACCGCCGGCCCATAGCGTTTCGGCCCGCAGCATGACGGTGCCCAACCGGTTCTCGCGAAGGCTCGCCGGATCGATCGATACGATCGACCGAAGCGCGTCCGCCTTGAAAAAATCGGTAGCGTTGAAACCCGATGCCACGCCCTCGCGCAGGTTGATCCGACCGGCGTCCAGCAGCATCGATGGCGCCGGTTGCCAGCTGACGTACGCCTGCTTCAGCGTATCGATCGCTTGCACGGTTCCGTCCGCGCGTCGCCAGCCGGTATCGATACGGTTCGATAGAACCGCGCGCCACCCATCGAACACGGCCCCATCGTACGAAAGCGAAGAAGCCGCTCGTATCGTGTCGTTCCCCCGCGTGCCCGGCATTTGAGCCGCCGCATCGTAGTTTGCCGCCGCGAACTCGAACGCGCCGTGCCAACGGCTCGGCGCGGAGTCCGTGGCGCGGGCTTGGTCGGCCAGCGTCAATGCGTCGAGATCGGCATCGCCTGACGCTTCGGCCGGCGCGACCGAAACGATGCCCGCCGCGAGCACCGCCATCGCCGAAGTGATTCGCATCGCTCACTCGGGACTAAAGCGAGCGAGGTAATCGCGCTGCAACCATGCTTCGGGTATCGCCTTCCAGGCATAGTTCGAATAGCGCATCACGGTCACCCAGTCGGGTTCGAGGCCATCGATGATGACGATCTCGGTCGGCCGCACCGCGCCAAGCTGCTGTTCGAAACGCCGGAAATACGACACCTTCAGCACCGTGCCGCTTTCCGCGTGAAACCGCGCCTTCACAGGGCGGTGTGTGGCGACGTCGAGCCATAAGTCGATGGAGTGATAGGTGGCCTGCGCGGAACGCGCCACCAGTGCCAGCTCATAGCAATGTTTCGTTTGGCGGTCGCCGTCCGTAATATCTTGCTCGCCCGCGAACGACGCCATGTAGTCATGCGCCCAATTGACCGTTACGACATCACCGTTGGCCGCCTGCCCGAGCAGCCGTTGCTGAGGCGAAATTCGCACGCTTGCTTGACTCGAAGGATCGTAAAACCATAAATCCAACCCGTTCTTAAAGAGTAATTTGCCGGCGTCGCGAGCAGGCGAATCGAACCGGATCAGACTGCGATACTGTCCGCTATCCGGGTCGATCTTCGAGTAAACCGTCAGGACATCCTGATCGGTTTGCCGCCCCCCGTGAAAATCGATCAGCGTCGTGGTCAAGCTGAACGATTTGTCCGGATTGCGCATCGCATCGCTCGCCTCGAGCAATTGCTGCGCATTGGGCGCCGCGTACGCGCTTATCGTCACGCCGAGCAAGAGGCCGGCGAGCCAGCGCGATGGCACGTATTGAGCCATAAGTACCCCGATGAGCGAAGAAGTCAGGAGAAACGCAGCGCGTCGACGATAGGCATGCGCGACGAGCGTCGTGCCGGTAGCCAAGCCGAAGCCGTCGCCACGAAAACGATGCCTAAAGCGTGTCGGCCGATCATGGCGGCTTCGCCCCAAACGCGGACCGTCAATGCGACGCCCTCGGTCTGCCCTGGCGGCACCCATGTCAATCCCGCACGATTGATCGCGAATGCGACGACAAGCGCTAGTGAGGTCCCGAACGCCGCACCGCAAAGCCCCAGCAGAAAGCCCTCGCACACGAATAGCCTGCGAATGCCCCCATCGCGCAATCCCATCGCGCGCAAGGTGCCGATTTCGCGCGTACGCTCGGTGATCGCCATGTTCATCGTATTGCCGACCGTAAACATCACGACGGTGGCGAACAAGACGGCAATGAAACCGAACACCGCGTTGAACATGCCGGTGACCTGACCGTATTGCGGATTCAGCGTGGCGAAGTCGAGCACGTCGAGCGCATCGCCTTTAGGCAGTCCATGCAAGACCGAAAGCAGCCTGGCCCGGGCGCGACCGATATCCGCCGTATGGCGCAACTGCACTACGATCGACGTCACCCTCGGTTCACCGCCGCCATACACGAGGCGCTGCGCTTGCGCGAGATGCAATTGGATATACATGTCGTCCAGCGCTTTCACACCCTGCATCTGAGCCGCAATTACGTCGAGATCGGCAACGTTCGGCGCCCCATACGCATTCGACGTAAGCAGTTGGATGTGTGCCTGCGATCCGTTTGCCGTCTTATCGCGCGACGAACGCGATTCGGCCGATGCCAGTTGTGCCAGGTCGTCCGGCGTCGCGGCCTGCGTCGAGCGATCCTGCTTCGCGGACCGGTCGCGACATTGCGGCACGCGCAACGCGGCGCATAGGTGGAGCACCCGCGCAACCCCGGTACCGATCACTACCGCGTTTGCAGGTGTGCCCGCCAGCGCGAGCGGTCCGGATCGATTCGGAAAACCGTAGTCGTCCCAGCGGCGCATCTTGCTCTGTTCATCCACGACGATGCCGCTGCCGAACACCGTGCGCGACGCCCCCGCTGCAAAATTGCCGGCGATGCCGTTGACCGCGAGCACCGGCGTGACGACTGTCACGATCGAGCGCAGCATCGGATCCGCGCGCACGGCTTCGACGATGCGCATGTAGTCCGCTATGCCGTACGACACCGGATCGCCGCTGCCATACAGAAAATAGTCGCGGCGTTGAATTTGCAAATGACCGCCGTAGCGTACGTAGCTCGTTTGCAGGCCATAGTTGATGTTGCGTGCATAGCCGCCGAACAGCAACACGGCCGTCAAGCCGATCACCATCGCCAGCAAGGTCGTCGACGACCGGCGCCGATTGCGCAGCAAATTGCGCCAAGCGAGAATCCACGTGTTCACAGCACCACCTCCGGCGAGACGTTGCGTTCGACGGATACGACGCGTCCATCGCGAATGTGAATGACATCGTCGGCCGACTCGAGCAACTGCGGGTCGTGCGAGGAAAAGACGAATGAAGTCGCGCGTGAGCGCTGTATCTCGCGCATCAACGCGATGATGGCCGCGCCGGTCGCGCTATCGAGGTTCGCCGTAGGCTCGTCCGCCAACACGAGCGCGGGACGACTCGCCAGGGCACGGGCGATGGCCACGCGCTGCTGCTGGCCGCCGGAGAGCTCGCCCGGCTTGCGATGCGCATGCTGCGCGACGCCCACGGCATCGAGCAAATCCAATACGTCGGCATGCCGCCGTTCCTTGGAAACGCCGAGCAGCGTCAGCGGATACTCGACGTTCTCATAGGCGCTCAAAACGGGAATCAAATTGAACGCTTGAAAAACGAATCCGATATGACGCGCTCGAAAATCCGAAAGCGCGTTGCCTCTTAGCGTCTCCAGCCGCTGCCCGGCTACGACGACGCTCCCGCTCGTCGGATGGTCGATCGCGCCGAGCAAGTTCAGCATCGTGGTCTTGCCGCTGCCCGAAGGGCCGGAGAGTACGGTGAACCGTCCGGACACAATGTCCGCGGAAACATCGCTCACGGCGGCTACGGCCGTTTCGCCGATACCGTACCGCCTCGTCACATGATGGAAATTCGCCGCTATCACAGGCACCCCTCGTTATCGATTGTCGATGGGTGCACTGTGTGCCGTTCTCACGCCTATGACGCCAGCTTGCGACGAATGGAGCCGAGCGCCGACGAAGCGCTTGGCGCCCCGACGAACGGCGACCGGAGCAACGGCGCTAAGGCTGACTAAGCACGCGGCCGGCCTGCGTGAAGAGCCAGCTTACGATGAGCGTGCAGGACGCGAGCAAATTGCGGTTTGGGTCACTGCGGCCCGAGCCGTTGGATGAGCGCGTCCAGTTGCGCCAGCTCCTCGTCCGTCAGATCGGTCAGCGGCGCCCGAACCGGACCCGCATCGCGTCCGACGAGCCGCGCCCCCGCCTTGACGATACTGACGGCATAGCCCGCGCGGCGATTGCGAATCTTCAGGTACGGTAAAAAGAATTCGTCGAGCAGGCGGCCCGTGGTTGCGTCGTCTCCGGAGGCGATCGCGCGATAGAACGTCATCGCCGTCTTCGGAATAAAGTTGAAGACGGCCGACGAATAGACGGGCACGCCGAGCGCCTTATAGGCCGCGGCATAGACTTCCGCGGTAGGCAGTCCGCCGAGATAGGCAAAGCGCTCGCCCAGCCGGCGGCGGATCGTCACCATCGCTTCGATTTCGCCCACGCCGTCCTTGAAGCCGATCAGGTTTTCGCATCGGTCCGCCAACCGCTCGAGCATGTCGGCAGTCAGTTTCGAATTCGCGCGGTTATAGACGATCACGCCCATCTTCGGCACGGCTTTACAGACCTGCTCGACATGCGCGGCGATCCCCTCTTGCGAAGCTTCGGTCAGGTAATGCGGCATCAACAAGATCCCCTGCGCGCCATTGCGCTGCGCTTCCTGCGCATATTCGATCGCCACGCGCGTCGGGCCGCCGGCGCCGGCCAGAATCGGCACCTTGCCTCGGCACGTCTGCGTGGCCGTTCGAATGACGTTCGAGTACTCGCCGGTCGTCAGCGAAAAGAACTCGCCGGTACCGCCCGCCGCGAATAGCGCGGTCGCGCCGTAGGGCGCGAGCCATTCGAGACGAGCCGCATAGGTGTCCGCGCGAAACTCGCCGTCGGCGTCGAAATCGGTCACGGGGAAAGATAGGAGTCCTTCGGAAATGATGGCCTTTAGTTCTTGCGGTGTGGTCGTGGTCATAGTCTTAGTCTAGGTTTTCGAAAAATTCGTCGATAGGCGCGTTCTGCGGTGGCATCCCTCAACGGACAAGGCACGGACGCTTGTTGTCGAATGTCCAATTCGGAATCAGGTATTGCATGGCCACGGCGTCGTCACGCGATCCGAGGCCATGCTTGTTGTACAGCGCATGCGCTTTTTCGAGCTCGTCCATATCGATCTCGATGCCCAGGCCCGGCGCGCGCGGCACCGCGATCTTGCCGCCTTCGATCTTCAGCGGTTCGCGGGTTAAGCGCTGCCCGTCCTGCCAAATCCAGTGCGTGTCGATCGCAGTCACCTTGCCGGGCGCAGCCGCCCCGACCTGCGTAAACATCGCCAGCGAAATATCGAAGTGATTGTTCGAGTGCGATCCCCACGTGAGCCCGAACATCTGGCAGAGCTGCGCCACGCGAACCGATCCCTGCATCGTCCAAAAGTGCGGGTCGGCGAGCGGGATGTCCACCGATTGCAATTGGATCGAATGAGCCATCTGACGCCAGTCGGTCGCGATCATGTTCGTCGCCGTCGGCAACCCTGTCGCCCGGCGGAACTCCGCCATCACCTCCCGCCCCGAATACCCGTTTTCCGCGCCGCATGGGTCTTCGGCATAAGCCAGTACCGCATGTTTATCTCGGCACAGCCGCACCGCTTCGGCCAGCGACCACGCGCCGTTCGGATCGAGCGTGATGCGAGCATCGGGAAAGTGCTCATGCAAAGCGACAATCGCTTCCATTTCCGCATCGCCGCTCAGCACGCCGCCCTTTAGCTTGAAGTCGTTGAAGCCATAGCGGGCTCGCGCCGCCTCGGCCAGGCGCACGATGGCGTCGGGCGTAAGCGCGGGTTCGTCGCGCAGACTCGACCAAGCGTCGTCTGTGTTGGACTGCGCGCGGTAAGCGAGCGGCGTCTTGCGCCGATCGCCGATATAGAACAAGTAACCCAGCATCTCGACCGAATCGCGCTGCTGCCCCGACCCCAAGAGCGCCGCGACGGGAACCTCGAGCAACTGCCCGAGCAGATCGAGCATGGCGGATTCGACCGCCGTCACCGCATGGATCGTCGTTCGCAGGTCGAAAGTCTGCAAGCCGCGACCGCCCGAATCGCGCTCGGCAAACGCCGTGTGCATCGAATTGAGCACCTCGTTGTATTTGCCGATCGGCTGTCCTTGCACGAGCGCGCGAGCATCTTCAAGTGTCTTACGGATCGACTCGCCTCCCGGCACTTCGCCGAGACCGATGCGGCCCGCGCTGTCGCGCAACAGCACGACGTTTCTCGTGAACCAAGGGCCATGCGCGCCGCTCAGATTGAGCAGCATGCTGTCTTGGCCCGCGACGGGGACGACCCGCATCTCGGTGACCACCGGCGTACCGGAGGAAATTGAATTCATCTAAAGCTCCGCAGAAAGTAAAGATCGGCAAGCACGGTCTGCGCCCTTAGCGTAGCGAGCCGGCCAGGCGCACGCGTTTGATTTCGCCGACGATGAATACGTAGCTCACGACCGCCATCGCCGCGTTCGCGCTGACGAACACGAGCGCGCCCGCGAACGAGCCTGTCGCTTGAACGATGTAGCCGATGGCGATCGGCGTGGTAATGCCTGCCATGTTTCCGAACGTGTTGAACAGGCCGCCGGAGAGGCCAGCCGCTTCGCGCGGCGAGGTGTCCGACACCACGGCCCAGCCGAGCGCTCCGACGCCTTTACCGAAAAACGCCAGCGACATGACGATCACGACCAATACGTTCGCTTCGATGTAACTACAAGCGACCATACTCATCGACATCAACATGCCGACGACAATGGGCGTCTTGCGCGAGACGGACAACGAGAAACCCGACTTCGACATCCGATCTGAGAGCCAGCCGCCGACGATCCCGCCGAGGAACCCGCATATCGCGGGCAACGAGGCGACGAAACCGGCCTTCAGGATCGTCATGCCGCGCTGCTGCACCAGGTAGACGGGGAACCACGTCAGAAAGAAATAGGTCAGCGTGGTGATGCAGTATTGGCCGATATAGATGCCGAGCAGCATGCGGTTGGCCAGCAACTCCTTGACGCACGTCCACGTATCGACCTCCTTGGGATTGGCCGCTCCCCGGCTGGCATCGAGCGCAACGAGCGCGCCGCCTTCCTCCAAGTACCTCAGCTCGCTTTGGCTGATCTGCGGATGCTGCTTCGGTCCATGCACGACACGCAGCCAAACGGCGGCGCAGGCCACCCCCACCGCGCCCATGAAGACGAACGCGCTTTGCCACCCGTACCGATGCACGAGCCAGCCCATGATCGGCGCGAAGAGAACGGTCGCGAAGTATTGCGCCGAATTGAAGATTGCGGCGGCCATGCCCCGTTCTTGCGACGGAAACCACGCAGCGGCGATACGGCTATTGCCCGGGAACGATGGCGCCTCGGCAGCCCCCACCGCGAGCCGCAGCAAAATCAGCGCGGCGACGGCGGCCCCGCCCGTCAGAAACCCGACCCCGCCCTGAAACAACGTAAAGATCGACCAAAGCAACAGGCTGAAAAAATAGGTCATCCGCGAGCCGAACCGATCCAACAACCAGCCGCCCGGCACTTGCGCGATCACATACGACCACGCGAAAGCGGAAAAGATGTAGCCCATTTCGACCGGCGTTAAACCCATTGCCTTCCGAATCGCGGGACCCGCGATCGAGATCGTCGCCCGGTCCGCGTAATTGACCGACGTCACGATGAAAAGCATCGCGAGGATGCCCCAACGCGTGCGAGAGGCGAGCTTCGCTGCAACCGGTACACCGGGCGCGTGTATCTGTTCCATCTCCGTCTCCTCCATCGCCGCTTTCGCTGCATCGCAACGAACAACGGCGAACTCGTTATGCGTTGGATTGTGTGAGGAGACCGATTCAGGATCAAATCAACAACTGACTCGACCGATTCAATTCTTGAATCGATTCTGCGGATTCAACGATGGCAAAGCGGATCGCACCCGGCAGCTATGCATCCGCCAGCAAGGGAAGGATGCGCGACTTCACGATGGAAAGGACAGGGTTATCGTTATCGCGCCTAGATACGCCGATCGTTTCGACGGGTCTAGCCGGATCCGTTTCGATCCGCCGCAGCACGACGCCTTCGAAATGCAGCCGCGTCGCCGCCTCGGGAATCAGCGCCACGCCGATACCGGCATGCACGAGCGCGAGCATCGTATGAATTTGCGCAACGTGCTCGACGATCGTCGGCACGACGCCAGCCCGGTCGAAAATAGCCCGCGTCAGCCGGTAAAAATAGTCGGCTTCGTAAGGCGAATACATGAGCAAGGCCCGGCCATGTAAGTCGGCCGCGACGGGATGTTCGGGCCAATCGCCGGCCTGCGCCTCGGGGATGGCGAGCACGAGGCCCTCTTTGCTCAGGACAGCCGTTTCCAATTCGTGGCTATCCACGTGCGGCCGCAGCAATCCAAGATCGAGTTGCCCCGAGGCCAGCGCATTGAGCTGGTCGCGACTAACCCACTCTTTCAGCGTGAGCGCGACACCGGGGCAATGCTCGCGCACGAGGCGTACAACTTTTGGCAAGAGGCCATAACCGGACGCCGCCGTAAAGCCGATCGAAAAAAATCCGGTCTCTCCTTTGGCGACGCGGCGTGCCGTATAGGCGGCCTCTTCCGCGAGACGAAGAATGCGCGCGGCCTCCTGAAAAAACGAGCGGCCCGCCGCGGTCAGCCGGACCGTACGACTCGTGCGGTCCAACAAGGGCGTGCCGATCTGGTGTTCGAGCAGACGAATTTGCCGGCTGAGCGGGGGCTGCGTCATGTTCAGCCGCTCGGCGGCGCGGCTGAAATGCAGTTCCTCGGCGACCGCGACGAAACATCGAATTTGACTGATCTCGAACATGGTAGGACGCCTAACGAGTGGGATCCGAAAGGACTAGCTTGACACAGGTGGTCCGATACTTGCGGTTGTCGATACGTTTGCGGAGGCAACCGTGATCGACGACCCCATTAAAGAACCCGAAAGCACCGTCCTCGACCCGGTCGAGCGCTCATGGATCCGCCGGCTGGGTCCAGGCTTGATTACCGGCGCGGCGGACGACGATCCGTCCGGCATCGGAACTTATTCGCAAGCGGGCGCCCAGTTCGGGTTCAATCTACTGTGGACCTTGCTGCTGACCTATCCGTTGATGGCGGCGATTCAGCTCGTCAGCGCCACGATCGGCCGCGTGACGGGCAAGGGCCTCGCCTCGAACATGCGCGCGCATTATCCCCCATGGCTGCTCTATAGCGCCGTGCTGTTGCTGATCGTCGCGAACGTCATCAACATCGCAGCCGACCTCTCGGCCATGGGGGCTTCGGCGCAATTGCTCGTGGGCACGCCGCAGCAACTGAACGTCGTCGTGTTGGGCGGGCTCTCGGTGAGCCTTCAAATTTTCGTGCCGTATGACCGGTATGCGCGCCTCTTGAAGTGGATCGCGCTCACGCTCTTAGCCTACGTGGCCGTCGCACTCATTTCGCCGATACGATGGGCGGAGGTTGGTCATGCGATCGTCATGCCTAGCTTTTCACTGAAGTCCGATTACCTGACGACGATCGTCGCCGTGCTCGGCACTACGATCAGCCCTTATCTATTCTTTTGGCAAGCGTCGCAGGAAGTGGAGGAAATGAAGTCGGTGCCCGGACAAAAGCCGCTGCTGCGCGTACCGCATCAAGCACCGGAGCAACTGCGACGGATCAGCTTCGATACGTGGGTCGGCATGGGCGTGTCGAACGTCATTGCGTTTTTCATTGTATTGACGGCGGCCGCCACACTTCACGCGCATCACGTCGACGTGAAGACATCCGCAGATGCCGCCCGTGCCCTCGAACCGATCGCCGGTCGATTCGCCTATGTCTTGTTCGCTTTGGGCATCATCGGCACGGGCCTGCTCGCGCTGCCCGTGCTAGCCGGCTCGGCCGCTTATGCCGCCGCGGGCAGCTTCCGTTGGCGTAGTAGTTTGTCCTTGCATTTGGCGCTCGCCCGCGAATTTTATGCCGTCATCGCACTGTCGATCGTCGGCGGGGTAGCCATCACATTCATGCACTTCGACCCGATCCGCGCGCTGTACTGGAGCGCGGTCATCAACGGCGTGACCGCGGTCCCGATCATGGCGGTCATCATGCTGATGGCGCATAGCCGGCGCATCATGGGCGAGTTCGCCATTAAAGGACCGTTGGCCTGGGGCGGATGGATCGCCACGATCGGAATGGCGATCGCGGCGGTCGGCGTGTTCCTGCCTGGCTGAAATGCCGAGGGCCGGCAGCGCGCGTTAGTGTCGAGCAACCCGATCTTTAAAGACGGATTGCAACGCCTGCCGAAACTTCTCCGCGATCTTTGCAAACCCATCGTGTGTGGGATGCAGTTCGTTGGCCCAATCCGTATCGGGATTCAAGGTGCCTTGGGTGTCGACGATCACAATGTTGTCGGCCCCGGGCATGGCTAAGAGTTCGACTAACATCGCGGCGAAGCGTCGAAGAATCCTTGCTACGATCGCCCGCCCTTCTTTGAAAAACCGACGATCGACTTCGAACGTCGTCCATCCCCTATCGGCGAAGGAAGGATAAAGCCACGGCCCGACGAGTCGATCGCACACTGAGGTGTCTGTCGGGGTAACGAAATCGTATTGATGGAGAAAGAGGTAGGCGTGTGGAGCGTACCGATTGCGCACGTCGATCAAATCCACATAGGCCCGCTTCACGATGCTCATGATCTCGCTCAGCGCACCCTCGTTGACGGCCCGCGCGGGATCGCCTGCGACGGAGGCGGCGTCGTTCAGCCAAAACCGAAACGCATCTCCGACCAAATCGTTGCCGCCGCCGGAAAACAAGATCGCATCGAACGGCGCGTGCGCGTCTTCTTGGAGCGTATTGACCAATCGATCGCGCTTGGTCGTCCCGAGCAACGTCGTCGTGGCGTCGCCGTAATGCGCGAGCTTTAACGGCGCAGGGTCGAGGTCGAGGAGCCGCGCGAGCGAAACGATCACGTCCGTGGGAAGGTGTCCCTGCGACGGCACCGGATAGTCGAACCACGAATCGCCGACCGCCAGCAGATTCAATGGTTTAACGCCTGTCTCGGCGAACGTCCCTCGTGCATCGCTCAGTTGACGTTTGTGCTCGGCCTTACGCGCGGCGATATCCGCTGCGATCTGCTGCTGCAACTGACGATAGGCGTTCAGTGTGCTATCGGTCATCGGCGGCTCTTGTGAACGGATAGACTCGATCGCAACCGGCGATCGGCGATCGTGAATAGATGTGCAGCGATGTCTCAAACGATAGAGCAGGCGATGGCTCATGACCAGTCCATCTCAGGCCATCGTAACGTCTTTACTCGCCAGTCCCTACACGCGATTCGGGTAGACTTCGGTCCTTTCCCAATTCGATTGCCGCCGCAATCCGAACCGCATAAACCCGCGCACCGCCACACGCATAATGGAATCAAAAAATGAAATCCGGCTTTAGGGCGCTTTCGGTATTCTTGAGCTTATTCGTCCTTGGGATGACCGGCGCCCAGGCTGCATCGCCAGAGCTCGCATTCCCGCACTTCAAGCAACTAGAAGGCAAACTGGACGATGACGGCCTGCCGCTGTCCGGCGTCAAGCTTTGCCTGCTTCCAGGCGGCACGTCCTGCTTCGAAATGCCCCCTGCGCCGCTACCGAAATCCAAGAGCGACGTCTATCAATTCGGACTGAAGCCGCAATCGGAGCGGCTGCCGCTATCGTCGGGCGGCTCCTGGGTCTTCTTCTCCGGAATGTTCTTCGGGGGCGGCAGCGGAATGTTGGAGCGCGTCGCGCTCCTGCGCTATCGTGCGGACGGCACGATCGAAAATCTGATGCCCGAAGTCACCGAAACCGAGATGGCCGACCGCGCGATGTGGAATGTGCCGGAGGTATCGGCATACCCGGTTTTCGTGCGAGCCGACTATATCTGGGGCGATGGCGAGGACCATTTCGGCGCGCACTTCTTCGAAGTCGATGCCTGGGAATTCGATCCCACGACGCATCGCTACCAGAAGATGTTTTCCTACAAGACCGACAAACGCTACGACCGCGGCGAAGGCGCAGATCATGTGCTAAGTGCGGAACGCGAAGAAATCTTGCGGCGCCTCGCTGCCTCGGCATCCTGATCGGGCGCAAGAACGCAATCGCTAAACTAAAACGGGCAACCGCCGACAGTGCTCCCGATAGAACGAGAGCCCTTTGACACCGAGTGCGTGACCCAAGTGAATCGCGGCCCGCACATCTTGCGCCGAGGCGTGCTCGCCCAGGTTCACCGTTTTGGAAATTCCACCGTCGACGTATCGCTGGGCCTGCCCCACCACGCGAACATGCGCCGACGCCGAAATGTCGGTAGCGTAACCGCCGGAGGGGCTACGATCGAGGTAGCTCGGAGCCTGTCCCGCCCAACACGGTTGCAACCGGAACGTCTGGGGAACGCCGTCGATCCGTATCGTTCTCGTTTGCTGCCGCGAATAGGTGGGCTCGATACCGGCGCTTACGTTACCGGCCAACAGCGCGAGCGACCCAGCAGGTGCGATCGCAGTCAACGCGCCGTTTCGAATACCGCGGCGAAAGAATAGGCCGCACGCACCGGAATCCTCGACGCCGAGCCAACCGGGACCCGTCGTGAATTGGCTCGCGCCGAAGCGGGGAAACGCACCGCGCTCGGCGGCCAATTCGATCGATGCCGCATAGGACGCCGCACGCACTCGACGCAGCAAAGCGGCAACGGTGTCCAAGCTGTCCTCGGACCCGTACTCCATGCCGAGCATCCGAAGGGCATCGTCAAGCCCCATGATCCCGAGTCCGACTCGCCGCGTACTTCTCGCGACCGACGTTTGCCGTTCGGTGGGGTAGCGCTCCAGCTCGATGATGTTATCGAGCATTCGAATTGCGGTGCACACCACGGCGTCAAGCCGATCGAAATCGATCCGCGCTTCGAGCGTGAACGGACTATCGACGAATCGGGCGACGTTGACGGAGCCGAGCGGGCTGGATCCGAACGCCGGCAACGGTTGCTCGCAGCATGAGTTCGTGCCGACGATCTTCTCGATGGTCCGCAAATTGTCGGATACGGCGATATTGTCGATAAAGAGAACGCCCGGCTCGCCGGTATCGACGATCGATTCGCAAATCGCGCGGATCAGTTCATCTTCGCGCTCGAGTATGTCGTGCGAGACCAAAACCGATAGATTGAATTGACTGAGATCGCCGATCCGGCTTTTTGCGTTGATGAATTCACGGATCTCGGGATGGTCGGCGGGAATAAGGCCGATCATTGCGGCGCGCCCTTCGGGTGACGCCATCGCCTTTGTCGCGATCGACTGCCAAAACTCGAGATCGCGGCGCAGCCGACCTCGATCGGCTCGCGCGTACGCGTCGCCCTGGAAGTTCAGGCCGATGCCGCCGCCGGACACCATCGTTCGAAGCGCCGTCTTAGCCGTGCCGAGCCAATTGTGGGTAGTCAGAGCGGGCATTGCGAAGGTACTGACCATCGTTCCCGCGCCAGCACGCCCCGCGTTTCGAAGCACGCGACCGGCCGGCAGAAACTCGAAAGTACTCATGCAACGCAGAAACGCGCGGGACCAGGCCTGTCGCAGGTGCGGAACTTCATTCATCGAAAGCGCGTTCGCGACTCTCGCGAACGTCTCCTCGAGGCTGGCTTCGGCGTACCCATGTGCGTCGCGTATGCGGTATTTCGACGACCAAATCAGAAGGCTCACGTCCTGCGCGGACAGAATCGTGCCCTCATGCTGGGATTGCATAAGGATTGCGTTTCTCAGATATCGGTTGAATAACTTAGAACCAACGGTCGATTCGTCTTTACGCCGGGGACTAGGCGATTGCATCAAGCGTGCGAAGTGCGGACGAATTTGGTTAAAAGCTAGACGAGAAGCGAGGCCTGTCAAGGCGGCCCAAGGACCTCGCTTTCAGATACTGAGAGGCATGATTCGGGGGCCGCTTCCTCATGACTGAGCGCTGCTGTGGACGATCGACTTGCGTTGCAGCTTTAAACGTCGCTGCTGTCCTCGTAGTCGACGATCGGTTCGCATCTGATCGGGAAATTGACCGAATTCGCCACATAGCATTGACTGTGGGCTTTGTGGTGAAGCTCCACGGCCAACGCTCGATCGTCGCCACGGCGAATCACGACGTGCGGGTGCAAAACGATTTCCGTGAAGCGCCCCTGCTCGGGGCTATCCAACATCGTGCCGCGCGCGTCGTCGAAGTAGTCGACCACGCGAATGCCCGCATCGGCGCAGAGGTGGAGGTACCACAGCTTATGGCAAGCCGATGCCGACGCCAACAGCAATTCCTCGGGATTCCAACGCGTGGCGTCACCGAGAAACGCAGGATCGGACGAGCCCGGAATGTCTGGCTTCGCCCCCGCGCGAATGACGTGGTCGCGCCCGTACGCGCGATACCCCGAAGTGCCGCTGCCCTTGTTTCCCGTCCATTGCACCGAAACGCGATAGGTGTGTTCGCCGTATGCCATTGCATTGCCCGTCCGTATTCGAAACGTTGACTTCGCGACGGCGGATCGCTGTGGGCGGCACCCGCCTCGTCGCGCTAACCCACGGATCGTATTCTGACACAAAATGGTATTTTGGTATACCAAAGCAAAGGAGGGTCTGCACGTGGTTGGCGCCGGCGACACGTCGATTCGCTCGACCGCCTAGGCGCCGCTAAGCGAGCCTATAGATCGAAGTTGGTCGGCATCAAGACAACGTCACGGATCGTCACCCCACGTTGCCGCGTCAGCATGAAAAGGATCGTCGATGCCACTTCGCTTGCCTCGATGAGGCTGCCCGATTCTTTGGCCTCTTTGAGCTTCTCCTCCGGCCAATCCGCAAGCAATGCGCTGATCACAGGGCCCGGCGAAACCGAGCCGACACGGATACCGTACTTGAACACCTGGCGGCGGACCGTTTGCACGAAACAGTTGATCGCCCATTTCGACGAGGCGTAGACCGGCTCCCATGGCGTAGGGAAATGCGCAGCCAACGAACTCGTCACGACGATATCGCCGGTCCGTCTCTCGATCATATGGGGCAAGACGTCATGTACGTTTTTCATCACGACATTGACGTTCAGGTTCAGCATCCGATCGATCGCATCGGTGTCCGCATCGACCAGATCGCCGCCGACATAAGTGCCCGCGTTGGCGTGCAAGATATCGATCTGCCCGGCCAATTGCAGCGCGCGAGGGACCAGCGCGGCGCAGGCCTTGCTATCGAGCAAATCGACGACCAGCGGGATGGCGCGCTCGCCACGTTCGGCGCAGAGCGCATTCAAGGCAGGCTCGTCGCGGTCCGCCAGCACGACACGCGCGCCGGCCGATAGCAACGCATCGGCGCTCGCCAGACCGATCCCAGACGCCGCGCCTGTCACCAACGCGACCTTGCCGTTCAGTTCTCCTGCCATCGTCTCCGCCTTTTTTGTCGATGTCGCCCGCGAGGGTCAAATAGATCATTTGCTCATATGACGATCAAATGATCTTATGCGCCGGATCGGTTGTCAAGGCGAAGCGCAGCAACCACGAACGGATGCGATGTCGGCCGTCGGGGAAAGGGGCATGCGGCAACTCATCAAAAACGGGGCACGATCAATACGCTCAAAATGTTCGTTTTCGAAATTCCAATGTTCGATTTTTTTCGGTAACATTCGCAAAACGGCATTTCGCGCGCGATTTCGATCAGGAGACGTTCAATGTGTGCAACGCAGGTAGTGGATCTGCTCGTCGTCGGGGGCGGGATCAACGGGGCGGGCATCGCACGCGATGCCGCCGGTCGCGGGCTCTCCGTGCTGCTTTGCGAGCAGGACGATCTGGCGGCGCATACGTCGTCTTCAAGCACCAAGCTGATCCATGGGGGCTTGCGCTACCTCGAGTACCGCGAGTTCGGACTCGTACGCAAGGCGCTACAAGAACGCGAGACATTGCTCGCCGCCGCGCCGCACATCATTCGGCCGCTTCGCTTCGTGATGCCCCACATGCCGAACCTGCGCCCGGCATGGCTGATTCGAACGGGGTTGTTTTTGTACGACCATCTCGCCCGGCGCAAACGCCTGGCCGGCTCTGGCGGGATCGATATGCGCCGCCATCCGGCCGGCGCGCCGCTCGTGGATTCGATCTCGCGCGGCTTCGTCTACTCGGACGGCTGGGTCGACGACGCTCGGCTCGTCGTGCTCAACGCGCTCGATGCGAGCGAGCGCGGCGCGAACGTACTAACGCGTACCAAGCTCGTGAACGCGGCGCGCAAAGGCGACCAGTGGCATGCGCAATTGCGGCTTGAGGACGGCACTACGATGGAGGTTCGCGCACGCGCGATCGCCAACGCTGCCGGGCCGTGGGTCAGCGAATTGCTTACCGGGGCTCTCGGCCGCAAAGCTCAGCATGAGATTCGGCTCGTGAAGGGTAGCCACATCGTCACGCGGCGCCTGTTCGACCACGATCACGCTTACATTTTCCAAAACCCGGATAAGCGCATCATCTTCGCCATTCCCTACGAGCGCGACTTCACGCTGATCGGCACAACCGACGTCGAGTATCGAAACGACCCGGCGCAGGTCGTGATCGACGACGCGGAAACCCGCTATCTGTGCGAATCGATCAACCGCTACTTCAAGCGGAACATTTCGCCGCGCGACGTCTGCTGGACTTACTCGGGCGTCCGTCCGCTGCTGCAAGAGGAAGACACCGATAACCCGTCCGCCGCCACGCGCGACTACAAGCTCGAACTCGAAGCGGCTGCGGGCCAGGCTCCGCTCTTATCGGTCTTTGGCGGCAAGATCACGACGTTCCGCAAGCTCGCCGAGCAAGCCGTCGATACGTTGACACATGCACTCGGGCATCGCGCCGCATCTTGGACCGCGGACGCGCCGCTGCCGGGCGGCGACATCGACGACGCAAATTTCGAACCCTTCGCGAAACGATTCGCCACTCGCCATGCATGGTTGCCGGCCGCGCTGGCGCTGCGTTATGCGCACGCCTACGGCACGCGCGCCGACAAAATGCTGTCCGGTGCGCGCTCGCTCGCGGATCTCGGCCGCCGGTTCGCCCCCGACCTGTACGAAGCGGAGCTGCGCTATCTGCGCGACGTCGAATGGGCGCGTAGTGCCGAGGACGTGCTATGGCGCCGCACGAAGCTCGGGCTTCACATCGACGCCGCGCAACTCGGACGCGTGACACGCGATATCGATGCGTGGCTCGCCCCCGAGCAGGTGGCAGCGGCCGCCACGATTTGAGGGCGTGACGGCAACACTTGCAGGCCGCCCTGCAACATAGGGCGCGGGCAATCGAACGACCCGCGCCTAATACAAAAACACATGGAGCGTAGACAAATGCAGGACCAGTACATCCTCGCCCTCGATCAAGGGACGACGAGCTCGCGTGCGATTTTGTTCGATCGCGAAGGCAAGATCGTTTCGGTCGCCCAAAAAGAATTTCGTCAAATCTATCCGCAACCCGGCTGGGTCGAGCACGACCCGCACGAGATTTGGTCCACGCAGACAGGCGTCGCGACCGAATGCGTGATGCGCGCCGGATTGAGCAGCCAATCGATCGCCGCGATCGGCATCACGAATCAGCGCGAGACGACGATCGTGTGGGACCGAGAAACGGGCCAGCCCATCTACAACGCGATCGTCTGGCAGGACCGCCGCACAGCGCAGATGTGCGAAGCCCTCAAGGCACGCGGCCTCGAAGAAACGGTGCGCGCGAAAACCGGGTTGCCGATCGACGCCTACTTCTCGGCGACCAAGATCCGCTGGATTCTCGATAACGTACCGGGCGCCCGCGAGAAAGCGCGGCTCGGCAAGCTCGCGTTCGGTACCGTCGACAGTTGGCTCCTCTGGAACTTCACGAACCACGAAGTCCATGCGACGGACGCAACGAACGCATCGCGCACGATGCTGTTCAATCTCCATACGCGCGAGTGGGACAACGAACTGCTCGATCTCTTCGAGATTCCGCGCAACATGCTTCCGCAAGTCAAGGGTTCGTCGGAAATCTACGGCTACACGAAGACGCCTGTGTTCGAGTCGAAGATCGCCCTCGCGGGTATCGCGGGCGATCAGCAAGCCGCCCTATTCGGCCAGATGTGTACGCGCTCGGGGATGGTCAAGAACACCTACGGCACAGGCTGCTTCTTGATGATGAACACGGGCGGCACGCCGATCCCCTCCAAGAACAATCTCGTCACGACGCTCGCCTGGCAAATCGGCGACCGTGTCGACTACGCGCTCGAAGGCAGTATTTTCATCGCCGGCGCCGTAGTGCAATGGCTGCGCGACGGACTGGGCATCATCAAAAGCGCCCAAGACGTCCAGACACTCGCGGAGAGCGTCCCGCATAGCGACGGCGTCTACCTCGTTCCCGCATTCGCGGGCCTCGGTGCCCCGCATTGGAATGCGCACGCACGAGGATCGTTGTTCGGCACGACGCGAGGCACCAGCGATGCGCATATCGCACGCGCAGCGCTCGACGCGATCGCGTATCAATCGCTTGGCGTGCTCAAAGCCATGGAGGCGGATGCCGGCCTCAAGATCCATGAGTTGCGCGTGGACGGCGGCGCCACGGCAAACGATCTGTTGATGCAATTTCAAGCCGACATCCTCGGCGCCGACGCCGTGCGACCCAAGATCAGCGAGACGACGGCGCTCGGCGCAGCTTATCTCGCCGGTCTCGCCGTCGGATATTGGCGCGACATCGACGAACTTCAGACGCAATGGGCGCTCGACCGACGGTTTTCGCCCTCGCTGGGCGCATCGGAAGTCGAGACCCGCTTGGCAGGCTGGCACCGTGCAGTGCGGGCCACCGAGGCATGGGCGCAGGAAGCCGGATGAGACCGGCTAGCATTCACCGATAGCGATCGACCGTTTCGCAGTTGAACCACACGAACCATTAAATTAGCACTCCTAATCGACATGACAAGAAATCGTGCCACCAAGATCGTCGCGACGCTGGGCCCCGCCAGCTCCGAGCAAGCGGTCATCGACGCGCTGCATCAGGCCGGCGCCGACCTCTTTAGGTTGAACTTCAGCCACGGCAGCTACGAAGACCACGCAGCCAGGCTGAAGCTGATCCGCGAGATCGAGGCACGCAACGAGCGTCCGATCGGCGTGCTGCTCGATTTGCAAGGCCCGAAGCTGCGGATCTCCACGTTCCAAAACGGTCGCGCGGAGCTGTCGGCCGGCGCGCCGTTCGTCTTCGATCAAAATCCGGCGCCGGGCGACAGTGAGCGTGTATGTCTGCCGCATCCGGAGATATTCGCGGCGGCGGGCGTCGGCGACATCTTGCTCGTCAACGACGGTCTTCTGCGCTTCAAGGTCACCGACGTCTCGCTGACGAGAATCGTCACCGAGGTCGTGATAGGCGGCGTGATTTCGGATCGGAAGGGCGTCAATGTGCCGAGCGTCGCACTGCCGCTGCCCGCCCTCACCGCCAAGGACCGCGCGGACCTCGAGTTCGGGCTCGCGCAAGGTGTCGATTGGATCGCACTGTCGTTCGTCCAGCGCCCCGAAGACCTCCATGAAGCGCGATCGTTGATCGGCACGCGCGCCAAGCTCATCGCCAAGGTGGAAAAGCCCTCGGCCGTTGCGCGCATCGAAGAAATCATCGACGCGGCCGATGCGATCATGGTGGCGCGGGGCGATCTCGGCGTCGAGTTGCCGCCCGAAACCATACCGGCGATTCAAAAGCGCATCGTGCGACTGTGCCGGGAGGCGGGCAAGCCCGTCATCGTGGCGACGCAAATGTTGGAATCGATGGTGAACTCGGCCACGCCGACGCGCGCCGAAGCCTCCGACGTCGCCACCGCCGTCTACGACGGCGCGGACGCGGTCATGCTGTCGGCGGAATCGGCCTCGGGCAAATACCCGATCGAAGCGGTCTCGATGATGAACCGCATTCTCGAGCATACGGAGTCGGATCCGTCGTATCGCCAACTGATGCATGCGGTGGCCCCGCTCGATAGCGCGGACACGACCGACGCGATCGGCGCCGCCATCCGAACGATCACCGGCGTGATGCCCGTTTGCGCCACCGTGACCTATACGACTTCGGGCGCCACCGCCTTGCGCGTGGCTCGCGAACGGCCCGTCTCCCCCATCCTCAGTCTGACGCCGAACAAGGTGGTCGCTCGCCAATTGGCGCTGTCATGGGGTATCAGCTCGTTCGAGATCGACGACGCTCACACGGCGGAAGACATGGTGTCGAAAGCAAGCGCTACCGCGCAATCGCACGGATTTACACAAGCGAGCAAACCCATTCTGATCGCAGCCGGCATGCCTTTCGGCACACCGGGGTCGACGAACCTGCTGCGTGTCGTCTGGCCCACCGGGCAGTGACGCGTCGCTTTGCAAAGCATCGCGAAATTCTTAAAGGACATCACATGACCACGGAGACGGGTGTGGCGGACGTATTTTGGCGCGAAGACGAGATCCCCGAAGCGTGCCGGATCGGTGCGCCCTTGCATCAAGACAGCCTACTCATCGATGGCGAGCTCGTACGTTGGAAGGGCGCTACGCGCTCCATTCGTTCGGCGATCGTCGTAGGCGACGCGAACGGCGCTTTTGCCCCGCAGACGCTTGGCAGCGTACCCGACGCGGGCTTGCCGGAAGCGCTTTCCGCCTTGTCGGCCGCCGAAGCGGCCTATGACAACGGCCGAGGAATCTGGCCGACGATGCGCGTCGCGCAGCGGATCGCCTGCGTCGAGGAATTCACCCGTCAAATCCTAGCGAAGCGCACCGAGATCGTTAGGCTGATCATGTGGGAGATCGGCAAGACGCTCAAGGACTCGGAGAAAGAATTCGATCGCACGATCGCCTATATCCGAGACACGATCGCCGAACTGAAGAAGCTCGACAACGCCGGTTCGCAGTTTCAAATCGTAGAGGGAACGCTGGGGCAGATCCGCCGGTCTCCGCTGGGCATCGCATTGTGCCTGGGACCCTATAACTACCCCATGAACGAAACGTTCACTACGCTGATCCCGGCGTTGATCATGGGCAACGTCGTTCTGCTGAAACCGCCCCGCTTCGGTGTTCTGCTTTACGCGCCGATGCTCGAGGCAATGCGGACCGCTTTTCCTCGCGGCGTGATCAACATGCTCTACGGCAGTGGGCACGAGATCGTCCCCGCCTTGATGGAAACGGGCAAGATCAACGTCCTTGCGCTTATCGGCTCGAGCCGCGTTGCAGACCAGTTGAAGAAGTCGCACCCGAAATCGAACCGGCTGCGTGCCGTGCTCGGCCTCGATGCAAAGAACGCGGCGATCGTGCTTCCCGATGCCGATCTCGACGTGGCCGTGCGCGAATGCGTGGCCGGCGCACTATCTTTCAACGGCCAACGCTGTACCGCGATCAAAATGATCCTGGTTCACAGCTCGATTGCGAAAGCGTTCGTCGAACGGATGGCGGCCGAAGTCAATGCGCTCAAGCGGGGCATGCCCTGGGAAGACGGGGTCGTCATTACGCCATTGCCCGATAAGGGGAAATGCGACTACCTGAGCGAATGCGTGCGCGATGCGGTGGCGCACGGGGCGTCGGTCGTCAATGAAGGCGGAGCAACGCTAACGGAAACGCTGTTTCATCCCGCGGTCGTCTATCCCGTCAACGCTTCGATGAAGATTTATCGCGAAGAGCAGTTCGGCCCGATCGTGCCGATCGCTCACTTCGACGATATCGAAGAGACGCTGAATTACGTCATCACGTCGGATTACGGCCAGCAGGTCAGTCTATTCGGGCGTGAGCCGTCGACGATTGCCGCGTTGGTCGACGCGCTTGCGAATCAAGTCTGCCGGATCAATCTCAATACGCAGTGTCAGCGAGGACCGGATGCATTTCCGTTTGCCGGACGCAAGGATTCGGCAGAAGGGACGCTTTCCGTCCACGACGCATTGCGCGCGTTCTCCATTCGCTCCATGGTTTCGACGAAAGTCGATGAAGCCGGTAAGCAACTGATCGGCGCGATCGTGCAATCGAACGCAAGCCGGTTCATCAATACGAACTTCATTCTTTAAACTTTCGAGTCGATTGCGTTCCGGGCGCACGATCGGGGTATCTTCGATCGGCGCTCGGCTTCCTATCGTCGACGATACTTTGCTCGTGCCGTGCGCAAACGACAAAAGTCATCGCCGCTGCCTCGACGCCAGATCGTCGAGACGTTGCTGGCGGCTCATCTCTCGCTCGTCGCATGCCGCACCGGGCGAGGAAGCAAACACCTGCTGTTCGAACTCGTGCATGCCACCTACCTCTCGTACATTCTATGGACTCAAGGGTACGGCGAAGCCGAACACGCTATTTTCTCGGCGGCGGAAGCTAGGCTCGACAACGCGGCCCGACACGGATACGAGACCGATAGCTGGATCATCGAACCCGATACGGAAGATGCGCTGCGGCCCGTATTAGCCGTCTATGATCGCCAAGTCAGCACCGTCTCGATCGCGGTTCTGATAGAGGCCAAAGGGAAACTCAGGCAGCTATTCGCCCGCGAGGGCGCTCGGCAAGAAACGCATTCAGTCGCAGCTTGAATGTCGCACGGGGCGGCTTCTCGTTCGACATCGAACGGGGAATCGCCGACAATGGCTCGGATAGAAACCTTTTAATCTCTATCCTCGCCTTTATGAATGCTACGTCTCCTGTTGCGCTCGTCACGGGTTCCACATCGGGCATCGGCGCCGCGATCGCTCGCCGGCTCTCGATGGAAGGCTTCTCGGTGGTCCTGCATTCGAAGCAGTCGGTCGAGCCGGGTCTCGCGCTCGCACGGGAACTCGGATCCGCGATTTACGTACAAGCCGATCTTGCGCATGACGGCGATCGAGCAAGGCTCATTGACGAAGCGACCGCCGCCTGGGGACGACTCGACGTTTTAGTGAATAACGCGGGTATTAGTCGCGTCATTCCGCACGCTGACTTGGCGGCGGCCACGCCTGACGTATGGCATGAGTTGCACGAAACGAATGTCGTTGCACCGTTTCGCCTCGTAGCGCTCGCACAGCCGGCGTTACGCGAAGCCGCTAAACGTGGAAGGCCGGGTTGCGTCGTCAACGTCAGCTCGCACGCTGGCGTTCGGCCGAAAGGTGCATCAATCCCTTATGCCGCGACGAAAGCGGCACTCAACCACGTAACGCGGTTGCTTGCCCTCTCGCTCGCTCCCGAGATACGGGTGAACGCCGTGGCGCCAGGCCTTGTGGATACGCCGCTGACGGCCGATTGGACGGACGCGCAGCAACTTTGGAAGGAGCGCTCCCCGATGCGGCGCGCTGCTACCCCGGAGGATATTGCGCAAGCCGTTGCTTTGCTCGTCGCTTCCGATTATCTGACCGGCGAAATCTTGCTTTCGGATGGCGGACTGAATCTGACATAGCCCGCCTACGGATCGCTTCGCTAACGCAGTCGGTGCTTTTCGTGGATACTGCGCGTTCGTGGCAATAAATACCATCGGAGCCTTGCCACCGGCCCATCGATTTCAGGAGGATTCATGTTCGATCACGTCGCAATTGGAGTGAGCGACTACGAAGCTAGCAAAGCATTTTTCCTAAAGGCTCTCGAACCGTTGGGTGTCAAGGTTGTCTCCGAGGGGTCGCTGGGAGTCGAGATGAGCAACGACGGTCAGACGTCCCTATGCCTGGGCCCGGCCAAGGAAACGCCTGCTCGCCTTCATTTGGCGTTCACCGCGGAGCGTCGCGAGCAAGTCGACGCTTTTTATCGCGCGGCGCTAGAAGCGGGCGGCAAAGACAACGGCGCCCCCGGCCTGCGGCCACAGTACCACGCGACTTATTACGCGGCCTTCGTTATCGGCCCCGATGGACACAACGTCGAAGTGGTTTGCCATAAGGCGGAGGCTTAGGCGCTTCTCCGGAAGAAACGTCCGTAGTTGGGGCAACCGCCTCCTACGATCGGATCAGACGTCGCAACAACACGAGGCCAAGATGCGGGTTCTGGATGTCGGACCGGAAGACACGGAAGCGGTCAGTGCGCTAATCCACTACGTTGTCACACGCAGCCTCAGTCTCGAGAACGATGAGATGTCCGCTGTGCTCGCCAACATCGAAACGAATTTGCACTGGGCACAAGAGCACCGCACCTTAGCCGTCCATCTGAAATACGTCGATGGATCGAAGATCGTCGGCGTTGTGTTGATCAAGGATTTCTGGAATTTGTGCAGCCTTTTCGTCGATCCGGGCTTCCATCGGCGCGGAATCGGCCGCGCATTACTGCTGGAAGGACTGCGGCGCTGCGTTTCCCAGGGTGATCGAGGCTACGTCAAGGTCAATGCGGCGCCGAACGCGGTGCCGTTCTACCACTCGCTTGGCTTTAACAATTTGGATGGCGCTCCCCGGAAAGGCACAAGCATTCCGATGATTTTTCGTTCGAGGACGATGTCGGAAAATCGATGAGTGCGAACCGCTGGAGAGCGAAATGTCATACGAGCACCACAACAAAAACTACATACGCTGGCTACGAGACATCGTCGGCAATCGTCTCATCATCAGCCCATCGGTTGCAGCCGTTATCCACAACGCAAACGGCCACTTGCTTTTGCAAGAAAAATCGTCCGGCGAGATGTGGAGCTTGCCTGCGGGGGGAATCGAGCTCGGAGAGAGTCCACAAGAAGCTATCGTGCGGGAGGTTCGGGAAGAGACGGGATATGACGTCGATATCTGCGGCATCGCCGGCGTGTTCGGCGGACGCGCCTTCAGATATACCTATCCGAACGGTGACCGCGTCGAATACAACGTCACCCTATTCCGCTGCAAGATCATCGGGGGCATAGGCTCTTTTACAGACCCAGAAACCGCCTCCATTCGGTATTTCCCCAAACAAGAGATGCCCGAACTTGCACTTCCTTATCCAATAGACGAACTCTTCCGCCCATTTTGACGCTCTCTCGTCCAGCGGCGCCCCAATAAGACATATAGGTCTATTGACCGAAACAATCCCAGCCGGCTAGGATTGCCCTTATGTCTATGCAAAGCATTCCACTCTCGATGCTAACGCGCGCATGTTGTTGTCCGAACATGCCGGAGGGGAAGTTGCGTCTAGCAACTTAGCGACACGTCACAGATCACCTTCTGGCCGCCCGTTGAAAAACCGGCGGCCTTTTTGTTATTGGAGACAATCGATGCCGCTTGCGCTGTATGACACCTGGTCGCGCACCGTGCGCCCGTTCACGCCCATTCGCCCCGGCCAGGTAGGGATGTATTGCTGCGGCCCCACAGTCTATGACCACGCGCATATCGGCAACCTACGAACCTACCTGTTCGAGGACGTCTTGCGCCGCACCCTCATACGCAACGGCTACGAAGTTCGGCACGTCGTCAACATCACGGACGTCGGGCATTTGACCTCCGACGCCGACGAAGGCGAAGACAAGATGGAGAAAGGCAGCCGCCGAACCGGCGAATCGGCATGGGCCATCGCTCGTCACTACACCGACGCATTCGTCGCCGACTGGCACGCGCTCAATCTTCTCGAGCCCTCGACGTGGTGCCGCGCGACCGATCATATCGGCGAACAAATCGCCTTTATCGGCGAACTCGAGCAAGCGGGATACGTCTACCGAACCGACGACGGCCTGTACTTCGATACGAGCAAGCAAGACGATTACGGATACCTCGCGCGACTCGATCGCGAAGGCCTACAAGCGGGCAAACGCGTCTCGCTAGGTGCAAAGAGAAACATCACGGACTTCGCACTGTGGAAGTTCAGCCCGCCTGACGTGAAACGCCAAATGGAATGGGAAAGCCCCTGGGGCCGAGGCTTCCCCGGGTGGCATATCGAATGTTCGGCGATGTCGGCGAAGTACCTTGGCGCTTGGTTCGACATCCATTGCGGGGGCGAGGATCACATCGCCGTACATCACAGCAATGAAATCGCACAGACGCAGGCAGCCCACGGCACTCGGCTCGCGAATTTTTGGATGCACGGTCATTTCTTGACGCTCGATGCTCAAACCAAGATGTCGAAATCGAGCGGCGATTTCATCCGCCTTCAGACACTGGAGAGCCGGAACGTCGATCCGCTGGCCTACCGTTATCTTTGCCTGACGGCGCATTACCGTAGCAAACTCAATTTCAGTTGGGCAGCGCTCGACGCCGCGCAAACGGCCCTCACGCGATTGCGCGACCATTATTTGAGTTGGCCCGAGGGAGGTGCCATCGATAACGCGTTCGCGGCGCGCTTCGATGCGAACGTCAACGAGGATTTGAATCTCCCCCGAGCGCTAGCCGTCGTTTGGGAACTCGTCAAAAGCGATCTGCCGCCCGCGACGCTGAAAGCGACCCTCGACAGCTTCGATGCGGTGCTCGGGCTCGGTTTGCGCGATTGGAAGCCCATAGTGTCCGACATCCCCGGCGATATCGAGGCGTTGCTCAATGAGCGTGCACAAGCGAGAACGGATAAGGATTGGGCAAAAGCGGATCGCCTTCGCGCAACGCTCATGACGCTCGGCTGGAAGGTGGAGGACGGCAAGGAGGGCCAACGCGCGACCAAAATCGCGATGGAGCTCGCATAAGCCGGCGCCGATCGGCAGTGTGCCGAAGCGAATCGAGGGGACCGCTTGAGTCGTGCGGCTCCCTCGTCTAGCCCCCCGCCTAACCTTACGCTCCGCTCAAGCGTGGACGAAGTGCGAAAGCCAATGGGAAGATAACGAGCGCCGTGATGGCAGTCGCAATGGTCGCTCCGGGTGCGCCGATTCGGTCTCCCAGGAAACCGTAAGCGATCGGCGCGAGCGCCCCGGACGCGATCACGCCGGTATAAAACAACGCAAACGCCCGCTCGGTGCGATCGACCGATGTCAACTCGGGAACCGTGCCGTAAAGAATCGACGAGGTACCGTTGAGCATCACGCCAAGCAAAGGCAATAGGATCAGCGTCGGCGTCAACGGCAGAAAAACCGTCGCGAAAATCAGCGCTGCCGTACCGCCTTCCGTTGCAAGCACCGTCCCAATCACACCCACGCGCGCCCCGAGCCATCCACACGTGAACTTGCCGGCCGCACCGCCGATAAAAACCAGTGCGAGCGCCGTGCCCATCATCGGTCGCGATATCCCTTTCGCCGTCAAGAGAAACGGGAGGAACGTGAGCAAACCCATTCGCACAGCGGTATCGAGCACGCCGATCGCGAACAGCAATGAGAACCCCGAGCCCGAGCCGTCGCGCGTTTGCGTCGACGCTTCATCGACGGGGAACGCCTCTCTAGGCACCGAAGGGAGAAAAAGTGCAATCACCATCGCGACGAGCGCACCCACGATCGACATCGCCCAGAGCGCATGGCGCCAAGGCATAACGGTAATGAGCAAAGAGATTGCCGCCGGAAGTGCGGACTTTCCGAGATCGCCCGAAAAATTGTAAATACTAAGCGGCCCGCGCGCATCGCGGCCATAGACGCGCGAGATCGCCCCCGAAGCCAACGGGTGCTGCGTGCTCGAGCCTGCGCCCGAAATAGCGAGCGCGATACATAAGCCGATCAACGTGCCCGACATCCCCGCGACCGCATAGCCCAGCGCCGCCAAGAACGTTCCGATCGCAAGCGTCGCGCGCGTGCCGATACGACCGGCGACACGGCCCGCCGGCAATTGCAACGCCGCCATCGCGCCGGCATACAGGCCGCGCAACACGGCCAACGCCCCATAGCCGAGTCCGAAGTCCGCCTGCCAAACCGGCAGCAATGCGTAGATCATGTCGGTATAGCCATCATGCAGCGCATGCGCCAGACACGAAAGCGACAATACGCGCGAACGCGAAACGGGACCCGCCTCACCGGCTCGATCGCCCATGCTCGTCGTCGCACCGGAAAAAGAAAAAAGTCTCATGGTTCAACCGCATCGCACAAGCACGGGCTGGGGCGAAGACTCGGCGTTCCGAAATGGGATGCTTGTAGTCTAAGTGCGCCGCCAATGAACCGCAATCAACGTAAAATTGAGTCACCCGGGATAAAAAGTCACGGCATGACCAAAGACAAACGCACAAGCATGGACGCGGAAAGATTGCCCCCCTTGAATGCGCTGCGGCATTTCGAGGCCGTCGCGCGTTTGGGAAGTTTCGCGGCCGCGGCGAACGATCTTCACGTCACACACTGGGCAGTCGGCAAACAGATTCGATTGCTGGAAGACTGGTTCGGCGTGCCGCTCTTCGAGCGCCGTCCACGCGGCGTCGTTCCCACCGACCAAGGCGCCGCGCTCCTGAACGACGTCAACGGCGCATTTGCACGCCTCAGTCATTCAGTGACTCAGTTACGCCATGAGTCGGTGTCCCGACGCATAACGGGCGTCGTGCGCGTCAACGTGCTGCCGAGCTTCGCGCTGTACTGGCTCATGCCCCGGCTCGCGGAATTTCAAACGGACTTCCCCGACATCGACGTCCGAGTCTCGACAACTTCGCGCAAGCTCCGCTACGTCGGCGATGCCTTCGATATCGGCGTGCGCTCGGGCCGCGAAGACGCCGCCGGTCTCACGTCGACCACGTTGATGCCCGATATGCGTCTACCGGCGTGCAGTCCGGCCGTCCTGCGCAGCCGGCCGATCGCGACTGTCGCCGATCTGCGCAACCACACGCTCCTGCACTCAACGACCACTCGCACGGCTTGGACCGATTGGTTGCGCCAAGCCGGCGCGCCAGGGTTGCAGGGCAGCCGCCATCTCGACTTCGATCACGTCTTTCTGCAATTGAGCGCTGCCGTAGAAGGCCTCGGCTTGACCTTGGCGTCGCTGCCGCTCATCGAACGCGAAATCGCCGCGGGACGTCTCGTGTGTCCGCTATCGGAGCCCGTATGGCGCGCGCCCGATTACACGCTCGTCGTCAATATCGAGCGTGCGGAGGACAAAGCCGTCCTGGCCTTCAAAAAGTGGATCCTCGCGAAAGCAGCGCCCTTGCGCTCGGAGTCCTCACGGAAGGGAGTCAAACAAAAGGCGCGTCGATAGCAATAGCGATCGCGCGCGTCTCACGCATAAGCGCGATGTAAAGCGTCGACAGCATACCGAAAGGTCACCTTCACGACAGATTCGCATTCGTCATAGACAGTCATTGGCTCGCGCAGATCCGATTCCTGTCTAATAACGATGAGGTGACAACATGCAAGGACGCAGAAGGTGGTCGTACTTGGGCACGGCGGTCACGAGCGCCGTGATCGCCATGGCCGCGGCGCACAACGTGGCACAAGCAAGCGAATTCGGCGGCGATCACGACCATGATCGTGACGCCAAACGCGTCGAGCGCGTGCTGTTGATCAGCATCGACGGTCTCCACGAACAAGACCTCGCGCGTTGCATCGGCGCGAACTCGTGTCCGAACTTGGCGTCCCTCGCGCAATCGGGTATTACCTACACGGGCGCGCATACGCCCGGTCTCTCCGATTCGTTCCCGGGTCTCGCGGCGCTCGTGACGGGCGGCTCGCCGAAGAGCGCCGGCCTCTTCTACGACGTCTCCTACGACCGCACGCTCTATGCGCCGTCGGATACGAATTGCACGGGCAAGCAAGGCTGGAACGTCGTCTTCGACGAAACGACGGGTATCGACGCGCAAAACGGCGGCGCACTGGTTCACCTCGACGGCGGCGGCGCATTCAATCCGCAGGCGATTCCGCACGCGCTCGTCGGCGGCGTCTGTCAGCCCGTCTATCCGCACAACTACGTCAAGACCAACACGATCTTCGAAGTCGTCAAACAGCACATGCCCACGGCGCGCACGGCCTGGGCCGACAAGCACGCTTGGGGCTACGACTGGCTCAATGGACCGTCCGGCCATGGCGTCGACGACCTTGCCCGCACGGAAATCAATTCGATCGATCCGGCGACAAATAGCGATTACACCGACGTTTATACGCACACCGAGAAGTTCGACGCTTTCCACGTCCAGGCGATCTTGAACGAAATCGAAGGCAAGGATTCGACGGGTACGACAAGCGCGGCGGTGCCGACCCTGTTCGGTACGAACTTCCAAACGCTCAGCGTGGCGCAGAAGGCACCCGTCGCCAAGGGCGGCGGCTATCTCGACGCGGACTTCACGCCGGGGCCGCAGGTGGCCGCGGCCATTACGTATGCCGACGCCGCAATCGGGACGATGGTCGAGGCGCTCAAACAGCGCAACCTGTTCTCGAGCACGGCGATCATCGTGACGGCCAAGCACGGTCAATCGCCGACCGACCATACGAAGCTGGTCAAGAACGGCGACACACTCACGAAGCTGCTCGAGGCCAACAACTATCTCGACCCGAACGGCAATTTCGGTCAGAACAACACGGCCTCGGGCAACTTGAACGACGGCACGGGACTTGCCGGAACGGGCTTCGTGCAAACCGACGACGTCGGCCTCATTTGGCTGCGCGATCCCTCGCAACTGAACGCGGCCGTGGCGACCTTGAAAGCGAACTTGGGGTGTAACGCCCCCGGCATTTGCGCAGACGGGCCGCAAGCGTACATTCTGTCCGGTTCGAGCGTCGCGCACCGCTTCGGCAATCCGGCGCTCGGCCGTACGCCCGACATCATCGTGCAGCCGAACCCGGGCGTGATCTACTCGTCGAGCAAGAAGAAGGATGAAGAGCACGGCGGCAACGCACCCGACGATAGCCACCTCGGCTTGCTCGTCTCGCTGCCGGGCATCCATCATGCCCGCACGATCGCGGCGCCGGTCCAAACGACGCAAGTCGCGCCGACCATCTTGCGACTGCTCGATCTGAAGCCGCACTGGCTGCACGCGGTAGAGCGCGAAGGCACGCAGCCGCTGCCGGGCTGCGAACGCGATCGCTAACGAAGTCGATCGGCAACGTCGACGGGCAGCGGTAGACGTACCGGCCGCTGCCCGCTCGATTCGAACTCAGCTTATTGCGCGGCCGCTTGCAACCGGTGCATCAGCGGCTTGAGCGCCGGGTAGAGTTGCTTATAAATATCGAAGCGTTCCCTATACATCGCGTGACGATCCGCGTCCGGCCGAGCCCGCTCGACAAGGTGGACCCATCCGCCTTGCGCGACCTCATGCGATACGAGCTTGACGCCGACGGCGGCGAGCAGCGCCGCGCCCATCGCCGCCTCCACCTCTTCTTCGATCGTCCAAACCGGATAGCCGGTGATGTCCGCGATGATCTGCATCCATAACGGCGAATGCGCCGCGCCGCCGACGACGATCAGCTTGTCGTCGAGCACGTCGGCCCCCTGGCGGCCCGCTTCCATGTTGTGCTTCAGTGCGAACGACACGCCTTCGAGCACGGCGCGATAAAGATGCGCGCGCGTATGCACGAGGTTGAGCCCGATAAAGGCGCCGCTCGCTTTCGCGTCCCAAACCGGGCTGCGTTCGCCCATTAGGTAAGGCAAAAACGTCACGCCTTCCGAGCCGGCTGGGATCGATGCGGCCGCCTCTTCGAGCAATCGGTGGGGATCGCCATGCGGCAACGTACGCGCGACTTCCGTTTCCGCATGACAGAACTGCTCGCGATACCAAGTGACCGAGGCACCCGCGGTGATGGCGCCGCCGAATACATAGAGATCGCGCAGCCCGTTGAACACGTGAGGCATGCTGACAAGGCCGTGCCGCGCGTCGACGTGCTGATGGATATAGCCCCAGCACATGCTCGTGCCGATCATGGCGACATGCTGCCCCGCGCGCGTGGCGCCGGCGGCGAACGTGGCGACGGCCGCATCGACGCCCCCCGCGACAATGGGCGTGCCGGCCGGAAGACCGAGTCGCTCGGTCCATTGCGAAAGCAGTCCGCCGACGACCTCGGTCGATTCGACGAGCCGCTCCGGCATCATCGTCGCCGGGATGCCGAGCAGGTCCAGCGTCGTATCCGACCATTCGCGCCGTGCAACGTCATAGACTCCGCCGATATTGCCGGCCGAACTATGATCGACCGCGATCTCGCCTGTCAGCAGATAGATGACGTAAGCGTTCGGCGGCATGAAGTAGCGCGTATTCGCCCATACGCCGGGGCGATTCTCGCGCAGCCACAACATCTTCGTGAAACCGTAATAGCTATCGACACCGTTGCCCGTAATGTCGAGCAATCGATCGAGATCGACGCGCTCGCGAACCCAATCGACTTCCGCCGTCGCGCGACGATCCATCCAGATCAAGCAAGGGTGCAACGGCCGCATGTCGTTATCGACGGGAATGCCCGATCCGCCGTAAAGGCTGCTGACGCAGACGGCTCGAACGGCCGACGCGTCGATGCCTTGTTCGCCGGCCGCCCGAACGCATTGCGCGATGCACTCGATCACCGCATCGAACCAAACCGAGGGCCATTGCTCGGCCCAAAGCGGCTTCGGCGTGTCGGGCTGATAGGCGGACGAATGCCGGGCGACGATGGCGCCGGTCCCATCGACCAGCAATGCTTTCGTACTTTGCGTGCCGATGTCGATACCAATGACGTATTCCATGTCGATCAAAGGTCCACGTTGTTAGGAAGGATCACCAAATCGCGGATCGTCACGTTGCGAGGCCGGGTCAGCATGTAGAGCACGGCATCCGCGACTTCCACCGGTTGCATCAAGCTGCCTGACGCGAGGGCTTCGTCCATCTTCGCCTTCGGCCAGTCGTCAAGCAAAGCCGTGACGACGGGCCCCGGCGCAACAGCGCCGACGCGAACGCCATGCTTCGACATTTGCCGCCTCGTAGTATGCACGAACGCCTGCACCGCGAACTTCGACGCCGTGTAGATCGGCTCCCAGACGACGGGCACGATGCCGGCAATCGAGCTCGTGAAGACGATGTCGCCCGACTTTTGCGCGATCATGTGCGGCAGCACCGCATGCACCGATCGGAACGCGGCATTGACGTTCAGATTGAGCACGCGGTCCCATTCGTCGGGATTGCCCTCGGCAACGTCGCCGCCGATATAGGCGCCCGCGTTTGCATGAAAAATATCGAGGCCGCCCGCTAAGTCGAGGATTTTCGGCAACAGCGCGGACACTTCCGCACTCCGCAACAGATCCACGGTCAGCGGCAGCGCGCCGGGCCCGAGTTCGGCGCAGCATGCGGCCAGGCGCTCTTTCGCGCGATCGATCAAGACCACCCGCGCGCCCTGCCCGATCAACGCCCGCGCGCACTCCAAGCCGATGCCCGATGCGGCCCCCGTGATAGCCGCGATCTTTCCCTTCAGCGATTCAGACATTCACACCCCTCCTGGGTTTCTCGGTTACGCCCGCCCGTGCGACATGCGGGACTGCCTCGCGAGCGAATCGACGATCACCGCAATGGCAAGCACCGCGCCGGTGATCATGAAGCGCAACGAGGACGATAAGTTCAAGAGCGTCAGGCCGCTCGCGATCGACTGAATCACGATGATGCCGAGCACCGCCGAATAGGCGCTGCCGCGGCCGCCGAACAGGCTCGTGCCGCCGATCACCGCAGCTGCGATGGCGTTCAAGTTGACGTCGCCCGTGCCGGCCTGCTGACTGGCCGAGGCGAGCCGCGCCGCCGTCAGCACGCCGCCGAGCGCGGCGAGACTCGCGCACAGGACGAAGGCGCTTGTATAGATGGCGCCCACCTTGATGCCCGCGCGCCGCGCGGCTTCGTGATTGCCGCCGACGGCATGCATCGAACGACCCCATCGCGTACGCGTCAGCGCGTAGTGCATGACGACGGTAAGCCCGAGGAAGATGCCGAACATCAACGGCACGCCCCGTCCGCGATTCAAGTACGCGACGACGATTTCGAGGAAAACGGACATCGCTGCGCTGCGGATAAGCAAACCCGCGAGAGACGGCACGGACAGATTGACGGCGCGGCGACGCGTCCGCGTCCGCATACCCGCCATCAACATGGCCGCACCCGGCAGCAGGCCAAGCAGATGCGATACGACAGGCGGGATGATCATCAGTTGCCCGAGATCGACGAGCGTCGCCCCATAGGGCAGATTGATCGATCCGGCGGCGCCGAGTACATAGAGCTGCAAGCCGAGAATCGCGAGCAGCCCCGCCAACGTGGAGACGAAGCTCGGCATGCCGAGCCGATTGAAGAGGAGCGCGTACAGTCCTCCCGCTAGTGCGCCGGCAGCAATGGCGATCACGATCGCGAGCCAGACCGGCCAACCGTGATTGACCCATAGCATGCCGACAAGCGCGGAGGCGAAACCGCTCATCGATCCTACGGACAAATCGATCTGACCCACCAGCAGTACGCAGACGATCCCCAGTGAAATCACCCCGACCGTCGAGCAATCGAAGAGCAGATTGACGAGATTGTTCGCGGACAAGAACACCGGATTGAGGCTCGTGAATACGGTCCAAATGAGGATCAACCCCACGATCACCGGCAACGAACCCACGTCGCCCGCGCGTATGCGATCGACGAAGGCGGCAAGGACGTCGCCAACGCCGTCGGCGTGCTTGACGCGGATATCGCTGCGATCGAGCAACGTGCTCGGCGGTGAGGACGCGTGCGTTTCATGCCGAGCGGCATGCTGCGTTCGATTGTTCATGGTCACTCCTTGGCCCGTGCGGCTTGCTCGGCTTGGCGTCGACCGGCGCGCCGCGACACGGCGTTCTCGGTCGCGCCGGTAATCGCGGCGACCAGTTCTTCGTTCGACGAGTCGGGATAGAAAACGCCGTTATTGCGGCCGAGCCGAAGCACGACGATCTTGTCCGCCACGGCACGAACATCCTCCATGTTGTGGCTGATCATGATCACGGCGTGCCCTCGGTCTCGCACCCGTTCGATCAGGTTCAACACTTCGGCGGTCTGCGCAACGCCGAGCGCGGCGGTCGGTTCGTCGAGCATGATCAGCTTGGGGTCGAGCAACAGCGAGCGCGCGATCGCAACCGTTTGGCGTTGTCCACCCGACAGCGAAGCCACGACGTCGCGCACATCGGGGATGCGCGCGCTCAGTTCATTGAGCAGGGTCCAAGCGCGGACTTCCATCGAGATCTCGTCGAGACGCCACGGCGCCGTCTCGCGTCCAAGAAAGATATTGGCGACGACATCGAGGTTTTCGCAGAGCGCGAGATCCTGGAATACCGTCGCGATGCCGAGATCGAGCGCCGTGCCCGGGTTGGAGAGTTCGACTGGCCGGCCGCCGAACGTGATCGTACCGGCGCTCGGTTGATGGACGCCTGCGAGCACTTTGACGAGCGTCGATTTGCCGGCTCCGTTGTCGCCGACTAACGCGACGACTTCGCCGGCATGCACGTCCAGTTCGATATCGGTTAGGGCCGACACGGCCCCGAAGTTTTTGCAGATGCCGCGCAAACTCAGGACGAGTTCGCCCGATTTTGCACGTACCCGATGGTTTTCAGTCATGAGAATGGCACCTCTTCGTTTCGAACGAGCCCGACGCGAGCCGGGCGCATTCGATATCGCCGCGGATCAATGCGAGATCCCTAGCTTTTTGCAGCCGTCCGCATAGCGACCCGAACACAGTTGATCGGCGCCGGCGATGCCTTTGTCGACGACATCCGATTTGATGTTCTTTTGCGTGATGACAGCCGGCTTAAAGAGTTGCGTAGGGGTTTTGAACAGCATCGTCTCGCCCTTCGGCGCTTGGCCCGAGAGGAAGCCCACCGCGACCTTGGCGGCGGCCGCCGCGACGATTTCGCTCGGCTTGAGGATCGTGTTGTATTGATCGCCGGCGATGATCAATTGGAGCCCCGCGAGCGTCGCATCATTGCCCGTTACAGGCGGCACGGGGTTGACGCCCGCCGCCTTGAACGCGGCGATCGTCCCGCCGGCGGTGCCGTCGTTCGCCGCCACGACACCCACGATCTGCGCGCCGAACCGCGTGATTTGCCCGCTCACCCACTGTTGGGCCTTGGGCGGTGCCCAGTCCGGCGTGTCGTACTCCGCGAGCGTCTTGTAGCCGCTACCTTGCAGGCCTTCGTGAATGCCCTTGCGAATGAGCCCCGCGGCCGCATCGGTCGGCGAACCGTTGACCTCTAGCACGCCTCCCTTCGCGGTCGGCACGCCCGTCGCCTTCATATGTTCCACGAGCGACGCGGCTATGGCCTTGCCGATGCCTTCGTTGTCGAACGATACGTAGTAATCGGCCGGCGTCGAAGGAACGGGTCGGTCATAGGCGATCACTTTGACGCCCTGGCTTTGCGCCATGCGCACGAGGGACGCCGCCGCCGTCGAGTCGACCGGGTCGAGCACGATGACCTTGGCCCCTTGCGCGATTGCCGAGTTGAACTGTTGCTGCTGCTGCGCGACGTCGGCGTTCGCGTTCTGGTAAAGCAATTTGCAATCGGGGCAGAGTTTTTTCATGGCTGCCTCGAAGCCGGGAAAATCGTGCTGCTCATACCGAGTCGACGCCTCGTCAGGCATCAAAAAAGCGACCGTTCCACTCGGCGCGGCGAGGGCCGCCGTGCTGCCGATCAGGCTGGACGCTAGGAGGCCGACACCGACTAGCCGGTTTGAAAAGCGCGCCATCGTTTGGAATCGACTCATGTTTGTCTCCGGTTATATGAAGCTTTTTGAGGTTGAGCGAAACCCTCGTGCCGCGATGGACACGATGGTGGGAAAAACGCAGAAATACGCTAGGATTGGGGCTAGTTGCCGGGCGGTGCGAGGGCCGCATTCGCGGGATGCCGAGCCCTGTGCGGCGGTGCCGTCGAGCAGACATCCGCGCTATTGCTCGCCGCATCGACCGCAACGTCGCCGCTGCGCGCGTTCAGGCGTTGCAGCGATCGGAATTCGGAAGGCGACATGCCCTTCGCCGCGCGGAACTGGCGGTTGAAGTTCGATACGTTATTGAACCCGCACTGAAAGCACACCTCGGTGATGCGTGCGTCGTCGGCCAATAACATCTGACAAGCAGCCTCGATGCGCAAACGGTTGACGTATTGCACGAAGGGCATGCCGGTATGGCGATGAAACGCTCTTGAAAACGCACTCACGCTTTGGCCTGCGAGTTGGGCGAGATCCGATTCGCGCAATGCCGAGGTGAGGTTCTTACCGATATACGACAGCGCGTGGCTAAGCCGTGTCGATGCGCTGCTCGATTGACTCGAGGCCGGGCTGGCAAGCAGTGTGCGCTGAGCCGCGCTGCAAAGCCGCTCGAGCAGCAGCAGGAACAGCGAAGTCCGGCGAATGCCGCGTGCCGTCAGTAGCGCTTCGAAAAGCGGCGCGACCGCCACGCTCGTCGCCTCGTCGAACGCGATGCCGCGCCGGGCATCGTCGAGCAGGCCTTGCGCCTCTTTGCATTCCGGAAAAGCCTCGATGCAGCGGCGCATGAAGTCTTGACTGAATTGCATGACCAGATTGCGGCGCTCGATCGTCTCGCCCTCCGCCACGTCGCTCACCCAGTTATGCGGCAGGTTCGGGCCTACCAGCACAAGATGGCCTGGGCCGAACGAACCGATGTGATCGCCGACGAAATACTTCCCGCGCGTTGCGACGATGAGATGCAGCTCGAACTCCGGATGAAAATGCCAGCGGATCGTTCGATACGGATAGCCGTGCTCCCACACCTTGAACGACTCGTCACGTCGGACTTCGACCACCTCAAGATCCGGCCGCATCATTTTGCTGTCTCCACATTTCTATGCTCGCGCCCGCTTGCCTGCGGGACTGCGATCGCTCTTCGCGTTGACAGAAATCTAGGGGGATCGCGGCGCTAACTCCACCAACTTTACGCCTATTTTTCGATACTTTTTTGCTCGATGGGGCTTTTCAAGGCGCACGATGGAAAATTTGTGCAATGCGGCACATGAGCCCGACGCGGCTCGGCGAGTGGAATAGGGCAGGAATTGCGATGAAGAGGGCACCGAGCCACCGGCGTGGAGTGCGGATGCCCTCTTTTGGGCTTGCTAGCGAGTTAGCAGCGGTTGAAAGCGCGTTAGACGCGCTTAAAGCTGATCGCGCTTGCGCGACGTCACGGCTACGGTAGTAGGCGATTCGGCCAGCGGCACGAAGCGGCGCGTGGCGCCGTCGAGCGCGTCGATGCTGCCCCTCTCGATGTCGTACACCCAGCCGTGAAGGTTCATGCGGCCCTGCTCGAGCGCCAGCGCCACGGACGGATGCGTGCGCAGATTCGCCAACTGGGCAATCACGTTTTCCCGCACGAGGCCATCGAGTTTGGCGCGAGGCGTATCGAATTGATGCGCTGCATTGATGGCCTTCGCGGAATCCGAATGGCGCAGCCAATTGGCGACCGCCGGCATATGGTCCAGGCAAGTACAGCGCGAGATCGCGCCCATTGCGCCGCAGTCGGAGTGGCCGCAGATCACGATGTCCTGAATGCCGAGCACGGCCACCGCGTATTCGACGGTAGCCGAGACGCCGCCGGGTTCCGGGCCGTACGAGGGCACGATGTTGCCCGCATTGCGAATGACGAACAGTTCGCCCGGCTCGCGCTGCGTGAGCAGCTCGGGCACGACGCGGCTGTCCGAACAAGTGACGAATAGCGCCTTCGGACTCTGCGTTGTCGCCAGCTGCTTGAATAGCTCGGCACGTTGCGGAAAGACTTCTCGCTGGAAACGCAAGAAGCCGTCGATAACGTCACGCATATGTATTCTCCAAATTCGAATATCCCTCCCGACACGCCGCTCGCTACCTGCGGTGCCGGTGCGGCCGACATTATCGCCTAAGCGGGCCCATCGGCGAAGGTCCGTAAGCGTTGCCGATACGTTCGCGACCAAGCCCAAGGTGCAGGTCTGCGCCTTGCTGTCTTGCTCGCGATTCCCGGAAGCGAACCCTTCCCTTCATTAGACGATTCGTTAGCACGCATGCCAGCTGCCCCCGAAATCGGAAGTGACATCGATAGTGTCTATCGGGCACCGTCCCATTCGTGGGCCGCGGGAACGGGGCCAGGCCTCGCCAGTACAGCGGCCGACAACGATCCGGGCGGCATCGCCACATACTCCCTTGCCGGCGCGCAAGGTGCGCTGTATCCACTCGCGGGACGCTTCGCGCCTGCCGTACTCGGTGTACTGCTGATCGGTACGGGCTTGCTGGCGCTACCGCCGCTTGCGGGCTCGGCGGCGAATGCCGCCGTGAGCGCGTTCGGCTTGCAACACGGCGCCCTACGGGATCGGCGCATCGCGCATGTTGTTTTGGGGCTCATGATTGTGGGTCTAGTTGTGGCCCTGTCGCTATTCGCATTTCATTTCGAACCTATTCACATTCTTTACTCGATCCTGGTACTAGGTGCATGGCTCGCTTGCGAAGCGCTTTCGTATATATAGATAGCGAGGGCGGCGTCTATCGGCTACGGACTGGGCGTCGCGCCAATCGCCGGCAGTCTGGCCGTCGATGCGGCCGATAAGCATTACCACATCGGAGCACAAATCGCGGTCAGATTCGATCGGACTAAATATGAATCTTGCCGAACGCACGGTGCAATCATTACCGCCGGCAAGGCATTGAGCGTTTGCGACGTCAACAATGATTGGAATGAATTCCTATACACGGAGGCTGTCGTCTATGACGCTAGCGACGAGGTTATGCGCCCCTCTCGCGACTACAGCGCCGGATGGCGCGCAGCGGCGCGTTCGCTCGACGGGCTTGCGCCGTTTCGGTCCTATGGCTTCGACGCATATCCGCTCGGCCATCATTATTATCTTTTAACGTTCAGTTACGACACAGAACCTGTTCTTTAGGACGATATGCAGAGAAAAGGAGCCTTTCTACTGGTAAGCGTTATATCGGCGTGCACACTCGCCTATACGCGATACGGCATGATTACGTATGCTCTTCACGCTCTGGTGGACCTCGTCATCGTGCTGATCAGCCTAGCGTTCGCGACCCTTGCGCTCTTTCTAAAATTGTGGCGGCGAGCCGCCTACTATGTGCTATGTGTCGTCCCGATCGCGATAAGCTTTCCGCTTGAAAAAGCCGAGCATGACTATCACTTCGGCGTGCGAGTCGCGATGGCGCTGGAAAAGTCGAAGTACGAATCGTGCAAGCGCAGCGGTGTCACACTCGGAAACGGCAGTGTATTGAACGTTTGCGCCGAAAATTCGGATTGGACAGATTGGGGATTCTCCGAGTCGGTCGTCTACGATTCGAGCGACGAGCTCGCTCGAACAAAACAAGACTACAGCGCTAGTTGGCGCTCTGCCGCCAAATCGCTTAAGGAGAAAGCTCCCTTCGGCGCCGAGGGGTTCGATGCCTTGCCGTTAGGTTCTCACTTTTATCTTGTCACCTTCTACGACGACGCAAATTCCAATATTTAAACGAGCTTCATCCTTTCGATCCCACTCGCCGCTTCAGTCGCGACAAAATCTCCCGCGTATGCTCCCCCACCTTGGCAAGCGGCTGACGAACGCCCAAGCGGCGACCGCCCAACGTGAGCGGGAGGAGCACGACGTCGGTCGTATCGCCCTCATCGGTCTGCATCGGGACCAGACCACCGCTTTGCTTCAAATGCGGGTCGTCGAGCAATTGATCCGGGCGTACGATCGGCGCGTACGGAATACCCGCGCTTTCCAATAGCGGAACCAACGCCTCCGCCCGAATATCCTTGAGAATTTCCCCCAAATCGGCGAGCAATTGCGGGCGCGACTCGACTCGCAAGGCATTCGTCGCATACTCGGGGCGCTGCGCAAGTTCGGGACGGGCAAGGACGTTACATAGCGTCACGAATTGCTTGTCGCTCACCGCACCGACGAACAATTGCTCGCCGTCCGCGAGCGTGAAGACATCGTAGACGCTCCAAGCGGAGACGCGCGCCGGCATCGGCGGAGGCGGCTCCTTCGTCATCGCATACTGTTGCATATGCTGAGCGCTCAAGAATGCGCAGTTCTCGAACAACGCGCTTTGCACTTCTTGTCCACGACCCGTGCGGTCGCGCTCGCGTAGTGCGGCCAGCACACCGATCGCGCCGAACATGCCGCCCATGATGTCGTTGACGGATGTGCCCGCGCGCAAGGGCCGTCCCGGCGGCCCCGTCATATACGCGAGCCCGCCCATCATCTGAACGACTTCGTCGAGCGCCAACCGCTTCTCGTAAGGGCCCGGCAGAAAACCCTTGTGCGAGACATAGATCAGGCGCGGAAACCGTTCCGACAACTCGGCATAGCCAAGGCCGAACTCGTCCATGAGACCGGGCCTGAAATTTTCGAGCACGATGTCGCTCTGCCCGATCAGTTCGCGGGCGTCGGCTTGGCCTTCGGGCGTTCGAATATCGAGCACGACGCTTTTCTTATTGCGATTGAACGTCCGGAAAAAACCGATGCCGAGCCCGGGAAGCTTGCGGGTCTTTTCGCCTCCGGGCGGCTCGATCTTGATTACTTCCGCACCGAGGTCGGCGAGGATCATTCCGCACGTCGGACCCATCACCATATGGGTGAACTCGATCACCCGCACGCCGCTGAGCGGCAAACCGTCGACCGTACTCATGGTTGTCTCGCTCGTTCGAATTCGCTTACCACCATGCTACCTGCATCGGGTCCGTAACCGCCACCCGCAACATTTCGGGAGCGAGATGTTTCCGTTTTCGAACGATCGAAGAAGTAGAACCACCGCTTAGGGCGTTCCCACGCGATAGCAGGCGGGAATCGCGTTCTTGCCGGGCCGCTGGTAGATAAGCTTGTAGCCGCCCGATGGCGATCGCGAATACGGCGAATGCCACGGTAGTGAGCTTGTTTCGCGCCGCGCCCCCGCCCGACGGCTCACATCGCTTCTTTCACCCCCGAGCGGATCAACCACCAATTCACCGGATAGCTGGTGGCAAACCCTGCCAGCATGGCAAGCTGCATCGCAAACCAAAACTCGGGACTCGCAACATCGGCGACGCCCCCATACGCGGGCGTGAACCACAAGAACTGCATCACGGCCATGAGGCCATACATCCCGACCTGCCACGATGTTATCGAGGCACTATCGGCTTTCACGGCGGCAACGATCCCTTGCACCACCGAAAGGTCGCGCATCGGTTTGATAGTGAAGTACTGAAACACGATTCCGAGCAAAAAGGCGACGACGAAGTCCAGGATCCAAACGGCGAACATTTTTTCGCGGAACACCGTATGCCATCCGAACCAGACCGCCAGTGTCGGAAATGCGACGGCGAACCATTCGGCGACGATGTCACCGAGCGTGCAGCCGGCACCGCAGTGGGTGCCCCCTTTCATCACCACGACGGGAAATGACGATGTTCTGTCGTCCTCTCGATCAGGCGGCGCATTGCGCCCCCAAGCGAAATAGGCAGCGAGCCAGATGAACGTGCCGAATAAGGCGGTCAGCGGCCAAACCACGTTCATGATCCCCATCTTTTGCGGCCGCCGAATCTCATCGACCACGATTGCGAGGGCGCAAACCACACCGAGCGCGATGCTCGCGATCGAAAGGATATGCAGCCAGTGGGGAAAGCGCACGTAGGCAGTCACTTCGTCCCTCATTTGGAGGTAAAGTCGAACTGGCCCGGCGAAGCCGGCGGGCCACTGCGACTGCCGGAAGCAGCGGCTGTTCCCGCGCCCGGATTTTCCTTGGCCTCGTTCGACAATGCGCCGTCGGTCGACGCGCATCACGATCTCGAGCCGGCATAGGACGCGGCCGTTTCAATTGGAACGGCCTGCACCAAGGAAATCGTGCAATCGGCGTCTACTATGGAAACGTCGCTCCCAGCCGAAAAGGGATAGAGCATGGTGGAGGAAGCCATACCATGGCGGACGAATCGGGCAATTCCAACGAAGGGAAGCACGGCACGCCGCGCCACGTACGGGTCGCGCCGATTCAACCTATCCCGGCACCGCCGACGGACGACGAGTCGACCGAACCGCTCGCGCTGCCGTGGTTGCTGATTCTGGCGCTAGCTGTCGGATGCATTACAGGTCTTGGTGCGGTCGCGTTCAGAGATCTAATCGGGTTCGTCCACAACCTGCTCTTTCTCCGCCAGGTATCGTTTTCCTACGACGCAAGCCAATTCACGCCCGCTTCCCCCTGGGGCGTACTCGTCATCTTCGTGCCTGTCGTTGGCGGCCTATTGGTCACTTGGATCGTCGATAGCTTCGCTCCCGAGGCGAAAGGCCACGGCGTGCCGGAAGTGATGGATGCCATCTACTATAAGGGTGGCATCATTCGCCCGGTCGTCGCGCTGGTCAAATCGATCGCATCGGCCTTCGCGATCGGCTCGGGCGCGGCGGTCGGACGAGAAGGACCGATCATTCAAATCGGCTCGGCACTTGGATCGACTCTCGGCCAACTCATTCGCATGACGGCTGGACAACGGATCACGCTGGTGGCGGCCGGCGCGGGCGCGGGCATCGCGGCGACCTTCAATACGCCCATCGGAGGGGTTCTGTTCGCCACCGAATTGATGATGCCCGAAATCAGCGTCGACACGTTCTTGCCGGTCGTTCTGGCAACTGGAACGGCCACGTTCATCGGGCGCCTGTTCTTTGGCGCGGAGGCGGCATTCCTCGTTCCCGCAAAACTCGGCGCGATCCCCAATCAACTGAGCAGCGTCCTCACGCTAGCGCTCTATGCCCTGCTCGGCGCGCTGACAGGCGTCGCGGCCGCCGCACTCATCCGGGCACTGCATTGGGCAGAAGACGCCTTCGACCGGATGCCGAACCGCTACCTGCGGCACGCATCGGGAATGCTGCTCGTCGGCGTGTTGATGTACGTTTTATGGCGCAGCGCCGGGCACTATTACGTGGAAGGCGTAGGCTACGCCTCGATTCAGGCAACCCTATACGGCCAACTTCAAGGCGGTGCGTTCCTGCTGCTGCTTGCCGCGAGCAAGCTGTTCGCCACCTCGGTGAGTCTCGGCTCGGGATCGTCCGGCGGCGTGTTTTCGCCGTCGCTATTCATTGGCGCCATGCTCGGTGCGGCGATCGCTTCACTCATCTCGGCTGCCGCACCCGGCGCGCCCGTCAGTGCGCCCGCGTTTGCGATGGTCGGTATGGGCGCGATGGTTGGCGGCGGCACGGGAGCGGCCATGACGGCGGTCGCTATGATTTTCGAAATGACGCGCGACTACGACATCGTGCTGCCGATGATCATTGCCGTGGCAGTCAGCCTGGGCGTGCGCCGCCTCTTATCGGCGGAAAGTATCTATACCCTAAAGCTTCGCCGCCGCGGACATGCCATTCCGAACGCACTGCATGCCAACATGTTTCTCGTGCAGGAAGCCGGGCAAGTGATGGAAACCGATGTACTCGTGCTGGACCACGCGACGCCGTTTCGAGAGATTTTGCCGCGCTCCGAAGGCCTTTTGTTCCGTCATGTCGTCGTCACAAGGGATGACAGAATCTTGGGCGTTCTGCGCATCAACGTCGGCCTGCGGCGAGCGGCGAGTCAGGCGGAATCCGATATTACGGTCGCCGAACTGGCGCAGCGCAACTTCATCGTCGTGACGCAGCACGAAATCGCCTTCAGGGTCATCTCACGGCTATGGAAGCAGCACGCGGCCATGGCGGTGGTCGTGGAACAGGGCGACGCGCATTCACCCGTGCGCGTACTGGGCGTGATTGCGAAAGAGCACGTTGCCGACTCCGTCGCGAGCAGCATCAAGATCTTTTCGGGCAAGCACTAACCGAGGGCTATCTGCCGCCACCTGCCGTTCCCTTGCGTCACCGCCGCGGGTTTCTCTCTATCTGTTTCGACGTGTTCAGGGGGAACTGTTAGTTGTCTATCGACTCTGAGCGTCGGGGCAGAGCTATTAGTCGCTCAGGGCGTTATTGTTTTGAAAGGACACCGGTGTGCGCCGACGTATTCGACGAACGGGGTAAAACGAGTAGACGGGGACCACAAAAATGACAGCGAAGGCCGAGAGGCGCGTGTTCTTCAGCATCGCGGCGCTTGTTTGCCAGGTGTTGCTCCTGGGTGCGATCGTTTCGATGCTCTTCGTTGGGTTCGGCATCGTTAGAAGCGGCGCAGTGGCCGGTGATGCAGATGACATCGCGCCCGTATCGGTCGACACGGTGTTGGCAAGCATTCCCGGCACGCAATCCGGGAACGATGGATCTTCCGGTAGGCAGGGCGTGAACATCAATGTTCCGAACGCGGCGGGTATCCCAATCTCAAAGTCGTTGGATGCGGTTTTGACCAGCGATACTACGAGCCAACCGATATTGAATGCGTGGCTCGACGCCATTCCGACACGCGATCGCCGCTCGTTCGTCGCCGGGTTGACGAAAGTCGTGACGGCAGCCGATCAACACGCGGCATCGTGGGAATGGGACAACCGGCAGCGCTATGTCGCGGCGGCCATGAGCGAATATGCGCGGATCGATATCGATCGCGTCACGGAGATTGCCGACTCCCAGAAGCGTACCGCCGAGAAACTCGCCGACTATCGCAGCGCGTTGGGTACATTGCTCGGGGTTGCCGCGACGCTTACGTTGCTGTTGACGGTCATGGCAATTGAGCGCAATACGCGCCCCCCGCGCGGCTCCGGAGCCGCCCCATCGCGGGGAAATCGGACATGATGCCGCGCATGCTGTTCGGCGCCGGGAGCGTCGCCCTGGGCGCGTCGGGTGACGGCGCTCCTGTTTTCGTTGCGCGTACTTGAAGGGTGCGGGCATCGAGTCAACGTACGATATCGTGCTTGCGGGACCTCTCGATCAATGCTTACTGCGTTTGGACAGGACTTGTATTTTGCCGACGGACCGGCGGTACCGTTCTATGGTTTTCCATACCCGACCCGCATGGCGGTCGTGCGGCTCTCATCCGGGAACACGTGGGTATGGTCGCCGATCGCGCTGACGGAAGATTTAGCCGTCGCCGTAGAGGCCGTCGGGCCGGTCGCGCATATCGTCTCACCGAACAAACTCCATCATCTCGCGCTGTCTGCATGGAAGAGCCGTTGGCCTGAAGCCCGCCTGCATGCGCCGCCGGGCCTTGCCCGAAAAATGAAAGGGTTTCGCTTCGATGCCGAACTTGGCGACGAACCGGACAGGCAATGGATCGTCGACATCGATCAGGTTGTGTTTCGCGGATCGCTTGCGATGGAAGAAGTGGTGTTCTTCCACCGCGTATCACGCACCGCCATCTTCGGCGACCTAATCCAACGCTTTCCCGGCGAGTTGGCTACGGGGTGGAAAGGCACACTTCTGCGGCTTGACGACCTCGTCGGACCGCACGGCAGCACGCCGCGCGAATGGCGACTGAGTTTTCTCTCGCGCGATGCCGCGCGCGCCGCTCGCCAAAGAGTGCTCGATTGGAAGCCCGAGCGGCTTCTGATCGCTCATGGTCAATGCGCAGACAGTGGGGCAACGCATGTCATTGCCGAGGCGTTGCGCTGGATTTGATTGGGCCACGGGGTGCTGTGCTGCACCAGTAACCGACCGACGTATGCGTTACAGCAGACACCCGTTGCCCTTCCTTTGCCGTGCCGGGCGCGAGCGTCGATACCCGCGCAATGTGGGAATCGGCAGGCCAGGGCGGATATCCACACACTATTTGACGCTCGTCAGTCTGCGGTACGCCCGCTTGACCTAATCTCGCTTCAACGAACCGTGAGATGGCTGCGGGGCATGTCCTTCGATCAGCGCATGCTTACGCCTAACTTGCACGTGCGGCTCTCATGCAAACTCAATCGGCTAGCAACCAAGCAACCAGTTCCCCACTGACCGGCAAAGTCATCGCCGTTCGCGGGGCGGTCGTCGACCTGATTTTTCCGGCCGGCACGCTTCCACCTCTGGATAGTTCTCTCTCGATCGAAAGAGACGACGAAAGGATCGTCGCCGAAGTGCAGGCTCATCTGGACGAGCGCACAGTGCGCGCGCTAGCCATGCAATCGACGAGCGGACTGCCGAGAGGCGCGCGTGCTCACGCCTCGTGCCAACCCATCGCGGTACCGGTGGGCGACAAGATGCTCGGCCGGTTGATAGACGTGATGGGGACACCGGGCGACAGGGGCGAGGCGCTGCCCGCTGACGTGACGCGACGCCCCATCCACCAGGCGCCGCCTCCCTTGTCGGCACAGGACAGTGCGACCGGCATCTTTGCAACCGGCATCAAGGTCATCGACCTTCTCGCTCCACTCGCCCGCGGTGGCAAGGCGGCGATGTTCGGCGGCGCAGGCGTCGGCAAGACCGTTCTCGTGATGGAGCTGATTCATGCGATGGTCGAACACTACAAGGGCATATCGGTATTCGCCGGTGTGGGCGAACGTTCGCGAGAGGGGCACGAGTTGCTTCAGGACATGCAGCACTCGGGGGTGCTGCCGAGAACCGTGCTCGTCTACGGCCAAATGAACGAGCCGCCCGGCGCGCGCTGGCGCGTGCCGCTGACGGCATTGACCATCGCCGAACACTTTCGTGACGAACAGCACCAGAACGTTCTGCTGCTGATGGATAACGTCTTTCGCTTCGTCCAAGCCGGCGCGGAAGTCTCGGGCTTGCTCGGGCGTCTACCGTCGCGCGTCGGCTACCAGCCGACACTGGCCACCGAGGTGGCCGCCCTCCAGGAGCGTATCGTCTCGGTCGGCGGCGTGTCGATCACCGCGATCGAGGCCGTCTATGTGCCGGCGGACGACTTCACAGACCCGGCCGTGACGACGATCGCAGCCCACGTCGACAGCACCGTCGTCCTGTCGCGCGCCATGGCCGCGGAGGGTATGTATCCGGCTATAGATCCGATCGCATCGTCGTCGATTCTGCTCGACCCGCTCGTCGTCGGAGCCGAGCATGTCGCAATCGCCACCGAAGTCAGACGCACCATCGAACACTACCGGGAATTGCAGGACGTGATCTCCTTGCTCGGAATCGAAGAGCTGGGCACCGACGATCGACGCATCGTTGGTCGCGCGCGTCGCCTGCAACGGTTTCTGACGCAGCCGTTTTCCGTCACCGAGGCGTTCACGGGCGTTGCCGGACGCTCCGTCACAATCGACGACACGCTCGCCGGATGCAAAGCCATCCTAGCCGGCGAATGCGACACATGGCACGAAAAGTCGCTGTACATGGTGGGTGCGTTGAGCGAAGCGCGCGAGCGCGAAAAGGGTGCGTCATGAGCACGACACTTCGACTGACGATCGCCACGCCGTCCGACATGCTCGTCGACACGCCCGATGTCGTCGCCTTTCGCGGGGAGGACATGACGGGCAGTTTCGGTATTTTGCCCGGCCATACGGATTTCCTGACCGTGCTGGCGCCATGCGTATTGCGCTGGCGCACTGCCGGTGGCCGGCAGCGTCTTTGCGCGGTCAGCGGTGGGGTGCTGCGAGTCGTCGATGGCAAGTCGATCAGCATTGCGTGTCGCGACGCGCAACTCGGCGACGCCCTCGAAACACTCGAAGCGCAAGTGCGCGCAGCCAGGGAAGCACGCATCGACGCGGCGCGCCGGGCGCGGGTTGAACAGACGCGTCTCAACGCTCAGGCGATCCGCCAGATCTTGCGGTACTTACGGCCAGGCGCGACTGGCGCCGCCGGACGTACGGATGGTACCGACGAAGGCAACGGCCATGGACAATAACCCCCCGAAAGCGCCGCTGCACGAGCGCCGCAACGACGAGCACGTTCGCAATCACGGCTCGCATCTTCTCGAGCACACCGTGCAACAGGCGGTACGGCGCGATCGAGACGCACGGGATGTGCCGGAACCCACGTTGGGTGCGAGACTTGGACAAATCGGCATTCTTGGCTGGATGGTCGTCATCCCCACCCTGCTCTGCCTGTGGTTCGGCCATTGGCTCGATCGCCGTTTCAGCACCGGCGTGTTCTTTTCGGCACCGCTGCTGATGGTGGGTGCCGCGGTCGGTTTGTGGCTCGCGTGGCGCTGGATGCACCGCCAAAGTCCGAGGGATTGAACCATGCTGCTCGTTCCGGCACTATCCACGTCCCTCAAGATCGCCGCCGGCGGCATGGCCGGCGGTATCGGCGGCGTTGCATATTTTGCCTCGCTGTTTGCGAACGCACGGTGCTATGCGCGTCGCGCCATCGGCGTCGCGATCGTCTTGCAGGCGCTTCGATTCGGTATGCTCGGTCTGTTGCTATACGGCCTCGCTCACCTTGGACCGATGGCCTTGCTGAGCGGACTCGGCGGCATCGTGATCGCGCGCCACGTGGCGGTTCGGTTCCTCGGGAGGACGCCATGATCCATTCTCCACTTGCAACGGAACCGCTGCTCCGTATCGGCTTCGTACAGATCTCGGCGCCGGTGATGACTACCTGGGCCATCATGGCGCTGATCGTCGGCACCACGCTGTGGATACGAAAGCGCCTGTCGCTGGTTCCCACGAAGCTCCAGGTTGCACTGGAACTGCTCGTGGCGTCGCTGGATAGCCAGATCCGGGACACGATTCAGACTGATCCCGAGCGCTATCGTCCACTGATCGGAACGTTGTTCGCTTTCATCCTCGCATGCAACTGGTCGGGCATGATTCCCGGCATCGAGCCGCCCACGGCGCATCTCGAGACGGATGCCGCGCTCGCCGCGATCGTACTCGGGTCGACCGTCTACTACGGTATGCGCTCACGCGGAATCGTCCGCTATCTCGCATCGTTCGCCGAACCTGCATGGATCATGATCCCCCTCAATCTGATCGAGCAGATCACGCGTACCTTTTCACTCGTCGTTCGCCTGTTCGGCAACGTGATGAGCGGCGTCTTCGTGATCGGTATCGTCCTGTCGCTGGCCGGGCTGCTGGTACCGATTCCGCTGATGGCGCTCGAACTGCTCACCGGGGCGGTTCAGGCCTACATCTTCACGGTACTCGCGACGGTGTTCATCGGTGCCGCACTCGGCGGCGTATCCTCGACGGCTTCACCTCCACGGCAAGGAGCATCATGACCAACTGGATAGAGCTTGTCAGCATCGTTTCGGCGACCGTTGCGGTCTCGTTTGGCGCCATCGGACCTGCGCTCGCAGAGGGACGTGCCGTCGCGGCCGCAATGGACGCATTGGCGCGACAGCCCGAATCGGCCGGCACGATTTCACGCACCTTGTTTGTCGGTCTGGCGATGATCGAGACGATGGCGATCTATTGTCTCGTCGTCGCATTGCTCGTGTTATTTGCCAACCCGTTCGCCAAGTAGGCATTCGACATGCGCATCGACTGGTGGACACTCGGCTTTCAGACCATCAACGTGCTGGTGCTTGTCTGGCTGCTTTCGCGTTTCCTATTCAAGCCGGTCGCCAAGATCATGGCGGACCGCCAGCAAGCAGCGAACGCCTTGATTCAAGATGCTTCGGTGGCGCGCGACACTGCGGAACGCGACCGCAAGCACGCTGCGGACGAGGTCGCGGCACTGGACACGCTGCGATTGCAACGTCTTGGCGAGGTATCGGCCGAGGCCGAACGCCTCAGAGCGTCACTGCTCGCGACGGCGCGCACCGAAGCCGATGCGTTGCGCGCGTCCGCTGAACAAGACGTTGAGATCATGCGGAAAAATGCGTCGCGCGTCGAAGCAGCACGTGCCACCGAGTTTGCACTGGATGTAGCGTCTCGCCTGCTTGCGCGGTTCCCGTCGCATACGCTGGTTGAAGGCTTCATCACCCCGCTTGCCGACGCCGTTCGCGCACTGCCGGATGAAGATCGTCTACAGCTCGGCCGCGGGGCCGAACCGTTGCATCTGATCGTCTCTCGGCCCCTCAGCGAGGACGAATTGAAACAATGCGAGGTGGCCCTAGCTGCCGCGTCGGGCCACGAATTACGTTTGCAGACCGAGGTCGATCCAAAATTGATCGCTGGGCTTGAACTCGTCGCCCCGCATGTCATCGTCCGAAACAGCCTTCGGCACGATCTCGACACCCTGAAGGCCGACCTTTTGCTCGATGACGATGAACGAGATGCCTGACACCGCCGAAACCGCGTGGCTGACCCGGGGCAGGGCCGCGCTCGCGAGACTCAGCCTCGTGCCGCAAGCCGAGCTGGTCGGACGTGTCGAACACGTTGCCGACGGAATCGCGCGCGTCAGCGGACTGCCGCATGTCCGACTGAACGAGTTGCTTCAGTTCGAAGGTGGCCAATTCGGCTTCGCGCTCACACTCGATACCGATACGTTGAGCTGCGTTCTTCTCGACAGTAGCAAAGGTATCGTCGCAGGTTCGCGCGTATCGGCAACCGGACGCGTCGTTGAAGTACCCGTGGGTCCAAGCATGCTCGGTCGTATCGTCGACCCTCTCGGCAGGCCTCTTGACCGCGATGAACCGTTGAAATGTACCGCCTCGCTTCCGGTCGAGCGCCCCGCGCCGGCAATCATCGAGCGAGCGCTGGTATCGCAGCCTGTTGAAACCGGCATTGTGCTGATCGATGCGTTGTTTGCCATCGGGCGCGGGCAACGGGAGCTGATCATTGGCGATCGTGCGACCGGGAAGACCTCCATCGCGATCGATACGATCGTCAATCAGAAACATTCCGATGTGGTTTGCGTCTACGTGGCGATCGGCCAGCGTGCGACGGCGGTCGAACGCGTCATCGATGCGGTCCGCCAGCATGGCGCGCCTGAACGATGCGTGTTCGTCGTCGCGTCCGCAGCCGCCCCGCCCGGGCTGCAATGGATTGCACCGTTCGCGGCATTCAGCATCGCCGAGTACTTCAGGGACCGTGGCGAGCATGCGCTCGTCGTCATCGACGATTTGACCAAGCATGCGGCGACCCACCGTGAACTCTCGCTGCTCACGCGGGAGCCGCCGGGACGGGAGGCCTACCCCGGCGACATCTTCTACTTGCATGCTCGCCTGCTGGAGCGTGCGGCCAAGCTCTCCGCGGAACGCGGAGGCGGCTCGCTTACCGCGATGCCGATCGCCGAAACCGACGCAGGAAACCTGGCCGCCTATATCCCGACCAACCTGATCTCGATCACCGACGGGCAGATCGTGCTGGATGCGCGTTTGTTCGCCGCGAACCAGCGCCCTGCCATCGATGTCGGGCTGAGCGTCAGCCGCGTGGGCGGTAAGGCGCAGATCGCGGCGTTACGCACAGCCGCCGGGAGGTTGCGGCTCGACTACGCTCAGTTTCTTGAACTCGAGATGTTTACCCGCTTCGGTGGACTGAGCGACACGAGAGTGGCAGCGCAGATGGTCCGCGGCGAACGCATCCGTGCATTGATTGCCCAACCGCGTTTCGCACCGCTCCGACCGGTCGGGGAAATCGCGTTGTTGCTCGCACTGGCCGATGGCGTGTTCGACGCCTGCCCGCCCGAAACGGTTGCGGCGGTTCGTGGCGCCCTTCCCGCGCGCCTCGATGCCACCGGGATCGCGGCAAGGCTTGACCCAATCCTGCAAGCAGGCGATGAATTGCCGCCGGATGACCGGTCGACGCTTGTTCGAATCGTCCGGGATCTCGTGCCGCATCCGGCGGACGGCCGGAGCAGCCGATGAGCAACCCGCTCGGCGAGGTTCTGGCGCGTCTCGATACGGTCAGGGAACTCGCATCGGTCGTTACTGCGATGCGCGGCATCGCCGCTGCACGCACGCGCGAGGCGCTCGCCCGCTTGCCGGGCATCCGCGCGTGCGCCGAACAAATCGGCGACGCGATTGCCGACGCTATGACACTCGCCTTGCCTCCCAGTGCCCCGCATGTTCCGATATCCGCCCCGTCAACCGAGGCGCGGATCGTGGTCGTGATTGGCGCGGAACAGGGATTTGTCGGCACATTCAACCACCGTGTCATGCAGGCGGCGCAAACGCCCTCGGCAGGCTCGGTCGAATACTTTGTAATCGGCGATCGAGCCCGGCTCATCGCCGCGCAATCGGGGCTACCGGTCGCATGGTCCGCCGAAATGGTCGTCCATGCCGATGCAGTCCCCGATCTTGCGGCCAGAATCGTCAACGCGTTGTATGGTCGCTTGCAAGACGGAAATATATCGCGCGTGGCGATCGTGCATGGAGCGTCGCAATCGGTCGGTGGCGCAGCGATCACGACGACATCGCTATTGCCGTTCGATTTCCGGCGCTTCAAACCGGTGAACCGCCCTTTCCCGCCAAGGACTACGCTTCCTACTCGCCAGTTGCTGGAGAGACTGACCGAGGAATACGTGTACACACAAGTTTGCGAAGCAATCGTCCTTTCTTTCGCGGCCGAAAACGAGGCGCGAATGCGTGCCATGATCGTCGCGCGACGCAACATCGACGAGACGGCTCAACGGCTGACGAGGGATTCTCACCGTCTGCGTCAGGAGCAGATCACCGCCGAAATCATTGAATTGTCCACCATCGACAGCCGCTTCGCTCAATGAATCCACTGTGGTCGTGCAGGTTGACACTCTGGACACCTGTAGTGCGTTGAGTCGAAGCAATGGACGCCCACGCGCAAGGCATTCGTTGTGCGATCCCGCGTCCCGCGTGGCGGCGCCGCTCGAATACAGGTTCGTGCGCCCCCTACTGATTCGACGCCCCGTTTTCGCGTAGACTGCGCCAGATCTGTTCCCTGTTACGCCCACTCGCGGCGAGCGCCGCGGCTCCCGATATGGAAGGAGGTGTTACGCATGCATGCAATGCCGTTGCCGAGCAGCAGTGCCATTGACTCGACCGCGACCGCGCCTGTGCGCGATCTGCGCCGGGTATCCATCCATCCCGATCACTGGTATCCGCTCGCCTGGTCGCGCGAACTGAAACCGGGCAAGACGCTCGGGGTGCGGTTCGCGGGAGATCCGATCGTGCTCGTGCGGACCCGGTCCAGGGCGATCTTTGCGCTCGAAGATCGATGCGCGCACCGGCAAGTGCCGCTGCATGCCGGCGTGGTGGACGGCGAATCGATCCGCTGCGGCTATCACGGCTGGACTTACGACTGCACCGGCAAATGCGTCGATGTCCCGTATTTGGGACGTGAGCGGCTGCCGAACGGGGTGCGTGCCTACCCCTGCCGCGAGCAGTACGGGTTGATCTTCGTCTTCCCCGGCGACGCCGCGCTGGCCGACGATCGGCCGCTCCCGGCCCTGCCATCGGTCGAGGACAAGGCCTACAAGACCCGCCGCTTCGGCCGCGAGGTCAAGTGCCACTACTCCTTCATGCACGAGAACCTGATGGACATGAACCACCAGTTTCTGCATAGAAAGCAGATGGGACAGATGCGTGCGCGCTCGCTGGGCCGCCGGCGCGGCGACGATTGGGTGGAAGTGGACTACACGTTCGCGCGGATGGAGGGCAAGCAGCCCGTCGGCGAGGCGCTCGTGTTCGGCGGCGCCAAAAAAGACGGCGCGCAAGACGATAAGGACGTGATGACGGTACGCACCGGCTATCCGTACCAAACGCTTCAGATCCGCACGAGCGGCGGCACGTTGGTCATGGACCTCTGGATCGTCTATGTGCCGTTGGATGCCGCGCAACGGACCAACCGCACCTTCGGCCTGCTTTCGATCCGCAAGCCCGGCATTCCGTTTGCGCTCGATATGGCTTGGCCGCTATTGGTTTGGTTTACCGAACGCATCTTCAAGGAGGACCGCTGGATCGTCGAACGCGAGCAAGAGGCGCACGACCAGCAGGGCGCCGATTGGAATCACGAAGTGTTTCCGGTGATCAACGAGCTGCGCGACTTGCTGAGGAACTGCGGCGGCCCGACGGTGATACCGATCCGAGAGGTGGTCGACACGACCACGCAGGCGGCGGTATCGTAGCCGCCGGCGCTTGCGCCTAGTCCACCGGCGGTACCGCGCCTTTCGCTGGCGTCTTGAGCAAGCGCGCGCGCCGCTGCTCCTCATCCACGGCGCACACGATGCGCTGGGCGACCCTCGCTCGGGTGAGCGCGCTGAATCCACGCATCGCCGGCCTCGTGTATGCGCAGGCGGGGCACGCGCCGTTCATCGAGGAGGCCGAACGCTTCGATCGAGACGTCGCTCGGTTCGTCGCACGGTGCAGGACAGCGGATCGTTGGCAAGTAACCCGAGACCGAGTGCCTACGAAAGCTTGTGCAACTGCCGCCGCAATTGATCGAGTTCCCCCGCCGCAAATTGGCTATCGATTTCGGCGTGCGTCTGCTGCCAAATCGGAAACGCTTTAGCGAGCAATCGATCTCCGTCGGCCGTTAGGCTGAGCCGACGGCCGCGCTTATCCTCCTGGTCTTGTTCGATCGTCACGAGACCCCGCCGCTCGAGCGGCTTGAGCGCGGCCGTGAGCGTCGTGCGATCCATCGCCAATAGCGACGACACCTCCTTCATCGAGGCCGGATGCGGCCGATTCAGCGACATCAGCAGCGAAAACTGCCCGTTCGTGAGGTCGACCGGGCGCAACGCATCGTCGAATATGCGCGCGAGATTGCGCGCGGCCCGCTGCGCGTGCAAACACAGGCAGCAATCGCGCACCATGAGCGTCGTTTCGAAAGGAAGCTTTTTTACGTGTGACATGTTGTCATTATGTTGATATCAACCTATATTGTCAACGGCAAGAGCGGCAACACCCGGTTGCCGTCATGCCGTGACCGGATGGAGGACGTATGCAAGATCCACAACTGTTTCTCGCGGTTTTCCTCGGCAGCAAAGAAAGCCCGCGGATGAAAGCTTGGAATGCGCTTTCGGACGAGGCGCGGCGTGCACGCGAGCAAGAAGGCATGGGCGCCTGGAAAGCCTGGGTCGAGAAGCACCAAGCGGCGATCGTCGAGATGGGCGGTCCGCTCGGCAAGACGAAGTCGATCGGCGAACGCGGCATCCACGATACGACCAACGGACTGGCGGCCTTCACGGTCGTGCGTAGCGCGTCGCACGAAGACGCAGCCAAGATGTTCGAGGCGCACCCTCATTTCACGATCTTTCCGGGCGAGTCGGTCGAGGTCATGCCCATTCTTCCGATCCCCGGCGCTTGAGCGGCAAAGTGCGTCGCAGGAATCGATACCTTCGTTGCCCGCAAGCGGGCATTCGCGATAGTTAGGAGAGTTGCGATGAAGCTATATGGATTTGGCGGAACGCGTTCGCAGCGCGCGCTGTGGGGACTTAAAGAAGTCGATGCCGACTTCGAATACATATCGGTGAACTTGCTCGAGGGCGAACACAAACGCCCGGAATTCTTGAAGATCAACCCGGCGGGGAAGGTTCCCGTGCTGATCGATGGCGATCGCGTCATTCCCGAATCGGCGGCGATCGTTCTATATCTCGTCGACAAATACCCCGAGAAAGCCCTCCTGCCCGCCGATCTCGGCGAGCGGGCACAAGCTTATCGCTGGATGCTCTTTGCGGTCACCGAACTCGAACAGCCACTCTGGAGAATCACTCGGCATACGATGCTTTATCCGCCCGATAAGCGTCTGCCGGCCGACATCGCGCTTGCGCGAGAGGATTTCGTCGCCATGGCCGCGATCCTCGACAAACACCTCGATAAGCGCACGTTCATCGTCGGCGAGCGGCTTACGGTGGCCGATTGCGTGACGGTCTATCTGATCGATTGGGCGAACGAATTTCATCTAATCGATGGATTCCCGCGCTTGCAAGCCTATCTGGAACGCTTGTATGCCCGGCCGGAAGCGCCGCAGCGTATCGCCGAAGCACGCAAGGCGGCATGAGAGCGACGCGTCGATGTTCCCTAATTCAGTCTAGAAAGATTTGAAGAAGCCGTGAACGCTATGCAAACCGAACGACGACGAGCTTGGTGATTGAGTCGATTGCGCTATACTCATCGTCATGGATACGAAACCCAACTCGCTGAACTTGCACCGTTGGTGGCGCGCCTGAATCCGGCGGCCCGTTTCCCCACGCATTTCGCACATTTCGCAAACGTGATGCCGCCAGCCCTGGCGGCATTTTTGTTTCCGTTCGCCGACGGCTGGCGTCATCAAACACTTGAGACCCCAGCCCATGACCTGCGCAAACCGCCCCACTATATTGACCGGCGACAGAACCACCGGTCCGCTGCATCTCGGCCACTATGCCGGCTCGCTGCGCGCCCGCGTCGAACTTCAGCATGAAGCGAATCAGTTCTTGCTGCTCGCCGACACGCAGGCCTTGACCGACAACGTCGGTCGACATCGAAAAGTCACTGAAAACGTACTCGAAGTCGCGCTCGACTATCTTGCGGTAGGCATCGATCCTCAAAAGTCGACCATCCTCATACAGTCGCAAGTGCCGGAGTTGGCCGAACTGTCCCAGTACCTGCTCAATCTCGTCACCGTCGCGCGGCTAGAACGCAACCCCACCATCAAGGAAGAAATTCGTCTTCGCGGATTCGAGCGCGATATTCCCGCGGGCTTTCTAACCTATCCGGTAAGTCAGGCCGCCGATATCACCGCGTTCCGGGCAACGCATGTACCCGTAGGCGACGACCAACTCCCCATGATCGAGCAAACCAATGAATTGGTGCGCCGCTTCAACAACACGGTCGACCAGCCGGTGCTCGTCGAATGCGAAGCCGTGCTATCGAATGTCGCTCGCTTGCCCGGCATCGACGGCAAGGCAAAGATGAGTAAGTCCCTTGGAAACGCGATTACTTTAGGTGCAAGCCCCGACGAGATCACGAACGCGGTCAATCGTATGTACACGGATCCGAATCACCTGCGCCTCAGCGATCCGGGGCAAGTGGAAGGCAATGTCGTATTCGCATTTCTCGACGCATTCGAGCCGGACGTGCAAAAGGTGGACGAGCTCAAATCTCGCTATCGTCGCGGCGGACTCGGCGACAGCGTCGTTAAGCGAGTGCTCGACGAGCGCCTTCAGTCGTTGATCGAACCGATCCGTACGCGCCGCCAGGCGTTTGCGCAAGACCGAGGCGAAGTAATGGCTATCGTACGACGCGGCACGATGCGTGCGAGAGAGGTGGCTGGGCAGACGCTGTCGCAAGTCAAAAGCGCGCTAGGTCTCAGCTATTTCTACTGAGTGCGGAGAAAGGCGGATCGGGCCACATGCACGCCGAGCGACTGAAGCTCGGCAAGCTTGCGGTCCCGCTCCTGCGCGGTGAACTGAAGAGGATGCACAAAATTGACACCGCGAAGCACGTCGTTCGACGTCGCCGCCGCGATACGGATCAAGCAATACGGTCTAACGCGCCGGCGAACCTAGCAACCGCGCCGTCGATGTCATGCAGCTTATCCAGACCGAATAGCCCGATGCGAAACGTCTTGAAGTCTTCGCCTTCGTCGCATTGCAGTGGGACGCCGGCCGCGACCTGTAAGCCGATCTCGGCGAACTTTTTGCCCGATCGAACGCCGTCGTCGTCGGTGTAGCTGACCACGACGCCCGGTGCCTGAAAACCTTCGGCCGCGACGCTTTTAAACCCCTTGCCCACCAATAGCGAGCGAACACGCTTACCGAGTTCGAGTTGCTCGGCCTTCACCTTGTCGAAGCCGTATGCCTCCGTTTCCTTGATGACGTCTCGTAGCGTCGAGAGGCTGTCCGTCGGCATCGTGGCGTGATAAGCGTGTCCGCCGTTCTCGTAGGCCTCCATGATTTGCAGCCATTTGCGCAAATCGCAGGCGAAGCTGGTACTGGTCGTTGCATCGATCCTTTCGCGAGCGAGCGCGCCGAGCATGACGAGGGCACAGCACGGCGAGGCACTCCACCCTTTTTGCGGTGCACTAATCAGCACATCGACGCCGGTGGCTTGCATATCGACCCAGACCGTACCGGAGGCGATGCAATCGAGCACGAACATGCCCCCGACCGCATGCACGGCATCGGCCACCGCGCGCATATAGGCATCGGGCAACATCATCCCGGACGCCGTTTCGACGTGGGGCGCAAAAACGAGGTCGGGCTTGTGTTCCCGGATGGCGGCCACGACCTCTTCGATCGGAGCCGGCGCATAAGCAGGCTGCCTTCCTTGCTCCACGGGACGCGCCTTCAACACCGTCGATTCGGCCGGTATGCCGCCCATATCGAAGATCTGCGACCAACGGAAACTAAACCAGCCATTGCGGATGATCAGGCACTTCTTGTTCGTCGCGAACTGACGCGCAACGGCTTCCATGCCGAACGTTCCGCTACCTGGGACCACAACGACCGCCTTGGCGTTGTAGACCTTCTTCAAGGCGCTCGAAATGTCGCGCATCACGCCTTGGAAGCGTTGCGACATATGGTTGATCGAGCGATCGGTGTATACGACCGAATACTCGAGGAGTCCATCGCGATCGACATTGGGAAGTAGACCTGGCATACGCGCCTCCGATAACGGATAAACAATATGCGCAGTATGTCTTACTTCTCTCTTTCAAGTGAAAAAGTCGCCCGACCGTCGCGACAACCGCTACCGCACGATAGTCGATAGTTAGGGTCGGACGGCGACGGCCAAACACGCCCCGAGTTTGCGCGCATTAAGTTTTCGCTGAATCCGCCGATAGAGCGTTGGTCGGGAACCCAGCGAGGCCGCATCGCTTGGTTTAAGCCAAACCATCGCGCCATCTCCTCCCGTGCCATTTGCAAGAACCTGAGTCAGCGCCCCCGGGCTCCAAATGAACCAATGACATCCGGCTCATTTTTCGACGCCGCCCGAACATTTATGCGGCGGTGGCCACGCTATCTACGCACCGATCGTCGGCTCCCCGTCACGGTCATGCTCGTGTTATTGGGGCTCGCCATGTTCGGCACCGGCGTGGCCTACACGTTGAGCTGGCGCGAGCATTTGCATGTGGAGCGCGCCCACGCCTTTCAAGTGCGCAACGACATCGACACGCTGCAAGCGCTCTATCTCGGGGCGAATGCGGACTTCCTGCAAGGATTCGGTAGCGCCCGTTTGGCGTCGTTCGCCTGGCCGGTCTCGCGCGTGGGCATGGCGACGCGGTGTTTCCAGCGGCTTAGCGCGGCTTATGCGCGTCTGCCGCAGAGTGCGGCCACCATCCAGTCATTGCGCGAGGAAACCGCGAGATGGGCTTATCTGCAAGCCGACATCGCCATCAATGCCCGCTTAGATGAAGGCCGGGCCTCGGTCGACAGCGCCGGCTTGCTGGAGGCCAATCGCTTGCTCGAACGAATCGCTTCGCAACTCACGGTACTGCGCGACGAGCAAACGGTCAAACTCAAAGCAGCGGCCGAGAGCGCAGCGCGGCATATGGAAGTCGAAGGCCTGGTCCTCGCCGTCAGCGCCTTGGTCGCCTGCGTATTATTGGGCTATGCCTTCGTCGCGCACTATCGCGCGGGGCTCGCTCGGCAGCGCGCACGCGTCGTCGCGGCGGAGAGCGAACGCCGATTCCGCGAGTATTTCGATCACCATCCGCTGCCGATGCTGATCTTCGACGTGGAAACGCTCGAGATCATCACCGCGAATTGCGCCGCCGCCGCGCAGTACGGCTATTCGAGCACCGAACTCTCCGGGCGCAGTATGGCGTCGCTGTATGCGCAAGCCGACTCGCGCGCATTCCTGCGCGATTTGGCGGCGACGCGCTCCGCGGCCACGAGCAGCGGAGCCGCGGGAATATGCCGGCATCAGCGACGCGACGGCGCGCTGGTCTACGTCGACCTGTCCTATCACTTCCTGACGTATGGAAAGCGCCATGCCTGTTTCATCACGGCCATCGACGTCACGCAACGAAAGAACGCCGAGCTCGAGCTGCGTCTGCGCAGCCGTGCGCTGGACGCGATCGGCAACGGGGTGCTCATTACGCGCGCGACCGACAACGGGCAAATCATTAAGTACGCCAACCCTGCATTCGAGAGAATCACGGGCTACGCACTGAGCGGCATTGTCGGCAACGACTATGAAGCCCTGTGTTCCGGCGGCACCGGCCGTGAGCTTTTTCCGCAGATCAGAAGCATCATCGAGAAGGGCGTGGACGCAAGCAAGCTGCTCCAATGCCGGCGGGCGAACGGTGCATCGTTCTGGAATCAACTGCATGTCGCCGCGGTAAGCGACGAGCGTGGCACTCCGTCGTATCACATCTCGGTGATTAGCGACCTCACCGAACTGATCGATTCGCGCGATCGACTCGTTATGCAGGCGCGTCGCGATGCCCTAACGAATTTGCCGAATCGCGTTACGCTGCATGAACTGATCGATCAGGCGCTCGAGGAAGAACGCCCTTTTGCATTGCTGTTCATGGACCTCGACCACTTCAAGGACGTCAACGACAGCCTCGGCCACAACGCGGGCGACCGGTTACTGTGCGAGGTCGCGCGCCGACTCTCCGATTGCCTAGGCGCGGACGGCATCGTCACGCGCTACGGCGGCGACGAGTTCGTCACGATGCTCGCGAACCCGTACGACGGTCAACGGCTCGCCACGCTGCACGAACGTCTCATTCAAGCGTTCGGCGCGCCCGTCCAAATCGACGACACGCAATTGTCCGTGCAACTGAGCATCGGCGTGGCTTGCTACCCGGAGGACGGAAAGGACGCACAGACGCTTTTGAAGCACGCCGATCTCGCGATGTATCACGTCAAAGCCAACGGACGAAACGGCGTGGAACGCTTCAATCAAACGCTAGCCAGCGTATCCGACCAACGTATCAAGCTTTCGCGCCGGTTGCGCGATGCGCTGGAGCATAAGGCATTCGAATTGGTGTACCAGCCGCAGATCGACGTTCGGGCGAATCGGGTCTGCGGGGTCGAAGCGCTGATTCGGTGGCGCGATGCGGAACTGGGCGTCGTCAGCCCTACCGTCTTTATCCCGCTCGCCGAGGAAAACGGGCTGATCGAAGAACTCGGCGAATGGGTGCTGCATACCGCTTGCATGCAAGCCAAACGCTGGGAGAGCGCCTTGCCCGGCATAAATATGTCGGTCAACGTATCGCCACGCCAACTGGCACGCGAGCATTTTCTCGACGTCGTGCAACGCACGCTGGCGATTACCGGTCTGGCCCCTCACCGGCTCGAAGTCGAAATCACCGAGGGAGCGCTCGTCGCGCCGAACGCGCTTCAAACACTGCGTGCGCTTAGCCAAATGGGCGTATCGATCGCGATAGACGATTTCGGCACCGGATACTCGAGTCTGTCGTACCTACGGACGTTTCACGCCAATCGGCTGAAAATCGATATGTCGTTCGTCCGCGGAATCGGCGTGAGTCATGCGGACGAATCGATCATCCGCGCCGTCAGTGCGCTTGCGCGGAGTTTGAAATTCGAGATTGTCGCGGAAGGTGTCGAACGCGACGAGCAGTTGGATTTCCTCATAGAGGACGGCTGCTCGATCATTCAGGGCTACCTCTTCTCCAAGCCGCTGGCGGCCGCAAGCATCCCCGCCTATGTCGACCAATTTCAAGGTCTTGCTCAATCGCCCGGCCCTAACATTGCGCCAGCGCCGGCAACGCAACAAACGCCCGAACCACGTCCGGATCGAAATGCGATCCCGATCCAGCCGCAATCAGATCAAGCGCGCTGTTCATAGGCATAGCGTCGTGATAGGGGCGCGCCGTCGTCACCGCATCGAAGCAATCGGCCACGGCGATAATTCTCGACCAAAGCGGAATACCGGTTCCTTTCAGCCCCGACGGATAGCCCGCGCCGTCGTACCGTTCATGGTGATGGAGAACCGCTTCGGCTACTCGGTCATGTGCCGGGCCACGCCGGCCTTGAGACACCAAGATCCGCCGCCCGATTTCACTATGCGTCTGCATCTGCTTGAGCTCGCCGGCATCCAGCGGGCCGGGTTTGAACAGTACCCTGTCCGGGATGGCAATCTTCCCGATGTCGTGCGCGAACCCCGCTTCCCTCAGCGTGATGAGGTCGTCGTCTCGAACGCCCAGCGCGCGCCCTATGGATTCACTCAATAGTCCCACCCGCACGCAATGCCCCGATGTGTCGGCGTCCCGTTCGCCCAAAGCGACGAAAAGCGCGCGATCCACATGAGAGCACTCGAGGTGAGCCGCAACAGGCCCTACATTCAACATTGCATTCTCACGTTGTTTTAAATACCGGCATGAGTTCGGCCAGCGCGATCATATCGACCTCACCGGCACCGTAGTTGATTTATCGCAACTGTCGTCGGTTCTTTCGACGACGGCACCTACGCTACGGGAAATGAATACCGCGAATACGAGATTTCCTGGAATGCACACTTCCCTATTTCTTCGCTGTAAAAAGGGCCGATGAAGTAGCGAAACCCATTGTTTGGCGAGACCGCATTCGTTTCACTGGACTAGCGAAAACCCGTTATCGGTCAAATAAGTATGAAATCGGCGCCTCGTCCGCCGTGGCGAGAGAATCTTTCTTGAACCGGAGGGAAATCGAAATCCCATTTCCTCGCCCAGGGCCCCTCCCCGGCGGGCGGAGGCGTTTTCACTTTCGCGCCCGTTTTGCCCCCATCAAGAAAACTCGTATTTGAACGTAAACGCGCTCATACCCGGGGTTCGCGCATTGACGAATACGGGGCAGTACTGATTTTCGTATCGTTTAATAGTGATCGATAAGCTAATGACGCACCCGCAAGATAAGCTTCTTTGGTTGACGGGCCCGATACTCGGCTGTGCCGGCGCGCTGGCATGCTTTGCCGTTTTGTGGGCCGGCGCCGGCGCGGTCGCGATCGGCGCCGTTCTCTCGATCGCCGGCATTGCCGCCGGTTTGCGGCAGCGCCATGCCGATGCACGCGTCGTCGAACAGTTGATGCGGTACTTCGACAGTCAACGCACGTTCAGCGGGACCCTCGCCCCCGTGTGGGCAAGGCATATCGAGTCTTCGCGCAAACAGATGGAAGAGGCGATCACTGCACTCGGCGAGCGGTTCGGCGGTATCGCATCGCGGCTCGATACCGCACTGAATACCTCGGCGGGCGGCGCGGGCGCATCGGGTGGCGGCGATGTCTATGTATCGAGCGAGCTTGAATTGCAGGCCGTCGTTCAACGGCTGCGCACCGCGATGGATAGCAAGGCCGCGATGCTCGCGCAGGTGCAAGGGCTGCATGGCTTCATCGACGAGCTGCGCGATATGGTCGAAGCAATCAAGCTCGTCACGCAACAGACGAACTTGCTCGCCATCAATGCCGCAATCGAAGCCGCGCACGCGGGCGACATCGGCCGTGGATTTGCAACCGTCGCACAGGAAGTGCGCGCGCTCTCGCGCAGATCGAGCGAAACGGGCGCCAATATCGCCGCCAAGATCGAGACGATCCGCGCCGCGATCGTCTCGGCGTCGCTTGCCGCCGAGCAGACCGCCGAGCACGACAGCGCCGCCATGTCCGACTCGGAGCACGCGATCGAACAAGTCCTCACGCGATTTCGCGCGTTCACTCACTCGCTCGAGTCGGCCGCCGACCAGTTGCGCGACGAAAGCCGCAGCATCAAGGCGGAGGTCTACGAAGCGTTGGTGCAGTTGCAGTTTCAAGACCGCGTGAGCCAGATCATGCAGCACGTTAAGGCGAACATCGAACGCCTGCCGTCTGTCGTCGATCGGCATTGCGGCCAATACGAGGCCGGTGTCGCCCTACCCTCGCTCGACGCCAAAGAGTTGCTCGACGAACTCGAGCAAACCTACGCCATGGCCGAGGAGCGCGCGCTGCATCAAAGCGACGCCCACGCCACCGCACCGGCGGCCGAATCGACCTCCGACATTACTTTCTTTTGAGGACCACCCATGGCTAAGACCATCATGATCGTCGACGATTCCGCGTCGGTACGGCAAGTCGTCGGCATCGCGCTTCGCGGCGCCGGCTACGAAGTCATCGAAGGCTGCGACGGCAAGGACGCGCTAGCGAAACTACAAGGGCAAAAGGTCCATCTGATGATCAGCGACCTGAACATGCCGAACATGGACGGCATTTCATTCATCAAGGCCGTTAAACAAATGCCCGCGTACAAGTTCACGCCGATCGTCATGTTGACGACGGAAAGCCAAGACGCCAAGAAGCGCGAGGGCCAATTGGCCGGCGCCAAGGCATGGGTCGTCAAGCCGTTTCAGCCGCCGCAGTTGCTCGCGGCCGTCGAGAAGCTGGTACTGCCTTAAACCGAACGCGTAACGTAACGGAACACCCCGGCGATGAACTCAGCTCATACCGTATCGATCGACACGCCGTTGACGATCTATCACGCAGCCGAACTCAAGGCGTTGCTGCTCGATGCGCTCGCGCATCCGCAATCCCTGTGCGTCGACCTGTCGGCCGTGCCCGAGATCGATAGCGCCGGCGCTCAGTTGCTCGTCGCTATGCGACGCAGCGCATCGGACCTGGGACGAGCCTGCGAATTCGTCGGAGCAAGCGACACCGTGCTGGCGACGCTCACTTTGCTAGGTCTCGCGCAAACGTTAGCGCGGCTCGAACAGTCGAACGAAACGCTTTCGGCGCACACGGAGGCCATTTCGTGAATATCGACGACGCGCTTCAGACATTCATCGCCGAAAGCCGCGAGTTGCTCGCGCAGATGGAAAGCAGCCTGCTCGGCATCCGCGAGATCGCCGATCCGAGCGACGAAATCAACGCCGTCTTCCGTGCCGCGCACACGATCAAAGGATCCTCGGGCCTGTTCGGACTCGACGGCATCGTGGCGTTCACGCACGTAGTGGAGAGCGTGCTCGACCGCGTGCGAGACAACGAAATCGCCATCGACGAATCGCTGATCTCGTTGTTGCTCGCCTGCGGCGATCATATCGGCCTGCTCGTCGAACTGACGGCCGAGCGGGGCCATTGCGAAGACGAGGCCCTCCTCGCACAGGCGCAGCCGCTCGTCGACGCACTTGGCCGCTATCTCCGCGCGTCCGCGCATGCCTCGGACCCGGTGGCAAGCGGCTGCGCGGACGAGGGAGATAAAGCCGCCGCCGCGCCACTCGCCCAGTGCTGGCACATCTCCTTGCAATGCGGCGAACCCGTGCTGCGCAACGGGATGGACCCGCTCTCGATCATCCATTACCTCTCGCGGCTCGGCGACGTCACGAGCGTGAGCACGAACGCCGACCGCGTGCCGGCGCTCGATGCCCTCGATCCCGAAGCCTGCTACCTCAGCCTTGAAATCGAGTTGGTCAGCGACGCCGGCAAAGAAGCCGTCGAGGGCGCGTTCGAATTCATTCGCGAAGACTGCACCCTGCGAATCGAGGCGCGCGATGGCGACGCAGCCGTGCCTATCGCTGAGCCGCTTGCCGAGCCAGAGGCCGACCCCGTCCGAGGTGCCGCGCTCGACTCGCCAGGCCAGCAGACTGCAACCGCCGCCGGCCCCACGCGCTCCGCCGCCGCTCGCGAAAGCAAGTCGTCGGATTCCCACTCGATCCGCGTCGATGCAGACAAGCTCGATCTCTTAATCGATCTCGTGGGCGAGCTCATCACCGCGTCGGCGAGTACGGAGCTTGCAGCGCGGAAAGCACAGAACGCGGAGCTGCGCGAATCCGCGGCAACGCTGAGCAGCTTGATCCAAAAGGTACGAGATAGCGCGCTTCAGTTGCGCATGGTCAAAATCGGCGGGACGTTCAATCGGTTCCGCCGCGTCGTCCACGACGTCGCGCAAGAACTCGGCAAGCAGATCGAACTCGTCGTCGAGGGTGAAGACACGGAACTCGACAAGACTGTCGTCGAGAAAATCGGCGATCCTTTGACGCACCTCGTTCGCAATTCGATGGACCACGGGATAGAGTCCGCGGAGATTCGTCTTGCTCGCGGCAAGCCCGAGCATGGCAAGCTGACGCTAAACGCCTTTCACGACTCCGGGTCCATCGTGATCGAAGTCGGCGACGACGGGGGCGGCCTCGATCGCGACCGCATCCTCGCCAAAGCCGTCGAGCGCGGCATCGTGCCGCCCGAGGCGGCGCTCTCCGACGACGAGATCTACGCGCTCATTTTCGAGCCGGGTTTTTCGACGGCCGAGCGCGTGACGAATTTGTCGGGACGCGGCGTCGGCATGGACGTCGTGAAACGCAACATCACGGCATTGCGCGGCAGCATCGCCATCGATAGCCGGCCCGGGATCGGTACAACGATCTCGGTTCGCTTGCCGCTGACGCTCGCGATCATCGATGGATTTCAGGTATGCGTTGGGGATTCCATCTTCATCTTGCCGCTCGATGCGGTGGAAGAGTGCGTCGAATTCTCGTCGAGCGGCGACCACGACTATACGGACCTGCGAGGACAAGTGCTGCCGTTCATCCGGCTGCGCGAGCGCTTCGAGCTCGAAGGCCCGCATAGCGCACGGCCGAACATCGTCGTCGTCAAACATGCCGGGCAACGGTTCGGGCTGCTCGTCGATCGTCTGCTCGGCGAAGCGCAGACCGTCATCAAGCCCCTGTCGAAAATGTTCGGCAAGGTGCGCGGCGTGAGCGGCTCGACGATTCTCGGCAGCGGCGACGTCGCACTGATTCTCGACATCGCTGATCTCATGGCCATGGCGGGCCCCGCCGGCCCCACTGCTAGCAGCCCGGCGCTCGTCGCCTGTTAGAACTTCAGGACGGCCCCCGATCCGATGGAAAGCCGCACAAACGAATGCAAGCAATGAATCCGATCACCGATTCCGAATTCCGGCAGTTTCAGGCCTTCATTTTCGATGCGGCCGGAATCAGTCTCGCGCCGGCAAAAAAGGCGCTCGTCAGCGGCCGGCTCGCTAAACGCCTACGCGCTTGCCAGCTCGAAAGCTACGGCGACTACTTCAAGTTTCTTTCCAGCGATGCGCATCGCGCCGAGCGGCAGATCGCCATCGACTTGCTGACGACGAACGAAACCTATTTTTTTCGCGAGCCGAGACACTTCGAGTTTCTCGGCGCGATCGCCTCCGAGGCCCGAGGCACGGCATTTCGCGCTTGGAGCGCGGCATGCTCGAGCGGCGAGGAGCCGTACAGTATTGCCATGGTATTGGCGGACCGCCTCGCGGGCCGCCCGTTCGAAGTGGTCGGCACCGATATCAGCACGCGGATGCTGCACGCTGCCGGGCGCGCGCATTACCCGGACATCCGGGCTCGGCAGATGCCGCTCGACTATCGAAAGCGGTTCTGTCTGCGTGGAACCGGCGAACAAGAAGGGACGCTGCTCGTCGAACGCGGGCTACGCCAGCATGTACGATTCGCACAAGCCAATCTCATCGCGTCTTTGCCCGACCTCGGACGGTTCGATATCGTCTTCCTGCGCAACGTGATGATCTATTTCGACACGGCGACGAAGCGCGAGGTCGTCCACCGCGTTGCGTCGCTATTGCGGCCCGACGGCTATCTGTGTATCGGTCACTCCGAGAGTCTGCATGACCTCGGCGTCGATCTGATTCCCGTCTCGCCGTCTATTTTCCGCAAGCCTGGCCGCGCCGGACATTAACGCAAGGCTCCGATGACTCGAATCCGAGTATTGATCGTCGACGACTCGGCCGTCGTCAGGCAAGTCGTTTCCGGCATGCTCACGGCAGCCGGCATCGAAGTCATGGACGCGGTATCGGACCCGATCGCCGCGATGAGTCGTCTCGCGCGCAATTGGCCTGACGTCATCCTGCTCGATGTCGAAATGCCGCGCATGGACGGCATCACGTTCCTCAAAAAGATCATGGCCGAGCGGCCGACGCCCGTCGTCATCTGCTCGACGCTCACCGAAAAAGGCGCACGCACCACGGTGGATGCACTGGCGGCCGGCGCGGTATCGGTCGTCGCCAAGCCGCGACTCGGGCTCAAGCAGTTTCTGCTCGATGCGGCTGACGAATTGACGTCGACGATACGCGCCGCGGCGCGCGTCAATGCCACCCGGCTCGCGCGCCGCCACCCTACCCCGACGCCTACGCCGAAACACACCGCCGATGCGGTACTTCCGCCTAGCGTACCGGGTGCGCTCGCGCAAACGACGGAACGCATTGTGGCGATCGGCACATCGACGGGCGGTACACAAGCGCTCGAAGTCGTCTTGACGGCGTTGCCGCGCGTCTCGCCCGGCATCGTCGTGGTACAACACATGCCCGAGAAGTTCACCGCGGCGTTTGCCGAGCGCCTCAATAAGCTCTGCGAAATCGAAGTCAAAGAAGCCGCAGCGAACGATCGCGTATTGCCTGGGCGCGCGTTGATCGCCCCCGGGGGCAAGCATTTGACGGTGCGCCGCAGCGGCGCACAGTACTACGTCGATGTCATCGACGGGCCGCTCGTCAATCGCCATCGACCGTCGGTCGACGTGTTGTTTCGCTCCGTCGCGCGCTGCGCGGGCCGCAACGCGCTCGGCATCATCATGACCGGTATGGGCGACGACGGCGCCGCCGGCCTCGCCGAAATGCATGCCGCCGGTGCGCGCACCATCGCACAGGACGAGGAGAGCTGTGTCGTTTTCGGCATGCCTCGTGAAGCGATCAAACGCGGCGGCGTCGATAAGATCGTCCCGCTCTCGTCGATCAGCCAAGAGATCGCCCAAATTCTCGCTCAGCGTTCATGAGCCCGGCGCGGCGCGTGACGCCCACGCGCCGCGCGTTTTCAATGCGCAAAAAGCATCGAGCCGCAACGACTTTCGCCGCTGCGGCTCGATGGTAGCGATGTGATTTTCTTAATTTAGTTTGCGATTTCCGCCGCCGTTTGCAGCGCGACCATATCGCTTGCCGACAACACGTGCTCGAGCGCGAGCAGGATCACGAAACGGCCGCGAACCTTGCCCATGCCTCGAATGAAATCGGTACGAATCGATGCGCCGAATACCGGCGGCGGTTCGATCTCCGAGGCAGGGATATCGAGCACTTCATTGACGGCATCGACGACGATGCCGATGTCTTGCCGCTCGCCTTGAAACTCCACTTCGACGATCACGATGCACGTACGCTTCGTGACCTCGGAGGCCGTCTTGCCGAAGCGCGTCAACAAGTCCATGACGGGGACCACTGCGCCGCGCAGATTGATGACGCCGCGCGCGAACGCCGGCATCATCGGTACCGTTGTGAGTGCGGTATAGCTGATGATCTCTTTGATCGACAAGATGCCGATCGCGTAGGCCTCGCCCGCGAGCATGAAGGTCAACACTTGCGCCGGCTCGGCGGCGTTCGCGTCCGAGGGCGCCTTGACGGCCTGAGCCGGCGATTTCGGGGACACCGAAGTCTGATTCATGACTCAGTCCCCCCGATTAGAACTTCGCGAACTGCGACTCGTCGGGCATGTCCGCACTCGTGAATGCGAGTCCCGGCGCCAACGACAAACCACCGGCAGGCTTTTGCGCAGGACGCGTACGTGCTCGCGTCGCCGCCGTCCGGGCACTGCCGGAATCGCCTGCGCGTGCGTTACCGCGGCCGCCTCCGGCTGCGAGGCGGAAGAACGTCATCGCTTGCCGTAGCTGCTCCGATTGACTGCTCATTTCCTCGGCGGTTGCCGCGAGCTCTTCGGAACTGGATGCGTTTTGTTGCGTCGTTTGGCTCAATTGACTGACGGCCACATTGATCTGGCCGACGCCGGACGATTGCTCCTCCGATGCCGCAGTGATCTCTTGCACCAACTCCGACGTCTTCTTGATGTTGGGCACCATCGAGTCGAGCAGCGCGCCGGCGCGTTCGGCCAGCTCGACGCTCGAGCCGGCGACCGTGCCGATTTCCTGCGCCGCGATCTGGCTGCGCTCCGCCAGCTTACGCACCTCGGCCGCGACTACGGCAAAGCCCTTCCCGTGCTCGCCGGCACGGGCCGCCTCGATCGCGGCGTTCAAGGCCAGCAGGTTCGTTTGATAAGCGATGTCGTCGATGATGCCGATCTTTTGCGCGATCTGTTTCATCGCACTGACCGTCGCCTTGACCGCTTCGCCGCTATCGGCGGCTTCTTTCGCCGCTTGCTGCGCCATGCCGTCGGTCACCTTGGCGTTCTCGGTGTTTTGCGTGATCGAGGCCGTCATTTGCTCGATCGACGCGCTCGTCTCTTCGACACCGGCCGCTTGTTCGCTCGACGCTTGGCTTAGCGATTGCGCGGTCGCGCTGACTTCCTCGGAAGCTCCGGCAAGGGCCTCGGCGCCGCTGTTGACCTCGCCCACCACGTGCGACAGCTTCGCGATCATGTTTTTCATCGCCCGCAAGAGTTGGCCGACCTCGTCCTTGTTTTTCGACTCGATGTCGATCGTCAAATCTCCGTCGGCCAATCGATTGGCCGCATCGAGCGCTTGACGCAGGGGGCGGCTGACGCCGCGACTGATAAGGAAGCCGAGCAGCGCGCCGAGCGCGAGCGCAGCGACGATCGTGCCGATCATCACCGTGCGGCTCTGCTCGTAAAGCATCGTGGTGTCGCCGGATTCCTGCTTGGCGGTCGCCTCCTTCACCTCGGCGAGTGCGGTCATGGTGTCGTCGAGTACGTTGGCCTTGGCGCTCAGCGTTGCCATCGCGGCACTGAGCGCGGCGTCGCGCTCGGCCAATTTACTGGAATTAATCAGCGAGACCAGCGTTTCCTGATCGTGCAGATAGGCCTCCCAGGTGCGCGAGAAGCTGTCCAGCAGCTCCTTGCTCTTCTCCGAGTTCATCAGCGGACGCGCCTTTTCCAGGTTGCTCTTCAACAACTCGACCGATTTGTTCATGACGTCGAGATATTTCGCACGGTCTTCCGGCGTCGTAGCCAGCAGCGCGTTGCCGCGTGCGCGACCGATGTAGATGAGGTCGATATTGGCTTCCTTGATGTACGACACACCAAGGACTTCGTTGCTGTACATGTGGTCGGCCAGCTCGTTGATTTTGCCGGCATTGCTGATACCGACGAGACCAACGATGCCGCTAGCCGACGCGACGACGAGAAATGCAGCGATCAGCCGAATGCCGATCTTGATGTTGCCAAGCATGTTGAATTCCCTCGGATCATGAATTTATAAACAGGGACATTCAGGCTCGACTTAGGGACGGATGAACAATCGTGAACCATCGGCCAATGCGGGTTACCCCTGTATAACCGTGGATATCGGTTGGAGATGCGTGGGTCTGAATCCCCATCCCTTAAATTGTTTGTAACATCGCGCAGGCAATGCTTTTCGCGTGAATTAATCGATAGTTATTTCGGGCCGAAGCGTTATTTCGAAGTACGTGCATGGTTCACGACGCACTGCTTTCCTAACGACGGTCGTCATATATGTCCCTCGACTGCGGCATGGCTCCCATTGTGAAGCCCGGTTGCCCATCGGCTAGGGTTCGCCCATTGTCGCCCCCGGTGATGTCCTCGATCAGCGGCAGCACGGCGACCGCCGCGCACAGGCTATCTCGCGTAAGCGGACCCGCCGAAAACGGATGCTCGCAGTTCGTTGCGATGGCGTCCCGGATCTCGATTCGACATCGTGGGGTATACGCCTGGCCGTCGTAGGCAAGCGATACACGGTACACGCGCGCAGGATACGCGGGATTGCTATACAGAAACGAGAAGCGCGGGATCGTATTGGACGCATCCTGCACCGATGCGGACTCGGTTGTTGGGCCTGCGTTCGGCGAATTCTCCATGTCGCGAACATCCTCGATAAGTTCGTTGAATACGCAAGTATCGGGAACGAACCGGATACGAAGATTGACCTCTCTCAAATCGCGTGCACACGGGCCGCCGTTTATCGTCACCGGGTCCCGCGCGCGGGGTCCAGAATCCCAAAACGCATCAAAGCGAAGCGGGGCCGGGCAGATCGACGTTTTGACGTTCGTCAAAGATGTCGCGGGCTGATAAACCGCGTTTATACCCCCGTGTCCGGAGCAGACGGCGTTTGCTCGACCGCATCGCGGGGAATGGAGAGTTTGACCCTGAATCCTCGGTCGGGCAGCGGCCCCGTCGTCACCGTGCCTCGCAAACGCCGCACGCGATCGCGGATGCTCGCGAGACCCGACGACGCAGGCGCACCAACGGATCGTTGTCCAGGCGGCTTGACGCAGACTCCGTCGTCCTGAATCGAAAGGTCGCACATGGATGCGCTACAGCGAAAATCGATGCGGACCTCGGTTGCGGTCGGGGCATGTCGCACGACGTTGGTGAGGCTCTCCTGCACGATACGAAACAGCGCCGTCGATGCGTTTTCGTTGAAGACCATGTCTCCTGTCTCGTCGTTCATGACGATACGCAATGGAGAGCGCTGCTGAAGATCGGCCACCAGCCACTCGAGTGCAGGTAGCAGCCCCAGATCGTCCAATATCGCCGGGCGCAAACCCGCGGCCAGTCTACGAACCGATGAAATGGCGCGATCGAGTGCATCGCGCATCGCCTCCGCGCTCGCCCCCTGCAACGTCACAGCGGGGTCGCCTATGCCTTGCGCAGGAAAAAGCAAACTGATTTTCATTGCGGTCAACTGCTGGCCTAGGTCGTCGTGCAACTCCCGGGCAATGCGTTTCTTTTCTTCTTCGCGCGCCGCCTCGATGTGCGCGGCCAATTCGCTTGCATATTCCAATTGTTTCAGGCGATTGCGCTCGGTCATATCGCGTGTGACCTTCGCGAAACCGAGAAGCTCGCCCGTAGGACCGTATATCGCGCTCACTACGATCTGCGCCCAGAAGCGCGAACCGTCCTTGCGTAAGCGCCACCCCTCTTCTTCTACTCGGCCAACCGCCGCTGCGGTCGCCAATTCCGCTTCGGGCTTGCCGGCCGCGATATCTTCCATCGAATAGAAACGAGAGAAATGCTGTCCGACGATTTCGGGTGCGTCGAAGCCCTTCAAACGCGTGGCGCCGGCATTCCAACTCGTGATGTGCCCTTGCGGGTCGAGCATGAAGACGGCATCGTCGACGGCATCCATGAGCAAACGCAGCCGCTCTTCGCTTTGCCGTAGTTTTTCTTCCCCGTCCCGGCGCTCTGTCAGGTCGCGGGTAATTTTGGCGAATCCGATCAGCGCGCCGTCCTTGTCGCGCAGCGGATTGATGACAACGTTGGCCCAGAACCGCGAGCCGTCTTTGCGCACGCGCCAGCCTTCGTCTTCCCAGCGCCCTAGGGTCGCGGCCCTCGCGAGTTCCTCGCTCGGGTAACCTCGCTCGATTGCCTCGGCGGGGTAAAACACGGAAAAATGTCGACCAATGATTTCGTCCGCATGGTATCCCTTGATGCGCTCGGCGCCCGCATTCCAGCTCGCGACATATCCGTCCGGGTCCAATAGGAAGATCGCATAGTCCCTGATCGCGTCGACCAGCGATCGGTATCGCTCTTCGACGGTCACGCGGTCAAGCATCCTACCGCCTTGCTTCCAGTTGCGACCTTTCGAGCCGGATTCCACGGTGAGTCCTTTCGGCTGAACACTGCCGTTGTCATTACCGCGTTTCCCTCAACGCAGTGCAGGCGCGCGCCATCTCATGCTACATCTTATGGATTTCACACAACAGCGAATTTCAACTATCCGCATGTTTTCAACCGGGTCTGCCGACTTTCAATCCGTAATTGATCGCGGCGCATGGCCGAGAGCCTAGATCGGTGCTGCTGCGGCGTGTGCGATGTAACGCCCGGGCGTCGCGCCGAACGTTTTACGGAATGCGGCGATGAACGCACTCACGTTGTCATAACCCAACTCGAGTGCGATGTTGGTGACCGGCACGCCGTCGGAGACGCGCTCCAGCGCGGCCAGCATCCGTGCTTGCTGGCGCCAGCGCCCGAACGTCAGTCCCGTCTGGGCGACGAATCTCCGGCTCAATGTCCGCTCCGATAAACCGGCCCACTCGGCCCATTGTTCCTGGCGCCGGTTATCCCCAAGGTTGCGCGTCAACGCATCGGTAATCTTGACGAGCGCCGCATCCGTCGGGCGAGGCAGATAGAGCGGCTCCGCTTGGGCAGCCATCAACTCGTCGATGATCACTTCCGCGATGCGCTCCTTCGCGGCATCGAGCGGCGAGCCCGCCCACCTTCCCGCGCGATGCACGGCTTCACGCAGTAAAGCCGTCGTCTTGATTGCACGCGGAGCGACAGGTAGCTCGCGGCATCGCGCTTCGCTAATGAATACGCTCCATCCGGCGAACGGGCCGAACGAGCGCACCGAATGCTCGACATGCGGAGGTATCCAGATGGCATGAATAGCAGGCACGACCCATTGATGCGAGCCGATGCCGACTGCCACCAATCCAGTGAGCGCGCCCATGAGTTGCCCGCGAGGATGACTGTGCGTTGACGTGACGCGCGGCGCAGCTTGCCGAAGTTCGCCCGCGGCGAGGAACGGTCCCTCGTTCGACACGACGAGATCGCCGGAAACGATCGTAGTATTTGTAGTGGTCGCGAAAGACGGTTCGTTCACTTTGACTGAAATAGCGTATCGAATGGCCGTTGCACCGCAGCCCGGATACGGCCGCGCCCATAGACTCCAGCGTCATGGTAACCAAAAGGAGTCGGCCTTGATGAAAGCCGCCGTTGTAATCGAACCGGGAACGAAGCCCATCTACGCGGATTTTGCCCGCCCCGAACCGTCGGGCACCGAGTGTCTCATCGAAGTCCGCGCTGCTGCACTCAGTCAGCTCGCTCGCGGAAAGGCGGCCGGCCGCCATTATTCGTCCTCGACAAGCTATCCGCAGGTGGTCGGCGTGGACGGCGTCGGGCAGGCGAATGACGGTCGACAAGTCTATTTCTTCGGGGCCACCCCACCTTTCGGTGCGATGGCCGAATTCGCGCCCGTAGCGCAGGCGCAATGCATTGCGCTGCCGGCCTCTCTCGACGACGTTACGGCTGCCGCCATCGCCATTCCGGGCATGTCGTCATGGGCGGCGCTGACCGAGCGGGCAAATCTTGTTCGCGGAGAGACGGTCTTGGTGAACGGCGCGACGGGCGAATCGGGACAACTCGCGATCCAAATCGCGCGAATGTTAGGCGCAAGCAAAATCATTGCGACCGGACGCAGCCCGGAGAAGCTCGAGAGGCTGCGCGAGCGTGGCGCCGACGCGACTATCGCGCTGACGAACGACGAGAGCGAGATGAAGGAAGCGTTTTCAGCCGAACTTCGCCACGGTGTCGACGTCGTGCTCGATTACCTATGGGGACCTAGCGCTCGCGCCATACTGCTCGCTGCGGCAACCGACGCACCGGCAGAGCGCGCGCTACGCTTCGTACAGATCGGCTCCATTAGTGGATTGGAAATATCGTTGCCCGCCGCTGTGCTGCGCTCCAAAGCGATTAGCTTGATGGGCAGCGGTATCGGCAGCGTCGCGTTGCCGCGTCTTTTGAGCGCCGTCGAGGCAGTGCTGCACGCCGCGGCCGAAGGCCGTCTGCATATCGCGACGGAAGCGGTACCGCTAGCGCAATTGGGCAGCCATTGGGACGCCCCCGCAGACAAAGGCCGCAAAGTATTTGTGTTGAACTGACGGCGCCGCGACGAACACCGCCGCATCGGTTTTGGGCGTTCGGCGCGACGCCGGCCCGGCATCGATCACGGCCGCCGGGCGATCAGTCGATGCACGCGCTTACCTGAGGACAGGTTGACCGATTCGGCATCGAGCAGCAATTGCGCATCTCCAAGGCCTTCCCTGACTCGCGCGGCATCGAACTCGGCGTAGAGACGGCCCGAAGCATCGCGTTTGGATGCCGATTCCGTCACTCGCCAGCTCAGGTATAGCGTCCCTCCTGGCTTCAGAATGTCGAACAGACGTGCGCAGGCTAGGGTCACCTCCTCCGGCGGCAAATGCATGAGGACGGTTTCGCATAGCACGTTGTCATACGCTTGCGCCTCGATGGAGTCGAGCGCGGGAAGCACATCGCGCTTGAAAACCAGCGTCGGAAATGCGGCCTCGGCCTGTGCAAGCAAACCTTCGGACGCGTCGTAGCCGACCGCGGGGAAGCCATGATCGTTCAGCCACGCAACGTCGCGGCCGGCGCCGCAACCGATGTCCGCCGTTTTGCCGCCTCGTGTGAAGTAACGCTCCAAAAGCGTGTACATATCGACCGGCGCAGGCTGGTCGCGCCACTCGGCCGCGAATCGGCTCGCGCCCGTCGAGTAAGCTTCGATGGTCTGTTCGTCCATAACACATGCCTCAGATGAAGTGGTGGCGATTGCGGCGATGCCTCGGCGCACGCCGCTTGGCCCCGAACGCCATTTCGCGATAATAACCCGGGTTATCCCTAGATCGAACGCGTTTATTTCCTCGAACGTCTTTAATGCTCGATGATTGCCTCGGCGCAGTGCGTCGCTATAAACTCCACGACAAAGAGAAGCAAAAAATAACCGCGCCGAGGGAGACGATGAATCAACTGGAGCAAATGGCGTCGATGGCGATTTTTGCAAAAATCGTCGAGACGATGAGCTACACGGAGGCCGCACGTTTAATCGGAGTGTCGAAATCCGCCGTCAGCAAGGAGCTGGCGCGCCTTGAGGCCACACTCGGCGTCACGCTGCTCAAGCGCACCACGCGCAAAATCGAAATCACCGATGTTGGGCGTACATATTATGAATACTGCGCGCGCATGCTAGTCGAAATGCGTGGCGCCGATGCATTCATGGAGAAATACCACGCCGATCCGGTCGGAAATCTGCGCGTAGCGGCCCCCGTCACATTCGGCAATCTCATGCTAATGCCGGCTTTGAATCAATTCGCCACCAAGTACGTGAACGTACAGGTCGAACTCGATTTAACCGATCGGCAAATCGACCTCGAGGGCCAGAATGTCGACGTCGCAATCACGATCAACCGCAGCAAGCCCGAGCATGCGAACGGCAAGGTGCTCATGGAAATCGACTGGGGGCTGTTCGCCGCGCCGGCCTACCTCGCGCGCCATCCGCCGATCACAGACCCCGAACAACTTTCGCGTCATGGCTTCCTCCTATTTCGAGGCCCCGCTCATACGAGCGTGGTCGCCATGCAGAAGCACAAGCGCGAAGTGGAAGTGCGCGCGCGCTGTGTCATGCGGGCGAACAACAGTCGCGCGCTCCTCAGTTCGGCGCTCGACGGCCTCGGCGTCGCCTACCTGCCGCGTTACGTCGGCAAAGAGGCCGTCGACGACGGCGCGCTCGTGCCGATCTTTCCCGATTGGACATTCGAAACGCGCTTTGCTTTCCTGATGTGGCGCGACGATCCGTTCGTCGCCCCGCGCGTGCTCTCGTTCATTCAGTTCCTAACCGATCACTTCGCTGACATCGACGCCTATTAGCAGTGTCATCGAAGAAAAATCGCCCGGCAGTGCTTCCCACGCATCAATTTGCCGCTTGTGCAGCGATTTCCGGCGTACCCTGCGTCGAGGCCTGCGCCTGCCAGCCGCCACCAAGCGCCTTTGCCAAATAGACCAGCGTCGCCAACTGACGACCGTGAATGGCAACCTCCTGTTCACGGCTCGTCTGGAGTTGCTGCTGAGCACTGATCACATCGATGAATGCTGTCATACCGCCGGCATAACGCTCGTGCGCCATATCTACGAGGCGGCGCGCATCGTCGACGGCCGCATGGGCCTGTCGCGCCGCGGTGTCGAGTACCGATAGACCGGTTACGCCGTCCTGTACCTGCTGCATCGCATCGAGCACCGTCTGTCGATAGCGTGCTTGCGCTTCGGCATAGCCGGCCCGCGCGAAATCGACGCGCGCGCGGCGCTTACCGCCGTCGAATAGCACCGATTCGGCCGACGCGCCGACCGACCAGAGCAACGCCGGCGCGCTGAGCATACTGGCAAAGCGCGTCGCCTCCCAACCGATGCCGGGGTTCAGCACGAGGGTCGGAAAGTAGGCCGCGCGTGCGACGCCGATGCGAGCGTTGGCCGCAGCCATCGCGCGTTCGGCCGATGCGATATCGGGACGCCGTTCGAGTAGCTCGCTCGGCAGCGTCAGTGACACGGCGGGCGGCGGCGTATCGGTCAGCGGCACCACGCGCGGCGCGATCGAGAACGACGCCGCCGGTACGCCGACGAGCGCGGCAAGCGCGTGCTCGTATTGCGCCCGCGTGGCGACGAGCAGTTGCGCCTGAGTGCGCGTCGCATCGAGCTGCGATTGCTGCTGCAAGAGATCGAGACCCGATACGGCGCCGAGATCGTGCCGTGTGCGGACGTAATCGAGCGACTGCTGCTGCAATGCGATCAGTTGCGCCAGTACGTCGCTTTGCGCATCCACGATTCGCAGTGCGACGTAAGTGGTCGCCACGTCGGCCGTGATCACAAGCCGCGCGTTGGCCAGGTCGTCGGCAGCCGCCTGAGCCGAAGCGTTCGCGGCTTCCACTTCGCGGCGAATCCGACCGAACAAATCGAGTTCGTAGCCCACGCTCGCACGCAGGACGATGTCGTTCTGAACGGTCGATACGGTCGGCACCGAATAGTTGATGCGCGGCCGCTCCCCGGAGATCTTCTCGCGCGCCACGTCCGCTTGCAGACCCAGTTGCGGCGCCTGCGCCGACGAGACTTCGGCCAAACTCGCCCGCGCGGCATCGTAATGCGCACTCGCCGCTCGCAGCGTCTGGTTCTCGGCTAGCGCGGCTGTCTCTAGGCTATCGAGCTGCGCATCGCCGAAGCTGCGCCACCAATCAAGCGCAAGCGGCGCGTGGGCCGGCGCCGCCGCGTGCCAATATGCATCGCCGGCCTCGATGTTCCATGCCGCAGGCAGGTCGGCATCGGGCCGCCGGTACTCGGGCCCGGCCGCGCATCCGGCCAGCGCCGCCAGCATCGAGAGCCAACCCCAGCGCGCTTTCACGCGTGCCCCTTCGCCGGGGCTGGTGCGGGTGCGGGTGCGGGTGCGGGTGCGGGTGCGACGATGACTTTATCGCCGTCGGCCAGCGAGTCGCCCGGATTGACGATGACCTGATCTTTCGGCGAGAGCCCGCTCTCTATTTCGAGCGACTGTCCCAGATCGCGCGCGATCACGATAGGCTGCAAATGTACGCGACCGTCGGTGCCCACCACCGCTACGCGCGGCCCCTCGGCGCGAAACAGCAACGCATTGCCGGGCACCTGCAAACGGGCATGAGCGGTATCGGCGAACGACACCTGAACGTAGGCACCGGGCATCAATGCCCCGTCGCGGTTCGGCAGCGTCACTTCCACCTGCATCGACCGCGTCGCCACGTCGATGGCCTGCGCCGTGTGCGTGACGGTGCCCGAGAACGACCGGCGAGCCAGCTCGGCCTGCGTCACGGCGACGTGCGCACCGGGCGCGATGCCCTGGGCATAGGCTTGCGGCACGTCGACGTAGACGCGCAGCGGATCCGTCTGCGCGAGGGCAAACAGAGCACGGCGTGTGCCGCCGTTGCCGGCGTCGACGAGATCGCCGACATCGACGTTGCGCCGCGTGACTACGCCGGCAAACGGCGCGACGATGCGCTTGAACGACTCGAGTTCGCCGAGCCGCTTCACGTTGGCATCGGCCGCGGCGACGGTCGCGGTCGCTTCGTCATAGGCGCTCGAGCGTTCGTCGAGTTCTTGCTGCGAGACCGCATCGTGTGCGCGAAGCTCCCGCCAGCGCGTAAGCGAACTCTTCGCCAAACCCAACGTGACGTTTGCTTGACGCCGCTGCGCGAGCGCCTGAGCCAACTCCTGATCGATCTCGGGCGTATCGAGTTCGGCCAAAAGCTGCCCTTCGCGCACGCGCGTGCCGATGTCGGCATACCAGCGCTTCACATAACCGCTCGCGCGCGCGTAGATCGGCGATTCGACCGCGCCCCGCAACGTCCCCGGCAGCACAAGCGCATCGCCGTGGCGCGGCATTGTCGGCTTGACGACGTAGACATACTGACGCTGGTTGCCGGCCGATGCATCGGCCAAGGCATGTCGATGCTCGATGCCGACGACCACAGTGCGCGCCGTCAGCGCGACGACGGCAAATGCGATCAGCATCGCGGCGAAGCGCAGGCGGCGGCGAACCGTCGCCTTCGACGGCAACGGCACGGCGCCGCCCACGGGCGACGCCTCGGGCGCGGCGTGCAAACGCCCGGCGTTGAGAGATTTCAGAGAGTCGTCCATGTCGTTGCGTTTTGATTGGATCGTCACGACGCTTGCCGCGCGTCTCGCTTGCGCGCAAGCCGCCCATGCAAGACCGAGAATACGACCGGCACGAACACGAGCGTCGAGACCGTCGCGAACAAGAGGCCGCCGATCACGGCACGTCCGAGCGGAGCGTTCTGCTCGGCCGCCTCGCCGATGCCCAGTGCCATCGGCAACATGCCGACGATCATGGCAGTCGCCGTCATCAACACGGGCCGCATACGGGTCGCCCCGGCTTCGAGCGCGGCGGCGATCGGCGTCGCCCCCGCCGTCAGCCGCTCACGCGCGAACGACACCACCAGAATACTATTGGCCGTCGCCACGCCAACCGTCATGATGCCCCCCGTCAGCGCGGGCACCGACAAGCGCGTGCCCGTCAAGAACAGCATCCACGCGATGCCGGCCAACGCGGCAGGCAACGCGCTGACGATGATCAGCGGATCGAGCCACGACTGGAAGTTCACGACGATCAGCAGATACACCAACACGACCGCGACGGCCAGCCCGATGTAGAGCCCCGAGAACGACGAACGCATCGTCTCCACTTGGCCGCGTACGTTGATGTCCGAACCGCGCATGAGCGTCGGCCGCGCCGCTGCGACAAGCTTATCGATCTCGCGCGCGACGCTGCCGAGGTCGCGCCCTTGCACCGATACGAGCACGTCGATGGCCGGTCGGATGTTGTAATGCGACACCTCCGCGGCCAAGCCGCGCCGCTCGACGCGCACGAGATTGCCGAGCAATTGCGGCCGGCCGGTACCGCCCGGGGCCGTCACGGGGATGCGCATGAGGCTGTCGAGCGAGGCCGCATCGTACTGCGGCATCTGAACGCTAAGCGGGTACTGCACGCCGTTGTGCTCATTGAGCCAGAACGCCGGCGCCGTCTGCGAACTGCCGGACAGCGCGACCAGCAAGTTCTGGGCGACGTTCTGCGCGGTCAAGTCCAACTGCTGCAAGCGGGACCGATCCATCTGGAACACGAGCGTCGGCTCGTTCACGCGTTGCTGGATATGCACGTCGACCGTGCCCGGCAGCGAACGCATCGCCTTCATGAGACGACTTGCCACAGCGAAGTTCGCACGCTGATTGGCACCGACGATCTGCACGTCGATTGCCGCGGGCAAGCCGAAATTCAGGATCTGCGTGACGATGTCGGCCGGCTGAAAAAAGAATTCGACGCCCGGAAAGCGCTGCGGCAGCAGTGCACGTAAGCGCTCGATGTAACGTTGCGCGGGCGCATGATCGGCCGCGAGCGCGATCATCAGTTCGCCGTCGAAGGTACCGATAGTGCCCGCATTGCTGTACGACAGATTGATACCGCTATACGGTAGGCCCAGGTTGTCGAGGATCGGACCGCGCTCGCGCAGCGGGACCACTTCGCGGACGACGCCCTCGACCTGATCGGCCAGGCGCGCGGTTTCCTCGATGCGCAGGCCCGTCGGCCCGCGCATATGCAGCCGGATCGCCCCCGAGTCGACCGACGGAAAGAAGTCGGTGCCGACGACGAACAGCAGCGCCGTGGACAGCAGGCATCCGCCTAGGAAAACACCGCCGAACCGGCCGGGCCGCTCGAGCGCCATCGTCAATAGCACGACGTAGTTCGCGTGCAAGCGATCGAACACGCGCTGAAAACGTCGATGCACGCGAGCAAACAGCGACGTCCCCGCTTGCGCATCGTCGACGTGCATCGGGGGATGTTGCGTGAGCAGCAGCGCGAGCGTGGGCACGAGCGTGCGCGACAGCAAATACGAGGCGAGCATCGCAAACACCACCGCCTCGGCGAGCGGTACGAACAAGTAGCGCGCCACGCCCGTCAGGAAGAACATCGGCACGAACACGATGCAGATCGACAGCGTCGACACGAACGCGGGTACGGCGATCTCGCCGGCACCGTCGAGAATGGCCTCGCGCAGCGCGCTGCCCATATGCAGGTGGCGCTCGATGTTCTCGATCGTGACCGTCGCATCGTCGACGAGAATACCCACCGCGAGCGCGAGCCCGCCGAGCGTCATGATATTGATGCTTTCGCCGAGTGCCGACAATGCGATCAGCGAAGCGAGGATCGACAGCGGAATCGAGATGGCGATGATCAGCGTGCTGCGCCAGTTGCCGAGAAACAGCAGCACCATGGCGGCCGTCAGCGCCGCGGCGATAACGGCTTCGCGCGCCACGCCTTGGACCGCCGCCTTCACGAACACCGATTGATCGAACAGCGAAACGATCTTCAAATCGGGCGGCAGCGATTGCGCCACGTGCGGCAACAGCGTGTGAATCGCATCGACGATCGAGAGCGTCGATGCTTCGCCGCTCTTCATCACCGACATCAGCACCCCACGGTGCCCGTCCTGACGCACGACGTTGGTCTGCGGCGAAAACCCGTCTCGTACGTGCGCGACTTCGCCTAGATAGGTCGTCGCACCGTCGACCGTGCGCACCGGAATGCGGTTCAACCCGTCGATCGTATCGGGAGAGGCATTCGTCGTGACCGAATATTCCGTCGCCCCAATCTTGGCCGTACCGCTCGGCAGGATCAGGTTCTGCGCATTGACGGCATTGATGACGTCGCTCGGCGTAAGGCCCTTGGCGAGCAGCGCACGCGTGTCGAGATCGACCGAAATCACGCGCGGCTTGCCGCCGTAGGCGAACGGCACGACGGTCCCCGGAATCGTTACGAGCTGCGGGCGTAGAAAATTGGTGGCCGCATCGTTGAGCGCCTGCTCCGACATTAAGGGACTCGAGATGCCCAATTGCAGCACCGGAATGCTCGATGCCGAGTACGTGAGAATGAGCGGCGGCGTGGCACCGGGCGGCATGAAGCGCAACTGCGCCTCTTCGGCCGAAACGGCTTGCGCCATCGCCGTGCGCACGTCGGTATGCGGTTGCAGAAACAGCTTGATGATCGCGATGCCGGCCAGCGACTGCGACTCGCTATGTTGGATGTTGCTGACGAGCACGGTCAGATTGCGCTCGTTTACGGTCGTGATGCGGTTGGCCATCTCCTCGGCCGATAGACCGTTGTACGACCAGATCACGCTGATGACGGGGATGTCGATGACCGGCAGCACGTCGACGGGCGTGCGCACGAGCGTGAGCGGCGTCGCGAGCACGATCGCGAGCGCCATGACGATGAAGGTATACGGCCGCGCGAGGGCGAGCCTGACGATCCACATTGCGCCGTCCCCGCGTCCGTTGCGCTACTTCGAAAACAGCGCCGCAAAGCGCTTGAGCACCGCCTCGCGGCTGGAGCCACCGCCGCCGTCCGCGGGAGCCGTCGGCGCGGGCAGCAGCTTGATCGCGTCGAGCCCGGGGCGCGCCGCCGCCACGTCGTCGCGGGCGGGAATGATGAATTCGTCGGCGACGTCCTGCTGCCCTTTGCGCGACAGCACGAAGTCGACGAAGCGCTTAGCATCGCGCACATCCTGCGACTGCTTCATGATCATCATCGGGCGCGCGGTCGCGATCGTGCCCGAACGCGGGAAGATCACGTCGATCGGTGCGCCGTGCGCTTTGTCTTCGAGCGCCGTGTGATCGGCTACCGCGAACAGGGCCGCCTTGCCGCCCTTGAGGACGGCATCCATGGCCTGCGCGTTCGAACCGGAGGGCGTGAGGCCGTTCTCGCGCAGCGCGGCGAGCAGAGCCCAGATATCGATGCCGTGCTGCGCGTCGAGCGCCGAGATAAGATCGAGCGTCGAGCCCGACTGCGCGGGATCGACCGTCCCGATCCGGTCGCGATAGGCCGGCGCGACGAGATCGCCCCAGTCCGCGGGCCGCGGCGTGCCGCTGTCGACACGCCATACGAGCGCGAGCGTCGCCACGCCCTGCGCCACGAACTGCGGCGTCCGATAAGCGTCGGCGATATGTTCGTAGCCGGCGGGTCGATACGGCAACAACTCGCCGCGCCGGCTCATCTCCAGCGCCGTGTCCCACGAGCCGAGAATCACGACATCGGCCGGCGCCGCATTCGAATCGGCCAGACGCGCGAGCACTTGCCCCGTATCCCCTTGAAACACGTTGACCTCGATGCCGGTTTCCTGACGGAAATCGGCCGCGAGCCGACGAATGAGCGGCGCGGGGCCGACGCTATAGACGGTCAATGCGTTTGCTTCCGCCGCCGCCGTCGCACAGGCGAGCGCAACGCAGCATGCACTGAGAAGTCGTACAAGGGTTCGTTTCATCGGTATCGATCGAACTACGTTCATTCAGGCGTGAGCGAGTGTTTCTATGTTTCCCAAGCTGCCGAGCCTTGCGCGCCGGGCTTGGACCGCCATACGCCGGCGGCGCACCGCCGAAGCAAGCTGTTCCACCACGCGCTCGGTATCGGCCCAGCCGATGCAGGCGTCGGTGATGCTTTGCCCGTAGACGAGTTCGCAGCCCATACGCAGATCCTGACGACCGTCGACGAGATTCGATTCGATCATCACGCCGACGACGGCTTCGTTGCCCTCACCGACGAGCCGCGCCAAGTAATCGCAAACGAGGAGTTGATTCGCGTGGCGCTTGCGGCTATTGCCGTGCGAGGCATCGATGACCACACGCTCAGGCAAGCCGCGTTGTGCGAGCGCGGCGCAGGCCTCGGCGATGCTCTGCGCGTCGTAATTGGGCTCCTTGCCGCCGCGCAGCACCAAATGGCAAGCGGCGTTGCCCGTCGTGCCGATCGCGGCCAGCGTGCCGTCGGGTGCGACCGAGAGGAACTGGTGCGGACGGCTCGCCGCCTTCAGCGCATCGGCGGCGATCGTGACGTTGCCGTCGGTGCCGTTCTTAAAGCCGATCGGGCACGGCAGCCCCGAGGCGATCTGGCGATGAATCTGCGACTCGGTCGTGCGCGCGCCGATCGCGCCCCACGCGATGAGATCGCTCAAGAAATGCGTGGCCGCCGGTTCGAGGAATTCGGTGGCCGCCGGCACCCCCAGCAGATTGATGTCGATGAGCAAGCGCCGCGCGAGCCGCAGTCCCAGGCGCACGTCGCTGCTACCGTCGAGCAACGGATCGTTGAGCAAGCCTTTCCATCCGTCGATCGTGCGCGGCTTCTCGAAATACGTACGCATGACGATTTCGACGTCGTCCGCATACACGCGGCGCAGCGCCGCGATCTTCTCCGCATAGACGAGTGCGGCGTCGACGTCGTGGATCGAACAGGGTCCGACGACAAGGGCCAAACGATCGTCGTCGCGCGCGACAATCGCACCAAGTGCGCGCCGAGCCCGCTCCACGGTGTCGCCGGCCGCCGCACCGGGCAACACCGTCGACAGCTCGGCAGGCGACGGCAGGGGCGCGACATGCGCGATCTGTCCGCCGTAATAGGCGCCGTTCTGATGAAGGTCTTCGTTCACTTACTCGGTCCTCCACGATCGTTGAATGCGGCGCATTTACGCCGGAGTCGGGTCAAACGAGCCCCACGGCGCCGAGCAAGCAGCCCGCCGCGATGAGATAAATCGGATTGAGCCGCCGCGTTATCGCGACGCCCGTCGCCACGGCCGTGAGCAGCAGTGTGCGCACCCAGCGATCGTCCATGTGCGAGGCGCCGACCGACAGCAGCCAGCCTGTCGCCAGCACGAGACCTACGGTCAGCGGCGCCAGCGAACGGCGAATCAGCTTGTGCCACTCCGTGCCGCTGTGGCGCGCGCCGAGGGTCTCGACGGCGAACGCGAGCAGCGACGTAGGTCCGCACATCGCGAAGATCGAAGCCAGCGCGCCGGGCAAGCTTGCCACCCAGAAGCCGTACATCGCCACGATCTGCACGTTCGGCCCCGGAGCCGCTTGGGCGAGCGCGTTCAGCGCGATGAAGTCCTGATCGGTCATCAAGCGAAGATCGTCGACGAGAAAACGATGCATCTCCGGCAGCACGGCACCCGCGCCGCCGAACGCGATGATCGAGATCAGGAAGAAATGCAGCGCCAACACGCGAGTCAGGCTCAGGTTCATGACGCGCTCCCATTGCGCTTGCCGCCGTCTACGCGGCGCGCCGTCCAGCTCGCATGCTTGCGCATCGCCACCTCGCAAACGATCGCCACGGGGACCAGCACGAGCATCACGTACACGAGCGGCAGATGCAGCACGGCAATCGCAACGAACGGCAGCAAACCGAGCACGACGACGTGCAGGCGACGCGTCAGCGCGCGCGCCAGGCGCAGGCCGGTCTCGATACTGAGGCCCGCGGCCACGGCAGCCATCCCCTTGAGCGCACCGTGCACCTCGGGCAGCTTGCCGTACCAGCGATACAGCAGCGCGAGCGCGATCAGGATCACGAACGGCGGAATCAGGAGGCCCGTGACGGCCGCCAAGGCGCCGCGCCAGCCATACCGTCGCGCCCCGAACATGACGGCGAGGTGCGTTCCGTTCGCGCCCGGGAGCACTTGAGCGAAGCCGAGCAGTTCGGTGAACTCCTGGTCCGTCAGCCACGCCTTCGTATCGACGAGCGTGCGCCTCGCCCATGGCAGGATGCCGCCGAAGCCGCACAAGCCGATCATGGCGAATGCGACGAACAGCGAAGCCGCCGAAACGGGCGCCGGCACACGCTCGTGCGACGACACGCCGGGCTCGGCGAGCGTACTCAGATTGGGGGCAGTGCTCTCGGCTCGCATCGCGTCCTCAGTAGCGGGCGTCCGAAGGCTTGCCGCCCTTGGGCCAATCGTCGACTTTGGGCGGGTAATCGGGACGCGGTTGTTGCGTGACGTAGGCCGCCACGTCGACCGCTTCCTGATCGGTCAGCGAACCGCCTCTGCCGAGCGGCATGTTGTGCTTGATGAACGCCGCAGCCGGACTGAGCCGCGCCATGCTCGCGCCGATGTTGTACGACGCATCGCCCCACAGCGGCGGAATCGAGAACGTCCCGCCTGCCTGCAAACCCTCGCCGTTCGCGCCGTGACACGATGCGCACTGCTGGGTATAGACGGCTTGGCCGTGCACCCGGTCGGGCGTCATCTTCGAGATGTTCGCGATCTTGCCCATGCCGCGGCCCGGCACGAAGTCGCCGGACTTCACGCCGCGCGACAGAAAGGACATGTAGGCGAGCAAGCCGTTCATCTCGCGCGAATCGAACGCGAGCGGCGTGCCGTTCTCCGAGCGCACGAAGCAGTTATTGATCCGCTGCGACAGCGATTCGACGGTCGCGCTGCGGCCGCTGTACGACGGCATGACCCCGTTGATGCCGCCCCACGGCGATGCCTCGGCCTGGATGCCGCCGCCGATATGGCAGCTCGCACACGATATCGCATTGCCGGACACATGGCCCGGTGCATAGTGCGGCGTGTCGAACGTGATGTTGCGCCCGAGCACGATCGCATCGGTATCGGGCCCCGGCGGCAGTGCCGCGATACGTGCGTCGAGGTCGTCGGCGCCGAACGCCGCACCGGCAGCCCATGCCGACAGCATGGCGGCCAGCGCGAGCATCGAGGCATGCTTTCGCTTCGATTTCATCGAGAATCTCCTCCCGTCGATTTTTTTCAAGGACGCGCATCGAGCGGCACGAAGGCCTGATTGTCAGGGCCGACGTAGTTCGCGCTCGGGCGGATGATCTTATTGTCGATGCGCTGCTCGATCACATGCGCGCTCCAGCCCGACGTACGTGCGATAGCAAAAATAGGCGTAAACATCGCCGTGGGCACGCCCATCTGGTTATAAGCAATCGCCGAGAACCAGTCCATGTTCGGGAACATCTTCTTCGAGTCGCGCATCACGTGCATGATGCGCTCGGCGATCTCGAACATCTTGCGGTTGCCCGATTCGTTCGATAGGCGATCGGCGACAGAGCGGATCACCTGATGGCGCGGATCGGCCACCGAGTAGACGGGATGGCCGAAGCCGATGATGACTTCCTTCTTCTCGATCCGGCGACGGATGTCTTCCTCGGCTTCGTCAGGCGTCTCGTAGCGCTTTTGAATCTTGAACGCAACTTCGTTCGCGCAGCCGTGCTTAGGCCCGCGCAGCGCGCCGATCGCACCCGTGATGGCCGAATAGAAATCGGAACCCGTGCTGGCAATCACGCGCGCCGTAAACGTCGATGCGTTGAATTCGTGCTCGGCATACAGGTTGAACGACGTATGCAACGCGCGCACCCACGACTGCGGCGCGGGGCGGCCATGCAGCAAGTGCAGGAAATGGCCGCTGATCGAGTCGTCGTCGGTCTCGACGTCGATGCGCCGGCCGTTTTGGCTGAAGTGAAACCAATAGAGCATCATCGAACCGAGCGACGCCATCAAGCGGTCGGCGATGTCGCGCGTGCCCGAGATCCCATGGTCGTCCTTTTCGGGGAGCACCGTGCCGAGGACCGATACGCCCGTGCGCAAGACGTCGAGGGGGTGTGCGCCGGCCGGCGTGGCCTCGAGCGCTTCCTTGACCGCCGCCGGCAGGCCGCGCAGCGACTTGAGCTTGGCTTTGTAGGCCGCGAGCTCGACCCGGTTCGGCAGCCTGCCGTGCACGAGCAAGTGCGCAATCTCTTCGAATTGGCACACGTCGGCGACGTCGAGAATGTCGTAGCCGCGATAGTGCAAGTCGTTGCCCGCGCGGCCCACCGTGCACAGGCGCGAATCGCCGACCACTACGCCTGACAGCGCAACGGACTTCTTGGGCTTGAAGCCAACGGGCTCCGATGCAATCGCACGCTCATCCATCGTGGGTTCTCCTTGTTTTTGATGCTGGCTTGATGACTAAGTGGAAACGGAAGTCTCGGCAACGTCTTCGCGCGGCACGGCCGTGAGCCGCGCGCGTAGTTCGTGTTTTTGGATCTTGCCCGTCGACGTCTTGGGCAACGGCTCGAAGCGGATCGCCTTCGGCATCTTGAAGCCCGCCAGCCTCGTACGACAGTGCGCGATCAATTCGTCGGCGGTCACCTGCATATCGGGGCGCGTCTCGACGAACGCGCACGGCACCTCGCCCCACTTCTCGTCGCGCATCGCGACGACGGCCACCGCACTGACGGCGGGGTGCTGATAGAGCGCATTTTCGACGTCGATACTGGAGATGTTCTCTCCGCCCGAAATGATGATGTCCTTGCTGCGGTCCTTGATCTGCACATAGCCGTCGGGCCACTGCACGGCTAGATCGCCGGTGTGGAACCATCCGTCCGCAAGCGCCTTGTCGGTCGCCTCGAGGTTGCCGAGATAGCCCTTCATGCACAGGTTGCCGCGAAACATCAATTCGCCGATCGTCGTGCCGTCGGCGGGCACCGGTTCGAGCGTCTCGGGATGCCGGACCGAGAGGCCCAGCTGCAATTGGTAAGCGACGCCTTGGCGAGCGCGCTTCGCGGCGCGCTCCGCGGGATCGAGCGCGTCCCATTCGTCGCGCGGTACGCAGATCGCGGCCGGCCCGTAGGTCTCCGTCAGCCCGTAACCGTGCGACGGGACGATGCCCAGCGTTTCGAGCCGCTTGATCAACGTCGGCGACGGCGCCGCGCCGGCCAGCAACGCATGCACCGCTCGCGTGCTGCGCGCATGCCACGCCTCGAGCCGCGCGTCGATCTCGTCCGCGAGCAGCGTCTGCACGATCGGTGCGCCGCAATAGTGCGTGACGCGTTCGTTGCAGATCAGATCGACGACGAGCGCCGCATCCACGCGCCGCAGGCACACGTTCACCCCGGCCCGCGCGGCGAGTGCCCATGCACAGCTCCAGCCGTTGCAGTGAAAGAGCGGCAGCGTCCAGAGGTACACCGGGTGCATCGGCATGTTCCAATCGAGCACGATGCTAAGCGCACTGAGCGCGGCGCCGCGATGATGGAGCACCACCCCCTTCGGTTTGCCGGTCGTGCCCGACGTGTAGTTCAGCGCAATCGCATCCCACTCGTCGAGCGGGCGCAGCCACGCGAAGTCCGGATCGCCGCCGGCGAGAAAATCCTCGTAAGTGGTCCAGCCGCGCATGCGATCGAGCGAGAACGCGCCCGGCGCCACAGGGTCGACGTCGACGATCACACGCACGTTCGGGCAGGCGGCTTCGATCTCAAGCGCGCGCGCCGCGAACTCCGCATCGACGAGCAGCAGCTTGGCTCCCGAATGCTCGAGCATATAGACGAGCGATGCAGCTTCGAGCCGGTAGTTGAGCGCGGCCAACACCGCGCCCGCCATCGGCACGCCGAAGTGCGCCTCGACCATCGCCGGCGTATTCGGCATCAATACCGCCACCACGTCGCCACGTTCGACACCGGCCTGTCCAAGCGCGCTGGCGAGACGCCGCGTGCGAGCGTAGGTATCGCGCCAGTTGCGCCGCACCGGTCCGTGCACGATTGCCGGTCTGTCGCCGTGCACCTGCGCTGCGCGCGCGATGTAGTCGAGCGGCGTGAGCGCGGCGAAATTCGCGTCACGGCGCGGCAAATCGGTCTGGCTGTCGCTCATGATGCTTCTCCGTGGATCGAACGCTGCGAAGCGGTGGTCTTGGATGAGGCCCTCGAACGAGGGCCGCCGGTCAGGTCGGTTACGTCGGTTAGGTCGGTCAGTCGACGATGAACAGTCTCGCGCCGGTTTCCGTACGCGAGCGATGCGGCTCGGCGTTGTCGGCGACCTGATAGCTCTGGCCTGCCTTCAACGTGAAACGCCGGCCGTCGTCGAGTTCGGTGTCGAGTTCGCCTTCGAGCACGTAGAGGATGTGGCCTTTCGAGCACCAGTGGTCGGCCAGATAGCCCGCCGTGTACTCGACCTCACGCACGCGAATGTCGCCGAATTGACGCGTGCGCCAGTACGCCATACCCGTTTCGCCTTTGTGTTCCGTACGCTCGACGCCCGACCAGTCGGTCACGCCGAACGGAATTTCGTTCATCTTCATGGGAATGCTTCTTCGTGTTGTTGGAGGGAATGGACGGGTGCGCCTTCGTCGCCGGCACTGCCGACGATCGACGTGCGGAATTCCGCACAGAATGCCCCGCGCTCGTCGGCGAGCCACACCTGATGCGGTGCGGGCAGCATCTCCGAGACGCCGAGCGTCTGCGCACGCGCCGAAACCGAGATTAGCGCATCGAGCGAGAGCGGACAGTCGAAGTCGACGAACACCGGCTTCGGCTCGGTATCCGCCTTCACGAAAATATGGCGCGGCAACCCGTGTGCATTGGCCCAGCGCTGCCATGTAAGGAATGCGGGCATGCTTTCGCCGACGCGATCGGCGATCGGCAGCTCGCTTGCCGTAAGCGTCCACGTGCGGCGCTTGAGAATCGTGTGGCCCAGACGGATGCGCTCGGCGATGCCCGCGCCAAGCACGTCGGCGGCCAAGGAGAATGCGGCACGATGAAAATCGCCCGGCAGCACCGTCAACAAGTGCTCGACGAGACCGCTCACGCGGTCCTCCACAAACAGCGTACCGTCCTTTTCGATCAGCGAGAGCCGCGCCGCCGGTACCCGCCGCTCGCCCGGCACACGCGCACTTGCGCCAGGCATCTCGACCTGCCACAGCTCGGGGACATCGAGCCAGTCGATGTGCGAACGCTGGTATGTACTGTCGGAATCGGCTGCGACCATCCGCGAATTGCCGAGCGTATCGCGCACCTCGTCGCGCACGCTGTCCTGGTAAGGACAGAAGGGCTGCGCCACGGGCTGCGAGACCGTATGCACGGTCGGATGCACTTCGCCGATCACAAGATCGAACTGGCCTGCGCGGATCGCGTCGACGCTCGCGGCCGCAATCAGGAAATCGGGCGAGTGCACGCGCGTGCCGAGCGGCTGCGGACCGTTTGCACGCAGGCCCGCTTCCTCGAACGCCGATACGAGCCGGGCGAGGTCACCCGTATCGAGCGCGATCTCTCCATCGACCGGATGTTTGTCGGCCACCACGCTGCTCCATGCCGCACGCAGCAGCGGCCGCAACGCGGCAACCGTCTCTTCCGTCACGCGGTGACGCTGCAATTCGCGAGCGAACGACAACAAGTCGTGCCGAACCGCTACGTCGCCGTTCGCGCGAATACGCACGTAGGCGGCCGAAACGTGCGTGGCGATCGCGCCGGCCAGGCGATCGTAGAGCGCCATCAACGGCACGAGCTCGGTATCGATCGCGCGCCTGACCTCGCCGGCGATACGCACGCGCACATTGCGCGCGCAATCCTCGTAGAACGGAAAGCGGCCCACATACATCTTGCCTTGTTCGCGGCTCACGTCGATGCCGTTCTCGGCCAGCAGCGTCTCGCAATCGGCGAGCGCGGCGCGCCGTTCGTCAAGCGCGCCGGTCGCGAAGCGTTGCCGCTCGCGCTCAAGCGACTCGAACAATTCACGCCAAACGCGCGTACGCGGGTGGCCCGCATCGAGATGCGCAAGGTAGGCGCGCAACGCGCCGAGCGGGTCGGCAAGGCCCGTGGCAACACGGACCCCGCGCGACGCGATGCCCTTGACCAACACGCTGTCGATAGCCGCATCGACGCTCTGTTCCGTGAAGCCCCGCGTGACGCAACGCTCACGCAGCATCGTACGTTTGATACCATGCGCACGCTGAGATTCGAGCTCGTCGAGCACGGCCAACAGTGCGCCGTCGACGGCGATGCGCCGATTGCCGGGCACATGCAACGCGCCTTCCATCAGTGCGCATGCCGGCGAGAGCGAGATCGGCAGCGTCTCGCCAAGTACAGGGTCTTCCGACATCGCCGTCGCCACGCGCGAGATCACCCAATGTTCGAAATACGTGCGCCGCTCCCCGATCCAGCCGCCTTCGCCGAACGTGACGTCGAACGAAGAGGCCCGAGCCTCCACACCATCCGCCGGCGCGAATTCGCCCCAGGCGATCGGCCCGAAAAAACTCGTTGTATCGTTCTTCGCGCATAGCCGCTGCACGTAGCTCCAAGCCAAGCGCAAGCGCTGACGCATCCGGTTGTCGACGCGTTCCGGCGAGCATTCGGCCAGCGTCTCGACACGCTCGAGCGCGCTCGGATTCGACAGAAAGACGGCCTCGCGCAGCAAAGGATCGCGCAGCGTTTCGAACAGCGCGCCCCGTGCCTGCGTAGCGGCCGCCGCAAAGCTCGATTCGAGCGAGGCGCCAAGTTGCGCGAGCTCGACGCGTTCGGCGTAAAGCGGCTCGAGTTCGGCGGCAGCCAGTTCCGTTTGATCGACGGGCCAGTCTTTTGCCGTCAACGGGATGCCCTCGGTCAGCTTGCGCACGACCTTGAGCGTCACGGGCGAGCCGGCCTTCAGCAAGCCCTCGCGAATACGGGCGATACGCGCCTCGATCGATTCGGTCAGCGCATGAAAACGCGCGACCTGTTGTTCATCGAGCCGTACGGCGAAGCGCTCGAGCCAACTAATCGGAAAGCCGGCCGAGCGCATCCAGAAGAACGAGGAGAGCGACATGGTTATCCCTCGGAAACGTCGATGGCTCGACACTGACGCAAGAGCTCGAACGCACGCGCATCCGCCTCCGTCACCGGCGCATGGCCGCGCGCGATCAGTCGCTCGTTCAGCGCGGCGCGATCGGCCGGCTGCTCGAGCGCGTCGTAAATCTGCGCCGCGCGCTCGGGCAACATGCCGAAGCGGTGAGTGCGCTCGTCGTCGACGTAGTACGCCACATAGACACCCGGCACCGCCGGCAACGGCTCGCGCCCGAGCGTGCCCTTCTCGCGCAGCCATTTCGCGAGCTGCGTCGACGAGCGGTAGAGTTCGCAATACGGCGACCGCACCCAGACGACGCTCGCATCGTCCGCTTGGGCTGCCGTTGCACCCGCGTTGCGCGCCGATTCGCCTAGCGCCCCGACGCGCCGCAGCATCGTGACCGCCGCTTGCTCGAGTCCCATCAGATCGCCCATGCCGGCGACGCGCACGGCCTCCTCGTCGTTGCGCAGGAAGGCCAGCGCTTCGGCGCAGTAGGTGTAGACGAAGGGGCCGTAGTCGCGCCAGCCCACCGTGTCCAAGAACCGCGCGCCAAGCTCGCGTACGTCGTGACCGTCGGCCATCAACGCACGCAGCGTCAGCGGCGCGCCGTTTTCGAGCGCGTTGAGGAACGAGTTGCGCATGCGAAAGCGATAGTTCTCGACGAACCAGCGTGCCCCCGACGCTTCGTGAGCGTATTCGCGCGCGACTGCGTATTCGTCGTCGTTCAGCGAGAAGCGCTCTTGCAGATCGTCGACCTGGCCCGCGAGGACGGCGGCGGCCAGCGGCTGCTCGCACATGATGCGGCGCCACGTGAGCCAAACTGTTTGTGCGTTCATGCTCATGCTTGCTCCGCCATCGTCGACATTTCTTGCGGTGCGCCTTTATGGCGATTCCAGATTTCGCGCGCACGGGCGAGGTCGCCCGCGATCATGTCGTGATCGGCCTGTGCCGTGGATTGACCCAGCACGCGCGTGCCGTCGTGGTGCGCCTGGCCTTGGAATTCGAGGATCACTGCCCCCGGATCGGCGCGCGAGAGCACCTCTTCGAGCAGATCCCATACGGGCTCGGGCACCTTGCTGTCGTGCCAGTCGTGATAGCTGCCGCCATACCAGCTGCCGCCCGCGAGGTGAATCGCGATCACGCGATCGAGCGGAATCGTGTCGAGGTAGTCGGCGCAAGAGAACCCGGCCAGATTGACCGAGTTCGTATAGATGTTGTGCAGATCGAGATGCAGGAACGTGCCCGAGCGTTCCACGAGCCGCGCCATGAATTCGGCCTCGCGCATTTGCGCGCCGGGCGTCGGCATGTAATAGGCGGCGTTCTCGTGCGCGAGCGGCATACCGTACGCTTCTTGCACGGCCTTGGCGCGTGCGGCGCAGCGTTCGATTTCGGCGGTGGAAAACTGGACCGGGCTGCTCCAGATGTCGAGCCACGAGTTGTCGCCGTAAAAGCAGTGATTGGCCACCCACGGGCTATCGATCGCTTTGGCGAGCGGCACGTGGCGCCTGATCGCAGCCGTTTCCTCGAGCGGCGCGAAGCCGAAGTCGCAACCATAGTTCGAATGCGCGAGCAGCCGGCCGCGCCCGCGGATTTTTTCGAGTTGCTCGCGCGCGGCGGGACGCATCAGATACGGACCGTCTAGCGGACCCATCAGGTTGTCGAGCAGCACTTCGAACACGTCGACTTCCATGTCCTCGAAATGAAACCAGTCGAGGATCTCAGGGTTGTATTGCAGCCCGACGCCGATGGCGGACGGCTTCGCAAATGTCATGATTGCTCCGAAAAAAGAACGCCCCCGGCCGGGCTGGCCTTGCGCAACGCGGCAACAAACGCGTTGGCGCGGGGGCGTGCGATCTGCATCACGCGAATACTTTGCTTTCGATGACCTCGATATCGTCGAGCGAGAAGTCTTCGAAATCTTGCAGCGCCTCGGCCGGCTTGCTTTCGCATGCGCCCGTGCCTTGCGGGGCGACGTTCGCTTGCGTGTCCGCTGCGCTTTGGCCTTGCTCTTGAGAAACGGTCGTGTCGTTCATGAGATCCTCCGTCAACAGTCAGTGGGGTTGAAAAGCCGAAACCGCGATGCGTGCGACGTTGGCCCAGACAATGAGCCAGCCGCCGAGTGTGCCGATGACCATGGCCGCATAAGTCAGCGTCTCGCGGCGCGTGAGCGACATGCGTCGTCCGCGTACGAGCGCCATAAAGGCCGAGAACGAGCGCTGCCGTAGCCGCGGCATATTCAAAAGCTCCGTCATCGCCAGGTAGCCGTCGCCGTTGAAGATGGGCAGCAGCGTCGGGATCAGCGCGAGCGACGGACTGGCGATCGCGACCGTCGCCGCGTAGCGGACGGCGCTGCCCGGCGCTGCCCATTCCCAGACGAAGACGGCGAGCGCCGCAAAGATGAGACTCGCGAACGGGCCCGCGAAGATCGTCACGGCCCGAGCCGTCTTGTCGAGACGACTCCATTCCCGCTGCACGGGCCACGCCCAACCCGTCGCAATCACGACGTACACGGCTACTCCGATTTCCGTCACGCGAACGCGATAAGCCCGGCATGCAAGCGCATGGCCGAACTCGTGCACGACGATCGACGCGATCACCATCGCGTAGTGAATCGGAATCCACGCAAAGCCCGTCGAATACACCGTCACTAGATCGCGCCCGAACGCACGCCCGTTCAATCCGAGCATCACGCAGGCCGCCGCGACGATCACGCCGAATGCGCCGAACGCCGTGCGCGTCGCAAGCCAAGGCATGCGCCTCATCATGGCGTCGAGCATGTCGTGCGGATCGAATCGAAACAGCGTGATCATCAGCACGCGCTTGAACGGGCCGTAGGTGATGCCGGCCGATTGCGAGCGCGGCTTGCCCGAGCGCGAGGCCGACGGCCGCGACGGATCGGTCAAGATGCCGAGCGCGAGCATCCGCTCTTCGAACTGCTTGACGGTCGCCGCCGACGCGCGCACGGCGTGTTCCTCGCGTAGCCGCTCGACGATCTGATCGATCGAACATGTTCCGTCGAACATGCGCGCGACGAGCAGTTCGCGCTTGCCGAGGACGAACGACTCTTCCGAGACACGATCGCGTAACACGAAGCGCTCCGGCTGCCCGGGCTCGACGAGCGTCTCGATGTCGAGATCCTCGCGCAAGCGGGTGTATTCACCCACGATTCGTTGGGCGAGTTCCTGGTTCAACTGCGCGCTCCCGGCAGCGTGGCGACGGTCGAGCGCATCTTGGCCTGCTCATCCGCCGCGCCTTCGCGTACCGCGGCCGCGAACGCATCCGCGCTCATCGGCTCGCCCGCGCGGCCCAGCACGTAGACCCCGCCGGGGCGCGTGGGTCCCGTCAAGAGCTCGTCCGTCGAAAGGACCGGCTCCCAACCGTGCTTACGCATCAAGAGCCCGATGCTGCGCAACGTCAAATAGCGCCGATGCGTATGGCTGAAGGTACCGAGTTCCACGCCGCCGAGCAGCGCGCGCCCTTCGATAAACAGCAGCCCGCCTTCACGCGTCGCGCGACGGCAGAGTTCCAGCGTGCGATTGACGTCATGCACATGCTCGAGCGAGCCCGTGATCACGACGAGATCGAAGTGCGCGTCGGGCAGCACCATATCCTCGGCACCGACCGTTTCGATCTTGAGCTTCAAATGGCGGGCGCCGTATTCGGCGTAGCCCGCGTCGGGATCGGTGCCGAGCACTTCCCAGCCGCGCTTGGCGAACGGCACCATGAGGCCGCCCGCCGAGCAACCGACGTCGAGCAGACGTCCCGTGGCGGGCAGGTACGACTCGAGCGATTGCAGCAGTCGTTCGCCGCGCCGCAGTTGATCGACCATGAACGCCCGCTCGGGCTCGGTTGCACCGAACAGATTCATACGGTAATGCTTGCGGTAGTAGGCGTCATAAAACTCGGGCTCGAAGCGCGGGTTCTGCATGACGAAGCCGCACGTGTCGCACATGACGACCGGCAGCTTCCAGCGCCGGCTCTGCCCGATTTCGACCTCGTCCACGAGCGTGGAGAAATGCGTGCCGCCGCAGACGTCGCACGGCTGGTCGGCGCATGCGTAGTCGTCCTCGACGCCGACGGCACGCAGATAATCGCGTACCGTATCGAGCTGCTCGGCGCCCGTTTCCGATTCGCTCACTTGATGCATAGGAAACCTTCGAAGCAGATGTGCTTAAAGACGGTCACGACGTCGCTGAAGCCCGCACGCTTGAGCATGTCGACATTGCCGGCCGTCGAGAACGGCTCGAGCACGCCCTTTAAACTGCGCGTCTTTTGCATGATCTGCTCGCAGTCGTAGCCCTGCTTGAGCTTGTATTCGTTGTAGAGCGCCACCGAGATGTCTTGGAACCGCGCATCGGGCGCGCGCACCTTCTCGAACAGCAGGAACGCACCGCCCCAATTCAGGCTTTCGTAGACCTTGTCGATGAGCGTCTGACGCAGCCGGGGGCGCACGAACTGCACCGTGTAGTACGCGACCATCAGATCGCTCTTCTCGTACGGATGCAGGTTGATGTCGTCGACGAGGAAATTCACGTTCGCCATCGGGTCCACTTCGTTCGCGGCCGTCTTACGGGCTTGCGCGATCATGTCGGGCTCGACGTCGATGCCGATCCATTTGGCCGTGGGGCCGTGGCGCCGCGCGAGTTTGCGCGTGAGCGCTCCCGTTGAGCAGCCAAGTTCGTAGCAGACCGAATGCGCGCTCACGAAGAAGTCGCTGATCTCCGCAATGAGTTCGTGCCCTTCCGCATAGCGCGGCACCGATTTCGACACGTGGTCGTCGAAGTGCTTGGCCGTTTCCCCGGCGAACGTCCATGCCGCGTTGCCGGTCACGATCGAGTCGCCGACGGAGGCGATTTTCAGGTTTGTGTCCATGCGTAACCTTTGTCGTTGCTGCTGGATTTCGGAGGCAGCACGCCCCCTGCCGCGTTCTTACGGAAAGAGCGCGGCGCGAGACGGCTTTGAGAGACTGCGAAGACCGATTGGCCGGGCGTTACGGATTCGGTTGAATGCTGATGTCGCGCTGACCGCTGCGGCTGCGTTTGCCGCCGAACCACACGTCGCCCCAGTTCTTCACGCTGATCGGCAGCAGCGGCAGCAGGTGGAGCCCGGCGAGCGAGTAGTCGGGATGCTCGTCGAGCCCGTTCGTGAACCCGGGCGGACGGCGCGTCACGGGGCAGCGCGTTCTGGTGAAGTAGTCCCACACGCTGAGGATGGCGCCGTAATTCGAGTCGGTGAAGTTCTGCGTGCGGCCGTGATGGATGTTGTGATAAAGCGGCGTCACGAACACCTTGCCAAGCCACTGCTCGAGCCGGTCGGGCAGACGGATGTTGCTATGGTGGAAGACGCCGTAGCAAAACACGAATGCTTCGTACGCCCCGACGGTCTCCGGCGGCACGGCCAGCAAGAACAGTACGGGCAGCTTCGTGGCCAGCGCGAAGAACTTCTCCGCGAAGTGATTGCGGATACCCGTCGTCACGTCCAGATGCTCGTCGATGTGATGAACGGCATGGAAGCGCCACAGCAACGGAATGCGGTGCGCAAGCATGTGTTGCAGGAAATGCGTGAGATCGAGGATCAGGAAATCGATGAAGAGCGCAAGCGCGCCGTGATACCAATCCGGCCGATGCAAGCGATACGGGACATCGCGCACGATATAGAGCACGAGCGGCGCAATGACCATCGGCGAAAATATCAGCTTATACGTTATGCCCAGACCAAAATTATTGATCAAACGGTCACGCTTATTTCCCTCGAAGATAATTCGAGGAAAGATTCTTTCGATAATAAAGAAGGCCACAAAGACTCCGACCGCAACAATCAATGACATGCTGATCGTGTGAGGCAGCAAGGATTTCAAAATATCCCCCTTCAGGCCACGCCGGTGCATTTAGAAAGAAAACGTTGCCATTCTCGGCTGCCGCCAGACCGTGCGACAGCTCACCGCCGGAATCAACGGCGAGATTTTCTGCAACCCTTGGAATCTTTGTTATACGCAGAACTGATAAGCATATGCGCAGCTACAATAAACATTAACGATTTTGGGCGCAAGATGCTTGCCCGGCTTGCAATATTGTTTCCGGGTGGAAACGCAAGCAGGCGATTTGCCGGACGCGAACCTACTATAAAATTTAGGTCCGTCTGCCAGTTGTGTCAGTTGACACCGACGATCCTTGTTATCCTAGTCACAATTACCGCCAAATGCCATGAATGCCCCTGAATTTACCGAGAACGATTTCCTCGGCTTTTATCGACGGCTTACCGAAGCGGGCGAGCAATGGTGGCGCGTCACGATCGGAGATCGGCCCCATACCTATCGCATTCAGCACGGTATGGGGAATACGCCCGGGGACATCGATCTCGTGGTCGATGCGGAAAACCTGCGGGCGAAACTCAAGAAGTGGCATCGCGAGGGGTTCGTACCCGACGCGGCCGGCGCGCACGCGTCCTTGGGCGAAGAGACCGGCGATGCAAGCGTCGCATTCATGAGCGAGCTTGCGCGTGTGTCCGCCATCTATCGCGACGGCAAGTGGCACCACAGTGAATGTCGCGATAAGAGCGAAGTCCCGCTCCCTGCCACCGTATTCATCGGCCGCATCGCATTCGCCTGCGGCGCAGGCCACGCGCTCGTGCCGCGGATCAACCCCGCTTATCTGTTCTCGTCGCGGTTCGACGACATCGTCCTCGACATTCTCGAGAACAAGCGGGTGATGCTGATCGGCCATACAGGGGCCGGCAAAACGAGCTTCATCGAGCAGGTGGCCGCGCGCGCACGCTATGGCGTGCTGCGCTCGAACATGAACGGACAGACGACGGCCGGCGATTTTGTCGGCTTCTGGACGGTCAAGGGCGGCGAAACGATCTGGGTGGACGGGGTGCTTCCGACTGCGATGCGCGAGGGGCTATGGCTCATCGTCGACGAGATCGATTTCGCGGAGCCGTCGATTCTGGCCGCATTGACGGCCGTGCTCGAACCGCAAGGGCGTCTCGTCCTGAAAGAGAAAGGCCATGAGATCGTCGAGCCGCATCCGGACTTTCGGCTGTTCGCCACGGCCAATGCCGTCGGCGCGATGAGCCGGTTCCGACATCTGTATCAAGGCGCCAACCTGATGAACGAGGCGTTTCTCGATCGTTGGCGCGTCTATCGCATCGACTATCTAACGCCCGACGAGGAAGCGGACGTACTGGTCCGCACGCTCGCACCGCACATGACGCGGCTTCTCGCCGATACGCTGGCCAGCATCGCCGCCGAGTGCCGCGCGGCGTTCTTACGGGAGGATCTATCGAGCGCATTTTCGACGCGCCGCCTGATCGACTGGGCCGAACTCATGCTGCGCACGGGCGACCCCGAGCGAGCGGCGGAGCCGGCCATCTATGCGAAGGTGGCCCCCGAAGATGCGGCGTTCATTCGTGCCATCGTCCGTCACCACATCGCGCCGAATTCATGAGCACGGCACGAGCCGCACGCGCTAGAGGCGATCAAGAGGGCTTCGCCTTCGAATCGACGCTCGGCAAGATCGCGCGTGTCATTACCGGACGCTACGGCGTCTCGGTCGTATTCAGCCCCGACGGCCCGCGCGTCGAGCGGGGGCGCATCGTCATCCCCGATCGTGCCGGCGACACAGCGCTGGAGAAGGATGTGCTCGTCGGGTACTTGGATCTGCTCGCCGCACGCGCCAAGCACTCGACGCTCGACGCGCTTGCCGCTCTGCCGGCCGGCGTGACGGCAGAACTCGCGCAGGTCATCGAGGACCGGCGGGTCGCATCGTTGTTGATGGAAAGCTATCCCGGCGCTCGCTGGTTCCTTGGCGTACTGCGCGCGCATGCGGCGCGCGACGCGGAGCGGCGCTGGCCTCGCCTGCATTGGCGGGCGCGATTGGTATGGCGTATCGAGCGCGCGCTTTGGAACGAAGTGCCGACTGCGATCGAAACGCAAAGCCACTCTTTGTCGGCAGCCTTGCATGCGGCCGGCGAGTTGATCGATGCAGCGCGCACGAGTCGCTCGAGCCGCGAAAGCATCGAGCGCGCGCAGGCGATCGTCACGCGCGTGCGCGCGCTGTCGGCCGGCGGTGCGAACAACATGATGTTCACGACGCAGGCGGCCGAAGACATCGAGACCGACCGCTCGGCATCCACGTTCGAATCGTTCGACGACACCTTTGCGCTCGAAGATCCGCTGGCGGCCGACGGTACGCGGCAGGAATTCACCGAACCGTCGGCGGATGCCTCGCGCGAAGCGGTTGGTATGGGCCGGTCGCCGCTCGGTGCGGCGGCACGCGACGATGTCGGGGCGGCGGACGAGCCGAAGGACGCGGCCGGCCGCAGGCCTCTAGATGCCGCGGCTCATGCGCGTCCCCAACTGTCGATACCGTTGGCCACCGAGTTCGACGTGGAAGCGGATTTAACGGGCGCGGGTGAGCCTGCGGCTTGGCGCGCGCTGCGACAAGCTGCGCGCGCGCAGACGGCGCCGCTGAAGGATCGGCTCGAACGCGCACTGAGCGCGGACGAGCGCATCCGCTGGCGCCGCGAGCAGGAGCGCGGTGAAATCGATCGCGCCGCACTGGCCAAGCTCGCGACATCGCCGGGTTACCGCACACCGTTTCGCACACTGCGCGCGGCCAAGGGCCGCGACGTCGCTATTACGCTGCTGCTCGACCGCAGCGGTTCGATGGCCGGCAAGAAGATCGAACTCGCACAACTGTGCATCGCCGCGCTCGCCGACGCGCTGACGCAGCTATCGTTCGAATGCGAAGTGCTCGGTTACAGCTCGGTCGAGTGCGCGCCGATGCGCGAATTGCTCGAACGGCAACGTGCGATCGGCACGGATTTGAGCGGCTATAACCGATTCGTCGAACGGCTCGATTTGAAAATCTATAAACGCTTTGGCTCGCCGGAGCTCAGCGGTCTCGCATGTATCGATTGCGGCTACGAGAATCCCGACGGCGAAGCGCTGGCCTGGGCGGCCGCTCGGCTTGCAGAGCAACGCGCCGCACGGCGGATCCTCATGGTGTTTTCCGATGGCTATCCGTCGACAGGCGACGGCGATCCGCGGGTGCTGCGCAGTGACTTGCGCGCACGCGTGGAGGCAATCGGTGTGCGCGGGATCGAGCTGGTCGGTGTTGGCGTACTGACCGATGCCGTTGAGTCGTTCTATCCGCATAGCCTCGTTGTGAGCCGGCTGGCCGAGTTGCCGTCCACCGTGCTCGGGGTACTGAGCCGGATGTTGCTTGAGCGGTAGCGATGGGTGTTATGTCTGCCCGACAACGGGATTCCCAACTGTTTCACGACCTCGGTGATGTGCGCTAGGCATTTCTTGACACTCTCGTCATGTAGGTCGGACAGCTTCGGGTTGTTGTACTTTTTTGACTTGATTTCGAGATAGCCGGCCACCTCCTTTGAGGAAGCATCCTGTTTGCCACCCTTGCTTACTACGATCGAACGGTAAGGTGCGTGCACAACGCATGACTTTTCTCCCAATTGGACCGGTCAATGGCGCAAGCCGCGCTCGTTCGGCCATTTCAAAGCGCATACGGATAGGCTCCAAGTGTTGCCGGCTCGATTTCGTCCAAGCATCGATCGTCCGTCGTTACGCTGCGCCCCTGGCGGCGCGGAGAATTCACACTTCGTCCATCTGACGTAGTTGATTTTGAGAATGAATAGTTCTAATATCACCTCATGACTACCGCCAACCCTTTACGAACCCGCGCGCGTTCCGCCGAACGCGGTCGACCGCGCGAATTCGATGTCGAGCAAGCGATCGATGCCGCTGCCCGCGTCTTTTGGGAGCACGGCTACCACGCAACGCCTGTCGACGCCCTATGCGACGCGACAGGGGTATTTCGTGGGAGTTTGTATCGAACCTTCGGCGATAAGCATGGCTTGCTCGTCGCAGCGTTCGATCGCTATGCGGAAGGCGCCATCGCTCGGTTGAAGGAGCGACTGGCCGCCGATATGCCGCCGGCCGACGCGCTGCGCGAGGCGCTAACGCATTACACGCTGGTCAGCGCGAATCTTCTGGATCGACACGGCTGCTTTATCACCAATGCAGCCATCGAACTGCTGCCGGACGACCAGACCATGCGCGCCCACATCGAATCGACGCTGCATCGCATCGCTACGCAGTTCAGTCTTGCAATCGCGCGCGGCCAGGAGGCCGGCCAATTCGATCGGGGCCTCGATGCAGAGGAGGTCGGGCGATTTCTGCTTTGCATCGTTCAGGGGCTACGGGTGCTGGGCAAGACCGACATGGATAAATCAGCGCTTTCGTCGATCGTGGACATGACGATGCGTGCACTGGTCTGAAACCAACCTTTCCATCGACGCGCAAGCGCGTTTTCACGGGTGCCGGCAATGTCGGCATTTTTTAAACCTATTTTGAGAACGATCAGTCATGAAATCGAATTCGGCGTCACCTGCATCGTCGATCGGTTATGGCAAAGGCGTCGCGTTGTGTCTGTCGGCTACGGTGCTGATGGGTGCCATGTTTCCCGTGATGACCGACGCGCTCGCTCGGGTCGACCCATTCACCTTTACGTCGCTGCGCTATCTGATAGCGGGGATTGCATTCGCGATGCTGCTCCGGCATCGTGAAGGAGCCGGCGCCTTCACGGCGGACGGCCACTCGCTCGTCGTTGCATGGTTGCTCGGCTCTGTCGGCTTTTGCGGATTTGGCTCGTTCGTGTTCCTTGGGCAACAACTTGCCGGGCCGGACGGCGCGCTCGACGCGTCGATCATGATGGCAACCCAACCCATGATGGGCTTGCTTTTGAGTTCTTGGCTACGACGCAGTGCACCGCCAGTGCTGTCGCTCGTGTTTGTCGCCCTATCGTTTTCCGGCGTGTCGCTCGTGATCACAAGAGGTGATCTGCTGGCCGCCATACATGGACCTCAGCACTATGCCGCTAGCGGGCTGATCGTCCTCGGCGCATTCTGTTGGGTGATATATACGTTCGGCTCTATGCGCTTCGCGCGCTGGTCCGCGTTAAAGTACACGACGATGACGACCTGGCTCGGTCTGACGACGATCGTGACGGTGAACGCGGTCTTGATCGCGGTGCATGCGGTGCACGCGCCGACGCTCTCGACGTTGTACTCGATCGCACCGCATCTGCTCTACATGGGGCCCGTCGCAGGTTTCGGCGCGATATTGTTTTGGGTCTCCGGGAATCGGATCTTGGGCCCAATGAATGGAGTACTGTTCATGGACGTGGTGCCGATCACCGCATTCGTCGTATCGGCGCTGACAGGCTTTGTCCCAGTGCCGGCGCAGATTGCGGGCGCTGCGCTGACTGCCGTCGCGCTTGTCATGAACAACGTATATTTGCGCCGCCGCGCATTGCGGATGGCGATGCCGCCGCGGCCTGTCCAGCCCGCAGCAGCCAGCGGCGGGCAGTAGCGCACTGCGTCTGAATAGTCATTGCTTGAATAACCCCTTGGCTTTGCCGAGCCTGAACGCATTGAGGGGCTTGGATCGACGTGATATCTGGAGGCCTGATCGTCGCGCTAGGAATCAAGCAGGCATTCCGTTGAAAAGTGGGGGCTTTCAATATCCGGCAGATTTTTACAGGTTTTCTCCTGTATCCGTCACTTACAGCTGATGGCTTGTAAAATTGGCATTACAGATGCTATCCTGTTTTTGCCTTTTACAAATGATTTCCTGTTTTAGCGACACACACCGTGGACTACCCCGTCATAACTCCTCAGCAGTTGCGCCCGCTCTTGGTGGGCTTTCGCAAGGCTGCCGGCTTGACGCAGGCACAGTTGGCTGCGCGCCTGGGGGTAACCCAGCAGACATACGCCCAACTCGAGGCAAGGCCCGAGTCCGCTAGCCTAGATCGTCTCCATCTTATCTTCAAGCTGCTCAACGTCAGCCTCGTTTTGACACAAGCGTCAGCCCCTGCGAGACTCGAGGGCCCGAGCGCGAAGCGGGCCAAAAGCGCCGAGGGATCTGCCCCAATGAGGCGGCTGGCCGGGACGAAGAGCGACGTCAAACCGCGCGCACCGCGCAACGCCAAGACCGGCACGAAACAGGCGACGGGGCATGCCGAACCTCCACCGAAGCGTCGATCCGGCGAGCCTCGCCCTATCGCTCCAATCATCAAGAAGCGGGAGAATTGGTAACGATGGGTCGCAGAGCGCATGCCAAACGCCTGGAATTGTGGATGAACGGTATTCCCGTCGGAAGGTGGGAAACCACGCGCGACGGTCAGAAGCTCACCTACCTCGAGTCCTGGGTCGAGGACAAGCAAGGACGACCCCTCTCGCTCTCACTGCCCTTCACCCCAGGAAACCAGCCTTATCGAGGAAAGGTCGTGTCGAACTTTTTCGACAACCTGCTTCCCGACAGCGACACGATTCGTGAGCGTATCGCCATACGTCACAAAACCCAGGGCACTGCTCCCTTCGAGTTGTTATCCGCCTTAGGACGGGACTGCGCCGGCGCGATCCAAATACTCCTGCCCGGCGAGCGGCCGGTCGATCTCCAACAGATCCGCGGAACGCCCATGAGCGAGGCTAGCATCGCGCGCTTGCTGCGAGATGTCACCGCTCCGCCGTTTGGACAGCATATCCCCATCGACGATCTTCGACTCTCCATTGCGGGTGCGCAGGAGAAAAGCGCGCTTCTATGGCATGACAACCAATGGCTCCGACCCGAGGGGAGCACCCCCACCACGCATATTCTGAAACTCCCGCTTGGGCTCGTAGGAAACATGCGGGCCGACATGCGGACCTCCATCGAGAACGAGTGGCTATGCTCGAAGATAGTCGCCGCCTACGGATTGCCGATCGCCAGCTGCGAAATCGCCAATTTCGAGGATCAGAAAGTGCTCGTGGTAACGAGATTCGACCGGAAGTTAGCGAGTGATGGCTCTTGGATCCTGCGCCTCCCCCAAGAGGATATGTGCCAGGCTACAGGTACGTCTTCCAATAGCAAATACGAAGCGGATGGTGGCCCTGGTATCCAGCAAATTATGAGCATTCTCACGGGTTCAGAACAGGCTAGGCTCGACCAATTCAATTTCTTCAAGGCGCAGATCGTTTTCTGGATCCTCGCGGCGCCCGACGGTCATGCGAAGAATTTCAGCATCGCCCATCGCCAGTCAAACCGTTATGCCGCCACGCCGCTCTATGATGTGCTGTCCGCCCATCCGATCATTGGGAATGGACGGAACCAGCTTTCTCCTCGCCGAGTCAAGCTTGCCATGGCGGTTCGCGGCAAGAACGCGCATTACCTCGTCGGCGAGATCCGTCGACGTCATTGGGTTACGCAGGGGCAGCGCGTCACGCTGGCGCCAGAGGAGGTTGACGAGATGATCGACACGCTAACCGGAATGACAGAAACGGTTATCCAAAACGTGACGGCACAGCTGCCGAGTGGTTTCCCTCAGGACATCTCAGACAAGATCTTCGAAGGTATGCGAGCGCAAAGCAAAAAGCTCGCTGCACGGTAGCCCTCTATTGTCGTGATCGCTGCGAGCCTGCGCATGGAAGCGTTACCGTTTCAAACAATACAAAACATCGGGACAGCCTTCCTCATTCCTACTTCCATCGCTGTATGCGATGGCAACGAAGCCATGCCGCTCATAAAACGCAGCGGCGTCGTGGTTCATTTGGAACGTATAGAGTTGCAGCTCGAGCGCTGTCTGCGACTTAACCGATTCCAGTAAGGCAGTACCGATGCCCTGTCGCTTGTATCGAGGAGATACGTACAACTGATCGAGCCATGCCACCCCATTCGAGACGGAGTGCGCGGCCATGCCGGCGATTTCGCCGTCGCATACGGCCACCGTAACGGCACCCGATGGGATTAGGACGTTGGCGATCCATCTCCGCACGGCCGCATCGGTGTGAACGAGCGGTGCGTACGATGCCAGCGCATGGCGAGACTGCAAATACACGTCGGCCAACTCCCTAGCATCGGCCGGGGTTGCTCCGCGTAATATCAAGGGCATGTATCCACTCCGAAATCGTCAAGACCGCACAACAATAACAAAAATGAATTGACCGAACGCTTGAGAAATCGCTCTCCCGGAGAGGCGCATGCTTCAGTCGAACGTCCGCACGATAGTGGACGCCTTAGTTGCAATCAGCCACGCGCCCTCAACCTGATGCAATACGAAATGATCGTTGAATAGCTTGTTTCCAATCCGCACTCTCACCGTTGCCGTTGAAAGATTGTCCGAAATATTTTCCATCGAGAGGATAGCCTCATCCCTGGGCGCGCCGACGGATTGAGGACTTGGCCTTCCGTTGATGAGTGCCGCGTATTCCTGCGCGGAAAGAATGTGCAGTTGGTCTTCCTGAACCCACTGGACTCGACAGCTCGGATGGAAGATCTGACTGAAGTCACGGCTTTTCGGCTCATAAGCCAAATTGAAATAGTCGTGAATTACAGCGATTAGGGCTTCGGTTTGTGTCATTTCGGGCTTTCCTCAGTCGTTGAGCGCCTCGTACAATGAACGATCCTTTCGCTCTCGAATAGTGCAAATCGGTCATCGCTGCCATTACAGGAAGACATCAATCATGGAAGACCTCGCCGGCGGACTGGTCGGCGGCTTGGTTGCGCTTGCAGCCCTAGCCGAGTCGAAGAGCTTCGGGCGTGCCGCATCTCGTCTAGGCAAGACGCAGCCTGCGATAAGCCGCGCTATTCAACGATTGGAGGACCGGCTGCGAGCAAAGCTCGTGCATCGCACCAGCCGATACGTTGAAGTCACGGATGCTGGGCATGAGCTGTTGTCAAAAGTGCTGCCGTTACTCCAAGGGATCGAAGAAGCGACGATAGGCGCATCGGATCAAACTTCAGTTGTCAAAGGAACGCTACGTGTGGCGTGCGATGCGGCGTTCGCTCGTGTTGTATTAGCGCCGGAGTTAGCCCAGTTTCTGAAGGACCACCCCGCGCTTCAACTGAAGCTGGAGACGCGCAACGACCTCTCGGACTTGGTGAGCGACGGATTCGATCTCGCTATACGGTTCGGACCGCCCTCCGTATCGACCTTGGTCTGTCGCAAACTTTACAGTCCGAGGGTACTAACGGTGGCCGCACCGTCCTACCTTGAGCAACGCGGTCGACCCAAGACGCCGAACGATCTAGTCGATGACGGCCATGAGTGCATCCTGGCCATCGACCCAGCTACCGGCCGGCCCTTCGAATGGGAGTTTTGGCGCGGCAAAGAGAAGGTAAAGGTGGCCGTTCAAGGAAACCTAACCGTCACCGATGCCGGAACGAAACTCGGGGCTTGTCTTGCAGGCTACGGAATCGCGCAGATAATCGACCTAGGCATCGACGCGCACCTGCGTGCCGGCACGCTAGTGCCCGTTCTAACGAACTGGCCCGACGAGACGTTCCCTCTGTATGTCTACTACCCTAGCCGGAATCACGTTCCGGCCAAGGTAAGAGCGTTCATCGACTTTGTCGTCGGCATGATGCCGGGTCTTCTAGAACCGCCACATTCCTCGCCAGCGCGCTAAGCGACGGCCTCCAACGAGGCCGACATGAAAAACGACGAGAAATTTCGATGCCGATGGTCCTCGGCAATATCGGCCTCACTGCGGCGGCAAGCCAGCGGCCATTTGCCACCGTAATACCGGGTGAGTCCAGCCAGCTGGCATGACCCAAGCGCCGTTCGCGCTGAAATCCCACCCTACGAAGCTCGCGGGATCGCTCATTTGCGCCGTTGTCAGGCCGTGGCTCGCCGGCACGCCACCACCGCCGTTCGTCACCCCTGTCGTTTGGACGTTCCAGTAATTGTCGGCGCTCGCCCCGCCCGTATTATTGCCCGCAATGGCGACGGGAGAGCCGCCATCGAACGGGTTCTGGAAGACCGCCCCGGTAATGAACGACTGGCTGATCGCCCCCTTGTTCCGGTAGACGAGCCCCTCCGCGTAGCCGCCAGGGTGGAGGCCTGAGGCCGGTCCAGTCGCGTAGCTCTGAGAAATCGTGCCGTCATTCTCCCCCACCAGTTCGGCCACGCTCATAGTGCCTTGGACTGCGACGTCAGCAGCCGACCGCTCAATGAGCCCCTGATTTTGGCCCACCAAACCGCCGGCCATTACCACGAAAACGTCTAGCGAGCCGCTCGCGAACACGTTTGCGACGAGCCCTTGGTTGATGCCGACGAGCAAACCGGCAGGCGCAAGCGTGATACTGGGACCTCCTTCTACTACCGAGACTACCGAGGAGTAGCTGTTCGTCAGGTTCAGGTTGCGGACCACCCCAGAAGAGCCAATTGCGCCGAAGAGCCCCGCTGACAGCAGCGTGCCGTCGTCCAAATTTACGGGCACGATCGTGATGCCGTTGATCGTATGCCCCATCCCATCGAACTGACCGGAAAACGGCGACGTGAAGCTGCCAATCGAAATGACGCTAGCGCCAGCGCCATCGAGGTTCTTGCCGAGTGCGTAGTTGCCCGTTAGATTTTGTGAGATGTTTTGCAGATCGGCGAGCGAGTTCGCGAGTTCATAGCCGGTGATCTGCGTCGTCAGCCCGCTACCGGTGGCCGGCGTCCATACTGCATTCGCGCGAAGGGTGCCCGGCGTATAAGTCCCGTTCATGTCGTAGAGGGCGCTCACGATGCCCGTGCTGTGCGACCAGTCGACTGTACCGTTGTTGGTGACGCTGCCGTGATTGTCGATACCGGCTGCGTCGGCCCGCAGCGTGAGGTCGCCGGCGCCTCGATTCTGGATCGTCGCGCCTTTGGCGAGGGCAATCGAACCGTAGGCCCCGAACGTCAGCGATGCGTTGCCGTTCCAAAGAATGTTCGAGCCAACGCCGATGTCGCCTTGCGTTGTCGTGACGTTCACGGAAGTACCGGCGCTCAGGCTGTTCGAGAGCGCGACGCTGACCGGCCAGTTGACGGCCAGACTAGGGGCGGTGATGTTCCAGATACCGGCCACGACAGTGGTGGGGCCGTATAGGCAAGGCGAGAACGTCGCGGCAATCGTGTCGACGATGCCGCCCGTGCCGTCGGCATTCGTCGCATCGACTCGTCCGGCTTGCTTCACGTAGCCGGTGTCCGCGACAAGCCACACGTGGCCGTCGCGTGCCGCCGTCCCGGTCGCCCGGACCACCGAATGATTGCCGCCGAACGCGTAGATGTTGCCGTCGGCGGCTTGCAGGCTAATCTGTGCCGCCTGCAATGTGCCGCTGTTCCTCACGGAGCCGTGGCTGCCTGTCTGCACGAACACTTGCCGGCTCGAGATCGAATCTTGCAGCAGCACCGTTTGGCCGGCAGCGAGTTCGACCGAGCCCGTCGGCGCCGAGATGCTGCCGAAATTGCTAACCATCTTGCGCGCGATCAGGAAGACGTCTCCGCCGCTCGAACCGATCGTGCCGAGGTTGACGATTTGCGCGGTTGAGTTGCCGGTGAGCGTCAGCGCACCGCCCGCCATGAACGCGGCGTTATCCGCATCGAGCGTCGTTGCGACGAAACGGCCGCCCGTCGAAATGACACCGGTGGGACCGACGACCACGCCATGCGGGTTGATCAGATAAACGCTACCGGTGGACGAAAGTGTCCCTCCAATCCACGACAGGAAACTGCCGGTGACCCGATTGAGCGTGGTGCCGCTGCCGTTGTCGATGTCGACGCGATTGCCATGGCCGATCGAAAAGCTCGTCCAGTCGATAATGCCGCGGTTCGACGTCTGATTGATCGTCAACTGCCTGCCAGTGCGATCGAACGAGCCTGTGCCGGCGACGAATTGACCGCCGCTCGGCAGCGGGCCGGCGTGCGCGTGAACCGACGTGAACAAGACGGCGACGGCGAACGAAATAGCGGAAACGGATCTTGCTTTATACGATGCGGAATTTGACGGTTTCATGGTCTCACTCTTAGTGGTTCCGTCGCCCTGGCCGCGCGGCAACGGCACGGCGCTATTGCGGACGCCGTGTTGTGCATTGCATAAGGACAAACCAATGAAGCGCTGACTCGCCAATGTCGGCAGGCTGGAATAGCAAAGTCGAATAGGTCAGATAAGTCGATATCGAGGGTAGGCGTTCGCCACCGCGAATTCGCGGCGAAATCGGTCAATCCTTAGCTGTTTCTCGCCCGCTTCATTGAGAAAATTGCGCCGAAACTCGGGATCGCGCCGGAAAGACCATTCAGAAAGCGACGAACGGGCCAGCGAATCGCCCACTGGCCCGGCATATGCGCCGCGCGCTCGTCGACGTCAACTCGAAGGAGACCTGTCAATCCACCATTCCGGAAATGCCATTTCTTGAATTTCTTGATTTTGGACAAATACTTGCATTTTTGACTGTTACCGACGGCGCACCATCCGCTTACAATAACTTGGTGCCCCCAAGCGTGTAATCGCCGAGTTTCGAGAATTCGGTTCTTTCATCAGGTGAACGTTGCATGCGTGTTTTTGCGCGGCTCATGAGCCCCGGTGCAACGCCTACGTCGCCTACCCCTATTCGCTCGACAAACTGCCATGTCGTCTTCACGCATCCTCGCTCCCGCATTGCGCTCGCTCGTCTGTACCGCGGACGAAGCTGCTGCTCATATTCGCCCCAACATGACCGTTGCGATGAGCGGCTTTACCGGATCGGGCTACCCCAAGGCGGTGCCGAGCGCACTGGCTAAGCAGATCGAAGCGGCGCACGAACGCGGAGACGATTTCCGCATCAATGTGCTGACGGGCGCCTCGACGGCTCCTGAGCTCGATGGGGCGCTCGGCCGCGCCGACGGCATCTCCATGCGGCTGCCCTATCAATCGGATCCCACCCTGCGCAGCAAGATCAATGCGGGCGAACTCGAGTACCAGGACATTCACTTGAGTCACGTGGCTCAATACGCGTGGTTCGGTCTGTTCGGCGAGATCGATGTGGCGATCGTCGAAGTCGCGGGCATCCGCGAAGACGGGCTCTTGATTCCTTCCGCCTCGGTCGGCAACAACAAGACCTGGCTCGAGTTGGCCAAGAAAGTGATCCTCGAAGTGAACGCCCGTCAGCCGGCCGGTCTCGACGGGATGCACGATATCTACTATGGCACCGCGCTGCCGCCGAACCGCAAGCCGATTCCGTTAACCAAGACCAGCGATCGCATCGGCGAGCCGTATTTGCGATGCCCCGCCGACAAGATCGTCGCGATCGTGGAGACCGATGCACCGGACCGCAGCAATGCCTTTTCCGCACCGGACACGACGTCGAAGCAGATTGCCGGGCATTTGCTCGATTTTCTGCGTCACGAAGTTTCGCGCGGTCGCCTGCCGGCGAATCTGCTGCCCTTGCAGTCGGGGGTCGGCAACATCACGAATGCGGTACTCGCGGAGCTGAGCTCCGCCGGGTTCTCGAATCTGACGGCGTATACGGAGGTGATTCAGGACGGGATGCTCGACTTGCTCGCCGACGGCACGCTTAGCTTCGCGTCGGCGACGGCGCTGTCGCTGAGCCCGGACGCAGTGAAACGCTTCGCGAACGAAATCGACGCGCTGCGCGATAAGATCGTCCTGCGTCCGCAAGAGATCAGCAACCATCCGGAACTGGTGCGCCGCCTAGGCTGTATTGCTATGAACGGGATGATCGAGGCCGATATCTACGGCAACGTCAACTCGACGCATGTGATGGGCACGAAGATTCAGAATGGCATCGGAGGGTCGGGAGATTTTGCGCGCAACGGATATCTGTCGTGCTTCATGTCGGCCAGCACGGCGAAGGACGGGGCGATCTCCCGGATCGTGCCGATGGCGAGCCACGTCGATCATACGGAGCACGATGTGGCCGTGGTCGTGACCGAGCAGGGCATCGCCGATCTACGCGGACTCTCGCCGAAGCAGCGCGCGAGGAAAATCATCGCGAACTGTGCACATCCAGATTTCAGGCCGATGCTCGAGGATTATTTCGAGCGTGCGTGCCATGAAAGCTTTGGCAAGCAGACGCCGCATTTGCTGGCCGAATCGCTCAGTTGGCACGAACGCTTCGTGCGCACCGGTTCGATGAAACCTTAGAGAAGGGGGACGTCATGACCAAACGCAGGTTTCGCATCGTAGCGAAGGGGCTGTTGATCGTTGCTTCGCTCTACCTATCCACGTCCCATGCGCAATTGGGCAACCTTCTCAATCAAGGCGGCAACAGCGGTTCGTCGGGTGGACTGCCTAACCTAGGCGGGTTAGGTAAAGGACTCTCGGTTCAATCGCTGACATCCGGCAGTACCGGCAACGTCGCGGGTGTTCTGGAATTTTGCATCAAGAACAACTATCTTGGCGGCGGCGCAACGTCGGTCAAGGATGCCCTGATAGGCAAGCTTGCGGGTGGTTCACCTTCGTCCGACAGCGGTTATGCGGACGGTTCGAAGGGCATTCTCAACAGCGGTGATGGCCAACGACTCGATTTGAGCGGCGGCGGCCTGCAAAAGCAGGTCACAAAGCAGATATGCGACAAGATTCTTGCCCAAGGAAAATCGATGTTGTAAGCGGGTATCCCCAATGGATTGTCCGGAATCGCACTTTTGGAACCAGCCCTCTGCTGCATTGCAAGCCTGTTTGGCATCATCGCCGGACGGCTTGAGCCACTCCGAAGCATCCCAAAGGGCCATACGCTTCGGTCCGAATACACTGCGCTCCCGCGGTGAACGATCCCTCATCTTCCAGTATCTGAGCCACTTCAGAAATCCGCTGGTGATGATCCTGCTCGCCGCCAGCGCCGTATCGGCGCTAACGGGCGAGATCACCGGATTCGTGGTCATCTGGGTCATCGTTGTCATCAGCGTGACGCTGGATTTCGTTCAGGAATATCGCGCAGGGCGCGCTGCGGAACAGCTCAAACAAACGGTTGCCGTTCGCGCGAACGTGTTACGTGATGGACATCCGCAGGAAGTGCCGATCGCCACGCTGGTTCCCGGCGATGTCGTTCTGCTTGCCGCCGGGGATCTGATGCCGGCAGATTGCCGCTTGATCGAGGCCAAGGATTTCTTTGTCAACCAGGCATTGCTGACGGGTGAATCCTACCCAGTCGAGAAGCATGCGACCGACCTTGCCGAGCCGACGAGCGACCTCAGCCAAGCCGAGAACGCTATCTTCATGGGAACGTCCGTGATCAGCGGAATGGCAAAGGCGATGGTGTGCCGGATCGGGGCGGCTACCGCCGTCGGCAACGTCGCCGATTCCCTCGTGGCCAAGGCTCCGCCCACCGCTTTTGAGCTGGGTACGCATAGTTTCGGCATGTTGATCATGCGCTTGACCGTCCTGCTGGTGCTTTTCGTATTTCTGGTCAACGCACTGTTCCATCGCCCCTTCCTGGAGTCGTTCCTCTTCGCTATCGCGCTTGCGGTCGGGCTGACGCCGGAACTCCTGCCGATGGTGGTGACGGTCACCCTCTCGCGCGGCGCACTGTGCATGGCTCGGCAGCATGTCATCGTCAAGCAGCTCGCCGCGATTCATAACCTCGGCAGCATGGACGTCCTGTGCACCGACAAGACGGGCACGCTGACCGAGGCACGCATCCATTTGGAGCGACATCTGAATGCGCAAGGGCAAGATAGCGCGCAGGTGCTGCGACTGGCTTACCTCAATAGTTATTTTGAAACCGGCCTCAAAAGCCCCTTGGATGCCGCCATCCTCGAGCACAGGGAGATCGAGGTCGGGCAGTGGCGCAAGATCGACGAGGTACCGTTCGATTTCGAGCGCAGGCGTGTCTCGGTGTTGGTCGACGATGCTCAGCAGCGATTGCTAGTGGTCAAGGGGGCGCCCGAGGACATCCTCAAACTTTCGACGCGATACGCCAGAGGCGAGGCACTGGCAACGCAACCTCTGGACGAGGGCGCACTCGCGAGTATTCAGGCATTGCACGACAGTCTTGAGCGAGAAGGCTTCAAGGTGCTCGGCATCGCGTGGCGATCGGTCGCGCCGGACTACGCGCACGCGGTACTGAGCGATGAAACCGAGCTAATCTTTGCCGGCTTTGCGGCCTTCCTCGATCCCCCCAAGCCCAGCGCGGCCAAAGCGCTCAAAGACTTGGCCGAGATTGGCGTGGACGTCAAGATCGTCACAGGCGACAGCGAGCTGGTGACCCGACACGTGTTTGCACAACTTGGCCTGCCGGTCACGGGGGTGCTTACCGGCAACGAGATCCAGCAAATGGACGACCCCTCCCTCGCGGTGCAGTTAAAGCACACCAACTTGCTTTGCCGGGTCACGCCGGCGCAGAAAAACCGCGTCATCCTGAGCTTGAAAGCTCACGGGCATACCGTCGGTTATCTTGGCGATGGGATCAACGACGCCCCCTCGCTTCACTCCGCGGATATCGGCATTTCGGTCGATAGCGCAGTAGACGTCGCCAAGGCGGCGGCAGCGATGATCTTGCTGCGGCAAGACTTGAACGTATTGCGTGCCGGCGTGCTGGAGGGCCGACGGACCTTCGCCAACATCATGAAGTACATCATGATGGGAACCAGCTCGAATTTCGGCAACATGTTTAGCATGGCGGGCGCAACGATGTTTCTCGCCTTCTTGCCGATGCTGCCGGCGCAGATTCTTCTCAACAACCTCCTTTACGATGTTTCGGAACTGCCCATTCCGATGGATAACGTGGATGACGATTTCCTTACCCATCCGAAGCATTGGGATACGAAGTTCATTCGCAATTTCATGTGGGTGGTCGGCCCAGTGAGTTCGGTCTTCGACTTTCTGACGTTTTTCATCATGTTGAAGGCCTTCCGTGCGGGTGAGGCGCTATTCCACACCGGCTGGTTCATCGAATCGATCGCCACTCAGGTATTGGTGATATTTGTTATTAGAACCCAGCGAAGTCCATTCAAGAGCAGACCAAGTCGAGTCTTGACGATTACGTCGCTCGCGGTCGTGCTAATTGCCGGCGCATTGCCCTTCATGCCGTTTGCCGCGCTTCTCGGCTTCGTCGCACCCCCGCCTCAGTTCTTCCTGATCCTATTGGCGATGCTGCTCTGCTATTTAGTCACCGTGGAATGGATAAAGCGACTGTTTTACCGCCACTTCGCGGCACACTGAGGCGGCAAGGTGCTGGGGGGGGCCGAGGAACGCGTTGATCGAGCGCGCTTGGCGGCGAGATAAGCCACCGGCCGGCCATTCACCATCTTGTATCTGCTTTCGTAAAACGAGTTCGGCGTACGTGCGATGCGATCATTTCCCCGCACGACGCGGGACCTTGCGGCGCGTGCAATCACGCATTCGAGTTGCCGCCACGAATGAACGAGTAGCGATCGATGTCGGCTCTCAAGGCCCATCCTTGGCTCTTCCAATATGAATGCGCGAGTCGATTCGACTTGAGAACATCGACATGGCTCTTAACAATCCCGAGGCTTTCAAGTTCGTCTAAACATGTCGTGACCAGCGCATTGGCAATTCCCTTCCGGCGATGGGCCGGCTCCACGACGAGATGCTGCAAATATCCACGGCGACCGTCATGTCCGGACATGAGGCAGCCCACTATGCCGTCGCCGACTGTTGCTACCAAGCTCAAGCCTGGATTGCGCTCAAGGTATCGTTGAGTAGCCGCTCGCGAGTCGGCATCTCTGAAAGTCACGCCCGGCGTTCTCTTCATCAATTCGATGACAGCATCGTAGTCTTCGATCGTCATTGTCCGAATCTTAACCATCTCATCTCCCCTACCGTTCGCTTTGCTCTACGGTAACAGCGCAATCGGAAAACCGCTCCCGTGCCGTGCGATCAAGCCAGTCCATACGCTTTCCGCGCTAACGCCAACGCCAGCACCTCGGCCGGGTCCACCAGCGTCCATTGTCGAGCTTCGTCAACGAACGGCATCGCGAGCGGAATCTCCGTGCATGCCATCACCATCGGCAAATCGCCGTGCCGTTCGTGCAGCACCCTGCCCACCGCGGCGAATCGCTCTCGTGCAAGGTCGAGCCGGCCGGCCTTGACGCCGTCGTAGATGCCCTCCATCAGCGCGCCGCGCTCCGCAGCAGAAGGCAACACGCAGCCGATCCCGCACGCATCGAGCGCCTCTTGATAGAGCGCCATCCGGTACGTTCCATCCGTTGCCAACAACATCGCCGATGTGACGCCCGACGCGCGTAGATGCGCCGCCGTTTCCCGCGCGATATGCAGCAGTTCGACGTCCGGCTGCGCTTGCTGCAAAACCGCCTGCCACGCGTGTGCGGTATTGCAAGCAACCGCCACGGCGCGAGCGCCGAGCCCCACGAGCCGCTCGATCGCCAACGACATGCCTTCCAGCGGCTGGGGCGCATTCGGATCGAGCAACGCCGCGCTGCGGTCCACCACCGGAATCTGCGCGAGCCAATGCTCGGGAAACGCTTGATCGACGATCGGCGTGTCGTGCTCGCGCAAACAGCGCTCGCACGCCGACAAGAACAGACGCACGAAATCGACACCGGCAGCGGGCCCCATTCCCCCGAGGATACCGACGGGATAGCGTGCACTCAGTCTCGCCTTGAGCTCAGGTCGTGAAACGCCGGACACGAAGCACGTGCCGGTCGGCAGGAGCGGGTCAGTAGTCATCGCGATACGGGTGGACAAACATCAGATTAGGGTTATCCCCAATGAAACTATATTTTCGTCCTGGCTATTGTGGCGAAAAAATATTTTCATGTCCAAATTCTCAACCGTATTCGGAGTGCAATGAGCAAGTCAGAGGCTTCCGTCGTCGACCGTATCGCGCAGGTGTTGCCCTCGTTGAGCGACGCGCATCGGCGCCTTGCCGACTACGTGCTAGCGAAGCCGTTCAAGGTCGCCGTGATGACCATCGACGAGTTCGCGAGTGCCTGCGAGGTATCCAACGCAACAGCCAATCGCTTTGTGCGCAAGCTTGGCTTACCGGGGTATCCGCAGTTTCGGGCGCTCCTTGCGCAAGGCTTCGAGCAAGCGCTCGCACCGGTGGAGCGTCTGCGCCTGGAGCGCACGCGCGCGGCATCGGCCGCGGATATCTTTTCCGCGTCGCTGTACGAGGACCAACGCAATTTCGAACTGACCCGGATGTCGCTCAGCGCCGACGAGTGCGAAAAAGCCGTACAGGCGGTGCTTAGCGCGCGCCGGATTTTCGTTCTCGGCTTCGGCTCCAGCGGGTTTCTCGCCGGATTCTTGCAACGCAATCTCACGGTGCACTGCGACGTCGTGAAAAGCCTCGCAACGCTGGGCGGCGTCTCCGAAGCGGCTCGCCAGATCTCGCGCGTGCGCAAGGGCGATCTGCTGATCTCGATCTGCTTTCCGCGCTATCTCGCGGACACGGTCACGCTGACGAAAGCGGCTCGAGACGCCGGCGCCGACGTACTCGCCATCACCGACAAGCCCACCTCGCCCCTCGCCAAGCACGCCGACATCTGCCTGTATGCATCGAGCGAACGCCAGTACCTCTCCAACTCGGAAACGGCGGCGCTCGGCATGATCGAAGCGCTGTCGGCGGCGGTTGCGCACCGCTCCGAAAACTCGCTCGACGACGTGGCGCAGCTGACCGAAGCGGTGATGCCATGGCTGAACAACCAGGACGAAAACGATGACTGACGCTGTATTGGCGATCCACGGCGGCGCGGGCGCAATGGCACGCGCGCAAGCCACCGTCGAAATGCGCGAGGCGTACGAAACCGCGCTCGCTCGCATCTTGCAAGATGCGGGCCGAGTGCTGGAGCAAGGCGGCAGCGCACTCGACGCGGTCACCGAAGCCGTGCGCCTGCTCGAAGAATGCCCGCTCTTCAATGCAGGGCATGGTGCCGTGTTCACGAGCGCCGGTACGCACGAGCTCGACGCATCGATCATGGACGGCCGCACGCTCAACGCCGGAGCCGTGGCCAATCTGCGTACGGTGCGCAATCCCGTGCTCGCGGCGCGCGCGGTGATGGAGCGCAGCCAACATGTCATGTTCGTCGGCGAAGGCGCCGAGGCGTTCGCGCGAGCGCAAGGGCTCGAATGCGTGGACCCGTCGTTCTTCTCCACGCCGCTGCGCCGCGAACAGCTCGAACGCGTGCAGCAAACCGATGTGCAGCACACTGCGCTCGATCACGATGCCGCTGCGACCGGCGCGGTGCCGTTGTCGTTTGCTCGCGCCCCGCAAAACGCAGCGCCGCTCGACGAAGACCGCAAGCTCGGCACGGTCGGCGCCGTGGCGCTCGATGCACACGGCAACCTCGCCGCCGCGACTTCGACGGGCGGCATGACCAACAAGCAGCCGGGCCGCGTCGGCGACGCACCGATCATCGGCGCCGGATGCTATGCGGACAACCGCACCTGCGCCATCTCGACCACGGGCAGCGGCGAAATGTTCATCCGCATGGTCGTGGCGCACGACATCGCGGCACGCATGGAATACGGCGGTGCGTCGCTGGATGAAGCCGCGCATCACGTGGTCCACGAGAGGCTGCCGCAAATCGACGGACGCGGCGGTTTGGTCGCCGTCGATGCGCAAGGCAACGTCAGCATGCCGTTCAACACGGAAGGGATGTACCGGGGCTTCATTCGCGCAGGACAGCCCCCGGTCGTCGCCATCTACAAGTAAATCGACCACGGGCGTTCGCGAGGAGCAAGCCCGGCTCTTTTCTTCGGAAGAATCACGATGAGCGAGAAAACTGCCGCCTTCGCGGACATGGCGACCGAGCGGGTTGTCCAAGTTGAAGACCTGAGCGTCGAGTTCAGAGGATCCGAGCGCACCGTCGAGGCGGTCAAGCATCTTTCGTTTCATATCGACCGCGGCGAAACGCTTGCGATCGTCGGCGAATCGGGCTCGGGAAAGTCGGTCACGTCGCTCGCGCTGATGCGACTCGTCGAGTACGGCGGCGGCCGCATCACCGGCGGTCGTCTCGGGTTTCGCCGGCGCGGGGGGCAGACGGTCGATATCGCACAATGCTCGGGGCAACAGATGCGCGCGATGCGCGGCGCCGATCTGGCGATGATCTTCCAGGAGCCGATGACGTCGCTCAACCCCGTGTTTCCGGTGGGCGAACAAATCGCCGAGTCGATCCGCCTGCACCAAGGACTCGGCGCGGAGCAAGCACGTGCGCAAGCGCTGCGCATGCTCGACCAGGTACGCATCCCCGACGCGAAAAATGTGCTTGGACGCTATCCGCATCAACTGTCGGGCGGTATGCGCCAGCGCGTAATGATCGCGATGGCGCTTGCCTGCAAGCCGGCGCTTCTGATCGCGGACGAACCGACGACGGCGCTGGACGTGACGGTGCAGGCGCAGATCCTGCAATTGATTCGCGAATTGCAGTGCGAAATGCAGATGGGCGTGATGTTCATCACGCACGACATGGGCGTCGTGGCGGAAGTCGCCGACCGCGTGCTCGTCATGCTACGCGGGGAAGCCGTCGAGACAGGGCCGTCGCAGCAGATCTTCGATGCGCCTTCCCATCTCTATACCCGTGCGCTGCTAGCGGCGGTGCCTCGGCTGGGATCGATGCGCGGCACCGATTCGCCGGAGCGCTTCCCGCTGCTCGCAGGCACCGACGTGGCACCGCAGAAAGCGTCGACCGCGCCCGCCGCCGCAGCGCCGGAGCGCGAGCCCATCTTGAGCGTGCGCGACCTGACTACGCGCTTCGATATCCGCACGGGGCTTTTGAGCCGCGTCACGCGTCGCGTGCATGCGGTCGAAAAGATTAGCTTCGATCTACATCGCGGCGAGACCTTGGCGCTAGTGGGCGAATCGGGTTGCGGTAAATCGACGACCGGCCGTTCGCTGCTACAACTGGTCAAGAGCCAGAGCGGCCAAATCATGTTCGACGGCCAGGACATCAGCCGTCTCCACGGCGACGCATTGCGCGACCTGCGCCGGCATATCCAATTCGTATTTCAGGACCCGTTGGCCTCGCTCGATCCGAGGCTGACGGTCGGCTACTCGATTATGGAGCCGATGCGCATCCATCGCCTATACGCGACTCGCGAGGCGGAAGCACGCATGCGTTATTTGCTCGAGCGCGTGGGCTTGCCCTTTGACGCGGCGCAGCGCTATCCGCACGAGTTCTCGGGTGGACAGCGTCAGCGGATTTGCATTGCGCGGGCGCTCGCCACGAACCCGAAGGTCGTGATTGCCGACGAATCGGTGTCTGCACTCGACGTTTCCATTCAAGCGCAGATCGTGAACTTGCTGATCGACTTGCAGCGCGAAATGGGCATGGCCCTGTTGTTTATTTCGCACGACATGGCCGTGGTGGAACGCGTGAGTCATCGGGTGGCGGTCATGTATCTCGGCCAAATCGTCGAGATCGGCTCGCGCCGCGACATCTTCGAAAACCCCCAGCACCCCTATACCAAACGGTTGATGGCAGCCGTGCCCGTCGCGGACCCGCAGCGGCGCCATCTCGACCGGAAGCTGCTGTCGGGCGAAATCCCAAGCCCGATCCGCGACGTAGGCGACGAACCCGTCGTCGCCCCGCTCAAGCAGATCGACAAAGACCACTACGTCGCGCAGCACGCCATTGCCGCGCAGTTTTGATGCACCCACCCGCAACGAGGAGTTCAACCATGCGAACGTTTCGCGCGAAACAATGGATAGGGGCCGCCGCGCTGGCCTTTGGGGTTTTCACCGCCCCGATGGCGATGGCCGCGAAGGACGTGACCGTCGCGGTGCCCATCACGCTCGATTCGCTGGATCCGTACAACACGAATTCGACGCTGGCGCAGGCCGTCGGCAAGTCGTATTACGAGGGGCTGTTCGGGTTCGACAAGAACCTGAAAGTCCAGCCGCTGCTCGCGGAGAGCTACACGGCGAGCCCGGACGGGCTGAGCTATATCTTCAAGCTCCGTCAGGGCGTGAAGTTCCAGGACGGGACGGACTTCAATGCCGAAGCGGTCAAGGTCAACCTCGACCGCGTGCTCGACAAGAGCAACGGGCTTGCACGCTACAACCAGTTCAATCGCATCAAATCGGTGACCGTGGTGGATCCTTATACGGTCAAGATCGAACTCAACGAGCCGTTCTCGGCGCTCATCAACGCGCTTGCCCATCCGTCCGCGATGATGATCTCGCCGACGGCGCTGAAAAAATGGGGCAAAGACATTGCGCTTCATCCCGTCGGTACGGGCCCGTTCGAATTCGTCGAATGGAAACCGGCCGAGTACCTGAAGGTCAAGAAGTTCGACGGCTATTGGCACAAGGGCTATCCGAAGATCGACACGCTGACCTTCCGCACGGTGACCGATAACAACACTCGCGCGGCGGTCGTGCAAACGGGCGAGGCGCAGTTCGCGTATCCGGTGCCGTACGAGCAAGCGAGCATCCTGAAGGCGAATCCGAAGCTTAATTTGGTCGCGACGCCGTCGATCACGACGCGCTATGTGTCGATGAACACGCTACAAAAGCCGTTCGACGACGTGCGGGTACGCGAGGCCGTCAACTATGCAATCAACAAAGACGCGCTTGCCAAGGTCGCATTCGCCGGCTACGCCTTCCCGGCTCAAGGCGTGGTGCCGCAGGGCGTAGCGTTCGCGGACAAGATGGCCCCGTGGCCGTACGACCCCGCGAAGGCGCGCGAGTTGCTGAAGGAAGCGGGATACCCGACGGGTTTCTCCACGTCGCTGTGGTCGGGCTATAACGACGGTACGTCGGCAAAGGTCGTGCAGTTTATCCAGCAGCAACTTGCACAAGTCGGCATCAAGACCTCGATCGAAATGCTCGAGTCCGGCCAGCGCGTGCAGCGTGTCCAGACCGTGAAGGATCCGAAAACCGCGCCGGTACGCATGTACTACGGCGGGTGGTCGGCTTCGACGGGCGAGGCCGATTGGGCGCTGCGTCCGCTGCTGACCACCAACGGTTGGCCGCCCGTGTTCTACAACACGGCGTACTACTCGAATAAGGACGTCGACAAGGATATCTCCGATGCGCTCTTGATCACCGACGCCGCCAAGCGAGAACAGCTCTACGCCGATGCGCAGCAGCGCGTTTGGAAGGACGCACCGTGGGCGTTTCTCACGACGGATCGCAATCTGTCGGTGCAGAGCAAAAGCTTGACCGGTTTCTATGTCATGCCCGATAGCTCGTTCAACTTCAGCGACGTCGATCTGACGCAATAAGCGGATCACGCATCCGGTATCGGAGCGCGGGCGGGACGCCCCTCTCGCGCTCGTCAACGCGGACTTGCCATGTTTGTCTATATCGTCAAGCGGCTTCTCGGCGCCGTCCCCACCCTGGTATTCGTCGCGGTCGCGGTGTTCCTGTTCGTGCATGTGTTGCCGGGCGATCCGGCCCGCCTCGCGGCCGGGCCCGATGCGGATGAAGCGACCGTCACACTTGTGCGCCACCAACTCGGACTGGATTTGCCGATGCCCGAGCAGTTCGTGCGCTACTTCGATCGCGTGCTGCACGGCGATCTGGGCCAATCGCTACGGACGAAGCGACCGGTATCCCAAGAGATCGCCGACCGCTTCATGCCTACGTTCGTCCTGACGATCACCAGCATGGTGTGGTCGGTCGTATTCGGGCTCGTGGTGGGTGTCGTGTCGGCGGTCTGGCGCAACCGCGCGCCGGATGCGGTCGGCATGACGCTCGCCGTATCGGGCATCTCGTTCCCGGCGTTCGCTCTCGGCATGGTGTTGATGCAGATCTTTTCGGTTCAGCTCGGCTGGCTACCGTCGATCGGCGCCGGGTCGTGGCAGCACTACATCTTGCCGTCGATCACGCTCGGCGCCGGCGTGGCCGCGGTCATGGCGCGCTTCACGCGCGCCGCGTTCGTCGAGGTGATGCAGGAAGACTACGTGCGTACGGCGCGGGCCAAGGGCCTGTCCGAGTGGTTCGTCGTCGTCAAGCACACGTTCCGCAATGCGTTGATCCCGGTCGTGACGATGATGGGCCTTCAGTTCGGCTTTCTGCTCGGCGGCTCGATCGTCGTGGAGGCGGTGTTTGCTTGGCCGGGTATGGGCAGTCTGCTCGTCGATTCCGTGAACATGCGCGACTACCCCGTGATCCAGGGGTTGATCTTGTTGTTCTCCGTCGAGTTCATCGCGATCAACATCGTCGTGGACGTCCTGTACGGATTGATCAATCCGACCATCCACTATCAGTAAGGGTGCCGCCATGAATCGAATCGAAGCCCCCGCGTTGCGCATGAACGTCGCACCGGAAGGCCGCGTGCGCACGCCAGCCCGCGAGTTCTGGCGTAAATTCCGCAAGCAGAAGCTGGCCATGTGGGCCGGCGTATTCGTGCTGCTGCTCGTGCTCGTTGCAATCGTCGCACCGTTGATCGTACCGTTCGATCCGGAAAACTACTTCGACTACGACGCGTTGAACGCCGGTCCGTCCTGGCTGCATTGGATGGGGGTGGATGCGCTCGGGCGCGACGAGTTCAGTCGCATCGTGATGGGCTCGCGCATTTCGTTGGCTGCGGGCTTCGTCTCCGTGGCACTGGGTGCTGTCGTCGGCACGGTCATGGGCCTGCTGGCGGGCTACTACGAAGGCTGGTGGGACCGCATTGCAATGCGGGTATCGGACGTGCTGCTCGCCTTCCCCGGCATTTTGCTCGCCATCGGCGTGGTGGCGGTTTTAGGCTCGAGCATGGTCAACGTCATCATCGCCGTCGCCGTTTTCAGCGTGCCGGCATTCGCGCGACTCGTGCGCGCGAGCACGCTATCGATCAAGCACATGCTTTATATCGAGGCGATGCGTAGCATCGGCGCGTCGGACTGGGTAATCATCTTCCGCCACATCCTGCCCGGCACGATTTCTCCGATCGTGGTGTATGGGACGATGCGCATCGGCACGTCGATCATCACGGCGGCGAGCTTGTCGTTTCTCGGTATGGGCGCACAACCGCCGACGCCCGAGTGGGGCGCCATGCTCAACGATGCGCGCTCGGACATGATGCTGGCGCCGCACGTGGCGATCTTCCCCGCGGTCGCGATCTTTCTGACCGTCCTTGCATTCAATCTGCTCGGCGACGGGCTGCGCGATGCGCTCGACCCCAAGCTCGACCGGTGACGCGAGCCGGTATCCACTAGTGAACTCAAGGTGTCGAATGCCAGAACAACCATCCGGCGCGTCTGGTGCAGACGTTTCCGAAACGCTCCCGAGGATCGGCGTTCTTCCGTCGGGACCGCGCGATCTGATCAGCGACGTCCCCGGCGTCACGGTCGGACATGCGACGCTCGACCATGGCGACGTTCAGACCGGGGTCACCGTCGTCATGCCCGGTGAAGGCGATACGTTTCTACGAAAAGTGCCGGCGGCCACGGCGGTCATCAACGGCTTCGGCAAGAGTGCCGGACTCATACAGGTGCAGGAATTGGGCGTGCTCGAAACGCCCATCGCGCTGACGAATACGTTTTCCGTCGGCGCGGTTGCATCCGCGCAAATACGTGCCGCCGTGAGTCGCCATCCGGAGATCGGCCGCGAATGGTCGACGGTCAATCCGCTCGTGTTCGAGTGCAACGACGGCTACCTGAACGATATTCAGGCGATGGCGGTATCGGCGGAGCACTATGCGAAAGCTTGCCAGGAAGCGACGGCCGAGTTCGCGCAAGGCTCCGTCGGAGCGGGGCGAGGGATGTCGTCGTTCAGCTTTAAAGGAGGCATTGGCTCCGCCTCGCGCATCGCCACGTTACCGAATGACCAACGACATACGTTAGGCGCGCTCGTGCTGGCCAACTACGGGCGCCTCGAGACCTTGACGGTAGCGGGACAGCCGCTTGGGCGCCGCATCGCCGCAAGCAAACCACAAAAGGCCAACGAGCGGGCGGAGCCGGAAAAAGGCTCGATCATTATGATCATCGCGACCGACGCGCCGCTCGATACGCGGCAGCTTGAGCGCTTGGCGAAGCGCTCGGCGGCCGGGCTTGCTCGCACGGGTTCGGTCTACGGACATGGCAGCGGCGACATTGCGCTCGCGTTCAGCTCGGCATGGCGGGTTCCGCATCTGGCGAGCGAGCCGATGCCCGCCGTCAGGATGCTGCACGAATCGATGCTCGATCCGCTCTTCGACGCATGCGCCGAAGCTGTCGAGCAGGCCATCGTCCATGCGCTCTGGCGTGCCACCACCGTCACCGGGAGAGCGGGTCATCGGCGTGAAGCGATAGCGAACGCCGTGCCGAATTGGCGCGACCTGCTGGCGCTTCAGCATTCAAGCGAACGATCACAATGAAAATCCTAATCTCCACCGATATCGAAGGCGTGGCCGGCGTCACTCACGTCGAGCAGACGCGCAACGGCAATCCGGAGTACGAGCGCGCGCGCGCATGGATGACCGACGAGGCCAATGCGGCGATCCGCGGCGCATTCGCGGGCGGCGCGACGGAGGTGATCGTCAACGATTCGCACGGAGGCTTTCGCAATCTGCTGCTCGATCGGCTCGATCCGCGCGCGCAGACGATCACAGGCAAGCCGCGTTACCTGGGCATGATGGCCGGCGTCGAGCAGGATTGCGATGCGGTTTATCTGATCGGCTATCACGCGCGTTCGCAATCCACCGGGGTGCTTGCGCACACGATCAACAGCTTCGCGTTTAGAAGCGTGCGTGTGAATGGCGCCGAGCTTGGCGAGGCGGGGCTTTACGGCGCGCTTGCGGGGGAATTCGGGGTACCGGTTGCGTTGATGTCCGGAGACGACGTTTTCCTGGCCGAGACGGCGCCGACTTTTCCTGGCGCGATCGGCGTGGAAACCAAACGCGCGTACGGCAATACGGTTTGCACGAGCCTTGCGCCGTCTCGCGCGTGTGCGCTCATCGAAGAGGCGGCTAGAGCCGCGCTACCCCATGTACGTGACCTTCAGCCGTATGCGATCCATGGGCCGTTGGAGTGCGAATTGACGACGCAAACGCCTGGCCAAGCCGATTTGTTTTGCCAATGGCCGGATATGCAGCGCGTCGACGGCAGCACGTTGTGTTTTAGCGCCGAGAGCATGCGGTCGTTGGTACGGAAACTCAATTGCCTTTCCGCTATGTCGTTCATGTTGCGCTGATTTGGTGGTGGCAGGCCTCAATATCCGCGACGATGTGCCGTTAAACAAGATCCGGATTGCTGCCTGCAACGAACCGAAAAACGCTGACCGAAAATCGCAGCCGATCTCGGCCATCGCGGCTCACGGCGATCCGATTCATTCCGGCAATAAAAACGACAAGAGGGCGAAATGGCAGAGTGCAGCAATTGTGGAAAGACATTCCTGATCGGTGGGCGATCGATCGACGGGTATCGTTATTGCGGAACACGATGTTCAGATTCGCATTGGATCATTGCAACGGCAGACCAGTTGCCCGCCGAAGTGATTCAGCCGTTGGTGGAGAAATGGCGGCATGGTCCCTGCCCGATATGTAGACGCAACGACAGCCCGATCGACGTGCACGCGGAACACCGGGTGATGTCGTTCCTCATCGCGACGCAATGGTCCACGCGACGCCATGTTTGCTGCCGGCGATGCGGTCAAAAGAAGCAATTCCTTGCGATCCTTCAATCCAGTGTTTTGGGATGGTGGGGCATTCCGTGGGGGCTCATCTTTACCCCGATTCAGATCGTACGGAACTTCGTGGGCGCCAGCAGACGCGACAAGGATTCGGCCACGATACAGTTCGAGCAAGCCGTTCGCAGGCAGGTAGCGGCCCAACAGCTGCAACGCGGGAAAGCCGGCACGTCGGCCTGACGAATATCCGCTGGCCCGAGCGTATCGGGCGGAGGGACGGACCTCGGGCGACTGTATGTTGCACGAGGGAAAGTCCGTTTCAGACGAAATCACGCCGCAGCAGCATTCGTCTGCCTGAGAGAGCGCGTTCAATCCCCTCCGCGGTGTCAATCAAACTTGATCAAGTCCTTAAAGATCAGATGCCCCCAGCTATTTCCGCTTGCCTGCACAAGCAGTCCGCCTTCCGAGAGACCGCCAAGTTGGATCGCCGAAAAGCCGAGATTTTCCGCAAGTGCACCGACCTCGGCCGCGGCGTCGCCATCGTCGCTCGCCAAGAACACCACTCGCCTGCCACCGCTCACGGCCGGATCTTGCTCGAAGACGGCTGCGGGCAAATGATTGAAGCCCTTAACCAGCCTCGCGCCGGCGAAAGCCCGTGCGACGACCTTGGCAGAAGATGGCTCCCCTAGTGCCTCAAGGGGCACGCCGTAGGCATTGGTCACATCGACGATGATCTTTCCCTGCCAGCTCGACAACGCCTTCGCGACGTCCGGGTGCGATTCGAAACGAACCGCCAAAAAGATGACGTCCGCCTTGACCGCTTCCGCCAGTTTTTTGGGAACGATCGCGGGTCCGATCGCGGCCGCGGCGGATGCGAAGCTTTCGGGATCGCGCGTGGTTGCCACGGATACTTCGATACCGCTTCTCGCAAACGCCCTAGCGAGCGCTTGGCCGAACTTGCCGAACCCAATAATTGCGTAGCTCATAGATTCCTCTTTGGTTTTACCGCGCCCTGCTGGACTCGATTATCGAACGGAGCAGCCAGCCGAGCGCTTCCTGCCGGCGGCCGAAGATGAAAACGCGGGCCCCTTCCTCGATGAAGCGCTTTGCCGCGGCGCGGCCGATACCCGTGGGCCACCGGTGATCACAGCGGTCTTTCCATTCAATCCGTTCATGTCGTGCACCCCTGGAACAAAAGCGATAGGTCCGATTCTGGCGCGCTTGATTCATGAAGCCAATTGACTAAATATCTATAGCTGCCATCTACTTTTTCGATAGCCATGCTCGACAACGTCACCATCAATCAACTTCGGGCCTTCGTCGCCGTGTGCGACCAAGGGAGCTTCTCCGGGGCCGCGCGAGAGCTCAAGCGCGCACAGTCGGCGATCAGTCATGCGATCAACGCACTCGAAAGTGCGTTCGATGTGGTGCTGTTCGAGCGCAACGCGCGCAAGGCGACGCTCACGCCTGCGGGCCGCAGCCTCCTGCCCGATGCTCGTGGAGTGATTTCGCGTACCGAAGAAATGAAGATGCGCGCGGTGTCGATTGCGGAAGCCGGGGTACCGCAGGTCTCGATTGCGGTGGACACTTACTTTCCGCGCGCGCATCTAATCGACTGTCTACGTACCGTGCAGGCGGACTTTCCAACGGCTGCAATCAATCTGCGCATGACGACCATGCAGGGTGGCGAGCGTCTGGTTATCGAAGGCACGTGCGCATTGGCGGTGACGATCATGGACGTGCCGGAGCTGAACCCTGGCACCATGGAAAGACTGCATCTATGTGAAGCACGAATGGTGACGGTCTGTGCACCATCGCACCCGTTGGCCGCCATCGCAGGGCCGATTTCGAAAGAGGAATTCGGCCGGCACATCCAGCTCGTCGTAACCGACAACCAGTCCGATGCAGAGAAGACGCAGCAGGGGGTCGCCAGTGAACGTCAATGGCGGGTCAACGATCTCGGCGCGAAGCACGATCTGCTCAGGGGTGGCTTATGCTGGGGGCACATGCCGCAACATATGGTCGAGCAAGACCTCGCAAATGGCGCACTCGTCGAGCTTCGACGGCGCGCATGGCATATGCGTGCTCTCACGTTCATGATTTCACAGCGGCGCGGGTACTCGTTTTCCGAATGCGAAACGCGGCTGGTCGAGCTCCTCGCCGATCCCCAGCGCTTGCCGAAGAAAACCGGCCAGCGCTCTGTCTCGCGCAAAGGCAAAAAAGCGGCCGGCATCCCCGCCCACGCACGGCCTATGCGATGATGCGCCACGATCAGCAAGAGGTAAGAGAATGACTATCCAATTCGATGAGGCAACGACGGCGGCGATCGCCGCGTTTGCGCAACTAGACTTCGATACGGCAATGCAGGCGATGCGCGCCGAGGCCGACTACGACCACGAACGGGACCAATGGATCTCGCGCTACATCGACGAGTATGGCGGCGGCGCGGACGATGCGGAATACGACGCCTTGCACGCGCAAGCCCAAGAAACCCCGGAATATGCGCAGTTCCTCGATTCGGTTCGCAAGGAGATATTGCAATACTTCGGCGTGGACGAAGACCAGCTGGACTGCGTGGTTCTGCTGCGCAATATCGATAGCGATGAGCTGTGGGCGGAGGTCAACCGGCTACGGAGCGAGCTCGGAACCGGTGAAGTGAGCGGAGATCTCTGATCGTCGCTTAGCGTGACGTCGTCCATGACGAACACGTTGTCGTAAATCGCAACTCGTTTATCTTTTCCGAGTTTGCCGCCAGACAGGGGCTCATTCGAAGTATGTTGAGCCCCCTCGAGCAATGAACTCCGGCTAGAGCGTCGCACGAACGGATACGTCCGCTGATACCTTCGTGTGATGGAGCCTCGCCGCTCGAACCTCCAGAATGCGCTAACCGTGATCGATAGCCGTCACCCCGACGGCGCATCGCACCACGCTTTCGCCCGAGGAGGCTTGCGCACCATGGACGTTCAAACTATCCGCGACTTGGCTTTTGCCACACCGCTAAGTCGGCCGGCATATCCGATGGGACCGTACCGCTTCATTCAACGCGAGTTCCTCGTCATCTCTTATCGCACCGATCCGGAACTGCTGCGCGCCGTCGTGCCGGAGCCGTTGGAGATAGCCGAACCGCTCGTGCATTACGAATTCATTCGGATGCCGGACTCCACCGGCTTTGGAAACTACTCCGAATCCGGCCAAGTCATTCCGGTAACGTACGAAGGGCGGCGCGGCAATTACACCCATGCGATGTTTCTCGACGATCATCCGCCGCTGGCCGCCGGGCGCGAACTCTGGGGCTTCCCGAAAAAGCTCGCAAACCCTCGCTTAGCAGTCGAGACCGACACCCTCGTGGGGACGCTCGATTACGGTCCGGTCCGCGTAGCAACGGGCACGATGGGCTACAAACACCAAACGATCGACAGCGATCAGGTTCGCGACGCCCTCGCGAACACCCCGAATTTCCTGCTCAAGATCCTGCCTCATGTCGACGGCTCCGCCCGCGTCTGCGAGTTGGTCTGTTATTTCCTCAAAGACGTCCAGGTGAAAGGGGCATGGACGGGCCCGGCTGCGCTCTCGCTCTTCCCACACGCGTTAGCGCCGGTCGCCTCGCTGCCGGTCCTCGAGGTCGTCGGCGCAAAGCACTACGTCGCGGACCTCACGCTCGGGCTGGGCGAAGTCGTCTACGACTATCTGCGGCGCTAACGAACCCAACGCATGATGCCTGGCACGCACAACGCCTGCCCGGCCCGACATTCAATGGAGAACGCCATGAAACTTCAAGGTAAAACCGCCGTCGTGACAGGTGCCGCCAGCGGCATCGGCAAAGCCATCGCCGAACTATTGGCGAGCGAGGGCGCAACGGTCGCCATCGCCGATCTCAACGAGGACGCGGCAAACACCGTCGCGCACGCGATCAGAGCCAAGGGTGGTCATGCCATCGGCCTTGCCATGGACGTGGCCGATGAGACCGCAGTCGAGCGCGCAATCGAATCCGTCGCCGAGCGCTTCGGCGGCATCGACATCCTCGTGTCGAACGCGGGCATCCAAATCGTCAATCCGGTACATGAATACAGCTTCGCCGATTGGAAACGCATGCAAGCGATTCACTTGGACGGCGCATTCCTGACCACGCGTGCGGCGCTCAAACATATGTACCGCGACAAGCGCGGCGGCACGATCATCTATATGGGCTCGGTCCATTCCCATGAGGCATCGCCGCTCAAATGCGCGTATGTCACGGCCAAACACGGACTGCTCGGCCTTGCACGCGTCGTGGCCAAGGAAGGCGGCGAGCACAACGTGCGCTCCCATGTGATTTGCCCCGGCTTCGTCCGCACGCCGCTGGTCGACAAACAAATCCCCGAGCAGGCGCGCGAACTCGGCATCAGCGAAGAGGAAGTGATACGCCGCGTCATGCTGGGCGGCACGGTAGATGGCGTATTCACCACGGTCGACGACGTCGCACAGACCGCGCTCTTCTTGTGCGCCTATCCCTCGAATGCGCTAACAGGCCAATCGTTCGTCGTCAGCCACGGCTGGTACATGCAGTAAGTGCGTGGTCGATGCTCGCGGCGGGCGCACGAACGCTGCGAGCATTCTCATGCGAATCGATGAGGGAGTTTCACATGTTCCAGGACAAGCAAGGGTTGCAAGGATCGTCCGGGCCCGCGAAGGCAACGGCACGATCGACGTCAACCATCGAGATCGACCGCGACTACGCCGTCACTGCGCTCGTACTCCAAGGCGGCGGCGCACTCGGCTCCTATCAGGCCGGCGTCTACCAAGGGCTGGCCGAAGCCGGCATCCGGCCGAATTGGGTCGCGGGCATTTCCATCGGCGCGCTCAATGCCGCGATCATCGCCGGCAACGCACCCGAACATCGCGTGTCCAAATTGCGCGAGTTCTGGGTCCACATTTGCCGCCAGCCCTGGCTGCCCAGCCTCTTGCCGTACGAGATGATCGCCGAGACCGCGCAGCACTGGCCCGACCCGCTGCGAATTTGGTTTGACGGCATCGAAGCAGCCCGTGCGTTGTTCGAGGGGCAGCGTGGGTTCTTCTCTCCCCGCTTCTGGTCGCCAGGATCGATGCACTCTGCCACGCCTCACAGCGCAAGCTACTACGATACGACGCCCTTGAAGTCCACGCTCGAGCGCTTTGCCGATTTCGATCGGATCAACCGCCACCAAGAGATGCGCGTATCGGTCGGCGCCGTGAACGTGCGCACCGGCAATTTCGTCTACTTCGACAACACCAAAACGATCTTGCGCGCGGAGCATTTCATGGCCTCCGGAGCCTTGCCGCCGGGCTTTCCCGCCGTGGAGATCGACGGCGAATTCTATTGGGACGGCGGACTCGTTTCCAATACGCCGCTTTCCGCAATTCTGAAGGCGCAGCCTAGACGCAATTCGCTGATCTTTCAGGTCGACTTATGGAGCGCTCGCGGCGGCGTGCCCGACAACCTCCTCGGCGTCGCCACGCGTCAAAAGGATGTGCAGTATTCCAGCCGCACCCGCTTCATCACAGACTACATGAGCGAACAGCAAAACTTCCGCGTCATGTTGAACGAGGTCATGGCCCTCGTGCCGCCGGAAAATCGCCAGCACGAAGCCTATCTGCGTGCGGCCGAACGTGCGTGCAACGCACGTCGAAATGTCGTTCAATTGATCTATCGCGACAAGTCGTTCGAGGGCAGCGCGAAGGATTTTCAGTTCGGCCCGCTGACCATGAACGAGCATTGGGGCAGTGGACTCGATGACATCCGCGAAACGCTGGCACATCCCGAATGGCTGGCGATGCCGACGCAAGACAACCCGTTCGTCACGCACGACATCCATCGCCAGCGCGATACCGCTCACCCGTAACTTGTCGCCATGGATTGCGGCGCCGCGTCGATAAGATAGCGCGGCGCCGGTGCCGAACTGGCCCGATCGTGCCGCGCCGTGCGGTCGATGTCGATCGACATCTTGACGAGATCGGCGAACGTACGAGCCGACATCTTGCGCATCACTCTGCCGCGATGAACTTTGACCGTCACTTCGCTGATACCGATTTCGCCGGCGATCTGCTTGTTCATGAGCCCGGAAACCGCCAACATCATGACCTCGCGTTCGCGGTCGGTGAGCGTCGCATAGCGCCCACGCAAGTCATCGCCGCACCTTGCCGCCCGGCGCGTCTTCCGATCCACGGCAATCGCTTGCGCGACCGCATCGAGTAGGGCCTGGTCGCGAAACGGCTTCGTCAAAAAGTCCACCGCGCCGGCCTTCATCGCCTGCACCGTCATTTCGATATCGCCGTAGCCCGTGATGAAGACGATCGGCAGGTCGATGTCGCGCCGTTTCAACGCTTGCTGAACGTCGAGCCCGTTGGCGCCGCGCAGCCGAACATCGAGCACGAGGCAACTCGGCTCCTCGCCGATTTCGATCGACAGGAAAGTCTCCGCCGACGAAAAAGACGTTGTGCGCATGCCCACCGAATGCAGCAAATCGACGAGCGCGTCGTTCATGTCCGGATCGTCGTCGAGAACATAGACCAAAGGTTCGAGACACTCGCGTCCTCGACGCGGCATCGATGTGATTACGCTCACAATATGCTCCGGTGTCAACGTTCGGCAGCTTGCATCGTTCGTCTTCGGCGCGGGCGCCGGCTCATGCTGCGCACTTGCCCGCATAGCCATTGAATTCGGTCAAACAATTGAGATCGAGTGCGCGAATCCGCTCGGTCATGAAGTCGATAAAAACGCGAATGCGCGCCGGCAGATGCTGCCTCGTGAGGTAGCAAATGTAATGACCGCGATCGTCGGGTGCATACCGCGCCATGACGACGACAAGCTCGCCCGCAGCAATATGGCTGCAAATCTGATAGCCCGCCATCTGTGCGATGCCCTGCCCCCTCAGTACCGCTTGCAAAACCAAATCGGCATCGTTGAACGCAATACGCGCCTCGGGCAGAAACTTGCGTACGCACCCGTCGACCTTGAACTCCCATTCGAATGTCTTGCCGCCAGCGACGCGAAGGTTGATGCACTCGTGCAGACATAAATCGTCCAATGTGCCCGGCAGGCCGTGCGCGTCGATATAGGAAGGGGAAGCACAGAGTGCCATCTGCATCGGAATCAGTTGCTTGGCCACGATGCTCGAATCCTCGATGCGGCCATTGCGAAACGCTACGTCGATCCGGTCCGTTGCGAAATCGGCGGGGCGCTCGTCGAGCACAAGATCGACGACGATGTCCGGATAGACTTTCATAAAGGCATCGAGCAGCGGTGCAACGATCTTCCTACCGAATGCGACCGGCGATCCGATACGCAGCAAGCCGCTGGGCGGTCCATGCCGAAGCTCCAGCATATCGTTCATGGCTTCCACGATATGCGTCACGCCCTGATGACAGTTGTGGAAAAACCGTTGACCCTCGCGCGTCAGTTGCGTGGTGCGCGTGGTGCGCTGAAACAGCCGCGTACTGAGCTGCATTTCCAGCTTCTGCACGCTCCGGCTCACGGCCGACCGGCCGATCCCGAGGCGCTCTCCCGCTTTTGCAAAACTGCCCTCGGTGGCGACGGCCATAAACGCCATGATCCCCGCGTAGCTCGCCGAGAAGCTCGTAGACAGCCCGTCGGGCCGGCACGGCGGACAAAGGCGAATGCTATGTTCCGACAACTGCGATTGGTTCATTTGTGCCCCTCCGATAAGGCATCCCATCAGCGCTCGCTCGCCCCCACGCCACATGTCCCGAGACGCGGCACGCGCACCACGAACCGCGCGCCGCCCTCGGGCGGGCTCACAGCCTCGAGACTCCCGGCATGCTCCGTGACGATGCGGCGGCAAATCGCCAATCCCATCCCCGTTCCCCCTTCTTTTGTCGTATAGAACGCATCGAACAAGTGCGGCACGGCATGCGTCGCGATACCGCGCCCCGTATCGCTGACGGCAATCACCGCATTGCGCCCCTCGACGGACAGGGCTACGGTAAGCCGCCGCGTCGCCACCGAGTTCTCGACCATTGCCTCGATCGCGTTCACGATCAAGTTGACGATCAACTGTTGCAGCGCGACGCGTGCGGCCATCACCTGAACATCGCCGTCGACGAGCTCGAGCGCTACATCGATCCCGTTGTGTCGAAGCTCATCCTCGAGCCATCGCACCGAGTCGGACAGCAACGCGTTCAGCGAAAGCGGCAGCTTTGGTCCGGCCGTCGGAGACGCCAGCTTCCTAAGCGCCGAGAGCGTAGCGCTCGCACGTTGCACGTCTTCGACCAACCGTTCCAGCGAAGCAATGGCCGCTGCCACATCGGGCGGGTCGCGGCGCAGCCATCGCAAGGCCGACTGTCCCCGCGTCAATGCCGATCCGACCGGTTGCAGCGCGTCATGCACGATGAACGCAACCGCTCGCCCGAGCATAGCCAGCCGATCCGTATGCACCGGATCACGCGCCATGATGGGCGGCCTCGTTTTGCCGAACGATTCTCGCGATTTCGACATCGGCCTGCGCGCCGTACTGCTCGAACACATCTGTGCGATAGCTCGTGTTGGAAGCCGCGCCGAGCTGCGTTCCGGAATCGTCGTGCGTATCGGCATCGACCTGCATCGACAAGCCGATCCGAAGGGGATGCGCTGCCAGCTCGCTCGGATCGATCCGGATGCGAACCGGCAGCCGCTGGACGACCTTGATCCAATTACCCGTGGCGTTCTGCGCCGGCAGCGTGGCGAATGCACTGCCCGTGCCCGCCGAAAATCCCTCGATCCGGCCGTGATACGTGACACTCGATCCGTAGACGTCCGCCGTCAGCGTCACCGGTTGTCCGATACGCATCCGTTTGAGCTGGACCTCTTTGAAATTGGCATCGACCCACACACCGTCAAGCGGCACGATCGCCATCAACGGTGTCCCTGGGGCGACGCGCTGGCCGACTTGCACCGAACGCCGCGCCACATAACCCGTCACCGGCGCCGGCAGCGTATCGCGCGCGTACGCCAAATAAGCATCCCTGACTTTGGCTGCCGCCGCCTGCACATCGGGATGCGTCTCGACCGTCGTACGGGCCGTCAGCGCTCGATTGGCCTCGGCTTGGCGGCGTGCCGCATCCAATGCGGCTCGCGCGGCGTTGACCGTGTCGCGAGCATGGGCGATGTCTTCGGCCGACACCGCGCCGGTGGATGCGACCGCCTGCCGGCGGCGCAGATCGTCGACGGCACGCGCGAGATCGGACTCGCGCTGCGCCACATTCGCCGCATAGAAGTCGTTGTTCACGTACAAGCTGCTGACGCGCCGCACGGTTTCGCCCAGTGCGGCCTTCGCGTTCGCCAGCGCGATCTCCGAATCCGCCGGATCGAGCGCGACGACCGCCTGGCCTGCCTTTACGATTTGCGTGTCATCCGCATCGACAGCCACCACCGTCCCGGATACTTGCGGGGTCAGTTGAACCAGGTTGCCGCTGACATAGGCGTCGTCGGTCGATTCGTAAAAGCGCGCATAGCTGTAGTAGTAGGCCCCGTAGACCGCGCCGGCCGCCGCCACGACAAGCGCAAGCAAAACGAGCATGTGCTTGCGGCGGCTCGAAGGCGTCGGTCCCGCGCCGCCGGCCGCTGGCCGCGCCTCGTCCCCGCCTGCGCGCCTCACGCGGTCGTCGCCGATCGAATCCGCGCGTTCGCGATCGGACGTGATGGTATCGCTCATTTCAACTCTCCTGGCTGGTGTGCGAACTGCGGCTCAATGCGCAGCGGCAATATGGGCGCCTCGGCCGTCGGCATCGAGGGAATGCAGCGCTTGTGCGGAGGTGTCGACATAGCCTCCCCCGAGCGCTGCGGCGAGCGCGATCTGCTGATCGCGGCGGCTCATCTTCAGATTGACGACGGCCTGATCGGCATTCAATGCGACGACGTCGGCATTGAGCACCGTCAATTGATTGGTAAGTCCAGCCTTGTATTGCGTCAGTGCCAATTGGTCGGCCCCGCGAGCGGCCTGCTGCGCCGATTGCGCATCGACGAGTTGCGCGTCGCTCGACCGAATGTCTCCAAGCTGCGTCGCGATGTCCGAAAGCGCCGTGACCAGTGTTTGGTTGTAAGCGGCAACCGCGTAGTCGAACGCCGCATAGCGGCCCTTCAGTTGTGCGCGCAACGCACCGGCGTCGAAAATCGGCAGATGGATCGCCGGTCCGGCGGATGCCGTGCGGCTAGCCGCAGTAAGAAAGCGGCCGAATCCGAATGCATCGAAGCCGATCGCGGCGCTCAGATTGATATCCGGATAAAACTCCGCTTTGGCTTCCTTCACCTCGTGCATCGTCGCGTCTACACGCCAGCGGGCGGCTACGATATCGGGCCGTCGGCTAATGAGATCGGCAGGCAAATTGTCGGGCAGCTTCACGTCGTCGCCGGCGCTCAGCGCCGGCCGCTCGATCGAGAGGCCGCGATCGGGCCCTGCCCCGATGAGCGCCGCCAATTGATAACGCGTCGTGGTAATACTGCCGTCCAATGCCGTGACGGCGGCGCGGCTCGTCGCCAAGTTCGCCAATGCGCTCTTGCGTTCCACTTCGGTATCGAGGCCTATGGCGACCCGGCCCGCGGTAACGGTATCGATCTGCTTCCGGCGTTCGACCTCCTGCGCGGCTACGTCGCGCAGCGCGAACAGGCGAGCGAGCCGGTTGTAAGTGCGCGCGATTGCCGTTTCGAGCGTGAGCTTGGCGAATTGCGCATCGGCGTCGCTCGCTTGCGCTTGCGACAGCGCCGCGTTCATCGCTTCGCGATTCTTGCCCCACAGATCGAGATCGAACGACGCCGACAGTAGGCCCCGATTCTCAGTCTGCCAGTTGCCGGCGAACGGCGGCGGAATCATCGCCGAAGCGCTGTACTGCTCGCGGGTCAGCGAGTAATTCGCATCGACGCGCGGCAGGGTATTCGCCCGCGCCGTTTCGCCATAGGCTTGCGCCTGCCTCACCCGCGCCATGGCTTGTTCGATCGTGGGGCTCGCCTTCAACGCCTCGTCGATCAGCGTTTTGAGCTGGGCGTCGCCGAACTGCTCGACCCAATCGGCGGCCGGCCAGCGGCCCTGCTCGGCCGGCAGACTCAGTGCGGTCTCGAACTGCCTCGGCTCGGCGATCCGCTTGTCGCTATGAATACCCGCATAGTTGGCGCAAGCCGGCAATATCGCCGCGACGAGCGCCGGGATAACCCATTTCGAGGCTGTGAGCGTTGACGCCAAGGCAAGAATTGCGCGGTTTCATTTTTGCACCGTCCAGTCAATGAGTTGAACTGAGCACGCCGGCTCAGTGGCCACCCGCACCGGCTGCGCCGGCGGCGCCGCCCTTGGCCGGTCGCGTCAGCCAAATCAGCGGGATGATCAAAATGAAGATCACGGCGGATAGCCAAAAGATGTCGTTCAGACCCAGCATCGCCGCTTGGGTGTTGAGCGAATATTCGAAGACGGCGCGCGCTTTGTCGGCGCTCGCATCGAGCGTGCTCTGCAACGCCGCGATTGCACTCGTGAAGGTCGGATTGTTGATGCTCGTCTGCTCGACGAGCCGCTCGTGGTGCAGGATCGTTCGGTTGTTCCAGCCCGTACTGAGCAGAGACGTCCCTACCGCGCCGGCGAAGATGCGCGCAAAGTTCGACAGCCCGGCCGCCGACGGAATCCGCTCGGGCGGCAGCCCGGACAGAATGATCGCGGTAAGCGGCGTGAAGAAAAGCGCCGTCGGGATCCCTTGCAACAGCGTCGGCAAAACGAGCGTATAAGTATCGACGCCCGTCGTGTAATGCGAACGCATGAGGAAGACGCCGGCGAACCCGACGAACGCCAACGTCGCCAACACACGCATGTCCGAACGCGGCATGATCTTGCCCATCAAAGGCGCAAGCACGACGGAAAAGATTCCGAGCGGCGCGTGACGAGCCCGCGTCACCGAGCGGTAGCCTAGATAGCCCTGAATCCATTGCGGCAGCACGACGAGGTTCGCGAAGAACAGGGCGAAGGCGACCGAAATGGCCACGGTGCCGCCGGCGAAATTACGCCCGGCGAACAGCCGCAAATCGACGACGGGCTTTTCCTCCGTGAGCTCCCAAATCAAGAAGAACACGAAGCCTACCGCTGCCACGATAGTGAGCAGCCAGATCACGGGCGAGTTGAACCAGTCGAGGTCCTTACCCTTGTCGAGCATGATTTGCAGCGACGCCACCCAGACGATCAAGGAAATCAGCCCGATCTTGTCGATCGGCAGCTTGCGCGCCGGCGTCTCGCGTTCTCGATAAATCATCCAGATCGCGCCGGCGGCAAACAAGCCCACGGGAACGTTGATATAGAAGATCCACGACCAGCTATACCGATCGGTGATCCATCCGCCCAGCGCGGGCCCCGCGATCGGCCCAACCGTTGCCGTCATGGCCCAGAGCGACAGCGCGCTCGAACTCTTGTCTTTGGGAAACGACGCCAGCAGCAGCGCTTGCGAAAGCGGCACCAGCGGCCCCGCCACTGCGCCCTGCACCACGCGGGCCGCAAGCAGCACAAGAGATTCGGCGCGAGCCGCATGCCGCCGACGACAAGACGAACAGAAGAATCGCCCCGACGAACAGCTTCACTTGACCGACCCGTTGCGTGAGCCATCCCGTTAGGGGAATCGATACGGCATTAGACGCGGCAAAGAGTGTAATGACCCACGTACCCTCATCCACGGACACGCCCAGATTGCCCGAAAGCGTCGGAATGGCAACATTCGCAATCGACGAATCGAGCACGTTCATGAAAGTGGCGAGTGCAACTGCAAACGTGCCGATACCAAATCGGATGCGGTCAACGGTGCAGCGGCGACTGCCTTGGATTCCATGTTCATGTTTCATCCTTTAGAGTCTTAACTAATCGGCTACTGTTGCTTCGATCGGCCGATCGATTCGCATTGGCATCCGATCCGTGGAATCGTTCTAAGCTCGACGGAGTTGATCGACGAAGCAATGCGTCGCGATCGACGAACGAAATCGATGGCTAACGCACGAGATCCGCGAGGCCCAGTGACGGAAAGCGCGGCTCCTTCGCGCTAGCACGCGCAGCGTGGCGATGCCTAACCAGGGATGCGTGAGGCATCGACGCACCTGCTCGCTCCGTGCGAAGCCTTGTACGCACCACGTGCAGAAATGCTCGCAGTTGTTCGTCAAAATCCGGTATCTGTCTTCACCCAAGCGCGATTGGGCCCGTGCCACGACATTCATTCGCGATACACGGCATTGGGCTCCGACTGCACCCGATCGGTCTGCCCGCAGAAAAACTTTGTAACGAAACGACTTCGACAGGCCGTCGCTCAATTGAGTGATGAAAGCCGCCGTAATGAATCACCTGTCCGTTTCCTGCATATATTCCGTGGTGCGAATAACCTTCGCGTTCGCTTGACGAGATGCGCACCCAAGTCGATCGCGCCGGCATCATCCGGCGACGTTGCAATCCAGTCGATATCGAAAGTTTTCATGGCGAGCCACCCACCTCGGCGCTACGATGCGTTCATTGCCCGCAAGCGTTTTGCGAATGAATGCGTCGAAGCAGTAAGATCCCTGCCCGGGTTCGAACGCAAAGCGGCCCCTCCGAGGCACGTTGCACCTCGGCAGAAATCGATCGCTACATGAAGTCAGTCAGATCGAGCTGTGGCCGCCTTGCGATGACTGCATGGTAGGTGTGGGGTCCGCAGCGCGGTAGATCTGCGCGCGAACACTCACCGTTTCCTGGTGGACACCAATACGCACCGTCGAGGTCGCATCGGCGAATTTAGGGTGATGTGAATTCACCCAGGCAAAGGACGTCGAGCGCCCGAATCTCGGTCGTCATGAAATCGACAAACGCTCGAATGCGCGATGGCAAGTGCTGCCGGCTCAGATAGCAGATAAAGTGGCCGCGGTCGTCGGGCACATAGCGCTTCAACGCGATCACCAGGTCATTGCGCGCGACGTAATCGCAGACTTGATAGCCGGCAGTTGCGCGATACCGCGGCCATCGAGGACTGCCGTCAGTACCAAATCGATATCGCTGAAAGTCAATCGAGCCGCCGGCAAGTACTTATGAACGCGCCCGTCGACTTTGAACTCCCACTCCAAGACGCGGCCGCCCGCGAGTCTCAAGTTGACGCACGCGTGCTGATCCAACTCTTCGAGCGACGACGGAAGACCGTACTGCTCCGCATACGCCCGCGAGGCACAAAGCACCCTTTCCATCGGCACCAGTTGCTTCGCGATGATGCTCGAATCTTCGATGCGTCCGTCGCGGAACCCCACATCGATCCGTTCGGAGACGAAGTCGACCGGCCGATCGTCGAGCAGCAGATCGATCGCCACCTCGGGATAAGCCGCCATGAATTTTTCGAGCAGCGGGGCCACCACCTTCCTACCGAAACCGACCGTCGAGCTGACGCGCAAAAGCCCACGCGGCGGACCTTCACGGAGCTCGAGCATCTCGTTGACCGCCTCGACGATCCGCTCGACTCCTGATGACAATTCTCGAAGAATCGCTCCCCTTCGAGCGTCAGGTGAGTCGTCCGCGTGGTTCGAAGAAACAATCGCGTGCTCAATTGCGCTTCGAGCTTTTGCACATTGCGGCACACTGCCGAACGCCCAATGCCGAGCCGCTCTCCCGCCTTCGCGAAACTGCCTTCGGTGGCTACCGCCATGAAGGCGATGATGCCGGCATAGCTCGTCGCGAAACAGGTCGATAAATCGTCGCTACGATTGGGCAAGCCAATGCGAAATCCGACCCGCTGCGTATCCGATTGGTCCATTGGCGCCCTGCTCCGCTTCGCTGCACATCCGGCGTAGATAGGCTTGCAGTGTAGGACACATCATGTCGATCCGACACGGGCCCCAACCCTCGCTCGTTAAGCGTTTCATCCATAAATAGTGCTTTAGATTGGTGTCGAACGGGAAACACGATGCGTACCGGAACGATGCTACCGCCGGCTTCGAGCGCTGGCCTACCATTGAGTCGACGTGCCCGTTCAGGGGAACGTGCATGACTGAATTCGAGAATGCCGATGGATGACAAGAACCTCAATTCGCCGCCGCTTGCACTGCTCGACAGGTATAGGGGCCAGGACTTTCTTCCGCTCTATACGACGACGGTCACCGTATCGGGCGGCGCCACCGGCCACGGCCGCGCCTCCGGCGTCGCGCGTTCGATGACGGGAATTTGGATCTGAACTTGCGCCTTCCCACCGAATTCGGGGGACCGGGCGACGGCACGAATCCCGAGCAACTGTTTGCAGCCGGTTTTGCCGCGTGCTTTCACGGCGCGCTCAATCTGCTCGCCAAGCGTGACGGAATGCGGCTCGACGATATCGTCGTAGCGGCACAAGTCTCGTTCGGGCGCGACCCGATGGACGGCGGCTACGCTTTGGTCATCGATCTTCGCGTCCGAATGCCGAGCGTCGAGAGGCGCGTGGCGGAAGAATTCGTTCGAAATGCCGAACGCTTGTGCCCTTACGCAAAAATGGCACGGCAAGGGACCGTCAATATCGTCGCGGTAATCGACTAACACAGCTTGCACCTCCTGTTGCACGACACTTCTTCTCGGCCGCATACGACTCGCAATGACACGAAAGACGACGCTGAGCCCACCCCCGCTAACGCTGCTCGACAAGTACCATGGGAAGGAAATCCAAACCCTGTACTCGACCACCGTTACCGTCACGGGGGGCGAAGCGGGCCATGGTCGCGCGTCAGGGCTCGCACGCTCCGATGACGGCGAGCTCCTCATCGACTTGCGCCTGCCGAAAGCGCTCGGCGGGCCCGGGGGCGGCACGAATCCGGAGCAGCTATTCGCAGCCGGTTACGCGGCTTGCTTCCATGGCGCGTTGAGCCTGCTTGCGGCACGCGCGGCGATCC